>NZ_CP108390.1:9032500-11940402 GCF_035974375.1 Streptomyces sp. NBC_01320
CAGCGGCCCGTCGGCGTCGTCACCGACCACGACCTGACCGGTGTCGACCGCTTCACCCAGCTCTCCGTGGTCATGTCCAAGGACCTCGTGCTGCTCGACGCGGACATCCACCCGCGCGACGCGTTCAACAAGCTCGACGGCGCCAACCGCAAGCTCGCCCCGGCGGTCGACGCGGACGGCCGGCTCGTCGGCATCCTCACCCGCAAGGCTGCGCTCCGCGCCACGCTCTACACCCCGGCCACCGACGCCGACGGCAGGCTGCGGATAGCCGCCGCCGTCGGGATCAACGGCGATGTCGCGGGCAAGGCCAAGCAGCTCCTCGACGCGGGCGTCGACACGCTCGTCGTCGACACCGCGCACGGCCACCAGGAGTCCATGATCAGCGCGGTCCGGGCGGTCCGGGCGCTCGACCCACAGGTGCCGATCGTCGCGGGCAACGTCGTCGCCGCCGAGGGCGTGCGCGACCTCATCGAGGCCGGCGCGGACATCATCAAGGTCGGGGTCGGCCCCGGTGCCATGTGCACCACGCGGATGATGACCGGTGTCGGACGGCCGCAGTTCTCCGCGGTGCTGGAGTGCGCCGCCGAGGCGAAGAAGCACGGCAAGCACGTCTGGGCCGACGGCGGCGTCCGCCACCCGCGCGATGTCGCCATGGCGCTTGCCGCGGGCGCGTCCAATGTGATGATCGGCTCCTGGTTCGCCGGTACGTACGAGTCGCCCGGCGACCTCCAGCAGTCCGCCGACGGCCGGTACTACAAGGAGTCCTTCGGCATGGCGTCCGCGCGCGCCGTGAAGAACCGTACGTCCGACGAGTCCGCGTACGACCGGGCCCGCAAGGCGCTCTTCGAGGAGGGCATATCCACCTCGCGGATGTTCCTGGACCCGGTCCGTCCCGGCGTCGAGGACCTGATCGACTCGATCATCGCGGGCGTCCGCTCCTCCTGCACATACGCCGGTGCGGCGTCCCTGGAGGAGTTTGCCGAGAAGGCGGTCGTCGGTGTGCAGAGCGCCGCCGGTTACGCCGAGGGCAAGCCGCTGCACGCCAGCTGGAGCTAGGGTCTTCCGTTCGGACCGGACCGGACCGGACCGGACCGCGGAGCGGCCGGCGGCGCAATGGGTGCGTGCAGTCGCGAGGCGAAGGCGGGAGCCCACGCGAAGGGTGTCCCCCATGACTTGAGGGCTTGAGGGCTTGAGGGCCATGGGGGTCGGCGACCGACGACAACGCCGCAGATGTGCGCGCCGGACCCCGCGGGGCCAGCATGATCGACACGAGGGCCCTGGGTGCGCTCACCCGCAGGGTCGTTCACGAGGGCTGCGCCCGGGCCGCAACAGCGGCCCGGGCTTTCTCCGTTGTCAGGGGACGTACGGGGTGAGGGCATCTGCGACCGCCGCCGCCAGCAGGGCGTGGCCGCTGTCGTCCGGGTGGAGGCCGTCCACCAGGTGTTCCGGGCCCAGGACATCCCGCCCCGGCAGCACCGACAGCCGGGCGTCCCCCGCCCGGACGAGGCTCGCGCCGGCCCGCTCCAGCGCCGTCCGCAGCTCGGACAGCGTGGCTCCGAGGGCGTTCGGGGTGTCCTCCGCGTCCGGGCGCAGGAGCGGGGAGACCAGCAGGATCGGCGTCCCCGGGTGGCCCGCGCGCATCAGGGTGACGAAGGCGCGCACCGTCTCGTACAGCAGCGGCGCCGAGAAGGGTACCGACGACCAGCAGTTCGTACCGAAGGCCAGCGTCAGCAGATCGGCCGGGAGCCCGGCGATCTGCTCGGCGACGCACAACTCCCCGCGTGCCGAACCCGCGTACCCCAGGTTGACCGGGTCGAGGCCCAGCGCGCGGCCCGCCACCGCGGGCCAGGCGTGGGCGGGGCGCGTCGACCACCAGCCCTCGGTGATCGAGTCCCCGTGGACCACCCACCGCGGCCGCGCCGGGGCGGGCAGCAGGGCCCCGCCCACCGCCCGCAGCCCCAGGATCGCCGGGGCCAGAGTCTCCGGCGGATGGACGGTGAACGGGCCTTTCCCCGGCGGGAGTCCGATCACGGTGACGGCCTCCTCGGCGGGCCCGGCGAGGACCTCCGCCACACACTGCCCGCCCTGCCACAGCGCGAAGAGCCCGGCCCGGCCGTCCGCCGCGCCCCGGGCCGCGGCGCGGTAACGGATCTCCACCGCACGCGCTCCCGGAGCCAGGAACTCCAGCCGGACCCCGGTCGGCAGCAGCGCCCGCTCCGCGGTGTCCCACGGCAGCCGCGCCAGATCGGCCGGGTCGGCCCGGACCGGGCACACGCCGTCCCGCCAGGCGACACCTCGCAGGAAGGGGTCGGGGTCGAGCCAGGTCATCGGAGCTCCATTCGCCGGGTACGCACTCCACCCCTACCCCGTTGCACCGCGCCGACGTCCGTACGGCCCCGCCCACCACCACGTGTTCTACTTCGGTTGCGGCACCGTGCTGCCGACG
This sequence comes from Streptomyces sp. NBC_01320, assembly GCF_035974375.1. Classification (NCBI taxonomy): domain Bacteria; kingdom Bacillati; phylum Actinomycetota; class Actinomycetes; order Kitasatosporales; family Streptomycetaceae; genus Streptomyces; species Streptomyces sp. NBC_01320. The sequence goes on from NZ_CP108390.1 coordinate 9,034,947, forward strand.
CCCCGACCGGCCATCGCAGAGAAGTGATCCACCTGAAGTGCGACTGAACGATCTCGACGAACGCATCGTCCACGCCCTCGCCGAGGACGCCCGCCGCTCCTACGCCGACATCGGCGCGATCATCGGCCTGTCCGCGCCCGCGGTGAAACGCCGGGTCGACCGGTTGCGTGCGGAGGGGGCCATCACCGGATTCACCGTGCGGGTGGACCCGGCGGCGCTCGGCTGGGAGACCGAGGGTTTCATCGAGATCTACTGCAGCCGCAACACCTCCCCGGAAGCGATCAAGAGCGGTCTGGCGCGCTACCCCGAGATCGCTTCGGCCTCCACGGTCACCGGGGAGGCCGACGCGATCGTCCAGGTCTTCGCCGCCGACATGCGCCACTTCGAGCAGGTGCTGGAGCGGATCGCGGGCGAGCCCTATGTGGAGCGAACCAAGTCCGTGTTGGTGCTGTCGCCGCTGCTGCGGCGGTACTCCTCGGGGACGCCAGGCTGATCCGCCGGGCGGGCGTCAGCTCTTCTGCTCGTACTGCGGGTGCCAGCCCCGGCCGGGCGGTACAGCTTCGCCGTACCGGTCAGGGCTGCCGCTTCCCGTTGCCCTCGCAGTTCCGGGGGCCCAGTCGCCGAGCGCCGCTGCCGAGCCGGAGGCGCCCGCTGTGATCAGCAGCGCCGCTGCGATCGCGGCGAGCCGGGTGCGGATGTGCGCGATGCGGATCATGACAGGCCTTCCGCAAGGCGGAGCGGGAGTCGCCCGGACGGCTCCCACTCTTTTGGCGGGAGCGCCGCCGCACATCGCACCCAGGTCCCCGTCCGCTCTCCGTCGCGCGGCGGGAACCCACTCCGACCCGAGACCGATATCACCCCTGTGACCTGCGGAGACGTTCCACGCAACGAATCACCGCCGGACCGGCGAATTGCGCAATGGATCGACGGTCGGCGCGCAACACTCGCGCCTTGTCCGGCCGGATTACCGGCCCGTACCGTCTATACGTCCCCGCCCCGCCCGCACTGCCCGAGGTCAGCCATGCCGCCGTTGCGCACCGCCCTGCTCCAGAGCTCCGGACGTCCGGGCTCGGTGGCCGAGAACATCAAGACCCTCGACGAGGCGGCAGAGCGTGCGGCAGCCGCCGGGGCGCGACTGCTCGTCTGCCCCGAGCTGTTCCTGACCGGGTACGCCATCGGCGACGACGTACCCCTGCTGGCCGAGCCCGCCGACGGCGCCTCCTCGCAGACCGTCGCCTCCATCGCCGTACGGCACGGGCTCGCGGTCCTCTACGGGTACCCGGAGCGCGCGGACGAGCTGATCTTCAACTCCGCGCAATTGATCGGCCCCGACGGCACCCGGCTCGCCAACTACCGCAAGACCCATCTCTTCGGCTGCTTCGAGCAGCAGTGGTTCACCCCCGGCGAGCAGACCGTCGTCCAGACCGAACTGGACGGCGTACGCATCGGGATCATGATCTGTTACGACGTCGAGTTCCCCGAGAACGTACGGGCGCACGCCCTCGCCGCCACCGATCTGCTGCTGGTGCCGACCGCGCAGATGCACCCCTTCCAGTTCGTCCCCGAGTCCGTCGTGCCGGTCCGCGCCTTCGAGAACCAGATGTATGTCGCGTACGTCAACAGGACCGGTCCGGAAGGCGAGTTCGAGTTCGTCGGGCTGAGCTGTCTGGCCGGCCCCGACGGCACGGTCCGCACCCGCGCCGGACGTGGCGAGGAGCTCGTGATCGGCGAGGTCGACCCGGAGTTCCTGAGCGCGTCCCGCGCCGCCAACCCGTATCTGCGCGACCGCCGCCCCGGTCTGTACGGCTCCCTCGTCTGAGCCCACCGCGCCCCTCTCGTCTCTTCCACTGCCCTCGCAAGGAGTCCCCACCCCATGACGTCCACGGTGCCCAACGCCGTCCAGCACACCGACGCGCAGCCACCGATCACCATGTTCGGTCCGGACTTCCCCTACGCGTACGACGACTTCCTGGCGCACCCCGCGGGGCTGGGGCAGATACCGGCGACCGAGCATGGCGCCGAGGTGGCGGTCATCGGTGGCGGGCTCTCCGGCATCGTGGCGGCGTACGAACTGATGAAGATGGGCCTCAAGCCCGTCGTCTACGAGGCGGACCGGATAGGTGGCCGGCTGCGTACGGTCGGCTTCGACGGGTGCGACCCCTCGCTGACCGCCGAGATGGGGGCGATGCGCTTCCCGCCGTCGTCCACCGCGCTGCAGCACTACATCGACCTGGTGGGCCTGGAGACCAGCCCGTTCCCCAACCCGCTCGCGCCGACCACCCCGTCGACCGTCGTCGACCTCAAGGGCGAGTCGCACTACGCGGAGACGATCGACGACCTGCCGCAGGTCTACCGTGACGTGATGGACGCCTGGAACGCCTGCCTGGAGGAGGGCGCCGACTTCTCCGACATGAACCGGGCGATGCGCGAGCGCGACGTCCCGCGGATCCGCGAGATCTGGGCGAAGCTCGTCGAGAAGCTCGACAACCAGACCTTCTACGGCTTCCTCTGCGCCTCCGACGCCTTCAAGTCGTTCCGGCACCGCGAGATCTTCGGCCAGGTCGGGTTCGGCACCGGCGGCTGGGACACCGACTTCCCCAACTCCATCCTGGAGATCCTGCGGGTCGTCTACACCGAGGCCGACGACCACCACCGCGGCATCGTCGGCGGCAGCCAGCAGCTCCCGCTGCGGCTCTGGGACCGCGAGCCGCAGAAGATCGTGCACTGGCCGCTCGGTACCTCGCTGTCCTCGCTGCACGAGGGGGAGCCCCGTCCCGCCGTGACCCGGCTGCACCGCACCGCCGGGAACCGGATCACCGTCACCGACGCGACCGGCGACATCCGCACCTTCCGGGCGGCGATCTTCACGGGGCAGTCCTGGCTGCTGCTCTCCAAGATCGCCTGCGACGACGAGCTGTTCCCCATCGACCACTGGACGGCGATGGAGCGGACCCACTACATGGAGTCGTCGAAGCTGTTCGTGCCCGTCGACCGGCCGTTCTGGCTGGACAAGGCCGTCGACGGCAGGGGGGTTCCCACCGGGCGCGACACCATGTCGATGACGCTCACCGACCGGATGACGCGGGGCACGTACCTTCTCGACGACGGGCCGGACAAACCGGCCGTCATCTGTCTCTCGTACACCTGGTGCGACGACAGCCTGAAGTGGCTGCCGCTCTCCCCGAACGAGCGCATGGAAGTGATGCTGAAGTCGCTCGGCGAGATCTACCCGAACGTCGACATCAGGAAGCACATCATCGGCAACCCGGTGACCGTCTCCTGGGAGAACGAGCCCTACTTCATGGGCGCGTTCAAGGCCAACCTGCCGGGCCACTACCGCTACCAGCGGCGGCTGTTCACCCACTTCATGCAGGACCGGCTGCCCGCCGACAAGCGGGGACTCTTCCTCGCGGGCGACGACATCTCCTGGACGGCCGGGTGGGCCGAGGGCGCCGTGCAGACCGCGCTCAACGCCGTATGGGGTGTGATGAACCACTTCGGCGGTGCCACGGACGCGACGAACCCCGGCCCCGGCGATGTCTTCGACGACATCGCCCCGGTCGAACTCCCGGAGGACTGAGCGGCGTTACGCGGGCCGGCAGACGCTGCGCTGCCGGCCCAGGCCGGAGATCTCGACCTCCATCACATCGTCCGGTCCCAGGTACGGGAAGCGGCCGGACAGCGCCACGCCCTGCGGCGTACCGGTGTTGATGATGTCCCCGGGCTCCAGCACCAGATACTGCGACAGGTGGTGCACCAGATGCGCCACGCTGAAGATCATGTCCGCGGTGCCGGAGTCCTGTCGCGGCTCCCCGTTGACGTAACTGCGCAGCCTTAGCTGCTGCGGGTCGCCGACCTCGTCGGCCGTCACCAGCACCGGCCCCAGCGGGTTGAACGTGGCACAGCTCTTGCCCTTGGACCACTGGCCACCCGACTCCTCCAGCTGGAAGGCGCGCTCCGAGACGTCGTTGCTGACGGCGTAACCGGCGATGTACGAGGCGGCGTCGGCCGGCGAGTCGAGGTAGGCGGCGCGGCGGCCGATGACGACGGCCAGCTCCACCTCCCAGTCGGTCTTCTTCGAACCGCGCGGGATGAGGACCTCGTCGTACGGGCCGACGATCGTGTTCGGCGACTTGTAGAAGAGGATCGGCTGCTCGGGCGGCTCGGACCCGGACTCCGCGGCATGGGCCGCGTAGTTCTGGCCGATGCAGAGCAGCGCGTGCGGACGGGCGACGGGCGCGCCGACCCGCTGCCCGGTGATGTCGGTCTCCGGGAGCTTCGACTCGGCGGGGATCAGGTTCGGCTTCTCGGTGAGCGCGGCGAGGAACACGCCGTCGATGTCGTCGGTGACGCCCGACAGGTCGTAGTGGCGGCCTTCGGGGCGGACGAGGACCGGACGCTCATGGCCCGGCTCGCCGATGCGCATCAGTCGCATGGGGTGAACTCTCCTGAGGGGTAAGGGGAACGACGCGGTGGATCAGTGCAGGCGGGTCAGGGCGTCGACGGTGACCGCATGGGCCGGGGGCTGCCCCGCGAGCAGCCGCAGCACCTCGCCGACCGCACTGGCGCCGAGCCGCTGCCGGCACTCGACACTGCCCGCTGCCTGATGCGGGGTCAGCAGCACATTCGGCAGGGCGCGGAACGGGTGGTCCGACGGCAGCGGCTCGGCGTCGAACACATCGATCGCCGCATCGAGCCGGCCCGACTGCAACTCGGCGAGCAGCGCGTCCTCGTCGACCAGCCACGACCTGGCCGTGTTCACCAGGCCCGCCCCGTCCGGCATCAGCGCCAGCTGTACGGCGCCGATCATCCGATGGGTCTCCTCCGTCACCGGCGCGTGCACGGCCACGATCCGGCTGCGCGACAGCAGTGTGTCCAGGGGGACGGACTGCACGCCGAGCGTCCTGGCGTCCGCCTCGGACAGGAACGGGTCGGTGACGGAGACCCGCGCGCCCATCGCCTGCACCATCGCGATGTACGCCCGCCCGGTACGTGACGCGCCGATCACCCCGATGTCGCTGCCGTGGATCTCGTGGCGCGGCGGGGCCTCGCTCGCCGCCGCCCACTCGGCGCCGCCCCGCAGCGCGTGGTCGAAGCGCTGGATGCGGTGGAGCAGCGACAGGGTGAAGGCGAGCGCGACCTCGGCGACCGGCCGGGCCATCTCGTCCCCGGCCTGGGTGACACGGATCCCGCGCCGGAACACCTCTTCGGTGACGTACGGGGTGACGGCCGAGCCGGTGTGTGCCACCAGCTCCAACCGGTCGGCCGCCGCCAGGAGTTCGGCGTCGACCTTCGGGGCGCGCCAGGAGAGGATCAGCGCCCGGGCGCCGGGCAGCGCCGCTGCCACCGCCGCCCGGTCGGAGTGCTCGTCGAGGACGGTCAGTTCCGCCGCCCGTGCCAGCTCCTGCCAGACCGCGCCGGTGAAGAACTGGGCGCGCAGCTGGGGCGGTACGGCGACGACGACCCGGGGGCGGTCAGGAGAGCCAGGCATCGAGGTGCTCCGCAACGAAGGCGTCATCGGTCAGCCAGGGGTAGGCCGTGGCCACCCGGGTGATCTCGTCCGCCTGCCCCGGCGAGAGCGTCTCGGCCGGGTCCAGGCATCGGATGTTCGCCAACAGGCCCTGTCGGCGCAGCACTTCGTGCACGCCTGCGATGCAGCCGCGGAACGCGCCGCGGACATCGAAGACCGCGCTGTTGGCGTCCGTCAGCTCGGAGCGGCGGGCCAGGCAGCGCACCGTTGCCGCGTGGTCGCCGGCGCGGGCCGCGCGGACGTCGTCGAGGAGGGTGGCGGCGGAGCTGGTCCATACGGCCCACTGGCCGAGGAGCCCGCCCGCGAACCAGCGCCGCGTGCCGTTCGCCGTCTCGTACGGGGTGAGCAGGTCACCGATGATGTCGTCGTCGTTGCCGGTGTAGAGCGCCACCTCGTCGGCGCGGTCGGCGGCGGCCACCGCCCGCACGACATCCGCGGTGCGGTACCGGTCGAACGGAGCGACCTTCACGGCGACCGTGGACGGCAGATCGGTGAAGGCCGACCAGAAGGCCGGGGAGAGATAGCGCCCGCCGACGGCCTCCTGGAGGTAGAAGCCGATCACGGGCAGCACCTCGCCGACCGCGCGGGCCCGCTCCAGCAGACCCTTCTCGTCGGCGCCCGGCACGGCCGGGCTGAGCAGCACGGCGTCATAGCCGAGCGCGGCGGCGGTCTCGGCCTCGGCGACGGCCTGCGCGGTGTAGCCGCAGGCGCCGGCGACCTTGATGAAGGGGCGGCCCGCCTCGGCGTCGATGGTCTCGGCGGCGAGTTCGAGTACCGGCCTCAGGAGACCGACCTCGGGCTCCCGGATCTCGAACTGGGTGGTGTGCACGGCGACGGCGACACCACCGGCACCGGACGCCAGGTAGTAGCGGGTCAGCGCACGCTGACGCCGCTCGTCGAACGTACCGTCGGCGTGCAGTGCGAGCGGGTGGGCGGGGATCACCGCCCCCCGGGCGAGCGCGTCGAGGGAGGGCGTGGCCGCGGCCGCGGTGGAGGGAGTGGACATGGAGTGGATCAGAACCTTCCGTCACGGACCTGGAACTTGGTGGGCTTGCCGGACAGCGGCAGCCCGCGGCGCAGCCAGTCGGCCTGCCACTCGACGAGCGTGCGCAGGGTGACGTCCGGGTAGCCGAAGAGAGCATGACAGCGGCTGGCGTCGGAGAGCAGCGCCGTCGATGCTTCCTCGCCCTCGAACACCGGCTCCCGGCCGAACTCGGTGCCGAACCACTCGGCGATCCGGCGTACCGAAGCGGTCTCGGGGCCGGTGAGGTTGAGCGTGAACGCCTGGCCGTCGGTGGCATGCAGCAGCGAGCGCAGCGCGACCTCGTTGGCGTACCCCTGCCACACCACGTTCGCATGACCGGTCGTCACATCCACGGGCTCGCCCGCCTGCACGCGGTAGGCGATGTCGGCGAGAACGCCGTAGCGCAGGTCCACCGCGTAGTTGAGGCGGATGGTGGCGACCGACGTGCCGCGGGTCAGCGCGGAGTGGTCGAAGATCCGCTCACGGCCCAGGCAGGACATGGCGTACTCGCCGACCGGCCCGACCGGGTCGGTCTCGGTGCAGCCGCCGGAGGAGACGGGCACCAGCGGGTACACATTGCCGGTGGAGAACGCCGCGATCCGCGAGTCGGACCAGCGGCGTGCCACCCGGTCCGGCATGGCGGCGTTCACCGCCCAGGCGTGCGAAGGCGCCCCGGCCGAGCCGAACTTGGCGCCGACCATGAAGACGACGTTCCCGGCGTCGGGCAGCTCCGCCAGATCGGCGGCCGGGTCCATCAGATCGAAGGCGACGGTACGGACCCCTGCTCCCTCGAGTTCCTCGGCGGCGGACGTGTCCGACCAGCGGGACACGGCGTACACCGTGGTGTCCGTACGGCCGGCGGCGTCCAGCGCACGCCGGGCCAGCCGGCACAGACTGGGGCCCATCTTGCCGCCCGCGCCGAGGACCAGCAGATCGCCTTCGAGGCGGCCGAGGTCGGCGACGAGCGCGGGGGAGGGGGTGGCGAGCCGCTCTTCGAGAGCGGCCTCATCGGTGAACATGCGTGGCTATCCCTTGATTCCGGACGCGGTGACGCCCTCGGTGAAGTAGCGCTGGCCCACCATGTACGCGGCGAAGATGGGCACGAACGCGATGACGGAGCCGGAGAGCACCACATTGAGCGGCACGTTCTGCTGCTGGAGCGAGGCGATGCCGACGGTGAGGGTGCGCATGTCGGTGGACTGGCCGATGACGAGCGGCCAGAGGAAGTCGTTCCAGTGCCACAGGAAGACGAACACGCCGAGCGTGGCGAGGATCGGCTTCAGCAGCGGCAGCACGATCCTGTGGAAGATCTGCCACTCGTTGCAGCCGTCGAGGCGTGCCGCTTCGAAGAGTTCGTCGGGCAGTCCCTGGATGAACTGCCGCATGAGGAAAACAGCCTGGGCGTTGGCCAGGGTCGGCACGATCAGGCCCCAGTACGTGTCGACTCCGCCGAGCTTCGCGATCATCGCGAAGGTCGGGATCATCGTGACGTGGTAGGGGACCATCACCATCGACAGGAACGACCAGAACATGGTCTCCCGGCCGGGGAAGCGCTTCTTGGCGAAGGCGTACCCGGCGAGCGAGGCGAGCAGCAGCACACCGACGACCGAGACGACGGAGTAGACCAGGGTGTTGACCAGCCAGCGCGGCACGTCCTGGGCGTTCATGACGGTGTCGTACGCCTCACCGGTCAGCGGCCAGGGCAGCAGGCTGCCGGGGAACTCGACCGCCGCGGACGGCTTCAGGGAGAGCACGACCATCGCGTAGAAGGGGAAGATCGTCACGATCGCGGCCGCCGTCAGCAGCAAGCCGCGGGCGATCCGGCCGGCCGGGGTGGCGCGCATGCCGTGCGGGACGGTGTCCTGCTCGGACAGTTTGCGCAGCTTGCGTTCGGCGCGGCGGGCGGCCCGGTCGGGTCCGGCGGGCGCCTGGGGTGCGGGCGCCTTCTTCTCGGTCTCCACGGGTGTTGCGGTCATGGTCACTGGTCCTTCCCGATCACGAGCCGCTGGATCACGGCGACCACCACCGTCAGCACGAACAGTGCGACGCCGATGGCGGAGGCGTAACCCAGGTCGAAGTACTTGAAGCCCGCGTCGTAGAGCTGGAAGACGAGCGTGTAGCTGGCGTTGGCGGGCCCGCCGCCCGTCATGGTGTAGACGGCGTCGAAGACCTGGAACGAGGCCGTCGTCTCGATCACGGCGAGGAAGAACAGAGCGGGTTTGAGCTGCGGCAGCACGATGTACCGGAAGCGCTGCCAGGGGCCCGCGCCGTCGGTGAGCGCGGCTTCCTCCAGTTCCCGGGGGATGTCCTGCATCCGGGCGAGGAGGATCAGCATCCCGTAACCGAAGCGGGACCAGACGCCGACGATCGCGAGCGCGGGCAGGACGAGGACGTCGTCGGAGAGCCAGGAGCCCTCGGACATCCCGAACCAGCCCATCAGGGTCGACCACGGGCCGCCGGTCGAGAAGATCCAGACGAAGACGGTCGCGGCCAGCACCAGCGAGGTGACGACCGGAAGGAAGAACACCGAACGGAAGAACCTGGCGCCGCGGAACGCACGGCGGGTGATCAGCGCCAGGGACACGGACGCGATGAGCGTGCCGGGCACGGCGAGGACGGTGTAGAGGACGGTGACCTTCAGCGCCTGCCAGAACAGCGGGTCGTCCCAGAGACGGGTGAAGTTGTCGAGCCCGATGAAGCTGCCGCCGCCGGTCAGGGAGTAGTCGGTGAAGCTCATCAGCACACCGGCCACGCCGGGACCGAACCGGAAGGCGAGGAACAGCAGGAAACACGGAAGGACGAAGAGCAGGCCGATCCGGGCCTCGCGGCGCGCCTGCGGCCCGCTGCGACGGCCCCGGCGGGTGGGTTCCGCGACGACTGCCACGGGGATCTCCTTGCGGGACGAGGGAATTGCGGTGGGTGCGAGGCCCCTGCGGGGGGCTGCGCGGGTGTTCCGCGCGCGGTGGCGCGGAACCGTACCGGTGATGCGGGGTGTACGCCCGGGCCCCGGGCGGGGGGTCCGGCTGAGTGTTGTACGGGGTGCCGGGCGAGCTCTGCGGGCCCGCGCCGGTGGAGTGGGGGTGTCCGCCGGGGGTCCGGGTTCGTGGCTCCGGACTCCCGGCGGGGCTTCGGTGCGGAGCGCCGCGCCCCGTGGTGACGGGCGGGCGCCGGCCGGCCCCCGCCCGTCACGGCTCAGCGGCCGAGCATTCCCTGCGCCGCCTTCTGCGCCGCGTTCAGCGCCTCCTGCGGGCTCTTCTTGCCCAGCAGCGCCGCCTGGATCTCCGGCGCGAGCACGCCCTGGACCTCGCGGGCCTTGTCGTGCAGCGGACCCACGGTCATGCTCGGCAGAGTCGTGCCGACCGCCGTCTGGAGCGCGTCGTCCGGGTACAGGTCGCCGCCGGACTTACGGGCCGGGAAGTAGCCCGCGGCCTTCTGCAGACCGGCCGCGTTCTGCGACTCGGCGACGAAGTTCAGCCAGTCGCCGGTGTTCTTCTTGTCGGCGCCCTTCAGCATGGACAGTGCGCCCACGGTGCCGTAACCGATCGACTCGGCCTCCTTCAACGGCGGCTGGACGACGATGTTCTCCTTGCCCCAGAAGGGCTCGACGTCCGCCGGGGTGTTCTGCCAGGTGCACGCCACCTTGCCCTTGGCGACCGGTGTCTGCTCCAGCTTCGGCGTGGTCGTGACCAGGTCCTTGTCGGTGTAGCCGCCGTCGACGAGCTTCTTCAGGTACGTCAGGGCCTTGACCCCGGCCGCGTCGTTGAAGGTGACCGTCCTGCCGTCCTCGGAGAAGACGTCGCCGCCCGCCTGCCACAGCAGCGGGTAGAACGTCATGTTCAGCGTCTGCTGGGTGTCGCCGCTGTAGCTGGTGGCGTAGTAGCCCTTCTTCTTGAGCTTCGGCGCCAGCGCCTCCAGCTCCGCCCAGCTCGTCGGGTAGGTCTTCTCGCCGATCGCGGCGAACACCCGCTTGTCGCAGATCAGCGGGTTGGCGCTGGTCAGGATCGGGCTGGCGAGCGCCTTGCCGTCGACCGTGACGGACTTCAGCGCGAAGTCCGTGTAGTCCGACTTGGCGTCGGCCGGCATGTAGTCGTCGGCCGGGACGATGCTCTTGGCGTACTTCGGCAGCTGGTCCGGGATCAGGTAGACGGCGTCCGGGCCCTTGCCGGAGGCGATCGCCGTGGCCAGCGCGGTGTCGCGGTTGGCCCACGGGAAGGTCTCCACCTTCACCGTGACGCCGGAGTGCTTCTTCTCGAACGCCTTGACCAGGCCGTCCCAGTACGCCTTGTTCTTGGCCTCGTCGAAGATGACCGGGTAGGTCCACATGGTGACGGTGTTGTCGTCGCTGCCGCTGCCGGAACAGCCGGCCAGCACACCGGCGGCGAGCGCGGTGGCCAGGACGGGGGCGGCCACGGCACGGACTCTGGAACGGCGGGTGAGGAGACGGGACATGAGGTGGTCCTCCGAGGACGTGAGGGTGGGGCGGGGGTGAGGGGGTGTCACTTGGCCGGCACCGACTGGACGGTGCCGGTGTGCCGGGCGCGCTCGGCGGCGAACGCCGCGAGATGGCTGCCGAGCGACGTGGCGGGACCGGAGCGGACGGCCCCGGCATCACCGGTGGCCACGGCGGTGACGAACGCCTCGACCAGCGCGGCGTCTCCACCCCCGTGCCCATCGGCGGCGTTCGAACCGGATACGCCGAGTTCGTGGACAGTCGTTTCGCCGGTACGGAAGTCCTGCACGGTGACGCGTTCGCCGTCACCGCGCAGCCAGCCGTGCGAGCCGAAGATGCGGGTCTGCCGATGGGTCTGCTCGGTGAACGCCACCATCTGGAAGGTGGCGGTCACTCCGCCCGACAGCTGCATGGCGAGCACCTGGTGGTCGACCACGTCGTTGTCGCTGCGGTACGCGCAGACGCCGTACGGACCCTCGCGCAGCGCCTGCACCAGCCCGGCCTCGTCGGTCGCCTCGGTGACATGGGTGACCGGCCAGACCGCGCCCTTCTCGCGCAGCGTCGGCATGTACAGCTTCAGCGCGCTGTACGGGCAGTCGGACTCCACCGCGCAGTCGAGACAGCGGTCGGCGGACCCGGCCGGGGCGTTCTCCGGCCGGAAGTGCTTCAGCCCGCCGAAGCCGGTGACCTGCTCGATCCGGCCGCCCATGATGTACGTGATCCAGTCCAGGTCGTGGCACGACTTGGCGAGCAGCATCGGCGACGAGTCCTTCTCGCTGCGCCAGGGACCGCGTACGTAACTGTGGGCGTAGTGCCACCAGCCGACCGGTTCCAGATGGTCGAGGGAGACCAGCTGCCCGAGCACGCCGGAGTCCACGACCTCCTTCACCAGGTCGGTGTAGGGCGTGTAGCGCATGACGTGGCAGACCGCGAAGAGCACCCCGGCCCGCTCGACGCCCTCGACGATCTTCCGGGTCTCGTCCTCGGTCGGGGCGAGCGGCTTCTCGGCGAGGATCGCGTAGCCGGCCTCGGCGAGGGCCAGCACCGGCTCCGCATGGAAGCGGTCCTGGGTGGCGACGATGACGGCGTCCGCGATGCGGTTCTCGACGAGCGGCCGCCAGTCGTCGAACTCCACGGGCGCGCCCGCCGCGGCACGCGCCGTGGGGCGCGGGTCGGCGACGGCGACGAGTTCGGCGCGGTCGGGGTGCGCCTTGATCCACTCGGCGTACGTCAGACCGCGGTTGCCGGCGCCGACGAGCGCGACCCGGACGGGCCGGCCGGTGATCGGGGGATGCGTGGACACGGGGGTTCCCTGGGACTCAGTGGGTGGGTTCGGTGGTGCGGTCAGAACCGCAGCGTGGCCGCGGTGTGGGTGACGCGGCCGCCCTCGTCCGGCAGCGCGGTGCGCTCGGTGCCGTCCTCGATGCAGCCGGTGTGCAGCAGATGGCTTCCGGAGCCGGTGAAGGCCGCGGGCCGCAGTTCGAGCCGGCCGCCCGTGAAGGTGGAGCCGGTCGCCCGGTAGCGGTTGGGGCCCTCGGTGACCAGCACATGGGCGGTGCCCTTGGGTGCGGTCGAGTCGAGACCGGACAGCTGCCAGTCGACGGTGCGGCCGCTGCCGGTACGGGACAGCAGCGCGCCGTCCTTGTTGGTGCCGTTGATCCGGGCGCCGTCGATCCGCAGCCGCTGATCCTTGGCCGAGGTCAACTTCAGCCCGGTGTTGCGGAGTTCGCCGCCGGTCACGGTGATGTCGGTGTGCGCGAGCGAGACGGGCGCGGTGTCCTTGGAGCCGGTGAGGGTGCACTGGTCGAGGACGAGCGGCCCCGCGCCGTTGAACACCGCGCCGTCGACACCGTTCAGCGTCGTCCGTGCGAGGGTGACCGGGGCGGCCACATTGGCCTGGGTGACCTCGGCGCCCGCCGCGAACGTGAACGCCGAGTCGGCGATCACATTGGGCCGGGCGGAGAGCGTGGACGCCTGGGAGATGATCAGGGGCCCGCTCGCCGTGCACCCGCGCAGCTGCACGCCGTCGGCGTTGACCCAGAGCATTCCGGAGCCGGAGAGCGACTTCTTGCCGATGACCAGAACGTCTTCGAGCGTCAGATCGGTGATCTTCACCCGGGCGACGAACCAGGAACAGGCATGGCGGCGTACGGTGATCCGCTTGGCCCGGCCGCCCCAGGCGGCGCCCGAGTTGGCGAACGTCATCAGACCGGAATTACCCGTGTAGACGAGGTCGTGCTCGAACTGACCGTGCGTCACGAACGGTCCCTCGTCGTCGCCGTCGCCGTGGCAGTTGGTGACATAGCAGTAGGCGGAGGCCGTGAAGTCGTTGAGATGGCGGGCGTTGGAGGTGTGACAGTCCTCGACATGCCCGTACAGGCAGTAGATCTGCTGGGTCAGATAGCCCGCGCCGCCGTAGGTGACGGACTTCGGGTTGGTCAGCGAGCACTGCTCGGTGCGGTAGTACGTGCACCAGCGGCGCATCACCAGCGGCCAGAACGTGCCGACGGCCTCGATTCCGGAGACGTCGCACCGCACCGCGTACTCGTAGGCGACCGGGTGCGAGCCGGTCATCTCGTCCTCGCCCCAGCCCTCGAAGACGAGGTTGCGGACATGGGCGCGGTCGACGGGCTCGATCCGGGTCCAGGTGAGCGTCCGGCCGGCTGCGAGGTCCCAGCCGATCTGGTAGTTGACCCGGATGTGCGCCGCGTCGACGACATCGGTGACCTGGACGAGCCGCTGGATCTCCTTCTCGTACTTCCCCGACAGGGCGTTGATCTCCACGGCCCACCACTGGCCGACGGCGAACTTCCCGGAGTCGCCGACTTCGAAGAGATCGGAGAGGTCCGGCATCGCCGCACCCAGGGTGTGGGTGTGCACGGTGTCGGTGACGGTGCCGCGGAAGGAGAGGACGGCGCCGAAGGGGTTGTCGTGGGTGTTCTTCTCGATGCCGTCGGTGACCATGCGGTGGCCGCCGAAGTCGAGTTCTATGTGGGACCGGTTCCAGAGGTGGCGCTTGGTGAAGTGCAGGTCGGTGTGGGCCTCGATGCGGTGGACCGAGGTGTCGGCGATCATCGCGTCGAGGGCGGCGTCGGCCGGTTTTTCGGTGTCGAAGTGCCCGAAGGTACGGAAGTCGACGGTCCCGTTGTGGAGTTGGATCCAGCGGCCGGGTTTTCCGCCGGCGGGTGCGATCACGGTGCCGCCGTTGTGGGCCGTGTCGGACTTCTTGTCCCAGCGCACGGCCATCGCGCCGCCGTCGCCCGGGGCGTGGTAGCCGGCGACCAGGACCTGGGCGCCGTTCTCGAACGGTGTCGTGTTCAGCGCGCGCAACTCGTCGACCGTGTCGACACGCTGCACATCGCCGGCGTGCGCCGGTGCGGCCTGCGCCGAACCGGTGGCCACGGCCGAACCGGCCATGACCAGACCGGCAAGACCCGAAGCCCTCAGCAGCGTGCGGCGGGACTGGGCAGGGGTGTGGTGGTGCGGAACGCTCATGCGGACTTCGCCTTCCGAGAAGTGCCGAAAATGAGGGAGCGTTCCTGCGGTGGACTGCCATGAGGCGGATGGCTGAAAAAGGTCCGGCCATCAACTGTTCACGACGCGATGGGCAGGCGTCGGAAGCGGACCGGAAGGGGTAAAACGCCGATGTCGTCTGAATGTCATCGGGGTTGGCAGGGAACCTACGGCCGATGGAGCCGATTGGTCAAGACCTGATTCCGTCGGAATGCTCGGCGTCCGTCGAGCTGTCCGCCTCGGCGACCCAGCCCAGCGAGACGCTGATCCGCCGCGCCGCGTCCCGGACCTGACCGCCCAGTTCCTGGTAGCGCCAGGCCGGCAGGCCGAGCTTGAGCCCGGTGATGCTGATGGCCCCCGCGCAGACCGAACGGTCGTCGAAGACCGGCGCGCCGATGCAGATGATGCCCTCGGCGTCCTCCTCGTCGTCCAGGGCGTAGCCGACCCGGGCGATGTCGCGCAGATGTGACAGGAAGGTGGCCGGGTCGGTGATGGTGCGGGAGGTGCGCCGGGGCAGTCCGAACCGCTCGATCACCGCGGCGGCCTCGCCCTGCGGCACCGCCGAGAGCAGTGCCTTGCCCAGGCCCGTGCAGTGCGGCAGCTCGCGCTGCCCCATCCGCAGATCGAGCCGGACGCGCTGATCGAGCTCGACCTGGTCCACGACGACCGCGTGTCCGTCCTCGGGCACGGCGAGCCGGGAGGCCATGCCGGTCGTCCTGGTCAGTTCCGTGAGTACGGGGTGGGCGACCCCGCGCAGGGACACCTGGGACCGTGCGCGGTCGCCGAGCCTGGCCAGGCTCATGCCGAGCCGGTAGCGGCGGTTCAT
Organism: Streptomyces sp. NBC_01320; assembly: GCF_035974375.1. Lineage (NCBI taxonomy): Bacteria > Bacillati > Actinomycetota > Actinomycetes > Kitasatosporales > Streptomycetaceae > Streptomyces > Streptomyces sp. NBC_01320. The sequence continues at coordinate 9,050,290 of NZ_CP108390.1, forward strand.
GCCTTCGCCGTCGTCCGAGACGAGGCCGTACGCACGCAGGGTCTGGAGCATGCCGAAGGCGGCGCTCTTGGAGATGGAGCAGGCCTGGCCGACCTCCGTGACGCTCAGGCCGTTCCCCTGTGCGGGGGCGGCCAGCGCTTCGAGGATGTCCGCTGCCCTGGCCACGCTCTTGACCCAGTACTTCGGTTCTTCTGGGGCAGCACTGTTCGTCATAGCAGAACAGCCTAGTCCCTCACCCGGACCGAGTGGACCCCTTCTGCGGGGTGAACCCGCCTGGGATGGGCCTTTCGGAGCCGGAAAGGGGTTGACCGGTACCGGGGTCGGACGTAATATCCAGGCACTGTTCTGCTCTACAGAACAGCGTTCGGAAAAATCGAAACACCGGAGAAACACGCACCACGGACCACCACTTCCTGCGGCGACTGCCGGGCGGATGGCGCCAGGGACTCACAGGCCGGGCAGGGCCTGCGAAAACCGACGACTCTCGACGCAAGGAGCAAGCGATATGAGTTCAGGCCCGGTAGGCAACGAATCCGGAGCCCGACTCGCCGAGCGCGCCCGCCAGGTCGTACCCGGCGGCGTGAACAGCGGTCAGCGCAGCGTTCCCGGACTGACCGACCTGGTCGTCACCGGGACCGACGGCGCACGGTTCCGTACCGCCGACGGACGCGAATACACCGACTTCCACTCGGCGTTCGGCCCGCCGCTGCTCGGCCACAACGACCCCGACGTGGCCCGCGCCGCCGCAGAGGCCGGCGCCACGCTCGGCCACATGGGCGTCGGCGTCACCGAAGGCGAGATTCTCCTCGCCGAACAGCTCACCGAGCTGATCCCGTCGATCGAGAAGGTCCTCCTCACCAGCACCGGCAGCGAGGCAACGTTCCACGCGCTGCGCGTCTCCCGCGCCGCCACCGGCCGCCGTCTCGTCGTCAAGTTCCAGGGCTGCTACCACGGCTGGCACGACTCGGTCAGCCTCAACGTCATCTCCGCCCCTTCGATGGTCGGCGGCCACGACCCGATCTCCACCGGCATCCTTCCCGAGGTCCTCGAGGCCACCCTCGTCCTGCCGTTCAACGACAGCGACGCCGTCCGCCGCACCTTCGCCGAGCACGGCTCCGACATCGCCGCCGTCATCGTCGAGCCTGTCCCGCACAACGTCGGCGCGCTCCTGCCGTTCCAGGAGTTCCTCACCACCCTGCGCGAGGAGACCACGAAGGCCGGCAGCGTCCTGATCTTCGACGAGGTCATCACCGGCTTCCGCCACGACATCGGCGGCTGGCAGAAGATCTCCGGCGTCACCCCGGACCTCACCACCCTCGGCAAGGCCATCGCCAACGGCGCCCCCGTCGGCGCGATCGGCGGCCGCGCCGACCTGATGGACCTCTTCTCCACGCGCCCCGGCGCCCCCGCCTTCTTCGCCGGCACGTACAACGGACACCCGTCCGTCGTCGCAGCCGCCCTCGCCACCCTGCGCAAGCTCCGCGAGGAGCCGGTCCACGAGCACGTCTTCCGGCTCGGTGACCGCGTCCGCACCGAGCTGACCGGACTGTACGAGCGCCTCGGGGTCCCGGCCGTCGTCACCGGCTACGGATCCGTCTTCGTCAGCTACTTCATGCCGGGCGAGACCCCCCGTACCTACGCCGACCTGCTCGACAACGACGCCTCGCTGTTCGTCGGCTACCGCCGGAGGCTCCTCGACCACGGCCTGTTCGAGCTGCCGCTCAACCTCAAGCGCAGCCACATCAGCTACGCCCACACCGACGCCGACGTCGACCGCCTCATCGAGGGCACCGAGGCCGCCGTCAAGGCCGTCCTCGCCGAGGGCGGCGCCCGCGACCTCGAGAACACCTCCACCATGGGCGGAGCCCGCTGATGCTTACCGTGAACCGCACCCGCCCCGCCGGCCCCGCCGGACGGATCACCCGGGTCGAGACCCTGATGCTGGGCACCTCCTGGCGCGACTTCGGCTACGTCCGGGTCCACACCGACGAGGGCCTCTCCGGCATCGGCGAGATCACCCACCCCTACCGGGTCGGTGAGGTCTGCGCCCTCACCGAGGCCCTCGCCCGGCGCCATCTCATCGGCGCCGACCCGTTCGACATCGAGGAGCTCTGGCTCCGCGTCTACCAGGGCGACTTCCTGCGCGGCGGCGACATGGGCGGCATCGCCCTGTCCGGCCTCGACCAGGCGATGTACGACCTGATGGGCAAGGCGCTCGGCGTGCCCGCGTACCGCCTGACCGGAGGCGCCTGCCGCGACACGGTACGCGTCTACGCCAACGGCTGGTACACCGGCGAGCGCGAGCCCGAGACCTTCGCGGCCAAGGCGAAGGAGACCGTGGCGAAGGGCTTCACCGCCCTGAAGTTCGATCCGTTCGGCCCCGGACTCCACGAGCTGGAGCGTGCCGAGCTGCGCCGCTCCATCGACCTCGTCGCCGCGGTCCGCGAGGCCGTCGGACGGGATGTCGACCTGTTCATCGAGGGCCATGCCCGGTTCGCCATGCCGACCGCCGCCCGGCTGGTCCGCGAGCTGGAGCCGTTCGACATCGGCTGGTTCGAGGAGCCGATGCCCTGGACCCACATCGAGCGGTACGCGGAACTGCGGCAGCGCGCCGCCTTCCCGATCTCCGGCGGCGAGCACTTCCACAACCGCTACGAGTACAAGCAGCTCTTCGCGACGAACGCCGTCGACATCATTCAGCCCGACCTCTCCATGGCCGGCGGCTTCACCGAGGTACGGAAGCTCGCCGCGATCGCCGATACCCACGGCATGCTCGTCGCCCCGCACAACTCCAACTCGCCGCTCTGCACCACGGTCTCGGTGCACGCGACGCTCGGAATCCCCAACCTCAAGATCCTCGAAACCTTCGACGGGCTCCTCGAGCCGTACGTCTTCGACGCCCTCAAGGGCACACTCCCGATCGTCGACGGCCGCATCGGCCTGCCGACCGCCCCCGGGATCGGCGTCGAACTCGTCGACGAGGTCTTCGAGGAACACCCACCCAGCCACCGCTTCTGGAACATGTTCGCGGACGGCTGGGAGAAGCGGAACCGGACATGATCGTCGACGTCCACTCCCATCTCTTCCGGCACAGCCACGACTTCACCGACCCTTTCAAGTCCGACTCGGCCCGCGCCCACGCGGGGGAGGTCGACCTGACGGTGAAGTGGGAGGAGTACGCCGCCACCGCACCGGAGGGCACCCGTACGATCGTCGTCGGCGGCAAGGCCCGCCGCAGCGGACTCTGGGTCGACGACGCCGCCGTGGCCTCGTACGCGGGAGCACACCCCGACCGGCTGATCGGCTACCTCTCGCTCGACCCCACCCAGCCCGGCTGGCAGGACGAACTCCGCTACGGCCATCAGGAGCTCGGCCTGCGCGGCATCAAACTGATGCCGATGTACGCGGGCTTCGACCCCGCGGCAGAGGAGTACGACGAGCTGTACGGGTACGCCGAACGGCACGGCCTGCCGCTCCTCGTCCACACCGGCACCACGTTCGTCTCGAACGCCCCGCTGGAATGGGCGATGCCCCGCCACCTGGACGCGGTCGCCATCCGCCACCCGGAACTACGGATGGTCCTCGCCCACCTGGGCCACCCGTTCGAGGGCGAGTGCATCGCCGTCATCCGCAAGCACCCGCATGTGTACGCGGACATCAGCGCCCTGCACTACCGGCCCTTCCAGCTCTGGCACAGTCTCCGGCTGGTCCAGGACTACGGGGTCTTCGACAAACTGATGTTCGGCAGCGACTACCCGTTCACGACGGTCGACGACTCGGTGAAGGGGCTGCGGGAGATCGCCCGCATCCCCGGCATCCCCGGACTGCCGCCGCTCGACGTGGACGCGGTGGAAGAGATCATCCACCGGCCGTCGCTGGACCTGCTGGGACTGAACGGCTGATCCCGCAGCCCCCCGATCCACCGGGACCGAACGGCACCACCCGCCGTTCCCGTGATCCTGCCGGTACGACACCGGGGTCTTCCCCCATTCCCCGGCCGTCGTCCGGCAGCCGGGCCGCCGCACAATTCACCCCCCTGGTGCGGTGCGGCGGCCCACCTCTCCGTACCACCCCGCCAGAAGGAATCCCGCCATGACCGCAGCCGTCCCGCCCCGCGGTACCGACCGCTTCGACCTCACCGGCCGCACCGCGGTCGTCACCGGAGCCGCCCGCGGCCTGGGCCGGTCCTTCGCCGTCGGGCTCGCCGAGGCCGGCGCCGATGTGGTCCTCGTCGACCTGCCCGGCGCCGACGGTGTCGCGGAGACGGCCGCGGCCGTCGAAGCGCTCGGACGGAGGTCCTGGACCTATGGGCAGGACCTTGCCGACATCGAGGCCCTGGCCGGCTTCGTCGATGCCGTACGTGCCGAGACCGGACCGCTGCACATCCTGGTCAACAACGCGGGCACGGCGGCGCTGGAGCGCTTCAACGAGATCACCCCCGCGAGCTGGTCGCACATCATGCGGGTCAACGTCGACGCGGTCTTCTTCCTCAGCCAGCGCATCGCCGAACACATGACGGCTGACGGTGTCGCGGGCCGCATCATCACCATCACGTCGAAGAACGCCCTGGTGGCGGAGGCGGGCCTGGCTCACTACAACGCCTCCAAGGCCGCCGCCCAACTGCTCACCGAGACCCTGGCGGTCGAGCTCGCCCCGCACGGCATCACCGCCAACTCCCTGGCCCCCGGCATGGTCGAGACGCCCATCGACGGGGAGTTCCCGTTCGACCGGGAGGCATTCGAGTCCGCGTACCGCGAGCGGATCCCGCTCGGCCGCTATGCGCAGCCCGACGAGTGCGTGGGCGCGCTGCTGCTCCTCGCGTCGGACGCCGGGGCCTACCTGACCGGTGCGCGTCTGGTCGTCGACGGGGGAGTGCTGGCCGACCAGATGCCGCGCATGCGGTTCATGCCGCCGTACCGCAACACCATCTGATGCCGTCGCGCACGTATCACGTACCCAACCGATCACGCATCACGCACGCATCGACAACGCGAGGAGCACCTCCGCCATGTCCGTCAATGCATCGTCACGCCGCACGCTGCTGAGGGCTTCGGGTCTTGCCGGTCTGGTCATGGCCGGTTCGGCCGTGGCCACCGGCTCGGCGCAGGCCGCACCGGCGCACGCCGGCGATGTGCAGCGTGTCGACACGGTCGACGAGTTGCGCGCGCTGAACACGACACCGTTCGAGAACGGCGCCCAGGTCCTGGTCGCCGGCTACCACGCCCCGGGCGACGGCGGCGCGATGGCCGTGCGCTGGGACAAGAAGTCCGACACGGCCCACAACGGCGGCACCGTGATCGCACCCGCCGGCGGAAAACCCGGCCGCTGGATCCAACTCCACAACGGGACCGTCGACTTCCGTACCTTCGGACACTTCGACACCGAAAAACCGGCCGACGCCGCCCTCGACGCGATGATCGCCGACACCTCGGTCCACCGCATCGAGGCCCACACCGACCTGCACTTCACCAAGCGCCACCTCTGGAACCGGTCCCACATAGAACTCGACTTCGGCGGCCACCGCATGGTCACCGACGGCATCGAGAAGAACACCCACGACAACCCCTTCGGCGCCGTCCTCTCCTTCCGCGGCACCGTCACCGACACCACGGTCAAGCACGCACTGTCCGGCAAGGTCATCGAGCTCACGGACACCTTTCCGGTCCCGGACGCCACGGCGTTCGAGGTCGGCCAGTGGTGGTCCGTGCAGGTCGACCCGGTCGCGGGCGGCGGCGGTGACGAGCGCGAGCTGCAGAAGCTGGTCGAGATCACCGAGATCGTCGACGCGGGGCACATCCGGATCGGCTACCTCAACGGCTGGGAACTCGCCGAGGGGCGCAGGCTCACCTGGACCCGCATCGAGCCGGTCCTGAACACGCACATCCGCAATCTCGTCTTCGAGGGCGCGGGGCCCGACGAGTACACCGGCTCGCACCCGGTCAGTTTCGAGTACGCCGTCGGCTGCGACGTCTCCGGCATTCACGCCACCGGCAGCTTCTGGCCGGTCGTCATGCGCCGGTGGTGCACCCGGTTCCGTACCGAGGAGTGCTCCCTGAAGAACCCGCCCACCGTCGACTACGGTGGCGCGGGCTATCTCACCCAGCAGATCTACTGCCTCTACGGCCGGGTCGCCGACTGCACGACCAGCAATGTCCGGCATCTCAACGACCTGACCGCCTCCGCCTACTGCACCGTCGTGAACTGCCACGGTGACGGCGACGACGCGGGCGGCAACCCCTTCACCACCCACGGGCAGTACGAACACGATCTGCTCTTCGACGGCAACTCCGGTTTGATGGACATCGCCAACTCCGGTGCTCAATGGGGTATTTCCGCCAAGCGGATCACCGTGCGCAGACACGTCTGCTCCTGGTTCACCGCCAATACCAAGATCACCGATCTGACGCTCGAAGACATCACGGTGATCGCCCGTCCGACCTTCGACCAGGCGGGCACTCTCACGGTCAACGCCGACGGTGCCCAGGTGCGTGGCTGCACCGCCAGGACCTTCGCCGTGGCCCAGCGCTCCGCCCGCTCCACCCGGCCGACCGTCATCAGCGACTGCTCGTTCGAGCTGCCCGCGGGCGCCGTCCTCGTCCAGACCCCGGTCACCGCGCAGGTCCACTTCGTGCGCTGCACGTTCAAGGGCGTCGACGGGGCGATCCTGCGCGGCGCCGGCCCCGTCCACCTCACCGACTGCACCGTCATCGGCGCCGAGAACGCGGCCCCGCTCTTCATCGGGTCGGCGGACCTCCGGATCGACGGCGGCACATACGACAACACGGGCGTCGAGCTCAGCGCCGTACGCGACCAGCGGATCACCGTCACCGGCGGGACCCGCCTCACCGGCAGCAACAAGGCGAAGGCCCTCCTCGGCCGCGCCGCCGGCAACGCCACCCTGACCTGGGACATCTCCTCCCTCACCAGCGTCACCACGGACTCCGGCACCGCCCACATCCGGATCGCGGACGGCACCAACCACTACGCGGCGACCGGCAGCCGATTCACCGGCGGAACGCTCCATCTCGCCCCGGGCGTAATGGAGTCCGTGCTCCACACATCATGCGTCGAGCAGGGCACGAAGCGCACGGCCATGCCGGAGGACAGCAACTCCGTCCGCACGGAAGGGAATCTGACGCTGTGAGCGCCACTCTGCGGACCGCGACCCCGGCCGACGAGCCCGCCCTGGCCGCACTCTGGGGCGAGTGCTTCGTCGCCCCGCACCTCCCCGCTCTGTACGCCCTCGACCCGGACCGGCACCACCGCACCTTCGTGGCGGAGCAGGACGGACGGATCGACGCCGTCGTCGTCTACGTACCGAGGCAGCTCCGCGACGCGCACGGCGTACCGCAGCGGGTGGGCGGCCTCGGCAGCGTCGCCACCCGGCCCGAGGCGCGCGGCCAGGGGCTCATCCGTCGGCTGCTCGTCGAGGCGGAACGGACCATGACAGCGGAGCTGTGCGCCTGGTCGCTCCTCTTCACCGGAACGCCCGGTGTCTACCGCGGCTCGGGCTGGCAGGAGTTCCCCAGCCCCGTCACCGAGGGCGCGATCGCCCGGGGCGGCCCCCCGGCCGGCGGCCGGTTCCGTATCCGCACCGCCACACCCGCCGACGGCCCGGCCCTGGCCGCACTCCGGGCGGCATACGACGCGCACCGCCCGCTCAGCTCGGTGCGGACCGACGAGGAATGGGCCGTACGCATCCCCGCCTGGTACGGGCCGCTCGACCGCACCCTGGTCGCCGAGGACCCCGACTCCCACAGGATCGTCTCCATGCTCGTCACCCACCACGGCGAACAGGTCCTGGAGGTACGGGAATGCGCGGTCGACCCGCGGGCACCCCAGGCCCTGGGCGACCTGCTGGCGGCGGCCGCCGCGCGCAGCCGTGACACCGGACCGACCCGCGCGCGCGTCCGGCTCCCCGACACCGCCGAGGTACGGGCAGCCCTGCCTCGACTGCTCACCGACGCGGTGGCCGGGGAGGAGCACGTGGGCATGGCCCGACCGTTGCTGGCAGACCCGGCGGCGGTACGGGCGACGGTCACCGCGCCCGGAGCCGTCCACTGGTACGGCGACAGTTTCTGAGGACCCGGTGGGGCGCGGTCAGCGGCAAGGAGTGAGCAGACAGCGCCCCACCAGACCGGCCCCGGCGTCCATCCGCTGCCGGAACTCCTCGGCGAGGAGCGGGAGATCACGCAGCCGCCACAGCACCCGGGCCGCAGACCACGCTGCCTCACGGGCCCGCTCCAGGCTCCACGACCCCAGCAGATGGGTGAGCGGATCCGCGACCTCCAGCAGATCGGGCCCCGGCATCAGATCTTCCCGGATCTGCTCCTCCAGCATCACGAGGAGATCGCCCACCTGGTCGAACTCGTCCTCCAGCTCCGGCGGAGCGCAGCGCAGCGCCTGGCAGGTGTCCACGACCGCGAGTGCCAGGTCGTGGCCGATGTGTGCGTTGATGCCCGCCAGTGCGAACTGCAGCGGCCGTACGCCGGGATGGCGCCGGTACTGGAACAGCGGGCGCCAGCAGTCGGGCGGCCGCCGCCCGGCCGTCGCCGCGTCGACCGCCGTCAGATAGCGCTCCGCGAACCGCACATCCAGGGCGGCGGCGGCCGCCCGGTCCGCGAACGCGCCACCGGCGATCCGCCGGTCGACGGTCTCGGTGACCGTCAGATAGACCCGGTTGAAGACCGCCACCCCGTCCACCGGCGGCCAGGAGGACTGAAAGTCACGCATCCGCCCGATCACCGAGGTGACATCGGGCGGCGCGGCGACGGGACCGGCCCGGTCCGTGAACTGCTCCATCTGCTTGAACTGCGCCATGGGGGCAGCGTCCCAGCCGCGGGCCCGTCCGGGCGCCGACCGGCCGCGGGTTCATCGGAACGGGGGAACGACGGCAGAGCCATCGGTGACCCGGAGGCCGGCCCGGCGATGCTCCGCACGGGTCGGCGCGGCGGTTCGTGGTCAGGAGGAGGGCACCGGGTCGCCGAGTCCCTGCGCGAGCCTGCGCAGATGGGGGCCGTACTCCGGGTCGGCGAGCGCCGCGGCGAACTGGGCGGTGAGATAGGCCAGCGGATTGCCGGTGTCGTACCACTGGCCCTCGATGACCTGCCCGTACACGGCGCGGCTGCCTGCGTAGACGTTGATGGCGTCGGTCAGGTAGACCTCACCCGTGCGGTGCTGGTACCAGCGTTCCGTCTGCCGCCGCAGCTCGTCGATGATGCCGGGAGTCACCACGTATCCACCGATGGCCGCGTACGCCGACGGGGCGTCCTGCGGCTTCGGCTTCTCGACGAGGCCGGTGATGCGCAGGAGCCCGTCGTTCAGGTCCTCCTTGACGACGGGCACGCCGTAACGGTGCGAGTCGGCGGGGCTCATCGGCATGAGGGCGAGTACGGGGCAACTCGTCGCCTCGTACGCCCTGATCAGCTGCTGCGCACGCGGAGTCCCGGCGACGAAGACGTCATCGGGCCACAGGACCAGCATCGGCTCGTCGCCGAAGTTCCGCGCCGCGTTGAGGACAGGGGTTCCGTTGCCGTACGGGCCGTGCTGGTCGAGGTAGGTGATGTGGCCGAGCCTGGACAGTTCACCGACTTCCTCCACGGCATCCGCGTATGCGGTCTTGCCGTCCGCGCGGAGCTGGGCGACGAGAGCCGGGTTGGGTCGGAAATGGTCCTGGATCAGCCCTTTGCCGCCCGAGATGACGATGGTGATGTCCGTGATGCCCGAGGCCACGAGTTCTCGCACGGTGTGCTCGATCACCGGCTTGTCACCGACCGGGAGCATCTCCTTCGGCGTCGCCTTGGTGAGCGGGAGGAGGCGTGAGCCGAGGCCCGCGGCGGGGATGACTGCCCTCCGGATCGTGGCGGACATGAGTTCCTTTCGGCAGCCCGGCGCGGCACCCCTCGGTGCCACGGCCGACGACGCTATCAGCTGGTCCGAGCGACCTGTGCGTCCACGATGTGCCGTGGACCTGCGTTTCCCCGATGGCCGGCCGGTCCATGCCCCGGCGCGGCCGCCCCGGTGGCGCAGCGTCGACTCGGGGTCCGTTCGCCCCGTTCGGGCCGGCGGCGCCATATCGGGGGCCGACCGCGGCCCGACCCGACAGGCTCTAAGCAGCCGGCTCATCCGGATGACCCGCGGAACCTCTGCCGGGGGTGGCTACTGCGTGGGCGGCCTGGTGTCGTCGTACGACGACGTACCGGCGTCCAGCAGGGGCTCCTGGGTCTTCAGATGGGCCGGGGCGAAGGCCCGAAGGACGTGGTAGCCGGTGATCACGACGATGGTGCCGAGGGCGATTCCGCTCAGCTCGAAGTTGTCGGTGATCTTCAGGCTGACCCCGCCGACGCCGATGATGATGCCCGCGGCGGCCGGTACCAGATTCAGCGGGTTGCGGAGGTCGACGTTGCCGCTCATCCAGATCTGGGCGCCCAGCAGGCCGATCATTCCGTACAGGATGACGGTGATGCCGCCCAGTACCCCGCCCGGGATCGCGGCGACGACCGCACCGAACTTGGGGCAGAGGCCGAACAACAGGGCGAAGCAGGCGGCGGCCCAGTACGCGGCGGTGGAGTAGACACGGGTCGCGGCCATGACGCCGATGTTCTCGGAGTACGTGGTGTTGGGCGGGCCGCCCACGGCGGTGGAGAGCATGGAGGCTGCGCCGTCCGCCGCGATGGCGGTGCCGAGCTTGTCGTCGAGCGAGTCACCGGTCATCTCGCCGACGGCCTTGACATGCCCCGCGTTCTCCGCGATCAGCGCGATCACGACCGGCAGTGCGACCAGGATCGCGGACCACTCGAAGCTCGGGGCATGGAAGGACGGCAGTCCGATCCAGTCGGCCTTGGAGACACCCGACAGGTTGAGCCGCCAGTGGTCGATCGCCTCGGAGCCGCCCGCCGGTGAATGGATCTTGCCGAAGACCCGGTCGAGGACCCAGGAGAGCGCATAGCCGAAGACCAGGCCGAGGAAGATCGCGATACGCGAGAAGAATCCGCGCAGGCACACGACGGCCATTCCGGTGAACAGCATCACCATCAGTGCGGTCCACTGGTCCTGCGGCCAGTAGGTCGACGCGGTGACCGGCGCCAGGTTGAAACCGATGAGCATGACGACGGCGCCGGTGACCACGGGCGGCATCGCCGCATGGATGATCCGCGCGCCGAACCGCTGCACCGCGAGACCCGCGAGGAAGAGTGCCACGCCGACGACGAAGACCGCCCCGGTGACGACGGCGCTGTCCCCGCCACTGGCCCGGATGGTAGCGGCAACGCCGACGAAGGAGAGCGAGCAGCCCAGATAGCTGGGCACCCGGCCGCGGGTGGCCAGCAGGAAGATGGCCGTCGCGACACCCGACATCATGATCGCGAGGTTCGGATCCAGGCCCATGAGTACGGGAGCGACGAATGACGCGCCGAACATGGCCACCACGTGCTGGGCGCCGAGCCCGAACGTACGGGGCCAGGAGAGCCGCTCGTCGGGACGGACCACGGCCCCCGGTGCGGGGGTCTTTCCGTCGCCGTGCAAGGTCCAGCGCACGCCGAGGCCGCCCATGGTCGCTCCCTGTGTGTCCGTGTGTGGGTCCATGCGGTGCCTGGTGCCGTTCGTCCGGCCCGGCGCGGTCCGCGGAAAAGATCAGCGCCATGGTAATGCCGGAGCGCCCATTGACTCGTGTCGGGGTTCCCTTACGTCGACTCCTACGTCGGGTCCCATCCATGAATCGTGCGCGAAGCATTGTCGGTCCGAACAGGCAGCTCTACGCTCACACGGTCTTTCTCGTGAACATCATTCACATGTCTGATTTTGTGAGGGAGGTGCTCGATGAGTGGAAGGCCCCGTCGGCGTCTCGGCGCCCTGCTCACCGCCGCGGCCGCTCCGACCGCCGTTCTGGTCCCGGCCGCCTCTTCGGCGGCCGCCACCGCGCACGGACACCGCCCGCCGCCGCGCGCGCCGAGGACGGTGGTCATCGACGGACACCGCATCCAGCAGGCGAAGCTCCGGCTCGACCGCGGCGACCCCGCCCTGCGTACGGCGGTCAAGGCGCTGACGGCGAAGGCCGACAGCTGGCTCGGTCATGGCCCCTGGACGGTCGTCGACAAGCCAAAGCCCGCCCGACGCCGGTGACCCGCAGGCCAAGGCGGCTGTCCCGCAGCTGGAGACACCGCCCGGCGGCGACCTCCGGGCGCTGCGGCCGGCCGCGGAACAGCTCGACTCGATCGCCGGCTGAACGCGCGAGGTGGACAGGCCCCCGGTCCTGTAGACCTGGTCCCGCCTGGTCGAACGGTTCAGGCGCGGGGTTCGGCCGCCGCCGTGCCGGGCACGTCGACCCCCTTCGCCGCGACCCGGCGGTCGCCCGCCCGCAACACGCCGGCGCCCAGCACCAGTCCGAATGCCAGCACCGTCACCAGGCCGAACGAGACGATCAGCGAGGTCGCCTCGGCCAGCGAACCGATGGCCGACGGGGCGATGAGCCCCGAGGTGTACGTGATGGTGGCAACGCCCGCGATCGCCTGACTCGGGTTCGGTCCACTGCGCCCGGCCGCCGCGAAGGCGAGCGGGACGACGACGGCGACACCGAGGCCGAGCAGCCCGAAGCCGCACATCGCGAGCGCCGAGTTCGGTGACGTGACCACGAGCAGCCCGCCGGCCGTCGCCAGCACGCCGCCGACCCGCACGGTCCTGACCGCGCCGAACCGGTCGACGACCTTGTCCCCGGCGATCCGGGCCACCGCCATCGTGAGCGCGAACGCCGTCGTCGACGCGGCCGCGAGTCCCGCGGAACTGTCCATGATGTCCCGGAGGTAGACCGCCGACCAGTCGAGGCTGGCCCCCTCGGCGAACACCGCGCAGAAGCCCACCGCGCCGATGACCAGCGCCGACCTGGGCGGCAGCGTGAACCGCGGCGGCGGCTCCTCGTCCGGCTCGCTGCGCAGATCCAGCACGCCCTGACAGGCGATCAGGCCGAGCGCGGTGAGCGCGAGGGCGGCGATGCTGTGGTGCAGCCGGGCGTCGGCGCCCAGATGCGCGGCCACTGTGCCCGCCGCCGAACCGATCAGGGCGCCCACGCTCCACATCCCGTGCAGCCCGGACATGATCGACCTGTCGAGACGGTTCTCCACCTCGACACCGAGGGCGTTCATCGCCACGTCCGACATGCCGGCCGATGCCCCGTACACGAAGAGCGCCGCGCACAGCGTCAGCAGGTTCGGCGCCAGTGCGGGCAGGACCAGCGCCAGCGTCCACAGTGCCAGCAGCCCGCGCAGCGCCGTCCTGGCGCCGAAGCGATGACTGATCGCACCGGCCATCGGCATGGCGAGCGAGGCGCCGACCGCCGGGAACGCCAGGGCGAGACCGAGCTGACCCGCGCTGACCCCGGCGTGGTCCTGGATCCAGGGCACGCGGGTGGCGAAGCTGCCGGTCACGGCGCCGTGCACGGTGAAGACCGCGGCGACGGCGAACCTGGCCCGCCGCACCTGCTCCGTCCCGAAGACCGTCTCTGTGGAATCCGTCGTCATGCTGCCGTTCCCTCCCCTGGGAATTCTCTGCCACCGGTGGCCCCGGCGCCCCTCTCCACGGTGCGGCCAGTAAACTATCAGGAACCCTGCCTGATAAATAGGCCATGACGTTCGTTCCCGTGCGGCAGTGATCTGGAAGGATCTCGGCATGCCCGCATCACCGAGCACCGCCCGGGCCATCAACGACCGGCTCGCCCTGCGACTGCTCCAGCAGGACGGCCCGCTGACGGCCACCCAGCTCAAGACCCTGACCGGACTCTCCCGCCCCACCGTCGCCGATCTGGTGGAGCGGCTGCAGGGCGCCGGGCTGGTCAGGGTCGTCGGCGAGAGCGGCGCCGCACGCCGCGGCCCCAATGCCCGGCTGTACGGAATCGTCGCCGACCGGGCCCACCTCGCCGCTCTCGACGTACGGACCGACAGCGTCGCCGTCGTCGTCGCCGATCTCCTCGGCGTCACGCTCGCCGAGGCCACCCTGCCGATCGGCAGCGACACCGGAACCCATGCCGCCGCCGAGCAGGCCGCGGCGCTGCTGGAACGCACCGCGCGCGAGGCGGGCGCCGCACCGCTGCACAGCGTCGGCATCGGGGCCCCCGGCCTGATCGACCCGGTCACCGGCGAGCTCCGCGACACCTCCGGCCTGCCCGCCTGGCACCGCCGCCTGGTCCGGGTGCTGCAGCAGCGGCTGCCGGCGACCGTGCTCGTCGAGAACGAGACCAACCTCGCCGCCGTCGCCGAGCATCGCGCCGGAGCGGCCCGCGACCGTGACACCTTCGTCCTGCTCTGGCTCGGCCACGGCATCGGCGCCGCCGTCATGCTGGACGGCAAGCTGCGCCGCGGGGCCTCCGGCGGCGCGGGCGAGATCGGCTTCCTGCCCGTGCCGGGCGCGACGGGAGTGCCCTCCGCGGCCAACTGCGACGGAGGGTTCCACTCCCTGGTCGGCTCCGCGCCGGTCTGTGAACTGGCGCGGGGGCACGGCATCGACGCATATACGCGGCCGGGCTCCGGGGAACAGGAACCCGCCGCCGCGTCCGCCGTACGGGCAGCTCTGGCGGGGGAGGGGGAGAGCGAGGCGTTCCTCGGCGCGCTCGCGGACCGTCTCGCGGTGGGTGCCGCCGCCGTCGCCTCGGTCATCGACCCGGGCTGTGTGGTCCTCGCGGGCGAGGTCGGCCATGCGGGCGGCGACGCGCTGGCGTCCCGGGTCGAGGAACGGCTGGCCGCGATGTCCCCGCTGCGCACAGAGGTCCGGGCAGGCGCGCTCGGCGGCTCCGCGGTACTGCGCGGCGCGCTGCTCGCCGCCCGCGAGGCAGCTCAGGACGAGCTGTTCACCGCGGGCGGCTGACGCGGGCCACGAGGCCGTACGCGACGGGGCCTCCCTCCGGGCGGCCGGGGCGCTCGGCACGCGTGCCCCGAGGTCTCCTCAGCCCGGGCGGCCGGAGCGACCCGCGCACATGTCGCGACGTGGGCTCACTCGGATCGCTCCGGGCGGCCGAAACGCTGTGCCAGAAAGTCCTCGAACGTCGCCTTCCCCACGGCCCGTTCGGGTGTCGGATGCTCGCCCCGCCGGTATCCGGCGTACGCCTTGCCCGCCAGCCGTACGGGGAGGATCCGCCGCTTCCTCCCGGTCGCCCGGAGACAGGCCCGGGCCGACTCCGTCAGCTCCCGCACCTCCGACCCTCCGAGCTCCGGCACCCGACCTGCCGGACCGGCCACCGCCAACTCGGCGGGCCGGTCCGCGACTTCGCCGGTGTCGATGGACTGCATCCGCACCCCGGCGGGCAGCGGCATCACAGGCAGCCGGGCGGCTCCGTCGGGGATGCGCAGCACCAGGTCGTGGAACTGGGTGGTCCGCAGGATCGTCCAGCCGAGCCCCGAATCCTCGATCATCCGCTCCACGCGCCGTTCGACCGTGTAGTAGCCGAGCGGCAGCCGGTCCACACCGACGATCGAGATATAGGCCAGACGGGGGACACCGGCGCGCTTCGCCGCCTCGATGAGGTGTCCGGCCGCCGTGTCGTCGCCGCCGCGCGGCGTGGAGGCGCAGTGCACGATCGTGTCCACGCCGGCGACCGCCGCGTCGAGCCCCGTACCGTCGCGCAGATCGACGGCGTACGGCTGTGAGTGGCGGCTCGGCACGCGGACGTCGTTCCCCTCGGCGCGCAGCCGGTCCGCCGGCTGTCGTCCGAGTGTTCCGGTTCCGCCGGTCACCGGAATCGTCGTCATGGTCCCAGCCTGCCAGAGACCGGGGAATGGGCGGAGCCCGGCGGTGATCGGGGGCGAACCGATCACCGCCGGGCGGTCATGGGAGCCGGGTCAGCAGGCGCCGAGGTCCTGCCAGACACCCCAGTCGCCGGTGGTGCCGGGCGTCTCGCCCTTCGTCCACCACTTGGCCTTCCCCCGGTGCGAGCCGTAGCCGACGGTCGCGCCCGCGCCGTACTCCGCGGTCGCACTCCAGGCGGCCGCCGAGCAGCTGCCACCGGTCGGATCCGGGCCCGGGCTCGTCGACGGGGCGGGGCTGGTCGACGGGTGGGCGACGGGCTGGTCCCCGTGCCCGGCTCGACCACCGTGGTGCCGCGCGCCAGATCGGCGGCCAGGGCGTACGACTTCCCGCCGAAGGTCACCGTCCAGTTCGACGGCGTGGAGGTCGGCAGGTAGTAGACGAAGTTCACCTGTACCGAGACGCCGGGCGCCAGCGTCTGCCAGGCGGGCAGCTTCAGCGAGACGCGGTTGCAGTCGCCCTTCAGTGGAATCCCGGGAGGAACCCCGGGGCTTCGACCCCGGGAGGAACCGCGTCCTTGGTGGGTGGCGCGGAGCGCCGCAGCGTCGCGCTTTCAGGCACGGAGCGCCCGCACAGCCGCCTGGCGGAGCCGGACAGGCGAACGCGTGGGCGATAGATCGCCGGTTCGGGCAGAAGATGTACGAACCTGGGCGGTTTGTGCGACTGGCGCATCAAGGTCCGTGGTTGTGAAGCTGGTTGTGCGGGTCAAGCTGCTGCCGACGCCCGTGCAGGCGTCGGTGCTTGAGGCGACCCTGACCGCCTGCAACGAGGGTGCGACCTGGGCCGCACAGGTCGCCTTCGACAAGCGCGTCCGCAAGAACCTGCCCCTGCGCGCGCTGACCTACCGGGAGATCAAGTCCAGGTGGGGGCTCGGGGCACAGGCCGCCCAGCACGCGATCAAGAAGACCTGCGACGCCTACACCACCCTGGCCGCGAACCTCCGTAACGGCCGTTACGGCAAGCCCGGCTCGAAGCGTCACACCCGGGCTTCGGGCAAGCCGTTAGCCTTCCGGCCCCAGGCGGCCCAGCCGTACGACGACCGGATGCTGTCCTGGCAGCACGAGCGGCGCACCGTTTCGATCTGGACCACCGGCGGGCGCATGAAGAACGTGGCCTTCACCGGACAGGCAGAACAGTTGGAGGTCCTGGCCCGGCACCGGCAGGGTGAGTCCGACTTGCTGTGCCAGGACGGGAAGTGGTATCTGATCGCGACCTGCGAGATCCCCGAGGCCGAACCGAACGCGCACCCGGCCGCCTTTATCGGCGTGGATCTCGGGATCGTGAACATCGCCGCCACGAGCGACGGCGCCAAGTACTCCGGGCGCCGGATCAACCGCAAACGGGCCAAGGACCGGGCTCTGCGCTCCAAGCTGCAGAAGAAGGGCACGAAGTCCGCGAAACGGCGTGCGAAGAAGTACGCGGGCCGCGAGGCCCGCCGTAACAAGGACATCAACCACAAGACCAGTAAGCAGATCGTGGCGGAGGCTGCACGCACCGGTCGCGGGATCGCCCTGGAAGAACTCACAGGGATCCGCGAGCGGGCCCGGCTAAGGAAGCCCCAACGCACCACGCTCCACTCCTGGCCATTCCACCAGCTCGGCGCCCTCATCGGCTACAAGGCGAAGAAGGCCGGGGTGGCGGTGGTGTATGTCGATCCGGCGTACACCAGCCAGGAATGCTCGCACTGTCATCACGTCGAACGCGGCAACCGGCCCTCCCGGGCTGTGTTCGCCTGCCGGTCCTGCGGCTTCGTTGAGCACGCGGACCACAACTCGTCCCACAACATCGCCCACAGAGGGTGGTACGTGTGGGTCTGCGGGGTCGAGTCAACGGCCCCTGCTCTTACGCTGATCGCGTGAGAGCTGGACGCAGCCGGACTCATCGAAGCCATCGATGACCCGAGCAGCAAGCCCGGGACCTCAGTCCCGTGCCGTTGACATGGGTGACTTTGTCCCAGGGGATGCCGGACGCGAGATAGGCGGGCTTGCCGTCCTTCCCGGTCCGCCAGTTGGTGAAGTATCCGATGACCCGCCGCTGGTGGTCGGCGCCCATCTTCTCGCGCCTGTCGCTGTCGTAGACAGAGCAGTAGGGGACCGGGACGCCAGGGGTTTCGTAGAGCCCGTCGGGGCGACAGGACTCCTGGTCGGCGGCGGCCGACGGGGTGGCGGCGAGCGAGCCCATGAGCAGTCCGGCGACGGCTACGCCGGCTGCGAGCAGGGTGGCTCTCGCACGAGTGGGGGACAGCACGTGTCGTTCCTCCTAGGGAGGTCGGCAGAACACAACTGGCAAGGGGGTGGGTCGTGTTGGGCCACGGGCGTGCGCACACCGCGGGGCCGTTCCTCGGAGGTGACGCAGAGATTAAGAGGACTAGACCATTGAGTCAATAGGTCTGGACCATTACCCATGGGACGTCCTGATACGAACCCGCCCGGAGGGCTCCCCGGGACCGTCTGTGAGCGACTCCACAGGCACTCACCCGCATGGCCCATGAGCAGGCGTGGCACACTGATCGTGTACCAGCAGCAGCGCACTCCGGGGTCGGTGCAATTCCGAACCGGCGGTTATAGTCCGCGACCCGTCCGCATCCAGCGGCCGGTTGACCAGGTGGGATTCCTGGACCGACGGTTAAAGTCCGGATGGGAGGCAGTGCGCGGCGGGCCGTCACAGGTACGCCGCCGTCGGCGGACGCGTTTCCGGGATCCCCGGAACACCTGCGTCCGTGTCTTCGGTTTCGGCGTCCCCTGTTGCGTTCCGCTTCATCTGTCGTCATCGACAGGCCCCGGAGTCCGTGCCCGAAGAGGCAGGAGGACCCGGTGGACATCGCAGCCGACACCACCGCCATGCGCCGAGCGATCGCGCTCGCCGCCCGCGGAATCGGCTCCACCAGCCCCAATCCGGTCGTCGGATGCGTGATCCTCGACGCCGAAGGACAGCCGGCCGGTGAAGGCTTCCACCAGCGCGCCGGCGGGCCGCACGCCGAGATCCACGCCCTGCGCGAAGCAGGCGAGAAGGCCCGTGGCGGCACCGCCTACGTCACCCTCGAACCGTGTAACCACACCGGCCGTACCGGCCCCTGCGCCCAAGCGCTGATCGAGGCCGGCGTCAGCCGTGTCGTGTACGCGGTCGCCGACCCGAATTCGCAGGCCACCGGGGGTGCGGACACCCTCCGTGCCGCCGGGGTCACCGTGGAGCAGGGACTCCTTGGCGAACTCGCCGAGGCAGGCAACACCGCCTGGCTGACCTCGGTGCGGCTCGGGCGTCCGTATGTGCTGTGGAAGTACGCGGCGACCCTCGACGGCCGGATCGCGGCCGCCGACGCCACCAGCCGCTGGATCACCTCCGCGGAGTCCCGCGCCGACGTCCACCGGCTGCGCGCCGAGGCCGACGCCGTCGTGGTCGGCTCCGGCACCGCCCGCACGGACGACCCCCAGCTCGGTGTACGTGGCATCGAAGGTGCCGTGCAGCCGCTCCGGGTCGTCGTCGACACCGACGCCACCGCGGTACGGCCCGGCGCCCGCGTCCTCGACACCACGGCTCCCACCCTGATCGCGGTCGCCGACGACGCCGACACCGGCCGTCTTCCCGAGGGAACCGTCCTGCGGCTGCCGCGCGCCGCCACCGGCCGCGGCCTGGACATCCCCGCCCTGCTCGCCGCCCTGCACGGGCGCGGCGTCCGCTCCGTACTCCTCGAAGGCGGCCCGACCCTGGCCGGGGCCTTCGTCGCGGCGGGAACGGTCGACAAGGTCGTCGGCTACCTCGCCCCCGTGCTCCTCGGCGCGGGCCCCGCAGCCCTCGCCGACGCCGGAATCTCCACCATCGCCCAGGCGTTGCGCCTCGATGTGACCGAGACCGTACGCATCGGCCCCGATCTGCGCATCACCGCCGTCCCCGGCCCTGCCCGGAAGGGAAACTGAGTGTTCACCGGAATTGTCGAAGAACTGGGTGAGGTCACCGCCGTCGAGAAGCTCGGCGACGCCTCCCGATTCCGCCTGCGCGGTCCCGTCGTCACCGAAGGCGCGAAGCACGGCGACTCCATCGCCGTCAACGGCGTCTGCCTCACCGTCGTCGACCTCGGCGACGGTGAATTCACCGCCGATGTGATGGCGGAGACCTTGAACCGGTCCAGCCTCGGCGCTCTGGACACCGGCTCCCGGGTCAACCTGGAGCGCCCCATGGCGCTCGGCGGCAGGCTCGGCGGACACATCGTCCAGGGACACGTCGACGGCACGGGCCGCATCGTGGAGCGCAAGCTCTCCGAGAACTGGGAGATCGTGAAGATCTCCCTCCCGGCGGAGCTGACCCGCTACGTGGTGGAGAAGGGATCGATCACCGTCGACGGCGTGAGCCTGACCGTCGTCGACGCCGGACCCGACTACTTCACCATCAGCCTCATCCCCACCACCCTCGCCCTGACCACGCTCGGCATCAAGGAGCCCGGGGACCCGGTCAACCTCGAGGTGGACGTCATCGCGAAGTACGTCGAGCGGCTGCTCGGCGACCGGGACCGGGAGGACACGAAGTGAGCGCGGTCGACTGGCTCAACTCGGAGGCCTTCGCCCAGTTCGGCCAGCACATCAAGTGGTCCGACATGATCGGCAACACGGTCGGTCTGGTGGCCCTCGCGCTCGGCTGGCGGCGTTCGATATGGACCTGGCCCGCCCAGCTGCTCTCCGGTGTGATCCTCCTGGTCGCCTTCGCCTCCGCACACCTTTCGGGCAGCGCGGGCAAGCAGCTGGTGGTCATCGTCGTGGCCGGGTGGGGCTGGTGGTCGTGGAACCGCGGCAGGCAGCAGGCCCAGGACGGCTCCATCGCCGTACGGTTCGCCACCTGGCGCGAGCGTGCCTACCTGGTCGGCGGCGCGGCCCTCGGCACGCTCGCCGTCGGCGGCCTGTTCACCGCGTTCCCGACACTGTCGTGGGACCCGTGGCCCGACGCGTACATCTTCGTCGGCACGGTCGTCGCGATGTACGCCCAGGCGCGCGGCATGGTCGAGTTCTGGTTCGCCTGGCTCCTGGTCGACCTGGTCGGCGTGCCACTGAACTTCGCCAACGGCTTCGCCTTCTCCGGCTTCGTCTACGTCATTTACGGCGCCCTCGTCCTGTGGGGCATGCGCGACTGGTGGCTGCGTACGCGGACACCCGCTCTGGAAGGAGCCACGGCATGACTGCCCAGCCCACCTGGTTGCACCGGGAAGACCACAGCATGGCCGAGGACCTGTCCCTCGACCCCGTCGAGCAGGCGATCCGCGACATCGCCGCCGGCCGCCCCGTCGTCGTCGTCGACGACGAGGACCGGGAGAACGAGGGCGACCTCGTCATCGCCGCCGAGAAGGCCACCCCCGAGATCGTCGCCTTCATGATGAGCGAGTGCCGGGGCCTGATCTGCGCACCCATGGAGAACGACGAGCTGGAACGGCTCGACCTGCCGCAGATGGTCACCCACAACACCGAGTCGATGCGCACGGCGTTCACCGTCTCGGTCGACGCCTCCGCGGCGCACGGTGTCACCACCGGCATCTCCGCCGCAGACCGGGCCACCACGCTCCGGATGCTGGCGGGCGGTCAGGCCGGCCCCGGCGACTTCGTGCGCCCCGGCCACATCTTCCCGCTCCGGGCAAGGACCGGCGGTGTCCTGGTCCGCAACGGCCACACCGAGGCCGCCGTCGACCTGGCCCGGCTCGCAGGGCTCCGCCCCGCCGGAGCGATCGTCGAGATCGCGGGCGAGGACGGCGTCATGCTGCGGCTGCCGGAGCTGGTCCCGTTCGCCCGCAAACACGGCCTCACGATCATCTCGATCGAGGACCTGATCGCGTACCGCCGCTCCGCCGAGCCGACCGTCCGCCGCGAGGCCGAGGTCCGGCTGCCGACGTCGTTCGGCGACTTCACCGCGTACGGCTACCGCTCCACCGTCGACGGCGTCGAGCACGTCGCGCTCGTCCACGGCGACCTCGGTGACGGCGACGACATCCTCGTCCGGGTCCACTCCGAGTGCCTCACCGGCGACATCTTCCAGTCCCAGCGCTGCGACTGCGGCCCCCAGTTGCACGCCTCCATGCAGCGCATCACCGAAGAGGGCCGCGGCGTCGTCGTCTATCTGCGCGGCCACGAGGGCCGGGGGATCGGCCTGCTCTCCAAGCTGCGCGCGTACGAACTCCAGGAGCGCGGCGTCGACACCCTCGACGCCAACCTGGAGCTCGGCCTGCCCGCCGACGCCCGGGACTACGCGGCAGGCGCCCAGATCCTCAAGGACCTCGGCGTCCACGGCGTCCGGCTGATGACGAACAACCCCGACAAGACCGCCGCGCTCCTGCGGCACGGCCTGGCGATCACCGGACGCGAGCCGATGCCCGTCCAGGCCGGCGAGCACAACCTGCGGTACCTGCGCACCAAGCGGGACCGCATGGGACACGACCTGCCCTGGCTCGACACCGCCTCGGTGTCGACCTGCGGCAACCAGTAACGAGCACGGAAACGAGCGGTAGGAGAGACATGAGCGGCAAGGGCGCACCCGAACTGTCCGTACGCAACTGCGGTGACCTGCGGGTGGCGGTGATCGCCGCCCAGTGGCACGAGAAGGTCATGGGCGGCCTCGTCGACGGCGCGCTGCGCGCCCTGCACGAGCTCGGCATCGACGAACCGACCCTGCTCCGGGTCCCCGGCAGCTTCGAACTTCCGGTCGTCGCCAAGGTCCTCGCCGGCCGCGGCTACGACGCGATCGTCGCCCTCGGCGTGATCATCCGCGGCGGCACCCCCCACTTCGAGTACGTGTCCCACGGCGTCACCAACGGGCTCACCCAGGTCGCCGTCGACACGGGTGTCCCGGTCGGCTTCGGCGTACTGACCTGTGACACCGAGGAGCAGGCGCTCGACCGGGCCGGACTCGAAGGTTCCAACGAGGACAAGGGGCACGAAGCGGTCACTGCGGCCGTCGCCACCGCCGCCACGCTTCGCACCGTCAGCGAGCCCTGGCGCTGAACGGGGGGCCGGGACCCCGTACGCTAAGGACCATCATGGCGAACAAAACCTTCGAAGAGCTCTTCGCCGAGCTGCAGCTCAAGGCCGCCAACGGCGACCCGTCCACCTCCCGCACCGCCGAGCTGGTGGACAAGGGCGTCCATGCCATCGGCAAGAAGGTCGTCGAGGAGGCCGCCGAAGTCTGGATGGCCGCCGAGCACGAGAGCAAGGACGCCGCCGCCGAGGAGATCTCCCAGCTGCTGTACCACGTCCAGGTGATGATGGTCGCCCGCGGAATCTCTCTCGACGACGTCTACGCCCACCTCTGAGCACACTTCCGCACTCCGCACGTCACGTCCGCAGAAATTCCCTTCGCACAAAGGAAACCTGACCTCATGCTGCGCATCGCCGTCCCCAACAAGGGTTCTCTCTCCGGGCCTGCGATGGCGATGCTCCATGAGGCCGGCTACCAGCAGCGCAAGGAGTCCAAGGAACTCGTCCTCGTCGACCCCGAGAACGAGGTCGAGTTCTTCTACCTGCGCCCGCGCGACATCGCGATCTACGTCAGCTCCGGCCGTCTCGACATCGGCATCACCGGCCGCGATCTGCTGCTGGACTCCGGCGCGCAGTCCGAGGAGATCCTGCAGCTCGGCTTCGCCCGCTCCACCTTCCGCTACGCCACCAAGCCCGGCACGGCCGCAGGGCCGCAGGACTTCGACGGCATGACGATCGCCACCTCCTACGAGGGCATCGTGGCCAAGCACCTCGCCGACGTCGGCGTCACCGCCTCCGTCGTCCACCTCGACGGCGCGGTCGAGACCGCCATCGAGCTCGGTGTCGCCCAGGTCATCGCCGATGTGGTGGAGACCGGCACCAGCCTGCGCAACGCGGGACTCGAAGTGATCGGCGAGCCGATCATGACGTCGGAAGCCGTCGTCATCCGCCGGACGGGTGCCGCCGAGGACGACCCCAAGGTGCAGCAGTTCCTCCGCCGCCTCCAGGGCGTCCTGGTCGCCCGCAGCTACGTGATGATGGACTACGACTGCCGCGTCGAGCACCTGGAGCGCGCCGTCGCCCTCACCCCGGGCCTGGAGTCGCCGACCATCTCCCCGCTGCACCACGAAGGCTGGGTCGCCGTGCGCTCCATGGTGGCCGCCAAGGAGGCCCAGCGGATCATGGACGACCTGTACGAACTCGGCGCCCGCGCCATCCTCACCACGGCCATCCACGCCTGCCGCCTCTGACGGCCGGACCGCCAGCGATCACCTCCGGAAGACAGAAGAACACCATGTCCGCCCCCGCGCCCCGGCCCGAACTTCCCACCCTCCCGGTCACCTTCCGGCCGACCCGTACCCGGGTGGTCCTGCTGACCGTGGGAGCGGCGATGTTCGTCGTCATCACCGTCATCGCGATGAGCCTGGAGCAGCTCAGCCCGGGGGAGCGGGTCAGCTTCATCTTCACCGCGCTGCTCTTCTTCGCCGTCCTGGCTCTGCTCAGCCGCCCCAAGGTCGTCGCCGACGACCACGGGGTGACCGTGGTCAATCTCACCCGCACCCGACGGCTGTCCTGGGCGGAGATCCTCCGCGTCAACCTGCGCGTCGGCGACCCGTGGGTCTTTCTCGACCTCAGCGACGGGACCAGCATGCCCGCCCTCGGCATCCAGCCCGGAATCGCCAAGGAACAGGCCATTCGCGACGCCCGTACGCTCCGCGCACTCGCCGAGAACCACGGCACCTGTACGGAGAACGGCTGAGCCCCCTGCCCCGCACGGCCACTTCTTGATTACTCTGGAGGGCGGTGGCGCCCTGTGCGCCCCGCCCCGCACCAGAGGCCCCAAGGCCGGCGGGGCTTTCCTGCGACCCAAGGAGTGACTCCCTCCAGCAATGGACGGATCGTCCGGTAGTACCTGCGCCGCCCCTTCCCAGGAGGCGGCGGTATGACCATCCCCCTGCTGCTTCTGAGTGCGGCATTCCTTCTCATCCTCGCCAACGGATTCTTCGTGGCGGCCGAATTCGGGCTCGTCACGGTGGAGCGACCGGATGCCGAGCGCGCCGCCGCCGAGGGCGACCGGCGGGCCCGTACCGTCGTCGATGCCCTGCGCGAGCTCTCCTTCCAGCTCTCCGGCACCCAGCTGGGCATCACCATCACCTCACTGGTCGTCGGCATGCTCGCCGAACCGGCCCTCGCCCAGCTGCTCGCCGGACCCCTCACCGCGACCGGCCTCCCCGACGGGGCGGTACCCGGCGTCAGCGTGGTGATCGGGATGCTCGTCGCCTCCGCCGTCCAGATGGTGATCGGCGAGCTCGTACCGAAGAACTGGGCGGTCTCCAGGCCGCTCCAGGTCGCCCGGTTCGTGGCCGGCCCCCAGCACCGCTTCGCCGGTGCTCTGCGGCCGGTGATCACGCTGCTGAACACCGTCGCCAACCGGCTGGTCCGTCTGCTGGGCGTCGAACCCACCGATGAGCTGGCCTCCGCCCGCACCCCCGGTGAACTGGTCTCCCTGGCCCGGCACTCCGCCGAGGCGGGCACTCTCGAACAGGACACCGCCGATCTCTTCGTACGGACCCTGTCGCTCGCCGGACTCACCGCGCAGCACGTCATGACCCCGCGCGTGAAGGTCAGCGCCCTGCAGTCGACCGCCACCGCGGCGGACGTCCTCAACCTCACCCGCGCCACCGGCCTCTCCCGTTTCCCGGTCTACCGGGACCGGATCGACGAGGTCGTCGGCATGATCCACCTCAAGGACGCGCTCGCCGTGCCCGCCCAGGAACGCCTGCGCACCACCGCGGGCCGGATCGCCGTACCGCCCCTCCTCGTACCCGAGACACTCCCGGTCGAACAGCTGCTCCAGCGCCTGCGCAAGGAGCAGCCGATCGCCGTCGTGGTCGACGAGTACGGTGGCACCGCCGGGGTCGTCACCCTGGAGGACATCATCGAGGAGCTGGTCGGCGAGGTCAGGGACGAGCACGACGCGGAAGGCGCCGACCGGCCCGAACTGGTCGCCGCCGCCCCCGAGGACGGCCGTCCCGCCTGGGACGCCGAAGGCAGCTGCCGGGTCCTCACCCTGCGCCGGATAGGCCTCGACGTACCGGAAGGACCGTACGAGACGGTGGCCGGACTGGTCGCCGATCTGCTCGGGCGGATCCCCGCCCCCGGGGACCGGGCCGAGCTGCCGGGCTGGCGGATCTCGGTCCGCCAGGTCGGTCACTACCGCGCGGAGCAGGTCCGCTTCGTACGCGTCGCCGATGTGGCCGAACCGGTCGACGAGCCCTCGGCCGCCCGCGGTGTCCTGGAGGCCGCACGATGAGCGTCGTCCAGTTGCTCTTCGCCGGGCTCCTCGTCCTGGCGAACGGCTTCTTCGTCGGTGCCGAGTTCGCACTCGTCTCCGTACGCCGCAGCCAGATCGAACCTCTCGCGGCGGCCGGGTCCGGCAGGGCCCGCCAAGTGCTGTACGGGCTGGAGAACCTGCCGCAGATGATGGCCGCCGCCCAGTTCGGCATCACCGTCTGCTCCCTGACCCTCGGAGCCGTCGCCGAACCGACCGTCGCCCACCTGCTGGAGCCGGTCTTCCACGCGGTTCACATCCCCGAGGGACTCATTCACCCGCTCGGCTACGTGCTGGCGCTCGTCCTCGTGGTCTTCCTCCACCTCGTCATCGGCGAAATGGTCCCGAAGAACCTGGCGATGGCAGCCCCGGAGAAGACCTCACTGTGGCTCAGCCCGGCCCTGGTCGGCTTCGCCCGGGTGTGCCGCCCCGTCACCACGGCGCTGGGCGCCTGCGCCCGGCTGGTGCTCCGGCTCTTCCGCGTCGAACCCAAGGACGAGGTCGAGGCCGTCTTCACCAGCGAGCAGCTCAACCGGCTCGTCGAGGACTCCGGCCAGGCCGGACTACTGGAACCGGAAGCGCAGGAGCGGTTGGAGGACGCCCTGGAGCTGGGCAGCAGACCGGTCACCGATGTGCTGCTCGCCAGGTCAGCCCTGGTGACGGTGGACCCGTCGGTCACCCCGCGCAGGATCGAGGAGCTGACCGTACGGACCGGCTACTCACGCTTCCCCGTCTGCGCGGAGGGCGGCGGACCGTTCATGGGCTATCTGCACGTCAAGGACGTCCTCGACCTGGAGGACGGCGAACGGGCGGTCCCGCAGCACATCTGGCGCCCGATGGCGACACTGCGCGCGGAGCTGCCCCTGGACGATGCCCTGACGGTGATGCGCCGCGCCGCCACCCATCTGGCCCAGGTCGCCGACGCGTCGGGCCGGATCCTCGGCCTGGTCGCGATGGAGGACGTCCTGGAAATGCTGGTGGGCGAGGTGCGCGACCCCGCGCACCGGATCTCGATACCCCGCCGGACGGTGGACGTGGCGCCGACAGCCCCGGTCCCGGACGAACTGCAACCACTGGCAACCGCATCGGGCCCGTCGGCCCACTCGAGCGTGTCCGTCGACTGAGGACGGTCGTGCCAGGTCTCCTCGCCGGACGGGCGCTTAGTGAAGCCCGTCCGGCGATCGAGGACAAACCGCCCACCGGGCGGCGCCTGTCACCACGCCACCGCCCATCCGGCCGGCAGGGCTACAGCGGCGGAGGCTCCTGCTGCCCCCGGTCAACCGGCCCCCGGCCGGACAGCACTTCGCCGTACGCCTGCATCAGATCCGGCAGTCGCAGCGTCGCCAGATCGTCGCGGGTGGGCACCGTCGCGTACCCGGAGAGCCGCAAGTCCCGGTAGGCGCAGCTCTTCTCGTACAGCGTGCGCAGGAACCGTCCGTTGCCCAGCTCGTCGATCCAGCCCTGGTCGACGACATGGCCGCTGATCGAGCGCAGTTCCTCCAGGGACTCCTCGTCCCACACGTCGTCGTTGTCGGCGGCCAGTACCTCGCCGATCGAGGTGAGTTCCAGCGGCCGGTAGCTGGGGAAGTCCACCCGGGTGGTGAACCGGGAGGAGAGCCCGGGGTTGGTGGTCAGCAGCCGGTCCATGCCTTCGGGGTAGCCCGCGAGGATGACGACGAGATGGTCCCGGTTGTCCTCGGCCCGCTTGAGGAGGACCTGCAGCGCCTCGTCCCCGTACGCGTCGCCCTTGCTGTAGCCGGAGTTGGAGAGGCTGTACGCCTCGTCGACGAACAGCACACCGCCCAGCGCCGAGTCGATCAGCTCGTTGGCCTTGACCGCTGTCTGTCCGAGGAACTCACCGACCAGATCGGAGCGTTGGGCCTCGATGAGATGGTCCCCGCCGAGCAGCCCCAGCGCGTAGAAGACCCGGCCCAGGATCCGGGCCACTGTGGTCTTCCCGGTGCCCGAGGGGCCGGAGAAGACGAAGTGGCGCTTCGGTGGCTGGACCGGAAGTCCCTGGCCGGCCCGCAGTCGCGCCATGTTCAGCTGCGCGGACAACGCCTTGACCTGGCGCTTGACCGGTTCGAGGCCGACCATCCGCTCCAGCTCCGCCAGTGCCGCGGCGAGCAGCACCGGATCGCTGGGCCCCGCCGGGAATGCCTGCGACGACTGCCCGGGCACGGCGGTCTTCTCCCGTGCTCCGTCTGCGCGAGGAGGCACCCCGACGCCCGGCAGGTTCTGCGGATCGCCGCCGGGCCGTAGTTCCCGCCCGCCCACCAGATCGGTGCCGAGCAGCGAATCGCCGTCCGGCAGCGCCTCCGCGGACGTGGAGTCGGCACCGAATCCGGTCAGCGACACGGACGCGAGACCGGCCGCCTCGTCGGAGCCTTCGAGCCCGTCGTAGTCCGCTATCGCGGCGAGCCGCGCCGAGGTGTCCATGAACGCCGGATCGATCCGGTGCACTGCTCTGTAGAGCGGCAGGGCGGCCGCGCTGCGACCGGTTCCCTCGTGCGCGCGGGCCAGCCAGTAGCGCAGCTCCTTGCGCTGCGGCTGTTCGCTGCGGCAGCGCATCAGCGCGGTGGAGAGCAGCGGCTCGGCCTGCCCGTACATCTCCAGCCGCACCCGCGCCATGCCGCCGAAGAGCCCCGCCTCGATGCCGAGCAGCGGATCGTCGACGAGCTGTTCGGTGTGGCGGACGAGCTGTTCCCAGTCCTTGACCAGATACGAGCGGCAGGCGTGCAGGAACCGCACCTGCGGGTCCGCGTCCACGGGTGGCAGTCCGGCCAGTGCCCGGTCCAGCTCCGGGACATGGCGTCCGTCCAGCCAGTGCGAGGCGTGCGCGAGCAGCAGATCACGCGGGCTCTCCAGTACGGGCTGTACCCACCAGCCCAGCCAGTACCAGGAGTTGAGCGTGCGTCGATGACGGGTGCGCTGTTCGCCGAAGCGCTCGCGGTGGCGGTACATCCGCAGCAGCGCGGTCGTCGTGTCGATCCGCAGGGCGTGGAGGCCGAGCCAGCCGTCCGCCATGGCGGGATCCAGCCGCACCGCCGTTCTGAACTCCTCCTCGGCCTGCGGATAGGCCCCCATCGTGTAGGCGTCCACGCCGCGCAGCCAGGCGAGGTCGGCCGGGGCCTGTGCGCCCTGCGTGCCGATGTCCATCAGGTCCCCCACAAGCCGTGCCCCCAGGTTGTCCCGCCGCACGACCCGCCGTCCAGGCGCGCTGAACCGCACTGCCGTGGACGGGAATTGACCGCACCGAGAGGCATCGTACCTGCGCAGGTAGTGCGCGACTAAGAGCACCGCAAGCAGAACAAGGACCGTGACCGAGGGTAAGCGGAATCCGGTGAACAACCATGCGCAAGGGGATGCGGGGACAGAACGAAGCCCCCGATCACGGGGGAACAACCGGGGGCTTCGCGTCTGTGAGGGCTCCGAAAAGCCGCACATTGAGAACGTAAGACCTGTACCGCCCCCGGGTCAAGCGGAGTTGAGGCACTTCCGGGCCGTTTTCCGACTGGTCAGTACGTCGCGCACGGAGGCTCACGGTGGGTGACGGAATGGTTCGCTCCTGCTGTCGTGCGAGGCCCCTCCAGCCACTCGTACCCCACAGGCAACTGGCGTACCAGAGCATCCGCGTACGGGCGCGACGGATCGGCGGCGAAATGTTGTTTCTCGGCCACGGTCCACCCGTCCCAGAAGGCCGAAAGTGCCGGCCCGTCCCGTCGTCGGCCCCGCTGCCAGGACGCCAGGGGGTCGAGCTCCATCCACCACAGCCGTGCGAGATGCGGGCGCAGGGCCCGGCGGCCGGCGCCCACTCCCTCGATCAGTACCACCGGAGCCGGTTCCAGTGTCTGCGGTGAGCCGAGGCGCCGGGCTGTCCAGTCGTACGGCGCGTAGTGTGCGGTCTCCCCACGCGACAGCGGGCCGATCACCTGGTCCCGGAGCCGGTCCGCCCAGCCGAACAGCTCCTCGTGGGTGGCCAGGTCGTCCAGATGCAGCACGGGCGCTTCCCCGAGTGCCACCGAGAGGCGGGAGGCGAGAGTGCTCTTGCCCGATCCCGCATGACCGTCGACGGCGATCAGCCGCACGGGTCCGCAGGACGGCGGCAGGGCGATCAGTCCTGAGGCGAGGCGGGCGAGGTCGTTCATGCGGACCAGCGTACGAGGCGATGCGACGCAACCGCAGGTCACGCCAGTGGACCAGACCAATATTTGTTCCACGACGCGAGGCGAATCGCTGGCCCAATCCGGCTGCGAACCGCAATAGTTGGCGCACTGTCGTGCACCCGCAGCCCCATTCCGCTTACGACCGGGGGTCTCGCCCATGAACAGACCGACTTCACGCAGAACCGTGCTGACCGCCGCGCTCGCCGTGGCCGCCGGCGCCGGCGCGGCGGCGTCCGCAGGCTCCGCAGCCGCCGCGCCCTCGCTCGCCCCGCCCTCGGCTGCCGCATCCCTGGTGGACAACCATTCCTGGAGTACGTACACCGACTGGCGCAGCGGTTCCGGCGCCGGGACGCGCGCCGTCGCGGGCCGACGGCCCGGACTGGTGATCGGCACCCCGCAGGGGCGTACCGACTACACCGACCCGCACACCGGGAAGACGGCGGCCTGGGATTACGCGACCTGGACCTCGCCGCGCCACTGCTCGTCGGTCCCGGCGACCGAGGTGATCGCGTCCTGGAACGCGGACGCCCCGGCCGGCACCTGGATCCAGATCGAGCTGTGCGGCAGCTACTCGGACGACACCGAGACTCCCTGGTACGTGATGGGCCGCTGGGCGGCGGGCGACGGCGACATCCGCCGAACCTCCGTCGACGACCAGACCGACGGCAAGAGCTCGATCTGGACGGACACCTTCTCGGTGGACGACGCGGCGAGCGGGCTGCGGCTCGTCTCCTACCGGCTGCGGCTCACCCTCTACCGGACCCCGGACAGTCGCCTCACGCCCACCGTGTGGCGGCTCGGCGCGATGGCCTCGGACATCCCCGACCGATTCACCGTGGAGCCCAGCACACCCGGCCTCGCCCGGGAACTGCCGGTGCCGCGCTACTCGCAGAATGTGCACGTCGGCCAGTACCCGGAGTACGACAACGGCGGTGAGGCGTGGTGCAGCCCCACCTCCTCGCAGATGATCATCGAGTACTGGGGGCGCAGGCCCACCACCGAGGATCTCGCCTGGGTGAAGCCGGACCTCGCGGACCCACAGGTCTGCCACGCGGCCCGCTTCACGTACGACTACCAGTACGAAGGCTGCGGCAACTGGCCGTTCAACGCAGCCTATGCCGCCACGTACGACGACATGAGCGCGGTGGTGACCCGGCTGAGTTCGCTGACGGACCTGGAGACGCTGATCCGGGCGGGCATCCCGGCCATAACGTCGCAGTCGTTCCTCAAGGCGGAGCTGACCGGGGCCGGGTACGGGACCTCCGGCCATCTCATGACTGTGATCGGGTTCACGGCGGAGGGCGACGTGATCGCCAACGACCCCGCCTCGCCGAGCAACGAGGCCGTCCGCCGGATCTACAAGCGCCACGAGTGGGAGACGATCTGGCTCCGCACCAAGCGCTACGACGCGAACGGCAAGGTCAGAAGCGGTACAGGCGGTGTCTGCTACCTGTACTTCCCGGCGCACCCGACCCCGGCCCAGAAGCGGGCTCTGGCCGCTGTCGGGGTCGCCTGAAACGCCCGGCGCACCTCGGGGCAGTGACCGATGTCTCTACCCCGGGGGCCCGTTCCACTGGCACTGTGGTCGGGTCACCGGGGGGACGTTCACTGCCGACCGACCGAGTGGGATGCCATGACCGCGACCGCCGCCGCAACCACCACCACTGCCCGCCGCCGTGCACGGACCGGAGGTCCCGAGGACCGGTCCGGGCTGGTGGAGAACCTCCTGGGCCGGACGCTCGTCGTCGTCATCGCCATGTTCGTCACCCAGCTCGGCCTCATGTGACCGTGGTGCGCCCGGCGCACACGGAAGGGGCGGGGCCGGCCGCTGCGAGGGCGGCCTCGGCTGCGGCTGTGAGGGCCGCGCCGGCCGGCGTCGCGCCCGCGGCACCGAGGAGTGCGGCGCCGAGGGCGGCACTACAGACGGTTGCGGCGAGCGCCCGGAGGCGGGCGCGGGGTCGGTGAAGTCCGAACATCGTGGCTCCTCGTGGGGGAGGGGGCTTTCGGGTGGGGGGACAGGCGAATGACCTGGCGCAGACTTGGCATGAACGTGGAAAACCGATTCACCCGGAACCGTGGATGGGCTAGACCAATTGGGATGGGTCGGACCATTCCCTTGGTCGTACGGCCCCGCCCGGGTCGTCCGGGCACCCTCTCTGTCACCCCGTGACGGATACCGTCCGATCGGGCATACTCGACCCGCCACGGCCGCTGGCCAGCAACTCTCGTAATCCGGGAGGGCAGCAGCGGTTTGGGTACTAGTGCTTTTCCGGGCCACGGTCCGGAGATCCCCCGGCGGAGCCGCTCACACCCCGCGCGCGCACCGCCGCAACGCCCGACAGGGAGGAGAGCGCCGTCATGTCCGACCGTGCCCCGCAGTTGGTGGAGCGTCGTCTGCCCACCGAGGAGTCCAGGCAGCTCGTCGCGCTCGTCCGCGACATCGTCCAGCGGGAGATCGCGCCGAACACGGCGGAGGAGGAGGACGCGGGCCGGTTCCCGCGCGAGGTCTTCACGCTGCTCTCCGAATCCGGACTGCTCGGTCTGCCGTACGACTCCGCCCACGGCGGCGGAGACCAGCCCTACGAGGTCTACCTCCAGGTGCTCGAGGAGCTCGCGGCCGCCCGGCTCACCGTCGGCCTGGGCGTCAGCGTCCACTCGCTCGCCTGCCACGCGCTCGCCGGATACGGAACCAAGGAGCAGCAGGCGGAACACCTGCCGGCGATGCTGGGAGGCGGCCTGCTGGGCGCCTACTGCCTCTCCGAGCCGGCCTCGGGCTCCGATGCGGCCTCGCTCCGCACGAAGGCGGTACGCGACGGCGACGACTGGGTCATCACCGGCACCAAGGCGTGGATCACCCACGGCGGTATCGCCGACTTCTACACGGTTCTGGCGAGGACCGGTGTCGAGGGTGCCCGCGGCATCACCGCCTTCCTGGTCCCCGGCGACGCCGAGGGGCTGAACGCGGCCCTCCCCGAGAAGAAGATGGGCATGAAGGGCTCGCCCACCGCCCAGCTTCACTTCGACGGGGTACGGGTGCCGGACGCCCGCCGGATCGGTGAGGAAGGGCAGGGTTTCGCCATCGCCCTGTCCGCACTCGACTCCGGGCGGCTCGGCATCGCAGCCTGCGCCATCGGCGTCGCGCAGGCGGCCCTGGACGAGGCCGTCGGATATGCCACCGGGCGGCAGCAGTTCGGCCGCCCCATCGCCGACTTCCAGGGGCTGCGGTTCATGCTCGCCGACATGGCCACCCAGATCGAGGCGGGCCGTGCGCTCTATCTGGAGGCGGCGAGGCTGCGCGACGCGGGCAGGCCGTTCTCCCGGCAGGCGGCCATGGCCAAGCTGTTCTGTACGGACACGGCCATGCGAGTCACCGTCGACGCCGTCCAGGTGCTCGGCGGCTACGGCTACACCCTCGACTTCCCCGTCGAGCGGCTGATGCGCGAGGCCAAGGTGCTGCAGATCGTCGAGGGGACCAATCAGATTCAGCGCATGGTCATCGCGCGCCACCTCGCGGGTCCCGAGACCCGCTGAGGCGCAACGACCGGTCCGACCACACGGGCGTCGTCATGATCCGGTTCCACTCCTGGTCATGACGGCCCGGCAGGGTCCTGCCGGTGGACTCCCAATGGCTCAGCATCGCCCGGTAGATGGGCGGATCCGTCGTATGCGGCACCGCGCGCGGCGCTGACGGGGTGGACGCCGAGGGGGGCACCGGCTGCGAACCGGGCTGCGGAACCGATTCTTCGGGGGTCGGAGCGGCGAGACGGCGACGACCGGGGCCGGCCGTGGATTGCAGCAGGGTCATGCCGGGCCAACGCCGTGGGGCGGGGCCGGGTCACTGCCGCGAGGATTCGAGCGCCCGTTCGTCAGGGTCCCCTGCCGCGTGGGCGTGGCTCGATCGCGCGCACCACGCCGGCCCGGCCGTCGTGGTGCAGCATGCGTGTGCCGGGCGTCTGCCGGAGGAGTCCGGCAGACGGAGAGTCGCCGCCCGTCACCGCCGTCGATACGCGTCAGGCGGCGTCAGGGCGTCTCAGGCGGCGTTGCGGCGGATCTGGTGCGGCACCCGCAGCGGGCGCGAACCCGCGCCACCGGCGTGCGAGAACGGCTGCATCCTCCAGTCGAGCCCCTGCGGGAGCGTCAGCAGCAGTCCCATCTCCTGTTCCTGCAGCTCCAGCGACTCGTCGGCCGGACGCGCCTGCGCGGCGTCGCTACCGGTTCCGGCGCACACCGTGAGGACGAACGGGTTCCACGGCGTCGGGCACAGCGCGTGTTCCGGCAGCACATCCTCGTCGGCCAGCAGCGCGATCGGCTGCGCACAGTCCGGGCAGATCACCCGGTACATCTCAAAAGTGTCGTACGCGTCGGGAGCGGAGTCCTCGACGGGTTCAACAGGCTCCGGTTCGGTACGTCCGGTGAGCTTCAGGCTCTGCATGGAGATTCTCCCCCTCGGGTGGGCCGGCAAGGCGCCGCGGCCTCGACCACAGCAAGCACTTCCCGTCGCGCATCCGCCGTAACCGCGAGGTCGTCGGCTACCCATCCGTAAACCTGTGGCATTCGTCACATGCCCCCCACGGGTGCCCTGTTCGGGGCCCCTGCGACTGTGCCTGGAGGGACCTGGGGCCATAGGTTGATCCGTATGGAGGAGCTGGACCGTCAGATTGTGGAGTTGCTCGTCAAGGACGGGCGGATGAGCTACACCGACCTGGGCAAGGCCACGGGCCTGTCCACCTCGGCCGTTCATCAGCGAGTCCGTCGGCTGGAGCAGCGCGGGGTGATCCGGGGCTATGCCGCGGTCGTCGACCCCGAGGCCGTCGGGCTGCCCCTCACCGCGTTCATCTCGGTGAAACCGTTCGACCCGAGCGCGCCGGACGACATCGCCGAGCGGCTCGCCGGTGTACCGGAACTGGAGGCGTGCCACAGCGTCGCGGGCGACGAGAACTACATCCTCAAGGTGCGCGTCGCGACCCCGCTCGAGCTGGAGCATCTACTGACCCGGATCCGCTCGCTGGCCGGGGTCTCCACCCGCACCACCGTCGTCCTCTCCACCCCGTACGAGGCACGCCCCCCGCAGATCTGAGGGGGGCGCGGACGGCGCCGCTCCACACAAGGGCGAGACTGGTGCCATGACCGAGAGCACCGCCCCCCAGAGCGAACACCGCACCGTGCTGCTGCGCGGTGGAGACGTCCACAGCCCCGCCGATCCCTTCGCCACCGCCATGGTCGTCGAACGCGGCCATGTCGCCTGGGTGGGGTCGGAAGGGGCCGCCGACGCCTTCGCGAGCGGCGTCGACGAAGTGATCGACCTCGAAGGGGCCCTGGTCACTCCCGCGTTCACCGACGCCCACGTCCACACCACCTCGACCGGCCTCGCCCTCACCGGCCTGGACCTCGCGGGCGCCCGCACCCTCGCCGAGGCCCTCGACCTCGTACGCGCGTACACGGCCGCGCACCCCACGGACCGGGTCGTCCTCGGACACGGCTGGGATGCCACGCGCTGGCCGGAGCAGCGGCCTCCGTCGCGCGCCGAGCTCGACGCCGCGGCCGGCGGCCGGCCGCTCTATCTGCCCCGGATCGATGTGCATTCCGCCGTCGTCACGACCGCCCTCCTCGATCTGGTTCCCGGTGTCACCGCACTGGCCGGCTACCGCCCCGACGCCCCGCTGACCGGCGCCGCCCACCACGCCGTGCGCTCCGCCGCCCATGGCGCGGTCTCGCCGCAGCAGCGTGCCGAGGCGCAGCGTGCCGCCCTGGACCACGCCGTCTCGCTCGGCATCGGCACCCTTCACGAGTGCGGCGGACCCGACATCTCCGACGAGGAGGACTTCACCGCCCTGCTGAAGCTCGCCGCCGGGCGGCCGGGACCGCGGGTCTTCGGCTACTGGGCCGAGCAGGTCGCGGACGAGAAGGATGCCCTCAGGATCCGTGAACTCGGCGCGATCGGTGCGGCCGGTGACCTGTTCGTCGACGGTTCCCTCGGCTCGCACACCGCGTGCCTGCACGAGCCCTACGCCGACGGACCGGCCGGCGGCAGGGGCGCTGCCCACCTGGACGCCGCGCAGATCGCCGCCCATGTCACCGCCTGCACCGAGGCCGGTCTGCAGGCCGGTTTCCACGCCATCGGCGACGCGGCGGTCTCCGCCGTCGTGGCAGGGGTCCGGGCCGCATCCGAGGCGCTCGGGCTGCCCCGGATCCGGGCCGCACGCCATCGCGTCGAGCACGCCGAGATGCTCACCCCCGAGACGATCGCCGGCTTCGCGGAGCTGGGTCTGACCGCCTCGGTCCAGCCCGCCTTCGACGCCGCCTGGGGCGGCGAGGACGGCATGTACGCCCAGCGGCTCGGCGCCGACCGGGCCCGCACCCTGAACCCGTACGCGGGCCTCCTGCGGGCCGGTGTACCCCTTGCCTTCGGCTCGGACAGCCCGGTAACCCCGCTGGACCCGTGGGGGACCGTACGGGCCGCTGCGTTCCACCGGACGCCGGAGCACCGGATCTCCGTACGGGCCGGCTTCACCGCGCACACCAGGGGCGGCTGGCGGGCCGTCGGCCGCGACGACGCGGGCACCCTCGTTCCCGGCGCCCCCGCCGACTACGCGGTCTGGCGCACCGAGGAGCTCGTGGTCCAGGCCCCGGACGACCGGGTCGCCCGCTGGTCGACCGACCCGAGGTCCGGGACGCCCGGCCTGCCGGATCTCACCCCGGGCGGCGACCTCCCCGTCTGTCTGCGGACCGTGGTCTTCGGACAAACTGTCTACGTGCGGCCGAACGAGTGACGTCCCGACATTTCGTACCGCCGATCGAAGGTGCCCCCGCTTCCCCACGACCTGCGTATCTCCGGTACTGACCAGGCAACTTCGGTAAACATCGCAGGTCAGACGGGTATTGACAGGAGGCGCCTACAGGCCGGTAGGTTCGGCCGAGTCCACCACAGGACGTCCGACCGGTTAAACCTCCACGCAGTCGTCGAACGCCGCTGGGTCATGGGGTGGTGTGCCGCACCGGCGCACCACCACTGACAGCCAGGTTCAGCGCCCGCGCCTCGGGGGCGAGGGAAGGTGTGAACCGGACGGCGGGTGTGACCCGGGTGGGGCCCGGACGTTCAGTAGACAACGGCTCTCGGTCGACCCGCAGCCAGCGGGCCCCAGGTCGGCCCGAAGGGCGCCGGGCCCCGATCCGTAATTCTGTCCGTACTTTCCTCCTTCTGTCCGGGCGGGCGCCCGACAGGTGCCTACCGCGTCGGCCTCCGGCCCTGATGCGATCGATATGGTGTGCACCTGTGTACGGACGTGAGGGGCAGTAAGTGAACGACGGCGGTCAGAGGCGATACGGCCCGCTCGGCAGAGCCTTGGTGATCATCCCGACCTACAACGAGGCCGAGAACATCAAGCCGATCGTCACCCGGGTGCGTGCCGCGGTACCGGACGCGGACGTCCTGGTCGCCGACGACAACAGCCCCGACGGCACAGGGAAGATCGCCGACGAGCTCGCCGCCGCCGACAGCCACGTCCAGGTCCTGCACCGCAAGGGCAAGGAAGGGCTCGGCGCCGCCTACCTCGCCGGCTTCCGCTGGGGCATCGACCACGGTTACGGCGTTCTCGTGGAGATGGACGCCGACGGCTCCCACCAGCCCGAGGAACTGCCCCGGCTGCTCACCGCCCTCAAGGGTGCCGACCTGGTGCTCGGCTCCCGCTGGGTGCCGGGCGGGCGCGTGGTCAACTGGCCCAAGTCCCGCGAGAT
This sequence comes from Streptomyces sp. NBC_01320, assembly GCF_035974375.1. Classification (NCBI taxonomy): domain Bacteria; kingdom Bacillati; phylum Actinomycetota; class Actinomycetes; order Kitasatosporales; family Streptomycetaceae; genus Streptomyces; species Streptomyces sp. NBC_01320. The sequence goes on from NZ_CP108390.1 coordinate 9,088,254, forward strand.
GATCTCCCGCGGCGGCAGCACCTACTCCCGGTTGCTCCTCGGATTGCAGACCAGGGACGTCACCGGCGGCTACCGGGCCTTCCGGGCGGAGACCCTGAAGGGGATCGGCCTCGACGAGGTCGCCTCCCAGGGGTACTGCTTCCAGGTCGACCTGGCCCGTCGCACCATCGACGCGGGATACCACGTCGTCGAGGTCCCGATCACCTTCGTGGACCGCGAGATCGGTGACTCCAAGATGAGCCGCGACATCCTCGTCGAGGCGCTGTGGCGGGTCACGGCCTGGGGCGTCACCGCCCGTACGAACCGGGTCCTGGGCCGCAAGTCCTCCTGATCAACCCCTTATACCGCTCGGACGTCCGTCCAGGCACACTGGGGACCATGACGACCGGCACCCCGCCCCCGACCGCACCGAGGCGCTCGCGCGCCCGTACCTTCCTCCCCCTCGCCATCGCCGCCTGGGCAGTGCTGGAGATCTGGCTGCTGACCCTGGTGGCGGACGTGGCGGGCGGGTTCACCGTGCTGCTGCTCCTGATCGGGGGCGTCGTGCTCGGGGCCGTGGTGATGAAGGCGGCCGGCCGCCGGGCCTTCCGCAACCTCACCGAGACGCTCCAGCAGATGCCGGGCCGGCCCGGCGAGGCCGCGGCGCCGTCCACCGCCCCGTCGGGCAGCAAGGGCAATGGCTTCCTGATGCTCGGCGGGCTGCTGCTCATCATCCCGGGGATGATCTCCGACGTGGCGGGACTCCTGCTGCTGGTGCCGCCGGTCCGCGCGACGCTCGGCCGGTACGCGGAGCGGTCCCTGGACCGCCGTATGCGCACCGCGACCCCCGGCAGTCTCTCCGATGCGTTCCAGCAGGCCCGGATCCACCGCCCGGACGGAAAGGTCGTCCAGGGCGAGGTCATCCGCGACGCGGAGACTCGGCCGGGCCCGCGCCCCGACAGCGGCCCGCGCCCCCCGCTCACCCCCTGAGAGCCTGTCGGGTGACCTCTGAGCGGGTCCTCGTCCGAAACCGCACCTGAACGGTCCCCGTCCGAACGGCTGTCCTCAGTCGCCGGACGGGCTCCAGTGCCCCTGTCCGGCATGCACGCCCGGGACGGAGAAATCAAACCCGAACGCCGCTCGGCGAGGGAAGAGCAGGCCGCAGGACGCCCACGGCACCCAGCAGGACGCGACAGAGCCGCGGGCCGTGACACACACTGGTGTGTCACGGCCCGCGGCTCTGTCTCTCTGCGGTGTCGCGCGGTCAGGCAGACTTCCTGCTGTCCCGCGGGTGCACGGCAATGTTCATGGCTCCGGAGCGCAGAACCGCCAGCCTTTCGGCCAGCACCTCCTCAAGCTCCTCGCGTGTGCGCCGCTCCATGAGCATGTCCCAGTGCGTACGCGCAGGCTTGCCCTTCTTCTCCTCGGGGCCATCCCCGTCCACCAGGAGTGCCATGGCGCCGCACGCCTTGCACTCCCACTCCGGCGGAATTTCCGCCTCTACCGAGAACGGCATCTCAAATCGATGTCCGTTCTGGCATGCGTACTCCACCGCCTGGCGCGGGGCCAGATCGATGCCGCGGTCCGTCTCGTAGCTGGTAACCACGAGTCGCGTGCCGCGGAGAGCTCGCTCACTCATGAATCGTGCCTCCCGGGCTTGTCGCCCACAGGACAGGTGTCGCTGTCGTCGTCATCCGGTCAACGTCCGGTCGGCGGTAAAGATTCCCGTTGCCGGTCATGCGTCGCCCGTCGTGCCGCTGCTTTTTCAGGGTTGGGTACCCAACATTGCCCGGTTTGTCACATTCGGCAGAAGTTGTCACCCAACGGTTTGGCTTCTTCCACTCGCAGTAACGGTCCTCCGGGCAGGCCAAAGGCGTACACTACCGGCCTTTCACTTCAACGTCTAAATCCGTTCAGGAACGGGATTCCCCGCAGCCGCAACGGCCTGCCGTACGGGCACCCTCGCGAGCAGTACGGAACCGACCGCGAAGAAGATCACCAAAGAGATGATCGCATCCCGGTAGCTGCCGGTCAGCTGATACGCGAGACCGAACACCAGTGGCCCCAGCCAGCTCAGTCCGCGGTCGCTCATCTCGTACGCGGAGAAGTACTCCGCCTCCTTGCCGCGGGGCACCAGATGCGAGAACAGCGAGCGGGACAGTGCCTGGCTGCCGCCGAGGACCAGGCCGATCGCCGAGGCCAGCAGATAGAAGAAGACCGGGGCGTCCGAGGGCAGGAAGTATCCGGCGACGAGGATCAGGGTCCAGACGACGAGCGAGGCCAGGATCGTGCGCTTCGCGCCGTACACCCGTGCCAGCCGGCCCATGCCCAGGGCCCCGGCCACCGCCAGCACCTGCACCAGCAGCACGGCCGTGATCAAGGACGTCTGGTCGAGGCCCAGCTCCTCGGAGCCGTACACCGACGCCTGAGAGATCACCGTCTGGATGCCGTCGTTGTAGACGAGATAGGCGAGCAGGAACGAGAGCGTGAGCGGATGGCGGCGCATGTCGCGCAGGGTCGCGAGCAGCTGCCGCCAGCCGGAGCCGACCGCGCCCTCACCGCCCGGTGCCACCCGCCGGTCACGCAGCCGTCGCAGCGGTACGACCGTGAAGGCTCCCCACCAGACCCCCGCCGACGCGAGGCAGATCCGTACCGCGTCGGACTCGGAGAGACCGAATGAATCGTGGCCCGTGTAGAGGACCAGATTGAGGACGAGGACGAGCGCCCCCGACGTGTAGCCGAAGGCCCAGCCCCGGGACGAGACGGCGTCGCGTTCTGCGGGCTCGGCGATCTGCGGGAGATACGCGTTGTAGAGCACCATCGACACCGAGATCGACGCGTTCGCCACGATCAGCAGGAACGCGCCCAGCAGGTAGCGGTGACCGTCCAGGAAGAACATCCCGGTCGTCGCGGCCGCCCCCACGTACGCGGCGGCCGCCAGCAGGGGCTTCTTGCGGCCCGTGCGGTCGGCGGCGGCGCCCGCGATCGGCATCACCACCACCGCCACCACGACGGACATCGAGACCGCGTAGGCGAAGAGTGAACCCGCGCGCACCGGGATGCCGAGCGGGTGGACGAAACCGTCGGCGTCGGCGGCGGCCTTCGCGATCGACGTCAGATAGGGGCCGAGGAACACGGTGAGAACGCTGGTCGAGTAGACCGAACACGCGAAGTCGTAGAAGTACCAGCCGCGTTGTTCGCGTCTGCGGTCCGCGGCGTCGGCACCGTCGTCGGTGCGTTCCGGCATCGGTTCAGCGGTGTCGGCGGTCTCGGCGCTCAACCCGCACCCCCCTCGTATCTCCCCGTGGGGACGCTGCCGGGCCGGCATCAGGCCCAGGCCCCCCGCTCGCTCAGCACCGTGCGCAGCGTCTCGATGTGATCGGTCATGATGCCATCCACACCGAGATCGAGGAGAGCTGCCATCCGCTCCGGTTCGTTCACCGTCCAGACATGGACCTGGAGCCCGCGCGCATGGGCCTCCCGGACGAAGCGCCGGTCGACCACCCGGACTCCGTTCTGGCTCTCCGGGACCTGCGCGCACACCGCTCCGGCGCGCAGTGCGGCCGGTATGCCGTACGAGCGCAGCCGCAGACCCAGGACGCCGCGGACGCCGTACGAGGTGGCCAGCCGGGGGCCCGCGAGGCGGTGCGCCCTGGCCACCCGTGTCTCCGAGAACGAGCCGACGCACACCCGGTCCCAGGCGTCGGTCCGGCGGATCAGGTCGATCAGCGGGACAAGGGCCGGCTCGGCCTTGATGTCCACGTTCCAGCGGGCGTCGGGAAACGACTCCAGCAACTCCTCGAACAGCGGCAGCGGTTCACGGCCTGCCACCCGGGCCCGCCGCACCTCGCTCCACGGCAGGTCGGCTATCCGGCCACGGGCGTCCGTCACCCGGTCCAGGGTGGCGTCGTGGAAGGCGACCAGACGTCCGTCCGACGTCGTGTGCACATCGGTCTCGAAGTAGCGGTAGCCGGCATCGGCGGCCCGGCGGAACGCGGCCGTGGTGTTCTCGATCCCGTCCGCCGCTCCGCCTCGGTGGGCGAACGGGATCGTCGCGGGATGGTCCAGATAAGGGTGGCGTGCAGAGGTCACTGCGGCAGTATGGCCTCCTCCGATGGCGGGACGGTGACCGCGGTGGTGCCGGACCCCGGCGTGGGAGCGACGATCTCGTCGGCCGGCTTCGCCTCGGGGACCGCGAAGAAGCGCAGGAACAGCTGGGCGAGCGGGCCGATGGACAGCGCGTACAGGACCGTGCCCACGCCCAGGGAGCCGCCGAGCAGGAAGCCGGTCGCCACCACGGCCACCTCGATCGCCGTACGGACCAGGCGGACGGAGCGGCCGGTGCGCCGGTGCAGTCCGGTCATCAGGCCGTCGCGCGGCCCGGGGCCGAACCGTGCCGCGATGTACAGCCCCGTCGCGACGCCGTTGAGCGCGATCCCCGCAACCATGATGACGATCCGGGCCACCAGGCCGTGCAACTCCGGGACCAGGGCGAGCGTGCCGTCCATGGCGAGGCCGATGGCGAAGACATTGGAGACCGTGCCGAGCCCGGGACGCTGCCTCATCGGTATCCACAGGAGGAGGACCGCCGCGCCGACGATGATCGCGACGACACCGATGGACAGCCCGGTGCGCTCCGCGAGGCCCTGGTGCAGCACCCCCCAGGGTTCGAGTCCGAGCCCGGCGCGGACCATGAGCGCCGAGCTCGCCCCGTACAGCGCCAGACCGACGTACAGCTGCATCAGCCGCCGTGTGAGGTGCGCCCGGCGGGGGACGGCGGTGACGGACAAGATGTGCTCCCTCGTGTGGTGGTGGTGGACTGCCGCATGACACTCTGTGGCAGGGGATTGGCTGCCAACTATGGCCAATCCGAGGAAGGTGGACTGATTTACATGGCGCAGTGGACTTCGGCCGTCGGTGCCGCGCAGCTCGCCCGGCAGCTCCAGGCCCAGCAGCAGAAGCCGATGGGCCCCGGCGCCCGCAGGCCCCCCGCCTATCGCGCGCTCGCCGACGGAGTCCGGCTGCTCGTCCTCGAAGGCCGGGTGCCGGTCGCCGCCCGGCTCCCCGCCGAACGCGAGCTGGCGCTCGCCCTGTCCGTCAGCCGCACCACCGTCGCCGCCGCCTACGAGGCGCTGCGGGCCGAGGGATTCCTGGAGTCCCGGCGCGGCGCGGGCAGCTGGACCGCGGTCCCGGCAGGCAACCCCCTGCCCGCGCGAGGCCTGGAACCGCTGCCCCCGGAGTCGCTCGGTTCGATGATCGACCTGGGCTGTGCCTCGCTGCCCGCGCCCGAACCCTGGCTGACCCGCGCCGTTCAGGGCGCCCTGGAGGAGCTGCCGCCGTACGCGCACACCCACGGCGACTATCCGGCCGGGCTGCCGGCGCTGCGGCAGATGATCGCCGACCGCTACACCGAGCGCGGCATCCCGACGATGCCCGAACAGATCATGGTCACCACCGGTGCGATGGGCGCGATCGACGCCATCTGCCACCTCTTCGCCGGGCGCGGCGAGCGGATCGCGGTGGAGTCCCCCTCGTACGCCAACATCCTTCAGCTGATGCGGGAGGCGGGCGCCCGGCTGGTGCCGGTGGCGATGGAGGAGGGGATCGGCGGCTGGGACATGAACCGCTGGCGGCAGGTGCTGCGCGACGCGGCGCCCCGGCTCGCGTACGTCGTGGCGGACTTCCACAACCCCACCGGCGCGCTCGCCGACGAGAGCCAGCGGCGGGCCCTGGTGGACGCGGCCCGCTCCGCCGGGACGGTCCTGGTCGTCGACGAGACCATGAACGAGCTGTACCTCGACGCCGACGTCGAGATGCCGCGCCGGGTCTGTGCCTTCGACCCGGCGGGCAGCACCGTGCTCACCGTCGGCTCGGCCAGCAAGGCGTTCTGGGCAGGCATGCGGATCGGCTGGGTGAGGGCCGCGCCGGACGTGATCCGCAGCCTGGTGTCCGCCCGCGCCTACGCCGACATGGGCACACCCGTGCTGGAACAGCTCGCCATCAACTGGCTGATGCGGACGGGGGGGTGGGAAGAGGCCGTGGAGCTCCGCCGCGGTCAGGCGCGGGAGAACCGGGACGCGCTGGTCGCGGCGGTGCGGCGGGAGCTGCCGGAGTGGGAGTTCCAGGTGCCGCGCGGGGGGCTGACGCTCTGGGTGCGCACCGGCGGACTCTCGGGGTCACGGCTGGCCGTGGCGGGCGAGCGGGTGGGGGTGCGGGTGCCGTCCGGTCCACGATTCGGCGTCGACGGCGCCTTCGAGGGGTACGTACGGCTGCCGTTCACGGTCGGCGGTCCGGTGGCGGCAGAGGCGGCGGTACGGCTCGCGGCGGCGGCGGAGCTTGTGGGGTCGGGGGCGAGCGCGGGAGCGGAGGCGCCTCGCACGTTCGTCGCCTGACGGCCGAGGTGCAGCGGAAGGGGCGGGGAAGGATCGTGCGATCCTTCCCCGCCCCTTCCGCGCTCCTACTCGCTGAGCGACATCTGCTCGGGGGTCAGGGCGATCTCCGCGGTCAGTGCGTTCTGCGGGGTCAAGGGGGTCGCAGTCGCCGGAGTCGCCGGATCCGGAACGGTCGCCTCGATCGGCGTCTGCCCCGTGGGCAGGAGATCGAGCACCGCCTGGCGGTGCACCTCGCTCGTCGCGTCGTCGTACGGATCAGGCGTGGCCGGAACCTGGAGCCGCAGCACCGGACCGGTACCGAGCCGCACGTACCCTCGGCCGGGCGGGACGTCCGGGGTCGGTGTGGTGTGCGGCTCCAGGCCGAGCACCGTCTCGATCTGGTCGCGGGAGCTGTGGCCGAGCACGACGCGTGCCCTGGTGTGGGTCCGTACCGTCTCGCTGAGCGTGTCCAGGCTGTCGAACTGATCGGCCAGTACCACGGTGACATTGGCCGCGCGGCCGTGCCGCAGCGGCACCTGCAGCAGCTCCTGCGGGTCGGGTCTGCCGTCGGCGGCCGCCAGATGACCGAGGACGCTGGGCCGGTCCAGCAGGATCCAGAGCGGGCGCCTGGTGTCCTCGGGCGCGGAGTGCCCCGCCTGCCGGGCCCGGTTGGCGGCGATCAGCCGTCGCTCCGTCTCATGGGCCGCCCACTCCAGGCTGGTCAGTGCGCCGGCCAGTCCGCACTCGACGGCCAGCACACCGGCGCGCCCGGTCAGGCAGGCGTACTCACCGGTTCCGCTGCCTTCGATGATGAGGATGTCGCCGTGCTGGAGCGCCTGGATGGCGATGGAGCGCATCAGCGTGGTGGTGCCGCCGCCGGGCTGTCCGACGATCAGCAGATGCGGCTCGGTGGAGCGGGCGCCGGTCCGCCAGACGACCGGGGGAGCGTCCCGGGTCGTGTCCCCGTCGGTCACCGGCACGGTGCGCTGCACCGCGTCGTCGTCGGTGAACCCCAGCACCGTCTCGCCCGGCGCGGTGACGAAGTGCTGTGCGGCGATCGAGGTGGGCAGTGCGTCGAGCACGCTCATGACGAGCTGGTTGCCCTCCTCGTTCCAGGCGAAGCGGTACTCGCGGCCACGGCCCGACTTGGCGTGCAGCAGCTGTTCGATCCGGGTACGGGAGGCGGTCTCGCTGTCGGTGAAGTATGCGGGGTACGAGACCTGGAGGCGGGTGACGCGACCGTCGCCGTCGAACGTGTAGCCGCTGAACGCCTTGGCCCAGTCGCCACCGTGGGCGAACAGCGGACTGGGGTCATCGGCGACGGAGAAGTGCGGCACGAGCGCCTCGTACAGCGCCTGCAGCCGCGCCGTCTCGGCCTTGCCGGGACCGGTCTTCGCGGGCGTGCGTTCCCGCCCTTTCCATGCGGCGGCGCCCATCACCGTGACCAGGGCGAGCAGCGGCCCGTACGGGATGAGCACCACCACGAGTACGCAGGCCGCGACGAGGAACAGAATGGGATTACGCCGCTCCTTGGGCGTCGCCGCCCACTTCTGCCGTCCTGCACCGGCCAGCAGCCGCAGACCACGAACGACCCTGATCAGCGGATGGAGGACGTCGGTGGCGTTGGCGGCGGCCGTGCGCGCGAACTCGCGACTGCGAGTGATCGAAGCGCTGCCGCTGCTCAGAATGCGGGGAAGGGGTCGCCGGGCCACGTCGGTTCTCCTGAAGGGGTGGGAGCGGTCGCGGCGGGTCAGAACTTGATCCCGCCCAGGAGGCTGGCCAGGCTCGCGCCGCCCGCCGTGATGCTCGGTGCGATGGCGGTGCCTGCCAGATAGAAGCCGAACAGGGCGGTGACGAAGGCGTGCGAGCCCTTCAGACCGTCCTTCCTGAAGAACAGGAAGACGATGATGCCGAGGATGACGACGCCAGACATGGAAAGGTTCATGAGTGGTTCTCCTGTTTGGGGGACAGTCACCATGAGTCCTTCCAGGCTCACAAAAAGTATCTATAGGATAAAAGCTGTAATTGGGTGAAAACCCGATTTTTTCACTGGACTGGCCGACAGGAGAACGCGGTGCGGACGGAACTTCCGGTGCCGCGCACCGTTCCGGCCTCACGCGACGTGATGCTTTGCCGCGGCCGGGGCGCGGCATGTGCGCTGCGGAGCAGTACCCTGTCGATTCACTCGTACGGCCCCCACGGCGTACCACCCCCCTGGCAGGCACCAGCGAAACCCGTTGATGGAAGGCGGTCCGTCCGATGAGCGAAGCCCCCGAACCCGAGGTCGTCGAGCTGGCGACCAAGGTCTTCGACCTGGCGCGCCGCGGGGAGACCGAGGCGCTCGCCGCGTACGTGGACGCCGGTGTGCCCGCAAACCTCACCAACGACCGGGGCGACACGCTGCTCATGCTCGCCGCGTACCACGGGCACGCCCCCGCGGTCGCGGCCCTCGTGAGCCGGGGAGCCGACCCGGACCGGGCCAACGACCGCGGGCAGACGCCGCTCGCCGGAGCCGTCTTCAAGGGCGAGGCTGCGGTGATCGAGGCGCTCCTCGCCGCGGGCGCCGACCCGGACGCCGGTACACCGTCCGCAACGGACACCGCACGCATGTTCGGCAAGGCCGACCTGCTGGAACTCTTCGGCTCCCGCTGAACGGGTTCGCCGTAAATGTGGTCGCGGTGGCGAAATGGGTGGGTCATCATGACGTCGCGGGCCCGATTCGGGCCACCGACGAGAGGCAGAGGAAGATGGTCTACAGCGAGCAGAAGACGGCGGTCGGCCGATCATGTTGCTGCGCGGCGTAGTGCCCACCCGGCACTTGGAACTGCACAGTCCCGGTTGCGTCGACAGCTTGATGTGAGGCTTCTCCCATGTTCGATCCGTTCATAGCGCCGAGCGGCACCCTGCTCGGCCTGCTGCAGAGGGGCCGCGGCGACGGCACGCTCCACGCGCTTGCCGCACCGCGCCCCGAGGCCCTCGCGGCGCTCAACCACTGTGTCCTGAGCGACCCGCGTCACGACTGGCAGGTCGAGAACCGCTCCCTCTACTACGCACGCCTGTATCTCGACCTCGACGGCGGCATCGAAGAGATCGAGCGGCACCTCTGCGATCCCGACGACCACATCGACACCGACGACTCGCGGACCGGCCTGGCCCTCGCGGTCCTCGGCCACCTCGCCTCGTACGGACGCGGCGACGCCCTGGCCCTGCTGCGGCGGTACGCGGCGACGGGCGCCAACTGGGCGTGGGCCCTCGACGAGCTGGCCCTGCGTGACGACGACGCCGGGCTCCGCTCCCTCGCCGTGCCCGTCCTCGGCCGGTTCCCCGCCACCGAGGAGGGCACCGCCGAACTCGCGGCCGCCGTACGGGACGCCTTCGAACCCCGGCCCTGGCGGCTGTGGGCCGAAGACCCGCGTGAAGCGGTCGGCGCCCGGGTCAGGGCCGCCTCCGAACAGGGCTCGTTCGACCGCTGGCAGCGGCAGATGCGGCCCGGAGGCCCACGACCAGGCTGGAGCGTCCAGGCCGTGTTCGACTGGGCCCAGCAAGGACTGGACCGCGGCAGCGTCCTCCACGTACCGGCCGCCCGCTGCCTGACTGCCGTCGCCGGTCCCGAGGACCGGCCGTTGATCGTCGAGACCGCCCGCAGCGGTCCGGACGGCGCCCGCTGCGCTGCCCTGCACTACCTCTCCGAGGCCAGGGACCCCGCTGTCCTCGACCTCATCGAGGCCGCGGCGGTCAGCCCGTCGAGCACCGTCGCCGACGCGGCCGTCGCCGCCTTCGAGCGGATGTGCGGCGACGCGGCGGTGGACCGGGCCAGGAACTGGGCCCGACGGCCCGACGCGCTCGGCGCCTCCGCCGCCGGTGTGCTCGCCTGCCGGGGTGGAGCCGAGGACGCCTCCCTCGTCCTCGCCGCCCTGCGCGACGCCGTACGCGGTGAAGGACCGGACGCACCGCGCCTGTGGACCCTGGTCGACGGCACAGGCCGGCTGGGCATCGCCTGCGCCGCACCCGTCCTGCGCCATGTCTACCGGGAGACGTCCTCCTCCCACCTGCGCGGCCGCGCGGCCCGCGCGCTCGCCGCCACCGACCCCTCCTTCGCCACCGGCTTCGCCGTCGAATGCCTGTGGGACTGCGAGGAGTCCACCCGCGAGGTCGCCGCACTCCATGCGGAGACCGGCGACATCAGGGTCGCCGAACGGCTGCGCCGACTGGCCGCCGACCCGGCCGAGGAGGCCGAGGTGCAGACCGCGGTACGCAGCAGGATCGGGCCCGACGCCCCCGCTGTCTGACCCGCTCCACGCACAGCAGGACGCAGCGCTTCGGGGGAGCGCGGCGTACCCGCCCACGGACGTCCAACGCTCATGGGACGTTCCCCGGGGGGAAAGATCCAAGTCGGCCCAGTCACGTCCGGTGCGACGACAACACGGGTATGCGTGTCGTCATCGTCACCGAATCCTTCCCGCCCGATGTCAACGGCGTGGCCCACTGCACCCTGCAGACCGCTCGGCATCTTGCCGCGCGCGGCCATGAACCGCTCGTCATCGCCCCGGCCACCGCCGGCGCGACGACCACGTCCCGCTCCTCCTCACCCCCGTACCCGGGCACCCCGGGCGGCACCGACCTCTTCGCGTCGGCCGCGCCCTGCCCCGTGGTGCGCGTCCCGTCCCTGCCGCTGCCCGGCTACTCCCAGGTGCGGGTGGCGCTTCCCAGCCGTCGGCTGACCGCGGCCCTCATCGCCCACCGGGCCGAACTCGTCCATCTCGCCGGACCGTTCGTGCTCGGCGTCCGCGGCATGGCGGCCGCCGCCCGGCTGGGGCTGCCGACCGTGGCCGTCTACCAGACCGACCTGGCCAGCTACGCCCGTACCTACCTCGGCGCCGGCGAGAACACCGCCTGGCGCCGGATGCGCGCCGTGCACAGCGCCGCCGACCGCACGCTCGCTCCGTCGACCGCCGCCGTCCGCGACCTCACCGACCACGGGGTGGAGCGGGTGCGGCTGTGGCCGCGTGGCGTCGACACCGTACGGTTCCGGCCCGAGCTGCGCGACGAGGCGCTGCGCCGGCGCCTCGCCCCCGGCGGGGAGAAGCTCGTCGGATACGTCGGCCGGCTCGCCCCGGAGAAGCACGTGGAACTTCTCGCCGGGGCCTGCGGACTGCCCGGGGTGCGGGTCGTGGTCGTCGGTGACGGCCCGAGCGGCCCCTCTCTGCGCGCGGCTCTGCCCGGCGCCGTCTTCCTCGGCCGCAGGACCGGGGACGACCTCGCCCGGATCGTCGCGTCGCTGGACATGTTCGTGCACACCGGCCCGTACGAGACGTTCTGCCAGACCGTGCAGGAGGCGATGGCCTCCGGTGTGCCCGTGGTCGCCCCGGCGGCGGGCGGACCGCTCGACCTCGTCGACCACGGGCGGACCGGGCTGCTGGTCCCGCCGCACGACACCGATGCGGTACGGGCGGCCGTCGGCGCACTCGTTGCGGACCCGGCCCTCGCGGCGGCGTACGGGCGGACCGGGCGGGCCATGGTCGAGGGCCGCACCTGGGAAGCCGTCGGCGATCAGCTGCTCGGCCACTACGACGAGGTCCTGCGCGACCGGCCGGCGGTGGCCGCATGACCGGGCGCGAGCGGGGAACGACCATCGTCCGCCTGGCGAACTTCGTCACCCCGTCCTCCGGCGGACTGCGCACCGCCCTGGACGAACTCGGCCGCGGCTACCTCGCTGCCGGGCACGAACCGGTGCTCGTCGTCCCCGGCGACAGCGCCGGCGATGTGTACACCGAGCAGGGCAGGGTGATCACCCTGCCCGGTCCGGTCCTGCCGGGCAGCGGCGGCTACCGCGTGCTGGCCGGTCGCCGCAGGCTCCGCGACCTCCTCGGAACGCTGCGTCCCGACCGTCTGGAGGTCTCCGACCGCACCACCCTGCGCTGGACGGGCGAGTGGGCGCGCCGCGCCAGGGTGCCCGCCGTGATGGTCTCCCACGAGACGGCGGACGGGGTGCTGCGCACCTGGGGCGTACCGCCGGCCGCGGCCGGACGCGCCGCCGACCGCCTCAACATCCTCAGCGCTCACGCCTACGCGAGGATCGTCTGCACCACGGAGTGGGCGGAGCGCGAGTTCATACGGATCGGCGCCCGCAACGTGGTCCGCGCCCCGCTCGGCGTGGACCTGCGGCGCTGCCGCCCCGGCCGCCGCAACACGGTCCTGCGCGCCCGCCATGCGCACGGCCGGTCCGTACTGCTTCTGCTCTGCTCCCGCCTCTCGGTGGAGAAACGTCCCGGCCGCGCCCTGGACGCCCTCGCCGTCCTGAACGGCCTGGGCGTACCTGCGACGCTGCTCGTCGCGGGGGACGGGCCGTTGCGCGCGGGGCTGGAGAGCCGGGTACGGGCGGAGCGGCTGCCGGTCGAGTTCCTGGGCCATGTGCACGACCGGGAGCGGATGGCGGATCTGCAGGCCGCGGCCGACATCTGCCTGGCGCCGGGCCCCGCCGAGACGTTCGGCCTCTCGGCCCTGGAGGCACTGGCCTGCGGCACCCCGGTGGTGGCGAGCGCGAGTTCAGCGCTGCCGGAGGTGATCGGCGGTGCGGGAGCGGCTGCGGCGAACACCGGCGACGCATTCGCCGCGGCGGTACGGGAACTGCTGGCGCGCCCGGAGAAGGAGCGGCGCACGGCGGCGCGACAACGTGCCGAACTCTTCGGCTGGGACCGCTCGGTGGCCGCGTTCCTGGCGGCGCACGAGGTGCCGGAGCGGGGCGGGATCCGGGAGGCGCGGACATGACGGGGGTGCGGGCGCGGGCGGACGGCGCAGAGGCCGCCGTGGCGGTGCCGCTCGTGCCAGGGGTGCCCGTGGCCGCGCCGGTCCGCGGGCCGGTTCCGGCACCGGTGACGGAGGCTCTGCCGGAACGGTCCGCCCCGCCCGGGAGACCCCACTCCCCGATCCGGTTCGCCGCGCTCGGGGACTCGTTCACCGAAGGAGTCGGTGATCCCGTCCCCGGTGGCCTGCGCGGCTGGGCCGCGTTGCTTGCCGAGGGCATCGGCGACTGCCACCGGGGCGTCGAGTTCCGTAACTTCGCCGTCAGCGGTTCGCTCTCCGGCGACGTCCGTGACCGGCAGGCTCCGGCCGCCGCCGCCTTCCGGCCCGACCTCGCCTCCGTGGTCGTCGGCGTCAACGACACCCTCCGCCGCTCCTTCGACATCCGGCTCATCGCCCGGCGGCTGGACGAGGTCTGTGCGCTCCTGACCGGCGGCGGAGCCGTACTCCTGACGGCATGTCTGCCCGATCCCGGTTCCGTCCTCGGGCTGCCCGCACCCCTGGCGCGCCCGTTGGCCCGGCGCCAGGGTGCGGTGAATGCCGTGGTGCATGCCCTGTCCGCCCGCTACGACGCCGTCCATCTGCACGTCTCGGACGGGGCATGGGTCTCCGACCGTTCGCAGTGGAGCGTCGACCGGCTCCATCCGGCCGAGCGCGGCCATCGATCGGTCGCGGCCGGATTCCACGCCCTGCTCGCCGCCCGCGGTCTTGTCCTCGGCGCCCCGCCCGGACGCGAGCCGGAGCAGCCGCCGCCCAGCCGTGCCGACTCGTTGTTCTGGCTGGCCACGGCGGGCACCGGGTGGCTGGTGAGGCGGAGCACCGATCTGCTGCCTCAGCTGCTGTGCCTGGCGGGAGCGGAGGTACGGCACTGGGCGCGCGGCACGAGCGGGCAGCTGGACCGGCGGGCCGACCAGGCGTTGCAGGGCGCGCTTGCCGCCGTCACGCCCGAGGGGCGGCACGTCGCGTCCGCGTTGTCCGCGCCGCGCGTCAGTATGGAGGGATGACGGGACGCTGGGAGTTCTGGATCGACCGTGGCGGCACGTTCACCGACGTGGTGGGCCGCGATCCCGACGGGCACCTGGTCACCCGCAAGCTCCTCTCGGACGACCCGGACCGCTACCGCGACGCCGCCGTCGCCGGGATCCGCCTCATGCTCGGCCTCGGTCCCACCGACCCGGTCCCCGCCGACCGGGTCGGCAGTGTGAAGATGGGCACGACCGTCGCCACCAACGCCCTGCTCGAGCGGCGTGGGGAGCCGACCGTCCTGGTCACCACCGAAGGGTTCCGGGACGCCCTGCGCATCGCGTACCAGAACCGCCCGCGCCTCTTCGACCGCCGCATCCTGCTGCCGGAGGCCGTGTACGACCGGGTGATCGAGGTCCCGGAACGGATCGATGCGCACGGCCGGACCCTCACCCCCCTCGATCTGCCTGCGACGGCGGCGCAGTTGAGAGCCGCGAGGGCGGCCGGCTTCCGCAGCGCGGCGGTCGTCCTGATGCACGGCTACCGTCACCCCGCCCACGAGGCCGCCGTCGCCGCCGCGGCCCGTGAGGCAGGCTTCACCCAGGTCAGCTGCTCGCACGAGGTCAGCCCGCTGATCAAACTGGTACCGCGCGGCGACACCACCGTCGTCGACGCGTACCTCTCGCCGATCCTGCGCCGGTACGTCGAGGAGGTCGCGGGCGAACTGGAGTCCGTCCGGCTGATGTTCATGCAGTCCAACGGCGGACTGCGGGAAGCCGCGCACTTTCGTGGCAAGGACGCGGTGCTGTCCGGTCCCGCCGGTGGGGTCGTCGGCATGGCCCGTACGTCCGGACAGGCCGGATTCGACCGGGTCATCGGCTTCGACATGGGCGGCACCTCCACCGATGTCTCGCACTACGCGGGCGAGTTCGAGCGCGAGCTCGGAACCCAGGTGGCCGGGGTCCGGATGCGCGCCCCGATGATGAACATCCATACCGTTGCGGCCGGTGGCGGCTCCGTCCTGCACTTCGACGGCCGGCGCTACCGGGTCGGACCCGACTCCGCGGGCGCGGACCCCGGCCCGGCCTGCTACCGCAGGGGCGGGCCGCTCACCGTCACCGACGCCAATGTGATGCTCGGCCGGGTACAGCCCGCGCACTTCCCGGCAGTCTTCGGGCCGGAGGGAAACCTGCCGCTCGACGCCGACGTCGTGCGCCGGCGGTTCGGGGCACTCGCCGACGAGGTGGCACAGGTCACCGGCACGCGACGTACCGCAGCCGAGGCCGCGGCCGGATTCCTGGAGATCGCCGTGCTCAACATGGCGAACGCGGTCAAGAAGATCTCTGTGGAGCGCGGCCACGACATCACCCGCTACGCCCTCACCTGCTTCGGCGGCGCCGGCGGTCAGCACGCCTGCGCCGTCGCCGACGCACTCGGCGTCGACACCGTCCTCGTGCCACCGCTGGCCGGGGTGCTGTCCGCGTACGGCATCGGGCTCGCCGACGCCACCGCCATGCGCGAACAGTCCGTCGAAGCGGAGCTGGACGCCGAAGGCACCGGGACCACGGTCGACGCGCTCTGCGCGGAACTGGCCGCCCGCACCCGCGCCGAACTGCGCGCCGACGGCCTCGAGGACAGCGCCATCAGCACCCACGCCCGGGTCCTCCTGCGCTACGCAGGCACGGACGCGAGCCTGCCCGTCGACCTGGACACCGCGCCCGCGATGACACGGGCGTTCACGGACGAGCACCGCGCCCGCTACGGCTTCACCATGGACAGACCACTGCTCGTCGAGGCGGTGTCGGTCGAGGCGACCGGCGCGGCGGGCCGGCACGTGCCGCAGCCGGTGGACCGGACGGTCCGCGAGGGCACACCACAACCCCACGACACGGTAAGGATGTTCGCCGAGGGCCGATGGCAGGACACCCCGCTCCACCGGCGCGAGGCCCTGCAGCCGTCGGACACCGTGACCGGTCCAGCCGTGATCGCCGAGGCCGACGCCACCACCGTCGTCGACCCCGGCTGGCAGGTCACCCTCGGCGACACCGGCCATCTGCTGCTCACCCGGGTCCGACCGCGCCCCGACCGGACCGCCGTCGGCACGCGGGTGGACCCGGTCATGCTGGAGGTGTTCAACAATCTCTTCATGTCGATCGCCGAGCAGATGGGCGTGCGCCTGGAGAACACCGCCCACTCCGTCAACATCAAGGAGCGGCTCGACTTCTCCTGCGCGCTCTTCGACGCGGACGGCAACCTGATCGCCAACGCCCCGCACATCCCGGTGCACCTCGGATCGATGGGGGAGTCCATCAAGGAAGTGCTGCGGCGCAACGGCTCCACGATGCGCCCCGGCGATGTGTACGCCATCAACGACCCGTACCACGGGGGCACCCATCTGCCCGATGTGACGGTGGTGACCCCGGTGTTCGACGAACGCGGCGAGAACGGGTCGGGGCTGAGATTCCTGGTGGCGTCACGTGGCCACCATGCCGAGATCGGCGGCATCACCCCGGGCTCCATGCCCGCCTTCAGCCGCACCATCGACGAGGAAGGGGTGCTGTTCGACAATTGGCTGCTGGTGAGGGACGGCAGGTTCCGCGAGGCCGAGACCCGCGAGCTGCTCACCACCGCCGCGTTCCCGTCCCGCGACCCCGACACCAATCTCGCCGATCTGCGGGCCCAGATCGCCGCCAACGAGAAGGGCATCGCGGAACTGCGCCGCACGGTGGACCAGTTCGGCGCGGAGGCCGTCGACGCGTACATGGGCCACGTGCAGGACAACGCCGAGGAGTCCGTACGCCGGATCATCGGGCGGCTGCACGACGGTTCGTACCGCTACGAGACCGACAACGGCGCCGTGATCGAGGTCGCGCTGACCGTGGACCGTACCGCCCGCAGCGCGATCGTCGACTTCACCGGGACCTCACCTCAGCAGCCCGGGAACTTCAACGCGCCGAAGTCCGTCGTCATGGCCGCGGTTCTGTACGTCTTCCGGACCCTGGTCGCCGACGACATCCCGCTCAACAGCGGCTGCCTCAAACCTTTGGAGGTCAGAGTCCCGGCCGGTTCGATGCTGGCGCCCGTCCATCCCGCGGCCACCGTCGCGGGCAATGTGGAGACCTCCCAGGCCGTCACGGGCGCGCTGTACGGGGCGCTCGGCATCCAGGCCGAGGGCTCCGGCACCATGAACAACCTGACGTTCGGCAACGACCGCGTCCAGTACTACGAGACGGTGGCCAGCGGCTCGGGCGCGGGCGACGGCTTCGACGGCACCGACGCCGTGCAGACCCATATGACCAATTCCCGGCTCACCGACCCCGAAGTGCTCGAATGGCGCTACCCGGTCCTGGTCGAGAGCTTCCGGGTACGGGACGGCAGCGGGGGAGCGGGCCGGTGGCACGGCGGCTGCGGGGTCGAGCGCAGACTCCGGTTCCTCGAACCCGTCACAGTGGCGCTGCTCACCGGACATCGCCGCGTCCCTCCGTACGGCATGGCGGGCGGCGAACCGGGCGCGCTGGGCAGTCAGCACATCGAGCGAGCCGACGGGAAGAACACGGTCACCTCGCTGGAGGGGTGCGACACGGCCGAACTGGCGCCCGGCGATATGCTGGTGCTGTGCACACCCGGCGGCGGAGGATACGGAGTGCGGCAACCGGTCGCTTCTGCGCCGTTTCGACCGTTGTCGGTGTGAGGACCTAATCTGTGCAGCGTGACTTCGCCTGCCTACACGGACAACGCTGCGCCCCAGCTCAGCGCGGGGCCGCGGCCCGCCCCGGGCCCGGCCGCCGACGAGGGGCTCTCCCGGCGGCTGCGCGCGCTCGCCTGCACGGCGCCGCTGCACGACCTCGACGTGCGCAAGGCGAATCTGGCCGGCGAGTACACGGTCTACGCGATGGCGGAGGTCGCGCTCGCCGCGATCGACCAGGTCACACTGCACATGGACTTCGACACGGGCGCCGACCACGAGCAGATAGTGGCCAAGCTGCTCCCGCGCGTCGCTGCCCAGGCCCCGCGTCGCCCCGCCGCGGAGCACGAGCGGGTCGCCCGCTGGGTGCTCGAGAATCTGATCAACGTCGGAAGCGTGGACCGCGGCTTCCGCGCGGTGTACGGCACGTTCGGCCCCGACGGGGTGTATGTCCGCAGGGACTACGACTTCAAGCTGATCGAAGAGGTCCCCGGTTACGGCGGCAGCGTCTATCTGAGGGCCACCGACGAAGCGGTCAACGTCCTGGTCGGCGCCCTCGACACGGACGTCACCAGCGCCCAGATCGCCGCCGAGGTGAAACTGGAGGTCCTGATCAGCCGGGGCCGCCTCGCCGATGCGCAGCTCGCCGCCGAACAGGCCCGATACCGCACCGTGCAGTACGCGGAGACGCTCCGCAAGACATTGGAGGCGACGCGGCGCAACGTCAGAGCCGTCGACTGGCTCAACGCCGTGCCCGACATGATCGCCGAGGCACTGGACCACGTGGCCGACCGCTACCGCCACGAGAACGCGATCCTCACCAACATCCGCAAGGCCCGGGACGAGGCGGAGGACCCCGAGCACAAGCGCCGCGCCGCCGAGCTCGTCGACATAGTCAAGGACTGCATCCGCCGCCACACCCAGCTGCAGTCCCGCCTGCTGGAGGCAGGACCGCTGTTCCGTGCCGAGCAGGACCGGCAGGCGTTCGCCACCCCCACGGCCAGGACCGGCCTCGACCTGTACGGCCAGCTGGTCGCCCCGCTGCTGCCGCTCCCGGTCGAACAGGCCATCCGCGTCACCGACGCGTTCTTCGCCCACGGCACGGGGCTGCGCACGCCCACCTCGGTGCGGGTGGGTGACCTGGTCGACATGCTGCTCACCCCGCCCCTGGAGCGGGAGCATCTGGGGGCCGAGATGCCCGAGCCGGATCTGATCGCCACCCCGGACGACAGCAGGTTCAGCGAGGAGCAGCTGGCGAGCGCCATGAACCTCCTCGATCTGGAGCACGACGCACCGCGCCGGCTCTCCGGGCTCCTCGCCGAGGCCCGGCGGAGCGATCCGGACCTGCCCTATCTGGTCGCCCTGCTTGCGGTGCACGCCGCATCCCCGCCGGTCGGCACCGCGTACCGGCAGGGCGAGCGGCGCCTGCTGTTCGCCGTCGACGACGGGACCCGGCTGGACGACCCGGAGTTCGGCGGGGCGGACCTGATCGTGGGCATGGCCCTGCTGGACGCGGCGGGCATGGCCGCGGACCGCTCGGAGGCCTCATGAGCGGGCAGGGGCGCCGGACCCGACGGGGCCCTGATCACCGCCGGCCCCGGGCCGCCACCTCCGGATGCGCGGTTTCGCCCGCACCCTTCCGTACGGACGCCGTGAGAGCCGGCGCCGCCCACCCCGTACCACCGAGATCCCGCACCGAGGAGCGACCGTCGTGAGCGACCACCGCGCAGAGCACACCGACGCGTGGAGCGAGCCGACCGCCGGGTACGCGACCGCCCGGCCCGCGACCGAGGGCGTCGCCGCCCACGAGACTGCTGCACCCACCGCGGTCACCCCGGCCGACGCGGCCGACGCCGCCCGGCTCGTCGCCTTCGGGCTGCAGCCCAAGCTGATGCCCGCCCGCGACGCCGAATACGCCGAGCTCCTCCGGCGCTACCGGGAGGAGACCCCCTTCGCCCGGCTCGCCGATGCGGTGGCCACCGGACTCGGTCTCGTCGTCCTGGAGGTCTCCACCCGCGCCGGCATGGCCGTGACGGCGGGCGAGGACTCCGTCTTCGCCGTCCGCATGGGCGACTACGCCCGCCGCGCCTCCTCCGACTCCGCCGATCGCTTCCTGCACGGGCTGGCCCATCTCGCCGTCGCCGCCATGGCCTTCCCGCGCCCCGAGGACCTCGCCGACGACGCGTACATCGGCCGTATCACGGTCAACGGCATCGACGCGTTCGTACGCCAGGCCTGCCACCGCCTGGAGGAGCGGGCCGAGGAACGCGGCGACAACACCGACCCGGCCACCGACGCACCTGGGCTGGAAGCGGCCTGGCGGATCTATGCCCGGCGCAGCTCCACCGGCGCGACGAAGGACGCCCGGCGGCTGGCCGGATCCACCACCGGCATCGTCGGCAAGGCCGTCGCCTTCCTCACGGACTCCGGCTTCCTCCAGCGCACCGGGGACGACGCTGGAGGAGCCTTCCGCACCACCGCCCGCTACCAGCTGCAGGTACGCGACATGGCGGGCACCTCAGCCATGGCCGAACTCCTCGAACTCGGCGTCGTCCCCGTCACCGACGGAACGGCGACACTGTTGCCGCCGCCCGACGGCGACGACCTGGAGCTGGCGGCCGACGCCGGTCTGCCCTTCCACGCCTGAGCACCCCCACCGCCGCCCCACTCCTGCTTTCCGAACGACGAGAGTCCGCCGCCATGTACGAGCTGTCCCGGGTCCGCCTCTACTCCATCGGGCCTGCCGGTGCGCGCTACGCCGACACCGTGCTTGACCTGCGCGGAGTGGGCGAACCCGTGCCCAACCCCGCGCCGGCCCAGGC
Source organism: Streptomyces sp. NBC_01320 (assembly GCF_035974375.1). NCBI lineage: Bacteria > Bacillati > Actinomycetota > Actinomycetes > Kitasatosporales > Streptomycetaceae > Streptomyces > Streptomyces sp. NBC_01320. The sequence goes on from NZ_CP108390.1 coordinate 9,108,875, forward strand.
GGAGTTCTTCGAGGAGGAGCCGGTCGGCCCGCCGCGCCGCCCGGCACCCGCCGGGGTGCTCTTCCTGGAGAACGGCGGCGGCAAGTCCGTCCTGCTGAAGCTGATCTTCTCCGTGATGCTGCCCGGCCACCGCAACACCCTCGGCGGCGCCAGCTCCGGTGTACTGCGCAAGTTCCTGCTCGCCGACGACTGCGGTCATGTCGCCCTGGAGTGGCAGCACACCCTCACGGGCGAGTGCGTCGTCGTCGGCAAGGTCAGCGAGTGGCGCGGACGACAGGTCTCCAACGACCCGCGGAAGTTCGCCGAGGCCTGGTACTCCTTCCGCCCCGGACCCGGTCTCAGCCTCGACTCGCTGCCGGTCGCCGAGGCCACCGCTGTCGGCCGGCCCGTCGAAGGCGCGTCCGGCGCCCAGGGCAGGCGCCGCACCATGAAGGGCTTCCGGGACGCCCTCACGGACGCGGGAAAGTTCTACCAGCACCTCGATGTGCACTGGGAAGAGATCCACGACCGGTGGAACGAGCACCTCGGCGACCTGGGCCTCGACCCGGAACTCTTCCGCTACCAGCGCGAGATGAACGCCGACGAGGGTGAGGCGGCCGGGCTCTTCGCGGTCAAGAAGGACTCCGACTTCACCGACCTGCTGCTCCGCGCCGTCACGGACACCCGCGACACGGACGGTCTCGCCGACCTGGTCAGCGGCTTCGGTAACAAGCTGGGCCGCCGGGCCGAACTCACCGCGGAACGCGACTTCACCGCCGGCTCCGTCGACCTGCTCGGCCGGATCGTCGAGGCCACCGGCACCCGCTCCCGTACCCGCGACATCCACGCGGGCGCCGAACGCCGCACCCGCACCCTCGCCCGCAGGCTCTCCGCCCGGGCCGCCCAGGAGCGCGGCCGCACCGCCGACCTCGCCCAACAGGTGACGGGCGCCGCCCACACGGTCACCGCTGCCGAGGAGGCCCGCAGCCGCAGCGCCCTCATCGCCGCCGAACTGGCCTACCGGCACGCCTCCCTGGCCCTGGCCGGAGCGGAGAAGGGCGCGGCCGCCCAGCGTCGCGAGCTGGTCGACGCCCGCACCCTGCACTCCGCCTGGCAGGCCGCCGAAGCCGTGCTGCGCCACCGCGCCGCCGCCGACCGGTCCGCGCGCGTCGCCGTCGCCATCCGCGAGGCCGAACGCGACGCCGCACCCGCGCTCGCCGCCCGCGCCACCGCCGCCGCCGACCTCGTACGCGCTCTGCACACCGCCGCGGAAGCCGGAGAGCAGCTGGCCAACGAGGAGGAGGAGCGCTCCGACACCCTCCAGGCCGCGGGCGAGACCGCCCACCGGGACGCCACCACCGCCGCCACCGAGGCCCAGCGTGCCCGCAGCGAGGCCGGACATCTGCGCCAGCGCCTCGCCGAGGTCGAGCAGGAGACCGCCGAGGCCGTGCGGGCGGGCTGGCTCGACAACACCGCACCGGACGCCGACCCGGCGCGGGCCGCCCTCGCCGCGAGCGACGCCGAGCAGTCCACCGTCGCCGCCTGGAACGCCGCACGGGAAGCGGCCGGAGCCGCGGCCGACCGGGCCAGGGACGCGGCGGCCGCCGAGAGCCGCGCCGAACTCGCCGCGGCGCGCGCCGCTGACGGTGCGCAGGCGGCGGAACAGTCGTACGAGGCCGAGTTCAGGGCCGCCGAGTCGATCGCCGCCGACCACCGCCTCGCCGACCTGCTGGGCCTCCCCTCGGTGCACGGTGCGGGCGTGCCCCGGCCCCGTCGCGGAGCCACCGGTGGCGAACCGGGCACCGCGCCGGGTACCGCGGCACCGCACGGCGTGGCGTCCCAGGACGGGCGCGAGGACGGGGCAGGAGCAGGCACCGGCTCCGGCACCGCCGCGGCCGGTTCCGACCGGCAGGGCGTCGCCGGCCAGGCACTTGTCACCGGACGCACCGCCGCGGCCGAGCACTCCCTGACTGCCGAAGGACCACTCACCGCGGAGGAGTTCGACCGGAGCGCCGACGAGCTGAGGGGGCTGCTCGACGAGGGCATCGCCGCCGCCGAGCGCCGCCTCTTCGAACTGCGCACCGCCGCGGCCGACGACTCCCGCATCCTCGGCGCACTCGGCGACGGCGGACTGCTGCCGCCGGGACCCGACGTGCTCGCCACCGTCGAATACCTCGGTGAGCACGGCATCCCGGCCCTGCCGGGCTGGCGCTACCTCGCCCAGGCCGTCGACCCCGCCGACCACGCGGCGGTGCTCGCCGCTCGCCCCGAGCTCGTCGACGGCGTGATCATCACCGACGCCGACTCGCACGCCCGCGCCCGCGAAGTCCTGGGCGGCGCCGCCCTGCTGCCGCGCTCCGCCGTGGCCGTCGGCACGACTGCCGCACTGCTCGCCCCCGTGCCCGCCCCCGGCACCGGCTCCGCCCGGAACACCGACGGGGTGTTCCTCGTCCCGCCGAACCCGGCGATGCACGACGAGCATGCCGCCGACGAGGAACGCCAGGCGCTGCGGAGCCGGGCCGCCGACCGCGACGAGGACATCCGCACGCTCGCTGCCCGCCTTTCCGGGGACCGGTCCCTGACCGCCCGCATCGGCTCCTGGCGCGCCGACTGCCCGCCCGGCATGCTCGCCGAGCTCGCCGAGGCCGCCCGTACCGCCCGCACGGCTGCCGAGACGGCCCGGGCCGTGCTGGCCGAGGCCCGTTCGGCGCGCGCCGAGGCCGACGAAGCCGCCGCGGACACCGCCCGCGTCCGCGACGAGCGCCAGGAGGCCGCCCAGCGTGCCCGCCGCGTCGCCGACGTCCTTGCGGGCCTGGCCCACCGGCTCCGCGAACGATCGCGCTGGCAGGCACGGCTGCGTGAACTGGTCGAGGAGGCGGCCGAGTCCGAGGCCCGCGCCACCGTCTGCCTGGAGCGTGCCCGCGCCGCCGACGAGGACCGCAGGGCCGCCCAGCGCGCGGCCGACGACGCCCGCCGCACCGCCCGAGCCCTGCGCGCCGAACGTGCGGAGATCGCAGGCGCCCCGGAGAACCTCCCTGAGCCCGAGGGCGACGCCCCGCGCCCCGCCCTCCCCGCCCTGCGCGAGGCCTACCGGGCCGCATCCCAACTGTACGAGAAGGTGGGTGTCGGCGCCGACCTGCGCGCCGAACAGGCTCGGGCCGAGAGCGACGAGAGCGCCGCCCTCGCCGAACTGGACCGGCTCACCAACAAGGTCCGCAGCCGCGCCGCCCAGCTCCTCGAGGGCACCGACGGAGCCGACGGCCCGTCGCGCCAGGCGGCCGCCGCGCGCGCCGAATCCCTGGTCCAGCTCCTGGAGACCCGTGCCTCCGCCGCGAGCGAGCAGCTCGGCCGGCTGCGCGGCGAGGCCGAGCGCCTCGCCCCGGTCGACGGCGAGACCCACCACACCGAGCTCCCCGACGAGCTGGTCCCCGCCGATGCCGAGCAGGCCCAGACCCTCCTGCGTACCGCCACGGCCGAACTCGGCACTGCCACCGGCGCCCTGGACACCGCTCGCGCCGCCCACGCCGAACTGCTCCACGCCCACCGCACCGCCGAGGCATCCGCCGGAGACTTCGACGAGACCGCCGCCCTGCTGCGCGACCTTCTCAGGGACCACGGCGCCGACGACGACCCGGAGGCCCCCGAGCCGTACCCCGGCAGCCTCGACGAGGCCCGGCAGTCCGCAGCCGAGGCCCGTCGCTCGCTGCGCGCCTGCACCGCCGACCTCTCCGCCGCCGAAAGCGCCGTACGCGAGGCGAGCGACGTCCTCGTTCGGCACGCCAACTCCACCCGCTACGAGCAGGTCCGCACCCCCGCCCGGCAGCAGATCCGGGAACTCCCGGCCGCGGCACTGCCGGAGCACGCCGAGAAGTGGGCCGCCGCCTTCGCGCCCCGGCTCCGCGTCCTCACCGACGAGCTGGCCCAGCTGGAGCGCAACCGCGACTCCATCGTCGACCGGCTCCGCGGACTCGTGGAGTCCGCACTCACCACCCTCCGTTCCGCCCAGCGGCTCTCCCAGCTCCCCGAGGGCCTGGGGGAGTGGTCCGGACAGGAGTTCCTGCGAATCCGATTCGAGGAGCCCGACCAGGCGACGCTCACCGAGCGGCTCGGCGACGTCATCGACGAGGCCACTCGCGCCGCCCTCAAGAAGAACTCCGACCTGCGGCGGGACGGCATGTCCCTCCTGCTGCGCGGCGTACAGGCGGCGCTGGAGCCCAAGGGCATCGCCGTGGAGATCCTCAAGCCGGACGCGGTGCTCCGCGCGGAACGCGTCCCGGTCGGACAGATGGGCGATGTCTTCTCCGGCGGCCAGCTGCTGACCGCCGCCATCGCCCTGTACTGCACGATGGCCGCCCTGCGCAGCAATGACCGGGGCCGCGACCGGCACCAGCACCGCCACGCGGGCACGCTCTTCCTCGACAATCCCATCGGCCGTGCCAATGCCACGTATCTGCTGGAGCTCCAGCGCGCGGTGTCGGACGCCCTCGGCGTGCAACTGCTCTACACCACGGGACTGTTCGACACGACGGCGCTCGCCGAATTCCCGCTGGTCATCCGGTTGCGCAACGATGCGGACCTGAGGGCGGGCCTGAAGTACATCAGCGTGGAGGAGCATCTGCGCCCCGGCCTGCCGCAGCAGGATCCGAACGGCGAGACGGTGCACGGAGAGATCACCGCGACCCGCATGTTCAAGCGCACACCGGCGACGCCCGACGCATCAGTGGCAGCCGAAGCCTCCGACGCACCCCGGGCCCCCGAGCCACCCAGGGGTGCCGGGACACCGGCCGGCTAGCGCGACTTCGGCGTCCCGCCGGGGCACGCGTGGTCAAGCCCGCGACAGGCTGCCCGCGCCCCGGCGGCGTATCCGAGCCGCCTCCCGGTCCTCGGCCCTCGCCGCCCGACGGGCCGCACGCCGCTCCCGGCGCAGCTTCCGTGCCGAGCTGCTGGGCATGGACACCACGCCATGGCGCTGATTCCAGACCTGGCGGGTCACCCACACGTCCAGCACCGACCAGGTGGCGACCACCGTGCTGCCCACGCTGCTCAGCATCATCGGGAAGGCCAGCCACGAGCCCGTCACGGTGGCCAGGAACGCCACCATCGCCTGGATGATCGTCAGCGACATGATGAGCACGGCGCGCACGGCCGACGTACGCACCGGATCCGGCATGCGTCGCCGTACCGCAGGCTCCTCCACCCACAGCGGCTGCCGCGGGATCCGTGTCCCGCCCCCCGTCGGCGCCCCGGTGCTCCGACGCTCTTCCGTGTCCAAGGACTTTCAACTCCCCACCAATGTCCGACTTCAGGGTTGTTGCCCGGCATGCGGCGTTTCTACGCAGGCGGACCGGATCGCCCTGCCGTACGCCCTCTCCGTAATCCCCTACCCCGTGCCGACGCTCGTACAGACAGACGAGTGAATCGTCGTGAAGATTCCCTCGATCCAGCACGGAACGAAGACTTCCAGCCAACTGCCGCGCGGGGGAATGTCGCGCTCTGGCGGGGCTCTTCTGCCGCTTTCGCGAACTTCATCTCACGGGATACCAGGACAACTCGCGCCCAGCGCCTGCCAGTCCGGCTGAAAATCGTCCGGACATGCCTTCGAGTTGTCTGTGAGGCAGTAGTAGGCTCGCGCCGTTTATTGACGGAACACCGCCCCCGCACGAGGGGCTGAGCTGGGGGAGGCCATGCGCTTTCGCGGAAAGTCCATCCGCAGGAAGATCGTGGCGTTGCTGCTGGTGCCGCTCATCTCCCTCACCGCCCTCTGGGGTTTCGCCACCTACCTGACCGGCCGCGAGGCCAACCATTTGATGGGTGCGAGCACGATCGTGGAGAAGGTCGGCCACCCGCTGGAGGACACCGTCCGGGTGGTCCAGAAAGAGCGCCGGCAGACCCTCGTCTTCCTCGCGGACCCCCGCGCCTCCGACGCCCTTCCCCTGCTGCGCCGCGAACGTGCCGCCACCGACCGCGTCGTGGCGGACGTCAAGAAGAGCGCACAGCAGAAGAGTGTTCGCGACGCCCTGAGCACCGACGCCGAAGCGCAGCTCAATTCGATCCTCAGCGCCGTCGAAGGTCTCGGTGCGCTCCGCGACTCGGTCGAGAAGCGCACCATCGACCGTAATCAGGCACTCGATTTCTACAACGGTCTCATCGACCCCTGCTACCGCTTCCTGACCGGTCTCCACACCATGGAAGACGTGGTGCTCGACAAGCAGCTACGTGCTCTGGTCGGCGTCTCACGGGCCCGCGAACTGCTGTCGCGGGAGGACGCGCTGGTCGCCTCGGCGCTCGTCGCGGGCCGGCTCGACGCCCCTGAACTCCGACAGATCTCCGACCTCGTCGCCAACCGCAAGCTGCTCGTCGAGATCAACAGCGAGGCCCTCCCGGCGGCGGAGCGGCGGCGGGTGGAGCAGTACTGGGCGAGCCCGGAGAGCGAGCCGCTGCGCACCGCGGAGAACAAGATTGTCGCCGCGGGCCCCACCGACGACCCCCGCGCGGTCGACGCCGAACGCTGGCAGGAAGTGGCCCCGCCGGTCCTGGACCGGCTGGCCAACGACTCGACCGAGATGAACAACCGCTTCCAGGACCGCGGCAGGCCCGCCGGATACAGCGTTCTGATCAAGGCCGGTGTCGCGGGCGTTCTCGGCTTCCTCGCCCTGCTCGTATCCGTCTTCGTCTCCGTACGCATCGGCCGTGAGCTCGTCCGGGACCTCTCCCGGCTCCGCAAGGACGCCCACGAGGTCTCCGGCGTACGGCTGCCGAGCGTGATGCGCCGCCTCGCCGCGGGCGAGCACGTCGACGTCGAGACCGAGGCCCCGCATCTGAGGTACGAGAAGGACGAGATCGGCCAGGTCGGCCAGGCACTCAACACCCTGCAACGCGCCGCCGTCGAGGCCGCGGTCAAGCAGGCCGACATGCGCCGCGGTGTCTCCGAGGTCTTCGTCAACCTCGCCCGCCGCAACCAGGTGCTGCTGCACCGCCAGTTGACGCTGCTGGACGCCATGGAGCGCCGCACCGAGAACACCGACGAACTCGCGGATCTCTTCCGCCTGGACCACCTCACCACCCGCATGAGGCGGCACGCCGAGGGCCTCGTGATCCTCTCCGGCGCCGCGCCGTCCCGCCAGTGGCGCAAGCCGATCCAGCTGATGGACGTGGTGCGCGCGGCCGTCGCCGAGGTCGAGGACTACGAGCGCGTCGAGGTCCGCCGGCTGCCGCGCCTCGGCGTGGGCGGGCCCGCCGTCGCCGACCTCACCCACCTGATCGCCGAACTCCTGGAGAACGCCACCGTGTTCTCGCCCCCGCACACCGCGGTCCAGGTGCACGGCGAACGCGTCGCCAACGGCTTCACCCTCGAGATCCACGACCGTGGCCTCGGCATGCCGCCCGAGGTCCTTCTGGACGCCAATCTGCGGCTCGCCGAGACGCCCGAGTTCGAGCTCTCCGACACCGACCGGCTCGGCCTCTTCGTGGTGAGCCGACTGGCCCAGCGACAGAACGTCCGGGTCTCCCTGCAGACCTCCCCGTACGGAGGCACGACCGCCGTCGTCTTCATTCCGGCGGCCCTGCTCACCGACGCCGCCGATACGCACGGCTCGGGATTCCGCCTCGACCGGCGGGCCGAGAAGGCGATCGGCAGTGGCAGGACCGGCAAGGAGGGGCCGCGCAGGGACAAGAACCGCAGGGACGGCGCATCGGACGGGCGGACAGCCGATCGCCCGGGCGAGTCCAGGCCCGGCGTACTCGCTCCGGTCCCCAGCGGGCTCGCGGACCCGACCGTCCTGGACGGACCGGTCGAACTCGAAGGGCCGGTCGACGCACTCGGCTTCATGCCGGATCCCGTACTCGATTCCGTACTCGGCCCGGTTCTCGACGGAGTGTCCGACATCGAAGACACCGAAAGCGAACGCGGTGGCATCTTCCGCGCCCGCGACCTCCGGCGTGACGCCGACCGCGAACAGCACCAGCAGGCGTCCGACCAGATCTCCGGATCCACGGCCGATGTCCGGGCGATGCGCTCCGGCGGCCCGGTGCCGCTGCCCCGCCGCAAGTCGCCGACGCTGGTCACCGACCGGGGGCGCCGCATCGACGATGCCGGTCGCACGCACCCGACGACCACCGCCCACGAGCCCGCGGCCACCGGAAGGGGCAGCGGCGCGCCCTCGTACGACAACGACCGCTCCTCCTCCGCACCCGGGCAGTCCACCAGCGACGCCTGGGCCTCCGTCGCCGTCACCGGGCGGCCCACCGAACCCCGGCAGCCCACCGGCTTCCGGACATCCACCGAGCCCGCCGCACCCGCGTCGGCACCCCCTGAAGCGACACCACCGCCCGCACCCTCATCGCACCCGGGAACCGTGGGCGGACTGCCCCGCCGGATCCGGCAGGCCAACCTCGCCCCGCAGCTCCGCGAAACATCCGGCGGACGTGCTTCCGAGCCGGCCCGCGCGGAACCGGCCGAGGACATCGAGCGGGACGCGGACGAGGTACGCAGCCGAATGGCATCGCTGCAGCGAGGCTGGCAGCGCGGCCGTCGGCAGAACGCCGAGGAAGCGACCGGGCCCGGTGAGACAGCACAAGGAATCACTCCGGGAGGGGACGGTCGATGACCGCACCGAACGCCGCAGCATCCAACGCCACACGCCAGGGATCCGGCGAACTCAACTGGCTGCTCGACGAACTCGTCGAGCGGGTCGGCAGTATCCGTAAGGCGCTGGTGCTCTCCAGCGACGGCCTCCCCACCGGCACGTCCAAGGACCTGACCCGGGAGGACAGTGAGCACCTGGCGGCCGTCGCCTCCGGATTCCACAGCCTCGCCAAGGGCGTCGGGCGCCATTTCGACGCGGGCCGTGTCCGTCAGACCGTCGTCGAACTCGACGAGGCGTTCCTCTTCGTCACGGCCGCCGGTGACGGCAGCTGTCTCGCCGTGCTGGCCGACTCGGACTCCGACGTGGGGCAGGTGGCGTACGAGATGACACTGATGGTCAAGCGTGTGGGGGCACACCTGGCCAACGCCCCACGGACGCCCGGTCTGCCCGCCGGAGGGTGAGGGGCGGGCATGAGCGCTGACTCGTCCTGGGGCACACCCCCCGGATCCCCGGCCGCTCCCACCGACCCGCAGTCGTCACGGTGGTACGACGCCGATGCGGGGCCGGTGGTCCGTCCGTACGCGATGACCCGGGGCCGTACCAGCAGCGCGTCCTGCCACCGCCTCGACCTGATCGCGATCGTCGTCCCCGAACCGGCGGCCGACGACCCCGGCCGGGACCAGACGCTCTCCCCGGAACACGTGGAGATCGTCGAACTCTGCAGCAACATGCCCCAGTCGATCGCCGAGCTGGCGTCCGGTCTGGATCTCCCCGTCGGGGTGGTCCGGGTGCTGGTCGGCGATCTCGTCGAGGACGAGCTGGTGCATGTGACCCGTCCCGTTCCGCCGGCCGAGCTGCCGGATGTGAACATTCTTCGCGAGGTGATCAATGGCCTTCGGGCGCTCTAGCCGCAGCAGGCGGCCCGTGGAGCCGGTTACCTTGAAAATCCTGGTGGCGGGCGGCTTCGGCGTGGGCAAGACGACGCTGGTGGGCGCGGTCAGCGAGATCAGACCGCTACGTACGGAGGAGCGGCTGAGCGAGGCCGGCCGCCCGGTGGACGACACGGCCGGAGTCGAGTCCAAGACCACCACCACGGTGGCCATGGACTTCGGGCGGATCACGCTCCGCGAGGACCTGGTGCTGTATCTCTTCGGCACACCGGGGCAGGACCGGTTCTGGTTCCTCTGGGACGAACTGGCCCAGGGAGCCCTGGGCGCGGTCGTCCTCGCCGACACCCGGCGCCTGGAGGACTGCTTCGCGGCCGTCGACTACTTCGAGCAGCGCGCTATCCCGTTCACCGTCGCCGTCAACTGCTTCGAGGGAGCCGACCGGTTCCCGACGGAAACGGTGCAGGCGGCGCTGGACCTCGACCCCGAGGTACCGGTGCTCGTGTGCGATGCGCGCGACCGGTCCTCGGTACGGGACGTGCTGGTGGCGGTCGTCGAGCACGCACTCGCCCGCGCGGACCGGTTCCGCGAGCCGGCCACCACCTGAGCACAGCGGCTGAACGCGGCCCGTACCCCCGCCGACCGGGGTACGGGCCGCGCGTCGTTGGGCCACCGGATGCGGGATCGCGGAGGGAACCGCGTACTCCGTAACCGGGCACGGGACCGTGTCCGCAACCGCCTCCGGGACCGGGAACGGAGCCTCTACCTGCTGCCCGCGCCCTCCTCCTCCCAGCCCAGGCTCCGCTCCACCGCCTTGCGCCAGTTGTCGTACTCGCGCTCACGGATCTCCGGCTCCAGACGCGGTTCCCACTCCACATCGCGCTGCCAGTGCGTCTTGAGCTCGTCGAGCCCCGACCACACGCCGGTCGCAAGCCCCGCCGCGTACGCCGCGCCCAGACACGTCGTCTCGGAGATCTTCGGTCGGATCACCGGAACCCCCAGAACATCCGCCTGGTGCTGCATGAGCAGCCGGTTCGCCGTCATCCCGCCGTCCACCTTGAGCGTCGTGATCGGCACCCCCGAGTCCTGGTACATCGCGTCGACGACCTCACGCGTCTGCCAGCTGGTCGCCTCCAGAACGGCGCGGGCCAGATGCGCCTTGGTGACGTAACCGGTGAGCCCCGTGATGACCCCCCGGGCGTCCGAACGCCAGTAGGGGGCGAACAGCCCGGAGAAGGCAGGAACGATGTACGCCCCGCCGTTGTCGTCGACGCTCGCCGCCAGCGTCTCGATCTCCTCGGCGCTCCGGATGATCCCGAGCTGGTCGCGGAACCACTGGACCAGGGCCCCGGTGATCGCGATCGAGCCCTCCAGACAGTAGACGGGGGCCTGGTCGCCGATCTTGTAGCCGAGCGTGGTGATCAGCCCGCTCTTCGACGGCACGGGCCTGTTCCCGGTGTTGAGGAGCAGGAAACTCCCGGTGCCGTACGTGTTCTTGGCGGTACCCGGCTCGTAACAGGCCTGCCCGAAGACCGCCGCCTGCTGGTCGCCGAGCGCGGAGGCCACCGGCACCCCGGCGACCGCGCCGACCGCGGTCCCGTACACCTCCGCCGACGACCGGATCTCCGGAAGCACCGCCGCCGGGACGTTCATCGCCGTGAGGATCGACGGATCCCACTCCAGCGTCTCCAGATTCATCAGCATCGTGCGCGACGCATTGGTCACGTCCGTGACATGGACTCCGCCGTCCGTGCCGCCGGTGAGGTTCCAGATCAGCCAGGAGTCCATGGTGCCGAAGGCGATCTCGCCCCGCTCGGCTCGGCTCCGCAGCCCCGGTACGTGGTCCAGCAGCCAGGCGGCCTTGGGACCGGAGAAGTAACTGGCCAGCGGAAGCCCGGTGATGTCCCGGAAGCGGTCCTGACCGTCCGCGCCGCCGAGCTCGTGGCAGAGAGCGGCCGTACGGGTGTCCTGCCAGACGATGGCGTTGTGGACGGGCTGCCCGGTCGCCCGGTCCCAGAGCACGGTCGTCTCGCGCTGGTTGGTGATGCCGAGCGCGCTGAGCTGCTGCGCCCGTAGCCCGGCATGGGCGAGCGCACCTGCCACCACGGCCTGGACCGTGGTCCAGATCTCGGTGGCATCGTGCTCCACCCAGCCGGGTTTCGGGAAGATCTGGCGGTGCTCGCGCTGGTCGACGGCGACAATCGCGCCGCCCTGGTCGAAGATGATGCAGCGGCTTGATGTGGTGCCCTGATCGATGGCGGCGACAAAACTGCCCGTCATGACGTCCCCTTGTCGCAAGGTCGAGAATTCGAAGTGAAAGAACCTGGATGACCGGAACCCGGATGGCCAGTGCCCCTCCCGGCACGCTGTGCCCCGTCGCACCGTCCGGCACGCCCTCCCCCAAGGTTTTGAGGGCCAGGGGGACCCCCTTCCGCGTCGGCCAAAGGCCCTGGTGGCTCCTTCCCCAAGCTCTCCACTCCGTTCGAGCAGGGGAGACACCATCCGAGGACTTCTGTCCGCCTTGCGATCGCACGCACGGGACGACGCTCCTCATGGCGCAAACATTGCCGGTCACGGCACCTAGTGTCCTGCGCCGGGAATTCGTTGAATAAGTAGACTGCTTTCATGGCGAAGATGGGACGGCCGATGGCCGAGCTGGTGTTGTCCGAGGACGAACGGGCGACGTTGGTGCGCTGGTCGCGGCGGGCGAAGTCTTCGCAGGCGTTGGCTCAGCGGTGCCGGATCGTGCTGGGGTGCGCGGACGGGAAGACGAACCGGCAGGTTGCCGACGAGTTGGGTATCTGGCCGCAGACCGTGGGCAAGTGGCGGCGGCGCTTCCTGGAACTGCGGATGGAGGGGCTGGTGGACGAGCCCCGGCCCGGCGGTCCGAGGAAGATCACCGATGAGCGGGTCGAGGATGTAGTCGTCGCCACGCTCGAGAGGTCCCCGAAGGACGCCACCCACTGGTCGAGGGCTTCGATGGCGGCTGAGAGCGGACTGTCGAAGTCCACGGTCGGCCGGATCTGGAAGGCATTCGGCCTCAAGCCGCACCAGGTGGACACGTTCAAGCTGTCCAACGACCCGCAGTTCATCGAGAAGGTCCGCGACGTGGTCGGCCTCTACCTCGACCCGCCCGAGCGTGCCCTGGTCCTGTGTGTGGATGAGAAGTCCCAGATCCAGGCACTGGACCGGTCCGCCCCGGTGCTGCCGATGATGCCGGGTATGCCAGAACGCCGCACCCACGACTACATCCGTCACGGCGTCACCACCCTGTTCGCCGCCCTGGACGTGGCCACCGGCGAGATCATCGGCTCCATCCACCGCCGCCACCGGACCGTCGAGTTCAAGAAGTTCCTCACCAAGCTCGACAAGGAGGTCCCTGCCGGCCTGGACGTCCACCTGATTTGCGACAACTACAGCACCCACAAGTCGCCGGCGGTCAGGAAATGGCTGGAGGCCCACCCTCGGTTCCACATGCACTTCACCCCCACCTACTCCTCCTGGCTCAACCAGGTCGAGCGCTGGTTCGGACTCCTGACAGACAAGCAGATACGGCGCGGCACCCACAAATCCCTCCACGCGCTGGAGAAGGACATCCGAAACTGGATCAAGACCTGGAACGACAACCCCCGCCCCTTCGCCTGGACGAAGAGCGCCGACGAGATCCTCGAACGCCTCGCCTCATATCTTGATCGAATTCCCGGCGCAGGACACTAGAACGCGGCATGGAAGACGACACCCGCCAGGAGCCCGCCCACCAGTGGTCCCGCCACCGGGATCCAGGAGTAACTCCAGTCGGAGGTTCCCTTGTTCGGTATCGGCAGCAGTGCGTGCACCAGCCGCGGACCGAGGTCACGGGCCGGATTGATCGCGTACCCGGTGGGTCCGCCGAGCGACAGTCCGATGCCCACCACCAGCAGGGACACCAGGAGTACGGAGATTCCGGAGCCGTAGACCCCAGCCCCTGCCCCCGCCACCGGCCCGATCCCGATCCCGGCGTTCTTCCCGAAGGCCAGGATCGGGAGCACCAGACCGGTTGTCGCGATGATCTCGGTGCCGAGGTTGGCAACCGGACTGCGGATCTCCGGAGCGGTCGAGAAGATCCCCAGCGTCGGCACGGCCGTCTTCTCGTCCGCGTTGGCGCGGAACTGCGCGTAGTACGTGAGCCAGGCCAGCAGCGCACCGATGATCGCGCCCACCATCTGCCCCAGGATGTAGAGGGGGACCTTGTCCCACTTCCCGGTGTCGACGGCGATGCCGACCGTGACCGCCGGATTGAGATGCCCCCCGGACAGCGGGGCCGCGGTGTACGCACCGGCCAGCACACCGAAGCCCCAGCCGAAGGCGATCACCACCCATCCAGCGGCTCTCGCCTTGGAGTGGTGGAGGGTGACGGCGGCGCACACACCCGCGCCGAACAGGATGAGGATCGCCGTACCGATGACTTCCCCGACGAAAATGTCTCCATTGCTCATGGCGCTCCTGGGGGTTGTCCGGCGGGTCTCGCCGGTCGCTTCCATGGCTACGGTGGCCGAGGGAAGGCAGGCCCGCTGCCCCGCCCGGCTGTCCGTGACGAGCGTGGTGACCATGTCGGACTGCCGCAGAGCGGGAGCGGCGGCAGCGACTGAGCAAGCAGTGTTCACCGGTGCTGATCGGCCGTCAAGAACGCTGACAACAAACCCAGTTCACGATGCACGGATCGGATGCTTCCGCGCGTTGTGGATGGACGTGGGAGATCTCAGCGGACCGCGACGACCGCCGATCCGTGCCCGAACAGCCCCTGATTGGCGATGATTCCGGCGCGCGCCCCCGGAATCTGCCGCTCCGCCGCTCCGCCGCGCAGCTGCCACGTCAGCTCGCAGACCTGGGCGATGGCCCGCGCCGGTACCGCTTCGCGAACGAAGCGAGCCCGCCGCTCGGATTGACCGGGATGCGGCCGCCGAGCGCTGTCGCCCCCTCGCGCACGAGCTCGACGGCGACCAGGGTGTACGGCCCCCAGGGCACGTCCGGGTCGGAGACGTACGGGGCGGGGGGCCGGTAGCGGCCGTCGGTGTACGACCAGACGGTGCCCCGCTTGGAGAGCGACGTCTCGACCAGCTCGCCGCCCGCGTAGCCCGGATTGCGGCAGAACGCGTCCTGGCGCGGGAAGAAGACCGACGAGCAGGCCGAGCACCGGGTGCCCAGCAGCCGGAAGTCCCCCTCGGTGCTGTCCTCGGTGAACCATCCGGTCACCACGGGTATGTGCGAATGCGGCAAACACCCTCCCCGACAGCGGATGTGACGAAATGTCAGTGGTGCGCCACGGTCAGCGGTTATCGGCGAGCCACTTGGCAGCGATCTCCGCCAGCTCCCCGTCGCGCCCCGCCAGCATCATCCGGATCATCTGCACATCGCCGCGCAGCGACCACGCGGGGTGCCCGAAGGTGGCCGGATTGTTCTTCTCGATCAAGAAGTGCGCGGGCCAGGCCGTGCCGTACCCGATCAGGGGCAGCGCCGCGGCATACCGCTTCCGGCCACGGGCCAGGCCGTAGGCGGTGACCGCGAGCCCGGTCAGGGTCCCCGTCAGATGGACCCACCGGGTCGCCGCCCTGGAGTGCATCGCCACGTAGTAGGGCCAGAACTCTTCGTACGAAAGGAACGTCTGCTGTGACATGCGGGCACCGTAATGGCTGGGAGCGCAACCGGATACGGCCGGTCCACGTCCGAGAGGAGGGACGAGTGGCCGGAACCCACGGGGGTGGTCCCGGCCACTCGTTGTCCCACCGCGCGCCGCGGGCTTCAGTGCCCTGCGACGGACCGCCGCGCCACGGGGAAGTCGAAGTAGGTGTCCGGGAACAGCTCAGGCTTGAAGGTGTAGTGCCACCACTCCTCGGCCAGATTCACGAAGCCGGCATCCGTGAGCGTCGTCTTCAGGAACTGCCGGTTGGCTCGCTGCACACCCTGGATCCGCGGGTCGTCGGTGTGCGACAGCGTGTCGAAGCAGTCGAATCCCGTGCCCATGTCGACCGAGTTGTCCGGGAACCGCTCGGCCTGCGGCGCGTAACAGGGCACCAGTTGTTCGCCCGGCCGGTACGGCCTGGTCGGCACGGCGGGCAGCCTCACCAACGTCAGGTCCACCGTGCTGCCGCGGCTGTGTCCGGACTTCTCGGCGATGTAACCGTCCGTGAACAGTCGCGTCTTGTCGACCCGGGGGTAGAACTCGCTCTTCATCGCCTCGTCGTCGAGATCCTCGGCCCAGCGTACGAAGTGATCGACGGCCCGTTGCGGCCGGTAGCAGTCGTACACCTTCAGCGAGTAGCCCCGGCGCAGCAGCTGCGTCTGTGCCCGGTGCAGGGCCTGGGCCGCGGGCCGGGTGAGGATGCAGAGCGGCTGCCGGTACCCGTCGACCGGCTCGCCCAGGAAGTTGTGGCCGGTGGGATAGCGCATCTCCTGGATGATCGTGGGGTCCACCGAACGGAGTGCGACGAACTCCTCGGGCGCCTTCGGCTCGGCCTTCGCCTGCGCCGCGGGGGTGGCGGCGGTGACGGCGAGCAGGGCGGCGGCAGTGGCTGCCAGGACACGGAAAGCGGAAGCGATACCTGTCATGAGCGCATCATCCATGACTCATGGGGGTCCCGGAAGCACGATCGGATACAGTCCGCGCGTGTCCGCGCCAGAAAAGAAGACCGAGCGGAGGAAACAGGTGGAGCAACCGACGAAGGGCTCCCACTGCAGCAGCTGCGGAGCGCCGTATCCCTCGCCCGCATCCGCGATGTGGCCCCGCACCTGTACCGTCTGCGGCGATATCGCCTACCGCAACCCCCTCCCGGTCGCCGTCGCCCTGCTCCCCGTCACCGACCGGCAGGGCACCGCGCTCGTCGTCATCACCCGCGCCATCGAGCCCCGGCTCGGCGGCCTCGCCCTGCCCGGCGGCTTCATCGACCACGCCGAGGACTGGCAACACGCAATTGTCCGTGAACTCCGCGAGGAGACCGGCATCGAGGCCGACCAGCAGGATGTCCGCCTCGCCGACGCCCTCAGCGCGCCGGACGGTCACCTGCTCCTCTTCGGCCTCCTCCCGCAACGCCCGGCCGCCGAGTTCCCGCCGTCCGTCCCCACCGACGAGACAGCCGGCCACAGCCTGCTCAGGGCCCCCGCCGAACTGGCCTTCCCCCTGCACACCCAGGTCGCCCGCGCCTGGTTCGAAGGGCGCTATCGCTACCGCTGACGGCATCACACCCCGCGCACCCGCACGGGGCAGGTCACCTCACCGTCCCCACCGTCCCGTTCCACCACGACCTGGCCGCCCGACAGCCGTGACGTGTACCGCTCGACCTCCGCCTGCTCCCATCCGTCACCCGCGTCGCGGACCACCAGTCCGCCCCCGGTACGCCCAGGAGCCGGAGCCCACACCTCCAGTTCCAGCCCTCCGTCCGCGCCGCGCACCGGAATCACCGCACCCGCCCGGGCCAGCACCGGCACCCGGGACAACGGCGCATCGACGAGGACCTGCCCCGGCCCCTCGTGCACCTCGCCGGTCGCCGTGTCGTACCACCGTCCCCGCGGCAGCCGTACCGCCCGCCGGTCCGTGCCCCGCTGCAGCACTGGCGCCACCAGCAGTGCGTCGCCGAGCAGAAACGCGTCCTCGCAGTCCCGCAGCGCCCGGTCCCCGTGCGCCCCCCACCACAGCGGCCGCACATACGGCGCACCCGTCAGCCGGGCCAGCTGCGCCAGCGTCACAAAGTACGGACGCAGCCGCTCCCGCTCCTCCAGCGCCGCCCTCGCGTGCTGCAGCACCTCCGGCCCGAACTCCCACGGCTCCCGTCGCCCCGCGTCCATCGCCGAGTGCGTACGGAACAACGGCAGAAAAGCACCCAGCTGGAACCACCGCAGATACAGCTCGGGGGACGGCGACCCGTCGAAGCCCCCCACATCAGGGCCCGAATACGGCACCCCGCACAGGCCGAGCCCCAGCACCAGCGCCAGCGAGGCGCGCAAGCCCGGCCAGCTCGACTCCACATCACCGGACCAGGTACCCCCGTACCGCTGTATCCCCGCCCAGCCGGAACGCGAGAACAGGAACGGCCGCTCGTCCGGACGCAGCCGGCGGAGCCCCTCGTACCCGGCCCGCGCCATCGCCAGCCCGTACACATTGTGGGCCTCCCGGTGATCGCCCCCGAGGCCCTCCAGACAGTGCCGCGCCGACCGCGGCAGCGTCGGCTCACCGAACGCCGTGAACGACACCGGCTCGTTCATGTCGTGCCACACCCCGGAGAACCCCTGCGCCAGCCGCTCCTCGTACAGACCGCCCCACCACTCCCGCACCTGCGGATCGGTGAAGTCCGGGTACACGCACTCCCCGGGCCATACCTCCCCGTGCACCGCCCGCCCCCGCGCGTCCCGCACGAACGCCCCGGCACCGCCGACCGCCGAACCGGCATCGAACACCGCGTTCCCCGGCTCCGCCTTCACCGCCGGATCGACGATCGACACCAGCCGCACCCCGTCCTCCTCCCGCAGTTCCTCCGCCAGCCCCGCCAGATCGGGGAACCGCTCACGGTCGACGGTGAACACCCGATGGCCGTCGTAATGGTCGATGTCCAGATGCAGCACGGACAGCGGCAGCCCCCGCTCCCGGTACCCGGCGACCACCCGCCGCACCTCCCGCTCGCTCCCGAACCCCCAGCGGGCGTGCTGCGGACCGAGCGCCCAGGACGGCGGCAGCGCCGGCGCACCCGTCAGAGCCGTCCAGCCCTGAAGCACCCGGGCAGGCGTCCCCGCCAACGCCCAGCAGCGCAGCGGCCCCCCGTCCATCCGCACCTCGCACATCCCCGGACGGTCATGCCCGGACCCCGCGCCCTCCTCGCCCTCGCTGAGCGTCACCCGCCCCGCCCAGGTGTTGTCGTGGAACACCAGATGCGTCCCCGCGTCCGAGACCACCACCTGCACCGGCATCGTCAGATACAGCGGATCGTCACCGGGTCCGAAGCGCCCGCCCGGATCGGTGTTCCACAGCGCGTACGAACCGTCCCGCAGCCGAGGCCCCGCCCCCCGCCCGCCCAGCCCGAAGAACCGGGCGTCCGCCGGCAGCTCGGACCGCTGCACCCACCGGGAGGCACCCCCCGCCACCGGCTCCCACCATCGCGGTGGCAGCTCCCGCCGGAGCACCACACCGCCGGGCGTGCGCAGTTCCACCGCCCCGTGCCGCGACACCACCACGGTCAGCCGCTCCGACACCACCTGCCAGCCACCGTCCTTGTCCGGCTCCAGCAGGGCACGCGGATCCGGCTCCGGCGCCGGACCGGGCAGCGCGTACGACGGCAGCGGCTCCGCCCCGTCCCACGCCCAGAACACCGCACCGCCCGCCGAAACCCGGATACACAGCTCCGAACGGGCGAACCTGACCACACCACCACCGGGCCCGGGCTCAGCCCCCGCCAGCAGACCGGGCACCCTGGCCCGCTCCGGGCCGCGGGGCGACAGCGCCCGCGCATCCGCACGTTGCCGCCGCCAGGCCGAGCGCACCGTGCGCATCCCCCGCACCGAACCCACCATTTTCACCGAGCGCACCAGGTCACGACCGTTCATGCAGCTCACCCTGCCACCCGACGAGGCGTCAGCGGGCTCCGTTCAACTTCCGTTCACCCGTGGCCGGACCACATAGCCGGACAAGTAACCATGGGTGGGGAACCCTGGTGCGGAAGACGATCACGTGGCATCGTCCGTGACACGCCCACCCCGCGTACCCGTACAGCCAGGGAGCCGCCCCATGACCTCAGCAGCAAACGAAGCCACCCTCTGGCAGCCCGACCCCGAGCGCAGCGCCGCCGCGGCGGTCACCCGCTTCCAGAGCTGGGCGGCCGAGCGGTACGGAGCACCGGCCGAAGGCGGCTATTCGGAGCTGCACCGCTGGTCCGTCGACGAACTGGACACCTTCTGGCAGGCCGTCGCCGACTGGTTCGACATCCGGTTCTCCACCCCGTACGAGACCGTCATCGGCGACCGCACCATGCCCGGCGCCCAGTGGTTCCCCGGCGCCACCCTCAACTACGCGGAACACGCCCTGCGCACGGCCGAGGACCCCCTCCGCGCCGACGCACCGGCCCTCCTCCATGTCGACGAGACCCACACCCAGCTCCCGGTCAGCTGGTCCGAACTCCGCCGTCAGGTCGGCTCCCTCGCCGCCGAACTCCGTGCCCTGGGGGTTCGCCCCGGCGACCGCGTCAGCGGCTACCTCCCCAATATTCCGCAGTCGGTCGTCGCGCTTCTCGCCACCGCGGCCGTCGGCGGTGTCTGGACCTCGTGCGCCCCGGATTTCGGTGCCCGCAGCGTCCTCGACCGGTTCCAGCAGGTCGAACCCGTCGTCCTCTTCACCGTCGACGGCTACCGCTACGGCGGCAAGGAACACGACCGCTCCGAGACGGTCGCCGAACTGCGCCGCGAACTCCCCACCCTGCGCGCCGTCGTCCACATCCCGCTGCTCGGCACCCCCGCCCCCGAAGGCGCCCTCGAATGGTCCGCACTCACCTCCGCGGACACCGAACCCGTCTTCGAGCAGGTCCCCTTCGACCACCCGCTGTGGGTGCTGTACTCCTCCGGCACCACCGGGCTCCCCAAAGCGATCGTCCAGTCCCAGGGCGGCATCCTCATCGAGCACTTCAAGCAGCTCGGACTGCATTGCGACCTCGGGCCCGACGACCGCTTCTTCTGGTACACCTCCACCGGCTGGATGATGTGGAACTTCCTCGTCTCCGGCCTGCTCACAGGCACCACCGTCGTGCTGTACGACGGAAGCCCCGGCTACCCGGACGTCAGCGCCCAGTGGCGCGTCGCCGAACAGACCGGCGCCACCCTCTTCGGCACCTCCGCCGCCTACGTCATGGCGTGCCGCAAGGCCGACATCCACCCGGGCCGCGACTTCGACCTCTCGCGCATCCAGTGCGTGGCCACCACCGGCTCCCCGCTTCCGCCCGACGGCTTCCGCTGGCTCCACGACGAGGTCGCGGACAACCTCTGGATCGCCTCCGTCAGCGGCGGCACGGACGTCTGCAGCTGTTTCGCCGGCGCGGTCCCCACCCTGCCCGTACACATCGGCGAGCTCCAGGCGCCCTGCCTCGGTACGGACCTCCAGTCCTGGGACCCGGCAGGCAAACCGCTCTTCGGCGAGGTCGGCGAACTGGTCGTCACCAACCCGCTGCCCTCGATGCCCATCCACTTCTGGAACGATCCGGACGGCAGCCGCTACCGCGACAGCTACTTCGAGATGTACCCGGGCGTCTGGCGCCACGGCGACTGGATCACCCTCACCGACCACGGCTCGGTCGTCATCCATGGACGCTCCGACTCCACCCTCAACCGGCAGGGGGTACGGATGGGCTCCGCCGACATCTATGAAGCGGTCGAACGCCTCCCCGAGATCCGAGAATCCCTGGTCATCGGCATCGAGGAGCCCGACGGGGGGTACTGGATGCCGCTCTTCGTCCACCTCGCCGACGGTTCCGCCCTCGACGACGGCCTGCGCGACCGGATCAAACAGACCATCCGCGACAACCTCTCGCCGCGCCACGTCCCGGACGAGGTCATCGAGGTACCCGGCATTCCGCACACCCTCACCGGCAAGCGCATCGAGGTTCCGGTCAAGCGCCTCCTCCAGGGAACGGAGCTGGCCAAGGCCGTCAACCCCGGCTCGATCGACAACCTCGAACTGCTCCATTTCTACGAGGACCTGGCCCGCAAGCGCCACTGACAGTCCGCACTGTCAGTGCCCGCGATTACTCTGAGTGAGCAATGTTCGACAGCGCACCGGGGGAGTCATGGCGCACACCGGGAACACCAGGAACACCACGTCCATGCGACGCACGCTGCGCCGCGAAGCACCGAGCACCATCGGCCTCCTGACCGACGAGCGGGACTTCGCGGCCATGCGGCGCTACCGCACCTTCACTTTCGACGACCACACCGTCTATCTGCAGCAGGTCGAGGGCCTGCTGAAAATCCTCGCGGCCCAGGGCATGCACACCACGGTCGCCCTCTTCGACCCCGAGGAATACGCGGAATACTGCGCCGAATCCGGGCTCTCGCCAGATGCCCCGGCCAGCCGCAGCCGTTTCACCGCCGAAGTCGCGGCCACCGGAGCCACCGTCGCCTACACCGGGCAACCCATCGACACCCTGATCCCGCTCCTCGTCTCCCGAGCGGTCCGCCAGGCCACCTGGGAGTACGCCACGGTGCTCCTGGCCGACCTCGGTGAATGTGCCGACTGCGGCCAGGACATCGGCCGCGCCGCCTTCGACCGGGCCTCCCACCTTCTGATGCGCACCCTGGAAACGGCGGGCCCGGGCACCCATCACCTCGTCTGCAGCACCCCCACGGAGAACGAGCAGCTGCTCGCCGTCCTTCACACCGAGCGCGGCGCGACGGGGCCGGCCCGACTCGAATCCGGAGAGGGAGCAGAGTTCGTCACCGTCCTCGCCGTCGGCGTCGCCCTCGAAAGCCACGGCGGACTCGTCCTCCGTACGAGCAACCCCGGGACCCCGGACCGGGTCCACGGCTGGCGACTGACCCGGGGCAACCTCGTACCGCTCACCGCCGGCGAGGTCTTCAGTGCCTACTGCACCGACGCGGACACCGGCGACCCGGTCTCGCCGGAGTCGGGAGTGGAGTACTGCGCCGGCTTCGACATCGGCGCCGACGAACCGGAAGCCCACCACTGAGAGAAGAAAGGGGCTCCCCGCCACCTGTGGCGGGGAGCCCCTTCGCGACCGGCCGCGCGGACCTACTCGCCCGACAGCACCGCTTGAGCCGCGAGCCGCGCCTCATCGGCGGAATCCGAGGCGCGCGCGGCAGCAGCGGCACGCTCGCACTGCGCGAGCGTGTGCTTCGCCAGCGTGGCCCGGACATAAGGAATGGACGCGGCACCCATCGACAGGGAGGTGACACCCAGACCGGTCAGCACACAGGCGAGCAGCGGATCGGCGGCGGCCTCACCACAGACACCGCAGCTCTTGCCCTCGGCCTTGGCCGCATCGGCCGACAGTGCCACGAGGTCCAGCAGCGCGGGCTGCCACGGATCCTGCAGCCGCGACACCGCACCCACCTGACGGTCGGCGGCGAAGGTGTACTGCGCCAGGTCATTGGTGCCCAGCGACAGGAACTCCACCTCCTGCAGGATCGAGCGGGCCCGAAGAGCGGCGGACGGAATCTCCACCATCGCGCCGAACTTCGCCTCCAGCCCGGCCGCCCGGCACGCGTCGGCGAACGCCTTCGCATCCGTACGGTCCGCCACCATCGGCGCCATGACCTCCAGATGGACGGGAAGTCCCTCGGCGGCCTTCGCCAGCGAGGTCAGCTGGCTCCGCAGCACCTCCGGGTGGTCCAGCAGAGTGCGGAGCCCCCGCACACCCAGCGCCGGGTTCGGCTCGTCCGCGGGCGTCAGGAAGTCGAGCGGCTTGTCCGCGCCGGCATCCAGCACCCGCACCACGACACGCCCCTCGGGGAACGCCTCCAGCACCGCCCGGTACGCCGCGACCTGCTTCTCCTCGGACGGCGCCTGCTTGCTGTCGTCCAGGAACAGGAACTCCGTACGGAACAGCCCCACACCCTCGGCGCCGGCCTCGACCGCCGCCGGCACGTCGCCGGGCCCGCCCACATTGGCGAGCAGCGGCACCTTGTGACCGTCGGACGTCGTACCCGGACCGGTCGACGCGGACAGCGCGGCCTTGCGCGCAACCGCAGCGCTCTCCATCTCGGCACGCTTCTCGTCGCTCGGCTCGACGAAGATCTCGCCGGTGCTGCCGTCGACCGCGATCACGGTGCCCTCGGCCAGCTCACCGGCCCCGGGGAGAGCCACTACGGCCGGCACACCGAGCGCCCGCGCGAGAATCGCACTGTGACTCGTCGGTCCGCCCTCCTCGGTGACGAAGCCGAGCACCAGCGTGGGGTCGAGCAGCGCCGTATCGGCAGGCGCCAGATCCCGTGCGATCAGTACATACGGCTCGTCGCTGTCCGGCACACCTGGCATCGGCACACCGAGCAACCGCGCCACGATCCGGTTGCGCACGTCGTCGAGGTCCGCGACCCGTCCCGCCAGGTACTCTCCGGCACCGGCGAGCAGAGCCCGGTAGGCGGCGAAGGCGTCGTACACCGCACGCTCGGCACTGCTCCCGACGGCGATCCGACGGTCCACATCGGCCATCAGCTCGGGGTCCTGAGCCATCAGGGCCTGCGCCTCGAGCACGGCCTGTGCCTCGCCGCCGGCCAGATTGCCACGCGCAATCAGGTCGGCCGCGACAGCGTCCACAGCCTGGCGAGCACGCCCCTGCTCGCGCTCGGCCTCCTCCGCCGGTATCTGTTTGGCCGGCGGCTCCAGCACGGCCGTACCCATGTGCCGAACCTCGCCGATCGCCACACCGTGGCTCACGCCGACGCCTCGCAGCGTTGTCTCCATTTCACCGTCTCCGATTGTGCGGCGATCCCGTGCCACCGCGATGTGTACCGACTGCCTGTTACTGCGCCGAGTGCGTCACTGCCAACCGAACAGCGCCTCGCCGACCTTCACATCCCCGTCCTCACGGACGTCGGAGAGCGACTCGACAGTGGCCTCCAGCGCGACGATCGGGCAGATCGGGGACTTGCCGGCCTCTTCCACCGCGACCGGGTTCCAGCGCACGATGCCCTGACCGCGCGTGACGGTGTCGCCCTTGTTGACGAGCAGCTCGAAGCCCTCGCCATTGAGCTGCACGGTGTCGATGCCCAGGTGGGTCAGCACCCCATGCCCCTGCTCGTCCACGACGACGAACGCGTGCGGGTGCAGGGAGACAATGATTCCGTCCACGGGCGAAACGGCCTCCGACGGCTCGCGCACAGGATCAACGGCAGTTCCGGGCCCCACCATCGCGCCGGAGAAGACCGGGTCGGGTACCGCCGCGAGTCCGATGGCGCGTCCGGCAAGAGGGGACGTCACAGTGGTCATAGGGAGCCTCCCAGGGTGAAGCTTCATTTGGCGCCGCCGCGGCCTGTAGGGGGCGGCGTACTGTTCAGCAGCGTAAGTCATAAGAAGTCCCGGTTCCGCCCGAGTCCTGCGGCTTCACGGACCTAGGGGGCACCGGAAACGATTTGCCTCGACTACCTGCGACCTGTACTGTCGTACTCCTGCCTGGCCCCAACGCGACTTTGAGTCGGGGGTCGGCGGCGACCATCAAGCCCAGACTTTAACCCGGATTCGGCACCTGCATGCCTGCAGGCAGCTGGTCAAGGAAACGGAAAAGGCCTGATAGAGTCGGAATCGCCGGAAAGGGAAAAGCGAAAGCGAAAACCTGAAAGGCGCAGTAATAAATCTTCTGCTTCGCAGGAGGCCCGCTTCGACCGGGAATCGGACACGAAAGAGTCTGATAGAGTCGGAAACGCAAGACCGAAGGGAAAGCCCGGAGGAAAGCCCGAGAGGGTGAGTACAAAGGAAGCGTCCGTTCCTTGAGAACTCAACAGCGTGCCAAAAGTCAACGCCAGATATGTTGATACCCCGGCCTGCTTCGGCAGGTTCGAGGTTCCTTTGAAAGTCCTGCCGGGCCTCACGGTTCCGGTAGGCAATTACACAGCGAGGACGCTGTGAACGATCGGTCCTATTCCGACCGGTCGTTCCGCTCTCGTGTGTGTCATCCCGATCACGGGAGAACATTCACGGAGAGTTTGATCCTGGCTCAGGACGAACGCTGGCGGCGTGCTTAACACATGCAAGTCGAACGATGAAGCCCTTCGGGGTGGATTAGTGGCGAACGGGTGAGTAACACGTGGGCAATCTGCCCTTCACTCTGGGACAAGCCCTGGAAACGGGGTCTAATACCGGATAACACTCTGTCCCGCATGGGACGGGGTTAAAAGCTCCGGCGGTGAAGGATGAGCCCGCGGCCTATCAGCTTGTTGGTGGGGTGATGGCCTACCAAGGCGACGACGGGTAGCCGGCCTGAGAGGGCGACCGGCCACACTGGGACTGAGACACGGCCCAGACTCCTACGGGAGGCAGCAGTGGGGAATATTGCACAATGGGCGAAAGCCTGATGCAGCGACGCCGCGTGAGGGATGACGGCCTTCGGGTTGTAAACCTCTTTCAGCAGGGAAGAAGCGAAAGTGACGGTACCTGCAGAAGAAGCGCCGGCTAACTACGTGCCAGCAGCCGCGGTAATACGTAGGGCGCAAGCGTTGTCCGGAATTATTGGGCGTAAAGAGCTCGTAGGCGGCTTGTTGCGTCGGTTGTGAAAGCCCGGGGCTTAACCCCGGGTCTGCAGTCGATACGGGCAGGCTAGAGTGTGGTAGGGGAGATCGGAATTCCTGGTGTAGCGGTGAAATGCGCAGATATCAGGAGGAACACCGGTGGCGAAGGCGGATCTCTGGGCCATTACTGACGCTGAGGAGCGAAAGCGTGGGGAGCGAACAGGATTAGATACCCTGGTAGTCCACGCCGTAAACGTTGGGAACTAGGTGTTGGCGACATTCCACGTCGTCGGTGCCGCAGCTAACGCATTAAGTTCCCCGCCTGGGGAGTACGGCCGCAAGGCTAAAACTCAAAGGAATTGACGGGGGCCCGCACAAGCAGCGGAGCATGTGGCTTAATTCGACGCAACGCGAAGAACCTTACCAAGGCTTGACATATACCGGAAAGCATCAGAGATGGTGCCCCCCTTGTGGTCGGTATACAGGTGGTGCATGGCTGTCGTCAGCTCGTGTCGTGAGATGTTGGGTTAAGTCCCGCAACGAGCGCAACCCTTGTTCTGTGTTGCCAGCATGCCCTTCGGGGTGATGGGGACTCACAGGAGACTGCCGGGGTCAACTCGGAGGAAGGTGGGGACGACGTCAAGTCATCATGCCCCTTATGTCTTGGGCTGCACACGTGCTACAATGGCCGGTACAATGAGCTGCGATGCCGCGAGGCGGAGCGAATCTCAAAAAGCCGGTCTCAGTTCGGATTGGGGTCTGCAACTCGACCCCATGAAGTCGGAGTTGCTAGTAATCGCAGATCAGCATTGCTGCGGTGAATACGTTCCCGGGCCTTGTACACACCGCCCGTCACGTCACGAAAGTCGGTAACACCCGAAGCCGGTGGCCCAACCCCTTGTGGGAGGGAGCTGTCGAAGGTGGGACTGGCGATTGGGACGAAGTCGTAACAAGGTAGCCGTACCGGAAGGTGCGGCTGGATCACCTCCTTTCTAAGGAGCATCTAGATTCCGCAAGGAATCCAGAGCCACTACGTCGGCAAATGTTCGACGGTGGTCAGCTCATGGGTGGAACGTTGACTATTCGGCACGACAGGTTGTTTTTCACTAGTACTGCTTCGGCGTGGAACGTGGGAAGGGATCGGTTGTGTCGGGCACGTTGTTGGGTGTCTGAGGGTACGGCCGTATGGTCGCCTTCAGTTGCCGGCCCCAGTGAACTCGCCCTTTTCGGGTGGGGTGATGGGTGGCTGGTCGTTGTTTGAGAACTGCACAGTGGACGCGAGCATCTGTGGCCAAGTTTTTAAGGGCGCACGGTGGATGCCTTGGCACCAGGAACCGATGAAGGACGTGGGAGGCCACGATAGGCCCCGGGGAGCTGTCAACCGAGCTTTGATCCGGGGGTGTCCGAATGGGGAAACCCGGCAGTCGTCATGGGCTGTCACCCGCTGCTGAACACATAGGCAGTGTGGAGGGAACGAGGGGAAGTGAAACATCTCAGTACCCTCAGGAAGAGAAAACAACCGTGATTCCGGGAGTAGTGGCGAGCGAAACTGGATGAGGCCAAACCGTATGCGTGTGATACCCGGCAGGGGTTGCGCATGCGGGGTTGTGGGATCTCTTTTTCACGGTCTGCCGGCTGTGAGACGAGTCAGAAACCGTTGATGTAGGCGAAGGACATGCGAAAGGTCCGGCGTAGAGGGTAAGACCCCCGTAGCTGAAACATTGACGGCTCGTTTAAGAGACACCCAAGTAGCACGGGGCCCGAGAAATCCCGTGTGAATCTGGCGGGACCACCCGCTAAGCCTAAATATTCCCTGGTGACCGATAGCGGATAGTACCGTGAGGGAATGGTGAAAAGTACCGCGGGAGCGGAGTGAAATAGTACCTGAAACCGTGTGCCTACAAGCCGTGGGAGCGTCGCTGTTGTTCTTCGGAGCAATAGTCGTGACTGCGTGCCTTTTGAAGAATGAGCCTGCGAGTTTGCGGTGTGTTGCGAGGTTAACCCGTGTGGGGAAGCCGTAGCGAAAGCGAGTCCGAACAGGGCGTTTCAGTAGCACGCTCAAGACCCGAAGCGGAGTGATCTAGCCATGGGCAGGTTGAAGCGGAGGTAAGACTTCGTGGAGGACCGAACCCACCAGGGTTGAAAACCTGGGGGATGACCTGTGGTTAGGGGTGAAAGGCCAATCAAACTCCGTGATAGCTGGTTCTCCCCGAAATGCATTTAGGTGCAGCGTCGTGTGTTTCTTGCCGGAGGTAGAGCACTGGATAGGCGATGGGCCCTACCGGGTTACTGACCTTAGCCAAACTCCGAATGCCGGTAAGTGAGAGCACGGCAGTGAGACTGTGGGGGATAAGCTCCATGGTCGAGAGGGAAACAGCCCAGAGCATCGACTAAGGCCCCTAAGCGTACGCTAAGTGGGAAAGGATGTGGAGTCGCAGAGACAACCAGGAGGTTGGCTTAGAAGCAGCCACCCTTGAAAGAGTGCGTAATAGCTCACTGGTCAAGTGATTCCGCGCCGACAATGTAGCGGGGCTCAAGCGTACCGCCGAAGTCGTGTCATTCGTACATGTATCCCCAACGGGAGTACGGATGGGTAGGGGAGCGTCGTGTGCCGGGTGAAGCAGCCGCGGAAGCGAGTTGTGGACGGTTCACGAGTGAGAATGCAGGCATGAGTAGCGATACACACGTGAGAAACGTGTGCGCCGATTGACTAAGGGTTCCTGGGTCAAGCTGATCTGCCCAGGGTAAGTCGGGACCTAAGGCGAGGCCGACAGGCGTAGTCGATGGACAACCGGTTGATATTCCGGTACCCGCTTTGAAACGCCCAATACTGAATCAGGCGATGCTAAGTCCGTGAAGCCGGCCCGATCTCTTCGGAGTTGAGGGTAGTGGTGGAGCCGACGAACCAGACTTGTACTAGGTAAGCGATGGGGTGACGCAGGAAGGTAGTCCAGCCCGGGCGGTGGTAGTCCCGGGGTAAGGGTGTAGGGCGTGTGATAGGCAAATCCGTCACACATGAGCCTGAGACCTGATGCCGAGCCGATTGTGGTGAAGTGGATGATCCTATGCTGTCGAGAAAAGCCTCTAGCGAGTTTCATGGCGGCCCGTACCCTAAACCGACTCAGGTGGTCAGGTAGAGAATACCGAGGCGTTCGGGTGAACTATGGTTAAGGAACTCGGCAAAATGCCCCCGTAACTTCGGGAGAAGGGGGGCCATCACTGGTGATCCGATTTACTCGGTGAGCTGGGGGTGGCCGCAGAGACCAGCGAGAAGCGACTGTTTACTAAAAACACAGGTCCGTGCGAAGCCGTAAGGCGATGTATACGGACTGACGCCTGCCCGGTGCTGGAACGTTAAGGGGACCGGTTAGCTGACTTTCGGGTCGGCGAAGCTGAGAACTTAAGCGCCAGTAAACGGCGGTGGTAACTATAACCATCCTAAGGTAGCGAAATTCCTTGTCGGGTAAGTTCCGACCTGCACGAATGGCGTAACGACTTCTCGACTGTCTCAACCATAGGCCCGGTGAAATTGCACTACGAGTAAAGATGCTCGTTTCGCGCAGCAGGACGGAAAGACCCCGGGACCTTTACTACAGTTTGATATTGGTGTTCGGTTCGGCTTGTGTAGGATAGGTGGGAGACTTTGAAGCAGCCACGCCAGTGGTTGTGGAGTCGCCGTTGAAATACCACTCTGGTCGTGCTGGATGTCTAACCTGGGTCCGTGATCCGGATCAGGGACAGTGTCTGATGGGTAGTTTAACTGGGGCGGTTGCCTCCTAAAGAGTAACGGAGGCGCCCAAAGGTTCCCTCAGCCTGGTTGGCAATCAGGTGTTGAGTGTAAGTGCACAAGGGAGCTTGACTGTGAGACCGACGGGTCGAGCAGGGACGAAAGTCGGGACTAGTGATCCGGCAGTGGCTTGTGGAAGCGCTGTCGCTCAACGGATAAAAGGTACCCCGGGGATAACAGGCTGATCTTCCCCAAGAGTCCATATCGACGGGATGGTTTGGCACCTCGATGTCGGCTCGTCGCATCCTGGGGCTGGAGTCGGTCCCAAGGGTTGGGCTGTTCGCCCATTAAAGCGGTACGCGAGCTGGGTTTAGAACGTCGTGAGACAGTTCGGTCCCTATCCGCTGCGCGCGTAGGAATATTGAGAAGGGCTGTCCCTAGTACGAGAGGACCGGGACGGACGAACCTCTGGTGTGCCAGTTGTCCTGCCAAGGGCATGGCTGGTTGGCTACGTTCGGAAAGGATAACCGCTGAAAGCATCTAAGCGGGAAGCCTGCTTCGAGATGAGTATTCCCACCCCCTTTGAGGGGTTAAGGCTCCCAGTAGACGACTGGGTTGATAGGCCAGATGTGGAAGCCCGGCAACGGGTGGAGCTGACTGGTACTAATAGGCCGAGGGCTTGTCCTCAGTTGCTCGCGTCCACTGTGTTAGTTCTGAAATAACGAACGGCCGTGTTGTTGCCCGGTGTTGGTTAATTTCATAGTGTTTCGGTGGTCATTGCGTTAGGGAAACGCCCGGTTACATTCCGAACCCGGAAGCTAAGCCTTTCAGCGCCGATGGTACTGCAGGGGGGACCCTGTGGGAGAGTAGGACGCCGCCGAACAATTATTCCGGGAAAGCCCCGCACCTCTGGTGCGGGGCTTTTCTGCGTTCACGGGGCCCCTTTGTCACCCCCGTGCATGTGCCGGCGAAGGCTGAGGGTAGGGTCAGGGGGCATCATTGGCACGTTCACAGGAGGCCCCCGGGTGGAGGTCCAGGAGACTCGGGTTCAGACGGACCGGGTCCTCACCATCCCCAACATCCTCAGCATGGCGCGCCTTGTCGGGGTACCGCTCTTCCTGTGGCTGATTCTTCGCCCGGAGTTCGGCGGACCCAAGAGCGATGGCTGGGCGCTGCTCGTGCTGATGCTCAGCGGCATCAGCGACTACCTCGACGGTAAACTCGCCCGCCGATGGAACCAGATCAGCAGCCTCGGGCGGCTCCTGGACCCGGCCGCTGATCGCCTCTACATCCTTTCGACCCTTGTCGGACTGACCTGGCGGGAGATCCTTCCACTCTGGCTCACGGCGGCACTCCTGGCCCGTGAACTGATGCTTCTCGTGATGGTCGGAATCCTGCGACGCCACGGCTATCCACCACCCCAGGTGAACTTCCTGGGGAAGGCGGCTACGTTCAACCTGATGTACGCCTTCCCCTTGTTGCTGCTCAGCGACTCAAGTGGTTGGCTTGGATCGCTCGCCGCTGTTTTCGGATGGGCGTTCGCAGGATGGGGTACAACGCTCTATTGGTGGGCAGGGATCCTCTACGTGGTTCAGGTCCGCCGACTCGTCAAGGCGGATGCAGTAGCCGATTGAGCTCGTTTGATGCGGTGCCGCGCAGTGTGGCCGGTCCGCGGCTGAACTCTGAGATGTTGCCCTGACGGGCGAAGTCGGCTAAACCGTCGTCTCTTCAAGGAGGACGTTTCCGACATGAAGGCCGTCGTGATGGCTGGTGGTGAAGGCACACGCCTTCGCCCCATGACTTCCAGCATGCCCAAGCCGCTCCTGCCCGTCGCCAATCGGCCGATCATGGAGCATGTGCTGAGGCTGCTGAAACGGCATGGGCTCAATGAGACCGTCGTGACCGTCCAGTTTCTCGCCTCCCTCGTCAAGAACTACTTCGGCGATGGCGAAGAGCTCGGAATGGAGCTCACCTATGCCAACGAGGAGAAACCTCTCGGGACAGCCGGCAGCGTAAAGAACGCCGAGGAAGCGCTCAAGGACGATACCTTCCTCGTCATTTCCGGTGATGCGCTCACGGACTTCGACCTCACCGACCTCATCGCCTTCCACAAGGAAAAGGGCGGACTGGTCACCGTGTGCCTGACCCGAGTTCCGAATCCATTGGAATTCGGAATCACGATTGTCGACGAGGCGGGCCAGGTCGAGCGATTCCTGGAGAAGCCCACCTGGGGCCAGGTCTTCTCGGACACCGTCAACACGGGCATCTATGTCATGGAACCCGAGGTCTTCGACTATGTCCAAGCCGACGTCTCGGTGGACTGGTCCGGTGATGTCTTCCCGCAGCTCATGAAGGAAGGCAAGCCCATCTACGGCTATGTCGCCGAAGGCTACTGGGAGGACGTGGGCACGCATGAAAGCTATGTGAAGGCCCAGGCCGACGTCCTGGAGCGCAAGGTCGACGTCGAGATCGACGGCTTCGAGATCTCGCCCGGTGTATGGGTTGCGGAAGGCGCCGACGTCCATCCTGACGCAGTGCTCCGCGGACCCGTCTACATCGGGGACTACGCGAAGATCGAGGCCGGTGTCGAGATCCGCGAGCACACGGTCGTCGGTTCGAACGTTGTCGTCAAGACCGGGGCGTTCCTGCACAGGGCCGTGATCCACGACAACGTCTACATCGGTCAGCACTGCAATCTGCGCGGCTGCGTGATCGGTAAGAACACCGACATCATGCGGGCTGCCCGCATCGAGGACGGTGCGGTCATCGGGGACGAGTGCCTGGTCGGTGAGGAATCGATCATTCAGGGCAATGTCCGGGTCTACCCGTTCAAGACCATCGAGGCCGGCGCCTTCGTCAACACCTCGGTGATCTGGGAGTCGCGGGGCCAGGCACATCTCTTCGGCGCCCGAGGTGTCTCAGGAATCCTGAACGTGGAGATCACGCCGGAGCTCGCCGTCCGGCTCGCCGGTGCGTACGCCACCACCCTCAAGAAGGGTTCGACCGTCACCACCGCCCGTGACCACTCCCGTGGCGCCCGTGCGCTGAAGAGGGCCGTGATCTCGGCGTTGCAGGCCAGCGCCATCGACGTACGGGACCTGGAGAACGTGCCGCTTCCGGTCGCGCGTCAGCAGACCGCTCGAGGCAGCGCGGGCGGGATCATGATCCGTACGTCGCCGGGGGTGCCTGATTCGGTGGACATCATGTTCATCGACGAGCGGGGGGCAGACCTCTCCC
The DNA here is from genome assembly GCF_035974375.1 of Streptomyces sp. NBC_01320. Taxonomy (NCBI): domain Bacteria; kingdom Bacillati; phylum Actinomycetota; class Actinomycetes; order Kitasatosporales; family Streptomycetaceae; genus Streptomyces; species Streptomyces sp. NBC_01320. The sequence goes on from NZ_CP108390.1 coordinate 9,141,475, forward strand.
AGGCGGGGCAGCGGAAGCTGGACCGGGTCTACGCCCGCCAGGAGTACCGCCGGGCCTTCCCGGGCGAGATCGGGGATCTGCACTTTCCGTCCAGCGTCTTCGACTCCTACACCGGGGCACTGCTGCGCAATGTGGACACCACAGGGATCTCTGCTGCCGGTCTCAAGGTTGTCGTCGATGCGTCCAACGGCAGCGCCGGGCTTGTTCTGCCTAGTCTGCTCGGGCGGCTCGGCGTGGACGCGCTGACCATCAACCCCGGGCTCGACGAATCACGGCCCACGGAGTCCGCCGACACCCGGCGCTCCGGGCTCGTGCGGCTCGGGGAGATCGTGTCCTCGGCACGGGCCGCGTTCGGAGTGCGCTTCGACCCGGTCGGGGAGCGGCTCTCCCTGGTCGACGAGCGGGGCCGGATCGTTGAGGACGATCGAGCCCTTCTGGTCCTGCTCGATCTGGTGGCCGCGGAGCGGCGCAGCGGCCGGGTGGCGTTGCCGGTGACCACGACGCGGGTCGCCGAGCAGGTCGCCGCCTACCACGGCACACAGGTGGAATGGACGACGACGTCGCCGGACGACCTGACGCGCGTGGGACGCGAGGAAGGCACCATCTTCGGCGGCGACGGGCGGGGCGGTTTCATCGTTCCCGAATTCAGCAGCGTCTTCGACGGTTCGGCAGCCTTCGTGCGGCTTCTCGGGCTCGTTGCGCGGACGCAGCTCACGCTCAGCCAGATCGATGCCCGGATTCCCCTGGCGCACGTGTTGCGCCGCGACCTGGCCACGCCCTGGGCCGTCAAGGGACTGGTCATGCGTCGCGTGGTGGAAGCCGCCGGGGACCGTGACGTCGACACCACCGACGGCGTGCGGGTCGTCGAGGCGGACGGGCGCTGGGTGATGGTGCTTCCCGACCCGGCCGAGGCCGTCACCCATCTGTGGGCGGAGGGCCCCGACGACGCCTCGGCCCAGGAACTGCTCGACGAATGGTCGGCGATCGTGGACAGCGCAGGTCAGTGACCTGCCGCCGGTGCGCCGGGAGGTGTCGTGCAGACGCCTCCCGGCGCACGGGTGGGGCCATTCGGCGGTAGCAGTCGCGGCGTGCGACGATGTGCGGCATGTCGCAGCAGCCCCCCGATCGGAGTACCGCCTCGCCGCCCGCGCGCCCTGACGCGTCCATGTCGCTGCTGACCAATGTGATGGACCACAGCCTGGACGACGGCTACGCCGAGGCCACGGCCAAGCGCAAGGCCGACGGGGGTGCGGCCATGCCCCGCACACTGAAGGCGAAACTGGGCCTCGCGGCGGGCCTCGTGCTGGCTGCTCTCGTCGTCACCCTGGGCGCCGCGGAGGCGCGTGTATCGGCGCCGGTCCTCGCCAAGGAGCGCGAGGAGCTCATCGAACGTATCGACAAGGAGACGTCGGCGGCCGACAAGCTCGAGTCCCAGGTCGACAAAGCCCGTGACGACGTGGGCGAGCGGCAACGTAAAGCGTTGGAAAAGCATGGCGGGGACCAGGGGCAGCTCGTGGCGTTGCTCGCCGGGGCGACCGCCGTCAAGGGGCCCGGTGTGAAACTCGTCGTCGACGATGCCAAGGACACCGACCAGGGCGGCGGCGGACCGCGTGAGACCAGCGGTTTCACCGACACGGGGCGGGTGCGCGACCGGGACATGCAACGGGTCGTCAACGGCCTCTGGCAGTCCGGCGCGGAGGCCATCTCCATCAACGGGCAGCGGCTGACGGCCCTGTCGGCGATCCGCGCCGCGGGCGACGCCATACTGGTCGACAACAAACCGCTCGTGCCGCCGTACACGGTGCTTGCGGTGGGGGACGGGAAGCGGCTCAGCACCGCTTTCGAGGACAGTGCCGACGGCCAGTACCTGAGGGCGCTGAAGGACACCTTCGACATCCGGACCAGCATGTCCGTCCAGGACGAGGTGCGCCTCCCGGCTGCGCCCAGCCTCATCGTACGAACAGCAGAGCCGAAGGCCGCAGACACCGGCAGTGGTGCGGCAGACACAGGGAAGGGCACATCGTGATCGCCGTACTGGGCCTCGTCGTGGGAGTCGTGGTCGGACTGTTGGTCCGGCCCGAGGTACCGGCGGTGGTCGAGCCCTATCTCCCGATCGCTGTCGTGGCTGCTCTCGATGCAGTCTTCGGCGGTCTGCGGGCCATGCTCGACGGCATCTTCGTCGACAAGGTCTTCGTGGTGTCGTTCCTCTCGAACGTCGTCGTCGCCGCACTGATTGTGTTCCTGGGCGACAAACTGGGTGTCGGAGCGCAGCTCTCCACCGGTGTGGTCGTCGTCTTCGGTATCCGCATCTTCTCCAACGCCGCGGCTATCCGCCGGCACGTCTTCCGGGCCTGAGGCCGATGAGCAACGAAGAGCTTCCCCGTGACCAGGAGCGCACCGGCGAGCGGCAGGCCGACATGCCCGAGCAGCTCACGGGGCGCCAGCGGCTGATCGCCGGGCTGTGGCCGCCCCGGGTCACCCGCGCGCAACTCATCGTGGCGCTGCTGCTGTTCGTCCTGGGGCTGGGTCTGGCGATCCAGGTGCGGTCGAACAGTGACAACAGCTCACTGCGCGGTGCCCGCCAGGAGGATCTGGTCCGCATTCTCGATGAACTCGATGACCGTACGCAGCGTCTTGAGGATGAGAAGCAGCGTCTGGACGATCAGCGTACGGAGCTGGAGAACAGCTCGGACCAGGCGGAGGAGGCCCGTAAGCAGACCGTGGAGAAGGAACGGCAACTCGGTGTCCTCGCGGGCACCGTGGCGGCACACGGGCCCGGGATCACGCTCACGATCAACGATCCGGGGGACGCGGTGCAGGCGGACATGCTGCTCGACGCCCTCCAGGAGCTGCGAGCGGCCGGGGCGGAGGCGATCGAGGTCAACGGGGTGAGGGTGGTGGCCAATACGTACTTCTCCGGCGACGGTGGCGCCATCAAGGTCGACGACCGGTCCATCTCCGCGCCGTACGTCTTCAAGGTGATCGGCAAACCGCAGGATCTGGAGCCGGCGCTGAACATCCCCGGTGGTGTCGTGCAGACGCTGGAGAAGGAGCAGGCGACCGTGCATGTGGCGCAGGCCGACGACATCGTCGTGGACGCCTTGCGACCTGCGGAGCAGCCTGACTACGCTCGGTCGTCATCCCAGTGAGGGCGCAGGACACGGGGCTCGAAGGACACGGGCAAGTGGTTGCGGGGGGTCGCCGCATCGTAATGGTGGCGTGTGGTGGAAACTGTCGAGTGGATACGGACGTTGTGAAGATGTCCGGGTCGGCAGGTGTGTTCAGTCAGGGTTCGTCCTGCCCCACGGGCGGGTCTGTTTCGGTCAAGGGGAATCGCCCGTGAAGTTGTTTGCGAAGTTGTTCGGCAAGAGCGCCCGCGATGACGCGGCCCGTCATCGCGCACCGCGCCATGGCCAGGCCGAGGAGCAGGGCACTGATCGCCCGCTCTTCCGTGACGAGGTGTCGGGTCCGGGCGGTGACATTTCGGGTGAAACCGGCGCGTCGTCTGTTGACCCTGCCGGTCCGGGCCGCATAGGTTTCGGGGATCCATCAACCTCAAGTACGGGTGGAGGGTTTGGGTCCATGCCGGTCTGTACGAGGTGCGGCCATCGCAACGCCGAGGCCAGTCGTTTCTGTTCCAACTGTGGTGCGCCGCTGCGTGGAGGCGCGTCTGCGGAGCGTCCTTCGGAGACGACGTCGACCATCTCCATCTCCGGTCTTGAGGCGTACGAGGCGGAGGCGACGGGCCAGACGTCCGTGCCCTACCTCTCACCGGAGGCCCAGGCCGCCGTCGACGCCCTGCCGCTCGGCTCGGCGCTCCTGGTGGTGCGCCGCGGTCCGAACTCCGGCAGCCGCTTCCTGCTGGACAGCGAGCTGACCACGGCCGGCCGCCACCCGCAGAGCGACATCTTCCTCGATGACGTGACGGTCTCCCGCCGTCACGTGGAGTTCCGCCGGAACTCCGACGGCAGCTTCACGGTCGGGGATGTCGGCAGCCTCAACGGCACGTACGTCAATCGTGAGCGCATCGACTCCGTCGCGCTGTCCAACGGCGACGAAGTGCAGATCGGGAAGTACCGGCTGGTCTTCTACGCAAGCCAGCGGGGCATCTGACCCGTCAGGGAAGGTCCATGCTGAGAACACCGACGGGCGGTGCCGGTCACGGCACCGCCACCGCCGACGACCGGGCCATGAGCATCGGCACGGTGCTCCTGCAGCTGCGGGACGAATTTCCCGAAGTCACCATCTCCAAGATTCGCTTCCTGGAGGCCGAGGGGCTCGTCGAGCCGCAGCGGACCCCCTCCGGCTACCGCAAATTCCGCCCCGAAGACGTTGAGCGGCTGGCGCAGGTGCTGCGGATGCAGCGGGACCACTATCTTCCGCTCAAGGTCATCCGCGAGCACCTGGACGCCCTGGCCCGCGGCGAGCAGGTGTCCCTGCCGGCCGCGGGCGGTCCGCGGGACCTGACCGACGGTTCCTGGGACGGCGAGTCCTGGCGGGCCACCGCGGCCCGGATCGGGCGTGCGGAGCTCCTGGCCGCCGCCGAGGTCACCGAGAGCGAGCTCGAGGAGTGGGAGGCGTACGGGCTGATCGCTCCGACGACGGAGGGTGGCTACGACGCCGAGACGGTGACCGTTGCCAAACTTGTGGCGGATCTGGGTCGATTCGGTCTGGAACCGCGTCATCTGCGGGCGATGCGCGGGGCTGCGGAACGCGAGGCCGGTCTGATCGAGCAGGTGGTCGCGCCCTTGCGCCGACATCGGAATCCGCAGACCAGAGCCCATGCGGAGGCCAAGGCGAAGGAGCTCGCGGAGCTCTCCGTACGGCTTCATTCGGCCCTTGTGCAGACCGCTCTGCGGATCCGGCTCCACTGAGTCGCGTGGGAGCCCGACTACCCAAACCTGCCGAGCACGTCCTAGGGTTGCTGTGTGAACGAGCTCGACGTTGTGGGTGTCCGGGTGGAAATGCCCTCCAACCAACCGATCGTTCTCCTGCGTGAAGTGGGAGGCGACCGGTACCTCCCCATTTGGATCGGTCCTGGTGAGGCGACCGCGATCGCCTTTGCCCAGCAGGGCATGGCTCCGGCCAGGCCACTGACCCATGATCTCTTCAAGGATGTGCTCGAGGCCCTGGGCCAGGAACTCACCGAGGTCCGCATCACGGACCTCAGGGAAGGGGTCTTCTACGCGGAGCTGGTCTTCGCCGGCGGGGTCGAGGTGAGCGCGCGGCCGTCCGACGCCATAGCGCTCGCGCTGCGCACCGGCACGCCGATCTACGGCAGTGACGGGGTGCTCGACGACGCGGGGATCTCCATCCCCGACGAGCAGGAGGACGAGGTCGAGAAGTTCCGGGAGTTCCTCGACCAGATCTCGCCGGAGGACTTCGGTACCAACAGTCAGTGACCGTCCAGCAGGGTCGCCGTCAGCGCATTCGACAAGCCTTTCCCGGGAACGGGACACGGCAAACCACCCTCAGGGTGATTATCACTCGGCGTGCCGAGTGTGGCGATCGTTGACGCACCCCGAGCGACTGCCTACCTTCGAGATGGCAGGTCAAGGACGGAGGTCGGCGTGAGAAGCAGCGGCGACGGTACGGCAGCGGGTGGGCCCTACCGGCAGCACGGAAGTACAGCCGACCACACCATCAGGCAACCGGTTCAACCGGCGGCGATGGCGGGGGACGGGGCGGCAGCGGTCGGCGACATCGGCTATCGCGGGCCGACGGCGTGCGCGGCGGCGGGGATCACCTATCGGCAGCTCGACTACTGGGCGCGCACCGGGCTCGTCGAGCCGAGCGTGCGGCCGGCCTACGGATCGGGCACGCAGCGCCTCTACAGCTTCAGGGACGTTGTCCTGCTGAAGATCGTGAAGCGCTTCCTCGACACGGGCGTCGCCCTGCAGAACATCCGCACCACGGTCCAGCATCTGCGGGCCCGGGGGTTCCAGGATCTTGAGCGGATGACGCTCATGAGCGACGGCGCGACCGTCTACGAGTGCTCCTCGCCCGACGAGGTCGTGGATCTGCTCCAGGGGGGCCAAGGGGTCTTCGGCATCGCCGTCGGCGTGGTCTGGAGGGATGTCGACGCCGCCCTGTCGCAGTTGCACGGCGAGCGAGTGGACACGGGCGAGACGCTGATCGGCCACAACCCCACCGACGAGCTCGCGCGGCGGCGCAACCGCGCCGTCTGACGGGCCGCGGAGCGGGGCGCGGCGATTGTCAGTGCCGTAGGGCAGCATCGGTTGATGTGAGAGCCGCGCCCACCATCCTGCATCTGGACATGGATGCCTTCTACGCCTCGGCCGAGCAGGCGGCGAAACCGAGCCTGCGCGGCAAACCGGTCGTGGTCGGCGGGCTGGGCCCCCGCGGGGTCGTCGCCACCGCGTCCTACGAGGCGCGGCGCTTCGGGGTGCACTCGGCGATGCCGACCGCGCAGGCCCGGCGGCTGGCGCCCAATGCCGCCTACCTGGTGCCCCGCTTCACCCTGTACCGGACGGTGAGCGACCAGGTGATGGGGTTGCTGGGGCAGCTGTCACCACTGGTGGAGCCGCTCAGCCTGGACGAGGCGTTCGTCGATCTGGAGGCCGGTGGGACTGCCGACGACACCGCCTCGGCGCGGGCCATCGGCGAGCAGCTGCGCGACGCCATCAGAGCCGTCACCGGGCTCACCGGCTCGGTGGGCCTCGCGGGTTCCAAGATGCTGGCCAAGATCGCCTCGGAGGAGGCGAAACCGAACGGGCTGCTGGTCATCGAGCCGGGCACTGAGCGGGATCTGCTCGCCCCGATGTCCGTACGGATCCTGCCCGGCGTGGGCCCCGCCACCGGGGACCATCTGCGGCGGGCCGGGATGACCACGGTCGACGACCTGGCCACGGCCGGCGAGGCGGAGCTCGTACGACTGCTGGGGAAGGCGCACGGCGTCGCGCTCCATCGCATGGCTCTCGGGTACGACGACCGCCCCGTCGTGGCCGAGCGCGACGCCAAGTCGGTGTCGGTCGAGGACACCTTCGACATGGATCTGCACGACCGGGTCCGGGTCAGGACGGAGGTCGAGCGCCTGGCGGACCGTTGTGTCCAGCGGCTGCGGGCCGCGGAGCGCTCGGGACGCACCGTGGTGCTGAAGGTGCGCAGATACGACTTCTCGACGCTCACGCGGTCCGAGACGCTCCGGGGGCCGACGGACGACCCCACAGTGGTCAGAGAGGCCGCTGCACGGCTCCTGGAGGCTGTGGACACCACCGGAGGGGTGCGGCTGCTCGGGGTGGGCGTCACGGGGCTCGCCGACTACACGCAGGAGGATCTCTTCGCCCAGGCAGCCGGTGAGCAGGCCGCGCCCGAGGTCCCGGCCCGTGAGGAACAGGACGCGGGCGGCCACGGGGACGAGCCGACGGACGGGGCGCAGGAGCAGGAGACCGCCGAACAGCTCGCGGCCCGGCGCTGGCCCGCCGGGCACGACGTATGCCATGACACCTACGGCCACGGCTGGGTGCAGGGCAGTGGGGTGGGCCGGGTGACCGTGCGGTTCGAGGAACCCGAGTCACCGCCCGGCCGGGTGCGGACGTTCCGTGTCGACGATCCGGAGCTGCAGCCGGCCGATCCGCTCCCGCTGGTGCGTGATCCGGTGGATTACTCGTCCTGGCCGGCCAGGCTGCCGAAATCCCGGTCCGGGCCCGGCTCGTCGGGCGGTGAGTCCAGGCCGTAGTGCCGGTAGAGCTGAAGCTCCTGTTCCGGCGAGAGATGGCGGCCCACGCCGAAGTCGGGTGCGTCCTTGATCAGCGCACGGTCGAAGGGGATCCGAAGCACGTCGTCGACGAATTCGCTGGGCTCAAGCGGCACGAAGGCGTCCCTGCTGAACAGTCCGGTACGCACGGCCGCCCACTCGGGTATGCCGGTCGCGTCGTCGAGATACACCTCGTCCACAGTTCCGATCTTGGTGCCCTTGCGGTCGAATGCCTTGCGCCCGATCAGGTTGCGCGGATCGATGTCGGTCTGCACGGTCCCTCCCATTGGTCGCGGCTACTCCACAGGGTCTACGAAAGTGCAGATTCGGGCTGTCGGCCACTTGAGAATTCCGTCGCGAGCCCCGCTGGTAGGCTGGTGATGGCTGCTGACCCCGTGCGGGAGAGTCTTCCGGAGCACATCCGGCAGGCGCCGAAGGAGCAAATCCTCCCCGGAATCTCTCAGGCCCCCGTACCGCACGGACGAGGTCACTCTGGAAAGCAGGGCGGGTTTCGTTGCGGCAGCAGCCGGGACGGATCCCTCCCTCACCGACGGTGAAAGCCGGTACGCCTCAGGGCGCACCGGTGAAGCTCTCAGGTTGAGATGACAGAGGGGGAGGCCGTCCGGGCACCCGCGCCGTGGTGCCCCTCGCAGGTCGTGACAGACCAGGAGGCCTCCACCATGACCCCCCGTCGCACTCCGCTCTCCCAACTGGAGCAGGGCATCCCCTTCGAGCAGCGCCACATCGGCCCCGATGCCGAGGCGCAGGCGAAGATGCTCGCCCAGGTCGGTTACGGCTCGCTCGACGACCTCACCGCGGCCGCAGTGCCTGATGTGATCAAGAGTGCGGAGGCGCTGCACCTGCCGTCGGCCCGTACCGAGGCCGAGGTCCTGGCCGAGCTGCGCACCCTTGCCGACCGCAACCAGGTGCTCGCCCCGATGATCGGGCTCGGCTACTACGGCACGTTCACGCCGCCGGTGATCCTCCGCAACGTCATGGAGAATCCCGCCTGGTACACGGCCTACACGCCGTACCAGCCGGAGATCTCGCAGGGCCGCCTGGAGGCGCTCCTCAACTTCCAGACGATGGTTGCCGAGCTGACCGGGCTGCCCACCTCCGGCGCCTCGCTGCTCGACGAGGGCACCGCCGCCGCCGAGGCCATGGCGCTCGCCCGACGTGTCGGCAAGGTCAAGGACGGCGTCTTCCTGGTCGACTCCGACACCCTGCCCCAGACCATCGCCGTGATCGAGACCCGCGCCGAGCCGACCGGTGTCGAGGTCGTCGTCGCCGATCTCGCCGCGGGTATCCCCGCCGAGATCGCCGAGCGCGGTGTCTTCGGTGTACTGCTCCAGTACCCGGGTGCCTCCGGCGCCGTCCGCGACATCAAGCCCGTCATCGAGCAGGCCCACGAGCTCGGCGCGATCGTCACCGTTGCCGCCGACCTGCTCGCCCTGACCTTGCTGACCTCGCCCGGCGACCTCGGCGCGGACATCGCCGTCGGCACCACGCAGCGCTTCGGTGTGCCGATGGGCTTCGGCGGACCGCACGCCGGCTTCATGGCCGTACGCGAGAAGTTCGCCCGCAGCCTGCCCGGCCGCCTCGTCGGTGTCTCCGTCGACGTGGACGGCAACAAGGCGTACCGCCTCGCCCTGCAGACCCGCGAGCAGCACATCCGTCGCGAGAAGGCCACCAGCAACATCTGTACCGCGCAGGTGCTGCTCGCCGTGATGGCCGGGATGTACGCGGTCTACCACGGTCCCGACGGCTTGCGGACGATCGCGCAGCGCACTCACCGCTACGCCACGATCCTGGCCGAGGGACTGCGCGCGGCCGGGGCCGACGTCGAGACCGGCGTCTACTTCGACACGCTCACCGTGCGTGTCCCCGGCAAGGCGGCGGATGTCGTGGCCGACGCCCGCGACCGCGGGGTCAACCTGCGTCTTGTCGATGCCGACCGGGTCTCCCTCGCCTGCGACGAGACCACCACGCGTGCGCAGCTCGCCGCCGTCTGGGCCGCCTTCGGCGCCGACGGTGACATCGAGGCGCTGGACGCCGCTGCCGCCGACGCACTGCCCGAATCCCTGCTGCGTACCGACGCGATCCTCACCCACCCGGTCTTCCACCAGCACCGCTCCGAGACCGCGATGCTGCGCTACCTGCGCAAGCTCGCCGACCGTGACTACGCGCTGGACCGCGGCATGATCCCGCTCGGCTCCTGCACCATGAAGCTGAACGCGACCACCGAGATGGAGTCGATCACCTGGCCCGAGTTCGGCGCGCTGCACCCGTTCGCGCCGGCCGAGCAGGCGGAGGGTTACCTCACGCTGATCCGTGAGCTGGAGGAGCGGCTCGCCGAGGTCACCGGCTACGACGCGGTCTCCATCCAGCCGAACGCGGGCTCGCAGGGCGAGTTCGCGGGCCTGCTGGCCGTGCGTGCGTACCACCGGGCCAACGGCGACGAGCAGCGGACCGTCTGCCTCATTCCGTCCTCCGCGCACGGCACCAACGCCGCGAGCGCCGTGATGGCGGGCATGAAGGTCGTCGTGGTGAAGACCGCCGACGACGGTGAGGTCGACGTCGAGGACCTCCGCGCCAAGATCGAGAAGCACCGCGACGAACTCGCCGTGCTCATGATCACGTACCCGTCGACGCACGGTGTGTTCGAGGAGCACGTCGCCGACATCTGTGCCGAGGTGCACGACGCCGGCGGCCAGGTGTACGTCGACGGCGCCAACCTCAACGCACTGGTCGGACTCGCCAAGCCTGGCCGGTTCGGCGGCGACGTCTCGCACCTGAACCTGCACAAGACCTTCTGCATCCCCCACGGCGGCGGTGGCCCCGGTGTCGGCCCGGTCGGCGTGCGCGCCCACCTGGCGCCGTACCTGCCGAACCACCCGCTGCAGCCCGCCGCGGGCCCCGAGACCGGTGTCGGCCCGATCTCGGCCGCGCCGTGGGGCTCGGCCGGTATTCTCCCGATCTCCTGGGCGTACGTACGCCTGATGGGCGGGGAGGGCCTCAAGCACGCGACGCAGGTCGCCGTACTCGCGGCCAACTACATCGCCAAGCGTCTGGAACCGCACTACCCGATCCTGTACACCGGCCCGGCCGGTCTGGTCGCGCACGAGTGCATCGTCGATCTGCGGCCGATCTCCAAGGCGACCGGGGTCAGTGTCGATGACATCGCCAAGCGTCTGATCGACTACGGCTTCCACTCGCCGACCATGTCGTTCCCGGTGGCGGGCACGCTGATGATCGAGCCGACCGAGAGCGAGAACCTCGCCGAGCTCGACCGGTTCTGCGACACGATGATCGCCATCCGCGAGGAGGTCGAGAAGGTGGCCTCCGGCGAGTGGAGCGTGGACGACAACCCGCTGACCAACGCCCCGCACACCGCCGCCATGCTCGGCGGGGAGTGGACGCACGCGTACAGCCGTGAGACGGCCGTTTTCCCGGCCGGCGTCTCGGCCGCCGACAAGTACTGGCCGCCGGTGCGCCGGATCGACGGTGCGTTCGGTGACCGCAACCTCGTCTGCTCCTGCCCGCCGCTGGACGAGTACGACAACTGACTCACCTGTTCGGGTGTGACGCGGACATGCGTCGGGGCCGGTTCGGAGATCTTCTCCGGGCCGGCCCCCGTTTCTTACGGGCCGCGGTCAGGCGGCCTTCATCACCCGGCCGGCGTCCAGCGGCCGGTGCGGAGCGATGATCTGCCCGTCCGGGAGCAGCTCACCGGTGTCCTCGAAGAGCAGGACGCCGTTGCACAGCAGGCTCCAGCCCTGTTCCGGGTGGTGTGCCATCAGGCGTGCGGCTTCCCGGTCGGCTGAGTCGGCGGTCGGGCAGGGTGGCTTGTGCTGGCACATGGCTGGGTTCTTTCGCTGCGTTGTAGTGAGTGTCCTGCGGCTTGATGAGGTGTTCATGGCCGCCCCCCGTATCAATCGGTCCGGTTCCAGTGTTGCCCTACGGGCGCCAATCCGCAGGGATTTCGCGGCAGCGCTGCTCCTACTCTCATGACGCATCACCCGGCCGGACGGTTCAACACAACTGCACTGTCCCTTCGGGTGGTTCGGGGTGGCCGGACCGGACTAGTCCGGATGGGACCGGGGGCGCCCCCGCCGTCCCGCCCCGCGTGTCCCGCAGCATTGTGCCCCGCCACCGGAAACGGCGACGGGGCACAGTACGGCGTGCCGGAGGCGGGACGGGGTCAGACCGGTGAACCGAGCAGGGGGCCGGGGCCGGGCGTGATGCGCAGGGTCATCACGGGGAGCAGATCGGAGACCCGGTGCGGGCGGTGTGCCGCGATACCCGGTGGGGCGGGAGCCAGCGGTACCAGAAGATCGGTGGGGGCGAGGGTGCCCCCGGACGGGTCGGCCTCGACGTCCTCGTGCAGCCACAGCGTCAGCATGTAGAGCTCCGGGATCGACAGCAGGCGGGGCTGGTAGTGGGGTGTCAGCGTCTCCGTCTGGCGCAGGGCGAGTTCGGTCGAGGCGATGTAGGGGCCCTCGAAGAAGTGCGAGAAGGCCCAGCCGTCCGGGGTGAGCATGGTGTCGGCTGCGGCGACGGCCCGCTCAGAGCTGCGGATCTGGAAGCGCCACGCGGTCAGCCGGGTGCGTGGCGCGAGCCCGCTCGGGCCGATCCGGTCCAGTAGATGGACGGGGAGCGGGAGTTCGGGGCTCAGAGGTCCCTGGACGGACCGGAGAGCCGGGGTGCGGGCCTCGAGGACTGCGGTGGGTGAACCGAGTGCCGTGAGGACGCTGCGCAGGGCAGGCGCGGGAGCCGGGGGAACATGCAGCGGCATAGTGGGTCGCCTCTCACTTCGGAGACACGGTGATGCGTGGGCGGGTGCAGACGGCGCTGTCGGCGTGCGGGGCCAGAGGAGGCCGGTGACTGGGCCGGTGCGTCAACTCTCTGCCTCGTCCGCGGAGTTTATACGACACGTGTTCACGCGGTGTTTCCACTAGCCGTCGCAGGTATTGCCGACAAGGCGGTATCGAGACTTTATTATGCGGAGATTCTGCTGATTCGGGGTGAGCCGCGCAGCTCCCGCCTGGTGTTTTTCCGCAGCCGCGGTAGGCCGAATCGCGTCGGCGTTTTCACCACCCGCCGGCCGGCGGAAACTGCACCGTGCTACATGCCGTCGGAATGTGCCCGGGACGACCGCCATCAGATTAATGGGTCCGCGCTGTCCACGGGGGCGTTATGGATCATCTCCCCTGGGCATTATCGATCGTGACGCGAGCGGCCTGGGCCGCGGGCTGCCCACTTGCGGAGGGACTCTTCGATGGGGGAGAAGGTCGTGGCGGGCGCCTTTGACCTGTCCGATCGGCAGAGGTACCGGAGGAAACTTCACCTGTGCCTGGAGGGGCTGGGGAGGCTCCTGGCGGAGCAGAGGTTCGACCGCCCCCGCAACCTCATGGGCATGGAGATCGAACTCAATCTGGCGGGTTCGGACGGCCTGCCCCGGATGATGAATGCGGAGGTGCTCGAGCGGATCGCGAGCCGTGATTTCCAGACCGAACTGGGGATGTTCAATCTGGAAGTGAACATAGTTCCGCATCACCTGGACGGTCGTGTTTTCGATCAGCTCGCCGAGGAGCTCAGGACCGGTCTCGGATATGCGCATCGGAAGGCGGGCGAGGTCGCTGCCGGGATCATGATGATCGGAATGCTGCCGACTCTCGGCCGCGCGGACCTGGTCGCGGCGAACCTCTCGGACGTGGACCGCTACACGCTGCTCAACGAGCAGATAGTGGCGGCGCGCGGCGAGGATTTCGCCCTCGATATCGAAGGCGTGGAGCGATTGGTCTGCACCTCCACCTCGATCACACCCGAAGCGGCCTGCACGTCGGTCCAGCTGCATCTGCAGGTCACCCCGGCGCGTTTCGCGGACGTGTGGAACGCCGCCCAGGCCGTCGCCGCCGTTCAGATCGCCCTCGGCGCCAACTCGCCCTTTCTGTTCGGCAGGGAGCTGTGGCGGGAGTCGCGGCCCCCGCTCTTCCAGCAGGCCACCGACACCAGGCCGCCCGAACTGCAGAACCAGGGGGTGCGTCCGAGGACCTGGTTCGGCGAGCGATGGATCAGCTCGGCGTACGAGCTCTTCGAGGAGAATCTGCGCTACTTCCCGCCGCTGCTCCCGATCTGCGACGAGGAGGACCCGCTGCGGGTGCTCGACGAGGGCGGGGTGCCGGGGCTCCAGGAACTCGTGCTGCACAACGGTACGGTCTACCGCTGGAACCGGCCGGTGTACGGCCTGGCCGACGGCGTACCCCATCTCCGTGTCGAGAACCGTGTCCTGCCCGCCGGGCCGACCGTCACCGACGTGATCGCCAACGCCGCGCTCTACTACGGCCTGGTGCGGGCGCTCGCCGAGGAGTCCCGCCCGGTGTGGACCAGGCTGCCGTTCGCCGCGGCGGCCGAGAACTTCGACACCGCCTGCCGCCGAGGCATCGACGCCGAGCTGGTCTGGCCCCGGCCGGGGCGGTCGGGCGGGCTGACGCGGGTGGCGGCCGTCACTCTTGTACGGGACGAACTGCTGCCGCTCGCCGCGGCGGGACTCGACGCCTGGAACATCGAGCCCGCGGACCGCGACCACTACCTCGGGGTCATCGAGGAGCGCTGCAAACGGCGGGTGAACGGGGCGTCCTGGCAGGCGGACACGTACCACCGGGGGTTGGACGCCGGGCTCGGCCGGGACGCGGCGCTCGCGGCCACCACCCGCCGGTACGCCGAGTTGATGCACGCCGGCGAACCGGTGCACAGCTGGCCGGTGGGTCTCCCTGTGTCGTAGCCCGGTGGGTGTGCCTCAGCGCGCCCTCTGCCGTCCCCGGCCGGTGCCGGCCCTGGCAGGGCTGTTCCTGGGCTGCGCGGCCGGCCTGCCCGGCCGTCATCACCGCCTGCAGAATCACCGCCTGGATCTCGGCAGGGTCGTTGACCTGGTACCCGCCGCCACCGGTCACCTTGGCTATCTCCTCCACCTCTTCGCGGTCGGCATCGGGGCCGACCGCGATGGCGAGGAGCGGTACCGGGCGCTCGGGGTCGGTGATCCGCTTGAGCTCCGCGATCAGCCCGCTGCGGGAAGTGGAGGCAATGCCCGTCGGACTTTGTTTCGTCCGTGCGTGCCTTGTCGGCGGCGGCACGCACGGCGGGGGCGATGTCGGGCGAGGCCATCACCGTGAGCCGTACCGCGGAGTCCTCGCACGACTTCGAGAACGACAGCACGCCACCCTGCACCGCGACTGTCGTACCTGCCGCCACGGCGCGGACGAGCATGGTGGCGATGACCACGGTGCGGCGGCGGCGCGGCGGAGCACCGTCCCCGCTGCCATCCGTCGCGTAGTCGTCGGGCAAGCTGTGACGTCCCATGTCGGTGGTGCCCCTCCTTGAGGATGAACAAGGAAAAAGGGGACCACACCATCACCATTGGTGGTCGTCCCCCGGCCGGTCGCGCATGATTTTCGTACCTGCATTCGAGACCCTGGCGGGACGGGGGGCGGGATGAGATGCGAATGCACAACTGAAGGCAGGTGTACAGGTGACGGAGGGGCGCGTGGCTGATTCTTGTCCCCAAGAGGCCGTGTCACGGCGGATTCTGCGGTCCGAAACCATGCTGGTGCTGGCTCTCTCGCTGGGCGCAAGCGGAGTGTCTGCCCTGATCAGTTTTGTCGGATCACTGACGAAACCAGGGGGTTTGAAGGATCAGGCCGCGACGCTCAACAGTTCATACGCCCCGGGGCGGCCATGGCTGGATCTCGCCTGGCAGCTCTTCGGTATCGCCACGGCCCTGGTCCCCGTGGCGCTGGTGGCGCATCTGCTGATCAGGGAGGGCGTGGGCCTCCGGGCCATCGGCTTCGACCGGACCCGACCAGGGTCGGACCTGGGGCGCGGCACGGTGATCGCGGCGGGCATCGGCAGCGCCGGACTGGCCTTCTATCTGGTGGCGCGGGCCGCCGGTTTCAATCTCACGGTGGTTCCGGAGTCGCTGCCCGACGTGTGGTGGAAGTTCCCGGTGCTGATCCTCTCCGCACTTCAGAACGCCGTGCTGGAGGAAGTGATCGTCGTCGGGTATCTCCTGCGCAGACTCGGGCAGTTGGGGTGGACGCCCATGGCCGCCCTGGTGGCGAGTTCGGTGCTGCGCGGCTCGTACCACCTGTATCAGGGGATCGGCGGGTTCATCGGCAACATGGTGATGGGCGTCGTCTTCGTGCTGCTGTACCGGCGTTGGGGGCGCGTCGGGCCCCTGGTCGCGGCGCATGCGCTGCTCGACATCGGAGCCTTCGTCGGATACGCGCTGCTGGCCGGAAAGGTGGGGTGGCTGCCCACTTTGTGAGAGGGCGGGAGAAGGGCGTACGGATCCCTCGCGTGCGCGGCAGCCCGTACGCCCTTCCCGGCTGTCAGAACCCGGTCAGCAGTTCGCCGTCGAGGACCGTCACCGCGTTGCCCGTCAGCAGGGTGCGGTCGCCGCGCAGCGAGGTGTGGACCAGGCCGGTCCGCGCTGAGACCTGCAGCCCGGTCAGTTCGTCACGGCCGAGCCGGGCGGACCAGAAGGGGGCCAGTGCCGTGTGGGCGCTGCCGGTGACCGGGTCCTCGTCGATGCCGACCCGGGGGAAGAAGCCGCGGGAGACGAAGTCGTAGCCGCGGGCCGGGTCCTCGGCGGGGGCCGTGGCGATGATGCCGCGCCGCGAGCATGAGGCCAGCGCGGCGAAATCCGGCGTCAGTTCGCGTACGGAGGTCTCGTCGGCCAGTTCCACGAGGAGGTCGCCGATGTGTTCGCCGGTGTCCAGCACGGACAGGGGCTCGGCGCCCAGGGCGGCGGCCAGCCCGGACGGGGCGGTGGCGGGGGTCAGTGGGGCCGTGGGGAAGTCGAGCGTGAGCGAGCCGTCCGCGTGGGCGGTGGCCGAGAGGATCCCGCAGCGCGCCGCGAAGCGCACCGTGCCGCTCGCCGTACCCGTGGTGTGCAGGACGTGGGCGGTGGCGAGCGTGGCGTGCCCGCACATGTCGACCTCGGTGGCCGGGGTGAACCAGCGCAGCGCCCAGTCGGCCGTACCGCCCGGCGGCAGGGGATGGGCGAAGGCGGTCTCGGAAAGGTTCATCTCCAGGGCGATCTCCTGGAGGCGGTCGGCTTCGGGGAATGCTTCGGAGTCCAGGAGCAGGACGGCTGCGGGGTTGCCGGTGAAGGCGCGGTCGGTGAACGCGTCGACGATGCGAATCCTCATGGGACGACCGTAGAGGTTCTGCAGAGCGGCGGACCAAGGCCAATTCCAGGCCGCCGGCCCGGGATTCCGAGAGCCTCCCCGGGACGTTACGGCCGGCGTCCCCACGCGGAGACGAGCGGAGCGGTGGCCAGATCGAGGCGTCCGGTGGCGACGTTCTCCAGGTGCCGGTCGATCTCCTCGTCGGTGGCGAGCCCCGACGTCACGAGCCGGTCGCGGATCTGGCGCACGGTGGCGGCCTCGAGGACGGTGCACGCCGGTGAGGTGATCGGGAAGTACGCATCGGCCTGCACATCGTCCAGTCCCGCCTCGCGCAGCAGCCGGGGCAGGGTCCGGCCGTAGGCGAGGTCTGCGCCGCGGGCCGCCATGAGTTCGCGGAAGCCTGACCGGAGGCGATTGGCGAGGCGCTGTTCGGGGCCCGACTCGTCCGGGCACAGGAGCGGCTGCAACCGGGGGTCGGCGTCCTCCAGGAGGAGTGCACCGCCGGGCCGCAGCGCCTGAATCATGCGGCGCAGTGCCTCGGCACGGTCGGTGACGTGCACCAGGACCAGCCGGGCATGGACCAGGTCGAAGCCACCGGGAGGCGGGGGATCGACGGCGACATCGTGGCGCAGTACCTCGACGACGTCGTCCGCGGCGCCCTGCGCCCACGACACATCGATGTCCGTCGCGACCACCGCGCCGGTCGGACCGACTCGCGCGGCCAGGCCGGCGGGAACGGAGGGGCCGCCGGCTCCGACCTCCCAGCAGCGCATGCCCGTGGTGATGCCGAGCCGGTCGACATGCCGGAAGGTCACCGGGTCGAAGAGTTCGGCGAGGGCGCCGAAGCGGATGCCCGCCTCGGACTGCCGGTTGTCGAGCAGGTAGCCGTGGTCCGGGCCGGGTGCAGTCATGTCGCATCGCCTTCGTCCTGTGCGTCTCGGGGCAAGTATGCAAGCAAGGCTTCCAAAGCGATTGTCGTAAGACCAGTTCCGATATATCGTTGACGCATCGCGACAGATCAACGATGGAAGGAGCGTAGCGATGCGTTCACATGGACACGAGCATGGGCACTGCGGGCCCGGTCATCACGGTCGGGGCGACTTCGAGGGCCGCCGTGCCGCATTCGGGCAGTTCGGTCCGCCGTTCGGGGGTGGTCCGTTCGGTGGTGGCCCCTTCGGCGGGGGGCGCGGTCGCGGCGGCGGCCGGGGGAGGGCGCGGCGCGGTGACGTACGCGCTTCGATCCTGGCGTTGCTGAAGGACCGGTCGATGCATGGGTACGAGATGATCCAGGAGATCGGCGAGCGCAGCGGCGGGGCCTGGCGGCCCAGCCCCGGCTCGGTCTACCCGACCCTCCAACTGCTGGAGGACGAGGGGCTGATCGTCAGCGCGAGTGAGGGCGGCAAGAAGCTGTTCACGCTCACCGACACCGGCCGCACCGAGGCGGAATCCGGGCCCGACGCGCCCTGGGAAGAGGCCGGGCGCGGGGTCGACTGGGAGAGCGTCAACGAGATCCGGCAAGCCGGCTTCGGTCTGATGGAGGCGTTCGGCCAGGTCTGGAAGACCGGCTCGGCCGATCAGCGCCAGAAGGCGCTGTCGGTGATCAATGACGCGCGGAAGAAGCTCTATCTGATCCTTGCCGACGAGCACTGACCCACGGGGTGGTCCCGACGAGTGTGGTGCGAAGGGCCCTGTGGCTGAGTCGCGGGGCCCTTCGTTCGTCCGGTGGTGGTCAGGCGGCGACCAGGCCGCCCAGTTTGCGCAGCGACTCGACGAGTGCCGCGGTCGCCGAGTCCTTGAGTTTGCCCGCCATCAGGGAGACCGCGGCTCCGGTGAACTCTCCGTCGATCCGGACCGTGGTGGCGTCGCCGTCGGGTGTCAGTGAGTAGCGCATCGCCAGATTGACGCCCATCGGCCCCTTGCCCCTGGTGGTCAGCAGCCGGGCGGTCTCCAGCTCCGCCACGGTCCAGGTCACCTCGGCGGGAAAGCCCATGAGCTTCATGTTCTCCTCGTAGGTGGCCGCGAGTTCGAGTGTGGCCGGGCCGCCCTTGGGGAAGCTGGTGTGGGTGGCGTTCCACTGGCCGTACGCGGTGAAGTCCGTCAGCTGGGCCCAGACCTTCTCGGCCGGCGCTTCGATACGCGCTTCGGCACTGACTTCGGCCATGCGACCACCCCTTCTCGTCGGGTTACGGTGT
This sequence comes from Streptomyces sp. NBC_01320, assembly GCF_035974375.1. Taxonomy (NCBI): domain Bacteria; kingdom Bacillati; phylum Actinomycetota; class Actinomycetes; order Kitasatosporales; family Streptomycetaceae; genus Streptomyces; species Streptomyces sp. NBC_01320. Next base: position 9,160,572 of record NZ_CP108390.1, read on the forward strand.
CGCGGAACGTAGCCGCAGTGGCGAAAACATTCAATACTGATGAACTGTCAGATCTGATCGGTCAGTTCTGTGCGCCAGATCGGCGCCGCGTCGAACCGGTCGCGGGTGCGGGGGTGCGGGCCGTCGTCGTGGCAGTGGAACGCCGCCCGGAACAGGTCGGCGGGCAGGGGGCACGGGGAGCGAGGGCCCGGTGGACGTACTCACGTCCGTCGATCGCCGGCAGGGCGACCGACCAGCTCACCTCTGTTGCTCTCTCCAGGCCGCCCTGCACGTGGTGTGGCGTGGGGACGCGTGCGGGACGGCTTGCGGTTGTGCGGGTAGCGCAGGGCAAGGCGGCGCGCGCCGTTTCCGGCAATCGGGTCCGCGCATGGCGAGATCTCATCCGTAAGGAGGAGAAACCGCTCTGGTGTCCCCAACTTCGGTGGGATGCGTAAATGGGCCCCTCCGGGGATGCTCGGGCGCCCCGGGACTGATGGGGTGAGAGGTGTGCAAAACCGGACGCCGCGGATTCCTCAGCAGCCCGCACCGAACCGTGCTGAACTCGGAGCCAGACTCACCGATGAGCTGGCCTCGGTGGTGACGGGTGCCCGCAGGCGCGCGCTGCGCGACGGCGACCGGCAGATCGACACGGCTCATCTGCTGCATTCCCTCATCGAGTCGGATCCCGAGGTCCGCACTGCCTTCGAGGGTGGACCGCAGCTCGCGAAGGTGCTCGGCTACCTCGTGCAGCGCTCCATCGGTTACGGGCTTCGCTGGCAGGGCACCGTGGAGGACTCCGGCGCGATTCCGGTGGTCACTGGGGTGGTTGCCGAGGCAGGGGACGCGGGGGTGGAGGGCTGGTCGCCCTCGGCTCTGTCGGCGATGGCCGGTGCCAGGGCGCGCGCGGAGCTGCGCGGGGACGTGCGGGCCGGCGGACTCGATCTGCTCGCGGCACTGGCCGCCGACCCGGAGTGCAGGGCTGTCGAGGTGCTGGAGCGGGCGGGTGTCGATGCGGTGCAGCTCGCCGGTCGGATTATCGATGTGCCGGGCGGGGACTGACGGCTTTTCGTCGCGCGGGCGCCTCGGTGCGGCGGACGCATGGCCAGAGCCGGGTCGACGCCCGCCGCAGCCGCCACGGCCCGGATGGTCGTGCACTCGAAGCGTCTCTCCGCGAACAGCTCCCGGGCGCCGGTGAGGATGCGCGTCTCGGTGGCTCGGCGGCGGCCGGCGCGCGAGGTGCGAGGGGCGGTCACGGTGGTCAGGGGCCAAGGTGGTATCGGAGTGTTACGTGCGACAGTGGTCACCGGGGTGACGCTCATGACGGCAGCTGTCATGATGTGCCGATGCACGCGTCTCAGGGGAGAAGCGCCGGCCTGGGACTAGCCCTGGCCTCGGCGTTCGCATTCGGTGGTTCCGGGGTGGCGGCCAAGCCGCTGATCGAGGCAGGGCTCGACCCGCTCCATGTGGTGTGGCTACGGGTGACGGGCGCCGCCCTCGTCATGCTTCCCGTGGCGTGGCGCCACCGGGATCTCGTACGCAGCCGTCCCGTGCTGCTCCTGGGCTTCGGGCTGCTCGCCGTCGCGGGCGTCCAGGCCTGCTATTTCGCCGCGATCTCCCGCATCCCCGTCGGTGTCGCGCTGCTCGTCGAATATCTGGCGCCCGCGCTCGTCCTCGGCTGGGTCCGGTTCGTGCAGCGCCGTCCCGTCACCCGGGCCGCCGCGGTCGGCGTCGTTCTCGCGGTCGGCGGTCTTGCCTGCGTGGTCGAGGTGTGGTCCGGGCTGAGCTTCGATGCCGTCGGGCTGCTGCTTGCCCTCGGTGCCGCCTGCTGCCAGGTCGGCTACTTCGTCCTCTCCGACCCGGGGAGCGGGGACACGGCGGGCGTGGAGCCTCCGCATCCGGTCGGCGTCATCGCGTACGGACTGCTGATCGGTGCGGCCGTCCTCACGGTGGTGGCGCGGCCCTGGGGGATGGACTGGTCGGTCCTCGGCGGCAGCACCGGCATGAACGGCACGGAGGTTCCCGCCTGGTTGCTGCTCGGCTGGATCGTGCTGCTCGCCACCGTGATCGCCTATGTCACTGGCGTGATCTCGGTGCGGCTGCTGTCTCCGGCGGTGGCGGGTGTCGTCGCCTGTCTGGAGGCGGTCATCGCCACCGTGCTCGCCTGGGTGCTGCTCGGGGAACATCTCGCAGTGCCGCAGCTCATCGGCGGCGCCATGGTGCTGATCGGTGCGTTCATCGCCCAGTCGTCGACCCCCAAGGCCCCCTCCGGGCCCGTCGCGTCGGGGCTGGGCGGGGGTGGCGGCCGGGATGCCGTCGAGGGTGAGTTGTCCGCCCGCGGCGCCGCCACGTAAGGTGCCGATCATGCATCTCACCGTGCTTCCGCCGCCTGCCGCCTAGCGCGGGCCGCCACTCCTGACGAAGACCGGGCTCGGGAAGTCCCCGAGCGGATCGTCGCTGCCCGCGTGCCGAGCCGAGCGACCACCATCTGTCTTCCTCAGGAGAAGTGCACGTGTCGAATCCTGCTTCCCGCCTGCCCGTCGGGCGGAGCCTGTTCTATCTGATCGTCGCCGGGGTGGCCTGGGGGACCGCAGGGGCTGCTGCCTCGCTGATCTTCCGGGTCAGCGATCTCGGTCCTCTCGCCCTCTCGTTCTGGCGCTGCGTCGGCGGTCTCGTGCTGCTGCTCGCCGCGCTCGTGCTGCGGCCGCGACGCGCAGCCGTCCCCGCCGAGTCGCGGCGGCGCCGCCTGCTGCGCATCCTCGGGACCGGCGTCGGCCTCACCGTGTTCCAGAGCGCGTACTTCGCGGCCGTCGAGGCGACAGGTCTCGCGGTCGGGACCGTCGTCACGCTCGGGGCCGGGCCCGTGCTCATCGCCGTCGGCGCGCGGCTGACCATGGGGGAGCGGCTCGGTGGCGGAGGGCTTGCCGCGGTGCTGGGTGCGCTCGCGGGGCTCGCTGTGCTGGTGCTCGGTGGCGAGGGCGCCGCGGTGCGTCCTGCCGGGGTCGCGCTGGCGCTGCTCTCCGCCTCCGGATACGCCGCCATCACCCTGCTGACCCGGTGGCTCGGTCGCGACGGCGGCGGCTCGGACCCGCTCGCCACCAGCGCGTGGGCCTTCGGGATCGGGGCGCTCGGGCTGCTGCCGATGGCGGCTGCGGAAGGGCTTGTGCCGCACACCGCGGACGCCGCCCAGGTGGTGTGGCTGCTGGTGTACGTGGCGGCCGTCCCCACCGCGCTCGCCTACGCGCTCTACTTCGCGGGCGCCGCGGTGGTGCGGGCCGCTACGGTGTCCGTGATCATGCTGCTGGAACCGGTGAGCGCCGCGGTCATCGCCGTCGTCGTGCTCGGGGAGCAGCTCACCGCGGCCACGGTGGTCGGCACGCTGCTGCTCCTCACGGCGGTGGCGGGGCTCGCGGTCGCCGAGACGCGCAGTGCGGCGAGCACCCGCCGCCGGGCGGCCGTTACCGCCTGACTGCGCCGGGGGGCGGCCACCGGGGGGTGGCCGCCCCCCGGGGGCATCAGAGAACGGTCAGATAGTCGGGCACGGCGATGGCCGGATCGAGGTCGTCCGACGGCTGGGGCGCACGGTAGCCGCGGGCCAGCGGAACCACGCCCGCCCAGTGCGGCAGCGCGAGATCGTCCGGATCGTCGTTCGGGCCGCCGGTGCGCACCTTCGCGGAGACCTCGTCGAGGTCCAGTCGGATCACGGCCGTCGCGGCGAGCTCCTTGGCGTTCGCCGGGCGGGAGTCCGCGGTCCGGCCCGGGACGACGTGGTCGACGATCGCGTCGAGCGCGGTACGCCGCTCCTCCGGATCGGTCACCGTGCGGGCGATGCCGTGCACCACCGCGGAGCGGTAGTTGATCGAGTGGTGGAAGGCGGAGCGGGCCAGCACCAGCCCGTCGACATGCGTCACCGTGAGGCAGACGGGCAGGCCGGGATCCGTCTCGCCGGCCTGCCTAAGCGGCCGCGAGCCGGTGGAGCCGTGTACGTACAGCCGCTCACCGATCCGGCCGAAGAGTGTGGGCAGGACGACCGGTGCGCCGTCGCGGACGAAGCCGAGATGGCAGAGGTAGGCCTCGTCGAGTATCGAGTGGACCAGCTCCCGGTCGTACGAGGCCCGCTCCCGGGAGCGGGTCGGGACGGTCCGCTCGGTCGGTTCGTACGGGGCTGCTGCCTCCGGGCCCGTGGTCTGCGGCGGTGCGGTGTCCGGCATGGCCAACTCCATTGCACTAGTGCATAATCGTGTTTGTGCTAGAAGAGTATCGGATCGTCGGGCGGCGTGCATCGGAGATTGCCGCGAGTGTCGAGCGAGCGGTCGGGTCGGGCGAGCTCGCGCCCGGGCAAGTGCTGCCGCCCATGCGGGAGTTGGCGGCCCGGCTGGAGGTCAATCCGAATACGGTCGCGGCCGCCTACCGCACCCTTCGCGAGCGCGGGGTGATCGAGACGGCCGGTCGCCGGGGGAGCCGGGTGCGTCCGCGCCCCGCCAGTACGGCGCGTGGCTCGCTCCGGGTCGAGGCGCCGCCCGGGGCGCGTGATCTGGGAGAGGGGAACCCTGATCCGGCGTTGCTGCCACCACTGGACGAGGCGTTCGCGGCGGCCACGCGGGCGTATGCGGAGCGGCCGGGGATGTACGGAGAAGTGCCGGTGGACCCGGAGTTCGCCGCTCTGGCGCGCGCCGCCCTCGACGCGGACGGGGTGCCGGCCGGGCCCGTGGCCGTCACCTCCGGATCCCTGGACGCGATCGAGCGGGTGCTGGTCGCCCATCTCAAGCCCGGTGACGCGGTCGCCGTCGAGGACCCCGGCTGGGGTTCCCTGCTCGATCTCGTACCGGCGCTGGGTCTGCGTCCCGTGCCGATCCCCGTGGACGACGAGGGGCCACTGCCCGACGCCGTCGAAGGGGCGCTGGGCGCCGGTGCCCGTGCGCTCGTGGTGACCGACCGTGCACAGAACCCGACAGGTGCCGCTGTCGGGGCGGCGCGCGCCGCGGACTTGCGCCGCGTTCTCGCCGGTCACCGCGGAGTGCTGCTGATCGAGGACGATCACGGGCACGCCATCGTCGATCTGCCGCTGCACCCGCTGGCGGGTGTTACGGACCGGTGGGCGTTCGTGCGGTCGGTCGCCAAGGCGTACGGGCCCGATCTGCGGGTTGCCGTGCTGACCGGGGACCCGGTCACGGTCGACCGGGTCCTGGGGCGCCAGGGGCTGGGGCCCGGCTGGGTCAGCAGGCTGCTGCAGCGGGCGGTGGCGCACCTGCTGACCTCGGGCGCCGTCGACACCGGCGCGGTCGCCCGGTCGTACGGGGAGCGGCGGGACGCGCTCGTCCGGGCGCTGAACGAGCGCGGTGTCGAGGCGCACGGCCGCAGCGGTATGAATGTGTGGGTGCCGGTGAGCGACGAGACCGGGACCGTCGCCAGGCTGCTGGGCGCGGGCTGGGCGGTGGCGCCCGGGGCGCGGTTCCGGGTCGCCGCACCCCAGGGGGTCCGGCTCACCGTGTCACCGCTCACCGCGGCCGACATCGAGCCGCTGGCGGATGCGGTGGCGGCAGCGGCCGGACCGCTCCGCCCGTTGAATTACGGCTGAGCCGGGTGGCGTTCGGTGGTCGGGCGGGACGGGGCGAGCGGTCCGGGCTTGGGCTTACGGGCTCTGCTCTGGGTCAGCGCGGCGCCCGCCAGGACGATCAGGGCGCCGACCGGGGTGTTCCAGGTCAGCTGTTCGCCGAGCAGGGCGACCCCGGCCGCGGTGGCGATGACCGGAATGAAGTACGTGACCATCTGTGCGGTCGTCGGTCCGACCTCCTGGACCAGGCCGTACTGCATCAGCACCGCAAGGCCCGTACCGAGCGCCCCCAGCGCGACGACGGCGAGCGTCGGCAGCAGCGGGAAGCCGTCCGGTGCCGACGTGAACAGAGGGGTGACCAGGGCGATCTGCACGGTGCCGAGGAAGAGCTGGCTGCCGGTCAGGGCGAGGGTGGACGACCCGCTGCCCGCCAGGGTCCTGCGGACGTAGATCCAGCCGACCGGGTAGCTGAGGGAGGCGAGGAGCGCCATCGCCGTGCCGCTGAAGTCCAGCCCGGAGAAGCCCTGCCAGGCGCCCAGCACCGTCAGCACACCGAGGAAGCCGAGGCCGAGTCCCGCCACGCGGCGACGGGTCGGCCGGTCCTCGGACAGTGCGACGAGGGACAGTGCCATGCCCCACAGCGGCGAGGTGGCGTTGCAGATGCCGGCCAGCGTCGACGGGATGGTCAGTTCGGAGTAGGCGAAGAGCGAGAACGGCAGCGCGTTGAGGAAGAACGCGGCAACGGCGAGATGGCCCCAGGTGCGGGCGGTGCGCGGCAGCCGCTCACGGCGCACCACCATGGCGACGGCCAGTACCGCCGTCCCCGACAGCAGCCGGCCGAGCGTCACCTGGAACGGGGCGTACCCCTCGGTGCCCACCTTGATCAGGAGAAAGCTGAAGCCCCAGATGAGCGAGAGCGCCGCGAAGCGGATCCGCCAGTCCAGTGCGGGGCGGCATGCGGAGGAGGGAGCGGGGACACCGGTCGCCCGGGTGGGGGCGGCGGTCGCGGTGGGGGCGGTCATGAGGACAACGATGACAACTTCAACCGCGTAGGACAAGTGAGACTTTCTGGGAGCCTTCGCGTAGCATTGCTTACATGTTGAACCTGGAGCGTCTGCGCACCCTGGACGCCCTCGCCCGCTTCGGTTCGGTGAGCGGTGCGGCCGAGGGCCTGCACGTCACCACGTCGGCAGTCTCCCAGCAGCTCGCCAAACTGGAGCGCGAAGTGGGGCAGCAACTTCTCGCCAGGAACGGCCGCGGGGTCCGGCTCACCGACGCGGGCCGGCTGCTCGCCGATCATGCCGCGAGGATCCTGTCCCAGGTCGAGCTCGCCCAGTCAGACATCGAGGCCCAGCGCGGAGAGGTGGTGGGCGAGGTCCGGCTCGGTGCGTTTCCCACAGCCGCGCGCGGACTGTTCCCGGCGACGCTTGCCGCGCTGCGCGCGGACCACCCCGAACTGAAGGTGCGCACCGCCGAGTTGGAGCCGGAAGTCGGCATCCGTGCCGTGATGCGGGGCGATATCGATCTGGCGGTGGTGCTCGACTGGAGCAACAAGAGGCTGCCGGTCCCCGGCGGTCTGGCCATGGCCGAACTGCTCGACGACGCACCGGACATCGCGATGCCGGCCGGTCACCCGCTCGCGGACCGGACGGAAGTGGATCTGGAGGACTTCGCCGACGACGACTGGATCTCCTGGCCGGAGGGCGAGTTCTGTCACGACTGGCTGATGTTCACGCTGCGCTCCAAGGGCATCGAGCCGCGCATCGCTCATCTCGCGGGCGAACACCACACCCAGCTCGCGCTGATCGCCGCCGGCGTGGGCGTCTGCGTGGCGCCCCGGCTGGGGCGGGGGGCGGTGCCGGACGGGGTGCGGCTCGTGCCCGTGCGGCAGAAGATGAGGCGGCACGTCCACGCCGTGTGGCGGGCGGACGCGGACCGTCGCCCGTCGATCAGGGCAGCGGTTGCGGCTCTGCATGCGGCGGGCCGGGAGTTCGACGCTCCGTTGAACGGGGACGGTGCGGCCTGACCTCGTGACGGTGGGGCGGTGGAATCAGGCCGGGTTTGCCAGTTTCCGGAAGTCCCAGGAGGCGATCGCCTCCGGGGTGAGCCGCAGCCACGCGTGCCGCCCGTCGTGCGGCATCACGTCCATCCCGAAGTACTTCGCCGCGAACAGTCGCTCCGGAAAGTCCAGTTCGGGACAGTCCTCGCCGGTACGAGGGGCCTCGCCGACGAAGGCTGCCTGGCCCGAGAGCTCGACGCCACGCAGTTCTCCGTACTCCACCCCGTCGTCGACGACCACCGCGATCCTCGGGTCCTGGCGCAGCTGTGACCAGCGCAGGGACCGGGTGATCGAGTACAGCCAGAGCGAGGTGCCGTCCCAGGCGAACCAGAGTGCCCCGATGTGCGGGCGACCGCCGGCGGAGACGGTGGCGACCCGGCAGGTGCGCTGCTCCGTGAGGTACGTGTCGCGTTCCGCGTCCGTCATCATGATCCGACGGCCCCGTCGCTGACTGACGGCCATGGGGCGCCCCCTCCAAGTAGCTGACCAAGTGTCAGAAATCATGGATCCTCTTCCCTCCCGGCGCAATGGCCGTTAACCTCGCGCGCCCGGCTGTCGGCAGAAAGTCCGCGGGCAGACGCCATGAGCCACCGAGAGGGGCAGCCGTGCCGTCCAGGGAACAGCTCGCCGAGCAACTCGATCCGGCCACCACCGCACTCCTGACGGTCGAGTGCCAGCAGGGAGTCGTGGGCCCCGACAGCGCACTGCCCGAACTCGCCGAAGCGGCGCGCGGATCCGGCGCCCTCCAGCATGTCGCCCGGCTGGTCGCAGCCGCCCACGAGGCCGGTGTCCAGGTGCTGCACGCAGTCGCCGAACGGCGCCCCGACGGGCGCGGTGCCAACCACAACGCCCGCCTCTTCCGGGCCGCCGGGCGCCTGCCCGTGCAGCAGCACTCCGGCACCACGGCGGTCCGGATTGCCGCGCCCATCGAGGTGGCCGACGAGGACATCGTCGTACGCAGGTTGCACGGCCTCTCGCCCATCGCCGGCACCGATGTGGACGCGCTGCTCCGCAATCTCGGCTGCCGCACCCTCGTCGTCGCCGGTGTCTCGGCCAATGTCGCCATCCCCAACGCCGTCTTCGACGCGGTGAATCTCGGGTACACGGCGGTCGTGCCGGCCGACGCCATCGCGGGGGTGCCCGTCGACTACACCCCCGCGATGATCCGTAACACGCTCGCCCTCGTCGCCACCGTCACCACCACGCAGGACGTGCTGGGCTGCTGGCAGAGCCCCCGCAGGGCCAGGTCCCGACCTACGAGGCGAGCGTGATCGAGTCGCCCTCGACCTTGATCGATGCGGCGGGCAGCGGTTCGGTGGCCGGGCCCGCCGACACACTGCCCGTCGCGGCGTCGAACTTGCTGCCGTGACACGGACAGTTGATCGTGCCGTCCGAGACGCTCGACACCGCGCACCCCTGATGGGTGCACTTAGACGAGAACGCCTTGAACTCCCCGGCCTTCGGCTGCGTGACGACGACACCCTTGTCGGCGAAGACCTTCCCGCCGCCCTCGGGGATGTCGGCGGTCTTCGCCAGGACGCCCGCAGCACCGCCGGCACCGGCCTGCCCGACGGCGGCCGAGCCGCCCGAGTCCTTCGAGCCGCCGCACGCGGTGAGTACGGCGGCCACTCCGACGGCACCGGCGGCTGCGACGACGGTGCGACGCCCGGGACGGACCTCGTGCTCCTGCGATGCGCTCATGCTGGCATTCCCTTCCGCGGTGTTCATGGCTTCGACCGGGGATACGTGCGGTCGATGTCCCATGTTCAACGACCGAGGGATTTTCTCAGGACGTCCGGCTCCAGGACCGACGGGTGGGCCGCCGTCTCCTCCTGGGTGACCAGGTGGGTCGACCCGGATAGCGGCAGCACCGTGAGCGGTCGTCCCGCCGCCGGCAGCGGGACGGAGAAACGCAGCATGTGGGCGACGGTCACGGTGTCTCGCGGTCAGGACGTGCAGCTTGGCGGCACGGCGCCGAGCGTGTCGTAGCCGGGCAGGCAGGGATCGGGGAGTTCGTGGGCGGCGACCAGACCCGCGAGCCCGGCTCGGACGACGATGACCTCGGCCTGCACGGTGCGTGTTCCTTCCGTGGTGCTCGGGAGAGTGGTTCGGTGCCCCGGGGGCCGGCTGTCAGGCGTCGGCCCCCGGGGCGGTCTCAGGGTCGCCCCGGGGACGGTCAGCCCTGTCGTCAGCACGTCGTCGACGGCGCTGTGTGCGGGGCGTGCAGCAGGCACGGGCCGGAGGCGGTGGCCCATCCGTTCGTCTCGTCCCTCCTGACGCGGGCGGCGGCCTCCGGTGCGGGCGGATGGACGCCCGCCCGGCCGGCGCGTTCCGGTGGAAGGACTGCCCGATCGGTCGGTGCGGGGCGTGCAACCACGAGCCGGCGTCGCAGAGCTGGTGGCCGGTGAAGCGGGAGGGTGCGTCTTCGTGGACGAAGCCGTTGTGTCGGGCGACCCCGTCGCGCATGACATCCTGCTCGCCCGGCACCTGATCAAGGGCATATCCCTTATTTTCAGAAGCAGTTGTTGGTCGTCGCACCCGGCCTCGTCGGGTGGTGCTTCCGCCCACCGGCCGACGATGCTCTCCTTCGAGCTGTTGCGGTTCCTGGGCGGATGAGGCGATCACGGCGCCTACGCTGGTGGTGGGAGCCCGCCGATGGTTGTTGGGGGCGGGGGCGTCTCTCGGCTGAAAATCCCCAGATTCTCCCCAGGCCGCCAGGCCGCTGAGTCAGGAGACGGAGGCGAGGGTCATGTCCCTTTGATGGCAAGGCTGAATGAACGGATAGCCTGATAAAATGCTCACCGAAGTCACAGCGACCCGCTATGTCACGCCCCTGCGTGAGGGCGGCTCACTCCCCGGGATCGTCGAGGCTGACGATCTCGGTACCTACGTCATGAAGTTCACCGGCGCCGGACAAGGCCGTAAGACCCTCGTCGCGGAGGTCATCTGCGGGGAACTCGGCCGGCGGCTGGGACTGCGGGTCCCGGAGCTCGTCACCATCCAGCTCGACCCGGTCATCGGGCTCGCGGAGCCGGACCAAGAGGTGCAGGAACTGCTCAAGGCGAGCGGCGGGCTGAATCTCGGAATGGACTATCTGCCCGGCTCGATCGGGTTCGATCCGCTCGCCTACCAGGTGGACCCGGCAGAGGCCGGGAAGATCGTGTGGTTCGATGCGTTGATCAACAATGTCGACCGGTCGTGGCGGAACCCCAATATGCTGGTCTGGCACGGGGACGCATGGCTCATCGATCACGGCGCCACGATGATCTGGCACCACAACTGGCCGGGTGCGCAGGCCTCCGCGGCCAAGCCGTACAACGCCTCCGACCATGTGCTCGCGCCCTTCGGCCCGGACATCGCCGCCGCAGCCGCCGAGCTCGCCCCGCTCGTCACCGAGCAGCTGCTGACCGAGGTGACCGCCGAGGTGCCCGACGAGTGGCTGGTCGACGAGCCCGGTTTCGACACGACGGATGCGCTGCGCCGCGCCTATGTGGAGCCTCTGCTGGCGCGCGCCGCCACCATCCACGAGCGGATCTCGATGGACGCGCCCATGAGGACGACGCCGTCCCGCGCGCCGGGGTGGCTGACCGAGCACCTCACTCCGTGGCCGCACCCCACGAAGAAGGACCGTGCCGAGAAGGCGGCGGCGGAGAAGGCGGCGGCCGGGCGGGCCGACGAGGCGCAGAGCAGCAAGGACGACAGCCAGTGAGCAAGCGTGATGTTTTTGAGTACGCGCTGCTGCGCGTCGTGCCCCGGGTCGAGCGCGGTGAGTGCTTCAACGCGGGCGTGCTGGTGTACTGCCGAGCCAAGTCCTTCGTGGCGGCCCGCACCCATCTCGACGAGAGCAAGCTGAGGGCGCTCGATCCGAACGCCGACGTGGTCGGGGTCCGGGCGGCGCTGCGGGCCGTCGAGGGTGTCTGCGGCGGCGGCGACGCGGCCGGCCAGGCCGCCGGTGACGATGCCGGGCGGCGCTTTCGCTGGCTGATCGCCCCGCGCTCCACGGTGGTCCAGCCGAGCGCCGTGCACAGCGGCCTCACCGCCGATCCGGAGGCCGAGGTCGAGCGGCTGCTCGACCTGCTGGTGCGCTGATCCGGCCACTGTCGGCGCCGCGCGCGGACCCTGCGGTCGCGGCGCCGTCCGGTGTGACATGCACTGCTGCGCCCGTGGGCCGTTGACACCGAGTGCCAGGGCTTCTAGCGTCTCGTCTGCTGAAGGTACTAAGCGGTTGCTCAGTCATCGGGAACTTCCTGACGTCCGCTGAGCCGCGATCCAAGGGCGAGGAGAACCAAGCATGTCCACCACCGAGCAGCGTGTCGCCATCGTGACGGGAGCGGCGCGAGGCATTGGCGCCGCCACCGCGGTACGCCTGGCGGCCGAGGGCCGCGCCGTCGCCGTACTCGACCTCGACGAGGCGGCCTGCAAGGACACCGTCGAGAAGATCACCGCCGCCGGGGGCACCGCCCTCGCCGTCGGCTGCGACGTGTCGGACAGCGCCCAGGTGGAGGCCGCCGTGGCGCGGGTCGCCGCCGAGCTCGGTGCGCCGACGATCCTCGTCAACAACGCGGGCGTGCTCCGCGACAACCTGCTCTTCAAGATGAGCGAGTCCGACTGGGACACCGTGATGAACGTGCACCTGAAGGGCGCGTTCCTGATGGCCAAGGCCGTCCAGAAGTACATGGTGGACGCCAAGTTCGGCCGTATCGTCTCGCTGTCCTCGTCCTCGGCGCTCGGCAACCGCGGTCAGGCGAACTATTCCGCCGTCAAGGCCGGTTTGCAGGGCTTCACCAAGACCCTCGCCAAGGAGCTCGGCAAGTTCGGCATCACCGCCAACGCCGTCGCCCCCGGCTTCATCGTCACCGAGATGACCGCGCAGACCGCGGCCCGGGTCGGCATGGGCTTCGAGGAGTTCCAGGCCGCCGCCGCCACCCAGATCCCCGTGCAGCGCGTCGGCCGCCCGGAGGACATCGCCAACGCCATCGCCTTCTTCACCGGCGACGACGCGGGCTTCGTCTCCGGCCAGGTCATGTACGTCGCCGGCGGACCGCTCAACTGACGCGAAGGGCGGCAGACATCATGACTGTGCAGGACAGCGGAAAGGTCGCGCTCATCACGGGCGCGAGCCGGGGGATCGGTTACGGAATCGCGGAGGCACTCGTCGCCCGCGGCGACCGGGTGTGCATCACCGGGCGCGGCGAGGACGCCCTCAAGGAGGCCGTCGAGAAGCTGGGCTCCGACCGGGTCATCGCCGTCGCGGGCAAGGCGCACGACGAGGCGCATCAGGCGGCGGCGGTCGAGCGCACCATGGAGGCGTTCGGCCGCGTGGACTTCCTGGTCAACAACGCCGGTACGAACCCGGTGTTCGGCCCGATCGCCGAGCTCGACCTCAATGTCGTGCGCAAGGTCTACGAGACCAATGTGATCTCGGCGCTCGGCTTCGCCCAGCAGACCTGGAAGGCCTGGCAGAAGGAGAACGGCGGGGCGATCGTCAACATCGCCTCGGTCGCCGGTCTCTCCGCCTCGCCCTTCGTCGGCGCGTACGGCATGAGCAAGGCGGCCATGGTCAATCTGACTCTGCAGCTGGCGCACGAGTTCGCCCCGGTCGTCCGGGTCAACTCGATCGCTCCGGCCGTGGTCAGGACCAAGTTCGCCAAGGCGCTGTACGAGGGGCGCGAGGCGGAGGCGGCAGCCGCCTATCCGCTCGGTCGGCTCGGTGTCCCCGCGGACATCGGCGGGGCCGCCGCGTTCCTCACGTCGAGCCAGTCCGAGTGGATCACCGGCCAGACGCTGGTGGTCGACGGAGGCATCTTCCTGAATGCGGGCGTGGGCTGAGCACAGCCTGCGCCGGTTTGGCCCCGATTGACTCAAGTGCCCCGTCGGACCTGCGGATTGACCCGACGGGGCGCTGCGGTATGGTCTGCCGACCCATGGCCGATCGAGGAGCGTACACGTGTTCTACCGGGCCAGGCTGCAGGCCGCTGCAGCCCTTGCTTCCCTTTCTCTGCTGGCCGGCTGCGGTCTGCTTTCCGACGATGGCTCGGAGGCGAAGCAGAAGATAGCCGTCGGTACCACGAGTGAGCCCTCCACCCTCGATCCGGCGGCGGCATGGGACAACTCGTGGGAGCTGATGCGCAACGTCTTCCAGACCCTGGTGAGCTTCCCCACCGGCAGTACCAGCCCGGAGCCCGACGCCGCGGACTCCTGTGTGTTCACGGACCGGACCAGCACGGCCTATCGCTGCACGCTCAAGACGGGCCTGAAGTTCTCCAACGGGGACAAGCTCGACGCCGAGGCTGTGAAGTACTCCATCGACCGGATCACGACCATCAAGGTCAAAGGCGGCCCCCTTGGCATGCTCGGCTCGCTCGACCGGGTCGAGACCAAGGGCGACGACACCGTCATCTTCCATCTGAACAGGCCGGACGCCACGTTCCCGTTCATTCTGGCCACCCCCGCGATGTCCCTCGTGGCGCCCAGCGACTACCCGAAGGACAAGCTCCGCGAGGACGGCAAGGTCACCGGATCGGGCCCCTACCTCCTCGACAAGTACGTGCCAGGGGACCGGGCCGAGCTGGTGAAGAACCAGGGCTACAAGGGCTTTGCCAACCGCAAGAACAACGCCGTGACCATCCGGTACTTCGAGGGGTCCGCCCCCATGGTCGACGCGCTGAAGAGGAACGAGATCGACGCCACCTACCGCGGTCTCACCGCGGAGGAGGTGGTGAACCTCGAGGACAACAAGGACGAGAACAGCAAGCTGCAGCTGGTCGAGACCGTCGGCGCCGACATCCGATTCCTGGTCTTCAATCCCGAGGACCCGGCTGCGGGGAACCCCGCCGTCCGTCGGGCCGTCGCACAGCTCGTCGACCGGGACGCGCTCGTCGCCAAGGTCTACCAGGGCACCGCCGAGCCGCTGTACTCCATGATCCCCAAGGGTATCGCCGGCCACACCACCAGCTTCTTCGACACCTTCGGCAACCCGAGCCGGCAGAAGGCCAAGCAGATCCTGGTCAAGGCGGGCATCACCGAGCCCGTCGCGATGACGTTCTGGTACACCACCGACCGGTACGGCTCGTCGACCGAACCCGAGTTCGGTGAGCTGAAGCGTCAGCTGGAGGCGTCGGGTCTGTTCAAGATCACGCTCAAGGGCCTGCCGTGGAAGAAGTTCCAGGAGGGCTTCACCAAGGGCCAGTACCCGGTCTTCGGCCGCGGCTGGTTCCCGGACTTCCCGGACCCGGACAACTTCATCGCTCCTTTCGTGGGCAAGGAGAGTGTCACCGGGATGCCGTACGACAAGACCGAGATCACCCAGCACCTGCTGCCGCAGACCCGCCAGGAGAGCGACCGGGGCGCGGTCAGCAAGCAGTTCGAGCAGGCGCAGAACATCCTGGTCGACGACGTCCGGCTGCTGCCTCTGTGGCAGGGCAAGCTCTATGTCGCGGCGGGCGACGACATCGGTGGCGGCGAGCGCGCGCTGGACCCGCAGACGGTCATGCAGATGTGGGAGCTGTACCGCAAGGCCAGCTGGTAGGGCTCGCCCGGCCGGTTGTCAGTGGCCCCCGGTAGGTTCTGTGGTCAAGAACCGATTGTGTACCGGAGGTTGTTGAAGTGACCGACACCGACCTGCTGCCCGAGTCCTGGCGCGGCGTCCTCGACGAAGAGCTGCAGAAGCCGTACTTCAAGGAGCTCACCGAGTTCGTCGAGGAGGAGCGGGCCAAGGGGCCGGTCTACCCGCCCCGCGAGCAGGTCTTCGCGGCCCTGGAAGCCACTCCGTACGACAAGGTGAAGGTCCTGGTCCTCGGCCAGGACCCGTACCACGGCGAGGGGCAGGGGCACGGGCTGTGCTTCTCCGTGCGGCCCGGCGTCAGGACACCGCCCTCCTTGCGGAACATCTACAAGGAGATGAAGGAGGAGCTCGGCCTGCCGGTCCCGGACAACGGGTATCTGATGCCGTGGGCCGAGCAGGGCGTCCTGCTGCTCAACGCCGTGCTGACGGTCCGCGCCGGCGAGGCCAACTCGCACAAGGGCAAGGGCTGGGAGAAGTTCACGGACGCGGTGATCCGAGCGGTGGCCACGCGGCCCGATCCGGCGGTCTTCGTGCTCTGGGGCAACTACGCCCAGAAGAAGCTTCCGCTGATCGACGAGGAGCGCCATGCGGTGGTGAAGGGCGCACATCCGTCACCGCTGTCCGCGAAGAAGTTCTTCGGATCCCGTCCGTTCACGCAGATCAACGAGGCCGTCGCGGCGCAGGGACACCAGCCCATCGACTGGCGCATCCCCGATCTCGGCTGATCCGTCCGACCCGCCCGACAGGCCCCGGGCCCCCGGGGGTCTCCGTCGGGTCGTGCCGTGGCCGCACCTGACCCGAAAGGCAGGCCTTAGCCCGAGCCTGAGCGGGATTGCCGGTGCCAGCCGCTAGCGTCGCCGTGACCGGAATCGAACGGGCTCCACCGGGCCCGCTCGACGTCGGCCGGGGTGAACCGGGAACGGCTGGACACATGCGAGGGAGACCGCGGTGACGGAGCAGCAGGAGGCGTCGACGGATGCCGTCATGACCAGGATCGGCCAGGCGATCATGCTGCTCCACGGCGGCGACCGGGAAGAGGCCCGTAACCGCTTCGGGGCGCTCTGGGCGGAGATCGGTGAGGGCGGCGGCGCCCTGCACCGCTGCACCCTCGCGCACTACATGGCCGACACCCAGGACGATCCCGGCGACGAACTGGCATGGGATCTGAGGGCGTTGACCGCCGCCGAGGGGCTCTCCGACGAGCGCGTCGCGGAACACGGGGACTCGCTCGCGGTGCGGGCCTTCTACCCCTCGCTCCACCTCAACCTTGCGGCGGACTATGTGAAGCTCCAGCGCCCCGACGCGGCCCGGGCCCATCTGGACCGGGCCCGGAAGGCGTCCGAGCTTCTCGTGGACGACGGGTACGGGGGAGGGGTGCGCGCGGCGATCGGGCGGCTGGAGCGGCGGATTCGGGAGCTGTGAGCGGAGGTCTGTCGCGGATCGTTGCGGCCCGTCCGTTGCCGGTGGACCGCAACGATCCGAGTCGGCCGGATCCCGGCGGGATCCGCGACCGACGGGGGGCATTCAGCGGCCGTAGGTGTCCTCGCAGATCCGGGCCGCGGGGCTGCCCGCGGACCAGCCTCCGTAGCCCCGGCCGAGCGCGCAGACATTCGTCCCGGTGGCGGGGGCGGCCGGCGGATTCAGCACCCGCGCGGCTGCGGGCGGGACCTGACGAGGCCGGGGCACGCCGACGTGCTTCCGCTGCTGCGGGGCGCGTGGCGCGGTGCGTCGGGTGTCCGACGGCGCCTTCGCCGGCCGGCCGGAGGCCTTCGGCGACGGCTTCGGGGCGGGGATCGACTCCAGGCTGTCCCGGACCGGCGGCCCCACGATCTGGGGCGCCAGGTCCTGGACGGGCCTGCTGGTCTCGGGCCGGGGCGCAATGCCCGACCGGGGCTCCACGGACACACAGCCGGTGACGGCAGTGACTGCCACGCCGACCAGGAGCTTCACGGTGATACTGGTTCGCTGCACCTGGGCAACTCTGCTGTGCGGGCAGGGCGCCGCGCGAGCCGGCCGGTGATGATTGGCCCTCACGAGTGACCCCGGTCAGCGCAACGCCCCGGCCGCCGACCGGGCGCGTGGGATTCGGATCAGTCGCCGGTCGCGCCGTCGATCCGCTCCCGGACCAGGTCGGCGTGGCCGTTGTGCCGCGCGTACTCCTCGATCATGTGGGTGTAGATCCAGCGCAGGTTGAACTGCTCGCCCTTGCGGCTGCGACCGATCGACAGGTCCTCGAGCCCGTACTTCGCGGCGATCTCCCGGGCCGCGTCGATCTCCGCCCGCCAGGTGGTCCCGGTCTCCTCCCAGGTGTCCGCCTCGGTGGGGTGGAAGTCGCCGTCCTCGTCCTCGGCGGTGCAGTACAGCGACTTCGCTTCCTCGCCGGCCATGACGTTGCGGAACCAGTGGCGCTCCACCTCCGACATGTGGCGTACGAGCCCGAGCAGGCTGAGCTGCGACGGCGGTACGGACGCCTCCCGCAGCTGGGCGTCGGTGAGCCCCGCACATTTCAGCGCGAGCGTGTCGCGGTGATAGGCGAGCCAACCCTCGAGCATCGGGCGTTCGGCGGCTGTGATGGCGGGTTCGGAGCGTTCGTCTGCGGTCATGCCGGGCATTCTTTCCCAATGATCAAGACCTGGCCAGATGTTATTCGCAGGGGGGTGTCAGCAAGCCGCGCAGCAGTTCGGCGAAGCCGGTGCGCAGCTCTTTCTCGGTCGGTACGGACCGGTGGTACGACCCCGCGGCGCACGAGAACATCAGCCCTTCGCACCAGGCCACCAGGGAGAGGGCGTGTCGTTCGGGCTCGGCAGAACCGGCTGCCGTCATCAGCGCCACCAGGGGTTCGCGGAACTGTCCGCCCGTCGCGTCGAAGAACTCCCGAAGCTCCGGGCGTCGGGTGGCCTCCAGGGCCAGTTCGTAGCGGCAGATGAGCAGGTGGGGGTGGCGGGTCAGGTATCGGTGCAGGGCTGAGGCGAGGCTGCCGACGAGCGCGGCAACGCCGTGGGGCGGCCCGCCCGCGGGTCCGGCGTCCGGTTCGCCGTCCGGCCTGCCCTCGGGCCGGGCCCCGGGCATCGGAAGTTCGCCCGGGGCCAGGACCTGCGCCTCGCGCTCCGCCAGGCGCCGTACCGTCGCCTCCAGGAGCGCCTGCCGGGTACGCGCGTAGTTGGATGTCGAGCCCTGGGGGAGTCCGGCGCGTTCGTCGACCGCCCGGTGGGTGAGCCCTCGCATCCCGCGCTCGGCGAGAAGTGCCAGGGCGGCATCGGCGATCAGGTCCGCCCGGGAGGCGCCGCCGGTGCGTGTGGTGCTGGTGGTCATGGGATCAACCTACCGCTGTGACTACACCTGTAGTACGTTGGTCTCGTCACTACAGGTGTAGTTTCGAGGAGGAGTCATGGACAAGTCCCATGCGGTCGTCATCGGCAGCGGAATCGGCGGCCTCACCGCCGCCGTGGCCCTCCACCGGCGCGGCTGGCAGGTCACCGTCCTGGAGCGGGCGGCCTCGTTGGAGCCCGTCGGCGCAGGCATCGGCCTCGCTCCCAACGCGCAACGCGCCCTGGACGTCATCGGCCTCGGCGACCGGATCAGATCCCTGGCCGCCTGGCAGGGCGACGGCGGTATGCGCAGTCCGAGCGGCCGCTGGATCTCCCGGACGGACAGCGCGGCGGCGACCGAGCGGTTCGGCGGAGCGGTCGTCCTGCTGCACCGTGCGACCCTGATCGATGCTCTCGTGGCCGAACTGCCCGCATCCGTGATCCGGACCGGAACGACGGCGGAACTCGTGAACCCGGGGACCGCGGGCGGCGCCCGCGCCGTCGTCAGGATGCCCACCGCGGACCTCGAGGCCGACCTCGTCATCGCAGCCGACGGCATCAACTCGGCCGTACGCACGCACCTCTTCCCCGATCACCCCGGGCCGTCGTACGCCGGCTTCACCACATGGCGCGTCGTCGTCCCCGCTCCCGAGCAGCCCTTCGCCCCGCACGAGACCTGGGGCCGCGGCACCCTCTGGGGCACCCAGCCGCTCAAGGACGGCCGGATCTACGCGTACGCAGCCGCGGTCGCCCCCGCCGGAGCCCGGGCCGCAGACGACGAGAAGGCCGAACTGCTGCGCCGCTTCGGCGCGTGGCACGATCCGATCCCGGGGATCATCGCCGCCGTCGAACCCGACCAGGTCCTCCGCAACGATGTGCACCATCTGATCGACCCACTGCCCGCATTCCACCGAGGCCGGACCGTCCTGGTCGGCGACAGCGCCCACGCCATGACGCCCAGCCTCGGACAGGGCGGCAATCAGGCCATCGAGGACGCAATCGTGCTCGCCCACCACGCGGCGCCCGACGCCGACCTCGGGACAGCGCTCGCCGCATACAGTGCGGACCGGCTCCCCCGGACGGGCGCCATCGTCCGCAAGGCTGCCCAGGTGGCCCGTCTGATGTGCCTGACCAGCGCCGCCTCCGTCGCGGTGCGCGACACGCTGATGTCCGCCGTGTCCCGGCTCGGGCCGGCCCTGGTGCTGCGTACCTTCGACGGCATCGCGGACTGGCGGCCGCCGCAGCACACGTATGCTGCCCGGGCGAAGGACATGCATATGACACGGCGTTAGTCAGAGGGAGACCCCAGTGAAGGTCGGCTGCATCGGGCTCGGCGACATCGCGCAGAAGGCATATCTGCCGGTCCTCACCACCTTGCCCGGGGTCGAACTGCATCTGCAGACCCGCACTCCCACCACCCTCGCCGCCGTCGCCGCGTCCCACCGGATCCCGCCGGAGCAGTGCCACTCCGAGCTCGACTCGCTGATCGCCCAGGACCTGGACGCCGCCTTCGTCCACGCCCCGACCTCCGTACACCCGGAGATCACCGACCGCCTGCTCCGGGCCGGTGTCCCCACGTACGTGGACAAGCCGCTCGCCTACGAACTCGCCGATTCCGAGCGGCTGGTCAACCTCGCCGAGGAGCGCGCTGTCAGCCTGGCCGTCGGCTTCAACCGGCGGTTCGCCCCCGGCTATGCGCAGTGCATCGAGCACCCGCGCGAGCTGATCCTCATGCAGAAGAACCGGGTGGGCCTGCCCGAGGAACCGCGCGCCATGGTGCTCGACGACTTCATCCATGTCGTCGACACCCTGCGCTTCCTGGTGCCGGGGCCGGTCGAGCACACCGTCGTACGGGCGCGGATCCGTGAAGGTCTGATGCACCATGTCGTGCTGCAGCTGTCCGGAGACGGATTCACCGCCATCGGTGCGATGAACCGGCTCAGCGGTTCGACGGAGGAGCGGCTCGAGGTCTCCGGGCAGGACTCCAAGCGTGAGGTCGTCAACCTTGCCGAGGTGATCGACCACAAGGGACAGCCGAGCCTGCGGCGGCGTGGTGACTGGGTGCCGGTAGCCCGTCAGCGCGGCATCGAACAGTGCGTGCTGTCCTTCCTGGACGCCGTGCGCGCCGGGAAGCTGCTGAGCGCCCGGGACGCGCTGGAGACGCACGAACTGTGCGAGCGCATTCTGCGGGACCTGGACTGGGCGTAGCGAAACCGCTGGTCAAGGCAGGTCCGGATGCGTCCCGCACGGGCCGGATGCAGGCTGGGGTGATGGACCGCCAGCCCGTGGAGGTGACCTGGTGAAGCCCCACGACGAGCCACAGGGGTGGGGTGCTCTTCAACCGCCGCCCGGCTACTACTCGGCGGACGGGCGGCCACCCGACGCGATGCAGCGCGCCCTGATCCTGGACTGGGCGGTCAATCAGCGGATTGCGAGCGGCTGGCGGGTGGAGTCGCGCGCCGAGACGCAGGTCGTCATGGTCCGCGGGCAGCCGCTGAACCACGTGCTGCACGCCCTGCTCATGGTGTTCAGCTGCTTCCTGTGGGGCGCCGTGTGGGTGGCGCTGGCCGTGACGAACAAGGTCGAGCGGGTTGCCCTCACCGTCGACGCACAGGGGCACATCGTCTCCGTCAACGCCCCGTCATAACCGGCCCGCCGGAGCGGCCGCACCGACCGGTTCCACCCGGGTCCGCCCCCGGAGCGACCGCACACCCTCATAGGCGCAGAACGCCGCCAGCACACCGAGCGCACCCTGCACCGGCCAGTCGCCCAGCCGGACATAGAGCGTGGTGCCGGTTGCCAGCGGTACGTCGAACACGGCGGCCGCGCTGGTGTCCGTACCGAGCGGGGTGCCGATGCGACGCCCCTGCGCGTCGTACACCGTACTGATCCCGGTGAGCGTGGCGTGCACCATCGGGCGGCCGCTCTCCGCCGCCCGGAGGGCGCCCAGCGAGGCGTGCTGGGCCGGCGCCCAGCTGTGCTGGAACGTGGACGTCGACGACTGGGCGATCAGCAGCTGGGCCCCGTCCCGGGCGAGCCGCCTGCTCATGTCGGGAAACGCCGACTCGAAGCAGATCAGCGGACCTATGCGGAGCCTCTCCGCTCCGGCCCGGGATCGGGAGGAAAACACCGGGGACGGCGGCTCGGGAACGGACATCACCACCTGCCGGGTCCCGCGCAGCCGGTCCTCGCCCGCCGCCTTGCCCACCGACGTCACCCAGCCGAGCACCGAACGAACCGGAATGTACTCGCCGAACGGCACCAGACGCATCTTGTCGTAGCGGTCCCCGGTCGGGCCGTCCGGCCCCACCAGCACCGCACTCTTGAAGATCCCCGTCCGGCCCGAGGTGTCGGCCTGCCGGGCATCCATATTGACCAGCACATCCGCGCCGACCTCGCGTGACAGCTTCGCGATCCTGGCTGCGAGATCCGGGCGCTGTGACAGGTCCTCGCCGACG
Source organism: Streptomyces sp. NBC_01320 (assembly GCF_035974375.1). NCBI lineage: Bacteria > Bacillati > Actinomycetota > Actinomycetes > Kitasatosporales > Streptomycetaceae > Streptomyces > Streptomyces sp. NBC_01320. The sequence continues at coordinate 9,182,491 of NZ_CP108390.1, forward strand.
CTGCTCTCGCCCCAGACGACCAGGTCGAGCTGCCGGCCCACCAGCGTGCGGGTCAGCTGCTCGCTGCGTGCGAAACGCAGCTCCACGCTGTTCGACCCTTCGACGACACCGGGTTGTACGACAGCGATCCGCGCCGCTCCCGCAGGCTCCGGCTGCGGCGCCCACCTCCATATCGCGCCCACCGCCAGCGCGCCCACCACGATGCCGACCGCCGCAGCCGTCCGGGCGGCGGACGTCACGAGCAGCAGGGTGACCGCGGTGTTCACCCCCACCACCAGGAGGCTCACCAGCCACACCCCTCCTACCGATGCCACCCGGAGCGCCACGGGCACCTGCCACTGGCTTGCGCCGAGCAGCCCCCAAGGGCCGCCGAGGGCATCCCAGGAGCGGGCCAGTTCGATCATCAGCCAGCCGGACGGGACCACGACCAGGGCCGCCCCGACCCTCGCGACGGACGGCGATCCGCCGAGCAGCCGGGAGACCAGCAGCCCCCACGGCGCCCAGAGCAGACCGAGGAACGCCGCCAGTATCACGAGGAACACATGCAGGCTCGGCAGCAGCCAGTTGTGCACCGCGAGCAGGTAGCCCGTACCGCCGAGCCAGCCGTCGAGCGCGGCCCGCCGGCCCGTACCGGCTGACCGGATCAGCAGCAGCCACGGCACCAGCGCGACATACGCGAACCACCACAGAGCCGGGGCGGGAAAGGCGAGCGCGGGCAGTGCACCCGCGAGCAGCGCGGCACCACCGCGCCACCAGGGGGACCGGAGCAGGCGCTCCCCGTGCTCACGCCGAACGGCCGGAATTCGCATGCTGCGCCTCCTCGTCCTGCCCGGTGAGCAGTGTCCCCCTCCTCCTTCCCCAGTGTGGGGGGAGGGGAACGGCCGCGGCCAGAGGGGGGTGGGGCCCTTGGCGGGGATCAGCCGGGGGCGAGCTCCCCGGTGAGGCTGCGCCATTTCTCATGGACGGCCACGGTGCGGATCCGCCAGCCGATCTCCGTGCGCAACAGCCCGAACGCGTACCGGCCGCCGGAGACGAAGTTCGGTGCCGTGTTGCTGTCCGCGGCCTCGGTGACGCCGTCGTCCGGCGTGCCCCGCAGCCGCATCGGGTTGAGGTAGTCGGCCTGCACCTCGGCCCGGTCGCCGGGATAGCCCCCCAGGTCCTGGAGGTCCAGCCGACGGTTGACGATCAGATGCTGTCGTACGGGGAAGAGGCGCATGGTTTCCGCGAGCCACTGCGCCACCTCGGCTGCGGGTCCCTCGATGCCGCCCGCGCTGCGGTAGTCGGCGCGGCCGTCCGGGGTGAACAGCTCCCCGTAGTCCTGCCAGGCGCTGTCGTCCACCGCCACCGCATAGCCGGTGATCACTGCATCGATGGACAGCTGGTCCATCACGGTTGCGAGAGCCACGCGCTGCGTCATCCGGTCAGTGTGTGCCCGCCGACCGCCGAGGCCAAGGGCCGTGCACGCGCGGCGGCGGTCCGGTCCTGATCCGGACGCCCGGGGTCCGGCACGGTGCATGCCTCAGCAGGGGACGACGGCCACCGGCCCGAGCGCGTGTGTGAGCGTCGTCTGTGCGACCGGGGACAGCCCGAACCCGAGCGCCTCGCCGCCCTTTCGCCGCCCGATCACCGTGAGCGCGGCCGTCGCCGATGCCGTCACCAGGGTGTGCGACGCGGAGCCGTGGGTCGGCTCCAGCACGAGCTCGACCTGCGGGTACTTCTCGCGTCGGCCTGCGGTGAGCTCCGAGAGGGTCCGCTCGGCGGCGCCCGCCGCCGCGTCCCGGTCGAAGACGGGTCCGCCGGAGAGCATCGACGAGAACATCGTCCAGCCGTGCACGATCCGCAGCCGCGCGCCGGGCCGGGCCGCTGCCGCCTCGAACGCGAACTCCAGTACCGCCTCGCTGCTCTCGTCGGCAGCCACTCCCGCGACAATGTCCGGGAATGTCTCAGCAGCGTCCACCGCGTCGTCGTCCCCCCGACCGCTGTGGATGACGACGACCGGGCACGCGGCCATCGAAGCCGTCGCAAGACTGTTCGATCCGATCAGCAGGGACCGGAATCCGCCCAGACCGCGGGAGCCCAGCACCAGCAGCGACGCGTGCCCGCCGAGCGAGGTCAGCGCGGCCACGGGGAAGTCGAGCGGGCTGAGCGTCGACGGGTGCAGGTCCGGAGCGATCAGCGACACCCGCCGTACGGACTCCGTGAGCAGTTCCTCGGCCTGTCGCTGCTGCGCCTCCTGGGCGGTATGCCGGGAGGGGATCCGGACATGCACGATCGTCAGCGGAAGTCCTCGCCGGACGGCTTCACGCGCGGCCCAGTCGAGGGCGTCGTAGCTGTGCGAGGAGCCGTCGACGGCGGCGATCACGGGACGCTCGGCGGTGGTCATGGAGTCCTCCAGAGTCCGGCGGTGCATGTCCCAGGCTGGTATGCGAACGCAGCATCCGACAGGGACTTTCGGCCCTTTTCTGCCCTGTGCGTCCGAGGGCCGACCCGGCGGGTGCAGGACCGGCCGCTTTCCGGTGCCGGTGGCGGCCGGTCCCGGACCACCGCCGGGACCTTGGGCAGCGGCAGGCCGGCGTCCCGGAACAGATCGTCCAGCCCGAGGTCGCTCGTCGTCGTGGTCAAGGCGCGCCACCGACGCGTGGGGGTGACGACCGGTACTCCGAGGGGCGTACGTCGGCTGCCTTCGGACGTACGACGACGCCGGGCGCCTCCCGAGGGATGCTCCGGGCATGGAGAACCAGCCCGCAGGGGCCACCACGACACAGCCCGTGCGCAGTAGCGCAGTCGGCTCGTCGCCGACCGCGCCCGTATGGCGGAATGTGCGCCCGGTGGAGCGCCTCTGCTACGGGACCGGCGTGCTCCTCGTCGTCTCCGGGCTGCTGCATCTGATCGTCTTCGCCGTCGACGGCGGGTCCTGGGACGGCCCGGTGTCCTGGCGCAAGCCCGTCACCTTCGGGGTCTCGTTCGGACTGACGCTCATCGCGCTCTGCTGGGTGGCGTCCTACCTGCGCATACGCCCCCGCACGCATACCGTGCTGCTCGCGCTGTTCGCCGCCGACTGCGTGCTGGAGGTCGGCGGCATCACGCTCCAGGCGTGGCGCGGCGTACCGTCCCACTTCAACATGGAGACCTCCTTCGACACGGCGGTCTCCATGGCGTTGGCCGTCGGCGGGGGAGTGCTGGTCGTCATCCTCACCACCCTCGCGGTCGCCGCGTTCGTCCGGCGCCCGGACGGACCGACGGGCATGGCGCTCGCGATTCGGGCCGGTTTCGCGATCCTCGTCGTCGGGCTGCTGTCCGGAGCGGCGATGATCGCCCGTGGTGTCTATCTGACACGCACCGGCCTTCAGTCGGCCGGCTACGACTCCACGGCATCGGTGAAGCCACTGCACGCGGTCGGCCTGCACGCGATCCTGGTGCTGCCCCTGCTGGCCGCGGTGTCGGCCAGAACTTCGTGGACCGCCCGCACCCGTCGTACCGTCGTCCGCGCTGCCGTGGGGTGTTATGCGGCCGCCGTCGGCGGGGCGCTGCTGTGGGCGGTCGTCGCGTACTGACGAAGGCGGTGCAGGCATCCGGGCGGTGAGGAGGCGAACTCGGAGTACGTGATGCAAGCTGCGGAAAAGGCAACGCGCCGGGGTGCACGCGAAAGGCGATCATGAGCGCGAGGGATGCGAACGTCGGGAATGCCGGGGCCGCGGCCCCGGCCGACGCGGCGCTGTCCGGTTGCGCGGCGCTGGTGACCGGTGCCTCCAGCGGCATCGGGGCGGCCACCGCCCTGGCGCTGGCCCGGCAGGGCGCGGCTCTCGCACTGGTCGCCCGTCGAGCGGACCGGCTGGAGGAACTGACCACCGTGATCCGGGACCGGGGCGGCTCGTGCGTCGCCCTCACCGCCGACCTCCGCGATGCGACTCAGGCCCGTCGTGCCGTGGAGGACGCCGCGGACCGGTTCGCACGGTTGGACGTATTGGTGAACAACGCCGGGTACGTGGCGATCGGAGCCGTGGAGGAAGGCGACCCCGAGGAATGGGACCGGATGGTCGACCTCAACCTCAAGGCCGTTCTGCACATGTCGCAGGCAGCGCTGCCGCACCTGCTGCGCGCGGCTGCTGACGCCCCGCGCCGGGTCGCCGACCTGGTGAACGTCAGCTCGCTCGCGGGCCGGGTGGCCCGTAAGAACAACAGCGTCTATTCGGCGACGAAACACGCGGTCGGAGCATTCAGCGAGGCCCTGCGCCAGGAGGTCACGGGGCGCGGTGTCCGGGTGGGCCTCGTCGAGCCGGGGATGACCACGACGGAGATGTCGACCGGCGCCGGGTTCGCAGCCGCGCGTGGTCTGCCGCAAAGCACGTGGCTCGACGCCGAGGACATTGCCCGGGCCATCGCCTTCATGGTCACTCAGCCGCGGCACGCGGCGGTCAACGAGATCATGGTGCGCCCGACGGCCCAGGAACACTGAACCAATGCGCTGACCGCCTGCTCCCCGGTCCCCGCATCGTCACCGCCCTCCAGGAGCACGGCATCAGGAGTCTGCGGAGAAGGCCGGTGAGCAGCCGACTTCCACGGGGCAGTACTGAGCACCGCCCGAGCACAGGGCTGACCAAACGTCTTAGGTCACACCTCTATCCCTGTGTCTGGTTCCGGGTGCATCGTTGCTCACGCGGGACCCGAAGCCGCTGGGCCCAGGTATCCAGTTCGGCCCCGTCCTGTGCTGCGCAGCAGGCAGGCCCGCCGCCCCTCCCGAAACCTCCCCACGGGAGGGTCTGCGGCTGCGACGGGGTGAGTTCGGTTGGTCGCTGCCCCCATCGAGTCGCGCCTCAGAGCCTGTCGGGTGACCTCTGATCGGGCGGCCACGCCCTGGCACGCACGCTTCCCGCGTTGCCGAAATGTCCTAGTAGCTCCTTCCCCGAGCTCTCAGCTTCGTTCGAGCAGGGGAGACCCCATCCGAGGACATCCCGCCGCCTTGGAATCGCACGCACCAGACCGCGTCCGCTATCCGATCGAAGGTCACCCGACAGGCTCTCAGCCACGTCCGGTTCACTGCGAGTCGGCCAAGCCGGCAGCGTGCGGCGCCTCGGCTCTCGCGTGTCGAGCGTCAGGCGAGGCGCAGACGGAACCTCGCGGGCGGCTTCGGACGGGGCCGCAGGTCACGCCGCCGGACTCGACCGGCAGCACTAGCCCGCCGACTCACCCGCGTGCGGGCTCAGCACACCGGTCGCCACCAGCGCGAACAGCACCAGACCCAGCAGTACGCGGTAGATGACGAACGGCATGAAGCTCTTGGTCGTGATGAACTTCATGAACCAGGCGATGACCGCGTATCCGACACCGAAGGCGATGAACGTCGCGAAGATCGTCGGCCCCCACGACACGTGCCCCTCGCCCGCGTCCTTCAGCTCGAAGACACCCGAGGCGAGCACCGCCGGGATCGCCAACAGGAACGAGTAGCGGGCCGCGGCCTCGCGGGTGTAGCCCATCAGCAGACCACCGCTGATCGTGGCGCCCGAGCGGGAGACGCCGGGGATCAGGGCCAGCGCCTGGCAGAAGCCGAAGATCAGGCCGTCCTTGACACCGAGTTCCTTGAGGGACTTGCGCTCCCTTGTCGCCCGGTGCTTTCCGCCCACCTCGTCGCGGGCGGCGAGACGGTCGGCGATGCCGAGGACGATGCCCATCACGATCAGGGTGGTGGCGATGAGGCGCAGGTCGCGGAACGGGCCCTCGATCTGGTCCTTGAAGGTCACGCCGAGGACGCCGATCGGGATGGAGCCGACGATGACGAGCCAGCCCATCTGCGCGTCGTGGTCGCTGCGCATCGACCGGTTGGTCAGCGAGCGGAACCAGGCCGAGACGATCCGGACGATGTCCTTCCGGAAGTAGATGAGGACTGCGGCCTCCGTGCCGATCTGGGTGATGGCGGTGAACGCCGCACCCGGGTCGTTCCAGCCGGCGAACGCTGCGGTGAGCCGCAGATGCGCGCTGGAGGAGATCGGCAGGAACTCGGTCAGTCCCTGAACGAGGCCCAGGACGAACGATTCGAACCAGCTCATGGGGCTTTGGCCATCCCGAAAGTGATCGTGCATCGGACGACGGCCTGCAGGGCCGTAGCCAGCGTGCGGATTGCGGTCATATGAGGGACGGGCCACGGCGGGCCCGGTGATCGTCTGCGGTGCGCGGGCAGCGTATCGCCCTTGGATGAACAGGGTGACGACTGCCCCCGCACCCACAGCCGACCCCCGGTGGTGTCAGGGCGGGCACCGGACCGCGGACCGGCTCACAGGCTCAGTCCGCGGCGAGGCGGTGCCGCTTGCGCCAGGCGACGACGGCCGCACCGACGCCCGTCAGCACGATGAAGCCCATCGCCGCCAGGAACGCGGGCGATGTCGGGGACGAGGCCTCACTGCCCGCGACGACGTAGGCGGCGGTGTTCGGGATCGAGCCGAGCCCGGTGGCCACCAGGAACGGCGGATACCCCATGCGTGAGACCGCGGCGCAGTAGTTGGCGGCGGCGAACGGAACCCCCGGGAAGAGCCGCAGCGCCAGCATCGAACGGAAGCCGTGCCGACTCAGCTGCCCGTCCGCAGCCTTCAGCCAGCGCCCACGCACCAGCGTACGGAGTGCGTCCTGCCCCAGTACCCTGCCCAGCCCGAACGAGATGCCCGCGCCGAGCACCGTGCCTGCCAGGGCGGCGGCCAGACCGGCCTGCGACCCGAACAGCGCACCCGCGGCGAGGTTGAGGAGCGGCCGCGGCACGAACGCCACGGTGGACACGCCGTACGCGAGGCCGAACAGCAGAACCGCTGCGCCGCCACCGCTCAGCTGCGCCGGCCAGCCATGGGCCAGGAGGCGCTGGGGATCGAGGAGCAGCGTGGTCACCGCGGCGGCCAGCAGCACGGCCACGAGCAGCGAGAACCGGGACCAGGGCGAGAGCAGCGCCCTCGTACAGCGCGCGGCGAGGCCGGGGGCGGGCCGGGCGGCGGGGACGGGGTCGAGCATTCGGGGAGAGTAACCGACACCTGAGGGTGATCGCCGTAATGTGCACCGTATGAGCCCCGCAGCCGAAGCCGCTCCCGGTGTGCCGCCGAGCGAGCTCGCCGACACCGTGCTGACGCGTCTGACGGTCGTCTACCCCAGGGCCGCCGATCCCGGGCGGGCCGCCTCCGCCGCCGCGTACATGAAGCACGTCGCCCCGTTCCTCGGCATCACCGCACCGCAGCGCCGGGCCCTGTCACGTACGGTCCTGGACGGCACCGGGCGTCCCGACGAGGCGGACTGCGCGGCCGTCGCCCTGCGCTGCTGGGAACTGCCCGAGCGGGAGTACCAGTACTTCGCAGCCGACTATCTGCGCCGCCACGCGCCCCGCTGTTCCCCCGGGTTCCTGCCCGTCGTACGGCACCTCGTCTCCACCGTCCCCTGGTGGGACACCGTCGATGTGCTCGCCGCCGATGTCGCAGGTCCGCTCGTCGCCGCCGGCCCGGAGCTGAAGGCGGTGATGGACGAGTGGATCGAGGACGACAACCTGTGGATCGCCCGCACCGCCCTGCTGCACCAGCTGCGCTACCGGGACGCCACCGACGCCGAACGGCTCTTCGGCTACTGCCTGCGCCGGGCGGATCACCCCGACTTCTTCATCCGCAAGGCGATCGGCTGGTGTCTGCGCGAGTACGCCAAGACCGATCCGTGGGCTGTACGGGACTTCGTCGAGGGCGCCCGGGACCGGCTCTCGCCGCTGTCCGTACGCGAGGCCATGAAGCACCTCTGAGGCGCGGCCGGCGCCGAACTCCCTTTCCGGGCCCGGCGGAAAACCATTCGACGGGGCCGCGGCCGTGGGCCATGATCGGACCCATGTTCCGGTACGCCTTCCTCGCAGCGCAGTCCGCAGTCGCGGACGCGCCGAAGGCTGCCGTCATCCCTTCCCTCCTCGCTGTCACCGCAATCACCGCGGCAGCAGCCGCAGTCGACGCAGCAGCGTTCACCGCTGCGGCAGCGCCCATCGGCGGCGCCCGAAGCTGACCCTCCCCCGACAGTCCGGCGGACCCCGTGAGGGGAGGGTCGGCGGGGCCCTGGGGTCTTCTCTCTCAGCTTCGAGTTTCCAAGGAATGAGCCATGCCCAAGACGGCATACGTGCGCACCAAGCCGCACCTCAACATCGGCACCATGGGCCACGTCGACCACGGCAAGACCACCCTGACAGCCGCCATCACCAAGGTCCTCAGTGACCGCGGCACCGGCACGTTCGTCCCGTTCGACCGCATCGACCGGGCGCCGGAGGAGGCACAGCGCGGCATCACGATCAACATCGCGCACGTCGAGTACGAGACCGACACCCGGCACTACGCGCACGTCGACATGCCCGGTCACGCCGACTACGTCAAGAACATGGTGACCGGCGCCGCGCAGCTCGACGGGGCGATTCTCGTCGTGTCCGCGCTCGACGGGATCATGCCGCAGACCGCCGAGCACGTCCTGCTGGCCCGCCAGGTCGGCGTCGACCATATCGTCGTCGCCCTCAACAAGGCCGACGCGGGCGACCCGGAGCTGACCGACCTGGTCGAGCTGGAGGTCCGCGAGCTGCTCTCCGCGCACGGCTACGGCGGCGACACCGTCCCCGTCGTCCGCGTCTCGGGACTGAAGGCGTTGGCAGGCGACCCGCGCTGGACCGCGTCCGTCGAGGCGTTGCTGGACGCCGTCGACACATACGTACCGATGCCGGTGCGCTACACCGACGCGCCGTTCCTGCTGCCGGTGGAGAACGTCCTGACCATCACCGGCCGGGGCACGGTCGTCACCGGAGCCGTCGAGCGCGGCACCGTACGCGTCGGCGACCGGGTCTCCGTGCTCGGCGCGGACATCGAGACGGTCGTCACCGGCCTGGAGACCTTCGGTAAGCCGATGGAGTCCGCGCAGGCCGGTGACAACGTGGCGCTGCTCGTACGCGGGGTGGAGCGCGACCGGGTCCGCCGCGGCCACGTGGTGGCGGCGCCCGGCAGCGTCACGCCGAGCCGTCGTTTCACCGCGCAGGTGTACGTCCTGTCGGCGCGGGAGGGCGGCCGGACCACGCCGGTCACCACCGGCTACCGGCCGCAGTTCTACATCCGTACCGCGGACGTCGTCGGGGACATCGACCTCGGCGAAGCGGCGGTGGCGCGCCCCGGCGACACGGTCACCATGACCGTCGAACTGGGCCGCGACACCCCGCTGGAGTCCGGGCTCGGCTTCGCGATCCGCGAGGGCGGTCGCACGGTCGGCGCGGGCACCGTCACCGGCCTGCTCTGATCCGGGCGCCGGGTCCGCCTCCCGACCCCACGGGAGGCGGACCCGGCGCCATGCGCGAGACTGACGGCATGGCAGACATCGCACTGGTACTCGGAGCAGGCGGCGCCACCGGCGGCGCCTGGGAGACCGGAATCCTGCACGGGCTCGCCGAGGCGGGCGTGGACCTGTCCACTGCGGATCTCGTCATCGGAAGCTCCGCCGGGGCTCTCGTCGGCGCCCAGCTCGCCTCCGGATTGATCGGCCTCCCGGAACTGTACGCACGTCAGCTGGCCGATCCTCAGGGCGAAGTCGGCGGGAAACTCGGCACCGCCACCCTCATGCGCTACGCCCGGGCGGTGCTGACCTCCCGTACCCCGGAGGCGTACGGGCAGAAGCTGGCCCGGATGGCGCGGGAGACCCGGACCGCGATCACCGCGGCCGAACGGCAGGAGCTGATCGCGGGCCGGCTCCCGTCGCCCGACTGGCCCGACCGGCAGCTGCGGATCACCGCCGTCCGCGCGGACACGGGTGAACTCCACATCTTCGACAAGGACAGCGGTATCCCGCTCGCCGACGCCGTCACCGCCAGCTGCGCCGTCCCCGCGGTCTGGCCGGTCGCCACCATCGACGGGCAGGGCTGGATCGACGGCGGGGTGTACTCCCCGGCCAACGCCCATCTGGCCGCAGGGTATGAGCGCGTCGTCGTCATCGCACCGACGGCCAGTGGCAACAAGGTGATCATCTCGCCCCGGTCCCAGGCCACCGATCTCGAAGCGAAGGGTGCCCGGGTCGCGGTCATCATGCCGGACGCGGCCGCCAAGAAGGCATTCGGCCGCAATCTCCTCAACCCGAGCCGCCGGGCCGCCGCCGCCCGGGCCGGACTCGCGCAGTCCGCGGCGCACACCGAAGCGGTCGCCGCGGTCGTCGGCAGCTGAACCGGCACCCCACAATGGGGGAGTGAACGAGCCGATACCCGTGATCCGAGAAGTGGACCAGGGCACCGCCAGACTCCTTCCCGACGTGGACCGGGACCGGGCCTGGCTGCTCACGGTCGACGGCGCACCCCAGTCGTACGTCGACCTCGACGATCCGGTCCACCTGGAGTTCGAGTACGCCCGACGGCTCGCCCATGTCCTGGACTGCGCCGCGGGACCGGACGCCCCCCTCGACGTACTCCACCTCGGCGGCGGCGCCCTCACCCTGCCCCGCTATGTCACCGCGACCCGGCCGGGCTCCCGGCAGGTCGTCGCCGAGGCCGACCTGGGCCTGCTCGCCCTGGTCGCCGAGCAGCTGCCACTCCCCGACGACAGCGGCATCACCGTGCACGGCACCGACGCCCGCGGGCTGCTGGAACGGACGCCGCCCGGCACCGTCGACGTCCTGATCGCGGACGTGTTCGGCGGATCGCGCGTGCCCGCGCACCTCACCTCCGTCGAGTACGCGCAGGCGGCCGGGCGGGCTCTGCGGGACGACGGCGTCTATGCCGCCAACCTCGCCGACGGCGCACCCTTCGCATTTCTCCGCTCGCAACTGGCCAACTTCGCCACCGTCTTCGAAGAGCTCGCGCTGATCGCCGAACCGGCGGTGCTGCGTGGTAGGCGCTTCGGGAACCACGTCCTGGTCGCCTCCCGCAGCCCCCTCGACACCGCGGCTCTGGCCCGCCGCTGCGCCGCAGACGTCTTCCCCGCCCGGGTCGAGCACGGCGCCGGTCTGGTCCGGCTCATCGGCGCGGCACGGCCGGTCGGGGACGCCGAAGCGGTCGCCTCACCCGAGCCGCCCGACGGTTCCTTCGGTATCGGCTGACAGCGTCTTCCCTGACGCAACCTCGACGGTCGCGGTCCGGCGGGTGAGGTTGCGTACGTCGGGTACGAACAGCACGGCCCCCGTGCAGAGCACGACCAGCGCCGCACAGCCCCACAATGCCTGACCGCGCCCGACCAGGTCCTCCACCGGGCCGGCGACCGCCGTGGCCAGGGGCAGCATCGCCACCGATCCGAACCAGTCGTACGCCGATACGCGCGACAACTTCTCCTCCGGGATCTCCTGATGCAGGGCCGTCATCCAGGAGACGCCGAACACCTCGATGGTCACGCCGCTGACGAACATCACCGCACTCAGCCCGGCCACCGGCAGCGGCACCGCCAGCGCCGCCGACGGCAGGGCCAGCGGGAAGACGCAGAGCGTCCCGGCGAGCAGGAGCCGCCGGGGTTTCCAACGCATCATCAGCAGCGCCCCGCACAGCGTGCCGACCCCGAAGGCGGCGAGCGCGAATCCCCAGGGGCGGGCGCCGCCGAGCTCGTCCCTGGCGACCAGTGGCCCGTACACCGACTCGGCGGCACCGACCACGGCGACCACCACCGAGAATTGCGCCACGATCGACCACAGCCAGGGGCGGCCGATGAACTCCTGCCAGCCCTCTCGCAGATCGGACAGGAGTCCGCCGCCCGGCTCCCGGGCCGGGATGTGGGCGACATCCAGGAAGGCGCGCAGCGCACCGGCCACCGCGAAGGCCGCCGCGTCGACGGCCAGTACCCAGCCGGGACTCATCGCCGCGATCATGGCGCCGCCGAGCGCGGCACCCCCGATGGCGGCCCCGTGCATCGACATCCGGAAGAGCGCGAAGGCGCGGCCGGCCTGTTCGCCACTGACACTGGACATCAGCATGCCCTCGGCCGCCGGGTTGAAGAACGCCTGCCCGGTACCGCACAACGCCGTGAGCAGCATCATCTGCCACAGCTTCGGGTCGCCGGCCAGGACCAGCCAGGCGAACGCGGCCTGCGAGACACAGTTGAGCGCGTTCGCCGCCACCATCACCCGGTGGCGCGGCACCCGGTCCGCGATGGCGCCGCCGATGAGCAGGAACAGCACCAGCGGCGCGGTACGGGCGGCTGCCACCAGGCCGACGTCGCCGCCGTCGCCACCGGACTGCAGAACGGCGAACGCCGCCGCGATCAACGCACCGTGGGTACCCAGGCCGGTGATGATCGCGGCGGCGGTCAGCAGACTGTAGTTGCGGCCGGCCCAGGCGGGGCGGCGGATGCGGAGGATGCCGGCAGGAGTCACCGAGGAACTATCGCTGCCGGGCCCCCGCCCTGCCAAATGCTTTGCCGGAGCAGGTGGAGCAGGTCAGGAGGCGGTGACCTCGGTCAGCCGCACCGTGCTGAGGATCTTCATGATCGTGGCGTCCGGGAGCTCGTCCTTGACGGAGTCGGCACCGTAGAGGACCCAGGAGGAGAAGTCACCGTTCTTGTTCTTGAAGGTGAAGGCGAAGGTCTTGCCGTCGGAGTCGCACTTCTTCTTCTTGGTGACGTTGGGGGCGGTGGCCGTCACGAGGCTGCCGGTCAGACCCGACTGGGTGGTGTACTTCTTCGCCTTGCTGAACTTGATGGTCTTCTGCGGCATGTGCTGCGCGTAGGCGGCCCATGCCCAGGTCCCGGCCTCGCTGTGGGCGTTGGCGTCGGCGTCCGTGGCACCCTCGGCGCCGCGGGTACCCGCACTGGCCAGGCTGTACTCCTCCTTGGTGCCGTCCTTGTCGTCGTCGTCGACGCACCACTTCTGCTGGAAGTACGCCGGCGCGGAGAAGCCGATGAGGGGCGAGCCGTCGCCCTTCTTGTCGTCCTCGAAGTACGAGAACGTCCCGGGCGAACCGACCTCCCAGTCACCGGGTACGTCGAACTGGGTTCCCCACTTGGGGTTGGTGACGACCTTCCAGCCGGCGACGAGAGGCTTTGCGTCCCCGTCGGTGCCCCGCGGGTTCGGCACCGCGGAGGACGTGTCCTCGGACGGCTTCGCGGGGGACGACGACGTCCCGTCGTCGGCGACGTCGGAGCCGCCCTTGCCGTCCTTGTTCATCACCACGACGCCGGTGACCACGGCGGCCACGACCACAGCGGTGGCTGCGACGATCGCGACGACGGTCGTCTTCTTCTTGTTGTCGCCCCCGGGCTGCGGTGCACCGGGCGGGCCCGGGACCGCGTACTGCGGCACGGTGGGCTGCTGGTACGGGTTCGGCTGCGGGTATCCCGGCTGGCCATGCTGCTGATATCCCGGCTGCTGATAGGGATTCGACTGTTGGTACCCCGGCTGCTGATACGGGTTCTGATTCTGGTTCTGCGGGTTTTGCTCGCCCCCGGGCGGCTGCTGTCCTGGCCACATGGCGAGTAACCATAGAGGGACGGCGGCCGGTCGACTACGCCCGCCCCCGTGAAGGAACGGTCAAGGCGATGGCCACGCGGATGCCGAAACGGGAGCATGCGGGCGTGATCCAGGGATGGCCAAACACTGCTACCCGTGAGTAACCTTCGATTCATGAGCACTGAACAGATGACAGTCGGAGACATGCTCCTCGCGACGGTTCCGATGGCCAGGACCCTCAACCTCGAGTTCCTCGAGACGACCTCGGAACGCGCGGTCGTCCGGATGCCGGACCAGGCCGACTACCACAACCACGTCGGCGGACCGCACGCCGGAGCGATGTTCACGCTCGCGGAGTCGGCCAGCGGCGCGATCGTCATCGCCGCCTTCGGAGACCAGTTGTCCCGCGCCGTACCACTCGCCGTGAAGGCGGAGATCGGCTACAAGAAGCTCGCGATGGGCGTCGTCACCGCGACCGCGACCCTCGGTCGGCCGGTCGCGGAGGTCGTTACCGAACTCGACGCGGGCAAGCGGCCCGAATTCCCCGTCGCCATCGAGATTCAGCGTGCGGACGGCGCGGTCACCGGCGAGATGACCGTCGTGTGGACGCTCCGCCCCAACGCCTGAGGGACCTGCCTCCCCAGCCGGGCCGTCCCACCCTGTCGAGGGTGCGAGGCGGCCCATCGCGCTGTCCGGGCAGATGGCACGACAGGTAGGCTGCCCGCCGTGCGCCGAGGAGTTGCCCGGCGGGCGACGGCACAACAGCACGGGAGGAACCGGCGTTGCACATCCAGGAGTGGCTGGAGACAGTCCCCGCGGTCAGCGTGTACGTCCTGGTGGGCGTCGTCATCGGTCTGGAGAGCCTGGGCATTCCGCTGCCGGGCGAGATCGTCCTCGTCAGCGCGTCGCTGCTGGCCGCCGGACACAGCGGCATCAACCCGGTGATCCTCGGTGCCTGCGCCTCCGCCGGGGCGATCATCGGGGACTCGATCGGATACGCCATCGGCCGCAAGGGCGGCCGGCCGCTCCTCGCCTGGCTCGGCGGGAAGTTCCCCAAGCACTTCGGCGAGGACCAGATCGCCATGGCGGAGCGGTCGTTCCAGAAGTGGGGCACGTGGGCGGTGTTCTTCGGCCGCTTCGTCGCGCTGCTGCGTATCTTCGCCGGACCGCTGGCCGGCGTCCTGCGCATGCCGTACTGGAAGTTCCTGATCGCCAATGTGCTCGGCGGCATCGTCTGGGCGGGCGGAACCACGGCCGTCATCTACTCGGTCGGAGTCGTCGCCGAGGCCTGGCTCAAGCGCTTCTCCTGGCTCGGCCTGGTGGTCGCCGGGCTGATCGGGCTGACCTCGATGCTGGTCCTCAAGAACCGTGCCAAGAAGGCGGCGGCCCAGTCCGCGGAACGTACCGTGGCCGAGCCGGAGACCGTACCGGCAGCGGACTGAGCCCGGGCGACCCGGCACACCGGGCCGCCCGCTCGTCCGTCACTCAGCCCTCGTGCGCCTGACGGTGCGCCTTGGCCAGCTCCACATACCCGGCGGCATTGAACGTGATCCCTTCGAGCTCCTCCTCGGTCAGCTCCCGCTTGACCTTGGCGGGCACGCCCGCGACGAGTGAGCCCGGCGGCACCTGCATCCCCTGCGGGACGAGCGCCTGGGCCGCGATCAGTGAACCGGCGCCGATGCGCGCACCGTTGAGGACCGTGGCTCCCATGCCCACGAGAACGTCGTCCTCGACGGTGCAGCCGTGCAGTACGGCGTTGTGCCCGACCGAGACGCGCTCGCCGACCGTGACGGGGAACCCGGGGTCGG
Organism: Streptomyces sp. NBC_01320; assembly: GCF_035974375.1. Lineage (NCBI taxonomy): Bacteria > Bacillati > Actinomycetota > Actinomycetes > Kitasatosporales > Streptomycetaceae > Streptomyces > Streptomyces sp. NBC_01320. The sequence continues at coordinate 9,197,682 of NZ_CP108390.1, forward strand.
CATGGACGCTGCAGTTGTCCTGGATGTTGCTGCCGGTGCCGATGGCGATGGGAGCGCAGTCGGCCCGCAGCACCGCCTGGTACCAGACGCTGGAACCCGCAGCCAGGGTCACCTCGCCGATCACGACCGATGTCGGCGCGGTGAACGCGTCCGCGTCGATGTCCGGCTCGTGGCCGCCTATGCCCGTGATCAACGCCTGCTCTGCCATCGCCCGTTCCTCCGTGTCTCCGACCGTGGTTGTCCGTTCGCGCCAGGGGAACCGTATGCGAAAGCCGCGCGGCCGCCGGTGAGTGGGGTGAACATCACAAGGGGCCGCGGTGACCGGCCAGGGAGCGCCGACTACGGTGAGCGAGTGCCCAAGAACAGCAACACGTTCTCCTCCCTCACCGCCTGGCGGCGGCGCCTGCTGTCCCGGGCCGTCCACCGCGGCTGGCGTGCCGTACAGGAGGCGGGCGCGATCACCGCGGAACATCCGGGCGGGCTGCGGTTCGGCCGTATCGGCGAGGGGACCCGGCTGGCGTTCCCCCAGGGCACGGTCTTCGGGGAGCCGTGGATCGAGCTCGGCGACCACTGCATCATCGGCGAACAGGTCACCCTGACCGCCGGACTCATGCCGGACCTGGACCTCGGTTCGGAACCCATCCTGACTCTGGGGGACGGGGTGGTACTCGGCCGCGGCAGCCACGTCGTCGCCGACACCACGGTGACCATCGGGTCGAACACGTACTGCGGACCGTACGTCTACATCACGTCGACGAACCACAGCTACGACGATCCGCACGAGCCGGTCGGCCGGCAGTGGCCGCGCATGGAGCCGGTCACCATCGGGCCCGGCTGCTGGATAGGCACGGGTGCGGTGGTCCTTCCGGGAGCCAGGCTCGGGCGCAACGTGGTGGCCGCGGCGGGCGCGGTGGTACGTGGCGAGGTGCCCGACCACGCGGTCGTGGCCGGTGCGCCCGCACGCGTCGTACGCAGCTGGGACCCCGAGAAGGGCTGGCAGCCGCCCCTGCGCACGCCCGCCCCGGTGCCGATCCCGGCGGGCGTGACGCCCGAGCAACTGCTGGCCGTCGCTGAACTGGAGGACAGCTAGGGCCTCTCTTCGGGGCATGCCCGGGCGGTGTCCGACCTGATCCGCCGGACACCCCTGGCGCGAGCCCGCCGACTAACCGGTGGCGAGCAGCACCGTTCCCACCAGAGCCAGACCGGCCCCCGCCGCCTGCACTCCGCGCAGCCGCTCGCCCAGCACTCCGCGCGCGGCCAGGGCCGTGACCACGGGATAGAGCGAGGCGAGTACGGCGGCCACGGTGACCGGGCCGTGCTGCGCGGCGATCGAGTACGTGCCGTTGGCCGCGACGTCGGCGAGGCCGACGAACGCCAGGGCGGGCAGCGAGGCCCGGATCACGGCCGCCCCGCCCACCTCGGGCAGCGCACGTCCTCCGCGGCGCACCGACACGTACAGGGCCGTGCCGCCGACCGCGATATTGGTGAGGCGCTGCACGAAGAGCGCCAGGAACAGCCCGGAGACCGTCGTGGAAGCCTCCGCGATCAGCGACATCACCGTTCCGAAGCCGAACGCAGCCACCAGGGTCAGCACCACCGCCCGGCGCTGGACCGGCGCCCCGCGCAGCTCCGGCCCGCCCGCCAGCACGATGCCCACGACTGCCACCGCGACGCCCGCGAACTGCAGCAGACCGGGACGCTCGCCGACGATCAGCCCGACACTCACCGGCACGGCGACGCCCAGCGATCCGAGCGGGGAGACGACCCCCATCGGACCGAGCGCCAGCGCCTTGTAGAAGCTCAGCATCGCGACCGGCCCGACCGCGCCCGCCGCGACGGCGAACCAGAGCTGCGGTCCTGCCTCGCTCCAGCCCCCGGTCGCGACCACGACGACGCCCAGCACGAGGGCTGCCACCGTCTGCGAGACGACGACCACGGTGAGCGCGGGCACTCGTCGCGTGAGCAGTCCGCCGCCGAAGTCGGCCAGCCCCCACAGCAGGCTGGTGGCCAGGGCGAACAGTGCTGTCATGACATGCCTCGCAGTACAGTGCGATGAACGAGTGGGTGCACCACACCGTAGTGCAGTATTTTCGACTCTGTCATCCAGAATATTGGACGGAATGTGTCTGACCTCGACCAGCTCACGCAGTCGCTCGCGCGGAACCTCAAGCGCTGGCGCGGCGAACGCGGCTTCACCCTGGATGCCCTCGCCGCCCGCGCGGGCGTCAGCCGAGGCATGATCATCCAGATCGAACAGGCGCGCACCAACCCGAGCGTCGGCACCACCGTCAAGCTGGCCGACGCGCTGGGCGTCAGCATCACCACCCTGCTCGACTACGAGCAGGGCTCCCATGTGCGGCTGGTGCCCGAGAGCCAGGCGGTGCGCATGTGGTCCACCGAGGCGGGCAGCTCCACGACTCTCCTCGTCGGCACGGAGGCCAGGGGTCCCCTCGAACTCTGGTCCTGGCGCCTGATGCCCGGCGAGGGCAGCGCCTCCGACCCGCATCCCGAAGGCACCGTCGAACTCCTGCACGTCACCACGGGTGTACTCACCCTGGTCGTCGACGGCGAGGAGCACTCCGTACCCGCAGGCACCTCCGCCACCTTCGAGGCGCATCACCCGCATGTCTACCGCAATGACGGCGCCGAGCCCACCGAGCTCACCATGGCGGTCTCCATCCCTCCGGTGCGCTGAGTTCACCGGCTGAGACGGTCAACCGGACCCCGCGCAGGCCTTGTTACGTTGCATCCATGCGCGCACCCATTGGCTCCTTCGAGAACGCCGGACCCGCCGTCGACCGACTCGGCCTCCTCACCCCGCCGGTCGCCAGGGCGGTGAGCGAGGGGTGGGGCGACATCGCCGCCGACCGGATCCTTCACGTCGACACGGACCCGGCGATCGCGGACACGGCCGCCTTCGTCGAACACCACGGCGCCGAGCTGCTCGACAGCTCGGCCAACTGCGTCGTGGTGGCGGGCAAGCGCGGCGGTGATGTCACCCTGGCTGCCTGCGTCGTCCTCTCGCGCACCCGCGTCGACGTGAACGGGGCGGTCCGCAAGCATCTCGGCGCCCGCAAGGCCTCCTTCGCCTCCATGGACACGGCAGTCGGCGAGACCGGCATGGAGTACGGGGGGATCACCCCGATCGGGCTCCCGGGCGAATGGCCCCTGCTCCTCGATCCCGCGGTGGTCGATCAGGAATGGGTCCTGATCGGCAGCGGCAGCCGCCGCGGCAAGCTGATCGTCCCGGGCAAGGCCCTGGCGTCACTGCCGAACGCGGTGCTTGTCGAGGGGCTCGGCGTCCTGGTGGGCTGAGCCCGAAGACCTTCGGTGAATTGGTCAACGTTTTGGCTCAACCGGCTGACCCGGCCCGCGCTCTGCGGGAGGCTTGGTCGAGTCGTGTGCCATGTCCAGGTCCGGGTCCTTGTGGGCTGAACGGTGGCCGACCGCTAGCTCGAAAGGGTGCGATGCGTTCTCGGCCGAAACCCGGGAGTCCAGCGGGGAGTTTGAGTGCCGGAGACATGCGTGCACGCATATCAATGCGCCATTTGCCCGTCTTTAATCATATTTACCCCGGCAATGGGGAATGGAGAACTGCACCCATCGGTGACATGCGTGTCGCCGATGGGTCTCCATCGACATGAGAGGTTTAGATGAACACTACACTCGTCTCGGCGGCCGTCAGGCCGGGACTCACCCCGCGGCTTCCGGCCGCGCCTCGGGTGCCGCTCGCCAAGCGGGCGGCCGTCCAGAGCGGCGGGGCCCTGTCCGCATCGCTCAGTCGGCTGCTGTCGACCGACGCCGGGGCGAGCCCACTGGTGATCGCAGCCTTTCAGTCGTCGGTCTGAGTAGCCGGGACAGAATTTCGCCATGGACCGGCCGTCGCCCTCGCTGAGCCAATTCGTACTGAAGATGCACAGTCGCTGTGATCTCGCGTGCGACCACTGCTATGTGTACGAACATGCGGACACGAGTTGGCGCGGCCGGCCCAAGGTGGTGTCCGAGGACACTCTGGTCAGGGTGGCGGACCGTATTGCTGAGCACGCCCGGGCCCATCGACTGCCCTCCGTCCATGTGGTGCTGCACGGCGGGGAGCCGCTGCTGGCCGGCCCGGACCGACTGCGCCGCGCGGCCGACGAGCTCTCCCGTGCACTGGACGGCGTCAGCGCACTCGATCTGCGCATCCACACCAACGGTGTGCTGCTCGACGAGAACTTCTGCGAGCTGTTCGCCGAGCTCGGTATCAAGGTCGGCGTGTCGCTGGACGGCGACAAGGCCTCCAACGACCGTCACCGCCGCTACGCCGACGGTCGCAGCAGCCACCCCCAGGTGCTGCGAGCCGTCGAACTGCTCAACCGGCCCGCCCACCGGCGGCTTTTCGCCGGTCTGCTCTGCACGATCGATGTCCGCAACGACCCGATCGCCGTCTACGACGCACTGGTCGCCCTCGACTCGCCGCGCATCGACTTCCTTCTGCCGCACGCGACGTGGGACGTGCCGCCGCTCCGCCCCGGGGACTCGGCAACGCCCTATGCGGACTGGCTGGTCACCGTCTACCGGCGCTGGGACGCATCGGGCCGGCCGGTCCCTGTACGGATCTTCGACTCCGTTCTGCGCACCCTGCGCGGCGAGAGCAGCCTCACCGAGTCCCTCGGCCTGGCACCGGCTGATCTCGTCGTCATCGAGACCGACGGCACGTTCGAGCAGGCGGACAGCCTGAAGACGGCCTACGACGCCGCGCCCGCCACAGGCATGGATGTCGTCGCCAACACGCTCGACGACGTGCTCCGTCATCCCGGCGTGCTCGCCAGGCAACAAGGCCTTCAGCAGCTGAGCAAGGAGTGCCGCGCCTGTCCGGTCGTCAACTCCTGTGGCGGCGGCCTCTATGCCCACCGCTATCGGACCGGCAGCGGCTTCGACAACCCGTCCGTGTTCTGCCCCGATCTGATGGAACTGATCATGAGTATCCGCGACCGGGAGACCTCGGCGCCCACTCCGTCGGTGGGGCGTCACGAGCCCCTCGATGCCGTCCAACTGGACGAACTGGCCTCTGGTTTCGGTAGCGCGGAGACGGTGAGTCGGCTGGCCGCCGCCCAGCTGGAGCTCAACTGGGACCTGCTGGCCGCGGTGAGCGAGCGAGCCCCGCGGACCGACCGGACAGCTACGGCAGCATGGCAGCTGCTGGTCGACCTGGACGTCAGAGCGCCCGAGGCGCTGGACGCGGCGGTGGCTCACCCGTACACGCGGCCCTGGGCCCTGCGCATTCTGGAGGGCCGAGCTCCGCAGACCATCGCGTCCGGCCTTGCGGAGATCGCAGCTGTCGGTGCGATGCGGGCGCGCCAGGGCGACACGGTCGAGGTGCCCGTGCGGGGCGGGCTGCTGAGGCTTCCGAGCCTCGGTTCGGTGATTCTTCCCGACGAGGCATCCGTCGCCGAGGTGACGGCGGACCCGGAGGGCTTCACGGTCCGGGCGGCCGGCCGCGAGATGCGCGTCGGCTGGGACGAAGGTCTGGACGGCCTCACCCCGCACTGGCAGCCCGTCCGGATCGTGGAACGGCCCGGCTGGTCCGTCGCTCTGGAGGACACGGACCCCTTGCGCGACAGCCACCAGTGGCCGGTCTCCGATCGGCTCTCCGTGGGCGAGGCGAAGGTGTGGGCGGAGGACCTGTCCGAGGCCTGGTCACTGATCCAGCGCGAACTGCCTGGTTACGCACCGGGCGTGGCAGCAGGACTCCGGGTCCTCACCCCTCTGCACGCGCCGGACGGCAGCGATGTCAGTGCCGCTTCCAAGGAGGCGTTCGGGGCGGTTGCGGCGGCGCGGCCCGCGACGCCCGATCTGCTGGCCCTGCTGATCGTCCACGAGTTCCAGCACGTCAAGCTGGGAGCGGTCCTGGACAGCTTCGACCTGCATGAGCCCGTTGGCGACCGTCGGTTGTTCTACGCCCCCTGGCGCGACGATCCTCGACCGCTGGACGGTCTGCTCCAGGGGACGTACGCGCATATCGCGGTGACGGACTTCTGGCGCGTAAGGAGACTGACCACGCAGGGGCAGGCGGCGCGCACGGCCGAGGCCCGGTTCGCCCGGTGGCGGGAGCAGACCGTCGGCGCCGTCGAGGTACTTGCCGGGTCCGGCCTCCTGACACCGCTCGGCGACCGCTTCGTCGCAGGGATGGCCCGCACGGTCGAGAAATGGTCGGCGGAGGACGTCTCGCCCGCCGCGTCGGCTGAGGCGAGACGCTCCGCCGCACGACACCGCGCCGACTGGGAGGCGCGCAATCCGGCACATGTCACGCACTCCTGACCGCACCTGGCTTCAAAAATGACGGATATGACGGTAATTGATTGATCGACAGCGACATTTGCGTGGCAGGATCAACAATTAGGCGCGTTAGTGCTGTTCCGTCGATGATTCTCTCCTTCCTAGACTGAGGTCCTACACGCGGACCGGGGGAGACGTTGGATCTTGAGGCAGCGGGGGTGCGGGGAGCTGAGCCAAGACCGTACTTCTTTCTCAGCTACGCCCATACGCCCAGGAACGATCCAAAGGACAAGGACCCGAATCTCTGGGTCGAGCGGTTCTACCGGGACCTGTGCGCCCATGTTCTGCAGCTGACATCGCTGCCCGCCGGCGTGCCCGCAGGCTTTCTGGATCAACAGATGCAGCCGGGCGAAGGGTGGCAGGAGCGGCTCTCCGAATCCCTTGCGTACTGCAGGGTCTTCGTGCCGCTCTACTCGCCACGCTATTTCCTGAGTGAACAGTGCGGACGTGAGTGGTACGCATTCTCAAGCCGCGCGGTCCATAACCAGGCGGCGCGGAGCAATGGCAGTCAGATGTCCGGAATCGTACCGGCGCTCTGGGTCCCCGTACCGCCGCGTCAGCTTCCGCAACCTGCCGAGCGGCTCCAGTTCAACCATGCGACCTTCGGCGACGATTACGCCGACGAGGGGTTCTACGGACTGATCAAGCTGCGCTATCTGCGCGACCAGTACGAACGCGCTGTCTATCTCCTGGCCAAACGCATAGTCAAGGTGGCCGAACAGACCCGGATGCCCGAGGGCGATCCCCACCAGGACTATGCCTCCGTGCCCAGTGCATTCGGGCCACCGGGGCGGGCGCGGCAGATGGAGATCTCGGTCCTTGCCTGCTCCCTTTCCGATCTGCCGGCGGGCCGCGCCCCCGACTGCTACGGACCGGCCCAGCGCGACTGGAACCCCTACCATCCCAAGTCGTCCAGGCCGCTGGCCGACCACGCAGTCGACCTCGTCCGCAATCTCGACTACCAGGTAAGTGTGGGGGACTTCGAGACCGAGGCGGAACGGCTGCTGGGGAGCGACCGCCCGACGGCTCCCGGGCTGCTCCTCCTGGACCGCTGGGCCCTCGACCTGCCCCACCGCAGTGAGCTGGTGCGGCGGTTGGGCGAGGTGGGACACCCCTGGATCAGCGTCATGGTGCCTTGGAACCGTGACGATCCCGACTCCGGCCGTCGCGAGTCCGAACTGCGTGCCGTGACCGAAGGGGCGCTCGAACCGCGTTCCGAACAGGAGAGCGGCCACCGGTCCCACGGCGGAGGCGTTCCCACACTTGAGGCATTCAGCCAGGAACTGCCCGGCGCGGTGAAGGCCGCCGAACGGCACTACGCGGCCCACGCGGAGACCTTCCCTCCGCCGGGTGAGGGCGGCGGGATACCCAGACTCCTGCTGGACGGCGTCGGTTATGGCTCAACGAACGATTCCGTTCCACCTGTTCACGGCAAGGTCCACGACAAGGGCGGCGCCGACGACGGCGAAGCCTTCGAGGGGGAGGATCCATCGAATGACCGAGAACCGTGACGGGACCGTCGTCACCTTCTACTCGTACAAGGGCGGTACCGGCCGCACCATGGCACTTGCCAATACCGCCTGGATTCTCGCGGCGAACGGCTATCGTGTCCTGGCCGTCGACTGGGATCTCGAAGCGCCCGGGCTGCACCGGTTCTTCCACCCCTTTCTCGATCTTTCCGATCTGGCCGCCACGCCTGGGCTGATCAATCTGATCACCGAATACCAGGAAGAGGCCCGCAGGCCCGCGCCGCGTGATCCGGACTGGCATCGTGAATACGCCCGGGTCAGACCGCATGCGACCTCGCTCAACTGGGCATTCCAGCACGGCGGAAGTCTCGACTTCCTTTCCGCTGGCCGTCGCAACCGGGACTATTCGTCGACCGTCGGCAGGATGGACTGGGACGATTTCTACGAGCGTTACGGCGGCGGCCAGTTCTTCGATGCCATGCGCGCCGACATGCAGAAGCACTACGACTTCACCTTGATCGACAGCCGGACCGGCCTCAGTGATATCGCCGACATCTGCACCGTTCAGATGCCTCAGGTGCTCGTGGTCTGTTTCACCCTGAGTGACCAGAGCATCGAGGGCGCGTCCGCCGTGGCCCGCGACATCGAGGAACGATTCCACGACAAGCACATCCGCATCCTTCCCGTGCCGATGCGGATCGACGACGGGGAGAAGGAGAAGGCCGACGCCGGGCGTGCACTTGCGAAGGACAGTTTTCCCGGTTTCCCCAGCGGACTCGGCAAAGAGGAACTCGCCAACTACTGGGGAACGGTGGAGATCCCCTACCGGCCCTTCTACGCGTACGAGGAGATCCTGGCCACCTTCGGGGACGCCCCCAACATCACCAGCTCCATGCTCACCGCCTGCGAACGGCTCACCTCGGTGCTCACGGAGGGGCGGGTGAACACATTGCCGCCCATCGACGAGGCGGAACGGCTGGCCTATGTGTCGGCCTACACCCGCCGCAGGCCGGTGCCGCCGTCGAACATCGTCCTCACCTATGCGGCGGAGGACCAGATGTGGGCGGACTGGCTGGAAGCCGTCCTGCTCCGCGCCGGTTTCAATGTCATGCCCGTCGATGTCCGTACCCCCCATGCGGCGTGGACCGAAGCGGAATGGGCGTCGTCCGGCGCCTACCGGATCGTCCCGGTCGTCTCGCAGGCGTACCAGAGTTCGAGCCTTGCCCGGAGCCTGTGGGAGTCGGTCCTGGGCTTCGACCCCTCGGACAGCCGACGCCAGCTCGTCCCGGTCCGGATCAGTGACGTACGGCTGACGCTTCCGCTCAACAGCCGGGGCATCGTCGATGTGGCCCGGCTGGACGAACGCGAAGCGGCCACCGCGGTGCTCACCGCCCTGGACCGGTCCGAATCCGCTGACGGGCCCCCGGTCGCGCCCGGTGGGCCCCGGTTTCCCGGAGCCGTCCCCGGGGTGTGGAACGTGCGGCCCCGGCACGCCTGGTTCACCGGACGCGGCTCGGTCCTGGAACGGCTGCGCGACCAATTACGCGGCAGCGGCCGCTCGAACCAGCATCTGCCGCAGGTCCTGTACGGGCTCGGTGGCGTCGGCAAGACGCAGGTGGCGCGGGAGTACGCGCACCGGTTCCGGGCCGACTACGACCTGGTGTGGTGGGTCGAGGCCGAGCAGCCCGACCGGGTGGTGTCGTCATTGGCGGAACTGGCCGAGCGGATGGACCTGCGGGCCGGTGAAGTGGTCGCCGAAGCGGCCAGGGCGGCGCTGAACGCTCTGCGCAGTGGAGCGCCGTACACCCGCTGGCTGCTGGTCTTCGACAATGTCGAGGACCTCGACCAGGCGCTCGCACTCTTTCCGGACGAGACCGGTCCACTCTCCTCGGGTCTCTACGGTCATATTCTCGCCACCTGCCGCAACAAGCCGATATCCAGCCGGGTGGAGGCGGTGGAGGTCGAGGTCTTCACCCGTGCCGAGTCCGTGGAACACCTCTGCCGAAGGGTCCGAAAGCTGCCCCCGCGCGACGCGGACCGGGTGGCCGAAGCAGTCGGCGACCTGCCCCTGGCGGTGGAGGTGGCGGCAGCCTGGCTCGCCGAGACAGCGACCCCGGTCGACGCCTACGTCGAACAGCTCAAGGAGCAGAGCACCAAAGTGCTCTCGCTCGGCAGACCCGAGGACTACGCGCAGAAGATCGGCGCGACCTGGAACATCTCGATCGCCCGGCTGCGCAAGGAGTCCGGAGCGGCGGCCCGCCTGCTGGAACTGTGCTCGTTCTTCTCCGCCGAGCCGATCTCGATGACGCTCATCGGCAGCGACTCGATGTTCCGGTCCTTGCTGCCGTACGACCCGGATCTCCGGGAGCGGTACATGCTCGGCAGGGTCATCCAGGCACTCAACCGCTTCGCCCTGGCCAAGGTCGACCCGGCGGACAGCAGCATTCAGATCCACCGCCTCGTCCAGGCCGCAGTCCGGGCCGGGCTGAGCGCCGAGGAGCGCAACACGGCGGTGCACGAGGTGCACCGCATCCTGGCGGAGGCCCGCCCCGCCCAGGGGGCGGACCAGGACAACCCGGTCAACGATCCGCAGAGCTGGCCGGCCTTCGAGCTGATCTGGCCGCACCTCGGCCCTTCGGGGATTGCCGACTGCGACGAGGCGGAGGCCCGGCAGCTCATGGTCGACCGGATCCGCTACCTCCTCAAGCGAGGGGATCTGGAGAGCGCCCGGGTGCTGGGCACCCAGCTCAACACTGCCTGGACCCAGGAGCTGGGTGAGGATGACCTGCAGACCCTGAATCTCCGCTTCGAACTGGCCAATGCCCTCCGTGCCCAGGGCCGCTACCAGGAAGCGCGGACGATGGACGAGGACACCCTCGCCCGGCAGACCCGGCTGCTGCGCGAGGACCACCCCAGCCTACTGATCACCACCGGCAGCCTGGCCGCCGACCTCCGGGCACTCGGCCGGTTCGACGAGGCGCTGGCCCGGGACCGGAAGATCCATCACGTCATGGGCGAGACATTCGGGGACATTCACCCGCGCACCCTCGTCGCCGCCCACAACCTGGCCATCGACTACCGCCTGACCGGCGACAGCGAAGCGGCGCGCAGGCTCGACGAACTCACGGTGGAGCGCCGCAGCACGCTGCTCGGGGTGGACCATCCGTACACCCTGACCACCAAGGGACACCTGGGCCGGGACCTGCGGGAGACCGGGGAATACGCATCCTCGGTACAGATCCTGCGCGAGGTCAAAGCCGCATTCGAGCGGGTCCTCAACGCGGATGTGCCGGAGGCGCTGCGTACCGCGAAGAGCCTTGCCGTCTCGCTCCGCAAGGCCGGCCAGCCGCACGAGGCGAAGCGGCTGACGGAGGAGACGTACAACCGCTACCGCGAGCGGTACGGAACGAAGGTTCCGGACGCTCTGGCCTGCGGGCTGAACCTCGCGGCCGACTTCTCCGCCCTCGGTGACAAGCAGGCGGCGCTCGATCTCGCCAACCAGGCGCTCGACGGTTACCGCAGCACGCTCGGGGACGAGCACCCGTTCACCCTGGCCTGCCGCAATAACGTCGCCATCTACCTGCGCGGCATGGGCGCGGCCGGGGAGGCGGCGGAATGGGGCGAGGAGGTCCGGGCCGCTCTGGAGGAGAGCCTGGGCGCGCAGCATCCGTTCACCCTCTGCGCCGCGATCAACCTGGCCAACGCCTATGGCGACCTGAACCGGCCCGAACCGGCCGAGAGGTGGGAACGGGCGGCTCTCGAAGGGCTGTTGGACCGTTACGGACCGAACCACCCTGACGTGCTGGCCTGCCGCTCCAACCTGGCGAACACCCTGCGCGCGCTGGAAAGGGAGAGCGAGGCCGAGCAGCTGCGCGCCGAAGTTGTGTCCCTGGCCGTCGAACACCTGGGCGTGGACCATCCCATCGCAGTGGCAGCCCGCAATTGGCGGCGCATCAACCGGGATCTGGAGCCGCAGCCTGTGTGAGCGCGGGAGAGGGGGCGGGAGCCGCGAGGACGGCCGGTCCGTGCGGTACGGACCGGGTCGTCCCGGGAGCCGGCGCGGCGGCCGGGGTCACCCGGTGGCCCAGCTGAGCACGCGCGTCAGCACCCGTAACGCGCCGAAGTGCGCCGCACCCCGCTCCACCACCAGCTCCGCACCCGGGATGCGCTCCGCCAGCCACCGGGTGTGCTGCACCGGGGCGAAGACATCGTCCTCGCCGTGCCAGAGAAGTACGGGTGACGTGATGTCCTCAGGACGGAACCCCCAGTCCTTACTGAACGACATGACATCGTCGACCCAGCCGTCGGCGGAGTTGCGCAGACCCTCGGCGAAGTTACGGACCAGCATGGCCCTGATCCCCGTGTCCGACACGATCCCGCGGTCCGAATCGGGCAGCCCGCGGTGCATATCGGCGACCGAACCCATCGGATCCGCCCGGATCGACGCGGAACGGCGCTCCAGGGCGGCCGTCAGCTGGTGGTGGCCCGCTGCGGCGTTGATGTATTCACGCACGTTGGATTCGGTCATTCCGTCGAACCAGTCGAGGCCCTGGGCGTCACGCGGCGCCAGGCCCACCAGCGCGGCGGTGCGCGCCGTGCGCTCCGGCAGCAGCGCGGCACAGGCGAGCGCGTGCGGTGCCCCACCGGACCGGCCGACCACCGCGAACCGGCCGATGCCGAGGGCGTCCGCGATTGCGGTGACGTCCGCGGCGACATGGGCCACCGACCGCCGAGGTAATCGGTGCGAGGCACCGTATCCGGGACGGTCGTACGTGATGAGATGGATGCCCAGGCGGTACAGGACGGAGCTGCGCGGGGCCGGACCGAGTCTGCTGCCCGGCGTGCCGTGGAGCAGGAAGACCGGACTGCCGTGTGGATTGCCGTAGTGCTCCACGGCCAAAGCGCGACCGTCCTCCGTGTGGATCAGCTGCTCCATCCGGTGCCTCCCCGTAAGGCCGATACGCGGCAAGTATGAGCACAGGCTGACGTGTTGGTATATACGCGCACAGGCCTTCTGCCCAGTGGCGGCCGTGACGACGCGCCGCTACACCCGCTCCTTCCGCAGCGACGGAAGCCGGCGGGCCGCGAAGTCGACCGCGTCGGTGAAGTCGAAGAGGCGGCCGGTCGTCGAGCCCACCGGGCCGCTGCGTACCGCCGCACCGTTGTCCGTGCGGGCGAACTCCGCCCCGAGCGCGGTGAAGTCGCTGTCGTCCAGCGCCACGTCCTCGTACTCCCACCAGTGGCGTCTGCCCCGAGTGGTCACCACGCAGCGGTAGGTGCGCCGCGGCGGGGTGGGGACGCGGTACTCGCCGAGGTGGAACGCGGTGCAGGAGTCGAAGCCGGTGCCCAGCAGCAGGACGTGAGCCCGCACGTCGTAGAGGCGGGCCAGCGGCGAGTCCTCGCCGAGGTGGCAGTCGGGGCGGTGGTGTGCGAGCAGCTTGCCGGCGAGGGGGCCGAGGGCGGCGAACGAGGTCTGCGGATGGCTGCTGCGTGCCGCCCCCGGGGTCAGCCGTACGGCCTCCGCGAGCCGGCCCATCGACGGTGCGGCCATGGTGACGGGGTCGAACGGCGGCATGCTCGCGTGGACCGCCTCCCGGGCGTGGTCGGTGAGGCCGCGGACCCGGTTGCGGTACTGGGGGGAGGTGTCGGAGTTCTCCGGTGTGAACGACGGGACGATCAGGGTGCCGTCCTCGCCGAGCGTGTCCCGCAGCGCACCGATCACGGCACCGGCCCCGCCGCTGACCGCTCCCACCGCCCGCATCGACGCATGCACCAGGAGGACACCGCTCCGCTCCACGCCGAGCCGGGACAGCTGACCGGCCAGACGGTTTCGGCGGTGGGCGATGTTCACGGCACTCGGCGCACTGGTGAGACTCACAAGGGGGCATTCTCCCAGCGGAGCGCCATGTGTGATACCCCGCACATTCGGCCGAGGAGTGGCATGTCGCTCATCGGTCCAGAAGGGGTATTTCGATCGCCGGGCAGTGGTCCATCACCATGTCGAGTCCGGCTGCCCGTGTGCGTTCGTACGCTGCGTCGTCGATCACGCCGAGCTGGAACCAGACCGCCTTCGCGCCGATCGTGACGGCCTCGTCCGCGACGCCGCCCGCCAGTCCGCTGTTGACGAAGACGTCCACGACGTCGACCGGGAACGGGATGTCGGCCAGCGACGCGTAGCCCTCCTCGCCGTGCACCCGTTCCGCCTTCGGGTGCACCGGGACCACGCGCTTGCCGAAGCGCTGGAGGACCGCGGCGACGCGATAGGCCGCGCGCGACTCGTTGTCGGACAGTCCCACCACGGCCCAGGTGTCGCCCGAGTCCCGGAGAATCCTGCGGATCGTCTGAGTCTCGGTCCCTGCTGCGTCTGCGTACATGATGCGGACAACGGACTGCGGCCGCGGGCCATTCCCGCTGCTGCGCATAGGGTGGACGGATGCAGGAGCAGTACCGGACAGTCGCCCGAGCGGGCGTGCACGAGACCGAGATCAACCGATCGCGCTTCATCTGCGCGCTCGCCCCCGCCGCCACCGAGCAGGAGGCGCAGGACTTCGTCGCACGCGTCCGCAGGGAACATCCGACCGCCACCCACAACTGCTTCGCGTACGTGATCGGCGCCGACGCCTCCGTACAGAAGGCCAGTGACGACGGGGAGCCCGGTGGCACCGCGGGCGTCCCCATGCTGCAGATGCTGATGCGCCGGGAGATGCGGTACGTAGCCGCCGTCGTCACCCGCTACTACGGCGGGGTGAAGCTCGGCGCAGGCGGTCTGATCCGGGCCTACGGAGGAGCGGTCGGCGAGGCTCTCGACGAGCTGGGCACGATCACCCGGCAGCGGTTCCGGCTCGCCACGGTCACCGTCGACCACCAGCGGGCGGGCAGGCTCCAGAACGACCTGCGCGCCACCGGACGGGCCGTCCGGGAGGTCCGGTACCAGGAAGCGGTGATCATCGAGATCGGGCTGCCGGACGCGGATGTCGAGGACTTCCGGCGCTGGCTGGCCGATACGACGGCGGGTGAGGCGCTGCTGGAGCTGGGTGGCGAGGCGTACGGGGACACCTGAACGCGCTCGGCGGGGTGGGACTGGCCGCGTGCGGGCCGCCCCGGCGCTCCGCGGCGTGATCCGTCTGCACAGCGGACGGGACGGCGCGCTGCTCGCCCTGCTCGACTCCGCCACCCCCGTCGGGCTCCTCCGGCAGGATCTCGCCGTCGCCTGGGCCGCATACCGGCAGGCGGAACGGATCGGCATCGGAACGCGGATCGATCATCTTCGCCGAACACGTCGGAGGCGGTGCGTGGCGATGGGAGACTGTGGGCTGTGAGGGTTCGTGAGGGATCAGGGGCGCAGTGGCGTTAGCGTGGTCGATGCCGACCGTGCGCTCCCGCGCCGGTCCGGTGCGGCTCCCGGACACGACAGGCGCGGACGCTGGGTGCGAAGGAAGAGAAATATGCAGGTCGGAGCCAGGTCTTGAGGATTCTGCACACATCGGACTGGCACCTGGGGCGGTCGTTCCACCGGGTCTCGCTGCTGGAGGCACAGGCCGCCTACCTCGATCATCTGGTGGCGACCGTCCGTGAGCGTGAGGTCGACGCCGTCGTCGTCGCGGGTGATGTCTACGACAGGGCCGTGCCCCCGCTCTCCGCCGTCGAGCTCTTCGACCGGGCCCTGCACCGGCTCGCCGCCGCGGGCGTGCCCACGGTGATGATCTCCGGGAACCACGACTCGGCCCGCAGGCTCGGCGTCGGCGCAGGACTGATCGGACGGGCCGGTATCCATCTGCGTACCGACCCGGCGGAGTGCGCCACCCCCGTCGTCCTGCACGACGAGCACGGCAATGTGGCGTTCTACGGGCTGCCCTACCTGGAACCGGCCCTCGTCAAGGACGTGTTGAAGGCTGAGCGGGCCGGACACGAAGCGGTGTTGACCGCGGCCATGGACCGGGTCCGCGCCGACGTCGCCACCCGGCCGGAATCCACTCGCTCCGTGGTCCTCGCCCACGCCTTCGTCGCGGGCGGCGAACCCAGCGACAGCGAGCGCGACATCACCATCGGCGGTGTGGCCGCCGTACCCGCCAGCGTCTTCGACGGCGTCGACTACACGGCGCTCGGCCATCTGCACGGCTCCCAGGCCGTCACCGACCGGGTGCGCTACTCCGGCTCACCTCTCGCGTACTCCTTCTCCGAGGTCGCCCACCGCAAGACCATGTGGCTGATCGACCTCGGGGCCACCGGAACGATCACCGCCGAGCGGATCGACTGCCCTGTGCCCCGTCCGCTCGCGCGCCTCCGCGGCCGCCTGGACACCCTGCTCGAAGACCCCGCGGTGGCCCGGCACGAGGAGGCGTGGGTGGAGGCGACCCTCACGGACCCGGTCCGTCCGGACGAGCCGATGGCCCGCCTCCTGGACAGGTTTCCGCACACCCTGAGCCTCGTCTTCGAACCCGAGCGGGCCCCCGAGGACCCGCTCGCCTCATACGCACAGCGCCTCAGGGGGCGCGACGACCAGCAGATCGCGGAGGACTTCGTGGCGCATGTCCGGGGCGGGAACGGGGCGGACGAGCAGGAGCGCACGGTGCTGCGCGGCGCCTTCGACCACGTACGGGTGGACGACGGCGTGCGCGAGGTGAACCGTTGAGACTCCACCGGCTCACCCTCACCGCCTTCGGCCCGTTCGGCGCCACCCAGGAAGTCGACTTCGACGCCCTCTCCGCCGCTGGACTCTTTCTGCTGCACGGACCCACCGGTGCGGGGAAGACCTCCGTCCTCGACGCCGTCTGCTACGGGCTGTACGGCGCGGTGCCCGGCGCCCGCCAGAGCCCCGGCACCTCACTGCGCAGCGATCACGCCCCGGCCGGCCTCCCCACCGAGGTCCGGCTGGAACTGACCGTCGGCGGACGGCACCTGGAGATCACCCGGCGCCCGGCCCAGCCCCGCCCCAAGAAGAAGGGCGAGGGCTTCACCACCGAGAAGGCGCAGAGCTGGCTGCGCGAGTACGACCCCGAGCACGGCTGGCGGGCGCTCAGCCGCTCGCACCAGGAGATCGGCGAGGAGATCACCCAGCTCGTCGGGATGAGCCGGGACCAGTTCTGCCAGGTGGTGCTGCTTCCGCAGGGCGACTTCGCACGCTTCCTGCGCGCCGATGCCGAAGCCCGCGGCAAACTGCTCGGCAGACTCTTCGACACCCGCCGCTTCGCGGCCGTCGAGGAACGGCTGACCGAACTGCGCCGTACCACCGAGACGCAGGTCAAGGCCGGGGACGAGCAGATCCTCGGGATCGCCCAGCGGATCGCCCAGGCCGCCGGACCTGCTGCCGGTGAACTGCCCCTGCCGGACGCCCGGCCCGGCGATCCGGGACTCGCGGACGGCGTACTGGAGTGGGCCGCAGCGGCCCGCAGCAACGCCCGGGAACGGCTCGACATCGCCGAGTCCGTACTCTCCGCCGCCGAGAGCGGGCAGGCCTTCGCCCGCCGCGAACTCGACACCGCACGCGAACTCGCCAGACTCCAGCAGCGGTACGAGGAGACGCGCCGCCGCGCCCGCGAGCTCGAAGCCCGCCGCCCCGAGCGGGACCGGCAGCGCGAGCGGCTCGAACGAGCGCGCAAGGCCGAACTCGTCGCCCCCGCACTGGAGTTGCGCGACGACGCCGAGCGCGCCTATCGGACTGCCCGAGCGGCTCATGAGCGCGTCCGCGCCCAGCTGCCCGACACCCTTGTCGACGCGGGTGCCGAGCAGTTGGCAACCCTGGAGCGCAGGCTCCGGCAGGAGCTCGGCGGTCTCGACGCCGCGCGTCGTGCCGAGCGGCGCAGCGCGGAGATCGACACCGAGCGAGCCGAACTGGAACGCCAGGCCCGCGCCGACGACGAACTGATCCAGGAAGCGGAAGGCTGGCTGGCGGGCTGGGAGTCCACCCGCCACGAGCTCCGGGAACGCATCGAGACGGCACAGGAGTCCGCGACCCGCGCCGAACACCTTGCGGGGCGGCTGGAGCCGGCCCGCCGCCGCCTGGACGCGGCCCGTCGCCGCGACGCGCTCGCGGCCGAGGCGACGGATGCGGCCGACCGGCTGGCCGCGGCCCGCGAACGCGCCCTGGGTGCACACGAAAGGTGGCTTGAGCTGCGCGAGCAGCGGCTGCGTGACATCGCCGCCGAGCTCGCGGCGGAACTCGTCGACGGCGAGGCGTGCAAGGTCTGCGGGTCGGGCGACCATCCGGAGCCCGCGCGGGCAGCCGACGGGCATGTCGACCGGGCGGCCGAGGAGACGGCTCTCGCCGTGTACCGGCGGGCCGAACAGGCGCGTACGGAGGCGGATCGGGAGCTCGGAGTCGTACGGGAGAAGCACGCGGCGGAACGTGCCGCGGCGCTGCCCGTGGTGGGGACCACTGCCGACGATGCCTCTGACCGCGGAGCCGCCGGGACTGCCGATGACGGGCCCGATGCTGCTGAACCCGCCGTTGTGGAACTTGAGGCGCTGGTCGCCGAGTTGGCTGCCGAGCACGCCCATGCGCACCGTACCGCCGCCGGAATGCACGCCGCGCGCGAGGCCCTCGCGGTCGCCGAACGGGAGCAGACCGAGAGGCTCGAAGCGCGGCAGCAGGCCGAGCGCCGCTCCGCCGCCCGGACCTCGCGGCGGGAAGGGATCGATCGGGAACAGGCCGGACTGGAAGCCGAGTTGACGGCCGCTCGCGGCGAATCCGGCAGTGTCGCCGCGCACGCTGCCCTGTTGGAGCGCCGGGTGGCTCTGCTCGCCGACGCCGCCGAGGCGGTGCGCGCCGAGGAGCTCGCGGCGCGGCGCAGCAAGGAGGCCGACGGCCGGCTCGCGGACGCCGCGTTCCGGGCCGGCTTCGACACCCCTGAGGCTGCCGCTGCGACCCTGCTCACGGACGTCGAGCACCGCGACATCCAGCACCGGATCGATGGCTGGCAGGCCGAGGCCGCAGCCGTCGCCGAACGGCTCGCCGAGCCCGAGACCTGCGCCGCCGCCGAGCACCCGGAGGCCGACCCCGACGCCGCTCAGGCTGCGTACGACGCGGCCGAGGCACGGCTGCGGAACGCCGCCGCCACGCTCGCCGCCGCCCGGGAGCGATGCGCCGAACTCGGCCGGCTGTCCCGCCGCGCGGGGCAGGACGTGCGCGCACTGGGACCGCTGCGCGACGAGTACGACCGGGTGGCCCGACTGGCCGGGCTCACCGCAGGCACCTCCGCGGACAACGAACGCAAGATGCGGCTGGAGTCGTACGTTCTTGCCGCCCGGCTCGAACAGGTCGCCGCCGCCGCCACCGCACGCCTGCAGCGGATGTCGTCGGGCCGCTACACGCTCGTCCACTCCGACGCCCGCACCGGAGGCCGCCGGTCCGGCCTCGGGCTGCATGTCGTCGACTCCTGGACCGGCCGTGAGCGCGACACGGCGACGCTCTCGGGCGGCGAGACGTTCTTCGCCTCCCTGGCTCTGGCGCTCGGTCTCGCCGACGTCGTCACCGACGAGGCGGGAGGGGTCCGGCTGGACACACTCTTCATCGACGAGGGGTTCGGCAGCCTCGACGAGCAGACCCTGGACGAGGTCCTCGACGTACTGGACTCGCTGCGCGAGCGGGACCGCAGCGTCGGCATCGTCAGCCACGTCGGCGATCTGCGCCGCCGGATCCCGGCCCAGCTCGAAGTGGTCAAGGAGCGGCACGGATCGGCGGTGTTCCACCGCGCGGCCGGCGGGGTCAGCGGCTGATCGGTCGCCGGGGGAGGGGCGAGGAGTAGACGACGCTGGTGGTGACGGAACCGAGCGTGCCGATCTTCCCCGTGACCTCCTCCAGGTGGCTCATCGAGCGAGCGGTCACCTTGAGGACGAAGCAGTCGTCGCCGGTGACATGGTGGGCTTCCACGATCTCGGGCGTCGCGTCGAGAAGATCGTGGAACGGCTTGTAGTTGCCGTTCGGATAGCGCAGCCGTACGAGGGCGAGAATCGGCAGTCCGAGCGCCTCCGGGTCCACCACGGCGGCGTACCCACTGATGATTCCCGCCTCCTCGAGGCGGCGCACCCGCTCCGTCACTGCGCTCGGGGACATCGCGACGGCGCGGGCCAGTTCGGCGAAGGTCGCCCGTCCCTCGCGCTGCAGGACATCAAGGATGCGCCAGTCGGTGGTGTCCGGGGAATAGTCGGTCATATCTCGTAGACAACAGGGAAATCCCCGGCGGATCAAGACGTGTGCCGGGGATCTCATCTTCCGGCAAAGGATCACTGGTCGTAGATTTTTGGTCATGACCTCACAGCTCACCGCCTCCGCAGCCAACCCCGTTCTCCGCGTTCCGCCGGCCGCACCGGCCGCGGCCGCCGCGTACTTCGGCGCCTCGCTCGCCTTCCACGCCGACGTCTCCGATGTCGCCGCCGCTCTCGCGGCCGACGGTGACCCCGGCTTCGTCGTCCTCGACTCCCGGTCCACCGCCTCCTGGGACCAGGGGCACGTCCCCGGTGCGATTCACCTGCCCACCGCGCTCATCGCCGAGCAGGCCCGGGATCTCCTCGACCCGGCCGTCCCCGTGGTCACGTACTGCTGGGGCCCCGGCTGCAACGGCGCCACCCGCGCCGCGCTGGCACTCGCCGAACTCGGCTACCAGGTCAAGGAGATGCTCGGCGGTTTCGAGTACTGGGCGCGTGAAGGCTTCGAGTTCGAGACCTGGGAGGGACGCGAGCGGCGCACCGCTGACGCGCTCACCGCGCCGGTCGACTCCGACGACTGCGGCTGCTGAACGGCGAACGCGGCGGGTCCGTCATGCCCGTGTGGCGCGTCGGAAACCCGTCTGACAAACCGGGCGGATCCCGCAGGCGGGCCGACCACCGGGCAGGACATCGACGTCGAGCGCGGCTTCAGGCGCTGCGACCGGGACCCTCCCCGATCAGGGCGGTGAACAGAGGCACGGCGTCGGCCCCCGCGGGCAGGCCGCTGACCTGGCCGTCACCGACCTCCACCACTCGCCACACCCCGTCGTCGCGCAGCGCGAGATCGGTCGTGACCCAGTGGCAGCCGAGCTGTTTCACCGCGGCGCGTACGGGGTCGAGTGCGGGCGACGGCAACCGGTCCGGGGTGTCCGGGTGGGCGGTGACCAGCACCGGCTCGCCGTCCACCCACCACACCCGAGCCTCGCCGCCCGGTACGAACGGCTCGTACGCGCGCAGCACCAGACCCCCGGCGAGCGAGTCCCCCCTGCAGCTCGCAGAACCGTCCGGCGACCGAGACGAGGTGTGTCCGGTCCGTCAACTCCGGCACATAGCAGGCCTCATACCACTCGTGCTTGCGGGACTTCACGAAGTCTTTCACGATCCCGGGCCCCACGCCGAGTGGTTCCGCCAACGCCGCCAAGGCCACCGGCGCCGTGAGCGCCGCCGGCGCCTCGTCGCCGGAGGCGCTGCCGTTCACCGCCACGGGACGCCACACGCTGCGCGGTGTCAGCCCCGCGAACACCTCGTACCAGCCCGGCAGTTCATGCGCGCGGCGGTACGCGGAAGCATCCGTCATCAGCGAGCAACCACGGGCGGTGAGCGCCCGCTCCAGCTCCTCGTACCGGCTCGCCGGAATCATCCAGCCCCGATACCAGTACGGTCCGGAGTCGCGCTCCACCCGGGCGAGTGCAGCCCCGACGTCCCCGGTGAGCAGGGCGTCATGGTCCAGCAGCGCGACCCGGCCGCCGCACTCCCGTACCGCTTCGGCTTCCCCGGCGAACTGTGCGTCGGGGCGCGTGGAACGCAGCGGGTCGGAGCAGAACAGGAACCTTGTCATGATCGTTGCGCCGCCCTCTTCCGGCGGAGGGGAAGCGGTCGGGCCCACCGTACCGAACCGGGCCCGACCGCCTTCGTGTCGAAAACCGTCCGGATCAGAGCTTCGACAGCTCGTCGACCAAATCGTCCAGACCCAGCGGCCCCTGCGACAGCGCGGCCATGTGCCAGGCCTTCGCGTCGAACGCGTCGCCGTGTGCCTTGCGGGCGTTCTCCCGGCCCAGCAGCCAGGCACGCTCGCCCAGCTTGTAACCGATGGCCTGCCCCGGCATGGACAGGTAGCGGGTCAGCTCGCTCTCCACGAAGTCCGCCGGGCGGCCGCTGTGGTTGCCGAAGAACTCCTGCGCCAGCTCGGGTGTCCACCGCTCACCGGGGTGGAAGGGGGAGTCCGCCGGGATCTCCATCTCCGCGTGCATGCCGATGTCCACGATCACCCGGCAGGCACGCATCATCTGCGCGTCCAGGTAGCCGAGACGGCGCTCCGCGTCGGGCAGGAAGCCCAGCTCGTCCATGAGCCGCTCCGCGTACAGCGCCCAGCCCTCGGCATTGGCGCTGACGATGCCGATCGATGCCTGGTAGCGGGAGAGACTGTCGGCGACATGGGCCCACTGGGCGATCTGCAGGTGGTGGCCCGGGACGCCCTCGTGGTACCAGGTGGAGACCAGGTCGTACACCGGGAAGCGGGTCTCGCCCATGGTGGGCAGCCAGGTGCGGCCGGGGCGCGAGAAGTCCTCGGACGGACCCGTGTAGTACGGGGCCGCGGCGCCGCCGGGCGGTGCGATCCGGGACTCCACCTTCCGTACCCGCTCGGCGAGTTCGAAGTGTGTGCCGTCGAGGGCTTCGATCGCCTCGTCCATCAGGCCCTGCAGCCAGGCCTGGACCTCGTCGACACCCTCGATGTGCGTGCCGTGTACATCGAGATGGGCCAGCGCCTCCCAGGGACCGGCCCCGGGCAGCACCTTCTCGGCCTCGGCCTTCATCTCGCCGAGCAGCCGGTGATACTCGGACCAGCCGTACGCGTATGCCTCGTCGAGATCCAGATCGGTACCGTTGAAGTATCGCGACCAGCGGGCGTACCGCTCGCGGCCCACCGTGTCGGGCGCACCCTCGACCGCGGGGGCGTACACATCGCGCATCCAGTCGCGCAGCGCCTGCGTGGCCTCCGTGGCCTGCCGGGCGGCGTCGTCCAGATCCGCGCGCAGCGAGTCCGGGCCCGCGGAGACGAAGCCCTGGTAAAACCCGGTTCCGTCCTGCCCGACCCACTCGGTCAGCTGGTCGATGAAGGTGGCGGTGGCGCGCGGACCGCCGTACAGCTTCCGCTCCAGGCCGAGCGCGAGCGAGGCGCGGTACCCCTCCAGGGCTCCGGGAACCGCGAGCAGCCGCTCCACGATCGCCGCCCAGTCCTCATCGGTCTCGGTCGGCGTCACCGTCAGCACCTCACGGACGCTGTGCGCCGGCGAGTGCAGGTTGGAGACGGCTCGCAGGCTCTCATCGGCCTCATGGACAGCGATCTCCGCGGTCAGCCGCTCCCTCAGCAGGCGGCCACAGCGGCGCTCTGCGTCGCTGTCCGCGCCCGGGAGCTGCTCGGCGGCGTCGAGCTCCACCAAGGTGGCGCGGGCAAGCTCGGCAAGGGCTTCCTGCCCGGCGGGGGAGAAGTCGGGAAGACGGCGGGAGCTTTCCGCTACACCGAGGTAGGTGCCTGAGATCGGGTCGAGTTCGATGAATGCGTCGACGTAGGCGTCGGCGACCTGGCGGGGCAGCGCGCTGTTCGAAGTGTCTGACATGCGGACATCTTCGTATGGTTGGGGGGCCCGCGTCACTATCGATAGACCTCAAGGACCTGACACAGTTCATTCCGGTTCGACGCGGTGGACGCGGAGCACCGACCGCGGTGGCCGCAACCGGTCATGAGGATTCTGTGGTTCTTCCGGGCGCCGTGGAGGCCGGCGGCAACAGCGGCCCGCACTCCCATTGCTGGAATATCAGCCGCGTCTCCACCCGAGCCACTTCGCGCCGCGAGGTGAACTCGTCGAGCACCAGCCGCTGCAGATCCGCGGTGTCGGCAACGGCCACGTGGACCAGATAGTCGTCGGGGCCGGTCAGATGGAAGAGCGCGCGGGACTCCGGCAGCGCCCTGATCCGCTCGACGAACGGGCCGATGAGCTCCCTGCGGTGCGGGCGGACCTGCACCGAGAGCAGCGCCTCCAGACCACGGCCGATCCTGGCCGGGTCGAGATGCAGCCGGTGGCCGAGAATCACGCCTGAGCGGCGCAGTCGGGCCACCCGGTCCAGACAGGTCGACGGTGCGACCCCGACCTCGGCGGCGAGCTCGCGGTACGTGGTCCGGGCATCGTTCTGCAGCAGCCGCAGAATGTGCAGGTCCACCGGGTCCAGAACGACAGAATCGGCCATTCGCCGAACGTAGCACGGTGTTTCGACGGTACGGCCCGGTACCTGTTCAGAGTGGTGTCATGGACACCGAAGCCTCGATGCGGCCCTCGACGACACCCCGGTCCAGGGCGCTGGCCACCGAAGCCGTGCACGCCGGACGCGACGACCTCGCTGCACTCGGCCTGCACGCCCCGCCGATCGATCTGTCCACCACCTACCCCTCGTACGACTCCAGGGGAGAAGCGGAACGGATCGACACCTTCGCCACCACCGGCGCCAGGCTCGACGGGCCGCCCGTCTACGCCCGGCTCGACAACCCGACCACGGCCCGGTTCGAAACGGCTCTGGCCCGGCTCGAAGGGACCGAGAGCGCTGTGTCGTTCGCCAGCGGCATGGCGGCGCTCACCGCGGTTCTCCTGGCCCGCGCGAGCATGGGACTGCGCCATGTGATCGCTGT
Source organism: Streptomyces sp. NBC_01320 (assembly GCF_035974375.1). Classification (NCBI taxonomy): domain Bacteria; kingdom Bacillati; phylum Actinomycetota; class Actinomycetes; order Kitasatosporales; family Streptomycetaceae; genus Streptomyces; species Streptomyces sp. NBC_01320. The sequence goes on from NZ_CP108390.1 coordinate 9,222,075, forward strand.
CCGCCCGCTGTACGGCTGCAGCGACCATCTTCTCGGTGCCGGCCTGCTGGGCACCGAAGTCACCTGGACCGATCCGGCGGGCATCGCGGAGGCGATCCGGCCGGACACCGGTCTGATCGTGGTCGAGACACCGGCCAACCCGACGCTCGCCGAGGTCGACATCCGGGCGCTCGCGCACTCGTGCGGGTCGGTTCCGCTGCTCGTCGACAACACCTTTGCCACCCCGGTCCTCCAGCGGCCCGTCGAGCACGGCGCGCGGATCGTTCTGCACAGCGCCACCAAGTACCTGGGCGGGCACGGTGACGTGATGGGCGGCGTCGTCGCCTGCGACGAGGAGTTCGCGGCTCGGCTGCGACAGGTGCGCTTCGCCACCGGCGGGGTACTGCATCCGATGGCCGGATATCTGCTGCTGCGGGGTCTGTCCACCCTGCCGGTACGGGTACGTGCCGCTTCCGCGAGCGCCGCTGAACTGTCCCGCCGGCTGGCCGCCGACCCGCGCATCGCCAGGGTCCACTACCCGGCGGTGGGTGGCGCGATGGTCTCCTTCGAGGTGTACGGGGATCCGCACCGGGTGATCTCCGCCGTACGGCTCATCACTCCCGCGGTGAGTCTCGGCAGTGTGGACACCCTGATCCAGCATCCGGCCTCCATCAGCCACCGCATTGTGGATGAGGGAGACCGGCAGGCTTCCGGTGTCGGGGACCGGCTGCTGCGTATGTCGGTCGGCCTGGAGGACGTCGAGGACCTGTGGGCCGATCTCTGTCAGGCGCTCAGCGACCCGCCTGCTCGTACGGCGGCCGGGAGCGTACCGGAGTCGCGTCCAGCCGGGCGGTGATGACGAGCGTGCCCTCCTCGATCTGGTAGTCGAGGGGAAGTTCGAGGGTTCGCATGGCGGCGACCATGCCGGTGTTGGACGCCTGGGTGACGGCGTAGACGCTGTCGCAGCCGGCCTCGACGGCGAGCGTCACCAGGCGGCCGAGGAGCTCCGAGCCGATTCCCCGGCGCTGCCAGTCGTCCTCGACGAGGAGGGCCACCTCGGTCTCGTCACCGTCCCAGAGGAGGTGTCCCAGGGCGACCAGGCGGCCGGAGGCCGTCTGGACGGCCAGGGTGCGGCCGAACCTGGGGCTCAGCAGGTGGTCCAGGTAGCGGTCGGCGTCGCGGACCGGACCGTGGTAGCGCAGCCGCAGTGTCTGCTCGGAGCAGCGGTCGTGCATGGCGCGGGCGGCGGCCAGGTCGCTCCGGTCCGCGCGGCGGACGGTGATCTCGTTGCCCTCGGGGAGCGTGAGCACGTGCTCGCTGCGTGGGACGCGGGGGCCGAGCCGGGCGTCGAGCTCCACCAGTGCGCGGGCCCGGGCGAACTCGGTCGGGGTGAACGGCAGATAGGGCCGCTCGATGGTGATCGCACCGCCGGACGGGTCTCGCAGTCGCATCACCGTCTCCTCGAGCGTCCCTTCGATCGGTGCGCTCTCCCCGGTCGCACGGCCGGTGATCGAGACGGCAGGCAGCGAGTGGATGGTGCAGCGACCGAGCAACTGGCGTAGCGCGAGCGGGAGTTCAGCGGTGTCCAGGGCGGTGCGGGTGGCGAGTCCCAGAATCCGCGTCGGGGCGTCCACCAGGTCGTGCGCGTCGGCCCGCTCGATCCAGGTGGAGCTGCCGCCCGCGGCGGAGATCGCCCGGCTCAGCTGCCGGACCTGGAGCGAGGCAGGGGCGCGCAGTAGGAACTCGTCGACCGTGCCCTGCGCCAGCGGATGCGTCTGCAGAGTGAGGATGTCGATCTGGTGCTGGGCGAGCGTGATGCAGAGCGCGGCGAGACTGCCGGGGGCGTCCCGGACCGTGGTGCGCATCCGCCACAGCACCGTGTCCTCGTCGGACGGGGCCGGACCGACGGCGGGCGTGGTCATGGGTGCGGCGGCAGTGGTGGCCGCCGCGTTGTCCGTGACCGTGTGGTGGGACAGGCCCACGCTGTGGTCGCCGGCGGTCGGCGGCGGGGCGTGACTGTGCCGCCGTGCCCACCAGGTGTGGAACGCGGCCGTCGCGACGAGGGCCAGGGCCGAGGCGATCAGCAGATACGGTCCGTCGGGCTGGTGCCCGATCATGTTGGCGATCGCGTCGGCCACCGCGACGGCGGTGAACAGGGCGGCCAGCTCGATCAGGTCCCGCCGCCAGTGGTGCGGGCGGCGGGCGCTCTTCGCGGATGTCACATCAGTCATGAGCTCACTGTGACGGAGCGGTGTTGCCTGATCGCGAACGCCTTGTGACTGATGGGTTAAGTGTGGATCTAGTCCCCTATCGCCCGTTTTTGCTGATTACTGGCGTGGATGATTGCGGCCGCTGCGGAGTATGCGGCGGGCCTGGGCGCTCCGAAGGCGGGGCGGGACGGGCCGCGGTGGGGCATGACCGTCGTTACGGCACGATGTCGTCGGCCGTTGTCTCCGACCCCTTTTCCCAGGCTGCCTGCAGCCGTGCCGCATGACGTACCAGCTGCGACGACCCGCCGCGCGCGGCCAGAGCTGTCAGCCCGGGTATCGGCTCGGCCGCCACCGCACCGCAGCGTTCCGCACATTCGGCGGCCACGGACAGTAGATCGCTCAGCCCGCGCGGGGCCTGCTCGTACGCCAGCAGCGGGGGCAGCGCGGCGGTCAGCACGGTGAGCACCGTCCGGTATGCGCCGGTGGCGGCAGCCGTACGGGCGGACTCCGCCACGCGGTTGGGTTTCACCAGCGTGCGGTCGACGAGAATCGCCAACTCCCGGCCGAGTAGCGCCGCGTCCAGCCTGTCCTGGGCCGCGAGCACCAGCAGGGCGTCGACCGCCGACAACCTGTCCTCCGGATGGCGGGCGCCCAGCCCGTACGCCATGGCCAGATGGATGGCCGCGGCGGCCGGGCCGCCGAGCCCGGCGAGCCGGGGCAGCGGCCAGGCCGCACCCCGTAGCTCCTCGGTCGCGCAGGTGGCGACGGCGGGCAGCATCCAGGCGGCCATCGTCTCGCCGTCCTCGGGCAGGGTGGCGAGCCAGGAGCCGGGCTCCTCGCCCCAGTGGTAGCACCGGTGACCGTCCGGGAAGTGCGGGCGGCCCAGCCAGTGGAAGGAACGCGGGAACTCCTGCTGGATGACCCGATTTTCCTCAGTGGCCAACAGGACGCGTCGCCTCCCGGTAGCCGATCGCTGCAACCAGTTGCGCGACGGCGGCTGTTCGTTCTCCAGATGGTGCTGCTGCACAGGTGCGACCGGTTCGTCCGCGTGGAGCCAGGCAGCCAGCCGGTCACCCTGCGCGGTGCCGAGCAGGGTGGCCGCCTCCGCCGCCTCCGCTGCCTCGCGCCGACCGCTGCGCCGCACGCGCAGCAGCGCCTGGGCGAAATCGGCTTCCCCGGGTTCGACCCCGAGCTGCTCATACGTACGCAGCCGCTCGACCAGCACCGCCGGGTCCAGCGAGCCGGTGTGCCATGTCGGAGCGGCCAGCAGGAACGGCGACCTGCCGATCAGTACCGAGTAAGCGGCCTCCCACAGCCGCGCCCGGAGGATTCCGTCGAGCGCGGCATGGACACAGGTGCCGGTTCCGGTCCAGCCGGCACGCCCGTCGTGAACGGCTCGCACCGAGACCCGTTCGAGCAGTACGGCCACGACGAGTTCGATGCCCGTGTCCAGGCTGAGCTTCCGCTCGACGTGGGACGATGCGTCGTCCAGCCACCACCGATCCGCCAGCGCGTCGCGCAGCGCGTCCGCCAGCGCCGAACGGTCCGTGTGGGCATGGCGGACCAGTCCGTCCAGAGCCCGCTCGAAGGCGGCCGGCTCGCGTGATCCGGATCGGACCAGCGCCACCACCTCCTCGACGAGCTCGGCGGTCGTCTCCGGCGCAGGTTCGAGCCGACGCGGAGAAGGAACCGGCGGCAGTATCTCCTCGTACGGCTCGGCCGGTGGCCGGGCGTCCAGCAGATCCCCGAACACCTCCGCCGCCGCTGCCCGGTGCACCGGCCCCAACAGCTCCGCGGACATGGCGAGTTCCTCGCGCAAGGGATCGCCGACAGGGGGTGCGTACCGCGCCGCCAGCTTCAGCGCCCGCTCCTGGACGCCGATGTCCTCGTGACCGAATGCCTCGGCGACGACCGGCAGCAGTTCTTCGGCCGCCGACGCGTCGCGGCGCAGTGCCTTGCCGAGCAGCACGAGCTGGGCCCGGACCAGCTTCTTCTCCGTCCGGAACAGCACCGAACCCGAGACGTCCGCCAGCTCCCGCACGGACAGGCCACCGCGCTCGTCCAGCCGGGCCAGCACATCCTGCGCATGGCCCGCGACGGTCGAGATGCCGTCCGCAGCCATCCCGATCCAGTCGGCGACCCGCTCGGCCTCCTCCTGCTCCGTCAGCGCGAGCCGGCGCAGCACGGTCAGGAAGAACCGCAGATCGCCGGGCTTTCCGCCACGGAGCAACCGGGTCACGCAGCAGTTGACGAGCACGGACCGCTCCAGTAGCCCCTCATCCACCGAAGTGGCCAGTGCCGAGGGCCAGTTGTCCACGGATTCGGGTTCCTGATCGCCGTACCAGATGACCTGCGGGGGCAGCTCCGTCGTCTCGAAGAGCCGTGGCACCATCACCGCGAGATGCGGATCCGCACGCAGGATGTCGATCAGCGGCGGCGCGCCCTTCCGCCGCCACTGCAGGGTGGAGACCCTCTCCGCCCAGCCAACGACGAAACCCTCCGTGGTGGGCACGGAGCACTGTGCCCTTTTCACCAGTTCGGAGACGAACTCGTAGTCGATCCGGGTGGCGGTGGGCCGCGCGGCCAGCCGGTGGGCGAGGTCGCCGAGCCAGGCAGGATCACGGTCCGCGAGCACGTCGAGGACCAACGGGTACGGGGAGCGGGTCCAGTCACGCAACTCCCGGCCACCGATCCAGGTGGCGCAGCCGGCGGCTCCGGAGTGACAGCCCGCTCCGGCGATCAGCAGGGCCTTCTGGATCCTGTCCCGTTCGCGCCATTCCCAGCTCCGCGACTCCTTGCGCATCGTCTTCAACTCCGCCAGCGCAGATCGGCGTTCCGCCCGGTCCAGCGGCAGGAGAAGTGCGGGGACGTCTTCCTTGCGTCCCTCACGTACCGCGGTGAGCAGCTCCTTCATCGCACACCCCCGGCAACCGGTGCGCCCCGACGGACCATCCGGACGGCCAGAGCATGTTTGCAGGGACCCCGCCGCCCCCGGTAGTCCGCCCACCACTGGCAGGTACAGCTCAGCACTCCGTCCTTCTCCCTCACCTGGTAGCGGCGGTCCCCCGAGGCGACGGCAGCCGGCTCCCCGTCCAGCGCGACCGCACCCGAGCCGGCCAGCTGACGGGCGGCGACCAGACGCGGATTGTGCCGCTCGGCCCGGTCGGCGTCGTACGGCAGCTCGCGGTGGAAGTACGCCGCGTCCGCGAGGTCGTACCCCACCCGGCCCGCTGTGCCCAGCCGGGTGAGGGCGGCCCGTACCCGCTCCACCGGCAGCCCCGACTGCTCGGAGAGGTCCGCCGGTTCGATCCGCGGCTCCCAGGCGAGCAGCACGGACACCAGCTCGGCGTCGGCCGCGGCATCGTCGGTGGCCAGCGCGTCGAGCACGCCACCCTCACCGGAGAAGCCGCGCGAGGCGTCGGGCGACAGCGTCAGCGTGAGACGCATTCCCGGCAGTACCACCTCCCAGGCGCTCGCGGCCGCGGAGCCGTCGGCCACCGGCCCGTACACCCGCAACGCCGTCGCGTGACGCAGCACCCGCTGGAGCGTCACCAGCCGCTCGGGCCCGGGCAGGCACACTGCGCCGGCCACCGGCCTCGTGGTCGGCCGCAGGGTCCTCCCGGTGGGGACGACCCACTGAGCGCCGCGCGACGCGTTTCCCGACGAGCGCGGCAGCGCGCGCAGGAACCGGACCGCCTCCGGCGCGGACAGCTCCGCCCGCAGATCGAAACCGGCGGAGACCACCTGCGCCTCGGCGAACCCGCGCAGCCAACGGTCGGGCAGCGGCACCTTCTTCTCGACGACCGGACCGTCCAGCGTGGTGACCGCCATCTCCTCCGGACCGACCCGGAGATGCAGCGGATCGTCTCCCGCTATCCGCGAAAGCGCCTCCCGCAGGGGGTTGTTGACATCCACATTCGTTGTGCCATGCCCTGTCTGCGCGCCGCCCAGACCGTCCTGCAGCACATCGAGGCGCGCATACACCCCGCAGCAGCCGGAGAACGACTCGAAGCGCAGCCGGTCGCCGTTTCCCGTCACCACCGGGTCGAGGGAGGAGAGCAGGGTCCGCTGGTAGTAGCGCGCGGACGCCACGTCCGCCACGGCCAGCAGCCCGCGGGCGGCGACCCGCGGCGAGGCAAGAAAGCCGGCGAAGAACCGGGGATGGGGCTCTGCACCCCGCGGCGTCAGACCGCCCGCGGTCTCCAGGCCGAGCAACTGTCCGGCCTGGGAGGACTCGAGAACGGAAGGGCGGGAGTAGGCCAGGGCCTGTACGGATCGGGTCATGCAAAAACCGTAGAACCCACCACTGACATTGATACTCGTAACGGCGTGGTGTACGACAGCGGTTTCGGCTGGTCGGGAACGTGAGGAGAGCCGTACGGGTTGGGATGGTTGTGAAGCGATCCTTGGCCCGTACGGCTCTCTCGCATCGTATCTGCACGGGCATCTCGAGGCGTCGACTCGGGGCGCTCATCGCCGAGTTGGCCAGCCCGTGGATGGCGCGGGAAGAGTCCCGGCTGGGCGAACGCCGAGGCCATGAGCGTCTGCGCGCCGAAGGTGGCGGACCCAGCCATCAACTGGTCTTCACCGACCGGGTGATCGCGACCCTGGTGATCCTGCGGTTCCAGCTTCCGCACGCCGCCCTCGCCGTCTTCTACGGCGTGGACCGCTCCACCGTCACGCGGGCCGTCCATGAGATCCGTCCGCTCCTGGCGGCGCGGGGCTTCGCGGTCCCCGGCGAGGCGGGACTGCGTCTGCACACGCTGGCCGATGTCTTCGCCTACGCCACCGCGAAGGGTGTTGAGCTGCGCCTGGACGGCACCGAGGTTCGGGTCCGGCGTCCGAAGGCGCGCCGCCCCGGCCGGCGTGCGTTCGTGTCCGGCAAGATGCGGCAGAACACCAAGAAGGCCACCGTCATCACCGACGGACAGGGCCGCACTCTGTGGACCGGCGCGGTCCGGCCGGGCCGTATGCATGATCAGACGGCGGTCAAGACCGAGGGGATCGAGGCCCTCTTCGAGCAGTACCCGCAGGTCAAGGCCAAGGTGGATGCCGGATACCGGGGCCTGGCCAAACGGTTTCCCGGCCAGGTCCAGGCGCCGCCGAAGAAGCCCGCCAAGGACGCGTCGGCCGCGGAGGTGACCGTCTGGGAGGAGGCCCGCAAGAAGCAATCCTCGGAGCGGATATGCGTCGAGCACGCCAACGCCGAGCACAAGCAGTGGAGGCCCCTCCAGCGGTACCTCGGCCGCCGTGAGTACTACACCGAGACCCATCTGGCCATCGCCGGCCTCGTCTCCGACCGCACCGCAGAGCGGTAATCACCCATCAGCCAACCCGCCAGGCCAACACGCCCCAACCTCAGTCGCGCACGACACCGTAAGTGGGTTCCGGTGGTCGTGGCTCCACCACTGACTGACGCCCTGCTGGGCTGTCCTCCGGTTGTTCTGTCCGGCTGCCGGGACCCGTTCTTCATGGCTCCGGCCAGGTGGAACATGACCTGATAGGAGCTTGGTCAGAAGCCCCCTCAATGTCCTGTCTGCCCCACCCGGCCGGGCGCCACCTCCGGCTAGGAAGGCACCTTCAGCATGACAGCAGCGGGCATGACGGACACAGCGCACGAGACCGTGTACGGAGGAGTCGACTCCCACAAGGACACGATCCACGTGGCGGTCGTCACCGACCAAGGTGGCCACGTCACCGACGCCGAGTTCCCGACCACGACCGCCGGCTTCGCCGCGGCGATCGCGTTCCTCAACGCACACGGCACCGTGACCGCCGTCGGAGTGGAGGGAACCTCCTCCTACGGCCTCGGATTCACCCGTGCCGCCCGCCACGCGGGCCTGGCAGTGGTGGAGGTCAACCGGCCCGACAAGGCCGAACGCCGCCGGATCGGCAAGTCCGATCCGATCGACGCCTACGCGGCCGCCCGCGCCGCCCTGTCCGGACGGGCGGCAGCCGCGCCGAAGGATGACACCGTCAGCGGCATACGCGCCCTCCACAACGCAGCCCGGTCCGCGATCAAGGCCCGCACCGCCACCCTGAACCAGATCGGCCACATCCTCATCACCGCCCCGGACGGCATCCGCGCCAAGTACCGTGCCCTGCACGGCAAGACGCAGATCAACGCCCTCGCCCGCCTGCGTCCCACCGGCGACCAGCTGCATGTCGCCGTCCTGACCGCACTGAAGAGCCTCGCCCAGCGCGTCCAGGCCCTCACCACCGAGCACGACGCACTCACCGCGGCACTGGACGCCGCCGTCACCGAGCAGAATCCGGGCCTGCGCGCCGCCTACGGCGTCGGCCCCGACACCGCCGCCCAGCTCCTTGTCACAGCCGGCGGAAACCCTGAACGCCTGCGCACCGAGGCATCCTTCGCAGCCCTGTGCGGCGCCGCCCCCGTACCCGCCTCCAGCGGCAAAACCAACCGCCACCGTCTCTCCCGGGGCGGCGACCGCGCCGCCAACGCCGCTCTCTACCGGATAGCCCTCGTACGGATGGCCAGCGATGGCCGCACCCGCGACTACGTGACCAGGCAGACCGAAGCCGGACGGACCAAGAAAGAGATCATCCGACTCCTCAAACGCGCGATCGCCCGGGAAGTCTTCCGCTGCCTCACCACAGCGGTGGCCGTCCCCGCCATCGCCGACCTGCGACCCGCGCGCCAGGCCAAGAAAATCACCCTCACCGCCGCCGCCCACCACTTCAACGTCTGGCCCGCAGTCATCTCCTGCATCGAACGCGGCACCCGCCGTGACGACACCCTCGCCAACGCCTACCGCGACTGGCTAACCGCCGCTTGACAGCCAATAGGAGCATCAATCGGCCCGGACGGCCGTCCGGGGCCTCGGCCGACGTCGGTTACGGGCGTCCGCTCACTGTCCGACACGTCCTGGCTGCAGCACCGTGGTGAACAGCACCGAACCGCCTTGCGCCCGCAGCCGCACCGTCAACTCACCGCTGTCCCCGTCGATGTCGACCTCGCCGAAGAACTGCGGCGACTCCATCGGCGACACGTTCGCCCGGTCGGGCGCCCGCAGGAATACCTGGCCGGGGCCGAAGGTGTTGTCGAGTGCGTTGGCGGGGAATCCTCCGGCGGCCAACGGACCCGAAACGAACTCCCAGAACGGTGCGAAGTCCTTGAACGCCGCGCGCTCGGGGGCGTAGTGCTGGGCCGATGTGTAGTGCACGTCGGCGGTCAGCCAGACCGTGCCGGTGATCCGGCGGTGCTTGATGAATCGCAGCAGCTCAGCGATCTGCAGCTCACGGCCGAGCGGGGCACCGGGGTCGCCCTGCGCCACCGCCTCGAAGTTCGTCGCACCGTCCGTGACGACCAGTCCCAGTGGCATGTCTGCGGCGATCACCTTCCACACCGCGCGGGACCGCGACAGTTCGTGCTTGAGCCAGCGGAGCTGCTCGGCGCCGAGGATGCCCGTGGCGTCGTCGGGCTGCCGTCCGGGGGAGTTGGCGTTCCGGAACGACCGCATGTCGAGGACGAACACATCGAGCAGCGGCCCGTGGCGCACCACCCGGTGCACCCGGCCGTCGCCGGACGATGCGTGCAGCGTGGACACCGGGAAGTACTCGCGGAATGCCTGCATCGAGCGCGCTGCCAGCACATTCACGTTCTTCTCGGTGTATCGGGCGTCGTCCAGGATCTGCCCGGGGTACCAGTTGTTGCGAACCTCGTGGTCGTCCCACTGGATGATCGACGGCACCTGCGCGTTGAACTTCATCAGGTTGTCGTCAAGGAGGTTGTAGCGGAAGTTCCCGCGGTACTCGGCGAGCGTCTCGGCGACCTTCGCCTTCTCCTCGGTGGTGATGTTCCGCCAGACCCTGCCGTCGGGCAGCGTCACGCTCGGCTCGATCACACCGTCCGCGTAGATGTTGTCGCCGCTGCAGAGGAAGAAGTCCGGGTCGAGGCGGCGCATCTCGTCATAGACCAGGTACCCGCCGATGTCCGGGTTGATGCCCCAGCCCTGTCCCGCGATGTCGCCGGACCACAGGAAGCGCACCCCGTCCCGGCGCCGGGCAGGCGCGGTACGGAACGTTCCGTACACCGGCTCACCGGTCCGGCGCGGATCGTCCGGGTCCGCGAGCGTCACCCGGTAGTGCACCTGCTCGCCCGCCGGAAGCCCGTACAGCGGCGTGGTCCCGGTGAAGTCCGTACCCGGACCGACGAGCGGCCCGTACCAGGTACGGGCCCGCCGGAACGACTCCGTCGCCGACGTCTCCACGATCATCCGGGCCGGCCGGTCCGCACGCACCCACACCAGGGCGGAGGACGCCGTGACATCACCCACCTGAACGCCCCAGCCCGCGCGCGGACGGCCGGACAGGGCGAAGGCGGGGGCAGCCGCTCCCGCCAGGGGAAGGGTGAGCGCGGCCGAAGCGGCGAGCGAACCGCGCAGCACGGTGCGGCGGTCGGGCGAAGGGATGCGCGGACGGTACGACATCGAGGTGCCTCCGGGGGCAGCGGGACAGAGGTACGGGTGGCCGGTCGACCGGCCCCACCTTTGTGCCCGTCGGCGGCGGGCACACCAACCTCAGATGAACACCCGGCCCCGGCTCCCGTCGATGTCCCGTCCCCGCGTGTCCCGTTGGGCCTGCGCCAGCAGCCGTACGCCGCGCGCGATGTCCACGGGCGCCAGATGCGCATAACCGAGAACCAGGTTCACCGTACGGTCCGCGCGGCGCGTGGTGGCGCAGTCACTGAGCGGCCGCAGCGCAATGCCGCGACCGGCAGCGCGCTGAAGGAAATCCGGCTCGGGACCGTACTGTTCGGGCAGGTTGGCGATGATATGAAGACCGGCGGCGATCCCGCTGACCTCGGTGCCGGGGAAGTGTTCCGCCAGCGCCGAGGTCAGAGCGTCGCGCCGCTCGCGGTAGGCGCGCTGGCAGCGGCGCAGCTGCCGGTCGTACCCGCCCCGGGTGACGAAGTCGGCCAGCACCGCCTGGTCGACGGCCGGATTGCCCAGATCCATCGTGCGTTTACGGGCCACGATGTCGTCCGTCATCGTCGCCGGTGCGAGCAGCCAGCCCAGCCGCAGCCCCGGTGCCAGCGACTTGCTCACCGAGCCGGTGTACGCGACATGCTCAGGGTCCAGACCCTGCAGCGCACCGACCGGCGCCCGGTCGTAGCGGAAGTCACCGTCGTAGTCGTCCTCGACGATCAGCCCGTCCGTGGTTCGCGCCCAGTCGAGCAGTGCGCGGCGACGCGTGGCGGAGTAGGCGATTCCGGTGGGGAACTGGTGCGCGGGCGTGGTCACCACGGCGCGCACGCCGGAGTGCGTGAGCGACGCGGGCGCCAGACCTTCCTCGTCCAGCGGCAGCGGGACGGTTGTCAGCCCCGTCGAAGCGAACAGAGAGGCATGTTCCGGGCTTCCGGGATCCTCGACGCCGACGGTCCGCAAGCCGCGCCCGTACAGAACAAACCCGAGCAGCGTCGTCGCCTGGGCCACGCCGGAGCACACCACCAGGCGCTCCGGATCGGCGACCACGCCGCGTCGCCTGGCCAGCAGCGAGGCCAGGGCCTCCCGCAGCTCGGGCAGTCCGCGCGGATCGGGGTAGCCGAGCGAGCTGTGCGGCAGCCGGCCCAGCACCGCGCGATGGGCGGTGGCCCATGCGCTGCGCGGAAACAGCGAGAGATCCGGCGTACCGGGCCGGAAGTCCACCGAGGAACCAGGGGCGCGCGGAGCGAGATCGCGCGCCTCGCGCACAGCGCCGCGGACGGCACCGCTCACCCAGGTGCCCGCGCCCCGACCGCTGCGCACATAACCCTCCGCGGTGAGCTGCTCGTACGCCTCGGTCACCAGACCGCGCGACACCCGCAGATCCGCGGCCAGTTCGCGGCTGGACGGCAGCCGGGTCCCCGGAACCAGGCGCCCGGAGCGGATCGCCTCGCGCAGCGCCTCCTGAAGCGCACGCCCGCGCCCCCGGGCCGGGGCGGCCGCGGCCGGAATCAGTAACTCCCAGGCAGCGGATACGGACGTATTCCGCTGCGTACCACCCCACGGCGGATTGGTCCCCGAAGACGTCATGAAAGTGGACCTTAAACCGGACCGCCCCGCTGCCTAGCGTCGGCTCCATGAACGTGACTTCCGTGCGCGGGGCGCTGCTCGCGGCCTTCGCCTGCGTCCTGGTGGGCGCCTCCTTCACCGCCAACAGTGTTCTCGGCGACTATCCGTACGCGGGCGGTCAGGCGCTGCGCTACAGCCTTGCCGCGCTGTTGCTCCTGCCGCTCCTCCGCGGCGGGGTGCGCTCCGGCCTCGCTCCCCTCCGCACACTCACCCGCCGCCGGTGGACCCGGCTCGCGCTGCTCGCAGCCGTCGGCATGGTCGGCTTCAACCTGGCGGTCCTGGCCGCCGAACGGTCTGCGGAACCCGCTGTTCCGGGCGTGTTCGTCGGCTGCGCCCCGATCCTTGTCGCCGTCCTCGTCCCGCTGCTGGACGGCCGTCGTCCGACCCGCACCGTCCTGTGCGCGGCCGCGCTGGTCGCCGCCGGGGCCTTCACGGTCCAGGGCTGGGGCCGGACCGACGTGGCGGGCTTCCTGTGCTCGGTCGGCGCGCTCGCGGGCGAGGTCGGCTTCGCCGTCCTGGCCGTCCCGGTGCTGCGCCCGCTCGGGCCGAAACTGCTGTCGGCCGTTGTCTGCGCCATCGCTGCCGCCGAGTCGGCACTGCTCGGTGTCCTGCTCGACGGCAGCGGATTTCTGCGGATGCCCACACCCGCGGAGACGGCGGCGCTCCTGTGGCAGGCCGCCGTGGTCACGGTCGTCGGGTTCGTCTGCTGGTACATGGGCATGCAGCGCATCGGCGCCGAACGCGCCACGCTCTTCTCCGGGCTGATCCCGGTCTCAGCGGCACTCACCGCGCCGCTCGTCGGCACCGGAGCGTACGGGATCGCGCAGGCCGGCGGGAGTCTGCTGGTGGGTTGCGGAGTGGCCCTCGGTTCAGGTGTCCTGCGGCGCAGCAGGCCGAAGGGTTCCGCCGGTTCGAGGGCCGGTGCCGACTCCGCGACCGGTACCCGTTCAGCGACTGGTGTCGTGGATGACGCGCGCCACGAGCGCGGGATCGTCGTTCATCGGCACATGACCGCAGCCGGGCAGACGTACCAGCCTGGCACCGGGAATGGCGTGCTTGGCCCTGACCCCCTGCCGGCGCAGCAGCAGCCGGTCGCGGCTGCCCCAGGCGATGGTCACGGGCAGCCCCGGCACATCCTTGGTGAAGGCGACATTGCGTCTGACCGCGAGAGTCTCGTGGAAACCGGTCGCCTCGCGCAGGGCGACAGTCTCCGAGACGACGGCCTCGGGTGAACGGCGCCCGGGCCTCGCGTAGATGGTGCTCGTCAGTGCCGCACGCCCGGCGGCGCTGCGCGAGAGCCGTTCGATCAATGGCATCGGCAGAGCCAGTGCTCCCTGCCGCATAGCCCGCAGAGTGCCGAAGGCGTAGATCCGCTCGCTCTCCGTCCAGAAGCCGGCGGGCGACAGCGCCGTCACCGACCGTACGAGCTTCTCGCGTCCCAGCTCCAGGGCCAGCAGTCCACCGAGCGAATTTCCTGCGACATGAGGCCGGTCCAGGCCGAGCGCCTCACAGAAGGAGCCGAGCACCGGGACCACGCTCGCCAGGTCGTACGGAACGCCGTCCGGGAGCGCCGCGGAGACACCGAAACCGGGCAGATCAAGGGCTATGACATCCCGCTCCGGTGCCAGCACCGGCAGCACCGGATCCCAGGCCTGACGATGGTGGCCGATGCCGTGGAGCAGCAACAACAGCTCGCCGGAACCGGTGCGTTCGTACGCCACGGACACGGTCCGCGGTCCTCCGGGTGAGTCGACGGTGAACGAGACCGAGGTGGCCATGCTGTTGCTCCCGGGGGGTGTCCGGCACGAACGCGCCTTGCTGAAGCAGCTCTGTGCAAAGGGATTTAGACGTCCCGTCAATAACAATTACCGTTCAGTAGCCCACAGTTCAAGGGGTCGGATGATTTGTGCTGGACACGGCCCGCGGCGTCGGCTGGGATGGGACGGTGACAGCCGACACCGTTACCGACGTCTTCGAAGAACACCGCCCCGTACTCACCGGGGTCGCCTACCGCATGCTCGGCCGGATCGCCGACGCCGAAGACGTGGTGCAGGAGGCGTGGCTGCGCTGGTCGGCCGCGCCACGCGACGACGTACGGGAGCCGCGTGCGTTTCTCGTGCGGACCACCACCCGTCTCGCCATCGACCGGCTGCGACAGCTGCAGATCCGTCGCGAGGCCTACGTCGGACCATGGCTGCCCGAACCGCTTGTCACCGACTTCGGCCCTGCCGTGCCCGACACTGCCGAGCAGGCCGTGCTCGCAGACTCCGTTTCCGTCGCCGTTCTGGTCGTGCTCGAATCCCTCTCCCCGTTGGAGCGCGCCGTCTTCGTCCTGCGCGAGGCCTTCGGCTTCCCGTACGGAGAGATCGCCACGACGCTCGACAGGACCGAGGCCGCGGTGCGCCAGCTCGCCGGGCGTGCGCGGCGGCACGTGGAGGAGCGCAAGCCGCGTTACGACGTCGACCCGGCCCAGCGCCGTGACCTCACCGAACGGTTTCTCGCCGCGGCGGCGGGCGGCGACATCGAGGAGCTGCTGATGCTCCTCGCCCCCGATGTGCGTCTGGTCGGCGACAGCGGCGGAAAGTCCAAGGCGCCGCTGCGGATCATCGAGAGCCAGGACAAGGTCGGTCGCTTCCTCCTGGCCGTCGCACAGGATCAGCCGGCCGGCTTCGAGATCCGGGTCATGGAGCTCAACGGTGGCCCCGCCCTGGTGGCGCTTTCCGGTGGAAAGCCTGATTCCGTCTTCCAGGTCGATGTAAGGGACGGTGTCATCCAATGTGTATATATCGTCCGCAACCCTGACAAGCTTGCCAACCTGGCCGTCGAATAGCCGCCCGTCAGGCGCCCTGCCTGGCCGAAGCCCCACGGACCCTCCGGACGTGGGGCTTTGTGCTGCGCGCGCCGCACGGCACCACGAACGTCCTGTGAACGCTCTGCGACAGGGACTCGATTCGCAGCGTGACGGAACGAGGATTGGTCTTGACCAAGGTGGTGTGCCGTCCTATGGTCTCAACGTTAAGACAGGAACCTTTAATAAATAACGTCGCGGAAAAAGACGCTGGGTGATTGCGGAGGACAGGGTGGGGACCACGCAGCTGGAATCGGTGCAGGAGCCGAAGTACTGGCACCTCAAGACCGTCCTCAGTGAGGCACTCGACTCGGACTTTGCGGTGGGAGAGATCCTGCCCAACGAGCGCGAGCTCGCAGCCAGGTTCGGCGTCGCCCGGGCAACGCTCCGACAGGCTCTGGAGCAGCTCGAACTCGAAGGCAGGCTGCAGCGCCGCCGCGGCGTCGGGACCACTGTCGCCCCGCCGCGCGTGGGCGTCGCCGTCTCGACCGCGCAGCGCGACTGGACGGGCGGCGCCGACGAGGCCTGGCAGCCGATCGGCTGCACGACCGCGACGGCGCCCGCCCCGGTCCTCGCCATGCTCGACGTGGAGAGCGACGAGCCGGTGCACATCGTTCGCCGGATCCGGGTCACTCAGGGGCAGCCGGTCGCCGCGGAATTGCTGTACGTGCCGTCGGCGTCCGTGCCCGAACTGTCCGCGATCGAGAGCTCGTCGGGTGCCGCCCGCGCCCGCAGCGTCCTGCGGGAACTGCACCGTCTCGGCCTCGACGGCCAGGACCGCTCAGTGGAGCTCGGCTCCGCGCGAGCGGACGACGCCAAGGAACTCGACCGGCTCCCCGGCGCACCGGTCCTCGTCGTCACCACCCGTTACCTTGCGGCAGGCGGCACGGCTGCGGTCTCCGTCGCCACCTATCGGGCCGACACGTGCCGACTCACCTTCGGTGACTCCGGCGATCTGGAGATCAGCCACCCGGGCCAGGAGCGCCACGCGTCCTGAGCCCGGCCGGTCCCGTCGGCTTCGAACGAAACGCACGGCCCGTCGCGCTCAGCGGCGGGCCGTCACCGATCCCTCCACGGCGAAGAGCTGCTCCTCGACATGGTCGAGCGCCAGTCGCAGGGCGCCCGTAGCCACGGCCGCCTCGCCCAGCAGCGACAGCGCGACCCGCGGCGGCCGGAGACAGTACCGGGCCAGCTCACCGCGGAGCGGATCCAGCACGCCGTCCAGTCCGGCGGCCCAGCCGCCGATGACCACCAGCTCCGGGTCGAGCGCCAGCACCAGCGCCGCCACATTGTGCACCAGCCGCTGGATGAACCGCTCCACCGCAGCCTGAGCCCGCACATCGCCGTGCCGGGCCTCCGCGAACACCGCGGCGACCGCCTGCTCGTCCAGCGGATCCAGCGGGGTGTCCGTCGTCGACAGCAGCTTTTCCGGTGTGACCTCGCGGCCGAGCAGATGGAGTGCGCCGATCTCGCCCGCTGCACCGCCGTAACCACGATGCAGCCGTCCGCCGATCAGCGAACCGGCCCCCGGGCTCAGCCCCGCCAGGACGAACACGATGTCGTCCGACTCGGTCGCGGCACCCTTCCAGTGCTCGGCCACCGCCGCGGCGTTGGCGTCGTTCTCCACGAGCACCGGACAGCGGAAGGAGCGCCGCAGCCGCTCACCGAGCGCGAGACCGGTCCAGTCCGGCAGCGCGGTGCCCAGGCGTACGGTCCCGTCGGCCTCCACGATCCCCGGACTGCCCACCCCGACCGCACGCAGACTGCTCCGGGCCACCCCCGAGCGCCGCAGCAGATCGGCGACGACGGCCCGCACCCGGTCGAGCCGGTCGTCCGCGGAAGCCGTCTCCGACACCTCGCGGGAACCGGCACCGATGATCCTTCCGTCCAGCCCCGACAGAAGTGCGGAGACGCGGTGCGGGCCGATCTCGATGCCGAGCAGATGTCCCGCCTCGGCGCG
The DNA here is from genome assembly GCF_035974375.1 of Streptomyces sp. NBC_01320. Lineage (NCBI taxonomy): Bacteria > Bacillati > Actinomycetota > Actinomycetes > Kitasatosporales > Streptomycetaceae > Streptomyces > Streptomyces sp. NBC_01320. Next base: position 9,239,148 of record NZ_CP108390.1, read on the forward strand.
GAACCGGAACCTGCGGGCCGGCCTGCCCTGACGTCGGGCCTCACTCTCGTCGGGCGCCGATTCGACGACCAGACCGGCCTCGAAAAGCCCCTCGACGACGCCCTCGACCGTTGGCCGGGACAGACCCGTGATACGAGTCAGGTCCGTGAGCGTGGGGGAGTGGGCGCCCCTGAGGGCATGAAGTACCACCGCGGAATTGATCCGTCGCAACAGCGACGGGTCCCCACCGGTCAACCGGCCCACGGTGTGTCCTCCCAGCTCGCGAGCATGTCACGCGGATGGTACTCGCTGCCCGGAAGCGGAGCGACCGTGACCCGGAACAGGGATCCGGGCGCCGTCGGCGTCAGCCCGGAGCCACGAACCCCGACTCGTACGCGGCGATCACCGCCTGCGTCCGGTCCCTGGCCCCCAACTTGGCCAGTACGGCGCTGACATGGGTCTTCACCGTCTCGACACCGACCACCAGCTTGGCGGCGATCTCCGCATTGGACAGTCCCCGGGCCATCAAACGGAGCACCGCCCCCTCCCGCTCGGTGAGCGCCGCGCTCTCCATGGCCGCCTTGGCCTTGCTCGTCCCGTACTCGGCGGCGAGCTGCCGGACCGCGGCCGGGAAGAGCAACGACTCGCCCTCGGCGACCAGACGCACCGCATGCACGATCTCCGAGGGCCTGGCCCGCTTGAGCAGAAAACCGTCCGCCCCGGCGCGCAGCGCCTCGTACACGTACTCGTCGTTCTCGAACGTCGTCACCACCAGGATCTTCGGCGGGTCCGGCACCGTGCGCAGCACCACGCGGGTTGCCTCGATGCCGTCCATCAAGGGCATACGCACGTCCATCGCCACCACATCGGGGCGCAGTCGGCGCAGCAGCGGGATCACTGCGGCACCGTCGGCGGCCTCGCCCACCACCTCGATATCGGGCTGGGCCTCAAGCACCGCACGCAGTCCTGCGCGCACGAGGGGTTCGTCGTCGACCAGAAGAACGGTAACCGGCATCCGGTCAGCGTAGGCCGTCCAGCGGGAGGCTCGCGTGCACCCTCCACTCGCCGTCGTACGGACCGGTCTTGGCCTTTCCGCCCAGGAGCGCGGCCCGCTCACGTATGCCCCGCAGCCCGCTGCCGCCCGAAGTACCTATCGACCCGGTGAGCGGATTGGTCACCTCAAGCTCCAGCCAGCCGGCCGCGACTGTGATTCTCACCCGCACGGGGACGGACCCCGAGTGACGCAGCACATTGGTGAGTGACTCCTGGAGGATCCGGTACCCCTCGCGGGACACCGGTCCCGGCACCAGCTCCACCGGACCGGAGACCTCGGCGTCGACCTTCGCCCCCGAACCGCGCGCCGAGTCCAGCAGCCGGTCCGCCTCGGCGAGTGTCGGCCGCTGTCCCACCGGTGCTTCCGACTCCCGCAGGACCCGAAGCACCCGCTCCAGATCGTCCAGTGCCGCCCGGCCCGTCTCCTCGATAGCGGCCAGTGCCCGCTCGGTGAACGCCGGATCGTTCGCCGCCCGCGCCGCACCCGCCTGGACGACCGCCACGGTCAGGGCGTGCCCGATCGAGTCGTGCAGCTCGCGCGCAATGCGATTGCGCTCCAGCAACTGCTCGGTGCGCTCCTCCAGCGCGGTCATCCGCTCCACCGGTGACGGACCGAGCAGCCGTCGCGCCGCCGCCGTGATCAACTCGCCGCATATCACGACAACTGCGAGCAGCAGGAGAAGAGGCACGGGTGCGATCAACGCGTACCACCAGTGCGGCTCCACCCCACGGATCAGCCAGTCGTCGCTCGGACCCGAACCCGACGCGGTGAGGACGAGGTCAACTGCCGTGGCGGACAACCACACCGTCGCGACCCCGGCCACCACTGAGAACAGCAGCCGCACCTCCAGCCAGACCACCGTCCGCCAGCGGGCCGCCCAGGTTGCCGCCGTTGCCGCGGAGATTGCTGCGTCGGGTCTTCCGCGCTCCGACGGCGTCAGCAACAGCTGGGCCTGAACCCCCTCGGCGAGCCGCATACCGGGGACCAGGCCCACAGGCACCGCAAAGATCGCCGGAGCCCATGGAGCGGTGTCCGGGGAGATGAACAGCCACACGCTGGCGACCGCGCTCGGAATGAGCATGTGCAGCCAGCGGGTGTAGGTGACCGGCTCGGTCAGCGGACGGAGAAGGCGACGCATGCCGCCATCGTGCCAGCCGTCGCGAACGTGACGGCTCCCCCGAGCGAGGGAGATGATCCCCTCCGGCGGGGGAGGGCGGGAATGGGGTGAGGCCGCCAGGCTGAGGACATGACCACCATCGACGTCCATGAGCTCACCAAGGAATACGGCGCGACCCGCGCCGTGGACCACCTCACGTTCAGTGTGCGACCCGGCCGGGTCACTGGTTTTCTCGGTCCGAACGGCGCCGGCAAGTCCACCACCATGCGACTCGTCCTCGGCCTCGACCGCCCGACCAGCGGCTCCGCGACGATTGGTGGGAAGAACTACGCCGAACTCGACCATCCGCTGTGCCGGGTCGGCGCGCTGCTCGATGCCCAGGCCGCCCACGGTTCCCGGACCGCGCGGAACCATCTGCTGGCTCTTGCGACGAGCAACGGCCTTGCTGCCGGCAGGGTCGAGGCGGTTCTGGAGGAGGCGGGTCTCGGCCGGGTCGGCGGCGACCGGATCAAGACGTTCTCGCTGGGTATGCGACAGCGCCTCGGCATAGCGGCTGCTCTGCTCGGCGACCCGGACGTGGTCATGCTGGACGAACCGTCGAACGGGCTGGATCCGGAAGGCATCATCTGGATCCGGGAGCTGATGAAGCGACTGGCCCGTGAGGGCCGCACAGTTCTCGTCTCCAGTCACCTGATGAATGAGACGTCGTCGTTCGCCGACCACCTCGTGGTCCTCGGGCGGGGCAGGCTCCTTGTCGACCTGCCGATGCAGGAATTCCTCGACTCCCGCAGCCGCCCGCGCGTGCGCGTACGCACGACGGAGTCGGGGCGGCTCCGCGATGTGCTGACCGGCAAGGGACACAAGCTCGTACAGAGCGACGACGGGCGCTGGATCGTCGAGGGCGCCAGGGCGGAGGAGGTCGGCGCCATCGCCGCCTTCGAGGGCATCCCCATTCTTGAACTCATCGACGAACAGGCCACTTTGGAGCAGGCCTATCTCGATCTCACAGCCGATGCGACGGAATTCGCTTCCGCAGCAGCGTCACCCACTACCCGTCAGGAGGCCTGACCATGTCGACCACCGACGTGCTCCGTTCCGAGTGGATCAAGATCAGATCGGTACGGGCCGTGTCCGGTTCCTTGATGGCGGTCTTCCTGGTGACACTCGCTGTCACCCTGCTTGCCTTCGCCACCGTTGGTCAGGCCGAGGCGGAGAACGGGGACACCGACCTGGTCTTCGGCGCCTTCTACGCACTGAACTTCGGCCAGATCGCTGCCATCAGCTTCGGCGCTACAGCGCTCTCCTCCGAGTATCTGAATGGCGCCTTGCGGATATCGCTCGCGGCTGTGCCGCGCCGTGACCTCTTGTACGCGGCGAAGATGACCCTCATCGGCGTGCTCGCCCTGGTGGTCGGGTTCGCCACCAGCTTCACCGCGTTCCTGGTGGGCCAGCTGTTCATGGGGAAGTACGCGATTGGTCTGGGCGAACCCGGAGCTCTCCGAGCCGCCTTCGGCGGCGGCATATACCTCGCCCTCATGGCCCTGTTCGCCGCCGGTCTGACGGTGCTGCTGCGCAGCGCGGTCGCCGTCCTCAGCCTGCTCATCCCGTTCGTCCTGATCGTTTCCTTCGTGGTCGGGGACATCGCGAGCGGCGTGGCACTCTATCTGCCCGACCGGGCCGGACAGTTGGTGCTGCATCAGAATCCGGAAGGCAGTGTGGGGCCATGGGAGGGGCTGGCTGTCACGGCCGGCTGGGCAGGCCTCGCGCTGCTCGCCGGCTGGTGGGCGATGAGGCGCAGGGACGCCTGAGGGCCGATCTCCCGTGGGCCGGTGGTGGTGGGCACGTCGGGAGGTGATCGCGGAAGGCGCCGGGCGTGGGCGAGAGAAGCAGAAGACCCCTCAAGGCTCATGCCAGAACCTGTTGCCATTGCCGTGCGGTTGACCGGCGGCATGACCACCGGCCATCACTTCCGCCGCATCGACGGGGCGCGCAGCGAGCCTCGGACGTGAGGACGCGGGGGCCATCGGCCCTGCACTCCTTGCCTCCTGACCCCGAATCTCCCGATCTCTCGCAGACCTCTGGTGCTCGCTTCGGCAGGCCGACTCAGTCCGAATGGCTGGGAACGGTGAAGTCAGCTGCTGCGCGAAGGCGCCCGTACTCCTCGGCCATGCTCTGAGCGGTCCAGTGGGCGTTGAGGCCGCTGGGGTTGGGCAGGGCCCAGACCCGGGCACCGCCGATCGTCCGGTCCTGCGGGCCGATCTGTGCGCGCCGCTCGCCGAAGGCGGTGCGGTAGGCGGTGACCCCCACCACCGCCAGCCACTGCGGGCGCAGTTGCTCGACCTTGGCCGTGAGGATCAGTCCGCCCTCGCGGAACTCCTCGGCGGCCAGTTCGTCTGCTCTCGCTGTGGCCCGGGCGACCACATTGGTGATGCCCAGACCGTAGGTCAGCAGCTCGCGCTGTTCCGAAGGCTTCAACTGGCGGGGAGTGAAGCCGGACAGGTGGAGCACCGGCCAGAAGCGGTTGCCGGGGCGGGCGAAATGGTGGCCCGTGGCGCCCGTCATCAGGCTCGGGTTGATTCCGCAGAACAGCACGCGCAAACCGCCGGCGACCACATCGGGAACGATGCGGTCGCGGGCGGCCTGGAGCTCTTCGGGGGTCATCCGGCGACGGTTCCGACTGTCAGAGGATCGAGCCCGGCGTGTATCCCGCAGCCTCGGGGTGCTGCTTGGTGATCTCCTCGATCCGGGCGACGAGCGCGGTGACCTGGTCGCCGGCCGCCCCCGTGAAGGAGAGCTTGTCGGCCATCAGCGCGTCCAGCTGCTCCCGGTCCAGCGGGATGCGGTCGTCGGCGGCGAGCTTGTCGAGCAGTTCGTTGCGCTCCGTGCCCTGCTCGCGCATGGCCAGAGCGGCGGCGACGGCGTTCTCCTTGATGGCCTCGTGGGCAACCTCGCGGCCGACACCGGCGCGTACCGCACCCATCAGTACCTTGGTCGTGGCGAGGAACGGCAGGTACCGGTCCAGTTCGCGTGCCACGACCGCCGGGAACGCCCCGAACTCGTCGAGCACCGTGAGGAAGGTCTCCAGCAGACCGTCGAACGCGAAGAACGCGTCCGGCAGCGCCACCCGGCGGACCACGGAGCAGGACACGTCGCCCTCGTTCCACTGGTCGCCCGCCAGCTCGCCCGTCATCGAGGCATAGCCGCGCAGGATCACCATCAGTCCGTTGACGCGTTCGCAGGACCGGGTGTTCATCTTGTGCGGCATCGCCGACGAGCCGACCTGACCCGGCTTGAATCCCTCGGTCACCAGCTCGTGCCCGGCCATCAGCCGGATCGTCTTCGCGACCGACGAGGGCGCGGCGGCCAGCTGAACCAGTGCGGTGACGACGTCGTAGTCGAGCGAGCGGGGGTAGACCTGGCCGACCGAGGTGAACGCCTGTCCGAAGCCGAGGTGGCCGGCGATGCGCTGCTCCAGGTCGGCGAGCTTGGCGGCGTCACCGCCCAGCAGGTCGAGCATGTCCTGCGCCGTGCCGACGGGTCCCTTGATGCCCCGCAGCGGGTAGCGGCCCAGCAGGTCCTCCAGTCGGCCGTACGCCACCAGCAGCTCGTCCGCCGCGGTCGCAAAACGCTTGCCGAGCGTGGTCGCCTGGGCGGCGACATTGTGGGAGCGGCCGGCGATGACCAGCTCGCCGTATTCGCCCGCAAGCCTGCCGAGCCGGGCGAGAACGGCCACGGTGCGGTCGCGCATGAGCTCCAGTGAGAGCCGGATCTGCAGCTGCTCGACGTTCTCGGTGAGGTCCCGGGAGGTCATGCCCTTGTGGACCTGCTCGTGCCCGGCGAGAGCGTTGAACTCTTCGATCCGTGCCTTGACGTCGTGCCGGGTGACCTTCTCGCGTTCCGCGATGGAGGCGAGGTCGACCTGGTCGAGGACACGCTCGTAATCGGCGAGGGCGGCGTCGGGTACCTCGATCCCGAGGTCCTTCTGAGCGCGCAGCACCGCCAGCCAGAGCTGGCGCTCCAGCTTCACCTTCTGCTCGGGGGACCAGAGGACGGCCAGCTCCGTGGAGGCATAGCGGCCGGCCAGGACATTGGGGATGCGAGGCTTCGCAGACACAGCAGTCACGTGTCCAGAGTTTACCTGTCGTCCTCAGCGGTTCGTGAGCGTCCACAAAGTCCATAAGGTCCAGGTCAGAGGCTCCTGGACCACCGTCTCACACACGGCGCGTGAGACACACGTGAGACGAGACGGCCCCGGGCCGGTGATTCCAGCACCGTCGGGGCCTCGAGACGAACCCCAGGAAACCCTTCTGAATCAGGGAGCCGAACCCATGCGAGACCGTAGCCTGAGCGCCGAGCTGGGCGGCCTCCGTGCGGCTGTCCTCGAAGCACGCGCCATGCCCCCGTCGGCCAAAAGAAGATGTCTGTCCGCATCCCGAGCAAGTCGTGCACGCCCGGGTCGCCCTGGAGGGGGTCCAACAGGGCGACGACTTTGGTTGGTCTGCGGACTACCTGCGGGCCGTCGTGCCGAGCACCCCGCGTCTGGGTACTGCCACTGGGGTGCTGCGGGGAAGGGGGAAGGAGACAGGCAGGCCGATGAGTGCGCCGCGCACCGTTATGGCGCCTCCCCTTGATCACGGCCCGGTCACCTCACCTGCCCGGCTTGGCGCACCGGCCACACCGGGCACCCGGTCGAGTGCCGGGCCGACCTCGCCCATGCTGGGAGGTGCGTCGCCGCCGAGGAGGGTGATCAGCTGGGCGAGGAGGGCGTCGAGTTCGCGGCCGACGTCGGCGATCCGCGGGTTGTCGTAGCCGGCGAACAGCAGGCTGGGCTGTTCGACGGCGAGTTTCGTTTCGCCGTCGGGGTCCGCGTAGAGCAGGGTCCGCAGTGGTGCGTGCAGCATGACCGAGGGGTCGTGGCGGAACATGCGTTCGGCGATGGTGTGGTTGCCCATCAGGTACTGCGTGGCCTTCCAGAAGGACGGTGATCCCGCCATGACGGCGGTGATGTCGCTGCGGAAGTAGCGCATGAACCCGTGCGGGGCGTTGATCTCGGCGAGCTCGAGCGTGGCCTGCCAGGAGGCCATCTGGAAGAAGCGGTCGAGATCGACCTCGGGGACGAGGGTTTCGTAGTGCTCACGGGCTGCGTCGTAGGAGCGGGGGAGCGCCACAACGAGCCGCCGTGCGGGGTGGTCGATGACGGCCGTGTCCGTGGTCATGATCGTGCCTGTTCGTCGCAGGTGTGAACGAGTTCGACACCGTGGATGTCGAGTGTGATGGAGGGGAGGTTGAGGTTGACGCTGTTGTCGGGGTTGCGACGGAAAACTCGTCGGCGTGTGGCCACAAGCAGACCGTCGAAGCTCTTGTGGCGGCTGGTGTAGTGGCCGATGAGTGTGCTGCCGTTGACTTCGGCGATGTAGTCCATGCGGCGTTGCATTGCGAGGGCGTCGAAGTAGAACACTTGGTCGGGATTGTGCGTGGCGATCTCGGGTGGGAAGCGCACCTGCAGGCGTCGCCAGGTCTGCCCGGCCTCGCGCCACGGTTCGATCTCGTGGACTCGCACGTCCGGATGGGTGAAGAGGAACGGGGTGGTGAAGTAGTTCCAGCACGCGTAGCCCAGGAAATAGCCGAGGTGTAGAGCGTCCCAGGCGCTGTTGCGCAGCATGCCCTTGAAGCCGGCGCGTGCGGGGGCGAGGGTCGCGACCGGTTCGCCGTCGAGGGTCTCCATGGTGACGCTGTCGGCGGTGGCGTCGAAGACCATCCGCTGGTCGGGGCGGGTGAACGGGGTGAAGACGATGTGTTCTCTGACTGTGTCGAGGGTCAGGATCTGGTCGAACGTCTTGTCCGGCGGCCAGCCCTTCGTCGCCCAGATCGGGCCGCCGATGGAGATGTCTACGTTCAGGCCGCGCAGGGTGTCCCAGTGTTCTTGGCCGCCGGCGGTGGCGATTGCCAGATCGAGGAGTTCGTCACTCATGAGCCGGGTGCTTTCCGTCGCGATGCGTATGGCGGTCACCGAACCCGGGGACCACCAGGCATTCCGGTGGCTGTCAGGGGCGGACGAGGACGAGGCCGACCTTGCCGGGTCGTACCGCGTGCTCCACGGCCTTGGCCAGCTCGCCGAGGCCGTACGTGGCGGCCACGTCGAACTGGTCCTTGAGCCCCAGCGCGATCTGCTTGGCGGTGGCGACGTCGGAAGCCCGCCTCTCGGTGGAGGCCTCGGACAGCCACCGGCCGATGTTCTTGCCCCGCAGCGTCAGCGACTTGTTCAGCAGCATCGACGCGTGCACCGACATCGACTCTTCGGTGATTTGCCCGTAACTGACCAGTTTCCCGCCCGGCGTCAACAGGTCCAGAAGGCTCTCCGCCAGCTTCCCGCCGATCGGGTCGAAGGCCACACTGACCGGGCGGCCGCCAGCTGCCTTGCGGACCTCGTCGGCCCAGCCCGGATGCTCTGTCGACACGACCGGCACGTCGGGGAACCGCTTGCGCAGCTCGGCGGCCCCGCGGTCGCTGCGGACGACGTTGATCAGCGCCAGGTTGTGAAACTGGCATACGCCAGTCACCAGCCGCCCGACCGACGAGCCCGCAGCGGTCTGCACCAGAAGACCGTCGTATCCGAAGGCCAGGTGCTCCTGCGCCTCACGGCGCAGCATCACCGTGGTGAGCGGGTTCGCGAGCATCTGCGCGGCGACGTCGTCCGACAACTCGTCCGGTACGGCGACGACCAGATCGGCATCCGCCACGATCCACTGGGACCACGCCCCCGGCTGGGGGAAGACCGTTACGCGGCCACCGACCTTGACACCCGGAGCCAGGCGCGCTCCCCCGCCGATCGCCTCCACCACGCCGGTGGCCTCCAGGCCGGCCGGAACCGGATGTGCAGCCTTCCCTGGGTAGGCCTCGATGGCCTGGAGATCACCAGGGTGTACCGAGAAGGCCGTGGTGCGGATGAGGACCTGGCCGAGCTCGGGCGCTACCGACTCCGGCTCCTCGATGACGGTCAGGACGTCGGCGGGCAACCCGCCACGGGTGTAGGCAACACGACGGTTCATGATTCCTCTCCTGCGCGCCGGTATGTGTGGGTCTTGGACCGGGCATCAACCGACGTCCTGCAGCCCCGGTGCACGCCACTGAGTGCACTGCGGGACGAGGGTTTCGTAGTGCTCGTGGCCCGCGGCGTGTGGGCGGTCTTTGCCGCCCGTCGTGGTGATTGCCAGGCCGAGGAGTTCGTCACCCATTGGCCGGGTCCTTTCCGGGGCGGTTACGGCGTGGGAAATCAATCCGGTGCCCGTGTGGCTGCCGGACCCGTGCACGATGGTCGGTCGGCGCCTCCGACGGTCAGCCCGCAACGCGCTCGACGACGCACGGCGAGGACGCGGCTTCAGGGGCTGAACTGGCTGGGGTTCTCACGGACGTAATCGGCCACCCCCGAAGGAGGCCGCCCGATGACCTGCTCGACCCCTTCCGCCTTGCGGTCGTACCGATTCTCCGCGTGAAGGCGAGCCATGGTGGAGATGTGCTGGAAGACGTGGTCGGGCAGCCCCAACGGCCTGAGATCGTCGTCGATCCATTCCTGAAGGGGGACGTCGGTGTAACTGACCGGTCGGTCCAGGGCTGCGGAAACCTCCGCCGCCATGGCGGCGACGTCCTCCGAGCGCGGGCCGGTCAGCTCATAGATTCGGCCGACGCGCGGGGCAGGGTCGGCCAGGATCTCCTCCACAACCGCGGCGACATCCCCGGCCGCCACGGGGGAAGTTTTCGCCCGACCGAAGGGCAGCCTGATGCTTCCGTACTTCGCGATCGAGGAAAAGCCCACATGGAACAGCGGGTTCTCCATGAACACGGTGGGCCTGACCTGGACGACGGGCAGGCCTGACCAGCCGAGGATCTGCTCCACCAGCCACTGCTGCCGCTGCTGCACGGACTCGGAGGTGCTGGTGAGGTCCATCTCGGAGACGGTCAGCTGCGACATGTTCACGAACGCTTCCAGGGACCCGTACGCGCGCGTGACGGCCGCCACCGTCACGGCAGCCTCCAGATACTGCGCCGACACGCCCATGCCGAAGTACATACGTCCACAACCGGCCACGGCGTCGGCGACGTCGCCCGCGCGTGTCAGGTCTCCGACGACGACATCGGCGCCCGTCGCGCGCAGCGCCTCCGCCCGCTCGTCATCGCGGCGCACCATGGCCCGGACGGGCAGACCCCGTCGCCGAAGGCCTTCGACCACGGATCGCCCGACGGCGCCGACGCTGCCCGCCGCACCTGTCACCAGAATGGGTAGCACACTGGTTTCCGGGGTGCTGTCCATAGGGACAGCCTGTGGTGCGCACAGCCAGGGCGCAACTGGAGCCCGCCGAGCCGTCGGCGCTGTGACAACAGTCGGCTCAGGTAACTGGATCGGCATCCTCAACTGGCCGACCAAGCGCTCAGCAGCCAACTGAAACGCAAAGCCACACCTGGAGACCTTCATCCGGGCGTGCGATGTTTCGTCACCTCCTCGAACGCGTGCGTGAATTCAAGCGTGGGTACACCTTTCTCCGACGGACTCCTGCAGGCCCAACGCGACTGGTATGCCGTCGCGACCACCACCTCGTCCGCGTCGGCCGTGATCCTTCATCGCCCACAGGGCCAAGCACCACGAGCATGCCGCGGCACGCCCTCACCGCCATGCCGCCCACTCCTTCACCGCGAACCGGTCGCCGACGCGCCGCACTTCTGCTGCGCCCGGCCCGGGGAAGTGCGCGGGGAACAGCAGGGCGCCCCGGTCCGCGGCCTCCCCCAGCACACGGCGCCGGCTTTCCCGCGCGCGAGGTTCGTCCTCGTCGAAGCTGGGGCAGTCGTCCGGCTCCACGATCTGCAGTGGGCTGTGCAACAGATCCCCGGCGAACACCGCCCGGTCCGTGCCCGACCGCAGCCATACGACGGAGGAGCCGGGCGTATGGCCGGGAGCCGGCTCGATGCGGAGCTGGGCGTCGATGTCGTGGTGGTCGCCCTCCCACAGCACGGTCTGTCCGGCCTCGTGCACGGGGGCGACGCTGTCCTCGAAGACGTTTGCCATCCGGGGGCCGGAGCGGGTCCGGTGTCCGTTGGCCGGGTTCCAGTAGTCGAAGTCGGCGCGTGAGATGAGGTACTGGGCGTGGGGGAAGGTCGGTCGCCACTCTCCGTCGTCCGTCATACGGGTGTTCCAGCCGACGTGGTCGCCGTGGACATGGGTGCAGATCACCGTGTCCACGTCCTGCGGGCGGACACCCGCCGCGGCCAGCTCACCGAGGTAATGGGTCTTCAGATGATGGAAGGACGGCATGGCCGGGCGCTCCCGGTCGTTGCCGATGCCGGTGTCGATCAGGATCGTCCGGCCCTCGCTGCGAATCAGCCAGGTCTGGATCATGACGCGGACCTCGTCGGCGGCCGAGTCCAAAAAGGTGGGGGCGAGCCAATTCTCGTGTGCCTGCCAGTGCCCGACGGGCACGTCGGGGAAGACATAGTCGCGGGCGCGGCCTTTGGCGGGCAGCTCCACCACACGGGTGATCTCCGCGTTTCCAAGCGTGATGGTGTCCATGTCCCCAGCCTGCGTGCCGGATGACGCAGGCGCTATCGGTCGCATGACCACGCCTCGGAGGGAGCGGGATGTGGCGTGATGGGGCCGGTCGGCGACGCGCGATACCGCGTTGGAGTCGGACGGTGACCATGGTGGGGCGGGAGAGCGAGAGCGCGGGGCTCGGTCTCGAACCGAATCAGGTTCCTCCGCCGAGGCCGGTTCCCGGTACTCGCGCAGGTCCCGCAACACCGCCGGCGCAGGCAACCCACGCTACGTCGAGATCCGGTTCCACGGTCTGATGCCCGGTCACCGACCGCCCGCCGGGCCCGGACATCGTCACCGCACCCCCGGGCGACGCCGCGTCCGGTGCTTGCGCTCCGGGAGGCCGAGGCTTAGCTTCAAAAGTAGTCACCAAACGTGACCATCGAGTCTGGTGACCAGTGAAGCTGCGACTCAACTCCCCAAAGGAGCGGATCATGAGCGAGCGCAGCAAGTTTCTGGAGCCGATCACCCGCGAGAACGTCGCCGTGGTGCTGGTAGATCACCAGGTGGGTCTGCTGTCCGGCGTCCGGGACATCCCACTCGGCGAGCTGAAGCACAACGTGGTGGCGCTGGCACGCGCGGCGACCGTGTTGGGCATTCCGCTGGTTGTCACCACCACCGCGGCCGACAGCATGTGGGGGCCGACCGCCGTCGAGCTGGTCCAGGCGCTGCCGGCCGGACAGAAGATCATCGACCGCAGCACGGTCAACGCCTGGCACGACGACCGGATCCGCGAAGCCATCGAGGCCACCGGCCGGCAGAAGCTGATCTTCGCCGGGGTGTCGCTTGAAGTGTGCGCTGCATTGCCCGCGATCTCCGCGACGGCCGCCGGCTACGACGCGTACGTCGCCGTGGACGCCTCCGGCACCTTCAGCCAGGCCAAGCGCGAGGCCGGACTGCTGCGCATGCAGCAGGCGGGCGTCATCGTCAGCGACTACGCCACCCTCATGGTCGAGGCCCTGGCCGACAACGCCGCCCCCGACGCCGGCGCTCTCTACGCCGCCCTCGACATGCCGTTCGCCGTCCTGGTCGGCCAGATCTCCGCGGCCTACCATGCCTAGCGGCCCCACCGGCCGACCGCTCGCCCACCTGCGCGCCCCGGGCGCCTACCCCCGCCGGGGCGTGACGGTGGGCTGAGGGCACGCATGAGTAGTCACATGTCTCCAGGGTGCCGCTGCCGCTCAGCGTGAGTAGCCAACGACGCCCCCTCCCGCGTTCGCCCGCCCCGGAGCGGCAACCGTGCCCCTCGGCGCCCCCGCTCTGAGGCGGACCCCACCCGTCCGCTCAGGTGCGGTCATGGTGGTAGGCAGCGAGAAGGAAGAGCCAGATCTCGCTGACGGTCGGGAAGCAGGCGATGGCGTGCCTGAGCCGCTTGAGCGGGACCTCGCCGGCGACCGCGACGGTCGCCGAGTGCAGCAGCTCGCTGACTCCGGGACCGACCAAGGTCACCCCGAGCAGCACTTCCCGGTCGAGGTCGACCACCATCCGCGCATGGCCCTGGTAGTTGTCGGCGTAGAGATTGGCGCCCTGGACGGCGTCGAAATCGACGTCGACGACCTTGATGCGGTGGCCGGCCCGGGCCGCCTGCTCGGCGGTCAGGCCCACGGCTGCCGCCTCGGGGTCGGTGAAGAAAACCTGGGGCACGGCGCACTGATCGGCGGTGGTGGCGTGGTCTCCCCACGGGCCGTCGTCCACGGGCAGGCCCGCGGCGCGGGCGCCGATGGCGTCGCCGACGGTTCGCGCCTGGTATTTGCCCTGGTGGGTGAGCAGAGCGCGGTGGTTGACGTCGCCGACGGCGTACAGCCATGCGCCGTCGACCCCGCGGACCAGGCACGTGGTGTCCACCTCCAGCCACGTGCCGGGGGTGAGGCCGACTGTGTCCAGGCCGATGTCGTCGGTGCCGGGGGTCCGGCCGGTGGCGACCATGACCTCGTCGGTCTGGATTTCGCTGCCGTCGTCGAGGCTGAGGGTGACAGCGCCGGTTGGGTCCGGGCGGCGCAGGGCGGTGACCTGGGTGCCGATCCGCACATCCACGCCCGCCTCGGTGAGGCTGCGTGCGACGAGCTCGCCCGCGAAGGGTTCCATGCGGGGGATCAGACTGCGGCGGGCAAGCAGGATGACTTGGGACCCCAGGCCCTGCCAGAGGGTTGCCATCTCGACGCCGACTCCGCCGCCTCCGACGATGGCAAGCCGGGCGGGCACGGTACTGGAGTCGGTGCCCTGCCGGTTCGTCCAGGGCCGGGCCTCCCGAAGGCCCGGAATGTCGGGCAGCAGCGGTCGGCTGCCGGTGGCGATGGCCACCGCGTGCCGGGCGGTGAGGGTGAAGCGTGCGCCGTCGTCCCTGGTGACCGTGGTACGCCGGGGACCGTCGATGCGGCCGTGGCCGCGGAAGAGATCGGCGCCGATGGACTTCACCCACTCGGCCTGTCCGCTGTCGTCCCAGTCGGTGACGTAGTGGTCGCGGCGGGCGAAGACCCGTTCGGTGTCGAGCCTGCCGGTGACGGCCTGCCGGGCACCGTCCACCCGGCGGGCGTCGGCGACCGCGATGACCGGCCGGAGGAGGGCCTTGCTGGGGACGCAGGCCCAGTAGGAGCATTCGCCGCCGACCAGCTCACGCTCCACGACAGCCACAGTGAGGCCGGCGGCGCGGGCGCGGTCGGCGACGTTCTGGCCGACCGGGCCCGCCCCCAGCACGACCACGTCGTAAGCGCTGTCTTCCTGGTTCTCGCGTGCTTCGCTCATTGCTCCCTCGCATCCGATCGGGGCTGACAGAACCACCCCCCGGCCCATGTAACCGCGCGGTGCGCGCACGACGTCATACCTTGGCCGCAGGAGTCACCGACAGCGGCCATCCGTGCGCCCCTTGTGGCCGCACGCACACCGTGCCCGGCCCCAGGCGGCGCCTCCCGCGAAGACCACGACCGTCCAGGACGCCGCTGAACTCATGGCGGCCCCAACAATCGCCGATGACGAGAACGGAATCCCACGCTGAATGTCAAGGCGCCGTTCCACCTGGTGGCGGAACTCGCGCCGACGATGGCCGTGGACGGCGGCCGCACAGCTGTCTGACCCGCGTGACCTGCCGGCGTCCCCAGCGCCTACCACCAGCTGCGGCGTCCGGTAGGCCGGTCCGCTGCGGCCGACGCATCGCGTAAAATCGAGCGATGCCGACGGGCGATCGCTGCGGGGTTCATTCGAGTGACTGGAGACACCGTCCGGGTGCGACCGGAGGCATCGCCGCCTCCGCCCTGCATACGATCCGGGTCACGGACCGTCCATATTTTGGACACTCGTTCCTGGCCGGGCGGTCGCCCGCGTGGCCGCACGGCTTCCCTGGGGAGAGACGTGACCCGGCCCATCACCCGTTTCCTGCTGACCTTGACGGCCATTGGCCTGGCGCTCATCGTGGCCGGACTGGCGGGCGGCGTGGGGCACACACTGGCGGAGTTCTACCGCGCCGCGTACAGCCCCGCCGCGGAGAGCGGCCGCCCCGTCCCAGGAAGCGCCGGCCCTCTGCTCCAGGATCCGCCGCAACTTGTCAGTCGTGGCGGCGTGCTCAAGGCGGCCATTGTCGTAGAGCGGCGCAAGGTCCCGGTCGGCGACCGCCAGCTGTACGCGACTACCTACAACGGTGCTTACATGCCACCCACGTTGCGCGTGCGGCCGGGCGACCGCATCGACCTGACCATGACCAACAAGACCGGCAAGTACACCAATCTGCACACGCACGGACTCATGGTCTCGCCACGCGCGCCCGCCGACGACATCTTCATCTCCATCAAGTACGGGCAGTCGTACCACTACGCCTACCAGCTCCCGCGCGATCACCCCACCGGCACCTACTGGTATCACTCGCACGCTGACATGCTCTCTGCCGCCCAGGTCGCCGGTGGCGAGTCGGGCATCATCGTCGTCGAGGGCCTGCGACGGCACCTGCCGCCGGCGTTGCGCCACATCACCGAGCACACCATCGCGCTCAAGGACGACCAGGTCGAGGGCGACGCGATCAAAACCAGTCCTCTGAGCATTGGCGCGCCCACCAACCGCACCGTCAACGGCCAGCAGAATCCCGTGATCCACATCCGGCCCGGCGAGACCCAGTTATGGCGGCTGGCCAACATCGGCGCCAACATCTACTACAAGCTGCACCTACCAGGCACCCGCTTCCACGTGATCGCCCAGGACGGCGTTCCGGTGCGCAGGATCCACGCCGAGGACACGCTGCTCATCCCCGCCGCCGCACGCTTCGACGTCCTGGTCCAGGGCGGGGCTGCCGGCACCACCCGGCTGGAGACGCTGCCGTACAACACGGGCCCGGCGGGCAACCAGTTCCCCCGGGCCGACCTCGCGACCGTCGTCACCGGCGGCACGCCCATGCCACGGGCGGCGATCCCGAGCGGCTTCGTCCCGCAGGAGAACCTGAGCAACGCGAAGATCGCGGCCCGCAAGACGATGGTCTACACGGAGAACACGGCGGGCACGGTCTTCTACATCAACGGCCGGACGTTCGACCCGAAACGGACCGACTTCACCTCCACCCTCGGCACCGTCGAGGAGTGGACCGTCGGCAACAACTCCGACGAGGACCACAGCTTCCACCTGCACACCGACCACTTCCAGCTGATGAGCACCAACGGGAAGGCTGAGGACCCCTCCCACAGCGTGTACGACACGGTGAACGTGCCCAGGCGCGGCGCCGTCGTCATCCGTGTCCACTTCACGAAATTCACCGGCAGGACTGTTCTGCACTGCCACATCCTCAACCACGAGGACATGGGCATGATGGCCGTCCTCGACATCGTCCCGCCCCACACTCACCAGCAGAAGACGCCCGGCAAGTGACCGCCGGCGACTGACGACGCATGGGCCTTCGATGCGGCGGCCCCGGACCACGTGTACCGCAACGGCCGGACGTTGACCGACGGGGCCCTGTATCTGCCGAAGTCCTGGACCGAGCACCGGGAAAGGACAGGCCCACGTGTACCGCATCGTGCAGGAGGCAGTGACCAACGCGGTGAAACACTCCCAGCCCACACGGATCACTGTCGGTGTGGAGGCTGACCGCCATGTGATGACGCTGACCGTAGCCGACAACGGGCACGGAATGCCCCAGCCCCCGGACGCCAGGCGCTGGCCGGCCCTGCGCGCGGCCGCACCCCCGGTCTCCACCGTGCGGGGAGTGGGGCTCTCCGCCATGCACGAGCGCGCAGACCTCATCGACGCGCGGCTCACGCTCCGCAGCATTCCCGGGAAGGGCACCACCGTCGTTCTCAGCGTGCCCCTTGTCCCTTGGCGCGAGGGGCATGCACAACCGTCAGGCGGGGCTCTTGGCACGGAGTAGCCCCTCCAGACGTCTCCGTGGGCGCGCCCAGCGGCGACGGGAGGATCGCTGTCCATCAGCACTTGCATGGGGACCTGACTGCGCCTTCGGGCTGGTGGGGGCATGCGAAAGGGTGCTTCGCGCCTCCGTATCAAGTTGATGTGGCCCCACCCCGAGACGCTGCGGACTGGGTGCGTGATGCCGACGGCCGTCCTGCCTCTGCCGGCGCGTCGCCCGACACCGAGGCCGAGTTGGCCCGGCTGCGGCGTACAGGTAGTGGTTCGGCCGACCGGTGAGGGTGTTGTCGTGCGTGGGGAACTCGACTGCACAGTCGTCGGGTTGGGACTCGGTGACGTGGTCGGCAGCCGGGTCCAGTATCCAGCGGTGCAGGACGGCGGGGGCCTGGGAGCGGCCCGGTTCTCTCGTCCCGACCAGGCCGCTCGGCCCTGGGCCCGCCGATGCCCGACCAGGTGTACTGGAAGCCGCCGTGGTCGTAGCGCACCGCGTCAACACGATCCGCCCCTGCGCGTCCTCGTGGCGTTGCTCACATGAGATCGGCGGCGCGACCCGGCGCCTGACCCTTGACCTGGCACGGCCGGAGACGATCGCCGACGCGCTCGCCGGGGTGGGCGAGGTCGACCACCTGGTCATCAGCGCCATCGAGCAGAGTGTCAACTCCCTCGATGACTTCGACATCGCAGACGCGGAGCGAACCGTGACCATCAAGCTGGTGGCCTACGCCGAGACGGTGCGAGCTCCGCGCGAGCGGCTGACCCCTGACCAGTCTCGCTGTTGAGGTGGTTGCAGGTGGCCGGCTGTCACACCGGAGGGTGAGCCCGCCTGGTACACGTACTCGGTGACACAGCCGATGGCACGACTGGGTCGAGGGCTCCTCCAAAGTCATGAGGCGGGGAGGAGGGGCCAGCCGGACATCAGGCCGCCGTCGAGTGTGAGCGTTTGACCGGTGATGTAGCTGGCCTTGTCGGAGCCCAGGTACTGTACGGCTGCCGCGATCTCTTCGGGGGTGCCCGGACGGCCCATTGGAAGCACGGAGTTGACGGCGGTGCGTACGGCGTCGCTGCCGGTGGCGCGTTCGTACATCTTGGTTCGTGTGTAGCCGGGGGCTACAGCGTTGACGCGGATGCCGTGCTTGGCGCCCTCCAGGGCCGCGGACTTGGTGATGCCGACGACGGCATGTTTGCTGCCCACGTACAGGGCGTAGTCCGGGTAGCCCATCAGGCCGTAGGTGGAGCTGACGTTGATGATGCTGCCGCCGCCGTCCTGTGACTGCATCGCTCGGAACTCGTGCTTCAGGCTGAGGAGTGTGCCCTTGACGTTGGTGTCGAAGGTGCCCTCGTACGCCTCGTCGGTCACCTCGGTGACGGGGCTGAGCCTGCCTTCGGTGCCGGCGTTGTTGAAGGCGACGTCGAGCCGCCCGAAGTGTTCCACCGCGCGGTCGACCAGGTTCCGGACCTCGGCGTCATGGCGCACATCGGTCTTCACGAACAGGGCTCGGCCACCGCTGCTCTCGAGTTCCTCGACGAGTGCGTCGCCTTCGTCCTGGTGGCGTCCGCTGACCACCACGTTCGCGCCCTCGCGGGCATAGGCGAGGGCGGTCGCGCGACCGATCCCGGTGAGCGCGCCGGTGATGAGGACGACGGGAGCAGGCATGACGTGGTCCTTTGGTAGGGGCCTGCAGGCGTGAGGCCGTGTGATGTCGGCTGTGTCCCAGCGGCCTCGGTAGGGGACGCGGACGGCGGGGCCGGTGCCCTGCCACGCCTTGTCCGCTCAACACGGGATACCCGGCGGTATTGAGAACAGTGGACTTTCCCGTCCCTGCCTCCAGGGGCAGGGCAGGCCGCGGGGTCAAAGGGATCGGTTCTCCATGCTGACCATCCAGGCGTGCTTCTCCAGGATGTCGATGATCGTGTGCAGCAGGTCCGTCGTGGAGGGATCCTCGCTGTCGACCTGGTCATGATGGGTGCGCACCGTATCGGCAGTGGCACGCAGGCGTGCGGTGACAAGATCGACAACAGAGCTCACACTTACCTCTCCCTCCGGGAACGCGGGGAGTGTGGTGCTCGCCGCCACAGTCTCGGAGCGGCCGTCCGGCCAGGTGCCGAGAGCGCGCATGCGTTCGGCGATGATGTCGGCCGACTCCCGGGCGTCGTCGACGATCTGGTCAAGTTGCAGGTGCAGGTCCCGGAAGTTGCGGCCGACCACGTTCCAATGCGCCTGTTTCCCCTGGAGATGCAGTTCGACGAGATCCACCACGATCTGTTGCATCGCTCGGGCCAACTGCGGCGAGGCCGTGAATGCGGCGGCATCGTTCTCCGAACGACGGGAACCCCCAGGGGAACCGGACATGGCGTGTCTCCTTGTGAAAGCACCGCACAGCAGCCCCCTGGAACAGGAAGCCTGTTCTCCTACGCGATCAAGCCTACGTAGGTCTCTCCCTGCCGCCACTGCGCCTGATCCGCGTGGGTGGACATCCGAGATCACCGGTCGGTGCGCCGGGTCGGCGACGCGGTCGACGCCTGGCGCGCCGCCTGTCCGCACATTTTGCCTCTGTCCGTAGGGGCGCACCGTAGAGACCGAAGGTGACGAGGCGGTGGCCGCGCCCACGCATGACCGGAGCCCCTCGGGTGAGGCCGAGGGGCTCCGGGGTCCGTGTGCGGGGAAGGACGGGAGTTACGGGGCCAGGTTCAGCCCGATCCGGATCCCCGTGGACGAACCGAGCGCCGACACCCCGTAATAGAGGCCGGTGCCGGTGTCGATGCCCGAGGTGCTGGTGTTGTCCAGCTGCAGGATCGTGCCGTTGTCGGCGTCCTCGCCGTCCGCGCCGATCGCGATGTCCGCCCGGGAGTAGCCGGAGAGATCGGTGAGCGACACGGACGAGCCGAGCCGGTCGTTCGGCTCGGTGGAGCCGGGGATGCTGGTGGTGTCCTGGCTGTATCCGACGGCCCCGGTGCCGGTGGGACCGGTGGCGGAGCCGCGGATCAGGAAGACCTGTCCGGCGTTGCTCTGGTTGACGCCGCCGCGGGTGATGTCCTCGCCCGGGGCACCGGTGAGGATGTCGCCGTACCCGTCGAGGTCGACGTCGCCGATGGAGACGGACGCCCCCATGTCGTCGCCGGTCTCGCCGCCGCCCGGTACGCCGGTGGTGTCCTGGTGGATCGTCTTGCGGCCGGTCGAGGTCAGGCCGGTCGCCGAACCGAAGACCGCAGTGACGGCGCCGCCCTTGGCGGTGTGCCCGGACTCGGTGGCGGAGGGCTGGCCGACCGCGAGGTCGGTCGCACCGTCGCCGTTGACGTCACCGGCGGCCAGCGAACGTCCGCCGCGGGCGTCGAGGATGCCGACCCGCTGGAGACCGGTGGTGGAACCCTTCAGCCACAGCAGGCGCCCGATGCCGCTCGGGTCACGGTAGCTGACGGCAGTGTCCGCGTAGCCGTCCTTGTTGAAGTCGCCGGTGACCGAGGCCGCGTAGCTGACCGCGGAGGTGTAGGCGGTGGTGTTCAGATATCCGGACTTTGCTGCGCCGGTCCTGCCGTCCCAGGCCCACCAGCGGCCGGGCTTGCCCGGCGCGACGGAGAAGATGTCGGCCTTGCCGTCGGCGTTGAAGTCACCGGTGGTGACGGTCGTACCGAGCTTTTCGCCGCCGATCCGCCCGGACGACGTGACCGAGTAGCCCTTGCCGGTCGTGAGGCCGGGACCGTACATCACGACGACCGTGCCGTTGTCGGCCTGGGTGATGTCCTCGCCGGGCCCGCCGACGACCAGATCGGCGTACCCGTCGCCGTTGACGTCGCCCCAGGCGTTGGACGAGCCGAACCGGTCGCCCGCCTCGGAGCTGCCGGGAACACCCGCGCTGTTCTGGTTCAGCGTCCGCTTCGCCGCCGAGTTCGGGCCGTCCTCGGTGCCGGGCAGCACGGTGACGCTTCCGTCGCTGCTCGCCGCCTTCGGGAGGCCGACGATCAGGTCGGTGATGCCGTCCCGGTTGAAGTCGGTGGTCGGGATCGCGGCGTTGCGGGTGCCGTTGGTGGCGTACGTCCGGATGGCACTGAGCCTGGAGTACAGGTACGTGCCGGGGCACTTGGTGGCGTACCCGTCGCGGTGTCCGGCGATGGTGTTGAACGTGACGTCACCGTCGGGCGCGGTGTTGCCGTCGGCATCGGTGACGAGGCGGGTCAGCGTCACCTTGGCGGTGGGGCTGACGCCGTACTGACCGAGCTTCCAGGCGGCGATGCGAGCCGCGGACTGCAGCGCGGCCGGAGTCGGCTTGCCCGTCTCGAAGTTGCCGAGCAGCGAAATGCCCGTCGAGTAGGAGTTGAAGCCGTACGTGTGGGCGCCCTTGACCGGCAGGTCGACGCCGCCGGCGCGGCCCTCGAAGATCTGACCGCACTTGTCGACCAGGAAGTTGTAGCCGATGTCGTTCCAGCCGTCGGTCTTCACGTGGTAGGTCATGATCGCGCGAACCATCGCGGCCGAGTCGCCGCAGCTGTAGTTGTTCGTGTCGACGGTGTGGTGGATGAAGACCGCCTGCACCTTGTCGATGTACTCGGGCGGATCCTCGACCAGCGACTCGTCGGCGCCCCACTGGGCACGGCTGATGACCGGCGGCCGGTTGACCGTCGACGGCGGCGCTGTGGGTATGGGAGTCGGGGTGCCCGTGTCCGTGGGCGTTGCGGTGATGGACTCCGTCGGGGTGACGGTGGCCGTCTGCGTCGGGGTGACGGCAGTGGTCTCCGTCGGAGAGGCGGCGTCCGTGGCCGACGGCGTTCCGGGACCGGTCGGCGTGGCGGTGTCGGTGGGAGCACCGGCGGTGTCCGACTCCGTGGGCGTCGAGGTCCCCTCCAGCGCGAACGCCGCGTTCTCAGGACCGCCGGGCGCGAGGGTCGCCCCCGCAGGGTTCTTGGACTCCGCCTTGCTGACGCCTGGCTCGACCATGTGCAGTTCGAGGCCCTTCGGCAGCGCCTTGCCCTGCCGCCCCGACCCCACCTTCACCTGCACGGCGTCCGACGCTCCGACCCACAGCGGCTCGGTGGCGCGGTGCGCGGCGGCCTGCTCCCGCCCGTCCGGTCCGTCGGGGGACACCTCCAGCTCGCGCCAGGACGACCACGTGCCCTTGTCGGCCGACCGGGTACGGACCTGAGCGGTGGCGTCCACCTTCGCCGCTCCGTCCCAGCCGATGCCGACCAGTGAGAACGGCGCCGTGCCGGTGGTCGGCAACTGCCGCTCCGTGGCGGTGCCACCGCTGATCGCGAGCGACCGCAGTGTCGCCGGACGCGCCTTTGGGCCCTTGGGACCGGCCGTGCCGTCGGACGGATTCGCGATGGCGACCGTCACCACACCGGCCCCGCCGAGAACGACGGCGCCGACGGTCAGCCAGGCGCGGCGTTTCAGGCTCATCGCTCTGTACGCATGCGACGTGCGCGGGCTCAAATGCCCCACCCCTCGGAGAAGTTCGCCGACGGCACACCCGTCACACAGGCGGCCTGGTGTACCCAGCGCATGGAGGTGTCGAAACGTCACACAGCTCGGCCTCGAGTGGCGTAGATCATGGTTTGGGTGGTGACGGCGGGGGCGGCGATGGGGTGGGTGGACCGCCCGTGGTCGAGCTGGTGGCGATTCGTCCGAAATATTCGCCGGCTCGCATGTCGATGACGAGCTGATGTATAACCGCGTCGCTCTCACCGTCCCGCCTTCTCCCCGCCTTTCTCGCCGGCGGCCGGGATGCCCACTTCACCTGTCCCCGGAGGAATGCACCGTGCTGCCCTTTTCCCGAAAGATGCCCATCATCATGGCCGGTACCGGCGTCATGCTCCTGGCGTCGGCCTGCGGCCGCCAGGATCACGGCGTCTCTGCCGCAGATGTCGTGCCGAGTTCCCGGAGTGAGGCTGCGAAGGTGCCGAACGCGTCCCACTCTCCCAGTAGTTCCGCCTCGGCCTCCGCCTCCGCGTCCCCTTCCGGGTCGGCCTCCGCCTCTGCGTCCGCCTCCGTATCCGTGAAGCCGTCCGGCAACCGTTCGCCTTCCGTCGGAGGGACGGGGACGCACGCGGACGGCGGTACGGGGGCCGCCCAGGCACCGACATCGGCGCCCTCATTCCCCGTGCCCGCTTCCGTGGGTGACGCCACGCAGCTCATCACCGTGAAGGCGAGCGGTTCGTACGCCACCGTCACGGCGTGGGCCAAGGGTTCGGCCGGCTGGAAATCGGTCCTCTCCACGAGCGGCCGGGTCGGGTCGAACGGTGTCGCGGACGGTGCGACCCGCAAGCAGAGCACGTACACCACGCCCTCGGGGACGTACACCATCACCGAAGGCTTCGGTGTCGAGGCCGGGGGCACGGCCATGCCGTACACCCGGGTCAACTCCAGCCACTGGTGGGTGGAGGATCCGGAGTCGAAGTACTACAACTCGATGCACTCCTCCGCCGGTGCGGACTTCCCCCTTGTCGAGACCGGCGACCGGGGGAGCGAACACCTTGTCAACTATCCGACGCAGTACGCCAAGGCACTGGTGATCAACTTCAACCGCTGGCCGGCCACCCCCGGTCGCGGGGCAGGAATCTTCCTTCACGTCAACGGGAGCGGGGCGACCGCGGGGTGCGTCTCGGTGCCGCGCTCCTCCATGGACAGCATCATGGCGTGGATCAAGCCCTCCGCCCATCCGCGTATCGCCATCGGCTGACGCGGTGGAGCCCGCCGACGCGTGAGAGGGACGGTGGGTTGTACAACTGGCTGGAACTCGCCGTATGAGAACAGACACGTCCGATACCTGTGATGCTCTCCGGCCGTCCGTCGCTGGGGCAGGCATGGATGGTGATCTTGAGAAGCTTCCTGCGGTGTCGGAGATGCGTGCCTATGTCACGCGCTTCGTCACGCAGCTGACCGAGCGGAACCGACTGCCGCTCGACTACTCCGTGGTCAGCCTGCGGCTCGTCGACCTGATCGTCGACGGGCTGCGGCGCAGCCGGCCGGAGCGGGCACAGGTCGAGCCGTTTCTGCGGGGGCTGGGCGCGTACACCGGCGAAGTCATGGTGCGCCGGGCCGGCGGCCGGTGGGTGGACCTCGACGACGGCCAGCGGGAGCTGTTCGGACAGCCGGCGGGTGTCCGCATGCCCGATGGGCGGCTCTGGAACCCGATCGGGAAGGTGGCGAACCGATTCGAGTCGGCGTCGGAGGAGTCGCTCCAGCGCTTCTACCTGTTGCTGCACGGGCGCGCCCGCCGCCCCGTCGCCGCCCTGTGACCTGGGCGGATCCGGGCTCGCGCAGCAAGTTGCCCTCGCATTGCGGACCCCCTGGCTGTGACATTTCTGTGTGCCGTCACGCAGAGGAAGTAGAGGGGTGGACGGGCCGAGGGACGAGGGCCCGGTGAGCCGTTTCGGGGCGGTATACGTCGGACGCAGTCGGTACGAAGAGGAAAGTGTGGCCAAAGGCGGGGAACAGCGCCGCGGGCAGTTGGACGACGCCGAACTCGGCGCTGCGGTGGAGCGGGCTCAGCAAGGTGACGAGGAGGCCTTCGCCGTGGCGTACCGGCTGGTTCATCCCGGGCTGCTCGGCTACGTACGGGGACTGGTCGGCGAGGACGGCGAGGACGTGGCGTCCGACGCCTGGCTGGAGATATCCCGTGATCTCGGACGGTTCCGTGGGGACGGGGCGGGGTTTCGCGGCTGGACCGCGACGATCGCTCGGCACCGGGCGCTTGACCACTTGCGCAGGCAGCGGCGGCGGCCGCGCACCGCACTTCTGGAGCAGGACATCCTCGAACTGCCGGACAGTCAGGACACCGCCGGATCCGCCCTGGAGACGCTCTCCACCCAGCAGGCACTCGCACTCATCCGCGAGTTGCCGCGGGAGCAGGCGGAAGCCGTTCTGCTCCGTGTCGTGGTCGGCCTCGACGGTCCCGCGACGGCGCGGGTGCTCGGCAAACGTGCGGGGGCCGTACGCACCTCCGCCTACCGTGGACTGAAGAGACTGGCCGAGCATCTGGGATCAGGAGGGTCGGGCAGTGTGACGTCTACGTCGCGCCGCACGCTGAGAGATGAGACATGAGAGATGAATCGCCACAGGCGACCGATGCGCCGGTATCCCCCGAAGTGGCCGCTCTGCTGGCAGCCGTGCAACGTTCCGGTGAGGCCGGCCCCGTAGCCGAGCAGCGAGCGCTTGATGCCTTCCGGTCGGCGCGCGACGAGGGGGCACTCGCACCCGTGTCGCCGCTGCGGCGTCGCAGACGCGATGACTGGCGACCGGTCGAGCGGCTGCGCTTCGTCCGCTCGGCGCGGGCGATGATCGCCGGCTTCGCGGCCGCGGCGACGCTCGGCGGGGTCGCGGTGGCCGCGGGGTCGGGCGCGATGCCTACGCCGTTCGATGACGACCGGCGCGACCGGACGCGTCCCGCACACCCCGCGAGGAGTGCCTCCACCGCATCCGATGCTCCCGGCAGCCCCCAGTCAGGTGCGCCGAATCCCGCCGCAGGACGTACACGACAAGGGCCGACGGATCTGCCGGGCGTCGGTCGCTCCGCCGGCCACCCGGACCAGGCACAGGACGACGAGGCGCACTGCCGTGCGTACCGCCGGGTTCAGGGGAAGGGAAAGGCCGCGGACGCTACGGCCTTCGACCGCCTGGAGGCTGCGGCCGGTGGCGCATCGGCGGTGCCGGGCTACTGCGACGGGCTTCTCGGTCCCCAGACATCGAAGGAGAAGGACCGGACGGACAAGGGGAAGTCGGAGGTACCGGACCCTGGGCAGACCTCGGAATCGGTGAAGGGCAACCGGAACGGCGCCCAGAGCGACTCCAGCGCACGCTGAGACAGGCCCTGGACGGGGAGTTCACCCCCCGGTGGGGCAGAACCACGCTGTCATGGCTGGGTTCGGTCAGGACCGCTTCGGACCGGACGGCATCCGGGCCCGGTCTGACGATCCCTCGGACTGTGCTGAGGCGGTCCCTGGGAGGTGGGACAGGTTGCCGACTCACCCTTCTGAGGGGTGGGAGCCGGCGTGGAAGAGGGTCCGATCGACCTGGTTTCGTCCGGTCGGCAGCGGCAACGGCGTGACTGCCCCGGTGACGGGCCGCGATGCCGTGGGAGACCCGCGCGACGGTGACCCGGGTGCCCGACTCCGGCGTGCCGCCACCACCTTCCCGGGCGGTTTCCCTAACGTCTCTCGGACCTACTTGCCGGGGATTGGTGTTGCCATGAAGCCGTCCATCTGCCTGTGCATGATCGTCAAGAACGAGGCGCGCGTCATCGAGCGCTGTCTCGCCTCCGTCCGCGGTCTGGTGGACACCTGGGTGATCTCCGATACCGGTTCGACCGATGGAACCCAACGGCTGATCCGTGCCGCACTCGACGGCATCCCGGGCGAACTCCACGAGGACCCCTGGGTGGACTTCGGCCACAACCGGAGCCTGAACATCCGGCGTGCGCACGCCAAAGCCGACTACCTGCTTCTCCTGGACGCCGACCTGGTGGTCCGCAGGACCGGTCCACTGCCCCTGCTGACCGCCGACTCGTACGTGCTGCGGCACGAGGGCGCGACCGAGTGCCGCAGCAAGCGCCTGGTCCGCGGTGACATCGCCTGGCGGTACGAAGGCGTCGCCCACGAGTTCCTCACCACTGACCAGCGCGACGACCAGGAGCTGCTGGACGCTCTCGTCATCGAGGACCACGACGACGGAGGATCGCGGCACGACAAATTCGAACGCGACGCACGGCTGCTCGGCGCCGAGCTCGAACGCGACCCCGCCAATACCCGCACCGTCTTCTATCTGGCCCAGACCATGCGCGACCTCGGCGAGAGGGAGAAGGCGATCGCGCTGTACGAGCGCCGTGCGCAGATGGGGGGCTGGAGCGAAGAGGTGTACTGCTCGCTACTGCAGGCCGGGATCCTCCGAGCCGACTCCGACGACTGGCCGTCCGCCATGGATGCCTTCTCGCGCGCCTGGGAGGCCCGCCCGGAACGGCTCGAAGCCTGCTACGAACTCTCCTCGCGGCTGCGCGGCCTCGGCCGCCATCACACCGCGCACGCCTTCGCCTGCGCGGGACTCGACCGGGAAGCGCCGGACGACCTGCTGTTCGTCCAGCCCTGGGTGTACCGCTGGGGGCTGCTCTTCGAGTACTCGGTCACCGCCTGCTGGGTCGGTGACATCGACGGATCGCTCCGGGCCTGCGACCGGCTGCTGTCGATGCCGGATCTCCCCGACGCCTATCGCCGACAGACGCTCACCAACCGGGAGTTCGCGGAGCGGCGGCAGGCCGCGCGGACCGCCTCATGGGCGTCGCCCCCGGACTGGCGGAGGGGCCCGCACCTCACGGCCGGCAGCTGCAGCAGCTGCCACGCCTGACGCATCGCCCATTCGAGCACGTGGCAGCCCGCGACGCCCGGTTGTCAATGCCGGACGTTCGACTGTCTTTCATGAACCGGCACGAGCTGCTCGTGGCGCCCCAGGCCCTCGTCCGGTTGGACACCGAGCACCTTGAGTGCGCGGAGGACGGGCACGCGTCGGGACACGTATGTCCGACAGCCGAGCCGAGGGTGCCCCTGGTCCAGTGCCTTGCCGGGAGGGGCACTAGCGGGCGTCGTCCACCCGGCGCCAGGTCGCCACCGGGCCCGGGGCGAGGGCGTCCTCGGGGGTGACCCAGAATGCCTTCCCCAGCTCAGAGCTGAACTGGGCGCCGGTCCGTCCGTCCCCGGACGACCGGCCGGTCAGACGCCGCCCTATCCACGGCGCCAGATGCTGCCGCGCGAAGCGGAGGTCGTCGACGCGCCGTGTCGCCCACCGCGGGGGCACCGCGGTGGGGAGTGGCGTCTGCCAGTCGTGCTCCGGTGGCAGCCCGAGCGTCTGCCAGACCGCCTCGGCGACCCTGCGGTGTCCCTCGGCCGTCAGATGCAGCCGGTCGACGTCCCACAGCCGGGGATCGCCGAGTGCCGGTGCCCCGTACAGATCGACGACCAGCGCACCGTGGCGGTCCGCCAACTCGTCGACCAGGGAGAACAGCTCCTCCATGCGGGGGCGGAAGCGCTCCATGACTGGTCCGTTGCGGCCCGGGCTGCGCATCAGCACGAGCTTCTTGCACGACGGCGCGAGGCGTTCCACGGCTTCTTCCAGTCGGCCGCGCACCATTCCCATGTCGCACTTGGGCCGCAGGGTGTCGTTGAGACCGCCGACCAGAGTGACGACGTCCGCCTGCATGGCGGCGGCCGCATCGACCTGCTCGGTCACGATCTGGCGGATCAGCTTCCCGCGCACGGCGAGGTTCGCGTACCGGAACCCGGGGGTGCGTGCGGCGAGCCGGCTCGCGAGGACATCGGCCCAGCCGCGGTACGAGCCGTCGGGCAGCAGGTCCGACATGCCCTCGGTGAAGGAGTCGCCGACCGCGACAAGACTGGTGTAGGAGGCATTCATTTCCATGGCCATGGGATCGTATCGCGGTGGGGTCCGGCCCCTTCCGCGGCGGAGCCGCGCCCCGCGTCCGGTGGCGGGGGCAGTCGCTGAGGGCCGGCCGCAGCCCGGAGCCCGCGACGACCGTCCCCGAGCTCCGGGCCGGCCACCGCGCCCGCGGCAGCCGGCCGTACAAAACCTGCGCGAAGGCGATCGGCAGGGCCGACCGGACGAGGCCGGGCGCGGTGAGCGGCCCGGTCGGCAACAGGCCGGGAGTGAGCATGAGGCGCCCTACGACCAGGGCACATGATCAGAGTGCGGTGGAGACTGCCATGGCCCGTCAGCCTGTCCCGGTCCTCCGGCCGGCCACGTGGCGCGTCCCCCGCCACGTGGCCCCGCCGCTCGCGCCCCGGCGCGGGGCCACGCCCGTGAGCGCTGTCGCGTAACCCCGGTCCGTCCGTCAGCGTGCCTGCGGCCGTCCGACCAGCTCGCGCAGCACATCCTCCATCGTGACCATGCCGGCGAGCCTGTCGGCCTCGTCGAGCACTGCCGCCAGGTGTGTACGGCTCCGGCGCATCGCGGTCAGCACGTCGTCGAGGGGCGTCGCCGCCCGCACCCGGGCGATCGGCCGCATCGCGGTGACCGGGAACGGCACATCGCGTGGCGCGGCGTCCAGGGCGTCCTTCACATGGAGGTACCCCAGGATCCGCTGCTCGCTGTCCATCACCGGGAAGCGCGAGAATCCGGTCTCGGCCGAGAGCCGTTCCAGCTCCTCGGGTGTCGTCCCGATCCTGGCGTAGACCACCTTCTCGACCGGCAGCACGACGTCCCGTACCGGGCGACGGCCAAGCTCCAGCGCGTGGTGCAGCCGCTCGGCGGCGCGGTCGTCGACCAGCCCGGCGTCACCGGCGTCCTGCACCAGCCGGGCCAGCTCGTCGTCGGAGAATGTCGACGACACCTCGTCCTTCGTCTCCACCCGCAGCAGCTTGAGCAGCGTGTTGGCGAAGGCGTTGACCGTGAAGATCACCGGCCGCAGAGCCCTGGCGAGGGTGACCAGCGGCGGACCGAGCAGCAGCACGGTCCGTACCGGCTCGGCCAGTGCGACGTTCTTCGGGACCATCTCGCCGAGCAGCATGTGCAGATACGTCGCCAGGGTCAGTGCGATCACGAACGAGATCGGATGGACCAGTCCGTGCGGCACACCCACCACGTCGAAGACCGGCTCCAGCAGATGCGCGATGGCCGGTTCGGCGACGATGCCGAGGACCAACGTGCAGAGCGTGATGCCGAGCTGCGCCGCCGCGAGGAGCGCCGACACATGTTCCAGGCCCCAGATGACGCTCCGCGCACGCCGGTTCCCGGCCTCCGCCTGGGGCTCGATCTGGCTGCGGCGCACGGAGATCAGCGCGAACTCCGCGCCGACGAAGAACGCGTTGACGACCAGGGTCATCAGACCGATGAAGAGCTGGACGGCGGTCATTGTCCGTCCTCCGTCTCGTCGTCGGAGCCGGGCAGCGGTGCGTGCAGCAGCGCCCGTGCGGCGCGGCGCCCGGAGGCGTCCACGACGTCGAGCCGCCAGCCGGCCAGCTCGACGGAGTCACCGACGACAGGGATCCGGCCGACTTCCGTGGCGATCAGTCCGGCGAGCGTCTCGTACGGTCCGTCCGGCACCCGCAGTCCGATCGTCCGCAACTGGTCCATGCGGGCGGCGCCGTCGGCCGACCACAGGGTGCGCCCGTCGGCGTCCTCACCCGCCGGTGCGAGGTCCGGCGTCTCGTGCGGGTCGTGCTCGTCGCGCACCTCGCCGACGACCTCCTCGACGATGTCCTCCAGCGTCACGACACCGGCCGTGCCGCCGTACTCGTCGATGACGACGGCCATCGGGAACTTGCTGGACAACCTGTCGAGCAGCCGGTCCACCGTGAGGCTCTCCGGTACGAGCAGGGGTTCGCGCAAAATCTCCGACACGCGCTTGCGGTACCTCTCCTCGGCCGGGATCGCCAGGACGTCCTTGATGTGCGCGACACCGACGACGGTGTCGAGGCTGCCCCGGTAGACGGGGAAGCAAGACAGTCCGGTCGCCCTGGTGGCATTGGCGACGTCCTCGGCGGTCGCCTGCACCTCCAGCGCGGTGACCTGGACCCGCGGGGTCATCACGTTCTCCGCGGTCAGTTCGGCCAGATTGAGGGTACGGACGAACAGCTCCGCGGTGTCCGCCTCCAGCGCGCCCGCCTTGGCCGAGTGGCGTGCGAGCGCCACCAGCTCCTGCGGGCTGCGGGCGGAGGCCAGCTCCTCGGCCGGTTCGAGACCGAAGCGGCGCACGATCCGGTTGGCCGTGTTGTTGAGATGGCTGATGAAGGGCCGGAAGATCGCGGTGAAGGCACGCTGCGGGGTGGCCACGGCCTTCGCCACGGCGAGCGGCGAGGAGATCGCCCAGTTCTTCGGGACGAGTTCGCCCACGACCATCAGGAAGACCGTGGACAGCGCTGTTCCGAGTACCAGCGCCAGCGAGGACGAGACGCTCGGGGACAGGCCGGTGGCCTCCACCGGGCCGCGGATCAGCTTCGCGATCGACGGTTCGGAGAGCATGCCGACGACCAGATTGGTGACGGTGATGCCGAGCTGTGCGCCGGAGAGCTGGAAGGTGAGACTGCGCACCGCCTTCATGGCGCTCGCCGCGCCCCGTTCACCCCGCTCCACGGCTCGTTCGAGCTGGCCGCGCTCGACGGTGGTCAGAGAGAACTCGGCGGCGACGAAGGCACCGCAGGCGAGTGAGAGCAGGACCGCCACGAGCAGCAGAAGCACTTCGGTCATCGGTTCACCTCCGTCCCATGATCGGGCAGGGGCAGGAGGCTCGCCTGGCGTCGGCGATGTCGGCTACTGGGAGGCTCGCCCATGGGCGGACGCTCACACCTTTCGGGAAGGGGCGGTCATATGAACATCCATGGTAAAGGAAGGGCAAAGTTGCGCCGCATGCGGGTGATCTCCGAGAGTGTCCCGGCCCACGGTCTCAGTCCTTGAGGTGCTTCACCCAGCGGCTCCACTGAGGCTCGGGCGCATACCCCGCCGCATGCCAGGCGTGGTGTGCGAGCTCGTTGCGGTTCAGCACCATCGCATCGCCACGCCGTCCGCCCAGCTGTACGAATCGTTCCTCCGCCGCCGTCAGCAGCGCCCGGCCGACGCCCTGCCGCCGCCGGTCCGGATGGACCGCGAGCCGATAGAGGTGGCACCGCCAGCCGTCGAAGCCCGCGATCACCGTTCCGGCGAGCTCGCCGGAACGTTCCGCGAGGATGAGGGCTCCGGGGTCGCGGGCGACCAGTCGATCGATGCCGTCCCGGTCGTCGCTGATGCTGGTGCCTTCCGCCGCCACTTTCCAGAAGGCGAGGACGGCGTCGAGGTCGGCCGGTGCCGCTGCGCGGATCGCGAGATCATTCATGCTTTTACCTCATCATCGGGCCCGCCGCACCGTCGAACGAATTCCGCCATGCGGTCAGCTCCCCGCGCGTTCCTGGAGGACCGGGGCGAACGCCTTCATGTTCGGCTCTGGCACCGTCAGGTAGGAGAAGCCGTAGCGCTCCCGCTGCTCTCTGAGCTGTGCGGCCATCTGCCGGATCGTCCCCACCGTGAACAGCGGCAGGGCCAGCGCCTGGTCCTCGTCGAGGTGAGGTGTCTTCGGCAGCACTTCGCGCACGGCCGCACGACGGTCGCGGGTGGCCCGGACGTGCTGGATCAGCAGATTCAGTCGATGGACGGTCCACCTACTCTGCCAAGGGCGAGCCGCATCCGTACGCCGAACCGCCCTCTTGCCGGTGCTAGCAATCCCGCGCTAGCTTGGTGGAGTGCCCAAGACTCAGCTGAACGTACGAGTGGACGAGGCCACCGCCGAGGCCGCGCGGCAGCGCGCCCTGCAGAGGGGGATGAGCGTGAACCGCTACATAGAGGAACTCGTCAAGCAGGATGCGGGCGAAGTCGGACACACCTTTGTCGAAGCCGCTGCCGACTTCATGAAGCAGTACGAGTCGGTGTTCGCCGAGGAGTTCGGCCCGGAGCGCAAAGGCAACCGTTGAACCTCCGGATCGACCTCTCCTGGCTGCTCATGGTCGCCGAGCACAAGACGCCCGGTGACCCGCAGGTCGTCGACTGGGGTGCGCTCGTCGCCGCGGTCGCCCGCCATGAGGCGGAGATCTTCGGCAGCGCCGTCTACAGCGATCCGCACTCCAGGGCGGCCGCGCTCCTGCAGTTGCTCCTGCATGTCCCCGCGCTCGAACACTCCAACGCGATGTTCGCCTCGGCCGTCGCATACGGCTATCTCGTCGCCTCCGGGCTGAAGGTCATCACGTCGGCCGAGCAGGTGCGCGACCTGGCCCGGCTGGTCAAGGAGGGCAAGGCCGACGTCCGGGCCATCGCCGACGAACTGCGTCAGTGGAGTCTGTGAATCCTGTTGTGTGAGTTCCCTGGAATACCGCCTTCCGTCGTGAAGCATCGTTAACGTCCGGCACATGACACATATATGGAACACACGTGCGAGACGGATGACGGTCGCGGTCGTGGGCGCCGCGGCGGCCCTGGTGCTCGGAGTCGGCGGAGCGATCGCCGTCGGCGCGCCGGACGACGGCTCGGCCGATCCGACCCCTGTCCCCACCGCGACGTCCGAGCCCGGCACGGGCGAGGTCGTCGGCGGCAGCACGGACGGCAGCGGCTCCGATAGCGGCAGCGTGAGCGGTTCGGGCGGTGTCGACCCCAGCCCGAGCGATGCGCCGAGCCCGACCGGACCCCCGGACCCCACTGTCGGCCCGGATCCCACCGACAACCCGGATCCCACCGGCAGCCCCGCACCCAGCGAACCGGCGAGCCTCGACGACCTGGAGAAGCGGCTCGACGAGCTCGACAAGAAGATCGACGAGCTGCCCACGAAGAAGGACCTCGCCGACGCGCTGCGGGCGCTCGCGGACCGGCTTGAGCAGGACGACTAGCGCCTGATCCGGAAGACAGGCCCGCACGTCTCAGGAGGTGTCCACCACGGTCGTCCGACGGGCCACGCCCAGGACGCACTCAGAAGTGGGGAGCCGGATCCCCCAGTCCGGCATCTTCACCTTGCGGTACGTCTCCACCACGAACCCGGCCTCCTCGATCGCGGTGAGCGTGTCCCGCGCCGTATGACACCCGCCGCCCAGCAGCGGCCACACCGTGCGGTCCAGTGCCCGCTGCACCGTCGCCATGGCGCGGTCATCGGCCCGCACGTGCTCGAAGAAGCGCAGCTCCCCGCCGGGACGCAGCACCCGCTCGATCTCCGCGAGCGACCGTTCGACATTCCGTACGGTGCACAGCACCAGTGACGCGACGGCCCCGTCGAACGCCTCGCTCTTCACCGGCAGCGCCTCCGCGGCACCCGGTACGACATCCACCGGAATGCCGGCACGCAGCGCGGACCGTACCGCCAACTGACGTAGGGCGCGCTCGGGTTCGATCGCCACCACTTCGGAGACGGCGGGCGGATAGTGGGCGAAGTTCAGACCGTTGCCCACGCCGATCTCGATGATGCGTCCGGACAGGCCGGCGAGCAGTTCCGAGCGAATGGCCGCCATCCCGGCCCTGGTCTCCGCCGCCACACTCATGCGGGCGTAGAACCGGGCGAAGACCGGGTGGTGCACCGCGTCCTTCGGGATCTTCGTGCTCCGCAGATGCATGACGGACCTCCTCGACAGGACCGGCTGCACCGGGCAGCTCCGGTCGGGCGGGACCGCCCGACCGGAGCTGCCCGACGTGAGAAACCCCGGCCGGCAAAGTACGGCTACTTTGATTCTGCCCCGTCCCGGGCCACTCAGCCGTCAGTCGGCGGTCCGGTTCCCGCCCAGCTCCGCGGTCAGCCAACTCGCCGCCCGGGCACGGAATTCGGCGGGCGCGAGGGCGCCCGCGCCCGCCGGTACGGCGCCCAGCAGCGGCGCGCCCGCCGCAACCGGCAGATCGTCGAGATTGCAGCGCGCGGCCAGATCCGGTTCGGCGGGCATGCTGCCCACGACCACGCCCAGGCACTCCAGCCCACGCGTCCGCAGCGCCTCCGAGGTCAGCGCGGTGGAATTGAGCGTGCCGAGCCCTGCGGGTGCCACGACCAGGACCGGAGCGCCGAGCAGCCGCGCCGCGTCCGCGAGCGTGGCGCCTGCGTCGTCGAACCGTACGAGCAGCCCTCCCGCGCCCTCGACCAGCACCAGATCGTGCTCGATGGCGAGCTTCTCGGCCGCCTCCGCGATCTGTTCCGGGCGCACGGGCGCCAGGCCCGCCCGCCGCGCGGCCGTGTCCGGCGCCAACGGCTCGGGGAACCGCGCCAGTTCGAGGCCGGTCACCGTCTCGCCGGCAAGCCTGCGCACCTCGAAGACATCGCCCGGCTCGCCCGGCGCAACGCCCGTCTGGGCAGGCTTGAGCACGGCCACCGAACGCCCGGAGGCGACCGTCACCGCGGCCACGGCCGCCGTGACGACCGTCTTGCCGATCTCCGTACCCGTACCGCTCACCATCAGTACCGACATCTCAGCCCTCCCG
This sequence comes from Streptomyces sp. NBC_01320, assembly GCF_035974375.1. NCBI lineage: Bacteria > Bacillati > Actinomycetota > Actinomycetes > Kitasatosporales > Streptomycetaceae > Streptomyces > Streptomyces sp. NBC_01320. The sequence goes on from NZ_CP108390.1 coordinate 9,274,117, forward strand.
CGCCGCCGCGCACACCGCACGGCAGATTCGCGCCAGATCGTCGTCGCCCGTCACATACGGCGGCATCGTGTAGATCAGGTCCCGGAACGGGCGCAGCCACACGCCCTCACGGACCGCGGCCTCGGTGGCTGCCGCCATGTTCACGTCGTGATCGAGCTGTACGACGCCGATGGCGCCCAGAACGCGTACATCCCGTACACCTGCGATCGCGCTGGCCCCGGCCAGGCCGCCCAGCAACCCCGCTTCCAGGCGCTTGACCTCCTGCTGCCAGTCCTTGCCGAGCAGCAGATCGATCGAGGCGAGGGCCACCGATGCGGCCAGCGGATTGCCCATGAAGGTCGGCCCGTGCGCAAGCACCGGGACCTTGCCGCGCGAGATACCGTCCGCCACCCGTGAGGTGCAGAGGGTCGCCGCCATCGTCAGATAGCCCCCGGTCAGCGCCTTGCCGACGCACATCACGTCGGGGGAGACCCCGGCATGTCCGGCGGCGAACAGCTTCCCCGTACGCCCGAAACCGGTCGCGATCTCGTCGAACACCAACAGCACGTCATGGGCGTCGCACGCCTCGCGCAGCACCCGCAGATAGCCGGGGGAGTGGAACCGCATCCCGCCCGCACCCTGCACCACCGGCTCCACGATCACCGCGGCCAGCTCATCGGCATGCTGCGCGATCAGCCCCCGCAGATGCTGTATGTACGTCTCATCCGGTTCCTCGTCGAAACCGCCCGGCGGCTCGTCGGCGAAGACCTGCTGGGGCAGCACGCCCGACCACAGCTCATGCATGCCGCCCTCGGGGTCGCAGACGGACATCGGCTGCCAGGTGTCCCCGTGGTAGCCGCCGCGCCAGGTCAGCAGCCGCTGTTTGGCGGGCTTTCCGGTCGAGTTCCAGTACTGCAGACACATCTTCACCGCGACCTCGACCGACACCGAACCCGAGTCGGCGAGGAAGACATGGCGCAGCGGCTCCGGTGTGATCTCGACCAGCCTGGCGGCCAGCCGCACGGCGGGCTCATGGGTGAGCCCGCCGAACATCACATGGCTCATCCGGTCCAGCTGGCCACGCGCCGCCTCGTTGAGCACCGGGTGGTTGTAGCCGTGCACCGCCGACCACCAGGACGACATGCCGTCGACCAACTCGATCTGCCCGTGGGCCGGTTCGGCGAGCCGCAGACGTACCCCGGACGCGGACTCCACGACCAGCGGCTCCTGCCGGCCCGGCATCGGGCCGTACGGATGCCAGACGTGGTCCCGGTCCAGGGCCCGCAGTTCGGCCGGGGAGAGGGGCTCAGGCATTGGGTGCGAGATCCGTTCCCGCGCCACGACGGCGGACCGCCACCAGATCCGTACGCGCGCCCGGCGTCCCGGCCTCGGCGTCCCCCGGCTCGTCGGCCACGTCACCGCAGGGCGCACAGCCCCCCGCGTGCGAGCCGCAGCCGCCACCGGTCTCCGCCTCGGCCGCCGCGTCCGTACGGTGCCGGGGCAGCGTCGTCGTGCCCGCGCCCTCCACCTCGAAACCGGCGTCCGCGATCATGTCCAGATCCGCCTGCCCCGCCTGGCCCTCACTGGTCAGATAGTCGCCCAGGAAGATCGAGTTGACCAGGTGCAGGGCGAGCGGCTGCATCGAGCGCAGATGCACTTCTCGGCCGCCCGCGAGCCGGACCTCGACATCCGGGCAGACGAACCGGACCATCGCCAGAATGCGCAGACAGCGCTGCGGGGTGAGGTTCCACTCCTTGGCGAGAGGGGTCCCCTCGAACGGGATCAGGAAGTTCACCGGAACCGAGTCCGGGTCCAGCTCGCGCAGCGAGAAGACGACGTCGACCAGATCCGCGTCGCTCTCACCCATCCCGGCGATCAGTCCGGAGCACGCCGAGAGTCCCGCGGCCTGCGCCTGCTGGACGGTCTCCACCCGGTCCGCATAGGTGTGGGTGGTGGTGATGTCCCCGTACGTCCCCTCGGACGTATTGAGGTTGTGGTTGTACGCGTCGGCGCCCGCAGAACGCAGCCGGTCGGCCTGCCCGGCGGAGAGCAGACCGAGGCAGGCGCACACCTCGACGCCCTCGTTCTGCTCCTTGATCGCCTCGATCGTCTGCGACACCCGGTCGACGTCCCGGTCCGTCGGACCGCGGCCGCTCGCCACCAGACAGACGCGCTTCGCGCCGCCCGCCACCCCGGCGGCGGCGGCATTCGACGCCTCGTCCGGTTTCAGCCAGGTGTACTTGAGGATCTCGGCCTTCGAGCCGAGCCGCTGGGAGCAGTACGAGCAGTCCTCCGGGCAGAGCCCGGACTTGAGATTGACCAGATAGTTCAGCTTCACCCGCCGGCCGAACCACTGACGGCGCACCTTCCCGGCCGCGGCCACCACTTCGAGGAGGTCGTCGTCCGAGGTCGCCAGCACGGCGAGCGCTTCTTCGCGGGTCGGCAGCTCGCGCCGCAGCCCCTTGTCCACCAACGTGTTCAGGAGGTCCATGGTCACGATCCTGGCTTACAGCACCGCCCACAGCCAAGGAGGAACCGGACAACAGAGCCCACATGGTGTGTGTGTATCGCCACACCATGACGGGCCGCGCCCCCGGTTAGGGTCTGTGAGCTGCCTACAAAAGGGACCGCCGCCATGTCCTTCGCCCCGTTCGACTGGATCGATGACGAGGCGCGCCGCCGTGCGGACGCCGGGCTCGTCCGTACCCTGCGCCCCCGGCCCGCCGAGCCGGAACTGCTGGACCTCGCGAGCAACGACTACCTGGGCCTCACCCGGCACCCCGAGGTGACCGCTGCCGCCGCCGAGGCCGCGCACCGGTGGGGTGCGGGCGCCACCGGCTCCCGGCTGGTCACCGGTTCCACCGCGCTGCACGCCGACCTCGAACGCGAACTCGCCGAATTCTGCGGTTTCGAAGCGGCCCTCGTCCTCTCCTCCGGCTACGCGGCCAATCTCGCCGCCCTCACCGCCCTCACCGGCCGTGGCTCCCTGATCGTCTCCGACGCGGGCAACCACGCCTCCATCGTGGACGGCTGTCGCCTCTCCCGGGCGGACACCGTCGTCGTACCCCACGCGGATCCCGGAGCCGTCGCCAAGGAGCTGCGCGCGCACGGCGGCCGCGCCCTGGCCGTCACCGACTCGGTCTTCTCCGTCGACGGAGACGCCGCGCCGCTGCCGGAACTGGCCGACGTCTGCCGTACGGAGGGCGCCGCGCTGCTCGTCGACGACGCGCACGGTCTGGGCGTGCTCGGGGAGGGCGGGCGCGGCGGCCTCGCCGCCGCCGGTCTCGCGGGTGGTGACGGGATCGTCACCACCCTCACCCTCTCCAAGTCCCTGGGCAGTCAGGGCGGAGCGGTCCTCGGGCCGGCCCGGGTGATCGACCATCTGGTCAACGCGGCCCGCACCTTCATCTTCGACACCGGGCTCGCACCGGCCGCGACGGGCGCGGCTCTCGCGAGCCTGCGCTTGCTGCGCCGCGAGCCGGCACGCGCGGGCAGGGCCCGTACGGTCGCCACCACACTGTACGAACGGCTGACCGCGGAGGGGCTGACCGCCGTACGCCCCGACGCCGCAGTCGTCTCGGTCAGGGCGCCTTCGCCGGACGCGGCGGTGCGCTGGGCGGCCGACTGCCGCGCGGCCGGGATCACGGTGGGCTGCTTCCGCCCACCGTCGGTCCCGGACGGCATCTCGCGGCTGCGGCTCACCGCACGGGCCGATCTGACGGAGGCGCAGATCGCGACCGCGGTGGCGACCGTCCTGCGGACCGCGCCACTGACCTGACGGAGCCGACCGGTCAGCCGACCGGACCGTCGTTCAGACCGGAGACGAACGAAGTCCAGGCCGCCGCGGAGAACCGCAGCGGAGGCCTGGACACGTCTTTGGAATCCCGCACGGCCAGCTGTTCCGTGCCGAACGGAGCCGCTTCCACACAGTTGTTCATACCCGTGCTGCGGCTACTGCGCCGCCACCGTAACTCGTGCTGTGCGAGGCAATCGGACATCGGGCCCCCTCGGGCAGTCTGAGGTTCCTAACCGTCGCGGTCGATCGCGGCGATGAGGTCCAACGAGTGCTCCGGCGACAGCGCGTGTGCCTGCATCGTGCGGAAGGCCGAGCTGTACGCCTCAAGGTCTTCTTTCCGCTCCAGGTAGAGGCTACTCGTCAAATGGTCAAGAACGACCACATCCAGATCAGAAGTATTCGGAAATGAGAAGATAACGAACGGTCCAGTGATGCCGATGTATCCGCCGACCGAGAATGGCAGCAACTGCACCTGTACATGGGGCAGTTGGGACAACCGTGCCAAATGGCGCAGCTGCTCCCGCATCACCCGGCGCCCGCCGACCTCGCGCCGCAGCACCGCCTCGTCGAGCACTGCGGTCAGCCGCAACGGCGGATCCGTCCGCAGCACTCCCTGCCGCGCGAGCCGCACCTCCACCAGCGAGTCCAGCTGACCGGCGGGCAGGCCGTCCAGGGATGAACGGGTCACCGCCCGCGCGTAGTCGGCGGTCTGCAGCAGCCCGGGAACCACCGAGGTTTCCAATGTGCGGGCGGTCCGGGCCTGGGACTCCAGACTGATGAAGTCCCGGTACTGGGGCGGGATGAGGCCGCGGTAGGCGTGCCACCAGCCCGTGCCACCACCGCCCGCCGAGCCCGCGAGCATCTCCAGAAGTGCCCGTAACTGTGCGTCGTCCACGCCGTAGGCATCAAGCAGCCGGCCCACATCGGCCGGTTTGACCCCACTCGCACCGGTCTCGATCCGGCTCACCTTCGACTGGTGCCAGCCGAGGATCCGTGCGGCGTCCCGACTGGTCAGTCCGGACGCGTGGCGCAGACTCCGCAGTTCCTCCCCGAGTTTGCGGCGACGTACTGCGGGGCCGTGCTGCATCGGCGGCCTCCCTCCCTCTCGTACCGAGGGGCCAGTGTGACGCCACCCACGCCTGTCCGGGCCGGAGTTCACCGCTTCGAGCGACAGATATATGCATATCTCGTTGGATCGCCGTCACAGCGGGCAGCATCAGTAGCAATCTGGCGCGAAGCACATCCCGGACCGGTCGCGGGTCGGTCCGGGCGGGAAAGGGACGGCTCGCCATGGCAGACCATCAAGAAGCACGTGTCACTCTGCCCAGCGAGCCGGTCTCGGTCCCCGCAGCCCGGAGATACGTGGCCCGGGTGCTCGCCGACTGGGGACTGCCCGACGACACCGAGACAGCCGACACCATCCGGCTCATCGTCTCGGAACTCGTGACCAACGCCGTCCAGCACACCTTCGGTCAGTCGCCCACCTTCACCGTGGACCTCCGGCTGGAGCGGGAGGAGCAGCTGCACCTCGGGGTGACGGACAGTCACCCCCGCCGGCCCCAGCGCCTGCCCGCTGCCGTGCAGCAGGACAACGGCCGCGGCATGGTGATCATCCGCTGTCTGGCCAAGGAGTGCGGCGGTCGTCTCAGGGTGACGCCCACCAGCGAGGGGGGCAAGACCGTCTGGATCGCGCTCCCGTGGACCGTACCCGCCCAGACCTGACTGCCCGAGCGGGCGGCGCACGTCACTGGGCCGACGTCGCCCGCCCGAAGCCGCCGCGCAGCAGCGCGCACAGCGTCGCCGCCGCTCCGCTCGCGCGCTCGCCGTGGTGCACCACCGAGATCGTCCGCCGGAACGCCGCGGGTTCCAGCCGCCGCACGGACAGCGGAGTCGGCGACATCGCGGCGACCATCTCCGGTACCACCGCCATCCCGATCCCCGCGCTGACCAGGGCGCACACCAGGGCGTAGCCGGGCGACTCGCAGACCACCGCGGGCGTCGCCCCCACCTCGGCCAGGGCGTTCTCCACCCCGCGGCGGGGCGGATGGGCCGGTGCGCTGCTGATCAGCGGCCGGTCTGCCAGCTCCGTAACCGGCAGCCGTCCCGTGCCCTCAGACAGCACCTGGCCGACCGCAGTGATCAGCACCAGCTCCTCGACCAGCAGCGGCTCCACGCAGACCCCGGACGGCACCGGCGCCGCGGGCCCCGGCTCGTACGCATGGGTCAGCGCCAGATCGACCTTACCCGAGGCGACGGCGGCGATCCCCCCGGGCGGTTCGTAGTCCGTGACGGACAGCTCCACATCCGGGTGGGCGCGCCGGAACGCGCTCAGTACCGGCGGCAGCAGATGGATACCCGCCGTGGTGAACGTGCCGACCCGGAGGCGTCCGCCGGAGAGCCCGGCCAGTCGGCTCAGTTCGTGGCGCGCACGGTCCATCTCGTCGAGGACCCGCCGGGCGCGTACGACCAGCAGCTCGCCCGCGGCCGTCAGCCGGGCGCCACGGTGGTGGCGCACCAGCAGCGCGGCGCCCGCCTCCCGCTCCAGCTTGGCCAGCTGCTGGGAGAGTGCGGGCGCGGTGTAGCCGAGGCGGGCAGCGGCGCGCGTGATCGAACCGGCCTCGGCGACCGCCACCAGCGCCGCGAGCCGTGTCGGGTCGAACATTAAGCGTTCCTTTTGGCAGACCCAGAAGATTGCAAGTACATGCTGAAGGCTACGTCGGTCCATGGTGGACCCATGGACGGACAACTGATCGCCTTCATCGGGGTCGCCGCAGGGATGGTGGCGCTGCCGGGCGCGGACTTCACGGTGGTCGTACGGAACGCACTCGCCTCGCGTGCGGCCGGGGTGGCCACGGCGCTGGGGGTCGCCGGGGGACTGCTCATCCACACGGCGCTCGCCGTCGCCGGGCTCGCGGCGGTCCTGGTCACGGTGCCCGTCCTGTTCAGCACGGTCCAGCTGCTCGGCGGGGCGTACGTCCTCTATCTGGGAATCAGTGGCGTGCACGCGGCATGGCGCCGCACCAGGGATGCTGGCGTGGGCACGAGGGTGGACGGAGGGCCGACGGCGACCAGCGCGCGGCGCGCCCTGCGCCAGGGCTTTCTGACCAACGCTCTGAACCCCAAGGCGCCCGTGCTCTTCCTGAGCCTGCTGCCGCAATTCGTCCCTGACGGACAGCCGCCCCTCCCCAGGACCCTGCTGCTGGCCACCGTCGTCGTGCTGCTCGCGCTGATCTGGTTCCCGTCCGTGGCGCTCCTGGTGGACCGCCTGGGCCGGTGGCTGCGCCGGCCGCGTACCGCCCGCGCCATCGAGGGCGGCAGCGGCGCGGCGCTCACCGCGCTGGGGCTGGTCCTGGTGACCGGACCCCTGGTGTACTGAAGCACGTGGTGAATGGGGGAGCCGGAGGAGAATCGGAGGGATCAGCGAACTCGTCCGTACCAGACGCTTCTCGTCCAGATCTTCTCCAGCCGCACGACGGAACCGGTCTTCGGGGAGTGCCAGATCTTCCCCCTGCCGGCGTAGATGCCGACGTGGTAGACGCTGCGTCCCCAGTGGAAGAAGACCAGATCGCCACGTTTCCGCTTCGACGCCGAGACGTGACGGGTCTTGTTGTACTGCTGCTGGGCCGTGCGTGGGAGCCTCTTGCCCACCTTCTTGAACGCATACAGCGTCAGCCCGGAACAGTCGAAACGGTGGGGGCCGGTGCCCCCGTACCGGTACGGCGATCCCTTCTTCGACGCGGCGATCTTGAGCGCCTTGGTCGCACGCGTCGCGGCCTGGGCGTCGGTCACGACGCCGGGGACGATCATGGAGCCGCCGACGGCGGCGAGGGTCAGAACCGTGGCCGTACCGGCCCGGGCGATCAGAAACGGGACATGAACCTGCGCAGTCATGCGCAACCCTTCGTCAGCCGCCTGTGAAGGATGACCTGTCGGGTTCGGGCTGGCGAAGTTGCCCGGCCGCGCGGTGCGGCTTCACCCCGAGGGTCGACCGGATGCCGGTCGACCCGTTGTGCTCGGGTCCTCCACTCCTGCCGATCCACTTCTGTCGACCAGTCATCCGGGCGGCGGCAGGACTCGGCGTCCGCCCGGACCGCCTCGCCGTGGTGGCGGGGGCTTGTCGTCCCACGGATCTTGACTCACCGGCTGCCGGATTTCCGAAGCAAAACAGCGATATGCGAAGTTCGCCACTAATGGTCTGTTTGGTTGAGCGAGGGGTGATTTGGGTACTCGTCAGACCGTCTCGACCGGTCCCGTACCAGCGACGGAACGGCATATTTCGCTCACCGTCCACGTCGGCGGCGCAAGTCGAGTTGTCCCTCTCGCGGGGGATTCCTTGCGCCGGACGAGCGAGAAAATTCGATCAGCGTGCCGGGCGTGTCGCCTACGGAGAGATGATCAACTCATCGGGGCCGGGGGCACGGTGACCCGTCCGGCCCGCCGCTCCCCGTCCAACACGCGTAGGGCCCGTGCCAACGTCGCGGCGTGGATCTGTGCTTCACCCCGCTCGTGCATCATGGTGAGCGCGTCCCGCAGGGCGCCCGACCGCGAGGCGAGTGCCTGGGCCGCGCGCAGCGCGCCGTAGGTGTCGCTGCCGCGGGCGGGGTTGATCCGGCCCAGCTGGTCGAGCACTTCCAGGTAGCAGTCGATGAACTCGGCCTCGGCGCGCGTCAGTGCGGGCAGCGGTGGGAGGTGGGGTGGCTGCATCGGCGGTTCACCTCGCGCTGTTCGGCGGGAGCGACGTCCTGCGGTTCTCCAGGACGTGGTCCACCAGCCCGTACGCCTTGGCTCCGGCGGCGTCGAGGATGAGGTCGCGCTCGAAGTCGGCGGCGATCCGCTCGGCGCTGCGGCCGGTGTGGCGGGCCAGCATGCGGGTGAGCAGCTCACGGACGCGGACCAGTTCCCGCGCCTCGATCTCCAGATCGGACGGTTGGCCCTGAACCGGCTCCGGGAGCTCGGGCTGCTGGACGACGACCCTGGCCCCGGGCAGGGCGTGCCGTCGGCCGGGAGCGCCCGCGGCGAGCAGGACCGCCGCGCTGGAACCGGCCTGGCCGAGGCAGAACGTCTCCACCTCGCAGGTGAGGTAGTCCATCGTGTCGTAGATGGCGGACATGGCGCCGAACGAGCCGCCGGGGGAGTTGATGTAGAGGGAGATCGGCCGCTCGGGCGCGGCGTGCTCCAGATACATGAACTGCGCGATCAGGTCGTTGGCGGCGGTGTCGTTGACCGGGGTGCCGAGGAAGACGATGCGCTCGGCGAGCAGCTTGGAGTACGGGTCGAGGGTGCGGGTCCCTTCGGTCGTGCGCTCGGTGAACTCGGGCAGGACGTAACGGGCGGCAGGGCGGAACATGGCTGGCCTCTCCTCCGGTGTCTGTACGCGCCTGCGGGGGCATCCGTAAAAAAATGTACAGGACGTACAGAAGGTTATGATGGGGAGCACGCATCCTAGTGATCCACTAAAAGGCCGAGGTCAGAGCAATGCCGGTGAATTAGCGGAACCCTGCTGGTCAGGAGCTCACCGATGGTTGGTTTGGGTGGATTTCACCCTTGGTGACGCTGGGTAGTTCGTCACGTTCTGATGAGGACTCAGCTGAGAGCCGGACACAGCAACGGAGCCCCCGGTAAGACAGAAGATCGACCAAGATCCGACTGTCTGACCGGGGCTCCGTTGGGCGCTCAGTCTGCCACCATGCCCGTCCTGCCCGCCAGGGTAGACGCGCACAACTCGCAGCTCTCACCGAGGGTTCCGGTCGGCGAGCGGTTCGGGGACCGGGTCCGCCTTGGGGTGCTGACTCGCTGGATCACACCAGAGATCGTCGACGAGGTGTTGGACCGCACTGGTCGCGTCGAACTTCGCCGACGACTCCTGCCGGCTCGGGCGGTGATGTACTTCGTCTTGGCGCTCTGCCTGTTCAGCAGTGCCGAAAGTGCAGGTCAGCCGGGATACCGGGCGGTCTTGCGCACGCTCACCGAGAAGCTGCGGAACCTGCCGGGGCTCGGACTTCAGCGGCTGCCGACGAGCCCGGCCCTGACCAAGGCCCGCCAGCGACTGGGCGAGAAACCACTGCGCGTGTTGTTCGAACAGACCTGTGGCCCGCTGGCGACGCCCGCCACCGCCGAGGCGTACGCCTTCGGGCTGCGGCTGGTCGCCTGGGATGGCACCACGCTGGATGTGCCGGACTCCGCGGAGAACGCCACGGCCTTCGGATACTCCAGCCCGGCCAGCAACACCTGCGGGAACCCGCAGGTCAGGCTGATGGCACTGGTTGAATGCGGCACCCACGGCCTGGTCGATGCGGCCTTCGACGGCGTCGAGCACTCCAGTGAGTACACCCTCGGCCGCGCTCTGCTGGCCGGCCTGACGCCGGGCATGCTGCTGCTGGCTGACCGGTACTTCGTCGGCTACGAGCTGTGGGCGGACGCCCGGGCCACCGGCGCCCACCTGATCTGGCGGGTCAAGAAGGGACAGATCTTCACGCCACTGCGCGTCCTGCCGGACGGCTCCTATCTGTCGATCATGCCCACCCCGGCGGAGACCCGCCGCCTGGGCCAGGCCCGCGCCGCGGGACGCGCGATCTCCGAAACACCCCAGGGCCACCTGGTCCGGATCGTCGAGTACACCGTACTCACCCGAGCCGAAGACGGGTCAACTCGCTTGGATTCCTTCAGACTTGTGACCAGTCTGCTGGATCCCCGACAGGCCCCGGCCAGGCGGATCGCCATGATCTACCACCAGAGGTGGGAGATCGAAAACAGCTTCGCAGAGATCAAGAACCGCCTCCGCGGCGCCGGCTTCACCCTGCGCTCCAAGTCCCCCGAACTCATCACCCAGGAGGTCTACGCGCTCCTGACCGTCTACCACGCGCTATGCGCGCTCGAGCACCAGGCCGCTCAGCAGGCCGGGATCGACCCCGACCGGATCTCCTTCGCCGTCACCGTCCAACTCGTCCGCCTCGGCGTCCCCAACCAGGTCGCCGCCACCGCCAACCGGCTCCGCTGGACACTGGAAGCTGTCGCGGCCGAACTCCTCGATGACCTTCTCCCCGCCCGTCGGGACCGGCACTGCGAGCGCGTCAAGAAGCCACCCAAGAACAAGTTCGCCATCAAGCGACGAGACCAGCCACGCACTCCCAGTAACGTCCGCTACTCGCTGAAAGTCACCAGACACCGGCCGCTACCTGCAGAAACGTCCTAACTCACCGGCATTGCGAGGTCAGAGGCTGTTTTTGCTGTTCGCCGAGCGTAGATATCTCACAAATCTGTCACGACGTCCTGATCGTCAGGCTGCTTCGCCCTCAGTGAAACCGAGTGCAGAAGTGAGGTGGTCCGAGGCGACGCGGAGGTCCTCGGGGCGAACTGTTCCCGAAACTCGCAGCCACCCTCCCGCCCGAGAAGCTGGACGAACTCGGCCGGCTGGTGCGCCGGGCCAGGGAAACGGCGCCCACCCGCCCCCATCCCTCGCTCCCGAACACCCCGCCCGCCAGCAGACTGCTCGTTCCGGGCGCCGGGCTGGTGGACCGGGTGCGCGACCTGTTCCGCACCCCCACCCGTCGAACTCGGGCATGGCCTGACGTCCATCAGGCACCCGCAGGAGCACCGAATGCCAGCCCTTGAAGGAACCGTGCCGGTGGCCGGTGCGCCCTGCTGGGTGAGCCTGATGGCACGGGACCTGCGCGCGGCAGAGTCCTTCTACGCCGGTGTCATGGGTTGGACGTTCAGGCCCAGCACGCTCGGCAGCGGCTTCTCGGTGGCTCTGGCACATGGTGAACCGGTCGCCGGGATCGGATGCTGCCAAGGCGGTGGCCATCCGGCCGTCTGGACGCCGTACTTCGCCGTCAGGGACGCGGACGAGACGGCGGCCCGGATCAGTGAGCGCGGCGCCACGCTCGCCGTCGGCCCTCTGGTCCTGGGTGAGGGCCGTGCCGGGGGAATAGCAGACCGTGCACGCTCATCACCTTCACCTCGCGGACCGGGAGTGTCTTGTTTTTGGGTCTTCCAAGATTTTCGTAGGCGTTGATCGGTTGCTTGGTTTCGGTCCGGTCGGGTGCTCTGGTGCGGCAGGCTGGTGACGTGTGATGTCGAGCTGACGGACCTGCTGCCGCATCTGGCATCGGTGCTGGTCGAGACGGTAGATACGAGCGAGAGCCTGGTCAGGGTCGCGGTGCGGACCCTGGACGCGGTGCCGGTGGACTGTTCCGCTTGCGGGCAGCCCTCGGGCTGGGACCACAGCTGCTATGTGCGGCGGGTCGCCGACGAGGCGATCGGCGGCAGACCCGTGGTGATCGATGTCTCGGTGCGGTGCCTGTACTGCGAGAACTCCGGCTGCGCGAAGGCCACGTTCGTCGAGCAGGTCGACGGGCTGACCGAGCGCTACCAGCGCAGGACTCCTGCGCTGCGGCGGCTGGTCGAGGCCCTCACGGTGGTCCTGGCTGGCTCGGCCGCCGCCCAGCTGCTGACTGTATTGCACCAGGTCCTGTCCTTGGTGACGGTGAACTGTCTGATGCGGACCCCGCTGCCACGGCGTCCGACCCCCACGGTGGCCGGAATTGACGAGTTCGCCCTGCTCAGAGGCCAGCGCTACGCGACGATCATCATCGATACCGATACCGGACAGAGCGTTGAGGTCCTGCCCGACCACAAGAGGGCCACGGTCACCACCTGGCTGCGTGAACACCCCGGCATTCGCCTCATGTGCCGGGACGGTTCCGGCGGTTTCGCCCAGGCCACCACCGACGCCAACCCGGGAATCGTCCAGGTCAGCGACCGGTGGCATCTCTGGCACGGCCTGGCACGAGACAGCACTGAAGGAGGTTGGCGGGCACGCCTCATGCTGGAGCAAGTTCGGCCCACCACTGCCGCAGGGCAAGCGCGCGGCTACCACACGGGAGCGCTGGCGGCAGATCCACGACCTCCTTGATCAGGGCATCGGTCTGCTCGCCTGCGCCCGACGCCTGGACGTCTCGCTGAACACCGTCAAACGCTACGCACGCGCCGCCGAACCGGACCGCATGGTCCGCGCCCCCGTCTACCGGTCCAGTCGAAGCGGCGGTCGGACTCGGCATAGGCGATGGGGTCGCCGGCGGCCGCCGCGGTGACGACCTCCTCGGCGTCCTGGCGGATTCCCGTGCGCCTCCTGTACGTCGTCACGAGTCGCTCAGCAGCGGCTGACGTCGATCCGGATCAGATTGCGATCGCGGATGGCGTAGAACCTGCCACGCTCGTCCACCGCGGCTCGCGGGATGCCGTACCAGTCCGCGTCGAGCGCGACCAGGTCGGTACGCGCGAATGTCTTCCGGTCATAGCGGACGAAATCTGAGCTGGACGCCCCGTATACATACCCCCGGTCGGCGAGCAGCGTCCCGTAGTTCGGCACCACCGGGCCGTGATTGGCGGAGTGGATCACCTTTCGGGTGTGCAGGTCGATCACGAAGAAATCAGGCTCTCCTGTCGCTTCCGTGGGTCGCTGACCAGGGCTGATACGCAGAACACGCCGTAGCCCGGCTACGTTTCGACTTGCGACAGTACGAAACGGAAGAACCTGGATACGGCGTGCGATCTGCAAGCATATGGACTCGGCTGCTCGGAGTCGAACACACGGTGGTCGCGTCGGTCGAGGCCGAGGAGGGCAACGGCGCGGAGGCGGGCCCCTGGGATGTGGTGATCGTGGCCCATGCCCGCCCGGCGAAGAGGCGGCGGCAGCGGTGCGGGGTCTGCGGTCGCCGGTGCGCCCGGTTCGACAACGGCGAGGGCCGCCGGCGCTGGCGTGCCCTGGACCTGGGGGTGGTCCGGGCGTTCATCGAGGCCGACGCGCCGCGGGTATCCTGTCCCCAGCACGGTGTGGTCGTCGCCCACGTGCCCTGGGCCCGCCACGGTGCCGGGCACACCCTGGCCTTCGACGACACGGTGGCCTGGCTGGCCACGCACTGCTCGAAGACCACGGTGGTCCAACTGCTGAGGATCGGCTGGCGCACGGTCGGCGGCATCTGCGCCCGCGTGTGGTCGGACGTCGAACAGCGCGTGGACCTGCTCGCGGGCCTTACCCGGGTCGGCATCGACGAGATCTCCTACAAGCGGCACCACAAGTACCTGACCGTGGTGGTCGACCACGACAGCGGCCGGCTCGTGTGGGCGGCGGCCGGCCGGGACAAGGAGACACTGCGGTCCTTCTTCGACCTGCTCGGACCTGAACGCTCCGCGAAGATCACCCACGTGTCCGCGGATGCCGCCGACTGGATAGCGAAGGTAGTCGCCGAGCGCTGCCCGCAGGCGGTGCGGGTGATGGACCCGTTCCACGTCGTGCAGTGGGCCACCGACGCCCTGGACACCGTGCGCCGCGAGGTCTGGAACGCCGAGCGCGGCGGCAAGGGCCGCGCCACCCCGGGCTCGAAGTCACTGAAGAAGGCCCGCTGGGCCCTGTGGAAACGCCCTGAGGACCTCACCGAACACCAGCGCGCGCAACTGGAGTTCATCGCGAAAGCCCACCCCGTCCTGCACCGCGCATACCTGCTCAAGGAGGCCCTTCGCCTGGCGTTGAAGTCCGGCCCCGACACCCCCGAGGCCCTCCTCGACTGGGTGTCTTGGGCCCGCCGCTCCCGACTGGAGCCCTTCGTCAAGCTGCAACGGGCCATCGTCAAGCACTGGGACGCCATCACGGCGGCAGCCGAGCACTCCATGAGCAACGGGATCGTGGAGAGCATCAACACCAAGATCCGCCTGATCACCCGCATGGCCTTCGGCTTCAAGGACCCCGCAGCGCTCATCGCACTGGCCATGCTCAGCCTCGGCGGCCACCGACCCCACCTACCAGGGCGTCAAGCTGCATGAACCTACCCACGGAAGCGACAGGAGAGCCAGAAATCACCCCTGAAGCACATGACGTACAGGTTCTGGCCGAGCACGGTGAGGCCAGTGATCCCGGTGGGCTTGGACTGCGGCGTCATCCGCCACAGCTCGCGCCTCCGGATCGGATCCCACGCGACCAAGGTGCCGGCGGTGGCGGCGACATTCTGGCCGCCGAGATAGGCCACGCCGTCGTGCGCCACGACCGCACGGATCATCTGGTCGTCATCGATCGGGTTGACGGCAACCGTGGTGGCGCCGTTTTTCGGGTCGAACGTCATCAGCGATCCGCCCAACTCGTAGTCAGACTGCAGCCCGATCATCATCAGTCGGTGACGATCGTCCCAGACGATCTGGTGCGGGCGGTTCTGCTCCGCCGGCAGATCGGCCAACTTGCGGGTCCATTCGTCGTCGATGTGCGGGTTGTACGCCAGGAGGCCGACCGCGTTGTACTGGGCGAGGTAGGCAGTGCCCCGGTGCAGCAGAATGTCCTTGGCTTCGCTCGTCGCCAGCACCCTGCTCTGTTTCCCGGTGCGCAGATCATGTCGTGCCACCGAGTTCGTCCCGCCGACGTACACGTCCTGCGTGTCGGCGGCTATCGACATCGCCAGCTGGGGCCCGATCGGGGCGCCTGCCTCGATCAGGTCCCATGAGGTGTCCGAACCCGTGCTCGGATCGACCTCGAAGATCAGGCCGAAGGCCGAGACGACGATTACCTTGTCGTCGCGGATCCACAGGCCCCAGATCTCGCCGAATTCCCCGTCCTTGGGCTTGATCTCGCGGAACGTACGGGTGCTCAACGTCAACTCGATCAGCGCGGCACCATTGAAGTACATCGTGTCGCCGAGCTTGCGCGGCAACCGAAGGAAGTGCTGCTCACTCTGCACGAGTGTGTACTGGGTTGGGTCGTCGGCGTCCATGATCGCGACCGCTGCGCCGTCGTCGGTGGTCGAGCACACGTACAGCGTGCCGTCGTAGAGACCGACGTCACGAACCTCTACTTGCCCCGTGAACTCCTTCGGCAGGATCGATATGATCTTCTTCGTGGCGCGGTCCATGACAAAGAGTCCGGCCTTGGTGCTGGTCGGAGTGGCGCCGAGCGACGCGCCGGTGCCGATGTAGATCTTGTCCTGCGTGGCCAGCAGGCAGCGGATCATCGGTACGTTCGGATCGGGGATTGCGATCTCGGTGAGCTCACCGGTAGCCGGGTCGTACTGGCGCAGCTTGGGCTGGGGCTCTCGGCCGCCGAAGAAGATCTTGTTGTCCGGCGACGCACTGATCGCGTACGGATCGAGGCCGGGGATCGAGTGGAGATCCTCCTTGGGTGCGCCGGCAGCGGAGAGATCGAGCCGGATGAAGCCCGGGCCCGGGGCGGAGTCGTACTCCCGGATCGCTGAGTACAGATACCGCCCGTCCGGGTCGACGGCGAGCAACTGCGTGCTGATCCCGGGCCCCTCGGTGACACTGGTGACCTTCTCGGTGTCGAAGTCGAAGCCGATGATCCGCATCGGATCGATGTTGCGCGAGGCGATGTACGCCTTGTTTCCCACCGGAATGGCAGCAGCGAGAGAGAAGTTGTTCACCCCCGGACCGAGGTCCGTGACCCGCACCCCTGACCTCGGCGTCGCCCTGGCGTCGGTCGCGGGCAGGCCGGCGACGGCCAGTGCACCCGCACCGACGGCCCCCCACTGCATCATCTGGCGTCGTGTGATCGGTACGTCCTGCATGGTTCTGTGCTCCTTCGTCGGGTTCTGAGGATGCGCACGGGGAATTCATGGCCTTCCCCGTGGCCGGAGGGATCAGCCCGCAGTCCAGCGCAGGCCGCCCAGAAGGTGGCCGCGGAAGGCCGGGTCGGTGTAGGCATCATCCGCGTGGCCCAGCGACGTGTAGAACGAGCGGCCGGCGCCGGACTCCTTGCACCACACCAGGGGGTGATCGGCGCCCATGCCGCCTCCCTCGTAGCCGGCTTCGTCGATGGTGGCGAGGACCTGTACGCCGGGGCGCCGCGGATTGCTCCGGAAGTCGTACCACTCGTCGTTCCAGCCCCACCGCGGCGGCAGATGGCGCATCGATGGATGGCTCCGGTCCTCGACCAGCACGGTGCCGGACTGGAAGTCCGGGTGGCCGGCGAAGCGTGCGCCGAGCAACTCCCCGTAGTACGGCCAGTCGTACTCGGTGCACGCGGCGGAATGGATGCCCATGAAGCCGCCGCCGTCCGAGGTCCAGCGACGCAGCGCCAGCTGCCCGTCCGGGGTGAGCACCTCGCCGCTGGTGGACAGGAATACCACCGCACTGCGCCCCGCCAGGGAAGCGTCGGTGAAGACCGAGGGGTCCTCGGAGGTCTCCACGGTGAAGCCGTGCTCCTCGCCCAGCTCACGCAGAGCCGCCTGCCCGGCGGGGATCGAGTCGTGGCGGTAGGCCGTGGTGCGGGTGAAGACGAGAACGTCCGACAGGCGGTCGGTCTGGGACATCTGGCACTCCGGGTTCTGACGCGCAGGGTGGTCGCGGTGATCGGCACTCTCGTGTGGCGGGGACGGCACGGCAGCCGCCCGGGTGCTCAGGCCGAGGTGGAAAGGGCCGCTCGGGTCACGGGATAAGCGAACTCCCGCCCGGCGCAGTAGCGTTCGACCTCATCCAGCGCACTGCGGGTGATGCGCAGGAGCTCACCGCCGAGTGAGCCGGCGATGTGCGGGGTCAGCAGCACATTCGGCAGTGAGTACAGCGGTGAGGACACCGGCAGCACCTCGGGCTCGGTGACGTCGAGGACGGCGTGGATGCGTCCCGACAACGCCTCGGCGGTGAGGGCCTCGGTGTCGATGAGGGAGCCGCGCCCCGTGTTGACGAGGGTGGCGCCGTCCCGCAGGAGCGACAGTCTGCGGGCATCCAGCAGGTGGTACGTCTCGGGCAGCGCGGGGGCGTGCAGCGAGACGATGTCGGAGACGGCCAGCAGCTCGTCGAGCTCGACGAGCCGGGCGCCCATCGACCGGGCCGCCTCGGGATCGAGGTGCGGATCGGCCAGCAGGATGTCGAAGTCGTGGGGCCGGAGCAGCTCCAGCACCCTGCGTCCCACGAGGGACGCGCCCACCAGGCCGATCGTCCTGCGGTAGTTGCCGAAGCCGGGGAAGTGAGCCGCCCAGTCCAGGGCGTTTCGGTGCTCGCGGTAGAGCCCGCCGATCTCCAAGACGCGCTTGTTGGCGAAGAGGATGGCGGCGAGCGTGTATTCGGCGACGGGTACGGCGTTGGCGGCGGCCGCAGTGGAGACGAGGAGCCCCCGGTCCCAGCAGGCGTCCGTCACATGGTGTTTGACGCTTCCCGCTGCGTGCACGACTGCCTTCAGCGCAGGCATGCGGGCCAGCACGGCGTCGTCGAGCGGGTGGCATCCCCAGGATGTGATCAGGATTTCGACAGCTGCCAGGCGGGGCACGCGGTCGAAGTCCTCGGCGACGAAATGCGGTTCGATATCGACGAGACGGGTCAGGCGGTCGATCGCGGCACGAGGGAAGAGGGCATCTCGGTGCGGGCGGCCCATCGCGAAAAGGGCACGCGGGCGGGGCGGAGTGGATGACATGGGGATCCTCAGGACGATGGCCTACTTGACGGCGCCGGCTGTCATGCCGGACTTCCAGAACCGCTGGAGCATCAGGAAGAGGACGACCAGCGGGACCACGGACACCAGCGATCCGACGATGGCCAGGAGGTAGTCCTGCGGGTGCCCCTGGGAGAGCGCGGAGGAGTACCAGACGTACAACCCGAGATTGACCGGGAAGAGGTCCTTGTCGGACAGCATCACCAAGGGAAGGAAGAAGCTGTTCCAGATCTGGGTGAACTGGAAGAGGAAGATGGTCACGAAGCCCGGCGCGATCATGGGCAGGGCGATCCTGCAGAAGGTTCTGAACTCGCCTGCCCCGTCCACACGGGCGGCCTCGAGGACCTCGTTGGGGATGTACGAGGCGCTGAAGACGCGGGCCAGATACACCCCGAACGGGAACACGAGGCCGGGGATGAACACGCCCCAGAAGTTGTTCACCAGACCGGCTTTGGCAGCGATCAGGTAGAGCGGGATCGCCATCGCCGTTCCGGGCACCATCACGCCCAGCAGGACGAAGGAGAAGAGCTTCTCCTTGCCGGGGAAGTTCAGTTTGTCGAACGTGTACCCCGCGGCCACGCTGAACAGTGTCGCCAGCAGCGAGCCGACACCGGCATACAGGATGGTGTTGAGCAGCCAGCGCAGGAAGATCCCGTTGTCGACCTCGAACAGGTACGTGAGGTTGTCGACGAGCGCGAAGTCCTTGCCCGGGGCGAAGCCGTTGGTGGCGAAGAGGTCCTGGCGGCTCTTGGTGGACGAGAGGACCAGCCAGAGCATCGGCAGAAGTGTGTAGAGGGCGGCGAGACCCAGCATCGCGGTCACACCGGCCTTGGACAGCAGGACCGATGGACGGTTCCCGGGGCCGCGCCGGCCCGGCCGGCTCCTGTCCGTCCGCTCCGGAGCTGGACAGGAGCCGGCGGGGGCAACGCGTGTCATGGTCTTGGTCACGGCTTGCTCCTGCTGCGCGAAAAGCGGGTGACGAGGAAGGACAGCAGCGCGGCGAACAGCGCGATGAGCAGCGAGGCCGCTGCTGCCAGACCGAAGTCGTTGTGGGTGAAGGCGGCGGTCTGGACGAACATGTTGGGCGTCCAGCTGCTGCCGATCGAGCTGGAGGCGCTGTAGATGACCTTCGGCTCAGTGAAGAGCTGGACCGATCCGATCACGGTGAACAGCACGGCCAGGGCGATGGCCGGGCGGATCATCGGCACCTTGATCGACAGGGCGGTACGGATCTGGCCGGCACCGTCGATCTTCGCCGCGTCCAGGGCCTCGGTCGGCACCGCCTGGAGGGCGGCGTAGAAGATGACCATGTTGTACCCGATCCACTCCCAGACGGCGATGTTCGCCGCGGAGAAGACAGCGTTGTCCGCTGACAGGAAATCGATGTCGAGGCCGCCGGCGCTGAGGAAGTCGATCACCGGGCTCAGTCCGGGCGTGTACAGGTAGACCCAGATGAGTGCCGCGATCAGACCGGGCACCGCGTGCGGGAGGAACAGGGCCAGCTGGAAGAAGGTCCGCGCCTTGGTCAGTGCCGAGTCCAGCAGCAGGGCGAGGACGAGCGCGCCGCCGATCATCACCGGAATGTAGATCGCGACGTACGCGGCAATGGTGAGGAATCCGCCGCGGAACGCCGGGTCCGACAACGCGTGTACGTAGTTGTCCAGTCCGGCGAAGACCTCTTCTGTGCCACCGAAGCCGAGGCCGGAGGTGTGGGTGGTGAACAGGCTCATCCAGCCCGCGTAGACCAGTGGGGCGAGGGTAACGGCGGCGAAAAGGATGAAGAAGGGGGCCAGGAGCAGCGTGGCGGTGCGGCGCTGGGCGCGGGCTGACGAAGTTGTCATACCGGGCCTTTCTCGATGGGAGCGGGAAGCGTCGGGGCGGGAGCCGATGCCGGCCTCGGCCTGCGGGGCGGGCATCGGCTCACCGGGGTTCGCGTACTACGGGGCGACCTTCATCCCGCGCCGCTCCATGTCCTTCACGGTCGCCTGCTGGGAGCCGGTGAGGATGTCGAGGAGCTTCACTTTGCCCTGGGCAACGTTCGGAAGCTGATCGACGATGGCCGTGTTCGTGGTCCCCATGACGGGGCCCCACGTCCAGCCGGGCCGGACCGCTGCGTAGGACTTGCTGCCCACGGCGTACACGTCCTGGCCGCCGAAGTAGTCGGTGGGGAAGGCGGCCTTGGTGACCGGCACGAGCTTGGGGTCGGCGGGGAACATGCTGCTGGTCCCGGAGGAGACCCACGCCTTCATGCCCGCGGGGTCGGTGGTGATCCACTTGATGAACTCCTCGGCGGCACCGCTGTTCTTGGCGCCCTTCGGTATGACGAACGAGGAGCCGCCGTACATGGCCGAGGCCGGCTTGCCGTCCCAGGTAGGCACCGGGGCCACCGACCACTTGCCCTTCTGGTCGGCGACGGTCGCCTGCTGGGCCCCCGCGCACCAGCTCGCGCAGACGTAGGCGACGGTCCGGTTCTGCTGGACGCTTGTCCAGAACGGGTCGAGCGAGCTCACCGAGGTGACGAGGTCCTTCCGGGCGAGGTCACCCCAGTAGTCGGCGACCTTCCGGGAAGGAGCGTCGTCCAGCGACACCGTCCAGGAATCCTTCTCCGTGCCGAACCACTGCGAACCGGCCTGCCAGGCGAGGGCGGTCAGCAGTCCCGGGTTGTCGGTGTAGAGAACCCCGCCGCGGGCCTTCGGGTCCGCCTTCTTCACCTGAGCGGTCATGTTCCGATACGCGTCCCACGTCTTGGGGACACTGATCTTGTGGCTCTTGAAGAAGTCGTTGCGGTAGTACAGCATCAGCGGAGCCGCGTCGCGGGGAACACCCCACGTCTGGCCCCCCAGCTCGACCAACTGCCTTACGGACTTCGGGAAATGTTCCTTGACCAGGGGCGCGAGCGAATCGCTCAGCGTCTCCAGCTTGCCCTGAGTGGCGAACTCCGGCAGCTGCGGGTACTCGACGACCGCGGCATCCGGGGCGGTGCCGGCCTTCACGGCGTTCGTGAGTTTGGAGTAGTACTCCTGGCCCGAGGGCACCGCCTCGAAGGTCACCTTGATGTCCGGGTGGGTCCGGTTGAAGGCCTTCGCCACTTCGTCGGAGCCCTTGACAAAGGACCAGAAGGTGACCTTTCCGGTGCCCTTCTCCGCCGTGGAAGTCCCGCTGTCCGAGTCTCCACATCCCGTGGCGAGAAGGCCGATTGCTGCGACGGAGCAGACCAGCGCTGTCAGTCGTCTACGAAACATGAGTGTGTCACCGATCGTTCGCTTGGGTGTCACCGCAATCATTCGTTACATACGACAGTGAGTCAATGCATCTGATTTCGTTTTTTGGCAACGAAACCATCTGCCATCACATGGTTACGCGTTGGCCCGGCGGTTGGCGCCACAGGATGCGCGGACTCGCAGTTCCGGGCGGAGCAGGATCTCGGCCAGGGGGGCGGCCGGGTCGGACAGTCGGCGTACCGCCAGGTCGAGCGCCCATGACCCCACCGCCTGTTTGGGGGGTGCCACGGCGGTGAGGGGGACGTCGCTCAGCTCGGCGACCTCGTCGTCGTAGGTGACCAGTGCCAGATCTTCCGGCACGCGCATACCGCGTGTGCGCAGGATGCCGACGAGGGCGATGGCGTCGATGTCGTTGTGCACCAGTGCGGCCCGGACCTCGCCGGATTCCACGGCCCGGACCACTTCTTCGAAGCGCGCGTCGGCCGGAGCCGCATCACCGGTGGTGCTGATGAGGAACTCCGGCCCCGGCGTCAGCCCCATGGCCTTCACGGCGTCGGCATGACCGGCGCTGAGAAGAGCCGTGTTGGGGCTCTCGATCCTGGCGACGAGGGCCACCTTGTCGTGTCCGAGCCCGGCGAGATGGCGCACCGCGAGGGCCGCGCCGTAGGCGTGGTCGGAGGCTACCTGCTCCAGCCGGCCGGCCCGTATCCCGGCCCGGCGCTCCACCAGCACGGCCGGCACATCGAGGGTACTCAGCCACTGCTCGGCCTTGTCCAGAGGGCGCAGGCCCGGGTGCAGCATCAGCAGCAGGCTGTTGATCCCGCCGGCCACGAGTTGGCGGACCTGCTCCTGGTTCTCCGACAGCGACTCCCCGGAGACGGTCAGTACGACGCGGACGCCACGCGCGCGGGCCGCGTTCTGGACGCCCCGGATCACCTCCGCGTAGTAGTAGCCGCCTGGCGGCACCACCAGCCCGACGGCGTACTTCTCCCCGGCGAGGGCCGGGGCGGGGGCCGAGGCCTCGACGGGAGCGGGAGCGTCCGAGGCCAGGGCCCTGGCACCGCCGTGCACACGGTTCAGCAGTCCCTGGCCGGCCAGCTCCCGCACGTCCTGGCGCAAGGTCACCGCGGAGACTCCCATCTCCTCCGCCAGCGCCTTCACGGTGATCGAACCCTGGCGCTCCACAGTGCGCAGGATCGCTTCCCGCCGCTCGTTAGCCAACACCTTCAGTCCCCTCTCGGTAACGAGTGAGTCATCATTCTTCACTCGACAACCGAAAAGATATCAATCAAAGGTAAACGATGGCCTGGAGCAGAGGATCTCGTGGCGGGGTCAGTGCGTCGGCCTGTCGTCGACGGCGACGAGGCTGCCACCGCGGAGCGTGTAGAGCAGCCCCTCGTGGACGTTGACATGCGGGCCGCACCAGGCCCCGTTGACGTCGGCGACGACCGTGGTGACGGCGAACGTCTTCGGATGGAAGCGGAAGAGCGTGGTGTCCGAGACGCCGTAGACCGCGCCTCGGTTGGTGACCATGGCGGCGAAGCCCTTGCTGACACTGCTGACGTCCGCGGTGTGCACCACCTTCCTGGCCGGCACGTCGATGACGAAAAGCCCTCCCTTGGTGGTGAGGCCGTAGAGGTTCCGGCCCTGCACCGCCAGAGCCGCCACTCCCGCCGACTGCTTCGTGTCGACGCTCCACCGCTCCTTGCCGGTGGCCGGATCGACGGCGACGACGGTGGCGCGCGGTCCCTCCTTGGCGGCGTTATCGCCGCCCAGGTAAGCGACGCCGTCCCGGTTGGCCACCGCCCGCACGAGCTGGACGTCGTCGATCGGATTGACGTAGGACGCCGACCTCCCGGTTCTGGGAGAGTACGTCCACAGGGCGCCGCCGCCCTCGGTGTCGGACTGCACACCGACGAGGAGCACGGGAAGAGTCGTACCGCCAGATGCCCTGCGCGTTGTCCTGGCCGGTGTACAGGACGCCTTCGATCACTTCAGCGTCCTTGGCCTCACCCGGTGCCTGCAGGTTGACGACCTCGCCGGTCTTCAGGTTGCGCCGTGAGATGGCGCCGTTGCCGCCGAGGTCGGCGGCGATCCCGTCCTCAGCGACGACGGAACCACCCACGACCTCACCGGCCTGACCGGCGACATCGACGGGGCGTTCCTTGCCGTCGGCGGCATCGAGCGGGTCGCAGCGGCCCTGCGGGCCGGCACGCTGCCCGTCCTGGACGCCACAGGGCTGCGCATCGGCCCGCCGCTCGCCCGTCCTGGCAAGGTGGTGTGCATCGGCCTCAACCACCGCGACCACGCCGAGGAGACCGGCGCCGCCGTACCGGAGCGTCCCGTGACGAGCTGTGACGGTAAGCGAACACATAACTGGTGACCGGTGGGGCCACGATCAGTTAAGTGGCGTCACCACGTTCGGGCATGGGGCGACTGCTGAGCGCGCAGTGTGCGCCCCCTTCCAGTAGTTGTTCTACCTCGCGGTGGGCGGAGTCGACGATCGCGCGGACGCACTGCGCAGCGTCGTCCGGGCGTCCCTCGGCGATGGCCTCGGCCACCTCTGTATGGCGGCGTACTGCGTCCGTGTCCACGTGGTCCGGCATCAGAGGAAGGTCACGGCGGGCAACAAGCAGTTCCTCGGTGACCTCGGAGAGCTGGGCGAACATGCCGTTTCCCGACGCGTTGAGCAGAGCTCGGTGAAAGGCCAGGTCTGCCGCTATGAAGCCCTGGGTGTCATCGGTATGGGCGATGCTCTCCATCGCCCGGGCGAGTTCGACGAGCGTATTGCGGGTGTCAGGCGAAGCGCCCACTGCCGCGAGGGCCGCGGCAGACGGTTCCACGGCGGCCCGCAGTTCGGTGAGTTCGCGCAGCTGCGCGCTGCGGAAGGGGGAGGCCAACCGCCATCGGATGACCTGGGGGTCGTAGAGGTTCCATTCGGCCATCGGCCGCACGGTGATGCCCACACGGGGACGGCTGGTGACGATCCGCTTCGACTCCAGGACCCGGACGGCCTCGCGTGCCACGGTTCGGGAGACTCCGTACCGGTCCTGTACGTCTTCGAGACGGAGAACCTGGCCCGCACGGATCTCCTGCGCGGCGAGGGATTCCCCGATCCGCTTGACCACCTGACCGTGCAGCCCGTGCAGTTCCACGCTACTCCTTGTGGCTTGTTCCAGAAACGCCGACACTTGCCGATTCTGTCGTCCGGTGTACGTCAACGAGCCTCGGCGAGTGTGCGCAGGAGTGTGCTCACCCGTTCACCGGCGCTGCGGGCACCCCCCGATGTCAGGGCCGAGCCCATGCCGCAGGCCACTGCACCTGCGGCTATCCATTCCGGCGCGTTGTCGATTGTCACACCTCCCGTGGGTAGCACCGGCGCCTGGGGGAGCGCGGCACGCACATCGCGCAGCCAGGAGGGTGAGACGGCCGAGGCCGGGAAGAGCTTGAGCGCGTCAGCACCTTCTTCCAGGGCGCGCACCATCTCGGTGGGTGTCGCGACGCCGGGGAAGACCGGGACTCCGTAGCGGTGGCCGGTGCGGATGACCTCAGGGTGGAGGCTCGGTGACACGAGGAAGCGGGCGCCCGCTTCGACGGCGGCGCGTGCGGCGGCCGCGTCGATTACGGTGCCCGCGCCGACCAGCGCATCGGGGTGGGTCTCGGCGAGGCGGGCCAGGGCGGTGAGGGCACGTGGGGTGGTGAGGGCGATCTCTACGGCGTGCAGTCCGGCGTTCAGCACAGCTTCCGCTGCGGCGACGGCTTCCTTCGGTCCTGCGGTGCGGATGATGCCGAACACGCGCTGTGCGGTGACGGCCTGGGTGGTCTCCCATTGGTACATGATGTTCGTACTCTCCTGCTCCTGAAGTGGTGCGCCGCCGGTGGGTGGCGTCAGCGGATGACGGTTTCGCCGCTGGTGCTGGTGAGGGCAGCCAGGGCGCGGTCGAGGCCGACGCGGTCGGGCAGGCCGTCCGTGTCGGTTGGGCATTGGACTACCAGTGCCGCGACAGCGGCGGCTTGGCGCAGGCACTGATCCGGGCCGTGACCGTGCAGCAGGCCGAAGAGGAAGCCTGCGGCAAAGGCGTCTCCCGCTCCCACGGGGTCGGCGACCGGGACTTGGAAGGCGGGCTGGCGGCACGCTTTTGCTTCGCGCGTGAGACAGGTCGCTGATTTGTCGCGGTGTTTGACGACGATCGTTCCAGGGCCCATCCCCAGAAGGGAGGCCGGGTCTGGAACGCCCAGTAGCTCCAGTTCGTCCTCGCCTGCCAGCACCACGTCCGCGTGGGCCAGCAGCGGACTGATGACCTCGCGCCAGCGGTCCGGTGAACCGAGCTTGTGGCGGATGTTCGGATCGAACGAGAGGACCGCTCCGGCGGCTCGGGCCAGTTCGACCAGACGCCATGTCGCCCGGTTCGCCGAGGCCGACAGCATCGGGGTGATCCCGGTGATGTGTACCAGTCGTGCCCCCTCGAACATGTGGGGCTCCAGTTCGTGTGGCGACAGCCGGGACGCGGCCGAACCCGCACGCAGGTACTGCACGTCGATCGCGCGCGCAGGGTGACTGTCACGTATGAGGACCCCGGTCGGAGCCTCGGGGTCCGTCACCGCGCACGAGCTGTCTACGCCCTGCGCGCGCAGCTGGGCCAGCACGGCCCGCCCCGCCGGATCGTCACCGACGCGGCCGAGCCAGCGGACGCCATGTCCGAGCCGGGCCAGGCCCGCCGCCACATTGCTCTCGGCGCCCGCGATGGAGCGGCGGAACGAGAGCGCGTGTTCCAGCGGCACCCCGGGTTCGGCCAGTATGAGGAGCATGGTCTCGCCGCACACGACGACTTCGGCGCTCATTGAGCCAGCTCCGGTACCAGGGTGGCGAACTCCGCACAGAAGCGGTCGATCATTCTCAGCTCCTCCTCGTCCAGCAGGTATCCCGGCGCCCGGCAGTGCGCGGACGCGAACCAGCCACGGCGCACGGAGATCTCCTTCTCCACGGCGATGATCAGCTCCACGTTCTGCATCCAGTACGAGAGGTAGGGCAGCATCCGGGTGTGCAGGGCGACGGCCTCGGCCTCGTCGCCGCGCTCCCAGCGCTCCCAGAGTTCGACGTACAGCTCGGTGAAGGAGCAGCCCGGCTGCACGCCGACCGCCCCGCGCCGCAGGGCGTCCGGCAGTTGCAGACCGGCGTAGCCGACCAGCGAGGGCAGCGGACGTGGCCCGGCGGCCAGAGCCGCGATCAGCCGGCCCGGCGGGGCGGACTCGACCTTGACCCAGCGCAGATTGGGGTGCTCGGCGGCCAGCCGGTGCAGGGTGGGTGCGTCCAGCGCCGTTCCGGTCTGCGCCGGGGCGTACTGCACCACAACGGGCAGTGGATCGACGGCGGTGAGTACCTCGCGCAGATGGGCCGTGACGGCATCCTTGGAGGGTGCGAGGAAGTGCGGCGGGAGCAGGTTGACGGCGTCGGCCCCGAGTTCGGCGGCCCGGAGCGCCTGGCGGACCGCGGACCGGGTGGCGTGGTCCGGCACGGAGACGATGGCGGCGACATCGTGGCGCTGCCGGGTCCGCCGCAGGAGAAGCCCGGTGAGCAGTGCCCTCTCCTCTGGGTCGAGTTTGTGGAACTCGCTCGCGAAGCCCGGGAACATCAGCGAACCGACCCCAGCCGCGAGTACCCGGTCCACCACCGTGGTGAACCCGTCGGGGTCGAGCTCGCCGTCACCGTGGAACGGGACTTCCAGGACGGGCGAGGCGCCGCGGACCAGCGTGTCGAGATCCTTGTGTACGGGTGCGGACATGTCGGTTCCTCAGAAGGCTTGTCGGGGCGGGGGCGAGCCGGTCGAGCCGACGAGGAAGTCGAGGTCGGCGCCGGTGTCGGCCTGGGTGACGTGTTCGGTGTAGAGGTAGGTCCAGCCACGGGTGACGGGCGGTTTCGGCCGCTGCCACGCGGAGCGCCGCCGGTCCATCTCGGTCTCGTCGATCAGCACGTCGAGCCGTCGGCCGGGGACGTCGAGCCTGACTTGGTCGCCGGTGCGGACGAACGCCAGCGGACCGCCGACCGCCGCCTCCGGCGCCACGTGCAGAACGCACGTTCCGAAGGCCGTTCCGGACATGCGGGCATCGGATACCCGCACCATGTCCCTGATCCCGGCGTCCAGCAGCCTCTTCGGCAGCGGCAGGTTGCCCACCTCGGGCATGCCCGGGTAACCGCGCGGGCCGGTGTTGCGCACGATGAGCACCGTCTCGGCGCGGACATCGAGTGAGGGGTCCTCGGCAACGGCGAGGTAGTCCTCGATGGAGTCGAAGACGAGAGCGGGGCCGGTGTGGTCCAGCAGGCGCGGCGCGGCGGCCGACAGCTTGATGACGGCACCGTCCGGGGCGAGGCTGCCGCGGACCACGGCCGTCCCCCGTCCCGCGGGCAGCACCGGGTTGTCGAAGGCCCGGATGACCTCGCGGTCGTACACCTGGGCATCCACGCAATTGGCCGTCAGGGAAAGGCCGGTGACCGTCACCGTGTCCGGGTGCAGGGCGTCCCGCAGGTCGTTGACGAGCGCCGGCAGCCCTCCGGCGTAGGCGAACTCCTCCATCAGGAACCGCCCGGAGGGCATCAGGTCGATGAGCAGGGGAAGTTCGGCGCCCAGGCGGTCGAAGTCGTCGAGTTCCAGGGGCACCCCCAGCCGTCCGGCCAGGGCGAGCAGGTGCACCACCGCGTTCGTGGACCCGCCGATCGCCGCGTTGATCCGGACCGCGTTCTCGAAGGCCGCCCGCGTCATGATGCGCCGCGGGGTGAGATCGCTCCCCGCGAGCGCCACGGCCCGTGCGCCGGTTTCTTCTGCCAGCGTGCCACGCCGGGCGTCCACGGCCGGCAGCCCGGAGCCACCGGGCAGCATCATGCCCAGGGCCTCCGTCAGGCAGGCCATGGTGGAGGCCGTGCCCATGGTCATGCAGTGACCCGCGGAACGGTTCAGGGACGACTCGAACTCGGTGAACTCCTCCTGTGAGATCGTCCCGGCGCGCAACTCCTCCGTCATCCGCCAGATGTCGGTGCCGGATCCCACGTTCCGGCCCTTGAACCGGCCGTTGAGCATGGGGCCGCCTGTGAGGACGATGGCGGGTACGCCCGCGCTGGCCGCGCCCATCAGAGCCGCCGGCGTCGTCTTGTCGCACCCAGTGAGCAGCACGACGGCGTCGATCGGATTGGCCCGGATCTGCTCCTCGATCTCCATGGCGGCCAGGTTGCGGTAGAGCATCGACGTCGGCCGCAGGAACGGTTCGCCGAGAGACATGGCGGGAAATTCCAGGGGGAAGCCGCCTGCCTGCAGTACACCGCGTTTCACGGCGTCCGCGAGGATCTGCAAGTGGCCGTTGCACGGGGTCAGTTCGGAGAACGTGTTGCAGATGCCGATGACCGGGCGGCCGTCGAAGTTGTGACCGCCGCGCCCCATGGCCCGCAGGTGGTGACGGGCGATGAAGCCGTTCTTGCCGCCGTCGCCGAACCAGGCCCGGCTCCTGAGCCCCTCTCCACCCGTGTCGGGAGCTGCGGCTGACGGTGTCTCTGGCTCTGCCATGGGTGGCCCTCCGATGGGGGTGCGGCGACGAGGGGCTGACGCCCGAGACCGCGCTGTGACCGTGCAGGGGCTTGCCCTGCCGACGGATTTTAATGATGCTATCAAATGACGATAGCGTGTGGATGGGCCGGAAGAGGTCGGTCCCCGGCGCCGGAGGGGCAGTTCGTGGACGCAGGTCGATGGGCGGAGCAAGCCCTTCCGCGTGCGGCCGGCCGCTCAGCCGACGGAACGTGCCGACGCGACCCGTCACCACCCCACCCGTTCTCACCACTCGACCCCGGCAGCGCGATACGCGACGGTCGCGGCCGGCTCAGAAGGAGTTCCCCATGAATGCTTCGTCCCGTCGGCGCATCGCCGTCGCCACCGGACTGCTGCTCACCCTGGCTCTCACCACGGCATGCTCCTCGGGCAAGGAGTCCTCGGGCGGCGACGCGGTCGGGAAGGTCGATGACAAGATCTCCCTCACCTATCTGCAGAAGCAGGGCGATCAGGAGTACTTCGTGGGCGAGGCCGCCGGTGCCAAGGCGAAGGCCGAGGAACTCGGCATCGATCTCAAGGTGGTCAATCTGGGCAATGACGCCAACAAGACGGTCAGTGAGGTGCAGTCCGCCGTCGCGCAGAAGACCAAGGGCATCATCATCGTCGTCCCCGACCCGGCCGTGGGGCCGCAGGTTGTCCAGACGGCGAAGGACGGCAACGTCGCCCTGCTCACCTCGGACGACCAGATCTGCACCACCGGCCCTGCCCCGGCCTCCTGCGGCAAGGACGGCCTGGTTCCCCGGATCGGGTTCAGCGGCGCGCAGATGGGCGGCGAGGTCGGAAAGCGTGCCGCCGCCGAGTACGAGAAGGCCGGCTGGAAGGCCGCCGACACACGGGTCATCTCGGCCTGGAAGCAGGACGTCACCGTCTGCGGCGACCGGGTCAACGCCGCCAGGAAGGCCTTCGACGCCGCGGTGCCCGGCGTGAAGACCATCAACGTGGCCACCGACAACACCCCCACCGGTGCCCAGGACAAGATCGCCGCGACGATCACCGCGAACTCCAAGGTGAAGAACTGGGTCGTCTGGGGCTGCAACGACGAGAACGCCATGGGCGGTGTGACCGCCCTGCAGAACGCTGGCATCGGCCCCGACCACGTCATCGGCGTCGGCCTCGGCGCCTACCTCGCCTGCAAGGAGTGGCAGTCCGACAAGAAGAGCGGCATGAAGGCGGCCCTCTTCATCAACGGCAAGGATGTCGGCGCCCTGGCCGTCCAGACCATGTACGACAAGCTCAAGAACGGCAAGCCCTTCCCGCAGGAGGCCTTCGCCCCCACCACGATGGTCGACGCCTCCTCCTGGAAGGACTCCGGCCTCACCTGCAGCTGAACCGTTCCGGCCCGCGGCTGCCCCCGCCGCTGACGCCGCGGGCCGACGGCAGTCCCGCAGACCGGCCCCACACCCATGACCACACCGCGCGCCATGCCTTCGAGGTGAACCGAAACATGACCAGAGCCTCCCAACCGCCCCCCGGCCGGGGCCCTTCCACGACACAGCCCACCACATCACCGGCGTCCCCGTCCCTCGGCATCGCGGACGTCACCAAACGGTTCGGAGCGGTGCGGGCGCTCGGCGGCGTCACGCTCGACTTCCCGCGCGGGCAGGTCACCGCGCTCATGGGCGAGAACGGAGCGGGCAAGTCGACCCTGCTTAAGATCCTCACCGGGGACCACCAGCCGACCGAGGGAAACGTCGTCCTCGGCGACGAAGCGGTGGTGCTCGACTCCCCGGCCAGGGCGCGGGCGGCGGGCATCCGGATCATTCCGCAGGAACCCGAGATCATCCCGCACATCTCGGTCGCGGAGAACGTCTACGCCGGCGCGCTGCCGCGCAAGGCCGGCAGACGATTCGACCGAGCCGAACTGCGCCGCCGGATCGATGCGGACCTGGCCCGGCTCGGCTTCGCCGACGTGCTGGACCCGGACCTCCTCGGCTCACAGCTGACCCCGGCCCAACGCCAACTGGTCGAGATCATGCGCGCCCTCACCGGCAGCACGACCGCGAAGCTGATCGCCTTCGACGAACCCACCTCCTCCCTGGCCGAGCACGAGGTGGAGGCTCTGTTCGCCCTGATCCGGAGGCTGCGCGACGAGGGCATCGCGATCGTCTACGTCTCGCACCGCATGCAGGAGATCTTCCAGCTCGCCGACCGTATCGCCGTGCTGCGCGACGGCACCTTGGTCGGCGTGCAGGAGGCGAGCACGACGAACGAAGCGGCCCTCGTACGCCTGATGGTGGGGCGCGACCTGTCCGCCATGTTCGTACGACAGCGCGTGGCGACCGACCGTCTTGTTCTCGACGTCCAGAACCTCACCACCGACGACGTGCACGACATCTCGCTCCAGGTCCATGCCGGCGAGGTCGTCGGCCTCGCCGGCCTGATCGGAGCAGGCCGTTCCGAACTGGCCCTGGCCCTGGCCGGTGATCAGCCCGTCCACAGCGGCAGCGCCACCCTGGACGGTGTTCCGCTGCCGAGTGGCCGGCCCGGCGCGGTGATCCGGGCCGGCCTGGGGCTCGCGCCGGAGGAACGCAAGGCACAGGCGCTGTTCCTGCAGCAGTCCGTCCGGGCCAACATCTCGCTGGTGGTCCTCGACCGGCTGCGACGCTTCCGCTTCGTACGCCGCACCGCCGAGCGGGAGCTCGCCCAGCACTACACCGACCGGCTCAGAGTGCGTACACCCTCGGCCGATCACGAAGTACGCAAGCTGTCCGGCGGCAACCAGCAGAAGGTCGTCCTCGCCCGGTGGCTGGCGCGCAAACCCAAGGTGCTGATCCTCGACGAGCCGACCCGCGGCATCGACGTCGGTGCCAAGGCCGAGATCTACCAGATCATCGCCGACCTCGCCGCCGAGGGCGTCGCCGTCCTCGTCATCTCCTCGGAGCTGCCCGAGCTCCTCGGTCTCGCCGACCGTGTGGTCGTCATGCAGGAAGGACGCATCACCGGCGAGCTCAGCCACGACGAAGCCACCGAAGAATCCATCCTCGCCCTCGCGATGGCCCACGACATCATCGGCGTCAGCACCCCCGGAGCCACCTCATGACCCTCACCAGCCCTCCCTCCCCGGCCGTCAAAGGGCCGTCGGAGGTTCCTGCCGCCTTCCGGCCGAAGCTGCTCGCCCGTATCAGCGGACAAAACATCAGCCTCGTCGGTGCGCTCGTCGTTGTCCTCGTGCTGTTCGGGGCGCTCAACGACAACTACCTCAGCCTGTCGAACATGCAGGTGATCGCCGAGGCGGCCACCATCACGGGCCTGCTCGCCATCGTGCAGACCGTCGTGATCATCTGCGGAGGGCTCGACATCTCCGTCGGCTCGCAGGCCGGTGTGGCCTCCGTGGTCAGCGCGATGGTCTTCACCAGTACCGGAACCAACGCCTTTCTCGGCATGGCGGCCGCCGTCGCGGTCGGCCTGCTCATCGGCGCCCTGAACGGTCTGGTCATCGTGTACGGCCGGGTCAATCCCACCATCGCCACCCTGGCCGGTCTCGCCGCCTACAAGGGCCTCGCCCAACTCCTGTCCGACGGACGGGCCCAGGGGTACGTCCTCAACGACGACATCTTCATCTTCCTCGGCCGCGGGAAGATCGCCGGTCTGCCCGTCATGGTCTGGATCCTCGTCGTCGTCGCCCTGGCCGTTCATCTCCTGCTCCGCTACACCGACATCGGCCGCAACATCTACGCCATCGGCGGCAACGACACCGCCGCCCGCCTCGCCGGCATCAACATCAACAAGTACCTGATCTTCGTCTACGCGCTGATCGGCGTCGTCGCCGCCATCGCCGGCATCCTTCTCACCGCCCGCACCGGGTCCGGCCAGCCCACGTCCGGCAGCGAGGGCCTCGAACTCAAGGCGATCACCGCCGCGGCACTCGGCGGCGCGGCACTCAAGGGCGGCAAGGGAGGCATCGGCGGCACCCTCCTGGCCGTCGCCCTCCTCGGGGCCCTGGAGAACGGACTCACCGTCCAGGGCATCAACTCCTTCTGGCAGAACGTCGCCCAGGGAGCCCTCCTGGTCATCGCCGTCGTCATCCAGCAACGCCGCAGCGGCGAACGCGCGGTGGGACTTCCCGGCTGACCAACCCGGCGAAGCCGCGCCGGCCGCCCGCCCCCCCAGGATTCCCCTCGGTCCTCGCGAAGGGAGGAGGAAGCCCCGGAGATTCCACGCCCCACACTCGTCCAGTTACTTAGCAGCCTAGTTGCCAAGAAGGGTTTGACGTGACGTTCTCTCACCGCCGCACACCTTCGGACCGCACGGACACCGCAGCGCAGACCGGTGCCCTCACCCGTCGCAATGCGCTGAAGGGCCTGGCGGCAGCGGGATTCCTCGCCGTCGCAGGTGACGTCTTCCTTGCCGCGCCCGCCCATGCCGCCACGGCGCCGCCCGTGATCCCGCCCCTGCCCGAGACGGTCTCCGGAGTACGCACTCCGCGCGTTCCCGTCACCTCCGGATGGCGCTGGACGTCCAGTCCTCCGGCATCGTTCTGGACGTCCGGGACCGACACCTCCTCGTGGCACCCGCTCGACGTACCGGGGGAGCCCGCGCTCCAGATCGAACCCGTACCCTCGGACACCGAATGCGCGTACACGGTCGAGGTCGCCGTCCCGGCGGACTTCGCGGGCAAGCGCGTCATGCTCCGTTTCGACGGCGTCTACAGCTATGCCCGGCTGTGGGTCAACGGGACGGCCGTACGCACCCACGACGGCGGCTTCACCACGTGGTACGCCGACATCACCTCCCTGGTGACACCGGGCCGCAAGGCCGTGGTCACGCTCGGCGTCACCGACCGGCCGACCAGCATCGCCGGCCAGTCCGACTACGCCCACCACAACATCGGCGGCATCCTGCGCGAGGTCACCCTGGTGGCCCTCCCCGCCTCGCATCTCACCAGGCTGCACGCGGACACGACCTTCGACAGCGCGTACAAGGACGCGACGCTCACGGTGACCGCGGCCGCCGCCATCCAGCCCGGGCAGAGCGGAACGGTGAAAGTCACCCTCACCGACCCGGCGGGGCGGTCGGTGGCGATCGCACCCTCGAAGATCACTCTGACCGCCACGGATACCCAGCGGCAGGCGGTGATTCCGGTCAGGTCCCCGCTCAAATGGGACGCGGAACACCCCCACCTGTACACCTTGAAGGCGACGTTCACCGCTGGAGGCGTCTCACAGACGGTGACCCGGGCGGTCGGATTCCGCCAGGTCAAGGTCGAGGGCAACCAACTGATCGTCAACGGCAGGCCCGTGCACCTGCTGGGCGTCTGCCATCACAGCATCACAGAGAAGCAGGGCCGTTCGACCACCCCGGACATGGAGGAGCGGGCCGCCCGGCTCTACAAGGAGGCGAACTGCAACTTCATCCGGACCTCGCACTACCCGCCGACGCCGGCCCTGCTCGACTGGGCCGACCGCCTCGGGCTCTACGTCGAGGTCGAGGCGCCCGTCTGCTTCCAGCAGAGCACGGTCGACGACCCCGCCTACACCGAGCAGTACATGACGCAGTTCGCCGAGATGATCGAACGTGACCGCAGCCACGCCAGCGTGATCGAGTGGTCCGTCGGCAACGAGAGCGGCATGGGGCGCAACTTCGCCTCGGAGAACACCTACGCCCACGAGACGGACCCCTCACGCCCGACGCTCTTCGAGGACATGCAGCAGCACAACGGGGGTGACCAGACCGACATCTACAGCGGTCACTACCCCAGCCTCCAGAACGCCAACGGCAACGCGGGCCAGCCCATCCAGTACGGCGAGTTCGCCCATGTGCCGTGCTACAACGTGGGGACCCTGAAGGAAGACCCCGGGGTGCGTGACTACTGGGGCCACAGCATCGCGAAGCTGGCCGCCAAGTTCCGTGCCACGGACGGGGTCGTGGGCGGCGCCATCTGGGCTGCCATCGACGAGGTGTTCCATCTGCCGGACGGGCCGGTGGGATATGGCGAATGGGGCATCATCGACCTCTGGCGGCGCCGCAAGCCCGAGTTCTGGCTCACCAAGAAGGCCTACTCTCCGGTCCAGATCGCGGACGGGGTACTCACCGGTCTGACCCGCGGAAGGCCGATACGGGTCCCCGTCATGAACTGGCACGACCACAGCAACCTCGGCGAACTGACGGTGAGCTGGCGGGTCGGCAACCGGTCGGGCACCCTCCGCGGGGTCGACATCGCGCCCCGGAAGAGCGGCACGCTGACCGTTCCGGCCGGTGCCTGGTCCCCGGGCGACACCCTGCGGCTCACCTTCCGGCGCGGCACGGCGCTCGTGGACGACTACCGCTTCTCGCTCAACGCCCGGGCGAAGCCGTCGTTCCCGTCCGACCACGGCACAGTGCCCACGGTCGGCGAGAGCGCGGACACGATCACGGTCACGGGTGTCGACGCTCCGTTCACGGTGGTGTTCGACAAGCACACCGCACGGCTCACCGAAGCGACCGCTGACGGAACCGTGGTCCTCACCGGGGGGCCGGAGCTGGTGATCTCCCGTACGGTACCCGGTCAGTGGGTGGGGGAGTCGGCGAGCGTGGCCACCGCCGACGGTCAGGTGACCGTCACCCTGACGGGGAGGTTCGGCACCATCGGCACCACGATCAGGATGGCCGTGAGCCCCCGTGGCCTGCTGACCACGACCTACACGATCGCCAACCCGCCCTCCGGCCAGGTCAGCGACGTCGGGGTACGGTACGTCCTCGCCGACGGCACGGACACCCTCAGCTGGCAGCGGGACGCCCAGTGGACGGTGTACCCCGATGACCACATCGGCCGGGCCTCCGGCACCGCGACCCGCGGCCGGTCCGCCGGTGCCGACGGATACCGCACGAAGCCGGACTGGTCGTGGTCCCAGGACACCCACAGCTACTTCCTGTTCGGCAAGGACGGCGCCGCACACTGGACCAATGACTTCCGCAGCACCAAGGCGCAGGTCAGGGTAGCCAGGGCCACCACGGGGAAGGCAGGCCCGGGAGTGCAGGTCGAGTCGGACGGCGACGACTCGGTCCGGCTCGCACCGATGGAGCCGGCCCTGATCGACGACGCCTCCACGGACATCGTCTACACCGGCGCCTGGACCCACGCGGACGCGAGCGCGGGCTACACCGCCGGAGACCTGTTCGGCACGGAGTCCTTCACCGACGCGGCGGGAGCGACGGCGGAACTGACGTTCACGGGTACCGCGGTCGGCCTCTACTCCGCCAGGGCCGACAACCTCGGCATCGTGAAGATCTCGGTGGACGGTGGGCCCGCGGAGACCGTCGACCTCTACGGACCGGGCAAGGTTCCGGCCCAGCTCGTCTTCCGGAGCGCATCATTGGCGTACGGCCGGCACACCGTCAGGGTGGAGTGCACCGGCACCAGGAACGCCGCGTCCAAGGGTGCGTTCGCGCTCATTGACGCGTTCCAGGTGGTGGACCCGGTCATCGACAACGCTTCGGAGAAGGTCGTCTACAAGGGGTCATGGACCCATGCGGACTCGACCGGGACAGGGTCGGACGGCGACCTCGGCAGCACCGAATCCTTCAGCAGAAGCGCGGGTGACACGGCGACCGTCAGGTTCTGGGGCACGGGCGTCCGCGTCGTCTGTCCCAAGGGACCGAACCAGGGCATCGCGGAGATCTCCGTCGACGGCGGTCCCGCCACAGAGGTGGACCTCTACGCACCGGGCAAGCGGTTCCAGCAACGGGCGTTCGAGCGAACCGGTCTGACCGAGGGCGAGCACATCGTCCGCGTGCGGGTGACCGGCCGCAGGAACGCCGCTGCCACGGATGCCCATGTGGTCCTCGACGCGTTCGAGACGCTGACGAGCGACCTGTTCCCGCACCGGGCTCCCGGAGTCGCCCTGATCGTCAGCGCCCGCATCAACTACCCGGACCTGGCCTGGGGCAACTACATCGATCCCGCGATCACGCTGCCGGCCGGCTGGAGCGGCACGGCACGGGTGCGACTGCTGCCCTGACAGCTGTCCGGGCGGCGCCAACCGTCCCGGACCGCCGCCCGGGTCGCAACCGACCCGGGTGAGCGGTCCGGGACGCCTCACAGTCCGAGGTCGTGACCGGTCTCCGCGAGGTGGGCGGTCATGGCCTCGGCCGCACGGTCCCCCTCGCCGGCGGCGATCGCGTCGGCGATGCGCCGGTGCGCCTCGACCGTGGCCTCCTGCCCCGCGCCCCGGCGCTCCCGGCCGTGGTAGCTCGCCCTGCGGGAGTCGAGCAGGATCCCGTTCATCGCCGTGAGGACGAAGGAGAAGAGGCCGGATGCCGCCAGTTCCGCCACGGCCTGATGGAAGGCGAGGTCCGCGGCGATGAACGCCTCCCGGTCACCGGCCGCGCCACCCATCGCGTCCAGTGCGCGAACTACGTCCGTCATGGAGCCCTCACCCGTGGCGACCCGCACCGCGGCGCGCCGTGCGAGCTCCGCCTCGATCACGCGCCGGGTGTCGAGCAGGTCCACCATGTCCATCGAGTTCTGGCTGAGGCGGAAGTCGATGATCTGCTCCAGGACAGCGGGAGCGGGGACCGCCACACGTGCACGCCTGCCCTGGCTGGAGACGAGGACACCGCGGGCGACCAGGGTGCGGATCGCCTCACGCACGGCAAGACGGTTGACGCCGTGCCGCTCGGCGAGTTCACCCTCGGCCGGGATCTCGTCACCCGCGCGCAGACCGCGCAGCGTGATCTCGCCGATGATCTCCTGCGCCACGTGGTGGCTCAGTGTCGTCCGCCCGATCGTCATGCGCTCACTCTCTCACCTTCCGGAAACACGGTCCGGGCCGTCTTCCGATTCCGAACCCCTGATCTCTTGGCAGCTTAGCTGCTAAGTTCGGTCGTGCCCGCATCCGAGCGACACGCCGAACGAGGCCCCGCGGCGGGGAATCGCCCGGCCGCCCTGCGGGCTTCGTGACCCACCTCGACGGCACCCCGCGCCACGCGCGGAACGGAGGACCGACATGACTGATCTGACCGGCGAAGTAGTACTGGTGACCGGTGCTGCCCGAGGCATCGGTGCGGCCGTCGCCACCATGGCGGCGGCGGCCGGCGCACGGGTGGGAGTGCTGGACATCGACGGCGGGGGCGCGCGGGAGACCGCGGCCCTCATCGGTCCGGCAGCGGCCTGGGCGGCATGCGACATCACCTGCGAGGACCAGGTCCATGACGCGGTGACCGCCCTGCGTGAGGAACTCGGCCCGGCCACCGGACTGGTCAACAACGCGGGGCGGAACTCCTACGCCGACGTGGTCACCATGACCACCCAGCAGTGGGACGAGGTGTTCGGGGTCGACCTCAAAGGGGCGTGGCTCATGGCCAGGGCCGTCCTGCCGGCCATGACGGCCCAGGGGCGGGGCGCGATCGTGAACATCGCCTCGATGCACGCCACGATGACCTGTCCCGGCATGTTCCCCTACGCCTCGGCCAAGGCGGGCCTGGTCGGCCTGACCCGCAGCATGGCCCTCGAGGTGGGACCGAAGGGAGTCCGGGTCAACGCGGTCAGCCCCGGCTACATCGAGACCGATCTGCTGGCCGAGTACTTCGACCAGGAGAAGCCCGAGGTGCGCCGGGAGGCGGTGGCCAAACATATCCTCGGCCGGCTCGGCACCCCCGACCAGGTCGCCTCCGTGGTCGCCTTCCTCCTGTCCGACGCCGCGGGCTTCGTCACCGGTGCCGACTGGGCCGTCGACGGAGGCGTGTCCGCCCGGTTCGCCTGAGAAGCGGAAGCCGGATCCCGCCGCGGTGCGGCGGCGCTCAGAGCATGGCGGTGCGGGAGCTGCGGGTGTTGGTGACCGTCACGGTCGCGGTGTCCGAGCGGTAGCGATCCTCGGACCATTCGACAGGGGTGCCTTGGGAGTCCGTCGTCAGGCGCCGCTCCCTGAGCAGCGGGAAGCCCTCGGGGACGTCCAGCAGCTTCGCGTCCAGGGCGTTGGCGGGTACGGCGTCGAACGTGTGCCGCGCCGAGTGCAGATCCACTCCCTGCTCGGTGAGCAGGGCGTAGACGGAACCGGCGTCCAGATCTGCGGAGATCAACGGGCGGCCCACCGACTCGACATACGTCATGCGTTCCAGCATCGCGGGGCGTCCATCGAGCAGGCGCAGCCTGACGAGCTGGACCGCGAGGTCGTCCGGGTTGATCTGCAGGGCCGCGGCGATCTCCGGTTCGGGGCGGCGCAGCGCGATCTCCTGCAGCTTCTGACCGGGGGAGTAGCCGGTCAGTTCCGCACGGCGGGTGAAGGACAGGAACGACTCGAACGGCTGGGTGGGAACAGTGTCCAGCACCACCGCCCGCTTGCCCTGCCCGCCACCGATGACCCCCTCGTCACGCAAGGTGGCGAGGGCCTGCCGGACCGGTCCTCGCGACGCCGAGAACTCCTCGCAGAGCTGGGACTCGGACGGCAACGACCCACCGACCGCGAGGTTCCCGGAACGAATCCGATGACGGAGTTCGGCTGCGATGGTCCGGTGCAAAGGGGTGGCCATAGACTTGACCTTACAGGTCTCGCTCACCTTCCTCCGGTCCTCGGTCAGCCGGCCGTGCGGGCCCTCCCGGCGCTGCCACCTCGGGCGCTTCCAGGTGATTTGGACCGGACTGCCCGCCAGCCACGCATGGTTCGACCGGTCGTACGGCCGACCGCGGACCTCGGTTACGACCACCTGGGCGTCGTCGGTGAACAGCCTCTGCATCCTCTGTTCACTCAGAGTTTCGCTCCAGCCTCGAAAAGATGTCTATATAGGTTGCTTACTCGCTTACAAGTAATCGTGACGGATTGGGTTGACGCGATGCCTGGGACCATCTCCGACGAACTTCTCGACGTCCGCTACGCCCGCTGGGACGGGGTCGACCGGCCGTTCACGCTGGTGACCACCACCACCCCCAGGTCGCCGGGCGAAGGCGAGGTGCTGGTGCGCATCGACCTGGCCACGGTGTGCGGCAGCGACCTGCACACCGTGAACGGCAAGCGGCCGTCTCCGGTTCCGGCGCTGCTGGGGCACGAACAGGTGGGCACCGTGCTGGCGGTGGGTCCGGGGGCGCCGTCGTGTGTGGACGGCACTCCAGTGGTGCCGGGGCTGCGGGTGGTGTGGTCGGTCACCGCCTCCTGCGGGGCCTGCCCGCGCTGCCTGCGCGGCCACCCGCAGAAGTGCCGGGAGCTGCGCAAGTACGGGCACGAACCGCTGGACGAACAGGCCCCCCTGACGGGCGGGTTCGCCACTCACTGCGTACTGCTGCCGGGTACCGCCATCGTTGCGGTACCCGAGGGACTGCCGGACGCGGTCGCCGCCCCGGCGTCCTGCGCGACCGCCACCGTGGCCGCGGTCATCGCCGCCGCCGGCCCCCTGGAGGGGCGCGAGGTGCTGGTCACCGGCGCGGGCATGCTCGGCCTGACGGCGGTGGCGATGGCAGCCCTCGGGGGCGCCCGCGTGACCGCCGTCGATCCGTCCCCGGCCCGGCGGGCGCGCGCCGGACAGTTCGGGGCCGCCCGGGTGCTGGACGTGAACGAACCGACGGGCCCGGCCGACATCGCCCTGGAACTGTCGGGCCGCACGGACGCGGTCCGGGCGTGTCTGTCCGCCCTCGACATCGGCGGGACCGTCGTGCTGGCCGGCTCGGTCTCCCCGGCGGACGCCGTCCCCGTCGACCCCGAGTGGCTGGTGCGGGGCCTGCGCACGGTCACCGGTGTGCACAACTACCGGCCCGCCGACCTCCATGCGGCCGTCGCGTTCCTCGCCGCCCGCCACGCCGCCCACCCCTTCGCCGACCTGGTGGAAGGGGCTCATTCCCTGGGGGATCTCGGCACGGCCGTGCGCGCTGCGCAGGGAGCGGATGCCCCACGCCAGGCCGTTCTGCCGGGCCTGGGCTGAACCAGCCCTCACCCGCGACCGCCGGGCACGGAACGCGTCATCCCGGCGCGGGTGAACATCGCGCAGCGCGTCGAAGGTCTGCGTGAACTCCGAATGACTTGTCGATACAAGCTATTGCCGCCCGCCGCTCGCTCTGCCAGCGTTTGCGGCACAGGCCCCGAGACGGGCACCCACCGCTCGGTCTCCGTATCCGCACAAGGCGGACCGCAGGCCGCGTTCCGAAGGAGAACAGATGCCGGACAACGGCCTGGACAGACGGAAGATACTGACGGGCGGTGTCGCCGCCGCTCTCACGGTCGGTGCCGCCGCACCGGCGTTCGCCGCGGGCGGCGCGCCGCGCGCCGCGGACGAAACCGCCCCGCTGCGCGCCGCCGTCCTGGAGTACGAAGACCCCTGGACCAAGGCCCTGGGGCTGGCCGAACTGCTGCGGACCGCGGGCTTCGAGGTCGTGCCGCTCGACCTGACGCTGCCGGCCGACGAGCAGCCGCAGCAGGTCGACCTGATCGCGTTCGGCACCTTCACGAACAACAGCGATGACTACCTCGACTACGTCGCCGACCAGGCCGACTCCCTGCGCCGGTTCGTCGCCGACCGCCGGGTCGTGCTGGATCTGGCGCAGTCCGACCAGTACGGCGCCGCAGTCGCCTACCTGCCCAGTGGTGTGTCCGCCGTGCGCACCGACGCCGACTACGACACGATCCACCCGGTCGACGCCGGCCACCCGCTCGTCAAGGGGCTGCGCGTCAGCAACGGCCGGCTGTTCACCGGCCGGAACGCCAGTCCGCGGGTGAGCTACGAGACGGTTCAGCGGTGGAGTTCGATGCGGGTGCTGATGGCCTGCTCCGCCTCCGGGTTCCCGCCCGCGCTTCTGGAGGGCCAGTTCGGCGCCGGCCGGTTCCTCGTCACCAGCCTGACCGTGGACAAGATCCGCAACAGTGCGGGCGCGGTGGTGCAGCCGGCCGAGGCGGTGGCGGACAGCGAGGCGTTCTTCACCGCGCTGGCCGGCTACGTCGCGTCGGTGCGCACCGGTACCGCGCCCGCCGTGGTGCCGACGCCGATGCCGCCCGAGCAGCCGGTCGGGCCGATGGTCGGCCACACCAATCCCGGCAACGCCCGGATCTGGGCCCGCCCCGGCCTCGACCCCTCGCTCTACTCCCGCTGGAACTGCGCCTACCGGGAGCTGGGCGGGAAGGGGAACAGGACCTGGCGCACCGTCACCACCGCCGTCGAACCCGACAACGACAACACGCTGATCGCCCAGCTGCGGGGCCTGGCTCCCGGCACGGCCTACGAGTTCACTCTCACCCCCGTGAAGGAAGCGGCCGGCTTCACGCCGATGACCGGATCCTTCACCACCTCGCCCGACCCCGACAAGCCGTCCGTGGTCACCATGGGGATGGGCTCGTGCGGCCCGTCGGTCCCCGACCACGTATGGACGGCGATCATGGACGAGGGCTGCGACAGCTTCGTGATGCTCGGCGACACCCCGTACGTCGACAGCTCCGACCTCGAGGTTGCCCGCCGGAAGCACCGTACGTTCCTGGTGCAGCCGGAGATCTCCCGGCTGGTCTCCTCCATGCCGGTCTGGGCCACCTGGGACGACCACGACTTCGGCGGCAACGACTTCCACGGCGAC
The DNA here is from genome assembly GCF_035974375.1 of Streptomyces sp. NBC_01320. Lineage (NCBI taxonomy): Bacteria > Bacillati > Actinomycetota > Actinomycetes > Kitasatosporales > Streptomycetaceae > Streptomyces > Streptomyces sp. NBC_01320. The sequence continues at coordinate 9,316,589 of NZ_CP108390.1, forward strand.
TACAAGAGCAAACGCCAGAATCGCACCGCCTTCGTCAACTACCGCGCCAACCCCACCTTCGGGCAGACCGCGGACGGGAAGATCCTGCGGCAGCGGACGGACGGAGAGGGTGTCTATACATCCTTCCGCCGGGGCCCGATCGAGGTCTTCCTGCTGGACCCGCGCTGGTTCAGCCGCACGGCACCGAGCTGGGCCGACAGCACCCAGGTGACCTGCCTGGGCACGGTGCAGTGGGACTGGCTCCGCAAGCAGCTGCGCCGGAGCACGGCCCCGTTCAAGGCCATCGCCACCGGCATGATCTGGGACGACAAGCAGAACGCCGAGAAGGACGACTGGGCCACCTACTCCTACGAGCGGGACGCCATCTACGACTTCATCGCCGCGGAGAAGATCCCCGGCTGCTTCCTGATCGGCGGGGACATCCACGTCTCCCGTGCCCTGAGCTACGGCCCCCGTGTCGGCTACGACCTGTGGCAGTTCATCGTCAGCCCCATGCACGACAGCACCATCCCGAGCCTCAACGTGCCCAGCCCCTACCTGGTGCACAGTGCCGTCGAACCGCATGTCTTCCTCAAGCTGGTCGCCGACACGACGCTCGACATGCCGACCCTCACGGCGACCTGGATCAACCGCGACGCCGAGCGGCTCTTCGAGGTCACCCGCACCGCGGCCGAACTCGGTCACACCTCCTACCCGAGGCGTCCCGCGCACACCCACCACAGCCGGGACGAGAAGCACCCCGGCGACGGTCGCTGACACAGTCACCACTGACCCCCGTCCCCGTCCCTCCCGGCCCTCCGCCGGGAGGCCGGACAACCCCCTGCCGACTCACAGATGAACAGTTGGCAACCTGTCGATACAAGTGTTGACCGGGGTGGCTGTGCCTGACACGTTGGCCACAGCCGCCCCGGCGAGCGACTCCCCCCACCCCGTACACACACCGCGTCATTCCCCCGTGCTGCCCTCGAACCCGGAGTTCACCGTGCCCGTCCGCCCTTTCACCCTTGCCACCTCGCTCGCTGTCGTCGCCGCGCTGACCCTGACCGCCTGCGGCGGCAGTTCGGACGCGGCCGAGTCCGCCACCTGCCCCGGCGGCAAGATCCGCTTCGGTGTGGAGCCCTTCGAGGACCCCGCCAAGCTCACCCCGGCCGCCAAGGTCCTCGCCGACGCCCTCGGTGAAAGCCTGGACTGCGAGGTAGAGCTGACCGTCACCGAGGACTACTCCGCCGAGGTCCTCGCCATGGAGAACGGCAAGCTCGACATCGCCATGTTCGGCCCCCTCGGCTACGTCTTCGCCAGCGGGCGGGCCAAGGCCGAGGCCATCGCCTCGTTCGGTGACGGCAAGGGCCAGGTGTCCAGCTACACCGCCGGCATCTGGGTGCCGAAGGACTCCGGCATCACGTCGGTCGGGGACCTCAAGGGGCACTCCCTCGCGCTGGCGTCCGTCGGATCGACGTCCGGCGACGCCCTTCCGCGCAAGGCGATGCTCGACGCCGGCCTGAAGAAGGACGACGTCAAGGTCAATTACGCGGGCGGTCACCCGGAGGCTCTGCTGGCCCTTGCCAAGGGCACGGTCGACGCCGCCGAGATCAACTCCCAGCAGCTGGCGAGCGCCACCGCCTCCGGCACCTTCGACCCGTCCGAGTTCCGCAAGGTCTGGGGCTCCGAAGCGATCCCGAACGACCCGATCACCGTCCGTGGCGGCCTCGACGCAGAGTTCAAGAAGGCCGTCACCGACGCTCTGCTGAAGCTGCCGCCGGACAAGGTCGGCAAGATCGGCGCCCTCCTCGACGTCGACCCGCCGGCGCCCCTGGTCGCCGTGGACAAGTCCACGTACCAGCCGCTGTTCGACCTGGCCGCGACGCTGCACCTGACCGAGAAGGACGTCTGATGCTCGCACTGTCCGGGGTCACCGTGCGGTACGGAGACCGGCAGGTGCTGCACGGGGTGGACGTGGACGTTGCCCGCGGAGAACTGCTCGCCGTGCTCGGGGCCAACGGCTCCGGCAAGTCGACCCTGCTCCGGGCCGCCGCCGGGCTGGAGCCGATGGCGGCGGGCAGCGTGCACATCGACGGCAAGGCCTGCGGACCGCTGGACATCGCCGTGGTCTTCCAGCACATCCACCTCGTGCGCCGGCGCAGCGTCCTGGACAACGTGTGCGCCGGCGCCCTCGGCCGGCTGCGGCTGCGGCACTCGCTGGTTCCCGCTCTGTTCCCGCGCGCACTGCGGGAGGAGGCGATGGCCTGCCTGGACCGGGTGGGTCTCGCCGACCGCGCGCACGACCGCGCGGGAAGCCTCTCCGGCGGCCAGCAGCAGCGCGTCGCCGTGGCCCGTGCCCTGTGCCAGCGCCCCCGCGTCCTGCTGGCCGACGAACCGGTGTCCGCACTGGACCCGGCCGCGTCCGAGCAGGTGCTCGCGCTACTGGCCGAGCTCGCCCACGACGAGGGCCTGGCCGTCCTCGCCGTCCTGCACCAGCCCTCGCTCGCCGCCCGCCACGCCGACCGCGTGGTCGGCCTGCGAAACGGCCGGGTGATCCTGAACGGGCCACCCGGCCAGAACGTCGACGCCCTGTACCAGACCGTGGTCGTGGAGGCCGTGTCATGATCGATCTCGACGAGGTACGGAGGCTTCCCGTCCCGGCGAAGCCCGCCCGGCCACGGGCCACAGCGGTGGGAGCCGTGATCACCGCCGCGGTGGTCACCGCTCATGTCGTCGCGTGGAACACCACCGACATGTCCTTCGGCGCACTGGCCGAGGGCTGGGGCGGCATCGTCGACTTCCTGGGCGACGCGATCCCGCCCGATCTGAGCTGGGAGGTCCTGGAACCCAGCCTGAACGGCGCCTTGGTCACGCTGTGGATCGGGCTCCTCGGCACGACCCTGTCCATGCCGTTCTCGCTTCTCCTGGCTCTGCTCGCGGCACGCGGGACCGCCCCCTCGACGGCGGTCTACCAGGCGGCGCGCTCCCTGCTGTCGTTCCTGCGTGCCGTACCCGACGTGGTCTTCGCCCTGATCTTCGTCACCGCTGTCGGACTCGGGCCCTTCCCCGGCGTACTGGCGTTGCTTCTCCACAACGTCGGTGTGATGGGCAAGCTGTGGGCGGAGGCGCTGGAGGACGCCGACCCCGGTCCGGTGCAGGCCCTGCAATCGGCGGGCGCGGGCCGCATCCAGGTAGCGGCGCACGCCCTGCTGCCGACCGTGACACCCCAGCTGATCGGACTGCTGCTGTACCGGCTCGACGTCAATGTGCGCGCGTCCCTGGTACTCGGCCTCGTCGGCGCGGGTGGGATCGGCTTCTTGATCAACCAGTCGATCAAACTGTTCCAGTTCGACGAGATGCTGACCCACATCATGGTGGTGCTGGTCCTGATCGTCGCTGTCGACCGGCTGTCGGCATGGGTGCGGCTGCGCCTGGCCTGACCGCCGGCCACCGCAGCCGCGGCGCCCGGGCCCGCGGTCCGGGCACGGTCGTCGAGTTTCGGTACGTGGCTCAGCCTTCGGTCTCACGGGCGAGCTGGCGCCGGAGGCTGAGGGCCAGATGCTCCGTCATGGCCTCGGCCGCGCGGTCGGCCTTCCTGCGGAGCACGGCCCGTACGACCCGCTCGTGCTCGGCCAGCGTCGGGTCCTCGGCGACCTTCATGTTGCTGAGCCGGAAGACATGCAGGTGTGAGTGGAGCCGTTCGACCGCATCGGCGAGCAGGGGCCGATGCGACGCGGACGCGATCGCGTCGTGGAAGCGCTGGTCCAGGGCGGCGAAGTCGCGGTAGTCCGCGTAGTGGCCCGTCGGCCCAGGCAGCGTCCGCATCTCCTCCACGATCCGCTCGATCGCGTCCAGTTGCTCCTCGGTGGCATGCGTCGCGGCCAGGGCCGCGGCCCGGGGCTCCAGCAGCAGACGCATCTCGAAGAGCTCCTCGAGCCCGTGCCGCGTCAGCAACTCGGTCGCGTGGTAGCTCGACAGGGACCGCTTCACCACCAGTCCGTCCGCCTCGAGGCGGGCCACAGCCTCACGCACAGGTGTCGGCGACACCCCCAGGGTCCGCGAGAGGGCATCGATGCCGACGCGGGCACCCGGCGCGATCTCGTGGTCCATGACCGTGGCCTTGATGCTCTCGTAGACGCTGTCCGAGAGCACCTGCCTGGCAGGCAGCGCAGCCGGTGACTTTCCGGCCGGTTCCCTGAGCCCGTCGGCAGAACGGTCCTGCCAGAGCATCCGTTCTCCTGTTGCTCGGGACCTCTGGGGACAGTCGTAGTTTAGCCAGCCGGGAGCGGGCGCCGTGGTGAACTCCGAGGTGGGGCGCTCGCGAGCACGCCTGGGCTGGGGCCGACCGAGGTGACCGATCGGGGTACCCCGGCCGCCACCCGATTCCGGGACGGCGCGCGGGCCCGGCCGGTCACTCCATGAGGAACACCTGCTCCATAGACGCCCATCGCTCCCCGGCCGCCGCTTCGCCACCGGCTCCTGGCACGGATCGGTGAGCCGCCACTACGCCTGCGTGGACTCGTCCGCGGCCATGAGCGCGAGATCGGCGGCCAGATCGTCGCCGTGGTACTCGAAATAGGCGAAGAGCCGGTCGCCGAGTTCATGGATCGAGTAGTTCGCGACGTGGCAGGCCCGCAGACGGTCCAGCACCGGTGCCGGCACGCGGCGGTGGAGTTCGCGGTACTCGTCGAGCTTCTCCGGGAGGACCCGATCCCACGCCACCAGAAGGAAGGCGGGATCCGCGACGAGATTGAATAGATCACCGAACCTGCGATGAGGATCACCACGGGCCCAACAGTGCAGCTTGGTCTGGATCTTCAGTACCTTGCGCTCCGCCTGATACACGGCGTGCTCAAGTTCGTCGGTGTTCACCGGCGACAACCTCCTGACCTTCCAGTAACTTCGTCTGCTGGCTTGCTGGCCCCGCAGGGTAGGCCGCCGGCGAGGTGTCCGCAGATGCGGACCCTTTTCCGACGGCCCCCCACCGAACCGGGCATGCGACTTATCACCGCACCCGGCTCTCCAGTGTCGCTTCCATTGATTTCTGCCGAACGGAGAGTCCGCTGTGGATTCCGTTGTGACAGTCACGGCAGACGATCAGGGTTTTGCGACGACGTGACGCCATCTGCTTTGCCCAGTCAGGCTGTTCAGCCGTGCTTCGCGGGCGGAGGTCACTCAGACGCCGAATATGGTGTACTTCGACTTCTGTCTGCGTCTTGCAGAGTTCGCAACGGCCGGACATGAGCCGGTCGATGAGTTCTGCGGGACGCTTCCTCCATACCGTTGGAAGCTCGTCCTTGAGGGTTACCCTCGTGGTCCTTCGGGCCAACGAGACCCCGCCCCAGCGGGCAACCAGAGGCTTCTTTCCTTGACCGCGCTCGATCCTGATTTGAAGCCCCTTTCGGGGCCCAGCAGGTGTCTGCCAGGTGGATCGGTAGCGGTTCCAGACCTTGTTGACGCTGATTTTGTTCTTATGCCCCAGCGTCTTGGTCAGGGACCGTTCCGTGACCCACCTCAGCAGGCCGAGGCGGTGCCGGTTGTAGGCCAACTGGTAATACTCCGCGATGCCCCGGAACTCTGACTGAAACCGTGTGACGATCCGGAAATCCGAGTCGTGCACGCGTTCCAGCAGGGCAGCCGGTTTGCCGCGGCGCATATAGGGCCTGCATTTACCGCGCACGACGTCCATTGGCACTTTCAGACCGATCTGCCCGTTGATAGAGCGATGACCGTTCCGGTCGCGCTTGGCATCGTCGTGCAGGACCACGATTTCGTAGCCGAGGAAGCGAGCGGCCTGTGTCCGCCCGTGGGTGATCAAGGTCTTCGGCTCGGAGAGTTCCAGCTTCAAACGATGCCGCAGGAACTTCCCGATCATTTCCTTGATGTACTCGGCTTCCCGTCGTGTCCCGGAGAACCCCAGTAGCCAATCGTCCGCGTAGCGGACGTAGTGCAGCCGTCGGAAGCCCGGATCGTTTGGATCGTGCGAGGGGAGCTGTTGCAGTTGACGGCGCAACTGTCGTGTTTCCTCGCGCTGTCCGCGCTTTTCCAGTTTCCAAGCCGCCTTGTGTATCCGCATGTACGGCAGATACGGCTTGCGGCGGGTTCCCTGGTTGAAGAGGGGTAAGAGTGTTGTCTCGACGTACTTGTCCAACCGGTTCAGGTAGATATTGGAGAGCAAGGGGCTCAGAACGCCCCCTTGTGGCGCACCACTCAGTGTTTCGTGATAGCGCCATTCCTCCAGGTATCCAGCCTGAAGAAGCCCGTCGATCAGCCGTAGGAAGCGACTGTCGTGAATGTCCTCAGCCAGGATGGAGTGCAAGACTCCGTGGTCTAGCCGATCGAAACACTGGGAGATGTCTCCCTCGACGAACCAGGTGACACTGCGCCACGTCTCGGAAATTTCCGTGAGCGCGGTGTGGCACCCTTTTCCCGGCCTGAAGCCGTGGGAGCGGTCGGAGAACTGCGGCTCGTAATACGCTTCCAGCAGGGAGCGGATAACTTCTTGCAGCAGCTTGTCCGACCACGAAGGCAGACCTAGAGGCCGACGTTTCGCGGGCGATCCCTTCTTGTCGATGTATACGCGTCGCGCCGGGGTCCACCGATAGCGCTCAAACCTCAGCGCATCGATGATTGTCTGAATCTTCTTCAGACTCATGCCATCCACAGTCTCCTGAGTGGAGCCGGGTGTCATGGAGCCGTCATTGCGGTAGATCTTCCCGTAGGCCCGCAAGTACAGCTCCGGGTTGAACAAGTGCCGGTACAGCCTCTCCAGTGGCAATCCTCTCTTGCCGCGTTCATGGATGATCTCCATCAGGGCTTCGGCTCTCTGCATTACGCGTACCTTGCCTCTCCGGATATCGTGGACACCTGTGCCAGCAGGGTAGGCCGCCGGCGAGGTGTCCGCAGATGCGGACCCTTTTCCGACGGCCCCCCACCGAACCGGGCATGCGACTTATCACCGCACCCGGCTCTCCAGTGTCGCTTCCATTGATTTCTGCCGAACGGAGAGTCCGCTGTGGATTCCGTTGTGACAGTCACGGCAGACGATCAGGGTTTTGCGACGACGTGACGCCATCTGCTTTGCCCAGTCAGGCTGTTCAGCCGTGCTTCGCGGGCGGAGGTCACTCAGACGCCGAATATGGTGTACTTCGACTTCTGTCTGCGTCTTGCAGAGTTCGCAACGGCCGGACATGAGCCGGTCGATGAGTTCTGCGGGACGCTTCCTCCATACCGTTGGAAGCTCGTCCTTGAGGGTTACCCTCGTGGTCCTTCGGGCCAACGAGACCCCGCCCCAGCGGGCAACCAGAGGCTTCTTTCCTTGACCGCGCTCGATCCTGATTTGAAGCCCCTTTCGGGGCCCAGCAGGTGTCTGCCAGGTGGATCGGTAGCGGTTCCAGACCTTGTTGACGCTGATTTTGTTCTTATGCCCCAGCGTCTTGGTCAGGGACCGTTCCGTGACCCACCTCAGCAGGCCGAGGCGGTGCCGGTTGTAGGCCAACTGGTAATACTCCGCGATGCCCCGGAACTCTGACTGAAACCGTGTGACGATCCGGAAATCCGAGTCGTGCACGCGTTCCAGCAGGGCAGCCGGTTTGCCGCGGCGCATATAGGGCCTGCATTTACCGCGCACGACGTCCATTGGCACTTTCAGACCGATCTGCCCGTTGATAGAGCGATGACCGTTCCGGTCGCGCTTGGCATCGTCGTGCAGGACCACGATTTCGTAGCCGAGGAAGCGAGCGGCCTGTGTCCGCCCGTGGGTGATCAAGGTCTTCGGCTCGGAGAGTTCCAGCTTCAAACGATGCCGCAGGAACTTCCCGATCATTTCCTTGATGTACTCGGCTTCCCGTCGTGTCCCGGAGAACCCCAGTAGCCAATCGTCCGCGTAGCGGACGTAGTGCAGCCGTCGGAAGCCCGGATCGTTTGGATCGTGCGAGGGGAGCTGTTGCAGTTGACGGCGCAACTGTCGTGTTTCCTCGCGCTGTCCGCGCTTTTCCAGTTTCCAAGCCGCCTTGTGTATCCGCATGTACGGCAGATACGGCTTGCGGCGGGTTCCCTGGTTGAAGAGGGGTAAGAGTGTTGTCTCGACGTACTTGTCCAACCGGTTCAGGTAGATATTGGAGAGCAAGGGGCTCAGAACGCCCCCTTGTGGCGCACCACTCAGTGTTTCGTGATAGCGCCATTCCTCCAGGTATCCAGCCTGAAGAAGCCCGTCGATCAGCCGTAGGAAGCGACTGTCGTGAATGTCCTCAGCCAGGATGGAGTGCAAGACTCCGTGGTCTAGCCGATCGAAACACTGGGAGATGTCTCCCTCGACGAACCAGGTGACACTGCGCCACGTCTCGGAAATTTCCGTGAGCGCGGTGTGGCACCCTTTTCCCGGCCTGAAGCCGTGGGAGCGGTCGGAGAACTGCGGCTCGTAATACGCTTCCAGCAGGGAGCGGATAACTTCTTGCAGCAGCTTGTCCGACCACGAAGGCAGACCTAGAGGCCGACGTTTCGCGGGCGATCCCTTCTTGTCGATGTATACGCGTCGCGCCGGGGTCCACCGATAGCGCTCAAACCTCAGCGCATCGATGATTGTCTGAATCTTCTTCAGACTCATGCCATCCACAGTCTCCTGAGTGGAGCCGGGTGTCATGGAGCCGTCATTGCGGTAGATCTTCCCGTAGGCCCGCAAGTACAGCTCCGGGTTGAACAAGTGCCGGTACAGCCTCTCCAGTGGCAATCCTCTCTTGCCGCGTTCATGGATGATCTCCATCAGGGCTTCGGCTCTCTGCATTACGCGTACCTTGCCTCTCCGGATATCGTGGACACCTGTGCCACTTGGCCCTGTAAGCGGCTCTCCCGCTCTCCCTGGTGGGGCGTTACTCCCACGACTACTACTGGCACTCCGTCACCATAGGGCTCGCGCCCCTTAGGTGATCCCGAATTCCTCTTGCATTGGACGTATCGAGCGTGACGTAGGCGGCCTGTCCGTTCCCTTGAGTGGGCTCGTTGCCCACCGTCCACCAGCCGGAAGGGTTGGGGCGAAGCAAAGGGGATTCGCCTGATGCTGATGGCTCCGCTCCGGGCGTTGTATGTCGGAGGATGCACATTTCCATCCCTGGGAACTAGGCTTCAAACAGTCTGGTCTTCGCCATATCACACGGACTTTGCGCGGCAGCGCCATAAACGCCTTCACAACGCTCCGCGCTTTCCCGCCATGCTGTTGTCCCCTCGCGCTTTCGCGTCCAGGTAAGGCGGGTAGTCCAGAGGCTTCTCCTTCCGAACCTCTACTCTCTGCGAGAGTGATCCAACGCCGAGTTAGACGGCGCAACTTGGCCCTGTAAGCGGCTCTCCCGCTCTCCCTGGTGGGGCGTTACTCCCACGACTACTACTGGCACTCCGTCACCATAGGGCTCGCGCCCCTTAGGTGATCCCGAATTCCTCTTGCATTGGACGTATCGAGCGTGACGTAGGCGGCCTGTCCGTTCCCTTGAGTGGGCTCGTTGCCCACCGTCCACCAGCCGGAAGGGTTGGGGCGAAGCAAAGGGGATTCGCCTGATGCTGATGGCTCCGCTCCGGGCGTTGTATGTCGGAGGATGCACATTTCCATCCCTGGGAACTAGGCTTCAAACAGTCTGGTCTTCGCCATATCACACGGACTTTGCGCGGCAGCGCCATAAACGCCTTCACAACGCTCCGCGCTTTCCCGCCATGCTGTTGTCCCCTCGCGCTTTCGCGTCCAGGTAAGGCGGGTAGTCCAGAGGCTTCTCCTTCCGAACCTCTACTCTCTGCGAGAGTGATCCAACGCCGAGTTAGACGGCGCAACTTGGCCCTGCGACCGGCTTTCCCGGTCTCCTTGATGGGTCGTTACTCCCACGACTACTACGGGGCCTCCGCCCCATCCGACAGCCCTCAGTCGACAACGGACCTGCCCGCCACCGGACTGGTTGTCCGGTGGAGAGGGCGACTGCGGATGGTTCCCACGTTCACCACGAAATCGATCAAGGAGGGAGGTGCCCACCTATACCCCGGCAGCCTCGCCATGCCTACGCTGCAGGCTTTCAACATGGCCTCCCCACCGGACCCCCGATCCGGCTTCGGAGTTGACCAACCCGGCATCCCGGGACGGCCACGCGCTGCATCTCGACCCGTATCCGTCAGGTTTGAGTCGAGTGCGACAGTTACAGGGCTTCGGACAGTGGTTCCTCGCGTACACCTTCTCCTCGCTGCTAGCCGGACCCGGGCCAACAGCCTGGCCGCGCTCAGGTCCATCCGCGCCGCTCGCCCCGACGGCGCCCCGATCTACGTGATCATGGACAACCTCTCCGCCCACAAGGGCGCCAAGATCCGCCGGTGGGCATGGAAGAACAAAGTCGAGCTGTGCTTCACCCCGACGAACGCCTCCTGGGCCAATCCGATCGAGGCACACTTCGGGCCGGTGCGGCAGTTCACCCTGGCCAACTCGAACCACCCAACCACACCGTTCAGACCCGCGAGCTGCACCGCCATCTGCGCTGGCGCAATGCCATCGCCCGCCACCCCGACCTCCTGGCCGCCCAACGCCGCGAACGAGCCCGCATCCGCAGCGAGAAGGGCCTCCGCTGGGGCGGCCGACCGTTGGCCGCGGCCTGAGAGCCTGTCGGGTGGCCGATCATGCGTGAAGCGTGACGGTCGCGATCTGCCCTCCGGGCATGGCGACGGCCCCGGAATGATCACGTGGTGTGTGCCAGTGCGAAAACTCCGAGGCCGTCAGCGGCCCATGCTATCCGTCCAGCCTGACCGATGAGATGTGGGAGATCATCCAGCTGCTTCTTCCCGTGCGTGACCTGCGAAGAGGCGGCGGCGTGCGCAAATACGGGGACCGGTTGGTGCTCGACTCGCTCTTCTACGTGCTGCGGTCGGGCTGCCAGTGGCGGATGCTTCCACGCGATCTGATGCCCTGGGACGCGGCCCACCGCTGGTTCACCAAGTGGCGGCGGGACGGCACCTGGGACCGCGTCCACGACGAGCTCCGCCGCCAGGTCCGGATCGGGGCCGGACGCGATCCCGAGCCGTCGGCCGCCGTGATCGACGCCCAGTCGATCAAGACCAGCGAGGGCGGCGAGGCGCGTGGGTTCGATGCGGGCAAGCGAACGACAGGGCGGAAGAGACACGTGATCGTGGACACGATGGGCCTGCTGCTGGTCGTTGCCGTCACCTCCGCGTCCGTGCAGGACCGGGCCGGAGGCCGCACCGTCCTGGCCCGTCTCGCGAAGGGATTCCGCACGGTCAGTCTGGTGTGGGCCGACGACGGATACGCCAACTCCGTTGATTCCACGCTGCTTTCATGGGCCCGCGACGCGTTGAACATCGTTGTGGAGATCGTGAAGCGGACCGACGACGTCAAGGGCTTCAAGGTCCTGCCCCGCCGCTGGGTGGTGGAGCGAAGTTTGTGCGCCACGAGGCGCTCTGTTTGTATCCCCGGTTCAGCCGGGAGGAACTTGGAAGGAGGTTCCTGGGCCAGATGGCTTACCTGGATCCGAAAGGTGAAGGGGACAACAGCATGCCAGAAAACCAGCGACCGGGCTCAGTTGTCAGAGACGGTGTGCTGGGTGGCCCGCGCGATATGGCGAAGACTGGATTGTTTGAAGCCCAATCTCCAGAAGATGCAAGTTCCCATCCGCCGGAAAGACTACTGAAACCGGCGCCACGTTCTGCACTGGATTCGAGACTTGTCCGGTGCACCTCCGGAACGCGGAGCGATGCCCAACGAGGGCATTCAAGGAGATGAGTGGGACGCCTAAGTCGCGCTAGTACGTACAAACAGAGATGAACGTGGGATCGCCTACGGGACGCGAGTCCTATGGCGACGGAGGCCCCGTAGTAGTCGCCGGAGTAACGACCGGCCAAGGAGGACGGGAAAGCCGTACACAATCGGGCGAAGGGGGCCAGGTGATTCGGACACCGAGACTCGGGAGGTATGCGAAATGCAGAGCGCCGAAACGGTGCTGGGTGTCCTGCGTGAGCGCGGCAGGCGTGGTCTGCTGTGTGATGAACTGTATCGACAAATGTTCAACCCGCAGTTGTATCTGCTGGCTTACGGGCGCATCTATGCCAACCATGGCGCGATAACACCCGGAGTCACGAGGGAAACAGTGGACGGCATGTCCCAGCGGAAGATCGGACGCATCACTGATGCGATGCGCCACGAGCGTTACCGATTCCGTCCAGTGCGACGCGTGAATATTCCCAAGAAGAACGGGACAACGCGGCCATTGGGATTGCCAACATGGTCGGACAAGCTTGTCGGTGAAGTCGTACGCCTTCTACTGGAAGCATATTACGAGCCGTCATTCTCCGACCATTCCCACGGCTTCCGGCCCCGGAAGGGCTGCCACACCGCTCTGCGCGAGGTGGCTCACACTTGGACCGGAACCTCTTGGTTTGTTGAGGGGGATATCGCCGACTGTTTCGGGAGCCTGGATCACCAGATCCTGCTCTCGATTCTTGGCGAGAAGATCCGCGACAACCGGTTCCTCAGGTTGGTGCGCAACATGCTGACGGCCGGATACGTGGAGGACTGGAGGTGGGGAGCCACGCTCTCCGGAGCACCGCAAGGCGGAGTTGCTTCCCCTGTCCTGTCCAACATCTACCTGCACAAGTTGGATGAGTTCGTCGAGAAGGTTCTGATTCCGGAATACACCCGAGGGGAACGCCGGGCTCGTAACCCGGAATACCTTGCGGTGGCCAATGCGCTGGCAAGGGCACGCCGGCGCGGTGATCGGGCTGAAGCTCGCAGACTGCGCCAGCAGATGCACAGCCTGCCAAGCGCCGATCCTGATGATCCGGGGTTCAGGCGGCTGCGCTACGTCCGCTATGCAGATGACCACCTACTCGGGTTCACCGGACCGAAGGCAGAAGCCGAGGAAATTAAACAGCGTATGGCGGAATTCCTGCGTGACGAACTCAAGCTGGAACTCTCGGAGGAAAAGACGCTGATCACCCATGCCCGAACCCAGGCGGCACGGTTCCTCGGCTACGAGATCACAACTCAGCAGAACAGCAGCAAAATCACCCGCGGCCGTCGCGTGGTCAACGGGCAGATCGCGCTGCGTGTCCCACTGGATGTGATCAAGGCCAAATGTTCCCCCTACCTTGCTCGCGGAAAACCTGCGAAGCAACCGGCCCTGATGAATAGCGACGACCACGCGATCGTCGCCACCTTCGGGACCGTCTATCGGGGAATCGTCCAGTACTACCTGCTTGCCGGTGACGTCTACCGGTTGCACCGCCTGCAATGGGTCATGGAGACATCAATGCTCAAGACTCTTGCTGGCAAGCACCGTTCTACGGTGTCGAAGATGGCAGCGAAATACAAGACCACCTTCGAAACACCCAACGGGCCACGTATCGCTTTTGAGGCCCGTATCGAACGGAAGAACAGGAAACCACTGGTAGCGCGGTTCGGTGGAATTCCACTCCAACGGCAGCGGACGGCAGAATTAGCCGACCGTGCGCCGGTCCGAGTGGACTATCCGCAGAAGGAGCTCATCGCGAGGCTCTTGGCGGATACGTGCGAGATCTGCGGAAGCAAGGGCAACGTGCAAGTGCACCATGTCCGTGCGCTCGCCGACCTGGCACATGCCGGATGGCAGCCCTCTGACTGGGCGCGCGTCATGCTTCATCGGCGTCGCAAAACGGTTGTGGCTTGCGACGCTTGCCATGACCGAATCCATTCAGAACGTCCTGCCAAATCACTCACGCAGTAGTCACTGGAGAGCCGGATGACAGGGAAACCGTCATGTCCGGTTCGGCGGGAGGCCGTGCGGAAAAGGACTTGCCCCGGGCGAGCACCTCGCCGCACGGCCCACCCATCCGGCTGGCTGGTCCGAAACCGTCGGCTGGCCCGCGACTACGAACGGCTGACCGCGACCTCCGAGGCCATGATCAAGGTGGCGATGATCCGCCTGATGCTCGTCCGGCTCGCCGGGCAGCCATCACGGTGGAGCCATGAATCCCACCGCAAGACCGCCCGAACCAAGACCATCGAGGACCTCATCGCAGCGTAATCAACCGGCCACCCGACAGGCTCTGAGGCTTCCCGCCACGACGGCCTACTCGGCCATCTCCTCGGGAGAAAGACGAGTGATCTTCTTTCCCGCCTCGGTCTCGACCAGGGTCAACGCGCCAATCCAGTTCCCGTCTTCGGGATACTCCCAGTTGGCCGCGTCTTCGAGAATCGCCGGAAGCTGGTCACGAGGCACCAGCTCGCCGGGCTGGAACCCGCTCTCCCCGGCGGGGGAGGTCCACGGCGCGAGTCGGCGGACCTCGAGCCACCCACGATCGATGAGAGCGAGCAAGATTCCCGCCAGCTCGTTGACCGGTCGAGACTGGTCGGCTTCGTCGAGATCGCCCCAGACACCAGCCAGGATGTCAATCTCATAGGAATTGACCATGAAGGCTTCTTCAGACTTGGTCAATGTGTCCCACTCTTGCTTGCTCACTCAGCAATCGTCGCAGAGCCGGGGGCACGACAGGCTCCCCACATCGTTGACCAGACCATCCCAACTCGGAGCTCACCCTGACCGCCCGGACCCGGTGAACCTTCGCGGTCACCCTCGGAGCGGCCGGCTTCCTTCCGCTCGCGGGCGACGCGGCCAAGCTGCCCAAGCAACTCGACAACATAGCCGACGCGATCAAGCTCGCGAACAAGATCCCCACCTCGCCGTTCTCCGCCAAGATCGACAATCTTGCCGAGCACTTGACGATGAAGGACCTCACTGGGGCGGCACGGGAACTGAAAGGAGAGGTGGTTAAGCGGAAGGTGAGCGGTGTCCCCTGGGGTCCTGTCGACGAGGTTCGCAACGCCCAGGGTGGCCTACTCAATCAAATCGCAGCCATCAACAGGAAGCTGGCCCATCCTGGGACGAGTGGCGCCATGCGAGACCTTCTTGTCGCCGACCTGGGGCGGGCCAGCAGAATGCTGGACTTCTCCGAGCAGTTCGTCCCCAGAATCAAGTGAGTGGAGCATGACAGTGGCGCATGATGCATATGTGCGGCAGCTGATCGCACGGGCGAAGGACGGCACCATCCCGCCGCAGGAGGTGAAGCAGATCGCCCAAGCAGTCAGCGAGTGCCGGGCCGGCCGGGAGCTCTACCAGCGGCTGTACGGGGTGGCCCGTGCGGGCGGCCCGGCATACGAGCCGCTGATCGCCACGTATCTGATCTACCCCGAGGATCCCGAGGTCTCGGCGCTCGCCGTGCAGGTGCTCACGGCGCACTGGAGAGTGGGGATGAAGTACCGGGAGCAGATCCTCGAGTTGCTGGGCTCCCCCGAGTGGGATACAAGCGATGATGCGTTCATGGCCGCGGTCTCGGGGGCTGGGTGGATCCTGCACGACGGGTTCGACGCCGAACTCCTCCGCGTCCTGCTGAAGCTCGCCGAGGAAGGCCGCGGTGAGTACAACGACGATATTATGCAGGGTTTCGCGGTGGAGGCGATCGCCCGCGCATTGGGCGCCAGTCACGCCGATTTGAGCAGACTGCCCGGGGGAGTCACCCGTGGGGAGTGGTCGCAGGGCGTGCTGAGGGCCGCGCGTGACCGACTGCACGAGGCGGCGCGTCAGCCCTGAATCCGCTGACACCCAAGCAGGCCCCGGCAGGACGACGTCCTGCCGGGGCCTGCTTGGCCTCGAAGACCTGCAGCAGCAGGCTACGCGCATACATGATCTGTCCGACGAGCTACGAACACCGTGAGGATGCGCTGGTAGTCCACCGACAGCACCGACCAAGCCAGCCCCTCACGCCACATGGGCACCTGCGACTTGGGCTCCACCGCATCCCGGAGCGGCTGCTGCGCGTCCGCCTCCCGCGGATCCGGGGTCGTCTCCATGTCCGCGCTACTGCTGCCGTCCGGAGCCAGCACGACATCGACCCGCCTGCGGGCGATCGCCCGCTCCTGCCATTCCTGCTCGGCCGCGGCCAGCTCGGCCTCTTCCCACAACTCGTCGACTCGACGGCGAGCGGCCAGCTCGTGCTGTTCCAGCAGTCCGACGACCGACGGCATCCGCGACCTCCCAGGGAGCGACGACACGACAGCCCACCACTCCCACGGAGTCACCGCCCTTACGCCTGACCAGTGGAAGTACCGTCCCCAGGTTCGACACGCCAACAGCTACTTACGGCACGACGGCTGCAGGTGCTTCCAGCTCAGTCGAGACCGGGGGAACATGGCGGGCTGCATCGGCAGCACCCTTTTGCGGGCTTCGAGCGTGGTCTTGCCCCCTATTCACTCCTACGACGGCTTGTTGGTGCCCTGGCAGATCGATTTCGCACATGACCGCCTATTCACTGGCCAGGTCGGGGGTAGTTGTCGATCCATGACAAGCCACCGAGGTCGAGTCGGCTGCGGGCACGGGTGACAGCGACGTAGGCGAGGCGGGCGTCGGTGTCGCTCACAGCTTCCGGAATCGGGCGCAGGGCCCTCGTCGGACAGGACGACCCGGGCGACCACATGACGATGCAGGCCGGGATCGACCACTTCGACAAGCACGGTCTCAACCTGACCAGGGAACAGTTCCACGACGCGGTGATCGACACGATCGGGTAGATGTACGCGAAGGGAGTGGACCAGGTGAAGAAGAAATAGCCCGGATCCTCCCAGCCGGGGACCGGCCCGTCCGTCAAGGGGTGGGCCGGTCTCCGCTGGTCAGGGCTTGCGGAGCGGGTGGATACAGTGACGAGCGGTGCGGTTCCGGTGCTTTCCGGAGCGGTCGCCAAACGGAGGGGCGTATGGGGAACCGACGGCTGCATGGATGTCTCGGCACGGTGGTGGGGCTGGCTCTCGCGGTGCTCGCGGCCATGCCAGCAGCTTCCTACTCTTGCTCTTCATCCCGGGCCTTTGGGCGGTCCTGCTGCTGGGCTGGGTGGCGGTGGGCGCCCTCCTTGGTAACCGTCCCCTTCTCCACGCCCACGCCCTCGCGGTGACGCTCCTCGCCGTTTCCTGGTGCGCCCTCTCGCTCTTCTGGAGCGGCACCACCTACAACTGCCCCAGCGGTGTACCCCCGTGGTGGCCGGGCTTCCTCCCGGCCCCGGGGTTCTGAGGCGCGCGACAGCCTTCGGATGCGCGCAGGCGGCGGCGATGTCGTCCTCGACGGCCGGGCCTTACCATGACCGTGCCCTACCCCGCGCGGCTGCCTGTGTCCGCAGGACCCCGGTGGCCGGTAACCGGCGGCCACCGGGGTCCTGCGCGGTCGCTGCGGGGCCCCGTACGGCACCAGCAGGAACTCCTTGCGGTCGCCGCTCAACCCCGCGTGCTTTCCGAGGACCGGTTCGAAGTCCTTCCGAGCCCGTGCCGTCTCGGCCCGATCGCGTCATGTGAGGCGTCGATCCCCGCTGAGACCCGCCAGGATTCAGGGCGACCAGAAAACTCTTCGTCTCACCTCGTCTCACACATCTCTCACAGACGAGAGCGCACGGGAGCACACGAGAGCCTCTGACCTGGACAATCGCTGTCGCCATGGACCACGGCGGACCAGGTGGACATTGCATAAGCTAGGGACTATGGCCTACGAGATTCCGGTGACGCAAGCGCGAGCTGAACTCGCCGAACTGATCAACCGCGTCGTGTACGGCGGCGAGCGGGTCGTGGTGACGCGGCACGGAAAGCCGCTCGTGGCGCTCGTCTCGGCCGCTGACCTGGAGCGACTGGAGAACGACGCGGCCGTCGCGGAGGAGCAGGTGATCAGCTCGGTCTCCTCGATCGGCCCCGCGGTGTCCGCTCCGGGCGAACGGCGGCGCTTCGGCATCGCGGCGGAACACCGGGGACAGCGCGACGGGGGCAACTGACCGCCTCTGCACGGGAAAGCCGTGCACCCCCGTCCGCTACGGCAGGGGCGCACGGTGGCCGTGACGGTGGGATTCAGCCCACCAGGGCCGGCTCCGGCGTGCCGGGTGCCGGGAACGCCGCCGGTGCCCGGCGTCGGCCTCGGGAGAGAACGGCGGCCAGCCCCGGGGCCACCCAGACGGTGAGGGTCAGTGCGGCGCCGCCCGCGGCGCTGCCGTCGAAGAAGGCGACCGACCGCAGCAGTGATCCGCCTGCGCCGGGCGGCGGCAGCTGTCCGATCGTGCCGACCGGCCGGGGCAGCAACTCGGGCGCGCTGGTGATGCCGGAGAACGGGTTGCCCAGCAGCACCATGACCAGGGCGCCGAGCCCGCCCCCGGGCGGGCCGATCAGTGCCGCGAACCCGGCCACGGTCGCGCCGATGGCCGGCACCGTGAGCCCGAACGCCCCGGCCTCGGCCTGGGCGGAGCTGGTCGAGGTGTACCGCGACACCGGCATGCCCGCCGCCGATGTGCCGTCCGACCATGTGGCCCGCACGCTGATCGCCACCGCCCAGGGGTTCATTGCGCAGCTGGCAATGTTCGGGGACGCCGCGCCCGAGGTGCTGGAGGACGGCCTGCGCGGGCTGATGCCCATGGATCTGCAAAAGATCAGTTAACGCGCCGGAAAAACTTGCGCACTAACCTGCAACACCTCGCCGTGAGACAGCGGTTCTGCCTTCAACAGTCTGTTGAGCGCGGTTAATGTCTCGCTGTGCCCAGAACCGGACTGGGCGAAGGACTGTGAGGTGGACGCGTTGCAACTGACCCCGCATGAGCAGGAACGCCTGCTCATTCATGTGGCTGCCGATGTGGCGGAGAAGCGCCGGGCACGTGGACTGAGGCTCAACCACCCCGAGGCGGTCGCGCTGATCACTGCGCATCTGCTGGAGGGTGCCCGCGACGGCCGTACGGTCGCGGAGCTGATGGCGTCCGGGCGGAAGGTCCTCACCCGCGACGACGTCATGGACGGGATCCCCGAGATGGTCCACGACGTCCAGGTCGAGGCCACCTTCCCGGACGGCACCAAGCTCGTCACCGTCCATGACCCGATCGTCTGACGGGGCGCCGCCGTGATCCCCGGAGAGATCCTGTACGCGGACGGGCCGGTGCCGCTCAACGCGGGTCGAGTCGTCACCCGCCTCACCGTCCTCAACGCCGCCGACCGGCCCGTCCAGGTCGGCTCGCACTACCACTTCGCCGAGGCCAACCCGGGTCTGGACTTCGACCGTTCGGCCGCGCACGGCCTGCGCCTGAACATCGCCGCCGGAACCGCCGTCCGCTTCGAGCCCGGCATCCCCGTCGACATCGAACTCGTGCCCCTCGCCGGACGACGCATCGTCCCGGGCCTGCGCGGCGAAACCGGAGGTGCCCTCGATGGCTGAGCTCAACCGCGCCGTGTACGCCGATCTGTTCGGGCCCACCACCGGCGACCGCATCCGGCTCGCCGACACCGATCTGCTCGTCGAGGTCGAGGAGGATCGCTCCGGCGGTCCCGGACTCGCGGGCGACGAGGCGGTGTTCGGCGGCGGCAAGGTGATCCGCGAGTCGATGGGCCAGGCGCGCACCACCCGCGCCGAAGGAGCCCCCGACACCGTCATCACCGGCGCCGTCATCATCGACCACTGGGGCATCGTCAAGGCGGACATCGGTATCCGCGACGGCCGGATCACCGGGATCGGCAAGGCCGGAAACCCGGACACGATGGACGGCGTCCACCCCGACCTCGTCATCGGCCCCGAAACCGAAATCATCGCCGGCAACGGCAAGTTCGTGACGGCCGGCGCCATTGACGCCCATGTCCACTTCATCTCGCCGACCATCGTCGACCAGGCGCTCTCCGCCGGTGTCACCACGCTCGTCGGCGGCGGCACCGGACCGGCCGAGGGCACGAAGGCAACCACGGTCACTCCGGGCGCCTGGCACCTGGCCCGGATGTTCGAGTCGCTGGAGACCTACCCCGTCAACATCGGGCTGCTCGGCAAGGGCAACACAATGTCCGGCGACGCCATGCGGGCTCAACTGCGCGGCGGCGCACTCGGATTCAAGATTCATGAGGACTGGGGGGCCACCCCGGCCGTCATCGACGCCTGCCTGAAGGTGTGCGAGGAGAGCGGCGCGCAGCTCGCCATCCACACGGACACCCTCAATGAGGCCGGATTCGTCGCCGACACCCTCGCCGCGATCGCCGGGCGCTCCATCCACGCGTACCACACCGAAGGCGCCGGCGGCGGGCATGCCCCGGACATCATCACCGTGGTCTCCGAGCCGTACGTCCTGCCGAGCTCCACCAATCCGACCCGGCCGCACACCGTCAACACCATCGAGGAACACCTCGACATGCTGATGGTCTGCCACCATCTCAACCCCGCCGTGCCGGAGGACCTGGCGTTCGCCGAATCGCGGATCAGGCCGTCCACCATCGCGGCCGAGGACATCCTCCACGACCTCGGGGCGATCTCGATCATTTCCTCCGACGCCCAGGCGATGGGCCGCGTGGGCGAGGTCGTCCTGCGCACCTGGCAGACCGCCCATGTGATGAAGAAGCGCCGTGGCCCGCTGCCCGGCGACGGTCGGGCCGACAACCATCGGGTTCGTCGCTATGTCGCCAAATACACCATCAATCCGGCTGTCGCCCAGGGCCTCGACCAGGAGATCGGCTCCGTCGAGACCGGCAAGCTCGCCGACCTGGTGCTCTGGGAGCCGGCGTTCTTCGGCGTCAAACCGCAGACCGTCATCAAGGGCGGACAGATCGCGTACGCGCAGATGGGCGACGCCAACGCATCCATCCCCACCCCGCAGCCGGTCATGCCCAGGCCCATGTTCGGCGCACTCGGCCGGGCGCCCGCCGCGAACTCGTTCAACTTCGTCGCGAGCGCGGCCATCGAGGACGGGCTGCCCGAACGCCTCGGACTCGGCAAGAGGTTCGTACCGATCACCAGTACCCGTGGCGTGACCAAGGCGGATATGCGGGAGAACGATGCCCTGCCCCGCGTCCACGTCGACCCGGACAGCTTCGCCGTCACCATCGACGGCGAGCCGGTCGAACCCGCGCCCGCCGCCGAACTCCCCATGGCCCAACGCTATTTCCTCTTCTGAGACAGGGCATGTGATGAGTCGCGCAGCTCTGCTCGTCCTCGCCGACGGCCGGTTCCCCGCCGGTGGCCACGCCCACTCGGGCGGCGCCGAATCGGCCGTCGAGGCAGGACGCATCCGTAACGCCGAGGACCTGGCCGCCTTCTGCCGGGGCCGCCTGCACACCACCGGACTCACCACCGCGGCACTCGCCGCGGCGGCCGCCCACGGCCTCGACCCGCTCGCCCTCGACGAGGCCGCCGACGCGCGCACCCCGTCGCCCGCCCTGCGGGCGGTCGCGCGCAAGCTCGGCCGTCAGCTGATGCGGGCCGCCCGCGCCACCTGGCCCAGCCCCGAACTCGCCGCGCTCGCCCGGGCCCGCCCCCGCGGCGCCCATCAGCCCGTCGTGCTCGGCCTCACCGCACGTGCGGCAGGGCTCGGGCCCGAGGACGCGGCGCACTGCGTGGCGTACGAGACGGTCAGCGGACCGGCCACCGCGGTGGTCCGGTTGCTCTCGCTGAACCCCTTCGAGGCCACCGCTGTCCTCGCCCGCCTGGCGCCCGAACTCGACCGGGTCGCCGAACAGGCCGCCGCCGCCGCGCGGAGCGGCATCGACACGCTGCCCGCCGCATCGGCGCCGCTGCTCGACATCACCGCGGAGGCCCACGCCGCGTGGCCGGTCCGCCTGTTCGCCTCGTAGAACCACACGCACCACATCCCACCAGGAGCCGCACCCCATGCATCTCGACCACTCCCACGACGGCCCGGCCGCGGTGAGCGCCGATGCCGCACGCCCGGACGGCACCCGCCGCGCCCTGCGCATCGGGCTCGGCGGGCCGGTCGGCTCCGGCAAGACGGCGACGGTCGCCGCGCTCTGCCGCGCGCTGCGTGACCAGCTGTCCATCGCCGTCGTCACCAACGACATCTACACCCGCGAGGACGCCGAGTTCCTGCTTCGCAACGCAGTACTCCCGCCCGAGCGCATCCAGGCCGTCGAGACCGGCGCCTGCCCGCACACCGCCATCCGTGACGACATCTCCGCCAACCTCGAAGCCGTCGAGGACCTGGAGGACCACGTCGGACCTCTCGATCTGATCCTCATCGAGTCGGGCGGCGACAATCTCACCGCCACCTTCTCCAAGGGCCTCGTCGACGCCCAGATCTTCGTCATCGACGTGGCGGGCGGCGACGACATCCCGCGCAAGGGCGGCCCCGGCGTCACCACCTCCGACCTCCTCGTGATCAACAAGACCGACCTCGCTCCGTACGTCGGCTCCGATCTGGACCGGATGGCCCACGATGCCGCACAGCAGCGCGGCGCACTGCCCGTAGCCTTCACCTCTCTCACCTCCGGCGAAGGGGTCGAACCCGTGACGGCCTGGGTGCGCGCACAGCTCGCCGCCTGGACCGCATGAGCGTCCAGGCGGCCGCCCGGATCACCGCCGTCCTCGACGGCCGCGGCGCCACGGCCCTTCCCGTGCTGGAGAGCGACGGGCCGCTCGCCCTGCGCCGGACCAGGGCCACCACCACCCCGTACGCCCGCGTCACCGTCGTCGGCGCGATGAGCGCACCGCTGGGCGGCGACCGGCTCTCCATCGCTGCGCGCGTCGAGGAGGGCGCCCGGCTCACGGTGGACTCCGCCGCGGCCACTGTCGCGCTGCCAGGACCCGGTCGGATACCCCAACCCGCCTCGTACGACGTGGCGTTGACCGTGGGAGAGCGGGGAGTGCTCAACTGGCTTCCGGAGCAGCTCATTTCCGCGTTCGGCAGCGAGCTGCACATGACCACCCGGGTCGAACTCGCCCCCACGGCACGGCTGGTGCTGCGTGAGGAGCAGGTCCTCGGTCGGCACGGCGAGTCCACCGGCACCCTCGGTGCCCGCCTCACCGTCCACCGCGCCGGTCGTCCGCTGCTCGACCAGGAGGTGGCGTACGGTCCAGGGGCGCCCGGCGGCTGGGACGGCGGGGCCGTACTCGGCGGCCATCGAGCGGTCGGTCAACTCCTGGTCGTGGACCCGGGGTTCGAGGGCAAATGCCCCGAAACCCGACTGCTGGGGCCGACCGCCGTACTCGCCCGCCTCGCGGGCCCCGGGGTGCTGGTGACCGCGGTGGCCCCCGATGCTCGACTGCTGCGTACCGTCCTGGACGACGCCCTGGGTGAGCTGCTGGACGCCTGACGCGGGTGAGCACCGCTCAGCGGGACACGGGTCTCCGGTTATCGATTCGGTAAAGAAGTGCGTGTACAGCCTGTTCCCAGGAACCCCACAGGCGACAGGATCCGCGGGAGGACCCGATGTGAACTGCGTCGCTTTCTGCGGCGCTTCAAACAATGGGGGAGGTTCCACTTGAGACGCACAGCAGTGCTCGGCTCGGCCGGCACTCTGATCGCGGGCACGCTCATAGTCGGCGCGATAACCGCACCGACGGCCACAGCCGACGGCCGCCACCACAGCGGTTCGGAGGCGCGCGGCGTCCAGATCGCCGCCGCACGGGCGGCCCACGCCGGCATCGACTGGAAGGACTGCCCGGCCGACTGGGCCCTGGCCACACCTATCCAGTGCGGCTGGGTGACCGTACCGCTCGACTACGCCAAGCCCGACGGCAAGCAGATCAAGCTCGCGGTCGACCGGCACGTCAGCACCGGTACGAAGGAGGAGCGACAGGGCGCGCTGCTCTACAACCCGGGCGGCCCCGGTGGTTCCGGGCTGCGTTTCCCCACCCGGATCACCAACAAGAACCCGCTGTGGACGAAGACAGCGAAGGCGTACGACTTCGTCGGCTTCGACCCCCGCGGTGTCGGCCACTCGGCGCCGATCTCCTGCGTCGACCCGCAGGAGTTCGTGAAGGCCCCGAAGGCCGACCCGGTACCCGACAGCGAGGCTGACACGCGCGCCCAGCGCAAGCTCGCCGCCGAGTACGCGGACGGCTGCGCCGAGCGCAGCGGCGACATGCTGCCGCACATGACCACGCCGAACACCGCACGCGACCTGGATGTCATCCGCGCCGCGCTCGGTGAGGAGAAGCTCAACTTCCTGGGCGTCTCCTACGGCACCTACCTCGGGGCGGTCTACGGCACGCTGTTCCCGGACCATGTCCGGCGCATGATCGTCGACAGCGTGGTCAACCCGGCGAAGGACAACATCTGGTACGAGGCCAACCTCAACCAGGACATCGCCTTCCAGAAGCGCTGGGACGACTGGAAGGCATGGGTCGCCCAGAACGACGCGGTCTTCCACATCGGCACCACCCCTGCGCAGGTGGAGCAGGAGTGGCTGAAGCTGCGTGCCTCGGCCAAGAAGAACCCGATCGGTGGGGTCGTCGGACCCGCCGAGCTCATCGGATTCTTCCAGAACGCGCCGTACTACGACTCCACCTGGGCGCTCGTCGCCCGGACCTGGAGCAACTACCGGGCCGGCGACACCCAGGCGCTGGTCGACGCCGCGGGCCCCGACATGTCGGACCTCGCGGGGAACGCCTCCTCCGAGAACGGCAACGCCGTGTACACGGCCGTCGAGTGTGCGGACGCCAAGTGGCCCACCAACTGGCAGAAGTGGGACCGCGACAACACCCGGCTGCACAAGGACTACCCGTTCATGACCTGGGCGAACGCCTGGATGAACCTTCCCTGTGCGACCTGGTCGGCCAAGCAGCAGACCCCGCTGGAGGTCAAGACCGGCAAGGGTCTGCCGCCGGTGCTGATCGTGCAGTCCACGCGTGACGCCGCCACTCCGTACGAGGGCGCCGTCGAGCTGCACAAGCGGTTCAAGGGTTCGCGTCTGATCACCGAGAAGGACGCCGGTTCGCACGGCGTCACGGGCCTGGTCAACCCCTGCATCAACGAGCGGGTGGACACCTACCTGCTCACCGGGCAGACCGACGGGCAGGACGTGACGTGCACCCCGCACGCCACGCCGAAGCCGTAGGCGACTGAGTGACGGGGACGGGCGGCCGGAGGAAGCACCGGCCGCCCGTCCTGCCGTACGAGGACCGTTCACGCCTCCTGGTCGTACCGCTCCAGCCAGGCGTCCTCCGCCGAGTAGTCGAAGAGGACCTCGCCGTACGCCCGCAGCATCGCCGGGAAGGCGTCCCGCCAGTCCCGTCCGTCCAGCCGCGCGGCGAGCCACTCGACGGTCTCCGGCAGCGACTCCGCATAGCCGGTGACCGGCCGGTAGCCGAGCTCCTTCTCGGCGGCCGTCATGTCGTACACGATGGGATGGGCACTGCTCCACGGCGTCTCGCCCACGTGCCCCGCGGGAGGCGGTCCGTCCACCAGCACCGTCTCCGCCTCCAGACCCAGCACCCCGTCGATCGCCGACGCGATCTCCGCGACCGTGGGCGCCGTCGGATCGCCCGCGTTGAGCACCCGCGATCCGGGCCGCAGGGCGGCGAGCCTGATCAGCTCGGCGATGTTGGACACATGGACCGGATGGAACCGGCTCGCACCGTTGTGCGCGAGCACCCGGCGCCTGCGGCCGTCCAGGAGCCGTTTCACGAAGTACAGTTCGCGCGGGGAGCGGCAGTACGGGCCATGGATCGCACCGGCACGCAACAGCGTCACCGGCAGGGCGTCACCCGCCGCCAGCAGATCCCGCTCCAGCCGGATCTTCCGGGTCCCGTACGTGGCAGCGCCCGGTGCCACCGTGGCCTGCGTCTCCGGGATCGGCAGCGGGTACTGCGGCGCGCCGTCGGGCTCGCCCTGCGTGTCGAAACTGCGGCCGCGGTCGTCCTCGTACACCGCGCCGCTGGAGATGACGACGGCCGAACCGATCCGGTCGGCGAGCCCGGTCAGCTGCCGGGCGTGCTGCTCGCCGTACGCCACCATGTCGACCAGCACGTCGCACCCGTCGCCCAGCGCCGCGGCGAGTGCCCCCTCCTCGTCGCGGTCGAGGGCGACTGCCCGTACCTCATCGGCCCATCGCTCGTCCCGGCCGCCCGCGCGCGAGGCCGCCGTCACCTTCCAGCCGTCCTCGGCGAGTGCCCGCACGGCCACCCGCCCGATCTGTCCCGTTGCTCCGAGAACCCATGCGTGTCCCTTGCCCATGAGGTGCACGCTAGGCGGCGGCCGGCTCGTCGGGCCATGGGAGTTCGCCCCTCGCGGATTCGCCGTCAGCGTCGCCGTTTCGGGAACTTCTTCGCCTGCTCGGCCTGTTCGGCTTTCACCTTGGCCGCGTACTCGTCGACGTACTCCTGACCGGAGAGCCCGAGGATCGCGTACATGATCTCGTCGGTGACCGCCCTGATCGCCGCCTTCTGGTCCTCCATGCCGGCGTAGCGGGAGAAGTCCAGCGGCTCACCGAAGCGGATGGTGACCTGTTTGATGCGCGGCACGACCCTGCCGGGAGGCTGGATCTCGAACGTACCGACCATCGCGCACGGCACGACGGGCACCCGCGCCTTGAGCGCCATCACCGCGACACCGACCTTGCCCTTGTAGAGCCGGCCGTCGTGCGAACGGGTGCCCTCCGGGTAGATCCCGAGCAGCTCGCCCTTGCTCAGGACCCCGAGCCCTTCACGGATCGCGGCCTGCCCCGCGTCCTTCCCGGACCGGTCCACCGGAATCTGCCCGGCGCTGCGGAAGAACGCGGCAGTCAGCCTTCCCTTGAGACCCGGGCCGGTGAAGTACTCCGCCTTGGCGAGGAAGGTGATGCGCCGCTTGATGATCGCGGGCATCAGGAAATGGTCGGAGAACGACAGATGGTTGCCGGCGACGATGGCCGCACCGTCCTCCGGGATGTGCTCCAGTCCTTCGATCCTGGGCCGGAACAGCAAGCGCAGCAGCG
Source organism: Streptomyces sp. NBC_01320 (assembly GCF_035974375.1). Lineage (NCBI taxonomy): Bacteria > Bacillati > Actinomycetota > Actinomycetes > Kitasatosporales > Streptomycetaceae > Streptomyces > Streptomyces sp. NBC_01320. The sequence continues at coordinate 9,343,269 of NZ_CP108390.1, forward strand.
GCCCCAGAATGACGTACTTGAGCACGTAATAGAACACGGGGCGGCTCCTAGCGCTGCCGGATCGGCTCCAGGGCTACATTCTGCCAGGTCAGCGGACATCTCAGGGGAGGACAGCCTATGTGCAGCTGTCGTCCTGCGTAACCGTCTTCGGGCGGGTCAATGCTGACCCTGTGCTGACGTCACTGGCAAGGCGTCAGGTCGAGTTCTCTGCGTCGGAGTCGGTGCGGGCCGGGGGCGGTCCGTCGACGTCTAGATGTGCTGACAACGTCCGGAGAGTTCGGCGCATTGGCAGACCAGGCGCAGCGCCTTTCGCTGTCAGTGGCAGTTGCCACGATGGGCTCGAAGAGGGAGGCCGGATTGGCGTACCAAGGCGCGGCGTCCTTGGCACGATAGGTGTATGTCCAGCCACCGAGTTTGAACTCGGGGTGTCGCGGGCGCTCACGGCCCTTGATCCTTGCGGTCCATGGGGTTGTGAGCTGCTGTCGGTTTGCTGAGCCGAAGTGAGTGGTGGCGTGCGGGAGTGAGTTTTGGTGGTGCATTCGCGGGGGTGGGAACGGGGGTTCTGGGGCACCTCGACCTCAGCCCGGAAGACGGGCCCGACCCTGTCTTCAAGCCGTACCAGATGTACCGGCCCGGTCGGCGGGGGCTCATTCCTTGGGCGTTCGGTGAGATGGAGTGCAACTACTTCTGGCTGGCGTCCGCGGAGGAAGATCCGGCGAGCTGGCCCATCGTCACGCAAGGTGATCCGTACCCCTGGCAACAAGTGAGCATGTGCACCTCCGAGTTCGTCTACCGAGTATTGACGGATCCGGAGTTCGAGCCGTTCTCGATCGCGAGGCCGTTTCCGGAGCCTGATTTCTACCCGATGGATTGAGTCGCGCAGCACTCTTGCGCCCGACGTGAGTTTTCAGTGAGGGCCCCCGGGCCCCTATGGGGGCCGTCATGTGCGTCTTGGTCTGAATCTAGCCAAATGTGTCTAATGTTCATCCGCTCATCTCCCGGACTCGCGCTCCTGTACACCCAGCTCCCTTTGTACGTACGGGGATTCGGGAGCGGAACATGGCAGCCCATCGCGGGCGACGGAGGCGCAGGCCGCCGTGGTGTCTGTTGTCGTGGCGTTGAGCGGGTGCTCCGGAGACGGGGGAGCGCAGGAGCCTGCTGGGTCGCGACGCTCGTTTCACGCTCCTGACGGCCGACGACCTGCCTGCATAGCGGTGTATCCCCATCTGGCCTGCATGTTGTCGCCTCTTGCTTCTCGTGACGTCTTCCCGATGACCCATCACGTGGAGTGCGTGGCGATTCTTGAGTCCGCCGAAAAGCGGTCCTGACCTGCAGGTTCGTGCTGCGTGCGTGATGTGCACCGTGGACGTTACGGGCGATAGGCGGAGCTACCCCTGGCCTGGGAAGTTGTCCGAGGTCAGAAGGAATGCCCGCGCTCGCTGGCCGAGGCGGTCTGCGCCCGGCATGGCGTGGAACCGACAGCCGGTGCCTGGACCGCCCCCAGGCGAGCGGTTGAGGACGTAGCCTTCCGCCGGACACCAGAGCTCGTGCACGGGGTCGCCGTCGCCGATCCCCTCATGGCCAGCGCCCTCCGGTCGGCAGGGATCTTCTCCGTCAAGAACAAGCGCGCCGCCGCCCAGAAGTGGCTGTGAAACACGTTGCCCGCCCCGTCCTGCGCGCCACCGTGGCGCTCACCCGTCGCCGTTCGACCAGACCTGACGGGCGCCCACCCACGTGGCGCGCACCGGAACGGCCGCGAGGGCGTCGGGGGCGGTGGCGAACAGGTCCTGGCCGAGCACGGTGAAGTCGGCCAGGTATCCGGGAGCGATGCGGCCCTTGAGGTGGGACTCGCCTGTGGCGCGCGCGGAGCCGGCGGTGTAGACGCCCAGAGCCTCACGGACCGTCAGGGCCCGGTCGGCGCCGAGGACATCGCCCTCGCTGGTGCGCCGGGTCACCATCGTCTGGAGGGCGAGCAGCGGCTCAAGGGGACCCGCCGGGTGGTCGGACGAGCCCGCGACGACGACGCCGGCGTCCAGAAAGGAGCGGTGGTCACTGACCCGTGCGGCGCGCGCGTCACCGTAGTAGCGGCGCAGCTTGGAGCCGTGCCCGTGGACGAATGCGCCGAACGGCACCGGGGTGACCTCTGCGGCGCGGATCCGGTGGACCAGCTTCTCGTCGACGAGGGAGCAGTGCTCGATGCGGTGGTTGATCCGCTGCTCGGGGTGGGCGGCGCGGGCCGCCTCAATGGCGTCGAGGACCTGGGAAATGGCCAGGTCGCCGTTGGCGTGCACGCCAACGCGCAGGCCCGCCGCGTGCAGGGCGAGAACTGCGTCGGCGAGCTCGGTCTCGTCCAGGAGCTGGATTCCGTTGTCGGACCCGGTCTCGGCCGGGTAGGGGTCGCGGCACAGGCAGGTGCCCCCGGCCAGCGCGCCATCCATGATGATCTTGGCGCCGACGATGCGCAGCCACTCGTCGCCGAATCCGGCGTGCAGGCCCGCGTGGCGCAGGGGGTCCACGTAGCGATGCCACAGGAGGGCGCCCACCCGCATCGTCAGGCGGCCGCGCTCGCGCATGCGCTGATAGGTGCGCAGTGCGGCCGGGGTGGTCACGGCGTCGCAGACGGAGGTGACGCCGGCCGCGTGGTAGGCGGTGAAGACGTCGGCCAGCGGTTCGAGCAGGGCCTCGGGCGCTTCCTGCGGTAGCAGGGCGGGTTCGCCGGAGGCACGGTAGAGCTGGTCGAACCAGGTCCGCTCGTAGAGCCAGCCGTCCAGTCGGCCCGTCGTGTCGCGGCCCAGGTCGCCGCCGGTCTGGGGGCCGCTGCCGTCGTGCAGACCAGTCAGCATCAGGGCCGCGGAACCGGCGACCGCCATGTGAAACGAGAAGTGAATCACCAGGACCGGGTGTCGGGTGGTGATCGCGTCGAGCGCGGTGCGGTCGAGGCGGCCGTCGGGGTCTGTGGCGGGGTTGTAGCCCTGGGCGACGATCCATCGGCCCGGCTCGGTGGCGGCCACTCGCGCCGCGAGCCGCTCCCGGGGGGTTCCGGCGCCCGCGCCCAGGTCGACGCGGAGAGCGGCGTTGGCCACCTCCATGGGGTGGCAGTGCGCGTCGTGGAAGCCGGGCACCAGGTGGACGTCGCCCAGATCGACGGTCTCGGCGCCGGGCAGTGCCGTGTACGCCTCGGCTGCCTCGCCGACTGCGGCGATCCGCTCGCCGACGGTGGCGAGGACCCGAGTGTCGGCCTCGCCGTCCAGGGTGGTGATGCGGTGGGCCCGGATGATGCGAACAGGCGTGGGAGGGGCGACGGGGCTGTGCTGCCTGTTGGTCGCGGCGGTCATACGTTCGGTCTCCTTCTTGTTCCTCGTTCCCGTGCGGCTGGACATGTCTACGAGGACGGCGGCCGAACGGGAACGAGGGGGCGGTGCGGTGGTGTGGCGACGTCCGGCGGACGGTCGCTCGTGATGACGGTTCCTCTTAGGGAAGGGACTGCAACGTCAGCGCACGGGTGTCGGGGCCGGCGCCGTGGCCTCCCGCTCCTCCTCGGCGGCACGGTTGCTCCGCAGGCGCGAGACCGCCTCGGTCACGACTGCCACCAGTACGTTGACCGCCAGGGAGATGAGACCGTGGCTGACCGGACCGTCGTAGATGCCGCCGAAGGTCAGCCAGATGAGGACGGCCTCGCCGGCGACAATGCCCACCCCCGCCGACGGTGCGCGTAGCAACGGGCGCCTGGTCAGGGCGGCGGCCGTCGCCGGGGCCATCTGCGCGAGGCCGCTGTAGGTGAGCAGGAGCAGGTTGGCGAGAGCATCAGGCCGGGCGATAGCCAGTACGAGGGCGACCCCGACACCGGCCACCACGGTGGCGTGGTTGACGATGAGCGCGCGACGGCGGTCCTGTACGCGCAGCACATTGCGGGCGACCATGGTCGACATGCCGAGCACGATGGCGGCGGCCGGGACCATGGCAGTGGCGGCCGCTGCGACGGCCACGACGCCCACGAGCCAAGCGGGCAGTGTCTGGGAGACCAGGGTGAGCAGGACTCCGTTGTTCCCGTTCACGGGAGCCGAGAGCGCGGTGATCGCGACAAAGCCGACGATGATCGGGATGGCCTGGGTAGCTCCGTAGACGGGCATCCAGATGCTGTTCTTACGCAGGGCGCGCTCGGAGTCGGCAGCCATGACCGCGGGCCAGCCGTGAGGCATTGTCATGAACAGCACGCTGAACAGACTGGTCAGCATCGCGGTGAAGAACCAGATGGTGCCGTGCGGGCCACTGTGCGGGACGCTGAGCAGCTCACTGTGGTGGGAGCGCAGTTCACCGCCGAGGCTGCCGAGCCCGCCATGAAAGTGGGCGGGGACAGCGACGAGCAGGACGATCAGGACGACCAACATCAGGGCGTCCTTGAAGTACGCGGTCCTGGCGACACCGTGGATGCCGGACCACAACACGAAGGCAACGATGAGCACGGAGGCGAGGATCATCGCGGGGGTTCCGACGTTGTCCTTGCCGGTGGCGAGTTCGACGACCAGGCCGAGTCCCGTGATCTGCAGTTGCAGATAGGGCAGCAGGAAGAGCACGCCGAAGACAGCGGTAACGGTGCCGAGCAGGGGGCTGCGGTAGCGGTCGGCGAAGAAGTCGCCTTGCGTGACATGGCCGCGTTCGCGCCCGATGCGCCACACGATCGGACTGATGACGTAGAGGCCGACGTAGGCGATGGGCAGGTACGGCAGGGCGTAGACGACCGCGACACCGGAACTGAAGGCGAGGCCCGCGAGGCCAAGGAACGTGAAGGTCGTGTAGATCTCCCCAGCCTGCAGGAACCAGGTGGTCAGGGCGCCGAAGTTACGGCCTCCGACGCTCCACTCCTCAATACTGGCGGCGGGTTTGCGACGGCCCATCATGCCGAGTAGGCCGATGACGACTATGCCGACGACGCAGACGACGAGGACGGTGCTCATCGGCGCTCCTCCTGGAGGTTTTGGGGGCCGGCAGCGAGCGCAGTGTGGCGCCGCTCGACGAAGGCGAGGGCAGGGGTCAGGGCGAGGACCCAGACGACGGACCAGACCAGCAGGGACGGCATGCCGAACCACAAGTGCGGTCCGTTGACGAAAGGCAGCCAGACAGCTGACAGCAGGGCCACTACAGGCACGGCGGTCAGCAACCACGGAAGGCGCATGGCGAACTCCGAGACATGTCGCGAGTCGGTGGTCGGCTGCCGAGAGACCGACAGCCACCGCGGCGGACGGCCGGCGGCCGTTGCCAAATCACGCAAGTAGCTTGAAACTCCTGGAGTGCACCCCATGGATTTCTGCATAATTCATTCAGGAGAGATGCCACAGTGACCGATTCCGCCACCGGCTTGCTGGACGAGCTGGATCTGTCCCTGGTCAATGCGCTCCAGACCGCGCCCCGCGCGTCCTGGGCGCGGGTAGGAAGGGCCATCGAGGTCAGCCCGGTGACGGCGGCGCGGCGCTGGGAGCGGCTGCGCGCCCAGGGCCTGGTCTGGGTGACCGCGTACGGCGGAGCCTTCGTCAACCACCACCACTGTGTCGCCATCGTCGGCGTGGACTGCGAACCCGGCCGCATCCCGGCGATCTCGGCCGCGCTTGGCGAGCAACCGCAGATAGCCAGCATCGAGCACACAGCGGGCCACCACGACCTGTCCCTCAACGTCATGGTGGACTCCCTGGCCGACCTCTCCCGGCTGCACACCGAGGTCCTCGGGAGACTGCCCGGGGTGCGTGCCACACACAGCCGGATCGTCACCCGGTTCTTCACCGAAGGCTCCCGCTGGGACATTCGCGCCATCAGCCGCGACCAGCGCGAGGCGGTCCGCTCCGGGGCGCCCCCCGCGGTGGGTGACGTCGATCCCGCACCGGCCGAGGCCGACCGGGAGCTGCTGCTCGCACTCGGCGCCGACGGGCGCGCCGGATACGGCGAATTGGCCCGACGTACGGGAATGAGTGAGTCGACGGTGCGGCGCCGGGTGGCGTGGATGGTGCGCACGGGGGCCGCGCTGCCGCGCTGCGAGGTGGCGCACACCTACTCGCCGTATCCGGTGTTCGCCACCTTCCACGCGAACGTGCCCTCCGACGCGCTGGCCCGGGTCGGCCCCGCACTGGCCGCGCTGCCGGAGGTGCGGATGTGCGCGGCGACCACCTCGAACCACAACCTGGTGGTCAACAGCTGGGTGCGCTCCACCTCCGACGTGCTGCGCCTGGAGTCGTACATCGCCGAGCGCTTTCCGGAAGTCGCTATGGCCGACCGCTCCCTCACGCTCGGCAATCCCAAGCGCATGGGCTGGATCCTCGACGAGGCGGGGCGGGCGGTGCGCCACGTACCCATCGACCTGTGGCGGCGGCCGGGGGGCGGCTGAGCCGCCGGGGGAGTCGCACGCCTGCGAACCAGACGGGCGCTCCCGGCATCAGCCGGTGGAGATCCGAAGTGCCACGTCGCACAGGCGCGGGGTGCGGCGCCGTTTTCCCGGTCACAGGGGTCCGTGGCGCCTACGAGACCCCGGGGTGTAGCCGACGGGGCGGCGGAACTCCTCCGTGGTGCCGGTCGTGGTGTACGTCTGCCCGCAACCCCGACCGGGGGTGCGGGCAGACGTACACCACGCGGTGTTCTTCAGCCTCGTTCAAGGGCCGACGGGACGCGGCGGTGGACTCGCATCAGGACGTGGAGCCGATCTCCTTCAACCGGTCGACGTAGTTCTGTGGCAGGCGGCCGGTGCGGTCGGGGCCCACGTTGAGCAGGAAGAGGGCGTTGCCGGCGTTGGCCTTGTGGAGGTTGTCGACGATGTCGCTCGCGGGTCGCGGTTCACCGGTGGACGTGGTGTGGAACCACGTACTGTTGGTGTCCAGTGTGTCGCTGGCGTCGACGGGGCGGGCGTTGGTGGCGGGGGGCATGCCCTGGACCGGGACCTCGTAGACGATGACGTCCGAGGTCTGGAGCGTTCCGAAGTGGTCGTTGTTGGCGACCACGGTGTGCGGTGAGACCTCCCGGATCATGTCGCGCACGGGCTGGTAGGGGATCTTGGAGTACGGGACGTGCCAGCCCCAGCCGTCGAACCAGAGGTAGTCGATCTGCCCGTACTTGGTGAGCAGTTCGCGCAGCTGGTTCTGGATGAGTTCGGTCGAGTCGCCGTTGTGCCTGTCCCAGATGGAGAAGTAGATCCCGACCTTGAGGCCCTTGGCGTGCATGGCGTCGACGTACTCGCGGACGATGTCGCCCTTGCCGCCCTTGTACGGGCTCCTGGCGACGTCGTAGTCGGACTGGGCGGTGTCCCACAGGGAGAAGCCGTCGTGGTGCTTGGCGGTGAGCACGCCGAACTTCATCCCGGCGTCCTTCATGCTCTGCGCCCACTGCTCCGGGTCCAGAGCGGTTGGGTTGAAGTCGGCCGGGTTGCCGTTGGGGTCGGCCCACTGGGTGTTCTGGTACGTCGACATGTTGAAGTGCAGGAACATGCCGAACGGGCTGTGTTTCACCCACTTCTGCGCGTCCGCGGACGGCGAGACAACCTCGTCACCGAAGGCCTGGACCTCGGCGAGCGAGAGGTAGTCGGTGCCTTCGAGCTGGATACGGAGGTAGCGGGCAGAGCGGGTCATCGCCACCTGCGCCGAAGGGCCGGAGAGCGAGCTGACCTTGGTGGCGGTGACGCCGGCCTGGTTGCGGGCGTCGGTCAGGCTCCGGGCCGTGATGGGGGTGTCGGACGCGAGGACCCAGAAGTTCGACAGCCGCTCGGTGCAGCAATCGGTGCGGTTCCAGACGACCACCTTGTCGACCTTCTTGGCGGCCCCCAGGTCGGTCTGCCAGTACGGCTGGGACTCCAGGCCGGTGTGGCTGACGGAACCGCGGCCCCAGCTTCCGTTCGTGCTGCCGTCGGCGGCGCGGTTCGCGGCACCGCCCTCATAGGTGCTGCTCTGGGTCGCCGCCGTGCCGAAGACCAGGTTCCGCGGTTCGCTGCCGGGTGGTGCGCTGTCGGCTGCCGTGGCACCTTCCGCTGCCGTGGCAGTTTGGGAGACGCCTGTGGCCAGCAGGCCGAGCACCGCGACGGCGCCGGCCAGGCGTGTTCTCAAAGAACGCATCGCTCCTACTTCCCCTAGGGCTGTAGTGAATTTCCTATATGATTTTGGGTCGACGGTGGTCAGTCAAGGGGTGCGTCCCGACTTTTCAGGCCGTCGCCCTCCGGAGCCGTGGCGTTGTGGGGCGAGTTCGGGCGCCTGGCCTGCGGGGCTACCGGAAGGCGGTAGTGGGCTGGGGTCCAGCTGGCAACTCTTCCTGGCGAACGGCTCTGAACGTGCGGCCGGGTCCATGGTTGCAGCGCATGCCAGCGAGGTCTCCGCACCGCTCGCGGGTCTTGACGAGGTGACTCGATTGGCGCATCATCGCCGCATCGATTTCCTATTTGATTTTGGAGGTGAGGGAGATGAGTCTCCGAACGAGATCTCTCCTGCCGGGAGTTGTCGCCGTCGCGGTGCTGGCCGTGGGCTCGACAGCTTGCACGATCAAGAACTCGGATGAACCGGCGGGCGGGCAGGTTCCCACGACCGCGCGGGCGGGCAGCGGCACGGCGGAGCTCGCGGACGGATCAGCCACCAAAGTTGCGCTCGTGCCCGGTGGCGCTCACCCCTACTTCCAGCCCTGGAAGACCGCCGGCGCCGACGCTCGGAAGACCTACCAGCTCGGGGACGTGACGTTCGACGAGACGGCGGAGTGGGACCAGCAGAAGCAGAACAACCTGCTGTCCACCCTGGCCGCGCGCGGCTACAACGCGTTCGGCGTCTTCGGTGTCTCGCCGACGGACATCAACACCACGTTCGCGGACCTGAAGTCCCAGGGCTTCGCCGTGGCCTCACTCGGCTCCTGCCCGGCGGGCACGACGAACGAAGCCGACTTCTGCCTCTCCACGGACGTCGAACTCGCCGCGTACAAGGCGGCCAAGGCCGCCATCGAGGCGATGGGCGGCAAGGGCAAGATCGTCCACCTGACGGGCAACAACGTGGACGCCAACACCCAGCTGCGGATCAAGGGCGTCGCCAGGGCCGTGAAGGAGTCGGGCGGCAAGGTGCAGCTGCTGCAGACCGTCACCGACATCGACAAGGACCTGCAGACCGCGCAGAAGGCGGTGTCCGACCTGCTGGCAGCCAAGGGCAAGCAGATCCAGGGCATTGTCTCCACCGCCTACAACCCGGCCGTCGCCGCCGCCGACACGGTCAGGAGCTCCGGTTCGCAGGCGAAGGTCGTCGCCATCGACGACGACGCCAAGATCCTCAGCTCGATCAAGCAGGGCACGGTCACCGCCACCGTCGTGCAGAACCCGGTGGGACAGGCCGACGTCGGCGCATGGGCACTCGCGCTGCTGCAGACAAAGCAGTGCACCATGCGGACGCCAGGGCAGTCCGTCGACTCCGGCTCCTTCGTTGTCACCAAGGAGAACATCACGGCCTACGACAGTGCGAGGCAGACGAAGACCGATCAGCTGAAGAAGCAGTTCGCTGACGAAGTCCTTGCGTGCAGCTGACCCCTGCCGTCCCCGCACTACAGAAAACGGACATCACCAGATGAGCATCATCACAACCGCCACGGCCAAGCTGGCCGACATCGCCGTGGAGACGGACCGCACCGACGCGGTGCAGTCCTTCGTCAAGCAGGAGACGGTACTCGTCGACATCACCACGGCGGACGGCAGCGCGGGGACAGGCTACGCCTACACCATCGGCACCGGCGGAACCTCCGTACTGGCCCTGCTGCGGGACCACCTCCTGCCCGTCCTCATCGGGCAGGACGCGCGCAACGTCGAGGCGCTGTGGCAGCGGCTGTTCGCCCTGACCCGTGCGACCACCACTGGAGCCATCACCTCGCTCGCGCTCGCCGCCGTCGACACCGCGGTGTGGGACGTGCGCTGCAAGCGCGCGGGCGAGCCGCTGTGGCGGCTGGCAGGCGGCCACCGCCAGGAAGTTCCGGTCTACGACACCGAGGGCGGCTGGCTCCACCTGAACACCGAGGAACTCGTGAAGGGAGCGCTCCAGGCCCAGGAGGCCGGGTGGGCCGGTGTCAAGATCAAGGTGGGCAAGCCGCATGCCGCCGAGGACGCGGAGCGCCTGCGCGCCGTACGGGAGGCTGTCGGCTCCTCGCTGCACATCATGACGGACGCCAACCAGTCGCAGACGATGTCCTCGGCCCTCCAGTTGGCAGCCGCGCTGGAGCCCTACGACCCTTACTGGCTCGAGGAGCCCCTGCCGGCGGACGACATCAGTGGCCATGCCCGGTTGGCGAGTGCGACGCGGATTCCCGTCGCTGTCGGCGAGTCCATGTACTCGCCCATGCAATTCCGCAACTACCTCGAGGCGGGCGCCGCTTCCATCGTGCAGGTCGACGTCGCCCGCGTCGGCGGGATCACGCCCTGGCTCAAGGTCGCGCACACGGCGGAGAGCCACAACGTCATGGTGTGTCCGCACTTCCTGATGGAACTGCATGTCAGCCTCGCCGCCGCGGTGCCCAACGGCATGTACGTCGAGTACATCCCGCAGCTGCGGGCCGTCACCCGCAGTGAATTGACGGTCCGCGACGGGCTGGCCGTGGCGCCCGACGTTCCGGGGATCGGCATCGACTGGGACGTGGACGCCATCGACAACCGGAGGGTGTCGTGACAATGCCCGTTGCCCCACCGGACGGTGACACCAACACCGCCGAGGCCACTGCGCCGCGTCCCGTGCACCGGCTGCCGTTCTGGGTCAACCAGCGGCTTGGCCTGCTCGTGCTCATCGTCTCCCTCAGTGCCCTGTTCGGCGTGCTGCGGCCGGCGTTCCTCGACGAGCGGCTCGTGCTGTTCCCGCTGCTGCGGGACATCTCGACGCTGACTGTGGTGGCGCTCGCCCAGATGGTCGTCCTCTCAGTGGGGCACATGAACCTGGCCGTCGGACGGATGGCCGCTTTCGGGGCCCTGTTCGCGGGATTCGGATACGACCGGTTGGGCCTGCCACTGCCGCTGGGCCTGCTGCTGTGCCTGTTCGCCGGAGCCGCCATCGGCGCGCTGACCGGCTGGATCATCACCCGCACAGGGGTGAGTTCCTTCGTCGTGACCCTGGCGATGGACTTCGCGCTGCTGGGACTCGTCTCCCTGCTCTACTCGGCCCTGACCGAGAACGCCGCCTTCACCACCAGGCCGTCAGGGCTCGCGGAACTGCGCTCGTACTCGCTGGCCGACATCTGCGTCGGGCCCGTGTGCGGATCCCCGGCCGTACCGCAGCTGGCGCAGTTCACCGTCCTGGCGCTGCTCGGCCTCGGTTTCCTGTACGCCTGCACCCGCATCGGCCGGGAACTGCTGCTCACCGGGGCGAACCCCGCGGCGGCGGAGCTGTCCGGCATTCCCACCGGCCGCCGCGTCATCCTGGCGCACATGCTCTCGGGGCTGCTCGCCGCGCTCGCCGGATTCATGGCCGCCGTCAGCACCGGAACGTTCCGCGCCTCCATCGGGGACGACTTCATGCTGCCCTCGTTCCTCGGCGCGGTGCTCGGCGGCACCCTGCTCACCGGCGGCGTCGTCTCGGTGCTGGGAGCTCTGCTGGGCACATCCCTGGTCGGCGTCATCCGCAAGGGGCTCGACCTGCTCGGTGTCGGTCTCGAAAGCCTGAACATTTACCTCGGATGCGTACTCCTGCTGGCCCTCTCGGCCGACCGCGTGCGCACCGTCCTGTCCTATCGCAAGGTGGTGCGCTCCACATGATCACAATCCGCGATCGGGGAGCCCGGGGCGTCGCGGTCCTGCGCCGCTTCTCCCGCTCCACGACGATGACCCTGCTGTGCGTGGTGCTCGCTGGTTACGTCGCCCTGGGCATGGCCTCCTCCGGCTCGTTCTTCGAGGGCCCGTCGGTGCGCACCTTCCTGCAATACCTGGCCACCCCTGTCCTCATCGGGCTGGCCCAGATGATCGCGCTGTGCGTCGGACAGCTCAACCTCGCGGTCGGGGCGCTCGGCGGCTTCACCGCCTGCCTCATGGGCGTCCTCATGGCAGACCAGGGTGTGCCCGCCGGGGTCGCGGTGGCAGCCGGTGTGCTGACGGCGACAGCTGTCGGCCTGGTGACGGGCCTGTTCATCGTGGCGACGAATATCAACGGCTTCATCGTCACACTCGGGACGATGACGATCCTCCTGGGAGCGCAGTACCGGCTGGCCGGTACGCGCACCGTCGACGGCTACTCCGCCGGCCTGAGGGACCTCGGCAGGGCGGCCCCGCTGAACGTCCCGCTGGTGTTCGTCACGGCTCTGGCCGCTGCGGCCCTGCTCGCCGCCTTCCTGTACCGCAGCAGCGCCGGCCGGCGGCTCCTGGCGGCAGGCGGCAACCCGCTGGCGGCCAGGCTGTCGGGCATCTCCACCGATCGGCAGATCGTGCTTGCCCACACCCTGTCGGGGCTCTTGATCGGCGTGGCCGCCCTGACCGCAACGGCGTCGCTGCCCGGAGTCAACCGCAGTGTCGGCGGCGACTGGCTGCTGCCCAGCTTCGCGGCTCCCATCATCGGCGGCGTCGCGCTCACCGGAGGCTCGGTCGCTGTGCTCGGCACGGTGCTGGCAGCCTTCGTGATGCGGCTCATCGACGCCGCACGGGCACAGTTCTCCCTCGACCCGAGCTGGGTGAACTTCCTCATCGGCCTGGTCGTGCTCGGCACGGTGGTCGGCGGCCGTATCCACCAGACCCACCTGGAGAAGAAGGGCAGTTCGCGCGGCCGCACACCGCCCGCGCCACCGGAGAGTGACGCGCAGCCGACTGCCGTCCTGCCGCACATGGGAGGTGCCCGATGAGCAACGTCCTTCTCGAATGCCAGGCCATCGTCAAGGTCTTTCCCGGAGTACGGGCCCTGGACGGCGTCGGGCTGCGCCTCACCGCGGGGTCCGTCCATGCGCTGCTCGGCGAGAACGGCGCGGGAAAGTCCACCCTCATCAAGGTCCTGACCGGGGTGCACACCCCCAACAGCGGCCGTCTCACCTGGTGCGGCGACGAGGTCCACCTGCGCTCGCCGCTGGAGGCAACCCGCACCGGCATCGGCGTCGTGCACCAGGAGCGCAATCTGATTCCCGGCTTCTCGGTGGCCGAGAACATCACGTTGCAGAGCCCTCCCTCGCACCGCGGTCTCATCGACCGCGCGGCCATGACCGCCCCCGCTCTGAAGTGTCTCGGTGAGCTGGGCCTGGACATCAACCCGGGCCAGCCGGTCCGTGAACTGTCCGTGGCACAACAGCAGTTGGTGGAGATCGCGAAGGCTCTGTACACCGAGAGCCGGGTGCTGCTCCTCGACGAGCCGACCGCTTCCCTCTCCCCACAGGAGGCGGAGCGCCTGTTCGAGGTCGTCCGGCGGCTGAAGGCCCGAGGGACGTGCGTCGTCTTCGTCAGTCACAAACTGGAGGAGGTGTTCGCCATCTGCGACACCGTCACCGTGCTGCGTGACGGCAGGTCCGTGCTCGAGTCCTCGCCGCTCGCCGACCACACCCAGGACGACGTGGTCAGCCTCATGGTGGGCCGCGCCCACTCGGCGACCGAGATGCGTCCGCGTGAGGTGGACACGTCCGCGGCACCGGTTCTCTCGCTCGACGGGGTCTCCACCGCCGCCGGGCACCGGGACATCAGCCTGGACGTACGGCCCGGCGAGATCGTCGGTCTGTACGGACTGGTCGGAGCCGGGCGCAGCGAACTGGTCAAGGCCGTGCTCGGCCTCGACCGCGTCACCGGCGGCGAGATCCGGCTGCACGGCAAACCGGCGCGTATCGCTTCTCCCCGGCAGGCCTTGCACGGCTTCGGCATCGGCTATCTGACCGAGAACCGCAAGGAGGAAGGGGTCTTCCTGGAGCAGCCCATCGTCCGGAACATCACGGTGACGGTGTGGAAGAGGCTGGCGAAGGCGTTCGGGTTCGTCTCCTCACGCGAGGAACAGGAGTTGTCGCACGACCTCGTCGAACGTCTCGGCATCCGCATCTCCGGGCTCGGGCAGAACGCCGGTGAGCTGTCCGGTGGCAACCAGCAGAAGGTGAGCCTGGCGAAGTGGCTGGCGGCCGACACGCGGCTGCTCATCGTCGATGAGCCGACGGTCGGTGTCGATGTGCGCACCAAACACGCCTTCCACGAACTGATCTGGGAGCTGGCCCGCGACGGTCTGCCCATTCTGCTGATCAGCAGCGACCTCGCGGAGATGATCACGCTTGCGGACCGGGTGGTTGTCATGGCCGACCACCGGATCCGCGGTGAGGTCGACAACGACCGCGACTACGAGCGGATGAGCGGCAGGATCATCCGTATCATCCACGATCGCGCGCTCTCGGCCGTGGGCCCGAAGGCGGTACGGGCATGAAGCGCGTGGCGCAGGTCATCCGGGTTCGCCCGGAAAAGCTCGACGAGTACCGTCAACTGCACCGTGACGTTCCCCAGCCGGTGCTGGACCAGCTACGGCGCTGCCACATCGCCAACTACTCGATCCACCTGCTCGGCGACCGGCTTTTCAGTTACTTCGAGTACCACGGTGACGACCTGGCCGCGGACATCGCCCTGGTGGCTGCGGACAAGGCGACGCAAGCGTGGTGGAAACTCACCGACCCCTGCCAGCAGCCCGTGGAGGAGGCGGCGCCGGGCGAGTGGTGGGCCTCCACGGAGCAGGTCTTCCTCATGGAATAGGCCGCCCCAGCACCCCGGTTCGGCTGTGCTCGGACGACCGTCCGGCGCCCCGGGCTCCGTACGACCACCCTCGCGATTCGCCCCCCGAATCGCGACCGTAAGGAGAACCACGTGAAACTGCTGCGCCTTGGCGCCCCAGGCGAGGAACGCCCCGCAGTCCTCGACAGTGACGGACGCACCTACGACATCTCCGGGCTGACCCGCGACATCGACGGCCCCTTCCTGGCGGGCGGCGGTGTGGAGCGGGTACGAGCCGCCCTCGGCTCCGGTGAGCTGCCGCTCCTGGACCCGGAAGGGCTGCGCACCGGCGCGCCGGTGGCGCGTCCCGGCAAGGTGGTGTGCATCGGCCTCAACTACCGGGACCATGCGGCGGAAACCGGGGCCGACGTGCCGCAGCGGCCGGTGGTGTTCATGAAGGCCCCGTCCACCGTGGTCGGCCCTCACGACACCGTCCTCATTCCGCGCGGCTCGGCCAAGACCGACTGGGAGGTGGAACTCGCGGTGGTGATCGGCCGACACGCACGCTATCTCGCCGACCCCTCGGACGCGGCAGCGGTGATCGGCGGATACGCGATCAGCAACGACGTGTCGGAGCGCGCCTTCCAGCTCGAACTCTCGCCGCAGTGGGACCTCGGCAAGTCCTGCGAGACGTTCAACCCGCTCGGGCCCTGGCTCGTCACCGCGGACGAGGTGGCCGATCCGCAGGCGCTCGGTCTGCGGCTGTCCGTCAACGGCGTGCGGCGGCAGGACGGCACGGCCAGGGACATGATCTTCGACGTCGCGTACCTCGTCTGGTACCTCAGCCAGTACATGGTGCTGGAGCCCGGCGACGTCATCAACACCGGCACCCCCGCCGGAGTCGCTCTCGGCCTGCCGGGCACGCCCTACCTCCGGGCCGGTGACACCACCGAACTCGCCATCGACGGTCTCGGCAGCCAGCGGCAGACCTTCGAACAGGCATGAAGGGGCGGCGGACATGAACAGGCCCGAAGAGGCGACGGGGATGAACAGGCATGAATGAAGAGGCAGACATGAACAGGTACGACGACCGCGCCGCCTGGATCGGTGAATGCGCACCGACGAGGGAACTGTCCGGACTCAAAGCCCTGGTCACCGGCGGGGCTTCCGGTATAGGACTGGCCACGGCACGGTTGCTCGCGGCCCGCGGCGCGGACGTCGCCGTCCTCGACCTCGACCCGTCGGCGGTGCCGGAGCCACTGCGCGGCTACCGCGCGGACGTAACAGACGACGACATGGTGAGGACCGCGGTGGATGCGGCAGCCTCGGACCTCGCGGGCATCGACATTGTGGTCAACAACGCGGGCATCGGGGCCGTCGGCACCGTCGAGGACGGCGACGACGGCCAGTGGCACCGTGTCTTCGACGTGAACGTCATGGGCGTGGTGCGCACGACCCGGGCGGCACTGCCCCACCTCAGAGCCTCCTCCCACGCCGCCCTCGTCAACGTCTGCTCGATCGCCGCCACGGCGGGCCTGCCCCAGCGGACGCTGTACAGCGCGAGCAAGGGCGCGGTCCAGTCGCTGACGCTGGCCATGGCCGCGGACCACGTACGGGAGGGCATCCGGGTCAACTGCGTGAACCCCGGCACGGCGGACACGCCGTGGGTGGGCCGCCTCCTGGACCAGGCCGCGGATCCCGCCGCGGAACGCTCCGCGCTCAACGCCCGCCAGCCCTTGGGCCGCCTCATTTCGGCCGACGAAGTGGCCGCCGCCATCGTCTACTTGGCCTCCCCGGCCGCCGCCTCGGTGACCGGCGCCGCCCTCGCGGTGGACGGCGGGATGCAGGGGCTGCGCCTGCGGCCGGCGGGACAGTGATGGGCATGCACCGCACCGTTCACGAATCGGTACTGCCGCGCCGCACCCTGGGGCGCAGTGAAGTCGCCGTCACCGCCCTGGGGTTCGGCGCCGCCGCCATTGCCGGCCTCTTCTCCCACGTTGGCGAGGACGAGGCCGCCGCCGCTGTCGAAGCGGCCTGGGGCGCGGGCATCCGGTACTTCGACACCGCCCCGCACTACGGTCTGGGTCTGTCGGAGCACAGACTGGGCGCCGTACTGCGCACCAAGCCCCGGGACACGTACACGGTCTCGACCAAGGCCGGGCGGTTGCTCGTACCCTGTGAGGACGGCGGGCGCGAGGGGGACTTCGGGGACGATCTCGCCCACGGTTTCGCCGTACCCGCGACCCACCGCAGGCGGTGGGACTTCAGCGCCGACGGCGTCCGCCGTTCGCTGGAGGAGAGCCTGACCCGGCTCGGCCTCGACCGCGTCGACCTCGTGCTGCTGCACGACCCCGACGACCACGAGGAGCAGGCGTTCCGGGAAGCGTATCCCGCGCTGGAGGAACTGCGGTCCCAGGGCGTGGTCGGCGCGATCGGCGCGGGCATGAACCAGAGCCGCATGCTGACCCGCTTCCTCGAGGACACAGATGTCGACGCCGTGCTGTGCGCCGGTCGCTACACCCTGCTGGAGCAGACAGCCCTGGAAGAACTGCTGCCCGCCGCCGCGGCGCGCGGCAAGAGTGTGATCGTCGGAGGCGTGTTCAACTCCGGCCTGCTGGCCGACCCGAAGCCCGGCGCCACGTACGACTACACCGCCGCTCCGAAATCCCTGGTGAGCCGTGCGCTGCACATGCAGGCCGTCGCCGAGGAGCACGGGGTGCCACTGCGGGCCGCCGCACTGCGCTTCCCCTTCGGGCATCCGGCCGTCGCCTCCCTCCTCGTCGGCGCGCGCTCGGCGGCTCAGGTCCACGACGCTGCCGCACAGGTGGACCGCGCGATCCCCGACGGGATGTGGGAGGCGCTGCGGAGCGAGGGCCTGCTGCCGCCGCACGTGCCGGTACCGGAGGGGACGTAGTCATGCGCATCGCGCTGTTCATCACCTGCTTCAACGACACGCTGTGCCCGCAGACCAGCAAGGGCGTGGCGCCGACGTGATCGGGCTCTTCGTGGAACGCGCCACGGAACCGCGCCACGGTGATCCGGACCCACGACGCGGTGACCGCGGCCCCGTCCTCAGTGAGGCCAAACATGCACATCATCGATGCACACCACCACCTCTGGGACCTGGACGTACGCGACCAGGAGTGGATCAACGGACCCGAACTCGCCCCGCTGCGACGTTCGTTCACCCTGGAGGACTTCGAGGCCGAGGCCCGGTCGGCCGGGATCGCCGCAGGTGTCCTGGTGCAGACGGTGGCCGTGACCGAGGAAGCCCCGGAGTTCTTGTCCCTCGCTGCCGGGAGCGATCTCATTGGTGCGGTCGTCGGATGGACGGACCTCACGTCACCCGGCGTCAGCGACGAACTCGCCCGCCTGCGGGGCCTTCCCGGAGGAGAGTTCTTGCGAGGCATCCGCCACCAGGTACAGGGCGAGCCCGACCCGCGATGGCTCACCCGGCCGGATGTGCTGCGTGGGCTGCGCGCGGTGGCAGCCGCAGGTCTCGTCTACGACGTGGTGGTGCTCCCCCACCAGCTGCCCGCCGCGATCCAGGCAGCCGCCGCCGTGCCGGAACTGACCTTCGTCCTGGACCACTTGGGTAAGCCGCCCATCTCGTCGAAAGCGGTCGAGCCCTGGTTCACCGGACTGCGGCGCCTCGCCGCCCTGCCGAACACCGTGTGCAAACTCTCCGGAATGGTCACCGAGGCCGACTGGGCATCGTGGACCGTCGACGACCTGCGCCCTTACGCGGACTCGGCGCTGGAGGCCTTCGGCCCGCACCGGCTGATGTTCGGGTCCGACTGGCCGGTGTGCACCCTGGCCGCGAGCTGCACCGACGTCGTCGCGTGCACGCGGGCTCTCACCACCGCACTCGGCGAAACCGAGCAGTCGGCCCTGTGGTCCGGCACCGCGGCCCGGGTCTACCGAGTGGCGGTCGACGAGCCGGGACCGTGACGCCTGGTTGCCCACCGGCCAGGGCTGTCTCGCCTTGACCGAGCCGACGTCGGAAGTCGCGCGCGGTCAGGGTTCCTCATCCTGGCTGAGCTGGCGCTGGAGGCTGCGGGTGAGGTGCTCCGCCATTGCTGCGGCCGCGCGCTCGGGATTCCGGCGCAGTACCGCGCGGACAACGCGTTCGTGCTCCGCGAGGGTCGGGTCGTCGGCGCCGAGGACGCTGCTGAGCCTGAAGATGTGCAGATGGGAGTGGAGGCGCTCCACCGCGTCCGCGAGCAGTGGCCGATGGGAGGCCTGCGCGATCGCGTCGTGGAAGCGCTGGTCGAGGGAGGCGAAGTCGCGGTAGGCCGCATAGCGCCCGGCCGGCCCCGGATGGGACTGGATCTCCTCCATGATGCGCTCGATGCCGTCGAGCTGGGCCTCGCTGGCGTTGACCGCGGCCAGAGCGGCTGCCCTCGGTTCCAGCAGCAGCCGCATCTCGAAGAGTTCCTCGAGTCCCTGGCGGGTCAGCAGCTCGGTGGCGCGGTACCCGGAGAGCGCCCTCTTCACCACCAGGCCGTCGGACTCCAGTCTGGCCAGCGCCTCCCTGATGGGGGTCGGTGAGACGCTGAGGGCGCGGGACAGGGCCTCGATCCCGACGCGCGCGCCAGGAGCGATCTCATGGTCCATGACCATGGCCTTGATGTTCTCGTAGACGCTGTCGGAGAGAGCCTGACGTGCGGGAGGCAGGTCCCGTCCGTTCCCTTCCCGCGACGCCCCGGCCGCGGACGTGTCGTGCGGCGGCATCCGGCCTCCTGCTGCTGTTCGGGGCTTGTCGGGGCAGCAACAGTTTACCCAGGTGAGGGACGCGGTTCAGGGGCCGAGCCGAGTCTGTCCCACCGGAAGGCTCCGGCCCACCACGGGAGCCGTGTATGTCCGCCGCATTGCTTCGGTCAGGCGGAGGCCCGTTGGATGTCCGGAGAGGTATCTCCACCACTCCCTTGAGAATCAAATAGGAATTTGACAGGGTGATGGTTGACCAGTGACGGCGTCCAGTCAAGACCCGTGGCGCGATTCATCTCCCGCATCAGCCTTGACGTCGGTGGTGGGAGGTTGAGGCAAGGGCCCTGCTTCAAGCGGGAAATCTCCAGGTTGGAAGCTGATTTCCGTAGTGGTTGCGACGTGCGGCCGCGGCTCGGTGCCGCCTGTGGGGGCTTGGAAGTCAGGCACATCGAGCGGAGGGTAAATCATATAGGAAAATCCGTCGAAGTCATTGACAGGACGTGCCAATGCCACTGCACTTCTGTCCAGACGCCGCCCCCGGTCGTCGGACGCCCCAGTACCCGGTACAGCCTGCCCAGAAGGAGCCGCACGTCCATGTCCCGTCATACACCTTCCCAGCCCCCCGCCGAGAACGAGGGCGGTATGTCGCGTCGCGGGGTACTGCGCACGGCGGCATCGTTGGGTGCGCTTTTCGTGCTGTCCTCACTGCCGGAGTTCACCACGAATGCTGCCGCGGTGACGCGGCCGGCAACGCTGTCGCTGGTGCCGAAGAGTGACGCAGCGATGCTCTGGTACACCAAGCCGGGCGCGGAGAACCGGATCATCGAGGAGGGTCTGCCGATCGGGAACGGTCGCCTGGGTGCTCTCGTCACCGGCGACCCGTCCCGTGATGTGATGGTCCTGGCGGATGCGACGCTGTGGACCGGCCATGCCAACGCAGCGCTCCAGTCGGACGGGCAGTTCCCGTACGGCACTGGGGACTTCGGTACGTTCGGGATGCTGGCCAAGGCCTTCCTCGAGATTCCGGCACACACGATCGGCGCCGTCAGCGGCTACCGCCGCACGCTGGACATGAGCAACGGCCTGGTGACCGCGTCCTACCGGCTCGGTGATGTGACGTACCGGCGTGAGGTGTTCTCCAGCCATCCGGACGACGTGATCGTCGTGCGGCTGTCGCAGAGCGGCGGCGGCTCCTACACCGGGTCCATGACGCTGTCGGGGACCCGCGGCGAGACCGTGACGGTGAATGCGGGTGCCGCGGAGGCGTCGTTCGCGGCGGCGCTGCCGAACGACCTGAAGTACGCGACGGTCGTGAAGGCTGCCGGCCAGGATGGCACCGTCTCGGCGACCGGTACGGACGTAACGTTCAGCAACTGCACCGAGGTGCTGCTGATCATCTCGGGTGGCACCAACTACAAGGCCGACGCGTCCCAGTCGTACAAGGACACCTCGCTCGTACCCCTGGACACGGCAGGGGCCAAGGCCTCGGGGGCGGCGGCGGTCGCCGGTACGTCGTTGCTGGCCACTCATGTATCCGATTTTCAGCGCCTCCAACAGCGCATGACGGTAAACCTGGGCACGTCGTCCGCAGCGCAGCGAGCGATGGACACGCCCGCTCGGCTTGCCGCCCGTGCGGCGGCCGGTTCCGCACCGGACCCGGAGCTGGAGGCGACCTACCTGCAGTTCAACCGCTATTTGACGATCTGCGGCTCCCGCAGCAGTCTCCCCACCAACCTCCAGGGCTTGTGGATCGACAGGAACACTCCGTCCTGGATGAGCGACTACCACAGCGACATCAACGTCCAGATGAACTACTGGCTGCCGGACCGGGCGGGCCTGCCCGAGTGCTTCGACGCGTTCACCGACTACTGCGTTGCTCAGCTGCCCGGCTGGCAGGCCACTACCAGGAACCTCTTCCAGGACTCCCGCAACCGGTTCCGCAATACCTCCGGCAAGGTGGCCGGCTGGACCCTGGCGATTTCCACGAACATCTGGGGCGGCAACGGCTGGTGGTGGCACCCGGCCGGCAACGCGTGGATGTGCAACTCCCTCTACGAGCACTACGAGTACACCCAGGACATGGCCCACCTGGCCAAGATCTACCCCCTGCTCAAGGGCGCCTGTGAGTTCTGGGAGTCGCGATTGATCACGATGACCGTGCCCGACCTCGCGACCGGCGGCACGCGACAGGTCCTCGTCGACGACCGCGATTGGTCTCCCGAGCACGGACCCCAGAATGCCCGGGGCATCACCTACGCCCAGGAACTGGTCTGGCAGCTGTTCCAGAACTACCGGTCCACCGCGGCTGCGCTGGGCAAGGACTCCGCCTATGCCTCCACCGTCTCCGCGCTTCAGGACCGGCTGTACATGCCCGAGGTCAGCGCCACCAGCGGCTGGCTCGAGGAGTGGATGAGCGACGACAACCTCGGCGAGACCACCCATCGCCACCTGTCACCGCTCATCGGTCTCTTCCCCGGTGACCGCATCGCCGTCGAGCACTCACCGACGGCCCTCGTCTCGGGCGCCACCAAGCTGCTCGAGGCACGCGGCATGGCCAGCTTCGGCTGGGGCAGTGCCTGGCGAGCCATGTGCTGGGCGAAGCTGAAGCATCCGGACAAGGCATACCAGCTCGTCCTCGACGTGCTGAAACCGTCGGTGAACTTCAGCCACGGCAGCGCGATCAACATGTTCAACATGTACAGCTTCGGCAGCAGTTCGGTCTTCCAGATCGATGGCAACTACGGCACACCAGTGGCGATGATCCAGATGCTGGTGCAGTCCCGTCCCGGACGGGTGGAGCTGCTGCCGGCCCTGCCGCGGGCCTGGGCCGCCGCCGGGTCCGTCACAGGAATCGGGGTGCGCGGCGGCTTCACGCTCGACATGGAGTGGAAGAACGGCCAGGTCACCCGCGCCACGCTGCGGGGGGCCGGGGGCAGGTCCACCGCGGTCGTCTTCGGCGACTGGAGCAGCCAGGTCACGATCCCCTCCGCTGGATCCGTGGCGGTCGCGCCGCCTGCCCAACACTCCGTCTTCCAGCTGATCAACCGCAAGACGGGCAAGGCAGTCGACGTCCCGGATGCCTCCACGGCCAACGGCACCGGCCTGATCCAGTACACCCGGAACTCGGCCGTGAACCAGCAGTTCCGGTTCATCCCCGTCGGCGGGGGACTGTACGAGATCTACACTACCCACGGCAGCACACCCCTGGCCTGGTCCGTCCGGGGCGACACCACGGCCGCCGGCGCAAAGATCGTCCAATGGACGCCCGAACACAGCACCAGTCAGCAGTGGAAGGTCACCGAAGCCGGCGACGACTACGTCACCGTCACCTGTTCCCGCAGCGGCCTGGTTCTCGGCGTCACCGGGGATTCCACCGCCGACGGCGCGACGGTCGAGCAGCAGGCGGCCAACGGGGGAAAGGGCCAGCAGTGGCGCCGTATCGGCAGGTGACCCGCAGGGAACGGGGCTGGTCACCACCGTTCGGACGTGCTCGGGCGGGGAGAACGGAGCATCCTGACGGGAGAGCCGACTCCAGCGGGTGACCACGCGTCCCCGTCCCACCACGGAGGAGCGACGTGAAACCATCCGCCCGCATTCCGGAGGACGCCTTCGGCGCCCGGCACGGATCGTGGCGCTGGGCGCCGACGGACGGACCGTCGCCTCCGCCGAGACCGGCGCGGACTGGCGCACCTGGCCGCCCGAGGGGCGGGCCGAGCCCACCGACGACCATGCGGAACCGGTGCCGTCGACCGTGCGCGCCACGCTGGAACTGCCTCGCGGCGCCCGGGGCACATACCGGATCGGACTCGCCCTGCCCGACCCCCGCTTCGAGGGGGCGGCCTGCGCGGTGCGCTGCGCGAACGCCACGACGCGCTGGGTGAACGGGGTGAACGTGCCGGCCGAAGTCCCGATCGGTCGCTGAACTCCTCGGCCGACGGCGGCCCCGGGCCCGGGGCCGCCGTCGTACCGGACAAAGGGCCCCGCTCAGGTGTCGCGCGTGGCGACCATTCCCAGAGTGATCAGTCCGAGCACCACCCAGCCGAACCAGAGCCAGCCGTTGCTCCCCAGCGCCACCGTGTAGGCGGTGACCGCCACCAGAGCCCCGACGGTGAGCACCCCCATCGTCTTCGTCGATCCGGACATGCGCGCACCCTCCTCGTCGGCCGCGCGGCCGTGGACCCCATCGTCACCCGGAAGGTGTCTCCACCGCTACTGTCCGCGCGCCTGCAACGAGGCGAGATAGGCGTTGTACGCCTTCAGCTCCTGGTCCCCGTCGCGGTCGGCGGCGCGGTCCGCACGCTTCGCGGTCCGCTGCTCGGAGCGGTACCACTGGAAGACCAGCGCGATCAGCACCAGCACCGACGGGATCTCGCTGAACGCCCAGGCGATGCCGCCCGCCCAGTTCTGGTCGCTCAGCGCGTCGATGCCCAGCGAGGCCGGCGGATGCTTGTACGTCTCCACCATCGGAGAGGTCGCCATCATCAGCGCGATACCGAAGAACGCGTGGAACGGCATCCCCGCGAACAGCTCCAGCATCCGCATCACATAGCCGGGCCGGTGCGGTCCCGGGTCGACGCCCATGATCGGCCAGAAGAAGACCAGTCCGACGGCGAGGAAGTGCACCATCATCGCGAGGTGACCGGTCCTCGAGCCCATGAGGAAGTCGAAGAGTGGGGTGAAGTACAGCGCGTAGAGGCTGGCGATGAAGAGCGGGATGGTGAAGACCGGATGCGTGATGATCTTCATGTACCGGCTGTGCAGCAGCAGGAGCAGCAGCTCGCGCGGCCCTGTGCGGTCACGGCCCGCGACCGGCAGTGCGCGCAGCGCCAGGGTCACGGGGGCACCCAGCAGCAGCAGGATCGGCGACAGCATGCTGATCACCATGTGCTGCACCATGTGCACGCTGAACATGACCATGCCGTAGTCGTTGAGCTTCGTACACATCACCAGCGCGATGCTCAGCACGCCGACCGTGAAGAAGACGACCCGGTTGACCGGCCAGCCGTCCCCGCGGCTGCGCAGGCGCAGCACCGCGTAGCCGTACAGGCCGAGCGCGAGGACGCAGCCGATCAGGAATACGGGGTCCGCGGAGAACTGGAGCCCACGTCCCAGCGTGAACGGCGGCAGATCCATGTTCATGCCGTGTCCGCTGTGATCCATCTGTTCACTCCCGATGGGGACGTCCCCGTTTCGCGCCGGTTGTCCCGACCAGAGTAGAACTGCCCCCGTCCGCGGCTGCGGCCGGGGGCAGTTCTCAGGTGCTGGTGTTGCTCAGAGCACGCACTCGGCCTCGGCGTACCGCTCGGCCGGGACCGTCTTCAGGGTCTCCACGGCCTGGGCCAGCGGCACCATGGTGATCTCCGTGCCGCGCAGCGCCGTCATCATGCCGAACTCGCTACGGTGCGCCGCCTCGACCGCGTGCCAGCCGAAGCGGGTCGCCAGGACCCGGTCGTACGCGGTCGGGGTGCCGCCGCGCTGGACATGGCCGAGTATCACCGGGCGGGCCTCCTTGCCCAGGCGCTGCTCCAGCTCGATGGAGAGCTGCGTGGCGATCCCGGTGAACCGCTCGTGGCCGTAGATGTCCTTGGTGCCCTGCTCGAACTCCATGGAGCCCGCGCGCGGCTTGGCGCCCTCGGCGACGACGACGATCGCGAACTTCTTGCCCGCCGAGAAGCGCTTGCCGACCAGCTCGGTCAGCTCGTCCATGTCGAAGGGGCGCTCCGGCACGACGATGGCGTGCGCACCGGCCGCCATGCCCGAGTGGAGTGCGATCCAGCCGGTGTGGCGGCCCATGACCTCGACGATCAGGACCCGCTGGTGCGACTCGGCGGTGGTCTTCAGCCGGTCGAGGGCCTCGGTCGCCACGCCGACCGCGGTGTCGAAGCCGAAGGTCACATCGGTCGACGCGATGTCGTTGTCGATGGTCTTCGGCACGCCGACGATCGGCAGCCCCGCCTCGGAGAGCAGATGAGCCGCCTTCAGCGTGCCCTCGCCGCCGATCGGGATGATCGCGTCGAGACCGAGATCGGCGACATGGCCCTTGGCCTGCTCGACGCCGCCCCGCAGATGTGCGGGCTGGACCCGGGACGAGCCGAGGATCGTACCGCCGCGGGCGAGAATGCCGCCGACCGCGTCGAGGTCGAGCTTCCGGTAGTCGCACTCAAGGAGGCCCTTCCACCCGTCGTGGAAGCCGATGACCTCGTCGCCGTGGTCGACCACCGCGCGGTGCACGACGGAACGGATGACGGCATTGAGGCCGGGGCAGTCGCCGCCGGAGGTGAGCACACCAATACGCATTGCCCGGGAAACCTTTGCAACGTGGGCCGACGACCGGACCACGTCGTCCGGTTGGATCCCTGCCACCCTACCGGCGCAGGGTGGCGGGACCGAACCAGGCGTCCGCCTGCTGGACTCCGCTCAGTTGAGCGAAATATGCGTCATGCGGGCCATGCGGGTCACGCGGGCTGGGTGGCCGACGCGATGCGCTCGGCGCGCAGCGCCTCGTACCAGCGGTCGTCCGTCGGCGGCAGTGCGTTGACGTCGAGGGCCAGTTTCAGGAGCAGGTCCGCGATCATTGGGTTACGGGCCATCACGGGCCCGTGCATGTACGTACCGAAGACCGTGTCGTTGTACGCACCCTCGGTGCCGTCACCCGTGCCGTTGCCCCGGCCGAGCTTCACCCGGGCGAACGGCCGCGCCGTCGGGCCGAGATGAGTGACGCCCTGGTGGTTCTCGAAACCGGTCAGCGGCGGCAGGCCCAGCTGCGGATCGATGTCGGCCAGTACGTCACCGACGCACCGGGCGCCCTCGCCACGCGTGGAGACCACGTCGAGCAGACCGAGACCGGGCTCGCGCTCACCGAGGTCGTTGATGAACTCGTGGCCGAGGATCTGGTATCCGGCGCAGACCGAGAAGATGATCGCGCCGTTGGACGCGGCCCGGCTGAGGCCGCCGTCACGGCGCAGCCGCTCCGCGGCGAGGCGCTGCGGCCGGTCCTCACCGCCGCCGATCAGATAGATGTCGCCGGACGTCGGGATCGGCTGGTCGCTGCGGACGTCGACGCGCTGCACGTCGAGACCGCGCTGCCGGGCCCGGCGCTCCACCACCAGGGCGTTGCCCTGGTCGCCGTAGGTGCTCAGCAGGTCGGGGTAGACCCAGACCAGACGCAGACCGTTGTTGCTCATGCTTCGTCCTCTCCGGAGGTGGCCGGGGCCGGGGTCAGTTGCCGACACGACGGCGCAGATCCTGGAAGGCGGTGTAGTTGGCGATGACCTCGATACGGCCGGGCGGGGCCTGCTGCACGGCCTCGTCGAGGTTCTCGCAGACCCGGAAGTCGAGACCGGCCACTTCGAGGCGGACCGCGAGGTCCAGCTTGCGGTCGCCGAGCACGAAGATCGGGTGGCCCGCGAGCTGGGTGTAGTCGACGTCCCACAGCCAGGAGGTGTCCGTGCCGTCCGCGCCCCGGGCGTTGACGGAGAGGATCACCGGCGTGGGCGGCGGGTCGATCAGGGAAAACGTTTCGAGCCAGCCCGCCGGGTTCTTCGCCAGCAGGAGCCGCAGCTCACGGCCGAGGAAGGAGACCACGTCGTAGCGGCCGGCGACGGCCTGCACCTGATACATGCGCTCCAGGGCGACCTGCGGCGGCACACCGAAGACGGCCGCGACGGCGGCCGAGCTGGTGGCGTTCGCCTTGTTCGCGCGGCCGGGGAGCTGCAGGTGGATCGGCCACGCCGAGCCGTGCGGGTCCAGGACGTAGTCGCCGTGCAGGACCCAGCTCGGGGCGGGACGGCGGAAACCGCACTCGCCGCAGAACCAGTCGTCGCCGGGGCGCTGCATCACACCGCCGCAGGACGGGCAGGACCAGGCGTCGTCCTTCCACGCCTGCCCGGCCGCGACCCACACCACGTTGGGGGAGGAGGACGCCGCCCAGACAATCAGCGGGTCGTCGGCGTTGGCGACGATCACGGCCTTCGAGCCGGACAGCCCCTCACGCCACTTCTCGGCCAGCATCCGGGTTTCCGCGGCGCGGTCCAGCTGGTCGCGCGAGAGGTTGAGCAGCGCGATCACCTTGGGTGTGGTGTCCCGCGCGACGCCGGCGAGGTACTTCTCGTCGACCTCGATCACGCCGTACTTCGCGTCCGAGCCACCGGCCAGGGCCGAGGTGATACCCGCGGGCATGTTGGCGCCGAGCGCGTTCGACACGACCGGGCCGGCGGCCCGCAGTGCCTCGGCGATCAGCCGGGTCGTCGTGGTCTTGCCGTTCGTCGCCGACACGAGGATCACGTCCAGGTGCTGCGCCAGCCGCCCCAGCAGGTCGGGGTCGAGCTTGAGCGCCACCCGGCCGCCGATCACCGATCCGCTGCCGCGCCCCGCAGCGCGCGACACCGCCGCTGCGGCCTTGCCCGCCGTCACCGCCAGCTTGGCCCGCGGCGACAACGGCTCCGTGTTGCCTGCCATCGTCCTAGATCCTCCTTGCATCGGTCCGCGCCCAGCCTATCGATGTCCGGCGCGGCGACCGCACCACGGCACCACCAGGAAGGTGGACGTCGCGTGGAACGTACGATGGCGGCCATGCGAAACCGCCCGATCCCCGGCAGTTCCGGACTCGTCCGCGCCATGACTCTGCTCGGTGACCCGGTGCTCCACGGCGCCTGCGAGGAAGTCACCGACTTCGGTCCGTCGCTCGCCCGGCTCGTCGAGGACATGTTCGCCACGATGTACGCGGCGCAGGGGGTCGGTCTCGCGGCCAATCAGATCGGCATACCGCTGCGGGTGTTCGTCTACGACTGTCCCGACGACGACGACGTCCGTCACCTCGGCCATCTCGTCAATCCGAAGCTGGTCGAGGCGGACGGCATCACGATACGCGGACCGGAGGGCTGCCTCTCGCTTCCCGGCCTGGAAGCCGGTACCCCACGCTTCGATCATGCGGTGGTGGAGGGCGTGACCGTCGACGGGGAGCCGGTGCGGGTCGACGGCACGGGCTGGTTCGCGCGCTGTCTCCAGCACGAGTGCGACCACCTCGAAGGCACCGTCTACACGGATCGGCTGACCGGGCTGCGCCGGGCGAGGGCACTGCGCGCGGCCCGCCGGGCGCCCTGGGGACGTACCGACTGACCACGCTCTTTTGCCGTCAGAAGCCGGGCCCGCCCGGCAGGTCGCCCGCGGCGGCCAGCCTGCCCCACAACAGATCAGCCAGGCTGCGCACCAACTGGGCGCGTGAGCAGGGGCGTTCGCCCAGCCACCAGTCGCCCGCCGCATGCATCATGCCGACGATGCCATGGCCCCAGATGCGGGCCATCTCCTCGCTGTCCGGGCCCAGGTCCACCCGCTCGGCGATGACCAGGGCGAGCTCTTCACCGAGCCGGCGCAACAGCGGGGCGGAGTGGCGCCCGACGTCGAAGCCCTGCTCGGGGGAGGGGGCGGCGTCGTCGGACGGGTGCATCAGGAAGCGGTAGACCTGCGGGCGGGCCTCGATTGCCGCGAGATAGGTGTCGAGCGTCGCCTCCACCCTCTCGCGGCGCTCGGCGGGGGCGTCGAGTGCGGCCCGCAGCGCGCTCAGCAGCGCATCGGTGTGACGCTTGGCGAGCGCGCGGTAGAGGCCGCCCTTGTCGCCGAAGTGCCGGTACAGGATGGGCTTGGTGATCCCGGCCTCCGCCGCGATGGCGTTCATCGAGGCCTTGGGCCCGTCCCTGAGCACCACGCGGTCGGCGGCCTCCAGCAGCTCCCGGCGGCGCTGCTCGGCCGCGGTCCGCTGTCTGTCGGCCTGTCGTGTGGTCTCCATGTCGCCTCTCCCCACCCTGGCCGTGCAATTGGCCATGCAAGTCCGTTACGCCTGCGCAACGTAACACCCTGACCATCGGTGGTGCCGATCGGAGTCTGACCGGTTGACAGAGGCTACTTGTCGGTAACAGACTGCGGTTACCGCAAGTAACGGTGATTTTTACGGTAATGCATGGAGGGGAACATGGCCGAGTTCACGCTCGATCTCAACGACGACCAGAAGCAGGTCCGTGACTGGCTTCACGGCTTCGCCGCGGATGTGATCCGTCCGGCCGCTTCGGAGTGGGACGAGCGTGAGGAAACGCCCTGGCCCGTCATTCAGGAGGCGGCCAAGGTCGGCATCTACTCCCTCGACTTCTACGCCCAGCAGTTCTTCGACCCGACGGGGCTCGGCATCCCGATGGCGATGGAGGAACTGTTCTGGGGCGACGCGGGCATCGCCCTGTCGATCGTGGGTACGGGCCTGGCGGCCGTCGGCGTCCTCGCCAACGGCACCGAGGAGCAGATCGGCACCTGGATCCCGCAGATGTACGGCGATGCGAACGATGTGAAGGTCGCCGCCTTCTGCTCCTCGGAGCCGGACGCCGGCTCCGACGTCGCCTCGATGCGGACCCGTGCGGTGTACGACCAGGCCAAGGACGAGTGGGTGCTGAACGGCACCAAGACCTGGGCGACCAACGGCGGCATCGCCAATGTCCACGTCGTCGTCGCCGTGGTCGACTCGGAGCTCGGCTCCAAGGGGCACGCCTCCTTCATCGTGCCGCCGGGCACCCCGGGGCTCTCGCAGGGCCAGAAGTTCAAGAAGCACGGCATCCGGGCCTCTCACACGGCGGAGGTCGTTCTGGAGGACGTCCGTGTCCCGGGCCACTGCCTGCTCGGCGGCAAGGAGAAGCTGGACCAGCGTCTGGCGCGGGCCCGCGAGCGCGCCCAGTCCGGTGGCGAGCGCGTGAAGAACGCGGCGATGGCCACGTTCGAGGCGTCCCGCCCGGCGGTCGGCGCGATGGCTGTCGGCACCGCGCGCGCCGCGTACGAGGTCGCGCTGGACTACGCGATGACCCGGACCCAGTTCGGCCGTCCGATCATCGACAACCAGGGCGTCGCATTCCAGCTCGCGGACATGCGGACGCAGATCGACGCGGCCAGGCTGCTCGTCTGGCGGGCGTCCTGGATGGCGACCACAGGGAAGCCGTTCGAGTCGGCCGAGGGCTCCATGTCCAAGCTGTACGCGAGCGAAACAGCGAAGAAGGTCACCGCGCAGGCGATCCAGATTCTCGGCGGCAACGGCTTCACCCGTGAATACCCGGTGGAGCGGATGCACCGGGACGCGGCCATCTACACGATCTTCGAGGGTACGAGCGAGATCCAGCGGCTGGTGATTGCGCGCACGCTGTCGGGCATGCCGATTCGCTAGTGCTGTGCCGCATGGGTTGGGTGTGCGGGGGCGCCGGAGCGGTTGCGGTGCCTCCGGCGCCGCTTTGTCCTCAATCGCCGGACGGGCTTGATCGTGTGCCCGGCGGGGGTGAGGTCGTGCCGGGCGGGCCGGCCATCAGGCCGCCCGGCACAACGCCGCCCGTCAGGCGGGCAGCAGGGCCTCGAGTGCCGCCACGAGCTCCGGCGCCTCCGGTTCCGTGCGGGGGCGGATGCGGGCCACCGGCTCGCCGGACGGGGAGATCAGGAACTTCTCGAAGTTCCACTGCACGTCACCCGCCTCGCCGTCCGCGTCCGCGAGCTGCGTCAGCTCCGCATACAGCGGGTGCCGTCCGTCACCGTTGACGTCGACCTTCTCCAGGAGGGGGAAGCTCACTCCGTACGTCGTCGAGCAGAACGTCTGGATCTCCTCCGCGCTGCCCGGCTCCTGGCCCGCGAACTGGTTGCACGGAACACCGAGCACGGTGAAGCCCCGGTCCCCGTACTCCTTCTGCAGCCGCTCCAGGCCCGCGTACTGCGGCGTGAGCCCGCACTTGGAGGCGACGTTCACCAGCAGGACCGCCTGGCCGCGGTAGGCGCCGAGGGTGGTCGGCTCGCCGGTGAGCGTGTGGAGCGGAATGTCGTACAGCGTCATGAGGGTCTCCTTGTAAGTCGCTTCCGACGCCATTCTTACGCCCACAGGTTCGTCGGCACGAAGCCGACGGCCCGGCCCCGACATCCGGCCGTTCTCGCCGATCGAGATCGGCATGCTCGGCCGCCCCGATGTCGTCATCGCCGCGGCAACCCGCTCACCGACATCCACGCACTCGGCGACCCGGCGAACATCCTGCTCGTCATGACGGACGGCGTCGCCTACAAGGACCTCGACGGACTCGTCGCCCGACCGTCCGTACCGGTGTCCGCCGCGCCGATCGCCTTGTAGTAGAAGGTGGTCGGCTTCAGGACCCCGGCCGGGTCCCCGGCGTAGTCCGGAATGGACCCGCACTCCATCCAGCCCGCCGAGCGGTAGAGCCGCTCGGCGGGGCTGCCGGTCTCGGTGTCCAGGACGAGCAGCGTCAGACCGGCCTCGGCCGCCGCCCGCTCGGCAATGCCCAGCAGCGCCCGGCCCAGCCCCCGGCCGCGCACCGAGGGGCGCACCATCACCTTCGTCACCTCGGCGCGATGCCGGGCGTTCGGCAGCGGAGCCAGGTTCAGGCCGATGGTCCCGGCCACCCGCTCGCCGTCGCGGGCAAGCCAGACGCGCTGATGTCCGGCATCGACGGCCGCGGCACGCCCCCGCCACCAGGCGGCGGCCGCATCGCGGTCCAGGGGCGCAAGGAACCCCACCGACGCCCCGCCCTCCACCGTCTCCACCAGGAGGGCGGCGAGCTCATCGGCGTATGTGACCAGCTCGGGGCCGGACACGGGGACGATCTCGGTCATGACGGGGTCCTCTCACGGCAGAACGATCATCAGGGCGTAGCGGACCGGGTTCGGGCCCGGGCAGTGGAAATGTGAGGGTCCGCGCAGCCGGAACCGCAGACAGTCGCCCTGGCGCAGGGTGTGCACGGTGTTCTCGACGGTGATCTCGACCGTCCCGTGGAGCACCCAGATGTGCTGCTCCAGACCGGGCACGGGGGCGTCGTCGTAGGCGATGGCGGCGCCCGCGTCGAGCGTTCCCTCGATGATCTCTGCGCGCAGTCCGGCGTGCGGCGGTGAGACCGAGCGGCGGAGGAATCCGGACGCCTCGTCCCGCCACACCGGCTGGCGCTCGGTCGGCACCAGCTGCGGCGGTTCCGCCTCCACCTCCGACAGCAGCCTCGACATCGTCCGCCCGTACACCGTGCACAGCCGTCCCAGCTGGGCAGCGGTCGGGCTCAGCTCGCCGCGCTCCAGGCGCGACAGTGTCGAGCGGCTGACGCCGCTGCGCCGGGAAAGTTCGTCCAGCGACCAGTCGCGCTCGGTGCGGAGCTCACCCAGCCGGGCGGCGAGCCGGGCATCGACGGACGTCGGCCCCACCTCTTCAGACTCTCTCACATCAGAGATGATATCCCTGATGTGAGAGGGCTGGGTGTCGTCGGCCGGAGTGCCGACGGAGAGCCGCCGTGTCACGCTGGGACAGGGAATCACGCCCGGTCCGGCCTGCTCGGCCGGCCCGACGGCACCGCCACCCGAGGAGGCCGAAATGGCCAGTGACACCACCGGACCCAAAGCGAGCCGTGCCAAGCCGAGCCCCACGCACGCGCCGACATCCGGCACCACCGTCCTGGCAGCAGCCCTGATGATCTTCGGCGGAGCGATGGCGCTCCTCGAGGGGATCGCGGCCATCGCCAAGGACGACCTGTTCCTCGCGACACGCCACTACGTGTTCGAGTTCAGCCTGTCGGGCTGGGGCTGGGTCCATCTCATTCTCGGCATCGTCATCGTCCTCGCCGGCTGCGCCGTGCTGAGCGGAGCCCTCTGGGCGCGCTACTTCGGTGTCTTCGTCGCCGGCCTCGGCGCGATCGCCAACTTCCTGTGGGTGCCCTACTACCCTCTGTGGGCCCTGGTCCTGGTCGCCGTCAACATCTTCATCGTCTGGGCGCTGTGCACGGGCATGCACCGAGAGGCGGACGAGGGTCTGACGGCCTGACCCGGGAGTGCCCGGCCGGCACCTTCTCCGGGACGGCGACGATTACGGCAGTCGGCCCTGTCGGACATGAGGAACCCGGACGCGCCGCCTAAGGTGCGAATCATGCCGGAGAGCGCAACGTCCATCGGAGGTGCGGCGGGGAGCGGGGCGGCCCCGGCGGCGCCCGACCCCCGCCGCTGGCAGGCACTTGGTGTGTGCCTGGTGGCGGGCTTCATGACGCTGTTGGACATTTCCATCGTCAACGTCGCCCTGCCGTCCATCCGCAACGGTCTGCATAGCCCGGAATCCGATCTGCAATGGGTTCTCTCCGGCTACTCACTCGTCTTCGGACTCCTTCTCATCCCCGCCGGACGGCTCGGCGACGCCCGGGGGCGCCGGGTGGTGTTCCTGGCGGGACTGGCGGTGTTCACGCTGGCGTCGGCGGCCTGTGGAGCCGCCCCGACCAGTTTCTGGCTGGTGGTCGCCCGAGTGATTCAGGGCATCGGTGGAGCCTTGATCTCGCCGCAGATCTCCGCGTTGATCCAGCAGATGTTCTCAGGCCAGGAGCGGGGCCGCGCCTTCGGCATGTTCAGCACGGTGGTCGGTATCTCGACCGCCGTCGGCCCCCTGCTGGGCGGGCTGTTGATCCAGGCTGCCGGACCGGTCGACGGTTGGCGCTGGGTGTTCTACGTCAACCTGCCGCTCGGCGTCGTCTGCTTCCTGCTCGCCCGGCGCCTCCTGCCGGACACCCCGTCGGCCGGCCGCGTGCGGCCGCGCGACCTGGACCCCGTCGGCGTCCTCCTTCTCGGCGCGGGTCTGCTGGCCCTGCTGCTGCCCTTCGTCCAGGAACAGCAGTGGCCCGGAAACGAGAAGTGGCTGCTGCTGGCCGTGGCCGCGGTTCTGCTCGCCGCCTTCGTCGGCTGGGAGTCCCGGTGCGGCAGACGCGGCACCGCGCCGGTCCTCGACATGTCGCTGTTCCGGCTGCACTCCTACTGGCTGGGCTGCCTGTTGAGCCTGCTGTACTTCGCCGGATTCACCTCGATCTTCTTCATCAGCACGCTCTATCTGCAGGCCGGCCTGCACTGCACCGCCCTCGAGGCCGGACTGGCCATCACACCGTTCGCTCTGGGGGCGGCGGCGGCCGCGGGACCAGGCGGCCGGATGGTCGGCCGTTACGGCCGACCGCTGGTCGTTGTGGGGCTGTCCATGGTGGTCGTCGGACTCGGGGCCACCGCGTTCGCCGTGCACGTCGTCCCGGGTCGTGGCGTCGCCTGGGCGATGGCGGCCCCATTGCTCCTGGCGGGCGTGGGCAGCGGCCTTGTCATCGCCCCGAACCTGACCCTGACTCTGTCCCAGGTGCCGGTGGTCGGCGGCGGGAGCGCCGGGGGCACGCTCCAGACCGGGCAGCGCGTCGGCTCCGCGATCGGGATCGCCGCGGTCGGCTCGGTCTTCTTCGCCCAGCTGGCCTCCGAGGGCTGGACCACCGCGTTCGACCTCGGGCTCGTCGTCTCCGTCGCCTTCGTCATGGGGGCACTCGTCGTGGCTCTGGCCGATGTGGCGGCATCCCGGCGGGCCAGGAGACATACGCCCGACCCGTCCGACCGAGAGCGAGACCGCGATGAGCAACCCGACCGGCAGTGAGCCGGACGGCAACGCAGCGTACGGACGCACGACCTTCAAACGGTCGAGGAGCCATTTCGCCGACCGGATCACGGCCGACGGGAGGGACGGCTGGCCGGTCGAGGCGGGCCGCTACCGGCTGGTCGTCAGCCGCGCCTGCCCCTGGGCGAGCCGGGCACTCGTCTCCCGGCGGCTCCTGGGCCTGGAAGACGCCCTGTCGCTCGCTGTCGCCGACCCGATCCAGGACGACCGCAGCTGGCGCTTCACTCTGGACGAGGGCGGACGGGACCCGGTGCTCGGCATCGCCTACCTGAGCGAGGCGTACGACGCACGCGAACGCGGCTACCCCAGTGGCGTCAGCGTGCCCGCGATCGTGGACGTACCCAGCGGGAAGCTCGTCACCAACGACTTCCGGCAGATCACCCTGGACTTCGCGACCGAGTGGACCGCGCTGCACCGGTCCGGGGCCCCCGATCTCTACCCCGAACGGCTGCGGGACGAGATCGACGAGGTCATGGACGGTATCTACCGCGATGTGAACAACGGTGTCTACCGGGCCGGATTCGCCACTGAACAGGACGAGTACGAGGCCGCGTGCCGCGCGGTGTTCCGCCGGCTCGACCTGGTCTCCGAACGCCTCGCGGACCGGCGCTATCTGGTCGGGGACACTCTCACGGAGGCGGACATCCGGCTGTTCACCACGCTCGTCCGCTTCGACGCCGTCTACCACGGGCACTTCAAGTGCAACCGCTCGAAACTGACCGAGGACCCGGTGCTGTGGGCCTACGCCAGGGACCTGTTCCAGACCCCCGGATTCGGCGACACGGTCGACTTCGACCACATCAAGCAGCACTACTACCGGGTCCACACGGGGATCAACCCCACCGGCATCGTGCCCCTGGGACCCGATCTCTCCGGTTGGGGGACACCGCACCGTCGCGAGCAGCTCGGGGGCCGCCCGTTCGGAGACGGCACCCCGCCGGAGCCGATTCCCTCCGGCCGCACCCGGCTGTGAAGGAAGCGTCGCGGTCCCCGAGAGTGGCCGACAGTAGGCAGCCCCGCGACGCCGCGAAGCCTACTGCCGGGAGACTCTGAAGCACACGTTCACGGCAGTGGACCGGCGGGCGGCCCGTGCGGGACGGTGGCCGGCTGCGCGGCGAGCCGGAGCGAGACGACGTACGCGACCACCACCGAGAGGATCACCAGCGGCATGACGGTGAGCCCCGGCGACCCCAGCAGCAGGGTGGCCAGCAGCACCGAGGTCATCGGGAGCTTCAGGATCGCCACGCACATCGCCCCGATGCCCATGGCGAACCCGGCCGTCGGATTCAGCCCCGGGAGATGGGAGAGCGCGATTCCGCCCGCCGCTCCCACGAACATCGCGGGAAAGACGGGACCACCCCGGAAACTGCTCAGCGACGCGCAGTACGCCAGCGCCTTGCAGACGATGAGCAGGAGCAGCGCGCCCACCGAGTACCCGGTGCCGGCGGCAAGAAGGGGGTCCAGTGCGTTCTGCCCCGAGTACAGCACCTCGGACGCGTCCTTTCCCGAACCTTCCGCATAAACCAGGGCCAGGACACCGACCGCCAGGCCCATCAGCACGGTGCCCACCACCGTCCTTCGCTCGACCCGCCCCTGCAGGTGGAGGGCGAGCCGCCGGATCCCTTCGCCGACGACGGCCGCCGCCGGCCCGATGACAAGGGCCCAGCCGAACTGTGCGATGTCGGGCTGTTCGGCCTGCGGCACATGGTGCAGTGCCAGGGAGTACGTCCCCAGACCGGTCCACGAGCCGAGACCGATGAAGATGAGCGAACCGATACCGGCGGCGAGCAGTCCCGGCACGAGCACCATCCCGAGCATCGCCCCGGCCAGGCCCGACGCCTCCATCAGGAGAAACGCACCCAGAAGCGGCGACCCCAGCAGCGCGCTGACAGCGGCGAAACTGCCGGCAGCCCCCACGAGGGCACGTGCGCTCGGAGTGATGTCCCGCTTCAGCAGCCGCATGGTCCACACGGCCAGCCCGCCGCCGAGGGCGATGAGTGGCGCCTCGGGCCCGAGGACGGCACCGGCACCGAGGGAGGCCAGGGCCGCGATCGCGATGCCGGGCAGCTCCACCGCCGGTGGGGGCCCGGCGAGCGCCAGGCCCTCCGCCGGTCTGTGACCGCCCGCGCCCGGAAGGAAGCGGATCGTCAGACCGACCAGCAGGCCGGCGACGACCAGCAGCGGCACCGGCCACCACGACGGCGTGGCGTGGAAGCCCAGAGCCTTCGGCAGATCGGAGTAGGTCAGCGCCTGGAGTTCGTGCGTGAGCGCCAGGAAACCGAAGGCCACGCCCGAGATCGGGACTCCGAGCAGAGCCGCCATCAGCAGCAGTCCCACGTATCGACGGGAACGGATGAGAGCGAGGGGATCGGGTGGCGCCGTGGCGGATGCTCCGGCGGGCTCGGCCGACATGGTCATGGTTTCCTCGCCGTCGGAGCGTCCGGTGCGTGCGGGGCTGCGACCGGGCCGTTCGGCTCGGACGCGGGAAGGCGCCCCGTGCGGACCGCGTCGACCAGAACCTGGTGGTCCCGCTCGTTCAGGTCGGCGTACGTCTCCGCGAACCGTGCGATCGCACGGTCGAAGGAGTCGCCGAGTCCCAGATACGCGGCGATGGCGATCCGGTCGCCGGACCTCGCGTGGGCGCGGGCCAAGGTGCTGCCGCAGACCTCACCGAACGCCCGCATCCCGACCGGCACCATCGACTCAGGCTCGATGGCGCCCTTCCAGTCGCGCAGCTGCCGCACATAGAAGTCGCGGCGCCGCCCGTCGATCCCTTCCGTGCGTTGCCAGCCGAGGAAGATGTCGCTCGTCGCCTGCATCAATCGCTGCCCGGCGACCACCCGCTCGCCCTGGTTCCGGTACGTGCTGGGGCCGACGTACGGGGCGAGCACCGAGGCCCCCGCCTCCTTGGCCTGAAGGAAGAGCGGATCGCGATCGTCCCTGCCGAGCAGCAGGATGATCCAGCACCGCGTGCCGACGCTACCGACCCCGACCACCTTGCGGGCCACGTCCACGAGCCGGAAGTCCTGGAGCAGAAACCGCCGGTCCGACGGGAGACTCAGCGCGTAGCTCTCGATCAGCTCGCGGAACCAGTCCATCGTCGCATCGCGCTCCTCACCGGGCAGCAGATCGGCGAGCGGTACGAGCAGGGGCGGATCCGCGGCGATCCGGAGCCGGCCGTCGACCACCTCGGTCAGCTTGCCGAAGGCCTGCAGACTGTCCCGGGTACGGGCCTTGGCCATGGCACGGTTCAGGCTCTCGCGGCCACGTTTCGCCAACTGCTGCGACGCCACGGTCCGGAGGCGTTCCACATCGGTCTTCGTGTACCACACATCGAGGTTGCGCATGCCCGCGAACCGGATCATCGACTCGCGGTACGACCGCACCGCTGCCGGCACGATGTCGGCGCTCTCCCGCTCCGTGAAGCCGTTCGCCCGCCCCGCGACGACAAGGCTGACCGCCAGCCGTTTGACGTCCCACTCCCAGGGGCCCGGCAGCGTCTCGTCGAAGTCGTTGATGTCGAACAGCAGGTGCCGTTCCGGGGAGGCGAGCAGCCCGAAGTTCAACAGGTGTGCGTCTCCGCACAGTTGGGCCCTGATCCCGGAATCGGGGGTGGCGGCGAGATCGGCTGCCATGATCGCGGCGGCGCCCCGGTAGAAGTGGAACGGCGACTCGGCCATCCGGCTGTGGCGGATCGGGACGAGCTCCGGAACCCTGGTCGCGGACTGGGCCTCGAGGATGCCCATCGGGTCGGGCCGGTCGACCGGCGGTGCGAACGAGGCGTGGCTCGAACGGGGGGTGCGTCGGCGGGCGGCCTTTCCGGCGGCCGCCCGCTCCTCGGGTGTCAGGTGCGGCGCGGCGCGGTGGATCCACGTGGCCTCCTGGGGCATCGAAGACTCTCCTGACTGCCGCAGGCGCCCCACCGCCCGGACGTGTGCTGTCCCTCTCCGATTATCACGGGTAGCCCCGTCCTCCGGCATCATCTGGTGGGCCAACGGGCTGGGGGACGGTGCCACCGCGGTTGGAGGACCGCGTGTGCCGAACAGCGGGGGTACGGACCCGTCCCGGGGCGGCGCGCGATGGCTCCGGAAACCGCGACCGACCGGCGCATCCGGGCAGGGGCCTCCCGCGCCGAGCGCGGGACCGTACGGTTCGCCCCGGTACGCCGGCCCGGGTTCGACCATGGCCGTGCCATCCGTGCGGACCCTCGACCAGCCACGCGACGCCCGCGACCGCCGGCGCGGCCCGGTGATACGTCGCCACGCCGTCGCCGGCGGACGTGGTGATCACCGTGGCCAGCCGCGTCCGGCGCTGCGGATCGGCCCACAGGACGAAGGAACGCGTCCCGTCCTTACGGGCCGCCAGGTACGCCGGTATGCCGCCCGGGGGCAGGTCGCGCTCCACGTAGGCGACGTTCCGGGCCGGGTCGCCGAGCGTGTCCGCGCACGTGATGACATGCCCGACAGGATCGACGCCGCCCGGTGCCGCGCTCTTCTTGTCCCAGGAGACCGGTTCCATGGTCAGCACGCTGCTCGTCCGCGAACTCCTCCGTTGCGCTTCGTTCGGAAGTCGCAGAGTGGACCGCGCACTTGAGAAGATGGATTCGTGGAGAATCCTGAGCCGTTCCCCGGGGCCGACATCGAGG
The DNA here is from genome assembly GCF_035974375.1 of Streptomyces sp. NBC_01320. Classification (NCBI taxonomy): domain Bacteria; kingdom Bacillati; phylum Actinomycetota; class Actinomycetes; order Kitasatosporales; family Streptomycetaceae; genus Streptomyces; species Streptomyces sp. NBC_01320. The sequence goes on from NZ_CP108390.1 coordinate 9,382,704, forward strand.
CCCCGGCCGAGCCCGACCGGGCGACCGGCCGCCGTCCGGTCCGCTGCCGCCTGTGCGGTCGCCCGCTCACCGGCAGGGAATCACGCCGCACCGGGCTCGGCCCCGCCTGCGACGCCAAACTGCACCCTGCCGCGCCGGACATCCGCACCCGCCGCCACGAGGTCGAACAGGACCCGCTGCCCGGCACGTGAGCCGGGCTATGTGCCCAGCCGGCGGAACAACCCCTCCTGCACCACGGACACCAGCAGATTGCCGCCCCGGTCGTAGATCCGGCCGCGCGCCAGTCCCCGCCCGCCCGTCGCGATGGGTGACTCCTGGTCGTACAGGAACCATTCGTCGGCCCGGAACGGACGGTGGAACCACATCGCGTGGTCCAGCGACGCCATGTCGAAACCGCGCGGCCCCCACAGGGGTTCCACCGGGATACGGACCGCGTCGAGGAGCGTCATGTCGCTGGCGTACGTCAGCGCGCAGGTGTGCACGAGCGGATCGTCGCCCAGCGGGCCGACCGCACGCATCCAGACCGCGCTGCGCGGGTCCGCGTCCTTGATCTCCTCCTGCGTCCAGCGCAGCCGGTCCACATACCGGATGTCGAACGGCTGGCGTCTGGCCATCCGCTCCAGTGCGTCCGGCAGCGCCCCGAGATGCTCGCGCACCTCTTCGGCGACGGTGGGCAGCTGCTCGGGGTCCGGAACGGTCCGGGCGGGCGGCAACTGGTGCTCGAAGCCCGCCCCCTCCGGCCGGTGGAAGGAAGCCGTCAGATTGAAGATCGTCCGGCCCTCCTGCACGGCGGTGACCCGGCGCGTGGTGAACGACCGCCCGTCCCGGACCCGCTCTACGTCGTAGACGATCGGCACGCCGGGGCGCCCCGGCCGCAGGAAGTAGGCGTGCAGCGAATGGACCGGCCGGTCCCCGTCGGTGGTCCGGCCGGCCGCCACCAGCGCCTGCCCGGCGACCTGGCCGCCGAAGACCCGCTGCAGCGACTCCTCGGGGCTGCGCCCCCGGAAGATGTTGACCTCGATCCGCTCCAGGTCGAGCAGGTCGACCAGGCGCTCGGCGGGGTTCGTCATGCCGTTCGTCTCCACTCTCGCAAAGGTGCCGTCGCGGCGGTCACGCTCACAGCTGGCCGACCGAGGTGACCCGGACGACCGCCCGGCCCTCTTCGTCGGAGGCCGCCAGATCGACCTCCGCGCTGATGCCCCAGTCGTGGTCGCCGTTCGGGTCGGCGAACGTCTGCCGCACCCGCCACAGGCCGTGCGCGGCGTCCTCGTCGATCTTCAGCAGCTTCGGACCGCGGGCGTCCGGGCCGGTGCCCAGATCCTCGTACTCGTCCCAGTACGCGTCCATGGCCTCGCCCCACGCGTCCTCGTCCCAGCCCGCCTCGCCGTCCAGCTCGCCGAGCTCGGCGACCTTGTCCAGTGCGGCCAGCTCCACCCGGCGGAACATCGCGTTGCGGACCAGCACCCGGAAGGCGCGGGCGTTGGCAGTGACCGGCTTGACCTCGTCGGCCCGCTCCTGCGCCTGCTCGGCAGTCTCCACCTCCGGGTTGGCGAGCTGCTCCCACTCGTCGAGGAGACTGGAGTCCACCTGACGGACCATCTCGCCGAGCCAGGCGATCAGGTCCTCCAGGTCCTCGGACTTCAGGTCGTCCGGGATGGTGTGCTCGAGCGCCTTGTACGCGCTCGCCAGATACCGCAGCACGATGCCCTCGGTGCGGGCCAGCTCGTAGTTCGAGGTGAACTCCGTGAACGTCATGGCGCGTTCGTACATGTCGCGGATCACGGACTTCGGCGAGACCGGGTGGTCGCCCACCCACGGGTGGCTCTTGCGGTACACGTCGTACGCATGCCACAGCAGCTCGCTCAGCGGCTTCGGGTACGTGACGTCCTGGAGCCGCTCCATCCGCTCCTCGTACTCGACACCGTCCGCCTTCATCTGGCCGACCGCTTCGCCGCGCGCCTTGTTCTGCTGGGCGGCGAGGATCTGCCGCGGGTCGTCGAGCGTCGACTCGACGACGGAGACCATGTCCAGGGCGTACGACGGCGATTCGGTGTCGAGCAGGTCGAAAGCGGCCAGCGCGAACGTGGACAGCGGCTGGCTGAGCGCGAAGTCCTGCTGGAGATCGACGGTGAGCCGCACGATGCGCCCCTCCGCGTCCGGCGTCGCGAGCTGCTCCACGACGCCGCCGTCCAGCAGGGAGCGATAGATCGCGATGGCCCGGCGGATGTGGCGCAGCTGAGCGCGGCGCGGCTCGTGGTTGTCCTCCAGCAGCCGCCGCATCGCCTCGAACGCGTTGCCGGGGCGGGCGATCACGGACAGCAGCATCGTGTGCGTGACCCGGAAGCGGGAGGTCAGCGGCTCCGGGTCGGACTGGATCAGCTTGTCGAACGTGGTCTCCGACCAGGCGACAAAGCCCTCGGGGGCCTTCTTGCGGACCACCTTGCGCTTCTTCTTCGGGTCGTCGCCCGCCTTCTTGACGGCCTTCTCGTTCTCGATGACATGCTCGGGCGCCTGCGCGACGACGAAGCCCGCCGTGTCGAAGCCGGCCCGGCCCGCGCGGCCGGCGATCTGGTGGAACTCACGGGCGCGCAGCGTACGGACCCGGGTGCCGTCGTACTTGGTGAGCGCCGTGAACAGCACTGTGCGGATCGGGACGTTGACGCCGACGCCGAGTGTGTCCGTACCGCAGATCACCTTCAGCAGACCCGCCTGGGCGAGCTTCTCCACCAGGCGGCGGTACTTCGGGAGCATGCCCGCGTGATGCACCCCGATGCCGTGCCGCACATAGCGGGAGAGGTTCTGGCCGAACTTCGTGGTGAAGCGGAAGTTGCCGATCAGATCGGCGATCTTCTCCTTCTCCTCCTTGGTGCACATGTTGATGCTCATCAGCGACTGCGCCCGCTCGACGGCCGCGGCCTGCGTGAAGTGCACGATGTAGACCGGCGACTGCCGGGTGTCCAGGAGTTCGGTGAGCGTCTCGGTGATCGGGGTCAGCCGGTACTCGTAACTGAGCGGGACCGGCCGGGTCGCCGAGCGGATCACGGAGGTGGGGCGGCCGGTGCGCCGGGTCAGGTCCTGCTCGAACATCTTGACGTCACCGAGCGTGGCCGACATCAGGATGAACTGGGCCTGCGGCAGCTCCAGCAGCGGGATCTGCCAGGCCCAGCCGCGGTCCGCTTCCGCATAGAAGTGGAACTCGTCCATCACGACCTGGCCGATGTCGGCGTACTTCCCGTCGCGCAGTGCGATGGACGCGAGCACCTCCGCGGTGCAGCAGATCACCGGGGCGTCCGCGTTGACGGAGGCGTCGCCCGTGAGCATGCCGACATTCTCCGTACCGAACAGCTTGCACAGATCGAAGAACTTCTCCGAGACCAGTGCCTTGATCGGGGCGGTGTAGAAGGTGACCTTGTCCTGGGCCAGAGCCGTGAAGTGTGCACCCGCCGCGACCAGGCTCTTTCCGGAGCCCGTGGGCGTGGAAAGGATCACGTTCGCCCCGGAGACCACCTCGATCAGCGCCTCCTCCTGAGCAGGGTAGAGGGTGATGCCCTGGGTCTCGGTCCATGACGAGAAGGCCTCGAAGAGGGCGTCCGGGTCGTCGGTCGGGGGCAGCTGATCGATAAGGGTCACGCCCCCATCTTGCCTGCCTTCCGCCCGGATGCGGGAACCGGACGACCTTACGAAGATCACGGACGGTACGCTGCCCACTCAACTCGGCCGCATCGCAACGGCGATGGCGGCCGGACAAACTTTGGGGGCGGAAGAACCATGATGGGACCGGCACACTCGCTGTCCGGGGCAGCGGCCTGGCTGGGGGTGGGCGCGGCGGCGGCAGCCGCGGGTCATACGATGCCGTGGCCCGTCCTGGTCGTCGGTGCACTGATCACCGCGGGCGCCGCGCTCGCCCCGGACCTCGACCACAAGTCCGCGACCATCTCGCGCGCCTTCGGACCGGTCTCCCGCGGACTCTGTGAGATCGTCGACAAGCTCTCGCACGCCGTCTACAAGGCGACCCGGGGCTCCGGCGACCCGCGCCGCAACGGCGGTCACCGGACTCTGACGCACACCTGGCTCTGGGCGGTGCTGATAGGCGCCGGGGCCTCCGCCGCGGCGATCACCGGCGGCCGGTGGGCGGTCCTGGCCATTCTCTTCGTCCACCTCGTGCTCGCCGTCGAAGGACTGCTGTGGCGGGCCGCCCGGATGTCCAGCGACGTCCTGGTGTGGCTGCTCGGCGCGACCAGCGCCTGGATACTGGCCGGCATCCTCGACAAGCCGGGCAACGGCTCGGACTGGCTCTTCAGCGCCCCCGGCCAGGAGTACCTCTGGCTCGGGCTGCCGATCGTCCTCGGCGCCCTCGTCCATGACATCGGCGACGCGCTGACCGTCTCCGGCTGCCCGATCCTGTGGCCGATCCCGCTGGGCCGCAAGCGCTGGTACCCGATCGGGCCGCCGAAGGGCATGCGATTCCGCGCCGGAAGCTGGGTGGAGCTGAAGGTGCTGATGCCCGCGTTCATGGTGCTCGGGGGAGTGGGCGGTGCGGCCGCCCTCAACTTCATCTGAGCACCTCACCCGGCCGCCGGGGGATCAGGCCGATTCGCGCGGTACCAGACGGTGCGCGAGAACGATCTCCCGGGCCGGGCCCGAGCCCTCGCCCTCCAGCCGGTCCAGCAGCAGCTGCGCCGCCGAACGGCCGATCTCCCGGGCCGGGTTGAGCACGGTGGTCAGAGCGGGCGAGACCAGCGACGCTGCCTCGATGTCGTCGTACCCGGTGATCGCCAACCGGTCCGGCACCCGCAGCCCCGCCGCCCGTGCGGTGTCCAGCGCGCCGATCGCGATCAGATCGTTGGCGCACACCACGGCGTCCGGCGGCTCCGTGGCGTTCAGTACCGTCGTCGCCCCGGCCCGTCCGCCGTCGCGGGTGAAGCTGGTCCAGGCGACCAGCTCCCGGTGCACCGGCAGCCCGGCCGCCTCCAGAGCCTTCCGGTAGCCGACGAACCGCTCCTCGCCCGGCTCCACCCCCCGCGCGCCCCCGATGTAGGCGATCCGCCGGTAGCCGCGCCCCACCAGATGGCTGACCAGGTCGTACATGCCCTCCGTCTCGGCGGCCCGCACCACATCGCCGAGCCCGGGTGCCAGCGGCCCGCCGAGCCGTACGAGCTTGGATCCCGAGGCCGTGATCCGGTCCAGATCCTGCCGCGTGGCGCCGTACCGGCCGACCACGATGCCGTCGATACGGCGCGCCACCAACTGCCGGATCACCGCGGGCAGGTGCGGGCCGTCCATCGGCGCCTCGCAGACCACGGTGAGGTACTCGTGGGCCAGTGCGATCTCCTGCATGCCCGCCGCGATGGCGGTGTTGAACGGGTTGGTGATGTCCGGGACGACCAGGCCCAGGGTGCGGGTGCGTTGCGTACGCAGTCCGCGCGCCGAGGGATCGGCCTGGTAGCCGAGCCGCTGTATGACGTCCTCGACCCGGGCGCGGGTGGTGGCGGAGACCGGGCGGCGGCCGCTCAGCACATGGGAGACCGTGGTGACGCTGACGCCCGCTTCGGATGCCACATCCACGATCTTGATCCGGCCGGCGCCGTGCACCATCAGCCTCCCGTCGTTGTCCAGGGCTGTTGTCCTGGTGTTCGAGGTCACTCTATCCAATGTGCAAAACGTTTTGTATGGTGCTTCCGATCGTGCCGCACGAAGGCCGAGCCAGGTTATGCAAAACGATTTGGAGAACGCGATGTCCATCGCAGGCAGGAGAGCCGCATGACGAGCTCTCCCAGCCGCAGAACCGTGCTCGGCGCCGCCCTCGGCGTGGCCTCGGCGGCGGCCCTGGCCGGCTGCTCGGGCGGCCGGCCGGCGGACGGCAGAACAGCGGTACGGTTCCTCGGCCCGGAGACCCCCGAGACGTTCCGGGCGGTCATCCGCGGCTTCGAACGCGCCAACCCCGGTATACGGATCGACTACACGCCGGTCCCGCCCGACCAGCTCGGCGACGTCCTGCAACTGCGGCTCTCCGCGAAGGACAGCGCGATCGACGTGTACGCGGTCGACCAGCCGCGCGTCCCGGCGCTGACGGCCCGCGGCTTCCTCACCGACCTGAACCGGATCGCGGACCGCACCAGGGCCGCCGTCACCCCCGAGCAGTACGCCGTCAGTTCCTGGGACGGCACGCTTCGCTCGCTGCCGATCTGGACGTCCACGCAGTACCTCTTCTACAACGCGGACCTGCTGGCCAAGGCCGGGGTGGCACTCCCCGGCGCGGCACCGGCCGACCGCTGGAGCTGGGAGCGGACCAGGGCCGCGGGACGCCGGGCGATGGACCGGGCCGGAGCCGATTACGCGCTGCTGCTGGAGCAGACGGACCTCTACTACGGGCTGCAGCCGCTCATCGAGTCCCTCCACGGCGGATCAGGCATCACCGGAAAGGACATGCTCACGCCCGCCGTCACCACCCAGGGCTGGATCGACGCGCTGGACTGGTACCGCACGCTCTTCGCCGACGGCTCGTCGCCCCGCGGCATCCCGTCGTACCAGCTCTCCTCCCTCTTCACCTCGGGCCGCGTGCCGTTCTTCGTCGGCGGCCCGTGGAACCTCGGTGCCTTCGCCGGACTCAAGGACTTCACCTGGGGCACGGCCCCGCAGCCGAAGTTCGCCCACGGGCGTGCCGTCACCCCCACCGACTCCTGGTCCTGGGGCGTCAACCCGTACGCCGAACACCCCGAAGCGGGCCTGCGGTTCATGGAGTACGCCGCACTGACCACCGAGGGCAGCCTCTCCACCGTCGAGGCGTCCCCGCTCATCCCGTCGAACCGCAAGGCCTTCGACCGGTACGCGGGGGACCTGGCGGACAAGGCGACGAAGAGCACCGCCGGGGTCGCCACGATCATGCGGTACGAACTCGCTCACACCGCCGTCAGCCGGCCACGCAGCATCGGTTACACGCAGTTCGAGACCGTCATGGGCTCCGCCTTCTCCGACATCCGCAACGGTTCCGCCGTGGAACCCCGGCTGGCGAAGGCCTCCGGTGAACTGGTGCGTACCTGGGAGCGCCTGCGATGACCACCTCACCACCCCGCACCCCGCCGCGGCCCGCACGCCGCCGCGCATCGCAGGGCCGGACCGCCCTGTATTTCCTGGCACCCGCGCTGCTCGCGCTTGCGGTGCTGCGTCTGCTGCCCGCCGCGATGGCCCTGGTCAGCAGCGCGCGCCACCACAGCCTCGTCGACGGCACCACCACGTTCGTCGGCCTCGGCAACTACACAGACCTCTTCTCGGACTCCCAGTTCTGGCAGAGCGTCCGGGTCACGCTGCTGTTCAGCCTGGTCATCAACCCGCTCCAGGTGCTGATCGCGCTCGGCCTCGCCGTACTTCTGGGCCGCAGGTTCGCGGGCGTCCGCTTCTGGCGCTCGCTGGTCTTCGCACCCATCGCCGTGCCGCCAGCCGTGTCCGCCGTCATCTGGGGCATCCTCTACCGCCCCGAGGGACCGCTCAACGCGATCCTCGGCGCCCTGGGGATCCCGCCGCAGCCCTTCCTCACCAGCTCCGAGCAGGCGCTCTTCGCGCTCATCGTGCTGATGTCCTGGGTCGGCGTCGGCTACTGGATGATGTTCCTGATCGCCGGACTCCAGGACATTCCGCAGGAGTGCTACGACGCGGCCGCCGTCGACGGCGCCTCCGCCTGGCAGCGCTTCTTCCATGTCACGCTGCCGCTGCTGCGCCGCCCGCTCGCCTTCGTGCTGGTCGCCGACACCGTCGCCAACTTCCTGGTGTTCGCGCCCGTGCAGCTGCTCACCCGCGGCGGCCCCGACGGCTCCACCAATCTCATGATGTACGACGTGTTCCGCCGCGCCTACAGCGTCGGCGACATCAACTTCGCCCAGGCCGAAGTGGTGGTGCTCGTCGCCATCACGCTCGCCGTCGTCGTCGTCCAGTTCCGGATGATGCAGGGCAAGGGCGAGGAGTGACCCAGTGAAGACCACGAACGCGCCGGTGCCCTCGGCCCCGCGCCGCCTCTCCGCTCTGCGGCACATGCCGCTCGTCACCGCCGTCGTCATGGGCGTGCTGTTCGCGCTGCCCCTGCTGTGGGTGCTCGCCGGCTCGCTGCGCCCCGGTGACAAGGTGCTCGCCGGGCTCGACCGGGTGTCCTGGCACAGCCTGATCCCGACCGACGCCACGCTGCACAACTATGTGACCCTGTTCCGGGGCGACTTCGGCCGCGCGGTACTCAACTCCATCGGCGTCGCCGTCGCCACCGTCCTGCTCGGCCTGGTGCTCTCCGCGATGGCGGCCTTCGCCCTCTCGGTCTTCCGGTTCCGCGGGCGCGGGCTCGTCTTCGCCGTGATCCTGCTCAGCTTCATGATCCCGTTCGACGCGATCGCGATCCCGCTGTCCGACATCTTTCGGGACTGGGGACTGCAGAACACGTACGCCGGTCTGATCCTGCCCGGCATAGGCAACGGCCTGGCGATCTTCCTGCTGCGCCAGTTCTTCCTCGCCATCCCGCGCGAACTCGTCGAGGCCGCACGGATGGACGGGCTCAGCTGGTGGGGCGTCTTCACGAAGATCTACGTACCCCTGTCGCGGCCCGCCCTGATCGGCGCCGGCCTGACCCTGTTCACCTTCCAGTGGCAGTCCTACATGTGGCCGCTGCTCGTCGGAACCGAACCGGACAAGCAGCTCGGCCCGATCGCCCTCGGCACCCTGCAGGGACAGATGGTCGTCGACTACGGCCAGGTGTTCGCCGCCGCCGTCGTCCTGACCGTCATCCCGCTCCTCGTACTGCTGCGCCTGCAGCGGTACTTCACGCAGTCCATCGCGGGCAGCGGCCTGAAGTGACCATCCATCCACCCGCCAACGACCCCAGGAGCAAAGTGAACCAGCCCACGGCAGACGTCCTCCTCGACACCGACATCGGCAGCGACGTCGACGACGCCCTCGCCCTCGGTGTGCTGCTCGGCTCGCCCGAGGCGCACATCGCCGGCATCACCACCGTCTACGGCGACACCCTGCTCAGGGCCCGCCTCGCCCACCGGCTCGGCGCCCTCGCCGGACGCAACCTCACCGTCGTGCCCGGAGCCACCGAGACCCTCTCCGGCAAGGACGTCTGGTGGGCCGGACACGAAGGCCGGGCCTTCCCCGACCTGGAGACCGAACCGGTACGCGACGACATCGCCGCCGACCGCTTCCTGGTCGACACCGTGCTTGCCGGACCCGGCGCGAGCGATGTCATCGCCATCGCCCCGCTCACCAACATCGCCCGCGCGATCCGCCTCGACGACCGCTTCGCCCCGGGGGTACGCACCCTGTACCTGATGGGCGGAGACTTCGGCCCGCGCGCCAAGGCCGAGCACAACATCGTCAGCGACATCACCGCCGCCCGCATCGTCTTCGGCTCGGCCGTGCGCATCGTCGTCACCGGGCTGGACATCACCACCCGGCTGCGCATCGAGCGGGACGGCGTCGAGACGATCCGGGCGGCCGGACCGTACGGGGAGGCGCTCGCCCGCGAGATCGACGGGTGGACCGGCTTCACCGGCGAATCGTGGAGCGTGCCGCACGACCCGATCACGGCGCTGTCCCTGCTCCGCCCCGACCTGTACACCACCGAACGCGGCACGGTCGAGGTCACCGACGAAGGGCTGACCGTGTTCACGTCCGACCCGGAGGGCAATGTGGACCTCGTCGTCGACGCCGATGTGCAGGCGATCGCCGAGCAGATCGTCGCCCGGATCGTACGGGCCCAGGGGCTCTGAGAGGGGGCGCCATGTCCACCCGACCGGCCTCCACCGATGCGGGTGTGGGCGGCGGGGCCGACGCGGACCTCATGGCCGCGTCGCACGCCGCCCCGCCACCGGGGAGACCGTGCTCGGCGGCGACCTGACGGTCCATCCGGGCGGCAAGGGTGCCAACCGGGCCGTCGTCGCCGCCCGGCCCGGCGCCGATGTCACCCTCGGTCGACGTGGTGGACACGACCGGGGGCGGGCGATGCCATGACCGGCGCACTCGCCCACCGCCCGGCCCGGAGCGACGACCTGGTCATCGCGGTGCGGTACGCGGTCAGGGTCGGCGCTGCCCCTGTGCGGGGCGCAGGTGCGCAGAGCGCGTACCCCACGGAAGGGGACCTGGCGGGACTGTGACCACGACGGTGCCCGTGGTGGGAGGCGATCCAGCACGGGCGCCCTCGTCGCGTCCGCCCGGAGAGCGGGTACCGTGCAGCCGTGACCGGTTCCGCGCAGCGCCCGCTTCTCTTCCTCGACGTCGACGGGCCGCTCATTCCGTTCGGAGCGACGCCGCAACAGCGCCCGCACGGGTATCCGACGTACCGCACGGGGGCCGCACCCGGGCCGGCCGAGTCGAATCCCCTTCTGAGCAGGATCGATCCCGCGCTCGGGCCCCGGCTGACGGCACTGGGCTGCGACCTCGTCTGGGCCACGACCTGGTTGGACGAGGCCAACGAGTGCATCGCACCGTGGCTCGGCCTGCCGGAGCTGCCCGTGGTGGCCTGGCCGGATCCGGCGTACGAGGACGAGTTCGACCGGCGGGACGGGCTGCACTGGAAGACGCGCCCCCTCGTCGACCGCGCGGCAGGGCGCCCCTTCGTCTGGGTCGACGACGAGATCACCGGCACCGACCGGGCCTGGGTGGCCGCACATCACCCGGGGCCGGCCCTCCTCCATCGCGTCGATCCCGCCCAGGGGCTCACCGACGCGGACTTCGCCGCTCTCGACGCGTGGCTGCGCGCGAACCGGTGACGGCCCGCGCACCACCTCCGCCTTCTCCGCTCAGAGGTCACCCGACAGGCTCTCAGCCGTGCCAGGACCGCCACAGCGCCGCATACGCGCCGTCCGCCGCAACCAGCTCGTCATGGCTGCCCAGTTCGCTGATCCTGCCGCTCTCGACCACCGCGATCACATCCGCGTCATGCGCGGTGTGCAGCCGGTGCGCGATCGCCACGACCGTACGGCCGTCGAGCACCCGCGCCAGCGAGCGCTCCAGATGGCGGGCCGCCCGCGGGTCCAGCAGCGAGGTCGCCTCGTCCAGCACCAGAGTGTGCGGATCGGCCAGCACCAGCCGGGCCAGGGCGATCTGCTGCGCCTGCGCCGGGGTCAGGGCCAGACCGCCCGAACCGACCTCGGTGTCCAGACCCTCGCCCAGCGCCTTCGCCCAGCCGTCCGCGTCGACCGCGGCGAGCGACGCCCACAGCTCCGCGTCCTGCGCGCCGTCACGGGCCAGCAGCAGGTTGTCGCGGAGCGAACCCACGAACACATGGTGCTCCTGGTTGACCAGCGCCACATGCGTACGCACCTGCTCCGCCGTCATCTGCGACAACTGCGCACCGCCCAGGGTGACTTCACCACTGCGCGGGGCGTAGATCCCGGCCAGCAGCCGGCCGAGCGTGGACTTGCCCGCACCGGACGGGCCGACCAGCGCGAGGCGCGTGCCCGGGGCGACGTCGAGGGACACCTTGTGCAGCACGTCGACCCCGGCGCGGTAGCCGAAGTGCACACCGTCCGCCCGGACGTCCCGGCCGTCCGGGGCGACCTCCGCGTCGCCCGCGTCCGGTTCGATGTCCCGCACGCCGACCAGCCGGGCCAACGACACCTGTGCGACCTGCAACTCGTCGTACCAGCGCAGGATCAGACCGATCGGGTCGACCATCATCTGCGCCAGCAGCGCACCCGTCGTCAGCTGTCCGACAGTGAGCCATCCCTCGATGACGAACCAGCCGCCGAGCATCAGCACCGCTCCGAGGATCGTCACGTACGTGACATTGATGACGGGGAAGAGCACGGAACGCAGGAACAGCGTGTACCGCTCCCAGGCCGTCCACTCCTTGATCCGCCGGTCCGACAGCGCCACCCGCCGCGCGCCGAGACGGTGCGCCTCCACCGTCCGTCCGGCGTCCACGGTCTCCGCCAGCATCGCGGCGACCGCCGCGTACCCGGCGGCCTCCGAGCGGTACGCGGACGGCGCCCGGCGGAAGTACCAGCGACAGCCGAGGATCAGCACCGGCAGGGCGATCAGTACGGAGAGTGCCAGCGGGGGAGCGGTCACGGTGAGCGCACCGAGCAGCAGCCCCGCCCACACCACACCGATCGCCAACTGCGGAACGGCCTCCCGCATCGCGTTGGCCAGCCGGTCGATGTCGGTGGTGATCCTGGAGAGCAGGTCACCGGTCCCGGCCCGCTCCAGCACGCCCGGCGGCAGCCCGACCGACCGCACGAGGAAGTCCTCGCGCAGATCGGCCAGCATCTCCTCGCCGAGCATCGCGCTGCGCAGCCGCATCATCCGGGTGAACACGGTCTGTACGAGCAGTGCAAGCCCGAACACCGCGGCGGTGCGCTCCAGATGGAGGTCGGCGACCCCGCTCGACAGGTCCTCCACCAGTCCGCCCAGCAGATACGGCCCGACGATCGAGGCGATCACCGCGACGGCGTTGACCGAGATGAGTACGGCGAACGGCTTGCGGTGGCGCCGCATCAGGTCCCGTACATAGCTGCGTACGGTGGTGGGGGTGCCGACCGGCAGCGTTGTCGCCGACTCCGGGGCGGCCGGGTCGTACGTCGGTTGTGCGACGCCGATCATGCCCTCTCCTCGATTCCTTCGATCTCTTCGATCGCCTTGATCCCGCTGACTTCGCTGATCCCGTCGATCTCGTCCGACGCGGTCAGTGCCGCGATCTCGTCGTCGGTCTCCCGGGTGACGACAGCCCGGTACCGCGGTTCGGTGTGCAGCAGTTCGCGGTGCGTACCGACCGCTGTCACGGTGCCCCGGTGCACCAGCACCACCCGGTCCGCGAGGTCCAGCAGCAGCGGCGACGAGGCGAACGCGACGGTCGTACGACCCTGGCGCAGCGCCTTGATACCGGCGGCGACCCGGGCCTCGGTGTGCGAGTCGACGGCGGACGTCGGCTCGTCGAGAACCAGTGCCTCCGGATCGGTGACCAGGGAGCGGGCCAGGGCGAGCCGCTGCCGCTGGCCGCCGGAGAGCGACCGGCCGCGCTCGGTGATCCTGGTCTCCATCGGATCGCCGTCCCTGGTCACCGAGGCCTGGGCCAGCGCGTCGAGCACGTCACCGCACTGGGCGGCGGCAAGCGCCTCCTCAGCGGTCACCTGGCCGGACGACGGCACGTCCAGGAGCTCCCGGAGCGTCCCGGAGAGCAGCACCGGGTCCTTGTCCTGGACCAGCACCGCGGTCCTGGCGGCCGCCAGCGACAGCTCGTCCAGCGGGACGCCGCCGAGCAGGACGGACGGATTCTTCTCCGGCGACGGCGAGCCCTCGGGAGCGTCGCCCGTCGTGTCCTGCTCCGCGGCCGGCTCGGCGTGCCCGCCGAGCCGTTCGGCCAGTTCGCCGGCCTCGTCCGGGTCGCCGCAGACCACCGCGGTGAACCTGCCCGCGGGGGCCATCAGCCCGGTGACCGGGTCGTACAGATCACCGGAAGGCACCACATCGACGGTCGACGGCTCGACGGTGCGGTGCAACGACAGCACCCGCACGGCCCGCTTGGCGGACGGCCGCGAGAAGGAGTACGCCATCGCGATCTCCTCGAAGTGCCTCAGCGGGAACAGCATCAGCGTCGCCGCGCTGTACACCGTGACCAGTTGGCCGACCTCGATCCGGCCCTCGTGGGCCAGCGTCGCTCCGTACACGACCAGCGAGATGAGCAGCACGCCCGGCAGCAGCACCTGGATCGCCGAGATCAGCGACCACATCTGCGCGCTGCGGACAGCCGCCCTGCGGACCTCCTGCGAGGCACGCCGGTAGCGGCCGAGGAACAGCTCCTCGCCGCCGATCCCGCGCAGCACCCGCAGCCCGGCCACGGTGTCCGACGCCAGTTCGGTGGCCTTTCCGGCCTTCTCGCGCTGAAGATCCGCGCGCCGGGTGGCACGAGGGAGCAGCGGCAGCACGGCCAGTGCCAGGAGCGGCATGGCGAGTGCCACCAGCACCCCCAGCGACGGCAGATAGACGACGAGTCCGGCACAGATCAGCACGAGAGCGACGGCGGCTGCGGCGAAGCGGGAGAGTGCCTCGACGAACCAGCCGATCTTCTCGACGTCGCCGGTGGACACCGCGACGACCTCGCCCGCGGCGACCCGGCGGGTCAGTGCGGACCCGAGTTCCGCGGTCTTGCGGGCCAGTAGCTGCTGGACACGGGCGGCGGCGGTGATCCAGTTGGTGACCGCGGTCCGGTGGAGCATGGTGTCGCCGACCGCGATCAGCACACCGAGGACGGCGATCAGCCCGCCGGCCAGCGCGAGCCGGCTGCCGGAACGGTCGACGACCGCCTGCACGGCGAAGCCGACGGCCAGCGGCAGCCCGGCGACGGAGCACTGGTGCAGCAGGCCCCAGGACAGGGACTTGAGCTGTCCGCGGATCTGGTTGCGGCCGAGCCAGAGCAGGAAGCGTGGGCCTGACCGGACATCGGGATCGCCAGGATCCGAGTAGGGAAGATCGCGAATGTGCATGACGTCCCATGGTTCTGAGGATCGGTTTTTGTTCGGTGACTGACTCAAACCGTGCAAGGTTCACCCGGGGGCCCCGGTCGAAGCAAAGGGTTTTCTCCACGGAATGCGTATTTCGCGCCAAGGTCACCGAGCGGGCCGTGGGAGGTCGCACTGCGGGGCCCGGCCTGTGCGGCCGGGCCCCGCAGCGTCGCGCCGGCCGTCAGGCCTTCGCGGGCTTCGCCGAGTCCATGCCGGGGCGGGCGTTCTTCCACTCGCCGCGGGTGAAGTCCGGGATCTGCTGCGGCGCGCCCTTCGCCTTGATGGAGAGGTGGCTGAGCGGTACCGGAGATGTCCAGGCCGCCGCGTCGTACACATCGAAGTCGGGAACGAGCCCCAGACGCATGCACTGCATCAGCCGGAACACCAGCATGTAGTCCATTCCGCCGTGCCCGCCGGGCGGGTTGGCGTGTTCCTTCCACAGCCAGTGGTCCCATTCGGCGTACGCGCCGAAGTCGCCCCAGGTGTCGTTGGTGTGGTCGGGCTCGATATAGATGCGGGCCGGATAGTCCTCGAAGAGCCCCTTCGTGCCGCCGAGGCTGTTGATCCGCGAGTACGGATGAGGCGTGGACACGTCGTGCTCCAGCCGGATCACCCGTCCCTTGGCGGTCTGGACGAGACTGATCGTGCGGTCGCTCTCGATATAGGTCTCCTTCCAGCTCGGGTCACCTGCCGGCATGTGCTTCTTCCGGTACTCGGCGAGCCCCAGGGACGGCGAACCGACGCTGGTGATGCTCACCGCACGGTCCCCGCGGTTGAGGTCCATGTAGTTGGCGACCGGACCGAACCCGTGGTTGGGGTAGAGGTCGCCGCGCAGGCGGGTGTGCCACAGCCGGCGCCATGGACCCTCGTAGTAGTCCGGATCGAACATCAGGCCGCGCAGATCGTGGTTGTACGCGCCCGCGCCATGCAGCAGGTCGCCGAAGAGACCGGCGTGCGCCATGCGGAGCACCCGCATCTCGTTGCGCCCGTAACAGCAGTTCTCCAACTGCATGCAGTGCCGTCTGGTGCGCTCGGAGAGATTGACCAGCTCCCAGAGCTGATCGAGCTGGAGAGCGATCGGACACTCCACCCCGACATGCTTGCCGTGGAGCATGGCGGTCTTCGCCATCTCGAAGTGTAAGTCCCAGGGAGTCGCCACATAGACGAAGTCGATGTCCCCGCGTTTGCAGAGATTCTCGTAGTCGTCCTCACCGTTGGTGTAGACGGCGGGCGCCGGCTGACCGGCGGCGGTCACCTTCGCGGCGGCCCGCCGGGCCTTCTCCTTGACCGGGTCGCACACGGCGACGACCTGCACTCCGGGGACGGCGAGATAGAGATCGATCATGCTGCCGCCGCGGTTGCCGAGGCCGACCAGGCCGACCCGGACGGTGGAACGCCCTTCGAACGGAACTCCCACCATGGTGGCGCCCTGGCGCTGCGGTGAGGCCGTCTGCGCCTGTGCACCGGCGGCGGAATCGGAGCCGAGGGGGGTGGCGGCGGATGCGGTGCCGCTGCCGAGACCGCCCAGTCCGAGCCCGGCACCGGCCACGCCGGCGGCGGTCGTCCACAGGACCGAACGACGGCTCATCGAGCCGTCGTCACCGTCCTCCGTACCGTGGTTCTGCTGTGCTGCGTCGTTCATCGATCCTCCAGGAGGGGGGTCTGACGTGCGCGGCTGTTGCTCTGAACCTCGGTCACGACCTTGATAGTTGAGACTGCTGATACGCAAGGGGAGGGTTTGGACTCTCGAAACCGAATCCATGGACTTTCGTACGAGGCCCACCGGTGCCCAGGAGAACGCCGACCACCGGGCGGCCCGGCGAATGCGGCGGTCCCGGTGGTCGGTTGCGTACGCGGTCGCGCGAGAGACGGGTCAGGGGCGCGTCGCCCGCTCCAGTTCCATCAGGACCGAGTGGTACGCGCGCCCCGTGGCCCGGTCCATGCCGATCTCGCACATCCGGTTCGCGGACAGATAGGCGTCGTACTCACGGGAGTTGACCTCGGCCGCCTCCTTTGCCGTGGCCGACGCGGTCAGCTCCTTGTGCAGCATCCCGCGGTCGCCCGCGAACGCGCAGCACCCGGCGTCGTCCGGTACGACGACCTCCTCCGCACACGCCTCGGCGACTGCACGCAACTGCTCCACGTCGCCGAGATGCTGCATGGAGCACGTCGGGTGCAGCACCGCCGAGCCGGTCTTCCGCAGGATCGTCAGTTCCGGCAGCAGCTCGTCGGCCGCCCAGACGAGGGAGTCGACGACCGTCAGATCCCGGTGCAACTCCCGGTTGTCCTCGGTGAGATAGGGCACCACCTCATGGGCGATGCCCAGCGTGCACGACGAGGCGTCGACGACCAGGGGCAGCTTTCCGCCCGCTGTCCAGCCCCAGGCGGCCTCCACGATGCGGTTGGCCATCACGACGTTGCCCTCGTCGTAGCCCTTGGAGTGCCAGATCGTCGAGCAGCAGGTCCCCGCGACGTCATCCGGGATCCACACCGGCTTTCCGGCACGGGCCGAGACGGCGACGACGGCCTGCGGCAGCGACGGGCCACGGTGGCCTTCCGGACCGCCGAAGATCCGGTTCACGCACGCCGGGTAGTAGACGGCGCTCGCCCCGACCCGCGACGTGCGGGGCAGCTTGCGGGGCGCCGCGCCAGGGATCTCGGGGAGCCACTCGGGTACCAGATCGGGGCGTACGGCTTTGCGGGCGAGCCCGGTGACGGTTTCCAGCAGACGGTCGCCGATCCTGTCGGCCGCGGCGACCGCGAGCCGCGCCGAGGCCTCCACCGCCTTGAAGTTCCTCGCGGTGAGTGCCGCGATCCGTTCCTCGCGCGGTGAGTGCCGCTGGTGACGGAAGTCCTTCATCATGGCGCCGGTGTCGATGCCGACCGGGCAGGCGAGTTTGCAGGTGGAGTCACCGGCGCAGGTGTCAATGGCCTCGTACCCGTACGCGTCGAGGAGCCCGGTCTCCACCGGCGAACCGCCGGGCTGGCGCATCATCTCCCGCCGCAGCACGATCCGTTGACGCGGGCTGGTGGTGAGGTCGTGACTGGGACAGGTCGGTTCGCAGAACCCGCACTCGATGCACGGGTCGGCGATCAGCTCGACCTCGGGAATGGTCTTCAGCCCGCGCAGATGGGCCTTCGGGTCACGGTCGAGGACGATTCGCGGCGCGAGCACCCCGTCGGGGTCGATGACCTGCTTCGTACGCCACATCAGCTCGGTCGCCTTCGGGCCCCATTCCAGCTCCAGGAAGGGCGCGATATTGCGACCGGTGGCGTGCTCCGCCTTGAGCGAGCCGTCGAAGCGCTCCACAGTCAGCCGGCAGAAGTCGTCCATGAACGCGGCGTACCGGTCGACATCGGACGGCTTCGCCGCGTCGAACGCGAGCAGGAAGTGCAGATTGCCGTGCGCGGCATGGCCCGCGACGGCGGCGTCGAAACCGTGCTCCGCCTGGAGCCGGAGGAGGGCTTCGCAGGCGTCGGCGAGCAGCGACGGCGGGACCGCGAAGTCCTCCGTGATCAGAGTCGTACCGGACGGGCGGGAGCCGCCGACCGCGGTGACGAACGCCTTTCGGGCCTTCCAGTAGCCCGAGATGACCTTGGCCTCGCGGGTGAACTCATTGGTCACCGAGGCGACCGGCGCGACAAGGTCCAGCCCTTCGACGACCGCGGCCGCCGCCCGCTCGTACGCCTCCTGGCCCGGCTCGTCCGGAGCCCGGAACTCCACCAGCAGCGCCGCGGTCTCCTTCGGTAGCTCGGCCCAGTCCGCGGGCACGCCCTGGACGCTCACCGACGCCCGCAGCGTGTTGCCGTCCATCAGCTCGACGGCGATCGCCCCCGCCTCGTTGAAGCGGGGCACGGCAGCGGCGGCGGCGGTCAGCGAGGGGAAGAAGAGCAGGGCGCTGGAGACCTTCCGGTCCAGCGGCAGCGTGTCGAAGACGACCTCGGAGATGAAGCCGAAGGTGCCCTCCGAGCCGACCATCAGTCCGCGCAGGATCTGTACGGGGGTCGAGCCGTCCAGGAACGCGTCGAGCCGGTAGCCGTTGGTGTTCTTGATCTCGTACTTGGCGCGGATCCGGGCGGTCAGTTCCGCATCCGCCTCGATCTCCGCCTTCAGGGCCAGCAGCCCCTCGCACAGCTGTGGTTCGGCGTGGGCGAGCAGTTCGTCCGCCGCCGGATCGGCCGTGTCGACGACCGTGCCGCTCGGCAGCACGAAGGTGAGCGAGGCGACGGTGCGGTACGAATTGCGGGTGGTGCCCGCGGTCATTCCGGAGGCGTTGTTGGCGACGACCCCACCGATCGTGCACGCGATGGCGCTGGCCGGGTCGGGGCCCAGCAGCCTGCCGTACCGGGCGAGGGTGGCATTGGCGCGCATGACCGTGGTCCCGGGGCGGATCCGGGCCCGCGCACCGTCGTCCAGCACCTCGATGCCCGCCCAGTGGTGGCGGACGTCGACAAGAATGTCCTCGCCCTGCGCCTGGCCGTTCAGGCTGGTGCCCGCGGCCCGGAAGACGACTTCGCGGCCCTTGCCGTGCGCGTACGACAGGATCGCCGAGATGTCGTCGATGTCCTCCGGGACGACGACGACCTGCGGGACGAACCGGTAGGGGCTGGCGTCGGAGGCGTATTTCACCAGGTCGGAGACGGTCCACAACACCTTCTTGGGCCCGAGCAGCGCGGTCAGTTCGCCGCGCAGCGGCTCGGGCGTGCCCGTGGCCCGCACGTCGGGGACCCGGTCGGGGGACGGGGTGCGTGCCGCACCCGGGCGGAGGACTTCCGGTTTCGGCTCCAACAGCGGCATGGCGATGGTCCCCTCGGTGGGTCGGTGCGGTCCTCCCACCTTTCTACCAGCGACGATTCCCACCGCTCACGATCGGTGCAAGACCTCGAGGTCGGCTTGAGAACCGGCCAGGCGCGGGTTGCGCCGGCTCACCCCGGCACCCGGCACAATCCGAAGGCGGAGCCTCAGCAGCGACGCTCCGGCATTCCCGCGACCAGAGCGGACAGCAGCCCGCCCAGCACCTCGCGCTGATCGGCGGTCAGTGGAGCCAGGATCTCCTCCGCGGCCGCCCTGCGCGCGTCGCGCAGCGAGCGCAGCGTGGCACGGCCCTCGTCGGTGATCTCGATCCGGACCACCCGGCGGCTGTCCGGATCCGGGGCGCGGCGCACCCGGCCGCTCGCCTCCAACGCGTCGACCAGGCTGGTCACGGCGCGCGGCACGACATCCAGGCGCTGCGCGAGATCCGCCATCCGGGGCGGCCCGTCGTAGTGGGCGACCGTGCGCAGCAGCCGGAACTGGGCCGGCGTGATGCCGATCGGCTCCAGCTGGCGGCTCTGGATGCGCTGGAGCCGGCGGGTGAGCCGCAGCAGCTGCTCGGCCAGCAGGCCGTCGGAGTCGGGGGAGTCCATGGGGGAACAATATCAGGACGACGTTCATTGTGAGTATAGGTAACAATGAGCTATGCTCGCAAAAGGTCGGACAGCCGCCTGCGGCCGTCTCCCTCCGTCACGCTGCCGAAGGAGCCCATGAAACCCGACGAACCCACGTGGACGCCCCCGCCCAGGGACGGTGCGCGGCCACCCGCCGAGCTGCGCCGCATCCTCCGCCTCTTCCATCCGTACCGCGGTCGGCTCGCGCTGGTCGGACTGCTCGTCGGCGCCTCGTCGCTGGTGTCGGTCGCCTCGCCGTTCCTGCTCCGCGAGATCCTCGACACGGCCATTCCCCAGGGGCGGACGGGACTGCTCTCGCTGCTCGCCCTCGGCATGATTCTCACCGCCGTGATGAACAGCGTCTTCGGCGTCCTGCAGACCCTGATCTCCACCACGGTCGGCCAGCGCGTCATGCATGACCTGCGCACGTCGGTCTATGCCCAGCTGCAGCGGATGCCGCTCGCCTTCTTCACGAAGACCCGTACCGGCGAGGTGCAGTCCCGTATCGCCAATGACATCGGCGGCATGCAGGCCACCGTCACCTCCACCGCCACCTCGCTGGTCTCCAACCTCACGGCGGTCATCGCCACCGTCGTCGCCATGCTGGCGCTCGACTGGCGGCTCACTCTCGTCTCGCTCCTCCTGCTGCCGGTCTTCGTCTGGATCAGCCGCCGGGTCGGCCGCGAGCGCAAGAAGATCACCACCCAGCGTCAGAAGCAGATGGCTGCCATGGCGGCCACGGTCACCGAGTCCCTCTCCGTGAGCGGCATCCTGCTCGGCCGGACGATGGGCCGCGCGGACTCCCTCACCCGGGGCTTCGCCGACGAGTCCGAGCGCCTGGTCGACCTCGAAGTGCGCTCCAGCATGGCCGGACGGTGGCGGATGTCGACGATCGGCATCGTCATGGCCGCCATGCCCGCCGTCATCTACTGGGCCGCGGGACTCGCCCTGCAGTCCGGCGGACCCGCTGTTTCCATCGGCACGCTCGTCGCCTTCGTCTCGCTCCAGCAGGGCCTCTTCCGGCCCGCCGTGAGCCTGCTCTCCACCGGGGTGCAGATGCAGACGTCCCTCGCACTCTTCCAGCGGATCTTCGAGTATCTCGACCTCAGGGTGGACATCACCGAGTCCGAGGAGCCCGTCCGGCTGGAGAAGGTCCGCGGCGAGATCCGCTTCGAGGACGTGGACTTCAGTTACGACGAGAAGAGCGGCCCGACCCTCAGCGGTGTCGATGTCACCGTGCCGGCCGGCGGCAGTCTCGCCGTTGTCGGGCCGACCGGTTCCGGCAAGTCCACGCTCAGCTACCTGGTGCCACGGCTGTACGACGTCACCGGCGGCCGGGTCACGCTCGACGGCGTCGACGTACGCGAACTGGACTTCGACACGCTCTCCCGGGCCGTCGGTGTGGTCTCCCAGGAGACGTACCTCTTCCATGCCTCCGTCGCCGAGAACCTGCGCTTCGCCAAGCCGGACGCGACGGACGCCGAGATCGAGGCGGCCGCCCGCGCGGCACAGATCCACGACCACATCGCCTCGCTGCCCGACGGCTACGACACCCTGGTCGGCGAGCGCGGCTACCGCTTCTCCGGCGGCGAGAAACAGCGACTGGCCATCGCCCGCACCATCCTGCGCGACCCGCCCGTCCTGATCCTCGACGAGGCGACCAGCGCCCTCGACACCCGTACCGAATTCGCCGTACAGGAGGCGATCGACGCACTGTCCGCCGGGCGCACCACGATCACCATCGCCCATCGCCTCTCCACCGTTCGCGACGCGGACCAGATCGTCGTCCTCGACGGCGGCCGGACCGCCGAGCGCGGCAGCCACGAGGAACTGCTCCAGCAGGACGGCCGCTATGCCGCGCTTGTCCGCCGGGACACCCAACTCGACCCCGTGACGAGCTGATCGGGGCGCGGAGAAGTGAGCACTGGGCGTGCGGGGCCGGTTCTCCGTAGGGCATGATCGCCGCCCCTGAGGGCTCTGCTCGGGGTGGAATTCCCCGGATTCCGGCCCGTGGACCACGACACATGGGCGAGCGACGACGGCGATGTGCTGTCGGTGCACTTCTTCGGACTGCCGCCGGACCTGCCGGCGGGTCTCGACGACGGCCCCACGCTGCGGGAGTCGCTCACCCACTACACCGCGCAGGCGGGCGGCGGCCTGGCGGAGGCGGCCGAGTTCGCCGCCCTTCCCGAGTTCACCGGGTCGGGGAGCCGAGGCTGAGACCGCACACGCGACGGCGCCGCCGCTCCCGTGGGACGGGGAGCGACGGCGCCGGGGCGGAGCAGAGGTCAGACGAGCCAACCCACGAAGTGGACGAGGTCGGCAAGCAGGTTGGTCAGGACGTTCATCAGGTGCTTCTCCTCGTACATGGTGCATCTCTGGGACAGCGCAGTCGCGGTCTGCAGCCCGTTGCTTGCGCCCTGTAATCATCAGCTGTCGCAGATGAGTTGAGCAACGATCGGCCATACGATCACGCGTTCCAGCGAACACCCGATCCCCTGTTCGTGTGTTCTGTTCTCGCGGTGTGGAGCCGTGTCGTCCCGCAGAGCCGCCTACGGCCCGGGATAGCGTGCCCGCATGGCGAACGAGTCCCCGACCACCCGCCCCCACCGCAGACTCCGCCCCACCCGTCGCGGTCGCCTGGTGCTGCTCCTCGGCATCGTCCTCGTCCTCGGTGTCGCCGCAGCCGTCCTCGTGCCGCTGCTGACCAGGGAAGCGAAGGTCGGCCCGGAACGCACTCTCGTCATCCCGGAAGGATGGCGGGCCTCCCAGGTGTACGGGGCAGTGGACAAGGCGCTCGATGTGGCACCCGGCACGGCCGAGAAGGCCGTCGGAGCGGCGGAGCTCGCACTGCCGGCCGAGGCGAAGGGCAACCCCGAGGGCTACCTCTTCCCTGCGACGTACCCGCTCGCCTCCGGCGCCACCCCGGCAGGCCTGCTGACCTACATGGTCGACACGGCAGGGCGGCGATTCGGTGGGGATCACATCGCTGCGGGGGCCCGGCGCAACAACGTATCCGTCCACCGGACCGTGACGATCGCCAGCATGGTGCAGGCCGAGGCGGACACCACGGACGACATGGCCAAGGTCGCCCGGGTCATCTACAACCGGCTGGCCAAGGACATGCCGCTCCAGATGGACTCGACGCTCAACTACGCACTGAACCGCAGCACCTTGGACACCACCGTCGGCGACACCAGGATCGACAGCCCGTACAACAGCTACGAGCGCAAAGGGCTGCCGCCCACCCCCATCGGCAACCCGGGGGAGCAGGCGATGGTAGCGGCGATCACGCCGACGCCGGGCCCCTGGCTGTACTTCGTGACGGTCGCACCCGGGGACACCCGGTTCACCGACAGCTATGCCGAGCAGCAGAAGAACGTCGAGGAGTTCAACCGCAACCGGCGCACCGCGAGCGGCAGCTGAAGGGCGATGTCACACCAGAGCGGCGGTGTGCTCGCCCCCGCGGCCGACGGCGTCGTCCCCATCGGCCTTCAGTAGCTGCCTGATGGCACGCACCGCCGCCCGCCCCGCCCGATTGGCGCCGATGGTGCTCGCCGACGGCCCGTACCCGACCAGATGGATCCGCGGGTCCCGTACGGCCTGCGTGCCTTCGACCTGGATGCCGCCGCCGGGCTCGCGCAGCCGCAACGGCGCGAGATGGTCGATGGCGGCGCGGAACCCGGTCGCCCAGAGGATCACATCGGCGTCCACCGTCCGCCCGTCGTCCCAGGCCACCCCGGTCGGAGTGATCCGGTCGAACAT
This sequence comes from Streptomyces sp. NBC_01320, assembly GCF_035974375.1. NCBI lineage: Bacteria > Bacillati > Actinomycetota > Actinomycetes > Kitasatosporales > Streptomycetaceae > Streptomyces > Streptomyces sp. NBC_01320. The sequence continues at coordinate 9,406,376 of NZ_CP108390.1, forward strand.
CGGCAGCCGGTCGAGCACCCCCTCCTCCCGGGCCCGCCGCACGGCGTCGGTGACCGGCAGCCCGGTCACGCTCACCACGCTCTGCGGCGGCAGTCCCCGCCGTACACGCTCCTCCACCATGGCGACGGCGGCCCGCCCCTGGTCCTCGCCGAACGGCCCCTCCCGGAAGACCGGAGGCCGACGCGTCACCCAGAAGGTGTCCGCCGCGACCTCGGCGATCTCGATCAGATGCTGCGTGCCGGAGGCACCGCCACCGACCACGACCACCCGCTGCCCGGCGAACTCCTGGGGCCCCGGATAGTTCGCGGTGTGCAGCTGACGCCCCCGGAAGGTCTCCTGGCCCGGGTAGCGCGGCCAGAACGGCCGGTCCCAGGTGCCGGTGGCATTGATCAGGGCGCGCGTGGCATACGCACCTTCGGAGGTCTCGACGAGCAACCTCCCGCCGTCGCCGTCGCCGTCGCCGTCGCGCACCGCACTCACGTCCACGGGCCGGTGGACCCTCAGGCCGAAGGTGTGCTCGTACGTGTCGAAGTACTCGCCGATCACTTCGGACGACCGACGGCTGTCGTCGGCGCCGGACAGTTCCATGCCGGGCAGCGCATGCATGCCGTGGACCTTGCCGTACGTCAGTGAGGGCCACCGGAACTGCCAGGCGCCGCCCGGACGGGGCGCGTGGTCGAGCACGACGAAGTCGCGGTCGGGCTCCAGACCTGCGCGGCGCAGATGATAGGCGCCGGACAGACCAGCCTGTCCGGCGCCGATCACGACCACGTCCACTTCGCGTGCTGCCCCGACCCCAAAGTTGTTCACGCTTCTACCAACGCCTGCGGGCTCGGGGATCTTCCCGGTCAACGGCCCCCGGCGATCAGCAGCGGCGCCCCGCCCGGAGCGGACGCCGGGCGCCCGTTCGCGGCAGGAACCCCCAGCAGCGGCGATGCCGGAACGGTCGACAGCAGACCGCGCGCCGCCAGCTCCGGTGTCACACCCTCGCCGAACCAGTACGCCTCCTCCAGATGCGGGTAGCCGGAGAGCACGAAGTGGTCCACGCCCAGCGCGTGATACTCCTCGATCCGGTCCGCGACATCCGCATGGCTGCCGACCAGCGCCGTGCCCGCGCCACCCCGCACCAGACCGACTCCCGCCCACAGGTTGGGCGCGATCTCCAGCCGGTCGCGCGAGCCGCCGTGCAGGGCCAGCATCCGCTGCTGCCCCACCGACTCGCTCCGCCCCAGTGCCTGCTGCGCCGCGGCGATCGTCTCGGGATCGAGATCCCCCAGCAGCCGGTCCGCGGTCGCCCACGCCTCCTTCGCCGAGTCGCGCGAGATGGTGTGCAGCCGGATCCCGAACCGGACCGTACGGCGCTGCTCCTCCGCGAGCCCGCGGATCCAGTCGATCTTCTCCTTCACGGCGGCCGGCGGCTCGCCCCAGGTCAGATAGACATCGGCGTGCGCGGCGGCCACGGGCCCGGCCGCCGCCGATGACCCGCCGAAGAAGATCTCCGGCAACGGTTCCGGCGGCAGCGCCGTCAGACCGCCCTCCACCTGGTAGTGCTCACCGTCGAAGTCGTACGGCTGCCCACTCCACGCGCCCCGCACCACCGAAAGGAACTCGGCGGTCCGTGCATAGCGCCGGTCGTGATCCAGATGGTCACCGAACCGCCGCTGCTCGGTGGAGTCGCCGCCCGTCACCACATTGAGCAGCAGCCGCCCCCGGGTGATCCGCTGATATGTCGCGGCCATCTGCGCGGCCAGTACCGGCGAGATCACCCCCGGCCGGAACGCCACCAGGAACTTCAGCCGCTCGGTGTGCTGCGCCAGCGCCACCGTCGTCAGCCAGGCGTCCTCGCACCACGTACCCGTCGGCGTCAGCACCGCCTCGAAGCCGAGTTGTTCGGCTGCCTTGGCGATCTGCGCCAGATACTCGATGTCCGGTGCCCGCACCCCGCTCACCGGCGTGACACGGTCCCGTTTGATCCCGCCGTCGGTGTACGCGTGCCGGTCGACGAGCGTGCGGCCGTCACCGCCCGTGGGCAGGAACCAGTGCAGATGAACAGTCATGACGAGGCCTTTCCGTACGAGCGGGGGCTGCCGAGGACGCGGGCGGATCGCGGTTGAACCTGGTGTCGACGAAGTCCTTGAAGGCGAAGCGGCGCGGAATGAGTTTCAGATCGGCGAGCGTGTCGGCGATCTCCTGCTCCGACGCGATGGCCGCCGGATCGATGGCGACGGGCGACAGCCCGGCACCCGGACGGCGGACCGTTACGGCACGGGAGCTACGACAGGGGAAGGGCGCGGCGGCGTTCGACGAGGCGCTTTACGGCCGAGCGGCGCGCAAGTCAGGTGCGGGACAAAGGAACCCTCGGTCACCTGCGGAATATGTGCTGAAGGAACGTCAGCAGCCGTGACAACACACGGCAGAGGCCACCCGCAGCAGGTCGATGTGACCGCGCGAAGTGAGCAGAGCTGAACGGAACATGTCGCCGAACGTAGCGACGCACCCCGGAACCGGTCAATGTTGTCTCGGCACGTGGACGCGCCATCTCGTGTCACGAGCGAGAAGATGGGGGCATGCCCGATGCCTTCATCACCAGCGTTCTGCACATCACGACCGGTGCCGCCGAGACGGTCACCGACCTGACGGACGACTGCGTACGGTTCCTCACTCGCGCCGCCGTCGGCCGGGACGGCCTACTCAACATTTTCGTGCCCCATGCCACCGCCGGAATCGCCATCCTGGAAACCGGAGCGGGCAGCGACGACGACCTCCTCGCCACCCTCCACACACTGCTGCCCGCGGACAACCGCTACCAGCACCGCCACGGCAGCCCCGGCCACGGTCGCGACCACGTCCTGCCGGCCTTCATCGCACCGCACGCCACATTGCCGGTGATCGGCGGACGGCTGGAACTGGGCACGTGGCAGTCGGTGTGCCTGGTGGATACAAACAGGAGCAACACCAACCGTAACGTCCGGTTGAGCTTCCTCGGCCAGTGAGTCGCTTCGGTGGGGCTGAAGGGGGAAGTCCGGCCGCACCAACTGGGCAGCGCGCGCAGTTGCCGTAGGGCGTGCGAAGCCCGCCAGCAGGTTCTTCGTCTGCTGGTGGTACCACGTCCGCGCCTTGCTTGACCAGGGAGTATGGCTCCGTTGACGGAGCACATGGGGAAGTTGGTCCGGGAATGGCCCGGATCTTGGTAGCCCATGGCGAAAGCCGTCGCCGACTGGGCCCCCAATCTGGTTCGTGGCGGGCACCTTGGTGAGCAGCCCGGTCCCGTACGTCTTCCGTGGACGAGACCGAACTGCGGTGTCAGGACTTGGTGTAGATAGTCAACGATCCTGAAAACCCTGGACATTGGGGCAGTCAACGGGTTAGAAGGAAGGCTGCCTGCTGGCGTACACGGAGCAGCGTGGCGTAGCGGCGAGAGACCCCGGACAGCCCTGGAGAGGAACGCCTCATGTCCTTCGAGCCCGTGTACATATCCCGGCGCAATGCCCTGCGGGCCGGCGCCGGCGCAGCCGCCGTCGCCGGTCTCGGGGCCGGCCAGCTGGCCGGTGCGAGCGGTGCCTCGGCCGCCGCTCCGGCCGACCTGTCGGACACCGCGTACATCATGAGCTGCGACGAGTGGGGTGCCCGGCCGCCCGCCGGGGAGCTGTCGACCCGTACGGGCTCCACCCGGCGGATCGTGGTGCACCACATGGCGTTCCCGAACACCATGGACTTCTCCATGGAGGCGGCCATCGCCTGCGCCGAGCGGGTCCAGTACATCCACATGGACAAGAACGGCTGGTCGGACACCGGAAACCACTTCAGCATCAGCCGCGGCGGCCATGTGCTGGAAGGCCGGCACGGCAGCCTGGACGCGCTCGAGGACGGCGGATACCAGATCGTCAGCGCGCACGCCGTCGGCCAGAACACCCAGTCGATCGGTATCGAGAACGAAGGCACCTACATCGACGAGCTGCCCACCGGCAAGCTGTGGTGGTCGCTGGTTCAGCTCTCCACCACCATCTGCACCCAGTATGGCTTCGGCGCCCAGAACATCACCGGCCACTGGGACTGGAACAACACCCAGTGCCCCGGTGCGAAGTTCTACTCCACCTTTCCGCTGCTGCGCCTGCACGTCGCCAAGCGCCTCGGCCAGGACCCGAGCACCATCCCGGCCCGCACCTGGCCCGACACGTTCACCTCCTGCGCGGGCGCCACGGTCCGTACGCTGCAGCACCTGCTGAACACCCAGGGCTTCAACCTCGTTGCGGACGGGGCCTTCGGCCCGGCCACGCTGGCAGCGGTGCGCGCCTTCCAGACGGCGCACGGCTTCCCCACCGCCTCGGACGGCACGATGACCGGGCCGACCTGGGAGGCGCTGGCCCCGGAGATCGGCATGGGTGCCACAGGGTCTGCGGTACTCGGCGTCCAGTCGATCCTGGCGACCAAGCTGTACGCCGTGAAGGCGACCGGCACCTTCGACCGGGCGACGTGGGTCGCGGTCGCCAAGCTGCAGGCCCTGCACGGGCTCCGGGTCACCGGGCGGGTGGACCTGAGCACCTGGTGTGCCGCGCTCGGCGGTGTGGTGGAGGAGAACTTCCGCGGGCTGAAGGGCCAGGCGGGGCTGGAAAGCGAGCTTGTCGTGCCGGAGGCCGAGACCCTGCCCCCCGTGACCCTCGCGGCGGACGGGGTCGTGGCGAGCGACGCACCCGCCACGCAGTTCGAGGAGTTCCCGGTCGACCAGGACGTCCAGGAAGGGTTGTAGGCCCTGCGCCGGCGGCGCCCGACCTCAGGGCGCCGTCGGGCCAGTACGGTGTCGATGGTCCCGAAGAACGCCGCGATCCCGGGCAGGTTCAGCCCCATGGCCCGGGACGCGGCGAAGTCCTCGCCGCTCGCCCACTTCGATGTCCAGCCACTCGCCGTCCGTGAGCCCGTCCAGGCGGCGCCGAGGAAGCCCTCGCGGTGCGCCTCGAAGTCGGCGACGCCTTAGTACTGCAACCGCATCTGGAGAATGTGGCCTCGGCGTTTGTGGTGGGAGCGGCGGGCTCGGGCCTGGCTGCGTCGTCGGAAGCGTGACCAGTGCAGATGGTGTTCGTTGGTGTGGCAGTGGCGTGTGACGGCGATGTGGCCCATCAACCGGCGGATCTCCGGGACGCTGAGGGGTATGAGGTCTTGCTCGTCGTCGAGAGTGCTCCTTTTGTGGCTTCTGCGGCGCGGATGGCGGTCAGGTAGGCGAGGGCGGCCATGGCCAGGGTGATGTGGCGGTACCAGGCCCGGTAGAGCCGCACCTGGTAGTGGTCAAGTGAAGTTCCCCCCGTACGGGACAAGAGGGAGCATGTTGAGCGGGTCTCCGGCGGCTCCTCTGTCCGGGTGCGACTCGGGTAGCTTCTGCAGCCGCACGTCGAGAGTAAGAGGATGTCTTACGTGGTGATGGTGTGAGCTGCGGCATGATGTCTCTTCGTGAGTGCCGATCTGTCGCAGCGGCTGGTTCCTGACGGTCTGTGGGAACTCGTCGCCCCGTTGCTGCCGTCGTTAGCTGCCTGCACTTCCCTGCTGCCGCGGGTACGCGCCCGGGGCTGGTCAGGTCCGTCGGCACTGTTCGCGGGTTCGGCTACGTGTGCGGAGGCGTGGGCCAGGGTGTCCCGTTCGCGGCCGCATCGAGGAGATCGCCGAGGCGGAGCCAGGCAGCGGGCCCCGCGTAGCTGGCTGGGCTTGTCGCAAACCGCTGCCATGCCTCGGCGTTGTCGCCAAGGGCGGTGCGTACGGCCGAGGTGACCGCTGGGTGCGCCGCCTGGCCGCGGGATTCTCTGGCTTTGAGGGCGGTCCAGGCGGGCAGGGCGCGGATCAGTTCGGGATCGTCGGTGGGCAGGCCCAGCAAGGTGCCCACCCAAGCCTCCCGGAGGTTCGGGCCACCACCCAGGCGTCGGCGGAGGTTCCGGGTGAGATCCAGCAGTGCGCGCTGCGGGTCTGAGTGACGCTTCAGCACTTCGGCGAAGGAAAGGTCACGGCGGTACGCACGGGAGGCGAAGGACAGCAGGGTCTTTTCCACGAGGGCATCGTCGCCTTCATGTCGTCGCAAGTAGTCGTCGAGGACAGCGTCCGGAGCGCCCGCGAGGTCCCGCACGGTGACCTGGTCCGGCTTGCCGAGGGATGCTGTGCGTGCCGGACCGGGATCCGGGCACGGTTCGGCGGTCATCCGCTCGATGGCGTCAAGGAGTTCACGAGCCTGCTGGGTATCTGAGTCCAGCCCGTACCTGCCGTAGTCCCAGCGCCCGGCCAGCCCTCGTTTCGCCTCCCGGCAGATCAGGCGCGCCTTCTCCTTCACCTGCGGGGTGACCACCGGCAGGTGCTGCAAGAGGTCGTGCACCCAGCGAACATCCCTCGCCGAGCGGACCGGCGACTCAGGGCCCGGTTCCCACAGCTCCAGCGCTACGGCCGCGTGCTCGGCGAATTTCTGGTCCAGTGAGGCCAATTGGTCTGAGGAGGCTCGCCAAGGCCGAGGCTCCCCGTACTGCCGCGCCTGGTCGGGGTTGAGGACGTACCGCCACCTGCCGTCTGCTGCCCCCGCGGTGCGGGATATGGCAGCCCGGCAGCTGTAGCGCAGACCGTACTCGTCATCCGCCAGGAGCTGGTCGATGCGCTTGCGCTGCTGGGGAGTGAGTTCCGCCAGGTCATTCGCGAAGTGCTCGCGCACCTCTTGCTCCGTTGCCCCGTCCCGGCGCATGCGGCACATCCGGGTGGTGAGCACGGAGAGCGGGGAGGACGCGAGGTCGTCCTGGGCGATCTCCTCAAGCAGTTCTGGCTCAACGTCCCAGGGGATGCTGCCCAGCAAATGCTCTCGGACGACGTGTCCGGCATCTTTGTTGTCAGCCCGGTCGACGAGGAGCCGGTGGTGTTCGGGATGCGCGGTCAGGACCTGCTTCCACATGGTGCGCCAGGCCTGCTCGGCGGCTTCCTGTCTCTCCAGCCACGTCGACGTGTCCTCACCGTCTTTCTCGTCGACGAGAGGGTAGGACGGCAGCAGATCGACAGCCGCACTGATGACGGTGCTGTGCAGTCGGTGACCGCGCCGGTGCAGTGTTCGGGATGATCACGTGTGGCCCGGCCTCATCGTGCCCAGCCCGGCCTATGGGCGAGGTCAGGAGGGACCGCCTCAGGCCGGCTTGCGCCACACTGAGATGTGCTTCGCGGAGTCCTGGGTGAACGGCGCCCCGTTCCAATCCGCGACGCGTCGTTCCAGCTCGAGCCCCGCGATCTGTGCCATCAGGTCGAGCTCCGCGGGCCACGCGTACCGGTGCCGGGACTTGCTGCGGCGGTAGCGGCCGTCGCCGTCGCGGGTGAAGTGGTGCGAGACGAGAATCTGCTCGACCACGTCGAAGGTGTCGAAGCCGAGATGCCGCTCGGAGATGTCGAACGGCACCGCGACCTGCCCGGGCGGCAGAAACCGCAGTGGCGGCACGCCCAGCTCGATGACGAATCGGCCGCCAGGCGTCAGGTGACGTGCGGCGTTGCGGAAGCACTCGACCTGCTCGTCCTGCGTGAGCAGGTTCGTGATGGTGTTGTAGACGAGATAGACGAGGGTGAACTCTCCGGGGACGACGGTTGTGGCCATGTCCCCTATGGTCACCGGGAGCGTGTCCTCGTCGATCTTGCGCCGCAGGACCGCTGCCATGTGCTCGGACAGTTCGATGCCCACTACCGGCACGCCGCGTTCCCTGAGTGCGACGCCCACTCGTCCGGTTCCGATGGCGAACTCCAGTGCCCGGCCGTCTCCGGCAAGTTCGGCGAGGAAGGCGAGAGTCGGTCCGAGAACAGCGGCCGAGGACATCTCGGTCTCCTCGGCGTCGTAGCGGTCGGCGGTCGCACGGGTCCACAGCTCACTGCTCGTCACGGGCGGCCACTTTGCCGGGCGCGGTGGGGCGCTGTCGACGTAATTACCTTTTCACCGGTCCCGAACATACTTTCCCGGTGCCAGGCGCAGACCTTTCGGAGCACCCAACTGGCTTGGGAGTACACGGGGTTCACGGTAGTGGTGCAGTCGCTCTCGTCACCCCCGGCTGCCGAGCACCTCTACCCTGATCGCCAAGCCAGTACTCGGCCGGAGAGGACTGCTGCCGGCCAACCCCGACCTGGTGGAACGCATGCGCATCGGCGACTCGCTCAATGCCGAGCGGGACCAGTACGCGATGTACACGGGCGGCGGGTAGGGAACCGGGTGTACGGGCTCCCTCACCCTGGGGGGCCGCCGAGCCGTACGCCGGCGCACCCTGCTCGTCGGTCCTCGATGGCTGTGGCCGATCCGCCGCGCTCGGAGCAAGAGGCCGCGGGCCTGTAAGCCAGTGGGGTGCCGGACCGGTGACTGCGGGATGCTACGGTCCGTGCGGCCAACGTGGCCGCCAACCCCGGCACACCCGCGGGGCTCCTGGAGGACCTTCGCCGGCCGTGTCGCGTAGGTGACGGACCTTCACCTCGTCATGACCGAGGGGATCCCAGAGCCCGACGTTGTCGACCACGCGGGACGGCTGCTGTACGTCCTGACCTATTGCTCCGGAATGGGTATGTCTCTGAGCTGCTATCCGCACGCCTCCGTAGTCTTGAAAGCGCACAGCGCTGCCCTGTTCCGGCTGGAACCCTCGGTCCCGCGCTTCCTGACGGCGGCCATGCTGGCCAGAAACCTTGCTGATTCCTCGGAGGCCACGTCCGTCGGCGCGGCAGAGCAGTGGGCCGGTGTCCGGAGTGCCTATCTTGCGCTGCTGAACGACGACGCATGGACGGAGGCGGGAAGAAGCGCTCTTGCCGACGGCGACGAGAGGACGACTTGGCTGGCGTCCACCGCGGCGGAACCCGGTCTGCGGGCCCTGGCACCCCAACCCGGTCCATGAGCCGCACGATGAAGCCGCCGAAGTGGCCGACAGTACGACGGTGCCGTGCCTCGTAGACGGCCGAGGGCCGTCCGGATCTCCCTGGCCCGTCACTCCTGTGCCCAGAACCCGTGCTCGCCGGTTCACGGGCTGCCGGACAAGGTCCTCTCCGAAGTCGCCTGGCTGGAGCGCACGCGAAACTACCTCCAGCCGGGCGACGTGGAGTCGACCCTGCGTTTGGTGACGGTCTTGGGCGCTGCGTGCTTAATGAGGCGCTCCGGGATCGGGAGGCTCTGCGGAGGCCGTCTTGAGGATCTCGTTGGCCTGCCGCAGTTCGGCGTTCTCGGCCTTCAAGCGCTTGATCTCCGCGGCCTCCTCCGAGGTCACACCGGGCCGCCGGCTGGGATCGACCTCGGCCTTGCGGACCCAGGTCCGCACCGTCTCGGCGGCACCGATGCCAGCTTCGCGGCGACCGCCATCATCGCGGCCCACTCGGTGGGGTAGTTGGGGCGGATCTCCGCGACCACGAAGACCGAGCGTCTGGGAGGTTCTGCCGTCGCTTCTCCCGTTGCGTCCTGCAGCCGGGGTGCCGGAACTGATAGGCGGGCCCCGCCGCGCGCAGCGGGTTGCGGCGTTGGGCCTGTTGTGGCCCAGAGGTGCCACGGTTCTGCGCCGACCCGGAAAATCGTTTTGAACCCGTTCGAAGAGCGCTCTATAGTCGTGCAGCCGGAGACTGACGGTGAGCATGACAGCTGCTGGTCTCTGTGTGGCCCGCTGCGCGAACCGAAGGCGGCGAACCGCCCCCGCGCAGGACCGGACAACCGAAACAGGGGGACCCAACCGCATGAACACGCATTCCGGCCGGCGCGCCAGAACCGCCGCCGCGGCCACGGGACTGGCGGCCGTGCTGCTCGCCGCCACCCCGGGCATCGCCACGGCGGCCGGGGAGAACCTTCCTCCGCTTCAGCCGAGCACCGACACCCTCACCGTCGACTCGACCAAGGCCTGCTCCGACGAGCCCGTCTACGTCCCCCGCGCGCCCGAACTCCGAGCCGTCGTCGAGGACCCGACGGAGGACAACGAGGAGTGGGAGACCAACGGAGCCGGTGCCGAGTTCGAGGCCTGGTGGACCGACGCCGACGGAGCCCAGCAGCGCCGCACCTACACCTCCCTTGTTGTGCACTCCCCCATCACCCAACTGTGGCGGACTCCCTCCGACCTCCCGGCCGACACCGTCGTCTCCTGGCACGTCCGGGCCGTCGACGACGAGGACGCGACCTCCGCCTGGAGCGACGAAACCTCCGGCATCACCTGCCGGTTCGTCATCGACACGGTCAACCCCGAGCCGACGACGGTCGTCTCGGAGCAGTACCCGGACGACGACAGCGGTTGGCACGACGGCGTCGGCGTCTACGGCAGCTTCACGTTCGACTCCCCGTCCGAGGACGTCGTCGAGTACGTCTACTCCGTCCTCGGCTCCGGACCCAAGCGGGTCCGGCCCGAGGAGCCGGGCGGACCGGTCACCATCCGGTGGATGCCGGAGGACAGTGGGCCCTACTACCTGCAGGTTCGCGCCGTGGACCGGGCCGGGCGGTCCAGCTCCCAGACGACTCACTGGATGCGCGTCGCCGACGGCCGCACCCCCGTCGCCCACTGGAAGCTCGCCGACCCGGCCGGAGCCGACAACGCCGCCGCCGAGGCCGGCCCCGTGGCCCGCGCCAAGGGCGGCGTCGTCTTCGGCGCCCCCGCTCCCTCCCGCACCGACCTCACCTCCACCGTCACCCTCAACGGCCGGGGCAACAGCTACCTCACCCCGGACGCCCCCGCGACGGACACCGCCAGGACCTTCGCCCTCTCCGCCTGGGTCCGCCCCGCCGCCACCGACACCCCGATGACGGTGGCCAGCCAGGACGCCGCCGACGGCACCTCCGCCTTCACCCTCGGCCTGCGCCCGACCGCGGACGGCCCGGCCACCTGGGCCTTCCGCTACGGCGCCACCACCCTCACCGGCGGCAGCGCCTCCGTCGGCGGCTGGGCCCACCTGACCGGCCTGTACGACACCGAGGACAACACCCTGCGCCTCTACGTCAACGGCAAGGAGGTCGCCTCCGAGACCGGCGTCGCCCCGGTGGCCGCCCCTGGCGCCTTCCAGATCGGCCGCGCCCGCGGTGACGCCGGTGCGCGCTGGCAGGGCGAGATCGGCGACGTCCGCGTCTGGGACCGGGTCGTGTCCCGCAAGGAGATCGAGGGGCTGGGTTCCCGCCCCGCCGAACTGGTCGCCGCCTGGGACATCGAGCGGACCGATGACGGTGTGATCCCCGACCGGGACGGTGACAAGCCGCTCACCCTGCACGGCGGCGCCGGCTTCTACAGCCCCGACTACGAGGCCTGCCTCGAAGACCCCGAGTGCTTCGAGTTCCCGGCGGACGCCCTCGACGGCAACGACCACCTGGCCCTGGACGGCACGGACGACTACGCCGCCACCAGTGGCCCCGTCGTCGACACCGCCGACAGCTTCAGCGTCGGCCTGCGGGTCCGCTTCGCCGACACCACCCCCGACCGGCCGATGACCGTCCTGTCCCAGGGCGACGCCGACAGCGACGCCTTCAAGGTCCGCTATGACCCGGCCGCGTCCGAGTGGCAGCTGGTCGTCACCCGCGGCAGCGAACCGGGCGCGGCGGAGACCGTTGTCGCCGGGCCCGGCGCTCCCACGTCCTACTCCGACGAAGTGGTCGTCGTGTACGACGACTCCGAGGGCCACATCACCCTGTACGTCGAGGGCGAGGCCGTGGCCACCACGGAGTTCAACGCCTCCTGGAGCGCCCCCGGCCCGCTTCAGATCGGCCGCGGCCACACCGCCGACGGCGGCTGGGGCGAGTACTTCCACGGCGGGGCGGACACCGTCCGCGTCTTCAGCGGAGCCCTCACCGCGTCCCAGGTGAAATCGTTCGCCTACCTCTACTGAGGTCCGCAGGAGCATCCTCCAGCTGTTCTCGATTCTCGAATGGCTTGAGGACGGACGACCCCATGTGCTGAGGACCCGCGCCCTGAGCCTTCACACCGAACTCGCGGATGTCGCGGAGGACCGCCTCGGACTCCGCCGGAACCTTGGTGGGGATCCACCTGCTCAGATTTCATATGTCGCCCAGAGCCTGGCCCACTTGGTAGGTCGACCAGAGACCCAGTGGGTCGGCGCAGGTGTGGGGATTGTCGATGTAGGGCGCCGGATTGGGTGCGGGTGCGAGGCCCACGGGGTCCGGAGTCATGTAGTGCCCGGTTTCCGGGTCGTGGTGGCGGAAGACGTTGTAGTGGAGGCCGGTCTCGGGGTCGTAGTACTGGCCGGGGAAGCGCAGCGGGTGCAGGCGGTGCAGGTGCGGGTCCAGGTGGTGGTGCCCCAGAGGGTGGTGCGGGCGCGCCAGGCGATGTCGCCGGTTTCGTCGACGAGATCGGTGGGGGCGCCGATGAGGTCGGCGGCGATGGCGAAGAAGCGTTGGGTTCGCTCTGGGCCCACTGACCTCATGGACATGAGAGGCACCGGTTGATGTCTCGCTGCAATGGACGGGCGCGCCCCCCTCGGGGCAGGAGCCTGTACTTGCGGCTTGGATCCACCCGACAGTGGTATGTGCTGAGTCTCTAGCGCACCACGCTTGGTAGGGCCGCATCATGCGCTGGTCATCCCGAACGATGCTCTCCCCCCGGGGATGCCAAAGTCTGGAACGATAGGAACGGCGTTCACCGGGTCGACAGGGAAACGTTGCGTCGCTGGGCCGGGGGAGTGGGCACCACTAGGGTGGTCAAGGGCGCCAACGTCGGGCTGGGAAGCCTGAGTGACGGAGACGTCGAGTCGGTGGTGGTGAGCCTCGGGTGAGTGAGCCCCACCGGCGAGGGAGACGCGGATGTCTCCGTGCTGCTGCTGAACGCGAACGCCAAGGTGCGCAGTGATGCCGACTTCTACTTCTACAACAATGCCTGCGCGCCGGACGGAAGCGTGCAGTTGCTGGGCAAGATGCCCGTGGGGGAGGGCAGTGAGGACCGGATCAGCTTTGACCTGACGGCGATCCCCGATGATGTGTCGACGATCCTGATCGCAGCCAGTCGGTACGAATCGGCCAGATTCGACGAACTCGAGGAACTACGGCTGGCGTTGAGTGACGGAGCAGGTGATCCGTTGCTCTGCTTTGCCATCGAGGGCGCCGGTGAGGTGAGTGCGCTGATCTTCGGCGAACTGTACCGGCGCGGGGAGGAGTGGAAGTTCCGAGCTGTGGGGCAGGGGTACGAAGCGGGCTTCGCCGCACTGGCCACCGACCACGGCGTCGACATCGACGACGACGCATCCGAGGAGACAGTGCAGGCCGGACCGCCGGAGACGCTCGAGTCCGCGGCCGACGAGCGGCCGCGGCTGGAGGCGGAACCGGCGCGCCCTCGGACGTCCAAGAAGAAGGTCACTCTCCCCAAGATTCAAAAGAAGTCTCTCGCGGAGAACGAATCGTGGCGAGGTGCGCGCCTCTTCCCCGTCGCCGCGCCATGGGGTCGGTCGGGGACTCGTATGACAATGCCCTGGCGGAGAACTTGTGGATGCTGATCAAGACCGAGTGTGTCCGCGGCCGCATCTTCGCGACCAGGGCCGAGGCGAACCTCGCGCTCTTCGAGTACATCGACGGCTTCTGCAACCCCCGCCGCATCCAGAAACGCCTCGGCTACTTCAGCCCCATCGAGTTCGAGCAGAAGCACTACGCCAGCCAGGCAGCAGCCGAACCAGTGAACCTGAAACCACGTCAACCCGCGCTGACCGGCTAGTCAGTACCTCCCGCGCAGCGGGGGGAACCTCAGACCAGCAATACGGATACCCAGGTCAACTAGCGTGGGAGTTGCCTTAACGGAGGTTGGCGGACACCAACATTTCCAACGTCAACCGTCAGGTTCGGCTGAGCTTCCTCGGCTGACCAAGATCGTTCCCGAGGGTCGTGCCGCCGATTCTCCGTACCGTGCGTGCGCGAACGGAGAGAAACTTGCACGGTACGGCCCCACATGCGATCGAGGGTCCCTACGACGAATGCGGTAAATGCCTGCTCGGAGTGCGGCGATTGTCGCGCGTGAAGTTGGCCACGTCATCCCCTGAACGCCAGTGGGAGAACGCGCTCACCGCCGCCGCGTCCGTGGGCGCGACCGTCCCGAAAGACTCAGGACGGATCAGCGGCAACATGCGCCGACCTCGCCGCTACTGCCGCCGACTGATGCGGGTCTTCTACATGTCCGCCCAGGTCGCTGCCCAGCACTGCCCCGTCTCAAAGGCGTTCTACGAACGCAAGAGGGCCGAGGGAAAGACCCACAAGCAAGCTGTCATCGCCCTCGCGCGCCGCCTGAACGTCCTGTGGGCGCTCCTCCGCGACGGTCGTCCCTTCGAGAGCAGTTCACCCACCCGTGCTGCCTGCCTTGGATGAGGTGACCACACCCAGTCACGAGCCAAGTTTGACAAGCACATTGGGAATCAGTAGAGGCATCTTGTTGATGAAGTCCTCCACCCGCTTCAGCGCGCTCACCCTGGGCGGAGACGATTTTCGCACCGGCGGTACCGGATGGTTCAGGCCCTTGACGACCGTCTTGCGTAACACCCGGTAGCCCCCCGCCGTCCGCTGCGCCACCGTCGGATCCAGTCGGCGGTTCCGGGCGGATCCGCCCGAAGACCCAACCACGCGATCTGTATACGAAAAGGTCTCCTGACGCGACCTTGATCAACGTGCACAGCGTGACTGGCCGAACGGCCCACGACCTCGATGATGTCGAAAGCAGAATGTCACACACCGTCAAACCAGGTGACAGACAATCTCGTTGCCCGACCCGCTGCCGATTTCAAGGGCGATGCCGGCGCCCACAGCGGCCGACATTCCCACCATAGTCATACACAACTGCCCCTGATGGAAACAGGCTTGTCCCCGTCGCATCGCTAACACAAAGGATACACAGCACCGTTGACGCGTTTCAGTGCTGACCTTAGGCTCGCTCACCATTGGTTCCGGCCAGGGTCGCACACACGGTCCCGTTCCTGACGTGCGTGCGACCGTCCGTCGTCGCTGCGGCGACGGCGGGCTGGGGCTGCCGCCCAGCCGGAACCGCCGCTCCACTCCGTACCGACGACTCTGGAGAGCATGTGAACAGACGTCGCGCGCCCGGCTGGGCCGCCTCGGCACTCGTCACCACTCTGGCGCTGACCGGTGCACTCGCCGGCCCTGCCATCGCGTCACCGACCGCCACTTCCGGTCGGACCCCGACCACCGCGGTCGCCACCGCGACCGACGGCATCACGCACGAGCAGAACGACCGTGTCCCGGAGGGATCCGTCTGGACCCAGCACTACTTCCCGTCTTCGGACGGCTCCGGTACCGAACTGCACGGCGACCTACTGATGCCCGAAGGCGTGTCCGCCGGGCAGAAGGTGCCGGTCATCCTCTCCATCGGCCCGTACTTCGGACACATGGGCCAGACGGGCCCCGAGGGCTGGACCCACACCGGTCCCTCGAACCGTTTCCAGGACTTCATCGAGGGCAGCGACCTCTTCGCCCACGGCTACGCGTTCCTCATGGTCGACCTGCGCGGCTTCGGCGGTTCGACCGGCTGCCTCGACTGGGGCGGTCCCGGTGAGCAGGCCGACGTAAAGGCTGCGGTCAACTGGGCCGCGAGCCAGCCGTGGTCGACCGGCGCGGTGGGCATGTACGGCAAGTCCTACGACGCCGTCACCGGCCTCATCGGCAACGGCCTGAAGCAGTCCGCGCTGAAGGCCGTTGTTGCCCAGGAGCCCCTCTGGGACATGTACCAGTACATCTACTCCAACGGTGTCCCCCGCCCGAATGTGACCGGAACCGCCAATGCCTACAATGGCATTGCCACGATGGCCCCGCTGTCGGACGACGACGCGCGCTACCAGGCCAACGCCCGGTACGAGAACTCCCACCCCCAGTGCCTGACCGAGAACTCGGCCGGCTACCGGATTTCAGACCAGAACGACCCGTTCTGGACCTCCCGCGACCTGGCCAAGATGGCTCAGGGCACCAACACGCCGCTCTTCGTCACCCAGGGCTTCATCGAGAACAACACCAAGCCCGAGGAGATGCAGGAGTACCTCACCAACCACACCGGCCCGGAGCGCGGTTGGGTCGGTCAGTGGGACCATGTGCGTGGTGGAGACCGGGTGAGGGACGGCCGCCTGGCCATGGGCCGCGAGGGTTGGTACGACGAGACGCTGTCCTTCTACGACCAGTACCTCAAGGGAGTTGAACCCTCGGTCGACTACCCGACGTACTCCGTCGAGGACTCCACCGGTCACTGGCGGGCTCAGGACACCTGGCCGGTGCTGGAGCGCGACATCACCCTCCCGCTGGGGAACGGCAGTTACCTCGACGACGGCGGTGCCTCCGCCCGCGCCGCCCTGGCCGCAGCCGGCACGCCGGTGCCCGAGGCGGTCCAGCCGTCGGGCAACTGGGACATGGAGAACGCCCCGGCGACCGAGCAGCCGGCGCCCAAGGGTCTGGCCAAGGGGATCGCGAAGAGGCAGCAGGCCGGTGAGGTCGGCTCCAGCTTCTTCGTCTGGTCGCAGCCGCTCACCCAGGACGTGCGGCTGACCGCCACGCCGAACATCTCGCTGACCGCGAAGGGCGAGGGCAACGTCATGCTCAAGCTCTACGACGTCGGCCCGGACGGCAAGGCCGTGATGTTCAACGAGCAGGTCTCCCTGCTGAAGAAGGGCCGGATGAGCGTCGACCTCAAGGCGACCGACTGGACGCTGGCGGCCGGGCATGTCCTGGCCGTGGAGATCGGCTCGATCCGGACCGGGTCGTGGCGTGACACCCCGTCGGGCCGGACCATCGACGTCTCGGGCGCCGTGCTGAGACTGTCGCTGGACGACCCGTCCGACGACGTGGCCACCCAGGGCGGCCGCTCACCGTACCTGGACACCTACCTGCGCCAGTACACCGTGGACCTGCCGGCCGGTCCGGCGTCCATCACCGTGACGCCCGGCGGCCACATCTGATCCCACGCCCACAGGCCGGCGCCGACGGCACGTCTCCCGGACTCGCTCCGGAGCGCCGTCCGGCGCCGGCCCAGGCACCAGGGGTTGCCGAGGGCCATGGCCGTGACGAGGAGATTGCCGCCCTGATCCCACCCGTCGGCGTAGGTCCGACGGTCCCGTTCGAGCCGTGGGCGACGGACGACTGGGACACTGTCCCCCTGCATGCCACGCTCCTGGAACGCCAGGGCCGCGTCGACGAGGCGGCAGCACTGCTCAGGAGATACGTGAGCGTCGACGGCATGGTGTTCGCCGGGCACGCCCAGCAACTCGCGGCTCTTCTGGCCCGGTATGGACGCGAGGCGGAGCTGCGCGCTTGGCTCGACGAGGACGGGGAGGAGTACGCCCGGACCGCGCTCGCCCGCTTGCTGGAGGAACGGGGCCGGACTGAGGAGGCGGTTGCCCTGCTGAAGCAGTACAGCAGCGAGGGGAATTCCCATGCGGCATTCGAACTTGCCGAACTCTTCGCGCGCCATGGCCACCACTGCGAGGCGATCGAGGTGCTACGCGGGGCCGTGGAGACCGCCGGCGGGGATGCCGACTGGATCATCCATCTGCTCGGCCGCGTCTTCGTCGAGGCCGACCGTGCAGACGAAGCTCTGGCGTACCTGGACGACTACTTCGCCAGGCGTGGTGGTCACCCCGAAGAACATGCCGATGCCCGTGCTCAGGTTCTCAAGCTGCGCAGCCGCTGCGAAGAGGCCGACGCCGAACATTCTCCGCCGGCTGTCTCTGCCGAAGACTTCATGCACTTCGGGACGTCGGGCGGTGTGATCGCGGAGGCCGAACGTCTGGTGTGCCAGGGTGAGCCGGAGAAGGCGATCGCACACCTGCGAGATCATCTGGACGGGACGAGGCGACTGCGCGCCGAGGATCTCTGAGGTCTGGCTCTCCGGTGCTCCCGCTGACTGTCATTGTGATCCAGAGGCGTCGACGCTGTTGGTGATACGCGTGTGAGAGGGCACGAACTCCCGTCGGCTTGTGCCGACGGGGTTCTGCGTGTGGCGATGGGCCGCACCGGGCGGTGTTCCACGACACGACGAAGCCCCGTCATGCTCTTGGCGGGGCTTCGTCGTGTGCGGCACGGGAGCAGCTCTGGGCTCCCTGTTCGTCACCCGCTGTGCTTTGCCGTACTGCCCTGCGGCTAGTTTATGTGCAGGACAGGTACGCAGGCCCGTGGTGGCAGAGGTGCACGGGGGACGGGAGGTCGGGAAGAGTGTCGCTGCGCGGGGGTGATCCAGCCGAGATCGGGGGCTATCCGCTTGAGGCGCGGCTCGGCTCGGGTGGCATGGGCACGGTCTTTCTGGCCCGTACGAGTTCGGGGCGACCTGTCGCGATCAAACTGATCCACCAGCAGTTCGCGGGGGACGACGAGTTCCGCATCCGTTTCCGGCAGGAGGTGGCGGCGGCGAGGCGGGTGAGCGGCGCGTTCACCGCCGCCGTGGTCGACGCTGCCCCTGAGGCCGAGCAGCCGTGGATGGCGACGACCTATATCGAGGGGCACACGCTCGCCCAGCGCATCGCCACGAAGGGCCCGTTGAACGGAGCGGAGCTGAGGAGGCTTGCCATCGGGCTGGCGGAGGCGCTGCGCGACATCCACCGGGTGGGGGTCGTCCACCGTGACCTGAAGCCCTCGAACGTCGTGCTCTCGCCCGAGGGCCCGCGCGTCATCGACTTCGGCATTTCGCGCGCCATGGACCAGCAGACGCTGACGATGACTGGGCGGGTCATCGGCACGCCGCCCTTCATGTCGCCGGAGCAGTTGCAGGCGCCGCGTGGTGTGGGGCCGCGGTCCGATGTCTTCTCGCTGGGGACGCTGCTGGTGTACTCGGCGACGGGCCACGGGCCCTTCGACGCGGACAGCCCATACATGACGGCGTATCAGGTGGTGCACGAGGAGCCGTCGCTGGGTGCCGTGCCGGTGGCTTTGCGCGCGGTCGTCGAGTCGTGCCTGGACAAGGAGCCCAAGGGGCGCCCCTCGGCGGACGAACTCCTCGTGCTGCTGCGGGACCTGCCGGCCGACCTCGGTGCGACCGACGCGAACGGGGTTGGCGTGGGCTGCACCCGCGACGTGATCACCCAGCATCATCTCGCGACGCGGGCCACCCCGGCGCCGACTGCCCCGACCACCGCCCCGGCCGGTCCCGACACAGGGAGCACTGGCACCCCCATCGGCCGCCGTCTGCGTCGCCGATGGCGTCCTGTGCTCGCGGCCGCGGTCGCGGTGGCAGCGATCGGCGGGGGAGTCGCCGCACTGAAGGCGGGCGGCTTTGGGGGGAACAGCGGCGGCGACAAGGGCAACAGCGTTGCGGTGCCGGGTGCCGCACTTCCGGACGGCTTCGAGCCGTGGCGCAAGACCGTGCAGGGCGGTCGCGAGGACATCCCCGACGAGCTGCGTTGCGTCGCGCGCCGCGACGCGCTGTTCTGCGGGGGCGGCGGTGTTGTCGCGACCCGTATCAGGATCCTGGACGGCTCGCGGGTGTGGACGGCGAAGAGCCCGGGCGTCCCCGTCCAGGGCATGCACCTGGTGGGCGCCACCGACGACACGGTGCTCGGTTACCGCTTCGCCGCCCAGGACGCCCCGCAGGACCCTCCCAGCGAGGTGGTGGCCATCGACGCGAACAACGGCCGGGAGCTGTGGTCCGTGCCGTCCGGCGCCCAGTCGACGGCCGTCACGGGTCGGACTCAGGACGCCATTGTGGTCGGCTCCGCCGTCGTGACGGTCGACGCTTCCAACTCCCGCTTCGAGGCCCGGGACGCGCACAGCGGTGAGGTCACCTGGACGACGTCGTTCCCCGCGGGTACGCAGTGCGCTCCCGTCCCGGCGGGCACACAGCTCTTCGCGATGTGTGCGACGAATGCGGAGGTGGATGCCTCAGAGGTGCGTCACCCCGCCCTGTACACGGTCGACCGCGCCTCGGGGATACTGGGCAGGCCCATCGCGGTTAACGGCCCCGCCGTGCCGATGGGCGTCGCCAACGGCAGGCTCGTACTCCTTCAGGGACACATGGAGGGAACGGCGCTGGCCGGCTACGACGGGGTGGCGCTGGTCGACCCGGCCTCGCGGAAGGTCACGTACTCCCGACTGGCCAAGACATACGCGGGGACGCCCGGCATGGCGGACGGCACCGTCTACGTGAGCGGGCAGACCGGTCTCGTCACAGCGCTCGACCCCGCGACCGGCCGGAAGAAGTGGTCGCGGCAGACAAGCGTGGAGGGTGCGTCGGGTCCCGTTGCGGGAGCCGGCGCGCTGTATTTCAGCTCGGCCACCGGCCGGGTGGTCGCGCTGTCGCCGTACGATGGCAAACCCCTGTGGACAACAGACCCGCAGGCCGATGGTTTGACGGGCGAGCAGGGCGCAAGCCCGCGCGTGACCGTTGCGGGGCGTGCGGTGATCGTGGCCGCGGCCAAGAACACTCTCTTCGCCTTCGACGCGCAGAAGCCGCCGAAGTCGGGCTGACCCGGGCGGCACCGGACGCCGGGCGCTTTCCTTGCCGTGCGGACACCTCAGCGGCGCACTCGGTCGCCTGCGCGGCCGGCGACGAGGTGCCCTTCCACCTTCCACGGACCCACCTGGATGAGGTCGGTGTCGAGGCTCATCTCAGACAGCCGGACCACGGAGTGGGTGACCTGCTTGGGGGAGTCGGCGGCGATGATCACTTGCCGGGGGGCGCCGGAGCAGCTCCGGGCTCCACTCCCCGTCCACGTGGTCGAGCAGGCGTTGCTTGCACGCGTCGATGTCGAGATCCTGCCCCCTGCGCGACAGGAAGTCGCGGTGTGCCTGGGCCAGCGTGCCGAGGTCGAACCGGGCACCAGAGCGGCGTAGGTGATCGCCTGGCGGTGCAGAAGCGGCACGACACGGTCTTCCCGTGGGGCACGTTTACAGTGAACGTGTTCGGCTGCCTGATCCTGGGCCTGTTGTCGGGAGCCGTGCCGGCCGCGCGTCGTCGCAAGTGCAACTGTTGCTCGGTACTGGGCTGTGCGGGGCGTTGACGACGTACTCGACGTTCTCGTACGAGACGCCGCGGCTGGCGGAGGGCGGGGCGAGGTTCTTCGCCACCGCCAACGTCGTCGCCAGTGTGGTGGCGGGGCTGGGGGCGGCGTTCGTCGGGGTGTCGTTCGCGGAGGCGATGTGGGCGTGAACCGGCCGGTGTCCGAGGGGCGCGAGACGGCGCGGCCGGCACGTATGGGGCCGTGGCGGTTCGTGGTCTGGTTCGGCACGGTCAGCCTGCTCGCGGACGTCGTGTACGAGGGCGCCCGCTCGATCACCGGGCCGCTATTGGCCTCGCTGGGAGCGTCCTCCCTGGTCGTCGGGGTGGTCACCGGTGCGGGAGAGGCGGCGGCGCTGGGGCTGCGGCTGGTCTCCGGGCCGATGGCGGACCGGACGCGCCGTTTCTGGGGCCTGGCGATCGCCGGGTACGCCCTGACGGTTGTCTCGGTGCCGCTGCTGGGCGTGGCCGGGGTGCTGTGGGCCGCTGGTGTGCTGGTGATCGCCGAGCGGGTCGGGAAGGCGGTGCGCTCGCCCGCGAAGGACACGCTCCTTTCGCACGCCACCGCTGCGACCGGGCGAGGCCGGGGCTTCGCTGTCCATGAGGCCCTGGACCAGGTCGGCGCCATTGCCGGCCCACTGCTGGTGGCGGGCGTGCTTGCGCTGACCGGGAACGACTATGGCCCCGCGCTCGGCGTGCTCGCCGCCCCTGGCATCGCCGTACTGCTGCTGCTGTTCTGGCTGCGCGCCCGGGTGGCTGATCCTGAAGCCTACGAGCGCGAGGTAACCGCCGCAGCGCTCACGCCTGCGACGCCGGAGACGCGGCACGGGCGGCTGCCGAGGACGTTTTGGACCTACGCCGGCTTCACTGCGGCCACCACGACCGGGTTCGCCACCTTCGGTGTGCTCTCCTACCACCTGGTCCAGCGGCATCTGCTGACCGCCGCTTGGGTGCCGGTGCTGTACGCGGCCGCGATGGCCGTGGACGCGGTCGCGGCACTGGCCACGGGCTGGCTCTACGACCGGATCGGCCCGCGTGTGCTGGTCGCTCTGCCGGTGCTGACCGCGGGTGTGGTGGCACTGGCGTTCACCGACACGGTCGCGATCGCGGTCGCTGGGTCGTTGGTGTGGGGCGCGGCCATGGGCATCCAGGAGTCCACCCTGCGGGCGACGGTCGCGGACCTGGTGCCCAGCGGGCGGCGGGCGACCGCCTACGGCCTGTTCGCGGGCATGGTCGGTGCGGCGAGTCTGGCCGGCGGTGCACTGACGGGCGGGCTGTACGGCTGCTCGATCCCGGTGCTGATCACGGTGGTCGTCGCCATCCAGGTCCTCGCCGTGGTGTTGCTGGCCGTCACCAGAGTCGATCGGCGCTGAGAGGCCGGCGGAACCCGTCACCGTCACCGGGTCGGGCCGTACGGCAGGAACGGATCGGCTGCCGCGTCGTCACACCGGTCCGCCGTAGATCCCCCACATCCGCCAAGGGGCGAACAAATGCCCAATAACGTACGGTGTGATGAACGCAGCAAGCCGGGCTCGCCGTGACGGAAGCGGCTGCGCAGCGCGTGGTAGCCCCGGCTCGTCCAGGCCGGGAGAAGAAGCATGACGATACGCGTCCGGCAGCAGCCCAGGAGCCGCCGCTGCACAGCCCTGCGCACCGGGGTCCCGCTGGTCACTCTCGCGCTCGCGGTCACAGGCTGCGGTGCATCGGTCCCGCCCGGGGCAATAGCCGACTCCCCCCGATCCCTCGCTGCCAGCCACGGCACACGAGACCCGGGTGCCGCCAGTGCATTGCTGAGCCATACCAGCACTGATGCTGCCCCGGCCACCGCGAGTACCGCCCCGTCGGCACCTGCCGCCACCTGCACCGACCAATACCTGTCCGGCATGACCACTGCTCAACGGGTCGGACAGCTTTTCATGGGGGGAATCTCCGCGGCCCACCCCGATCAAGCTCAGCTGCGCACTCTGCGCGACAACCATGTGGGGTCAGTCATGCTGACCGGCCGCAGTGCCGCCGGTACGACGGCGACCAGAAAGCTCGTCGACGGTTTCCGAGGCCAAGCGGATCGGGTCGCCGACCGGCGGGTCGGCCTCCTGGTCGCGACCGATCAGGAGGGCGGCCGGGTGCAGGTGCTCAACGGGCCCGGCTTCTCGGCCATGCCCAGCGGCCTGACCCAGGGCAGCTGGCCGACCGCGACGCTGCGTACCCAGGCCGCCGGATGGGCCAAGCAGCTCAAGGCTGCCGGGGTCAACCTGAACCTGGCACCGGTCGCCGACGTGGTCCCGGCCGCTCTGGGCACCCGCAACATCCCCATCGGTTCCTTCCAGCGCGAGTACGGCCATACCGCGGACACCGTGACCTCCCACACCGGCGCCTTCGCCGCCGGCTTCGCGCAGTCGGGCGTACTGACCTCGCTCAAGCACTTTCCCGGGCTGGGCCAGGTGATCGGCAACACCGACACCACCGCCAACGTCGTGGACTCGGTGACGACCGCCGGCAGTTCCAGCCTCACGCCGTTCCGGGCCGGGATCCGGGCCGGGTCACCTTTCGTGATGGTCTCGTCGGCCACCTACACCAAGATCGACGCCAAGCACCTGGCGGCCTTCTCGCCGACGGTCATCGATCACCTGCTGCGCAGCCAACTCGGCTTCAAGGGAGTGGTCATCTCGGATGACCTCGGGAACGCGGTCGCGGTACGGTCCTTCAGCCCTGCCCAGCGGGCCGTGAACTTCATCGCGGCCGGGGGAGACATGATCCTCACGGTGCGGCCGAGCACCGTACCCGCGATGACACAGGCCGTCCAGACCCGGATGCGGCAGGACGCCTCGTTCCGGGCCAAGGTCAACGACAGCGTGCGGCGGATACTCGATGCCAAGCGCAACGCGGGCCTGCTCGACTGCCGCTGAGGCTTTGAAGCAACAGCACGGTGCGAAGCGCTGTGTGCATCCACCCGGGATCAATGGCCACGCCCACAGCGCGTTCCATCCCTGATCTTGCGTGGGTATCCCCGGCTTCAGCCGGGGAGGGAAACGCATCCTTGGTCCGGAGGCGCGAAGCGCCGGAGTTCGCTGTGCCTGGGGGATGGTCAGGCAGGCCGCTTCTGCCCTTCGATGTACTGGCGGATCACGGTCAGCGGTGCTCCGCCGCAGGATCCCGCGAAGTAGGAGCGGGACCAGAACACCGATCCCATGCCGATCCGGTTGATTCGCCCGGTGTACTCCGCTCGCAGGTACCTGGAGCTGACGCCCTTGAGGCTGTTGATCAGCTTCGACAGGGCGACCTTCGGCGGGTAGTGCACCAGCAGGTGCACATGGTCGGCTTCGCCGTTGAACTCCCGCAGCTCCGCCTCGAACGTGCCGCAGACCTCGCGCATGATCTCCTCGCACCGCTTCAACATGTCGTCATCGAACACGCCGCGCCGGTACCTGGTGACGAACACCAAGTGGGCATGGAGGTGGGAGACGACGTGGCGACCGGTACGAATATCGGGGTTTGGTTCCCATCGTGGTGACACACGCCAAGCGTAGTATGATCTCCGAAGCGGGCCAGGAAGGGGGTGGGCCGGATGATCCGTGCGTACAAGTTCCTCATGCGGCCCACCGTGGGCCAGCAGGGCGCGCTCGCCGAGATGCTGCGTGACCACTGCTCGCTCTACAACGGCGCGTTGCAAGAACGCCGCGATGCCTACCGGCACAGCTCGAAGACGACGGTCCGGTACGGGCAGCAGTCCGCCCAGCTCAAGGACATCCGGGACTTCGACCCGGAACGCCAGGGCCGTTGGTCGTTCTCTTCTCAGCAGGCGACGTTGCGACGGCTGGACAAGGCGTTCACCGGTTTCTTCCGTCGGGTCAAGGCCGCAGAGGCACCGGGGTATCCGCGCTTTCGTTCGGCCAAGCGGTTCGACACCGTGGACTTCCCGAAGGACGGCGACGGCTGCCGCTGGGATGCCACCCCGCACGACCCCGTCACCCGCATCCGCCTCCAGGGCGTCGGACACGTCAAGGTGCACCAGCACCGGCCGGTGGCCGGGAAGGTCAAGACGATCAGCGTCAAGCGCGAAGGTCGGCGCTGGTACGTCATCCTCACCGCCGACCAGGAACAGCCCGAGCCCCTACCGGCGACCGGCAGCATGGTCGGCATCGACCTGGGCATAGCGAACTTCCTCGCCGACTCCCACGGCGAGTTCGTACCCAACCCCCGGCACGGGGCGAAGGCCGCCGCGAAACTCGAAGCCGCGCAGCAGGCCCTCGCCCGGTGCAAGCGCGGCTCGAAGCGCCGACGCAAGGCCGTGGAGGTTGTGGCGCGGCTGCACCGCAAGGTCCGCCGTCAGCGCCTGGACCACGCGCACAAGACCGCGCTGAACCTGGTGCGTGACCACGATTTCATCGCGCACGAAGACCTCAGGATCCGCAACATGAGCAAGGTCCCGGCTCCGAAGCCGGACCCCGCCACGCCGGGCAGCTTCCTGCCCAACGGGGCCGTCGCCAAGGCCGGGCTGAACCGTTCGATCGCTGATGCCGGATGGGGGGTGTTCCTGACGATCCTCACCGCCAAGGCAGAATGCGCCGGACGGGAAGTGATGGCCGTGGCCCCCCGCAACACCTCCCGGCGGTGCCCCGTATGCGGGCACACCGCCAAGGAGAACCGGCCCACACAACAGAAGTTCCGCTGCGTCTCGTGCGGCCACCAGGCACACGCGGACACGGTGGGCGCCCTGAACGTTCTACGGGCCGGGCTGGTCCGTCGCGAAGCCCAACCGGCATAGCGAGAAGCCCCCACCTTCAGGTGGGGGAGGAGTCAGTACGCCCGACATGGGCAGCAGCTAAAGGGTGAAAGTCCCGACGAGAAGAGGTGAGACTAACTCGCTAGCCGAACGGCAAGGGCGTCATCGCGAGGTGGGGTCCGAAGGAAGCCGGAGGCAAAACCGGGTACCGATGTACAAGAACCGCATTTGAGGCTAGGCGTCTTGGGCAAGGTGGCTGACTGCATCGAAGCCCGTTCTCACCAAGAAAGACGCAGAGTATATGCGGCGGCGATCCGGGGAAAGTTGCTGTTCTTATTCGGGGAGGTCTGCCCGGGTGTCACCTGTAACGGTGTGTCGGCCGGGATTGTGACGACCGATGCCAGCAATGGCACTGGTTTGCCGGACAGAAGTCAGCAGAGGTCATAGTACCGAGACGGGAAGGCAGTAGGCCGACAAGGACTCGGGAAGGGCCGAACGTTTAGCGGATTGGAAGAAGGGTGTCTGCTCGCGCAGGTCACGATGACCGCCGTAAATCTGCCCCGGCAGACCCTGGGGTGACGGGGTCGGTGCATACGACCGCCCAGCCCAAGGGGCGCAGTGACCAGCCGGCGCTACACGCGGACAACAATCACCGCGAGGTCTCCCTCTGGGAGACGGTGTTCTCGAAGGAGAACCTTCTCGCGGCGCTCAGGCGCGTCGAAGCAAACCGGGGTGCCCCCGGCGTTGATGGGATGACGACGGATGAACTCCGGCCATGGATCGCCCAGAACTGGCCCAAGGTATGGGCTGAGCTCGATGCGGGGACATATAAGCCCGCTCCTGTCCGTCGGGTGACCATCCCTAAGCCGAATGGTGGGGAGCGGATGCTAGGTGTCCCACGGGTGCTGGATCGCTTGATCCAGCAGGCAATTGCGCAGGCCCTCGTGCCCGTCTTCGATCCCCACTTCTCTGGGGCGTCGTTCGGGTTCCGACCAGGGCGTTCGGCCCACCAAGCCGTAAGGGTTGGTCGCCGGGCCGTCCAGGACAGAAACCGTTGGGCCGTGGACCTGGACCTCGACAAGTTCTTCGACCGAATGAATCACGATGCGCTTATGGCGCGGGTGGCTCGCCGGGTGAGGGACAGAAAGGTCCTGAAGTTGATTCGGCGGTACCTGGAAGCCGGGATTATGAGCGACGGCGTGATGGTGAGGAACGAGGAAGGGACCCCGCAGGGTTCCCCTTTGTCCCCGTTGCTGTCGAACATCATGCTGGACGACCTTGACCGCGAACTCTTCAAACGCGGACACCGGTTCGTGAGGTACGCGGACGATGTGATGATTTTCGTCCGGTCCGAGCGAGCGGCGCAGCGGACCCTCGCCTCGGTCACGGCCTTCATTGAGAAGACCTTGAAACTGAGGGTGAATCGTGAGAAGTCGAAGGCGTGCCCCATCTGGTGGACGTCACTCCTGGGATTCGGGTACTACCTCGCCAAAGGGCAGGTGAAGATCCGGGTGGACCGGAAGGCCGTGAGACGGCTAAAGTCCACCGTTCGGCGAGTCACCTCCCGGACGTGGGGCGTATCGATGGCCCACAGGATGGACAAACTCAACCGTTTCTCGGTCGGCTGGGTGGCCTACTTCAGTCTCTCCGACAGCCTTCGGGTTTTCGAGGAGATTGATCACTGGACCCGCCGCAGGCTACGGCAGGCCCAGTGGGTGCAGTGGAAGACCAGTCAGCGCAAGAACTCCATGCTCCAGAAGCTCGGTTACGAATTTGGAGACCAGGAGCAAGGCGTTGCAGTGCAACGCAAGCGATACTGGCGGGCCTCCCACCTGAAACCACTGGAAATCGCTATGAATAAAGCCTATTGGGATGCGCAGGGCTACAAGTCGTTCAAGGGCTCGTGGTCCCGCCTGAAGCTCGCCTGAGATCAGCTGGACGAACCGCCGGATGCGGGCCCGCATGTCCGGTGGTGTGGGGGGCGGGCCGGGCAAACCGGCCCGCCTACCCGATCGAGAGCGAAGGACTCGGCGCACAGGGTCCCCATGTGGAAGGCGACCATTCCTGACCGGTGCCTCCCTCGGCGCCCTTGTCGCCGCGGCAAGCGACACGCCCCCAGCGTTGCCGATCTGGTGTCTGTTGTCCGTTCTCGGTCGAAGTGTCAAAGTTTTCCACCTGGTTGCTGTGCCCAGGCTTCAGCCCGGGACCTGCGAGTGAACGCCTTGAGCCAGGGGGGCTTCATGGCGGTTGAGCCGACGGAGACCGCAAGGCGCATTCAGGCAGCCGCTGCGGATTGGACAGCCCTTGGTAGTGGGCGCCGCCGGTTGCACCGACCGGGCGACTTCCCATCCTGTCGCCCCGACTCTGCTTTCGGCAGGTCGGAGGTGGGCCGGTCACTCATCCGTGAGAGGGGGGCCTTCCGTGCGGCCGGGGCTGCTGCAGCCGGGCCGCGAGCTCCCCCGGCAGGACGTCCCGGTTTGCCGGAGTGAGCTGGACGACTTCGATGTCGGCGCGCCGCTTGAGGGCGTCGGTGAACGGATCGCGGTGCGTGTGGACCGTGGCGACGACGTCGACCTCTGCGACGAACAGCGCGTCGACCGCGTGCCGGAACGCCGTGCACGCCAGTTCCATCCGCCCCAGCTCGTCGATGAGCACCAGCCGCCCTGTAGCCTCCTTGGCTGCTGCCGTCCGAAGCGACGGCAGCGCCAGTCGTTCCATGACGTCCAGGTCGACGCCGTATTTCCCTACCCGTGGCGGACCGGGCAGGTCGACATGGGCGAGTACCTCCCGCCGGCCTGTCAGAGTCTCCAGGGCGAATCCGACGCGGGCGCCGGATTGCCGGATCTCCTCGGTGGTGAAGCCGGTGGCCGCGTGGGTGGGCAGCAGCGCGGCCAGCCGACGGAGGGCGGTCGTCTTGCCCACGCCAGGGTGGCTCTCGAGCAGGATCCTTGTCGGCACAGTGCCATCTTCACCCCCGCTTCCGGGGGCGGCCCGGGTGAGCTCGGCCGAACGGGGGATTTGGGGGTGCGGACCGGTGCCGGTGCCGCCGTTGCGGGTATGGCGGCGCGCATGAGCGGAATTGAACTCAGCAGCACCGCGTTCGACGACAAAACGGTGATCCCCCGTAGGTACAGCGGGGAGGGTGAGAACATCTCACCACCCCTGACCTGGTCGGGGGTGCCCCACGAGACCACGGAGCTGGTGCTCCTGTGCGAGGACCCGGACGCGCCGGGGACGACCTTCCTGCACTGGCTGGTGACCGGCATCGATCCGGGGACCACCGGCGCGGCGGAGGGCCAGAAGCCCCACGGGGGCCTGCCGTGGCCCAACGGCTTCGGCCGCGTGGGCTGGGGAGGGCCGATGCCTCCACCGGGGCATGGGCCGCACCGCTACTTCTTCCGCCTGTACGCCCTGTCCGAGCCGCTGCCGCTGCACGACCACCCGGGTGCCGAGGACGTGCACCGTGCCCTGAAGGGCAGGGAGCTGGCCTCCGGCACCCTGGTCGGGACCTATCAGCGCTGAGCGCGTCACCGTTGGTCGTAGCCATGGGCGCCGTACAGCCGGACGAACCGGGCCGCGGTGACCGTCCTGCGTTGCACCAGGCCGCGGGCCCGGCCGCTCGTACAGCTCGACGCGCTCCTGCCCGCCCTGCCCGATCGGCTGGACGAGCGGGCCACCGGTGCGGAGCTGATCCACGAGCGGCTCAGACACTCGCGGCAAGGCCGCGCAGACGATGACGGCGTCGTACGGGGCACGGGTCGGCATCCCGAGGGTCCCGTCGCCGAGTACGACCTCGGCATTGCCGACGCCCTGCCCGGCCAGCCGCAGGCGGGCCTCGTCGACCGGGTCGGGCCGGCGCTCGACGGTGCCGACGTACGCGGCCAAGCGGGGCGGCAGCGCGGTCTGCCAGCCGTATCCGGTCCCGACCTCCAGAACCTGTTCGTCTCCGGTGAGGCCGAGAGCGGAGCCCAACATGGCGATCGGCGAGGGCTGGGTGGTCACCTGCCCGTGGGGGAGGGGAACGGGGTTGCCCCGGTACGCGGATGCCACCTCGCCCGCGGGGACGAATTCCGCCCGGGGGATGCCCCGTACGGCCGCCAGGAGACGGTTGTCGTCACGCCCACGGTGTGGGCCGCGCGGACCAGGTCCTCGGGGTTCCCTTCATGGGCCACCGGACCGCGGGGCCGTGGCGGTGGCGCCGGCGGCCTCGGTCGTGGTGCGTTCCGGTCTGACCACGATTCCCTTCGACGTCGGCCTGTTGCTGATCTCGGCCGTACTGTCCAGCGGCACCAGGACGTCGGTCTCCGGGCAGGAGGCGGCGGCGCAGCCGGGTGCGGTCGGTGGGCGACCAGCCGGAAGTCCTCCGCGCGGCGCTCGGTGCCGTCCGTCCAGAAACTCACGGGGTCCACCCGTTCGCCGTCGGAGATCCCGGGCGTGGTGAGGTCCGCCGGCCTCACGAGTACGACGCGCCGGGTGCCTTGCACGCCGCGACAGCGGTCGTTGTCCGTGGACGAAACGGTGATCCACCGGTCGTCGGAGCGCAGGGTCTGCAACAGCAGATGCCCTGGGGCGCCCGCAGCATGGCGTAGGAAGCGATGAAGGCACGGTCGAGCACGGTGCCCTCGGCGGCGTCCTCGGTCTCCGGCAGCAGCCGGTTCAGCGCCTGGAACAGGGCGAGGTCACCGCCGAGCCGGATCTGGAGGATGGCGTCGGCGAGCACGGACCCGTGGCCGACAGTGTCGGCACGTTCCGCGCGCGGCGCGATCCGCGGCGGTCGCGCGCAAGGAGCGACCCGTGATCCGGGAGGCGCAGCGCGCCGGCGTCAGGACGGGGTCCCCGGGTCGGTGTACCGCAGCAGGGCGCTCACGCCCTCGTACAGCCTCAGCTCGCTCTCCGGTACGACGACCAGCTCGGCACCGGTGCCGACGAGGGCCCGGACGAGGGCCTCGTCGGCGCGTTCCTCGCGCGGGGCCCGCACGCCGAAGGACATCAGCTCCGCCTCGGTCAGGGCGAGCTGAGTGGGCTGGGAGCCCGTCCAGAGCCGCAGCGAAGACCCTGGCGGCCGGTTCAGCAGCAGAGCCGCGACCTGGCCGCGCTGGAGGGCGGCGACGGTGGCGGCCAGCCCCTCCGTCATGGGTCCGTCCAGGGCACGCCGGCCGATGAAGATGTCCACGAGTTCCCGATCGTGCGCGGCCATGCAGCCGCGGAAGACGCCGTCGAGCTGCGGTTCCAACAGGGCGCGTCCGGTGTCGGTGGGGGTCCGGCCGCCCACGCGTACGACCTTGTCCCGCAGGGTGTGCGGCAGGCGGCGGATCAGTACGTTGCACGCCCACTCGTCCCCGCCCACGACGACGGCGTCGGCATGGGCGCGACGCGCCCGTTCGTCCAGCCGATGGCCGAGCCGGAGGGAGGTGCGGTGCCAGGTCGCCACCGCGATCCTGCGATGCAGCCGCTCACCCGGGGTGACGGTGGACGCGGGCCAGGTGCCGGTCTCCGCCTCCACAGTTACCCAGCCGTGGGTCTCGGCGGTCGGAAGGCCGCCGTAGTGGACGACTACGGCCATGTAAGGGATCTCCGGAACGTGCTGGGTGACCAGGGGCATCGCGTCCGGCAGGGTGCTGTAGCGTGCGGAGTCGTGCTCGGGCGGCCTGGGCAGCTCCCCGTCCAGGACGAGCGTGCCGTGGGCGGCGAAGATGGCCTGACCGTGCACCCCCGGCACCTCTGTGTCGGCGCCGACCACCTCCTCCAGTACGTTCAGCAGCGCCCGGTCCGAGCCCTGACGGGAGAGACTCTCGCGCAGCCGCCGCCAGCGCAGCGCGATCGCCCGCTCGGGATGTTCGACGTCTCGGGAGGTGTCCAGGTACACGGAGGCGAACGGGCCCGGCTCTGCGTAGAGAGGATCAAGGAACGACAACCTCATCGCCACTCCTCGTCGATGGTCCCCCTCCTTTGATGATGCGCGCCCCGAGGGGCGATGCAGTTCGACGAGCGCAAAGCGGTACGGAACGCGGGGCGGTCGGGCGCCGGCCTGCAGCTGTGGCAGATCTTGTCGTCGAAGGCGAAGACGGACTCTCGCCGTGCCCGCTGTGACCAGGCCCCTTTGGTGCCTGTCCGGAGGTGGCCACGCGCAGGCCACGGACCCGAGCATCCCGCATCAGACGGGGTCGGGAAGACGGAGGAGGCGCTGGGTGACGCGCTCGCGGAGAACCAGGTACTCCTCCCACTTTCGGGGCAGCGGGCCCGGCGGGCATTCGACGAAGCTTGCGGCGATGAGGGCCCAGACCGGGCCAGGTACTCGCGGGACGGGATGGGCGCCCATATCCCGTCGCCGACTGCTACGTCGTCGCCCATCTGATGGGCAGCTCCAGCGCAGGGTGGGGTGCCGCCGACCCGTCAGTGATCGCGAACCGGAGCCGCCTACAGGCGGCGCAGCCGGACGGCCAGGAAGTAGGGCACGGTGTGGGTCTTCTCGTACCGGCGGGGATCGAGTTCGCGGGCCTCTTCCACTGCCCGCGGCTCCACCAGCTGCTCCAGCACGAACCCGGCCCCGAGCAGCTCCCCGAGAAACTTCTCCAGTGTCATCCGCCAATAGCGGATGGTGAACCCCCCGTCGAGGGCGGCCTCGACACGCTCGTCGGCGAAATACGAGCCTCCGAACCATGTCCACTCACCTGCGGGGTGCGTGGTGGAGACGAGTAGCGTTCCACCGGGGCGAAGCACGCGCCGCAGCTCGGCGAGCAACTGCTCGCGCTCCTCAACGTGGTGATACACCAGCGCCATCACCGCAAGGTCGAACGAGGCGTCCTTCAGGAACGTCAGCGGCTCCTCCAGGTCATGCTGGTGAAGCTCGACGCCTTCACCGAGCCGCTTGCGCGCGGCGCTCAGCAGAGTCTTGCTGCCCTCCACCCCGACGACGTCCGCCGCCCCGCGGTCTCGCAACTCGGCCGCGTAGTGCCCGGCCCCGCACCCGACATCCAGTACCCGCAGACCGCCCACGTCTCCGGCCAGCTTGAGCATGGCCGGCCGATCGGTGTGGGCGTTGGAGGCGTTGTCCGTGGCAAGGGTGGCGAAGTACTCGCCCAGCTCTCCGTGGTACGCAGTCTCGGCTCGAGTCATCCCGTCACTTTCGCACTACCCCCGTGCGTACATCACAGAGTTGGATCGACTCGTTCGAGGTGAACGGCTGAGGGCAGTGGAGTCTCAATGACTGCGACAAGCCAGGCTGGGATGCGATCAGTGGCCGAAGAAGTGACGCGCCGATTCTCCGACCTGCGGGGCAACTGCCGATCACTCCTCTGACCTGAGAGGAGAGTGGTCAGCACTTGTCATCGTGGTGCACCGTGGGCACCTTCTACGGCCCCGGGACGGCCCGTAGATGCCGAACCCGTTGGCTGGCATGATCTTCCCTGCAGGAGCGGATATGGACGTAGTGGAACTGATGGGATGGCTGGCCGAGCGAGGGTGCTCGGTGGTCTTCAAGGCTGACGGTGAGCGCTCACGGGGGAAACGCTGGATGGTGATCGTCACTGGCGGCCCCCTGGGTGCGGAGTCGTTCTTCAGGGCAGACCTAGCGTCCGCGGACGCGTGCCTTGAGGCGACACTTGCGCACTTGGAAAGCAGGGGGTTCTCGCCGTTCGTCTGAGCCCTGAGCTCGGGAATCACCACACTTCGAGGGCTCGGTCTCGACTTTGGCCAGGCGTAACGTGCGCTGGAGAGCACGGAAGCGCGGCCAGACGCCCGCTATTGACCGTGGTTCCCCGCCCCGTCGGGCACGGTTCGGGCACTGCTTACCCCTTTAACGCGAGCTACGGGCGCTGCGGTTGCTGAGGTCTGCTGGGCTGGCCGAACGGCTCCGCACGTGCGTTGTTGGTCGGGCTGTAGTTGCCGAGGTGTTGTACTTCGCTGCTGTACTGCACTCACCTTTCAGACGAGTTCAGCTTCGCATTCGGCCCTACCGAATCGGCTAGCACGCGGTTTTCTGAGCGAGATCGTGCTCTAATTCGACGGCCAGATCACCGCAGCATGCAGCCTCGCCCGGTCTACGTGTGCTCGGCAATGGGGACAGCAAGTGACCTGCCTATGGTGCCGGAGGTGGTCACTGAAGAAAGGGATGTTCGCTGCTTGAAGTACGTCCACCCGCCCGTCGCATACGCGGCATCGCCAGCCGCGTCCCCACTCGGTGAGCATTACCCCGAACAACTCTTCGTGGGTCCAGGGAGCAGCACTGCTTTCTGCGTCGGGTAGATGCGACAGTTCAGGCCAGACCGCAATAAAGGGCAACAGCGAGCCAGTTCTTCTCACATGCAGCAGAGCGAGCCGAAAGCGATCGTTGGGCCGCAGCTCGTCGGGGATGGCGAGACCCGGCTTGATGGGCAGGCTGTCACCGGATGCATAAATGGTCACGTCCCCCCAGGGACCTAGAACGACCGTCTGCATACTGTCCCCTTCTTGTTGGGGCTTGGGATTGGAGCCCCATCCTCATCAGGTCGGTCGTGGGGACGTGTCGATGTCGGTCAACCCGCTCTGTACTTCGGCCGGCGGACTGCTGAGGTTCGGCGTTGACCAGCGCCGTTCGTGCCGGTTGGTGTCAAGCTGATGTCAGGAATCGGGCTGCCCCTGACGTGCGTCCGTATCCCCGTTTGTAGTGCTTCGAGCTCTTACAGGCCTGCCGAGGACCTGAAGCAGCGCGCCGAGCACGATGAGAATCAGGGCTACGGTTGCGAGGTTTGCGGCCACCTCATAGGACCATCCGACCAGCCTTGGTACTCCGTTCAAGGCCATGCCGCCACCCATCGCGATGGCACCCCAACCAGCTTTCTGGTGATTCCGGTACTGCGCTGCTTTCCAACCGCTCAAGGTCAACGCTCCCCTGACCGCACTCAAGCATCCGCAGGCCAACATGATCCACGCTGTCATGACACTCCTCCGCCGGGAGGTTACCAAGCGGTCGGCGGAGTCTTGTCGGGAGAGTCAAGCGCCGCTGAGTGCGATCAGTAGCCGAAGAAGTGACAGGCCGGGTTCCCGATCTGCGGTCAGGCCGTCGATCAACGTTGTGGCCAGCTGCTGAGCTGTCGGCAGTTGTCAGCGTTGATCACTGTGGACACCCCCCTGACTCGGACCATCGCTTGAGCTCCTCTGAGGAGCGAGGTGGGACGAGTTGAGGTCTGACCTGTGGGAAACCGGCTTCGGCGTCTGCTGGCTGTGGCCTCCGCCAACCGCAGCAGTTCCCCGTGACTCCCCGCCGATCTGGCGCGGTTTGGGCACGGGGAACTTCTGATCCGTAGCTCCTGCTCCTGGTGGCTTACCTGCCCGCAACCTCGGCGAAAATGTGGCACGACGTCGTGAGGGCGTGGAATTCCGCCGGTTTCGCGGTGTACATCGGCGCCGAGATCAACCGTTGGGACGGGTATGACGAGGGGGGCCGCTTCGGCCTCACTGTGCCCAAGTGGGACTGGGAAACCCTGTTGGACCTGGCGGAGGCGGCGGAACTGCGCGTCGCCCGGGAAGCGGCTATGGCCGACCTGACCGAGGAGCAGCGGCTGCTGCTGCGCAAGGACGGGGGCTACAGCCCCGACGAGTCCGTCCTGAAGGCGATGTGGCAGAGGCGTCCCAAGCATCCCATGTTCAGGCGGGGGGCGAAGAGCGACGGAGCCCTGACCGATCGGATGCCGTTCTGGTGCGGCTACTTCGTCCGCGAGCAGATGCGGGAGGAGCGGGAGCGCGTCCGGTTTGCCCGTTCCGTCAAATCGGCCCTGCTCCGCGAGTTCAAGGGTGAGATCAAGAGGAGGCGGGAGCGGGAGCGCGAGCAGTCGCGTCTCCTGTGCCAGGAGCAGGACGAACGGGCTCTGCTGTTGCAACGCGAGGGCTTGCGTGTTTCAGACATCGCCGCCGAGGTGGGCTTGACCCCTCGACTTTCGATGTTCTGACAGGTTTGGGTGATCAGGCTGCGCCGGCTGCGGCCCACGCCTGTTGGACGGCGCGGATTTCCTCATCCGTGGGCCGGCCTGGGCGGGTGGGCGTAAATCGGGCGGCGATGATCACCCGGCGGAGCTTGGCGGCCATGTCGGACAGGGCCGGCTCGGCCTTGGTGGTGTACCACGGGGCCCGCTCGCGGCGCTCGACGACGTCGCGGGGGTGGTGGCCGTGCAGCGCGTACCAGGCCACGGTGATCGTGTAGCAGTACAGACCGAACGGGACGGTGCGCTCGACGGCCGAGCGGGTGCGGTTTTGGGCCTGACCGACGCCGAGCAGGTCGCGGGCCTCGGCGAAGGTGACCTCGATCGACCAGCGTGACGCGTAGCGGGCGATCAGGCCGGCCGCGCGGGTGGTGAGGTCGGTGGTGACCAGCGCCAGGTCGTAGCCGGTGTCGGTGGTGTCGTCGCGCAGGAGGATCACGCGGACGGTGCGGGTGTGGAAGGAGCCGTACCACAGGCAGGTGGTCTCGGCCAGGTGCACGGTGTCGGTCCGCTGATACCGCTTGACCTCGGTCCTGGTGAAGGCGGCGGTGGTGGCCAGGTCCTTGGGTGTGCCAAGGCGTTCGCCCTTGAGGGCGGGTCGGCCGCGGCGCCCGGTGGGCGGCGGGGCCAGGTCGTACAGCACCGCGCTCGCGGGCAGGCGGGTGGTGAACGTGCAGGTCGCGGGCAGGTCGCGGAGCGCCTTGCCGTGGTAGGCGGCGTCCGCGACGACGTGGATGCGCCGCCCGTGGTGGCAGGCGGCCAGCAGGCGGATCATGGACGCGGCGAGGCCGACCTTGGACTGCTCCTGCTTCGGGCGCCACAGCCGGGCCATCACCGGCAGGCACACCGGCCTTGCCAGGAACGGCAGTTGGACCACGATGCCGACCACCACGAAGCAGGTCCCGCGCCCGACCGGCTTCGGACCCCGGGCCGCGCCGTCGTGCTGCCAGGCCGCGCCGAAGACTTTCTTCCCGCGCCGCTTGAACAGCGTGTCGTCCACCGCCACTGTCAACACCCCATCTGCTGGCAGGAGTTGGCGCACAACCAGATGGGAGAGGGAGATGCCCAGCAGGTCGGGGTTCCAGCTCGCGCGGGAGAAGAAGGCGTGGGCACGGTCGTGGGACCAGGCGCGCGTCAATCCCGCGCCCGTCACCATGCCGGTCACCGTGCCCCGGCCGGTCTGCGCGATCAAGCCCGTGACCAGCGCGGCGAAGGTGGTGAAGGTCGGTGTGGTGAAACAGCCCCGCAGGAACGTCAGCACCGCCAGCAGCGAAGCGGGTACGGTCGTGTCCGGAAGCATCGGCGGGTCCCTCTCAGCAGGCGACGCAAGCACCGCCGATGCTTCTCTGCTGTCCCGCCCCGCACCGCCAGATCAGGCCCCCATCACCCACCCGAGCGACCCCAACGACGATCAACGGAAACGTCGAAAGTCGAGTGACCCACAAGCAGGCCGAAAATGCCCTGTCTCATGCTCGTAGTGCCGCGGGAATCACATCTCGGCGGCAGGAAGACCTTCAGACCGAGCGCCGCCGTAACGCGGCCGAGGCCGTCCGTCTCAAGAGGTCCGGGATGGCAAGGGCGCAGATCGCGAGAACCATGGGCCGGTCCGCAGACACCGTTGGCGAACTGCTGAAGGACGGACTCTTCTATGAGGCGCCCGAAGTCCATCCGGAGCGGCTGAAGTTGGCGCGACGGTGTGTCGAGCTCCGGGCTGCGGGGCTGGTGAAGGAAGAGACCCTGGGGAGGCTGGGAGTCAGTCGTAAGCAGGCGCTGAGAGCCTTTCGGGACGCCTCCTTCCTTGAAACTGAAAGGAGCGAAGAGCCCCTCGGTTCCGCGGTATGACACGGCGGGGCGCGGGAGCCGAGGGGTGACGGGTGCCCTCCCTTCGGCCCCCGGCTCGCCGCCCTGGCCCGCTGGCATACCGAGCCGACGGCGAGTGACCGCCGCTGGGCGTTTCTCAAGGCGTCGCCCCGGGGCCAGGCGGTCACCGGCACGGTTGCCGGGATCGCCTCCTTCCACATGACGTTCGCCGTCATCGGTGGTTCCTGGCGGTGCTCAATATTCCTGAGCTGCCCGGGCGCCCCTTTGATCTCCCGTCCGACGTCGCCTCCGCGGGACAGACGGTCCGTGCGTCGATCCGCGGCATGAACGCCTAGAAGACTGCTGAAAATCTTGTTGAGGGGCTGTTCGGCCGTAGGCCGGGCGGCCCCTTCTTCGTCATGGGGTGGCCGGGGCGAGGTGCCAGGTGGTGTTGGTGCGGGTGAGTCCGAGGTTGATCAGTCGGCGGAGGTTGAGGGCGGCGGCGCGGTGGTGGAGTGCGATGTTGTTGGCGATGACGCCTCGGTAGCGGACTCTGCGGTTGCCGTGGGCGACGAGCCAGGCGATGGCGCGTTCGACCGGGGGCCGCCATCGGCGGTATTCGTCCTGCCAGGCGGTGTCGGTGGCGGCCTGGACGCGGGCTGCGGTCAGCAGTTCGTGCTGAGGGTGGACGTTGATAACCCGTCCGGTCTTGGAGGTTGTGCAGCGTTCCCGCAGTGGGCAGCCGGTGCACAGCCGTTTGAACTGGGCGGTGCGGCCCCCGTCGGCCTTGGTGCGGCCCAGGTTCGCGGTCTGTCCGGCCGGGCAGGTCACGGTGGCGGCGTCGGTGTCGACGTGGAAGTCGTCGATGGTGAAGCCTCCGGGGACGGCCTGCCGCAACGGCGGCGGCTTGACCACCAGGACGTGGCCCTGGGCGGTCAGTTGTTCACGCAGGTCGCCGGTGCCGTAGGCGGAATCGCCGAGCACGGTCAGCGTCTCGCCCTCGCTGTGGTCTTTGTCGGCCAGCAGGTCCAGCGCGACGGCGGCCTCGTGGTTGTCCGGCCCGTAGCCGCTGGTTAACGCGACGGCAGTGAACAGTCCGGCCTCTGGCTCGAAGGACACGTGTCCTTTGAAGCCCTCCTGGTGGCGGGTTCGGTTCTTGTGGATGTGCCGGGCATCGGGGTCGACGGTGGACACCGTCCGGTCGGGCACGGTGCGCCTGGCGATGCGCCAGCGTCCGTCGCGGCCGTCGGAGTCCTCGGCCGGCTCCACGTCCTGGCCTGCGACGAGGGCGAGAAGGCCCACCGCGTTCGCGGCCCGCTCGCCCAGCTCACGCTCGGGCAGACGGCCGAGCATGTTGAGCGCGTCGGTCACCAGGGCGTCGACCAGCGCCTCGCGGGCGGCTTCGTCATTCCAGGCGATCCTGGGTTTGCCGGGGTCGGTGTAGTCGTGAGCAGTACACCACCGGCCGGCGACCTCGCCGGCGCCGGGGACCTCACGGATCACGCGGCGGATCGCGGCCACGATCTGGGTGACGGTGTCCTGAGTGGCCACCGCATCGTCCAGGACGGTGGAGTCCAGCGCCCGGCGCTGCTTTCCTCTGAGGACACCGGTGGCAGTCACCACCTCTTTGACCTTGGTGAAAATCCGCGTCGGGTCGGCCGAGCGGGCGAGCCGGCGCCGGAAATAGGTCAGCAGCGAGGGATCGAAGGCGGTGTCGTACAGGCCCAGCCCGCAGGCGGCCTTCCAGCGCAGGTCACACCGCAGTTCCTGGACTGTCTCGAAGTCCGACAGCCCCTGCAGGCTCTGCAGTACCACCGTCGCGGCCAGCACCTGCGGCGGCAACGACGGCCGTCCGTTGGCCGACGGATACATGTCCGCGAAGAACTCCGGCGGGAACAGCACCTCACGATGCTCGGCCAGGAAAGCGAACACACTCCCTGCCGGGATCAACTCCCGGCAGGTCTCCCACACATCCGGCCCGACCATCTCCCCGGCCCATTCCCCCTGCATGCTCACAAGACTGGCCCCGGACCTGCCGGTCCGGGGCCAGAACGCAAAAGATTTTCAGCAGTCTTCTAGTAGGGCTTTGTTAGGTCCTGTGGTGTGGTTCTGGTGTCGGTGCGGATTGGCCGCATATCGAGCAGGCGCCGGTCCAGGTGGCCAGGAGGGCCTGAAGCACGCGGAGGACCGCGTAGAGGGTCAGGCCGGCGCAGGCGCTTTTGGGTCGAGCCTGAGCATGGTGCAGAACGCCTGGGCGAGGGAGGCGAGGGTGACGTGGCGGTGCCAGCCGGGGAAGTTGCGGCCCTCGAAGTGGTCCAGGCCCAGGCCGTCCTTGAGCTCGCGGTAGTCGTGTTCAACGCGCCAGCGGATCTTGGCGATGCGGACCAGTTCGCGCAGCGGGGTGTCGGCAGGCAGGGTGGAGAGCCAGTAGTCGGTGGGCTCGGCGGCGCCGGGCGGCCATTCGGCCAGCAGCCAGCACTCGGGCAGGGAGCCGTCGGCGGCGCGGCGGATCGTTCGGTTTGCGGGTCTGACCCGCAGCGCCAGGAACCGCGAGCGCATCTCGGCGTGGGGGTTGTGCTTCGTGGTCTTGCTGCCCTGGCGCCAGGTCACGGTTCGTGCCGCCGATCGCCCGGTTTTCAGGGCGAGTTGGCGCAGAGTGCTGTGCTGGCCGGGGTAGGCGGGTCCGGGCGGGCGGCCCTGGCCGCTGTAGGGCGGGCGGTCGGGGACGGCGTCGCCCGGGTAGGCGGTGGTGGTGCCCTTGACCGCGACGGCGTAGGTCAGGCCGCGCTCGGTCAGGCCCTCGCGGAAGCCGGTCGCGTCGCCGTATCCGGCGTCGGCTACCACCGGCAGGTCAGGAAGTTCCCAGCCCTCGCGGACCTCGTCGAGCATGTCCAGGGCCAGGCGCCACTTCTCCTTGTGCCGCTCGCTGTCGGGGATGGCCGCCTTGGCGCGTCGGCGCTGGATTGCCCCGGTCAGCAGTGCATCGCCGGTGTTCTTGGTGTCGTCCCAGCTCTCGGGAAGGAACAGGCGCCAGTTGACCGCCGAGGAAGCACGGTCGCTGACCAGATTGACGCTGACGCCGATCTGGCAGTTGCCGCGCTTTCCCAGCGCGCCGCAGTACATCCGCGCCACACCCGGTGAGTCGTAGCCGTCCTTGGGAAAGCCCACGTCGTCGATCGCGTACGCCTCCGGCGAGATGTGAGCGGCAGCCCAACGAGCCAGCCGCTCACGGACCTTGGCCCAGTCCCAGGTCGAGGAGGCCACGAACTGCTGGAGCTGCTGGTGGTCCACGCCCAGGCGCTCGGCCATCGGCTGCATCGACTTGCGCTTGCCGTCCAGCATCAGCCCGCGCAGGTACAGCTCGCCCTTGGCTCGCTGATCCCGCCGGGCCAGAGAACCGAGCATCTCCTCCGCGAACGCCTCCAAGCGCGTGCGGACCGTGTCCATCTCCTCAGGTGTCACACCTGAAAGAACATCACAACCTATCCGGAGATGATCAATCGGGGTACCTAACAAAGCCCTACTAGCGCTTTCGCTGAAGTCGCTGCAGGACGACCCCGTGCGGCAGCTTCTCGTGCGGATCGGGGACATGGTCACGGACCCCTTTCGCGGTCTGACCAACGGTAGAGG
Source organism: Streptomyces sp. NBC_01320 (assembly GCF_035974375.1). Lineage (NCBI taxonomy): Bacteria > Bacillati > Actinomycetota > Actinomycetes > Kitasatosporales > Streptomycetaceae > Streptomyces > Streptomyces sp. NBC_01320. The sequence goes on from NZ_CP108390.1 coordinate 9,447,379, forward strand.
GTGCCACGGCGAACCCTCCGGCTCTCCGTGGCACCCTCTGTTGACCGCGGTTCACCGACCTGTCGGGCACCCATCGGGCACGGCCGTGAGCACCGCTCCAGCAGTTCCGACGTGGGCCCGCGCCAGCTGACGCTCCACGGAATCGTGCCGAACTGCCGCTCCCTGGAGGGTCGGTGCTGTTCTTTTCGGTCTGCAGGTGTTGCTCAGATGGTGATGTCAGGTTGGGTCACGCCCTGGTTTTCAACGGCGCCAGCATCGACGTCGCGGATTTTGAGAGGGGGCGGTTCGTGAGTTGATGCCCGCTTCCGGATGAGGCTGCGGCGGGCAGCTGAGCTGGCCGCGTGAGAAGTGAACGAAGCCGGCTGACCGGGGGTGTCCTGCGGCGAAGTCGCGTCAGAGGAGTTCGGCGAGCGGCTCCACGGTCTGCCAGTGCTTGAGGTACTCCACGGCCGAGTGCGGCCGGGAATTGCGGTTCTTCACCAGCCGAGTGCGTTCCAGCACGGCGTCGTTGTCCGGGAACAGCGTGCGCAGGCGGAGCGTGGCGACGATGTAGTCGTCCCGATCGGCGACATTCACCCAGCGCTTGACGTGGCCGGGCGAGGACAGCGGCTGGGGTCGCAGCCGACCGTGGATGATCGAGCGCAGGCCGAGCGGCGAACCGAAGGTGAGCAGGAGCGGCAGCGGCTGCTCGAGCCTGTGCAGGGCCTCGTAGGCGACGACCGTGCCGAGCGAGTGGGCCACCACCGCCTTGGTCTCGGGCGACACCTGGGACAGGACGGCTTCGATCGCTCCCTCCCTCGCGGTCTCGTCGTGCAGGTATGCCGCGACCTGTCCCAGATGGAACACGCCGGTACTGCTCAGTGCGGCGAAGCCGGACCGGGCGATCGGTCCGAGCCGCCCCAGCATCGAGACCAGCACGCGCAACGGCGCGTACGGTCCCTGCACCGGGCCGAGCTCGGCGTCCAGCTCGTCCAGTGCACGGGCGGCCTGTGCGTTGTCCACCGGGTTCGAAGCGTGGGCTCGGATGTTTCCGATGATGTCCCTGGCGATCTCCTCGCCGGTGACCGCCATCGGCGCCGGCAGCGGGACGTCGTAGTCGTCGCGCGGGACGTAGGGCGCGAACAGATGCCGGTAATAGGCCATCCCCACTGACACGCAGCCGCCGTCCAGCCGGTCAGCGGACTCGGCCCGGCCGTTGTCCCGCAGGGTGCGCGCCAGGGCGAGTGTCCAGTCCCTTTGCAATCGCTGTTCGGTCTCGTCCTGGGGCCCGATGCCGTGCACCATGACCAGCTCAGCCATGTGTCTCCTTGTTCATCCCTCGTCCGCGCGGGCACGCGCGGCGCCTGGTTCTCTCACCAGGACGATTGGCGGTGCGTGGCAGTTCCAGGAGGGACGTCGGCAGTGACCGGCAACTCATGTGGTTAGAACACTGAATTGACGGAGTTTCACGCTGGATAATGCGCGGGTGACGGATGAGCGCAGAGCATTGGTGATCGCGTCCCACTGGGATGCCGTCGAGTTCAAACCGGAAGACAGGCTGGAGCTGCTGGATGCGGCGGCGGGGGAGCTGCGCGAGCTGCTGCTCGACCCGGCGCGCGGCGACTGCGTGCCGGCCTTCGGCGACGGCCTGCTGACCGACCCTGTGACAGTGGACGAGGTGGTCCACGCAGTGGGGGAAGCCTTCGAAGAGGCGTCGGCGGAGGGAGCCTGCCTCGTCCTGGCCTTCCTGGGGCACGGCCACACTCTCCGTGAGGGCGAGTTCCTCTTTCCGGTCCGTTCGTCCCCGAAGCAGCCCGGTCCGGAGACAGCGTTCGACCTGCCGGGGCGGCTGAGCGAACTGGCCCTGGCACACGGCGGCGTGCCGGAGCTGACCGTCGTCCTGGACGCCTGCCTGTCGGGTGAGGCACTGCTCGCGGCGGCCAATGACTGGTTCCGCCCCGCAATGAGCACCGGCCGACGGATTGAGCTGGTGTCCTCCTCGGACCTGCGAGTGTCCTACGCCATGCAGTTCTCCAAGGCCCTGAACCGGCTTGTCCGGCAGGGCGACGTGCGGCTCGACCCCGAGCTGCGCACGGCCGCACTGCGCGGCGCCGTGGGCGCGCGGCTGGCCCGGCAGATCCCGCAATCCGTGTCCTTCGACGGAGGCGGCGCCGGTCCGGCGGATCCGTACGGACCCTGGCTCGCCCACAACGTGGCCTACGACAGTGAGCTGAGCCCACTGGCCTGGTCTCCCGATCACGACGTGCTGCTGCCCGCGCTGCGCCACTTCCAGCCGCCCGAAGAGCTGGCGCGGTTCGCCCGCGCAGTCCGCGACAACCGGCTCGTCGCCGTGACAGGTGCCATGGGGACCGGGAAGACGACGCTGGCCACCGCCCTGTGCCGGCCGGAGCTGCTGCCGCCTGAGGAGGCGGACGGTCTCCCGCCCGTCGCTGCGGTCGTCCGGCTCAGCGACTCCCACTGGGCGTCCGGGACGTCGGTGAAGCAGCTCGCCGAGCAGCTCCGGACGCACCTGCCGGGGTTCGGCGAGGCACGCATCGCGTACCGCGCGCAGGTATCACAGGCCGAGCGGGCGCTGCTGCCGACGCCGGTTGCCGAAGTCGGTGGTCCGCTCAGCCTGATGGAGCGACAGGAACCGGTGCGGGTGATCGTGGACGGCCTGGACCAGGTGAACCCGGTCAACCGCCGAGGTCTCGTCGAAGGCCTGGTCGGGCTGGGGGATACTGCGCCCGGCTGGTTCGGCGTGGTGGCCACTGTCCGCGACGGGATCCCGCTGCACGGCGACTGGCATCGTGAGCCGGTGCCCGCGCCCGACGAACGGCAGTTGCAGGACTATCTCCGAAGCCGCCACGTGTCCAAGGCCGGCCATGAGCCGATCATCGGCCGGACGGGCGGCAACTGGCAGCTCACCAAGGTGCTGGCCGGTCATCGCGGTTCACCGGCACGCAGTGGCCGAGTGTCGTTCAATCAGGTCTACCTGGAGGTGCTGGGGCCACTGCGGCAGCTGGTCCCCGGTGGGCAGGGAGCGTGGCTCGACGCCGTCCTGGTCGTCATCGCAGCCTCCGGGCCGGGAGTGACCCTGCCCCGCGCGCTGCTCGCTCGGGCCGTCGTGGAGCTGGGAGGTCCGGACGACGACGAGACACTGGAGCAGATCCTGGAGCTGGTGCCGGGCCTGGTGGTCAGGTCGGCGCATCGGGCCGGGACCGAGCTGTTCGGCGTCCACCACCCGAGTCTGATCGAGTACGTGGCGGACGACCAGGACATGGTCGGCGGCCATCGCGCGCTGTACGAGGCGTTGGCCATCATGGCTCCCATGGAACAGCACACACCCGACGACCCCTTGCACGCCTACGCCGAGGAAGCGGAGCCGGAGCACCTGTGGCAGGCGGCAGAGCGCGACGATTCGCTGTACGACCTGCTGCTGGACAGTCTGGAGCGACGGGCGGCGCCCGAGGCGACGGTGAACCGGGACCGCTGGGCGGCCTGGGCGGACCGGCTGACCGAGCGCCCCGGGCGCGACTCCGCCCCGGCCGTGCGCGCGCGCGAGCGTACGGCCTACTGGACAGGCAAGGCCGGGGCCTACGAACGCTCCCGGGAGCTGTACAGGGACCTGCTCCCGGACCAGCGCCGCGTCTTCGGAGACGACGATCCGCGTCTGCTGGAGTCCCTGGACCGCATCGCGTACGCGACCGGTGAGGTCGGCGACTTCGCCGAGGCGGTGGAACTGCACCGGGCGGTCCTGGCCGACCAGGAACGGGTGCTGGGCGCGGACGACCCGCGCACCCTGAAGACCCGCCACCACATCGCGTACTGGACCGGTCGGGGCGGGAACATGACCGAGGTTCTTCGTCTGCACGGGGAACTGCTGGGGGACCAGCTCCGCGTGCTGGGGCCGACGGACCAGGCGGTGTTGGAGAGCCGCCACTACATCGCGTACTGGCATGGCATGCTCGGCCGGTACGACACGGCGCTCGCGCTCCATGATGAGCTGCTGCGGGACCGGATCGCGGTGTTCGGCGAGGATCACCAGCAGGTGGTCTTCAGCCGTATGAACATCTGCAAGTTCCTCGGCGAGTCGGGACGCCACCAGGATGCCCTGGACGGCTATCTGGAGCTGTTGCCGGACGTGCGGCGGATCCGTGGCGAGCTGCACCCCAACACCCTGTTGGTGCGGTTGAACATCGCCCGCTACACCGGGGAGCTGGGTGACCTGGCGGGAGCTCTGGAACTGCAGGAGCGGCTCATCTTGGACCAGCGCGAAGCGCTCGGGTCCGATCACCTGACCGTCATGATCACCCGATTCAACATCGCCATACTCAAGGCCGAGCTGGGCGATCCTGCTACCGCTCTCGCCGAACTGGAGGAGTTGCTGCGGGAGCGGACCGCCCGCTACGGCAATCAGTTTCACCCGGAGATGATCAGGACCCGGTTCGGGATTGCCCGGGTCATCGCGATGACCGGGGACGTGGCCGCAGCCGTGGACCAGTTGCGCGGGGTCAGGGACGACCGTGCCCGGGTTCTCGGCGAGAAGCACCCCGACACGCTGGCCACGCAGGCGGAACTGGAGGCGCTGCTCGCTGGTTGACCGGACGGATGGCGGGACGACGGAACCGACCAGGTCATCGCGGCCGGGCGATGACCCACGTTGGGGTCTGCCGGCGCGCAACGTGCACCGTGATGGCTCCGCCAGCCAGGGTCCCGAGCAATGCACTCGGACGCAGCGGGGAGCTTCAGCACGATGCCGAACGGCCACCGACGACCAGCGTGACCGACCAGGGGCGACGCGCCGTCCCTGCCGGGGCGGTGGGCATGCTCCAGTCACAGCCATCCGCAACGTTGCGCCTGCAGAGCCATCTGGAACCGGCTCGTGGCACCCAGCCGGGCCATCAGGATCTGCACCCGGCGGAACAGCGTGCGGCGGCTGATTCCGATCTCCCGGGCGATGACCTCGTCGCTCGCACCGCCGGCCAGGAGCCACAGCAGGCGGCGGTCGGCTGGCAGCAGGCCGCCCGGCCGGGCGGTGCGGCCATGGAAGGGCAGTGCGTTCTGCCATGCCTGCTCGAACAGTGCCACGAGCGCGGAGAGCAGCCCGCACGGCTGCACGACCAGCATGGTGTTGTGCACATCGGCCTCCTTGATCGACAACGACACGAGCGCGTACGCCTCGTCGATGATCACGAGCTTGACCGGCACCGACGGCAGTACCCTGGCCTGCTCACCGGCCTCGATGCACGGTTCGATGACTGCCTCCAGTTGGCCCGGATGCTCCAACGACTCCCGCGAGTACACGACACGCTGCGTCACACCGCGGGCGAGTGTGGCCAGCGCATCGTCGGTGGCGCCGGAGAGGGGGAAGTACGGCGGGGAGTCGAACTGCCGGATCTGTTCGCGGGCACTGGCCCAGGCTTGGCGCATCCTGGGGCCGATGGCTTCCCCGGTGACGACTTCGACGAGATCGTCGTTGTACGCGGCGAGCCGCTGCCGCCGGAACGACTCGAACGCGCCCCCGACGGTGATGCGCGACTCGTCGAGCTCGGCCGCCCGGTGTCGGCCGAGGATCTCCAGCCCTGCGGCGGGCGGAACCGGGGCCACCACATCCCCGCCCTCCACGGCGGCACTGGCCAGGCCTGCGTCGACCAGCTTGCCGTACGCCGCGGCGAGTTCCGCGCCGTCCAAAGCGGCCGCGGCCCCGATCGCGCTCAGCGGAGCGGGCGCCAGGTCCAGCAGAGCCATGTAGACGCGGCCTGCCTCGTGATCGATACCCAGAATCCGAAGAGCCTCGCTGAGTTTTGCATTCGCCAGGTGTCGCATTTTCGCCATGTGTCGCATTATCGACCGCTCCCGTTGGCTCCGGACAGGCGGTGCGGATGCCCGGTGGCCGATCTGTGCCACTGGCAGTCTTCGGCACCCGGTGAGCGCGGTGCGGGGTACCGTCCGGGAGCCGCCGACGATCGGTGGCAGCGAGGGGGCCTGGTGCTGCACCGGGACGGAGTTCGGCCTGTCCGTACGCGCCTCTCTGCCCGTCGCCCCTGAGGAACCCAGCCAGAAGAAGGTGTATGAAGTGGCGAAACGTCGAAAGAACGGTCTCTACCAGGGGATCTCCGAGGAGCTGTCCGCCCTGATGCGGACGGGATGGGCGGACACCGAGCGGCACGGTCTGCAGCCCAGCGAGCAGGCGCCGTACGCGGCCCGCCGTCGTGTCGCGCTCTCCGAGCGCTTTCCCGGCGAACGCCTGGTGATCCCGTCGGGGAACCTCAAGACCCGCTCGAACGATGATACTTACCCGTTCCGGCCGTACTCGGGCTATGTGCACATGACCGGGGACCAGGCCCGTGACGGCGCTCTCGTGCTCGAACCCCGCGCGGACGGTGGCCACGACGCGTACTGCTACCAGCTGCCACGGGACAGCAGGGACAACGACGACTTCTGGACAGGCGCGACGGCAGAGCTGTGGATGGGCCGGCGCCGTTCCCTCACCGAGTCGGAGCGGGTGCTCGGACTGCCCTGCCGAGACGTTCGCACGGCCGCCCGCGACCTGGCCGCTGCCTCCGGCGCACCGACGCGGATCGTCCGTGGCCACGACCCGTCCCTTGAGGCTGCTGTCAGCACTGATGAGGAGCGTGACGCCGCGCTGGAGGAGGCGCTCAGCGATCTCCGCCTCGTGAAGGACGAGTGGGAGACAGCCGAGATCCGCAAGGCTGTGGACTCCACCGTGCGCGGATTCACCGACGTCATCGGGGAGCTTTCCCGGGCGATCGCGTCGTCCGAGCGGTGGATCGAGGGAACCTTCTTCCGCCGGGCACGTCTCGAGGGCAACGCCGTCGGCTACGGCTCGATCTGTGCCGCGGGCGAGCATGCCACGATCATGCACTGGACGGACAACGACGGGCCGGTGCGCCCGGGCGATCTGCTCCTGCTCGACGCGGGCGTGGAGACGCACTCCCTCTACACTGCCGACATCACCCGCACGCTTCCGATCAACGGGACCTTCACGCCACTGCAGCGCGAGATCTACGACGCGGTGTACGAGGCCCAGGAGGCCGGCATGGCGGCGGTCAAGCCGGGTGCCCGGTACCGCGACTTCCACGAGGCGTCGCAACGCTACCTGGCGGCGCGGCTGGTCGAGTGGGGCTTCATCGACGGCCCCGTCGACCGTGCGTACGAACTCGGCCTGCAGCGCCGCTTCACCATGGCCGGAACCGGCCACATGCTCGGTCTGGACGTCCATGACTGCGCGAGCGCCCGAAACGAGGAGTACGTCGACGGCGTGTTGGAGCCGGGCATGGTGCTCACCGTCGAGCCAGGCCTGTACTTCCAGGCGGACGATCTGACCGTGCCCGAGGAATGGCGCGGCATCGGCGTCCGGATCGAGGACGACCTGCTCGTCACCGACGGCGGCCACGAGAACCTGTCGGCCGGCCTGCCGCGCGCAGCGGACGAAGTCGAGGTGTGGATGGCCCGGTTCGCGGGCTGAGCGGGTCGTCGGCGTGGCGGTTCGCGCTTTTTGTGACTTGAGCCGCCCAGTCGAGTTCGAGGCCGGTCAGGTGCGGGAGCTCGTGCTCGGTCTCGTGTCGTGGCGCCCTGGTCCTGGCCGGGGCGCAGGAGCACTCCGGTGTCCACGCACCACAGAGAGCCACTCCCGCGCAGACCTCGGCCCCTGGCTCCGAACAGCAGGAGGGAACGCGCCCGGGCGAGGTCGTCCAGCAGCAGGCCGAGGGCGGCACAGGCACGGGGGCATGCCTCCGCTCACGAATGTCCCCACCAGCGACCGTCGTGTCCGGTTGAGCTTCCTGGGTGACTTCAGCTGCCAGGGGCAGGCGCAGTTGTCGCCCGCTGCCCGCCGCCGCACTTGCTACGGCTTCGGCGTGGGAGGCCACCGGTGGGTCGCCGAAGCCGTCATCGCCCTGCTGGACGAGTTCCGCCGCTTTCGCTTCGACCGGGAAATCCGGTCGGAGGGCGATCGGGACGTCCTCGTCGTCCTGGATGCCGGATACGACCCTCCGCGCATGACCCGTCCCACTGGAACGCCCTCCGCATGGTCAAGCAGACGCTCGGCCGGAACCACCCGGAGATCCCATCCCACAGGCGGCAGGTCGCTGGACGTGGCTGATCAGCACCGTGCACACCGAGCCGAGGTTTGCCGGACCGCTCAATGAAGACCTTCGCGAACCTGCAGATGAGCGACCGGTCGGTGGCGATTCGACCCGAGCCGCACTTGTACGGGTGTAGACAGGGCATCAGTCACGAGGGCGCCCGTCGGGCGCGCACGTCGCGAACGTCAGGAAGGGACTGTGCATGTTCCGGAAGGTACTTGTCGCGAACCGTGGTGAGATCGCCGTCCGCGCGTTCCGCGCCGCCTACGAACTGGGCGCCGGAACGGCGGCGGTTTTTCCGTACGAGGACCGTGGCTCGCTGCATCGTCTCAAGGCCGACGAGGCCTACGAGATCGGCCGGAGAGGGCACCCGGTGCGCGCCTACCTGTCGGTCGAGGAGATCGTGGGCGCGGCGCGCAGGGCCGGGGCGGACGCCGTGTACCCCGGGTACGGCTTCCTGTCAGAGAACCCGGATCTGGCCCGGGCCTGCGAGGACGCCGGGATCACGTTCATCGGTCCCGGTGTCGGGGTGCTGGAACTGACCGGCAACAAGGCGCGCGCGGTCGCGGCGGCCCGTGCGGCGGGTGTGCCGGTCCTGGGATCGTCGCAGCCGTCGACCGACGTGGACGAGCTGGTGGCGGCCGCGGAGGAGATCGGCTTCCCGTTGTTCGTCAAGGCGGTTGCCGGAGGCGGCGGCCGCGGAATGCGGCGAGTGGACGACCCCGCGCACCTGCGCGAAGCCATCGAGGCAGCGTCCCGCGAGGCCGAGTCAGCCTTCGGCGACGCCACGGTGTTCCTGGAGAAGGCCGTTGTCGACCCCCGCCACATCGAGGTGCAGATTCTCGCCGACGGACACGGCGACGTCATCCACCTGTTCGAGCGGGACTGCTCGGTACAGCGGCGCCATCAGAAGGTCGTCGAACTGGCACCGGCGCCCAACCTCGACCCCGCGATCCGGGACCGCATCTGCGCCGACGCGGTCGCCTTCGCGCACAGCATCGGCTACCGCAACGCCGGCACCGTCGAGTTCCTGCTCGACCGGGAAGGCAACCACGTCTTCATCGAGATGAACCCGCGCATCCAGGTCGAGCACACGGTGACCGAGGAGGTCACCGACGTCGACCTGGTCCAGGCGCAACTGCGCATCGCCGCGGGCGAGACCCTGGCCGACCTCGGTCTCGCGCAGGACAGGATCTCCCTGCGGGGTGCCGCACTGCAGTGCCGGATCACCAGCGAGGACCCGGCCAACGGGTTCCGGCCGGACACCGGCACCATCAGCGCGTACCGCTCGCCGGGCGGCTCCGGCATCCGGCTGGACGGCGGCACAGCCTTCGTCGGCTCGGAGATCAGCGCCCACTTCGACTCCATGCTGGTGAAGCTGACCTGCCGGGGCCGCGACTTCGCCACCGCGGTGCGACGCGCCCGGCGCGCGGTGGCCGAGTTCCGCATCCGCGGCGTGGCCACCAACATTCCGTTCCTGCAGGCGGTCCTCGACGACCCGGACTTCCAGGAGGGCCGGGTCACCACGTCGTTCATCGAGGAGCGCCCGCAGCTGCTGACCTCGCGCCACTCCGCCGACCGCGGCACCCGCCTGCTCACCTACCTCGCCGACGTCACGGTCAACAAGCCGCACGGCGAGCGCCCGCACCTGATCGACCCCACGACCAAACTGCCGGACTTCGCGAACGGCGTACCGCCCGCCGGGTCGAAGCAGCAGTTGACCGAGCTGGGGCCGGAGGGCTTCGCACGGTGGCTGCGGGCATCACCCGCGGTGGCCGTCACCGACACCACCTTCCGGGACGCCCACCAGTCCCTGCTGGCCACCCGGGTGCGGACGAAGGACCTGCTGGCCGTCGCCCCGGCCGTGGCCCGGACTCTGCCGCAGCTGCTGTCGCTGGAGTGCTGGGGCGGCGCCACCTACGACGTGGCCCTGCGCTTCCTGGCCGAGGACCCATGGGACCGCCTCGCCCGTCTGCGTGAGGCGGTGCCCAACATCTGCCTGCAGATGCTGCTGCGTGGCCGCAACACGGTCGGCTACACCCCATACCCCACGGAGGTCACCACCGCCTTCGTCGAGGAGGCCACCCGGACCGGCGTCGACATCTTCCGCATCTTCGACGCGCTCAACGACGTCGGCCGGATGCGGCCGGCGATCGACGCCGTACGCGAGACCGGAGCGGCCGTCGCCGAGGTGGCCCTGTGCTACACCTCGGACCTGTCCGACCCGGCCGAGAAGCTCTACACCCTCGACTACTACCTCCGGCTCGCCGAGCAGATCGTCGAGGCCGGCGCGCACGTCCTGGCGATCAAGGACATGGCGGGGCTGCTCCGGGCACCCGCCGCCGCGAAGCTGGTGGCCGCGCTGCGCAGGGAGTTCGAGCTACCCGTCCACCTCCACACCCACGACACGGCCGGCGGTCAGCTGGCCACCTACCTGGCCGCGATCAACGCGGGCGTCGACGCCGTGGACGGAGCGGTGGCCTCGATGGCGGGCACCACCTCGCAGCCCTCGCTGTTGGCGATCGTCGCGGCCACCGACCACTCCGAGCGGCCGACCGGACTGAGCCTGCGGGCGGTCGGCGACCTCGAACCGTACTGGGAGATCGTGCGCAGGATCTACGCGCCGTTCGAGGCCGGCCCGGCCTCGCCCACCGGGCGCGTGTACGACCACGGGATCCCCGGCGGTCAACTGTCCAACCTGCGTGTCCAAGCACGGGAGTTGGGCCTCGGCGACCGGTTCGAGGACATCGAGGCGATGTACGCCGCGGCCGACCGCATGCTCGGCCGCCTGGTCAAGGTCACACCGTCGTCCAAAGTGGTCGGCGACCTCGCGCTGCACCTCGTCGGCGCGGGCGTCCCACCCGAGCGGTTCGCCGCCGAGCCCGGCGCGTACGACGTTCCGGACTCCGTGATCGGGTTCCTGCGCGGCGAGTTGGGCGACCCGCCCGGCGGCTGGCCGGAGCCGTTCCGCAGCAAGGCCCTCAAGGGCCGCGCCGCCCCCAGGCCGGTCGCCGAACTGTCCGCCGAGGACCACGACGGACTCGAGAAGGACCGGCGGGCCACCCTCAACCGGCTGCTGTTCCCCGGGCCGGCGAAGGAGTTCGAGGCGCATCGCGACGCCTACGGCGACACCGGAGTCCTGCCGAGCAAGGACTTCTTCTACGGTCTGCGGCCGGGGGAGGAGCATGAGGTGGACCTCGAGCCCGGAGTGCGGCTGCTCATCGCACTGGAGGCGATCGGTGAAGCGGATGAGCGCGGCATGCGCACCGTGATGGCCACGCTCAACGGCCAGCTCCGGCCGATCCAGGTGCGCGACCGCTCGGTGGCCTCGGAACTGCCGGCCGCGGAGAAGGCCGACAAGTCCGACCCGAAACACGTTGCCGCGCCGTTCGCCGGGGTGGTGACGCTGTCGGTCGCAGCCGGAGACCGCGTCGAGGCAGGTGCGACCATCGCGACGATCGAGGCGATGAAGATGGAGGCCGCCATCACCGCTCCGGTCGCCGGAGCGGTCAACCGACTGGCCATCAACTCCGTTCAGCAGGTCGAGGCGGGCGACCTCTTGATCGTGATCACCTAGCCCCTCCGGGGGCGATCGCCCGGGCCCCGGGCCGTGCAGTCGCCCGGCCCGGGGCCGGAACTCCATGGCCCGGAGGTCCACCGGCCGGGAGGGTTCACCGTGCGTGCGACGATTCCGCGGTGAACCCTCCCGACCGTCTTTCCGACGCGGAGCGCGCCTTCATGATCAACGCGTTTGAGATCGACATCCTGCCCGGTGTACGAGGTGACCTGGACGAGCCACTGCTTTCCGCACCCGCCGCGGAGCCGGCAGCCGTCCTGCCGCCCCTCGTCGGCCGGGGCTGGATCGAGGTCTGCCGTGTCATTCCCTGGACCGCTCCCGACGGGAGGCACGGATTCCAGCCCGGCACGCCCATGGCGCGGGGGGAGCTGCCGAGGCTCCTGGCCGACGCCGACAACTGGGAGTACCCCGACAGCGGCGAGTGGATCGGCTGTCTGACGCTCGCCCTCACCGAGGAGGGACGTCAGATCCCCTGGTGAGCCGGGGACGGTCACTGCTCCCGCATGCCCCACGGAGAGCCGTACGCGCTGAGCAGGTCCAGGAAGGGGCGGGCGGGGAAGGCCTCAGGGCCGAGGACTCCCGAACCGGTCCACGCACCCGTGGCCAGGAGTTCGAGGGCGACGACCGGGTTGACGGCCGTCTGCCACACCACCGCCTGGGAGCCGTACTCGGCCATCGACCACTGGTTGTCGACCACGTGGTAGAGGTAGACCTCGCGCGGTGCGCCGTCCTTGGTACCGCGCACCCAGGTGCCCGCGCAGGTCTTGCCGTGCATGCGCTCGCCCAGCGTCGCCGGGTCGGGCAGACAGGCGGCCACGACGTCGCGGGGCGACACGCCCACCGGGCCCGCGGCGCTCGGCACGGTCACCGGGTCGGTGCGGTCCAGGCCCAGGAGGTGCAGCGTCCTGAGGGTCTGGATGAACTCCTCGCCCAGGCCGTACTTGAAAGTCACGCGCCGTGCGTCGATCCAGCGGGGGACGAGCAGCACCTCCTCGTGCTCCACGTTCACGCACTCGACCGGGCCGATGCCCTCGGGGAAGTCGAACACCTCCGGCTCGCTGAAGGGCGCGGTGGTGAACCAGCCGCGGTCCGCCTCGTAGACGACCGGCGGATTGAGGCACTCCTCGATGGTGGTCCAGATGCTGAAGGAGGGTGCGAAGTCGTAGCCGTCGACGGTGAGATTCGCGCCGTCGCGGATGCCGATCTCCTCGATCTCGTCGAAGAGTTCGTCGGCCGCGTACCGCGCGAAGACATCGGACAGCCCCGGCTCCACACCCATGCCGACGAGGGCCAGCGCGCCCGCCTTCTCCCAGTCGGCGGCCTGCGCGAACTGCGTGTCGCCGAGCATGACCCCGCACTCCTCGTACGGCCGTGCGGGGTGCGGGTGCGACAGAGACATCGCCATGTCGAGGTAGGTTGCGCCGGCCGCGAGCGCCGCCTGGAAGAGGGGCATCACGAACCGCGGGTCGGTGGCATTGAGCAGGACGTCGCACCCGTGCCGCATCAGCAGCGCGGTCACCGCCGCCTGATCGGACGCGTCGACGCGCTCGGCACGGAAGCGGCCCGCGGCGCCCGAGAGCGCAGCGACCGCCGCCTCGGCCCGGGTCAGGTCGTAGTCGGCCACGACCATCTCGTCGAAGAACGAGCGCCGGGCCGCGATCCGGGTGATCGCGGTGCCCACACCGCCGGCTCCCACAAGCAGAACACGCATGACACGGACTTCCTCTCTGTGGAGACAGGGCGTGCCCGCGCGGACCGAAGGTGCGGCGCCCCTGCCGGGAGATCCAACGCCGGGTGCTCGGATAAGGTCAATGGTGTTGGCATAAGCAGCGCGGCGAGGAGGCGGCAGTGGCGAAAGCTGTGGTGCCCGAGGAGAAACGGCGGCGGCGTCGTCCCACCAGGAGCGGCACCGTGCTGTCCGAGCAACTGATCGTCGAGACCGCCCTGCGGATGCTGCGTGAGCACGGCAGCGCGGGACTCAGCGCACGCCGTCTCGGCCTGGCCCTGGACGCCGATCCCAGCACCCTCTACCGGTACTTCCGCGGCATGGACGATCTGACCCTCGCCATCGGCGACGCCCTCATCGGGCAGGCCCTGCAAGGCTGGCGGCCCACGGGGGAGTGGCGGTCGGATCTGCGGGGCCTCGGGTTGCGCATCCACGCCGTGTATGTCGGTCATCCGCAGGCGGCACTGCTGACCGCGAACCGGGTCACCGGCCGGGCCCACGAGCTGGCGGCCGACGAGGCCATCCTCGACGTACTCCGCACGGCGGGGTTCCCGCTGCCGGACACGGTACGGATCTACCACGCCTTCATCGACCAGACCCTGGCCTTCGCCGCGCTCGACGCCGCCTCGCTGGCCCTGCCACGCGAAAGTCTCAGCGCCGACGAGGACATGTGGCGCTCGACGTACGCCCGCCTGCCGCGCACCACACACCCCCGGATCGCCGAGGCGGCGCACCTCCTGGCGACCCGCATGGTCGACAGCGCCTATCCGACGGCCTTGGAGATGCTGCTGGACAGTGCCGCAGCGCAGTGGGAGGCACTGCACTCCCGGGGATAAAAGGATCGTCCGGGGTCGTTGCGGGACGGACCCGTCGGTCGAGGCTGACCCCAAGGCCACTCCGAGGACGTGTTGCGGCCGAGCCCGACGTGGGTCGCACGGACGGCAGCGAATGTCCGCCCGGGCGACCACGCGGTGCGGGTCACGTGGGGTGCTTGATTTCGATGTGCTTCGCCTCCACCTTCTCCTCGCCGAGGCCCACGCTGACGGTCAGCATGCCGTCGATGTACTCGGCATGGACGTCGTTCTCGTCCGCGCTCTTGGGCAGGGTGACACTGCGGGTGAGGGATCCGTAGCGGATCTCGCTGCGATTCTTGTCCACCTCGCGCTCGGTGCGCTCTGCCCTGATGGTGAGATTGCCGTCCTCGACCGTGACGTCCAGATCCTTGACCTCGATGCCCGGGAGTTCCGCTCGAATGACGTACCGGCCGTCCTCGGTGAACTCCTCGATCCTCATGGTGTACAGATCGGCCATCGCCGGCATGGTGAATCGAGTGGGGAAGGCCTCGAACCAGTCCGGCAGATCCGGGAACGGGAACTTCTGCTTGCGTGCGAGTACAGCCATGCCCAGACCTCCTCGGTCCTGCGGTTACGACGTGTCCAGTCCACCGCGCCACGCTCCCGGGCGCAGGGGCCGAACAGTCCGCAACGGGGTCCGAAGGTCCCTGGAGCGCACCCTTTCCCTGGGGAACAGCTCTCTGAACGGGGGCCGCTCGGTCCTCCGCCTCGCCGTCCATGTGCGTACCGTGCAGGTATGAGCTGCGGCCGCAGCCCACGGCTGCTGCCCCGTGCACGCAGACAGGTGGAGGAAGCCATGACAGCTGCCAGTGAACCACTCCCGATCATGCTCGGCATCGACGCCGTGGAGCCGGCCGATGCGGCCCTGGCCTGGGCCGCCGACGAAGCCGCCCGCCGTGGGGTGCGCCTTCATCTGGTCCACGCCGTGTTGCCCGTGACCCATCACGTACGAGGCGTCGAGGAGACGGCACACCACAAGGCCTTGCGCCAGCTGGGCGACGAGGCACTCGACAAGGCGGCGGCTCGTTCCCATGAGCGGCAGCCGGGTGTTGAGGTGACGACCTTCATCACGGACGGCAATCCGGCCCAGGTCCTGGTTCGGAGGTCCGCTCACGCGCGGCTGGTGGTCCTCGGCTCGCGCCAGCTGGGCCGGCTGGGGGAGATGCTCAGTGCTGCCTCGACGACCGTTCCGGTCAGTGCGCACGCTGCCTGCCCGGTGGTCGTGGTGCCGGAAGCCGGGCGCACTGAGGAGGAGCCGCCGTACCTGGTGGTCGGGGTGGACGCGAGCCGGTCGGCCGATGCCGCGCTGGATCACGCCTTGGAGGCCGCTGCCTCGCAAGGCGCCTCCGTGCGTGCGGTGTGGGTGTGGCAGCGGCGGCTGCCAGGGCTTTTCGACGAGGACACTGCGCTCGAGGCGTGCCACAGGCAACTGCATGAAGCAACCGCGGCGCGGTCCAGTGCCTACCGAGATGTTCCCCTGAGTCACGCGGTGCTGCGGGGGCATCCCGTCGAGGCGTTGGCGGAGGCTTCGGAGCATGCGCTCGCTCTGGTCGTCGGCCGCCGTGGCCGGGAGGGTTTCACCGGTATGCGGCTGGGCTCAGTCCCGCACGGGCTGCTGCACAGGGCAGCCTGCCCCGTGATCACTGTGCCCCCGCCGGCCGACGAAGGGATCTGAGACCGGGAGACCGGACCGAACCGCATACCGTACGGCCGATTGCGCGAGCCTTTCGCCCAGCGACTGCGCACCAGGTGTCCGTGCTCCGGCTGTTCCGGAGCCGGCTCCACTGCGGCCGGCTCCTGCGCCAGCCGGGGGATCCGGCGACTACGCAGGGCACGTACCCGTGGACCACCTGCAGGGGGTGCGCCACTCGTCCCAGCAGTCTCGGGCTGCGTCGAACATCCCTGTCGTCCTGGTGGCGGCGTTCCCGTCCCGGTTTGCCGAGGGTATGACGCCGATCTCGCGGCGCTGAGCGAGGCGGCCCTCTGCGCTGCACAGGCTCCGGAAACCGTGGTCTGCCTCAGCATCGCGCCGGGCTTCGGCGCCGGAATCGTCCTGGGGACCACGGTGGAGGTCACCGTACGCGACGGCGTGGTGGACCTCGGTGGCCAGATGGTGGAAGCCGATGTCCCGCGGCTCCTTGCGCATCAAGGGCATCGGCGACATGACAGAAGTGATCGATCACGTGAGCCGTGTGTGAGGCAGCGCGGTCCAGAAGCGGTGCTCGCCCGGCCAGGCATGGGTGAAGGGTCTGGTTGTGTGGCGTGCCAGGCCCCGGCTGGCCGGCTGCCGAGGCCGCGATCGTCGCGGCGGACGGCAGACGCAGCGGTCTTCGCGATCCGGCTGAACGTGCCGGGCAGTTGGGGGTCGAGCGTGACGCGCGGGGCCGTCGCCGGTACGCGGCTGGTGCCGGGGCCCTACACGGTGACGGCCGCCGGTGATCCGTAGAGCCACCGACACACCGCCGGAAAAGCCCTGCCCTTCAGTGATGCGGACCCTCATGCTCGTGGAACTGAGCCGCGATGACCGCCGCTTGTGCGTGTCGTTCCCAACGGCGACCTGACGCCCATCGTCCCGGCACACGAAGAGAGCGCCACCGCACGGTGGGGCCCTCGCCGCTGTGAGTCGCAAACGCGTTCAAGGCCTGGCCAAAGAAGGGCCGGTGCGCAAGGATCACGCTCGCACCACGCCATCCCCCGCAATTAGACACACGACCGCACCACATCTCAGCACGGGAGGATGTACATGACTCGCCGCACACCCCGCGGCCTGATCGCCGCGGCCACCGCCACCGTGGCTCTGCTCGCTCCGGCCGGAGCGGCCTCGGCCTCGGGCGCCGTCCCTGCCCCGGCCGAACCACAGGCCCGGGTATTCATGGTCAACCCCGTCCAGTCCTCGGGCGACCAGTCGCTCTCCGACGCCAAGGACTCGGCCGACGCGGTCCCCGCGTCGAGCTATGCCTCCGCCGCGTTGCGCAATCTCGACGGCAGTGGCGGACTCTCCGGACGGTGGGCCTACATCAGGTCGGACACCGGCGCCTCCGCGAAGATCGCCGACGTCGGCACGTACACCCGGCACGACGACCAGTTCGAGCAGGTCATGGCCTATTTCTGGGTCAATGAGGCACAGGAGTACCTGCAGGGCCTCGGCTTTGGCAGCGAACTGCCCGGCGCCAACAACCGTGCGCAGCCCGTCCGTATCAACCAGTGGGGCGCGGACAACTCCTTCTTCACCGACAAGAAGGCCGAGATCCGCTTCGGTAAGGGCGGCGTGGACGATGCCGAGGACGCCGAGGTGATCGTTCACGAGTACGGGCACGCGGTGCACAACGCCCAGGTGCCCGGCTTCGGCACCTCCCCGGAGGCCGGCGCGATCGGTGAGGCCTTCGGCGACTACCTGGCAGTCGAGGTCGGCGCCCACGCGGACGCCCGGTACGGCTGGCCCCTGAAGGCCGACCTGGCGTGCGTCGCCGACTGGGACTCGGTCGCCTACAGCGCTGCCCCGCACTGCCTGCGCCGGATCGACGGGAACAAGGTGTACAGGGACCGGGTGGGCGAGGTGCACGCGGACGGTGAGATCTGGTCCCGCGCACTCCTGGACATCCGGGGGGCGCTCGGCGCCAGGGTCGCCGACCGCATCATCGTCAACGCTCAGTTCGGCTTCGCGCCCGACACCAGCTTCGAGGACGCCGCGTTGACGACGATTGCGACAGCGCAACGCATGTACGGCAAGAGCGCGGCGGACGCGGTCCGTGCCGCGTTCAAGGCCCGCGAGATCCCCGGCATCCAGTAGGAGGAGTCACGGCGGCTTCCCCCTCCCAGGGTGGCTCTCAGCGTGGTCTCGCGTCGGCCTTGAGTCCGTTGCGAGGCCACGCGCCGGCCTGATCGATCACCGAGCGCCGCTACGGCAGATGAGGCAAGTGCAGTTCGGCGCCCAGGAATTGCATCATGGGGGCAGCATTTCTGACGGGCCGTCTCTTGGCTCGGGGGGCGCCACGTAGACGGAGAGGCCTGTGTTCCCGCGCAGCGGTGGCAGGGATTCGGGCCGCCAGGCACGGGCGTAGGCCGGTGGCCTGTGCCCGGGAGCCACGATCACCGCGACAGGTGTGCGACGCGCTGCCGCGCGCAGACCGTCGGCTGTGATACTCCCGTCGTGGCCGCCGATCTGTCGCGACGCGCAGCGGGCGTAGTAGCCGATCGGTACCGCGTCGAAACCGGTGACCGTGCACGGTGGGCGTACTCCCAGAAGGTGTAGCTGGTCGGCGATCGCCGTGTACTCCTGCCGCGCCACGCGGCTGCGGGCGACGGCATGGCCGAGTACCCAGTACTGGACGGCGAAGTGTCCGGCCGGGGCGAGCGTGAGCAACACGCCGACCGACGGCCGCCATCCGGGGCGGGTGGAGGTGAACAGAGCGCGCAGGCACTCGGCGACAGGCAGCGCCAGCAGAGCGTAGGCAGGAACAGGAAACGGGGGGCAGCGTAGTCGATCATGAACAGGTAGGGCGTCGCCATGGACGCCGCGACGAGGGTCACGAGGACGGCGGCAGGGCGGCGCGCGCGGGCGGCGATGATGCCGCCCGCCGTGAGCAGTGGCAGTGCGAACCACCATGCCGCGGTGACCGGGTCCTTCCAGGGCACCTCGCACGGACGGCACAGAGTCCGCTCGTCGAGGGCTCGAACCTGATCGTCGACGGCGAGGTGTCGGCCCAGGCCGCCCTGAATCTCGCCGGCGCGGTGCAACCGGGCGACAACGCCGCCGTAGTGCAGATGGGCTTCGACGATCCACGGTGCGCAGCCGAGGAGAAGGGCGGCCACGAGCACGGCCGGCACGGCCGGGCGTCGCCGGCCCGGGACCGCCAGGGCTGCCACGGCCAGAGGCAGGACCAGGTAGCAGGCGTCCGGGGGCCGCATGAGGGCGACCAGGGCCACACCGGCACCAAGGCCGACGAGCGCCTTTCCGTCGGTCGTTTCCCTGACGGCTCGTAGAAAGCAGCCCACGGCGGCCAACGACCCCAAAGCGCACCACAGGTTGGGCATCGCCTGCGGGCCGTAGTACAGGGTGATCCACAGCCCGGCGAACATCGCGCCCGCCCCGGCGAGAACCGCGGGCGGCAGGAGAGGACGCCAGACCCGCAGGGCGAGGAAGAGCCCGCATCCGGAGCACAGCGCCAGATACACGTGCAGCGCGGCCATCGAGGACGTCAGCGCGGCCACGGGCGCGACCAGATACGAAATCCCCCGAGCCCGGGGCGCACTGAAGAACGCGGCCGGGACGTCCCGGCTGACCTGGCTGACGTAGACGGTCTCGTCCCAGCCGAGTCCCGAGCCGGGCACCACCAGCACCAACTGCACGAAAACAAAAGCAGCGGCGACGGCCGCGAGCCAGGGAAACGGGCGGCCGTACGCGTGGCCGACACCGGCGAGCCGCGTCTGCGCCACTCGCGGGCCGACGGCCAGTCGGTCGGGCATGGATCAGCCCTCCACGGCACCGGGCAGCGGGCCGGGCTCTGGGCGCAACTCTGCGACTTCCGGGCGCAACCGACCAACTTCGATCCGCCATGTGGAGTACACGTCCTGCGGCACAGCACCCTCGCCGTGCCCGCCCATGCCTTCCTCGCCGTCCGGGCCACCGGCACCGACAAGGAGGCCGTAGACACGCTTTCGCCGGCCTCATCCCGCGCACCGTGGCGGAAATCGGCGCCTTCTGGCGACTCTCCGGCCGGCGCCGGGACCGCCTCGCGACCCCCTCACCCACGCATTGATCCGGCCCGCCCGGAGACGACACCACGAAGCCACCGCACGCCGCAGCCACTACCGAAGACGCGGGTCAGGAGACGAAACACTCCTTCAGATTGCCGTCGCGCCCTGGTGCGAGGTGGAGGTCCGCATGTCGACCGACTACCCGGCGTCGACCTGTGTGCGTCGCCGTCAATTCATCAGCAAAACCCCGCACTTGAGTCGTTGCGGTGTGTGCCGCACGGCTGCCTTCACACATTCATCACCTTTTCTTCGTCTCCCCACCATGAATTGTGTATGCTCCAGGCGCTCCATCCGCACCACTGGGGGGAATTCCTCATGCGCATACGCCATGTCATAGCCACCGTCGCCGCTGCCGGAACCATCACGGTCATTGCCGCCCCGGCACAGGCAGCCGAGTACTCGTCGGCGCTGAAGATCAAGGGTGTCCAGTACGACGCGCCGGGCCCGGACTCCAACAGGTGCTCCACCGGGAACACCAAGGACGAGTACCTGACGATCAAGAACTACTCGTCGACGGCGACCGTCAATCTCAGGGGCTACGTCGTCAAGGACGCCGCCGGCAACCGCTTCACCTTCTCGGCGAGCCACTACCTCCAGCCCGGCGACTACGTGAAGCTGCGGGGAGGTCACGGCACCGACTCCGACGCCAAGAACGTCGTCTACCGCCAGAACTGCAACTTCATCTGGAACAACGACAAGGACACCATCTACCTGTACAAGCCGTCGGGCAGCCGGGCCGACGTCCACGCCTACACCAAGACCGGCTCCGACCCCGACCGCAACGGCTACATCAACTACCACGGCTGACGCACCATCACTGCGTACCGAAGGGAACGGCGGCAGAGGACGGGTGCTCTGCCGCCGGGTCGCCCGCGGGACCCCCCGCTGTCATCCGGCGCTCCTGTCAGTGGCCGGCGGCGCTCTCCTCGCGACAGGGGTCCGGAACGTGGCAGACCCTGGCCGGGGACGGCGCAGGCATCGTGGCGACCGCGGTCGCGGTGACCCCGCCGCGGGCTACCAGTGCGCGGGACGGGTGAGGGCGGCAGGCAGCTTGGTGGCCGAGTCGCCCTTGGCCGCGTTGAGCTGGGCCTGGGTGAGGAAGATGCTCCCGGTGAGGTCGGCCCCGCTCAGGTCGGCGCCGCGCAAGTCCGCCCCGATCAGGTCGGCCATGCGCAGGTCGGCCTTCTTGAGGTCGGCCCCGATGAGGCAGGCCCCGCGGAGACTGGCCCCCCGCAGCCGGGCGCCGCTCAGCCTGGCCCCGATCAGCTGGGCACCCCGGTGGTTCTTCCTGCGGCCGGGCACCTCGGCCCGCACCAGGTCACTGGTCCGCAGCAGCAGAGCGTTCACATCGTCGCGCAGCGCCGCCACGTCGAGGTCCATGAGCGATGCAGCGTCCCCCCGGGTGAGGCCGTCGACGCGCCTCAGCGCACGGCGCAGATCCGGGTGGACGGGGCGGGCCGGCGCGAGATCGAGGGCCTCGGTGACGTACCAGAGCAGTTCGTGGAGCTGCCGCATGACCGGCAGGGCCTCGAACATCGGGCGGGCGCTCTCCGGCGCCTGCCGCCAGTCCGTTCCACCGAAGGTGACCTGTGAGACCTTCTGGCCCGCACCGAAGCAGTCGAACACGGTGCAGCCCTGGAAGCCCTTCTCCCGAAGACGTGTGTGGATGCCGCAACGGAAGTCCACCTGAAGGTTCGCGCATGGCTGCCCGGCGTCCTTGTCCACCGCGAAGTCTGCGGAACGGGCGAAGGGCAGCGCGACACAGCACAACCCGAAGCAGTTCGCGCAGTCGGCCTGCAGATCGTTGCGGCCGCTGCCGTCGGACGGGGCCGCGTGCTTCTGGGGCAACTGCGTGCTCTCCTGTGGCGAGACGAGCACGGCGGTCCGCCGCGCTCCGAGGTGGGCGTCCATTGTCGCAGACGGCGCGCGCCTGCCGTCTCCCGGAGCACGGCCCCGGTGGTGGCGGCGGGGTCAGTCCGCGTGGATCGGTGGGCGGCGCTCCTTCCAGGGGACGGTCTGCTCCAGCTGGGCGGCCACCCGGAGCAGCAGGTCTCCCGGCCGTGCGCGGCGACGAGTTGCACCCCGATCGGCAGGCCCTCCCGGCTCTGCCCCAGCGGCAGGCTGATCGCGGGATTGCCGGAGACGCTGCACGCGGCGGTGAACGGACCGAACTCGAAGATGGCCCGCAGCCAGGAGCGGACGGTGTGGCGGGAACTGTGGCCTTCAAGCCCTCGCGCAACCCGGTCAACAGCCCCGTGCCCGGGGACTGCCCTGCCGAACCGACACGATGCCTGGCCCGGTCACCGCACTTACGGTGGAGGGATGGCAGTGATCAAAGGTTGGAGGCGGGAAGCGCGAGCCCGGCCCGGCGTGGTGGACGCGCTGATGTCGGCCGTGCTGTTCGTGCTGTCGGCTGCGGCTTCTGCTGTTGTGCCGGACGAGCACCGGATTGAGTTCCGGTGGCAGGGCGTGGTGCTGGCGGCGGTCGGCTGCTCGGCGTTGATGTGGCGACGGCGTCACCCGTTCGGCGTACTGGCTGTCGCGGTCGGCTGCGGGGTGTTTTTTCAGGTGCTCGGATTCCGGGAGAGCCCGCTGGTGGCAAGCCCGGTCGACGTGTCGGTCTACACCATGGCGGTGCAGACCGACCGGCGCACCACCTGGACCACCACGGCGGTCACGGCCGCCGTCCTGGTGGGGGCGGCCGTGGCGTTTGCCCCGGGATCGTGGCTGGAGCCGGAGAAGGCGGTGATGCTGGCGTGGACGGCTCTGTCGGCCGCCATCGGGGACGCGGTGCGGTCACGCCGTGCCTATGTGGCAGCCGTGGAGGAACGGGCGGAGAACGCGGAGCGGACCCGTGAGCAGGAGGCACAGCAGCGAGTGGCGGCCGAGCGGGTCCGGATCGCGCGCGAGCTGCACGACGTCGTCGCGCACCACATCGCCTTGATCAACGCTCAGGCAGGCGTCGCCGTCCATCTTGCGGAGCGGCAGCCGGAGCAGACACTCGCCGCGCTGGAGAACATCCGGGACACCAGCGGGTCGGCGCTGGATGAACTGCGCGCGACCGTAGGCCTGCTACGGCAGTCGGGTGATCCGGCGGCGCCGCGCGATCCGATGCCGGGTCTGACGCAGCTACCGGCCCTGCTGGCGTCGTTCGAAGGCGCCGGCCTGGCGGTCAGACACAGTCAGCGCGGAATCAGTGAACCTCTGGCGCCGGCGGTCGACCTGGCCGCGTACCGCATCGTGCAGGAGGCCCTGACCAATGTGCACAAGCATGCCGGCGCGGACCACGCCCGATTGTTCCTGCATTACCGCCCCGAATGGCTGACGATCACCGTCGAGGACGACGGACGCGACGGACCGCAGCACCAGCCGACCCAGGGGACGGGGCACGGGCTGATCGGGATGCGCGAGCGGGCTGCCATCGTCGGGGGCACGCTGTATGCGGGAGCCCGCCCGCAGGGAGGCTTCGCTGTGACTGCCGATCTGCCCCTGCGAGCCGCAACGGCCACGGGCGGTCCGGCAACGAACGGACCGCCGAGGAGAGATGGGTATGACGATCCGCGTACTGCTCGCCGATGACCAGGCCCTGCTGAGGGGCACCTTCAGGATGCTGTTCGATGCTGCGGACGACATGGAGACCGTGGGCGAGGCATCCAACGGCCGCGAGGCAGTGGAGCTGGCCCATGCACAGCACCCGGATGTGCTCCTGATGGACATCCGCATGCCCGAGATGGACGGCCTCGACGCGACGCGGCTGATCGGCGAGTCGGAGGACCTCGCAGGGGTGAAGGTCCTCATCCTGACCACCTTCGAGGACGACGAGTACGTCGCCGAGGCGCTGCGCGCGGGTGCGAGCGGCTTTCTCGGCAAGGGCGCGCGGCCCGAGGAGCTTCTCGAGGCCGTCCGCACGGTCGCCGCCGGGGAGGCGCTGCTGTGCCCGTCTGCCGCCCGAGCGCTGATCACGCGATTTCTGACGCAGCCGGAAGCGTGCCCGGCAGCCATGCACCAGCGGCTGGAGTGCCTGACACCACGGGAACGCGATGTCCTGGGACTTGTCGCGCTGGGCCTGTCGAACGAAGAGATCGCCGATCGCCTGTTCATCAGCCCGCTGACCGCCAAAACCCACGTCAACCGGGCCATGACCAAGCTGGCGGCTCGTGACCGGGCCCAGCTCGTCGTCATCGCCTACCAGAGCGGCCTGGTCAGCCCGGCGATGGAGCCGAGTCGCCCGGCGACATCCACGTGATCGTCGGCACGGGTACGTATCGCGTTCCGTCCCCGTGGTAGGCCGGCGGACCCGGTACCACGGACGTGGTAGCCGGGAATCGCTGCACGGGGACGATGTGCGAGGGGCCGGTCACGGGCGAGAGTGAGGTGGTGAACGGAGGTTTCGCAATGATCGAAGCCCACTGCCTTACCAAGAGGTACGGCAGCAAGACAGCCGTCGAGGATCTGTCCTTCACGGTCCGCCCCGGCATCGTGACGGGGTTCCTCGGTCCCAATGGGGCCGGTAAATCCACCACCATGCGGCTGATCCTCGGCCTGGACGCCCCAACCGCAGGGCACGTCACCGTCAACGGCCACCCTTACGCAATGCACGAAGCGCCCCTGCGCGAGGTCGGGGCGATGCTGGAGGCCCGCGCCATCCACACCGGCCGCACCGCCTACCACCATCTGCTGGCCCTGGCCGCCACGACGGGCATCCCCCGCCGGCGCGTGAACGAGGTCATCGACCTCGTAGGCCTGCGAGAGGTCGCCAGTAAAAGGGCCGGCGGGTTCTCCCTGGGCATGGGCCAGCGCCTCGGCATCGCCAGCGCCCTACTCGGCGACCCTGCCACGGTCATCCTCGACGAGCCGGTCAACGGCCTCGACCCGGAGGGCATCCGGTGGATCCGGAATCTTCTCAAGAGCCTGGCGGCGGAGGGGCGAACGGTGTTCGTCTCGTCGCATCTGATGAGCGAGATGGCGCTCACCGCCGAACATCTTGTCGTCATCGGCCGCGGCCAGCTCATCGCCGACACCTCGGTCGAGGAATTCACCCGCAGCGCGGCCCGCACCGTGGTGCGCGTACGCTGCCCGGACATCGACCGCTTGAAAGGTCTGCTTGCGGGTCCGGACGTCACCCTCACCGCCTGCGCGCCCTACACCTTGGAAGTAGTCGGCCTGACGACTGACCAGATCGGCTACACCGCCGCCGACCACGGCCTCACCCTGCTCGAACTCTCTCCCCAGCGGATCTCCCTGGAAGAGGCGTTCATGGAACTGACCCGGGACGCAGTCGAGTACCGCTCCACCGCCGCCGGGGAACCGGTCGCAGCAAGGAGCGCGTCATGACCACGATCCTCACGCGCCCGCTCGGCGCGACAGTGCGCCCCGGCAAGGTGACCCTGCTCCGGGTCCTCAGGTCCGAATGGATCAAGCTGCGCACCGTGCGCTCCACGTCGATCACCTTGCTGACCGCCGTGGCCGCGATGGTCGGGTTGGGCATGCTGGTCACGCACCTGCGGGCAGGCGACCTCAACGCCCGGGCAGTGGCGCACTTCAACGGAGCCGAGGTCAGCCTGAGCATGTACCGGCCCGCGCAGTTGGCCGTCGGTGTCCTCGGCGTCCTGATGTTCACGGGCGAGTACTCCACCGGAATGATCCATGCGACACTCACGGCCGTCCCCAGGCGGCTGCCCATGCTCGTGGCCAAGGCCGCCGTATTCACCGGCGTCGTCCTCGTCCTGATGACCGCGGCCTCTTTCGCCGCCTACTTCGGTGGCCAGGCTGTCCTGTCCTCCGCTCACACTCACCTGGCCACGCATCTGTCCGACCCCGGCGTGATGCGTGTGGTTTTCGGTACCGCCCTCTACCTCACCGTCGTCGGACTGTTCGGCGTCGCCCTGGGCGCCATCATCCGCAGCTCTGCGGGAGCCATCGCCACGTTGGTGGGCATTTTGCTCGTCCTGCCCGGACTGGGCGCCCTGCTTCCGGCCGACTGGGCTCAGCACATCGACCCCTACCTGCCCAGCAACGCCGGACAAGCCGTACTCTCCGTCGTCCCCGATCCCGCGATGGCCCCCTGGACAGGTCTCTCACTCTTCGCCGCATACGCAGCCGCCCTCCTCGGTCTCGCCGCCTGGCTCCTCAAGCGACGCGACGCCTGACCGGCGCAGGACGAAGCCGCACCGCTGTCACCGCTCTTTCGGGCCGCGGCCCTGGCCTCGGGAACACCCGGACGCGCCGCCCGCCACAGAGCCCCGAGGAAGCGGTGGTGCGGAGGGCAAGGAGGCCAGAAGACGCCACTGCATGCGCAAACCTCCGAGCCACGGCCGGATCGACATGCCACGGACAGAGCCCGCCCACCGCATCCCCGATCCACGGCTGAACCTCCTGGATCTTCCCGCTGCTGTTCGCAGCTCTCGTCCTCCTCGCCCGTTGCCGGGCCGGCCCGCAGAGCGGCGGCCCCGCCGATCGAAGGCGAACCACACCCGCCAGGACAGCACCGCCGAACAGACCACATCCACCATGGACGTCACCGAGCAGGACGCAGGATGACGCCCGCGCCTGAACCCCATAGCCGCGCCCACCGCGCGACCTCCCGCACCGAGAGGACACCCGCCATGTTCACCACACCCCAGGAATGCAGCACGATCCGTGAGCTGCTGGCCGGATACGCACTCAATGCCCTCGCCTCCGAAGAAACCACCCGGGTCCGCGACCACCTCACAACCTGCCCCGCCTGCCGGGACGAACACGACTGCCTCGCAGCGGTAAGCGCGCACCTGCCCCTGCTCCGCGACGCGCTCGCCCGCGACACCGGCCGACGGCAGCGCATATACGTGCCCGCCCCGGCGGAGGGCTGCCACACCCCCCGTCACCAGCCCCGTCGGCGTCGGCCGGCCCGGGGGGGAACGGCCAGGCAGCTCACGCTCACCCAGTTGGTGAGCAGGACGCGTGCGTCAGGCGAACCCGGCCAGCGCGCAGGAAGGAAGGCCCAGGGGCCCCGGGCGACGGCGGATGGTGCGGAGGGGCGGGCCGCGCCTCAGCCTCTCCGCCGGGTGGCCACACCCCGGCCGGCCGCGTCAGGCTGAGGCGGGCCGACCGGGCCTCGTGGTCGCAGAACGCCCCCATCGCCCGGCCGTTGAGGTTCGTTGCCCAGCACTCCTCCCGTGCCTTCGTCATCGACCGGATCGTCGTCGGAGTGCTGGTGTTCGGCCTGCTGGGGGCGGGGGTGGTCAACTCCTGACGGTCAGGCGCGGGGAACTGCGAAGGCGGTGAGTGCCGCGGTGCCGGGTCCGAGCCGGGACCACGGGCCCGGGAACAGGAGCACGGCGATGCCGGAGGTCGGGAACTTACCTCGGACCCGTGCGAGTGCCTGGTCGTCGCCTTCTCCGGCCAGGGACAGGACAAGGTCCTGCACGCCAGGCTGATGACCGATCAGCAGCACGGTCCGCCGCCGCACCGGGACCGCACGCACCACATCGAGCAGGGCGGAGGCAGTCGCCTCATGGACCCGCTGCTCGAAATCCACCGTCGGTGACGCACCGAGTTCCGCCGCGACAAGCTCCCACGTCTCACGGGTACGCCTGGAGGTAGAGCAGATGACCAGGTCGGGCACACACCGAGCATCGCGCAGCCACCGTCCGGCCGCCGGGGCGTCCCGGCGGCCCCGCCCGGCGAGTGGACGCTCATGGTCGGGTACACCCTCCGGCCAGGCCGACTTGGCGTGCCGCAGCACGATCAACCGGGTGTGCGCGGACCTGGGCACGGTCTCATCTCGCTTCCGCCGGCTGCATGCGCCCGATTCCGCGCCCGACGTTCGCCGTTACGTGCCCGGATGTCAACAGCGCGCGGGGGGCGCTCCGCGGTACGAGCGTGCAGCTCGCGAGGACGAGGAACAGCGGCTGGCCACCGGCTCGCAGAATCGTGAGGCCCACGGGCGCTCCCTCAAACTCGATGGGTCGGTTCCCCCGGGCGGGCCGGAAACCGGCCGGCCCTGACGCGACCAGTCTTGGTCGGCATCCGGCACCAGGCCAGTCCATTGCTCCACCCGGCGGACCGCGGTGGGGCTGTGCCATGAGAGGCAGCGCCGGGTCAGGCCCTGAACGACCAGGAGACGTGCCGCCATTACGAGCGCCGTCTCGTGGAATGGCACATCGCAGGGTGAGTTCATCCCGCTGGGCCATTTCTACGTGGCCGAGTCCAGCGCCGCCGCATGGCCGGAGCGGCCCACATGGGGGATGCGCGGGCGTCGGCCGAGACCTGGACGAGCTTGCCGCTCGCCACGTGCACGACGGGCGCGAGCCCGGTGAAGCTGTGCCTGCGGACCTCGCCGCCCTGGAGGTGCGCCCGCGCCGATGCCCGCTTCACTGTGGCGATGACGATCTCTGCCGGGAACCAGCGACTGCGCCTGTTGGGTGACTTCACGAGTGTGCAGCAGAGGGAGCCGGGAGGATGTGGCGCCGTCTGGTACCAGCAAGGAATGCCCAGGCGATCGCATCTCCAGCCCGACAACCCGGACCCCGGCTCCCGGCCTGGAAGGCGGAGGTACCCGAGCCGTGCGGTGTCGCGCCAGGCGATGCGTGGCATCAGGGGCCCCGAGCCCCGGGGCCTGGGCTCGCAGCGAGCACCGGCCGGCCCGACGCGGGAACTGCATGTGCCTCTCGCGCTGCGGACGGCCGCTGCCTACGCCTGGCGGACGCTCGTCGTGGGAGCTGTCGTCTACGCCGTCTTTTCCGTGCTGGGACGGTTCCACGAGGTTGCGGTAGCAGTCTTCCTCGGCCTGGTCGTCACCGCGTTGTTGCGCCCGGCGGCTGACCTCCTGGCTCGTGTGATGCCTCGGCCACTCGCCGTGGCAGTGACGCTCCTCGGCAGTATCGTCCTGGTCCTCGGCGTGCTGTCCCTGGTCGGCGAGGCGGTTGCCGGAGAACGTGCCGGGCTGGAGCGGCAGTTCAGAGAGGGCCTCGCGAGGATCGAGCGCTGGCTGGAGGCGCCACCCTTCCGGTTGAACCCCGGGGCGCTGAGCGACTTGCAGGTCCGGATCGGACAGTACCTGTCCAGCCATCGGTCCACCCTGGTCAGTACGGCGCTCAGTGGCGTGGGCCGACTGGTGGAGGTGATGACCGTGTTCGCTCTCGCGCTGTTCTGCTCGGTCTTCTTCATCCTCTCGGGCGACCGGCAGTGGGACTGGTTGTGCGAACAGCTTCCGGCGACGGCGCGGGAGCGAACGGAAATCGCGGGCCGAGCGGCGTGGCGGACGTTCACCGGGTACACCCACGGCATCGTCGTGGTGGCCACCACCAACTCCGTACTCGTGGGGCTTGCCCTCTTCGTACTCGGAGTGCCGCTGGCGGTTCCGCTGGCGCTGCTGGAGTTCTTCGCCGCCTTCGTCCCACTGATCGGCTCACCCATCGCCCTCGGAGTGGCTGCCGTCGTGGCTCTGGCGTCAAAGGGGCCGATCGTAGCGGTCGTTGTCATCGCGCTGATCGTCGTCATCGGCCAGATCGAGGGGCACCTGCTGCACCCGATCGTGATGAGCTGGGCAGTCCGTCTGCATCCAGTCGTGGTCGCACTCTCGGTGATCGGCGGCGCGATCGCGGCGGGGGTGCTGGGAGCGGTGGTGGTTGTTCCGCTCGTGTCCGTCGTCTGGTCGGTCCATCAGGCTCTCCAGCGGGCACGGAGATCCACGCAGACGAAGGCCACCCCTACGCGGTCGGCGACCGGCATGCGCGGAGGACGAGGGCCCGACCGTCCTGGTGTGTAGCGACCCGGGACCGGATTCTCGACATCCCCTCCAGCGAAAATCTTCATGAGTGCAACGTCCTCGTACGCGAAGGCGAGGGCGCAAGCCCGGCACCGTCACCGATGAGCTGTGCCCCGGCCCGCCGCTCCTCGTGCGGGCCGGAGTGAGCGCCCCGACTGATCAGTCGGGAGTCGGAAACACGAACTGCACGTCGGTCAGGTGTTCCGACAGTTCCCACAGACGGCGGCCTGTCTCGGCGTCGGCGGCCGCGGGGGACAACTGCACCCGCGTCGGTCCGCCGCGCAGCTCGGCCAGGCCGTCCGGCCCGATGAATTGACCGCTCTCCGCATTCGGGTCGGTCGCCGCGTACAGCTGTGGCAACGCGCCGTTGGCCGCGGTCTGGGCGAACAGCGGATTGCCCATGTGCCCCAGGATCACCCGCCACAGGCCGACCGGCGCACTCGTCTGCAGGTTGGTGGCGGTATAGCCGGGATGGGCGAGCAAGCTGCGCACCGGGCTGCCGACCGCGGTCAGCCGCCGGTGGAGTTCCCGCCCGAAGACGGAATTGGCGAACTTCGACTGGTTGTAGAAGGCCATGGGCGAGTAGCTGTGCTCACCGGCGAGGTCATCGAAGTGGATGCGCCCCTGTCGGTGGTTGATCGAACTCACCGTGACCACGCGAGGGTCGCGCCCGACGGTCAGCAGATCGAGCAGCAACCCGGTGAGCGCGAAGTGGCCGAGGTGGTTGCAGGCGAACTGCAACTCGTGGCCCTGCGCACTCAGCGATCGAGGCGGCGCCATCACACCGGCGTTGTTGACGAGCACATCCAGCCGCGGATGATCGGTATGCAACTGATCGGCGAAGGCGCGGACCGAGTCGAGATCGGCGAGGTCGAGGTGGCGCACTTCGAGGCGGGCGCCCGGCTGCGCGGCGGTGATTTCCGCGACCGCTCGGTGACCTTTTCCCTCGTCGCGCACCGCAAGGATCACGTGCCCGCCCTGACGGGCGAGCGCCCGGGTGGTCGCCAGACCGAGGCCGCTGTTGGCCCCGGTGACGACGAACACCCGCTTGGTCTGGTCCGGGATCTGATCGACAGTCCAGCGCTGCTCCTGTGTCATGTGGCATACGCTGCCGTTCATGGCACTTGGTGTCAAGGTGATACTTAGTGTCATGCGTGGCGTGGCGCTAGAATTGCCAGGTGAGTGCCCACCCCGAAGTCAGCCTGGCTCAGCGCAAACGTCAGCTCGTCGCCAACGAGCTGACCGAAGCGGCGCTGCAGTTGCTGGCGTTGAAGGGGTTCGACGCGGTCACCATCGACGAGATCGTGGCCACGGCCGGAGTGTCCAAGCGCACCTTCTTCCGGTACTTCGCGTCCAAGGAGGACGTGGTCGTCCAGTTTCTGGCCGACATGGGCATCGGCATGCACGCAGAGTTGGCGGCCCGCCCCATCGAGGAGCGGCCCTCCGTGGCGCTGCAGCACGCCGTCTGGGTCTCCATGGCTGCCTGCGGCGACCCCTCCGACCGGGCACTGCGAGTGGTGCAGTTGATTCTGCGTACCCCCGCTCTGCACGCACGCTTTCTGGAGCGCCAGGCGCAGTGGCGCGACGACCTGACGGCGGAGTTGGCGCGTCGCCTGGAGCTCGACCCCGACACCGATCTGTACCCGCAGTTGGCCGCCGGGATGGCGCTGACCGCCTTCGGCGCCGTGCTGCAACGGTGGAGCGGCAGCGAGGGTGCCGAGGACCCCGCCGAGCTGACCGACCGGGCCTTCAAGGTGATCGCCCCGGCGTTGGACGCCGTCGAACGGCGGGCTTCTTCCGGACACGCGCCGAACGGTGCCTGAGTCAGCTGCTTCGGCGGTCCTGGTCAGGTCCCCCGTACGACTGTTGATGCGGAAGGGGGCGAGGACGTCTCGCCCGCGGGCGGCAGAAAGCGGCATGGTGCCGGACCCTTGCCGGTTGCGACGCCGCCGCCGTGCGCCGTGCACCTGGCCCTGTCGTGGAGTTCCGTCGTTCGGGCCTCTGCACACCCCCGCCACATTGCGGGCCGACGGGCGGAGTCTGGTGTTCCTGCGGCCGACCTGCCGGGAGGCGGCCCGCAGGGGCGGATTCCAGGGGTTGAGGTGCGGGGCTGCATGACAGGAGCGGTCCTGAGCACGCCGCGCGCGAGGGCTCAGGACCGCGTGTCGGCCCGGTTGTCACGGGGCCAGTACGTCTCCGATGTTCGAACCGGTCGTGACGCCGAGCGCAGTCGGCCCGTAGTAGAGGCCGCTCGACGCGACGACGCCGGACGGCGCGCCGTTGAGGGTGAGCACGGTGCCGTCGCCCGCGTTCTCACCGTCGGACCCGATCCCCAGGTCGGCGTACCCGTCCCCGGTGAAGTCTGCGAGCGCCACGGCGGATCCGAGGCGGTCTCCCGCCTCGGCGGCACCGGCCACACCGGGCTGGTCGGTGTTGTACGTGGCGGTGGTGGTCAGTCCATCGGGGCCGCCCTTCGCGAGCAGTACCGCTCCCGCGTCGGCCTGCTCCGCACCGGCGACCGAGAGGTCCGCACCGGGAATCCCGGCCAGCAGGTCCGCGTATCCGTCCGCGTCGGTGTCGCCGACCGCGATCGATGTACCCAACGCGTCGCCGTCCCCCGAGCCGGTGCCCTGAGTGATGACGGGGCCCCCGGCGGCGGTGAGCCCGGTGGACGATCCGTGGTACGTCGCGACCTCGCCGCCGATCCCGGCCGTGGGGCGGCCGACGGCGAGATCTGCGAACCCGTCACCGTTGAGATCACCGGTGGCCAACGAGCGCCCACCGGAGCTGTCGAGGACGATCGGGGCGTCGGTGCGCAGGCCGTCGGCGGAGCCGTTGAGCACGACGAGGGGTGTAGTGCCTGCTGCCGTTCGGAAGGTGAGAGCGGCGTCTGCGTAGCCGTCGTGGTCGAAGTCACCGGTCGCGACAGCTGCGTCCTGGACTGCTCCCTGCGCCAACTCTGCCGGGAGGCCGATGGTTTGGTCGGCCCCGTCGACGGGGTATGCGCGTCCGCTGCCGGGGGCGACGGCAAGGATATCGGCTCCGCCGTCACCGTTGAAATCGCCGGTGGCGACCGCGGAGCCAAAACGCTCACCGCTCCGCTTCGGGCTGATCAGGTTCGCCTGCGCGGACAGACCATTGGCGCTGCCACGCAGCACGGTCAGCGCGCCCTCGTCGTTCGCGCCGTCGCTGAGTTCCTCGCCGGGCGCCGACACGACAAGGTCGGCGAACCCGTCGTGGTCGAGATCTCCGTATGCGGTGGCCGCACCGAATTCGTCACCGGCCTCGGTGGCGTCGGGTACGCCCGAAGTCTCCTGACCGAGCACGATTCTGTTCGCGGCGTAGGGGCCGCTGCGGCCGCCCGGAACTACCGTGACCTGGTTGGCCTTCGGAACGCCGACGGCCAGGTCGGCGTGGCCCTCGCCGTTGAAGTCGCCCTGCCGGGCAGGCGAATTCGAGGCTTGTGCGAGTGTGCGGATGGCGGGCAGATCCGCGTACAGATTGTTGCCGGGGCATTCGGTCGGGTAGCCGTCCCGGTGGCCCGAGATGCGGTTCAGTGTGACCTTCTGGCCTGCGGTGTACTTCCCGTTGGCGGCGGCTGCAGTGAGCACGACGGTACCTGCCGGGTTGATCCCGTACAGGCCCAGCTTCCAGGCCGCGACCTTCGCGATGGACTCGCGGACGGCCGGATTGGTGGTGGCCGTGTTGTAGTCGCCGAGGACGGAGATGCTGCTGGTGTCCGTGTTGAAACCGTACGTGTGCGCTCCCTGAACGGGCTTGTCGATGCCGCCCGCCCGTCCTTCGAAGACGGTGCCGCACTTGTCGACGAGGAAGTGGTAGCCGATGTCGTTCCAGCCCTCGCTCTGCACATGGTAGTTGAAGATCCCGCGGATGATGTCGGGGGACTGGGCGCACGTGTAGCTGTTGGTGCCGGCGGTGTGGTGGACGAAGACCGCTTTGGTGTCGGTCATGTACGTGGGCGGGTCGGCGACCATCGACTCGTCGGCTCCCCAGCCGGAGCGGGGAGTGACGGCCGGCTGCCCGGCGGCGGTCGCGCCCGTGGCGGACATGACCGAACGCGTCGTAGGGGCCCCACTGTTCGGATCGACCAGCTCGACGCGCAGCCCGGCCGGGAGATGTTTGCCGCTGATCCGGACCTGGACGCCGTCGGACGGGCCGGTCCACAGCGGCTGTGTACCCCCGCGCACTCCTGCCTTGGTGTGCTCCGATCCGACCTCGGGGGTACGTACATCGGTGTCGAGAGGACGCCAGCCGGACCAGGTGCCGTCGGCCCGGGTGCGCACCTGTGCCACACCGCCGAGTTGAGCGTTGCGGTCGTCCCAGGTGACGCCCACCATGCTGAAGGGCTCGGTCGTGCGGGCCGGGAGCGCATGCAGGCCGGGTCCGGTGCCGGGGACGGCGACGGACCGGACGCTGCCCGATCGGGTGCTGGAGGCGAATGCGGCGGGGGAGGCAGGGAGGCCGATGGCGCCAAGAACCACCGCGGCTGCGAGCGCAGTGCGGTTGACGATGCGCAGGGTACAGGTCATCAGTTGGTGCTCTCATTCGTGGGGGTCGGCGCGGGCAGCGTGCCGGTACAGGTGGCGCGGCCGAACTTGCCGTAGGCGGTGGCGCGTTGAACGTGTTCGCCCTGGATGGCGAGGGTGCAGCCGGCCCGGCCGCCCTTTGGACCGAGGACGATGTTGACGGACGGGTCCTTGCCCAGGGGGACCTGGACGGTCTTCTTCCAGGGCAGCTCGACGCCGGATTCGACGGTGGCGTCGCCGTCCTCGTTGCGCGAGAGATACGAGATCTCGACCGTGCCCTCGCCCTGAACCTCGTACGTCACCTCGGCGGTGGGGACGGCGCGCGGCTTCGGCTCGTCCTGCGTGTTCAGGATGCCGTAGCCGACGAGACCGGCACAGGCGAGCAATAGGCCGGCCGCGATGGCGATCGCCCCGCGGTCCGCCTTCCGCGCAGCAGTGACGACTGCGGGAGCCCCGGCCGATTCGGCCGTCCCGGCAGTACCGGAGGCGTCATCGTTCTCGGCGCCAGCGGTCGCTTTCGGTGTTTCCGTAGTTGACATGGAAGTCCGGCTTTCGGGTCGGTACGTGTTCCTTGGGCGATTGCACTCGGTACAGAACCCGGGGTTATACACCATGCGAATCCACACAGTCGAGCGGACGGAAATATCGGACGAATCTCGTTCGGTCCGAGGGGCAAGTGTCCGGAATGTTACGAGGGTTGACGGGTCGAATGGCCCCCCGATAAGAATCGCGCCGCCGCGGTCGACTTCCGTCGGAGCGAGGGGACCGGTGTCTCTCGGGGCGCCGCTGACCAGTGGTTTGCTCCGAACGTGCGCCTTTTCCTTTCGGTCGTGGCTCGCATGCGCAGAAATGCGCAAAGAAGCAGCGAGGTAAAGCGTGAAAGTTCTGTACAGGAGATATCTCTCCTGTCTGATTGTTTCGGCGGTGGCAGGTACGTTGCTGCCGCAGGTCGCGTATGCGGCCCCGGTGTCGTCAGCCAAGGACGATGACAAAGGTGTCGTGGACACCATCGCCGAGTGGTTCTCCGACGGTGATCACGAAGACCGCAAGCCGCCTGTCGGCGCCAAGCTGGAGATACCCAGCCGTCAGAAGCTTCCCAAGGGCAAGAAGCTCGCGAAGCCGAAGCGGGGCAAGGAGCTGACGGGGCGGCGTACGTCGCAGGCGCGGTTCTGGCAGTTGTCGGACGGGCGGGTGGAGGCCGAGCTGTCGGCGGTTCCTCTGTCGTACCGGTCCGGGACGTCGTGAAAGCCGATCGACACGTCGGTGCGTGCCACGCCCGAAGAGGAACGCGAGCGCCGCCCCCACCGACTTCACCACCAAGACCGACTACGACCTGAACCACCGGCCACCGACCGCGACCAGGACGCCGAGCTGGAGCGGCTGCTCGCTCTCGGCGCCAGGCCCGTCGACGTCGGTCAGACCGGAACCGAGAGCTGGCACGTCCTGGCCGACCCGGAAGGCAACGAATTCTGCCTCCTGCACACCTTGCTCCAGCCCCTCTGACCACGTGCGTCCTGGCGATGGCCGTGCTGACTCTCCCCCTGCGGGTGGAGGGCGGCGCCGCCGCGACCGGCACCGCGGTCATGGTGGGTGTCACCGCCGCAATGTTCGAACTGGCAGCACGATGGGTGCACATGGGATCGGAAGGAGAAGAGTTGATCTCGCAGAGTGCCTGGCGACGCCGTCATGTTGTGCCGGTGGCGAAGGAAGAAGGGCTCACCCGGGGCGGCCAGGTGTTCCGCCTCGCAGGTGCCGAAGGCGACTGCGCCCTCCTTGAATTCCATCCGCACCGCATCGACCTGCGGCGGGAAGTCTTTTTCGTCCGAGCTTCCATCGTCCTGGCTCCCCAGCGGGGTTGGCTGTACCGCAAGCACTGGGAGCAGGCGCGAGAGCGGCCCGCGCTCCCGGCCGAGGCTGTGGCGGAGTGGGAGCTGGTCCCGCCGGTCGCGGTCGCGCATGAGCCCGGGGCGGACATGCCGGCCCGGAGCTACTGGGCGTACGGGGCGGGGATCGAGCCGGAAGACTGCGCTCGTGAGCTGACCCGGATGCTGCGCGAGGAGACCGTCCCCCGGATGCGGCGGCTGCTCGACCGGGCCGCACTTCTCGCGGAAATCAAGGACCCAGCGCCGGATATCCGCCGCCGGCGTCCGCCGGGCTGGGCCGAGGTCCTCCTGAACGTGGACCAGGTGATCCCGGCCGACCTGGAGCCGCTGTTTGAGAAGGTCGAGACGGACTATCCGCTCGCGGACGAGTTCATCGACTGGGCCCGCGCGTATGCGACGGCACACACCGCGAACCGGTAGGAGCCGGCCGGCGCGACGCGTCACCCCGTGGCCGTCCACTGAGCACATGCTTGGTGGACGGCCACAGGCCATTCGCCGGGGGAGCGGTTGCACGTCGCGCAGGGCCCCTGGTCCGGGGCGCGGAAGGGGCGCCAGAGAGTGCGGTACTTCTCCCGGGGCCGACTGGGGCGGCGAGACCTGCGTCGTGCGGCGGTATCGCGGTCGCGGACGGGGCGAACCTGGTACGCGACACAAGTGGCGACCCCTCCGACACCGAGAAGAAGTCCTTGGACGGCCATTTCGCCTACCTCGCCGTGCTGGTGCCTGTGGCCGCCGCGGTCGCGGTGGTAGCAGCTGCCGTTGTGGCCGTGGCCGACGAGCCGGCCATCGACGCCGTCGACGATGCGGCCGAGGACCCGCGGTCCTGGACGATTCTCGGCAGCGGTCACCATGACGACTGGTGTGAATTCAAGGGAACCCTGACGGAGTACCTGGCCGGGCTGGTCACCGGGGCGGTGCCGCCGGACGGCCTACCGCCGGACTTTCCCGGTGCGACGCCGGCCATCGAGGCCGACTGACCGTTTGGGCAGGGTGTGAACGAACCGGCCCGTGGAATCGCTTCCGCGGGCCGGTTCGTATGCCGGGGCATGTCAGGGCAGGCGACGCCCGACTGCGGATCAGGAGTAGAAGTTGCGCTGCCACCGGTGCTTGGCCAGCACGGCGAGCTGGTCGGTGGTGAGCGGACGCCCGTCGCTCAGGGCCGTGTTGCGCTCGACGTTGCGTACGGTGCGCATGCCGGGGATGACGGTGGATACCGCCGGCGAACTCAGTACGAACCGCAACGCGGTCTCGGCGATCTCATCGGGGGCGATGGCGAGGTCGGCGACGATCGCGGCCACCCGCTGTTCGACCTGTGCCGGGCGATCGTCGCGGAAGTAGCGGTTGCGCCAGTCACCATCGGGGAACGTGGTGCCCGCGGTGATCCGACCGGTGAGGCCACCCTCGTCCAGGGCCACCCGCACGATGACACCGACGCCGTGTTCCTCACAGGCCGGGAGCAGCGTGTCGGCGGGTGCCTGGTCGAAGATGTTGTAGATGACCTGCACGCTGTCCACGGCGCCGCTGCGTACGAGTGCGAGTGCGTTGTCGGGCTGGTGGTCGTTGATGGAGACGCCGAACAGGCGGATCTTGCCCTCCTGCTTCAGTGCGGCGATCGTCTCCAGCCAGTCGCCGCGGCCGACCCAGTCGTCGCTCCACACATGGAACTGCAGTACGTCGAAGTGGTCGAGGCCGCTGGTGCGCAGACTGGTCTCCAGGCTGGCGCGGATGTGCTCGCCCGGGAACGTCTCAGCCGGGTCGAGGCCGTCGGGCGCCGGCCATGTGCCGTTCTTCGGCGGCACTTTGGTCGCGACGCGTACCTCGTCGCCGGCCCGCTCGCGGACTACCCGGCCGACGATCCGCTCGCTCTCGCCGTAGCCGCGGGCGGTATCGATGAAGTTCACACCGAGGTCGATGGCGCGGTGCAGGGCCCGTACGGACTCGTCCTCCGTGGCACCCACCCAGCTGGACTCACCGATGCCCCACG
This sequence comes from Streptomyces sp. NBC_01320, assembly GCF_035974375.1. Lineage (NCBI taxonomy): Bacteria > Bacillati > Actinomycetota > Actinomycetes > Kitasatosporales > Streptomycetaceae > Streptomyces > Streptomyces sp. NBC_01320. The sequence continues at coordinate 9,485,545 of NZ_CP108390.1, forward strand.
CGCCATAACCGATCTCGGACACGGACAGTCCACTTCGCCCCAGCTCGCGGTAGCGCACAATCATCCTCCACGTCATGGTCCTCGTCCTGGTCGAGCCGAGGCTTCCGCCAGGAATCACGTTGACGATAGGCGACGTGGGTGGCAGGGGCAGGTGATTTTGCGCGCCCGCTGTCGTGGCCACGGGTGCACCCGTCAGCGTGTGCGCGGTGGGCCCGGCGCACCAACGACCGGTCGACCGCCTCGACCGGCGGGTCCGTGACGGGTGGGTTCCGACCGCCCGATGCCGCGCTCAGGAATTCATGGAACGACGACTCTCACGTTCCCGTTCCGTGCCCGGATCAACTCATCGAGTTCGGCGCCGCCCACTTTCTCAAGGCCGGTGTTGCCCTGCGCGCGGAGCTCCGCGAGTCGTACGGCGGCCCCGCAGGTCTTCCTGGCGCCGTACGCAGCCTTCGTGAGTAACTGGTCCAGTTCTGCGGCGAGTTCCGAGGGGAGCGGGAGCCTCGCGTCGAGGTACTCGGTGACGTCGAAGAAAGGCCAGGCGTCTTCCGCACCGTAGGCCTGCGCCCACAGGGCGGAGCGCCGCAGATACTCGTGCATCAGTAGGCGGCGGGACTGCGCATGCCCGAAGGCGTAGTCCCAGTCACCGGACCAGTCGACGGCATGAAGCCGTTCCAGCGTGGTGAGCGTCGGTTCGTCGGTCACAGGTCCAGTCCCTTGGTGTGACGGCTGCTGCTGTCGCGGAGTGAGGGAATCGGGCGGTCGCGGCCGCGGGAGGCCTGGGGTATACGGGAACGGCGGCGCTGCTGATTGTGCCGAGAGGAAGCACGGAGGTGGCCGACAAGCGGCGGGCACGCAGGTGTGCCACGTGGATAAGCCGTACCCGCGAAGAAGTCACGACGTTTCGGGCCGACGGTGTTCCTGCTCGGCGTGGTGATGGCGCTGGCATATGCCACTGCGATTATCCGGCCATGGCGGTCAGTGTCCGGACGTGGATGTGGGGGACGTCACCGTCTTCCCGTTCATCGCGCTCATTGCGTACTCGGTCGTCCTCGGTGACCGCGCGCCCGATGATTCAACCGTTTTCCGGGGCGGAGTCTGACGGTCCTGGAGGCCGGGGCGGAACGGCTGCGAGGGTGCGCGGCAAGGCGCATCGGCGAATCACTGACGATTCACAGGACAGGTTTGAGATGTTGCGCTCCGATTTCGTCGACCGCGTTCACTGAACGTGGATTGTCTCCCTCTTTCATAGCGACAGGATCGAGCGCGCATGGTCCGAACTCTGCCGAGAGCCCGGGCACGGGCATCAGCGCTCGGGCTGCCCCTACGAGGGGCCTACTGGTTGTTCTGGTCGGGGACCACATGGACCGCCGCTTCCTCGGCGGAGGCCGCCGCGCCGTCGATCCCCATGTCGAGGGCGATCATGCACCTCTCATCGTCTCCGTGCGCGCCCTCGTCGGGCGCGACCAGTCGCCCCGCGCGCAGATCACCGACCTCCCCGTCCCGGACCTCACCGTCCGTGTCGGTGACATCACCGATCCCGTCCCCGTCCGGGGCGTACACGTCCGGCTCCTCCTCGCTGAGGCGCTGGTCGAGACTTTCTCCCTCTCGCTGCTCAGCCGCAGTGACACCATGGTGTTCCACGGCCCATGGCCGCTCAGGGGGTGAATAGCCTGTGTCGAGCGGGTCCTGGCCCGCCCTGTCGTCAAGGGTGTCGGCCGGGTCCAGCAGCCCGGCGTCGTCCTGCACCTCCGAGCCGTCCGGCTGGTAGACCTCGTCACCCATCGTGGTGTCGCCGTCCATGGCACCTCCACTGTCGCGAATGAATCGTCGGGACAACCGTCCCACTTCGCGCCATGTCCTCTCTATCATCATCTGGGGTGTCGGCCGTCGGGACGACCGGAAGCGCGTCGGCGTCCCGACGCACTGCTCAGGGGAATGCGCCGTCCACGGGCAGAATCTCTCACCGAGGCGCCGTATGGGGGCGGTCGGAAACGCGCGGGAGCCGCCGGGCCCAACGTCAGCCGACGTGGACGCGGGGCCGCAGAGCGGGTTCCGGCTCCGCCCGGCGCAGCACCTCGCGGGTCACCGGGGCGACCTCGCCGTCGCCGAAGACGAGTAAGCGCAGCAGATGGCTGACCGGGTGGCCCTCGGTCCAGTTGAAGTAGGCGTGCGGGACCTGGCCGGTGCGGTCGCGCAGCTCCATCAGGACGGCCGCGATGGTGTTGGGCACCACCGCGCTCTCCATCCGCAGCCTGCGCACTCCGTGCCTCTCGTCGCCGTGCACGGCCACCGTGGCGGTGAAGTCGGAGGAGTCCTGGATGAAGACCTCCAGGAAGAGCACGGGGCGGCCGTCGGGGATATGGGTCTGCTCGCGCTGGCTGTACTCCTTCGCACGACACGCGACCGTGCTGTGCTCCTGCGGCTCGTTGGCGATGATCCGGAGTGGTCCGGCCGCTGCGGCCTCGTCGATCAGCCGGACCGCGTTCTCGTCGAAGGTCACCGCCGCGGCGCGCAGCTCGAAGGCGCGGTGGATCCGCGAGGCGGAGAGTGTCAGCAGGATGGCGATGATGAACAGCGAGGCGATCTTGATGCCGTCGGGCCGCTCGACCACGTTCGTGACCAGGGTGTATGCGAAGACCGCGGTGATCGCGCCGAAGCCGATCATGGCCCAGCGGTTGCCGCGACGCTGCACGGCGACGGCAGACGCGAAGGAGGCCGACAGCATCAGCACCAGCACACCGGTCGCGTAGGCGCCGCTCTGGTCGTCGACGTTGGCATTGAACCAGATCGTGATGAACACCGCGATCGCCATGAAGACCAGCACCAGTGGCCGCACCGCACGCGTCCACTCCGGCGCCATCCCGTAGCGCGGCAGATAGTGCAGCAGGAAGCAGTTCATGATCACGGCGGCGGTGGTGAGCAGCTTGCGGGTGCCGCGGATCCGGCCCGCCGGATTCTCGTACGTGTCCGTCGCGTCGCCGCGCACCTGGGGCATGACGGCGACACCGGTTTCGGATCCGGACATGCCGAGCGCGAGCTTCGGGAAGACCAGCAGTGCGACATCGATCATGGCCAGCGGTGAGGAGTGCTCCAGGGGCATCGCGTCCGTCCAGTCGCCGATCCTGACCGGGTGGGTGAGGATTCGCCAGGCGGATCCGGCCAGGACGACGACGTTGAGGAGCAGATACGTCGCGACGAGCACCACCGCGATGCCGATCGCCTCACGGAACCCCTTGAGGAAGACGAACTGCGGGTCGTGGACCTCGGCCCCGGCATACCGGACGAGGCGAAGGACCGTGTCTTCGAACCCTTCCAGCGTCACGGCGACGTCCCGCGCGGCTCGAGTGTGGGCCTCGGCCTGGCGGTGGCCCGCGGCTTCACCGAGGCGATGGGCGGCACACTGGCCGCCGAGGACACACCCGGCGGCGGACTCACCATGGTCCTGACGCTGCACACGGCCACCGTCCGGGCGGGGGCCTCTCCGGATCTTCCCGTCACCGCGACGACATGGCGCAGGCCGCTGCGGGTGAGCGGTTTCAGTTGCGGCCGATCTCCCATGTGCCGCCGTCGGCCGAGGCGCCGCGCAGACCGTCCAGGGCATCCACGCCGACGAATTCCACCATGCGCGGGTCGGCGAGCGAGGCGAATCCGAAGGTGCGCCCCGGATCCCAGCCGAGGGATCGGCGCAGGCGGCGGAGCAGGTGCGCGACGCCGGGCGGGGCGCCTGCCAGCACCCAGGCGTCCGGGGCCTGCGCGGTCAGGCGTTGGGCCGGTCGCAGCCAGGAGGCGGCCTCCTCCGGCCAGTCGACGACTGTCAGCACGTCTCGGTCCAGGGCTTCCCACGCCCGGATGAACGCTTGAGCCGTCGCACGGGACGCGCCGTCGCGGGCGTGCCCCACGGCGACCGACCGGACAGGTGAACGCATGGACGTCAACAGAGCGAGCAGCGACGTCAGTTCGGCATCGGTGTGCGCGGCAAGTGCCGGAGCGCCGGTCACCATCAGGCCGCCTCGTGGAAGACCAGGCCGAGGGTGCGCCTGCGGCCGGAGCGGATGGTGCTCACGCCGTGCCGCATGGGGCCTTTCGACCAACCGCGGCCGGACCGCACCGGGCGGTCTCGGGTGGTGAAGATCAGGCCGTGGCCCTGGAGCAGTGTCGTGGACGATCCTCTCGACTGGGCACGCGGACGCTGTTCGGTCATGACGAACTCACCGCCGCTGTAGTCGACTCCGGGGGCGTCCAGGCCGATGACGACCTGGAGCGGGAAGAGCATGTCGCCGAACACGTCCCGGTGCAGGGCGTTCCAGTCGCCGGGTCCGTATCGCAGCAGGATCTGGGCGGACCGGGACTGTCCGGCGTCGTGGCACATGGCCACCCACTCCTCAAGGGTGTCGGGCCAGGGCGCGGCCCCGCCCAGCCTGTCGGCCCATCCGCGGGCGATGGGCAGCAGCCGCGGGTAGAGCGCCTCGCGCAGCTCGCGTACCGGTTGGGGCAGGTCGTGGGTGAAGTAACGGTACTGGCCGGAGCCGAAGCGGTGGCGGGCCATGTCGACGGTGGAGCGGAACCGCTCGGTCTCGTCGTACAGGGCGGCGATCGCACGGCACTCGTCAGCGGTGAGGATCCGGTGGGTGAGTGCGCTGCCGTGCTCGGCCAGTTCGTCGCTGAGCGAGGGCCAGTCCGCTGCGGCGACGCGGTCGGTGATGCGGCCCGGCGGGCGGGTGGTGATCGTGGTCATGGTGGGGTTCCTTCGCTGTGCGGGCGGGGCGCCGCCGTTTCCCTGTCGTCCCACCTTCGAGAGTCGGCCCTCGGGGCCCTTGACCGCTGGCGCAATTCGGACGTCGCGCTGGGCGGGGTGCGCCGCGAGAGAGCCGTGGGCCCGGCAGCGGTCGCTGCTGGGCCCACGGCCTCGTTCAGCCCGGCCGGGGGGTCCCGTATCAGGGGAAGGACACCACGGTGGAGGGAACGGTCGAGGTGCCGGACGTCGCCGCTCCGGTGTTGTTGATCACGTGCTCGTACTGTCCCTGGCCGCCCAGTGACACCACCAGCAGATCATGGAACTTCACCCCGGACTTCACCGGCGCCTCGAAGCCGTGGTCCTGACGGATCGTCGGGTCCACGTTGTAGTAGCAGTAGCTGCCCAGGCCCCAGCCCTCATGGGTGTCGACCGAGTCGTCGACCTTGTAGGCCGCGTATCCCTTGGTGCTGCCGTTCTGGACAGCGGCCTGGTTCGGTGCGTCGTACGACTTCTCGTTCTGGAAGAAGATCGTCCTGCCGTCCTCGCCGTACCACTGCACGTCGTACTTGTTGAAGTGCTCGACGAAGAGCCCGGTGGCGAGGACGTCGTCACCGTTGACGCGGAGGCCGTAGTCGGCGCGGTTGGTCTCCCAGCCGACCCCCTCGCCGTGGTCGGCGCGCCAGATCCAGGTGTGGTCGACGATGGTGTCGTTGTTGTTGATCACCATGCTGGTGGTGGCCTTGCCCGCGCCCGCGCCACCGATCCGGACGAACACGTCCTGAACGGTCGACGGGTTCGCCGAGTGGTCGGCCGAGGCGCCCTCGGGACCCACCTGCAGCAGCACCGAGGAGTTCTGCGGACCGGCGTCGATCAGAAGACCGGCGAGCTTCACACCGTCCACGTCGCCGACCTTGATCGCGGTCACGCCGTTGTCGGGGATGATCGTCGCAAGCCCGAGACCGAGGACGACGGTGTTCGCGCGGTCGATGGTGATCGTCCGGTCCACGTGGTAGACACCCGGCGTGAACAGCAGGTGCAGGCCCTGCTGCACCGCGGCGTTGATGGTCGCCGCGGTGGCGCCGGGCCTGACCACGTAGAACTGGCTCAGTGGGATGGACTCGCCCTGCGGCGTGCCGCTCCACGAGACGCCGCGCGCGTTGGTGCGCTTGGCCGGCACGAACACCTTGTACTCGCTGCCGTCCAGATAGAGGAACGGCTTCTCGCGGGAGACCGGAGTGGTGTCCAGCGTGGTGTACGGCGGGTCGGGGAAAGTCTGCGCCGGAGCGCCCTCGACCCCGGAGAATGTCATGTTCCAGACGCCGTTGGTCCAGCCGCCCACCGAGCTGTCGCGGGTGTACCACTGCTGCTGCGAGTAGGGTCCGACCTGGCCGTCGACCTTGCTGTCGGCGATGTAGCCGCCGCTGGCCCAGCCGTAGCCGTCGGGAGCGAGATTGAGGCCGCCCCTGACATGCATCCGCCGGAACGGCGCGGCCTGTGAAACGGCCCAACGGTCCGTTCCGTTGACGGGGTTGAGCGCCAGGTTCTCCGCCGAGCGCCAGAAGTTCTGCGTGGCGTTCCCGTTGAACCAGCCGGCATCGACGGTCACATCACCGTTGAAGGTGGTGTAGTCCGGCTTGAGGCCGAGCCCTGCGATGGACGTGTAGAAGCCGAGCTGCGCATTGATGTTGTTGTACGTGCCCGGCTTGAACAGCAGCGCATAGCGGCCGTCACCGAACTGCGCCGACTCCTGCTTCTTGAAGATCTCGTCGACCTTGGCCTGGATGCCGGGCGTCGACGGGTCGAAGACCAGCACATTGGGTCCGAGGTCGCCGCCGCCGGGAATCCGGGGGTCGCCGGAGGTGCCGAACACCTGGAACTCCCAGAGCGAGTAGCCGTACTGCGTGGCACGGGCGGTGCCGGTCAGCCGGACGTAGCGGGCGGCGCCGGAGACGTTCAGAGTCTCCGTGCCGCCGGGGCCGGTGGTGGTGGAGTAGACGGTGCTCCAGGTGCTGTTGTCGGTCGAGAACTCGATCCGGTAGCCGTTGGCGTAGGCCGCCTCCCACTTCAGGACGATCTGGCTGACCGAGGCGGAGACGCCCAGATCGACCTTGATCCACTGCGGGTCCGAGAAGGCGCTCGACCACCGGGTGCCGTTGTCGCCGTCCACTGCGGAGGCGGCGGGAGTGCCGTTGTTCTCCTCGCTGGATGCGGTCACGGTCTTGCCCTGGGAGAGCAGCGACGGTGCCGCGCTCGCCGGCGTCGCGGGGACGAACGCCAGTAGAGAGAGGAGGAGCCCGGCGACGGCGGCGAGTACGCCGGTACGCCGTCCGTCCGCCGGGCGGGCAGGTCTGCGGTATGCGGGGGGTGCGTACATGGAGGTGTTTCTCCTGAGTCGTGGTACGGGTGCACGACGTGGCCGGAGAGCGCTCTCCGGCTGCGGGAGATACTTCACCCATGTTTTGGACACGTCAATAGATGTGCAACGGGAGCTGTTTCAGGGCCTGTTGAGTACAAGAGTTGAACAATTGATGCGCACCGGACGCCCCTTCGGCGCGGCCGGACTCGCGGTGCGGAACAGGGGCTGACGGTCCGTCCGTTTCAGTGGGCTGTGCCGACGCCCGTGCTGACGGGATGCCCGACCGGTTCCACCTCGACCTCGTTCACTTCGGTACGGGGCCTCGCGAACGCCGGGACACCGCTACCCGGACGGCCCGTCGGCGCCACCACAGGCCGGAGTGCTGAGCCGGTCCGGCCGGTCGGCGGCATGCGCCGGTCACTCGCACTCCGCGATCACCCGTTCTCCCCGGCCGCGCGCCGGTCCGTCGAGGGTGACGACAACGGGACGACCCGCAGCGGGGTGCGCGGCGGGCGGGCCCGCCATTCGCGCGGGTAGCCGATCGACACCTCCTCGAACCGCACGCCGTCGTAGTGAGTCACCCGCGGAATGTGCAGGTGCCCGTAGATCACGGCCGCGGCGCGGAAGCGGCGGTGCCAGTCCCGGGTGAGTTCCGTCCCGCACCACTGGGCGAACTCCGGATACCGCAGCACATCGGTCGGTTCACGCACCAGCGGATAATGGTTCACCAGGACCGTCCGGTGGTTCTCCGGAACGTCGGCCAGCCGGAGCTCGGTCTGCCGTACCCGCGCACGGCACCAGTCGTCGCGCGTCGGGTACGGGTCGGGGTGGAGGAGGTGCTCGTCGGTGCAGACGACCCCGGTCCTGTGGGCATAGGCGAGGGACTCCTCCTTGGTGGTCGTTCCCGGTGCGCGGAACGTGTAGTCGTACAGCACGAAGAGAGGCGCCACGGTCACCGGCCCCTCCTCGTCCTCCCACACCGGATACGGATCCTCCGGGGTGACGACGCCCAGCTTCCGGCAGAGCTCGACCAGATGGAGGTACCGCGCCTCGCCCCGCAGCTCCACGGGGTCGCGCGGGTGGGTCCACAACTCATGGTTCCCGGGGACCCACACGACCTTCGCGAAGCGCTCGCTGAGCATCTTCAGCGCCTGCTCGATGTCGGCGACCTTCTCGGCGACATCGCCTGCGACGACGAGCCAGTCGGCGTCGGTGCCGGGACGCAGGGACGACACGATGGCACGGTTATCGGCGTAGGCGACGTGCAAGTCGCTGACCGCCAGCAGCTGTCCGTTCAGGGCAAGCACTCCTCGTTCCGTGGGTTTCGCACCCGGCCGTCCCCGACACTTCCCGTCAGTGGTGGAACAGTCCGGGACCGGAGCGGGCGAGCGTGGCGCCCGTGTGGCCGGCAGGCCCGCTCGCCCTTCCCGACTCCGATCGAACCATCTGGCCCGGAAATGTACGAGACACCATGACACCGGGCGTGGTCGCCGGATTCCGGCAGGGCCGGCAGGAGCTTGACGTGGATGAGCCGCTCGACCGCGGCCCTGTCCGCGGGGGACAGGGCGGTTTCGCCCCGAGTTCGGCAAGGACGGTCAACGCCCCGCCCGCTGCCGGCCCGGACCTTCCCGGCGGATGCGCTGCAGCAACGGCACCACGCTCCGGCCTCGGAGGACCAGGTGTCCTGTGCCTGCTGGGCCACCTCCCGGACAGGGTCCCCGAGCAGCGGCAGCAATGCGGGGACGGCCGGCAGACCGGCCTCGTCGCACTGCCGGATCCCGCGGACGGCCTGGAGGCAGACCAGCGGCGACGGGTGGGACGGGGCGTCGACGTAGCGGCCGAGGGCGGCCGCGCCGTACCGGGAGAACGCGAAGCCGACCCGGTGGCGCGACTCCTCGGTGGGCGCGTCGAGGAGGCCCCGGAGCACGGCTTCGAACCCCGCACCCCCGATCCGCCCGAGCACAGCGGTGATCTCCCGCCGGACCACCTGGGAGGCCTCGTCCATCGGCTCCCCCACCAGCGGCGGTAGCGCATCACTCCCCAGAGCGACCAGTGCGGCTGCCGCGGCGTCGCGCCGATCCGGCAGACCGAGGTCCCGCACCACGTCCACACCCACAAGAGCCCCCTTCGGCAGCGTCGACCGGCACCCCGACCGTCGTGATCGCGCACCGATTCCCCGCCCGGGACCAGATCTCCCCGGCCGGTACCGCAAAGGGCGCACGGGGCGGGGCGATGGGGCGCCCTTGTCGCCCCCGGTCTCTTGCGCCGATGGACGTAGCATGATCCCTATGGAAAAGCGCACACTCGGCAGGACCGGACAGGACGTATCCGTCGTCGGACAGGGCACTTGGCAGCTCGGCGGCGACTGGGGCGAGGTGGGGGAGGCGGACGCCTTCGGTGTCCTGGACGCGGCCGTCGAGTCGGGCGTCACCTTCTTCGACACGGCGGATGTGTACGGGGACGGCCGCAGCGAACAGCTCATCGGCCGCTATCTGAAGGACCGCCCGGACGCCGGAGTGTTCGTCGCGACGAAGATGGGCCGCCGCGCCGAACAGGTTCCGGAGAACTACGTCCTCGACAACTTCCGTACCTGGAACGACCGCTCGCGGGCCAATCTCGGAGTCGACACCCTCGACCTCGTGCAGCTGCACTGTCCGCCCACCGCCGTCTACTCCTCGGACGAGGTCTACGACGCACTCGACACCCTCGTCGCCGAGCAGCGGATCGCCGCCTACGCGGTGAGCGTCGAGACGTGTGCCGAGGCCCTCATCGCCATTGCCCGGCCCGGGGTCGCGAGCGTCCAGATCATCCTCAACCCGTTCCGTCTCAAGCCGCTGGACGACGTCCTCCCGGCCGCGCTGGCGGCTGGTGTGGGCATCATCGCGCGGGTGCCGCTCGCTTCCGGGCTGCTCTCCGGGAAGTACACCGAGGACACCGTCTTCGCCGCCGAGGACCACCGCACGTACAACCGCCACGGCGAGGCCTTCGACCAGGGCGAGACCTTCTCCGGCATCGAGTACGCGACCGGGGTGGCGGCGGCCGCAGAGTTCGCCGGGCTCGCACCGGAGGGCGCGACCGCAGCCCAGACCGCGCTGCGCTGGATCATTCAGCAGCCCGGTGTCACCAGCGTCATCCCGGGTGCGCGTTCCGTGAAGCAGGCGCGGGCCAACGCGGCGGCTGCGTCGCTTCCGCCGCTGCCGCAGGAGACGCTGGACGCGGTACGGGACCTCTACGACCGCCGCATCCGGGCCGCGGTCCACCAGCGCTGGTAGCAGGACCGGCCGGTCGCCGTCAGTCGCGGAGATCGACCCGTACGCTCAGCAGGTCGGTGCCGAACGCCCGGACTGCCGCGCTGTTCAAGCGCGGCAGTGTCGTGAGCCGGGCGCGCGGGTCGTCCTGCGGGACCGGATGGGCCGTTCCGACGTGCCAGCGTCCCCTGATCCGGACCCGGACCTCCGGGTTCGCCCGGATGTTGCGTACGTACTGCGACTTCTCGCCGTACTCCGAGACCAGCCAGAACTCCCTGCCGACCCGGCGGCCGCCGACCGGGGTGCGGCGGGGCAGTCCGGACGTGCGTCCCGTGGTCTCCAGGAGGGTCTGATTCGGCAGTCGGCGGATAATCGGGTTGCCGATCCGCCGCTGGAACGTCGTGACCGCCCGGAACTTCATCTCGTGATAGCGCGACATGCGTGACCCTCCCGTAGTTGCCGGTAGCTCTCGCCGGAGCCGGCCCAAGGGCTGTCCCGTCATCCCTGGCGGGCGCAACGACAGCTGCGGCACGCTGCCGCGGTGTCGGACCCCAGCGAGTACGCCCAGTATCAGGATGCTCCTCCGCCTTGCGACGCACCGCACCGGACGCCGCGACTGTCCGACCCCGATCCGCCGGACACCCCCGGACGAGAAGCCGGGCGGGCTGCGGCATCCGGGGAGAGACGATCAGCCCAGCGCCGCGCCGTGCAGGAGCAGCAGCGCGATGTCGGCACCGGCCAGGCCGAGCGTGGCCAGGAACGGCAGGCGGCTGTCGGGTGCGGAGCGCAGCGGGAGGCAGACGGCCACGGCCAGGGTCCCGGTCACGACGAGACCGGTCCAGCTCGTCGCGTCCGGCGGCCCCGGTGGGCCGAGGACGAGGACGACCGATGCGGCGAGCAGCGCGAATGCCGCGACGGTACGGGTCCGGCGTCGGCCCAACCGCTGTGGCAGGCCCCGGACGCCGGCGGTCAGGTCGGTGTCGATGTCGGGGAGCACGTTGGTGAAGTGCGCGCCCACGCCGAGGAGCGCGCCCGCGACCACTGGCGTGGCGGCCGGCCAGGGGTGGCCCGGCAGTGCGAGCGTGACGAAGGCGGGCAGGAGGCCGAAGGCGACGGCGTACGGGAGCCAGGACAACGGTGTTCGTTTGAGGCCCAGGTTGTAGGACCAGGCGGCGGCGACCCCGATCAGATGGGCGCCGCCCGCCGCGGCGCCGTTCGCCAGCGACAGGGGGACGCACAGGACAAGTGCGGCGCAGGCCGCCACCGCGACGGTACGAGCCTTCACGGCGCCGTCCACGAGCGGCTTGTCACGCCGGTTCGCAGCCGTGTCCCGTGCGATGTCGATGCGGTCGTTGCTCCAGCCGACGGAGAGCTGTCCGGTGAGCAGGGCCAGAGCGACCAGGCAGCTGCCGGACGCATCGCGGCCCGCGGCCACTGCCAGCGCGGTGATCAGGGCGGAGACGGCCAGTGCGGGGGCCGGGTGGGCCGACAGGAACAGGGCCACCGCGACCCGGCCGAGGCGGGGAGCGGCCGACGGCACGGCGGCGGGCGCCGAGGCGGACACGGAAGGTGCCCGAAAAGTGTGATTCATGACGTTCGATCAAAACACGTTATCCGCCCGTATGGTGACGAGATGACGCGAATCATCGCGATCCATGGTGTGCTCCCGCCGCACCGGTACGAGCAGTCCGAGATCACCCATGCCTTCGCCGACATGTGCCTGCCACCCGGTGCCGACCGTGGTGTGCTGGAACGCCTGCACACGTCCGCCACGGTACGCGGCCGCCATCTGGCCCTGCCCCTGGAGCGGTACGCCTCCCTGAGCGGCTTCGGAGAGGCCAACGACGCGTTCATCGAATCCGCGCTCCCGCTCGGGGAGCAGGCCGTGCGCGGCGCCCTGGACCGGGCGGGTCTCGACGCGAGCGAGATCGACCTGGTCATCTCCACCTCGGTCACCGGTATCGCCGCCCCGTCGCTGGAGGCGCGCCTCGCCGGACGGGTCGGGTTGCGGCCCGACGTGAAACGCGTGCCGATCTTCGGTCTGGGCTGTGTGGCCGGAGCCGCCGGACTGGCCCGGGTCCACGACTACCTCGACGGCCACCCCGGGCAGGTCGCGCTGCTGCTCTCGGTCGAACTCTGTTCGCTGACCCTGCAACGTACCGACGCGTCCGTGCCGAACCTGGTGGCGGGCGCACTGTTCGGCGACGGCGCCGCCGCGGTCCTCGCGGTCGGCCGGGACCACCCGCACCGTGGGGGACAACAGCGCGGGCCGGAGGTGGTCGCGACCCGCAGCACGCTCTACCCCGGCACCGAACGCAGCCTGGGCTGGGACATCGGCGACGCGGGCTTCCGTATCGTCCTCGGCGCCGACCTCCCGGACCTGGTGCGCGAAACGCTCGGCGACGAGGTGCGCTCCTTCCTCTCCGACCACGACCTCAAGACGCGGGACGTGACGGCCTGGGTCTGCCACCCCGGCGGTCCCCAGGTCCTGGAAGCCGTACGCGAGACGCTCGATCTGCCCGCCCGCGCACTGGAAGCGACCTGGCGTTCGCTGGCCGAGGTCGGCAATCTCTCCTCCGCGTCCGTCCTGCACATCCTCAGGGACATCCTGGCGCCGCACCCACCACCGCCCGGATCGCCCGGTCTCCTCCTTGCGATGGGGCCGGGTTTCTGCACCGAACAAGTCCTCCTCCGCTGGTAGCCGCCCGTGATCCCCTACACCGTCCTCATCCTCCTGGTCGCCTTCGAGCGCCTCGCCGAACTCGTCACGGCCCGGCGCAACGCAGCCTGGAGCCGTCGCCACGCCGGAACCGAGTACGGGCGCGGGCACTATCCCGTCATGGTCGCCCTCCACACCGCGCTGCTGGCCGGCTGCCTGGGGGAGACCTGGCTGGGCGACCGGCCCTTCCTGCCCGCGCTCGGCTGGCCGATGCTCGCCCTGGCCCTCGGTGCTCAGGGGCTGCGCTGGTGGTGCATCACCACGCTGGGGCCACGCTGGAACACCCGCGTCATCGTGGTGCCGGACCTGCCGCTCGTCACCGCCGGACCGTACCGATGGCTGGGCCACCCCAACTACGTCGCCGTGATCGTCGAGGGCGTCGCGCTGCCGCTCGTCCACACCAACTGGCTCACCGCGACCGGTTTCACGCTCCTCGATCTGCCGCTTCTCGCGACCCGCGTGCGGTGCGAGAACACCGCTCTGGCCGGGGCCGCCCCGGCGCCGACTCCCGCGGGCACGCCGTGATCGACCTTCTGGTGGCCGGCGGTGGCCCCGCCGGACTCGCCACCGCGATCCACGCCGCCGGATCCGGGCTCGAAGCGGTGGTCATCGAACCGCGCCCCACCCCGATCGACAAGGCCTGCGGCGAGGGGCTCATGCCGGGGGCCGTGCACGCCCTGGCCGAACTCGGCATCACCGTCGCCGGACACCCCCTGCGCGGCATCCGGTACGTCGACGACCACCACAGTGCCGAAGCCCTCTTCGCACCTGCCCCCGGCTGCGGCGTCCGGCGCACCGAACTGCACGCCGCCCTGGCCCGCCGAGCGGCGGAACTCGGCGTACCGGTGATCCCGGCGCGGGTGGGTGGAGTCCGACAGAGCGCCGACAGCGTCCGCGCAGCCGGCATCACCGCCCGCTACCTCGCCGCCGCCGACGGACTGCACTCACCGATCAGACGCCAACTCGGCCTGGACCGACCGGATCCGCGGCCACCGAGGTTCGGCCTGCGCCGCCACTACGCGATCGAGCCCTGGGCGGACTGCGTCGAGGTTCACTGGTCAGCACGGGCCGAGGCCTATGTCACGCCGCTCGGCCCGCGCCTGGTCGGCGTCGCCGTCCTTACCGAGGAACGCGGCCCGTTCGACAGCCACCTGGCCCACTTCCCCCTCCTCTCACGCCATCTGCCCCCGAGCACCGCCACCCCTGTGCGCGGCGCCGGACCGCTGCGCCAGCGTGTCGGATCCCGGGCGGCCGGGCGGGTCCTGCTGGTCGGGGACGCCGCGGGATACATCGACGCGCTCACCGGCGAAGGGATCTCCTTGGCCCTCGCCGGTGCGGCTCAACTGGTGCGCTGCGTCCGGGACGACCGCCCACTGGCGTACGAGCAGGCGTGGCGCAAGGTCTCCCGGCGCCACCGCCTGCTCACCGAATCGCTGCTCCGGGCCCGGCGGCACCCGCGGCTCGCCCGTCGTATCGTCCCGGCCGCGACCCGCCTTCCCGCGGTCTTCACCGCCCTGGTCAACCAGTTGGCGTGACCGGCTCTCCGGGTGTGGCTGTCTCAGCAGCCTCGTCCTTCACCGCCGACGGCAGTCTGCTGACCGGTGGGACGACGACCCCGATCACCACGGCGGCGGAACCGATCGCGGCCACGGTCAGAGCGCCCCTGGCACCGATGGCGCCCGCCAGGAGACCGGCGGACAGACCGCCCTGGGCACGGCCACCGAACAGCAGCGTCCGGAACACCGCGGTCATCCGCCCCATCATTGACTGCGGCGTACTGGTGTGCCGCGGAGTGATGATGGTGGCGCCTCCGGACCGGCTGCCACGGGCGGATCCCCCCATCAGATGCCCGCCGGGTGACGACGGGCGAGCTCGGTGACGGTGTCGGCGACCGAGTCCACCTCGTCCTCCGAGGGCGCCCGCCGCCTCGGCGCGGCCGCGCGAGGTGTCGAACGCTGAGGGCCGCGCGCCGCGTCAGGGGCGCTGGAAGGGCGGCGGAACCCCGGGAGCGGGGTACCCGGCACCCGCGTACCCGGTAAAGGGCGGGGGTGTCGTTGCCCGGCGCCCCCGTGTCAGCAGGCCCACCAGCGCGCAGACGGCACCCGCCAGGGCGAGAGCCACACCGAGGATTGCGCCGAGCCCCAGCACCATCGGCACGGTGGCATCGTCAAGTGCCCGTCCCCGCACGGCCGTCACGGGCACGGTTCCGGAGCCCTCGCCGGAGAAGTAGCGCGAGTCGTTGGCGTTTGCACGGTTGTCACCGAGGAGGAACATCCGCCCGGCCGGAACCTTCACGTCGTACGGGCCGTGCCCGCCGTCGACCTCCGCCCCCTTCAGGTACGGCTCCTTGAGCGGTGTCCCGTTGACGGTCAACCGGGTCCCGTCAAAGACCACATGGTCGCCTCCGAGCCCGATGACACGCTGCATGACGGCCTCGCCGTTGTAACGGTCCGGCACGCTGAAGAGCACCACATCGCCCTTCCGTGTCTTCTCGCCGCCGGTCTTCGCGATGAAGACCCGGTGACCCGGGACGTATGTCGGCTCCATGGACCCGCCCCTGGGTGTCACCATCGTGTAGTCGCTGCGGATGGTCCAGAGCGTCCCCGCCGTCAGCACGATCCCCAGGACGGCAAGTACGGCTCCCGTGATCAACACCCCACGTCCCGCGCGTCGCATTCGCCGATCTCCCGTCGCAGTCATCACTCTCACCCCACATGTGCAGCGACACCGTAGAGGGTCTCGGGCGACGGGCCAACGGCGGGGCGGGGATCAGGACGACGGGACGGCGGCGCTGGAGGCCCTTACTCCAGGCCGGAGACCTTGAACACGGTCCGGGCCGTGCGACGGTCGATACGGTCTCCGAGCTGCCGCAGCGCCGTCGCCCCGCAGAGCAGCGTCCCGCGTTCCACGCAGGTGCGCGCGTCCTCGTCCAGGCGGTGCCAGAGAGCCGGATTGGCGACGAACACCCGGGGGTCGAGCTCGACCCGGCGGCCGTCGGCGTCGCGGAGCAGGAGGCGTTGCGCGACGCCGTCGGACCAGCGCACGGACACCAGGAGGTCCGTACGCACAGTCGTTCTGCGCAGCAGACTGCGGGAGGAGAGCCACCTGGTGCCCGCACAGACGCGCGGGGGTACCAGGACTGCACACAGCACCGCGGCGATCGCCGCCCACAGCAGGACACGAAGCCAGGTGAGCCGGCCGGCGGCTGCGTCGGCCGCCAGGAGGAGGCTCAGCAGCGTGACGGAGCAGCCGCCCGCGAAGCGGACGTCCCCGGCCCACTGGTGGTCGTGCGCCGTCCCGCCCGGGGACGGGACGGCACGGTCGGCATGGCTGATGCGGCCGGCAGGGCCGGCGTGGGGGTCGGGTACTGCCCCGGGGATGGGTCGTCGCATGGCGCAGAGGCTATGGAGAGCGGAACAGGCGGTCGGCACGCCTTGACGAACCACTGACACCGGAGCCGTGTCTCCTGACGGATGTCTGACGACCAGCGGCGAGCGGGGTCAAGAAAGCGTGAAAACACGGTCTGCCGACGGCAAGGAGGCGACAGGACCGGGCGCAGCCCGTCACGCGAGGGCGCAATCTGAGCGGACCTGAACAGAAGGAGTCCGTTCCATGTCCGCTCCGACCACCGAGGCCGCACCGAGCGTCGAGCGACCCGACGTCGAGGAACCCCCCGATACCGGCGCGCGGCACAAGCTCACCGCCGTCACCGGACTCGCCGCGCTCTCGCTCGACGCGATGGCCTCGGTGGCGTACGGCCCCGAGGCCATCGTCCTGGTCCTCGCTGCCGCCGGGGCGCACGGGCTCGGCTTCACCCTCCCGGTCACCCTTGCGATCGCCGCGTTGCTGGCGGTGCTCGTCGCCTCGTACCGGCAGGTGATCGCCGCCTTCCCGGACGGCGGCGGCAGCTACGCGGTCGCCAAGGCACATCTGGGTGCCCGCACGAGCCTGGTCGCGGCAGCCTCACTTGTCCTGGACTACGTGCTCAATGTCGCCGTCGCGGTGACCGCCGGGGTGGCAGCGCTCACCTCCGCGTTCCCCGAGCTGTACGACGACCGGGTGTGGCTGTGCCTCCTCGTCCTCGTTCTGATCACCGGGGTGAACCTGCAGGGGATCGTCGACTCGGCGCGTGCGTTCGTCGTGCCGACCGCCGTCTTCGTCGGCTCCATCCTGGTGCTCATCGCCGTCGGTCTCTTCCGCGATGCCCCGGTCTCCACGGAGGCGGCCGCCGGTCACGCCTCCGTGCTCGCCGACAACGCCACCACCGTCGGCGCACTGCTCCTGCTGAAGGCATTCGCATCCGGCTGCTCGGCCCTGACCGGCGTCGAGGCCATCGCGAACGCCGTCCCGTCCTTCCGTGCCCCGGCCGTCCGCCGCGCCCAGCATGCCGAGATCGCCCTCGGCGCACTGCTCGGCGTGATGCTGATCGGACTGTCCGTCCTGATCTCCCGCTTCGGACTGCAGCCCGTGGAGGGCGTCACCGTGCTCGCGCAGCTCGCGGACGCGTCCGTCGGCCACACCTGGGCCTTCTACGTCATTCAGTTCGCCACCATGATCCTGCTGGCGCTCTCCGCCAACACCTCGTTCGGCGGGCTCCCGGTGCTGCTGAAGCTGCTGGCCCGTGACAACTACCTTCCGCACGTCTTCGGACTGAAGGCGGACCGTCAGGTCCACCGGCACGGTGTGCTGACCCTTGCCGGTGTCTCCGCCGCCCTTCTCGTCTTCTCCCGAGGCGACACCAACACCCTGGTGCCGCTGTTCGCGATCGGTGTCTTCGTCGGCTTCACCATCGCGCAGACGGGCATGGTCCTGCACTGGCGCCGGACGCGCGGCGAGCGTTGGGCGGGCAAGGCGCTCCTCAACGGTGTCGGCGCCCTCCTCACCGGCGTATCCGCCGTCGTCGTCACCGCCACCAAATTCCACGACGGCGCCTGGCTGATCATGGTCGCGCTGCCCCTGCTGGTCGCCGCGTTCGAGTTCGTGCACCGCGCGTACGGGAAGATCGGCGACAGGCTCGAGGTGGGCCGCATCCCCGAACCGCCGCACCGCGACCGTTCGTTGATCATCGTCCCGGTCTCCTCTCTGACCCGCCTCACCAGCGAGGCGCTGACGGCCGCGGTGTCGCTGGGCGACGAGGTCAGGGCGGTCACGGTCTGCCACCCCGACCCGGAGGACCGCGCCCTGAGCGAGGCACTGGAACGGGACTGGGCGCTGTGGAACCCGGGAGTGCCCCTGATACGCGTCGACTCGGACCGCCGTTCCTTGGGCCGACCGATCGCCTCATATGTACGGGAGCTGACCGCCGCCGAGCCCGGCACCCGGATCACCGTCCTGATCCCCGAGGTCGAACCCGCCCACGTCTGGCAGCGCGTACTGCAGAACCAGCGGGGTGCGGTGGTGGCCCATGCGGTACGTCGCGACACGCATGCGGTGATCTGCCGACTCCGCTTCCGGCTGGACCTGGACGTGGCCGTCCCGAGGCCGGCCGTACCGCAGGCGTGTCAGCGCCGGGGGACGCAGTCGTGAGCCCGCCGCCCAGGCCTGTCCGGGCGTCCTGAGAGGACTCGGGTATGGGGAGTCCAGGGCTGCGGCAAGTCGCCGCAACCTCTGTGTTCGAAGGGTCCGTTCAGCGCATCTGGCGCCGGACCAGCTCGTGGAGCCGCCCGTTCGTGTCCGCGAGGAGTTCGGCGGGCGGTCCCTGCTGGACGATGCGGCCGTCCGACATGACGATCACCCGATCGGCGTCGAGGACCGTCGAGAGTCGATGGGCGATCACGATGCGGGTGGCGTTCAGCGTGCGGGTGCTTTCGATCACGATGCGCTGGGTCTCGTTGTCGAGCGCGCTGGTGGCCTCGTCGAAGAACAGGATGCGCGGTCGGCGTACGAGTGCCTGAGCGATCATCAGGCGCTGACGCTGACCGCCCGAAATGGAGTCGCCGCCCGCGATCATGGTGTGCAGACCCATCGGCATGCGCTTGATGTCCTCGGCCAGACCCGCCATCGCGGCGGCCTCCCACACCTCTTCCTGGGTGAAGACTTCGGTGCCGCAGATGCAGTCCAGGATCGATCCGGTGAACGGCTGGGCGTTCTGCAGGACCACTCCGCAGCTGCGTCGTACGGCCGCCTGGTCGAGGGATGCCAGGTCCTGGCCGTCGTAGAGCACACTGCCGGACAGTGGCCTGTCGAAGCCGATGAGCAGTCTCAGCAGGGTCGACTTGCCGCAGCCGCTGGGGCCGACGATGGCCACGAACTCGCCGGGAAGCGCCTGGACGGACACATCGTCGAGGACCAGCGGACCGTCATCGGTATAGCGGAAGGAGAGGTTTCGTGCCTCGATCCCGCCGGACAGGACGCCGGGCTGGATGCTGGCCCCGCGCACCTCGGGAGCTTCGTCGAGCACCGGCTTGATCTGTTCGAACATCGGCAGAGCCGCCGCAGCCGAGACGAACGCCCCCGTGAGCTGGGTGACCGACGTCAGCAGCATGGTCACGGACGTATTGAAAGTCAGGAACGCGCCGGAGGACATCGACCCGCGAGCCGGACCCGCCAGCAGAACGAACATGGCCAGTGAACACAGCGGCAGATACACCGCGTTGAGGACGGTCGTCAGATTCTTGATCCGGCCCGCGCGCTGCTGCAACTCGCGACTGCGGGCGAACTCCCGCGCCCACGCCGCGTACGCGAAGCTCTCCGCCGCTGCGACCCGCAGTTTGGGCAGCCCGCGCAGCGTCTGGAACGCCTGGTTGTTGAGCTTGTTGGCGAGCTCGACCAATCGGCGCTGCCAGCGCAGCTCCCAGAGCCCCATGGCGAGGAACACCGCGGCTATGACGATCAGCATCGCGATCGCCGTCAGCGCCAGCGGGACGCTGAAACAGAACAGGAGGACGAGGTTCATCGCCCCGACCGTGCCTGCCTGCACAGCGACGGGACCGATGCCGGACAACACCCGGCGGATGGCGCCGATGCCCATTGCCGCGCTCGCCAGCTCACCGGTGGAACGCTCGGTGAAGAATGTGGTCGGCAGACGCAACAGCCGGTCCCATACGGCGGGTTGGAGGGTGCTTTCGATGCGTCCCTCCATCCGCAGGATGGTGAGGTTCTGCATCAGCATGAAGACGGCCGAGACGAAGCTCGTGACGATGACGGCCAGCGCGACCTGCACGATGAGGCTTTTCTCGGCGTTGGGTACGTAGACGCCGAGCACCTGTCCCGTCGCGATCGGCACCAGCGCTCCGAGGGCGACCGTCACCATTCCCGCCAGCGCCAGGTTGCGCACGTCGGCCCGGGTACCGCGCAGACTGAACCGCAGCAGCTGCCGCTTGCTCATGGGCCGCTCCGGCAGCGGACGGTAGAGCATGACCGCGCGCTGTTCGAACTCCTCCGCATTGGCCGCGCCGACGCGGGTGCGCCTGCCGGTCACCGGGTTCACAGCCTCGTACCCGCCCCGGCGCCACAGCAGGGCGACCGGCGCCCCGCTCGCGGCCCGGTGGCCCACCAGAGGACCGGTGTTCTCCCGCCACCAGCGCCGGTCGAGCCGGACCGGGCGGGTACGGATCCGCGAGCCGATCGCGACACGCTCGACCGGATCGACCCGGTCGCTCACCACTTTGCTCATCGACGGTTCCGAGAGCGTGATCCCGGCCGCCTCGGCCACGAGCCGGCAAGCGGCGTACGTCGCGTCGTCGCCGGCGCCGGCCGCACGCGAAGGGGTTCTCCGGGAACGCCCGATGGAGGAGACCAGCGTCCGGTCGGCCTCGTCGCGGACGGCTTCGCCCGCCTTGATGCCGGCTGCCGTGCGGTCCTCGTGCGCGAGCTCCAGCCGTTCGATCCAGCGGTCCAGCGCGGACAGCAGGCGGTACTGCTGGTTCACCATGGCCTGCCACAGCACGCCGTCGACGAGCAGATCGCCTGCCGCCTCCGCGCTGTACGCGGCGCCGTACTGCACACTGCCGGGGGACACCGGCAGCCACAGGATGTCGTCGTCGGCCACCGTCTCGTCGACCGTCGTCCGGCCGTCCAGCGGTGCTTCGAACAGCACCTGCCGACTGCGCCCGACGCCGAGTGCCACGGCGTGCTCCAGCAGGCTCAGAGCTGTGTCGCCGGTGTCGTACCAGCTGCGGTACTGATCGTTGTACGCCGCATCCGCGTACTCCGGCCGGTACAGCTCACGCAGCGGGATGCGGCGCAGCACGCACTCCTGCAGGGGCCTGCCGATCAGAGTGTGCCGCGGTCCCTCGACGGGCCCCAGCAGCAGCGTCCCGGGTTCCAGCCGGCCGAGGAAGTGCCAGTGACCCTGCGCCGCCGCGTCGACCGCGAACAGGTCCAGGGCGCCGCCCACGACGAGCCACAGCACCTGCGGCCCTTCCAGCGAAAGCCTGCGCAGACCGTGGCAGTCGAGCTGTTCGCCGAGCCCTCCCAGGGCGCCGATGACCGCGTCGTGCTCTGCGGCGGACGAGTCAGGCCCCGTGCCCGCGAGATGGTGAACGGATTCCACCTCAGTGCTCCTTGACCAGCTGGGCGTACGGACCTCCGGCAGCGACCAGGTCCTCGTGCCGACCGCGTTCCACGACGGAGCCGTGGTCGAGGACCACGATCTCGTCGCTGTCACGGACCGTGCTCAACCGGTGCGCGATCACGACACAGGCGCAGCCGCGACGCCGCAGATTGTCGATGATGATCTGCTCGGTCTCCGCGTCCAGGGCGCTGGTCACCTCGTCGAGTACGAGGATGCTCGGCCGGCGTACAAGTGCCCGGGCGATCTCCAGACGCTGCCGCTGCCCTCCGGAGAAGTTGCGGCCGTCCTGCTCCACTCGGCTGTGGATCCCGCCGGGGCGCCGGGCGACGACCTCGTACAGGGCGGCGTCCTCCAGGGCGGCGACGACGGCGTCGTCCGGGACCGACGGGTCCCACAGCGCCACGTTGTCCCGCACAGTGCCCTCGAAGAGGAAGATGTCCTGGTCGACGAAGGAGACCGAGGCGGCCAGCGCACTGCGGGGAATGTCCTTCAGACGTTGTCCGTCCACCCGGATCGTGCCCTCCCACGGGCTGTAGAGCCCCGAAATCAGCCGGGAAACCGTCGACTTGCCGCTGCCGGATCCGCCGACCAGTGCCACCTGCTGTCCCGGCCCGACGGACAGCGAGAATGCGGTGAGCAGCGGTTTGTCGAGCGGGCTGTACCCGAAGGTGATCTCCTCCAGCGTCACATGGCCCTTGAGTCGGCGCGTGCTCGCAGCCGGTTCGCGGCGCGAGTACAGCGAATCCACCGGGAAGTTCTCGACGTCCTTGAGGCGGGCCACATCGGCGGCGAAGTCCTGTATCCGGCCCGCCACCGAATTGAGCCGCGCGACCGGAGCGGTGAACCGGGTCACGAGCGCCTGGAAAGCGACCAGCAGACCGATCGAGATGTGGCCGTCGACGGCCCGCAGTCCACCGATCCACAGAATCAGGGCGCTGTTCAGCGTCGCGAGCATGGGGGCGACAACAGCCAGCCAGGCGCTCGGCACACCGAGGCGCTGCTGCTCCTCCAGTGTGGTCGCGTGCTGCCCTGCCCAGCGGCGGAAGTTTCCGTTCTCGCCGCCGGTGGCCTTCATCGTCTCGATGAGCTGCAGCCCGGTGTACGAGGTGTTGGTCAGCCTGGCGCTGTCGGCCCGCAACTTCTGGGCACGGGTGGCCCGCAGACGCACGACGATGCGCATCGCCACCACGTTGAGCAGCGCCAGCCCCACGCCGATGACCGTCAACTGCGGGTCGTACGTCCACAGCAGGACTGCGTAGAGCAGTACGACGACCCCGTCCACACCGACAGCCGTGAGGTCGCGGGCCAGGGTCTCGGCCACGACGTCGTTGGACTGCAGCCGCTGGACGAGATCGGCGGGGCTGCGCTGGGCGAAGAAGGTGACCGGCAGCCTGAGCAGATGCCGGAAGAACCGGGCACTGCTGAGTGTGGAGGAGATGATGCGACCGCGCAGCAGGTTCGCCTGCTGCAGCCAGGTCAGTACGACGGTGAGGGCCACCATGGTGGCCATCGCTGCGAACAGTACGCCCAGCAAAGAGGTCTGATCACCGATCAGGAACCTGTCGATGTACGCGCGGCTCAGCGCCGGCAGCGTCGCGCCGACGGCCACGAGGAGCAGGCTGGCGAGCAGCGCGGCCAGCATCGTGCCCGAGGTGCCGCGCAGCCGCGCCGGGAGGGCGCCCATGATCCCGGGCTTCCGGCCTTTGCGGCGGAACCCGTCCCCGGGCTCGAAGACCAGGACGACACCGGTGAAGCTGGTGTCGAAATCCTCGGCCGACACGAAACAGCGGCCCTTGTCCGGGTCGTTGATGTGCACACCTCGCCGCCCGAACCGGCGGCCCATGCCGTCGTACACGACGTAGTGATTGAACTCCCAGAAGAGGATGGCCGGTGCCTGCACGTCGGCGAGGGCTGTCGGTTCCATCTGCATGCCCTTGGCCTGCAGCCCGTAACTGCGCGCCGCCTTCA
The DNA here is from genome assembly GCF_035974375.1 of Streptomyces sp. NBC_01320. Lineage (NCBI taxonomy): Bacteria > Bacillati > Actinomycetota > Actinomycetes > Kitasatosporales > Streptomycetaceae > Streptomyces > Streptomyces sp. NBC_01320. The sequence continues at coordinate 9,509,089 of NZ_CP108390.1, forward strand.
GCACATTGCTGGCCCGGGAACCGTCGCGCGAGACGCCGCAGGCGATGCGCAGCTCCTCCAGCGGCACATGACGGCCGTAGTGCCCGAGCACCATGGCCAGCGAGGCGGCACCGCATTCCAGCGCCTCCATCTGGAGAACGGTGGGGCTGCGTACGGTCCTGGCCTTCTTGCTCTTCGGCGTCGGCTGCGGTCCCGAACGGCGCCTGCTGTCCAAGTTGTTGTCCGGGCGGTGCCGGCCCCGGCCGGACGACGGGAGGTGCGGTGCGGAGGGAGAAGCATGCGGTGCGGTCACGGGAGCAGCCAATCGATCGGACGCTGGTCGGCCAGGTGGATGGCGCCGGTGGCCAGGGTCATGGAGTCGATCGCGTACGGAGGTCCTTGGGCCGACGACCATCGGTAGCCGGACTCCGTGGCGGACGACCGGTCGAGCCGCACCAGGACCGGTACCGGCCTGCCGTGCTGCGTGAACTGCTCGCCCAGCTGGCCGTCGCCGAGAAAGCTGCTGATCTGCCGACTCGTCCGGGACGTCCTGCCGACCGCGGCCACGCGGCCGCGCAGCACTCCGTATTTCTGGGCCGGCACCGACTGGGCGGTGAGGTCCACCGAGGCTCCCACGGGGACGGTCGGCCCGCTGTCGCCCGGCACATAGAGCATCACCATGAGGGGATCGCCGGCGCCACGGTTCCGCTCAACGCTCGCCACGTCCGCGCCGGTGGTGACCACCGAACCGATCGTGGCGGTCAGGGCGGTCACCCGTCCCGCAGCGATCGTGCGGACGACGCGGTCGCCCTGCTCCGTACGGACTTTGAGCAGCGGTGTGTCCGCGGACACGCTCTCGCCCTCCTTGGCGAGTACGGCGGTGACTTGGCCCGCGACCGGGCTCTGCAGGATGTAACTGCCCTGGGCGTGGGTGAAGATGCCGGGTGCCCGGAGTGTCGAGGAGACGGATCCGGTCACGGCCCAGAAGCAGGCAGCGGCCATGACGAGGACGGTGACGCCCAGGGCGAGGCGGCCCTGCGGGCGGGCGAAGCGTACCGGCAGGTCGAGTTCCTCCGGCGACTGCAGCTTGGAAAGGGCCTGTTGGCGGAACTGCACGGAACTCTTCCCTCACTGTCAGGTGTGTGCAGTGAGCCCCGGAACCGCATGGTTCCGGGGCTCACACGCCGTCTCAGAGACCGGCGACGAGACCGGTGGCCAGGCCGGTGACGGCACCGGTGTTCACGCCGGTGGTCGAGGTGACGAGACCGGTGACCGAGCCCACGACGCCGGAGACCGGGGCGACGGCGTCAGCGGTGCCCGTGACGTTGCCGAGCAGGCCGCCGACGAGACCGCCGGAGACGTTGTCGAGGTCGTTGTCGGAAATCTCGAGGGTCTCGACCTGGGGGGTGTGGTTCATGAGGGAGGCTGCCTTTCAGCTTGATATTTCATAGCGGTAACCCCTTGGTGTGGCTGCCGCATTGGGCAGGATCAAAGCACGTCGACGCGGTGCGCTGCTAATCGAACCGGGGGTTGATCAGGGGTTTTGTCGGTACCGAAATAGCGCTGGGTGCAGATGTGTTCATGAATCGGCGGCGGCTTCTTCACAAGCTTCACTGTCTGAATTCTCTTTGTTGAAAGCCCTTTTGCTCAACTGGGACACTCGTGTTTAAAGCTCCCCTGCGGTTGGTCCGGATCAAGGTGCGCGGGTGAGTGACGGTGACCGCTCTGGGCATGAGGTGTGCAGGTTTACGGAAGGTGGATGGTGAGGCGAACCAGCAGGCAGGAGGACTGCCGGCAGGTGCGTCCCGATCGATGCGAGGGGGTGCGGCCGCCGGCTGTCCCCTTCGGGCTCTTCGCGGTCCGACTTGCCCTTGACGTGCGGGTGAGCGTTTAGCGTCGCGGAACCGCTCGGCCGTCCGGCCCGAGCAACCCCCGTCGACGAGGAGTTCGCCCATGCCCACTGCATCAGCCGCATCATCCGGGTCTCTGCCCCTTACGTCGCGGGAGGTTCAGCTCCTCTCCGTCCCGGACGGGCTGCCGCGGCCGGAGCACTTCCGCGTCGTGGAGAAGCCCATGCCTCAACCGGGGGAGGGCGAAGTGCGGGTGCGGAACCGCTACTTCCTGGTGTTCCCCGGACTCCGTACGGTCGTCGGCGGCGGGGTGGAGGGCGCTCCCTTTCCCGGCGCGAAGCCCGGCGACCCGCTGTTCGGGATGGCCGTCGGCGAGGTGGTGACGGCCGCTTCCGATGGTGGAGGGCCGCGGGTGGGGGAGCTGGTGTCGCACTGGCTCGGCTGGCGTGAGTACGCCGTGGTGCCGGTTGGCGCCTGTACCCCGCTCGGTGATGCGCTGCCCGACCCGGTGGCCCATCTCTCGCATGGGCCGCTGGCGTACGCGGCATTGACCCGAGGCGCCGAACTCCGGTCAGGGGAAACGGTGTTCGTGTCGGGCGGCGCGGGCGCCGTCGGTTCCATGACGGGGCAGATCGCGCGGCTGCTGGGCGCGGGACGGGTGATCGGCAGTACCGGTTCGGCCGAGAAGGCCGGACGGATGACGGAGAGCCTCGGCTATGACGCGGTGATCCTCAGGGAGCCCGCCGAATCGCTGTCCGCCCGGCTGGCCGAGGCGGCGCCCGACGGCATCGATGTCTTCGTCGACATGGTCGGCGGCGACCAGCTGCGGGCCGCCATCGACGTCGCCCGGCCCGGTGCGCGATTCGCCCTGGTCGGTGCGTTGTCCGGACAGCTTTCGGCCCACGGTACGGGGACTTCGGCCCTCGTCGGGATCGATGCCTTCCAGCTCATCGTCAAGCGGATCACGATGCGGGGCATCAGCGGGCTCGACCACCCCGAGACCCACCGGGAGTGGAGCCGGCGGTTCGGGACGTGGCTGCGCGCCGGAGAGATCACCTTCCCCCATGTGCGCATCGCGGGCATGGACCGGGCCGCGCCTGCGTTGAACGAGATGATCGAGGGGCGGCATCTCGGCGCCGTGGTCGTCGAGTTGTAGCGGAGCTGTGGAGAGACAGGCAGCGGGAACTGTGGGGTGGCGGATGCGGATCGGTGACGCGGCGGCGGCGGCGGGGACCACACCGAGGGCGCTCAGGTTCTACGAGGAACGGGGACTGCTGCCCCCGGTGGCGCGCAGCGCGACAGGGCAGCGCCAGTACGGTACGCGCGACATCGCCCGGGTCAGGATCATTCGGGAGTTGCTCTCGCTCGGCCTGACCGTCGAGGACGTGCACGGCTGCGCGGACCGGCTGGACCTGCTGCTGGACGCACCGCCGCAACGCTGCGGAGCATTCGGAACGGGGGAGGGCAGCACAGAGAGCCTCGGCGTCGCCGAGCGCAGACTCGCCACCCGCGACGCGGAGATCGCCCGCCTGACCCGGTTGCGCGACGAACTGGCGGCCCGGGTCGTCCCGGGACGGGCGACCGTCTCCTGATTCCGTCGCTCAGGGAATTTTGCCGGAGGGGCGGTGGTGGCACGATTTCCGCGTGCCACGCTCGGAATTGCCGCGGGGGCGATCGGTGGTGCGACTCCGCTGGTGCCGTTCCTCGGACGCGGGGAGTTCGGTGCGGCCGCGTTGCTGATCGTCTGGGGGATCGCATACGGGGGCGTACCCGTCTGTTCCCAGACCTGGTTCCTCAGAGCCTGTCGGGTGACCTCTGATCGGGCGGCCACGCCCTGGCATGCACGCTTCCCGCGTTGCCGAAATGTCCTAGTAGCTCCTTCCCCGAGCTCTCAGCTTCGTTCGAGCAGGGGAGACCCCATCCGAGGACATCCCGCCGCCTTGGAATCGCACGCACCAGACCGCGTCCGCTATCCGATCGAAGGTCACCCGACAGGCTCTCAGGTCGGCCCCCGACGCACCGGAGGCGGCGTCAGTGCTTTTCACCGCCTCCTTCCAGGCCACCATCTCGCTTGCGGCACTGGTGGGCGGGGTCGTGGCGGATCACAGTTCCATCGGCGGTCATGGCGCTCGGCGGTGCGACCGCATTCCTCTGCCTGGGCCGCGACAAGGACATGATCAAGGTGAGCGGGACGAGTGTCTTCCCGACCGGGGCCGAGACACTCCTCGCCCGGCATCCCGAGGTGCTGATCGGCGCCGTGGTCGCAGTCGACGACGAGAAGCGGGGCCGGCTCCCGTACGCCTGCGTGCGCACCCTCCCCGGCAGCGCGCTCACCGCCGATGCTCTGCGCGAGTGGGCGGCCGGGGTGATGGCGGCGTACAAGGTGCCGTGCATCGAGCTCGTCGAGAGCTTCCCGATGACCGCAACCGGCAAGATCAGGAAGGCTGAGCTCCGGCCAGCCAGTCGTATGCGGTCTGCGCCGTGAACTCGCCCTGACCGCCGCGGAAGAGCAGCCCCGCCGTGGTGAACACCGGATCTTCGGCCGTCGACGCCACATAGGGGACCGCGATGCAGCGCATGCCCGCCGCATGCGCTGCCGCCACGCCCGGCGCCGCGTCCTCCAGCGCCACGCAGTCGCCGGGCGCCGCGCCCAGGCGCCGCGCGGCCTCCAGGAACACGTCCGGCGCCGGCTTCCCGTGCGCCACCTCGTCGGCGGAGACATACGTCGTGACGTATGCGCCGAGTCCGGTGCCCGCGAGCACCGCCTCGATCGCGGCCCGGGACGAACCCGATGCCACGGCCGTCGCGATCCCCTCCTGATGCAGCCGTTCCACGAACTTCCGCATCTCGGGGAACACCTCCGTCGAGGATCGGGCCAGCTCCAGATAGAGAGCGTCCTGGTCGGCGAGGAGTTCGTCGACGGGCGTCGCGATCCCGTACTCGGCCCGCAGCGCAGTCAGCGTCTCGCGGGTACTGATCCCGATGTACCGGGTGTGGTGCTCCCAGGTGAAGTCCGGCACGCCGTGACGGACGAGGAGCCGGCGCCCCGCCTCGTAGTAGTTCGGCTCGCTGTCCACGAGTGTGCCGTCGAGATCGAAGATGACCGAGGGGGCAGGGCCGGGCCGAGTGCTCATGGCACCCAGCATGCCAAGGCGGTGGTCAGTTCGATGCTCCGGCCGTGGCCAGGCCGATGGATTGGACCAAGGGCAGCAGCCGGTGCGGAACCCGCTCGCGCAGGGCCACTTCGGTGCGGGTCCGTACCACGCCGGGCAGCTGGATCAGCTGCTGGATCACGTCCTCCAGGTGCCCGTTGTCGCGGGCCACGACCCGCGTCAGCAGATCCCCGCCGCCGGTGGTCGAGAACGCCTCGACGATCTCAGGCACGGCGGCGAGGGCCTCGCCCACCTCGTCCAGATGCCCCTGGGTGACCTCCAGATGGACGAAGGCGAGCACCGGGTGGCCGAGCGCGGCGGGGGAGAGGACCGGGCCCGTACCGGTGATCACACCGTTCCGCTCCAGCCGGTCGATACGGGCCTGCACGGTGCCCCGGGCGATGGAGAGGATCCGTGCGTACTCCCGCACGCTGGTCCGGGGCTGCTCGATGAGCAACCGCAGGATGCGGGTGTCGAGGGCGTCCACCGCCATGGTCCGTCGGCCTCTTCCTGGTCTGCTGATAGGGACTCCGACTGTACCAATGGCCCGGTGGATGGGCATGTTCCCGTCCGCATGGGGTCAGGGACGGGCATCCTCGGGGAGGGTGACCAGCCAGCGGGTGTTGCGGCGGGGGCGGAGGTAGAAGGCCCAGTAGAGGGTGGCTCCCGCCATGATGCCGCCGGTCCACAGCAGGTACGTGGCCTCCTGCTGGCTGAGGATGTAGACGAGTACGACGATCAGTGCCACCGGCATCGCCGGCCAGAGCGGCATCCGCCAGGCGGGCAGGTCCTTGTGGCCGGTGCGGCGGGCGGCGAGCGCGGCCACGGCGACCAGCAGGTACATGCCGGTGACCGAGACGCCGGTCACGCCGTACAGGGTGTCGAGGTTGACGAAGCACAGCGCCGCGCCGGGAACTCCGACTACCAGGGTGGCGACCCACGGCGAACCGAAGCGGCCGAGGCGGGCGAGGGCGTTGTTGACCGGCCCGGGCCACGCCTTGTCCCGGGCGGAGGCGAACAGCACCCGGGAGTTCTGGATGACCATGACGATGCCCGCGTTGATGATCGCGAGTGCGACGCAGAGGCTCACGAACGTACCGACGGCCGAGTTGCTCCAGGCGGTGACCATGCCGCTGATGTCACCGGAGGTGAGCGCCGCGAGGTCGGGTGCGCCCATCGTGATCGCGACGACCGGGACAAGGATGACGGCCGTCGAGATGGCCAGGGTGGCGAGGACCGTGCGGGCGACGTTGCGCCGCGGGTTCTCCATCTCCTCGGAGAGGTAGACGGCGGTGGAGAAGCCCTGGGTGATGAAGAGTGCGATGGCCAGACCCGAGACCACCAGCATCGCGGTGACCGGGCGGGACGCCCCGCTGTCGCTCGCGACCACACCATGGATCAGGCTGCCCGCGCCGCGCTCGGTGTGGGCGAAACCGAGCACGGCGACGACGGCCGCCGCGATGACTTCGAGAACCAGGAAGACGCCGGTGATCCAGGCGTTGGCACGCAGGTCCAGCAGACCGGCCAGGGTGGCGAGCACCATGACCCCGGCCCCGGCAGCCTCGGCCGGGATGTGAACCAGCGGAGCGAGGTAGTCCGCCGTGCCCATGGCGATCACGGGCGGGACGATCATTACGACCAGCAGAGACAGCACGAACACAAGCCACCCGGCCAGCCGACCGGTCAGGGTGGTGACCATGGCGTACTCGCCGCCCGCGCTGGGGATCATGGTGCCCAGCTCCGAGTAGCAGAACGCCACGGCGATACAGAGCAGCGAACCGATGGCGATGGTGAGCGCGGTGGCGGAGCCGAGATCGCCGAACAGGTCGGGCACGACCACGAAGAGCGTGGACGCGGGCGTCACGCAGGAGAGGGTCAGCAAGGTCCCCCCGACGACGCCGATGGAACGCTTGAGGCTGCGCGGGCCGTCCTGGCTGTGGGGATCGGCCTCCGCCGGTGCGGTGCCGGAGGTGACGGGCTGGCTGAGCATGTCGGTCATGGAGCGGTTCCGATCGACTGGGTGTGACGGGTGACGGCGGGAGCGCTATCGCCTCCGTGGCTTGCTGCGCTGTTGGTTTCGTCTGCTCCCGGCGCGTAATGGAAACCTGTGGGATCCGTCACGTCAATCACCCATTACCTACGGAATTCGTTGTCTCCAAGCGCACGATCGGTGGTATTCGTAGATTGGGTGAGGGTCTACCCCTTATTGACAACTTGATGGTTCGGTGTCTTCGCCTCCTTGATGACCTTCGAAATGAAGGCGTGTATTCGCCAACACCTTTGATATATGAGTCGGCGGTGAGGGGTTCGGGTGCGGCGAACCGTGCTCGGGCCGCAACGGGATGCGCAGCGTGTAACCGGTCACGTTGTATGGATTTTTGCCTTGCGCGGCATGCGGGGGGTTCCGGCCCGGACCGACTGTCCAGGTGAGGGGCGACCAGGAAATCGCCGCCCGCGTTCCGGCGGCCAGTGCCGTGACCGGCATTGTTCGCCCCATGAGGAGCGTCGTCCGGTGCGCGGCCCGCACCCCGCCCGCCGCCGCGGCAACGGGCGCCGCGGCCTTCGCGCTCTGTGCCGGGCTGTGGTGGTCGTACTTCAGCGCGAGCGGCAGCAGGCCGGGCGGCCACGCCCAACTCGCCTCCGGCGGGCGGCTCATGCACGTGTACGTCCTCGGGCATCTGCCGGTTCAGCTGGGACTGGCCCTGGCGGGTGGCGCGGTGGGCGCCGCCGTGGTGGGGACCGGAAGGCACCTCACCGCGGTCCCCGCGGGGTGTGTCGTCGGTGGGGTCGCCCTCTTCCTCGTCTCGACCGCCGCGATCAGGGCCGCCTTCCTCGGTGCGCGGGACACCGTCGTCGTCATTCGCCTCCTCACAGCCGCGGCGTCACTCCTCTTGTTTCCGCTCACCGGACACGTCGCGGTCGCCGTCCTCCTCACGTCGCCGGCCGTGCTGCTCGCCGCATCGGTCGCCGTGGAGGGTCCGGCCCGCCGTCGTCGCCTGTCCGCGGCGCAGGGTGTGCCCGGCTGAGGCGGACCATGTGACGCCCGCTCCTCATGACGATGTAACCAGTGTTACTTTCGCTCGATGAGTGAGGAATCGCCGACATCCCCGCTGTCTTGGGTGGTGCTGATCGTGCGGCTGCCGACGCAGCCCTCCCGACACCGGGTCGCGGTATGGCGGGAGCTGCGCAAGGTCGGCGCGCTGTCCCTCGGGCAGGGCGTGTGGGCGGTACCGGAGGTGCCGGTCTTCGCCGACGGCGTTCAGCGGGCCGTGCAGCTGACCGAACGCGCCGGCGGCGAGGCCGTGGTGCTGCGCGCCGCCGGGCGCGAACCGGCCGACGCCGTCCGGTTCCAGGCCATGTTCACCGCCGCACGCGAGGAGGACTGGGCGGAGTTCCTGGCCGACTGCGGAAAGTACGAGACGGAGCTGGACAAGGAGATCCGTCATGCCAAGTTCACCCTGGCCGAGCTCGAGGAGGAGGAACAGAGCCTGGAGCGGCTGCGCCGCTGGCACCGTGACCTGAAGGCCCGGGACGTGTTCGGGGCGCAGGGATCCGACGCGGGCGACCGGCAACTGGCCGAGTGCGCTGGGCGGTTCGAGGACTACAGCGAGAGGGTCTTCGCCCACCTGCACGCCTTCGGTCCGGACGGCGAAGGCGCGCAGCCGTGACCCCCGGGCCTGCCCAGGAATCGAGGCCTCTGCCCGCGGCGTCGCGGCGGCGGATGTGGCCGCTGTACGCAGCCGGGTTCACCACCGCCTTCGGCGCGCACGGCATCGCGGCCAACCTCGGCCAGGGGGATGCCGGTCTGACGCGTTCGGTGCTGTACCTCGGGCTGTTGCTCGCGCTGTACGACGGGGCCGAGGTGGTGCTCAAGCCGGTGTTCGGGACGCTCGCCGACCGGATCGGCGCCCGGCCGGTGCTGCTCGGCGGGCTCATCGCGTTCGCCGCCGCCTCCGCGGTCTTCGTGGTGGTCCGCGATCCCGGCTGGCTGTGGGCCGCCCGGCTGGGACAGGGCGCGGCCGCCTCCGCGTTCTCACCCGCCGCCTCCGCGCTGGTGGCCCGCCTCAACCCGCAGGCCCGGCACGGCCGCGCATTCGGCTCGTACGGATTCTTCAAGAGCATCGGCTACACCGCAGGCCCCCTGCTCGGCGGCGTGCTGGTCTGGGCCGGCGGCCTGATGCTGTTGTTCGCGGTGCTGGCAGTCCTGGCCACCGCGGTCGCCCTGTGGGCCGCGTTCGCGGTACCTGCCGTCCCGCCTCTGCCCAAGGCGCGTCAGACTGTCCTGGGACTCGTCCGGCGACTGGCCGACGGTGCCTTTCTGCGGCCGGTGGCAGCCCTGGCCGCCGCCACTGCCGCACTGTCCGTCGGGGTCGGGTTCCTGCCGGTGTCCGGGGTGGCTGCCGGTCTGTCGCCGGTGGTGACCGGCGCGGCCGTTTCCGTCCTCGCCCTGTGCGCCGCGTTCGTGCAGCCGTGGGCCGGACGGGCCCTGGACGACGGGCGCCTCGGCGTCGGCGGGGGACTGGTGGCCGGACTGCTGGTCACCGCGTGCGGACTGGCCGCCGCCATGCTGCCCGGCCTGCCCGGCATCCTCTCGGCCGCCGTGCTGATCGGGGCCGGAACCGGGCTGATCACTCCGCTCGGCTTCGCCGCCCTCGCGGGTACCACCCCGCACGAACGGCTCGGCCAGACCATGGGAACGGCCGAACTCGGACGTGAACTCGGCGACGCCGGAGGCCCGTTGCTGGTCGCCGCCGTCGCCAGTGCCGCCGGCTTGACCTGGGGCTTCGCGGTACTCGCCGCGGCGACCGCCGTCCTGCCGCTTCTCCTGGCCGCTCGCCGCACACCCCCGGCGCGCGGCTGACCTTGCCGTAGGTTCAGGGTGCCGCGGTCACCCGTGGGGTGTCGCGCAGCCCCAGGCGCAGGTGCTCGACGTGGAAGAGGGCCTGTTCCAGGAGTTCGGCCACGTGGTTGTCGTAGAGCGTGTAGATCACCGAGCGGCCCCGGCGTTCACCGGTGACCAGGCCGAGGTTGCGCAGCAGCCGGAGCTGGTGGGAGCAGGCGGACTGTTCCATGCCGACCGCGTCGGCGAGTTCCGTCGCGGCGCAGGGACCCTCCTGGAGCTGGGCGAGGATCCGCAGCCGGGACGGAGTGGCCAGCGCCTGGAGGGTGGCGGCGACATCGGCGGTGCCCACTGTTTCGAGGCGTTCGCGTGATGTGGCGGCTTGCGTGCCGTCGGATCCGTGGCCCATGGGCCTCATCCTACGGAGATGCATACATGAATGTATGTTCATGGATTCCTGTATGGTGGTCGGCCCGGACCCGCTCCGCTGAACGGGGCGGCGGACCCGGCCTCCGTCCGCGCCGCCGCGCTCACCGAGCAGCTTCAGGACGGCGGCCGCACCGCGGCCGTCGTCACGGCCGATGGCAGACCGGTCGGGGTACTGGGTATTTCCGACCGGCTGCGTCCGGACGCAGCCATCACGGTGATGTCCCTCGGTGCCCTCACCGGTACTGCGCGATGCTGTTCACCGGGGACAACCCGCGCGCCGCCGCCCGGCTTGCCGCCGAGGCCGGCATCACCGACGTACGCGCCGGCCTGCTGCCCCCGGACAAGGTCGAGGCCGTCCGGGCCCCGGAGCGCGCGGGCCGCAAGGTCCTGGTGATCGGCGACGGCGTCAACGACGCCCCGGCGCTCGCCGCCGCCCACACCGGCATCGCGGTGGGCCGCGCGGGCTCCGACCTCGCGCTGGAGACCGCGGACGCGGTGATCGTCCGCGACGAACTCGCCGCCGTCCCCGTCGTCGTCGCCCTGTCCCGCCGCGCCCGCGGCCTCGTCGTACAGAACCTGGTCGTCGCCCCGGTGTTCATCACCGCGCTGGTCGTGTGGGACCTGGCCGGCACTCTGCCGCCTCCGCTCGGTGTCCTCGGCCATGAGGGCTCCACCGTGATCGTCGGCCTCAACGGTCTGCGCCTGCTGCGGGACGGCGCCTGGAAGCGCGCCCGTGCCGAGGCCGGCGCGTGAACCGCCCGGAAGGTCTTCCTTTGGCCCGACGGTGCAGCAGGACATGGTCCATTGGCGCTCACCTGGCACATCGAAAGCGTATTGAGCTGTGCCAATGGCGCAGCCGTGTCGGTTCGACTTGAGCCAGATGGCGGCGAGATGCTCTCATGAACCCGGTCGATGGCGCTGCGGATCCCGCGGCGCCTTTTTCATGTCCGGACAGAACAGGGAGTGGCAATCGGTGCTGAAGCGGATGTTGGTGGCTCCGGACCCGGGGCGGCTGCGGCTGCGCAGCTCGGCCCGGGCCGTTCTCGGCATCGGTCTGGCCGTGACCCTTTCGGGCCTGGTCAGTCACTCGCTTCCCGCGGCCGTCGCCGGCGGCCTCGCCGCTCTGCTCGCACTCTTCACGGTCACCGACGCACGGGTCCGCGACCAGGGGCTCACCACCTCGCTGCTGCCCGTCGTCGGATTCCCGGTCCTGGCAGTCGCGACGGCGCTGCACGACTACCCCCTGGCGCGCGACGCCGCGTTCCTCGCCGTCGTCTGCGCGGGGGTGTACGCGCGCCGCTGGGGTCCCCGCGGTCATGCCCTGGGGGTTTTCGCGTTCATGGCGTTCTTCATGGCGCAGTTCCTGCACGCCGTACCGGGCCAGCTGCCCGAGCTGTACGCCGCCGTCGCGCTCTCGATCATCACCGCCTCGGCCGTCCGCTTCGGAGCCTGGTGCTACGAACGACGGCTGCCCACGCCCGTCGTACCCGCACTCCAGGGCAGTCGCGGGCTGGCCCGGACGACCACGCGTCAGGCGATCCAGGCAACCGCCGCCAGCGCCTTCGCGCTCGGCATCGGGCAGCTGCTGTCCGCCGACCGCTGGTACTGGGCCGTCGGCACCGTCTGGTGGGTCTTCGTGAACACCGCCTCGCGCGGCGAGACACTGGTCCGCGGCTTCCGCCGCGTCCTGGGAACAGTGGCCGGGATCGCCGCAGGGCTGCTGGTCGCCGTGCCGCTGCACGGCGACACGGTTCCCACCGCGGCCCTCGTCGCCGTCTGCGTCTTCGGCATTTTCTACACCGCCGCCGTCTCCTACAGCTGGATGGTCTTCTTCGTGACCGTGCTGGCCGGACTGCTGTACGGCCTGCTCGGCGTCCTGAATCCGGGGCTGCTCGTGCTCCGCCTCACGGAGACCGGGGCCGGAGCCCTCGGCTCGGCGCTCGCCGTCCTCCTCGTACTGCCCGTCACCCTCCACGCGACCACCGACGCCTGGATCCAGCGCGCACTGCGCTGCGTACACGCCTGCACCGCCGGGGCCGCCGCCCGCCTGGCGGGTTCCCCGACCGCCGACCCCGGTCCGCAGGTGACCGAACTGGAGGCGCTGCTCGGCCGGGTCAGGCTCTCGCTCGCCCCCCTGGTACATCCGCTCAACCCGCTGCGGGCCCGTAAGGAGCGCGCCCGCCAGGTCCTCGCTCTGCTCGACCTGTGCGCCCGCGAGGTGCGTGGTCTCGCCGCGGTCGCCGCCGATCCCGACGCCTCGCACGATGCCCGGCTCGGAGCGGCCTGCCGTCGCGTCGAGGCCGCGGTGCTCGCCCTGGCGCAGCCGGGACCTGCCCGTACGGAACTGAACGCGCTGCCCGCACACGCAGCGCACCACCACCCCGGCGCCGAGGCCGCACTTGCGCATCTGCACGCCCTGGAGCGGGCCCTCGCGCAACTCGCCGCGCCCCTGCGCACCTCACCCCGCGCTCCGCTCGTCCCGGCCTGACCCGCGACCCGCGGCAGCAGGCGGCGGTGACACGGTCCTGGTCTAGACCGCGCAGGGCGCACTGCTACCGTCGCCCCGGAAGATCACGGCGGCCCGAACCGTCGTGATCAGTCGGCGGAGAGGGGCAGAAGCGGTGAGCAGCCACGGTGCGGGACGGGCATTCATAGGGTCGTTCACGTCGGCGGGCGGTCGGGGAGTCATCGTCGCCGCCATGGACCGGGAGACCGGGGCGCTGACCGTCCTCGGCGCCACGGACGCCGTCCCCGATCCCTCGTATCTCGCCCTGGGCCCCGGCTCCACCACCCTCTACACGGTCAGCGAGACCGAGTCCGGCGCGGCCGCCGCTTTTGACATCACCGGCGACGACCCGCGGCTGCTCGGCGGGATCCGGCCGGTGGACGGCAGCGGACCCACCCACCTCGCACTGACCGGCGGACACCTGATCACCGCCAACTACGGCTCCGGCAGCGTCACCGCCCTTCCCGTGCGCGCCGACGGAACGCTGGACGCCGCGACGTCCGTGCTCCGGCACGAGGGAAGCGGTCCGCACCCGGCCCGCCAGCAGGCCCCGCACGCCCACCAGGTGCTCCCCGACCCGTCGGGCACCTGGGTGCTGAGTGTGGACCTCGGAACCGACTCCGTACGGATCTGCGCCCTCGAGACGAGCACCGGCACGCTGCGGCTGCACGACGAGACGGCGCTGCGACCGGGCACCGGACCGCGCCACCTGGCCTTCCACCCCGCCGGCACCCACGCCTACGTCCTGAACGAACTCGAACCGACCGTCACCGTCTGCCGGTGGGACGCGGCCACCGGAATCCTCGCACCGGTCGGCGAAACGACCGTGGTGCCCGAGGACGTGGCCGCCGACGCGGACGCGGTCGTCCACCCGTCCGAGCTCGTCGTCTCGCACGACGGCCGGTTCCTCTGGGCCGCCAACCGGGGACACGACAGCATCGCCGTCCTCACCCTCGACGAGACGGGCGAGAAGGCGTCCCTGGTCACGACCGTGAGCTGCGGTGGCCACTGGCCGCGCGACCTCGCCCTCGACCCCACCGGGCAGTGGCTGTACGCGGCCAATGAGCGGTCCGGAAACGTCAGCTGGTTCGCCGTCGACCCGAGCACCGGCATCCCACGCCACGCGGGCTCGCTGACGGCTCCTGCCGCCTCCTGTGTGATCTTCGGCTGACCCGACCCACCGTCCGGCCCCAGGGCGCAGGAGACAGCACACAGCGGGGCCCGTACCGGTCGAACGTCCGGTACGGGCCCCGCTGCTCTGTGCTGATCAGGTCAGTGGGCCTGGGCCCCCTGCGGCGTCACCGGGGCAATGCCGAGCGCCGTCGTGTACATCGACAGGACAAGCTTGCCGATCGCGGGGTACGCGCCGAGCGGCTCCGCCGTCGCGCAGCCCGCCTCCTTCACGGCGGCGTCCAGCAACCCCTCGGTCACCTCGGGACCCACCAGGTACGGCGCCACGGCCAGCTGCACCGAACCGGAGGCCTTCAGCTGGTCGGCGATGGACGCGACCGAACCCTCGACATCGAGAGCAGCGGCCATCACCGGCACCGCGAGGCGGGCGGCCAGCAGCATGCCGGTGATCCCGGCGGCCTGCACGGCCTCCTCGCCACCCACGGTGGCCAGCACGATCCCGTCCGCGGCCGTGGCCACAGTGAACAGCCTGGCACGGTCGGCGCGGGCCAGACCGGCCTCGGAGAGGCGCACGTGCAGCGCCTCGGCGAGCAGCGGGTGCGGGCCGAGCACATCGGTCAGCTCGACCGGTGCACGGCTGTCCATGACGGCTTGGCGTATCCGCCGGAGCAGGGCGTTGTCCGGTCCCGCGAGCAGCGGCACCACAACGGCGGCCGGGCCCTCGGGCTCGGCGACCTCACGGCCCGCGGCCTTCGCCTGCTCGAAGCGCGCGATGCGCTCGGCGGCGGAATCCGCGAGTACGGAGACAAGCGTGGGGTACTCGGCATCGTCGCCGTCGAGGTAACCGATCCGGGCATGGAGACCGGGCAGCTCGGAACGGGCAATGCTGATCACCTCTTCGGCCAGGCTGCGCGTGGCCGAAGAGGGGGTACCGGGAACGGCGAGAACGAGCGCGGCAGCGCCCTCGGGCGCGACCACGGGCTCCGGGCGGCGGTGCCGTCCGGACTGGCGAGGTCGCGGCATTCGTACAGGCAGGCCGGAAGCGGGCCCAGTGGGGGTGCTCATGGCGCCGCATGCTACTGGTTTTGGGTGCCCCACTGTTCGGGGAGGGCCCAGTCGGGCGTTATCTGTCCGCTTTTATCCGATCAATGGCTTACCGGACAACTGCCCTGCTCTGTCGCCCCTTACGGCCGCCCCCGCCCGGGCCTGTACGCGGGCACGCACAGCAGCGTCGGGTGGAGCGGCAACCGCAGATCACCGATGGCCAGCGCCTCGGCGATGCGCAGCGAACCGGTCAGCGGATCACCCGAACCGGGGACCGTCCGTGCCTGCGGCAGTTGCCGGGCGAGCTCCTCACGCAGGGGTACGAGGAGTGGATCACCCATCCGGAACAAGCCACCCGTCAGGGCCACTTCGCACGGTTCGTCGGTCGCCCCGCGCTCCGGGCACACCGCGGCGGCCGCCTCCGCGATATGACCGGCGGCGTCCCGCAGAATGCCCGCGGCGACCGGATCGTCCCCGGCGCACGCGGCGACCTCGGGGGCGAACGAGGCCAGCAGCGCCGGACGGTCGGTACGCGGATAGAGCAGACCGGGCAGCTCCGGCGCCGGACCGAACACCGCCTCCAGCCGGGCCAACAGCGCGACCGAACCGCCGCGCCGACCGTCATGGGCGCGCATCGCAGCATCGAGCCCGGCCCGCCCGATCCAGGCACCGCCGCCGCTGTCGCCGAGGAGGTGGCCCCAGCCGTCGGCCCGGCGCCAGCTCGTCAGATCCGTCCCCAGCGCGATCATGCCGGTGCCGCCCGCGACGACGGCTCCCGGCCGCTGTCCGACCGCTCCCGCGTACGCCGTCACCGCGTCGGCGGCCAGCGCCAGCAGCTGCACCCCGAGCGCCCGCTCCAGCGCCGCGGGCAGCTCCGCGCGCAGCTGCTCCCCGAGCGTCGCCATGCCGGCGGCGCCGATCGCCACGGCGACGACGGACGAGTCGGCGGCCGACCTCGTCCGCTCCCCGGCCTGCGCCCGCAGCTCGTCGACTGCGGGAAGGAGCTGCTCCAGCAGGTGTCCGGCATCGATCCCGGCCGGGCCGGTCCGCACCGGCTCGGCGCAGACCGCCGTCGCCACCGGCTTCTCAGCCCCGATCGCGCCGAGCGCCACCCGGAGCCCGGAACCGCCCGAGTCCACACCGAGGACGTACGACCCCGCGGAGGCGGTCACGGAAGCTGCCAGTCGACCGGCCCGGCGCCCTGGCGTTCCAGCAGTTCATTGGCCCGGCTGAACGGCCGTGAGCCGAAGAACCCGCGGTCCGCGGACATGGGGGAGGGGTGCGAGGACTCGATCGCCGGGAGCTCACCGAGCAGCGGCCGCAGATTGCGGGCGTCGCGCCCCCACAGGACCGACACCAGCGGTGTGCCGCGCGCCACCAGCGCCTGGATCGCCTGTTCGGTCACTTCCTCCCAGCCCTTGCCGCGATGCGCCGCCGGCCGACGGGGCGCCGTCGTCAGCGCCCTGTTGAGCAGCAGTACCCCCTGGCGGGTCCAGGGCGTCAGATCGCCGTTGGACGGCCGGGGCAGCCCCAGGTCCGTGTGAAGCTCCCGGTAGATGTTCTCCAGGCTGCCCGGCAGTGGCCGGACCTCCGGCGCGACTGCGAAGCTCAGTCCCACCGCATGTCCTGGTGTGGGGTACGGGTCCTGACCGACGATCAGGACCCGCACCTCGTCGAACGGCTGCTGGAACGCCCGGAGCACATTCTGCCCCGCGGGCAGATAGGTGCGCCCAGCGGCGATCTCCGCGCGCAGGAAGTCGCCCATCGCGGCGATGCGTTCGGCCACGGGTTCCAGGGCCTGCGCCCATCCCGGCTCGATGATTTCTTTCAACGGTCTTGCTGCCACGGGCCGCACTCTACTGCTCATACGACCGGGGTGATCAACCGCCGACGACTGCCGCCCGTACACAGAGGACGTCCGGCAGATGCGAGGCGAGCTGCTCCCAGCTGTCCCCGTCGTCCCGGCTCGCGTACACCTCGCCGTTCCGATTGCCGAAATAGACACCCGCCGGATCGGCGTCGTCCGTGCAGAGGGCGTCGCGCAGCACCGTGCCGTAATGCGTTTCCTCGGGCAGTCCGGCGGACAGCGGCTCCCAGTTGTTGCCCGCGTCGCTCGTACGGAACACCCGGCAGCGGTGCTCGGCCGGCACGCGGTCGGCATCGGCGTTGATCGGGAAGATGTACGCCGTCTCCGCCCGGTGCGGATGCGCGGCCGCGGCGAAGCCGAAGTCGGAAGGCAGCCCCCCGCCGATATCCGTCCAGTTGTCCCCGGAGTCGTCACTCCGGAACACGCCCCAGTGGTTCTGGAGATAGAGCCGGTCCGGATCGACCGCATCCCGGGTGACCTTGTGGACGCACTGGCCGAACTCCGGGTTCGGATCCGGCAGGAAGACCGCCGACACCCCCTTGTTCGACGGGGCCCAGCTCGCTCCGCCGTCCTTGGTGCGGAACACCCCGGCCGTGGAGACCGCGACGGTCACCGCCTGCGCGTCCCTCGGGTCGGTCAGGATCGTGTGCAGCCCCTCGCCGCCCCCGCCCGGGACCCACTTCGAGCGCGTCGGATGCTCCCACAGCGGGCGCACCATCTCGAACGACTCCCCGCGGTCCTCGGAGCGGAAGAGCGCGGCCGGCTCCGTCCCCGCGTACACGACATCCGGCGCCTCTGCCCCGGCCGGGTGCAGCTGCCAGACCCGCTCCAGCGACGCCCCGGTGAACTGGGGGAATTTCACCGCCGGTTGCTTCGGCTCGACCCAGGTGGCGCCCAGGTCGTCGGAGTGGAACACCGAGGGTCCCCAGTGCGCGCTGTCCCCGCCGACCAGCAGCCGGGGGACCTGGCCGCGGGTGTCGATGGCGATGGAGTAGATCGCCTGTGCGTTGAAATGCGGGTCGCCGAACTCCCACGTGCCACCCCGTCTGCGGCCGATGAAGAGTCCTTTGCGGGTTCCCACAGTGAGCAGTACGTCGGACATCGCCGACACCTCCCGAAACGCCTTTGTCGCGGACACGGGTCAGTCTGCACCCGGCCACTGACAGTGGCTCGCAGAGAAGGCGTTTGCGCAGGTCGGACGGCGAGTGCGGGGCGGGCGGCGATTCTGTACCCGGGTCGTCGCCGACACCGTCGGGGCACCCTTGACCGCCGTCCGGGGCGGGCCGTAACTTCCCTCGTAGAAAGCGCTTGCCCAATCCGTGGCCCTCGATGGGCCCCCGACGAACAGCCGACGAACCGGACCGAGGAGCGCGCGTGGTGACCTTCGAAGGACTGCCCGGCGCCGTAGCCGTCTCCCACCTCAGGGTCTACGACTGGCCCACCGAGGACGGACTGCGCGGCGGCACGCCCCACCTCCATCTCACCTGTTCCGAGGGGTATGTGGTGGTCGGGGGCACGGGCTCGGTACAGACGCTCACCGTGTCCGGCTTCCGGCAGACGCCCCTGGCCGCCGGTGCGCTGGTGTGGTTCACCCCCGGCACGATCCACCGGCTCGTCAACGACGAGGACCTGCGCATCGTCGTTCTCATGCAGAACAGCGGACTGCCCGAGGCGGGCGACGCCGTGCTCACTCTCCCGCCGCGCTTCCTGACGGACCCCGACACCTATCGCGCGGCCGTTGCTCTGCCCGTCCACGGCTCCGAGCCGGAACAGGAAGGCGCCGCCCTCGCCCGCCGCGACCTCGCCGTCCAGGGCTTTCTCGCGCTGCGCCGGGCCACGGAGGCGGGCGACACCGAGCCGCTCGCCGCCTTCCACCGGGCGGCCGCCGCGCTCGTGAGACATCGGACGGACGACTGGCGGCGGCGCTGGGAACAGGGCGCCGCCGCCGCATCCCGGGCAACCGGCGACCAGCTGGACGCCCTGGCGCAGGGGGACGGCGGCCACCTCGCGGCTGCCTGCATGTATGCCCAACAGCCTTCGGCGTACGGAAAGTTCGGGATGTGTGGCCGTCTCGATGTCTACAGCGGCTGAGCGTCGGTGGCTGCGGTGTCGCCAAGGGTCCGGGCGATGCTGGTGCCGTGACCGGCCATGTTTGCGCCATGAGGAGCGTCGTCCGGTGCGTGGGATCGCAGGGCGGCCGGACGTCCTTGGACGGGGTCTGCCCTGCTCGAACGGAGTGGAGAGTTCGGGGGAGGAACTACCAGGGCTTTTGGCCGACGCGGAAGGGGGTCCCCCCTGGCCCTCAAGGCCTTGGGGGAGGGCGTGCCGGGCGGTGCGACGGGGCAAAGCCTGCCGGGAGGGGCACTGGCCGAGGTCGTGCCCCACGGCGTGGCGACGGCGGTCCTGGTGGCGCGCTCAGATGTCCAGGGTCTCGTCGGTCCACGCGAATGTCGGCGCTCCAGTCGCGCCCGGTGTCTGTTCGGACCAGATGATCTTGCCCTCGGCTGTATAGCGGGTGCCCCAGCGATCGGCGAACTGGGCGACGAGATACAGGCCGCGGCCACCCTCGTCCGTCGTCGACGCATAGCGCAGATGCGGTGCGGTGCTGCTGGAGTCGGACACCTCGCAGATCAGGGCCCGGTCGTGCAGCATCCGGACCCGGATGGGAGGGTCGCCGTAGCGGATGGCGTTGGTGACCAGCTCACTGAGGATCAGCTCGGTCGCGAAGGTCTCCTCCTCCAGCCCCTGGTCGATGAGCCACTGGGACACGTCCTTGCGGACCCCGGCGACGGCCGACGGGTCGGACTCGACGTCCCATTCGCCGACATGGGAGGGGTCGAGGGTGTGCGTAGCGGCCACCAGGAGGACGGCGTCGTCACCCGGAGGGGTGGGCAGGAGCGCGGAGACCAGGTCGTCGCAGGTCTCTTCCGGGGTCCGGTGCTGTCCGGCCAGCGCTGTGCGCATCGTGTCGAGTCCGGTGTCGAAGTCCCGCTCGCGCGACTCGACGAGACCGTCGGTGTAGAGCACCAGACGGCTCCCCTCCGGCAGGGGCAACTCCACCGACTCGAAGGGCAGCCAGCCGGTGCCCAGGGGCAGGCCTGCGGGGACATGGGGGGACTGCACCGTGCCGTCGGGCAGCACCAGGACGGGACCGGGATGGCCCGCCCGGGCAGCGGAGCAGGTGCCGGCCACCGGGTCGTAGACGGCGTACAGGCAGGTGGCTCCCGTGATCTCCGCGCGCCCGCCGTCGGCGTTCTCCGTCCGGTCGGTCCGCGCGACCAGTTCGTCGATGCGCGCGAGGAGCTCGTCGGCCGGAAGGTCCAGTGCGGAGAAGTTGTGGACCGCGGTGCGCAGGCGGCCCATCGTCGCGGCGGCGTGCAGACCGTGCCCGACGACGTCACCGACGACCAGCGCGACGCGGGCGCCGGGCAGCGGAATGACGTCGAACCAGTCGCCGCCCACCCCCGCCTGAGCCGGCAGATAGCGGTAAGCGATGTCGAGTGCGTTCTGCTCGGGCAGGTCGCGGGGCAGCAGGCTGCGCTGCAGCGTCACCGCCATCTCGTGCTCGCGGGTGTAGCGGCGGGCGTTGTCGACGCAGACGGCCGCCCGGGCGACCAGTTCCTCGGCGAATGTCAGATCGTCCTCGTCGAAGGGGTCCGGATTCTCCGAGCGCCAGAAATTCGCCATGCCCAGGACCGCACCGCGTGCGTGCAGCGGAACGGAGAGCAGGGAGTGGACACCGTACGCGAGGATCCTCGCCGACCGTTCGGGGTCGGTCCCCTGCCAGCCAGGTTCGGAGGACAGGTCCGGCACCAGCATGGTGTGTCCATGGATCAGTCCCAGGGTTGCCGGGCTGGTGGGAACGAACCCGACGACCCGCCCGATCGGGTAGAAGGGGGGGTGGTCTGCGCGCACGCCCGCCGCGGCTGTACGCCGCATGTTCAGCACGGTGCCGAGCGGCACCGACGGTTCCTCACCGCGCAGCACGGGCTCGGCGAGATCGACCGAGGCGAAGTCGGCGAAACGGGGGACCACCACTTCGGCCAGTTCCTCCGCGGTCCGGGTCACATCCAGTGTTGTACCGATGCGCACACCGGCCGTGTGCAGCAGGAGCAGCCGCTCGCGTACCTCGGCGGCCCGGCCGGCCAGTGCGGCCAGTTCTGTCGTGTCGCGCAGGGTCGCGACCGTCCCGGCAGGTCCGCCGTGTTCGTCGGTGGGCCGCAGATTCACGGCCAGCAGCCGGTCGCCGGCCATGCGCACCTCGTCGGAGACGGAGCGGCCCGAGGCGAGCCGTTCTGCGAGGGGAGGAGGCAGGCCGATGCCTGTCACCGGAAGCCCCTCGGCGTTCGCGGGCAGGCGCAGCAGTCGCCGGGCCTCGTCGTTGGCCAGCAGCAGTCGCCCATTGCCGTCGATGATGAGGACGCCTTCGCGTACGGAGTGCAGCACCGCGTCGTGATGCTCGTACAGCCGCGTCATCTCGGCAGGGCCGAGGCCGTGCGTCTGCCGCCGCAGACGTCGGCTGATCAGTGCCGCACCGCCGGCGGTGAGGGCAAATGTGGCAACCGCGGCGCCGACCAGCGCCGGCAGTTCGCGGTCGGCCAGTTTGTTCACGTTGGTAACCCTGATGCCCACGGACACCAGGCCGGCGGTCGAGCCGTCGGCCCTCGTCACGGGCACCACCGAGTTCACGGCCGGCCCCCGGCTTCCCGTGAAGGTACGGGTGAAGCCATGCCCGTGAAGCGCCTCCTTGTACGGGCCGAGGATGTGCTTGCCGATCAGCGCGGGATCGGGGTGGGTGTAGCGGATACCGTGTATGTCGGTCACGACGACGGTATCGACGTGGGTGGTCTTCCGGATCTTCTCCGCAAGCGGCTGCAGCACAGCGGTGGGATTGGGGCTGTCCAGCGCCGTGACGATGCCGGGGGAGTGAGCGAACGCCTGGGCGACGGCGTACGAACCTCTCTCGGCTTCGTGAACGGCGGCCCGCCGACCCTGCACCACGAGCGAGAGCGCCGCCGCGGCGACGAGCAGCACCACGAGCACCAGTTCCAGCAGCAGCACTTCCGCGGCGACGCTGCGCACGCCGAGCAGGGCACGGGAGCGACCGGACTTCGATCGTCGGAGCCTTGAAATATATGCGCCAAAGCCGCCCATAGCTCCTGTTTACCCGCTATGTCCATACAAAATGTCGTGCGTGTAGCGCCGGTACGCGGTCAGGCCGCGGCCTTCATCATGGGGCGCCGCATGTGCGACGAAGGGGAACTCGGTCGGCCCGACCCGCCGCCCTTCAGCGCCGACATCCGCATGCTGACCCACCCCCCGACACCCCTGGGTCGGACAGGGCGGCGCCACCTTTGCCTTCGTCACCGACAAGGATCGAAAGCGCCTGCGCCCAGGCACGCCAGGCCCGAGGGGCAGGGGGCAGGACATGAAGAGGCGGGGCGCAGACCCCGCGCCGGTTCCTCCATACCGCGTCCCGCCACGGAGGACCGGCTGCCGGACCCCGGCGACCTCGCTCGCTGTCCGCGAATCGGGTCGCCTGGACGCGGACAGCCCCCGACGAGGCCGTGGGCTGCGATCGGCCCACGGCGATGCTCACCTCGCCGAGCCGATCGTCCCACCCGTATCAAGATCGGGCGACATCTCGACCTCAATCACGCACACCGGTGGGAGCCGCAGGTCGGGACAAATGTCAGTGGCTCGGTTCCGCCGTGCTGCTGCGCACCACCAGGTTGGTGGCGAGGTCGACCCGGGTGGTCGCCGGCTGCCGGCCCCGGCCGAGATCGAGAACCAGCCGGGCCGCCGTCTCGGCCATCGCGATGAGCGGCTGCCGCACCGTGGTGAGCGGTGGCCCGATCCACCGGGTGAGCGGCAGATCGTCGAAGCCGACGACGCTGAGGTCCTCCGGGATGCGCAGCCCCAGTTCGCGGGCGGCTTCGTAGACGCCGAGTGCCTGCAGATCGTTGCCGGCGAACACCGCGGTGGGCGGCTCCGGCAGCCGCAGGAGTTCCAGCGCCGCGGTGTAGCCGTCCTCGTGCGAGAACTCGCCCTCCCGGATCAGATCGGGATCGACGGGCAGACCCGCTGTCTCCATCGCGGCCCGGTAGCCGTCGACGCGGGCGCGGCTGCACATCATGCGGGACGGGCCGCTGATGACGCCGATCCGTCGGTGTCCGAGACCGGTCAGGTGGCGGGTGGCGGCCAGTCCGCCCTGCCAGTTCGTCGTTCCGACCGACGGCACGTCGTCACCCGGGTCGCCCGCGGGGTCGACCACTGCGAACGGAATGTTTCGGCTGGTCAGCTGGGCGCGCTGGGCTGCGGTCAGATCCGAGAGCACCAGGATCACACCGACCGGACGGCGCGCCAGCACGCCGTCCACCCAGGTCTGGCCGGGGGTCAGCCGTCCTGCGCTCTCGGAGAGAACCAGGCTCAGTCCCTCCTCCCGGGCGACGTTCTCGACGCCCCGGACGACCTCCATGGCCCAGCTGCTGTCGAGCTCGTGGAAGACCAGATCGATCAGGTGGGACTGTGCCGTGGAACCCCGCCTGCGGCGGTAGCCGTGGAGCAGCAGCAACTCCTCCACCCTGGTGCGCGTACCGGGTGCAACGTCGGCGCGGCCGTTCAGCACTTTCGAAACTGTCGGAGCCGACACTCCGGCCGCGCGGGCGATCTCCGCCAGCGTGGCAGTGCTCTCCGACTGCTCGTCGGCAGACGCCTTCTCCTGTGGGGACTGGACCTTCGCAGGGCTCATACGGGAATCGTAGCTTCCCGTGGCTCCGATCGGGGAAGGGGTCAGGGTTCGGAAAATCCTTCCGGCAACCTCTTGACGTGCCCGAAACACGACCGTACCGTTCCGGCAACATTCGAAAGCGACCCCGAAACATTCGACAGAGGTGCGGTCATGCGGTCGGGAATTTTCACTCAGGGCACACGTGCGGCGAGATGGACCGCGGCAGGCGCCGCCATGGTCATGGCCGGGCTGCTGGCAGGTTGCGGATCCGGCAGCGGCAGCGGCAGCGACGGCGGAACCATCACCGCCTATGTCTACGGTGATGACGCGGTCAAGGTCCAGCAAGCTGCGGTAACGGAGTTCAACAAGACCTCCAAGGTCAAGGTCAAGCTTGTCTCGGTCCCCGGCACCGACTACGTGAACAAGCTCCGCAGCTCGATGGGCTCGCCGAGCGCCCCGGACATCTTCTTCAACTGGGGCGGCGGTTCGATCAAGCCCTACGTCGACGCCAAGCAGCTGGTCGACCTCACGTCGACCGTCAACGGCGACGCAGAGCTCAAGGACGGATTCCTTCCGTCGATCATGACGGCGGGCGGCCTCGACGGGAAGATCTACGGGGTGCCGATGCGCGGCATGCAGCCCGTGATGCTCTTCTACAACAAGACGCTCTTCGCCGAGAACAAGGTCGAGGCCCCCAAGACCTGGGAGGACCTGCAGAAGGCCATCACCACCTTCAAGGCCAAGGGCATCACGCCCTTCGCCCTCGGCGGTTCCGACAAGTGGCCCGAGCTGATGTGGATGGAGTACCTGCTCGACCGGATCGGCGGACCCGAGGTCTTCAAGAAGATCCAGAACGGCGACAGCTCCGGCTGGGGCGACCCGGCGGTACTGAAGGCGGCCCAGACCGTCAAGGACCTCGTCGACCAGGGTGCTTTCGGCAAGAACTTCAACTCCGTCGACTACGGCAACGGTGGCGCGCCCACGCTTCTCAACAAGGGCAAGGCCGCCATGCACCTCATGGGTTCGTGGGAGTACTCGACCCAGCTGGGCAAGGCGCCCGAGTTCGCCAAGAAGGACCTCGGCTGGACCGCCTTCCCGACCGTGGCCGGCGGGGTCGGCGACGCGGCGGACGTGGTGGGCAACCCCACCAACTACTGGTCGATCAACGGGCGCACCAAGCACAAGGACGCCGCGATCGCCTTCCTCAAGACGATGGCCTCGCAGAAGTACGCCAAGGCGCTGGTCGACAACGGGGACATCCCCACCACCTCCAACGCGGCCTCGATGCTGAGCACGTCGCCCAACCCGCAGTTCGCCAACGACCAGTACAGCCTGGTCCAGAAGGCGCCCAGCTTCACACTCTCGTGGGACCAGGCTCTGGAGTCCCAGTACGCCACCCCGCTGCTCACGGAGCTCAGCAAGCTGTTCGCCGGCAAGTCCAGCCCTGAGCAGTTCGTCGCAGCGATGAAGGCCGTCAAGTAAGAATGTCCGCTCACACTCCGCACCCGAAGATGCGCGGAGGCAGGAAGACGGCCGTCGGCAACGTCGGCCGTCCCCCCGTCAGCTGGGCCCTGCCCGGCATCCTCTTCTTCGCCGTCTTCGCGATCGTCCCGCTGGCGATCGCCGTGTATCTCTCCTTCTGCAAGTGGGACGGGCTGAACTCCCCGACCTCGGCCGGCCTGGACAACTGGACCCGGCTGTTCAAGGACCCGGAAGTCCGCCAGGCCGCCTGGCTGAGCCTCCTGCTGACCACCATCAGCTGGGCCTTCCAGACCCCCGTGGCACTGCTGCTCGGGGTCTGGGCGGCAGGTCGCCAGCGCAGCCGGGCCGTGCTCTCCGCGGTCTTCTTCGTCCCGCTGCTGCTCTCCACCACCGCCATCGCCATGCTCTTCCACGCCCTGCTGGACCCCAACTTCGGCGTGATCAAGGAGATCGGGCCCTGGTTCGGGATCGACCCGAACGTCATGGGATCGTCCACCGGCGCCCTGCTCACCGTGGCGTTCGTCGGCGGCTGGCAGTTCATGCCGTTCCACACCCTGATCTATCAGGGCGGCACCCGGCAGATCCCCCAGGTGCTCTACCAGGCGGCCGAGATGGACGGCGCCGGTATGTTCCGGCAGTTCTTCCACATCACGCTGCCGCAGCTGCGCAACACCATCACGACCTCGTCGGTCCTGATGATCGTCGGCTCGCTGACGTACTTCGACACCGTGCTGATCATGACCAAGGGCGGTCCCGGCACGGACACCACGGTCCTGCCGTATCTGATGTACCGGACCGGCTTCCAGACCTACGACCTCGGCTACGCCGCGGCGATCGCCACGGCCCTGGTCGTGGTGGCCACCGCCCTGTCGCTGGTCCTGGTCCGCTTCAGCGGATTCGGGAACATGCGGTCCACCCGGGAAGGTATGTGATGTCAGTCGACACCCGCCACGCGGCGCCGACCGTGTCGCCCGCGTTCCGAACCCGCCTGGCCACAGCCCGCCGCCGGAAGCGGTGGGGCAACCCACTGGCCGGTCTGGGCTCGCTGGTCTGGCTCGTCCTCGTGGTCGTACCGCTCTACACGCTGATCTCCTCGTCCCTGATGCACCAGGACGAGGCGCTCAACGGCGACCCGCTGGCCTTCCCGACCAACCCCACGCTCGACAACTACAAGACCGTGTTGGACAGCGGCTTCTCCACGATGCTCGGCAACACGGTGATCGTCGCCGCCTCCACCGTGGCCATCGTGCTGGTGCTCGCGGTGCCCGTCGCCTACGTGGCCGTGCGCACCCGCAGCCGGCTCTCCTCGCTCGCCTTCCGGACCTTCCTGCTCGGCGTCGCGATCCCGGCGCAGGCGGTGATCGTGCCGCTGTATCTGCTCATCGGCAAGATGGGGCTCTACGACAGCCTGCCCGCGATCATCCTGCCGACGGCGGCTTTCGCGATGCCGGTGGCGGTACTGATTCTCAGCGGCACCATGCGCGATGTCTCCGAGGAGATGTACGAGGCGATGGCGCTCGACGGCGCGACGCCCCTGCGGATGCTGTGGCAGCTGGCGGTACCGATGTCGAAGGGCGGCATCAGCACGGTGGCGATCTACACGGCGCTCCAGGCATGGAACGGCTTCCTGTTCCCGCTGATCCTGACGCAGTCGGAGGAGAACCGCGTACTGACCCTCGGTCTCTTCAACTTCCAGACCCAGTTCGGAGTCAACATCCCGGCCGTGCTGGCCGCGATCGTCCTCTCCGTCGTGCCGATCTTCGCCGTGTACCTCGTGGCACGGAAGGCGCTGATCAACGGACTGATGGGGGTGGGCGGCAAGTAGCACACCGACGCCGCCCCGCACCACCGCACTCATGAGAGACATCTCACGTGCCTAAGAAGTCAAGCTGCGACGGTCAACACCGCTGCCGAGGAGGTGAAGGCATGCTGTTCGTCGAAGAGTTGTCCGGTCTGCAAGCAGTGGTAGAGCTGGCCGATCATGCGGTTGAACAGGTGCCGCTGGGCCTGGGCATGCCAGTCCCCGTGCTCGCGTCGTCGGCGGTAGTGCGTGTCAGCCCCAGAAGAGGCTCTCAGCGAGGAGAAGGCCCAGAGAAATCCAGCGGTGATCAGTCGGTCGTTCTTGATGAAGCGCCGTCCGACGTAGCGTTTCTTGCCCGAAGCGCGAGTGATGGGAGCCGATCCCGCGTAGGCCTTCAAAGCGCGGGCGTCAGCGAAGCGGCTGCGGTCGTCTCCGATCTCGGCGAGCACCCGGGCGGCGAGCTGTACTCCCAGGCCGGGAAAGCTGAGGAGGATCTCAGCGTCCGGGTGCCGGCGAAAATGTTCCTCCACCGCCGTCGCGAGTTCCTCGGCGGCCAGGCAGGCTGCGTGCAACTGGCGTATCAATGCCAGAAGTTGATAGCCCATGGCATCCTCGACGGCCTGCGGCTGGTGGGCGTAGTCAGCGCGGAAAATGGTTCGCAGGCGATCGGCCTCGGCGTCGATGCCCCGGGTGCGGCCCGCGCGTTTCAGTGCCGCCCGCAGTTGGGCCGGGGTGAGTCTGGCGGCCCTGGCCGGGGTCGGTGCCGAGGTCAGCACCGCGCGGGCCTCGGGGCGGGCCAGGCCGTACTGCTTGCCCAGGAAAGCGTCCAGGGCGGCAGGGAAGAACTCCCGCAGCAGCGAGCGGACCTGGTTGACCAGCTGCTGACGCGCCCAGACCGCGTCTTGCTGGGCACGGGCGAGGACAGTGATCGCCCGTGCGAGATCGGTGTCGGCGGGCAGCTGGCGGTGCGCGTGTCCATCGGTTCGCAGGATGTTCGCCAGGACCAGGGCATCGCCGGCGTCGGACTTCTTGCGCGAGACACTGTGGCGGTCGCGATAGCGGGCCGCGGCGAGGGGGTTGATCGCGTAGATCGGCCGTGTTCCGGTGTTCAGGGCGGCAACGAGCAGACCCCGCCCGGTCTCGATGGCCACGGGAATCGGTTCCTCGGCGGTGTCGCCGTACTCGGCGAGCAGGTCCAGCAGCAGCCGGTAGCCCGCCGTGTCATCCGTGATGCGGCGCTTGGCCAGCAGCTGTCCGGTGTCATCGACCAGAGCCACGTCATGGTGACTCTCGGCCCAGTCGATCCCGCAGAACACGGTCACACGGTTCTCCATTCACTTGTTGTGTGCGCAGGTGGTGAGCCTGTGCGGGCCACGCGGCGACCTAATTCCAGGACTCTTCGGTCCGCCATCTCACTAGCCGTTCGCGGCACCAGCGCACCGCAGGGGCCTCCGTCTTACGAAGAGCTCGGCGGCTCGGGAGGAAGCGAAGAGGTCGCCCTGCGACGGGCTCACACCACAACGATCTACGTACGGGAGGCCGGGTTGGGTTCCGCAGCGGCCCGAAGACACCGGGCGCCACCGTTCTCTCATAAGGCCTCGACGGGCCGGGAACCGACAGGAGTCTGCCCGGTGCCCACGCGGCCGCTACGAACCCAACCCGCTTCAACAGTCCAGCAGCTCACCCACGAGCTGATCTGGAACCGCCTACACACGAATTAGGAACCCCTGCCCCCATGGCAATCCACCCTGTCCCGCACGCACTCCGAGCCGATCCGGCCACCGCCGTCGACGGCCCCTGGCGCGACCCTTCCCTCACCCCGGAGGAGCGGGTGGCCGACCTCGTCGCCCGGATGACCCTGGAGGAGAAGGCCGCACAGCTGTACGGAGTCTGGGTGGGCGCCGACGCCGACGGCGACGGGGTCGCACCGCACCAGAACGACATGGTCGACCCGGTCGACTGGGACGAGCTCACCACCCGCGGGCTCGGCCAACTGACCAGACCGTTCGGCACCGCCCCGGTGGACCCCGGAGTCGGCGCCGTCTCACTGGCCCGTGCCCAGAAGCGGATCGTGGAGGCCGGACGGTTCGGCATCCCGGCGCTCGCCCACGAGGAATGCCTCGCGGGCTTCACCGCCTGGGGCGCCACCGCCTATCCCGTCCCGCTGTCCTGGGGAGCCGCCTGGAACCCGGATCTGATCACCGAGATGGCCCACCGCATCGGCCGCGACATGCGGTCGGTGGGCGTCCACCAGGGACTGGCACCCGTCCTCGACGTGGTGCGCGACCTGCGCTGGGGCCGGGTGGAGGAGACCATCGGCGAGGACCCGTACCTGGTCGCCACCATCGGCACCGCGTACGTTCGCGGCCTGGAGTCCGCCGGCATCGTCGCCACGCTCAAGCACTTCGCCGGATACGCCGCGTCGGCCGGCGCCCGCAACCTCGCTCCGGTCCGGTCCGGAACGCGGGAGATGGCCGATGTCACTCTTCCGCCCTTCGAGATGGCGCTGCGCGAGGGAGGCGCCCGTTCGGTGATGTCCTCGTACGCAGAGATCGACGGTGTTCCCGCGGCGGCCGACCCGGCGCTGCTCACCGAACTGCTCAGGGACATCTGGGGGTTCAACGGAACCGTCGTCGCCGACTACTTCGGCATCGGCTTCCTGGAAACCCTGCACAAGGTCGCCGCGGACCGCTCCGGCGCCGCCCGCCTTGCGCTCACCGCCGGGGTCGACGTGGAACTGCCCACCGTCCGCAGCTACGGCGATGCGCTCGTCGCCGCCGTGCAGGAGGGCGCCGTGGCCGAGGAACTGGTCGACCGGGCACTGCATCGCGTGCTGCTGCAGAAGTGCGAACTCGGTCTGCTCGACCCGGAATGGTCGCCGCTGCCGGCCGTGCTGGCCGGGGCGGACCCCGATCAGGCGCGTGAGACCGTGGACCTCGACCCGCCGGAGAACCGGGCACTCGCCCGGCAACTGGCCGAGCAGGCCGTCGTGCTGCTCGCCAACCCCGGCGATGCGCTGCCCCTGGGCGGCGACGGCCGGATCGCGGTTGTCGGGCCGCGCGCCGACGACGCCCTTGCCATGCTCGGCTGCTACTCCTTCCCCAGCCATGTCGGCGTCTCGCACCCCGAGGTGCCGATGGGCATCGAGATTCCGACCGTCCTGGAAGCGCTGCGCGCGGAGTTCCCCGGCGCGGACATCGGTTCGGCGGCCGGCTGCGACGTGGACGGCACGGACACCTCCGGCATCGAGGCAGCGGCCGAACTCGCCCGCCACGCCGATGTGTGCGTCGCCGTGCTGGGCGACCGGGCCGGGCTGTTCGGTCGTGGCACCACCGGCGAGGGCTGCGACGCCGCCGACCTCGCCCTGCCCGGTGTCCAGGGCGAGCTGCTCGACGCGCTGCTGGCCACCGGAACCCCCGTGGTCCTGGTGCTGTTGACCGGCCGGCCGTACGCGCTGGGCTGCTGGGCCGACCGGACGGCTGCCACCGTGCAGGCGTTCTTCCCCGGCGAGGAGGGCGGTCCGGCGCTGGCCGGTGTGCTCTCCGGCCGGGTGAACCCCTCCGGCCGGCTGCCGGTCAGTGTGCCGCAGGGTCCCGGCGGTCAGCCGTGGACCTATCTGCAACCGCCGCTGGGGCTGGCGAGCGGGGTCAGCAACCTGGACCCGACGCCGCTCCACCCCTTCGGACACGGTCTGTCGTACACATCGTTCGAGTGGGAGGCCGGCGCAACGCCCCCGGCCGAGATCCCCACCGACGGCTCCACCGACATCGAACTCACCGTCCGCAACAGCGGGGACCGCGAAGGCGCCGAGGTGGTGCAGCTCTACGTGCACGACCCGGTCGCCCAGACCACCCGCCCGGAAGCGCGGCTGATCGGGTACGCCCGAGTGCAGCTCGCCGCCGGGCAGGCCCGCCGCGTGCGGTTCCACTTCCATGCCGATCTGGTGTCCTTCACCGGTATCGGCGGCCGACGGATCGTCGAACCCGGCGATCTCGAACTGCGGCTCGCGACATCCAGCGCGGCCGACGACGTCAAGCAGACCGTGAAGCTGCGACTCACCGGTCCCGAGCGCACGGTCGATCACCGGCGCCGGCTCGTCTGCGACACGTCGATCGAACTGACCTGAATCTGCCCCTTGCTTGAGGGCCCGGGCCTCCCCGCTCCATCTGCGGGGAGGATCCCGAAACTTTCGACGCGGTACTTCCATCGAAGGGAAATGTCATGCGCAAGGCAAATCGGGCTGCCGTCGTCGGCACCGCCGCCGCAGCCCTGCTGGTCTCCACGTTCACCGTCGCCGCCAGCGCCACCCCCGAGAACGCCGCCCAGCACACCAAGCCGAAGAGCGACGCCGCGGCCAAGACCCTCGGCGCTCTGGGCAAGCGCGCCGATCTGCGGATCGGAACGGCGGTCGACATGTCGGCGCTCGCCTCCGACGCGCCCTACCGGGCCGAGGCCGCGGGGGAGTTCTCCTCCGTCACCCCGGAGAACGTCATGAAGTGGGAGGCCGTCGAGCCCCAGCGCGGCACGTACGACTGGGCCGCCGCCGACAAGCTGGTCGACTTCGCCAAGGAGAACGGCCAGCTGGTCCGGGGCCACACCCTGGTCTGGCACAGCCAGCTGCCCGCCTGGCTGAACAACGGCGACTTCACGGCCGATGAACTGCGGGACATCCTGCACCAGCACATCACCGACCAGGTGACCCACTTCAAGGGCAAGATCTGGCAGTGGGACGTCGTCAACGAGGCGTTCAACGACGACGGCACCATGCGGAACAGCATCTGGCTGCAGAAGCTCGGCCCCGGCTACATCGCCGACGCCTTCCGCTGGGCCCACCAGGCCGACCCCAAGGCCAAGCTCTTCATCAACGACTACAACATCGAGGGCGTCAACGCGAAAAGCACCGCCCTCTACGACCTCGTTGCGCAGCTCCGCAAGGAGCACGTGCCGGTTCACGGTGTCGGCATCCAGGGGCACCTGGACGTCCAGTACAGCGCCCCGCACGACATTGCCACCAACATGAAGCGCTTCGACGACCTCGGTCTGGAGACCGCGATCACCGAGGCCGACGTCCGCATCCCGATGCCCGTCGACAACACCAAGCTGGAGGCGCAGGCGGAGGCCTACGACGTCCTGCTGCGCGGCTGCCTGCTCACCGAGCACTGCACCGACTTCACGGTGTGGGGCTTCACCGACAAGTACTCCTGGGTTCCCGGCGTCTTCAAGGGGGAGGGCGCGGCGAACATCCTCGACGAGAACTACAAGGCCAAGGCCGCGTACAACGCGATGAGCGCGGACCTCACGCTGGCCGCAGGCAGGGACTGAAAGCCCACATGATCAACAGCGCGGAGGAGGCAGCACAGTGACGGACGGCCTCCGGATCCATGCAGTGACGATCACCCCGGTCGCCTTCCGTGACCCGGCCCTGCTCAACGCGGTCGGCGTGCACGAACCGTACGCCCTGCGTGCGATCGTCGAGGTCGACACCGGCGAGGGCCTCGTCGGCCTCGGCGAGACCTACGCGGACGAAGGGCATCTGCGCCGGCTGCGGGCCGTCGCGGACGCCCTCATCGGAATGGATGTCTGCGCGCTCGGTGCGATGCACCGCAAGGTCGCCGAAGTCCTGGCCGCAGACAGCGGAGTCGGTGGCTCCGGACTGACCGGGATGATCACCTCAAGCAGCGCCGTCGACCGGGTGTTCTCCCCGTTCGAGGTGGCTTGTCTGGACCTCCAGGGCAAGGCCGCCGGCCGCCCGGTCAGCGACCTGCTCGGAGGGGCGGTACGGGACTCCGTACCGTTCAGCGCCTACCTCTTCTACAAGTGGGCCGCGCATCCCGGGCAGGAGCCGGACGACTGGGGTGCGGCGCTGGATCCGGAGGCCGTCGTCGCCCAGGCGCGCCGGATGATCTCCGAGTACGGCTTCACCGCGATCAAGCTCAAGGGTGGTGTCCGGCCGCCCGAGGAGGAGATCGAGGCGGTCCTGGCGCTGCGCGATGCCTTTCCCGGGGTGCCGCTGCGGCTCGACCCCAACGCGGCATGGAGCGTCGGGACCTCGATCGAGGTGGCCCGCCGACTGGAGGGTGTCCTCGAGTACTTGGAGGACCCGACGCCCGATCTGGACGGTATGGCGCGGGTTGCCAGGGAGACGCAGATCCCCCTGGCCACCAATATGTGCGTCGTCGCGTTCGAACATCTTGCGCCCGCGGTCGAACGGGGCTCGGTCCAGGTGGTGCTCTCCGACCACCACTACTGGGGCGGCCTGCACCGCTCCAAGCTGCTCTCCGGCATCTGCGACACCTTCTCCATAGGGCTGTCCATGCACTCCAACTCGCACCTGGGGATCAGCCTGGCCGCGATGACCCATCTTGCGGCCGCCACGCCGAACCTCACGTACGCCTGTGACACCCACTGGCCGTGGAAGACCGAGGAAGTCGTGGAGCCGGGCACGCTCACCTTCGCCGACGGATCCGTGCGGGTTCCGCGGGGGCCGGGGCTCGGTGTCGAGCTGGACCGCGACGCGCTCGCCCGTCTGCACGAGCAGTACCTCAGCTGCGGTCTGCGCAACCGGGACGACACCGGCTACATGCAGCGGGTCGACCCCCATTACGAGAAGAAGACCCCGCGCTGGTGAGCCGCGGCGACCATCGGTTTTCGTACTCCGGCCACGTATCAAGGCATTTCAAGGAGCATTCATGGCTTGGCTCGACTGGGCCGCCCTCGGCGGCTACTTCCTGGTGATGCTGCTCATCGGTCTCTGGTCGCACCGACGCGTCGGTGACGTGAGCGATTACTTCACCGGCGGCGGCCGGATGCCTTGGTGGCTGTCCGGCATCTCCCACCACATGTCCGGGTACAGCGCGGCGGTGTTCGTCGCCTACGCCGCCATCGCGTACAGCTACGGCATCACCGTCTACGTCTGGGCGTTCCTGCCGCTCGCTCTGGGCACCGGTGTGGGGGCCTGGCTGTTCGCCCCGCGCTGGAACCGGCTGAGGCAGCGCTACGCGGTCGCCTCGCCGCTCGAATATCTCGCCAAGCGCTACAACGTGCCGACCCAGCAGGCTCTCGCCTGGAGCGGCGCCCTGCTCAAGGTGTTCGACGTGGCCGCCAAGTGGGCGTCGGTGGCCGTGCTGCTCAACGTGTTCACCGGTATGTCGATGACGACCGGCATCCTGATCACCGGCGTCGTCACCCTTCTGTACTGCACCGTGGGCGGGCTGTGGGCCGATGCGCTCACCGACTTCGGCCAGTTCGTCATCCAGGGCATCGCGGCGCTCGCCATGGTCTGGGTGGTCGTGGACCGCCTCGGCGACGGCATCTCCGGCCTTGGGCACGCTCTGGCACAAGCTGCCCGAGGGGCACGGCGATCCGCTGGTCGGCCCCTACACCGCCACCTTCCTCGGCGCGTATGTCGTGGTGAAGCTCTTCGAGTACAACGGCGGCATGTGGAACCTGGCCCAGCGCTACATGGCCACGGACACCCCGCAGGCCGCCCGCCGTTCGGCCGGGCTCTCCGCGGTGCTGTACGTGGTGTGGCCGGCAGTACTGCTCTTCCCGCCCGTCGCCGCGGCCGTCCTGCTGCCGGACATCGCCGATCCGCAGAAGGTCTACGCGCTGATGGCGGAGTCGTACCTGCCGGCCGGACTGGTGGGTCTGACGCTCGCCGGGATGTTCTCGCACACCATGGCCATGGCCTCGTCCGACGCCAACGCCGTCTCCGCGGTCGTCACCCGGGACATCATCCCGGCGGTCGTGCGCCGCGCCAAGGAACTGCCGCCGGCGACCGGACTGCTCATCGCCCGCGTGTGCACGGTCGTCTTCATCACCGTGAGCATGCTCGTCGCCATCGAGGCGGATCACTTCGGCGGGGTGCTGGGCATCATCGTCGGTCTGGTCGCGGCCGTGATGGGACCGATCTCCATTCCGATGCTGCTGGGGCTGCTGCCACTCTTCCGCAAGTGCGGGCCGCGCGCCGCCCTGTCCTCCTGGGCGCTGGGGCTGCTGGGCTACGTCCTGGTGAAGTTCGTGCTGGAAAGCACCGACCAGACCGTCGTCATCGTGACCCCGCTGGTGACCTCGCTGGTGGTGTACGTGGTGGTCGGTCTGCTCGGCCCGGAGCCCGACGCAACGGCCGACGCGATCGTGGCCGCGGTGTCGCCCGCCCCCGACGGTGACAGCGACGCCGAGCCGGCGGTCACCTCGGTGCCGCAGGCCGCCGTGCCCGGCACCTCCGACTGACCCACCCCCTATCCGACAACTCGTCAAAGTGCACATCCGGCCAATTTGTCATGGGTGTGAACAAAACTGGGAGAGCAGTATGGACAGGCACTTCCCGCAACACGCGAGCCGCAGAGCGATTCTGGGGCTCGGACTGGGGCTCACCGCCCTGACGGCAACACCTCTCGGCTCACTGCTCGGTCTCTCGTCGGAGGCCTTGGCCACCGCACCGGGCGCGACCGGGCTGCCGACCGACCCCGGCGCATACATCTCCTTCGCCCCCCGCTCCGGCAGCTTTCCGCTGGTCAGGGGAGGTGCGGCGGCCCCGATCCTGGTCAGCGACCGAGACTACGCGGGGGTCGTCCGGGTGGCCGGCGACCTCCAGGCCGACATCGAGCGCGTCACCGGCGTCCGCCCCGTTCTCTCACGGGGTGCGACACCGAAGGGCCGCGAGATCGTCATCGTCGGAACCATCGGCCGCAGCCCGCTGATCGACGGACTGATCGCCGCGGGCAAGATCGACGTCTCCGGCATCAAGGGCAAGTGGGAGACCAGCCTCCAGACCATCGTCGAGAAGCCGTTGCCTGGTGTGGACCGGGCCTTCGTGATCGCGGGCAGCGACCAGCGCGGCACGATCTACGGTGCGTACGACGTCTCCCGGGGGATCGGCGTATCGCCCTGGTACTGGTGGGACGATGTCGTCCCCGCGCACCGGGACGGGCTGTACGTCCTGCCCGGCCGCCACACCCAGGGCACCCCGGCCGTGAAGTACCGCGGGTTCTTCATCAACGACGAGAACCCGGCGCTCGGCACGTGGGCACCGGCATTCTTCGGACCTGGCAAGGCCCCCGGCTTCGAGGGCGGCTTCAACGCCGACTTCTACGCCAAGATCTTCGAAGTGATGCTTCGTCTGAAGGCCAATTACCTCTGGCCGGCTGTGTGGGGCCGCGCGTTCGCCGAGGACGATCCGAAGAACCACGCCACCGCGAAGGCGTACGGCGTCGTCATGGGCACTTCTCACGAGGCACCGATGATGCGCGGCATCGAGGAGTGGAACCGGCACGCGGTCGCCGCCGTCCGCGACAGCGCGGGCAACATCACCACCCCCGGTCACGACCCCTACGGCGGCACCGGCGAGTGGTCCTTCCGCCGCAACGCCGAGGCGATCAAGGCGTACTGGGCCGATGGCATCCGCCGGATGAAGGACGAGGACTTCGAGGGCGTCGTCACCCTCGGCATGCGCGGCAACGGCGACGTCAGCCTGCCCGACGGCGACGGCATCGAGCTGATGACCGAGATCATCGCCACCCAGCGGCAGATCCTGGCCGAGGTCTCCGGCAAGGACGTCACCACGATTCCGCAGGTGTGGACCCTCTACAAGGAGGTCCAGCGGTACTGGGACCGCGGCCTGCGGGTGCCCGACGACGTCACCGTCGTCCTCACCGACGACAACTGGGCCAACATCCGTAAGCTCCCCGACCTCAAGAACGATGCCCGCGAAGGCGGTTACGGCCTCTACTACCACTTCGACTACGTCGGGGTGGGCCGCAACTACAAGTGGGTGGACACCACGTCGCTGCCGAACATGTGGGACCAGCTCCACCAGTCCGTCGCCTACGGGAACCACGGTCTCTGGGTCACCAACGTCGGCGACCTCAAGGGCAACGAACTGCCCACGCAGTTCTTCCTGGAGTACGCCTGGAACCCCGACCGCTGGACCCTCGACCGGCTGCCGGAGTGGGAGGAGCAGTACGCCCGCCAGAACTTCGGGGAGCAGCAGGCCGAGGAGGTGGCCGAGGTGCTCCGTACCTATGCCCGGCTGCAGTCCCGCCGCAAGCCGGAGCTGCTCAACCGGAAGATCACCCTCGACCCGGCCAAGGACCCGGCCAAGGACCCGTCGGCGATCAGCTACGACGACCAGGCCACCCCGTTCAGCCTCACCGACTACCGGGAGCTGGAGCGCGTCACCGAGGAGTGGCAGCGCCTCGGGGCCGAGGCCGAGCGGATCGGCCGCAGCCTCCCCGCCTCCACCCAGGACGCCTGGTACGAACTGGTCGGCTACGAGGTGCAGGCCACCGCCAACCTGTACGCCCTGCGTGAGGCCGAGTTCAAGAACCTGCACTACGCGGCCCAGGGCCGGGCCCTCACCAACGATCTGGCGGCCGCCGCCGAGGCCCGGCTCGCAGACGACCTGGCGCTGGCGGACCGCTTCAACACGAAGGTCGCCGACGGGAAGTGGCAGGGGTTCCAGAGCCAGCCGCACATCGACTACGGCGATGTGGCCCGCTACGGGCCGAACGCCCCCTGGCAGCAGCCCGAGCTCAACAACGTCGCCATCAAGGACGTGCTGTTCCCGGCGGTCAAGCGCATCGACCTCCCGGCCGGCGCCGAGATGGGCGTGGCCGTCGACGGCTCGGACACGTGGTGGCCCAAGGAGAGCTCCCCGGCCGTGCTGCCGGCCTTCAGTCCGTACCAGAGCCAGGCCGCGCAGTACATCGAGGTGTTCAACCGGGGCGCCGCCCCGTTCGACTACCGGATCCGGACAGGGGCCTCCTGGCTCGTCGCCGACCGCGTCCGGGGCCGGGTCGACAAGCAGGACCGGATCACTTTCAGCGTCGACTGGTCACGGGCGCCCAAGGGTGTCACGGAGGTGCCGATCGCGGTCAGCGGTCCGGACGGCCGCGAGGTCGTCGTCCAGGCCGTGATCGACCACCCCAAGGAGCGGCGCTCGCAGCTCGAGGGATTCGTCGAGGCCAACGGGTACGTCTCCATCGAGGCGGACCATTACTCCCGTACCGTCGGCGGCAACGGGATCACCTGGCAGCGCATACCCGGCATCGGACGGACCGGCGCCGGCATGGAGCCCTTCCCGGTCACCGCCAACCGCCAGAGCCCGGGCGGCAGCAGCCCGCGGTTGGAGTACCGGGTCAGCCTGTTCACCACCGGGCCGGTCACCGTGCACGCGTACCTGTCGCCCCGCAACAACACGCTGGCGTCCGACGGCCTCACGTACGCCGTCTCCTTCGACGACGACGTACCGCAGCGCGTGAACGTCACGGCGGTGACGGGATCGGACGACGGCACGATGAACGTCCAGTGGGCGCGCAACACCTCCGACAACGTCAACCGCACCCGTACGGTGCACCACATCGGCCGGGCCGGTGTGCATGTGCTGAAATTCTGGATGGTCGACCCGACGGTGGTGCTGCAGAACCTGGTGGTCGACACCGGCGGCCTCAAGCCCAGCTACCTGGGCCCGCCGGAGAGCCTCCGGCTGAAGTGAGCCGTGGCACGGGCAAGGGGAGAGCAGAGCGATGAAGAGTGAGATCGAGGACACCGACGGACAGGGTGCGGTCCTGGGCGTGACCCCCGTTGGGGCGGGGGTCGAGGTCCGGGTGGCCAGTCCGTCGGGGGAGCTCTCACTGATCTGCACCCCTGCCCGGGCCCGGGAGCTGGCCGCGGCTCTCGCCCGTGCGGCGGACGAGACGGAGAGCGCGCAGTCGGCTGAGCCCGTGACCGTCAAGGCGGGGGAGCTGTGTCGCGGCGATGTGCGGGACGGCGACCGGGTCATGACCGTGGAAGCGGTCAGGGTCGACGGGGCCACGGCTCACATCACCTGGAAGTCGGGCGCCGGACGCAGCTGGACGCAGGGTTACGACGTCGATGCGGAGATCACGCTTCGGCGTCGCGCCTGAATCCTGAAGGACTGACCCACGCGGTGCATGAGGCCCCTCCTGAAGCCGGGAGGGGCCTCATGCACGCGTGTTTCGTTGTACGAGAACCTTCGTAATTTGACGAATCTCGTACTACGAGATGTATCGTACTAACGATCCTGCCGTTCCCGGCGAAACGGAGCCTGCCGTGAGTGTCCTTTTCGAGCCCTGCACCCTGCGATCGCTTGTCATACCCAACCGAGTATGGATGGCGCCCATGTGTCAGTACAGCGCGGAACCCGTGGGGCCGGAGGCCGGAGTCGCGACCGACTGGCACTTCGCCCACCTCGCTGCGCGGGCGATCGGCGGCACCGGCCTCATCCTCACCGAGGCGACGGCCGTCAGCCCCGAAGGGCGGATCAGCCCCGCCGACCTCGGGATCTGGAACGACACCCAGGTGGCCGCCCTCCGGCGGATCACCGCGTTCATCAAGAGCCAGGGCTCCGTCGCCGGCATTCAGCTCGCCCACGCCGGCCGCAAGGCATCGACGGCTGCCCCCTGGCTGGGCGGAGGGCCCGTGGGCCCGGACGAGCACGGCTGGCAGCCCGTCGCCCCCAGCCCGCTCCCGTTCGACGAGGGCCACCCCGTACCGCACGAGCTGACCGTGGACGAGATCCACGGCGTCGTCGAGCAGTTCCGCGAGGCCGCCCGCCGCGCCCGCGAGGCCGGCTTCGACGTCGCCGAGGTGCACGGAGCCCACGGATATCTCATCGGGCAGTTCCTGTCCCCGCACAGCAACAGGCGCTCGGACGAGTACGGCGGCAGCTTCGAGAACCGCGTACGGTTCGCTCTCCAGGTCGTCGACGCCGTCCGCGACGTATGGCCCGAGGACCTGCCCGTCTTCTTCCGGATCTCGGCGACCGACTGGCTGACGGAGAACGACGACGACGGCCGTGAGGGCTGGACCGTCGACGAGACGGTACGGCTGGCCAAGGAGTTGCAGGCGCACGGCGTCGATCTGCTGGACGTCTCCAGCGGCGGCAACGCTCCGAATGCCCGCATCACGACGGGACCCGGATACCAGGTCCCCTTCGCCGCCCGGGTGCGCGAGGAGACCTCGCTGCCCGTCGCCGCCGTCGGTCTGATCACCGAGCCGCAGCAGGCGGAGAAGATCGTGGCCGACGGGCAGGCGGACGCCGTGCTCCTCGGAAGGGAGCTGCTGCGGAACCCCTCATGGGCGCAGCATGCGGCGCGCGAACTGAGCGGTGAGGTCCACAGGCCCGATCAGTATCTGCGCGCAGTCTGAGGTTCGCTCAGGGCTGCCGTGCCCGGAAGAGGTTGCGAAGCAACGCGATCTCCGCCCCGTGGTGCAGCAGTGCGGCGTGTGCGCGGGAGTTGGCGTGAAAGTGCGCCGGGTGGGGGAATGGCGGATTGCGCGGCGATGTTGCGGCGACCATGACCTTCTTCGTTGACGTGACCGTGCGCGGCTATGAGCTCGACACACAGGGG
Source organism: Streptomyces sp. NBC_01320 (assembly GCF_035974375.1). Taxonomy (NCBI): domain Bacteria; kingdom Bacillati; phylum Actinomycetota; class Actinomycetes; order Kitasatosporales; family Streptomycetaceae; genus Streptomyces; species Streptomyces sp. NBC_01320. The sequence continues at coordinate 9,549,273 of NZ_CP108390.1, forward strand.
CACCTGAACCAGGCCGTCTATCTGCAGTACGCCGAGCACGCCCGGTGGGAGCTGCTGCGAGCTGCCGGGCTGCCGCAGGAGAAGCTGCTGGCCGGCGGGGTGGGGCCGGTCGCGCTGGAAGTCACGGTGAAGTTCCGGCGGGAGCTGCGCGGCGGCGAGCGCGTCCGGGTGACGTGCCGGTTCGTGTACGGCGCGGGGAAGACCTTCGAGGTCGTGCAGAGGATCCTCAAGGAGGACGGCACGGTCGCGGCGGAGGTGACGGGCGTGGCAGGCATGCTCGACCTGACGGCCCGCAAACTGATCGCCGACCCGGCCGGGCATCTCGCCTCGCTGGCCGAGAGGCCGGACCTGCTCAGCGGCTGACCGGCTTCCGGAACGGAACCGCGTTCGCGCCGTCGTGGATCTCGTGTCGGGCGTGACGGTCACACCGGGCGTCGTACAGGGCGGAAGCTGTCGTGGTGCGTCAGCCCTACGGCAAAGTACGATGAGTCTCGTACCATACGGTACCCGTCCGAAACGACGTAAGGGGAGTCACCGTGACCGCCACCAGCGCCGCCGCCGTTCGTGTCACCGCCGCCCCGGGCGTCGGGGCCCGTGTGCTCGCCCACCCCGCACGCGAGGAGATCCGTATCGAGGCGGTGCTCCACGCGCTCTCCGACCCGATGAGGCTGCAGGTGGTCCGTGAGCTGGCCGCCGCCGAGGACGAGCTCACGTGCTCCCGTATCGAACTGCCGGTGTCCAAGTCCACGACCACGCACCACTTCCGGGTGCTGCGCGAGAGCGGCGTCGTCAGTCAGACCTACCGGGGCACCGCCAAGATGAACGGGCTCCGCCGCGACGATCTGGACACGCTCTTCCCGGGGCTGCTCGACGCGATTCTCGCCGCCGCGAACCAGCAGGCGGACCGGCTCGGCGAAGACTGACGCCACCCGGAGCGGTTCAGCGGCGGTCGCCGTGTGCGGCCTGCAGGAGCCCCGTCCAGTCCGGGATCTTCACCGGCCCTCGGCCGAGCGAGTGCCCGAGGGCCGCTTCAGCCCGCTCGATCGACAGCCACCCGTCCCATTCCACCGGCCGTAGCCCCCACGCCCGCAGCGCGGCCACCGGATCGGGGGCCAAGGGCCGCCCCTCGAGCAGCGGCGCATCGTCCAGCAGTGACGCGACCGTCTCCTTCGCGCACGGCCGGTTCGAGCCGATCACTCCGGTCGGCCCCCGCTTGATCCACCCCGCGACATACTCCCCGGGTGACGGCACGCCGTCCCGCAGCACTCGCCCCGCCAGGTGGGGCACGGTACCGCGGGCCGGATCGAACGGCAGACCGGGCAGCGGCAGCCCGCGATAGCCGACGGCCCGCAGGACGAGCTGGGCGCCGATCTCCTCGTACGCACCGGTGTCCTGAACGCCTCCGCTGCCGTCCGGCGCGGTGCGTGCGAACCGGACCCCGGCGACCCGCCCGTCCCGTTCGAGGAGTTCGACGGGGCGCAGGAAGAACCGCAGGTGGATCGTGCGCATCGGGTCGGGCCCGATGGCAGGGGTGCCGGCCTCGGCCCACCCGCGCAGCACCTCGATATTGCGCCGCACCACCGCCGGCAGCGGCACCGGTGAATCCGCCGGCGCCCCGACGGGGGCGTACGCCGGATCGCGGGCAAGCTCCGCCCCGTCCACCACGACCCGCGCCCCCGGCAGCCCGCCCAGCTCGCGCAGCTCCTTGGTGGTGAACCTGGCCTGCGACGGTCCCCGCCTGCCCGCCATGTGCACCTCGCGCACCTGGCTGCCGGCCAGCGCGCCGAGCGCCGGGTGGGGCACGTCGGTGGGCCGCAGCTCCTCGGCGCCGCGCGAGAGGATCCGCGCCACGTCGACCGCCACATTGCCGACCCCGATCACCACGGCCGAACGGGCCTGCAACGCAAAGCTGTTGGCAGCCGCATCGGGGTGGGCGCTGTACCAGGAGACGAACTCGGTCGCCGAGTGGCTGCCGGGCAGATCCTCGCCGGGAATGCCGAGACCGCGGTCGGTCGCCGCCCCGACGCAGTAGACCACCGCATGGTAGAGCTCGCTCAGCCGCTCGGGTGGCAGCCCGTCCCCTCCCACCTGGACATGGCCGAGGAAGGTGATCCGCTCGTGCTCCAGGACGGTCCGCAGACTGTTCTGCAGAGACTTGATCTTCTCGTGGTCGGGGGCGACGCCGTACCGCACGAGGCCGTACGGGCAGGGCAGCCGGTCCAGCACGTCCACCCGGACATCGGGCACGCGGGACTGCTCGACCAGAGACTGAGCGGTGTAGACCCCGCTGGGTCCGGAGCCGACGACGGCGACACGGAGCACGGTGCACCTCTTCCCGGAGGGTGACTCCAGCATCCCACCGGTCGGCGGGGCAGGGGAGAGGTGCGGCCGCGCGGCGCGTCAGGAGGACAGTGCGCGCATTCGGTCGATCTCGACCGTCTGCTGGGCGATCACATCGCCCGCCATCTCCTCGATCTGAACGTTGTTCCCCTCCGAGAGGGCCTCGGTCGCCATCGTGATCGCTCCCTGGTGGTGGTTGATCATCAGCTGCAGGAACAGCTTGTCGAAGGCCTTGCCCTCTGCCGCCCGCAACTGCTTCAGCTGCGTCTCCGTCGCCATGCCGGGCATCCCGGCGTGGTCGTGACCGCCCGCGTGCTTCTCGCCGCCGTTGTGCGTGAGCCATCCCTCCATGGCGCCGATCTCCGGCTTCTGCGCCGCGGAGATGCGCTCGGCAATTCGCTTGACCGAGGCGGACGAGGAGCGGGACGGCACCAGGGCGGTCAACTCCAGTGCCTGGGCGTGGTGCTGGATCATCATCTGCACGTAGCGGAAATCGGCCGAGTTGGGGGTGTCGGTCCCGGCGGCCTTCGCGGCCTCCTCGACGGACAGAGTCTGCGCGGGCTCTCCCGGCTTCCCCGGTGCCACGACCGAAGGGCCCCCTCCTGCACGCGCGTTGGCATCATGGCCGCCCCCGCCCGCATCGCACGCGGTGAGGGAGAGCAGTGCGGTCGCTACGGCAGCGACGACTACGGATCTGTGCACATGCGTGACCTGACGGAATATCAACAAGGCTGCCTCCAATGCCACATGGGGTCGTATTGGATCATTTGGCGCACATCCGCGACCTCAGGGGTCGATAACTTTCATTACGTTCCTGTTGCCATCTGTTGGGATACCCATGGGAAGGACGATACTGCCGAGGTCAGTCAACCGTTCAACCACGCTTTGGTACAGGGGAGGACGCAGTGACTTCGTTGCACACCACCCGAGTGCGGCGCAGACGTCTGGGTGTGGCGGCAGCCGCCGCCGGACTCTTCGCCACTCTGCTGACGGCCGGACCGGCGGCCGCAACGCCCGACCCCGGTGATTCACCCGCGGCCCGCACCGGTCTCTCCGCAAGCCAGGAGGCCGCCGCCACGGCCGCCATCGAGGACGGCGAGATACCCGGCGTGGACGAGATCGTCCACAGCGACAACATCACCCCGCTGGCCAACGTCCCGAAGGACGCACTCAAGGGTCTCAACACGGACCTGGCCTTCCAGGGGAAGTACGCATTCGCCGGAAATTACGACGGCTTCCGGATCTACGACATCAGCAACCCGAGTTCCCCGAAGACCGTGGCCCAGGTGCTCTGCCCCGGATCCCAGAACGACGTCTCGGTCTCCGGGAACCTGCTGTTCCTGTCCACCGACTCCTCGCGCAACGACAACTCGTGCGCCAGCACCACCCAGCCCGCCACGGAGAAGTCCTCCTGGGAGGGCATGAAGATCTTCGACATCAGCGACAAGCGCAACCCGAAGTACGTCGCCGCCGTCGAGACCGCCTGCGGCTCGCACACCCACACGCTGGTTCCGAAGGGCAGCAGCGTATACATATACGTCTCCTCGTACTCGCCGAACGAGGCGTTCCCGGACTGCCAGCCGCCGCACGACGGGATCTCCGTCATCAAGGTGCCACGCAAGGCGCCCGAGAAGGCCGCGGTCGTGAACTTCCCGGTGCTCTTCCCGGACGGCGGCAACCCGGGAGCGCCCACCAACCCCGGGGTCTCGAAGACGACCGGCTGCCACGACATCACGGTGCTGCCGTCGAAGGACCTGGCCGCCGGTGCCTGCATGGGGGACGGGCTGCTGTTCTCCATCAAGGACCCGGAGAACCCGAAGATCATCGACCAGGTTCAGGACAATGTGAACTTCGCGTTCTGGCACTCGGCGACGTTCAACCAGAAGGCGGACAAGGTCGTCTTCACCGATGAGCTCGGCGGCGGCGGCGCGGCCACCTGCAACAAGGAGATCGGGCCGAAGCGCGGCGCCGACGGCATCTACGACATCGTCGGCAAGGGCGACCACCGCAAGCTGGTCTTCCGCAGCTACTTCAAGATCGACCGCCCGCAGGCCGCCACCGAGGTCTGCGTCGCCCACAACGGTTCGATCATCCCGGTCAAGGGGCGCGACCTGATGGTCCAGGCCTGGTACCAGGGCGGAGTCTCGGTATGGGACTTCACCGACTCCTCGGCGCCCAAGGAGATCGCGTTCTTCGAGCGCGGTCCCGTGAGCCTGGACGCCGTCACCACGGCCGGCCCCTGGTCGGCGTACTACTACAACGGATACATCTACTCCAACGACATCGCCAAGGGCTTCGACGTCCTGAAGCTCGACGACCGGCGGACCGACCCGGCGAAGCGCGTGCGGATGCCGGAGCTCAATGTGCAGACGCAGCCGGATTACTTCGACAACTGATCCGGCTGTGCGGGTCTCGTCGGACCCGTGCGCTCACGGCGCGTTCCCGCCGGGCGGAACCTCGCCCGGCGGGGCGCGGCGAGCAGCGCGGCGTGGTGCAGGGCCTCATGGACCGGTCGACGCAGGGGCACACGCCCCTGCGTCGACCGGTCCATGCCGCCCGTTATCAGTGCAACCCCCGACCGATGTCCGACGGGCCAGGTCCCGCGGGGTGGCTGCCTGGTTCCGGCGACGCGGGGGATCGCCCGAACCGGCCGTTCCTACGCCGCTTCGTACCGGTGGGCCCGGCCACCCCGCCACTCGACCCAGTCGGGGCTGTCGAGAATCCGCTCGGGACCGTCGAGCCCGGCAGCCTCCAGGAACACGATCACGTCGTGATCCGAGTGGGCGAGTCCAAGGATCTGGGCCCGCCCGTCACGCTGCACAGTGACACGTCGCCCGCCGGAGGGGGACGGCCGGAAAATCACGATCGGGGGAGAAGTCATGCCTCCAGGGTGCGACGCGCCGGAGGGCGCCGCACAGGGAATGGCCGAGTCGGACGGGGAGCGGCATTCCGCCCCGTACCGCTTACGCGGCAGACCTCGCGCTCCCGCCGGTCACCGCGGCCCACTCCACCAGGAGTCGCTGGTACTTCTCCTCGTCGTCCGGGGACAGGCATCCGCCGGAACGCTGCCACAGGTCGCGAATCTCTTCGTTCACCACTGCGGCGGAACGCACGGAATCGGCTGAGCGCGGATAACGGGACATGCCTCCAGGCTAAGGCCCTGGTGTGACAATCGGACCCATTGGGCGTCAGGGACATCTCTCACATGTCCCTGCGCGGGATCACGGAATGAGTCCGAGCGCCCGTAGCCCGCCCGGCCGTTCCTCCACCGGCAGATGCTCGACGAAGCGCACGTCACACCCCAGTGCGGCCGCTCCGCCATCCGCGTGTCGATCGTCACCCACCATCACCACATCTTTCGGATCCTGGCCGATAAGTGTGCAGGCGGTGTGAAAAAGATGTGGGTCCGGCTTCTGGGTCCCGTGCTCGTACGACAGGACATAGGCGTCGACCAGGGCGTCGAGACCATGGGCGCGGAAGATCGGCCGCAGGTCCCAGCCGACGTTGCTGACCACGCCGACCCGGATCCCGCCCGTACGCAGCGCCCCCAGCACCTCCGCCGCGTCCGGGTACGGTCGCCACGCCGTCGGCGACATGTGCCGGTCGTAGAGCGCCTCGTACAGCCCCGGATCCGGCAGGGCGACCTGGCGGGCCAGCCCCGTGTACACCTCACGGTGCCGTTCCGCATTCTCGTCGCGCGTGGCCCACGCCGCGGCAAGCCGGTCGGGCACGCGCTGCGGCAGCGGGCCGCCCGGCAGCGCCCCGGCGGCCGTGAGGTCCGCCACGTACCGCTCGAAGTCGGCGTCGGTCACGGTCATGTCCCGCTCGGCGAGGACCGCCGAAAGCCAGGACCGGACGGGTTCGATACAGAAGAGGGTCCCGGAGAAGTCGAAGAGCACACCCTTGATCACCATGGGTCCGATCCTCGCCGGTTCAGGAGCGTTGCGGCAAGGTCGCCTGTTGCCGTCCCTCGTACCGGGCGAACCCGGCGATCGAGAACGCGACCACCGCCGCACCCAGCAGCCAGCCCTCCAGCACATCGGTCATCCAGTGCACCCCCAGATAGAGCCGGGTCACGCCCACGCCGATCACCGACACCCACGCCACCGCGAGTGCGACGTGCCACACCCGACGCCGCACGCCGTGCCGGTGCAGCAGCCACAGCAGCAGACCACAGCTCACCACCGCGGTCATGGCGTGACCGGACGGGAAAGCCGCATAGTGGGCGGAGTCCACCGGGTTCGGCCACTGAGGGCGCTCCCGGCCGACCGCGGACTTCAGCCCCTGCTGCAACAGGGTGGCGAACAGACTCGTCGCCGCCACCCACCCCGCGAGCATCCGGGCCCCGCGCCACCACAGCACCACCACGGCGACCGCGATCAGGACGCGCATCGTCCAGGGGTCCCACACCCAGTCGGTCAGGATCCGGTTGATGTGGACGAGGCCCGGTTCCGCCACCGCCCGCCGGTGCAGCGCGTCGGCGACCGCACGGTCCAGCGACATCAGCGGGGACCAGCGCAGGGCGACCAGGACCAGCAGCACCAGGGCGAGGGATCCGCACACGATGCCGACTCCGAGAACGGGCGAGCGGCTCGGCGGGGAGAAGGGCGGGGGCGGGGCTGGGGAGTGCATGGGGTGATCCTTGCGGATGGACCACGATACCGGCTATCCCAGCGCGCTGAGTCCCGGCACGAAGGCCACCAGAAGCGGCACCACCGGCACCAGGGCAGCCGCCGCGGTCAGCCGCAGCCGACGACCCGCGGTGAGCCGCTCGACGGGGGACAGTAGTCGGTTCACGCGCAGTGGCAGCTCCGCGTCCGGCGTCGGGCAGGGGCCGAACACGCCCCGGTCCTCGTTCAGTTCGACCAGGGCGAGAGCGATCGTCAGCCGCCCGAAGCGCCGTGACGCCACATCGTCCGCTGCCAGTTCGACGAGCCGGTGCATCTCGTCGCGGAAAGCGTCGAACACCGGTACCTGGGGAAACCCGTTCGCCAGCGCTGCGGAGCAGTGCAGCAGCCAGTCGTGCCGCGCCTGCGCGTGCCCCTGCTCATGGGCCAGCACCGCATCCAGCTGACGGCCCTTCAGTCGTCCAAGTGCCGCAGTGGTGATGACCAGTTGAGGTGCTGCTCCGGGCAGCCACCAGGCGTCGGGGCGCTCACCCTCCAGCACCACGAGCCGGCCGGCCCCGGGCTCCTCGCCGGGCATCAACGGGGAACGGACCAGCAGTTCGGCCCGACGCCGCCTGCGCCGCACCTGCGCCCGGCGGATCTCCCGCGTCAGCATCGCCGCGCTCCAGATACCACCCAGCGCCAGCAGAACGGCCATGACGGCGGACCAGGGCCCGTACGCGGCCAGCGCGTACGCCTCCACCACGGCGTGCGGTGCGGGCGCGAACACCTGCCCGCGCACCGCCTGCCAGGCGGCGGCCGCGCTGAACGTCATGGAGAGTCCGAAGGACAGCAGTACCCCGGCCACCACGCACTGCCACACCCACAGCGCCACCACGGGCTCGCGCTCGGGCCACTCGGCCCGCGCCATCAGCCGCGGGGTCACGACGGCGGCCAGTGCACCGAGCAGCAGCAGCACGAGGGAGACCAACATGACGTCAGCCTATGAGTGGCGCGGTACCCGCGGGTATGGCTGCGCTCGGCAAGTGATGTACGCCACGGTTGACCGCACCCCCTGTCTCACAGCGTGAGCAGCATCGCGAACATGGCGATCCCCATCGTCAGCCGGCAGGCCAGTGCCAGCTCCGGCCGTGCGCCCCAGCCGTCTTTGAGCGGCCCCTCGACCGGACCCGCGGCGGCGATCGGAATCAGCCGCGTCCCGGACCGCAGCACATAGGCCGCGTAATAGACCAGCAGCATCCCCGTCAGCAGCGGCACGCCACCGGCGACCTGCGTCATCTGATGTCCACCGTGCGCACCGCCGGCACCGTGCGCTGCCGCGCCACTGCCCGGCGCCATCACCAACGCCATGTAGACCATGGCCAGTGAGCCGACCAGATGGTGCAGATGGTGCCCCCTGCGGCGGGCGAACCAGAGGCCGCGCAACGCGGCCGCGCCGAAGAGCACCACGTACACAGCCCATCCCCACACGGGTGGCGGGAAGACCGCGGCGGGCGCCGCCATCGTGGCCATGCCGAAGCCCATGACCGCCTCGGCGCGTGCCGTTCTGCGCTCCTCCTCCGACCCGCTGCGCATCCGCAGCAGGCAGTACGCGCCCGTGACCCCGCACAGCGCCATCAGCAGCCAGCCGGACATCGCCGGTCCGTGCACAGCGCACCTCCCCAGGACGTACGACGTCGGTGTCGACTAGTCGATGCCCCGGCCCGGCAGGTCGTACGCGGCGCACTGATGTACGAGGGGAGCGCGTGGAGGAAACCCGCAGAAGGGTGTGGCCACTTGTGCGCCGTCGCGGGTCGCTGCCCTCAGGGCCGGAATCGCAGCGGATGGTCCTCCGGCACTTCGACGACCGCGATCCGCACGCCGTCCGGATCGGAGATCCACATCTCCACGAGCCCCCACGGCTCGCGCACCGGTGGCCGTTCCACCTCGACGCCCCGGGCCGACAGTTCCTCGTACGCCGCCCGGACGTCCGCGACCTGCAGCCACAGCCGCAGCCCGGGCGAGGGCGGCGCGACGGAGCGCCCGGAGACCTCCAGGAAGCCGCCGCCCAGGAAGTACACCGTCCCGCGCTCGGGGCCGGTACCGAACTCCCGGTACACCGGCAGCCCGAGGGACTCTCCGTAGAACATCCGTGACCGCTCGGGGTCGGTGGGGCTCAACAGGACCCGACTGCTCAGCACATGCACCATGGTCGAGACATTAGGTGCGGACCAGCGGGTTACTCTGCTGCGGCACGGCCCAGCAGAGAAACGGAGAGCCTCACCATGGACACCGCCCCGCCCCGCGACTCGGGACAGCTGACCTTCCGCGACGCGGCGGACGCCGATGTGCCCGCGCTCGTGACGCTGATCGAGTCGGCGTACCGGGGCGACTCGAGCCGCGCGGGGTGGACGACCGAGGCGAACATCCTGCAGGGGCAGCGAACCGACCCCGACGGGGTCCGCGCGGTGGTCGAGGCACCTGGCAGCCGACTGCTCGTGGTGGAGCGGGACAGCGAACTGATCGCCTGCTGTCAGCTCGAACACCGCGGGGAAGCCGCCTACTTCGGGATGTTCGCGGTCCGCCCCGAGCTGCAGGGCGGCGGCCTCGGCAAGCTGATCATCGCCGAGGCCGAACGCACCGTCCGGGAGAGCTGGGGCGCCACCGAGATGCACATGACCGTGATCTCGGTGCGTGAGGAACTGATCGCCTGGTACGAGCGCCGCGGCTACCGGCGTACGGGAGAGCTGAGCCCGTTCCCGTACGGCGACGAGCGCTTCGGCGTCCCGCAGCGCGACGATCTCGCCTTCGAACTGCTGATCAAGGACCTGAAGGAGGGCTAGCAGCGACACGCTACTAGCCAGGGCCTGTCTCTCAGAAGTGGCCGCAGCGCAGGCGCGTGGAACCTGGTCGCACGTACTGGGCAACGAGTCGATTGATGCAAGACAATTCGCAGGTGATTGACCGAGTCGGCTTGGCTGTATCGGCGTTGGGTGATCTGGTCTGCCTCATGCTCGTCTCCGGTGCGTTGCAGGCGTATCTGGCCGGAGATGAGTCGGGATGGTTTGCGAGGCGGGCTGACCTCTCACGCCTGGTCACCGGCGAGCCCATGTGAGGATGGCGGCGAGGTGGAGCGCGGCCTGGTAGGCGATGGCGAGCTTGTCGGTTCGCATAGCCAGGCCGCGCCATTGCTTCAGGCGGTCGATGCACCGTTCGACAGTGTTCCGCTGCTTGTATGCCTCGGCGTCGACACCGGGCGGTCGGCCTCCGGCGCCGCCTCGCCGCCTGCACCTACGCGGTGAAGCGGCCGGCGCGGCGGATCTCCGGGAAGTCGGTGGTCGCGCCGTCCAGCCCCAGGGCGCGCACCAGACGCAGATGATCCTGGGTGTTCACCACCCAGCCGATGACCTTCACTCCCTCGGCGTGGGCATGTTCGACGACCTCCAGCGTGAGGCGCCGGATGTTCAGCGCGAGCGTCGCCGCGCCCACCGCCTTCGCCCGGTCCACCACATCGCTCTTCCACCGGCTGGCGATGAGCACGGTCCGTACCCCCGGCACCAGTTGAGCGATCTCGGCGACCGCCTCGTCGTGGAACGACGACACCTCGACCCGGTCGACGAGATCGCGCCGCCGCATCACCTCGGCCAGCGCCCGGGCTGCGGCCGCATCCTTGATCTCCGCCTGCAAGGGGGAACGCACGGCATCGAGCACCTGCTCGAAGACGGGCACCCGTTCGCCCTGCCCGGCATCGAGTTCCCGCAGCTCGGCAAGGGTCTTCTCGGCGATCGGGCCCGTGCCGTCGGTCGTCCGGTCCACCTCGGCGTCGTGCATGACGGCGAGTGCGCCGTCCTTGCTCAGATGAAGGTCCAGTTCGATGGCGTCCATGCCGGCCTGCTCAGCGTGGACGAACGACCGCAGGGTGTTCTCCGGCTCGACACCCATCACCCCGCGATGACCGATGGTGAGAAAAGTCAAGGCAATCTCGCTTCCGTCGACGGCGTCTCCCCGCGTGCTGCTCCTGCCCACGCGGCACTTCGGCACTCGGCTTACGGCAACTCGGCAGCCTAGTGGTCCGGACCCGGGAGAGAGCCGGTAACGCGAGGGTGAATGGCGCCGTGTCCCGGGACGTCGGCGACACCGAGCAGGAATCCGGTGATGACGGCTGCGACAAGGACGGCACGGATACTCACGCGATGGTCTCCGGAGGGGTGGGAGGGAGGCGGACGGCACCCGTCCTACCGGTAGCGCCGGTGCCCCGCGAGCTGTGTCACCCGTACGTGGGCGCGCCCTGCACGGCCTGAACGCCCGGATGTGCGACCGTCGGCGGTCCGGTGTCCCCCGGAACCGACGGAAGGAGTCGCGCAAGCGGAATGTGGCAGGAAGAATCGCGGTGACCATGGGGGTTGGCAGGATAATTTTCTGAGGCTCACTTGTCTCGAAGAACCACACATGGATACGGTTGCTTGACGCGAGGTTCTCCCGTGGAGGAAGTGTGATGACGGAAATTCTTGTGCACGACGCCGAGGTCGGCGCGATAGCTACTGCCCAGCGGGTGGTCGAGCAGCCTGCCTGGCCCGCGCTCAGGGATGCCGTGGAGGAGATCCGGCCCTGGCAGGCGAAGGACGGTTCGATCGACTTCGACGCCGACGGCGCACCCTCGCCTGCCACCGTCCTGGTGACGCTGGAACGTGTGATCGCCGCGATCGAAGAGCTTTCCCCGCTGCTCCCGCACGATGCCGCGTACCACCGCGCCCTCGTCGTGGACCTGCGCCGCTGGGCGGCGGACGGCTTCGGTGTGCCGGACTTCCTGGACTCGCTGCTCGCCTTCCAACCCGCCAAGAACCGCACCGACGGTCTGCAGCACCTGGTCGTCTTCGCGATGTACACGCAGAACGGCAACCCGGACCGCAATCTCGAAGCGGTCGTCCTGCGGATGGTCTGGCCCGAATGGCTCGCCGATCTCGAAGCCACGCGCTACGACAACCCGCTCTTCTGCGGCATCACCTTCGAGGACTTCACCTCCGGCTACGACACCAACTCCGCGGTGCTCTTCCCGGAGACGATCGCCGTGCGCGAGGCCCCCGAGCGCTTCACCTGGGGCGGCATCTTCTGCGACCGTGAGGCCGCCCGTTTCCGCCGCGTCACCGAGGCCTCCGTCGAGCTCCTCGGCGTGGAGCTGCCCGAGGACATCCGCGAGATGGTGGGCGACCAGCAGCGCTGCGAGCAGGCATTCGTGCTCTGGGACATGGTCCACGACCGCACCCACAGCCACGGCGACCTGCCGTTCGACCCGTTCATGATCAAGCAGCGGCAGCCGTTCTGGATGTACGGACTGGAGGAGCTGCGCTGCGACCTCACCGCCTTCAAGGAGGCCGTCAAGCTGGAGGCCGACGGCTTCCCGCAGGGCCGTGACGTGCAGTACGCCGTGCTGTTCGACCGGATGTTCCGCTTCCCGGTCACCGGCGAGCGGGTCCGCAACTACGACGGTCTCGGCGGCCAGCTGCTCTTCGCGTACCTCCACAAGCACGATGTGATCCGCTGGACCGACAACACCCTGAAGATCGACTGGGACAGGGCCCCGCAGGTCACCAACCAGCTCTGCGGCGAGATCGAGAAGCTCTACCGCGACGGCATCGACCGCCCCAAACTGGTCCACTGGTTTGCCGCGTACGATCTGGTCTCGACCTACCTGGCCCCGCACCCCGGCTCCCGCTGGGCCAAGGGTCCGGACGCCCTGGACCTCTCGCAGCCGCCTCGCAAGCTGGTGGACGACGTGCTTCCGGACGAGTTTCCGCTGAGCATGTTCTATGAGGCGCTCTCCAAGAAGCTGAAGAATGTGATCGCCTCCACCAGGGGGATCACCGCGGCGGACGCCGAGCAGGCAGCCGCGTGAGCGCTCGTTCCAAGGAGGCGGTGACCATGAACGCAAACGGCACGGGCAATGGGAACGGCGCGCTGGAAGGCGCGGTGATCGCCGTGGCCGGAGCCGCCGGGCCGGCCGGCCGGGCGACGCTGCTCAGGCTCGCCGAGGCCGGTGCGATCGTCGTCGCATCGGACGCGGACGCCACCCGACTCGCGGAGGCTGTCGACGCCGCACGGTACGCCCATGGCGGCGCCACCGTCACGGGTGACACCGTCGATCTGCTCGACCTCGCCGCCGCCCGGGAATGGGCGGACAAGACCGAGAAGGAGTTCGGCCGGGTCGACGGCCTGGTCCACCTGGTGGGCGGCTGGCGCGGCAGCGCCACCTTCGCCGAGACCGACCTCGCCGACTGGGATCTCCTGGAGAAGTTGCTGATCCGCACAGTTCAGCACACCTCGCTGGCCTTCCAGGAAGGGCTCCAGCGCAGCGATCGCGGCCGCTACCTGCTGATCAGCGCGGCCGGGGCGAGCAAGCCCACCGCGGGCAATGCCGCCTACGCCGCGTCGAAGGCGGCCGCCGAGGCCTGGACCCTCGCGCTCGCCGACGCCTTCCGCAAGGCGGGGGGCGAGGAAGGGCCGAAGACAGCGGCTGCGATCCTGATCGTCAAGGCACTGGTGCACGACGCGATGCGCGCCGAGCGCCCGAATGCGAAGTTCGCGGGCTTCACCGACGTCAAGGAACTGGCCGAGGCCATCGCCGGCGTCTGGTCCAAGCCCGCCTCCGAAGTGAACGGAAAGCGTCTGTGGCTGACCCCGCAACCATAAGGACCGACGCGCGACGTCACCACGATCCGCAGATACGCGGATTCGCCAGTGACAACTACGCGGGCGCCCACCCGGAGATCCTCGCGGCCATCGCCCTCGCCAACGGCGGTCACCAGATCGCCTACGGCGAGGACGACTACACCGAGAACCTCCAGCAGATCGTCAAGGGGCACTTCGGCTCCACCGCCGAGGCGTTCCCGGTCTTCAACGGCACCGGGGCGAATGTCGTCTCGCTGCAGGCGATGACCGATCGGTGGGGCGCGGTCATCTGCGCCGAGTCCGCGCACATCAACGTGGACGAGGGTGGCGCCCCGGAGCGCGTGGGCGGCCTCAAGCTGCTCACCGTGCCGACCCCGGACGGCAAGCTCACCCCCGAGCTCATCGACCGGCAGGCGTACGGCTGGGACGACGAGCACCGCGCCATGCCCCAGGTCGTGTCGATCACTCAGAACACCGAGCTCGGCACCGTCTACACGCCCGATGAGATCCGCGCCATCTGTGAGCACTCCCACGAGCGCGGCATGAAGGTTCACCTCGACGGGGCGCGGATCGCCAACGCCGCGGCGTCGCTGGGCGTCCCTGTGCGTACCTTCACCAGCGAGGTCGGCGTCGACGTCCTCTCGTTCGGAGGCACCAAGAACGGGGCGCTCTTCGGTGAGGCCGTCGTCGTCCTGAACCCCGATGCCGTACGGGCCATGAAGCATCTGCGGAAGCTGTCGATGCAGCTGGCATCGAAGATGCGTTTCGTGTCGGTGCAGCTGGAGGCGCTGCTCGCCGGTGACCTGTGGCTGCGCAACGCCCGGCACGCCAACGCCATGGCTCAGCGGCTCGCGGAGGGTGTCCGGGCGGTGGACGGGGTGGAGATCCTCTACCCGGTCCAGGCCAACGCCGTCTTCGCGCGTCTGCCGCACGACGTGAGCGAGCGGCTCCAGAAGCGCTTCCGTTTCTACTTCTGGGACGAGACCGCCGGCGATGTGCGCTGGATGTGCTCCTTCGACACCACCGAGGACGACGTGGACGCGTTCGTCCTCGCGCTGAAGGAAGAGATCGCCAAGTAGCATTACGCTATGCATGAATATGCGGCCGACTGGAAAGTCATTGCTTTCCGGTCGGCCGCTTCCGTACGCTCTGCACGCATGGAGCTGACGCAGCAAACCCCGGACATGGTCGCCTATCTCGCCGCCGATGTGGCCATCGACCACGAGCATCCGCTCGTACGGCAGACCGTCGATCGCCTTCGCGTCGATAGTGCCGACGCATACTCATACGCGCTCGCGGCCTATGAGTTCGTCCGCGACACCATTCCCCACTCCGTCGACTCAGGTGATCCCAGGGTCAGCTGGCGCGCCTCGGACGTCCTCGCCACCCGTAACGGCATCTGTCATTCCAAATCCCATGCGCTGGCGGCCCTGCTGCGGGCGGCAGGCATCCCGACGGCCTTCTGCTACCAGGGCTTCGACGACGAGAACGGGGATCCGGACGTCCTGCACGGGCTGATCGCCGTGCGCCTGCCGGGCCGGGACCGCTGGGACCGCCAGGACCCGCGCGGCAACAAGCGCGGTGTCGACGCCCAGTTCTCGCTCGACGAGGAACGGCTGGCCTGGCCCATCGGGGCGGAGTCCAATGGAGTGGACTATCCAGTACTCTATGCGGCACCGCATCCGGCGGTTCTGCGCGCCCTGCAGACTGCCGAGGACCGCGCGCACCTGTGGCGCAGGCTTCCGACCGTGCTCTGACCCGCCCCGAGGCAAGGCAGCAGATGACCCTGACGCTCACCGTTTCCGACGACGTGCGCACCCTTGCGCCCGGCTTCACCCACCTTGCCGTCGAGCCGTGCGGGCTCGTCAACGGGCCAAGCAATGAGGACAGTTCGGCTCTGCTGGACGATGCCACCCGACGGCTCGTCGAACGGCTCGACGGCAGGGACCCGCACGAGGACCCCCACGTCGCCGCCTGGCGGGACGCGTACGCGGCCTTCGGCGCCAAGCCGTCCCCGTACCCGCAACTCCGCCGAGGCGCTCGCCAGGCGCGCCCTCACCGAGACCGGACTGCCGCGGATCAATCTGCTGGTCGACGCCTACAACGCGATCAGCGTCGCCCATCTGGTCCCGGTCGGCGGTGAGGACACCGACCGCATCAAGGGCGCCATGCGCCTCGTACGCGCCACGGGCCAGGAGCCCCTCCTCACGGTCGCGGGCGGCGAGGAGGGCTTGGAGCACCCGGAGCCCGGCGAAGTCGTCTGGTGCGACGACGAGGGCGTCACCTGCCGCCGCTGGAACTGGCGGCAGGGCGTACGCACCCGGCTCACCGAGGACTCGGTCAACGCCGTGTTCCTCCTGGAGAGCCTCACCCCGATGACGATCCGCGAGCTCGACGCCGCAGGCGCCGAACTCGCGGAGACGCTGGAGAAGCTGAGCCCCGGAGCGCGGATCACCGTGCGCACCCCGGAGTGACGTTTCAGCCGTGGTGGTGAACGGGCCCGGTCAGCTGGCCTCGCGCACCTCGGCGGGCGTCGGAGCCGTACCGCCGAGGTGCGCGGGCACCCACCAGGTGTCGCTCGCGTCCCTCGGTCGCACCGGGTAGGCGCGCTGCGCCGCTTCGAGGAGCTCCTGCACCCCTTCCCGCAGCCGGCGGGTGATCGCACCCGCGTACTGGTCGGTGGGGGCCTCCACCGGCGCACCCACCCGGATCGTCACCGGAATGTGGCTGCGCTTGAAGTTGCGCGGCCGCCCCTTGGTCCAGATCCGCTGCGTGCCCCACAGGGCCATCGGGATCAGCGGTACGCCCGCCTCCTGGGCCAGCCGGGCCGCGCCGGACTTGAAGCTCTTCAGCGTGAACGACTGCGAAATGGTCGCCTCGGGGAAGACGCCGATGATCTCGCCGGAGCGCAGTGAGGCGAGCGCGTGGGCATACGCGTCCTCGCCCTGCTTCCGGTCGACCGGGATGTGCTTCATGCCGCGCATCAGCGGACCGGAGACCTTGTGCCGGAAGACCGATTCCTTCGCCATGAAGCGGACCAGCCGCTTCTGCGGCAGCGCCGCGAGCCCGGTGAAGATGAAGTCGAGGTAGCTGATGTGGTTGCTGACCAGTACCGCACCGCCGGTCTTCGGGATGTGCTCCGAACCCTGAGTGTCGATCTTCAGGTCCAGCGCCTTGAACATGGTGCGAGCGGCGCCGATGACCGGCCGATAGACGAGTTCTGCCATCTGGAGAAGACCCTTCTTCAGCGCCTGCGGAGGATTCTCCCGGCGGAAGTTACGCAGCCGTAGGTTTTCGGCATTGCGCCGATCGTGCCCCATGTCCGTCGCGGTGGCCAGTCTCGGCGGGCGCGGGGCGCGAGATTCTCGTCACGTGGAGTCGGCGGGAATGACTCCGCGCCCGACGGTGCTGACCCCTTGCGAGGGGCTCTGACAGGAGGCGGACGGTGGACGGGCAGGAACGTGCGAACAGGCTGGATGCGGCCCAACTCGGCGCGGAATTGGGGGAGCGGGCCACCCTCGTGCAGTTCTCCAGCGCCTTCTGCCAGCCCTGCCGGGCCACCCGTCGCACCCTCGGCGAGGTAGCCGGAATGGTCGACGGCGTCGCCCACGTCGAAATCGACGCCGAGGCGCATCTCACTCTCGTTCGCGAGCTCGACATCAGCCGCACGCCGACGGTGCTGGTTCTCGACGCGACCGGCGGGATCGTCCGCCGAGCGGTCGGGCAGCCCCGCACCGTCGATGTTGTCGCCGCGCTGGGGCACGCGATGTGACGGACCGTGATGCATCTCCCACATTGCGGAACCCTCTTGACTGCACCCACCACGCATCGTCAGTCTGACGCTATGCCGCCGGAACTCCTTCTCTACGGCCGGGTCCACGTGGACCTCGCCCGCAACGCGAGTGCGCGCTGTCCGGGTGCCTGAGCACCCACGGCCCCGTACGCCTCCCTCGCAGAAGGACATCTCCATGACGGCTTCGCCCGAGCTCTCCAGCGTCCGCACGGCTTCCCCCGATCTCCTGCGCTCCGTCTTCCGGCAGCATGCCGCCGGTGTCGCGGTGATCACCGCCGCCGGTGACCGACCGGTCGGCTTCACCGCGACCTCCCTGAACTCCGTCGCCGCCGAGCCGCCGCTCATCTCCTTCGGCGTGGGGACCTCGTCCTCCAGCTGGCCGGTCGTGGCGGAGGCCGAGCACATCGGCGTTCACATACTGGGCGAGCACCAGCAGGAGCTGGCCGCCACATTCGCGCGCAGCGGCGCCGACCGGTTCGGTCCGTCCACCTATTGGCGCAGTGGGCCGGAAGGTGTCCCGGTGCTCGACGGAGTGCTTGCGTGGCTGGTCTGCCGCGTGGTGGCGCGCATCCCGGCGGGTGACCACCGGATCGTGATAGCGGAGGCCGTCGTCGGCGATCCGGCCGGGGGCGGCCGCCCGCTTCTCTATCACCAGGGTCGTTTCACGGCGTTGCGGGACTGAGAGTTCCCAGGTGGCGCATGGGCACCGGACGTCGGCCAGGTCACAGTGCAAAGCGCTTGCTCATGGGTAACGTACTGGGTGTACTGACGAGTAATATTTCGCTCGGAGCATCGGTCGCCCCGACCGGAATCCGTCCCATCAGGCGCCTATGCTGCGTGCATCAAGGCAGCCCAGAAATGACGATGCAGTAGGAGAGCCGGCGTGAGCTTGAGGATCGTTGTCTGTGTGAAGTATGTGCCCGACGCCACTGGCGACCGGCACTTCGCCGATGACCTGACGCTGGACCGTGAGGATGTGGACGGTCTGCTGTCGGAGCTCGACGAGTACGCGGTGGAGCAGGCGCTGCAGATCGCCGATGAGGCGGACGATGCGGAGATCACTGTGGTGACGGTGGGTCCGGAGGATGCCAAGGACGCGTTGCGCAAGGCGCTGTCGATGGGTGCGGACAAGGCCGTTCACGTCGAGGACGACGATCTGCACGGTACGGATGTGATCGGTACGTCGCTGGTGCTGGCGAAGGCGGTCGAGAAGACGGGTTACGACCTGGTGATCTGCGGTATGGCGTCGACGGACGGCACGATGGGTGTGCTGCCGGCGGTGCTGGCGGAGCGTCTGGGTGTTCCGCAGGTCACGTTGCTGTCCGAGGTGAAGGTCGAGGGCGGCACGGTGACCGGGCGTCGGGACGGTGACAGTGCCAGTGAGCAGCTGCAGGCGTCGCTGCCGGCGGTGGTGTCGGTGACGGACCAGTCCGGTGAGGCCCGGTATCCGTCGTTCAAGGGGATCATGGCGGCGAAGAAGAAGCCGGTTCAGTCCCTGGACCTGGAGGACCTGGAGATCGGGGCGGACGAGGTCGGTCTGGCGGGTGCGTGGACCGCGGTCGATTCCGCGGCGCAGCGTCCGGCCCGTACGGCGGGCACGATCGTCAAGGACGAGGGCGAGGGCGGCAAGCAGCTGGCCGAGTTCCTCGCGGGCCAGAAGTTCATCTGACCTGTCGGCCTGTTCGGCCCCGTATGTCCCTCTCACCCTCGTTTGTGCAGGAGATTGAAGTCCCATGGCTGAAGTTCTCGTCTATGTCGACCACGTGGACGGTGCCGTCCGCAAGCCCACTCTGGAGCTTTTGACGCTGGCCCGCCGGATCGGTGACCCGGTCGCGGTCGCGCTGGGCAGTGGTGCGGCCGGCGCCGCGGCGGTGCTCGCCGAGCACGGTGCGGTCAAGGTCCTGACCGCCGAGGCGCCGGAGTTCGCCGATTACCTGGTCGTGCCGAAGGTCGACGCGCTGCAGGCCGCGTTCGACGCGGTGTCCCCGGCCGCGGTACTGGTGCCGTCGTCCGCGGAGGGCAAGGAGATCGCGGCCCGGCTCGCGGTCCGGATCGGGTCCGGGATCATCACGGACGCGGTCGACCTGGAGGCCGGTGAGCTGGGTCCGGTCGCCACCCAGTCCGCGTTCGCCGCGTCGTTCACCACCAAGTCCCGTGTCTCGCACGGCACCCCGGTCATCACGGTCAAGCCGAACTCGGCGCCCGTCGAGCCGGCCCCGGCCGCCGGTGCGGTCGAGACCCTGGCGGTCACCTTCTCCGCGCAGGCCACCGGCACGAAGGTCCTCTCCCGCACCCCGCGCGAGTCGACCGGGCGCCCGGAGCTGACCGAGGCCGCGATCGTGGTCTCCGGCGGCCGCGGGGTCAACGGTGCGGAGAACTTCGGACTCATCGAGGCGCTCGCCGACTCCCTCGGCGCGGCCGTGGGTGCCTCGCGCGCCGCGGTCGACGCCGGCTGGTACCCGCACTCCAACCAGGTCGGCCAGACCGGCAAGTCCGTCTCCCCGCAGCTCTACATCGCCTCCGGTATCTCCGGCGCGATCCAGCACCGGGCCGGCATGCAGACCTCCAAGACCATCGTCGCGATCAACAAGGACGCCGAGGCCCCGATCTTCGACCTCGTCGACTACGGCATCGTCGGCGACCTCTTCCAGGTCGTCCCCCAGCTCACCGAAGAGGTCAACTCCCGCAAGGGCTGACCTGACGGGGGCTGTACCCCTTCTCGATGGTCCGGGGCCGCGTGGTGTTCTCACCGCGCGGCCCCGGACCGTTTCTGATCACCATTGACGCAGGTCCGGTGGCCTTATAACTTCACTATACGGATTGTTGATTCCGGGAAGCGGAAACAGCGGCACTGTGGAGGGTGTGGACATGGGTCAGCAGGAGAAGGTGGCAACGAGCCTCGCCGGTGCGGTCAGCGAGGAGATCAGCGCCTCCCTCACCGCGGTGGACGCCGAACTCGCCCGCCGCTACCCGGGAGACCCCGGCACCCGCCAGCCCGTCCACACGGTCTACGTCCCCGGCGACACCTTTGCCGCAGAGACCATCCGCTCCTGGGGCGACCAGGCGCTCCGCGCCCTTGACGAGCATGCCCCCGATGCGGCCTCGTTCGCCGCCGTTCTCGGCATCCCGGAGGAGCTCGCCGCGCCCGTTCACGACCGCGTCCGCGCCAAGCTGGAGCGCGAGCCCGTCGAAGACCTGCGCATCGACTTCGAGGACGGCTACGGCCCCCGCCCCGACGCCGAGGAGGACGAGGCTGCCGCCCGCGCGGCGCGGCTGGTCTCGGAGGCGTACGAGAACGGCACGGCGGCCCCGTACATGGGCATCCGGATGAAATGCATGGAGGCCGCCGTACGCGACCGGGGCATCCGCACCACGGACATATTCCTCACCGGTCTGATGCAGGCGGGCGGGCTCCCCGAGGGCCTGGTGCTCACCCTTCCCAAGGTGACGTACCCCGAACAGGTCACCGCCTTCGTCCGGCTGCTCGACGCCTTCGAGCAGGCCCACGGTCTGCCGTCGGGCCGGCTCGGCTTCGAGATCCAGATCGAGACCAGCCAGTCCATCCTCGCCGCCGACGGCACCGCCGCCGTGGCCCGCATGATCGATGCCGCCGGGGGTCGCGCGACCGGCCTGCACTACGGCACCTTCGACTACAGCGCCTGTGTGGGCGTCAGCGCCGCTTACCAGGCCAGCGACCATCCGGCCGCCGACCACGCCAAGGCGGTCATGCAGGTGGCCGCCGCGGGTACCGGCGTACGTGTCTCCGACGGCTCGACCAACGTCCTCCCGGTCGGCCCCACCCATCAGGTCCACGAGGCGTGGCGGCTCCACTACGGGCTCACCCGCCGTGCGCTGGCCCGCGCCTACTACCAGGGCTGGGACATGCACCCCGGCCACCTGCCGACCCGTTACGCGGCCGTCTACACCTTCTATCGCGAGGGCCTGGAACAGGCCGCCGCCCGGCTCGCCGCGTATGTCGCCAAGGCCGGCGGCGACGTCATGGACGAGCCCGCCACCGCCAAGGCCCTCAGCGGATACCTGCTGCGCGGCATCGACTGCGGCGCACTCGACACCGCCGAGGTCGCCCGCCTGACGGGGCTGACGCGGGCGGACCTGGACGCGTTCGCCTCGCCCCGGCGCGGAGGACTGACGGTGACGGCGCCGTAGGCCGCGGGCCCCGGCCCGTACCGTCAGCCCCGCAGGAAGGTCTCGACGGTCCCGCTGAAGCGGACGGGATCGTCGAGCCACGGGAAGTGACCTGCGCCCGGCTGGACGGCCAGTTCGGCCTTGGGGAACAACCCTGCGACGGTGGCCGCGACGCGAGGAAGCGGACCGCTGTCCAGCTCGCCCGCGAGGACCAGGACCCGGGCGTCCAGCGCGGCAACGGCCTCGCGGGCCGCGGCAGGGGCGAAGGCATCGAGGGACGCGTAGACGTCCGCGGCCTCGTAGTTGCTCTGCTCGACGTCGGCTGCGGCGTGCGCCTGAGCGGCGGTGTCCCAACGGCCGTAGAAGAACGGGGCAATGGCATCCCAGTCGGCGTCGGTGGCGGAGCCTGCCCAGACGGCCTCGTACGCGTCGTGCGCGGCCTCGAACCACGGCTCGGCCCTGCGCAGCGCGGCGGCCTCGCGGCGATGCTCCTCGGTGAAGTCGACACCGAGGGCACGCGCACGGGCGGTGATCAGCGTGAGGGTCCGGATGCGCCAGGGATGCCGGGCCGCGTGGAGGATCGCGAGATCGCCGCCCGCGGAGTGCGCCAGAATGTCCACGCGGTCCAGACCAAGGTGATCGCGGAACGCCTCCACATCGGCCACCTGCCGGTCGACGCGATAGGTGGCCGGGTCGGCGGGGATGCCTGAGCCGCCGGTGCCCCGCAGATCGAGCATGACCAGTTGGCGCCGGCTCGCCAGGCCGCCCAGATCGCCGAGGTAGGCGGAGGCGCGCATGGGTCCACCGGGCAGCACGAGCACCGGCTCGCCCTCACCCACGAGGTGATAGGCGAGTTCGGTTCCGTCGGGCGCGGTGAAAGCAGGCATGGGGTCATCCTGGTGACCGTACGACGGACACAACAAGCGGTTTAGCTTGACTATTAACCCCACCAAGATCGTGTCTTGGTGGGGTTCGTCGTTCGCCTGACAGCTGGGCGGCCTTTGCGTGATCGTGTCTTCTCGCTGAAGTCGACAGTCGATCAATCCAAAGGCCGTGATGGACAGTCTGCAAGACGACGCTGCGCGCGTCGAGGCATTGACCGGGTTATCTCGGTTTCGCCGCGAGTTCTACGAGTGCCTGACCCTGCGGGCGGATGCTCTGTTCGAGCTGGCGGACGCGGTGCTGTGTGCCGGCGGGCCGGTGGTCTCGCTGCCGGAGTTGTCGCTGGAGGCAGTGCACCGGCGTGGGCACGGGGCGATGTACGACGCGCTGGCCCAGGGCCACATCGCCGTGTCCCGCCTGCGGATGGCGCTGGCAGGCCTTGAGCTGCCGCGCGGGGCGGACCGGCAGCTGTCGATCGCGCTGGACGTCACTCCATGGCCGCGTCCGGACGCCGAGTGCTCGCCGGAGCGCCTGCACTGCCACCGTCCGTGTCGCTGCGACGGGGTTCGCCAGACCATCCCGGGCTGGCCCTACCAGGTGGCCGCGGCCCTGGGCGGTGGCCGCTCCTCGTGGACAGGGCCGCTGGACGCAGTGCGGCTGGGGCCCGAGGACGATCCCACCGAGGTCACCGCGACTCAGATCCGTGACCTGCGCGCCCGCCTGCAGCGGGCCGGGCAATGGCGACCGGGCGACCCGCCGGTCCTGTTCGTCCTGGACTCCGGCTACGACCTCGTGCGCCTGACCTGGCTGCTGCGCGAAGAACCGGTGCGGCTGCTGGGCCGCATCCGCGCGGACCGGGTGATGTATGCACCGGCTGGCAAGCGCCGCGGAACCAACCCCGGACGCCCGCCCCGCCACGGAGCACAGTTCCGCCTCGCCGACCCCGCCACCCACCTGGCCCCGGTCCAGGAGTCGGCCGGCGTCCACGACCGCTTCGGCCAGGTCCTCGCCCGCTGCTGGGGCCGGATGCACCCCAAGCCGGACCGGCGCGGCTCCTGGGCCGACCATGAAGGCGAACTACCCCTCGTCGAGGGCACGTTGGTCCATCTGGCCATCGAGCACTTACCCGGAAACCGCGACCCCAAGCCGCTATGGCTGTGGCACAGCGACCCCGACGCCACCGCGCACGACGTCGACCGCCTCTGGCGGATCTTCCTCAGGAGATTCGACATCGAGCACACATTCCGCTTCTTCAAGCAGACCCTCGGCCTCACCCGCCCCCGCCTACGCACTCCCGAGCAGGCCGACCGGTGGGTGTGGCTGATCCTCTCCGCCTACGCCCAGCTCCGCCTCGCCCGCCCCCTGGCCGAGGACCTGCGCCGGCCCTGGGAGAAGCCGCTGCCGCCGGATCAGCTGACCCCCGGCCGGGTCCGGCGAGGCTATCCACGCATCCGGCGGATCCTGGGCACCCCGGCCAGCACGCCGAAAGCCACCCACCCCGGGCCCGGCCGCCCCAAGGGCCGCACCTCCACCCCCGCACCCCGCCACCCAGTCGGCAAGAAACAACGTAAAGCGGACACACCCCGATGCGGCGGAGCCGAGGAGGAGGCTTAAAGATCAAGTTTAGAGTGCCCGGCAGTAGGCTTCGCGGCGTCGTGGGGCCGGGGCACGCACCTCGCGGCGTTGTCGTCAATCACCAACGCTCCGCGTTGTCTCAATCCTCCGCCTTGCGATGCACGCACCCCAGCCCCGCTCCTTCACCCGCGCTGCCTACTGCCGGGCACTCTTACGCCGAACTCCTCGTCCGTACGCCGATTGCCGCCGGGAGGACCGGGGGGTGGCGCGGGAGCCGAAAACGGTGAGGATGGCGGGACCGACTCGTGAGGAGACGCCATGACCGATGCCGCTCGCCGCCACGCCGACCTCCGTGGATCCGCTGCCGCGCTCCTGCCCGAACTGGTCGGGCTGCGCCGCGCGCTGCACCAGGAGCCGGAAATCGGCCTGGAACTGCCGCTGAGCCAGGCGAAGGTGCTGGCAGCGCTGGAGGGACTGCCCCTCGAGATCACCCTCGGCAAGCAGCTCACCTCGGTCACGGCCGTGCTCCGCGGCGCGCTGCCCGGACCGGTGGTGCTGCTGCGCGGCGACATGGACGCGCTGCCGGTGCAGGAGACCAGCGGACTGCCGTACGCCTCCGCCGTCCCCGGCGTGATGCACGCCTGCGGCCACGACCTCCACACCGCGGGACTGGTCGGCGCCACGCGACTGCTCTGCGAGCGGCGCGACTCTCTGGCCGGAACCGTGGTGTTCATGTTCCAGCCCGGCGAGGAGGGCGACGCCGGGGCCCGGGTGATGATCGACGAAGGTGTGCTCGATGCCGCGGGGACCAGGCCGGTGGCCGCGTACGCCCTCCATGTTGCGTCCGCCCTGCTGCCGCACGGTTTCGTCAGCACCCGGCCCGGACCGATCCTGGCCGCCGCCGACATCCTCGACGTGACCGTGCGCGGGCGCGGCGGGCACGGGTCCAGTCCGCACAGCGCCCTGGACCCCATCCCGGCCGCCTGCGAAGCCGTCACAGGGCTGCAGACCATGGTGACGCGCCGCTTCGACGCCTTCGACCCGGTTGTCGTGACCGTCGGCAGCTTTCACGCGGGCACCGCCCACAACGTCATTCCGGACGAGGCCGTGTTCTCCGCGAGCATCCGGTCCTTCTCGGCCGGGGCGCGGGCCCGTGTGCTCCAGGAAGCGCCCCGGGTCGTACGCGGCATCGGGGAGGCCCACGGGCTTACCGTGGAAGCAGTCGTCGACGAGGGCTACCCCGTCACCGTCAACGACCCCGTCGAGGCGGCGTACGCAGCCGAGACGGCGGCCCAACTGTTCGGGGCGGACCGCTGCTTCGAGCTGCCGAACCCGATCGCCGGGGCCGAGGACTTCGCCTTCATCGGTGAACACGTCCCCTCCGCCTATCTGATGCTCGGTGCCTGCCGGGCCGATCTCGACCCCGCCGCAGCTCCCTACAACCACTCCCCGGAAGCCGTCTTCGACGACTCCGTACTGGGTGACGCTGCGGCGCTGCTTGCCGGGCTGGCGCTCGGACGGCTCAGCAGGGGCTGAGACCGGGCTCTCCGGTGTCTCAGGCCGCCAGCTCGTGGTTCATGCGACCTGTGATGCGGCCCGCGAGGGCGAGCGGCGCGACCGAGCAGAGGACACCGCCCAGCAGTGCCGACCACCAGAGGACCGCCGGGCTCACCCGCTCGGTGGCGCCGGATCCGCCGCAACTCGCCTATCCGGCACGGGGCATCGGCACCCCCTGGGAGCCGCGCAGCACCGCAGCCGCCGATGCGGTCGCCGCTGTCCTGGGCCGCTCCCGCACCCTGCTTCTGACCGAGCTCGACACCGTTCCTAGCCAGTGTGCATGAGTGAGTCCTGGACCCACTGATGTGTACTGGGCGCATCCCGAACGGTTTGGGATGCGCTGGGTTCCCGCTTTCGCGTCCCGTTCGGCGACGCATCTCCTGGGACGCGGTCCGTTGCGGGTGGGCGGGTTCCCTCACACCCTCGGGTGCCTGGTGGGGCCTGGGCGGTCCGATGCCCCGCACGATCACTCCGGTCGTGTGGGGGCGGTGCCGTCCGACGCCGGACCGGGTGTCCGAGGGCGCGGCGTCCGATCGCGATACCGGCGGCATCGTGACGGGACATTCTGCGGTGCGGGGTGGCCAGCGGCTTCTGCCAGTGCTGGGCACCCCACATGCTGGTGTAGGCGGGGTCGACCGCGACAATGCTCAGGCCCTGTTCGGCGGCCATGGAGACCAGCCGGGCCTTGAGTTTGCCAGTCGGGATGCCGGAGATGAGCTGGCGGAAGCGTTTCCTGCGGCCATGTCTTTCGCGGGTCTTCTCGGAGATGAAGTCGAGGTCCTCGATGGCGATCGCGGCGACACCGGTCTGCTTGGCCCAGTGCAGCAACTGGGTCAGGGCGTGGCGGATCTGGGCGTCGCGGTGATCGGCGGTGCCGGAGAGGTCGTAGGGGAAGTGGTGGGGGTCGCCGATGGGGTTGCCGTGTGGGTCGAGGTGGTAGGCGGCGAAGTGATCGGCGTTGGTGTCGACGCCGATCATGCCCCGGGCGCGGGCGGTCTCCAGCGGGACGGTCTGCACGACGGGGCGTTGCCAGGACGCGGTGAGGTACCAGCGGCCACGGTCCACGTCGAGGTGCATGCGGTAGGCGACGGCCCGGTTCGCGGCGATGCGGTCGGCCC
The DNA here is from genome assembly GCF_035974375.1 of Streptomyces sp. NBC_01320. Taxonomy (NCBI): domain Bacteria; kingdom Bacillati; phylum Actinomycetota; class Actinomycetes; order Kitasatosporales; family Streptomycetaceae; genus Streptomyces; species Streptomyces sp. NBC_01320. The sequence goes on from NZ_CP108390.1 coordinate 9,575,957, forward strand.
ACTCCACGCCACGGTGCGCAAACGCGACGGTGGAGGCGAGGGTGTACCGACCGTGCTGGGCGTTGGCCAGGTGCGCGAGCGGGGCGGGCAGCTTGATCGACACTTCGCCGGTGTCGGTGACGCGGATGGTTTCGTTCCCGAACCTTTTCCCGGACTCGCCGTCGGCGGCGATGAACCAGCGTTCCGCTTCCCAGCGTTCCCGCCACCGATCTTCGGTGAGGTGGGCGTCGGTGAGGTGGTGGCGGGTGTTGAGGAGACGCTTGCGGCCCCGTACGACCCGGACCCGTCCGGCCTGCCGGTCACGGACCGCGGCGGCGTGCCGGGCTTCCAGCGCCGCGAGACGGCGGGACTTGTGGAACCACTCACCCCGGGAGCGGTAGCCGCCCGGGGCCCGCTTGGTGCCGGGCGCACCGATCGGGAGGGACAGGCGGTGCCGCAGCGTCCTGATCCCGGCTTCCAGCGTCTGGATGTGCGCGCCCTGGCAACGCCGGGCGAGCGCCCACTGATCGTGCGTGGCCTTGGTGATCGCACCCGCGATCCGCGACGACGACTCCTTCGTCAGGTCCCGCTTGCGCGACGCCCAGGTCTCCGGACCGTGCTCCAGACCATCCGCACAACGGGCCTTCAGGTCACGCGCGGCCAGACGGCCCTGGTGCTCACCGACCAGGCGGAGGACTTTCTCGTCCTGGGGCGTGAGGTGCTTGAGACGGTCCCGGACCGCCACCCCGCAAGGCCCGGGCACCACAAACGGTTCCGCCAACTCCCGTAAACCACCCACCACATCACCCCCTCCCTCACGACCGGGCACCTGCCACCCAGCCCAACGAGCAGCAGCCGCCAAGGTCACCCATTCGGCCCCAGAACCCCCGTTCCCACCCCGCACACCCACCGACAGGACTCACTCCCACTCACCACAACTCACTTCAATGCAGCAAACCGACAGCAGCTCGCAACCCCCGCGTCGACGACCGCGCTCGCCCGGCGTTCCGGACTGTGCGCGGTCGGCGTCTCCCAGCACCTCACGGCCCTGCGCGACGCGGGCCTGGTGACCGCCCACCGCGCCGGACGCTCGGTCCTCTACGCACGTACGTCAGTGGCGGACGCGCTGCTGACGCCCGCCGGAAGCTGATCGAGCCGGTCCGTCGACGCCCCGGCTCAGGCGGGCGGCAGTTCGCCCGAGCCGCGGGCGATGAGGGACGTCGGCAATTCCACCCGCGCCGGGGCGTCGTCCGCGCCGTCCAGCCGGCGGAAGAGGTGCTCGGCCGCCGTCCGGCCCACGGCGGCGGCGTCCTGGGAGATGACCGTGATGCCGAGCAGGTCGGCCAGTTCGATGTCGTCGAAACCGACCAGGGCGACCGGACGCTCCCGCTCCGCCAGCACGCGCACCACGGTGACCGTCACCCGGTTGTTGCCCGCGAAGAGCGCGGTGACCGGTTCGGGGCCCGAGAGCATCGCCTCGGCGGCCGCCCTGACCCGCGCCGGGTCGGTGGAGCCGAGGGAGACCCAGGAGTCCTCGACGGTGATCCCGGCGTCCGTCATCGCGGTGTGATACCCGCGCAGACGCTCGGTGGCCGTGTGGATACGCGGCTGGTCACCGATGAAGCCGATCCTGCGGTGTCCGTGCGCGATGAGATGGGCGACACCCTGCCGGGCACCGCCGAAACTGTCGGAGAGGACGATGTCGGCGTCGATCCGGCCCGCCGGGCGGTCCACGAAGACGGTGGCGATCCCCGCCTTTATCTCCGGCTCCAGGTAGCGGTGGTCGTCACCGGCCGGGATCACGATCAGCCCGTCCACCCGGCGGGCGCACAGCGCGAGCACGAGCTCCTGCTCGCGTTCCGGGTCCTCGGCGCTCGATCCGTTGATGAGCAGGGCGCCGTGGGCGCGGGCGACCTCCTCGACGGCGCGGCTCAGCGGCCCGTAGAACGGGTCGGCGAGATCCTCCAGGACCAGGCCGATGGAGGCGGTGCGGCCCTTGCGGAGCACGCGCGCGCTGTCGTTGCGGCGGAAGCCGAGCGCATCGATCGCCTCCTGGACCCGGCGCTCTGTGTCCGGTGTGACCCCCGGCTCGCTGTTGACCACGCGGGAGACCGTCTTGAGGCCCACTCCGGCCCGGGCGGCCACATCCTTCATGGTCGGCCGGTTGCCGTAGCGGGGCTCGGAGTGACGGGCGGTCTCTGCCACGATGCGCTGTCCTGTCGTCGGGTGCGGGCTGTCCGGCCGGTCGCAGACGGGTGCTGCGGAGGTGCCGGAGACTGTGCCGTCGAGCATAGGCCCTGGACAACGTTGTCAACTGAATAGAGACTATGCAGACTATTTACTGAAGCTGCAGGTCCCCGCCTCCTCACTCATCCGGAGCCCACACCGATGCATACCGACCTCGTCGCCGCGCTCGACATCGGCGGCACCAAGATCGCCGGCGCTCTGGTGGACGGCAGCGGCACGCTCCTCGTGCGGGCGCAGCGGCCGACGCCCGCCCGGGAGAGCGGCGAGTCGGTGATGGGCGCGGTGACGGACGTGCTGGCCGAGCTGACCGCCTCGCCGCTGTGGGGCCGGGTGACCGCCGTCGGCATCGGCAGCGCGGGTCCGGTGGATGCCTCGGCGGGTACGGTCAGCCCCGTCAACGTTCCCGGCTGGCGTGACTTCCCGCTGGTGGACCGGGTACGGAGGGCTGCCGGGGGGCTCCCCGTGGAGCTGGTCGGTGACGGGGTGGCGATGACCGCGGCCGAACACTGGCTCGGTGCGGCCCGCGGTTACGACAACGCGCTGTGCCTGGTCGTGTCGACAGGGGTCGGCGGCGGTCTGGTGCTCGGCGGCAAGCTGCACCCGGGGCCTACCGGCAACGCCGGTCACATCGGTCATATCAGTGTGGATCTGGACGGCGACCCGTGTCCGTGCGGTTCGCGTGGTTGTGTGGAACGGATCGCCAGCGGGCCGAACATCGCCCGCCGCGCCCTGCAGGGCGGCTGGCAGCCCGGCCCGGACGGCGACGCCACGGCCGCCGCCGTGGCCGCCGCCGCACGGGCCGGACACCCGGTGGCGGTCGCCTCCTTCGAGCGCGCCGCGCAGGCCTTGGCCGCCGGAATCGCCGCCACCGCCACGCTGGTCGAGATCGACATCGCCGTCATCGGTGGGGGAGTGGCCGGTGCGGGTGACGTCCTCTTCGCTCCCCTGCGCCGCGCCCTGCGCAGTTACGCCACCCTCTCGTTCGTCCAACAGCTCACGGTGGCATCCGCGGTGATGGGTACGGACGCGGGGCTGGTGGGCGCCGCGGCCGCCGCTTCGGCGGTCAGGCCGGGCGGGGCGGCGGCCGCGGCCGTACTGAGCGGCTGAACACGGTCCGGCTGCCGGACGGTGCGCGGCGACCCGTCCCGTCCGGCAGCCGACCGGTGATCCGGAGGCCGAGCATGCCCGGTGGCCGCGCGCCCCGGTCCGGGAGCCCTTCTGGGAAGTGGCTTCAGGCCCGTGCTCAGTGCCCGCCCGGCCCCTACCGGGCGGGCACTACTCCTACGGGGCCCGGCACCCGTACCGGAATCAGCACCCGATCCGCAGGTCCGCCCAGTCGGCGTGGTCGGAGTCGATCCCGTCCCCGCCGTCGGTGACCACCAGACGTACCACCTGCGCACCGCTCACATCCGCGGTGATCGGCTGCGCGGCCATCGCGTTGGTCAGGACCCCGGTGGACGCCACCTTCGTGCCGTCGGCCCAGATCTCGAACGCCACCGTCCCCTTGGCACCCTTCTCGTCGTCGACTCCGACCTGAGCGGTCACGGCGCTGCACGCACCGCCCGCGTAGAACTCGACGGCGCTGTCCGCGTGTGCCCCGAGCCCCTTGGCGAACACGGTGCCGCCGATGGTCAGCGGATTGCCGTCGCCCGCCTTGCTCTCACCGTTGCTGGTGTCCTTCTCGACCGGACCCCAGCCGTTGGACGCGGATAGCTGCGGCAGATCGCTCAGATAGCTGTTGCCCGCCGGGGGCGCCACCACCACATGCGCCTGGAACGGCACCGAGGACCGCACGCGCGTCCCGGTCGGCGACCAGTACTGGGCGCTGAACTTCAGATCGTACGTACCGGTGGCTGTGCCCGCGGGAGGCGTCACCTGCCAGCGTGTGGTCAGCGCACGGCCGGTGGGCACGACGCCGGTGCCGGTCGGCGACAGCGCCTCGATCTGCCAGCCCGACGGGCCGGTGAGCGTCGCGGAGACGTTCCTGGCAGGCGTACGGCCCAGATCGGTGACCGTCGTCGTCAGTGGCGCGCTTCGGCCGGCCTCCACCAACGGGCTTCCGTTCAGGCCGAGTTCCACGGCCGGCGGGTAGGCGGCCCACTTGCTGCCGGCGGCGACGCGCAGCAGTACCGTGCCGTGCGCCGGGACGGTCGCAGAGATGCCGCCCGCCGTGTTGTACGTCGTGTGCTGCCACAGGTCGCGCGTCGTGTAGGCGTCGGCCTCCGGCAGTCCCGCCTCCTTCGCGGTCGTCGAGATGCGCTGCGCGGACCCGGTCTCGTTGAAGAGCGCCACGACCCGGCTGCCGTCCTTCATCTCCTTGGCGACGACCCAGCGCCCGCCGGTGGAGGAGACCACGGCGCCCTGCTTTCCCAGCGGGTCCTGATCGACCGCGATGACCTCCTGGTTCGAGAGGATCTCGAAGGTCTCTTCAGTCGCCTTGCGCAGATCGGAGCCGATGAGCAGCGGCGCCGCCATCACGGACCACATGGAGAAGTGGGTGCGGTACTCGGTGTCCGTCATTCCGCCGTTGCCGACTTCGAGCATGTCGGGGTCGTTCCAGTGCCCCGGTCCCGCGGCGGCGGCGAGCGGCAGGTTCTGCTTCATGATCGACAGCATGCTGCCCCAGCTGTCGCTGATGTCGCCCGTCGTGCGCCAGAGATTGCCGACGTCGGCGGCCCACTCCCAGGGCTTGTTCTGGCCCCACTCGCAAATGCTGTAGACGATGGGACGGCCGGTGGCCTCCAGTGCGTCGCGCATCGTCGTATAGCGCTTCTTCGCGTCGACGCCCTGGTTGTTGCAGTTGTCGTACTTGAGATAGTCGACGCCCCAGTCCGCGAACTGCTGTGCATCGCTGTACTCATGGCCGAGTGCCCCGGGCAGCCCGACGCTGTCGCACGTCTTTGTGCCCGCGCTGGTGTAGATGCCGAGCTTGAGTCCCTTGGAGTGGACGTAGTCCGCGACGGCCTTGATGCCGTTCGGGAAGCGCACGGGGTCGGCCTCCAGCTTGCCGTCCGCGTTGCGCTGCGGCTTCGCCCAGCAGTCGTCGAGGTTGACGTACTGGTAGCCGGCGTCCTTGAGGCCCTTCTCGACGAAGATGTCGGCGATTCCCTTGACCATCGCCTCGTTGAACTCGGCCCGGCAGTGGGTCGAGTTCCAGTTGTTGAATCCCATCGGCGGGGTGAGTGCGAGCCCGTTGTCGGACTGTGGGCTGACCGCTGCGGCAGGCGCCGTCGTCGGTGAGTCCGCGACGGCGGGAGCGGTTGCGCCCGCTGCACAGAGCAGACCGGCGGCCAGCGCTCCGATGACTGTTCTGCCGCTTGTGCGGGTCGTACGGGTTGGAAGATGACGCATCGTAACGTTCCTCCACACTCGTGTCAGATCGGATGACATCATGTGCACGCCAAGGGCGCGCGATTACGTTAGGGCGTGTTGGAGTCTGTTGGAAGGGGTGCGGTAAAGGTTGTTCGGTATCTCGTCAAAACCCTTGACGACACCCTGACTTGGGAGTGGGATCCAATCGCACGTTCGGTTGTGTTGGGTTGCATCCCGGAGGAGGGGGTCATGGCGCACTCGTCGTACGACAGGTCAAGCGTGCCCGGCAGTGTGGCAGGACATCGGATGTCTCGGCGAAATCTCCTGCGTGGTGCGGCAGTTGGTGCGGGCGCGATCACGCTTCCCTCGCTGCTCACGGCATGCAGCAGTGGCCCCGGTGGGGACGGCAAGACGATCCATCTGGGGTCGAATTCGTCCGACCCCATTCCCAAGAAGGCTTTCGCCGACGCGTTCAAGACATACGAGGCGCAGTCCGGTGGGCGGAAGATCGAGGTCAACACCGTTGACCACAACACCTTCCAGGAGAACATCAACAAATACCTGCAGGGCAATCCGGACGACGTGTTCATGTGGTTCGCCGGCTACCGGATGCAGTTCTTCGCCAAGAAGGGACTGCTGCACGACATCAGCGACAACTGGCAGCACTACCAAGGGTTTTCGTCCGCACTGAAGGCCCAGTCCACCGGTGAGGACGGCAAGCAGTACCTCACGCCGTACTACTACTACCCGTGGGCCGTCTTCCACCGGAAGAGTCTCTTCACCGACCGCGGCTACCAGGCGCCCAAGACCCTCGACGAGTACGTTGCGCTCGCCAAGCAGATGAAGAAGGACAAGCTCGACCCCATCGCGTTCTGCGACAAGGACGGCTGGCCCGCGATGGGCACCTTCGACTACATCAACATGCGGACCAACGGCTATGACTTCCACAAGAGCCTGATGGCCGGCGAGGAAGCCTGGACGGACAAGCGCGTCAAGGACGTCTTCGACACCTGGCGCCGCCTCCTTCCGTACTGCCAGCAGGGTGCCAACGGCCGCACCTGGCAGGAGGCCGCGACCAGCCTGCAGAAGAAGGAAGCCGGCATGGCGGTCTTCGGGCTGCCGCACCCCGGCGCCCAGTTCCCCAAGGGCGAACAGGAGGACATCGACTTCTTCCCGTTCCCGGTCATCAACCCGGAGCACGGCCAGGACGCCGTCGAGGCACCGATCGACGGGTTCCTGCTGGCGAAGAAGTCGAAGAACCTCAAGAACAAGAAGACGCTGGAGAGCGCCAAGGACCTCGTGAAGTGGCTGGCCACCGGCAAGGCCGAGGACATCTACCTCAAGAGCGACCCCAACAACATCGCGGTCAACGACCAGGCGGACATCTCCCAGTACTCGGCGCTGCAGAAGAAGGCCGTGGAACTCGTCTCCGGTGCCAAGCAGATCTCCCAGTTCCTGGACCGCGACACCCGGCCGGACTTCGCCTCGACCGTCATGATTCCGGCCATCCAGAAGTTCATCAGCAACCCGAACGACGTGGACGGCCTGGTCAACGATATCGAGCGGCAGAAGAAGACCATCTTCGCCTCCGACTGAATCTGGAGTACCGACCGTGTCGTTCCTCTCGGAGCGGCGCACCGAACGGCGGGGCCCGCGGCGATTCACCGGCCGCGACCTCGCCGTCATCGGTCTGCTGCTCGGCATACCCGTCCTGCTCGACATCGCCATCGTGTGGGGCCCGACCCTCGCCTCGATCGTGCTCTCCTTCACCAGCTGGGACGGCATCGGCGACATCAACTGGGTCGGTACGCAGAATTACGTGAACCTCTTCACCAATTACCCGCAGTTCTGGCCCGCCGCCCGGCACAACCTGCTCTGGCTGGCCTTCCTCGGGCTCGTCGCCGCACCGTTCGGGCTGTTCCTCGCCGTAGTCATCGACCGGGGGGTGCGGTTCAGCCGCTTCTATCAGTCGACGCTGTACATGCCCGTCGTGCTCTCGCTCGCCGTGGTCGGCTTCATCGCGCAGCTGATCTTCTCCCGCGACCAGGGGGCCCTCAACGCGATCATCGGTGATACCCGGTCGCCGATCGACTGGCTCGGCGACCCGGACCTCAACATCTGGATGGTCCTCCTCGCCGCGGCGTGGCGGCACACCGGCTATGTGATGATCCTCTACCTGGCCGGGCTCAAGGCTGTTGATCCCTCGCTGAAGGAAGCGGCCGCCATCGACGGGGCGAACGAGGCCCAGACCTTCTTCCGCATCGTCTTCCCCACGCTGCGGCCGGTCAACGTCATCGTCGGCGTCATCACCGTCATCGAGTCCCTGCGCGCCTTCGACATCGTGTACGCCGTCAACCACGGCCGCAACGGACTCGAACTGCTCTCGGTGCTCGTCACCGACAACATCATCGGTGAGGCGAGCCGCGTCGGCTTCGGATCCGCCATCGCCGTGGTCCTGCTCACCGTTTCCCTCGGATTCGTCGTGACGTACCTGGTCCAGGAGCTCCGAGGGGAGAAGAACCGATGACCGTCGACACCGCCCCCGTCCGCCCCGCTGCACAGCCCGCGCCCCCGCCACCCGCTGCGGTGCGCCGCGGCCTCCGCCCGGGCCGGCTCGGCGTGCACGCCTTCCTGATGGCGGTCTCGCTCGCCTTCCTCGCGCCGCTGCTGCTGGCGGTGTACGCCTCCCTGCGACCGTACGACGAGACCTCCCAGTACGGTTACTTCTCGCTGCCGAGACATCTGTCGTTCGACTACTACCGGCAGGCGTTTGCCGACTCCGGGATGACGAAGTACTTCGTCAACACCATGATCATCGCCGTCCCGGGGGTGCTCGTCACCCTCTTCCTCGCCTCGTTCGTGGCCTTCGCCCTGGCCCGGCTGAAGATGCGCGGCGGGATTGTGCTGCTGATGCTCTTCACGGCCGGGAACCTGCTGCCCCAGCAGGTGATCGTGACTCCGCTGTACGTCGTGTTCAATCGCATCCCGCTGCCGTACTGGATGTCCGACTCGATGACGATGTACGACTCGTACTGGGCCGTCGTCGTCGTCCAGATCGGCTTCCAGCTCGGCTTCTGCGTCTTCGTCCTCGCCAACTTCATGCGCACCCTGCCGCAGGAGATCCTGGAAGCCGCCATCGTCGACGGCGCGGGCGTCTGGACGCAGTACTGGCGGATCACACTGCCGCTGTGCCGCCCGGCCCTCGCCGCGCTCGGCACACTGCAGTTCACCTGGATGTACAACGACTTCCTCTGGGCCCTGGTCTTCGTCTCCGACGGCGACAAGCTGCCCATCACCTCCGCCCTCAACAACCTGCGCGGGCAGTTCTTCACGGACTACAACCTCCTCGCAGCGGGCTCGGTGATCGTCGCCCTGCCGACGCTTGTCGTCTTCCTGCTGCTGCAGCGGCACTTCATCGCGGGGCTCACCCTGGGATCGAGCAAGGGATAGGTCCGACCTGGGCACACCGCACCTGAGTGCCACAGAAGTGCCCCGTCGCGCAATCCCCCGACGCGGCGGGGTCGCCCGGTAGGTGCTGGTGATTCTCGGCCGCACCTTGGGAAGGATCGGTTCATGCCACCCACATGGATATCCCAAGAGCCCGCCAGGAACGGACAGGAACTGACCCTCGGAGAGCTCGGCGACTTCGTACAGAAAGCCATCGAGAGTGGAACACCGCTGACGCAGCCGCTCTCGATCGAGGCGAACAACCGCGGCAGGCGACTCAAGTGGATCGGTGTCGAAAGCCCCGCGAAGAAGAGCTGATCGGTTGCCGTCGCCCGCGGCCCGCCGTTGAACCGGGGTGATCGCACTCAGGTTTGAGGGCGGGCCGCGCGACGGCGATGAGATCAGCGTCGACACCCACCACACCTGTCACCCGGCACAGCCCGCCCTGCCCGGCGACGACGGCCTGTACGCCCATGCCATGGTTGTGCGGGCCGTCGGCCGGGCCCCGCTTTGCGGGCCCCGGCCACATGCTGGTGACGAAACGCCCTACGCTCCACGACCCGCCGGGCTGCTGTCAGCCACGGTCAGTCCGCGATGTCCCGGAGCGCCGCAGCTCGCACCCGTTCCTTGGACGAGGTGAATCCCCGTGCGGAGACCACGACATTGCTGATGACGATCATTCCGATGCCGATCCATTCGTTGAGGTCGAGGGCTTGGCGGAGCAGGCCCCAGCCGGCCAGAGCCGCCCAGACGGGGTTGATGCTGGCGAAGGTGCCGAACATCCGGGCGGGTACTCGGCGCAGGGCGAGCAGGTCGGCGACGTAGGGCACGATCGAGGACATCAGCCCGCAGGCGACAGCGAGGGCGATTGATGCGGTGGTGGGGGTGTGGAAGGCGAACCAGGTCACGGCGATCGGGGTCCAGGCGGCGGCGGTGACGAGGCCGGCCACGGCGGTTCCTTGCAGGCCGGGAAGACGCTGGCCGAGGGTGCGGTTGAGCAGGATGTAGGAGCCCCACGCCGTCGCGGCGAGCAGTGCCAGGGTGATGCCGATGATGTCGGCAGTGGGGCCGGGGTTGGTCAGCACCACCACGCCGACACCGGCCAGGACGGCACAGGCGATGTCGAGCACACGTCGTGAGCTTGCGATGGCGACGGTGAGCGGGCCGAGGAACTCGAGGGTGACGGCCAGGCCGAGCCCGATTCGGTCGATCGCGGCATACAGGCTGAGGTTCATCACACTGAACACGACCACCAGACCGAGGATCGGCCACCACTGGTCCTTGCGCAGGCCGCGGAGCCTCGGGCGCACGATCGGGGTCAGGACGATTGCGGTGACGAATTGACGGACCGTGACCACGCCGACCGGACCGATGGCCGGGAACGCCAACGCACCCAGGGCGGCGCCGGTCTGGTTCGACGCCGAGCTGGTGAGCATCATCACGATGCCGGCACCGCGCTGACGCGAGGTCGCCGTCGCAGCAGAGAGCTGCCGGCCGCCGGCCGGTGCGTTGTGCGTGCGATCTGTGGTCTCAAGGGTGTCCATACGCCCACGGTAGGATCACTGCGCCGCATAACCTATTGCATGTTGCGGCCTTGCCATACGCTTGGGTTATGGATTGGAGTCTTCGGGAGCTGCGGTTCTTCGTCACCGCCGCTGAAGCGGGGTCGTTCACCGATGCCGCCGCGCAGTTGTACGTCTCGCAGGCGGCGGTCTCGCGCACGATCGCTGGTCTGGAGAAGACCGTCGGGGACAGGCTCTTGCGGCGGGTGCCGCGAGGGTGCGAGCTCACCATTACCGGACAACAGGTCCTGCCTCATGCGCGGAGGGTGCTGTCCGAGGCTGAGAGGTTCACCGAGTTCCTGACCTCGCGCCACGGCGTCCTGCGGCTGGGGTATGCGTGGGCGGCTCTCGGACGGCACACCGCGCGCCTGCAAAGGGACTGGGCTCAGCGCCACGATGCCATCGAGCTGGAGCTGGTCCGGCACAACTCGCCCACCGCAGGCCTGGCCGAGGGCCTGTGCGATGTGGCGATCGTGCGAAGACCAGTCGATGAGAAGCGATTCGACTCCCTCGTGGTAGGGCTGGAACGCCGGCTGGTCGCCTTCGCCTCCGACGACCCGCAGTGGTCGCGCCGGCGCCGGCTGAGCATGGCCGAGATCGCCGGCCGCACCGTGATCATCGATCCCCGGGTCGGGACCACCAGCAGCCGGCTGTGGAACGGCGCCGACCGTTCACCCCAGTTCATCGAATCCACCGATGTCGACAGCTGGCTCGACGCCATCGCCGCCGGGCGCGGCGTGGGAACCACAGCCGAGGCCACCGCGCACCATCACCTGCGCCCCGGAGTGACCTACCGGCCCATCAAGGACGGCCCCCGCATCCCCGTCAGACTCGCATGGTGGCACGACCACCACCCCAACGGCCTGGGCGACCTGGTCGACGCCATCACCCAGCTCTACGCGACCACCTAGCTGCGCTCCCCACCACGGTTCGAGCGCTGAGGAGCGAACCTGAACGGTGCCCCACAAGCGGATGTGCCCTAGCAGTACCGATCCTCGGACCGGCTGAAGCCAGTGGTGTATCCACTGTCGTAGCCATCCGCGTAGCCCTGGGTGCGGAGGTTGGGGAACAGCCGTAGTTGCTGTTGGTGTAGCTGTAGGCCTGTTTCAACCCGGCAGCTGTCCCTACCGTCTGCGTACCCGGCTCTGAAGCCGTCTCGGTAACCGTCTCGGTAACCCTGCTGGTAGCCATCCTGGTTTGGATAGCGTGCGGTCTCCAGCGCTGCAGAACTCGGCACGGCTGAGGCTTGGGCGGCGACAGCCGCCGGCGAGAACGCGAGAGTGGCGACAACGAGCGCTGGGCTGAGCCGAGCAAGCAGGCATCTGGCCGTCATGATTCTCTCCTCGGATCGGCACTGGTTCAGAGTGGCAAAGCCCCTGGCAAGGAGCCCAATGCCCAGTTCTCTGCGCCTGATTGGCCGCCAAGGGGCCACCCGGTCTGCCTCTCCTAGCTTGCGCTCCCTCTCAGGTGATGTCATGTCGAGAAGGACCTTGGATTCGCATGCCCGGAGACCCGGGACCTGACCGCACAGGACCGCGCCACTGCGCGGGGCCTCTTGACCGGAGCGAAAAGATCAGGAACACCCCATGCTTCACCTATGCGACGTCGCGGCAGCCTGGACCAGAATCGTCCGCTGGCTTGAGACCAACGCCCCGGCCGGCTTCGAGGCCCTGAACCCGCCCGCCACCGATGCCGACATCCAGGCCCTCGCTGACGCTCTCGGTCATCGCGTGCCGGGCGGTCTGGAAGCCCTGCTACGTCTGAACAGCGGCTCCACCGCCGTGCTGCTTCCAGCGTTCCCGGCCATCCGCGCCCCGGCAGCCGCGGGCGTCAGGAGCCCCGGCGAGGCGCCGCCGATCGCGGCTTTGTGTCACAGCGGGGATGCGTGGCACTGCGGAAGCCGGCCCACGGCAGCATCAGGAAGGCGATCCGTCCACGTGGGTCCGGAGCGGCGCTGTGCCGTGAGGCGTGGGCCCTGTCAGTGGCAGCTGCGATGCTGCCCGCATGGACGAAATCATGCGACGGCGGGTGTACGGCGCCGACCACGACGATCCTGATCCGGGCCCGCAGCCCGGGCGTGCATACCGCGAGCTGGTCGGCGGCCCGCTCGACGGGCTGCTCCTCGACGTGACGGGCTGGTCGGAGGTGGCACTCGCCGACGGGGCCGCACTGATCACCGAGATCGGCATGCACGGCCCGGGTGGCAGGTCGGAGTACGGGCCGCGGGCGGACGATTCACTGAAGTGGGACTGGCGGGGAGACACGCCCTGAATCAGGTGGCCTCGTACTGGTGCGCTGCGGCGCCCTGCCATTCCACCAAGGCGGGGGTGTCGAGGGCCCGCTCAGGGTCCGCCATGCCGGCGTCGGCGAGAAACACAATGATGTCGCGGTCGCTGTGCGCCAGCCCGAGCTGTTCGTCGCGACCGTTGATATGGACGGTCACGAGCCTGGCGCCGGACGGTGTGGGGGCGTGAACGATGATCGGTGGAGTCGACATGGTTCCAGGGTGGCGCGTGATGCCGGTGTGCGCGCATCTGGCTGGTCCGGATGTGTGGTCCCCGAGGATCAGGGGTAAGGGCCGTGGTCCGGTTGCCCCGTCCTTCGGCCGCTGTCCCATGGTCGGCGGCGGGGGTCCTCGAGGTACCTGCCTGACCAGATGTTTGTGATCACCAGTGCGGGGACGAATGGTGCGGTCAGGCTTCCCTTACGGTCGAGAAGAGCGGTGGTGTGCAGGGGGAGTACGTCCACGAGGGGACGTACGCACGCATCGAACGTGAGAGGCGGTCCCTGCTCGGACTCCCCTCGGTGTCGGCGTGTTCGATCCTCCGCTGGACGGCTTGGTCCTGGCAGAGCTCCACGGATGCGCGCTGCCCCTGCGGCCCGGGCGACGCGTGAGAAGGAAGAAAAGGGTTCGCCGCCGGGGCACGACGGATGACAGTGTGAAACGCATGTCGCCGCTGTACGGGATCCGTGCCCACTACGACGCTCGGACGATCGTCGTCTACCAGGCGTACTCACCCGCGGTCGCCGGTCCGGCCCTCAGAGCCTGTCGGGTGACCTTCGATCGGATAGCGGACGCGGTCTGGTGCGTGCGATTCCAAGGCGGCGGGATGTCCTCGTAGCGGAGCTACTAGGATATTTCGGCAACGCGGGAAGCGTGCGTGCCAGGGCGTGGCCGCCCGATCAGAGGTCACCCGACAGGCTCTCAGGGCCAAACGGTTTGTGGCGCCGTTCTCGTTCAACCGTATGACGTGGATCAAGCCGTCGTTCCTGTGGCTCATGCATCGCAGCAACTGGGCTCAGAAGTCCGGGCAGGAACGTATCCTCGCGGTTCGGATCACCCGGGAGGGATGGGAGGACGCCCTCTCCCGGGCCGTGCTGGCCACCGCTGCCCCGGCGGCTCTCGCCCAGGCCCCGGTCCACGTCCAGTGGGATCCCGAGCGCTCCCTACGGGGAGCGGCGCTCAACCACTGCAGCATCCAGGTGGGAATCGGCCGCGGGCTGATCCGCACCTTCGTCGACGAATGGATCGTCGACCTCACCGACATCACCCCACAGGCCCGCAAAATGGCGGCACTTGTGCAAGGGGGGCAGGGGGCGAAAGTCCAGCGGCTGCTCCCGCCGGAGCGTGTCCATCAGCCGCCCGAGGTCGTCGCGAGACACCTGCGCATCGACACGTGAACAGGGCGCCGCCGGAATTTCTGTTGCGGTGAGGGGAGTTGACCCCGATGTACTCCCGGGGCGTCGAACCATCCATGACCCCGACCTCGACCTCGACCGAAGGATTCCGACTGTGGCAGCCGAGCTCTCCGATGATTTGAAGAAGTACCTCGACGACTCGAAGGCCTTCGCCACCGTAGCCACCGTCCTGCCGGACGGGCGGCCGCATCTGACCGTTGTCTGGATCACGCGCGACGGAGATGACCTGCTGTTCTCCACGACCGTGGACCGGCTGCAGGGCAAGAACGCTGCCCGCGACCCTCGCATCACCCTGCTGATCAGCCCGCCCGACAACCCGTACACCTATGCAGAGATCCGCGGTACCGCCACCGTCACGACCGACAGCACCCACGAGCTGTTGAACGAGCTGGCGCACAAGTACACCGGTCAGGACTACGCAACGTTCAATCCGGCCTCGAAGAACGACGGTCAGCGGGTTGTCGTGCGGGTCTCTCCCGTCAAGGTCACCGGCAGGCTCTGACACGACGACCGGAATCCGGCCGCAGGCCGTGGCGGCAGGCGCGGGGCGGGCTCAACGGACCCGGTCCGCCGCCTGCTGCGGTACGACCACCAGGAACGCGTCCTCCTCAGGTCCATCACGACCTCGGCCGCCACACCCTCGCCCCGGCGCGCAGCCGCGAACTCCTCCGCAGGCCAGCTGCCTCGCGGACCTCCCGCGGGAAAACGCTCCAGTACTGTGCGCTGCACCGTGCACCCCCCTTGCCTCGTCGGCTCCAACGACGCCCCGCCGTCCCCGTTACGGCCGCTGGGGCGTCCGACTCGTACGGTGGGACGCCTGCCGACGGGCGTCCGGCACGTGCTTTCGTGCAACAACATCGCCACAGCCGGGTTTTCGCGGCAGGGTGTTGCGGGCAAGCCACAGAGGGCTACGGAAGAGGGGGGAACCGTGATCGTCTGGATCAACGGCGCGTTCGGCGCGGGCAAGACGAGCGCCGCGCGCGAACTGATCGATCTGATCCCGAACAGCACCTTCTACGACCCCGAACTGATCGGCGGGGGACTGCGGTACCTGCTGCCCCAGAAGAGGCTCGCCGAGGTGACCGACTACCAGGACCTGCCGATCTGGCGGCGGCTGGTGGTGGATACGGCTGCCGCTCTGCTCGCCGAGGTGCCCGGGGTGCTCGTGGTGCCGATGACGCTGCTGCGACAGGAGTACCGCGACGAGATGTTCGGGGGGCTCGCCTCCAGACGCATTCCCGTGCGTCATGTACTGCTCTCACCTGAGGAAACGATCCTGCGGCAGCGGATCGCCGACCGTGAGGACCTACCGGACGACCCGGAAGCCGGCGAGCGGGTACGGCAGTGGGCGTACGCACACATCGAGCCCTACCGGACAGCGCTCGGCTGGATCTCCGCGGACGCCCACACCATCGACACCAGCGCGCTGACCCCGTACGAGACGGCCGAGCGCATCGCCGACGCCGTACGCACCGGGGCCGCCGGCGTGTGCGAGATCGTGCAGACGCCCGCGCCGGCCTCGGAGACCCTCGCCGCCGGGGTGCTGCTCTTCGACGAACACGACCGGGTCCTGCTCGTCGACCCCACCTACAAGCCCGGCTGGGAATTTCCCGGCGGGGTGGTGGAGCCCGGCGAGGCACCGGCACAGGCCGGGATACGGGAAGTGGCCGAGGAGATAGGGATTCAGCTCGACCGGATCCCGAGCCTGCTCGTCGTCGACTGGGAGCCGCCGCACCCGCCCGGGTACGGAGGGCTGAGGCTGCTCTTCGACGGCGGGCTGCTGCACTGCCAGGATGCCGAACGGCTGCTGTTGCCCGGCTCCGAACTGCGCGGCTGGCGGTTCGTCACCGAGGCGGAGGCCGCAACGATGCTGCCGCCGCACCGGTACGAGCGGCTCCGCTGGGCGCTGCGAGCCCGCGAGCGGTCAACCGTGCTCAACCTGGAGGCCGGAGTCCCGGTCGGCTGACGACCGCAGCACGGCGGCGGCGTCGACAGTGAGGGGATCACCGTGCCCGAAGCAGACCGTGGACGGGGTCAGCGCCGCCAGCCGCCGGAACGAGGCCAGTGCCTCGGCCCGGTCCGTGTTGAAGACACCCAGCATCACCTGACCCACCCCGGCCACGCAGTCGCCTGTGAACAGCACATCATGGTGCGGCAGATGGATGGCGAGTGACCCGGGTGTGTGCCCGGGGGAGTGGACCACGCGCGCCCCGCCGCCGAAGGGGAGTTCGTCGCCGTCGGTCAGTTCACGGTCGACCCGGGTCGGCGGGGCCGCGGGCACGGTCAGCGCACGCTCGTACAGCGGACGTTCCCAGTCGAGCAGTACGGGATCGGGGACCCGCTCCTCGCCACGGATTGCCGGGGCGTCGAGACGGTGGGCCAGGATCTCGGCCCCGTACCGGTCGGCGAGCTCCTGAGCGGCGCCGTAATGGTCGCGGTGGCCGTGGGTGATGATGATCCTGCTGATCCCGGCCGGGTCCAGGCCCAGGCCGTGCATGGCGTCCTCGATGCCGGTCGCCGCACCGATGGCGCCTGCATCGATCAGGGTCAGGTCCGCGCCGTCGCGCCAGAGATACGCCTGGCCGATAGAGAAGCGGAACATGTGCAGCTGGGGGAGCACCTCTACGAGATCCATGGGGTGAACGTACGCAGACCCGTCCGTCCGCCGCTCGGATCTACGCTCTGGGCGAGCTTCGCTCAGCGCGTAGCACGGAAGAACCGTGGGCCGTGCGCGTGCGGGCCGGGATCCGCGCCGGCCGGGCCCGCACATGAAATTGCACCACGGCAGAGGGCGCAGGAACGCGCGGGGACGGGCCGGTGGACGACCGCGCCCGGTCCGGCACGGACCCCGCGCGGGGGAATCCTGCGGACCGGGTGCAGACAGGCGAATTCCGGGGCGGCCGTGCCCCCCCGCGTACGAGAGGTGCGTCCGCCCCGGAACAGGTGATGTGACGTCAGGAGCGCTTGGACTCCGCGTAGTTCTGCAGGAAAAGTGCCTCGGCGACCGACAGCCGCTCCAGCTCCTCGGGCGACACGCTCTCGTTCACCGCGTGGATCTGCGCCTCCGGCTCGCTCAGGCCGATCAGCAGGATCTCCGCCTCCGGGTAGAGCGCGGCGAGGGTGTTGCAGAGCGGGATCGAGCCGCCCATCCCGGACGTCTGCATCTTCTCGCCGGGGTACGCGGCTTCCATGGCCTGCGCCATCGACGTGTACGCCGGGCTGGAGGTGTCCGCGCGGAACGCCTGGCCCTGGCCGACCTGCTCCACCGAGACCCTCGCCCCCCACGGGGCGTGCGCCTTCAGATGGGCGGTCAGCAGCTTCGTCGCCTCGGTCGCGTCCTGGCCCGGCGGCACCCGCAGGCTGATCTGCGCCCGCGCGCTCGCCTGCAGCGACGGCGTCGCGCCGACCACCGGCGGGCAGTCGATCCCGATGACGGTGACGGCGGGCCGGGCCCAGATGCGGTCGGCGACGGTACCCGTGCCGATCAGCTCCACACCGTCGAGGACCTTCGCGTCCTTGCGGAAGTCGGACTCCGGATACTGCAGCCCGTCCCACTCGGCGTCCGTGGTGAGCCCGTCGACGGTCGTGGTGCCGTCCTCGGCGCGCAGCGACGCCAGCAGCTGAATCATCGCGGCCAGCGCGTCGGGGGCCGCGCCGCCGAACTGCCCGGAGTGCAGGTTCCCTTCGAGGGTGTCGAGGGTGACCCGCAGCATCGTCATGCCGCGGAGTGTCGCGGTGACCGTCGGCAGACCGACCCGGAAGTTGCCGGTGTCGCCGATGACGATGGTGTCGGCGGCCAGCAGCTCGGGGTGCGCCTCGGCGTACCGCTCCAGACCGCCGGTGCCCTGCTCCTCGGAACCCTCGGCAATCACCTTGACGGAGACCGGGACGCCGCCGTTCGCCTTGAGAGCGCGCAGGGCGAGGAGATGCATGATGAAGCCGCCCTTGCAGTCGGCCGCGCCGCGGCCGAACCAGCGGCCCTCGCGCTCCGTCAGTTCGAACGGCGGGGAGATCCAGGCCGACTCGTCGAGCGGCGGCTGCACGTCGTAGTGCGCGTAGAGCAGTACGGTCGGGGCGCCGGCCGGGCCGGGCAGGAAGCCGTAGACCGACTGGGTGCCGTCGGGGGTGTCGAGCAGGGCGACGTCCTGGAAGTCCTCGGCGCGCAGTGCGTCGGCGACCCAGGCTGCGGCCGCCTCGCACTCGCTCTTCGGGAACTGCGCGGGATCCGCCACCGACTGGCAGGCCACCAGCTCGGTCAGCTCCGCTTTGGCACGGGGCATCAGCGAGGCAATGGTCTCGGAAATCGGATGGGCGGTCATGGGCACGCTCCTCGTGGGTGCGACGTTATGTGTACGAATCCGTCTGCATGAACGCCGTGTGTGCGGCGCTGCATGTATGGCGAACCCACGGTCGATCCTCCCACAGCGGGGACCGGTCGCAAGGCGCCGTAGGATGCCGTGAGCAGCTTGGGCCACTGGTCGGGATCGGGAGCAGAAGCACATCGTGAGCAGCGAGAACGCAGACGCCGGACGTGAGCTTGAAGAGTCGTCCGTGTGGGATGTCGTCGTAGTCGGCGCCGGACCGGCCGGAGCCTCCGCGGCATATGCGGCGGCGGTCGCCGGGCGGCGGGTGTTGCTGCTGGAGAAGGCGGAACTGCCCCGCTACAAGACCTGTGGCGGCGGCATCATCGGCTACTCCCGTGATGCGCTGCCACCCGGATTCGAACTGCCCTTGCAGGACAGGATCCACGCGGTGACGTTCTCGCTCAACGGCAGGCTGGCGCGGACCCGCCGCTCCAGGCGGATGCTCTTCGGGCTCATCAACCGGCCCGAGTTCGACGCGGGTCTGGTCGAGGAGGCCCAGAAGGCGGGCGCCGAACTCCGCACCGGGGCATCGGTGACCCGGGTCGAGCAGCACGGCGCCTCGGTCCCGGACCGGCGCACGGTCGCCGTGGTGCTCGCCGGCGGCGAGACCGTCCTGGCCCGCGCGGTCGTCGGCGCCGACGGCAGTGCGGGACGCATAGGAGCCCATGTCGGGGTCAAGCTCGACCAGGTGGACCTGGGTCTGGAGTCGGAGATCCCGGTCCCGGCCACCGTCGCGGAGGACTGGGCCGGGAGGGTGCTCATCGACTGGGGTCCGATGCCCGGCAGTTACGGGTGGGTGTTCCCGAAGGGCGACACCCTGACCGTCGGTGTGATCTCGGCGCGCGGTGACGGCGCAGGGACCAAGCGGTATCTGGAGGACTTCATCGCCCGGCTCGGTCTCGCCGGGTTCGAGCCGAAGATCTCCTCCGGTCATCTCACCCGCTGCCGCAGCGACGACTCGCCGCTGTCGCGCGGGCGGGTGCTCGTCTGCGGCGACGCGGCGGGGCTGCTGGAGCCGTGGACCCGCGAAGGCATCTCGTTCGCATTGCGTTCCGGGCGGCTCGCCGGTGAGTGGGCGGTCCGGATCGCGGAATCGCACGACGCGGTGGACGCCCGCCGCCAGGCGCTCAACTACGCCTTCGCCATCAAGGCCGGGCTGGGCGTCGAGATGGGTGTCGGTCGGCGCATGCTGAAGCTGTTCGAGCGCCGCCCGGGAATTCTGCACGCGGTGCTGACCGGTTTCCGCCCGGCCTGGAAGGCGTTCGCCGGGGTCACCCGCGGGACGACCTCGCTGGCCGAGCTGGTCCGTACTCACCCGCTGGCGCAGCGGGCCCTGTCGGCGATGGATCGTTAGCCCGTTTCTCGGCGCTCACCCTGCCGACCGGACCAGGACGTCGGTGGGACGGAGTTCGGGCCGATGGGTGGTGACGGGTCCCGTCCCGGCGGGTGGCCCGGGCCTCGCGGTCCAATGCGTCGGTTGATACATCGACAGACAGTGCTGCGCCCGTCGGAGGCGAACCCGTCGATCCCCGGTGGTTGCCGCAGGCCCGGCCGCGACGCCTGCGGCGGGCGATCTGTCGGGGCCGTCGGCCCTTGCCCGGCAAGGGCACAGGCGGTTCCGTGCCGGTCCGGGTCAGGATGTGATCGTGATCCGGAAGACGGGGTGGTCGGGGGCGATGCGGTGCAGCTCCTCGACGGACGAATCCGGGCCTACGCCGCCGAAGAACACCCCTACCTCCGCCTTCCAGCGCTTGAGGTAGGCCCGCAGCAGTTCCGGCTTCTCGTCGTCGGCGATCTCGACGGCGGTGAAGACGTCGGTCTTCTTGCCGAGGTGGAGCTCACCGCCGCCGGCAGCCCGCATGTTGTGCGTCCACTGGACATGGCCACGCGGCGCGACGAGATACTGCTGCCCGTCCACGGTCAGGAGGTTGACCGGGGTGCGGCGCCACTCGCCGCTCTTGCGGCCGCGGACGGCCAGGACCCTCGATCCCCAGACGCTGATGCCGCGTCGGGTGATCCAGGCGACGGTGCGGTTGAAGACGTTGACCGTGAACCAGCCGGGCTTCTGAACATGCACGGACATGAGATTCCCCTTGTTGGAAAGTGTGAGCACTGCTCTCGCTCGAGATCAGTTTGCACGGGGTTGGTGCTCAAAAGCAAGAGCGGTGCTCTCTTTGTTGGTCGGTGCTCCAATCCGTGGCAGACTGAGCTCCATGAGCACCATCCGAGGAGCCAGGGAACGGGCCCGTATCGAAGTCACCGCAGCCATCAAGGACGAGGCGAGAAAGCAGCTCGCAGCCGAAGGCGCCGCGAAACTCTCACTGCGCGCCGTCGCACGTGAGCTGGGCATGGTCTCGTCCGCGCTGTACCGCTACTTCCCCAGCCGCGACGAGCTGCTCACGGCCCTGATCGTCGATGCGTACGACGCCGTGGGCGAGGCCGCCGAGACCGCTCACCGGGCCTCGTGCGAGGTTCCACCCGCACCCGCCGCCCATCTCGCCCGCTGGATCGCGGTCGCCTGCGCCGTACGCGAGTGGGCCCTCGCCCACCCCCATGAATACGCCCTGATCTACGGCTCGCCCGTGCCCGGCTACACGGCACCCCAGGCGACCGTCGGTCCCGCCTCCCGCATCGGCTTCGTTTTCATCGGGATCGTCGAAGACGCCCACCGCACGGACGGCCTCGCCGTGCCGCCTCTCGCCGCCGAGCTGCGGCCCGAGGCCGAGAGGATGGCCGCCGACTTCGCACCCGATCTCCCTCCGGCGGTCGTCCCCGCTCTCGTGGCCGCGTGGTCACAGCTCATCGGGCTGATCTCCTTCGAGATCTTCGGCCAGTTCAACCGGATCGTCGAAGCCAGGGAGGCCTTCTTCCGGCAGGCGGTCGCCGACCTGGCCCGTAACGTCGGACTCCTCGACGACCGGGCCGACCGCACGGCCACCAACAGTGCCGGTGTCTGAGAGCCTGTCGGGTGACCTCTGATCGGGCGGCCACGCCCTGGCACGCACGCTTCCCGCGTTGCCGAAATATCCTAGTAGCTCCGCTACGAGGACATCCCGCCGCCTTGGAATCGCACGCACCAGACCGCGTCCGCTATCCGATCGAAGGTCACCCGACAGGCTCTGAGCCCGCCGGCCCGTATGTCCGCCCGTCGGCCCGGCCCGATATCTCGCCTGCGCCGGCCGGGGTTCACAACTGCTGGGCAGACACATCGTTTTGGCGAACATGGGCACGATGGGGTGAATGGCGCGACGAGCTGCGGGCATGCCCGGCGGGGTGTGCGTAACGTTCTCGGTGCGATCTGGGACGCGGGGTGTGGCGTCAGCGGTCGGGGCCCCCGTGTCACCAGCGAGATGGTTCGGGGCCTCCCCGTCGCCTCTGGCCACACCCATATGGCCAGGTCGTAAGGGATTCCGCCCGCCTGGGACGGAGCGCATACGGGATATGCGTCGCCGCCCGGGATGCGAAAGCGGAGGACCAGTGCGCCCAAGACCGTTCGGGGCGTGCCGGTGAGCCAGGAGTCACTCCTGCTCGCTGCCCAGGAACGGTACTCCGCAGGGAGTACGTGTGATCACCACGCCCGGCTGACGCCGCTGTCGAGGCCCGCGGTCTAGCGTTGCCGATATGGAAGAGCAGCGCTCACACGGAAGCGGCGGTCCGCCCTGGGAGCAGGGCGGACCGCCGCAGCGGCGGCCCTGGGCGCACGCGGCCCCAGGGGGCCCCCGGGGGCCTTGGGGCCCTTGGGGACACGACGGGCCGCCGCGCTGGCTGACGGGGATGCGTGAGCGGTCCGCCGCCCGGCTGCCCTGGCCATCCACCCTCCTCCTCGGCGTCCTTGTCATGATCGGCTCTTCCGTCGCGGCCCGCGGCCAGCTCGGTGAGCGCGCCCCGTTGGACCTCTTCGCCCGGGTGCTGCTCTTCATCGCCGTCGCCGTGCTGGTGCTGCGCCACCGCCACCCCGTCCTGGCGGTCTTCGGCAGTGCGGCCGCGGCCACGGTCTATCTGGGCGCCGGGTATCCGTACGGCCCGGTTTTCCTCGCGGTCGCCGTCGGCTGCTTCAGCGCGGTTGTCGCGGGGCACCGGCGGGCGGCCTGGGCGGCCGTGGGAATGGTGTGGCTGGGTCACCTGCTGATGGCGCACTGGCTCTACCGCTGGCTGCCGCCGAGCGGCGACTCGGCTGCACCCTGGGGGCAGGAACTGGGCGTCGCCGCCTGGGTGGTGGCGATCGTCGCGGCGGCGGAGTTCGTACGCGTACGCCGTGAGCAGTGGGCCACCCAGCGTGCCCAACGGGCGGCCGCCGAGAAGCGACGGGCCGACGAGGAGCGGCTCCGGATGGCCCGGGAGCTCCATGACGTGCTCGCCCACAGCATCTCCGTCATCAATGTCCAGGCAGGCGTCGGACTCGCGCTGCTCGACTCCGACCCGGAGCAGGCCCGGAATGCCCTCACCGCGATCAAGACGGCCAGCAAGGAGGCCCTCGGCGAGGTCCGTCAAGTCCTCGACACACTCCGTACCCCAGGGGATGCCCCCAGGGCCCCGGCCCCCGGACTCGACCGGCTGCCCGAGCTCGTCGACCAGGCGGCGAGCGCCGGACTGGCCGTGACGGTGGAGTCGGAAGGCGTACGCGGCGCTGTCCCGCCCGGTACGGATCTGGCCGCCTTCCGGATAGTGCAGGAGGCGCTGACGAACGTGGTGCGGCATTCGGGCTCGCGCACCGCACGGGTCCGGATCGGCTACGGGACTGGCCGCGTACGGCTCCGTATCGACGACGACGGCCCCGCCACCGGCAGCGAGGCGGGCGGCAGCGGCAACGGGCTGGCCGGCATGCGGGAGCGGGCCGCCGCACTGGGCGGCACGATCGAGGCGGGCCCCCGGGCCGACGGCGGTTTCCGGGTGCGGGCCGAGCTTCCCCTGCACTCGGCGTCGGACGGGGACCCGGCGTCGAGCGTGGACTTTGCGTCAACCATGGACATTGTGCAGGACACGACGGAGGAGAGACCGTGATCCGCGTACTGCTCGCCGATGACCAGCTGCTGGTCCGCGCAGGATTTCGCGCCCTGTTGGACGCCCAGCCGGACATCGAGGTGGCGGGGGAGGCCGCCGACGGGGCGGAAGCCGTGCGGCTGGTGCGTGAGCTGCGCCCGGATACCGTGCTGATGGATATCCGCATGCCGCATCTCGACGGTCTCGCCGCGACCCGCACCATCACCGGCGACCCGGAGCTGAACGACGTCAAGGTGGTCATGCTCACCACCTTCGAGCTCGACGAGTACGTCTTCGAGGCGATCCGGTCCGGCGCCTCCGGTTTTCTGGTCAAGGACACCGAACCGGAGGAGCTTCTGCGGGCGGTACGGGCCGTGGTGGCCGGTGACGCCCTGCTCTCGCCGGGGGTGACGCGTCGCCTGATCGCCGAGTTCGCGGCCCGTTCCAAGGAGCCCGCGGCCGCGGCCGGCCTGGGTGAACTGACCGAACGGGAAAGGGAAGTGATGGCGCTGGTCGGCATCGGTCTGTCCAACGAGGAGATCGCCCGCCGGTTGGTCGTCAGCCCGCTCACCGCCAAGACCCATGTAAGCCGAGCCATGGTGAAGCTGGGCGCACGTGACCGGGCCCAACTGGTGGTGCTCGCCTATGAGTCGGGCCTCGTGCGTCCCGGCTGGCTCGGCTGAGACGGATCCTGCGGGCGGAGCGTGGCCGTCGGGCGACCGCGCCCCCGGCGGGGGAATCCCCACAGCACATCGACGAGGCGGGCGACGAAGACGACGGCCGAGACGACGGCCCCGCTCAGGAGCACCACTCGCTCCGCCGTGCGCGACAGGTCGAGGTACACGGTGGCCGCGCCGACGGCGATGAATGCGGCGGCGGCCAGAACAGCCCCGCTGACCAGGGCGAAGACGATCTCGACGGTCATCGCGTCCCGGTCTTCCTGACTTCGTCGCCCCATGTCCGAAGTGTCACAGGGGCGGTGGGCCGCGGGCAAGGATGCCGCGCCGCCCACCGCCCCGTCCCCCCGCGCTGGTTGGTCATCGGGGCAGCGGACCGACCGGTCAGTCCCGGACCGCCACCTTCTCGGCGGCTGCCGCCTCCGCGGCCGCCCGGTCGCCGGCGGACGAGGCGACCAGCACCGTGTGCTGAGCGGGCCGGCTGCGGCGCAGGCCGGTCAGGGTGATCAGCAGTCCGATGAACGCGATCACCGTCACCACCAGCAGGCCGGGGCGGTAGCTGTCGAGGACCGCCTGGGGGAGCCGTCGCCGCTGCCGTGCGCCGTGATCACCGCGGCGACGACGGCCAGGAAGGTCACCCCGCCGACCTGGCGTCGGCCGAGGAGGTCGGTCGCACGTCCTCCGAGGAGCAGCAGTCCGCCGTAGCCGAGGATGTAGCCGCTGACGATCCACTGCAGGGTCGAGGTGGTCAGACCGAGATCGTCGGCGATGGACGTCAGAGCGACGCCGACCGTGGAGACGTCGAGCGCGTCCAGGAACATCGCGGCGCAGAGCACGAGCAGGGTGCCCCACAGCCGCGGGCTCCAGTGCGCATGGGAATCAGGGACGTTGAAGCGGAGTGGTCATGGCGAGGAAAATTCATGCACATGCATTGAATGCAAGTGCATTTAATTCCGATGCAACAAACGACCTCTTCTCTGCTAACGTGCGGACATGGCCGCGAACAAGCCCGAGCACGTGCTCGTCGACGAATGGCGGGACATCCTCGCGCTGCACGCCAGGACGTTGTGCGAACTCGATCGCGAGCTGCATCGGCACGGCCTCGGCGCCAGTGACTTCGAGGTGCTCGACGTCCTCGCGGAGGGTGCGTCGGAGGACGGCGGCGCCGCCTATCGCGTACAGGAGCTGGCGTCCCGGGTCCACCTCAGCCAGAGTGCGCTGTCACGCCTGGTCGCGCGGCTGGAGAAGGACGATCTCGTCTGCCGCGGGATGTGCAGCGAGGACCGCCGAGGCGTCCGGGTCGAGCTGACGCCGAAGGGCCGGGCGCGCCATGCCGAGGTGAAGCCGTTGCAGCGCTCGGTGCTCGCCCGGATGCTGAACGGCGCGACCGGCTGAGTGCGGCGCGGACCACGGCGGGGGCGGCCCTCGCCTGCCCGTACGCCGGTCAGGACCAGGTGATCCCGGAGTTCTCGCACCACAGGCGTGCGAGCCCCCGGTCGCCCCACACCGCCACCGCCGTGAGCGGCTTCCGGTTCCAGAGCGTGAGATAGAGGTCCTCGGCCGTTCCGTTCAACTCGCAGTCCACGGACCCGTCTTCGGGTTCGCCCGCACCCGTGGTGCGGACGGCCTGCGGCGGATCCGCCGAGAGGCGCACGGTCCATGCGGTGTCCGTGTCCGCGGCGTACACCCGCAGCGTACGCGGGACATCGGTGCGCACCCGGCTCTTCGGGCGGGCGTGCAACCCGCGCAGCAGCTCGTCGATCCCGTCCAGCGCAAGAGCGGCCGCCACCGGTGACAGGGGACCGCCGCGCGCGGACTCGGCGTCCACCCGGTGAATCGTCGTCTCGTGCGCCTGCCGTCGGGCCCAGAACGCAAGCGGGGACGGCGCGGGAAGAAACGTCCAGCACTCCAGATCGGCGGGGGCGCCCGCCAACGCGGCCACCAGCCGGCCGTGCCCCTCGCGGAACCAGTCGAGCAGGGCGCCCCCGTCCAGATCGGGCTCCCCGCCGTCGGGGTGGTACGCGGTGTGGCCCTCGATGACATACGCGGTCGCCCAGCGGTGCACCATGCCGGTGTGCCGGAGCAGATCGCGCACCTGCCAGCCGGGACAGGTCGGCACCGGTGCGCCGGGCCCCGCCTGTTCCGCCGCGGCGGCCAGCAGGTGTCCCGCGCCGGCGAGCGACCTGATGTGGTCGGCGATACCCGTCGTCTCCATGCTCTCCATGCTTTCCATGGTCGAGATTGTGACAGCGGCTCAGGCACCCTGGGGACGGGCGGAACGGGACCGGCCGCCACGGCGCACCAGCCTGACGAACCAGCCGAGGGCGAGCGCCTGCACCAGGACGGACACGACGAGGGCGAGATAGACGAACCAGGCCGGACCGGCGGCGTCCGCTCCCCACAGTGTGCTGCCGACGAAGAACACGAACACCGTCGGCGCCGCGAGCAGGAACAGCCACACGCCCGCGAACGAAGCGTCCTCGTGCTGGACGAACAGGGTGTCCACGGCGACGAACACCGCTGTCGCCAGAACCACGCCGAGGTAGATCAGCGAGGCGGGATTGCCGAAGGTCAGTCGTGCGAGCGCGCGAAGGTGCTGCTTGTTCATGGCCTGCTCCCCGTAGACGGTTGACACTTCCATGGTGCGACCGGGGAGCGGCACCTGCCTGAGTACACCTACTCAATCGGGCATCAGTACGTGAGACGTGCGTACGTCGATCAGGCGCGGGTCACCGCATGGCGAGCCGCATAGCCCAGCACGGATGCCGCGCCCGCCAGCACCGCCACCGTCGTCAGAGCGACGGGCAGCGAGAACCAGTCGGCCAGGAACCCGATCGCGGGCGGCCCCAGCAGCATCCCGCCGTAGCCGATCGTCGACGCGGCGGCCACTCCGCTCGGACCGGCCAGCTCGCCGGCCCGGCCGACGGCGACGGGGAAGATGTTGGCCAGCCCGAGACCGGCGACGGCGAAGCCGAGCAGGGCGAGCCAGGCCGTCGGGGCGAGCGAGCCGAGGAGCATGCCGGCCGCACCGGTGGCGCCGCCCGTGACGAGCGTGCGGGTCTGCCCGAGTCGTTCCAGCAGCGCGGTGCCGGTGAGCCGGCCCGCGGTCATGGCCAGGGCGAACAGGGAGTATCCGGCTGCGGCGATGCCCGGGCGGGCATGCAGGTCCTGTTCCAGGTGGAGCGCGCTCCAGTCGGCCAGTGCGCCTTCCCCGTACGCGGTGCAGAGCGCGATCACGCCGAACAGCAGCACCACCTTGCGGGCGCGCCCGGTCAACCGGCGCGGCTCCTCGGTGCGGTCGGCCACGGATACGGTCCGGGGGGCCCGGTGCCGCAGCAGGGTCGGTCCGGCGGCGGCGGTGACGAGCAGTCCCACCCCGGTGAGGACGAAGAGGTGGGTGGCGGGGGAGAGCCCGCCGGCGACCAGTCCGCCGAGGCCGGCGCCGAGCATGCCGCCGAGGCTGAACGCGGCGTGGAAGCTGGGCATCACGGGGCGCCGCAGGTCGGCGACGAGATCGACCGCTGCGCTGTTGATCGCCACGTTCATCGCGCCGTACGCCGCGCCGAAGACCAGCAGCACCGAACCGAGCGCGAGCGCCGAATGCGTCTGCGCGGGCAGGGCGATGGCGAGTGAGAGGAGCACTCCGCACACCACGGTCACGGGGTGGCTGCCGAATCGTCGGCAGAGCCCACCGGCGAGCATCATGGTGATGACCGCCCCGGCGGAGACGCCGAGCAGCGCGAGGCCGAGGGTGGAGGCGGAGGCACCGGTCTGGTGCTTGATGGCCGGGATGCGGACCACCCAGCCGGCGAAGAGGAAGCCGTCGAGGGCGAAGAACACGGTCAGTGCGGTACGGAGGCGGGCCGACGAGGGTGGGGCGGTGTCTCCGCCTGGTCCCCCCGGTAGGGCCGTCCGCAGTTTGTTTAGTTGCGGCACAAACTCAGCATAGGGGCCCACGGACAACAGACGCAAGACGGTCTCCTGCCGGAGCGGGCAGCGGCATCCGACCTGGCTGCGCAGGGCGGCCTCCGTGACCGAAGCGGGCAGAAGTCGGCCACCGGGGCGTCGGCAGCGGCTCCGGATCATGGGAGACTCGGCCCCATGAACGGCAAG
This sequence comes from Streptomyces sp. NBC_01320, assembly GCF_035974375.1. Taxonomy (NCBI): domain Bacteria; kingdom Bacillati; phylum Actinomycetota; class Actinomycetes; order Kitasatosporales; family Streptomycetaceae; genus Streptomyces; species Streptomyces sp. NBC_01320. Next base: position 9,604,337 of record NZ_CP108390.1, read on the forward strand.
GCGACCACCACCCGGACGAAGTTGGAGAGGGGCCGGAGTGCGCTCGGACCCGCGCTGGAGCTGGTCCACACCGGACGCGCGCCCACCCGTGCCGTGCTCACCTCCGAGCTCGGCGTCACCCGCGCGACCGCCGGCGCGGTCGCCGCGGAGCTGGAGGCGCTCGGCCTCATCCGCGTCGACTCCAGCCCCGGTTCCGCGGCGGGTTCACAGGGCCGCCCCTCGCACCGGCTGGCCGTCCGGGAGTCCGGTCCGGTCGCCATCGCCGCGCAGGTGCATGCCGACGGGTTCCGCGCCGCGCTGGTCGGGCTCGGCGGGCGGCTCGTCGCCACCGCCCCCGGCTGTGTCACGGTCACATCGGACCCGGCGCAGGTCGTGGGCGAAGTCGTCGACGCGTGTGCCCGGTTGCTGCACGACAGCGGACTGCGCTGCGTCGGCGCGGGACTCGCCGTCCCCTCCGCCGTGGCCGAACCGGAGGGCACCGCGCTCAACCCCCTGCACATCGCCTGGCCGGCAGGCGCTCCGGTCCGCGAGATCTTTGCCACGTGTGTACGGGAAGCAGGCATCCCCGGACCCGCGTTCACCGGCAACGACGTCAACCTCGCCGCGCTCGCCGAACACCGGCACGGCGCCGGCCGCGGGGCCCAGCACCTGCTCTGCGTGGCCACGGGCCACCGCGGCGTCGGCGGTGCCCTTGTCCTCGACGGCCGCCTGCACACCGGCAGTTCGGGTCTGGCCCTGGAGGTCGGCCATCTCACCGTGAACCCGGAAGGGCGTCCCTGCCACTGCGGCGGGCGCGGCTGCCTCGACGTCGAAACCGACCCGCTCGCCTTCCTGACCGCCGCCCGCCGGGAACCGGGCCCCGAGGAATCCCTGCTCAAGCAGGCGAGTGACCTGCTGCGCACCGAGTACGAGGACGCGGCGGTACGAAACGCGGCCGAGGAGCTCATCGACCGGCTCGGCCTCGGCCTCGCCGGCCTGGTCAACATCCTCAACCCGGACCGCATCATCCTCGGCGGGCTGCACCGTGCACTGCTCGACGCGGATCCGGAGCGACTGCGCGCGGTGGTCGCCGACCGCAGCCTCTGGGGTCGCAGCGGCAGCGTGCCGATCCTGCCGTGCACCCTCGACCACAACAGCCTCGTGGGCGCTGCGGAACTGGCTTGGCAGCCCGTCCTCGACGATCCGCTGACCGCACTCGCCTGAACCGGCGGGTGAGGTCCGGCGCCGCTACCGCGCGGCCTCGGGGACGAGAGCGAACGTCCGGGCGACCCGGCCGGGCGGATTCACGCCATCCGGCGGTGGAACTCCGCCGGAATCCGTACAGCGGCACAGACAGTGCCCACCCCGACGAGCAGGAATGCCATGGCTCCGCGGGGTGAGATTGCCACTTCGACGATAGTCCTCGCGCCGAGTTCAGGCCGGACTTCCTACTCGCTGTCCAGGTCCTCCGAGAAGTTGGCCGCATCGAGGAGCCCATTCCCATTGAGCCAGTGAGCGATCGCCTCGATGGCGAGATCCCGATCGATGAAGCACCTGGCCGAGATCTCCAGCGAGTCGTCGAAGATCACTCGCCGCAACGGACCACCGGGGTGATCGGTCGACCTGGTCACGGTCTGCCAGAAGTCCTCATTGGTGTGGATGAGAACCCAACTGTCCAGCGACACACCGATGTTCAGCGAGTCCTCGGGAATGTCCTTCCCTCTCCAGAGGGAGAGCCCTGGAAAGTCTTCCACTCCCGCTTCCCGATAAAGTTCGAGAGCCTTCTCCGCGGCCGCTACTACCTGCCCGACCTGAGATACTTCCAGCCCGGTCTCTCGGTTTGTGGTCGGATGCCAGAACCTGAGATACTGCTCCGCAGTCACAGCACCTTCCATCCTCCTACTCCTCCGGTGAATTCCCAGGTCGACGTGGTTCGGTTGTCCGGGAAATTGACTCTGAGTGTAGCTTCGTTGGGTAGCAGCTTGTGGAGCATGTGTCTACGGAAGCCGGCGGCCGCGCAGGGGCCCCCTCGTAGTTGATGTAGAGGTCCGCATCGCTGATGCCTATTTTCTGCATGATTCCTGCAGCGTTCCCCTCAACGTGTCTCGTTGCGTACGTCCTACCTGATCCGGGTCCCCCCGGAAAATTGTCGCCTTCGTGGAACCACCGCCCCGGGCCCGGGATCTGACTTTTCAGCGGGACGTCCGCTGTCTCCGCCCGGAGTCGGCGGGTCCGCTGCGCTCAGCAGCCATATCGCCTGCTGGCGAGCGCCAATCGGTTGCCCATGTACGGGTCCGTGGCCAGGCCATCTTGTCCATCGCGCCACAACCTCATCGAGCGCCAACTCGGCGTCGCCGGCAACCTTGGCTTCTGCAGAGATCACAAGTGCCACTGCGGGAACGGAATGTAACAGGCGGTGCTGCCGGACCAACGCCCGGCAGCACCGCCTTGATCCATTTCGCCGCGGCCAGAGGCCTATTCGCTGCAAGATCCCACAGCTACTGCAGGGTCGTCAGCTGCCCCTGAGCACACCGGAATCGGGTGCTTGCTCGAGAACTCATGCACGGGATTCACGGCAAAGGTACAGAGAAACCCTGATGGGGGTGTCATCGGGATCGAGATGCTCGAGACCCAGTATCACGTGCACATCGGAGACCCTCCAGCAGTCAACCCACACGAATGCGAAGTAATCGCCGTCGAGCACCAGGCCTTCTGGCTCCACTGAGAATTTCTCGCCCATCAGAGAAGTAAACCGACCTGCCAGCTCGCGACAATCACGAATCTTTCCCTGGTACTCCCCAGTGACGTCGCTGACGTAATCGGGGGAGCCCCAATCGACCTGCCACTCCTGCAATGCGACGCCGAGCACCACCAGGCCCTCGTAATCTTCGATTCCCAGGCGGAGGCCATTCCGCGTCAAACGCTTCGGGTGCGGCAGAGATACCGAGCCAGCAGGATCCCAGCCAGACAGGACGAGTTCAGAGGAAACCCGCTCCGCATCCCACGGAGATTCGAACCGCGCAGCCAGCTCAATGAGCTGGAGAGCGTGATCCAAATCGACATCAAGCATCAGCTTCTCCCTCCGAAAGGAACATGATGGACCGCAAGTGCACCGCTTTCCAACTCCGCCGGGAACCACTCCCGGAAGAGCGCCCGATAGAACGTGGCACCACCTGGGCTCGAAACTGCATACCGGACACCCCTGCCACCCAGGGCGTTATTCAACCCCAAGAGGCGCTGCACCTGATCAATTGTGGTGCTTTTATGGCTCTCCTGTCGCTTCCGTGGGTCGCTGACCAGGGCTGATACGCAGAACACGCCGTAGCCCGGCTACGTTTCGACTTGCGACAGTACGAAACGGAAGAACCTGGATACGGCGTGCGATCTGCAAGCATATGGACTCGGCTGCTCGGAGTCGAACACACGGTGGTCGCGTCGGTCGAGGCCGAGGAGGGCAACGGCGCGGAGGCGGGCCCCTGGGATGTGGTGATCGTGGCCCATGCCCGCCCGGCGAAGAGGCGGCGGCAGCGGTGCGGGGTCTGCGGTCGCCGGTGCGCCCGGTTCGACAACGGCGAGGGCCGCCGGCGCTGGCGTGCCCTGGACCTGGGGGTGGTCCGGGCGTTCATCGAGGCCGACGCGCCGCGGGTATCCTGTCCCCAGCACGGTGTGGTCGTCGCCCACGTGCCCTGGGCCCGCCACGGTGCCGGGCACACCCTGGCCTTCGACGACACGGTGGCCTGGCTGGCCACGCACTGCTCGAAGACCACGGTGGTCCAACTGCTGAGGATCGGCTGGCGCACGGTCGGCGGCATCTGCGCCCGCGTGTGGTCGGACGTCGAACAGCGCGTGGACCTGCTCGCGGGCCTTACCCGGGTCGGCATCGACGAGATCTCCTACAAGCGGCACCACAAGTACCTGACCGTGGTGGTCGACCACGACAGCGGCCGGCTCGTGTGGGCGGCGGCCGGCCGGGACAAGGAGACACTGCGGTCCTTCTTCGACCTGCTCGGACCTGAACGCTCCGCGAAGATCACCCACGTGTCCGCGGATGCCGCCGACTGGATAGCGAAGGTAGTCGCCGAGCGCTGCCCGCAGGCGGTGCGGGTGATGGACCCGTTCCACGTCGTGCAGTGGGCCACCGACGCCCTGGACACCGTGCGCCGCGAGGTCTGGAACGCCGAGCGCGGCGGCAAGGGCCGCGCCACCCCGGGCTCGAAGTCACTGAAGAAGGCCCGCTGGGCCCTGTGGAAACGCCCTGAGGACCTCACTGAACACCAGCGCGCGCAACTGGAGTTCATCGCGAAAGCCCACCCCGTCCTGCACCGCGCATACCTGCTCAAGGAGGCCCTTCGCCTGGCGTTGAAGTCCGGCCCCGACACCCCCGAGGCCCTCCTCGACTGGGTGTCTTGGGCCCGCCGCTCCCGACTGGAGCCCTTCGTCAAGCTGCAACGGGCCATCGTCAAGCACTGGGACGCCATCACGGCGGCAGCCGAGCACTCCATGAGCAACGGGATCGTGGAGAGCATCAACACCAAGATCCGCCTGATCACCCGCATGGCCTTCGGCTTCAAGGACCCCGCAGCGCTCATCGCACTGGCCATGCTCAGCCTCGGCGGCCACCGACCCCACCTACCAGGGCGTCAAGCTGCATGAACCTACCCACGGAAGCGACAGGAGAGCCGCTTTTATTGAAGGCCGTGTCCGGCAGCCATCGTGCACTGCCATGCCGACGGGGAGTTCGAGCAACCCTGGATGTCGGAGAATCCGGACAGCTCCTTGACGAATTCCCAAGGCTCCACCCAGCTCTCGAGCCCCGTGGAGCCGTCGTGGTACTGGACATTGAACTCGAGCTTCTCCGGGTCGGGGATGATCGGGTCCCCGCCCCAGGTCCAAGACCTGCCGGGCGCGATAGCCTGAACTCAGCACGTCCGCCAGGCCGTTCCCGCACCCCGCGCACCCCCGCAGACGGACGGGCAATGGTCGATCATCACGTCGGGATCGGCGACCTGCTCCAGTCGGCCAACCGGATCTCCCTTCGCCCGGCCCGGCTTGCGGCCACTGGCCTACTGCAACGACTTCGGCGCCGGCTTCTTGCGCAGCCCATCGCTGGACGGCGGCTTGGAGGAGTTACGCGAATCCGAAGCGACCTGCCGCTCCAACTCCGCGATCCGCTCCGCCTGCTCGGCGATCGTCGCGGCCCGAGCGGACATCAGCAGCTTCAGCCTCATGTATTCAGCTATAGCGTTTGTCCGCCTGTGAACTGACGTCTTGACAGTAGAAGGGTGCCCCTGGCCTGCGATGATCTGGATTGACTAGATCAAGAACGTCGCGGAGCAAGGGGCACCCAGAAGGTGAAGGGTAGCGGGTGGGATCGGCGGCTCGTGGTGCGGGCCGACGATCGCAATCTCGTCGGACATGCGGGCATCGTGCTGTTGCGGAAGGTCGCGGACCGCGTGGGGCTCACCATCGCGTTGACCCGCGCGTTGCCCCAGGGTGTCGGGCCCGGATGGCGGGACCGGGGCATGGCGCTGGTCCAGCTGGCCTGTGCGATCGCGCTCGGGGCCAGGAACGTCCTGGAGGCTGAGCAACTCCAGCATCACTGGCGGATGTTGTTCCCGCATCCCGTCTCGGACAGCACGCTGTGGCGCACTCTGGAGACGATCGACGGCCCGGTGGCGGTGCGGGTCGAGCGGGTCCGCGCCGCGATACGTCGCGTGGTGTGGACACTGCTCGCCCTGCGCCCCGGCGGCTTTCCCTGGATCACGGTGTGCGGCCGGGATCTGCTCGGCTGGTACGTCCTCGATCTCGACGCCACCATCGTCGCCTGCACCAGCAAGAAGGAGGGTGCGGGCGGCACGTTCAAGGGCACCTTCGGTCACATGCCGCTGGGGGCCTGGGTGGCCAACACCCGCGAGTGCGTCGCGATGCTGCTGCGGCCCGGCAATGCCGCTCCGAACGATGTCGCTGATCACAGGAGCGTCCTGGCCGCCGCGCTGCGGCAACTGCCGCTGCCGCTGTGGTCGAAGCTGCTGATCCGGATCGACGGCGCGGCCTTCAGCCACGGGGTTCTCGAGCACCTGCAGTCGCTGACCACGAGCCGGCGCCGGGTGTGGTGGGTGACCGGCTGGGCCGTCAACGACACGGACGAGGCCGCGATCGCGCTGCTGCCCGAGCACGTGTGGACGGCCGCGCTGCGACAGGACGGCGAGGTCCACGAGATCAACAACCCCGACGGAGAACGACTGTTCTACCAGGTCGCCGAGCTGACCGGGGTGCGCGACCTGGCCGGCTGGCCGGCCGGGATGCGGCTGATCGTGCGCCGGGTCAAGCCTTCGCGCCGGGACGCGAAGCAGCTGACCGCCTTCGAGAAGCGCACCGGCTGGCGCTACCAGATCGTCGCCACGAACATCCCCGCCCACCAGGGACTCTCCGGCGTGCCCGGATCCGGGCAGGTGTGGTTCCTCGACGCCTTGTATCGCGATCACGCCGAGGTGGAGGACCGGGTGAAAGCGACCAAGCGGATCGGTCTCGGGCTGCTGCCCTCGAAGTCCTGGCAGCTCAACGCCGCCTGGGTGCTGGCCTCCACCCTCGCCGCCGACCTCGACGCCTGGACCCGGCTCCTCCTCCTGCACGACGAGCCCGGCCTGGCCAAGTCCGAACCAGAGACGATCCGCAGGAAGCTGTACCACCTGCCCGCCCGCCTCACCTCCCACGCCCGCCGACGCACCCTCCACCTTGACCAGACCTGGCCCTGGGCGTCCGCGTTCACCACCGCCTGGCACCACGCAATGAAACTTCCCGACGTCACCTGACGACCGGACCCCGACCCGACGAAGACCAGGAAGGAGTAGCCGCACCACCCCTCGGGCCCGTGGAGCCCGACGCCCCCGCAGCGCATGCGAAGGCCCCACGTCCACACCGACAGGACAAACCAGGGCAACCCGCCGGATCAGATACGGCCGTCAGGCCGCAGACGAATCGAGGTCAGTGCGTCGATCAGCGCGCGGTCCGCCGCGTCCGTACGGTTCGTCAAAGCGGTGGCGGGCAAATCGAACGCGGTCAGCAGCGCGGAACGCAGCTGCGGCAGAGCCGGCTTCACCGCGACCAGCCGCTAGGCGCCATCTGAAGGCGATTAGGTCCAGGTGGAGGATGCCTGCCCACCACCCGCCCCGAAAACCGAAAAGGCCCGCCGACTCCGTCGGCGGACCCTCACGAAAGATCGAGGCTAAGCCACAGGCCATGCCGTTACCACCGCGCCCGTGTCTCGGGAACGCCGCCTGGTCACGTACCCCCAGATTCCCAACCCGATCCCGACCAGCGTCAGCAGGGCTCCGAAGACCCGCAGTGCTGGCAGCACCAGCGGCACGGCCCGATCGGCCTGGACACGGCCGCGCACGTCGGAGGCCGCAACGCTGCCCGACTGTTCGCTGAGGAAGTAGCGCGAGTCGTTTGCGCTAGCCCGGTGGTCGCCGAGCAGGAACAGCCGTCCTTCCGGGACGGTCACGTCATATTGCACTCCCGCCGGGCCGAACGTGTCGCGCCTTACGTACGGTTCGTCGATCTGCTTGCCATTCACGGCGACCCGCGTACCGTCGGTGGACTCCACGCGGTCTCCGCCCAGGCCGATCACCCGCTGCAGGGCCGGTGCACCCCCATACCGGCCTGGCACGCTGACGAGGACGACGTCGCCTCGGCGTATTTTGTCCTGGTCGATGTGCTCGATGACCAACCGCTCGCCCGGACGATAGGTGGGCTGCATCGCATCGCCTGAGACGGTGATCTGCTCATGGGCCGCGCCGCCGCTGTACCCCATCCCTCCCAGCAACAGCAGCACCAGTCCCAGCGGTACAAGTATCCAGCCGGCGACTCTCAGTCCGCGACCCACGCTTTGCTGCCGCATCAGCTCACGTCCCTTCGACCGAGCGGGCCGGCAGGAATGTCGGATCAAGGCCGTACTGCGCGATCCCGAAAGGTTTGAAATTCTCATCCGAAAGAACCCGGTAGAGGAATTCGGACGTCGACATCTCGAACTTGCACCACTCGCCGCCGTCATCTCGCGCAAGAATGGGATATTCACCGGGTCGCCGCGCGTCAATAAGCCAGCAGTATTCATCGGCCCATTCCGTCGATGCCCACGTGACAACACCAATGCCGCCCGGCGTATATACCGGGTACGAGCCACCGGCTCCTTCTACCGGCATAGTCACCCGCCATCGTCCGAGAAAGTCGAATGAGAACCCCTCCGTGTCCCCGAGAAAGGATACGGAGTCACAGAACGTACCTCCACCGAAAACTTCACACAGCTCTTTGAAGTCCGCCGGCAGAGGGGCCTGCAACTCCCCTTCGACCCTCGCCCAATCGACGGAGTGAACCGACGACTCCCAGCCAGTGAACTCGACTAGGCGCTGCACCCACATAGAGAAACCTTCCAAGAGGAAGGGCGCGGGCAAATCTCGCAAGTGAAATTTGCCCGCACCCTATGACAACCTGCTAGCTACACCGGGTCACGGCTCGAGGCCAGACGGGGTGTTCCAGATCGTAATGGGGTCGGCTGGCATTTCCCCAGTATCCAGGTTCAGCCAATTGATGGTCAGATAATCGGGAACGGCATTTTCGCCGGTGTACTCAGCGGTGACCTCGTAGTACACCGTCTGCCCCTTCTTCACCATCTCGGCAACCTTGTTCTCCTCCGCGTTCATCTCAACCTGATTGGGCTTAGCGTACAGCGTGACCAGATTCCGCAGGTCCGTGCCGCTACCACCCAGCTGATTACCCAGGAGGTGGCCACGGTTCATGCCCTTCCCATCCACGAAACCCGGGGTCCTGGTTTCGGGATAATCCCTCATGGGGCGTGGAGCCGGAGTTCCCGCGATCATGGAGTTGGGGTTGCCCATCGTCCGAGAACCGCTGACCCAGCTGTAGTCACCCTTGTTCAGGCAGGCCCGTACGCCTTGCGCCCGGTCGTACTGGTCGAGGGGCTGATAGAACACCGAGCTCTCGCCGTCGGCGCAGCTGTCCTGTACGAACGGGAATCGTGATACTCCCGGAACCCAGTCCCACTGTCCATCGGGCTCGACGAGCCGGCCCTTGCTGAGGTCGCCCGAGTAGTCGGACTCGTACCCGTTGGGGGCCGTCTTGTTATACCACCCGATCCCCGTGAGGAAGGTGTCGACGACGGTGGTCCAGCCACCCTTCGCCTTCTTGGTACCGCCTACGACGAAGTCTCCGACCGCATCGATGGCGTCGTCGCACCAGTCACAGCCAAAGATGTGACCGTCCAACTCGACGAAGCTCGTGGGATTTCCGCCGGTGAAGGCGTACCGGTTGCCTGTGTACGGATCAGAACCGAGGCCCATGTCCGCAAGCGCACCGTTGTACATGTCCCGGCTGGTGAACCGGTTGAGTCCGGGATTGTAGTCCCGGAAACCCATGTCGTAGGTGCCGGAGTGTGCATCCCACCGCTTCGAGTTGTAGCGGTAAGGGTTGTACGCCTCCTTGGTCGGGTTACCGGCGTCCGGCTTGTCGATGCCCGTGAACTCGGACTCGTCTTCCGATCCGTAGGGGGTGTAGCCGTAGGTGGCCTTGGAGTTGCCGTTCTTGTCGGTCAGCGTCTCGACGTCGGTGTGCGAGTTGTAGCCGTAGTAGCCGTCCTCGCTCGTACCGTCGGTGTTGTGCTTGACCTGGGACAGGCGTTCGCCCCACGGGCTGTACTGGTAGGACTTGGTGAGTTCGCCGGCGACTTCCTCGCCCAGTACCTCGCTGGACATGCCGAGGTAGTTGAAATCGGTCGTCTTGCCGTCGGCGGTCTTCGAGGCGGTGCGGTCGAGCGGGTCGAAGGTGTACCTCGTGGACTTCAACGCGCCGGTGTCGTCGGCCTTTTGGGACTCGACGACGTGGTCGAAGCCGTCGTACACCGACCGCTCGATGACCTTTCCACCACCGGTGACCGATTCCTGACGACCGAACGGGTCGTAGTTGTATGTGGCTGTCGAGCCGCCCACCGTCGCCGAGACCAGCCGGTTGCGGTCGTAGGTGTACGTCGTGGACGTGCCCTTGACGGACTGGCTCACGACATTGGCGTTGTCGTCGTGGACGTACGTTTCGGTGCCCGCGCCGTTACCGGTCTTGACCGACTTGGCCAGCCGGTTCGCGGGGTCGTAGGTGTAGTCCGTGGTCGATTCGAGATAGGCCGCCGTGTTGTCGGCGTTCATCTTCTTCGCGATGTCCTGCGCCTTGTTCCCATTGGGGTCGTAGGCGTAGGTGTGCGAGGAGACGAGGGTGCCGTTCGCCTTCTTCTCAGTGGTCGCCTTGACCGCACCGCTGAGGTAGTAGGTGTAGTCGACGGTGTTCTTGTTGTTCTTTGTCTCCTGGAGCTTCAGGCCCCGGTCGGTGTACGTGTACGACGTCACCTTTGGCGAGGCGTCCGAGGACGACTTGCCAATCGAGACCGTCTTGACCAGATCCCGCAGGTCGTAGGTGTACGTGGCGAACTGGTCGGGATGGGTGATCGTGTCCGGCTTGCCGTTGCTGTCGTAGGTGTACGACGTGGACTTCTTCTCAGTCCCGGCGAGCGCCTCGGTGACCTTGGCCACCTGGTTGAGGCCGGTGTAGACGACCGTGTAGGCGTCGATCTTGGCACCGGAGGAGGTGTCGTCGATCGAGGTCAGGTTGCCGTTGACGTCGTAGGCGTAGGCGAAGGACTTCTTCTCGTTGTCCGTCTCGCCGGTGGTCTCCCGTACCAGCTTCACGCTGTCGGCGACGACGATGCCTGCGCTGTTCTGGTCCAGCTTCAGCTTGGCGTCGTTGCCCTGCTTGAGGCTGTAGGAGCCGAGGGAGACCCAGGTGCCCGTAGCGGCGTTCTGGTCCTTGGTCACCGACGGGTGCGACGTCGAGCCCTGGGTGAGGGTGTACTTGGCGGATGTGGCGGCGCCGGTCACCTTCGGGTACCTCACGTACGCGGTGTACGTGCCGTCCTTGGGGATGTTCAGCGTCCACGTGTAGGCGTCGGTGCCCGTACCGGCCGCATGCGTGCGGTGGTCGTAGCCCTGTTGCCCGGCGATGTCGCCCGTGGCCCAGGTCCCGGTGGCAGAGGTGTGCTGGCTGTCGGAGTTGTCCACCAGGACGACCGACTTGCCCGCCGGAACACCGTCGTCCGCCTTGGACTTCAGCTTGCCGTCGGGGTAGTACGACCACGTCATGGTGCGGTCCGAGGAACCGCCCGCCGAGGTGAACGTGCGGGCCCTCTGCTGCCCGAGCACGGTGTAGTCGTAGGTGGTGGTGATGTCCCACGGGTCGGTGGACTTCTTCACCCAGCCGTTGTCGAAGTAGTCGTAGACCGTGTCATTGCGGACCGACTGGCCCTCGGACGGCGGAAGCGATTTCTTCGACACCCGGCCCACCGCGTCGTACACAGTCTGCATGTAGACGTTGGGGTCGTTATAGCGAGCGTCGGTCGGGTCGTACGGCTGGAACTGCTTGACCGGACGGTTCAGCGCGTCGTACTCGGTGCGCTGGGTGAAGTCATCCGTGGCGGCAGTGGCCACACCACGCGGTGAGATCACCTTGGTGGTGCTTCCGACCTGGTCGTATTCGTACTGCGTCTTGCGGAACGTGGTCCCCTCGTAGGGGGTCCGAACCTCCTTCTGCTTTCCGCGCTCGTCGTAGTCGACGTACGTGATGTTGCCCTCGGCATCCTTGGTCTGGGTGACCAAGGAGTCCTTGTCGTAGGTGGTCGAGATGGAATTGCCGGCTGCGTCTGTGACCGCGGTGACCCGGTGGTTCAGGTCGTAGGCGGTCTTGGTCAGGTAGTCGGTCGGGTCCGAGGTGGCGTTCTTCTTCGGATCGACGATCCGGGTGACGTTGCCGACGCTGTCGTACTCATACGAGATCTTGTGCTGCTCAGAGTTCACCACGGAGGTGAGCTGGTAGATCTCGTCGAACGCGTTGGAGGTGACGTGATCGGTGGCGTCCGCTGTGGTCAGTACGCCCTTGGGTTCGGTCGTCGTCCTGAGGTTGCCGACCTTGTCGTAGGTGTAGACCGTCTTGCGCTCGGCAGAGGTGTCCGTGTCCTTCGGCGCGGTGGCTGAAGTGATCTGGTCCGCCGCGTCGTAAACAGCCGTCGAAGTCGCACCGTTGGGCGCAACCTTCTGTGTGACGTTGTCGTTGGCGTCGTACTCCGGCGCCGCCAACGTGATCAGATCGCCGGCAGCCTGGTCCTTCGGCACCACCTTGTCCATCGGACGGCCGAAGGTGTCGTACGTCTGCGTGGTCTTCTTGCCGAACGCGTCGGTGACCTCGCGGACCTGGCCCCGTACGTCGTAGACGTACGCCGTGGACTTGTTCAGCGCGTCGGTGATCTTCGCCGGGTAGCCGGTGGGGCTGAAGTCGCTGTTGGTCGTCGGATTGCCGTTGGCGTCGGTCGCCTTGGTCAGCTGGCCATAGGCGTCGTAGACATACGTGGTGGTGTAGTCGTCCGGGACCGCGGTGGTCGCGACGCCCTTGGGGTCGGTGACCGTCTTCAGGTTGCCGAACGAGTCATAGCCGAACTGCCACTTGCGGCCCTCGGGTGAGGTCTTGGTGAACAGGTCGGCGGAGAAGCCGTCCAGGCGGGTCTGGTAGCTGTACTGCTGCGAGTTCGCCGGGTACGTGCCCGGGGCGCAGTCCGAGGATGGCGGGACGCCGCCCTTGTTGTTCTCCGCGTCCCGCGACCAAAGGGGGTAGCCCGTCTTCTGGTCGTAGCAGTACGCGGTCTTGGCGCCGTTGACCTCCTCCAGGTACGTGACGTTGTTGTCGGCGTCCCACGACATCTTGGTGGTCTGGGACTTGGCGTTGGTCGTCTGGACCGGGCGGCCGAAGTCGTCGGTCACGTAGTCCGTGGCGTGAGCCTCGGCGTCGGTGACCTTGGTGTCGGTGAACTCGGGGTTCGCCGTGTTGGCCTTGTACGTGAAGCCCGTGCTGCCGTTCAGACGGTCGGTGATCGTCTTGGCCCACCAGTGGTACTTCGGGTCGTCGCCGGCCTGCGGGGCGTAGTACGCCAGGTTGGTGGCGTTGCCGCGCGGGTCGGTGGCCTTGACGAGCTTGACGTTCTTGTTGCCCTGCGTGGCGTCGTAGGTGAACTTGAAGACCTTCGGCTGCGTCGAGCCCACACCGTCTGTGAACTGTCCGAGCAGGCCCTTGGTGGTGTAGTAGAAATCGAGCTTCCGGCCGGAGACGTCGGTCACCGAGCGGATGTGGTCGTAGATCTTCGAGTTGTTCAGCGCACCGGCGTCGGTGGTGAGGACCCCGGAGTCATTGACGTACTGGTAGCCGGACTGGCCCTTGGTCCAGTAGTCGACCGTGAGCGTCTGCCGGCCGGCCGGGTCGGTGATGTACTTGAGGAACTTGGTCGGCTTGTTGTTGGACTTGCGCTCCTCGTACGTGAACGTCTGCGTGTTGCCGTTCTTGTCGACCGTGGACGTCATGTAGCCGTCACAGCCGAAGAGGAAACGCGTGCCGTCGGGACGGGTCAGCGTCCAGGCGTCCGGGACCGGGTCCTTGGTCGGCTTGCAGTCCAGGCCGGCCTTCATCGTGACCTTGTAGTGGACGCCCGCCGGGGCCTTCCAGCTGCCGTCCGCCTGCTTGCGGAAGACGTGCGTGGTGCCGTCGCCGTCCGGGAGACGGATCTCGGTCGGGTTGGGGTTGGGGTGGAAGTCCAGCGGCGCTCCGAGCCGGATGGGGCCCGCGAACTGGAACGACCAGCCGTGGCCGGCGACGGTGTCCGAGGTGTCCTGGCTGTTGTACGCGAAGCGGGCGAAGGTGCTCAGTCCGCGGCCGGGGTTGGTGAAGGCGTTGTACTGCCACACGCCGTTGCCGGAGGCCAGGTTGTTCATGAAGTTCGACCCGGCGCCGGTGTTCTTGCCGGTGTAGGAGTAGAACTTCTCCATGCCCAGTGTGTTGGACGTCGGGTCCTCCACCGCCACGTTCTGCTTCAGCGAGGGGATGCCGCCGGTGCCGGCGGAGAGCCAGGTGCCGTCGGAGATCTTGCGGATGTCCCAGCCGAGGACGTACTCGTTGCGCTTGTTGCCGGAGTCCGAGTTGATCGGGGCGGCGACCTTGGCCTGGATCGTGGCCGACTTGCCCGGCAGGAGGGCCGGGATGGCGGTCTTGAGCTGGTTGCCGCCCGTCGTCACGTCCGTGCCGTCGGGGAGCTTCCAGGTGTAGGAGAGCTCGCGCTCGCTGGCCGCCCACGCCGTCGCGGTGGTGTTGGTAACCGTGAACTCCACCGTGTACGTGGAGTTCGGCGTCATACGGGCCGGCGTCTGCGGCGCGTAGTAGGTGTCCTCCGTCGCCGCATCGACGTAGATCACCTGCATGTACGGACGCAACTGCGGTTCGGCGGCCTCGCCGTTCAGGAACAGCGTGCGCTCCTGTGGACCGGTGGTCGTCTCGTCCTTGAGCTTGACCGCGACACCGTGGTTGCCGGTCGGGGTCTTCACCCACGACTGCATCAGGCCGGTCGCGTCCCACCAGTGCCGTCCCACCTCCGAGACCGAGGCGACGGTGTCGGAGACGGTCGCGGACATGTCGCCGCCCGCCGTGGTCCACGCGGTGGTGGCGTTGAGGTTGTTCCACGTGGCGGTGGTCTCGTCGAAGTCCTTGGTCAGACCGTGGAGTTCATAGATCGCACCGTCGGTGCCGGTGGTGGTCTCCGCACCCCACATGTACATCTTGTTCTCCAGCACCGTGGCGGTGGTGGGGATGCCCGTGGTAGGGAACTTCAACACGGCACGGGTCTTGCCGTACGTCGTGGAGTTGTTGCCGACACTCAGCCACTTCTGGCCCACGCCGAAGGACTGGATGGCGTCCTGGTTCGTCGTCGGCTGCTGCGAGGACAGGGTGGTATCGGTGACGCCGCCCTGGCTGCCCTGGATGATCTTCATGGTGCGGCCGGCCTTGGGGATACCGACGACGCGGGTCGGCGAGCCGAGCAGCTGGCCGTCCTTCGTCTTCACCGCGAGCTGGTAGTAGTACGACTTCCCGATCTCGGCCGAGGACGAGTCGGGGGTCGGCACCGCCGTGGTGTCCGTGTAGGTCGTCGCGCCCGATGCGATCGGCGCGATCAGCGTCGCCGCGGACGGGGTGAAGACCTGCTGCGTGGAGCGGTGCAGCTGGTACTCGGCGATGTCCAGACCCGTGTCACCCGTGGTGTTGGTGTACTTCGACCAGGACAGCTCGGGGCCCGTGGAGTGCACCACGGTCGGCGACTTCAGCGTGGTGCCGACCTTGCCGTAGGTGACCGTCAGCCGCGGGATGCTGGAGGTCTCGCCGCCGTAGACGGAGCCGTCGCCGGCCTCGTAGCGCGGACCACCGGTCAGGGCCGTACCGGACTCGTCGGTGCCCTTGAGAATGAACCCGTAGTTGGTCGCCGTGCCGGAGACCCACTTCTGGACGGTGTCGGTAACCGCGAAGTCATGCCACTGGTTGTACTCGCCGGCGTTCTTCACGATCGAGGCCGGGTTCACCAGCCGGATCGAGTCGGCCAGGGTTCGGGTCGTGGCCGATCCCGTACCGCCGAGCACGATCTTGCCCGTGTTGCCCTTGGCGAAGTAGTACTGGGTGGCATCCAGGGTCTTCCAGGTGCCGGCGGTGCCGGTCTGGTTGACCGTGTAGTTCTTCGTGCCGTCCCGGTAGGTCACCGTGTACGGGGCCGCGGTGGCCGCATCGGAGGCCGCCGGGTAGTGCACATCCACCCGGTAGGACGCGGTCTCGGCCACATTGGGCTGCCAGGTGTAGGACTGACCGGTGGAGGTCGTCTTGTTGTAGACGAAGTCGTCGTTGGTCGCCGCCCCACCCGTGGTGGTGCCACCCGGCCACGAGCCGACCGCCGCCGTGCCCACATCGCCGTCGTCCTGCATGACGGTGGTGCCGGACAGCTCGCCGACCAGGGCGTTGGTGTTGCTCCACGTCGCCGTCGACTCGTCCCACGCGCCGGTCGCCCGGTAGGCGCCGATGGTCACATCGTTGGCGTTGGTGGTGTGCGCCTGGTCGAAATACATCCCCAGACGGGCATAGTCGATCTTCGTGCCTGAGGGGATCTCGGAGAGCGGGAACTTGATCAGGGAGCGGGCGATGCCGGTGTCGGTCTTGCCGGCCGACAGCTTCCAGGTGTTGTTGAAGTTCACCCCCGCCTGATCCGAGAGGACCATGGTGTCCTGCGAGGTCGCCGCATTCGGCGCGATCGTGATCGTCGGGTCTATCGCGACCGGGTACTGACGGTCCTTGGCGGCAAGCCACGCGGTGTCCGGTGTGACGACCAGCTTCCACTGCTTGCCGACCCGGGTCAGCTTCTGAGTGACCTTCGTGGAGTACGTGCCGCCGGTCGGCGACAGCGCACCCTTCTTCGCGTCCGTCATATACGGAGCCGGGATCACCATCACCGGGGTGTTCGGCAGCTCACCGAACAGCGCGACCGAACCGTCCTTACGCGCCTTGGGAGTCAGCCCGTCGGTGTTCAGCGTGAAGGTGTAGGAGACCGGGCCCGCCGGGGCCTGATCCAGAACGATGTTCTCCTTCACCTGGCCACGGCCGACCTTGTACTCCAGGTCCGCGCCGGAGACGGCGTCGCTGTAGGTGACGGTGTCGCCCTTGACGGTGGGCTTGAGGCTCGCTCTGTCGGCGTCGAGACCCATGGTGACCGAGCGGCCGTCAGGGGACTGGAAGCGCAGCAGCCTGCCCGCGTCCGAACCGAACCAGCTCTTGCCCTCGTTGGCCGTGTTGGCGAAGTCGAAACCCTTGGCGTGTGAGGACCGCACCGTAGTGTCGATCGGCAGCCAGGATGTGCCGGACCTGTAGTTCGTGGGCACGGCCGTCAGGTCGGCCTCAACGCTGCCGTCCGACATCTGCCAGAACCGGGCCTGCGAAGTCCGCTTGCCCGTCAGCTCCTTGACCCGAGTGGCCTTCGGAGAGTTCTTACCCTTCGGCAGCCTTTGCCGACTGGGTATCTCCAACTTGTCACCGGTGGGCGGCTTATTATCGCTGTCATCTTCGTCGGAAAACCAGCCCTTGACGGTGTCGACGATTCCCTTGTCCCCACCGCCGTCTGATGACGAGGACGGTGCGGCATACGCGATCTGCGGCAGCAGCGAACTCGCCACGGCCGAAACCACTAGACAGGAGATGAATCTCCCGTACCGAACTTTCACCCCAAACCCTTTCCATGGTGCACCCGTTGCACAGATATCGAAACGGGCACGTCGTGGTCCGCCCGGAAGGCCGGGGGACCTGGAGGAACAACACCGCGACCCACCCTGCGAGCTGGGCATGCTTGAGGAACCGCCGGCGCCGACGGAACGTCAAGAGACAGCTCACCCCTCCCGGGCGACTCTCGGTCGCAGCGCCGCGGTTTCTAGTTCGAGAATTGATGCGCCGTCAAGCGACAAGACATATCAGGATAGTTGGACGCCGAATCGGCCTCACTATGCGCCGATTTGCCTTAGCGTTGGATTCAATGCCTCGCCGTGGTGTATAACCGCCCGACTTTGCATCGGGCGAATTCAGCCTGGAGGGGCCGTGAGTGCACCAGCAGACCCGACGTTGAATACCGGACAACCGGTTTCAGTCGCAGAATCCTCCGATGTGGCCGAAAAGGGACCCGCTGGCCCGGCGGCGGCATCGCGCAACGGCTCAAGCAACAACCGGCGCGGCTTCGTCATCGCCGCCGCAGTCGTCGCCGCGTGCACCGGCCCGGTCCTGTACGGCGTCCTGAACACCGAGTACCAGCCGAAGCCGCGCGCCGTCACCACCGCCGAGGTCACCGGCACCGGCACCGTCGAGGTCTCCTACCTCGCGCGCAGCGAGGCCGCCGTAGAGCCCGAGGCGCGGGCCAGCACATAGCCGCCCTGCACCGTCGCGACCACGGTTGCCGCGATCTCGTCGGGCACCAGCGCCTTGTCGAACTCGCCCTGGTCCAGGCCCTCCTGGACGATCTCGGCGAGCCGTCCGCGGAGCCAGCCGATCGTCTCGTCGACCGGGGCGCGCAGCTCGTCGCCGGCCATGACATCCGGGTCCATCGTCAGCCGACTGACCGGGCAGCCGCGCAGTGCGTCACCCTCGCGCAGAAGATACGCGGAGATCCGCCCGTACGCCGATCCCCGGCCGCCCAGCACCTGTTCTGCGGTGGCCCGCATCGCCGCCGCCGTGCGACGGATGGCCGCCAGTGCCAGGTCGGGCTTGCCCGTGAAGTGGTGGTACATGCTGCCTTGGCCCGCGCCCGCCTGCTGCTGGACGGCCTTCGGGTTCGTGCCCACATAGCCGCGCTCCCACAGGAGCTCCTGGGTGGCTTCGATCAGACGATCCGGAGTGCTCATGAAGCTCACTGCACATACCAGCAGGTACAGAAACCGGGAATGTTGGCCGGCCAACGGGAGCAGCCGCGGGACCGCCGCGTACTCCCGCGGGGGTATGTGCGCTGCCGCTGACCGTACGACGACTCGGACCCCCTCCCGGGGCCAGGCTCGGAAGCGTCGGAAGAACGCCGACCGAGAACTCTGAACCGAGGGAGCTGACCGAGATGAACACCCTGGCTTACTCCGGTGGACCCGGGCCGTGGATCCTCCTCTTCCCGCTGGTCTGGGCGGCCGTCGCCGTCACGGTCTTCACCGTCCTGCGCCGTACCGTGTGGCGAGGCGGCCGACGCGGTCCCTGGGGCCCGCGCGGCGGACACAGCGACCCCGCCGCCCTCGGCGAACAGTCGCCCATCACTCTGCTCGGCCGCCGTTTCGCCGCGGGCGAGATCGACGAGGACGAGTACTGGCGCCGGCTCTCCGTCCTGGACGAGCAGTTCGGCCGTACGGGCCGGCGAGGTGCGGCATGACCACGACCATCCGCACCGGCGTCGTCGCCGCCGCCCGCGTCGTCGACGCCGTGAAGGTCTACGGCACGGGTGACACCGAGGTCAGGGCCCTGGACGGGGTGAGCGTCGACTTTCCGGCCGGCCGCTTCACCGCGATCATGGGGCCCTCCGGCTCCGGAAAATCCACCCTGATGCACTGCGCCGCCGGACTCGACACCCTCACCTCCGGCTCCGCACTCATCGGCGACACGGACCTCAGCGCGCTCGACGACCGCAGGCTCACCCTGCTGCGCCGACAGCGCATCGGCTTCGTCTTCCAGGCCTTCAACCTCATTCCGACCCTCACCGTCGCCGAGAACATCACCCTCCCCATCGACCTCGCGGGGGAGCGCGGCGACCGGGAGTGGATCGACGCGCTCATCGACACCGTGGGATTGCGGGACCGGCTGCACCACCGGCCCAGCGAACTCTCCGGCGGGCAGCAGCAGCGCGTCGCCGTGGCCCGCGCCTTCGCGGGCAACCCCGACGTCGTCTTCGCCGACGAACCGACGGGCAACCTCGACTCCCGGGCCGGAGAGGAGGTGCTGCGGCTCCTCGGGCGCACCGTTCGCCGGACCTCCCGTACGGTCGTCATGGTCACCCATGACCCGGTCGCCGCAGCCCACGCGGACGAGGTCGTCTTTCTCGCGGACGGGCGCCTCGTCGACCGCATGCAGGACCCCACCGCGGAACGCGTGCTCGACCGGCTCAAGGGCTTCGACCCGTCGCCGGGCGCAACGGCGGTGACGCCATGACCGGCGCCCGCGCCTCCCTGCGCCTCGGCGTTTCCTCGCTCCGTGCCCACAAGCGTCGTTTCGCGGGCACGTTCACGGCCGTTCTGCTCGGCGTCGCCTTCCTCACGGGCACGCTCGTCATGGGCGACACCCTGCGCGCCAGCTTCGGCACGATGTTCGCGAACGCTGCCGGCGGTACGGACGCCGTGGTCCGCAGTACGAATGCGGTGACCGTGTCCGGTGAAGGGCAGGGCACCCGGCAGCCGGTGAGCACCGCTCTCGTGAAGACGATCGAGCAGACGCCGGGCGTCGCCGCCGCGGCCCCCGACATCCAGGGCGCCGGGCAGCTGATCGGCGCCGACGGCAAGCCCATCGGTGGCCAGGGCCCGCCCACCGTCGCCGGCAACTGGATCCAGGACCCGAAGCTCAACCCCTACAAGCTCGCCGAAGGGCGAGCCCCGTCCCGGTCCGGCGAAGTCGTCATCAACCGCGGCACCGCCGACAGGGGAGGGTTGAAGATCGGCGACACGACCGTACTGCGCACCCCCGACCCCGTGCGCGTCACCGTCGTCGGCCTGGCCACCTTCGGCGGCGAGGACGGCATGGGCCAGGCCACCTACACCGGGATGACGCAGGCCGACGCCGAGAAGTACCTGACCCCGAAGCCCGGCGAGGCGTCGAGCATCCAGGTGCGTGCCGGCCCCGGCACCAGCCAGCAGGAACTCGTCGACGCGCTTACTCCCGTGCTGCCCGTCGACACGGAGGCCATCACCGGACAGGCCTCCGCCGCCGAGAACCAGAGCATGATCTCCGGTGCGTTCCTCAGCCTGTTCACCACGCTGCTGCTGGTGTTCTCCGGGATCGTCCTGCTGGTCGCCACATTCTCCATCCACAACACGTTCGCGATCGTCGTCGCGCAGCGCACCCGGGAGAACGCCCTGCTGCGCGCCCTCGGCGCGTCCCGCCGTCAGATTCTCGGCTCGACCCTCGTCGAGGCGACCGCGGTCGGCGTGCTCGCCTCCGCCGCCGGACTGGCCGGGGGCATCGGGATCGCCGCCGGACTGCAAGCGCTCTTCCCCGCCGTGGGCTTCCCGTTCCCCGACGGTGCGCTCGTGATCAGCGGGATCTCGCTGCTGCTTCCGCTCGCCGTCGGTGTACTCGTCTGTCTCGGCTCGGCCCTCCTGCCCGCCGTCCACGCGGGGCGCACCGCACCGCTCGCGGCCCTGCGCGAGACCGCCGTCGACGACTCGGCGGCCTCCCGGACCCGAGCCGTCACCGGTGTCCTGCTGCTGCTCGCGGCGTTGGGCGCCATCCTGATCGGTGTCCTGGCCCATCCGTCCGTCTGGCCGTCGGCCGCCGGTGCGGTCCTGGCGCTCGCCGCCTTCGTGGTGCTCGGCCCGGCCGCCTCCACATACGCCGTACGGATCCTCGGCGCTCCACTCGGCCGGCTGCGCGGTGTCACCGGCGCACTGGCCAGGCGCAACGCGCTGCGCAGCCCCAAACGGACCGCCGCCACCGCGACCGCGCTGATGATCGGCGTCGCGGTCGTCTCGCTCTTCACCGTTTTCGGCGCCTCCCTGAAGGCGACCATGAACCAGACCGTGGATCGGTCCTTCGCCGGTGATGTCGCCATCAGCGCACCCGCGTTCGGCGCCGGTGGCAGCGGTCTCAGCCCCGCACTCGCGCCCGCCGTCGGCCGGCTGCCGGAAGTGTCCACCGCGGTCGGCCTCGGCAAGGGCGTTGCGGAGGTCAACGGCGCGGGACGGGCCCTGACCGTCACCGACCCTGCCGCGCTCGCCAGGGTCTTCGACCTCGGCCCGGTCCGCGGATCCATGAACGGACTGGGTCCGAACGGCATCGCCGTGTCCGGCGCGGAGGCAGCCGAGCGCGGTCTGCACACCGGCTCCACCGCCAGGCTCACCTTCACCGACGGCAAGCAGCAGACCTTTACGGTCCGCGCGGTCTACGACCGGTCGGAACTGGCGGGCACCTACGTCATCACCCGGCAGGCCTGGGCGCCGCACCGCGCACAGGACTCCGACAGGCTCATCGCCGTGTCGTTCAAGGACGGGGTGTCGACCGCCGACGGAAAGGCGGCAGTCGAGAAGACCGCTGCGGCGTACGGCAGTCCGGACGTGCAGACGCGCGGCGAGTACGCGCGGTCCTCGGCCGGCTCCATCGACATGATGCTCACGCTGGTCTACGCGCTGCTGGCGCTCGCCGTACTGATCGCTCTGCTCGGGATCGCCAACACCCTCACCCTGGCCATCCATGAACGCACCAGGGAACTGGGCCTGTTGCGGGCCGTCGGACAGACCAGGAGTCAGCTGCGGACCATGGTCCGCTGGGAATCCGTCCTGGTCGCCGCGTTCGGCACAGCAGGCGGTCTGCTGCTCGGCGGCTTCCTCGGCTGGGTGCTCGTGAAGGCGTCCGAAGGTGCGGGCGACACCCCGTTCGCCTTCGCGCTGCCGCCCACGCGGCTGCTGGTGATCGCTCTGGTGGGGATCACCGCAGGGGCGCTGGCCGGCTGGCGACCGGCTCGGCGTGCGGCGCGCCTGGACGTGCTCCGTGCCATCGCAGCCGACTGAACACGGGCAGCGAGGAGCGGGGCGCCGGCGGGCGCCCCGCTCCTCGCTGAGTCCAGGGCCTGTCTTTCGGATCAAGCCCTAACCGACCACGGCGGACCGGGCGTCGGTGTGCGCCACGGCCTCCAGCGGAGACGTGGTGGTCACGGCGCCGAACGGGCCGTCGGTCGTCGCCCCGTACAGCGAGTTCGGCGGCAGAGTCACCGTCGCACAAGGAGCCGACAGCGTGAACCAGACGACCTTCCCGGCCCTGCCCCACGGCCGGAAACCCCAGCTCTCGCTGACTGCGGCGATCATCGCGAGTCCGCGCCCCGAGGTGCTGGAGGCATCGGCCGCGCGCACGGTCGGCAGCCGCGGGTCGTGGTCGTGGACGGAGACCGTCAGACGTTCGAGCAGCAGCTCTATCTCGACGGTGCACGTCTTGTCCGGCTGTGCATGCCGGTGGACATTGGTCAGAAGCTCCGTGACGCCGAGCGCTGCCTGGTCGATCAGAGGGTCGAGATGCCAGTAGCGCAATTGCGCCGAGATGATTCTGCGGACCTGACCGATCCGCGACGGCAGGGCCTGGAGCTCCACCGAGCAGTGCCTGCTTGGCTCGCTGATCACGGCTGCGACTCCCCGAAATAGGTCCGGAAGAAGACGACGGAACGGAGTCGGCGGTGGCCGTCTGTCGTTCCTGGTCCGGCGGGCTGGATCACAGTGTCACCGCCGGTAAACCATGAGTGACGCGATTCCAATGTCACTCAGAGGTCAGGGCTCCGCAACTCGCGGTGACCCGGCCGTGGCGCACCGTCAGCCCCGTTCGGCCGGCCCCGCTTCTCCGCCCGGCCGGGCGCCCGCGCTGCGCAGCGCCTCCAGGAAGCGACGCGACGGCCCCGCACGGGCCGGCCCGCGGTCGCGCTGCCCCATGGTCAGCCGATACCACGTCCCGTTGACCCGCGCCACCGTCGAGTCGACTCCGGCGAACCATGGCCTGCGCGCACGCACCGCCCCCGCCGGGGCGCTGTCGATCTCCCGCCCGTAGCTGGTCAGCAGTGCCACCCGGCCGTCTTTGACGATCACTTGACCGGCCCTGGTGAGCGACCGGGCCCACCGCTCGATCCGTACTCCTGTCGCGCTGAACTCCGTTTCCTTCATGGCTGGTTCGCCCCCTTCGTTGCGCTTCTGGCGGTCAGTCTGCCCACACGGCCGCAGGCGCACCAGGTCGCGGCGAGGCAGCATGTCGCGAATGCGCCACGGTGTGCCGCGGTCGTCCCGCTCCCCGCACCAAGGCAGTGCTATGGATCCCCAAAGTCAAAGTTTGTGCAGGTAGGGGGCCTATCGTGGGATGCGGGGGCCGGTGGCCCGCAAGTCCGGTCACGATGAGCAGGAGCGTGCTGATGAACACCAGTGAGCGCAGGCCCGACGGCGATGTCACGGCAACCGTCGACATCGACCGCACCGACCATGATTACAGGGCTTGGCTGAAGGAGGCCGTCCGCAAGGTCCAGGCCGATGCCAACCGCTCCGCCGACACGCATCTGCTGCGCTTCCCGCTGCCCGAGGCCTGGGGGATCGATCTCTACCTCAAGGACGAGTCGACGCACCCCACGGGCAGCCTCAAGCACCGGCTGGCCCGCTCGCTCTTCCTCTACGGGCTCTGCAACGGCTGGATCCGGCCGGGCAGGCCGGTGATCGAGGCGTCCAGCGGTTCGACGGCCGTCTCGGAGGCGTACTTCGCGAAGCTGATCGGGGTGCCGTTCATCGCGGTGATGCCCCGCACCACCAGCCTCGAGAAGTGCCGGCTGATCGAATTCCACGGCGGTCAGTGCCACTTCGTCGACGACGCCCAGAAGCTGTACGAGGAGTCCGCCAGGCTCGCCGCCGACTCCGGGGGCCACTACATGGACCAGTTCACCTACGCCGAGCGGGCCACCGACTGGCGCGGCAACAACAACATCGCCGAGTCGATCTACCAGCAGCTGCGGCTGGAGCGCTATCCGGAGCCCACCTGGATCGTCGCCACCGCCGGGACGGGCGGCACCTCGGCGACCATCGCCCGCTATGTGCACTACATGCAGTACGACACCCGGATCTGTGTGCCCGACCCGGAGAACTCCTGTTTCTTCGACGGCTGGACCGACCACAACGCCCTCGCCACCAGCGACTGCGGTTCACGCATCGAGGGGATCGGCCGGCCCCGGATGGAACCGAGCTTCGTGCCCGGCGCCATCGACCGGATGATGAAGGTGCCGGATGCAGCCAGCGTCGCCGCTGTGCGCGCCCTGGAACAGGCCATCGGCCGCAAGGCGGGCGGCTCCACCGGCACCGGGCTGTGGAGCGCGTTCAAAATCGTCGCCGAAATGGTGGACCAGGGTCGCACCGGCAGCATCGTCACACTGCTCTGCGACCCGGGAGACCGCTACCTCGACAAGTACTACTCCGACAACTGGCTCGCGGAACAGGGCCTGGACATCGCCCCGTACGCCGCGACGATCCGACGCTTCCTGGTCACCGGTAACTGGCCCTGCTGAAGCCCGGCCGTCACCACGGGCAGGCCGACCTGATGGGCGAGGCCGTCGACGGCGACGTGGGGGAGTGACCGCCCCCCTCTCAGGCGGAGGCTGCGGCCAGCCGCTTGTCGAGATTGCGCACCGCGTCCCTGAACGCCCGACCCAGTGCCGGTCGGCCCAGTCGCAGGACGAACCGGAACGCCGCGGGGCCGTCGGCGGCGAAGGTCCACTGCACGCGTGTCCCGGTTGCCGTGGGGGTGAGCCGCCACTCCTCCAACAGGGCCTGCAGAGCAGGTGCGTTGGTCTCATCGACCCGGTACGCGTACCGCTCACCGGGTTCCTTCGCGACGATCGTCTCGTGGAACACCGTGCCACCCTTGAGCCGGATCTCACGGCCCGCGCCCGCCGCGGTGGACCGGGCCGCCGTCACCGCGGTGAACCAGCCGGGCCAGCCGTCGACTTCCTCGGCGAGCGCCCGGTACACCACCGCGGGAGGCGCTGAAGCGTCGGCGGCGAAGACCAGCCGTAGCGGGGCGGTCCGGACGAAGCCGAGGTCCACGGAGCGGAGCCGACGTGCCATGGGGCGCACCTCCCGTGCGATCGGCGGCGGACGCACCCGGTCCGCGGCGACCCGTACCATATCTGTCGCGTCATCAGATGTCTTCAACTGTACGGATGTTACGTCGCGGTCCGTCGCGGTGCTGTCCGGGCGGCCGCCGTGATGTTGCGTGCCATGCCGCCGAAGACCACCGAATGGAACGGCCACACACTCCACCAGTAGGCGTGGCCGAGGAGCCCGCGGGGATGGAACAGGGCCCGCTGTCCGTACACGGTCCGCCCCTCCTCGTCGCGGCCGACCGACAGCTCCAGCCACGCGGGACCGGGCAACCGCATCTCCGCACGCAGCCGCAGCAGCCGACCCGGAACGATCTCCTCCACCCGCCAGAAGTCCAGCGAGTCGCCCACCCGCAGCCGTTGTGCGTCCCGTCGTCCGCGCCGCAGCCCCACGCCTCCGACGAACCGGTCGAGCCACCCCCGTACCGCCCAGGCGAGCGGGAACGAGTACCAGCCGTTCTCCCCGCCGATGCCCTCGATCACCCGCCAGAGCGCATCCGGCGCCACCGGCACGGTCAGCTCGCGCTCGTCGCGGTAGAGGCTGCCGCCCGACCAGTCGGGGTCGGTCGGCAGCGGACCGCTGGGCGCGCCGGGTACCGCGGCGGACGACCACCGGGTGTCCACCCTGGCCTCCTTGATCCGTTGCAGTGCCAGCCGCAGGGCCTGGTCGAAGTCGATCGGGCCACCCGGGGGATCGGGCACGTAACGGGTGATGTCCTGTTCGCGGCAGACGACCTCGTTGCGCAGCGACTCCGCCAGCGGACGGGCGATGGACCGCGGTACGGGTGTGACCAGACCGATCCAGTGGCTGGACAGCCCCGGTGTGAGCACGGGGACGGGAAGGATCACCCGGTGCGGCAGCCCGGCGACCCGCGCGTACCGCTGCATCATGTCGCGGTAGGTCATCACGTCCGGGCCGCCGATGTCGAAGGTGCGGTTCACGTCCGCCGGGAGCGAGGCGGAGCCGACGAGGCACCGCACCACGTCCCGTACCGCCACCGGCTGGATCGAGGTACGCACCCAGCTCGGGGTGACCATCACCGGGAGCCGCTCCGTCAGATGGCGCAGGATCTCGAAGGACGCGGAACCCGACCCGATGACGACCGCGGCCCGCAGCACTGCCGTCGGCACCCCGGAGTCCAGCAGGATCCGCCCGACCTCGGCCCGTGAGCGCAGATGCGGTGACAGTTCGCGATCCGGCACCCCGGCCGGGGTGAGGCCGCCGAGGTAGACGATCCGGCGGAGCCCGGCCGTGCGCGCCTGTTCGCCAAAGATCCGGGCCGACCGACGGTCCGTCTGCTCGAAGCCGCGCCCCGATCCGAGGGCATGCACCAGGTAGTACGCCACGTCCATGTCCGCCAGCGCCGCCCGCACCGACGCGGCATCGGCGACATCACCCTGCACCACCTCGACCCGGTCCGCCCACGGGTAGTCGCGCAGTTTGCGCGGGGTGCGGGCCAGACAGCGGACCCGGTGGCCGGCTTCGAGCAGCGCGGGCACCAGCCTGCCGCCGATGTAGCCGGTGGCACCGGTCACCAGACAGCGCAGCTGCGTACCACCGGGAGTGCCGGAGCCGTGGTCGGAGTCGGCGTGGGACGCGGAGCCGGAGAATTCGGTCACGCGGCCGAGTCTCGCACCGGACCGCCGCATCGACCCGGCGGAAGACGCCGAACGGCCTCTCCCGGCCCCCGCCCCTTCCCCGTTTGCCCCTCTCAGCGCACCGCGGGCAGCGTCCCGCCCTCGCGCAGCCGGGCCTTCAGCTCCAGCTGCGCGTCCTGCGGTGCCCGTACCGCCAGCGTCGTACCGTCCGCCGACCCGCGCACGGTGCCCGTCACCTCGATCCGGTTCACGGCCCGGCTGCCCGCCGCCAGCACGTACCACCGGCCGGACGGCGCTCTCCAGTGCGTGCCCGCCAGGACGTGCTGCCCGAACCGGCTGCACAGCGCCGTATCGGGCCGGTCGGCCACCACCGCACCAGGGGCGGTGAGCGACGCGGCGGGCTGCAGGAACTGGATCAGCACCCGGCCGGGCCCCTGCCAGGTGTCGGCCCGGGTGCACACCCAGTCCGCAGGTGTCCCGGCCTCCGGCAGAGGCTGCCGGGCAAAGGCCCAGTTGTTGACCGCACGGACGCCGCTGCCCCGCAGCGCCCGCAGCGAGCACACCGTACGTGCCCAGTTCAGCAGGGCCGCACCACCCGTTGCCTCACGCGGCCCGCGCGGCGGCGCGCCCTTGCCGGGCAGCGGTGTGTACGTGAGATGGACCGGAGCGAGATCGCCCAGATCGGTGAGGAGGAAAGCGTGGTTCTCGGCGATGTGCTCCGAGGAGCGCAGCTGCATCACCGGCCAGGAGCCACAACTGCCGCCCGGCGAGGGGCTCGATACGGGTGCGGTGACACCGTCGCGGCCCACCTTCAGCGACCGCGCCGGAGCGTTCGGCGCCAGCAGATCGCGCGTGGTGGTCTCCGAGACCCACGGGGCGAGGAGGAACCGGGCCCCGTCCCCCCTGCGGCTGACCACGACGGCTGCCCCCGTCGTCACGTCCGCGTCATCGGTCCGGGCGAAGTCGAGCGCGGCCGCCCCGGCTCCGGTCAGCGGCTCCGCGTAACGCACCACGCGTACGCCGCCGTCGTGGAACAGCACCACGGCCGCACCGTCCACCTCGCCCGCGTACAGCAGCCGGGGCGGCTGGGCGGGCGGTACGGAGAGCGTCCCGGGCGACGTGGAGACGTGGACGGTGCGTGGCGTTTGCCCCCAGGTACGCAGCGCCCGGCCGAGCAGATCCCGGTCCTGGGTACGGTCTCCGCGGGCCGGCCACGCGGTGAAGTCGACGCGTGAGGTGTCCGCCCATTCCGTGGCAGCCGTACGCAGCAGCGCTGCCGGATCGACGGCGGCGGACCCGGCCCGCGCGGGACCGTCCTGCGGGCCGCCCGGACCGTTCTCCGCGGCGAGGACGACCAGACCGCCCGCCATCACGCACAGCGCGGCAGCGGAGGCCACCGCCCGCAGCCGGTGCCTGCGCCGCAACAGATCGCTGGGGCGGGTCTGGAGCGTGCACGGGTCGAACTCGGCGGAGCGCAGCAGCGATTCGGTCCGCGACCGGTCGGCGGACCCCAGCCGTCCGGCCGCACGTACCGCGCCCGCCGCATCGCTCGCCCCCGCCCGCGCGAGCAGCACCGTCGCCTCGAGATCGGTCAACTCCTCCAGCAGCCGCAGCGCGAACGCCGCCCGCACGGCGGCGGACACCGTGGACAGTGTCCGGTCCAGGGCCAGTTCCTCCGCGCCACCGGCGCGCGGGAAGAGCCGCAGCCCCCGGACGAAGGGGAGCGCGGGGCGCAGCGTGGCCGGTGCCGGGATCCGCGCGGGCCACCAGCGGGGCCGCCGCTCGTACGCCAGCGCGGTACGCAGCACCCGCAGCCGCACCCAGGCGTATGCGGAGGAAGCGCCGTGCGCCGCGGCGAGATGCCTCGGGGACGGTACGCTCCGCCCCTGTGCCGGGACCCGGGTCCGGAGCGGTTCGGGAGATCCCGCGATGGCGGTGCGCCGACCGGGCAGGGCGCGCTGGACGGCCGCATGGGCGGCGAGGACCCGTCGGTGCCGGCCGAGCGACGGCGGCAGAACGAGGTAGGCGAGCCGGACGAGACGTGGGTAATGTTCCACGAGCGCGGCTTCGGCCTGCTGGACGCCGGGGCGTTCGCTGCTGCGGGTGGAGCGCTGCCGGGATGGGTGGATCGGCATGGGATCGGTGCCTTCCGAGCCGTTGGCGATAACCGTCGTACCGACAAACGAGTCGATCGTGTGACGGTCACATCGGGCGCAGGTCCGGATGCACGGCTGCCCGGCTGTCGCGTCGGTTGCACGGCCGCGGCGGCAGCCGCGCACCGCAGGAGTTACGGCCGCACCGTGCCGTCGAGCAGACCGTCCAGCACCCGGCCGAACAGCCGGCGGCCCGTTCCCGCGATCAGCGGATCGCCCCATTGTGGCAGCAGCCGGATACGGAGTTCCTCCACCCACACGACATGGGACCCGGACTTCGTCGGATACACATCGATCGACGCCCGGCCCAGTACCACCGAACCGCGCTTCTCCAACCGGCAGAGCCCGGCCCGCCCGGTCACCGGCGGCATCCAGCGCACCACTTCCATCGGATCGTCGAACGCCAGCGGGCCCACACCCGTGCGGGCCACGAAGACGGTCCCGATCCTTGTGGGCAGTCCGGTCGGGACGGTGATCCGGGTCAGCGGGACGTGTGCGCAGTGCCGTTCCCAGTCGGTCACCCGGCGCCAGGACTCGGCGGCGGGGAGGGAGGTGAATCGCTCGATCCGGAATACGGCCACAGCAGGATCCTAGGACGTCCCGGCCACGGCGCGAGCCGAGCGGAACCTCTGGCTCGCCGTTCCTCACCAGTGTGCGTAAGACCGACCGGCAATTGGGGGGTGGGTGAAGGAGCGGGGCTGGGATGCGTGCATGACCGGGGCGACCGAGGAACTCGTCGTTCAGAGACTGCGCAAGCGGTACGGAGACCACACGGCGGTGGAGGACGTGTCCTTCACCCTGTCTCCGGGCTCCTCCCTCGGCATCGTCGGCGAATCCGGCAGCGGCAAGACCGTGACGGTACGGATGCTCGTCGGCCTGGAGCGCCCCGACGGCGGCACCATCCGCATCGGTGGACGTGACCGCTCGGCGCCCGCCCGGGGCAGAGCCGAGCGACTCGCCCGCGCACGCGAGATCCAGATGGTCTTCCAGGATCCGTACCTGTCCCTCGATCCGCGGGTGAGCGTGGGCCGGTGCGTCGAGGAGGTCCTGCGCCTCCACTTCCCGATGGAGGCGACGGCCCGGCGGGAGCGCGTCGCCGAACTCCTCGACCAGGTCGGGCTCGGCGAACGGGAGGCGGCCGCCCTGCCCGGCAAGCTGTCCGGCGGCCGGCGGCCGGCGGCCGACATCAGCGCGTGGCGATCCCCGCGCGCTGGCCGCCGAACCGCGCGTCCCCGTCCTTGACGAGGCCGTGGCGGCCTTGGACGTGTCCATTCAGGCGCAGGTCCTCGAACTCCTGGGCACCATCCGGCGTGAGGTCGGTATCGGCTTCCTATTCGTCACCCATGACCTCGCCGTCGTCCGGCACATCACCGACGAGGTGATGGTCCTCAGGGAGGGACAGGTGGTGGAGGCGGGCCCTACGGCCGAGATCCTGGACGCGCCTCACCACCCCTACACACGTCTGCTGCTCAGCTCCGTCCCCCGACACCGCTGGAACCCCACCGACGCCGCGGCCGCCCGCCGCTCCCTCGGTTGACAAACCCGTTCCGAGCCCCGGACACCGCGGCATCCCTCAACTTCCTACCGAAGGGCCTGGAGGCCCTCGGCCTGGGCTCTGCCGACCAACTCGTCGATTCAGCTCATCCGGCCCTGCCGGTGACAACTGCTGAGCCTCGGCAGAGCGCGTGACGCCCCTTCGGGGAACCCGCTGCCCAAAACCGCGCGCATGCGGTGCGAGAATGCGGCGCCGGTGCAGCGTCCGCCGGTCTGTAGCCACCGCGGCGGCAGAGCGGACCGGTGCGAGGCTGAGGCAAGTGACACGGAGACCCCTGCCCCGGGCGGGCTGATGGCAACACAAACATCAGCCCCGGGACTCCACAGTGATCGCCTTCTGCACCACGCCTGTGAACGTGGCCTATCCCCCTGCCACCCCGCCTTGTAACCTCTGATCATATTGTTCACGGAAGACGACGGTTCGGGCACGCCGTCGTCTGTCTCCAACGGTGGGGCGAATGTCTACCAGCGATTCCGACACACGCGACCTACCGGCGATCGCATCACCCGGCTTGGTCGGACGCGAGCGCGAACTCGCCGCCCTGAGAGCGGCGTTGTCCGACCCGCCGGTGGTCGTGCTGATCGAGGGCGAGGCCGGGATCGGTAAGAGCCGACTGGCCCAGGAGCTACTCGCGGCGCATGCCCCGGCCCACCAGCGGGTGCTGCTGGCCGTCTGCCCGGCTGTTCGACAGCCCTTTACGCTCGGGCCGGTGGTGGACGCGATCCGACCGGCGACCGAGGATGTCGCCCGGCTCGGCCTGAGCGGACTGGCGGGGGCGCTCCGGCCGTTGTTCCCCGAGTGGGCATCAGCGTTGCCGCCCACACCCGACCCGGCCGAAGACGCAGCAGCGGCACGACACCGACTTTTCCGGGCCATCGAGGAGATCCTCGAGCGGCTCGAGATCGGGTTGCTCGCGGTTGAGGACGTGCACTGGGCAGATGAGGCCACCCTGGAGTTTCTGCTGTTCCTGGCATCACGTCCGCGGCAACGCATCAGTCTGCTCGTGAGCTACCGTCCGGAGGAAATCGCGCCGGACTCCTTGCTGCTGCGGTTGTCGTCGCGGCAACCGGCGGGAGCGGCGCGGCTGCGGCTGTCGTTGGAGCCGTTGGATGTTCCCGGGACTGCCGAGATGGTGTCCTCGATGCTGGGTGGGGAACGGGTTTCCGACGAGTTCGCGACCATCCTGCACGACCGGACCGACGGGCTTCCTCTCGCGGTCGAGGAGACCGTCCGGCTGATGTGGAACCGCGCTGATATGACCCCGCGGGGCGATTCCTGGGCGCGGCAACGACTGAGTGAGATCGACGTACCGCCGACGGTGCGGGACGTCGTACTGGAACGCGGCGCACGGCTCGGCCCGGCGGCGCAGGCGGCGTTGCGCGCGGCCGCCGTACTCACCGATCCCGCCCCCGAGGACGCCGTCGTCGATGTGATGGCTCCGGAAGGCGATCCGGCGAGTCGGCTGGCGGGCCTGGCGGAGGCGGTGGGTTCGGGGCTGCTGAGGGAGGACACCAGCGGGCTGGTCTCGTTCCGGCACATGCTGGCGTGCCGCGCGGTGTACGAGGCGATTCCTCTGCCGCAGCGGCGGGCGATGCACCTGCGTGCCGCACACGTCCTCGAAGGCGCCACCCCGTCCCCGGTCGCCCAGCTGGCGCGCCACTTCCGGGAGGCCGGCGACACGACGGCGTGGTGCCGCTACGCGGAACAGTCTGCCGACCTCGCCCTCGGCTCGGGTGACGATGCGACGGCGGTCATCCTGGTGCACGATCTGCTCACCAACGCCGACCTGCCGCCCGCCGACGTGGTGCGGCTGACCGGCAAGGTTCCGTTCTGTCTGCTCAGCGGGCACGAACGCTACCGCGAACTGATGGACGCTCTCCGCCTCGTGCTGGACACCGGTGAGCCGGCGCCGAGCGAGGCGGCGGAGATCCGCTTCCATGTCGCCCGGCTGCTGCAGCAGACGGAGGCGTTCGAGCAGTCCCGGATCGAGATGGAACGAGCGCTGCCCGACCTCGGGCACGACCCGGCGAAGGCAGCCCGCGCCATGATGTTCCTCGGCCTGCCGTACGGGACGACGACACCGGCGGCCGAACACCTCAAGTGGCTGCGGCGCGTTGCGCGGGTGCAGGTCTCGATGGCGCCGGGGGACCGGCTGAACATCCGGGTCGGGCGGGCGAGCGGGCTTTTGCTGCTCGGTGAGGAGGAGGGGTGGGCGGAGGCGGCGTTGATCGCCGATGACGCGTCCACCGCCGCGGAGAGGCAGCAGATCACGGTCGGCCAACTCAACGTCGGGCACATGGCGCTGATCTGGGGGAGGTACCCGGAGGCGAGGCGGGTGCTCACGCTGGCCGTAGGGCTGGCCGACACGTATCAGTACCGGAAGCTCCATGGGATAGGGCAGGTGACGCTGGCCCACCTGGACTGGCTCACCGGAGCCTGGGACGGGCTTGGCGAGCGGGCAGGATCGCTGGCCGGTGACGAGGAACTCCTGCAGCCGGTAAGTCGTCTGGCGCCGGCCATGGTCACCGGCTTGCTGTATGCGGCCCGCGGTGATCAGGACAGAGCCGACGAGTGCCTGCGGCTCGTCCTTGAACAGGCGGTCCGCCATGGCGGGGCGGAGTACTCCATCGAACCTGCCGGCGCCCTGGCCAGGCTTCGGCTCGGCGCTGGGCGGATCGACGACGTGCTTCAGCTGACCGACGAGCCGATCCGGTTCCTGGAACGCAAGGGCACCTGGATCTGGGCCACCGAACTCGCCCCGGTCCGGGCCGAGGCGCTGCTCATGGCCGGCCGCGCCGACGAAGCCGGCGACCTGGTCGACGCTTTCGCAGCGGGAGTGCGTGATCGCCGCGCACCGGGCCCGCACGCCGCCTTGTCGACCTGCAGGGCGATCGTGGCCCAGCATCAAGGCGATCCAATCGGCGCCGCCGAACTGTTCGCGCGTGCGGCCGACGCGTGGCAAGGCCTTCCACGGCCGTACGACGCCCTGCTCAGCCGCGAGCGACAGGCCCGCTGTCTGCTCCGTGCGGACCAGTCCGAAGCGGCTCTCTCCGTTCTTACGGAAACCTTCCAGGGGTTGTCCACCCTCGGCGCTCGTGGCGACGCCGAGCGCGTCATGCACACACTGCGTGCATACGGTGTCGGGGTGAAGCGTCCGTCGTGGCACGGTGGACGGCGAAGCTACGGCGATCAACTGTCCCCCCGGGAGCTCGACGTAGTCCGGCTGCTCGTCGGAGGCCGGACCAACCGGGAGATCGCCGGTGTCCTCATCCTGTCGCCGAAGACGGTCGCGCGGCACGTGGAAGCAGCGATGCGCAAGCTCGAGGTGTCGTCCCGGACGGCGCTGGCCGTGAAGGTCGTCGAAGCCGGCGTCGTCGTCGACAGCCCGGCCGACGCCCACCGTTAGGCGGGCGCGGCAGCAAAATTGGGTCATCTGCCCAATCGTCCGGTAGCCGGTGCGCGAACAACACTCAACGGCATGGAACCAACACCTCCGCCTGTCGCCACTCATCCCCCCGCGTCCGCAAGGCTTCTGGCGCACGGTCGAATCCGACGGACCGCCTCGACCGGCCCATTCGTCCTGGCTCTCCGACGCAGCTAGTGCCCCTCCCGGCACCAGGTTCCGGGGCGAACCCCGCAGGCTGACCGACCGGTGCCAGGTCACTGCCGCAGCAGCAGGACGCGCCGTTCGCCGTCCGGCGCTGCGCCACCGATCGGCCTGGAGCAGCACTGGTTGGCACCACCCCCATGCATCGCAGCCGCTCGGAGCGATGCCGAATCCCCGCAACCGCGCGGTATCCGCGCGCATTCTCCCCTCAGAAAAAGGTCATTGCCGCATGAGACAGTCACCACCGGCTGGGGCAACCAGGTTCCCGCCCCACCTGACCATCCCCATACTCCGGCGCCTGCCGCACCGCTCACATCGGGCACTCACGGCGCTGCTCGCCGCGGCCTGTGTGGCCGGGACGCTCGGCACCTCCAGCATCGCCGCCGCCGAAACGCCGGCCACCCGGGCGAGCCAGCCGCAGCAGAACGGCCCGGTCGTCGCCACACACACACTCACCCTCGTCACGGGCGAGGTCGTGACGCTGGAGCGCCACGCCAACGGCCTCCAGGCGGCGACGGTCGAGCCTGCGCCCGACGGCACCCCGGCGGCGTTCTCCACCATCAAGGTGGGCGACGAGGTCTATGTCATCCCGGACAAGGCACAGCCGTACCTTGCCGCGAACGAGCTCGACCGCGAGCTGTTCAACGTCACCAAGCTCGTCGAGTACGGCTACGACGACGCGCACCGCCGCGCCGTGCCGCTGATGGCGACCTTCGCGGGCGCGCCGGGCAAGGCGGGCAAGGCGCTCAAGCAGGCCGCGCCGGCCGGTTCGGTGAAGGCCGACGAGCTGCCCAGCGCCAATGCGGTGGCCCTGCGCGCGAGCAAGAAGAAGGCGGCGACGTTCTGGGAGGCGGTCGACGACGACAGCGCCGCCGCGACGAAGGCACCGAAGCTCGCCGACGGCATCAAGAAGCTCTGGCTCGACCGGCCGGTGCAGGTGACGCTGGATCAGAGTGTGCCGCAGATCGGCGCGCCGGAGGCGTGGGCGAAGGGCTACGACGGCACCGGCACCAAGGTGGCCGTCCTCGACACCGGTGTCGACCCCAACCACCCCGATGTGGCGGGGCGGGTGAAGAAGACGCAGAACTTCACCGACGACCCCGACGCGGTCGACCACCACGGTCACGGCACGCATGTCGCCTCGACCATCGCCGGCTCGGGTGCCGCGTCGGGCGGCAAGTACAAGGGTGTGGCGCCGGGCGCCGACCTGTACATCGGCAAGGTCCTCAACAATGCCGGTAGTGGCCCCCAGTCGGGGGTCATCGCCGGCATGGAGTGGGCGGTGGCCGAAGGTGCGGATGTCGTCAGCATGAGCCTGGGCTCGGAGGCCCCCAGTGACGGCACCGACCCGATCAGCGAGGCCGTCAACCAGCTCACCGCGTCCTCCGGCGCGCTGTTCGTCATCGCGGCCGGCAACACGGGCCCGGGCAAGTCGACCGTGGGTTCGCCGGGTGCCGCCGATGCCGCGCTGACTGTGGGCGCGGTGTCCAAGCAGGACCAGCTCGCGAACTTCTCCAGCCGCGGCCCGCTCAAGGACACCTTCGCGGTCAAGCCGGAGATCACCGCACCGGGCGTGGGCATCGTCGCCGCGCGCGCCGCTGGCACCTCGATGGGTACCGCCGTCGACGCCGACTACACCGCGGCCAGCGGCACCTCGATGGCCACCCCGCACGTGGCCGGCGCCGCGGCGATCCTCGCCCAGCGCCATCCCGACTGGACCGCCGACCGGCTCAAGCAGGTGCTGGTCGGCACCGCCAAGCAGGGCCCGTACACCGCCTACCAGCAGGGCGGCGGCCGAGTCGACGTGCCCAAGGCGGTCGACGCCACGGTCTACTCCAGCCCCGCCGTCGTCAGCATGGGCAAGAAGTCGGCCGAGAGCGCCCCGGTCACCAGGACGATCAGCTACGTGAACACCTCCGCGACGGACACCACGCTGTCGCTCCGCCTGTTCACCGTCGGGGAGACCGCGCCCCCGGTGGACGGCACGTTCACTCTCAGCGCCAACAGCGTGACGGTCCCGGCGAACTCCACCGCGAGCGTGACGGTGACCTACCACCCCGAGCTCGGCGCCACGGGCGACTACACCGGCATCATCACCGCCACCGCCACCGACGGCACCGCGATCCACACCACCGTCGGCGCGACGAAGGACGTGCCCACCGTCGACCTCACCGTCGACACGATCGACCGGCACGGAAACCCGGCGACCGGCGAGCTCGCGGTGTTCAACCTGGACACGGGGGCTCTCCAGCAGGTCTTCCCCCAGGGCGGAACCAAGACTGTCGCGGTGCCGCAGGGACGCTACTCCGTCATGGGTGTCGTCCACACGAGGGACGAGACCTCGTCCCTGGTCACGGACTACACCCTCGCCGGTGAGCCCGTGGTGGAAGTGAAGGCGGATCGGACGATCACGCTGGATGCCCGGCTGGGCAAGGAGGTCAAGGTCGCAACGCCCAAGGAGTCCGTGGCGACGAACGGAGCCAAGCTCGGGTACCGCCAGCGGCTCCCCGGCAAGCTGGGGATCGACTTCATGAAGGGCGCGTTCAGCCCGCTCTGGGACCACTCCTATGTGGTGCCCACCAAGCCGGTGGAGCTCGGCACGTTCGAGTTCCACTTCCAGCAGCGCAGGCACTCGCCGGTGATCCGGGCGACCTATAACGGGCAGGCGCTCCCGCTGGAGCCAGTGGTCTATGCGGCCCGGCTGTACGGCACCAGCACGCTCCAGGCGGTCGACGCCGGCATGGCACGGCCGGAGGACCTGGCCGGCAAGGACCTCCGTGGCAAGCTCGCAGTCGTCACCCGCGCGAGCACCCCGTTCAGCTACCTGAAGTCTGCCGAACTGATCGCCGCAGTGGCCGATGCCGGCGCGAAGGCAGTGATCCTCGTCAACGACAAGCCCGGCCCCTTCGCCACCACGGTGCCGAAGAGCACCGGCACTGCCATCCCGGCCTGGTCCCTCACCCAGGACGAGGGCGCGGTGCTCTTCGGCCGGATGGCCGACGGTCCCACGCAGATCGTCCTGAAGGGGATCACAGGCGTTCCCCAGGTGTACAACATCGCGACGATGGTTCCCGGCAGGATTCCGGCCGACCCCGTCGACGCGGTCACCGCGGAGAACTCGGCCGTGGTGAAGTCGCACTACCGCAGCACCAAGGGCACCCTGATCGGCGACGTCAACTTGGCGTTCCGCCCGGACGATTCCCTCGTCGCCGGCGTCCCGGACTTCTTCGACGCGCCGGTGGACCGGGAGGAGTGGTACTCCACCGGCAGCAAGCGGCCGATGATGGACGAGTTGCGGTGGTGGCACAGCGTCTACCCGGACCGCACCGACATCTCCCGCAGTGTGAGGGACGTAATCCGCACCTACCAGCCGGGCGAGCAGCACGAGCAGACCTGGCTGGGCGCGGCAAACGGCCCGGCCGGAACGGAGGCCACCCAGGCGGTCCGTGAGGGTGACAACATCACCCTCACGGTGCCGGAGATGAGTGACAGCCAGGGGCACTTCGGCTTCTTCGAACACCCCGCCGACAAGCGGACGGCGCGGATATACCAGGACGGGAAGCTCCTCAAGGAGACGCCGCGGCTCTTGAACACCACGCTGCCGGTCAGCTCTGACCCGGCGAGCTACCGCGTCACCCTGGACACCCAGCGCCCGGCGTGGTTCCCGCTGTCCACGCAGACCAGCACCGCGTGGACGTTCAAGTCCGCCCGGCCGGCGAGCGGCAAGGAGAACCTGGCGCTGCTCTGGCCGAAGTACGGCTTCGACCTGGATGCGGAGAACACCGCCGTCGGTGGCGCCATCGACGACTTCGACCTGGCGTTCGCGCTCCAGACCGGCGCCACCCCGGACATCGACGGGGTCGAGGTGGAGGCGTCCACCGACGACGGTGCCACCTGGAGCCCCGCGACGGTGAAGACCAAGACCGACGGCCACTACAAGGTATCCGTCCGCAACCCGGCATCGGGCTACGTGTCCCTGCGCGTCAAGGCACAGGACGCCAACGGCAGCAAGATCGAGCAGACCCTGATCAGGGCCTACGCCGTACGCTGACCCTCGCGGCAGATCCTGACTTGTTTGACCGCACCCCTGGCATGAGGCTTGTCCTTGTGCCAGGGGTGCCCCCCTCTGGTCGAACTGAGCGCGCCGGCGCAAATCCGAGTGTCGGTGCGCAGTGACTCCGCACCGTAATTGCCGGCGTCGGTCGCTTGCGATCTTTCGGGACGGCGCACAGGTCTACGACGCCACCACCAACACCCCATCACCACCCCGGCCGGTGAAGGCCTGCTCGTCTCGGACTTCGTCGACTCGGGCAAGCCGGCCTCCGTCACCGTCCCGGCCGGGCAGCTCCAGGACGGCGAGACGTACAAGTTCCGTACGAACGCCTGCGACGGCACCCACTACAACCTGAGCGGGACTCCAGGGACCCAGTTCGTGGTGGACACCACTGCACCCGGCGAACCGACGAGTATCTCGTCGGCTACCTACCCAGAGAACTGGGGCGGCGGCGCCGCCGGAGTGGCAGGCAGGTTCGACGTCACCACTGGCGCCTCCAACACGCGCGACGTCCAGTACCGCCTCGCCCCGTACGAGGACGACGCAGCCGAATACGGCGGCTGGTCGACGGTACCTACCACGCTCTCGAAGGCTGTGGCGGCGGAGACCACCGCCTCGTTCAGCGCCACCCCCGCCGACGACGGCAACCATGTGATGCAGACCCGCTCGGTCGACCGCGCCGACAACGTCGGGCCGATCAAGGACTACGGGTTCACCGCGGGGAACCGGGACTACAACCGTCAGCAGAAGATCGACATCAAGCTCCCGACTCCGGACACCAGCTCCCAGGACCCGGAGCCGACCGACGCGCCGCAGCCGCCGCCCGCACCCTCGGGATCCCCGTTCCCTCAGCTCTCGGAGAGGTCGGCCGCGGTCTGGCCCGCCACCACCAGGCCCGGCAGATGTTCCTCGATCTCCTCGCGGGCGCCCGCTGACAGACCGGAATCCGTGATGAAGGTGTCCACCTGCTCCAGCGTCGCGAACGAACTCAGGCCCACCGTGCCCCACTTGGTGTGATCGGCGACCACGACCACCCGCCGCGCCGACTGCACGAAGCGCCGATTGGTCTCGGCCTCCGCCAGATTCGGTGTCGAGAGCCCGGCCTCGACCGAGATCCCGTGCACCCCGAGGAACAGCACATCGAAGTGGAGCGAACCGATCGCCTGATCGGCGACGGGGCCGACCAGAGAGTCGGACGGAGTCCGCACCCCACCGGTGAGCACCACCGTGGCGGCCCCGGCGCGCGGGCCGCCCGTCGCCGTCGACCGCTGCGCGGCATGGAACACATCGGCGACCCGCACCGAGTTCGTCACCACCGTCAACTCCGGTACGTCCAGCAGGTGCTGGGCCAGCGCATACGTCGTCGTTCCGCCGGAGAGCGCGATCGCACTGCCGGGAACGGCCATCGCCGCGGCGGCCCGCGCGATGTCCTCCTTGGCGGTCAGCTCCAGCGTCGACTTGGCCTCGAAACCGGGCTCGTGTGTACTCGCCTCGACGACCGGCACAGCGCCGCCGTGCACCTTCTCGATGACACCCTGACGGGCCAGCGCGTCCAGGTCCCGGCGCACGGTCATGTCGGAGACGCTCAGCTTGCGGGTCAGCTCATTGACCCTGACCCCGCCACGCCGGCGCACCTCGTCGAGGATCAGTGCACGCCGCTGCTCCGCGAGGAGATTCTGATTCTCGCTCAACGCCGGGTCCGGTCCTTCCCTCTGGTATCCGTACAGCAGCCCGTCGGTTCAACAGTCTGTCGGACGGGTTCATCCTGCCACGCAGCTCCGTTTGGCGCCGCACTGGGGAGATTCGGTGATCCGGGTACCGGCTCGGCCCGGGTTCCGGGATTCTGGTGACTACGCATCAGTACGCGGACCGGAACGCCGCGACAGCAAGAGAGCGAGTCATCCACGTGCCCCCTGTCACCGAGGCCCCGCACAGCACGGAGGCCGCGCTGGAACTCCTGGTCCATGGCGTCGGCGGAGCCACCCCCCAGTCGATGCTCCGGGATCCGCGCGTCGCCCGGGTCACCGGTGATGCGACGGCTGCCATATTCCGGCGCTCGGGGGACATCGACGCCGAGCAGCATCCGGAGCGGTACCGGGACCGGCCCATCGAGGAGGCGTACTGCTGGTCCAATCTCACCTCCGGCAACGGCTCGCGCGCGCTGTGGCTGCTGCTGCTCCCGTTCATGGTCGTCAACCTGGCCCACTGGATGCGGCCCACGGCCAAGGGCCGCACCCGCGCGGTCCGGCTGTACGGCGTTCTCGTGCGCCTCGTCGCCCTCAGCCTGACCGTCCTGCTGACGGCCGCGGCGTGCGAGGTCGCGCTGGATCTGGTGGCCTGGCAGTGCGCGGGTGTACCGGAGTGCTCGAACCAACGGTCCTGGCTCGGCTTCCTGTCGACGGCGCAGGACGGCTGGTGGTCGCAGCCGGGGCGGCGGCTCGCGCTGGCGGCTCTGGTGCCCACCGTGCTGGTGGGACTGCTCTGGTTCCTGTCCAACCGGACCTGGAGCGCCTACGAGTCGCAGCGCCCGCTCAACGGCGCGGAACCGGATGACGACGTCCTCGACAACGGGACCGAGGCCACCCCCGCGACCGAGGGCCCTGGCGCCGAAGCCCCCGCTGCCGAAACGCCCGTCGTCCGCCCGGCCCTCGGCCGCCCCGGCTTCTGGTACGGCCGACGGCTCGTCGCCCGGCTGCGGGCCGCGCACACCGCCGCCGGGTTCCTGACCGTGGCGGCCTCCGTCGCGGGTGCCGCGGCCCGTCACGACCGCGCCGTCACCGGTTCCGTCCCCGAGTTCCTGGGGCAGCTGATCGAGGCGATGCTCGTGCTGGGCACGCTCGTCGTGCTCTGGGTGGTCTGCCGCCGCGGTCGCAGCGAGCGGCGGCTCGACAACCGGCTCGACGGCGCCGTCATCAGCTGGCTGCCGGGCACCGCCCTCGCCCTGCTCGTCGTCACCGCGGTGTACGCGGCCTGGTCCCGTCCGGGCTGGGTCTCCGCCGGCACGCTCCCCGGTGACGTCACCTTCGGTGTCCTCACCGTCGGCCAGGGCATGCTCGTGGTTGCCCTCGCGGCAGTCGCGCTCGGCCTGTACCGCCGGACGCCCGAGCCCCGTACGGTCATGTACGGACTCGGCGGCCCCGCGGTCGCGATGCTCGCCTGCGCCCTCGGCGGCGTCATGACCGGCGGGGTAGCCCAGCGCGTTGCCGACTGGCTCGACGGACCGGGCACTCCCGGCATGGGCCGGAGCTCCCTCATCGACGGGCCGCCGGTACTGCTGAGCTGGCAGGCCTCGGTCATCCCGGTACTCCTGGCCCTGCTGCTGATTCCCGCCGTCGTGCTGGGCGTACGCACCTGGCTCGCCGCCCGCGCCATGGAACCCGAGGTCAACCAGGAGTACGGGGAGAAGCGGCCGGACGCCGCCCGTACCCGGCAGATCGCCAGGACCCGGGCCCTGGCCGGGCTCACCGACTCCGTGCCCTGGCTCCTCGGGCTGGTCTCCGGCGCCACCCTGCTGCTCGGCGCGGGGGCGGTCGCCGGGGCGTGGGTGAGCGGGGAGGTGCCGGGGCTGGCCCTGGACGGTGCCGGCCCGTTCATCGAGTCGGTCGCGGAAGCCGCCCAGTCGACCGGCTCCTGGATGATCGGCTTCGGGTTCATCGTCTTTGTGACCTGTGGCCGGCGCGCCTACCGCGACGCCTCCACCCGGCGCACCATCGGCATCCTCTGGGACGTCGGCACGTTCTGGCCGCGCGCAGCCCACCCCTTCGCGCCCCCCTGCTACGCCGAGCGCGCCGTCCCCGACCTGGCCTCCCGGATGTCCGGCTGGACCGGCCGCACCCGCGGCAGGCTCGTCATCTCCGGGCACTCCCAGGGCAGCGTCCTCGCGGCGTCCGCCGTCTGGCAGCTGCCCGCCGGGGCCCGGAAGCGGGTTGCGCTGCTCACCTACGGTTCACCGATCGAGCGGCTGTACGGGCGCTGGTTCCCGGCCTACTTCGGTCCAGGACCGCTGCATGGACTGCACCGGTCCGTGCACTGCTGGCGCAACCTGTGGCGGGCCACCGACCCGATCGGTGGCCAGGTCCGGCTCGACGTGGGTGCCGGGCCCGAAGTGGACCGGGGGCCTCTGCGGGACCCGCTGGTCTACGGGCGTACGCCGGAGCACCCGCTGCCCGAACCGGTGCT
This sequence comes from Streptomyces sp. NBC_01320, assembly GCF_035974375.1. Classification (NCBI taxonomy): domain Bacteria; kingdom Bacillati; phylum Actinomycetota; class Actinomycetes; order Kitasatosporales; family Streptomycetaceae; genus Streptomyces; species Streptomyces sp. NBC_01320. The sequence continues at coordinate 9,646,757 of NZ_CP108390.1, forward strand.
GGGCCACTCGGACTACCAGGCCGACCCGGTCTTCGCCGAGGAACGGTCGGCGCTGCTCGTCCGGCTCGAGCCGGTGCTGCCCCGCCAGGCCGACGGGGGCTCCGGGGAGACTCAGAACCTGTCGGGTGACCTCTGATCGGGCGGCCACGCCCTGGCACGCACGCTTCCGGCGTTGCCGAAATGCCCTGGTAGCTCCGCTACAAGGCCATCCCGGCGCCTTGGAATCGCACGCACCATGCCGCGTCCGCTCTCCGATCGAAGGTCACCCGACAGGCTCTCAGGGGAGTTCCGGCAGGTCCTCCGGGTAGAGCAGGGTGAGGTCGTCCGTGCTCGGTTCGGCGAGCTGGGCGACCCGGCCGGCATGCCGCTCGACCATCGACTCGAAGGTCTGGCGGGCGGTCCGGCCATTGCCGAACGCCGGGCCCTTGGGCAGCTCGGTGAAATATTTCAGCAGCGCCTCCCCGGTGCCCTCGGCGAGGCTGTACTCGTGCTCCTCGGCCTGCTGTTCGACGATCCGCAGCAGTTCGGCGGGCTCGTAGTCGCTGAAGGTGATGGTCCGTGAGAAACGGGACGCCACACCGGGGTTGACGGTGAGGAACCGCTCCATCTCGTGGGTGTAGCCGGCGACGATCACGACCACCGCGTCCCGGTGGTCCTCCATCAGCTTCACGAGCGTGTCGATCGCCTCCCGGCCGAAGTCCCGGCCGGAGTCCTCGGGCGACAGCGCGTACGCCTCGTCGACGAACAGCACCCCGCCGCGCGCACGCTCGAACGCCTCCTGGGTACGGATGGCGGTCGATCCGATGTGCTCGCCGACCAGATCGACCCGGGACACCTCGACCAGATGCCCCCGCTCCAGCACCCCGAGCGAGGCCAGGATCTCGCCGTACAGGCGGGCCACGGTCGTCTTGCCGGTGCCGGGGGAGCCGGTGAAGACGAGATGGCGTCGCACCGACGCGGCCTTCAGCCCCGCCTCCAGGCGGCGGCGGCCCACCTCGATCATGTCGGTGAGGGCACGTACCTCGCGCTTGACGCTGTCCAGGCCGACCAGCGCGTCCAGTTCACCGAGAACGGCGCCCGAGGTCCGCACCGGTTCGGCGGGTGCCTCGGCGGCGGCGGGCACGGCCGGGCGCTGCGCGGGCACCGCACCGAGCAGCCCGGGGGCCGACTGGGCCGCCGTCAGCATCGTGGGCGGTGGGGGAGTGGCGGTGCGCAGTGCGCTCTCGTCGCTGGTGCAGTCCTCGACGACCGGGCCCGTTCCCTGCCCGTCGCCGTGCGAGCCGCCCTCGGCGAACTCGTAGCCGCCGCGCGCGCACCGCTCGGTACGGCACCGGGTCAGCGTCGAACGGCAGCCGTCCATGACATGGAAGCCGTATCCGTCACTGCCGGTGACCCGGCAGCTGTCGAAGGTGCCACGGCCCTCGGCGGAGACGTAGAAACCGGCCTCGGCGGGCGAAGTGACCGTGCAGCGCTCGATGGTCGGGTCGGCGCCCTTGGTGACGATGACCCCGGTCTGTGCCGTGTCGATGGTGCAGTTGTTCAGGGTGCCGCCGCTGCCGTGATCGCGGAACCAGGCGCCGGTGGACGCCTCCCGGATCCGGCAGTCGTCGAGTTGTGCGGTCGCGCCGTCGCTCACCGACACCGCCGTGTTGCGGACCTGGGTGAGATCGCTGTCGACGACATCGGCGCGCGAGCCCCGGTCGAGGACGAAGATCGCGTCCGGCACGTCATGGACCCGGCAGGAGTCCAGTATCACGGTCGCGCCGTCGCTCACCCAGACCGCCGGGTAGTCGCCCGTACTGTCGTGGATCTCGCACTGGTTGGCGTCGACCCGGGTGCCCGGGTCCCACACCGACAGGCCGTTGCGCCCGAAGCGGCGGACCGTGGAACGGGTCAGGGTGAGGACCGACCGGGAGCGCAGATCCACCGCGTTCTCCGGGATGTCATGGATGTCGCAGTCGGCGAGCGTCAGCACAGCATCCGTGTCGAGTGTGACCCCGTCCGCCGAAGTGCGGTGCACCGTGCAGTCGGTGAGGTGCGCGGAGGCGCGGGCGGTGACCTGAATGCCGCTGCCCTTGATCTCGTAGACCTCGCAGCCGACGGCCTCCAGCCCGCTGCCCTCACCGGTGATGCTCAGTCCGGCGCCCGAGGAGTGATGGATCCGGCAGCGTTCCAGCCGCGGATGCGCACCGTCGCGCACCGAGACCCCGGACTGCCCGGCCGACACGATCTCGCACTCCTCGAACACCCCGCCCGCACCGTCCAGCACGGCAATGCCGACCCCGGCCGGATTGTCGACCGTGCAGCGGCGCACATTCGGCCGGGCCGCACCGCGCACCTCTATCCCGGCGGCCGACCGCGTCACGATCCGCAGATCCGCCAGCTCCGGGGCGCCGTCCTCGACGAGCAGTGCGGGGGCCGCCGAGTCCTGGCCCTCCACATGCAGATCCTGGACGACGGCGGAGGCGCGCACCGTCAGCGGTACGCCGTCGACCGGCGCGATCCGGACGGAGCCGACGGAGCCCTCCGGACCGCGCAGGGTCACCGCGCGGTGCAGGACGAGATTCTCCCGGTAGGTGCCCGGCGCGACGGTGAGGACATCACCGTCCGCGGCGGCCTCGAGGGCTGCGGTGAGAGAGGCGTATTCGCCAGTGCGGCGCCGCCACCGCGATGTGCCGGTGTGCGTCACCTGGACCGTGCCCTGTGCCATGGCGCTGTTGTGCCCCCACCTCGTGCGTGTCCGATGCCCGTGCGGCCGGCCTTGAGGCAGGGGTCGTCACGGGTCCGTCCGCCGAAGAGGTGAGCGGACCGGTCCACCGTAGCGCGCGTGGAGGGCGGGAGTTGACGGGATCCCAGCTCATCAGCTGCCGGTGCCGGTCCTGCCCCAGTCCGGACCGGCCTCGGCCCACGCCCGGTCGAGCCGCGCATACCGCCGTTGCACCATGCGCCATACGATCAGGCGCCGCCCGCCCTCGACCAGTGCAATGCCCAGCAGCATCACCCCGAATCCGGCCAGTGCCGCATGGGTGTGGGCCGTGGGGGCATCCATCGGGCGCAGCGCCGGGCGGCCGTCCGGATCGGTCCAGATCCGCACCCTGGCGCCAGGATCGGTGATCTTCGAAAAGGTCTCGACCCTTCCGCTGCGGGCGGTACCGTCCGGGGCCTTCCAGCGCGCCACCACCGACGTCTGCGCCGTGCGCTCCGAGGAGACCTCGGGGTCGGAGACCAGACGCGGCGGCCCCGACGCCGCGCGCACCACAACCGCCGTCGTGGCATGCCGCTGCGCCTGCTGGATCCGTACCGACTCCTGCAGGACGCCGTCCATGAGCGAACCGCACAGCCACCCGAGCGCAGGCGCCGCCACCGTCATCAACAGCAGCGCCACCAGAGCCACCCACGCCTCGCGCCGGTCAGTGGCGCGGCGCAGGGGATTGTGCCGCCAACGCCATACTCCCGATACCGCTCGCACAGTCCTGCACCCCCTTCCGCATCCGTCATATCCCGATACGGCACAGCCCGCGCGCCGAGCAGACGAAGAGAGAGCTACCTCACCCCGTCCAACGCGCGGGCCGGTCCCGCGAGTTCCCCTCCCGGCCGGGCCGTCAGCCGAGAATCCGAACCGGGTCCCCGACCCGGATCACTCCGCTCCCGTCCGGAATCAGATACTGGCCGAACAGCAGGTCCTGCCCGGCACGGCGGTGGCGCGCGAGCGTACGCAGCGGCTCCTTGCCGCGCTCCGCCGTGGCCTGGTCGGTGGTGGTGATGACACAGCGGTCACAGGGTTTGACCACGCGGAACGGGACATCGCCGATGGCGATCCTGTCCCAGCCGTCCTCCGCCCACGGCGCCGTGCCGTCCACGACGACATTCGGTCGGAAACGGTTCATCGGCAGCGGCCCCTCGTCCGCGTGGTCGCCCTGCGCGATGAGTGAGTTCAAGGCGTCCAGCGAGGTGCTGGAGGTCAGGAGCAGCGGGTAGCCGTCGGCGAATCCGACGGTCTCTCCGGGGCGCGCGTACGCGGGATTGATGAGACGGCGGGTCCCGGGCGCGTCGAGATGGACGAGCCGGACCTCCGTGCCCAGGCGCTCGCTGAACCAGGTGTGGGCGGCGGCCGCAGCCTCCACCACCTCGATGGTGGACCGGTGCAGCGCCACGGGGACCGTGTGTCCGGGCTCGGGCACCTCGACGGCCAGCGGCGCGCTCCCCGGCGCGGACAGACCGATGCCGCCCCCGGGCAGCGGCACGGCGGAGACCAGCGCCATGCGCGGCTGCTGCCGCTGTGTGACGGCCCGGCCCGTGGTGTCGACCAGCATCCACCGGCGGTCGCCGTCGAGTCCCCATGGCTCGACGGCGGCCTCACCGGGCGCGCATCCGGCCAGCGACTTGACCGGATGGATGTGTACGGCGCGCAGTACGGGAGGACGCATGCCCCCATCCTGCCAGTCCCCCGGGGCCCGTCCTTCAGATCGGGCCCCGGACGGACCGCGGCCGTGCGCAGCGGGTTCCGCGGCGGCTCAGTACCCCCGGCTCTGGTACGGGCGGTTGTACGGGTCCTCGTACGGAGAGGGCGCGGGGACGGGCCGCGGCGTCGCCGGGCGCATCGACTCGTACCCCGTGCCCGGCGCCGGGCGCTGCTGCTGGGGCTGAGGCGTCTGGTAGCCGCCCCGCATGCCGGTCGGCTGCTGCGGGATGTACGGCGCGGGAGCGTGCTGCAGATGAGCCGGCTGCATCGGCGCGTAGTTCTGCTGCGATGCGGCCATCTGCTGCGGGTAGCCGTACGACGGGTTCGGCTGGGAAGGCGCCGCGGGAAGCGCCGGCAGCGCCGACGGGAGCGCCGGCAGGTAGCTGCTTCCGGTGTCGTACACGGCCGGCACCCGGATCGGGGCAATCTGGGGCGTACCCCGCTCCGCGACCAGGGAGTCGTAGATCGGAGTGTCGGGGAACGACGGTGCGGCGTAGTAGCCGCCGCCGTAGGTGGAGCGGGGGGAGGTCATGGCACCTAAGTTAAGCCCACGATGTGCTGGTTGGGGAGGCCTAATCTTAGGGTCATCTGTTTTACGCCGGTTTTGTCCGCCTGGCCTGCGAAAACATCGTTAAAGCCTCCGTTAACAGCGGGGGCATTCCCGATGGAGGGCCCCATGGCTGACGAGAAGTGACGGAGGGGCTGCAAAGGGCGACATTCGCGTGGCACTCGCCGGGCTCGGCGGGGTCGCCGGCCGCCGGTTTCGGGGGAACATCCGCCCCGCTGCGCCGCCTCACCCTCATCCCCGGCCTCGGCACCAAGAAGGCCGTCCGACTCACGGTCAAGGACGTACGCACCTTCCTCCGGGCAGTAGCAGGGCCAGGTCACCGTCCCGCCGCCCGGCCCGCCGCGCAAGGACGCCCCGCAGGGCGAGCAACTCGCGCACCGGCGCCGCCAGTCCTCCCGCCCGGACCTGCGTCCAGCACGTCGTCGGCGAGACGAAGAAGTGGAGGCCCCTCCAGTGTTACACCGGCCGCCGCGAGACCTACACGCCGCGATCGCCTCCCTGGTCTTGACCGGGCCGCCCTGCGGCCTACCCGGCACCGGACGAGCACCGTACTCGTCCACGTCCGCGACACCGTCTGCTGATCACGCATCAGCCGAGCTGCCAGGCCAGCACGCCCCGACCTCAATCGCCGACCACGTTAGTCCTGTGCCGGCCACTCGCGGGCCCGCAGAGGCATCCGGGAGGCCGGCCGGCCCCCGGTGCGCACGGCGAGCACCTGGTTGACGCCTAGAAGACTGCTGAAAATCTTTTGCGTTCTGGCCCCGGACCGGCAGGTCCGGGGCCAGTCTTGTGAGCATGCAGGGGGAATGGGCCGGGGAGATGGTCGGGCCGGATGTGTGGGAGACCTGCCGGGAGTTGATCCCGGCAGGGAGTGTGTTCGCTTTCCTGGCCGAGCATCGTGAGGTGCTGTTCCCGCCGGAGTTCTTCGCGGACATGTATCCGTCGGCCAACGGACGGCCGTCGTTGCCGCCGCAGGTGCTGGCCGCGACGGTGGTACTGCAGAGCCTGCAGGGGCTGTCGGACTTCGAGACAGTCCAGGAACTGCGGTGTGACCTGCGCTGGAAGGCCGCCTGCGGGCTGGGCCTGTACGACACCGCCTTCGATCCCTCGCTGCTGACCTATTTCCGGCGCCGGCTCGCCCGCTCGGCCGACCCGACGCGGATTTTCACCAAGGTCAAAGAGGTGGTGACTGCCACCGGTGTCCTCAGAGGAAAGCAGCGCCGGGCGCTGGACTCCACCGTCCTGGACGATGCGGTGGCCACTCAGGACACCGTCACCCAGATCGTGGCCGCGATCCGCCGCGTGATCCGTGAGGTCCCCGGCGCCGGCGAGGTCGCCGGCCGGTGGTGTACTGCTCACGACTACACCGACCCCGGCAAACCCAGGATCGCCTGGAATGACGAAGCCGCCCGCGAGGCGCTGGTCGACGCCCTGGTGACCGACGCGCTCAACATGCTCGGCCGTCTGCCCGAGCGTGAGCTGGGCGAGCGGGCCGCGAACGCGGTGGGCCTTCTCGCCCTCGTCGCAGGCCAGGACGTGGAGCCGGCCGAGGACTCCGACGGCCGCGACGGACGCTGGCGCATCGCCAGGCGCACCGTGCCCGACCGGACGGTGTCCACCGTCGACCCCGATGCCCGGCACATCCACAAGAACCGAACCCGCCACCAGGAGGGCTTCAAAGGACACGTGTCCTTCGAGCCAGAGGCCGGACTGTTCACTGCCGTCGCGTTAACCAGCGGCTACGGGCCGGACAACCACGAGGCCGCCGTCGCGCTGGACCTGCTGGCCGACAAAGACCACAGCGAGGGCGAGACGCTGACCGTGCTCGGCGATTCCGCCTACGGCACCGGCGACCTGCGTGAACAACTGACCGCCCAGGGCCACGTCCTGGTGGTCAAGCCGCCGCCGTTGCGGCAGGCCGTCCCCGGAGGCTTCACCATCGACGACTTCCACGTCGACACCGACGCCGCCACCGTGACCTGCCCGGCCGGACAGACCGCGAACCTGGGCCGCACCAAGGCCGACGGGGGCCGCACCGCCCAGTTCAAACGGCTGTGCACCGGCTGCCCACTGCGGGAACGCTGCACAACCTCCAAGACCGGACGGGTTATCAACGTCCACCCTCAGCACGAACTGCTGACCGCAGCCCGCGTCCAGGCCGCCACCGACACCGCCTGGCAGGACGAATACCGCCGATGGCGGCCCCCGGTCGAACGCGCCATCGCCTGGCTCGTCGCCCACGGCAACCGCAGAGTCCGCTACCGAGGCGTCATCGCCAACAACATCGCACTCCACCACCGCGCCGCCGCCCTCAACCTCCGCCGACTGATCAACCTCGGACTCACCCGCACCAACACCACCTGGCACCTCGCCCCGGCCACCCCATGACGAAGAAGGGGCCGCCCGGCCTACGGCCGAACAGCCCCTCAACAAGATTTTCAGCAGTCTTCTAGCCGGTTGTGCTCGAAGCCGAGCGCCGTGGCCGCCATGTACAGCAGCCAGACCCGGGCCCGCCCGGGCGAGGTCAGCCGGACTGCCTCCTCCCAGTGCTCCTCCAGCCGCGCCACCCAGGCCCGCAGGGTGAGCGCGTAGTGCTCGCGCAGTGCCTCCACGTCGCGGACCTCGAAGCCGGCCCGCTCCAGCTCGCCGACGGTGGTGCCGACCGGGGACAGCTCCCCGTCGGGGAAGACGTAGGCGTCTATGAACTCGTCGACCCGGTACGCCTCCTCGTCCGGCCAGGGGCGCCGGGCGCTCTGCTGGTCCAGCAGCCTTCCGCCCGGCTTCAGCAGGTCGTACAGGGTATGGGCGTAGGTGCGGTAGCGCTCGGCGCCGACGTGCTCGGCCATCTCGATGGAGGAGATGGCGTCGTACGGGCCGTCCTGGACGTCCCGGTAGTCCTGCACCCGGATGTCGACCAGGTCGGCCAGGCCCTCGTCGGCGACCCGCTTGCCGGCGTAGGTGGCCTGCTCGCGCGAGAGCGTGATGCCGGTGACCTTGGCGCAGTGCTCCCGGGCCGCGTACAGGGCCAGGGAGCCCCAGCCGCAGCCGACCTCCAGGAGCCGGTCGCCTGGGCGCAGGGCGAGCTTGCGGCAGACCAGGTCGAGCTTGTCGCGCTGGGCGTCCTCCAGGCTCCCACCGGGTCTCCAGTAGGCGCAGGAGTACACCATCGAGGGGCCGAGCGCCCGCTCGTAGAACTCGTTGCCCACGTCGTAGTGGTGGCTGATGGCCTGCTTGTCACTGGCATTGGTGCGTCGGGGGCCGCGGCGGCGCACCGCCTCCTCGGGCGGCGGGGCGGGCGCGGGCCACGGCCGGGCCAGGCCCACGAGCCCGCGTACGGCGGCACGGGCGTCGGCGTCGCGCAGCAGGGCCGCGGGCCCGGCGCTCCTGGCGGCCCAGCCGGGCTCAGGGTCGCGCTCCCAGAGCAGCCCGCCGACCCGGTCCAGCAGGTCGAAGAGGTCTCCCTCGACGGTCAGATCGCCGGACACCCAGGCGCGGGCCAGGCCCAGTTCGCCCGGCTTCCACAGGATCCGGCGCAGGGCTCGCCGGTGGGTCAGGACCAGGGTGGGACCGCCCGGGGGGCCGGCTTCGCTGCCGTCCCAGGCCCGTATTCGTACGGGGAGGGGGGCGCCCAGCAGGGTTTCGGCGAAAGCGGCCACCCGCGGCGCGGCGTCGTTCATAGGCACCTCCAGAGAGTTCGGACCCGGCGAACTACCCCGCTCCGACGGCGGATAGGGTGTCGCCACTTGTCCCTTAACCCGCCCGCCCCTCCCGTGGGGAGTCGGGAGGGGCGGCGAAGCCATGCCAGATCGGGGAGTGCATGGCCAGGGTGCGTGCCTTCGCGGCAGGGTTTCACGAGGCCCGCTCGGAGAAACAATGCCACCGACTTCCCTGGCGCGGTACCCACGCATGCACGAACGGTCAGCGCATGTGCCTATAGGTACATCGGTCCGGCCCGAACCCGAATTACTTCGGCACCCGTCGGCGCCCACCAATTCGTTCAGCAACTGCCCGGCCAGCCCCATGAGATGCATGCCCTCATCGAGAGCGATCTCCTCCTCCTCGGGGACGTCCAGCACCAAAGCCGCCGCGTTCACCGGCAATTGGAGCAACATGAAGGTCTTCAGCGCGGCTACCGACTTCCAGAATTCGATACGCGATTCCGGGGACGCAGTCGCCAGACTCCGCTTGACTTCGGCGAGGCGCGTGGACATGTCGAGCGCCTGACCGGTGAATCCGTTGCGTACCGCGCCCACGGCATAGCTGACCACTTAGGGATCGGATATGTGGCGCAGCCCGGTCATCATCATCCAGCGGGTGATGGCGGCGAGGTAGCGGTCGGGTCGCTTGTCGCAGCAGGTGGCAATGCCGCGCCATTGCTAGAGGCGCTGGAAGCAGCGTCCGCCGACGTTGCGCCGGCGGTAGGTGGCCTTCTCGAAGCCGTAGGGCTGTTCCCGGCGCCGTTTGCCGCCGGCGAGCTGGTCGACGCGCGTCGACCGGCCGTGCAGGTATGCCGTGCCTGTGGCGGGCGGTCACGACCGGCCGGGCCGGCCCGTGGGGCCGCCGAGGATCTGCGGGTGCAGCAGCCCGAACGCCCGGTCACCGTCGCTGCCGAGGGTGCACTGCTCGAGCGGACCGACGAGTCCGGGCTGCGCCAGCTGTTGTGCCACCTGTTGGGCAACGTACGCGTGCACACGCCCGCCGAGATGCCGGCGAAGACGAAGCCCACGGATCATGACCGCGCGGTGAGGCGGACCGGCAGCCGGGCGGGGCCGTTGGTCGACATCGATCCCACCCGCTCGATGTCCCCCAGTGGCTCCGCGGGGGTGACGATGAACCGCTCGTACAGGGCGGGCAGCGCGACCCTCGCCTCCAGGCGGGCCAAGGGCGCGCCCAGGCAGTGGTGCGGACCGTGGCTGAAGGCGCGGTGCTGGTGGGCGTTGCGCCGGTCCGGGAGGAACGTGTCCGGGTCGGCGAAGACGTCGTCGTCGCGGCCGATCGCCGCGATGTGGAGGAGCACGGGTTCACCGGCCCGGATGGTGACACCTTCCACGTCGACATCCCGCTCGGTGTACAGGAACATGGTCGTGGCGGCGGGGGGATCGAAGCGGAGCGACTCCTCCACCACGCCGTGCCACGGGTCCTGGCCGGAGGCTCCGTCGAGGACGCGCGCCAGTTGCTCGGGGTGTTCGGCCAGGCGCTGGATCGCGTTGCAGATCAGGTCCTGCGTGGTCTCGTGACCGGCCAGCAGCATGAGGAACAGCGTTCCGGCAAGTTCCTCCTCCGACATGTGACCGGCGTCGAACTCCGTGATGAGGGCCGAGGTGAGGTCGCTACCGGGCTGCTTGCGCTTGGCGGCGATCAGCTGGGCCATGCTGCCGAAGATGCTGGCCTCCGCAGCCAGCCGCTCATCGGGCGGGGTCGCGCCGCTCAGCAACAGGTGGCTGTCCACGGCGAGTTGACGTCGCGCCTCCAGGTCGTCGAGGCCGTACAGCTCGCAGATCACGGTCACCGGCAGCTGGAAGGCGAAGGTGCTGCGCAGGTCCACGACCGATCCCGGCTCGGCCGCCGCGAGCGCGTCGAGCTGCTCGTCGACGATCTCCTCGATACGCGGGCGCAGCGCCTCGACCCGGCGCGTGGTGAACGCGGTCTGGATCGGCTTGCGCAGCCGGGTGTGGTCGGCGCCGTCCATGATGAGCATCGTCGGTGTGGTGATGAGCTGCAGCAGGGGCCAGGTGGCCGGTACGAGGCCGTCCTGGTAGGCGCGCCAGTGTCGGGGGTTCTTGCGCATGTCGGGGTGGGTCAGCAACTGGTCGGCGACCCGCCGCCGGGTCACCGCCCACGCCGTCACGCGGTCCGGGAGTTCCACAGGAACGAGCGTGCCTATCCCCTGGAGCGCCCTTCCCTCCGCCGCGAAGTCCCGGCCGAGGGGATCGAGGCGGTAGAGGGGGCGGCCGAGGTCCAGTTCGTGGGGCGCGGGGATGTCGTCGGTGAGCCGGGAATCGATGTCGGTCACGGGATGCCTCTGCTGCGATCGGGGACTGGAGCACGGCGGGACGCGCGCTGCGTCGCAGTGTCCCGCTGAGCCGGGCCGGGGCGGCGCCGAAAGTCCCGACTCAGCACGGGTGACTGGATTCTTGTTGCCTGAAGGGGAAAGAACTAATGATCTGGTTCGGAGACGCGTGAGCAGTAGCGGCAGATCTGGTCGGCGGTCTTGGTCCATGTGAAGGGGTTTGCCTCGTCGTTCCAGACCTTGATCCACTCTTCGAGTGCGGCCTTGAGGTCGTCGGGGGAGCAGAACACTCCGCGTTCGAGGCAACGCCGTTCCAGCTCGGCGAACCGCCGCTCGACCTGGTTGGTCCACGAAGAGTGGGTCGGGGTGAAGCGGAGCTGGAAGCGGGGTGCGCGAGCACGCCGGACCAACTCACAACCAGATCACTAGGGCGGCCTCGCCACCGGCCTGGCCGGCTGTTCGTCGACCGCGGCTACGACTACGACAAGTACCGCCGCCTCCTGCGGGGCCGCGGAAAGATCCCTTTTCGGAGCCGGTCGGGACCTTGTCCCGACGAGCTGTCGAGTGATCGACCGGGCAAGCCTAAAGGGTCTCGCTCGCCGAGTCGATGAGGCGGCGACGTGCCGTCTTCACGGCGGGCGCCAGTGCGGCCGCGGCGCCGACCGCGGTTGCTGTGACGACCAGGGTCACCAGGACGAGCGGTGAGGGCACGTGAGCGATACCCGAGCCAATGCCGCTGGAGCGGCCCTCCTCGTCGACGAGCCACTGTCCGAGCGCCGCTCCGACCCCGGTGCCAAGGAGGGCGGAGACCAGGGTCCTGAGGGCCGCTGCCGTCACTATCACAGCGCCGATCTGGCGGGGGGTGAGGCCGATGGCCTTCATCGCCAGGAGGTCGCGTACCCGGGCGCGTACTCCGGTACTGATCAGCGTGAGCAGTTCGACGAGGGCGATGAAGGCCAGGACGGCGATGAGCGCCGCGATGACTCCGCGTGGGGTGTCCAGCCGGTCCGCGGGGGTGGGGGTCTCGCGAATCTCCAGAGCGTCGTCGGTCGCCTCGGAGACGGCGGCCGCCACCTCCCTGGGGTCGGCTCCCGGTCGTAGGACGAGCGCGTGGAAGCGTGCCCGCATCGCGGGGGCGGTGTTCCTGAGGCTGTCGAGCGAGGTGGAGATCACCCGGCCGCCCTGGTCGGGTTCGACGCCGCGGCCCACGATGTGCAGGATTTGCGGGCGCCCCTCGACTGTCATCCGGACCCACTCCCCAACCCGTACGCCCAGCAGGTCCAGCAGCCCCTGCCCGGCGACCGCCTCGTCCGGGCCGGTCGGTGCACGACCTTCGACGACGGTGTGGGGGTACGGTCGTGCCTGGCTGCCCATGCCACGCAGAGTGATCGTCCCGGTCTGACCGGGAACCAGCGCGACGAACTCCACGCAGGGGAAGGCGTCTTCGACGCCGGGGACCGAGGCAAGGGCGCGCTCGAGCGCCGGGTCGTCGGCCGGGCCCGGCTTGTCGGCGCGTACGGTCAGGGCGGCGGCGCGGCCCATCTGGGCGGGGTCGCTGCGGAACTGGTCGAGTGTCGACCAGGCGACGAGGGCCACGGTCATCAGGGCGACGGGGAGAGCGAGCCTGGTGATCGACAACAGGCTGCGTCCGCGGCCGGAGAACGCGGAGCGCCAGCCGAGAACCAGGGCCGGCGACAGGCGCAGTCCGATGGCGCGGCGGCCGAGGAGGGTGAGCGGGGCAGCGGTGAGGAGCGCCGACCTGGCGGCGGGGACGGGCGGTACGCGACCAGCCCGCCAGGCGGCGAGCCCGGTGGCGGTACCGATGAGAAGGACCGCGGTGCCAGGCAGCCCGACCACGATCGCCCGGTGTCCGGGCATCTCCGGCCACAGGACCACCGCCTCTCCGATCCTGCCCGGTATCCATCGGCCGAGCGTCAGGGTCGCCACCGTGCCGAGCCCGGCGCCCAGGACCGCGAAGCCCAGGTGCTGGACGAGGAACCCCCGTATCACCTGGCCGGGAGTGAAGCCGATGGCCTTCAGCACCGCGATGTCCTTGAGCTGGCCCCGCACGCGTGCCCTGACCGCCCCGGAGATGGCAACCGCCGCCGCGAAGAGGGCAGCCAGGCCGAAGGCGGCGAATATCTGTCCGAGCAGCCGGTCGTCGCCTCCCACGTCGGCCTTGGCCTCCTGCCAGTTCGTCACCTGGTCGACCCGGTCGGCGCCCAGCAGCGTCACGGCTCGCTGGACGACGTAGTCGGTGTCGTCCGGGTCCTTGAGCCGTAGCCCGACGCTCTGTCCCGCACCGGTCGGGGCCATTCGTTCCAGTGCCCCGGGCAGCACCCAGGCGACGCCTGCTCCCTGACCGGCCCGGTAGAGGGGTTCGGCGCTCTCCGCGATGCCCGTGATCCGCAGGGACAACGGTGCGCCGTCCTCGCCGGTGACCGTCACCGTCTCGCCGGGGTCGGCCCACAGGGCACGCGCGAGTGTGCTCTCCAGAACAATCTCGCCCGGGCGGCCGTCGGTGGTCGCCGAGTTCAGCCAGCGTCCCTCGGTGACGAGGGGGCGGGCCACCGTCGGCGGCTGTGGGCCCATGCCCCGTAGGACGACCCTCGCCCGTGCGCCGGCCACCTCGACGGTGGCGTCGGCCGTCCGGAAGGGACCGGATATCGCGGCGACTTCGTCCAGCGAGGTAAGCGCGGCCGCGTCGAGGTCACCTCGGGTGTGAAGCCAGATGTGCGCGCCCTGGGACTGGTTGAACACACGCTGCCAGGGGTTGACGGCGTAGCTGAGGAGCGCTCCGGACAGCAGCAGCGAGGCGATCACGCCGGCGCTGGCGAGCACGGCGAACAGGGCCTCGCCCCGATGGGCGCGCAGGTCGGAGTGAGCCCACCGCAGAATGGCCCGCACGACGCATCGCCTCAGTCTCTCAGTTTGAGCACGCCGGACACCCCCGGGCGTGCCGTGCCGCCGTTGCCAAGGGTCGCGTCGTCGGCGACCTGTCCGTCGAAGAAGCTGATGACCCGGTCGGCGGCACTGGCCATGCGGGCGTCGTGGGTGACCATGAGGATGCTCTGGCCCCGCCGGTGGAAGCGGGAGAGCAACCGTACGACGTCGCGGGTCCCCTTGCCGTCGAGGCTCCCCGCAGGCTCGTCGGCGAGCAGCAGCGCCGGGCTGTTGACCAGGGCTCGGGCGAGCGCGACCCGCTGCTGTTCGCCCCCGGAAAGCTCTCCCGGCATCGACCGGTCCCTGCCTTCCAGCCCCAGTTCTTCGAGGAGTTCCGCTCTGCTTTCCCTCGCCGACCGGGGCGAGACCCCGGCGAGGAGGGCCGGCAGTTCGATGTTGTCGGCGACGGTGAGGTTGGAGACCAGATTGAAGAACTGGAAGACGATGCCGATGTGGCGTCGGCGCAGCATCGCCCAGCGGGCTTCCGAGTATCCGTCGACCCGCTCTCCGCCCAGCCACAGGCGCCCGCTGTCCGGCCGTTCGAGACCGCCGACGAGGTGGAGCAGGGTGGACTTTCCCGCTCCGGACGGGCCGGTGACGGCGACGAACTCACCCGGCCGCACGGTCAGGTCCACACCCCGTACCGCCTGGACAGGGGCGCTGTCGCCGTGGTGGGTCTTCGTCAGACCCTCGGCATGCACGATCGTCTCCTGTGGGGGCGGTGCGACGGGACCTTCGGTCATTCCAGCTCCTCCTGACAACGCTCCAGCCAGTCGAGGTCGGCCTGCAGGTGCAGCATGGCACCCTCGATCAGGAGTTGGGCGATCTTGTTGTCACGGTCCTCCGAAGCGGCGAGCTTGGAGAGGGTGCGCATGGTGTTCAGGTGTTGGCGCCGCTGCCTGTTGATCAAGGCGATCGGGTCGGCGAGTCCCGACACTGGGGCCAGCGCGAGTTTCATGAAGAACCCGTCGCGTACCCTCGGCTCGTCGGCGGTTTCCTCGAACCACGCGGAGACGGCGTCCCGCCCCGCTTCCGTCAACCGGTACGTCCGCTTGTTGGGGCGACCGGTCTGTTCGACATCCTCACCCTCGATCAGACCGCTCTTCTCCAGCCGCCCGAGGGTCACGTAGACCTGGCCGATGTTCGGCTGAGGGTATGCGGAGCCGAGTAGTTGTTCAAGGCCCTGCTTGAGCTCGTAACCGTGGGCAGGGCCCCGGGTGAGGAGTGCCAGCAGCTGCTGCCGCACACGCTCCCCCTTCTGTGTCGTTCGTTCCGGAACCCGATGCCGGATCTGAGACCGGTGGACCAGGTGACGGCCGTGTCATCTGGCGGTCCAGTATCGCCGATTCCCCGGGCTCGACATATGCCACGATGGTCCACGTCGCGTCCGGGACCACGTCCAGGAGGAACCTATGCGGTGGATACGGGCCGTGAGGAGGGGGATTCTCGCAGCGGCGATCGTGCTGGCCGGGAATTCCGGCGTCGCGCAGAGTCCCGGTGAGCTGTCGGCCGGGGACCGAGGCCCGCTGACGTTCGTCACGGCGGGAGATCTCACCCACTACCTCGCACCGCTGGTCGACGACTGGAACCGCGACCATCGGGCCGAGCGGGTCACGCTCGTCGAGCTGCCGGACTCGGCGGACGAGAGCCGGGCGCAGATGCTCAGCGAACTTCGTTCCGGCAGCAGCCGGTTCGACGTGCTCAACATCGACGTGGCCTGGACCTCGGAGTTCGCGGCTGCAGGTCTGATCACCCCCCTGAACCGCGGACGATTCGAGCTGGACGCCTTTCTGCGCCCCGTGGTCGACACGGCCACCTTCGAAGGGCGGCTGTACGCCGTCCCGTACGTGACCAACGCCGGGCTGCTGTACTACCGCAAGGACGTGCTGGACGCGGCCGGCGAGAAGCCGCCGCGGACCTGGGCCGAGCTGGCTCGCCAGGCGCGCACCCTCGCCCCGCGGCACGGTCTGGAGGGGTACGCGGGGCAATTCCTGCCCTACGAAGGGCTGACCGTGAACGTCACCGAGGCGATCCAGTCCGCGGGCGGGACCGTCCTCCGTGACGAGGGCGCGCGGGTCGGAGTCGACTCGGACTCGGCGCGAGCCGGCCTCGCGTTCCTCGCGGACGGGCTGCGCGAGGGCTGGATACCCACCGAGGCCCTGCGGTACAAGGAGGAGGAGTCCCGTGCCGCCTTCGAAGAAGGCCGCCTCCTCTTCCTGCGGAACTGGCCGTACGTCTACGCGGACGCCAACGGCCCGGGATCGAAGGTCGCAGGACGCTTCGGAGTTGTTCCTCTGCCCGGTCTCGACGGGCCGGGCACGAGCGTGTTGGGCGGATCGAACCTTGCCGTGTCCGCCCGCTCGAAGAACGCCGCCACGGCCGCCGACTTCATCGCGTACCTGACGAGCGAGCGGGTGCAGCGGCAGGTACTGACGCGAGGCGCTCTACCGCCGGTGAGAGCCTCGCTCTACGACGACCCGTCCCTCGTCGCCTCCCATCCCTATCTTCCGATCCTCCGGCAGAGCGTGCTGGCGGCCGCGCCCCGCCCCAAGAGCGCGCGGTACGAGCAGGTGAGCCTCGCCGTCCAGGCCGTCAGCCAGGATGTGCTGGCGCTGCGCGAGACCCCTGAGGAAGCCGTGCGGCGATTGACTCGCGAGCTGAGCGCCATCTCGGGCGGCTCTTGACACTCCCGCGCTCCTCCCTGCCCTCCCCACTCTACTTGCTTGTTAGGTAGTGGTCTTTCCCTTTTGCTCATACAGTCTGCCCAATCAGGCATCTGGGCAAGCGAGTTCTGCAGCATCGTTGACATCTCGCCTTCATGAGTACTTAACATGAATGCACATCAGAGGCTCCCGTTCGGGCGCTCTCGCATTCACTTCAGACAGGTCGACGCGAGATGCTCAGCACTCTTGCGGCCCACGCCGGCCGCCCTCCCCACACCCGCTCCGCCACCCCCTGGTGGCGGGACGCGGTGATCTATCAGGTCTACGTCCGCAGCTTCCTCGACAGCACGGGGGACGGAGTCGGAGATCTCGCCGGCGTGCGCGCCGGACTTCCGTATCTGAGGAAGCTCGGTGTCGACGGCGTCTGGCTGAGCCCGTTCTACCCCTCGCCCCAGCACGATCACGGGTACGACGTCGCGGACTACCAGAACGTCGACCCCGTGTACGGCGACCTCGCCGAGTTCGAACGCGTGGTGACCCAGGCCCATCGGCTCGGACTCAAGTTGCTGATCGACATCGTTCCCAACCACTGTTCGAGCGAGCACCGGTGGTTCCGGAAGGCCCTGGCCGGAGGCCCGGGGAGCCGTCCCCGGTCACGGTTCCACTTCGCCCCGGGCCGCGGCCCGAACGGGGAGGAGCCCCCGAACAACTGGCACGCCATGTTCGGTGGTTCCGCCTGGAGCCGCGTCACGGAACCGGATGGCTCGCCCGGCGAGTGGTACCTCCACCTGTTCACGCCCGAACAGCCGGACCTCAACTGGCGCGACCCCCGAGTGGGCGAGCACTTCGAGCAGGTGCTGCGCTTCTGGTTGGACCGCGGCGTGGACGGCTTCCGCATCGATGTGGCCGCCGGCTTGTTCAAGCATCCCGATCTCCCGGATTCGGACGACCCGACGGCGGACGAGCGCACGCGTGACTCGGTCAACCCTTTGGCCTGGAACCAGCCCGAGGTCCATGACGTGTGGCGCCGCTGGCGGGCCGTGTGCGAGGAGTACACAGCACGCGACGGCATCGAGCGGTTGCTTGTCGGCGAGGTGTCGGTGCCAAGAGCGCGAGAACACGCGCTGTACGTACGGCCGGACGAGCTGCACCAGGCCTTCTTCTTCGACCTGCTCAGTGCCCCCTGGGATGCCGCCGCCTTCCGCGCCGTCATCGACGAGGCCCTGCGTGACATCGCGGGTACGGGTTCGACGGTCACCTGGGTCCTCAACAACCACGACCAGGTCCGCACCGTCACCCGGTACGCGGGCGGCCCCGGCGCCGAGCAAGTGGGCTCCGCGCGGGCCCGCGCGGCGGCGCTCTTTATGCTGGCGCTCCCGGGCGCTGCCTACGTCTACCAGGGTGAGGAACTCGGTCTGCCCGAGGTGCTGGACCTGCCCGACGACGTGCTCACAGACCCCATCTTCCACCGTACGGGAAGTCGCGCGCGGATCCGGGACGGCTGTCGCGTCCCCCTTCCTTGGTCGGGCCAGGCGTCCCCCTTCGGGTTCAGCGACGGCGCGGCCGGTGTGCGCACCTGGCTACCGCAGCCGGAGTGGTTCGCCGAATACGCCACCGATCGCGCCCTCGCCGACACCCGCTCGTTCTGGCACCTCTACCGCGAGGGACTCCAGCTGCGGCGCAGCCTGCCCCAGCTGGGCGAAGGGACCCTGCGCTGGCTGGAGGCGCCACCTCAGGTCCTCGCCATGGCGCGTGGTGACGGGTTGGTCTGCGCTGTGAACTTCGGTTCCGAAACCGTCCCCGCTCCGGTGCCCGGTTCGCCGCTGTTGTCCAGCGGCCCCTGCCCGGCGGGCGAACTCCCCGGAGCGACCGCCGCCTGGTGGTCCACCGACACCCCCACCTCCTGACCTGCCCCGCCCCGTTCCCAAAGGAAGGATGGACCGTCATGCGACGATCCGCCACGATAGCCCTCCGTACCACCGGCACCGTCTCCACAGTGCTGGCTCTGGCGCTCACCGTCACCGCCTGCGGCGGAGACGCCGAACCCGCCGGCAGCGGCGAACTCAGCGGCAAGACGGTCACGGTCGCCGGAGTCTGGACCGGCAGTGAGCAGAAGAACTTCAAGAAGGTGCTCGACGTCTTCAGCAAGAAGACCGGCGCCAAGACCGTCTTCGTGCCCTCGGGCGACAACGTCTCCACCTTCGTCGGCAGCAAGATCGAGGGCGGCAACGCCCCCGACGTGGTGCTCGTCCCGCAGGTCGGCGTGCTCCAGCAGTTCGCCAAGGCGGGCTGGCTCCAGCCACTGTCCGGGAAGACCACAGAGACCGCCACCGCAGGCCTGGCCCCCGTCTGGAAGAACTACGGAACGGTCGACGGGACCTACTACGGGCTCTACTTCAAGGCAGCCCATAAATCCACTATCTGGTACGCCCCCGAGGCACTGTCCCAGGCCGGGGTGAACGAGCCGAAGAGCTGGGACGAGCTCCTCACGGCGGGACGGATGCTCGCCGACTCCGGACGACCCGCCTTCGCGGTCGCCGGCGAGGACGGCTGGACGCTCACCGACTGGTTCGAGAACATCTACCTCTCCCAGGCCGGACCGGAGAAGTACGACCAGCTCGCCCAGCACAAGATCAAGTGGACGGACGAGAGCGTCGTCGCGGCGCTCACGACGCTCGCCGAGGTCTTCAAGGACAAGCAACTCGTGGCCGGCGGAGCCCAGGGGGCCCTGCAGACCGACTTCCCTGGCTCCGTGGAGAAGGTCTTCGGTCCGGAGCCCAAGGCCGGCATGGTCTACGAAGGCGACTTCGTCGGCGGCGTCGCCAAGGACGAATTCGGCAAGAAGCCCGGCGAGGACGCCAAGTTCTTCCCGTTCCCGGCGGTCGGCGCGGGGACCCCGCCCGTGGTCAGCGGCGGGGACGCGGCGGTGGTCCTGAAGGACGCCAAGAACGGCGAGGCCGGCATGAAGCTTCTGGAGTTTCTCGCCACGCCGGAAGCGGGCGAGGTGTGGGCCGCGGCCGGCGGCTTCCTCTCCCCGAACAAGAACGTCAAGTCGGAGGCCTATGGCGACGACACCACGCGCGCGACCGCCGAGTCGCTCGTCGCCGCCGGCGACTCGGTGCGCTTCGACATGTCCGACCAGGCCCCCGCGGCCTTCGGCGGCACCAAGGGCGCCGGTGAGTGGAAGCTGCTCCAGGACTTCCTGCGCGATCCGTCGAACCCGAGGGCGACCGCGGTGGCTCTGGAAGCCGCGGCGGCCAAGACGTACGGGAACTGAGGCCGCCCCCGTCATGGCCCCCACTCCGAAGGCAAGCGCCGCGGCGGACCCGCGGCGCCGTGCGCTGCGCAGAAGACGCCTCCTCGGCATGCTCTTCGTCCTTCCGGCCCTCCTGCTCCTCGGGGCGCTGGTCGTCTATCCAGTCGTGTTCTCCGTCGGGCGCAGCCTCTTCGACGCGAGCGGCGACCGTTTCGTCGGCGCCGCCAACTACATGGAGATGTTCCAGGACCCGGCCACGCTGAAGGCCGTCCGCAACAGCGCCATCTGGGTCGTCGTTGCGCCTGTGCTTCTCACCGGGCTCGGGCTCGTCCTCGCCGTCCTGACCGAGAAGGTGCGTTGGGCTACCGCGTTCAAGCTCGTCCTGTTCCTCCCCATGGCCGTGTCGTTCCTCGCCGCGGGCATCATCTTCCGCCTCGCCTATGAACAGAACCCTGACCGGGGCGTGCTCAACGCGGCGATCGTCGGTGTCCACGACGCGATCGACGAACCGTCCCCCTACCCGACGGCACGGGCTCGTGAGGGCAAGGGTCTGAGCGGCAGTCCCGGCGAGGGCTACACGACCGTCGAGGTCCGCCCCGGGGGCGACATCGTCCTGCCCTTCGTCGGCGTCGCGCCCGAGGCCGTGCCCCATCGGGCAGTGCCCGCGTGGACGCCGGAGCCGTCGGCGGGGAGCCTGTCAGGCGCCGTGTATCTGGACTTCACGCCAGGAGCCGGTGGCCGGCAGGGCCAGATCGACCCGAAGGAGAACGGCCTTCCCGGCGTGACGGTCGAGGTACTGCGAGGAGGCACGGTCGTGGCATCCACGAAAACGGGTGACAACGGCTCGTTCCGCTTCGGTGACCTCGGCGACGACGCCTATACGCTGCGGGTTCCTGCGTCCAACTTCGCCGCCGGCTACACGGGGGTCGACTGGCTCGGTCCGGCTCTGGTCACACCGGCGATCATCGGCGCCTACCTGTGGGTCTGGACCGGATTCTCCATGGTCCTGATCGGGGCGGGGCTCGCGGCCATCCCGCGCGACGCCCTGGAGGCGGCCCGCGTGGACGGCGCGACCGAGGGCCAGATCTTCCGCAAGATCACGGTTCCGCTGCTCGCCCCCGTGCTCACCGTCGTCTTCGTGACGCTCGTCATCAACGTCATGAAGGTGTTCGACCTCGTCTACATCATCGCCCCCGGCCCTGTGCAGGAGGAGGCCAACGTGCTGGCCACGCGCATGTGGCTGGTCTCCTTCGGTGGGGGCAACGACCAGGGGCTGGGTAGCGCGCTCAGCGTCCTGCTGCTCCTCCTCGTCGTACCGGCGATGATCTTCAACATCCGGCGCTTCCGGAAGGGCGGAGCATGAGCAGCCACACCGGACGGACCCGATGGCTGGGCAACTCCGTGGTCCAGGTGTTCCTGGTCCTCGTCGCCCTCGTATGGGTCACACCGCTTGCCGGGCTCTTCCTCTCCTCGCTGCGCTCGGAGCAGGACAACGCCTCGAACGGCTGGTGGACGTCGCTGATCGACCCCGCCCAACTGTCGGTCGACAACTACCGTGCGCTCTTCGAGGAATCCGGTCTCGTCTCGGCCTTCTGGAACACGGTCCTGATATCGGTGCCGACGACGGTGCTCGTCGTGGGCATCGCGGCGCTCGCGGGATACGCCTTCGCCTGGCTGAGCTTCCCCGGACGGGACGCCGTGTTCCTCGTGGTCGTCGGCCTGCTTGTGGTGCCGGTGCAGATCGGCCTGCTTCCGGTGGCCAAACTCTTCGGCGCAGTCGGGCTCTTCGGCACCGTTGCGGGCGTGATCATCTTCCACGTGGCGTACGGCCTGCCCTTCGCCGTCTTCCTGTTGCGGAACTACTTCGCGGAGATCCCGAAGGAGATGCTGGAGGCAGCGCGTCTGGACGGCGGCAGCGAGTGGCGGATCTTCCTGCGGCTGATCCTGCCGCTGGGCCGGCCCGCCATCGCGAGCCTGGCGATATTCCAGTTCCTCTGGGTGTGGAACGACATGCTCGTGGCACTGCTGTTCGCCGACAGCGAGTCGCAGCCGCTGACCGTGGCGCTCCAGTCCCAGATGAGGCAGTTCGGCAGCAACATCGGCGTCCTGGCGCCGGGTGCCTTCCTGTCGCTCGTCGTACCGCTCGTGGTGTTCTTTGCCTTCCAGAAGCACTTCGTCCAGGGGGTGATGGCCGGCTCAGTGAAGTAGCCGCGCAGACTGCTGTGCTCCGGGGCGTGTACCGGCGCCGAGACGGTCTCTGTGTGCGGTCGAGTCGTGTTCCTGCCCGGTGCCGCTGAGAATCTCCGTAGCGACACCGGGTGATGGAAGAAACCCAATGTCGCTTTGAGGTTGAGGTGTTGGTGCTCGGCGGTCGTGCTTCTTGCGCGGCGCCCATCGCGTCGACCTTCTTCACCGGTAACCCGTCGCAATCACGCGATGGGCCAACCACCCCAGCGGCTGCGGCGAACGCGGACATCGAGCGTGGACCATTCGGAGATCAGGGGGGACGGCCGGCAGAGACGGACAGCTTGATGTCGCTCGCCCACGACGCAGGGGGTCGACTCGGCCGGCCCAGTTCGCTCAAGTCACCGCCGAGCCGATCCGGAGACAGGCGTCGGAGACACACATGCACCCACGCGCGACTTCCCGGACAACGTCTGGCACATGGCCGGCATGCGCGGCACCGGCAGCGACACGGCCATCGCGGACGAGGTGTACGTGCCGGACTCCCGCACGATCTCGCTCACCGCCACGGCGAACGCCGCCTATCGGCAACGCCATCCCGACGAGCCGCGGATCACGTTCCACCTCTCCATCAACCTGCCCCTGGTGGCGACGGCCGTCGGGATCGCCGCGGCAGCGCTGGAGAAGGTGCTGAGCGCCGCGGCCCGGGGAAAGCGCGCGGTCTCCCCCCTGCACCGCCTGGTCGCCGAGGCCCCGCCCATCAGCTCAACGTTGCGGACGCCGCGATGCTGATCGACACCGCACGCCTGCACCTGCGTCGCGCCGCCGACGAGGTGGACACGCACGCCCACGCGGGCCGTCGTTCCGCGCTCACCGAGCGGGCCCGGCTGCGCATGGACGCCGCCCGCGCCATGCGCTGTGCCCGGAACGCCGTGAGCCCGCTGCTGGACACCGCGGGCGCGGGCAGCTTCGCGGACGGCTCGGACCTGCAACGGCCCTGGCGCGACATCGAGGCGGCCTCCCGGCACGCCGCCCTCAGCGTCCAGACCAGCAAGGAGATCTACGGCCGGCGCTCCGCGGCGCCCCGCTGCCGCCGAGCCCGGTCATCTGAGAGGGGCCGACGATGACGACAGTCGACTCCCGGGTGGCCCTGGTCACCGGCGCGGGACGCGGCATCGGCGCCGCGATCGCCACCCGGCCGCACGGGCTGGGACACCGGGTGGCCCTGCTGGACCGGGACGGTGACGCCGTGACCGAGCTGTCCGGCACGCTCGACCCCGACGCGGGCACTGCGCTGCCGCTCCGGGTGGACGTGGACGACACGGACGCGGTCCGGGCCGCGCGAGGTCTCCGGCAGATGGCACGCATCCGACGTCCTGGTCAACAACGCCGCCCGCACCTCCCCGGGCTCGGTGTGGGACATCGAGCCGGACGAGTGGGATGCCGTGATGGCGACCAATCTGCGCAGCGTCCTCACCCTGACCCGGCTGTGCGCGCCCGCGATGCGCCGCGCTGGATGGGCCGCGTGGTCAATCTCGCCTCGCTGGCGGGCCAGCAGGGCGGCACGCTCACCGGCCCCCACTACTCCGCCGCCGAAGCGGGAGTCCTCGTGTTGACCAAGGTGTTCGCCCGCGAGCTGGCGGCGCACGGCGTGACCGTTAACGCGGTCGCCCCGGCCGGCGTCCATACCCCCGCGGTGACACAACTCGGCGCGTCGGCGGCGTCCGAGGCGGCGCGGAGTATCCCCGTGGGCCGCGTGGGCAGGCCGTCGGAGGTGGCCGCGCTCGTGGCTTATCTGGTGAGCGAGGAAAGCGGATACGTCACCGGCACCACGTTCGACATCAACGGCGGCACCCACATGCGCTGACCGCCCATTACCTTCTCGGTGGCCCCGCGATGGGGCGCCCGGCCTCCAGAGGTGGCATGACTTTCTCTCCCCGTCGAACGCATGACCTGCGCGCGATGTCACCGTTGGGGTGGGCCAGTCGGCTCAGAGGGGGGCTTACCCCGGCCTTCGCCGGTCGGCCGCGCACGTCCGAGCAGCAAGCACCACCCGATCATCGACCGGCATAGCACACCCCTTGCCATCTCGCTGACCAGCGGAAACCTGCACGACGTCACCCAGCTGATGCCGCTGCTCGACGCGATACCCCGCATCCGCGGCGCTCAGGACGGCCTCACCATCGGCCTCGCCGGCTGTTCGCCGACCGCGGCTACGGCTACGACACGCCGACCTCCACCTCGGGCTCCAACTCGTCGCCGGCATCATCTGCTTGAGACGCCTCACCACCTCACTCCGAAGTGACCAGTCAGGCCGGCCGGGTCTCCTCGTGGTAGCCCAGCTCGGAGAGCTTCTGGTACAGGGAGGCTCGGGAGGTGATGCCGAGCTTGGGGAACAGGTTGTACAGGTGGGTGCTCACGGTGCGCGGGGAGAGGTAGAGCCGGCGGCCGATCTCCTTGTTGGACAGGCCTGTTGCCGCCAGCCGGCCGATCTGCAGCTCCTGCCGGGTGAGGTCGGCCGGATTGTCGGCTGGACCCGCGGGTACCGGCAGCAGCGGGGCCACCCCCGCACGCTCGTGCTCCCGCTGCGGTCGGCGGATGACGGCCCGGACCGCAGCGGTGCGCACCTCGGCCTGCAGGACGCCGCTGCCACCGCCGCCGGGGGTGCGGCGCTTGCGGTCGAAGGCCAGGCGTAGGCGGGCGAATTCGAAGGGGTACCGCTCCCGCTCAGGGGAGCCCACCGATGCCTCGAGGAGAGACTCCGCCTGCTGCGGCGGGGCGAGCAGGGCACGCGCGCCCGCGACCAGGACGAGGTGCCGGCCCGAGCGGTGGGGGAGTCCCGCGGCCTGGGCCGCCGCCAGGTGCATGTGCCCCTCGTGGGCCCTGCCGGTCAGTACGGCCGATTCCACCAGGGTCAGGAACACCCAGGGGTGCAGGGGGGACAGGGCAGCGCTGTCCGCCGCCGCCCCGGAGGCCCGCAGGGCATGGGTGTAGGCCTCGGCGTACGCGCCCTCGGACAGGGCGGCCCAGGCGCTCGCCTGATGAACCATCAGGGACGTGAGCCCCGAAAGACCGTTTACCGCGGTCAACTCGCGGATCAGCGCGCGCGCCGTCCCCGCGTCACCGTGGGCCGCCGCGATCAGGGCCGACTGTGCCTTGGCACGCCGGGCCGTGAGCGCGAGTCCGTGCTCCTCGGCGAGCCGCAGCATGCGCGAGGTCGCCTCTTCGGCAGCGTCCCGGAGGCCGCCCAGGAGGAGGTCGAGCCCGAGGACGCCGAGTGCGTCGGCGCAGTCGATGACGGCACCGCCCTCGTCGCTCGCCTCGACCACCCGCCGCAGCCGGTCCTGGAGCGGGCCGAGTCCGTCCAGGGCGAGCGCGAGGTGGGCGAGCCGCAGCACCTCGGCGCTGCCGGCGTCCGGGGGGAGGTCCTTGACGGCCGCGTCCAGCCGCGCCGGGGTCCGCGGGCCCCCGTCGGTGAGCGGCGCGGACAGCTCCTTGGCGAGACGGGCCCAGGAGGGCCCCGTACTCAGCCTGGAGGCGATCGCGTGCCACTGCTCCGCGTCGCCCGAGACCATGGCGAGGGAGAAGAGCCGGGTGAGCAGCTCGTCGCGCCAGGCGCCCCGGGGGCCGGAGTCGGCGCCCGGCGCGTCCCCGCACGAGTCGAAGGCGCCCAGGAGCAGGTGGAAGGAGGCCCGGCTGTCGCCGTCCCGCTCGGCCAGCAGTTGCGCCTGCGCGAGGGCGAAGGCCGGGCCCTCCGGCCGGGCCGCCCCCGCCGAGGCCTGACCCAGCAGCTCTGCCGCGAGCGCGAGCCGCCCCGCGCGCCCGGCACTGTGGGCGGCGAGCGCCAGCAGTTCGGCGCGTTCGGGGGAGCTTCCGCACAGGTCGGCCGCCCGGCTGTGCGCCGTGAGGGCCAGGTGTTCGAAGCCGTGCCGGGCCGCGCGGGCCGCACCGGCCGCCAGCGCGCCCGCCGCGGCGGGATCGAGCCCTACGGCCGATGCCACCAAGTGCCGTACTTGCTCATCCGGTTCATCGTCGAGTACGGATGCCAGAGCCCGGTGCGCGGCCCGCAGCCGGTCGGGCGCCGCCGCTGCAACCACCGCGGCACGCAGCAGGGGTTCGGTGAACACGAGCCGCCCCCGCTCCCCGGCGACCCGCAGGACGCCGGCGTTCTCGGCGGTCACCAGCGCCTCGCCCGCGGCCTCCCAGCCGTGGCGGTAGGCGGCCCACACCGTGCGCGTGCTGCCGTGCGCCTCCAGGGCAGCCAGCAGGAGCAGCTCCCGTACCTCCTCGGGGAGGGCCTCCACCGGGGGCCCGTACACCCTGCGGAGGGGCTCGCTGAGGGGCAGGAGGGCGGGCAGCGGCTCGCGCCCCGCCAACTGCGCCTCGGACAGGACCCCGGGCAGTTCGGCCAGCGCCAGCGGGCTGCCGTCGGCGGCCTCGATGATCCTGCGCCGTGTCTCGGGGGCGAGCGCGGGGTGCCGCGCGTCGAGCAGCGCCGCCGCGTCGGTCCCAGGCAGCGGGCCCACGGGGCATGCGGCGGTCCGTGCGTCGTCGAGGAAGGGGCGGGCGCTGTCCGCCGTGGCGGCGACGAGCGAGATCCGCGTGCTGGTCAGCCGGCGGGCGAGGAAGCCGAACACCGCGCGGCTCTCGGGGTCGAACCAGTGGATGTCGTCGAGTACCAGCAGTACGGGCCGCTCCCGGGCCGAGTGCCGGAGCAGGGCGAGGACCGCCGTGGAGAGGCGGAAGACATCGGCGCAGGAGGTGTTGCCGGTGTCGAGGGCGGACCGGAGCATGGTGCGCTGCGCGCAGGGAAGCTCGTCCAGCTCGTCCTGGACGGACCAGAGGGCCTGGTGCAGTGCCGCGTACGGCAAGGACACCTCCGTTCGCACGCCCGCTGCCCGGAGCACCAGTGCCCCTGTGGCCCGGGCCTCGGCCGCGCAGCCGTCGAGAAGAGCGGTCTTGCCCATGCCCGGCCGGCCGTGCAGCGTCAACACCTGGCCGGCGTCCTCGTGCGGCAGCCCGTGTACGAGGGCGTCCAGCCGGGCCGTCTCCTTCTCTCTGCCGACCAGTTGCCGGGGGGGCCTCGCCTCAGCGGACTCCATCGTGTTCGCCCCCTTGCCTCGTGTTCCTGTCGGTTCGTCGTTCAGCACAGCACGCGGATCCGGGGATCCCCGCACCGGCGGCCCGAGTCCGTCCCCTTTGTGCAGGACGTGTGTCCACCCGGGCAGCGGGAGGGTTCGGAGGACCGATTTGATTAGCCAACACATACGCACACATCTGGCCAGTTGGCTGGGATCGCGCATGGTTCAGGTGGTTCCCCATGCCTAACGTGCATCTATGCAAGGCGGGGCGCCGTCATCCTGGCCCAGGTGCGCGACACCATGCCGTCGAGCAGGGTCGGACGGGCGGAACTGCCGGGCAGCTGCATCCGCTCCCTCATCGACCGGATACACACGGCGCAACAAGGCGGCCTCGCGCCGCGCGGGCCCTCGTCGGCCCCCAGCGCGTTCTCCTCGCGCGAGATCGACGTACCGCGGCTCCTCGCCGGCGGATGGGACATGGTCGAAGTGGCTTGCCGGCTCTACTACTCCGGGCGGACCATCAAGAGCGTGATCACCAGCATGATGAACCCGCTGGGCCTGCGCAACCGCTCGCACGCCGTGGCGTACGCGCTGCGCCGCAAGCTCCTGTGACGGTGCGTCAGCGCGCACAGCACGAAGGCCTCCGCTCGGCAACTGCTGCCGGACGGAGGCCTTCTTCCTTCCTTGGGTGAGCGCCGCGATCAGTACTGGGTGCCGCTGCCCCAGAGGAACCTGCCGCCGGCCGCCTGGATCGTGACGTTGCCGTCGTTCTGCAGGACCAGTTCGGCCCCCGGGTTCCCGTCCGTGCGGGACGACCAGACGGCCGTGCCGTCGGCCGCCAGCACAACCAGGTTGCCGTCGCCCTGGAACACCGCGCGGTCTCCGCGACCGGAGGTGCCCGAGGACCAGCGGGCACGGCCGTTGCTGTCGAGGATGACCAGACTGCCGTTCTGCTGCATGGTCAGCGAGATGCGGTTGGTGGTGACCGACTGGCCACGCCCGATCACGTAGGTGCCGTGCAGGACCTTGGTCTGACCCTCCTTCGCCGTCGGCGTGGCGCGTACGGCCGTGGTCTTCTTCTTCGGGGCCGGTGCCGGGGCCGGGGCGGGGGCCGGAGCGGCGGCCTTCACCCGCGGAGCGGCAGCCCGCGGGGTCGCGGTCCTCGTCCCGGAGTCGGATCGAGCGGTGCGCCGGACCGCGGGACGCGGCTTCGGGTCGGCCGTCGTGTCCGAGGCCGCCAAGACCGTCCTGGGCGTCCTGCCCGAGTCCAGGGTCGTGGTGTCGGGGCGGTTGCTGCTGTCGACGTGGTTGCTCCAGACGGGCCGCGGGATCGCCCCGAGCGGTCTGTCCGGCCGTGCGTCGTCCGCCTTCCGGTCCTTTGCCCTGTCCTTCCCGGTCGCCTTCTCGTCGGTGGGCCTGATCAGCGGCGGCTGGTAGCCGGAGGTGTCCACTGGATCCGGCAGGCCGGGAGCGGTCTTGGACGGCAGGACCCCCGGAGGCTGCTGAAGCCGTTCGGCGGGCTCCGGGAACTTCTTGCCCGTACCGCCCTGCACGCTGGGCCAGGTGGCGCCGCCGCGCTCCCCGAGCGTGGCGGCGGGGGCGGAGGCGGGGATGTCGCCGACCGCGCGCGTCGCCTGTTCGGCATTGGAGCGCTGGTTCACCACCAGCGGTACGGAGACCAGTACGGCTCCCGCGATGGCCGCCGCGGCCATCAGCGGACGACCGCCCTGGCCGCCGCTCCCGCCCGCGGACTGGCGAGCCGGCGGCGTCGAGCTGTCCGCCGCGGCGCGCGGGGGCGCCGCCGTGGGAGCGGCCGCCGCCGTGCCCGTGGGGGCGGAGCCGTCGTCGTCCGCCCGCTCGGCCGTAGCCGGCGAGGCCGGTGCGACCGGCGTCGCCGTGGGGGGCGCCGGGCGGGCCTCCGCGGTGGACCGGGAGCGCCGGTTGGCGCGCCTTGTCAGGCGGGTGGGAGCCGGCTCGGCCGCGGCCGGCCGCGGTGCGGGTTCGGCAGGGGCCGGCTGCGAAACGAACACCGGCCCGGAGGCGGTCCGTTCGGACGCGGTGGCGTCGTGCAGGGCCACCGCCTGCCGTATCCTCAGCCGCTCCGTGCTCTCGGACCGGGAGCCCGGAGGGCCCTGGCTCATGGTCCGTTCCTCTTGTGCCACTGGAATCTCCTCTGTCGATGGATGTCGGGCCTGCCCTTCAGGACAGGACTGGTGCGGGACCGGCTGCCGACTCCCGGGCACCGGGCCGCTCCGTCAGCCGGCCGACGCAGCGGTCGGGCCAGGCGGCCGCCTCGTCCCACCGCGGTTCGGAGTCCGCGAGCCACGTGAGCAGTCGTTCCTGGAACAGCGCGTCCTGGGGGTCGAGTTCACCGGGTGCGGCCGGTGGAGCGGAGTCGGGCAGCTCCCGGAGCAGGACCAGTCGGCCACCGGCCCAGCCGTCCCGTACCCCGAGGACGCGCAGCCGGGTCCCCGCGCCGAATACGACCTCCTCGACGGCGTCGGCGCCCGCGGCCCCGCCATCGAGCAGCGGCCGGATCCGGCGTGCGGTCGCCGACCAGATCAGGTACCGGTCGCCGCCGGCCTGGGGCAGCGGCCGGTCGGCGGCGAGCGCGCTGATCGGCGCGTCGGAACTCAGTTCCGTACCCGGTACGGGATCCTCCGCCCCGGCGCCCGGGCCTGTACTCCGCAGCGCGGGCCCCCGGTAGGAGGGGAGCCGGCGCAGGCCTGCGTTGACCGCCGCTCGGCGCCGGCCCTCCGGCAGGACGGCCGCCTCACCCGTCAGGTACAGGTGCAGGGCGACGAGGTCGGACCGCATCGCGTCGTCGGCGCGGCTGCGCACGGACGGCAAATGGGTCAGCGCGCGGACCACGGCCTGGTGGTGCCGCTCCCACGCCGGGCCGAGGAGGGTGTGCAGGTCGGTGGGGCCGGCGGCGGGCGCCGGCGGCGGGGGTGCGGGTGCAGGCACCACGGGCTCTGGTGCGGGTGCAGGCACCACGGGTTCCGGTGCGGGTATAGATACCACGGGTTCCGGTTCGGGGACCTCGACGGCCGCCGGGGCCGGGGTGGGAGCCGATGCCGGCTCCGCCTGCGCTGTCGCTGCTGTCGCCGCCTGCCCGGCAGGCTCCGCCGCCGGGAGCGGGGTGCCGTAGGTCAGCCAGCCCGGCAGGGCGCCGGCTGAGGCGGCCGCGCCCGGCCCCTCGGCGATGTCGATCTGCGGCAGGGCCAGTACCTGCGTGGTCTCCGGATTCTCCGCCTCGGGCACGGGCTGGGGCCCGGCCGGGGCCAGCGAAGGGGCTGTGGAGGACATCAGGGAGGCGGGCGCCGAGGCGACGGCGGCCGCGGGCTGCTGCTGAGGCGGCTCCGCGACGGCCGGGGCGTGGCCCGGCAGGTACGCGTTCGCGCCCACACCGGGCAGCCAGCCCCGGCGGGCCAGGCCGATGCCGTGCCGGACCGTGATCCGGCGTAGTTGCGTCAGCTGGTCGTCGGTGCAGTCCGCGTGGATCTGGAGCATGGCGCGCTCGCGGTCCGACGTCTCCAGCTCGGCGAGCATGCCGTCCAGCGCGGGCAGCAGCGAGTCGTCCGTGGCGACGCCGGGCAGTCCGACGTCGATGGCCAGGACCTCGGCCTCGACCGGGCGCTCCCACGCGCTCGTGACCCGGCCGGTGGGGCCCACCCACAGCCCCGCGCGGGTCACCGCCACCTGCCAGTCGTCGGAGAGCCGGTACGTCCCGTCCTGCTTCCCGGGGGCGAGGCCGGCGAGGGGCGGCCGCCAGCGCTTGAGGCGCCCGACCGGGCCGTCGAGGGGCCCGTAGACGACCGATTCCACGTACGAGTGCCAGGTCGGGTCCCCTTCGGAGGAGATCAGCAGGGTCCGCGACTCGGGCGGCTCGCCGTCCGTCGCGTCGAGCAGCAGCGGCAGTCCCCCCGAAACCTCCACCTCCGTGTCGAGCAGGTGGGCGACCGCCTTGGCCACCGGCAGCAGGTCCCCGGACCAGGGGATCAGCCGGGTCGCCCGGCGGATCCGGTCCGGCAGGGCGGCCAGCACGCTGGCGACGGCCTCGGCGGTGGTGCCGCCGGCGCCGGGACCGCCGACCAGGAGGACCGCGCTGGTCGCCTCCATCGGCACCGTGTGCGCGAGCGCCGGCACCGGGGGAGCCGCGTACCGGTCGGGGCGCAGGATGATCCCGGCCGGGATGTGGTCGATGCGGTGTCCCTCGGCCGTGTCGGCGGCCAGCCGGGAGAACGCCGCCTGCCAGACAGGCGCCGGGAAGCGGCGGCCGACGACCTCGGGGGCGCGGCCGGCGGTGAAGCGCAGCCAGCCGTGGTGGGAGAAGAGGGTGCCGTCCGGTCCGACGACGGGCACGCCGTGGCAGGCCAGCACCTCGACCGGCCAGGCTTCGGTGATCCGCCCGGCGATGCCGGAGCCCGCGCCGTCTGCCATGACCAGTGCCACGCGGCCGAACCGGTGGCCTACTGCGGCGGCCAGGATGGGGGTGAACTGGTCGAGGAGCGTGGAGGTGTCCTCGACCCCGCTGTCCACCAGGAACACCAGGTGGTCCTGGGCCATGGGGCCCAGCCAATGGGCGGCGTCGGTCAGGTACTGGGGCGCCTGCTTCGTGAGGTGGAAGAGGTGGACGCCGGGGGCGCTTTCGGGCCCGGGCGGGTTCTGGGCGCCGGCCGTCGGGGTGTTCCGGCCGCTGCCGGCCACCCGTCGGCCGAGGAAGCTCTGCCACAGGCTCATGAGCGGGCACCCCCGTCGTGCTGGAGGACCTTCTGCCGGTCACCGCGCGCGGCGGGGGTGTCCAACGGCAGGTCTTCCGGCAGTAGTCGGCTCAGGGCTTCCAGGCTGGGGTCGGTGAGGCCCCTCAGCCGGCCGGCCTGCCGGGTCATCATGGTCTCCACGAGCTGGCGGGCCAGGCGCGCGTTGCCGAAGGACTTGCCGCGGGGAGTCGTCTCGAAGAGCAGGCGCAGCGCCTCCAGGGTCTCGGGGGCGCACTGGTAGCCGAGTTCGAGCGTGTGCCGGTCGGCGATGGTCACCAGTTCGGCGGTGGTGTAGTCCTCGAAGGTGACGTGCCGTGAGAAGCGGGAGGCGAGACCGGGGTTGGAGTCCAGGAACCGGCCCATCTCGTCCGTGTAGCCGGCGACAATGACCACCACCTCGTCGCGGTGGTCCTCCATCAGCTTGAGCAGGGTGTCCACCGCCTCCCGCCCGAAGTCGGAAGGAGAGTCGAGGGGGGTGAGGGTGTAGGCCTCGTCGATGAAGAGCACCCCGCCAAGGGCGCGTTCGAAGGCCTCGCGGGTGAGCTGCGCGGTGTGGCCGATGTACCGGCCGACGAGGTCGGCGCGGGCCACCTCGACGAGCTGGCCGCGGGGCAGCACCCCGAAGGAGCACAGCAGGTCGGCGTAGAGACGGGCGATGGTGGTCTTGCCGGTGCCGGGAGGTCCGGCGAAGACGAGGTGGTGGCTGATCCTGGGCGCGGCCAGTCCGGCGGCCTGGCGCTGCCGGGTCGCCGCGAGGAGGTCGACCATGCCCGCGACCTCCTCCTTCACGGCGGAGAGACCGATCATGTCGTTGAGGCGCGCCAGTACCTCCGAGTCCGCGGGCCGGTCCTCGCCGCCCGAGCTGATCATGGCCGCCTCCTCCTCGCCCACGTCCTCCGCGACGAGCTGCGCCAGGTCGGCCTGGCTGATCTGGGAGCGGGACGCGAGCCGGAGGGCCTGCCGGTCCACCATTTCCTCGAACACCTTGCGCGCGGCACGGCCGTTGCCGAAGCTCGCGTCCCGGGGCATCCGGGTGAAGTGCAGGGCGAGGGCCTCGCGCGCGGCCGGGGCCAGCTGGTAGCCGTGGGCGACGCACATGTTCTCGACGATCGTGACGAGTTCGTCGACGGTGTAGTTGATGAACTCGATGCTCCGGGTGAACCGGGAGGCGAGTCCGGGGTTGGCGGACAGGAAGGCCTGCATCTCCTTGGAGTAGCCGGCGACGATGACGACGACCTCGTCGCGGTGGTCCTCCATGAGCTTGACCAGGGTGTCGATGGCCTCCTGGCCGAAGTCGGCCCCCGAGCCCTTGCTGTCGGAGAGCAGGGTGTAGGCCTCGTCGATGAACAGGACTCCACCCAGGGCCCGTTCGAAGGTCTCGGTGGTCTTGATGGCGGTACCGCCGATGATCTGGGCCACCAGGTCGGCCCGGGAGACCTCCACGATGTGGCCCGAGGGGAGCGAGCCCAGCTCGGCGAGGATGCTGCCGTACAGCCGGGCCACGGTGGTCTTGCCGGTGCCGGGCGGGCCCGCGAAGACGAGGTGGCGGCTCATGGGCGGTGCGGGCATCCCCAGGCTGGCGCGTTGTTGGGCCAGCCTGTTGAGGTTGATCAGCGTACTCACCTGGTGCTTGACGCCCTCCAGCCCTACCAGGGCCTCCAGTTCGCCGAGCGGTCCCTTCGGCGTCGTGTCCGGGGTCGCGCCACCCGGGACGGCCTCCGCCCGGCCCCCGTTCCCGCCGCCCGCGGGGATCTCCTGCTTCGGGGCGCCCTCCCAGATGTCCGCGGCGCCGTTGCCCGTGCTCACCAGTCCGTCCACCGAGAGCCGGGTGCCCGGACGTGAATGCCGCAGCCCGGCGCCCCGGTTGGTGCGGACCGCGCACCCCGTGATGGTGACCTGTTCGGCGCT
This sequence comes from Streptomyces sp. NBC_01320, assembly GCF_035974375.1. NCBI lineage: Bacteria > Bacillati > Actinomycetota > Actinomycetes > Kitasatosporales > Streptomycetaceae > Streptomyces > Streptomyces sp. NBC_01320. The sequence continues at coordinate 9,680,595 of NZ_CP108390.1, forward strand.
GTCGACCCGGATGCCGTCGCCGGTGCTGTCGGCGAACCCGCAGGAGTTGAGGGCGGCCCGTGCGCCGGCCGCGACCAGGATGCCGTGGGCGCCGGCTTCCTTGACGTTCACCCGAGTCATGGACAGCTCGCCGCCGTCCTCAACCGACACGCCCTCGGTACCCGTCCCGCTGATCTCGCAGTCCCGCAGGGAACCCCGGCCGAGGGATCCCACCGACACCCCGGCCTGCTTGGAGCCGCGGATGGTGGTGTTGCCGACGTGTGGGTTGCCGTGCCCCTCGATGCGCAGGGCCGCCGAACCGGTGTTCTCGATCTCGCAGTGTTCGAGCCGGCCCCGGCCGTCCTCGGCGACCTCGATCCCGTAGCCCTTCGTGCCGTTGACACGCACCCGCCGCAGCAGCGGGTTGGCCCCCGAACGTACCGAGATGCCGTGGCCGCCGACGTCAAGGACGTCGAGCCGGTCGATCTCCGCGACCGACTCGTCCACGAGGAGTACGGCGACGTCTTCGGTGTCCCGTACGGTCGTGCCGGTCAGGACCGGACTGCTGGACTCGGCGACCCGTACGGCCGCCTGCGCCGAGGTGCGGAAGACGCAGTCCTCGTACGTGCCACGGGACTTGCCGGTGACGAGCAGGCCGCTGCCCCGGGTGTCGGCGGTGCCGCAGCGGCGCAGCAGGGGGTCCGAGCCCGCGGCGACGACCATGCCGTGACCGGTGGTGTCGGTCACCTGGATGTTCTCCAGGACGGTGCGGGAGGTGCTGGTGACGTATACCCCCACGGTCACCCCGGTGACGGTGACGTCCTGCACGGTGACGCTGCTGGAACCCTCCAGCGCCACGGCCGGTTTGTCCGTGGAGGAGATCTCGCAGTTCTCGACGGTGCCACGGGCCTCTCCGTTGGTCAGGATCCCGTTGCCCCGCGCGTCGCGCAGCCGGCAGCCGCGCACGCTGACCCGGCCCTGGTCCACGACCACGACCGCAGAGGTCCCCAAGTGCTCGATGACGGAGTCCTCCACCGCGCTCGGCTGGGCGGAGGTCACCACGATGCCCGCCCCGTCGGGGTTGGTGATCCGGCAGTCCCGCAGGGCGAGCGAGCCGGCGTCGGAGGCCGATACGGCCGTCCAGCCCTTGCCGACCACCTCGCAGTCCCGCATGGCCAGTTGGCCCCGGGCGGCATGGACCACGGGCACGTCGCTCTCCCCGCCGCGCAGCAGCAGGTCGGTGAGCATCACCGCTTCGGCGGCCAGGGTGATCGCGGTGTCGCGGCGCGGGGTGATCTCCACGCTCCCCTTGGGGCCGTCGGCGACGATGGTGACCTGCGTGGTCACCAGCAGGTTCTCCACGTACCGACCGGGCTGCACGCTGATCACCGCGCCCGTGCGGGCGTGGGAAAGGGCCTCCTTGATGGTCCGGTACTCGCCGGAGCCGTTGTGATCGACGGTGAGTACCTGGCGTACCACGACGGTGCCTCCCCTGGTGGTGCGGTGATGCCGCGGTGCGTGACGCGGATCGCGTGGGCTCACAGGCTGCCGGGGGCGGGTGGGCGGCGGCTACCGAACAATGACTGGTTCCCGCGACGTAGGGCGGGCGGTCGGTGACGTAGATTTCGGCGCGGTGGGCCTCGGGCATGCCGAACTTCACTCACGGCGGCACCGGTTGACGAGTGGCGCTCCTACGCTGCGTCCATGAGAGCGATGCGACGGGGCGCGGCCCCCCTGATGTCCGCGATGGCTCTGGTCGCCGCTGCGGCCGCCCCCGGCGCGGCCGCCGGGTCCGCGGACGAGACCCTGCCGGTGGTCGTACAGACCCTGGCGGACGACGCGCCCTGCCGTCCGGCCTCCGGCAAACGGGCCGAGCAGCCGCCGTGGACCCAGGACATGCTCGGCCTGGACCGGGTGTGGCGCATGGCCCGCGGCCAGGGGGTCACCGTCGCCGTGGTCGGGACCGGGGTCGGCACCACGATCCCCGCGCTCGCCGGACGGGTGACTCCGGTCGGGGCCGAGAGCGGCCAGGACTGTGTGGGCCACGGCAGTTTCGTCGCCGGACTGATCGCCGCCGCACCGCGCGAGGGTTCCGGCTTCACCGGGGTGGCCCCCGAGGCGCGGATCCTGGCCGTCCGGGCCACCACCCCGAGGGGCGCGACCACCCCGGCCAAGGCGGCGCGGGGGATCGAGGCCGCCGTCGCCGGCGGCGCCAAGGTGATCGCCGTCCCCTTCGCGTTCCCCGACCGCAGCGCCAAGCTGACCGCCGCCGTGAAGCTGGCCCGGCGCGCCGACGCCCTGGTGGTGGCGCCCGCCGTGCCCGACCAGCCACCCCGCCAGGGCGGCGCGGACGCCGCGCAGCCCCGGGACTACTGGCCGGCCGCCGAGCCCGGTGTGCTCTCCGTCGTGGACTTCGCCGCCGACGGTTCCCGCCCGCCGAACGCCGCCGTCCCGCGCCACGCCGACCTCGGGGCCCCCGGGGACCGGGTCGTCAGCGTCGGACCGGGCGGCGAGGGTGCCTTCACCGGGTCCGGCTCCTCCCTCGCGGTGGGCTTCGCCGCGGGCGCCGCGGCCCTGGTCCGGTCCTACGAGCCCGGCATCGACGCCAACCGCACCCGGACCCGGCTGCTGGGCAGCTCGTACACGGCCGCCGTGCCGCGCCTGGACCCGTACGCGGCCGTCTCGGGGGTGCTGCCGGCCGACTTCGCGGCGGCCCTGGCGCAGGCCCGTCCGGTCACCCTGCCGGTTGCTTCCCCGGATGGGGGCGCCCGGTCGCGCAGCATGCTGATCGCGACGGGCGGCGTGTCCTTGGTCCTGCTCGTCGGGGCCCTCGGCTGGATGGTGCCCAGGGCGCGGGCGCGCGGCTGGCGGGCCGGCTGAGCGGCCCCCGCTCAGAGCCTGTCGGGTGACCACTGATCGGGCGGCCACGCCCTGGCACGCACGCTTCCCGCGTTGCCGAAATATCCTGGTAGCTCCTTCCCCAGGCTCTCAGCTTCGTTCGAGCAGGGGAGACCCCGTCCGAGGACATCCCGCCGCCTTGGAATCGCACGCACCAGACCGCGTCCGCTATCCGATCGAAGGTCACCCGACAGGCTGTCAGTCCTCCAGGAGCGCGGTCTGGATCATCCGGCTGCGCCGCCTGGCGATCCGGATGGCACGCCCCGGCGGCAGCAGCTTCGGCTTCACGTTCCCGATGAAGGTCCCCTCGCTCGGCGGGCAGGACATCATCAGCGCCGTGCTGTTCGCGTCGAGCAGGGTCCGGACCACACTGTCCGAGGTGCCGCGCACGGCACCCGACGAGGCCCTCGCCACGACCATGTGCAGGCCCACCTCGAAGCCGAGGGGGACGTGCGGGAGCAGGGATTCCAGCGGCGAGTTGAAGCCGCTGCCGACCATCTCGTAGTCGTCCACCAGGACGAACAGTCGCGGCCCCTCCCACCAGTCGCACAGCCGCATCCGGGCCGGCGGGATGTCCTCGCCCGGGGTCCGTTCGGACATGGCCTGGGCCACGCCCTGGGCGTACTCGCGCAGCGCGTCCCCCGACACGGCGTGGCCCAGCCGGTACTCCGACGGCACCGCCTCGACCAGTTCGCGCCGGAAGTCGGCGATCAGGATCTTCGCCTCCGCCGGGGTGTACCGGGAGACGATCGACCGGGCCAGCGACCGCAGCAGGTTGGTCTTCCCGCACTCGGTGTCGCCGACCACCACCAGGTGCGGGCTCTCCTCGAAGTCGTGGTGGACGGGCTGGAGTTCGTTCTCCTCGATGCCGATCGGCAGCCGGTGCCCCTGCGGCGCGGGCAGTTGCCCGTACCCGAGGCGGGCGGGGAGCATGCGGACCGCGGGCGCCCCGGGACGCCCCGCCCAGCCGTCCGCCACAGCGCTCACCAGGCCCGCGACGCCGTCGGCGAGGTCGTCCACCGACTCGACGCCGTCGATCCGCGGCAGCGCCGTGAGGTAGTGGAGCTTGGTCTGGGCGGTGAGTCCCCGGCCCGGCGCGTTCGCGGGGACGGTCGCCGCCTTGCGCATGTCGATGACGGAGTCCATCGGATCACCCATGCGCAGCTCCATCTTGGTGCCGATGGCCTCGCGCAGGACGGGGGTCAGCTCCATCCAGCGGGCGGTCGACAGGAGCACGTGGATCCCGTAGTTGAGCCCGCGCTGCGCGATCTTGTTGATGTCGTCGGCGAGGTGGTCGAAGTCCTGGCGCACGGTCGGCCAGCCGTCGATGACGAGGAAGACGTCGCCGAAGGGCTCGTCGGCGAACTCCCCGGCCGCCCGGCGGCGCCGGTAGCTGGTGACCGTGTCGATGTCGTGGTCCAGGAAGAACTGCTCGCGCCGGCTGAGCAGCACGCTCACCTCGCTGACCGTACGCCCCACCCGGTCCTCGTCAAGGCGGCCCGTCACCCCGCCCACGTGCGGGAGCTTGGCCAGCCCCGAGATCGTGCCGCCGCCGAAGTCCAGGCAGTAGAACTGGACTTCCCGCGGGGTGTGGGTCAGCGACAGCGAGGCGATCAGGGTGCGCAGCATCGTGGACTTGCCGCTCTGCGGCCCGCCCGCGACCCCCACGTGCCCGCCCGCCGCCGACAGGTCGACGGTGAGCAGGTCCCGCAACTGCTCGAAGGGCCGGTCGACCACCCCGACCGGGACCCGCAGCCGCGGCTCCCCCTCCACCGCGGTCAGCCCGCGCTCGTGGTGCGGCTCCAGCGGCGGCAGCAGCATGTCGAGCGGCGGGGAAGCGGCCAGCGGCGGCAGCCACACCTGGTGGGCCGCCGGCCCGGAGCCGACCAGCCGACCCACGGCCACCGACAGCAGCGAGTCGGACTCCTCCTCGCTCGCGGCCCGCGCCGCCGCCGCCTCCTCCTCTGTCGGCTCCACCGGCTGCCGCGGGACGACCCAGGTGGTGCTCCACGGCACGATCTGGTTGGCCACCCGGGAGGTGGAGACGGCTCCCGTCCGGCCCCGGTACGTTCCGGACACGTACGCGGCGCGGAACCGGGTCAGCTCCTCCACGCCGGTCTTCAGGTAGCCGTTGCCCGGCTCGGGCGGCAGCAGATAGGCGTCCGGCACGCCCAGCACGCCGCGGCTCTCCATCGCCGAGAAGGTCCGCAGCCCGATCCGGTACGACAGGTGGCTTTCGAGCTGGTGCACCCGGCCCTCGTCCAGCCGCTGGGAGGCGAGCAGCAGGTGCACGCCCAGCGAACGGCCCAGTCGGCCGATCATGACGAACAGGTCCATGAAGTCACGGTGCGCGGAGAGGAGTTCACTGAACTCGTCCACCACGACCACCAGGCTCGGCAGCGGGGCGAGCGGCGCGCCGCCGGCCCGCGCCTGTTCGTAGTCCAGGGCCGAGGCGTAGTTGCCGGCCTGCCTGAGCAGCTCCTGGCGGCGCATCAGTTCACCGTGCAGGGCGTCCTGCATACGGTCCACGAGGGCGGCCTCGTCGGACAGGTTGGTGATGACGGCGGAGACGTGGGGGAGGGTGTCGAGCCCCAGGAAGGTCGCGCCGCCCTTGAAGTCGACGAGGACGAAGTTGAGCCGCTCCGAGGAATGGGTCAGGGCCAGCCCGAGCACGAGGGTGCGCAGCAGCTCGCTCTTGCCGGAGCCGGTCGCCCCGATGAGCATGCCGTGCGGCCCCATCCCGCCCTGCGCCGACTCCTTCAGGTCCAGCTCCACCGCTACGCCGTTGCCGGCCAGCGCGATCGGCACCCGCAGGTGCTGGTGGGCACTGCGCCGCTGCCAGAGGGTGGCCGGCTCGTGGCGGCGCAGGTCGTTGATGCCGAGCAGCCCGGTCAGCTGGATGTCGGAGGCCAGCGGCTCGGCCGACTCCCCGCCCGTCGTCGCCCGGAAGGGCGCCAGCTCCTTGGCCAGTGCCCGGGCCGCGTTCGGCCCCAGCGCGTCGGGTACGCCGAGCACCGTCGACTGCTCACGCCGGTTGCTGTCCGTACGGACCAGCTCGACACGGCCCTCGGTCAGTTCCAGCCGCAGGACGGTGCGGCCCGGACGCCAGCGCAGTTCCTCCGAGAGGTCGATGACCACGCAGTTGCGGAACCCGGCGCCGTCGAACCGGTGACCCGAGGACACGTTGCCCCCGTCGATCAACACGACCACCAGGGGCTCGTCCCGGGTGGGCGAGGCCGTCGGATCGAAGGGCGGGCGCTCGGCGAACTCGGCGCCGATCAGGTCGGTCAGTTCACCGACCGCCGAGGCGGCCATCCGGGTCGGCCCCGCGCCGTCCGTGGCCTGCGGGTGCAGCGCGTGCGGAAGCCACTTCGCCCAGTCCCATTCCTCTTTCACCTCGTCCGAGACGCACAGCGCGATCCACAGGTCGTCGGGGCTGTGCAGGGTCGCCAACTGCCCCAGCACGGCCCGCGCGAAGGCCCGCGCCTCCTCCGGTTCCCCGCGCACCAGCACCCGCGACCACGCCCGCAGGTACACGGCGATGGGCTGGTCGGGTATCTGCGCGTACGCCTCCACGAAACAGCGCAGCGCGTGCGCCGTCAGCGGTTCCAGGTCCTCCACCGGGCGGGTGGTCACCGGAGCCAGGCGCAGCCCCAGCCGCTGCGATCCACGGGCGATCCGCACCTCGGCGAAGTCCTCGTCGCTCACCCGCCGTTCCCACAGCCGGCTGGACCGCGCGAGCGACCACAGTGCCCCCGGTGCGGGATGGCGCCAGGCCAGGGCCTCGCCCTGCTCCACGATGGTCCGGCGCACCCGGCGCCGGACCTGCGACAGATAACGCAGGTAGTCGCGCCGTTCCCCGTTCATCTTCGACTTGCGCTCGCCCCGATGCTGCATGGCCTGACCGACCAGCATCGCCACCAGGCCCGTGGCCATCATGCCGACCGCCACGTACATGAACACGCCGCCTGCGCCCGGCCGCAGGAACACGAACATCATCGACATGGACATCATGCCCATGGGCAGGAACGTCCAGATGCCACCGGCGTTCGGCTGGGCCTCGGCAAGGACCGGCGGCTCCTGGAGGCTCAGCTCACCGTCCGGCATCTCCGGCCCGCGCCTGCGGGCCGGCCTGCGGTAGAGGGTCACGCTCACGGACTGCTCCTTCGTCTGCGCGTCGGCGCGGCGCTACGGGTTTCAGACCCTAGGCGGCGGCCCGGTCCACCCAGCCGGCCCCGGGGAGAACACCGTCATCCGGGCCGGGGAATTGCGTCATTCGTCGGAAGGGCGGAGCGCTCATCCGCCCGTAGTGTGCGGCCCATGAGTGAGAGTCCCCTCGCCGGGCTGAGCCGCCTGACCATCCAACTGCCGGATCGCAGAGTCGAGTTGGCTGCCCCGACCGATATCCCCGTGTCCGACCTGCTGCCGGCGCTGCTCAGCTTTGCCGGCAGTGCGGCGGAGGAGACCACCGTCGAGGGACAGGGCTGGGTGCTCCAGCGTCTGGGCGAGGCGCCGCTCGACGAGGAGGGCACGCTGTCCACCCTCGAGGTGCGCGACGGCGAGACCCTCTACCTGCGGTCGGCCGCCGACGCCATGCCCGAGGCCCATTTCGACGACATCGTCGACGGGATCTCCACCGTGATGGGACGCCTCGGCGGCGACTGGACCGAGTCCAGCAGCCGCACCTTCGTCCGGGCCGTCGCCGCCACCCTCCTCGCCGCCGTGGCCCTGGTCCTTGCCATGCCCGGACTGCCGCCCGTCGACCGGGGTCTGACCGCCGCGCTGTGCGGCGTACTCCTCCTGGCCGGCGCGGGCACGGCGAGCCGGGCCGTCGGCGACGCGTTCACCGCGGTCATGCTGGGCTGCGCTGCCGTCCCCTTCCTGGCCCTGGCCGGCTGGCTGCTGCCCGGCGGACCGCCCGGCGCGGACCTGCTCGGCCCCCGGCTGCTCTCCGGCGGCGCCGCCGCGACCGGTGGCGCCGTCCTCGCCCTGTCCGTGGTGGGCGCCTCCGCAGCCGTCTTTCTCTCCGTCGGGGTGGTCGCCGCCTTCGCGACCGCCGCCGGCGGGCTGATCGCCGCCACCGGATTCCCGGCCTCCGACGTCGCCGCGGTGGTCGCCGTCGGGGCCGTGGTCCTCGGCGGGTTCGTCCCCGCACTCGCCTTCCGGATGTCCGGCATGCAGATGCGGCCGTTGCCCACCTCACCCGAGGAACTCCAGGAGGCCATCGAACCGCATCCGAGCGAGGAAGTGGCCCGGCGCGCGGCGACCGCGAACGCCTGGCTGACCGCCCTCTACGCCGCGACCGGCTTCGTCTGCACCGTCTGCGTCACCGTACTCGCCGACCACTTCGGCCTCGCCGAGGCCATCACCGCGACCACCCTGACGGTGCTCCTGCTCCTGCACGGCCGCAACCTCGGCAGCGTCTGGCAGCGGGTGTCGATCCTCGCCCCCGGTGTCTGGGGTGTCGCCGTCCTCGCCATGGCCTGGGCCCGGGCCCTCGGCGACAGCGGCAGGCTCGGCCTGGTCGCGGTCCTGGTGGTGCTCGCCATCATCCTCACCATCGCCATCTGGACCGTACCCGGACGACGGACGGTGCCGTACTGGGGGCGCGCGGCGGAACTCCTGCACTCCCTGGTGGCGCTCGCCCTGCTGCCCCTCGCCCTGTGGGTCCTGGGCGTGTACGGCCTCGCACGCGAGATGACCGGCTGACACCCGGTCCGCCGCCGTCCCGCCCGACCCGCCGCAGACATCCCGAACACCGACGACCAGGCCGGAGGGCCACGTGCAGTCAAGGCGCGACCAGGTACAGGCCCATCTCTTCCAGATGGGCCGGCTCACCTCCGGAATGCTCCGCGCCAACTCGGACCACCTGGAGACCCCCGGCGGGCGCACCAACCGCGGTATGACCTTCGGGCTGGCCATCGGCGTGGTAGTGGTCCTCGTCTCGGCCCTCTGGGGCCTCTTCTCCCCGGGCGCCTCGACCAGCTGGCGGGCGGAGGGCACCCTGGTGCTGGAGAAGGACACCGGAAACCGGTACGTGTACGCCCAGGGCCGGCTGCGCCCCGTCCTCAACTACGCCTCCGCGCGCCTGCTGCTCGGCGGCGACATGAAGTCCGCGACGGTCAGCAGCAAGGCCACGAAGGACGCCCCGCACGGCCCGCCCGTGGGCATCCCCGGCGCCCCCGACTACCTCCCCGGCCGCGCCGCCCTGCTGTCCTCGCCCTGGCAGGTGTGTGCGTCCACGACCAAACAGACTTCAGGGGAGGTGGACGTACGGACGCGGCTCGCCCTCGGCGCCGCCGCGGACGGGCGGCCGCTGGGCCCTGGTCAGGGGCTCCTCGTCCAGGGGCCCGACGGGCGCCGCTCGGTGCTCCTGGGAGGGGAGCGTCACCTCTTGGACGAGGCCACCGGCGCGGTCACCTCGCTCGGTTACGGATCGGCCCCGGTCCACCCCGTTTCCGCGGCCTTCCTCTTCGCGCTCCCCGCCGCCGCCGACCTCGCCGCGCCCGCCGTACCGGGCCGCGGGGAAGCCGGACCCGCGCTCGACGGGCGCCCGACCCGCATCGGCCAGGTCTTCAGGGTGGAAGTCCCGGGCGCCGCCGGCCAGTTCCACCTGCTTCTGCGCGAGGGGCTGACCCCGCTGACCGAGACGGAGACCGCCCTCGTCCTCGGCGACCCGGACACCCGCAAAGTCGCGTACCAGGGACAGACCCCGGCCGCGCGTCCGCTCGGGGCGGAGGCCGCCCGCGGCCACCTGGCGCCCGCGACGGTCCGCCCGGGCGGCGCCGGCCTGCCGGCCTCGCCGCCCCGCCTGGTTTCGATCCCCGCCGGCACCGAGCCCTGCGCCGTGGTCCGGCCGAGCGACGGCACGGGCTTGGCGGTCAGCGTCTCCTTCGCCCCCGCCGCCGTCGCCGAGGACCACGTGGCGCAGCCGCCGGCCGTGGACGTGGCCCCGGCCTGCCTGCCCGTGGACCGGGTGGAGGTGCCGCCAGGCAAGGGCGCCCTGATCCAGGCCCTCAGCAGCGCGGGCACCCGGATGGGCGACACCGTCTTCCTCGTCACCGACTCGGGCGTACGCCACCCGGTCGCCTCGGGCGGGGCCCTGGAGGCGCTCGGCTACACGGCCGCCGACGTACGCGGTCTGCCGTCGGCCCTGCTGATGACCCTGCCGACCGGCGCGACCCTGGACCCCGCAGCGGCCGCCAAGGCCCCCGCCGCGGACGCCGGAGCCCCGCGCAGAAGCTGCCCGGGCGCCGCCACAACCCCGGCGCCGGCCCCGGGGAGTTGACGTAAATCCAGGTTCGGAGCGGCAGGTACGTCACGCGACGGATCCGCCCGGGGCGCGGGTGGAAACACACTCGAACCTCAGGACGAACTCACCACGGAAAGGGTGGTCCCGATGCCCGACAGCATTCCCGGCGGAGGATACAAAACCGAACGCGAGGCGAACATCAAGATCGCCGAGCTGATGCAGAACGCCCATGACGACATCACCCGAATCCGGGGCATCGTCCGCTCCTCCGCCAACGACCTGGTCGGCCCGAGCGGCTACGGCGGCGCGGACGGCAAGGCGTACCAGGACCTCCTGGCCTCGTGGGACGCCGACGTGATGAAGGTCGAGCGGGGCCTGGAAGGCGTCAAGGAGACCATGATCAGGAACTCCGGCCGTCAGTCGGACCTCCAGGACACCACCACCAGCCAGATCACGCGGATGCAGGACGCCATCTCCGGCCTCAAGGGCTGATCCGTCCGGAGCTCCCGGCGGACCCGGAAACACCCTGAAGGCCCGCCGCCGCGCCGCAGCGCATCCAGCAGCAGGCGAAAGCAGACGAAGAAGGAGGACCTCGTGCCCGAGGCCAGTTACGACCACGGATCCATCAACATCCACTACGGCACAACCGATGGTGTGACCGCCCAGCTCATCAACGCGAGCGAGGCGATCGACACCGTCCTGAACAACCTCCAGCAGGCCATCGCCCAGTGGGCCGACAGCTGCATCGGTATGGACAAGGGTGCCTTCAACGACAAGTTCGTCGAGTGGCACGGCTACGTCGACCACGCGGCGCAGGCCGTCGCCGGCAGCGGCAAGCTGCTCAGCGAGATCGCGGAGGGCTACGGCGTCCTCGACCGCGGCCTGGCCCAGGACTGGGGCAACCTCCAGGTCTACTGACCACCCCTCCGGACCCAGGGAGCATCCCGGTGCCCACTCAGGCGCAGCTCACCAAGCTCGACACCCCGGCGATCAACGCCTTCATCAACGGGCCGCTCACCGAGTTCCTCGCCGTGATCGAAGAGCTCGGCAAGGACTCGGGCACCGCCCTCTCGCCCCGCAACATCGCCCGGGGCTACACCAACCCGGACACCTTCTCGCTCACGAAGCCGCTGGCGATAGGGCTGATGTCGGGCGGGGACACGGTGCACGGATCGACCCTCAACAGCACCACGCTCAAGTTCACACAGAGCATCGACACGATGCTCCAGAACATGACGAACCTGTCGCAGGAGATCAAGGACACCCTCCTCAAGATGGTGGAGGAGTTCCTCAAGAAGCAGGGGGGGACTCTCGACGACATCAAGGCGCAGGAGTTCCTCAACACGATCAAGTCGGCCGGCAGCCCCACGAACGACCCGACCAAAACGCCGACCGACCCGACCAAGACCGGCACCTGAGCGACCGGACCAAGACCGGCGCCTTCAGCGACCGGACCGCACCAGAAGGAAGAGCGGAGGGTATCCATGCCTGCCGACCTGTGGGCCTCGGCGGTCCAGCTGCTGACGGGCTATCCGATGCCCGACCGCTCGACCCTTTTCGAGCATCTCAACGGTACCGACGACAAGACGCCGTTGATGAACGTGAAGGTCGAAACGCTCGGCGATTTCGCCGTAGTGGACAAACTGTCGACCGTCGGCCCCAACGTGGAGGGCCACTCGTACGTACTCGCCTACTACACGGGTCCAATAGGCCCACGCGGCTACGCCGAACTCAAGAAGATCACGATCGACTTCCTGTGGAACCCGTCCGAGCGCCCTGCCCAGCCGGGCACCCCGCTCGACCAATACATCTTCGGCCCGTTGAACATGCTCAACGGGATCGTGAACAACCCCTTCTCCACGCAGGGCCGTTCCTACGGCGGTCTCGTGATCGAACCGCAGAACGCCGTAAACCTGCGGTCGTTCTCCGACGTCGCCGGCGCCTACGACCGCACCTTCCAGTACTTCAATGACGAGGAGGCCGTCCTCAAGCAGTGGGCCGACTCCCTCGGGCACAAGGACGCGGACATGAAGGGAACGGCCGCCGACGCGTTCGCCGCCCTGATCAGGCGGATGGAGGAGAACTACAAGGGTTACAAGGAACAGCTCCTCCCGCCCGGTTTCTCGGCCAAGAACTACGCCCTGCTGCCGGTGAACGGGCGGGGCGCTTCCCTCACCAAGCAGGGCGATTCCCTCATCGGTGCGGCGAACGCGGTCCACCAGTCGGCTTACGACCTGGTCATGGCCTGGTACCAGTGGGGCGCGAACCCGGTGTCCAACCCGATGCTGGCGTTGTCGAACCTGATCTACGACGTCGCCCTCTGGATCCAGGCGAACAACATCAGCCAAGTGTTGCTTGACCAGAGCGGCAATGACGGCTACGACGTGCTCGCCGGCCCCTCCTTCCAGCAGAACCACCCCACTTGGGGGGATCTCACCCAGATCGACAGCTGGGGCAACATCGGCAAGCTGGCGATCAAGCTCTGGAACGACGCCGTCGAGTCGATGCTGCTGCCGGCGGGCAACAGGGAACTCAGCGAAGTGAACAACGCCTTCGTCGACGCCACCGCCGTCCTGACCAACCCGCTGGCGACGAGGAACACCTCGCCGATCGGCAGCGACGCCAAGGACGGCAAGGACGGCAAGGGCGGCGACGGCTCCGACCAGAGTTGGGAAGACATCCTGCGGAAGCTGGGCCTCGGCGGGGACGACGGCAAGGGCGGCAAGGACGGCAAGGGCGGCGACGACGGCAAGGGCGGCAACAACGAGACGAAGATCCCGCCGCCCCCCAAGCTCAACGACCTGAACGACAAGGGCGGCAACGGGGCCGACGGAACCGGGGGGAAGGACGGTACGGGCGGGAAGGACGGCGGGATTCCCGACCCGAAGGAGTTCCTCAAGAACGCGCCCCCTCCCGATCTCAACAACCCCGGCGGTAACGGCTCTGGCGGCGGGCTGAACAACGGCTCCGGCCTGAACGTGCCGGGCGGGGTTCCCGGCGGTATACCGGGCATCACCGGTTCAGGAGGTCCCGGCGGCAGCGGCAACCCGAACACGACCACCCGGGTGCCCGCCCCGAACGTCAACCTCGCGGGCCCGCCTGGATCGGGTCTCCCCGGCTCTGGCCTCCCCGGCAGCGAGCTCCCCGGCGGCACAAACCCCGACGGCAGCCCCATCATTCCCGGTCTGCCGAACTCCACGCTCCTCGGATCCAAGCCGCCCACCCTCCAGAACCGGGATGGCTCCGGTACGCCGGTCGCCTTCCCCGACGGCAGTACCCGGACCGTCCTGCCCGACGGCAGTGTCCTCACCACCAGCCCGGACGGTACGAAGGTCACCCGCAGCCCCGACGGCACCATCCTGACGGAGAAGCCCGACGGTACGAAGGTCACCGCCAAGCCCGACGGGACCACCACGACCGTCAAACCCGACGGCACCAAGCGCGTGCTGCACCCGGGCGGGGTCGTCACCCTGACCGATCCCGACGGCAACACCTCGTACCTGGGCCCGGACGGCAAGCCGCTGGGGGGGCGCCCCGACCTCCCCCTGACCACCCCGCAGCTCCCCGGCCTCAACAGCCCCGGTTTCGACCTTCCCGGGGTGTCCGGAGCGGGCGGCGGAGTACCGGGAGGAAGTGGCGGTACGTACGGTGGCGGCGGCGGGAACTCGCTCCTCGCGAACCCGCCCAGCTACGAGGAGGCGGGCTACGACCTGTCCACCGACTTCCCCGCCTACGGCGCGGACGCCCTCGGCAGCGACCCCAACGCCCTCGGTGGCGTGCCGGGCGGCAACCCCGCGACCGGGGCCCCGCCCATGATGCCCCCCGGCATGGGAGCCGGCGGTATGGGCGGCGCGGGTGGCGCCCTGGGCGGTGGTGACCGGGTCCGCGAGTTCGTCGGCGACCCCGCGGGCTCTCCCAACCGTATGGCCCAGGGCCCCGGTGGCCAGGGCACCGGGGGCACGCCCCCGTACATGCCCCCACCCGGCGGCCAGCAGGGCGGCCAGCAGACCCAGAGCTCCGACCGCGAGCGGGCCAACTGGCTGGCCGAGGAAGAGGACGTCTGGGGCACCGAAGACGAGGGCAACCCGGCCGTCCTCGGCCGGGAGGAGCCCAGCACCACCGGCGCGAAGCGCAACGCATTCATGACAGGAGAGGGCTGATGGGCTCGCCGCACCACTCGATCGAAGAACGCCTCGCCATGGCGGTCGCGGATCTGGAGGCCTCGGAGCGCGCGGCCGCCCAGGCCCAGGAGCAGGTCCGCGGCATGCGGCTCTCGGCCACCTCCAAGGACCGCAGCGTCGAGGTGACCGTCGCGGGCACCGGCGAGGTGACGGCCGTCCGTTTCCTGGAGGGCCGCTACAAGAGCATGGCCGCCCCGCAGCTGGCGGCCTCCGTCATGGAGGCCTTCAACAAGGCGCGCTCCCTCGCCTCCCGGGACGTGGCCGACGCGGTCAAACCGCTCACGGAGAGCGTGAACGCCCTCAACTCCATGCCGGGCATGCCCGATCTGCCCGGCATCCCGGGCACGACGGCCGACTGGGGCGCCCTGATCGGGCAGTTCCTCGGCCCGGCGGCGCCCCCCGAGCCCGAGCGGCCGGCCGACGGCGCGTCCGGCCGGCGACGGGGGCGGGGCCGTGCGCTCTACGACGAGGTGGAGGGCGACCCGAACGACTGAGCGGCCGTCATCCGTGATCAACTGAGCGGCCGTCATCTGTGATCAACATGTACGTCAACTGACGCAGGCGCCCGGGCATTTCCGGGCGCAGAATTCCCGCACCACCGCGCGACACCGGGAGTAGGCATGCCCTCAAGTTTCGAAGCGTCCGCCAACGACGTCCTCGACGCGACCAAGGTGTTGCGCAATCTCACGACGCACATCGACGAAGTGGTGCAGAGGTACAACGACGGCGTGAACCAGACCAGGACCTGGTACGGGACGGATGACGACGACTTCGCCAAGAAGGCGGGCCCGCCCTACGAGAACACGGTCAAGAACGTCACCAAGGGCATGCTGGCCTTCACGGAGGCCCTCTCGGCGCTGGCGAACGGCACCGTGAAGAACGCCAACGAGTACGTCAACCACCAGGACGACGTCCTCTCCTCGATCAAGAAGGGCAACGACGGCCGGTCGGGATCCCGCGGATGAGCCCCGCGATAGACCCCGGACTCGGGGGCTGGCCCGACTGGGCCAGAAAGCTCGTCATGATCCTCACGGGCGACCTGCCCCCGAGCGCGCTGCCGCAGAAGGCCCTCGAAGCGGGCCAGGTCCACGAGCGGCTCGCCCAGGACCTCGACACGATTGTGGAGATGGCCCGCAATGCCAGCCTGAAGATCGGCGACGGCATGCCGGAGGAGGCCCGCCGGCAGTTCCAGCAGACCGTCGACAGTCTGACCACCGGCCGGGGCAAGTCGCGCCTGGACGAGTTCAAGGCACAGCTGCACGGTGTGCGGGCGGACCTGCAGGACAAGTCCCAGCAGATCTACGAGATGTACTGGCAGGTCATGGCCGCCCTGCTGCAGATGCTGGCGTTGCTGGCCTGGGTGGCGTTCCTGGCCGTGTTCGGCTTCGGCGGTCTGGGCGGTCTCTCGGAGGCCATCTTCAACCGTGCCCGCGTGGCCGTGCTGGCGAGCATCGCCACGCTCCTCCAGCGCGTCAAGGTGCTGCCGGGCGTCTTCGAGGCGTTGGAGGAGGCCCTGCTCTCGTTCGCCGTCCAGCTCGGCAACAAACTCTTCGGCAACAAGCTCTTCAGGCGGAACGACCTCGACTGGGGGTCGATCGGCAAGGACGGCCTCTTCGGGTTCTTCGCGGGCGGCATCGGCGAGATCCTCGGCGGCGCCTTCCACAAGGGCAAGGACCTCCTGTCCAAGCTGGGCAAGAACGCGAACGACTTCGGAGGCGTGAAGAACCCGCCGGACTTCGGCCAACGTGTGCTCAAGGAAGCCGGCGACAACGTCAACGACTTCGTGTCCGAGGGCTTCGGCGAGAGCCTCGGCGCGGCGGCGATGGGCCTGTTCTTCGAAGGCTTCGGGTTCACCTGGGCGACGTTCCTGGGGGCCGGCAGCAGCGGCGTCGTCGAGCGCAACCTGGAGCATGGCGCGGCGGGCGGGGCGAGCTGGCTCAGGAACAAGTTCCTGAAGCCGCCGCCGACCCCGGACGGGGTGAACTCCAGCTCCCACAACTGGCCGACCCGAAGCGCGAACCCGGACTCGACCCCGAACTCGAACTCGGACTCCGGGTCGTCCCGGAACAACGATCGCAGCAACGGCACGAACGGCCGCACGGGCCCTCGTACGGACTTCAACCCGAGCGGGCCGACCCGGCGTCCGCCCCTCACGACCTCGAACGGCGACGCCAACGGAACCGGCGGGGGAGACCCCACCCGCAACGGCGGCGGAAACCCGAACGGCAGCGGGAACCCGAACGGCACCGGTAACCGGAACGGCAGCGGATCCGGCCGCCCGCCGGTCGTGGCCACCAGCACCCAGGACCTCCCCGACATCTCCACCTACCAGCCCGGCGGTGACACCCCTCCGTCCACACCCTCGACGCCCACCCCGGACGTCGTCCGGAGCGACGCGGGCCAGGACACCTGGCAGCTCCCGAACCGGCCCCAGGGGTTCGTCGCGGACCCGGCGGGCACCCCCGGCACGCTCCCGCCGAACGGCAAGGACGGCCCTCCCCGCACCGTGACGGGTCCGGGCAGCACCGGAGTACTGCCTGGTACGGGACCTGTGAGCGGTGACGCCACCCCCGACGGGCAGCGCCCCGGACCGCAGTCCGTGCGGATGCCGGTCCCCACCGTCGAGGTGAACCCGGTCCAGGCACCCGGCACAGACCCCGCTCCCGGTACCACTCCGGTGAACCCGTCGGACCCGGCAACGGGGACCGGGCCGCGCTCCATGCCGGAGCCGAGCGTCTTCGAGACCGGCGACCTGACCTTCCCGTTGGAAGACCTGAACGACACCGGCACCATCGACACCGGCACCATCGACACGCGCACCAGCGACACCGGCACCGGCACCACCGACATCGGCACCCCCTGGTCCGGACCGGCCTCTCCTGACCAGGAGGTGCGCGGCCAGAACGAACTGACGATGGATCAGCAGGAAACCCTGATCGTGCAGGGAGTCATCCCGCGCGCTTCCGGCATGGGCGAGGACAGTCTGGTCCTCGCGCTCGGCGCCACCGCCCCCGACCTCGTCACGGGAACGCCGGCGGAGATCCGCGCCCACCTGTCGCAGGCCCTCGTCGCGGAGCTGGAGGCGGACCCCGGCGCCGGCACGCGCCCGCTGTGGACCGCCGTCGACGCGCAGGCGCAGGCCTCCGTCGCCAGCGACCGCACGGCGGACCGGCTGCGCATCGGGGACCCGCTGCCGCGGTCGGAGATCTACGCCCAGGAGCTCCGGGCCGTCAACAGGGCCTGGGGCGACGACGAACGGCGCTCGCTGGCGTACGCGATGAGCACGTACACGTCGGCGTCCGACGCCACGGACGACGTGCTGCCCCTGGTGGCCGGACAGGTCTACGGGCTCACCGTCAACGTCGTGCAGCCGAACGGCACCACGACGCTCGTCGGCTCGCCGGACGGACGCTCCGTGACCGTCGCCCGACTGCCGAGGCCCCGCCGCGCCCGAAAGTCCAGCAGGGACCGTGACCGGTGGCTGGCGGCGGCCAGGCCCGAGGAATCACCGGAGAAGCACAGGCTGTCGGACGAGGCCTTCCAGCACCACTGGGAGCAACTCCCCACGGACACCGTCGGATTCGTACGCGCGGCCACCGCGGCGCGGTCGCTGCTCGCCGATCACGGGCGCGCCGCCGGCCCGCTCACTTCCACCCCGTTCTCCGAACTCGACGCCGACGACCGCGCCGCCCGCCGCCTCGCGGTCATCCTCCACGGCTACCCCGACCTCTACCAGGACCCCGACCGCCGCGACGAGGCACTGGCCCGGGCCCAGCACCTGCTCGACGAGCCCGTTCCGGTCCGTCCGGTCACGGAGTCCTCCGTGGAAACCGGCACGATGGGCTCGGACTCCGACACTCTCGTCGACGACAGGGAGGACGACGGCGACGACGGCGACGGCAGCCGGCTGTCGATCCGCTCCTTCCAGCGCCGCTGGGACAAACTCAAGGCCGACAACGCCGATTTGGCCCAGTCCGCCGCCACGGCTCAGTCGCTGCTCGCCGAGCACGGCCGGGTCACCGACCCGCTCACTGCCACTCCGTTCTCCGAGCTCGACAACGACGCCCGCGCTGCCCGCCGCCTCACGGAGCTTCTCTACAGCGACGCCGGGCTCCGCACCGACCCCGCCCGCCGTGCCGAGGCCCGCGTCTGGGCGGTGCAACTGCTCGAAGACCCGCTGTTCCCGCACACGGCGACGCACCCCGCACCGGCCCGTCCGGTGATGGAGCCGGGCACCGTTCCCGACGACGACTCCGACACCTCCTCCTTCATCTCCTCCGTCTCCTCCGTCTCCTCGGACGAGGGCTGGGATCGGCTCCCGGACGACGAGAACTCGGACCTCGCCTACGCGGACTCCGACGCCGTGGACCTCGCGGAATCCCTTCCGCTCCTGCCTCAGCCGGACCCCGCCGAGCAGGTCGCTCAGAACGAGCCCGGTACGCCGCCCCCGCCGGCGTACGAGGAGGCCGGCGCATCGCCCGCGCAGCAGCAGCCGGAGCCGCCCTCCTACACGGCGGACCGTGCCGGCTCAGTGGAGCAGCAGTCGGAGCCGCCCTCCTACAGGGCGGACCCGGCCGGCTCACCGGCCCTGGTCTCGTTCGTCTCCAAACACCTGCGGGCGAACCGGCAGCGCACGGCCCGGCTCCTCGCGTACCAATGGTTCGACGTCAAGGCCGTGGACCGGCTGCGGCGGGAGTTGGGGTTGCGCAAGGCCGACGACCTCCTCGAACTCGCGGATACCATCGGACGGGTCCCGGAGGACCTGCCGAGGATCGCCGTCGAGATGGGACTGACGCCGGTCCGCCTCTACAAGATGGCCCGCGACCTCGGTGCGGATCCCCGCCACATCTCCGTCGTTCTCGGGCCGACCCTGCGCGAGGGCGGAGACCGGGCGGCGCGTGATCTGGCGCGTTCGGCGGGCTGGACGCTGGGGGCCCGCGACAGGCACCCCGAGGCAGGGGCCCACCCGCAGGGCAAGGGCTGGCTCCTGGCGGTCGCCGCCCACTACCGGGTGAGCTGGGAGGGACTGACGTACCCCGGCCAGGGTCTGGCCCACTATCTGGCCAGACGGGCCTCGCAAGCTCCTGTCCTGACTCGGCCCGACCACATCAACATCGCCGAGCTGGTGGAGGAGTGGGGCTGGGATCTGGGGTTCGGACCGCGGGGCGGGAGCCCCGGTACCGCCGCGTGGGAGCTCGACACCAAGACCCCGCCCCCCGGGGAGGAACCGGCTCCGTCGGTGCGGGAGCAGGCGGAGCAGGCAGCCGAGGCCTCCCGGCAGGCCGGGACTGTGGTGGACGGCCTGCTCACGGACAAGGGCGCCACGGTCGCCCCGCAGCAGCGCGCCACGCTCACCGAGACCGCAGCAGCGCACCTCTTCCTCGATCCCGCAGACACCGAGGGAGCCCGGACGGCCGCCGCGCGGCTCCTCGACGAGGCGAATGACGCCGCCGAGACCGCCGCACGCCGCACCGACCTGCCCTTCGACCCGGCGGCGTTCGACCGGCTCTGGGAGAGCGCCCGGCAGGAGGCCGTCGGGGAGAACCTGGAGTCGGCGCTGGCCGACGCGCGCGGCCTGGTGGGCCCGCTGCGCAGGCTCCCCGCGGCGATCGACCGCGACACCGACGCGTTTCTCCGCCTCAAGCCCGAGGACCAGGTTGTACGCCGCGTCGCGCACCACCTCTACACCTGGCCCGGTGACAGCGAGGGCGCCCGCGGCATCGCGGAGCGCCTGGTGCGGGACCTCCCGCCGGAGCGGCCGGGCCTGTTCGCCGGCGCCAAGTCCTCCGCCAAGAAGAAGGCGAAGAAGAGGGCCACCGCCGCCGAGTCGGGGAGCCAGGAACCCCGAACCTCCACCGGGCCCGGCACGGCCACTGCGGCCACCCCGGCCGCCGTCGGCTCCGCAGCCGCCCCGGACTCCACGGCAGGGGGGCTGTTCAACGGCATTCGACTGTCCCCCGAGAATGCGCACGAACTTGTCCGCGACGCCTACGACCAATGGCGCGCGTGGAACCCCGGCAACGATCGCTCCACCCCTGAGTCGCGCGCGGAGTTCGTCGCCGAAGCGGTGCCGTCGTTGCTCGGCTACGCCGATGAATTGTCCCGGAGCCATCCCGAGTTCGTCCTCGACGGGGGCGTCGTCGCGTTCCTGCTCTCCCACCAGCTGCATCCCGACAGCCCCGACAACCTGGGCGCGGCCACGCTGACCGGGCTCGCCCGGGAGCGGGGGGTCATGGACGCCGCCGGCCGCTCCGCGGACCTCGCGAAGGCCGTCGACGATCATCCCTGGCTCATCGCGCTGCTCGCCGCCCATCCGGATCTGCTGGACACGCTCGGAAACCCGGATCTGCAAGGCGAGGTCGGGCCATTGCTGCGCGACGGCGCCGCCGTGGAACGGATCCTGGGCGACGGGCACATGCTGCGCGAGCTGGAGACTGACCGGAATCTGCGCCACATCGTCCTGCGCAACCACCGGGTGGTCATGGGGCTGGGCGGCAACCTCGAGCTGGTGAGGCTCGTCATGGGGCACGACCAGATGTCCCTGACGAACCACCTCGTGGCCGACGTACCGCACTTCGCGGCCCTGCTCATCGACCTCGATGCCCAAGGTCCGGACGGAAAGGCCGAGTTGTTGCGGGTGCTCGGCGCCATCAAGGACAGCCTGGACCTCCAGTACGAGATGTTCGACCACCTGGAGGCCTTCGCCGACTCGAACGAGATCCACCGGCTCCTCACCGACAGGCCCCTGCTGTCCGCGATGCGAACCCACCCGGAGCAGATCAAGACCGTGTTGGGCGTCCCCGGCATGCTGGCAGCGGCGCACCTCGACCCCGGAACGCTGTCCGTACTCGACAGCGACCCCTTCCTCTCGGACGTACTCCTGGACGTGCCGGAACTGGGCAAGGAGCTGGCCGCCGACCCCGGGCTGCTGCGGGCCGCCTACGCCAACCCCCAACTGGCCGCGACGCTCTCGGATCAGCCGAACGCCCTCGCCAAGGCACTGACCTCGAAAGGTCGCGAAACCCTGGAGCGGGCGCTCGCCTCGGCCGCCCCGAATCCCACCGAAGAGGAGTCCACGTCCCGGCCGGACGCCGGTGACGGGACCGAGGCCGCTTTCCATCGGGTCCTGCGCACCGCACTCACCGGGCACGACAACCTCGTCGATAGTTTGATCGAAAAACCGGAACTGGCGAGGATCCTGACGCAGAGCCCTGATCTGCTGTCCGCACCCCACGAGTACCGGCGCCTGCTGCACCCGACACACGGTGCGGACGCCCGCTCCCTGCTCCTGAACCACGAGGACGCACTGCTCGTCCCCGGCGTGCTCCGGGCGATGCTCCGCCACCCGTCGGTCCAGGGAATCAGCCCCGCGCTGACCGACGAACTCCTCGTGCTCGCGGAGAGGTTGCGTGGCCGCCCCGAGCTGGCGGAGACGTACCACCGGAGCGGGGCATGGATGCTCCGGGCCATGGTGAGCGCCAACTCCTACGCCGTCGCGACCGCGACGGAGGGGTTCGTGGCGGCTGCCGGCCGTGACGGCCTGCTGCTCTCGGTGTTCAACGAGAACCAGGACCTCATGCGCTTGCTGCACGAGGTGCCGGACGCCCTGGCCGCGCTGACGGCGGGCGAAACGGCGCTCCTGGAACTGGCGGCGCGATTCCCGCTCGTCGTGAACGCGCTGCTGGGCACCCCGGCCGCCACCGGGGCGGGCGGGCGGCACGGTCGCGTACTGAAGGCGTTCGCGGCCGCCGCCGCGCAGACGCCCGAGACGGCGCACACCCCGGGCGCCACCACCACGCGCACGGCGGGACACTGGTCGCGCTTCCTGCTCGGCGACGAACTGCTCGACGCCCTCGCCACGGAGCAGGCCGCGCCGCTACTGCCGCTCCTCGCCACCGACGCGGAGATCTTCAACGCCGTGGTGGAGCGGCCGGCCGTCACCCAGATCATCCGGCAGCACCCCCAGCGCCTCACCGAACTCGTCGACGACCGTGTCGCCCTGCTGAGCGAGGTCAAGGCCGCCGGTGTACGGACCATGACCGAGACCGGCCTCGACATCTCGGTGCATGACGCCGCCCGGTTGCGCACCCTGGCCCTGTCCCACGAGGCCGCCCGTAACGTGCTGCGCGGCGCCCAGGATGAGACCGGCCTGCGCGTGCTCGACTCCTTGCACGACGCGTACCAGGAGATCCCCGGACTGCGGGATGCCGTCGCGACCGACGAAGGCCTCCTCCACCTGTTGTACGCGAACAAGGAACTGCTCCCCACCCTCCGTCACCGGCCGGACCTCCTCCCCGTCCTCACCGACCCCTCGCAGCACGCCCAGCGCGCGCTCCACCTCAACACGGAGCTGACCGCGGCGCTGCGCACCAACGGCCCGCTCCATCACGCCTTCGTCCAGGACTCCTTTCTGGTCGAGGAACTGGCACGGGACTGGGACTCGGGGAATCAGATCGCCCGCAACCGGAATCTCTTCCGGTTCGTGCGGATTCCGCACCTGCAGGGGGCCTTCGGCTACAAGTCCCCGGCCGAGCGCTTCATCGAGGTCAGCGAGGCCATGACCGACGCGCTGCTGCGCGACGGCCTCCGGCTCCTCCCGTCGCTGCGGGACAACGACCCCTTCTTCGAGGAACTGCTCGACCTCTACGGGGACGGTGCCCCGGAGCGGGTCCACCGCGTCGACGCGGTCGTGCGCGCCGTGACGTCCGATGCCGACAGCCCGCTCCTGGCAGCCGTCGCGAGCACCCCGGGCCTCGCCCGGATCCTCTACGACGCGCCGATCCTGGCGTCCGCGCTCACGGCGCACCCCAACGCCTTCCTCCATGCCGACGAGGTGCGCGGCCTCCTGTCCGACGCCGGCCTGGTGGCCGGCCTGGAGCAGGCGCACACCGTGACCGAGCAGATCCTGGCCTCCCGCGACCTGCTGACCGCGGTTGCCGACGAGCCGCGGCTGCCCGAGGCCATGCTCAAGGTCCCCGGATTCGCCGACCTGCTCGCCCACCACCCCGACCTGCACCCCCTCGGCGCCATGGGCCTGGCGACCGACGTCCTCGCCGACCCGAACCTGGTGCCCGCCTTGCACGGCCTCCAAGGCCTGGCCGAGGCCCTGATCGCCGTACCGGCCCTCTCCGGCCAGTTGCGCAAGCCCGGGGTCCTCTCCCTGGTCCGTGCCCACCGCGTCCTGGTACGCGACGCTCATCGGCAGACCCGGCTGTGGCGGGCCCTGGACCACCTGCCGGCGCTCGTCACGGCGGTGAACGCCGATCCCGCGCTCCTGGCCAAGGCGGCCCGCCGGGCGAACCTGCTCGACAGCATGGCCGAAGCCTCCCCGGAGCTGACTGGCGAGGATCTGCGCGACCTCTTCGCCGACGAGGCGTTCACCACCCTGCTGAACACCCAGCCCGCGCTCGCCAAGGCTGTCCTCGGCGACCCCGAACTGCTGCGGTACGGCCTCGGGCAGCCGCACTTCGAGGCCGCCGTCCTCGCCCTCGGCACCGGCAAGAAGGGAAAGCTCGGCAAGACCGCGAGGGCCGGCTCCGGCGCGCTCCGGCGCGCCGTGGACGAGTACGGTGCGAAGCACCCCGCTCCCGCGACCACATCGGAACCCGGACCGGACGCCGATCCCGTACCGGCACCCGCCCCGGCACATGTGGTCGCCCCCGAACCGGCACCCACCCCCGTGCCGTCGCCCACGCAGGCGCGGCCCGGGACGGGCGAGACACCGGCGCAGGCCGCACAGCTGGCGGCCCTCGCCGAGGCCGCCCCGCCCGTCGCCGCACTCCTGGCCCAGGACCAGGCCCTGACCGACTGGCTCGTGGACCGTCCCGCGATCCTGACCCGACTGCCCGGCCAGCCGGAACTGGCCGCCCTGCTGCTCCTGCGGCCCGACCTCGTCGAGCTGCTGGAGGAGCAGCCCGAGGACGCGTCCACCCTCACCTTCGCCCACTACGCCGCGAGGGAACCCCTCACCGGGGACCTGGACCAGGACGTGGACGGGTACCTCGGCTCCATCGACGTGGCCCTGGCGGACGACAACCGCGCGCTCGTTCGCGACGCCGTCCGGCCGGCCTGGCGCCGGGGCGACGACGAGCGCCGTGCTGCGGTGGAGGAGCGGGTCGAGCGGGTGCGCGCGCGCTTCACCGTACTGGACCCGGTCACCCCGGCGACCTGGGAGTACACCGGCCGCGTGCGGTACGCGAACCGGATGCACGAGGGCCTGCTCAGCGGACACGAGGGGCTCCTGTCCAGGCTGGCCTCGGGAGCGAAGAATCCGGAAGAGGGCTCCGCGTACCTCAACGGCGCCCTGCACGCCCACCTCGGCTCGGGCTGGGGCGGCATCTCCTACACGTACGTCGCGAATCCCGAGGACGGCACGGTGGACCTGCTGGTCTACGCGCGGGCCACGCGCCGGGCCCGTTCGGGAAACGGCTACGTGTGGGAGAACAGCGGCGCCCGGCCCAAGGACGGCCCGCTCCCGATCGAATACGCCGAGGAGGCCCCCGAGCTGATCCGCTCCCGCGAGCTGGTCGAGCGGCTGCGGACCCGGGCCGGCATCGACACGCTGGTCGACGCCTTCCGCGCCAGGCAGGGCAGGGCGGGACTCCGGACCTCGCCGACTCCGCACTCGGAAAGGGTCAGCCGGGGCCCCTGGACGCCCGAGCCCGGCCCGTCCGCCGTGCGTCGCGACGCCGCCTGGGCCGCGCGCCGGGACGACGCCCCGGTGGTGCACCTCAGCACGGAGCGGTTCGACCCGTCGCGCACCATGGCCGAGGGGCACACCACTCTGATCCGGTCGCAGATCCGGCGGATCCAGGTGACCCCGGAGGCGTGGGTCCGCGACGTGACGCTGGAACTCCCCGTCATCGGCCTGCGCACCGCCGACCGGGAGGTCTTCGAGCAGCGGCTCCAGGGCATCCTGGACCAGGCGCTGAACGACCGCGGGCACAGGTTCAAGGACTCCGGCGACCGGCTGTACGTACGCGTCGAGCTGAAGCGGGGCGCCACGCACGAAGAGGCGATCACCGTCACCTCGACCCCGAAGGGGGAGCTCCTGCCGGACGCGGACCAACTGCACCTCGACCTCGGGGAGACCGACGAGATCCTGCTCCACGAACTGCTGCACTACCTCGGTGAGTCCGACCGCTACGCCTCCGAGAACGCGGTGTTCCGCTCCTCCGCCGACTCGACGGCGGTGAAGGAGCACGGGGTCATGGCGGACCCCGAGGGCGGGCTCGTCGTCACGGAGGACTCGCTCGCCGCCATCGAGGCCGCGCACGCCTCCGGGCCCGTGCTCCGGGACCACCCGCTGCCGCGGCCCGAGCGGACCACGGCCACCGGCCCGGACGAGACTCACAGCGTCATGTTCGCCGAAGGCGTCCGGATCAGCGGCGCACAGACCGATGCGGTGCGCCCGCTGGCGCGGCGGCTCGCCGGGTACGCGCACGAGCACCGCGCGGTGCCCGGGGCCGTGCCGGACATCCGGATCGTGGGGTACGGCAACGGGCAACTGCTCGCACTCTCCTCGGCCGCCGCCCGGCAGATGGGGGAGCGGCGCGCCGAGGCCGCGGGTACGGAGCTGCTCCGTCTGGTGTCGGAGGAGCTCGGCGCGCTGGGCGCGGAGCCGGGGTTGGCGGACCGGTTCAGGTTCACCACGACCGGGTCGGCCACCTCGCACCGGGCGAGCGCCCTGCTCGAGCCGGAGCTGCGTACGAGCGGCCGCAGCGCGGTCATCACGGTCGACTACCCGGCGACGCCGGAATCCGTCACCGCCGAGCCGGAGCCGGAGCCGGAGCCCCGCCCCGAACCGCAGCCGCGGCAGGAGCCGGAGTCCCGGGGAGAGTCGCAGTCCCCGGGCGAGCCGGAGTCCGGCGCGGTCCCGGAGCCCGGCAGCGTGGCCGATACCCCGGTTGTCCAGGAGGACCCGGAGCACACCCTCGAGGCGGCCGACCCGAGCCCGCAGGGTCTGTTCCGGGCCCTGGAAACCCGGGACGCCCTGGAGCCGGGGATGCGCGACGCCGACGGACGGCCCGACCTGGCGGCGCTGGGCCGTTGGGTCGCCGCCGCCATGACCGAGGCCGACCTGCCGCCCGGGCCCGTCGACCTCAGTGGCCCGGCCATCGCCCTGAGCCAGCTCAACGGCGCCGGGATCACCCTGACCGCGAAGCAGCGCACCCAGGCGGTCCTCACCGGCAAGCTCGGCCCGGCCTCGCTGGAGGGGATCCAGCGGACCCGCTACGCCGTGGCCACGGCATCCGAGTGGCCGGAGCCGGTGTCCCGGGCCGCGTTCAACACGGTCTCCCGCATCCAGGGCATCCCCCTGGCGGACCTCAATCGCGGCTCGTCCCTGCCGGAGCCCGTGCCAGAACCCGAGCCCACACCCGCGCCAGAACCCGGCCCCGCGCCCCGGCCCACCCTGCTCCCCGCCGGGACCGTCCCCGCCGACACCGATCCGCTCGGGGCGGTGGCCCGGCCGCCCTCTGAGAAGTCCCTCGGTAAGCGCCGGTCCACGGACGAGGCCGGTAGCGAAGGGTCCGGCGTTGACGTAGAGCCGGATGCAGCCCGCGAGGAGGCGGAGTTCGAGGGAGCGGACGAGCTGAGCCCGCTGGCTGTGGCGGCCCTGGCCCGGCTGCGCCGTGAGTCTCCCGCTTCCTGGTGGGAGCAGTTGGGTAATGCTTCCAGGCTCCTTGCCCTGTCCCTGGCGGTGACGGCAGAGGAACGGGTCGCGCAGCGTGAGGCGACGGTGCTGACTGCCGCGGCTCTGTACGACACTCCGCGTGAGACGGTGGCCCTCCTCGATCACCATGGCTCCCGGCAGCCCGACAAGGGTGAGCCGCCCGTTCGGGGAACCGTTCTCCTCACAGCCCTGCACGAGGTGCTTCACGACCTGCCGGTGGGCGAGAGCCCTCGCAAGGGTGGCTCGCGGCCGGCCACCGGCTCGGCGGAGGACGGCATCGACACCCCGGGCGCCTCAGGCTCCGACCTCCGCTCCCCGGAGCACTCGGCTGCCGCGGACGTGGCGCTCCCGCCGAGCCCTGCGGTCGGTGCGCTCATGAGCGGCGAACCCGATGACCTGGCGGACGAGCTGGGCCCGGTGCCCCGGCCGGAGCGGACCCCGGAGCACCAGGATCCAGCGCCTGCGTCCCCTTCCGAGTCCCTCCCGGCCGCACTCTCCGAGCCCCTCCCCGTAGTCGGCCCGGTTCCGGTCGCCGACATGTCCACGACGGACTGGATACGTGACCGGGATGTCCGGGACGAGGATCTCCTGTTCGCGCCGCCTGAGGCGTTCACTACGTCGAGTCTGAGGCAGTACGGCGGGGCCGGCACGTTCGATCTGCCCGATGGGCGTCTTCACGGGGCGATTCGTGAGGCGATTGTGCAGGCGGTCCCCGAGGGCGTGCGTGAGGGTGTGCGGCGGGCGCTGGACGACCGGTTCTCGGTGGAAAGTTTCATCAGTGAGTTGCCGCAGGCGATCGGTGACCGTCTTGTTCTGGGTCTGCATGTGGGCGGCAGGTATTTCGAGGCGGCTGTGCGGGTGCGGGTGGGTGACTGGCGTCAGATCACCGATCCGCATGGTCGTCGTCTTCCTGGGACCGAGGGGTATCTGCCGCTGACGGTGTCCGGGAAGCGGGAGCCGCGTACTCGTCAGCTCCTGGAGTCGGGTGAGTCGGTGGGGAGCAGCCGGACCCGGGCACACGGCATTGCGCTGCCTGCTGCGATGCTGCTCAATCACTCGCTCGATGCGATTCCGCATCTCAGTTCGGCGGCGGCGGTGTTCAGTTCGGTGCTCGCCGGGTACAACGCGGCGTCGACGAGCACCGTCTCCTCCGGAGCGACCACCGCCCGCTATACCAAGGGCACCTACCGGGCCGTCGACTTCCTGTATGACGTGCTGTACGACGTCACCGTTCAGGGCGCCGGCGGGTCGATGGTGCCGGGGCAGAACCAGGCCGTTCTGGAGGGGGCGTTGGTGGGGCGGCACGACCGGCGGTTGTTGCGGAGCCGGCCCAGGCCGTCGCAGGGGGTCACCCACGCGACGTCCGGGTGGTGGCAGGCGCCTGTGCCGGCCACGCCGTCCAGCGGGGATGCGGGCACTGCTCTGCTCCGCAACGCTCTGGAGAATGTGGGGCAGCACCGGGCGCGCACCGCCCAGGACACCACGGCCTACCAGGAGTGGTGGCCGGTGGAGCAGGGCGGTCCCGACCTGGCACCCACGCAGGTGACCCCGAACCAGTTGCACGCCCCGTTGCGGGTGCCTCGTACCTCGGTCGTCGAGTCCTTCGATCACACCGAGGAGCTGCGCCGCGCCGTGTTCTCCGTACTGCCCGACTCGATGTCACGGGTCGGGACGCCGGAGAAGACCGCGGTCGACGCGTTCACCGCTGTCCATTCGATCGCAGGTGCCCTACACCGGGCCATGGCCGGCGGCTATCTGTCCGTCCCCTTCAACACCGGCGGCGGAGCGACCGAGTTCATCGAGCTGAGCACCGCTTTCCACGATGCGGAGCTGGCCACCGAGGACGACGGCACGCCCCGGGTCGACTGGATGATCCATATCGATACCGAGGATGTGAACGTCGACAACGTCGCTCACCGTCACAGCGGCAGCGATGCCCTGTCGATCTCCGCGGCGGCGCTGTGGGGCACGGGCACCGGGCAGTTCGGGTCGACCCTTTCCGTCCCGGCGCTCGGGGGCAGCCGCTCGGTGGGGGTGTCGGACCCCGGACAGCAGGCGGGCTCGGTGACCCTGCACAAGATCAAGCTGGAAGAGCCCAGCGTGGTGGTCGCCGGGCGCACCCGTACCACGGTCCGGGGCCGTGGCCGGGCGGTGACCGTGGAGGGCACGGCCCGGCTGCGTATCCTCTTGCAGGATGCCGTGCGGCTGGGGCTGATCGACCCACGACACGCTCCCCGTGCCGTCGTGGACGGGCCGCACGCGGGGAACGTCGAACTGCACGCCCGCACCTCTCCTGGTCGGCGGGTGCGTTTCGCTCCGGTGCTAGGGAGCTGGCTGCCGCAGCTGAGCCGGGTCGACTCCGTGGAGCATGATGATGCCCGGCGTCTGATGGAGCGGGTGGTGCGGGAGGTGCGTGCGGTGGCGCCGGACATGCTGCCGCCGGACGAGGACGGGGTGAAGGCCCATGAGTACACCAACTTCATGACGATCGCCAATCTCGTGCGTCCCGAGCCGCTGGCGGCGCGGTTGCACGACATCGTCAACGGTGGGATTTCTGTCGTGCTGAGCAGGCCCGGGCTGACGGGTCCGCAGGAGGTAGTCCTGACTCTGTCCGGCACGCTCGACCCGGGCGGTTTCACCCATCGGGGGATGTGGGACGGCAACAGCGAGACGTATTACGGCGGTTTCTACGAGCTTCAGGGTGACCGGTCCACCGCGTCCTCTCTGGAGGGCGGTTTCGATGTGCCGCTGAACTACAGCACGACCCCGGACCAGTTCACGTTCCGTGGTGCGGGCGGCCGTATCGGGCCACGGGTGGGCACTGGCTGGGTGGCGACCACGGGCGGCGGTTTCTCCGTGGGTGGCGCGTCGGGTGGCGGGTCGCGGTTCATGGCCGGCTTCGAGGGTGCGGTCGGCGTCCACGTCACGGTGACCCGGTCCGGCCGGCCTGCGCCGGCGCAGGTCCCCGCGGAGCGGCCCGCGCCGGTCACGGACGGCGGCGACACCATCCCGATGACGCCCGTCCGGTCCGCGACCGGTACGCCGACGCAGGGGAGGGATCTGGCCGCGGCGGAGGAGGGCCGGGCCGGACAGGACACCGCCGCGCCGGTCGCCCTGAAGCTGCGTCTGATGGTCGCCGATGACCTTCTGGAGGAGTTGGGGCCGGACGGGCGGTGGCACGACTCGGTCGGTATGCGCTCGCATCTCGACCCGGACACGCGGATGGCCAGCCGGGAACTCGACCCGGACCGGCAGGAGCTTGTCTATGTGCCGGGTGAGAACGAACGTCCGCCGTTGCACACCCTGTTCCTGGCGGACACCAGCGGGATGCACACCGCGGTGGAGGGACTGCTCACTGATCTGGGCGTGGATCTGGAGCCTTCGGAGCGGGTTGGTCTGCATACGGCGCTGAATGCCATGGGCTCGCGGGTGGAGGACTTCATCGGCGGCAGTCACCCGTTCTGGACCCGCACGGTCGGCCGGGACACCTTCGGTATGCCGATCCGGCTCGAACTGAAACTCCGGGCGGTCGTGAGGGAGATGACGACCAGGGGAGTCAGCCGGACGTCGTATCAGTACGACCACACTCTGACGACGGCGTCGGTGAGTGACAGCGCCACCCGTGACCTGATCAGCTTGAGCGGGTCCATCGGTGTGAACGCCTCCTTCACCTCCGACTCCCGCCCCCAGGGCTATGGCGGTACCGCCGAGGAGCGGAATGCGGCCACTGACAACTCGCACACCCCCACGGCTGGTTACCGCTATGGAACGGGGGCGCCGCGCACTCTGTCGGTGAGTGCTGAGGGGCAGAGTGACCGGGTCGACATCGTCCTTGGTGATCAGGAGCATATCTACGCCCGGATGGAGTACCGGCTCGTCGCTAGCCTGTCGTCCCGCAGCCCCGTACCGCTGGGAGCCGATCCGGCGACCGCGCGTACCTACGGTGAGCGCACGGCCGACCGCACGATCGACAACGCCCACGCTCTGCTCGTGATGCCGGCCGGGCTCGCGGAGCGGATGCGCGAACAGGGCCACCAGCGCGCGTCGGCCGAGTCGGCGCCCTCCATCACGGCCGATGGCCTGTTCCCCACGACTCACCCAGCCGATGGTCTGGGCCATGCGGTGCCCTATGACATTCCTGACTTCACGCCGGTGATTGAGCGGACCCGGAGAACGCTTTTCCGGCAGCTGGATGCCGATCACGCTGAGCTTGTGCTGACGCGTCTGCGTGCTGCTTTGGCCACCCGGCAGGGCACCAAGGCCGCCATGGAGCCGATGGCTTCGGGTGTGTTCCGGATCGTGGTGCCCTACCGGGGTGCCGTGTCCACGGCGCTCGCTGTGGTCACGGCCAGGGTCGACCTGTCCAACCCCGTCCACACGGGTGACGCGGACACCCTTCACGTCATCGAGGGCAAGAACGTCCGCCGGGAGGAC
Organism: Streptomyces sp. NBC_01320; assembly: GCF_035974375.1. Taxonomy (NCBI): domain Bacteria; kingdom Bacillati; phylum Actinomycetota; class Actinomycetes; order Kitasatosporales; family Streptomycetaceae; genus Streptomyces; species Streptomyces sp. NBC_01320. The sequence continues at coordinate 9,712,012 of NZ_CP108390.1, forward strand.
GTGTCGTACTCGACCTCGTATTCGTGGTCGCATTCCGGTAACGCCGGATGGAACTATGGGCACGCGTTGCACGACCCGACCCAGCCCGTGGTGGACGGGGGCGGCGGTGTCGGTTTCGGTGCCGCCTATGGGCAGGGACGCTCCCTGGGTTCCTCGCTCGGTCAGACGCGCAGCTCCGGTCTGCTGCACGTGGACACCCCCGCCCTGGTGGCCTATGACATCCGAGTCAGGATCTCCCTTGACCACTACTGGGGGGCGACCGCGTCGACCGGTGTGATCGGTCCGGTGCTTTCCCTGGTCGGCAAGCACACCCGGCACCAACTCGTCGATGCGAATTTGCGCAGGGGGCTGACGCTGGCGCATTCGCAGCAGTTGATGCAGCCTGAACCTCCCACGGGCCCCGGCCGGCGCAGGCCGCAGGCGATCCCCGCGCACGAGGCTCCGGCGCGCACCGGCCTGCGGCCCGACTCCGAGGACCTGACCGAGTCGTTCATCGGCACCATCGGCGGACTGCGCGAACTTTTGGCTCATGCGGAGACCCTGCTGGAGGAGAACGCGTCTCCGGCGCTGGGCGGCAACAGCTGGCACGGTGCCCGCGCTCACCTCGAGAGCCGCCTGGCCGTCGTGTTCAGCATGGCCTTCATGCACCAGCGGGCCGTTCACCTGCTGGGCGGCGGCACGCTGCGTGTCCCGCTGACGGTCCCGGGCATGTTTATCAACGAGGGGCTCACTCTTGTCCTGTCTCTGGACCACGACGACTTGAGTGTTACGTCGAGGCACGGGGAGGGTGCGGGGACCATCACCGGCAGCATCGTGAAGGACTTCCGGCGTTCGCACCGCTCGGTCGGCGGTGCGGTCGATGCCGCTCTGCGTCTGACGGGTTCGGCATCGCTGCGTTCCGGTCTGGCCACGGAGGGTCCGGACGTCCTGCGGCCCGGTATCGGTGTGGACGTCGGGCGGGGCCGGGGGACCGGGCAGAGCGGCGGGGGTCTCTCCAGCATGCTGGAGAGCGGCGACAAGTCGATGGGCACCCTGGGCGAGGATCTGGCCGACCCGGACCAGCGCAAGTACGCACACCTGTCCGTGGGGCGGGCCCGCTGGAACATCGGCCTGGAGCGGTCGGGCGGAACCGGGGCCGGCGTTCAGGTCACGGTGGAGCAGGACGCCCTCACCTTCTTCGCGCCCGTGGAACGGGCCGACCAGCTCCTCACACTCGATCCGGTGGTCATCACCGAGCCCCTCGTGGGCGCGCAGCCCCCCTCACGCGGCCTGCGTGGCCTGATGCCGGGTGCCTGGCAGCCGGGCCCGGACAGCGACACGGAGTCGGACAGCGACACGGAGTCGGACACGGGGCAGGCGCAGCGGACGGCCGACGCGCCGACCTCGGAACCGGTCGCCGCGCCGACCGAGCCGAACCTGTCCACCGACGAGGAGCGCAACGACCGCGGCCGGTGGCTGGCCGCGGCACCCGATCCCGCCCGGATGCCGGACGAAGCCTTCCAGGCCTACTGGAACCACCTCCCCACGGACACGGCCGGCTTCGTACGGGCTGCCGCCGCGGCGCGGTCGCTGCTCGCCGAGCAGGGCCGGGTCACCGACCCGCTCACCTCCACGCCGTTCTCCGCACTCCCCGCCGACGGCCGCGCCGCCCGCCGCCTCGCAGCCGTCTTCCACGGCGACAGCGGTCTCTACCGGAACCCCGCTCGCCGCGACGAGGCCCTGGCCCGGGCCCTTGAACTGCTCGACGACCCCGCTCCGGTCCGTCCGGTCACGGAGTCCTTTGTGGAACCCGAAGCGGTGCCTGACGCCGTGTCCACGACCGGGGCGGATCGCGACACCCTCATGGACGAGGATGGGGAGTTCGAGGGAGCGGAGGAGCTGAGCCCGCTGGCTGTGGCGGCCCTGGCCCGGTTGCGCCGTGAGCTTCCCGATTCCTGGCAGGAGCGGTTGATCAAAGCCTCCGGACTCCTCAACCTGCCGCGGGCGAAGACGGAGGAAGAACTGATCGCGAAGCTCGAGGCGATGGTGCTGACCGCCGCGGCCGTGTATGACACTCCGAATGAGACGGAGGCCCTCCTCGACCACCACCGCGCCCGGCAGCCCGGCAGGGGCGAGCCGCCCGCCCGGGGAACCGTCCTCCTCACGGCCCTGCACGAGGTGCTCCGCGACCTGCCCGTGGGCCAGAAACCCGGCGGGGGCGGCTCGCGTCCGGACACCGACCCGGCGTACGAGGGCATCGACACCCCGGGCGCCTCAGGCTCCGGCTCCGACCCGCTTGCTGTTGCCGGCCCGGTTCAGGTTCCTGAGATGTCCCCGACGGATTGGATACGTGACCGGGACGCCAGGGACGAGAATCTCCTCTTCGCCCCGCCTGAGGCGTTCACCGCCTCGAGTCTGAGGCAGTACGGGGGGGCGGGTACGTTCGACCTGCCCGATGGGCGTCTTCACGGGGAGATCCGTGAGGCGATTGTGCAGGCGGTCCCCGAGGGCGTGCGTGAGGGTGTGCGGCGGGCGCTGGACGACCGGTTCTCGGTGGAAAGTTTCATCAGTGAGTTGCCGCAGGCGATCGGTGACCGTCTTGTTCTGGGTCTGCATGTGGACGGCAGGTATTTCGAGGCGGCTGTGCGGGTGCGGGTGGGTGACTGGCGTCAGATCACCGATCCGCATGGCCGTCGTCTGCCCGGAACCGAACAGTTCCTGCCGCCGACGGTGTCCGGGAAGCGGGAGCCGCGTACTCGTCAGCTCCTGGAGTCGGGTGAGTCGGTGGGGAGCAGCCGGACCCGGGCACACGGCATTGCGCTGCCTGCCGCGATATTGCTCAATTACACGCTCGATGCGATTCCGCATCTCAGTTCGGCGGCGGCGGTGTTCAGTTCGGTGCTCGCCGGGTACAACGCGGCGTCGACGAGCACGGTCTCCTCCGGTGCGACCACGGCCCGTTACACCAAGGGCACTTATCGGGCTGTCGATTTCCTCTATGACGTGCTGTTCGACGTGACTGTGCAGGGCGTGGGTGGGTCGGTGGCGCCGGGGCAGCACCAGGCCGTTCTGGAGCGGGCGTTGGTGGGGCGGCACGACCGGCGGTTGCTGCAGAGCCGCCGGCCCAAGCCGTCGCAAGGGGTCACCCACGCGACGTCGGAGTGGTGGCATGCGTCTGTGCCGGCCATCGGCGGGGCGGGCCCTTCGGCAGTCTCCGATGTGGGTGTCCCGGCCATGCCGTTCCGCGGGGATGCGGGCACTGCCCTGCTCCGCAACGCTCTGGAGAATTTGGGGCAGCACCGGGCGCGCGCCGCCCGGGACACCACGGTCTACCAGGACTGGTGGCCGTTGGGCCGGCCGGAGGTGGAGGAAGCGGGCAGCGATACGGACCCGGCCGGGACGGAGATGGGCCCGGATCAGTTGCATGCTCCGTTGCGTGTGCCTCGTACTTCGGTTGTTGAGTCGTTCGATCACACCGAGGAGCTGCGTCGGGCGGTGTTCTCAGTGTTGCCCGAGTCGATGTCACGGGTCGGGACGCCGGAGAAGAGCGCGGTCGACGCGTTCACGGCTGTCCATTCGATTGCTGGCGCTCTTCACCGGGCCATGGCGGGTGGCTATCTGTCCGTCCCCTTCAACACCGGCGGCGGAGCGACCGAGTTCGTCGAGCTGAGCACTGTCTTCGATGGTGCGGAGCTGGTGACCGAGGAGGACGGTACGCCCCGGGTCGACTGGATGATCCATATCGATACTGAGGATGTGAACGTCGACAACGTCGCTCACCGTCACAGCGGGAGTGACGCTTTGTCGTTGTCCGCGACGGCGTTGTTGGGTACGGGCGCGGGGGAGTTCGGGTCGACCGTCTCCGTTCCGGCGCTGGGGGGCAGCCGTTCGGTGGGGGTGTCGGACCCGGGGCAGCAGGCGGGTTCGGTGACCCTGCACAAGATCAAGCTGGAAGAGCCGACCGTGGTGGTCGCCGGGCGCACCCTCACCACGGTCCGGGGCCGTGGCCGGGCGGAGACCGTGGAGGGCACGGCCCGGCTGCGTATTCTCTCGCAGGAGGCTGTGCGGCTGGGGCTGATCGACCCACGACACGCTCTCCGTGCCGTCGTGGACGGGCCGCATGCCGGGAATGTCGAACTGCACGCCCGTACTTCTCCCGGCCGGCGGCTGCGTTTCGCTCCGGTGCTGGGCAGTTGGCTGCCCCAGCTCAGCCGGGTCGACTCTGTGGAGCATGATGATGCCCGGCGTCTGATGGAGCGGGTGGTGCGGGAGGTGCGTGCGGCGGCGCCGGACATGCTGCCGCAGGCCGACCCGGTGCGTGGGGTGAAGGCGCATGAGCACACCAACCTGATGACGATCGCCAACCTGGTGCGTCCCGAGCCGCTGGCGGCGCGGTTGCACGACATCCTCAACGGCGGGATTTCTGTCGTGCTGAGCAGGCCCGGGCTGACGGGTCCGCAGGAGGTGGTCCTGACTCTGTCGGGCACGCTCGACCCGGGCCGTTTCGCTAAACGGGGGATGTGGGACGGCAACAGCGAGACGTATTACGGCGGTTTCTACGAGCTTCAGGGTGACCGGTCGACCGCTTCCTCTTTGGAGGGCGGTTTCGATGTGCCGTTGAACTACAGCTCGACGCCTGATCAGTTCACGTTCCGTGGTGCGGGTGGCCGAATCGCGCCGCGGGCGGGTACTGGCTGGGTGACGACCACCGGCGGCGGTTTCTCCGTGGGTGGTGCCTCGGGCGGCGGGTCGCGGTTCATGGCCGGCTTCGAGGGTGCGGTCGACGTCCATGTCACGGTGACCCGGTCCCGTCCGCCCGCGCCCGCGCCGGCTCAGCCGCCCGTGGCTGTCACGGATGGCGGCAACGTCATCGAGTTGACGACGACCCGGTCCACGACCGGCGCGCCGGCGCAGGGGACGGATCTGGGCGCCGTGGAGGAGGGCCGGGTCGGAGAGGACACCGCCGGGCCGGTCACGTTGAACGTGCGTTTGATGGTTGCCGACGATCTTCTGGAGGAGTTGGGGCCGGACGGGCGGTGGCACGACTCGGTCGGTATGCGTTCGCATCTCGACCCTGACACGCGGATGGCCAGCCGGGAACTCGACCCGGACCGGCAGGAGCTCGTCTATGTGCCGGGCGAGAACGAACGCCCGCCGTTGCACACGCTGTTCATAGCGGACACCAGTCGGATGCACACCGCCGCGGACGAACTCCTCACCGAACTGGACGTGGATCTGGAGCCCTCGGAGCGGGTCGGTCTGCATACGGCGCTGAATGCCATGGGCTCGCGTGTCGAGGACTTCATCGGCGGCAGCCGCCCCTTCTGGACCCGGACGGTGGGCCGGGACTCCTTCGGTATGCCGGTCCGGCTCGAGCTCCAACTCCGGGCGGTCGTGAGGGAGATGACGACCAGGGGAGTCAGCCAGACGTCGTATCAGTACGATCACACTCTGACGACGGCCTCGGTGAGTGACAGTGCCACCCGCGATCTGATCAGCTTGAGTGGATCTGTCGGTGTGAACGCCTCCTTCACCTCCGACCCCCGCCCGCAGGGCTATGGCGGCACTGCCGAGGAACGCAACGCGGCCACCGACAACTCGCACACTCCGACGGCTGGTTACCGCTACGGGACGGGGGCGCCGCGTACTCTGACGGTGAGTGCCGAGGGGCAGAGTGACCGGGTCGATATCGTCCTCGGTGCCCAGGAGCACATCTATGCCCGGATGGAGTACCGGCTCGTCGCTAGCCTGTCGTCCCGCAGCCCCGTACCGCTGGGAGCCGATCCGGCGACCGCGCGTACCTACGGTGAGCGCACGGCCGACCGCACGATCGACAACGCCCACGCTCTGCTCGTGATGCCGGCCGGGCTTGCGGAGCGGATGCGCGAGCAGGGCCACGGCCGCGTGTCGGCCGAGACGGCCGAGCCGGGGCCCTCGCGGCTGTCCCCGGGGCTCCCGGCGCTGTCGGTCACGGGCGCAGACAACCGATTCCCCACCACTCATCCGGCCGATGGTCTGGGGCATGCGGTGTTGCACGACATCCCTGACTTCGCGCCGGTGGTCGAGAGGACCCAGGACACGCTTTTCCGGCAGTTGGATGCCGATCACGCTGAGCTTGTGCTGACGCGTCTGCGTGCTGCTTTGGCCACCCGGCAGGGCACCAAGGCCGCTATGGAGCCGATGGCTTCGGGTGTGTTCCGGATTGTGGTGCCCTACCGGGGTGCCGTGTCCACGGCGCTCGCTGTGGTCACGGCCCGGGTCGACCTGTCCAACCCCGTCCACACGGGGGATGCGGACTCTCTCCATGTCATCGAGGGCAAGAATGTCCGCCGGGAGGATGTGTCGTACTCGACCTCGTATTCGTGGTCGCATTCGGGCAACGCCGGATGGAACTATGGGCACGCGTTGCACGACCCGGACCAGCCCGTGGTGGACGGGGGCGGTGGTGGCGGTTTCGGTGCCGCCTATGGGCAGGGACGCTCCCTGGGTTCCTCGCTCGGTCAGACGCGCAGTTCCGGTCTGCTGCATGTGGACAAGCCCGCCCTGGTGGCGTATGACGTGCGGGTCACGATCTCCCTCGACCACTACTGGGGGGCGACCGCGTCGACCGGTGTGGTCGGCCCGGTGCTCTCCCTGGTCGGCAAGCACACCCGGCACCAACTCGTCGACACCACCCTGTCTGGGGCGCTGACGCTGGCGCATCCGCAGCAGCTGATGCAGCCCGAGCCTCCCGCGGGCCCCGGCCGGCCGGCGCCGCGGACGATTCCCGCACACAGGGCCGGGCCGCGCACCGGCCTGCGGCCCGACTCCGAGGACCTGACCGAGTCGTTCATCGGCACCATCGGCGGACTGCGCGAACTTTTGGCCCAGGCGGAGAACCTGCTGGGGGAGAACGTGTCCTCGGCGCTGGGCGGCAACACCTGGCACGGTGCCCGCGCCCATCTCGAAAGCCGTTTGGCCGTCGTGTTCAGCATGGCCTTTATGCACCAGCGGGCCGTCCACCTGCTGGGCAGCGGCACGCTGCGTGTCCCGCTGACGGTCCCGGGCATGTTCGTCAACGAGCAGCTCACTCTTGTCCTGTCCCTCGACCACGACGACCTGAGCGTTATGTCGATGCATGGCGAGGGCGATGGGACCGTCACCGGGACGATCGTGAAGGACTTCCGGCGTTCGCACCGCTCGGTCGGCGGTGCGGTCGATGCCGCGCTGCGTCTGACGGGCTCGGCATCGCTGCGTTCCGGTCTGGCCACGGAGGGTCCGGATGTCCTGCGGCCCGGTATCGGTGTGGACGTCGGTCGGAGCCGGGGGACCGGGCAGAGTGGCGGGGGTCTCTCCAGCATGCTGGAGAGCGGGGACAAGTCGATGGGCACCCTGGGCGAGGATCTGGCCGACCCGGACCAGCGCAAGTACACACACCTCTCCGTCGGCCGGGCCCGCTGGAACATCGGCCTGGAACGCTCGGACGGAACCGGGGCCGGCGTTCAGGTCACCGTGGAGCAGGATGCCCTCACCTTCTTCGCGCCCGTGGAACGGGCCGACCAGCTCCTCACACTCGATCCGGTGGTCATCACCGAGCCCCTCGTGGGCGCGCAGCCCCCCTCACGCGGCCTGCGTGGCCTGATGCCGGGTGCCTGGCAGCCGGGCCCGGACAGCGACACGGAGTCGGACAGCGACACGGAGTCGGACACGGGGCAGGCGCAGCGGACGGCCGACGCGCCGACCTCGGAACCGGTCGCCGCGCCGACCGAGCCGAACCTGCCCACCGACGAGGAGCGCAACGACCACGACCGGTGGCTGGCCGCGGCACCCGATCCCGCCCGGATGCCGGACGAAGCCTTCCAGGCCTACTGGAACCACCTCCCCACGGACACGGCCGGCTTCGTACGGGCTGCCGCCGCGGCGCGGTCGCTGCTCGCCGAGCAGGGCCGGTTCACCGACCCGCTCACCTCCACGCCGTTCTCCGCACTCCCCGCCGACGGCCGCGCCGCCCGCCGCCTCGCAGCCGTCTTCCACGGCGACAGCGGTCTCTACCGGAACCCCGCTCGGCGCGACGAGGCCCTGGCCCGGGCCCTTGAACTGCTCGACGACCCCGCTCCGGTCCGTCCGGTCACGGAGTCCTCCGCGGAACCCGAAGCGGTGCCTGACGCCGTGTCCACGACCGGGTCCCCCGTGGACGAGGCGGAGTTCGAGAGAGCGGAGGAGCTGAGCCCGCCGGCTGCGAGGGCCCTGGCCCGGTTGCGCCGCGAGCTTCCCGGTTCCTGGCAGGAGCAGTTGGGCAAGGCTTCCCGTCTCCTCGCGCTGCCCTGGGCGGTGACGGAGGAAGAACAGGTCGCGCAGCATGAGGCGGCGGTGCTGACCGCCGCGGCTCTGTATGACACTCCGAGTGAGACGGTGGCCCTCGTCGGCCACCACGGTTCCCGGAACCCTGACAAGGGTGAGCCGCCTGCCCGGGAAACCGTTCTCCTGACGGCCCTGCACGAGGTGCTCCGCGATCTGCCTGTGGGCGAGAGCCCCCGCGGGGGCGGCTCGCGTCCGGTCACCGACCCGGCGTATGAGGGCATCTTCACCCCGGGCGCCTCAGGCTCCGGCTCCGCCCCGCTTGCTGTTGCCGGTCCGGTTCAGGTTCCTCAGATGTCTACGGTGGACTGGATACGTGACCGGGATGCCCTGGATGAGAGGCTTCTCTTCGCCCCGCCCGAGGCCCTCACTGCTCCGAGTCTGAGGCAGTCCGCCGGGGCGGGTACGTTCGATCTGCCTGACGGGCGTCTTCACGGGGCGATTCGTGAGGCGATTGTGCAGGCGGTCCCCGAGGGCGTGCGTGAGGGTGTGCGGCGGGCGCTCGATGACCGGTTCTCGGTGGAGAGTTTCATCAGTGAGTTGCCGCAGGCGATCGGTGACCGTCTCGTTCTCGGTCTGCATGTGGACGGCAGGTACTTCGAGGCGGCTGTGCGGGTGCGGGTGGGTGACTGGCGTCAGATCACCGATCCGCACGGGCGCCGTCTGCCCGGCACCGAGGGGTATCTGCCGCCGACGGTGTCTGCGAAGCGGGAGCCGCGTACCCGTCAGCTCCTGGAGTCGGGTGAGTCGGTGGGTAGCAGCCGGACCCGGGCCCATGGCATTGCGTTGCCCGCTGCGATGCTGCTCACGTTCGAGGCGATTCCGCATCTGAGTTCGACGGCGGCGGTGTTCAGTTCGGTGCTCGCCGGGTACAACGCGGCCTCGACGAGCACCGTCTCCTCCGGAGCGACCACCGCCCGCTATACCAAGGGCACTTACCGGGCTGTCGACTTCCTTTACGACGTGCTTTACGACGTGACCGTGCAGGGTGTGGGCGGGTTTGTGGCGCCGGGGCAGAACCAGGCTGTTCTGGAGGGGGCGTTGGTGGGGCGGCACGACCGGCGGTTGCTGCAGAGCCGGCCCAAGCCGTCAGAGGAGGTCACTCACGCGACGTCCGAGTGGTGGCATGCACCTGTGCCGCCGTCCCGCAGGGGCGCGGGCACCGGCCTGCTCCGTGACGCCGTGGAGAATTTGGGGCAGCACCGGGGGCGCGCCGCCCGGGATGCCATCGCCTATCAGGAGTGGTGGCCGTTCGGCCGGCCGGTGGAGCAGGGGGAGGCGGGCGGTCCCGACGCGGCTGTCACGCAGGTGGCTCCGGACCAGCTGCATGCTCCGTTGCCCGTGCCTCGTACTTCGGTCGTGGAGTCTTTCGATCACACCGAGGAGTTGCGCCGGGCTGTGTTCTCTGTGTTGCCGGAGTCGATGTCGCGGGTGGGGATGCCGGAGAAGAGTGCGGTCGACGCGTTCACGGCTGTCCATTCGATCGCCGGTGCCCTTCACCGGGCCATGGCGGGCGGCTATCTGTCCGTCCCGTTCAACACTGGCGGCGGAGCGACCGAGTTCGTCGAGCTGAGCACCACTTTCCACAATGCGGAGCTGGTGACCGAGGAGGACGGCACGACCCGGGTCGACTGGATGATCCATATCGATACTGAGGATGTGAACGTCGACAACGTCGCTCACCGTCACAGTGGCAGTGATGCCCTGTCGCTGTCCGCGGCGGCGTTGTGGGGCACAGGCACCGGGCAGTTCGGGTCGACCGTCTCCGTCCCGGCGCTGGGGGGCAGCCGTTCGGTGGGGGTGTCGGACCCGGGGCAGCAGGCGGGTTCGGTGACCCTGCACAAGATCAAGTTGGAAGAGCCGACTGTGGTGGTCGCCGGGCGCACCCGTACCACGGTCCGGGGCCGTGGCCGGGCGGTGACCGTGGAGGGCACGGCCCGGCTGCGTATTCTCTCGCAGGAGGCTGTGCGGCTGGGGCTGATTAACCCACGACACGCTCCCCGGGCCGTCGTGGACGGGCCGCATGCCGGGAATGTCGAACTGCATGCCCGTACTTCTCCCGGCCGGCGGCTGCGTTTCGCTCCGGTGCTGGGTAGTTGGCTGCCTCAGCTGAGTCGGGTCGACTCCGTGGAGCATGATGATGCCCAGCGTCTGATGGAGCAGGTGGTGCGTGCGGTGCGTGCGGCGGCGCCGGACATGCTGCCGCCGGAGGAGGAGGGGAACCCGCCAGCCAATGCGGTGCTCGCTCTGGCCCGGTCGGTGCGTGGGGTGAAGGCGCATGAGCACACCAACCTCATGACGATCGCCAACCTGGTGCGTCCGGAACCGCTCGCGGCGCGGCTGCATGACATCGTCAATGGTGGGATCTCCGTGGTGTTGAGCAGGCCCGGGCTGACGGGTCCGCAGGAGGTGGTCCTGACTCTGTCCGGCACCCTGGACCCGGACGACTTCACACATCGGGGGATGTGGGACGGCAACAGCGAGACGTATTACGGCGGTTTCTACGAGCTTCAGGGTGGCCGGTCCACCGCCTCCTCTTTGGAGGGCGGTTTCGACGTTCCGTTGAACTACAGCTCGACTCCGGATCAGTTCAGGTTCCGTGGTGCGGGTGGCCGTATCGGGCCGCGGGTGGGGACCGGTTGGGTGGCGACCACGGGCGGCGGTTTCTCCGTGGGTGGTGCTTCGGGTGGCGGGTCGCGGTTCATGGCCGGTTTCGTGGGTGCGGTCGACGTCCATGTCACGGTGACCCCGTCCCGCCCGCGCCCGTGCCGGCTCAGCCGCCCGTGGCTGTCACGGATGGCGGCAACGTCATCGAGTTGACGACGATCCGGTCCGCGACCGGCGCGCCGGCGCCGGAGAGGGATCTGGGCGCGGCGGAGGAGGGCCGGGTCGGTGAGGACACCGCCGGGCCGGTCACGTTGAACGTGCGTCTGATGGTCGCCGACGATCTCCTGGAGGAGTTGGGGCCGGACGGGGAGTGGCACGACTCGGTCGGTATGCGTTCGCATCTCGACCCTGACACGCGGATGGCCAGCCGGGAACTCGACCCGGACCGGCAGGAGCTTGTCTATGTGCCCGGCGAGAACGAACGGCCGCCGTTGCACACCCTGTTCATGGCGGACACCAGTCGGATGCACACCGCCGTCGAGGAGCTCCTCACCGAGCTGGATGTGGATCTGGAGCCTTCGGAGCGGGTCGGTCTGCACACGGCGCTGAACGCGATGGGCTCGCGGGTGGAGGACTTCATCGGCGGCAGCCGCCCGTTCTGGACCCGCACGGTCGGCCGGGGCACTTTCGGCATGCCGGTCCGGATCGAACTCCAACTCCGGGCGGTCGTCGCAGAAATGACGACCAGGGGAGTCAGCCAGACGTCGTATCAGTACGACCACACGCTGACGACGGCCTCGGTGAGTGACAGCGCCACCCGTGACCTGATCAGCTTGAGCGGATCTGTCGGTGTGAACGTCTCCTTCACCTCCGACCCCCGCCCCGAGGGTTACGGGGGCACTGCCGAGGAACGCAACGCGGCCACCGACAACTCGCACACCCCGACGGCTGGTTACCGCTACGGGACGGGGGCGCCGCGCACTCTGACGGTGAGTGCTGAGGGGCAGAGTGACCGGGTCGATATCGTCCTCGGTGACCAGGAGCACATCTACGCCCGGATGGAGTACCGGCTCGTCGCCAAGCTGTGGTCCCGCAGCCCCGTGCCCCTGAGAACCGATCCGGCGACCGCGCGCATCTACGGGGAGCGCACGGCCCGCCGTACGATCGACGACGCCCATGCCCTGCTCGTGATGCCGGCCGGGCTCGCGGAGCGGATGCGCGAGCAGGGCCACGGCCGCGCGTCGACAGAGACGGCCGAGCCGGCCGCCCAGGCGGGGCCCTCGCGCCTGTCCCCGGTGCCCTCCATCACGGGTGCCGCCGAGCCGGTGCCCTCGAGTACGGGTGCCGATGGTCCGTTCCCCACCACTCATCCGGCCGATGGTCTGGGGCATGCGGTGTTGCATGACATCCCTGACTTCGCGCCGGTGGTCGAGCGGGCCCGGGACACGCTTTTCCGGCAGCTGGATGCCGATCATGCCGAGCTTGTGCTGACGCGTTTGCGTGCTGCTCTGGGCACCCGGCAGGGCACCAAGGCTGCTATGGAGCCCATGGCTTCGGGTGTGTTCCGGATCGTGGTGCCCTACCGGGATGTTGTGTCCACGGCGCTGGCCGTGGTCACGGCCCGGGTCGACCTGTCCCGCCCCGTCCACACGGGCGACACGGACACCCTCCATGTCATCGAGGGCAAGAATGTCCGCCGGGAGGACGTTTCCTACTCGGCGTCCCATTCCTGGTCGCATTCGGGCAATGCCGGCTGGAACTACGGGCACGCGCTGCACGATCCGGCCCAGCCTGTGGTGGACGGGGGTGGTGGTGGCGGTTTCGGTGCCGCCTACGGGCAGGGACGTTCCCTGGGTTCCTCGCTCGGCCAGACGCGCAGTTCCGGTCTGCTGCACGTGGACAAGCCCGCTCTGGTGGCGTATGACGTGCGGGTCACGATGTCCCTCGACTATTATCGGGGGGCGACCGCGTCGACCGGTGTGGTCGGCCCGGCGCTCTCCCTGATCGGCAAGCACACCCGGCACCAACTCGTCGACACCACCCTGTCTGGGGCGCTGACGCTGGCGCATCCGCAGCAGCTGATGCAGCCCGAGCCTCCCGCGGGCCCCGGCCGGCCGGCGCCGCGGACGATTCCCGCACACAGGGCCGGGCCGCGCACCGGCCTGCGGCCCGACTCCGAGGACCTGACCGAGTCGTTCATCGGCACCATCGGCGGACTGCGCGAACTTTTGGCCCAGGCGGAGAACCTGCTGGGGGAGAACGTGTCCTCGGCGCTGGGCGGCAACACCTGGCACGGTGCCCGCGCCCATCTCGAAAGCCGTTTGGCCGTCGTGTTCAGCATGGCCTTTATGCACCAGCGGGCCGTCCACCTGCTGGGCGGCGGCACGCTCCGTGTTCCCCTGACCGTCCCGGGCATGTTCATCAACCAGGGGCTCACTCTTGTGCTGTCCCTCGACCTTGAGGGCCTGAGTGTTACGTCGATGCATGGCGAGGGCGATGGGACCGTCACCGGGACGATCGTGAAGGACTTCCGGCGTTCGCACCGCTCGGTCGGCGGTGCGGTCGATGCCGCGCTGCGTCTGACGGGCTCGGCATCGCTGCGTTCCGGTCTGGCCACGGAGGGTCCGGATGTCCTGCGGCCCGGTATCGGTGTGGACGTCGGTCGGAGCCGGGGGACCGGGCAGAGTGGCGGGGGTCTCTCCAGCATGCTGGAGAGCGGGGACAAGTCGATGGGCACCCTGGGCGAGGATCTGGCCGACCCGGACCAGCGCAAGTACACACACCTCTCCGTCGGCCGGGCCCGCTGGAACATCGGCCTGGAACGCTCGGACGGAACCGGGGCCGGTATCCAGGTCACGGTGGAGCAGGACGCCCTCACCTTCTTCGCGCCCGTAGAACGGGCCCAGCAGCTCCTCACGCTCGATCCGGTGGTCATCACCGAGCCCCGCGTGGGCGCGCAGCCCCCGTCACGCGGCCTGCGTGGCCTGATGCCGGGTGCCTGGCAGACCGGCCCGGACAGCGACACGGAGTCAGACAGCGACACCGAATCGGACACGGACCAGGAACCCAGGGCGGCCTCCCCGCAGCACCCCGAACCGGCCGGCGGACCGGCCGAGCTGAACCAGCCCACCCCCGAGGCCCTGACCGACCTGCCCACAGGCATCCAGGAACAGGTGGACCCCCAGGTCGGAACCCGGCACCTGCTCCAGGACGTGGACGGCGTCACCCAGCCCGTCGACGGCCTGCTGTCGGCCCTGAGCGATGGGGCCAGGCAGGGCCGCCCGTCCGGGCAGTTCTCGGAGAGGGCTCTCGGTAAGCGTCGGGCCACGGGCGAGGCCGGTATCGAAGGGTTCGGCGTTGACGTAGAGCGGGAAGCGGCCGACGAGGAGGTGGAGTTCGAGGAGGCGGACAAGCTGAGCACGCTGGCCATAGCGGCCCTGGCCCGGTTGCGCCGCGAGCTTCCCGATTCCTGGCAGGAGCAGTTGCGCGACGCCTCCGAACTCCTCGACCTGCCCCAGGCGGCGACGGGGGACGACCGGGTCGCGCAGCTCGAGGCGACGGTGCTGACCGCCGCGGCCTCGTACGACACTCCGCGTGAGACGGAGGCTCTCCTCGACCACTACCGCTCCCGGCAGCCCGACAAGGGCGAGCCGCCCGCCCGGAGAACCGTCCTCCTCTCGGCCTTGCACGACGCGCTCCGCGCTCTGCCCGTGGACCAGAGCCCCCGCGGGGGCGGCTCGCTGCAGGGCACCGGCCCGGCGGACGACGGCATCGACACCCCGGGCGGCTGGCAGACCGGCCCGGACAACGACACTGAATCGGACACAGGACAGCAGCCGGGAACAACCGGCGCGCAGCGCCCCGAACCGGTCGGCGAGCCGACCGAGCTGAACCTGCCCACCGCCGAGGCCCTGACCGACCTGCGCACAGGCATCCAGGAACAGCCGGGTCCCCAAGTGGACACCCGACACATGCTCCAGGACGCGGACGGCGCAACCCAGATCGTGCCGGCGCCCTGGGCGGCGGACCGGGTGCGCTTCCTCCTCGTCGAGGCCGACGGTGGCAACCTGATGCTGTTCGGCCCGGAGGGGATCGCGGAGCCGTACGCCCCTGACGAGGCGGCGACCCGCATCGCGGAGATCCTCGCCGCCGCCGGATCCGGAGCGGTCCCGGGGGCTTTCGTCCTGGTCGGGGTGGGCGACGCGGTCGCTCGGCAGTACCTCGCCGATCAGCTGTCGTACCGGATGGGCACAGCGGTGTGGGTCGCCGACACACCGTCACACCTGGAGACCGGCCTCGACGGGATCTCCCGCGTCCGCACCGAAGGGGACGGCGAGTGGACCAGCGTCGACCCCCCGCGGCACGGGACGGACGCCCCGGGACCGCACGTTACGGTCGATTAGGGGGCCGCCGAGCCCACCGGCGCGCAACCGCCCGCACCCTTGCGGGCGGCACCGGTGCCCGTTGGTGCACAGTTCGGACCGAGCCCGTGTCCCGGCCGGGCGCTCGGTGCTTCTCTCCGGATCAGCCGACAAGTCCTGGAGGTCGACATGGGGAACGGGTCCGCGCGGCAGTCCGGAGTGCCGGGCTGCAGATCGGTTCTGCTCGCCGCGCCCAGCGGGTTCTGCGCGGGGGTCTCCCGGGCTGTCGAGACGGTCGAGCGGGCCCTCACCCGGTACGGGGCGCCCGTCTACGTGCGCCGGCAGATCGTGCACAACCGGCAGGTCGTGGAACGGCTGCAGCACGCGGGCGCCGTTTTCGTCGCCGAGGTCGACGAGGTCCCGGCGGGGGCGGTTCTCGTCCTTTCCGCCCACGGAGTGGCCCCGGGAGTACGGGAGGCGGCGGCGGACCGGGGCCTGCGGGTCATCGACGCCACCTGCCCGCTGGTGACCAAGGTGCACCGTGAGGCCCGGCGGTACGCCGAACTCGGCTACGACATCCTGCTGATCGGGGACCCGGACCACGACGAGGTCATCGGGACCGCCGGGGTGGCCCCAGGGCGCACGCACATCGTGGACGGCCTCGAAGCCGCACGCGTGCTGGAGGTGGCGGACCCGGGGCGGCTCGTGTGGCTCGCGCAGACCACCCTCACCGTGGATGAGACCGAACGGGTCGCGGCGGAGCTGCGCAAGCGGTTCCCGGGGCTCCAGGACCTGCCGAGCGACGACATCTGCTACGCCGCGCAGAACCGGCAGGCGGGCGCGAAGCACTTGGCCGGGGCGAGCGACGTCGTGCTGGTCGTGGGCTCCGCGAACTCCCACAACTCCTGCCGCCTGGTGGACGTGGCGAGGGCCTGCGGCACCCCGGCCCACCTGGTCGACGACCCGGCCGCGATCGAAGACGGGTGGCTGCACGGCGTCGCCGTCGTCGGCGTCACGGCGGGGGCCTCCGCGCCCGCGGAATCCATCGGGGCGGTGATCGCGGAGCTGGCCGCCCGCGGGTACCGGGATGTGCGCACGGTGGAGGTCGCGCGCGAGGGCCAGCATTTCTCCCTGCCCCGCGAACTGGCCGCGTCCCGCCCCTGATCCGGCGGCCGGACAGTGTTCCGCCCCGCGCACCGGGGGTGGCGGGGTGGGGCTCCTGCTCGGCGGCGTGCTGACGGAGTTCGGCAGGCCCCCGGGCCACTCCCCCCGACGGCCACGGGCCTGGCCTTCCCGCCGATGGTTACGGCGATCATGATCACCTCCACCCTTCCACCAACGTCCTGCTGTCCGCATCGGGCCCAGGCCCGTCGTCCCCCTCGGGACGGCGCCGGCGGTGGGCTGCTCGGGATGACCGTGCTGGGTCCGGACCGCGCCTACGCCGCCCGCATCCTGCCCGCGCTGGTGGTGCTCAGGCTCGGCGTCGGCCTGGTCCTCGCCCCCGGGACGAGCGGCGCCACCGCGGCCTCCGCGGGCGTCAACACCATGCAGCAGGTCGGCGGTTCCATCGGTGTGGCCCTGCTCAGCTCCGTGGCGGCCTGTGCGGCCTCCGCCGAGTTCGCCGGAGCCTCCCCGGCCGCCTGGAGCGGGGTGCGCGCCGCGCTCATCCGCCCCGACGGGCACGTGGCCTGGGCCGGCACCGACCGGGACGACGACCGGCTTGCCGCGGTCGCGAACGAGGCCGCCTCCGCGACGGCAGAGGCTATGGCGGCCACGGCGGCCCGGTAGGGACACCGCGCCCGTGGGCAACAGCCATGCGCCGGGGCGAAAGAGATCCCGGACGCGGCGCCCGAGAGTGGACAGCGACACCGTCCCACCAGATCAGGCCGCAGTCCTTCGGGCTCCGGCGAGAGCCCGAAGGGCCACCCCCATGACCTCGTCCTCCCCCTTGCACACCGTCCGCGGGCCCGTGGCGGTCGGCGACCTCGGCACCGTCCTGATGCACGAGCACGTCTTCGTCCTGAGCGAGGAATTCCGGCGGAGCATGCCGGAGACCTGGGACGAGGAGGAGCGCGTCGCCGACGCCGTGACCCGGCTGAAGGCCCTGGCCGCCACGGGCGTCACCACGATCGTGGACCCCACCGTGATCGGGCTGGGGCGGGACGTCCGTCGCGTCGCCCTGATCAACGAGCAGGTCGATCTGCACATCATCGCCGCCACCGGCATCTACACCCTGGCCGACGTACCGGACTTCTTCCGCTACCACGGGCCGGGGACGATGCTCGGGGGCCCCGAGGGCATGACCGACCTGTTCGTCCGCGAACTCACCGAGGGCATCGCCGGCACCGGCATCAGGGCCTCGTTCCTCAAGTGCGCCATCGAGGACGAACTCACCCCGGGCGTGGAGCGGGTGATGCGGGCGGTGGCCCAGGCCCACCTGCGCACCGGAGCGCCGATCACCGTGCACACCAACGCGGCCGCCCGTACCGGACTGACCGCGCAGGAGGTCCTGCGCAGCGAGGGCGTGGACCTCGGCGCGGTCGTCATCGGGCACAGCGGCGACACCGCCGACCTGGACTACCTGCACCAGCTCATCGACAACGGCTCGTACGTCGGCATGGACCGCTTCGGCCTCGACGTCCTGCTCCCCGCTGACCAGCGGGTGGCGACCGTCGCGGCCCTCGCCCACGAGGGACTGGCCGACCGGATGGTCCTGTCGCACGACGCCTCGTGCCACATCGACTGGTTCCCGCCGGGCGTGCGCGAGGAGATCGCCCCGGACTGGCACCACACCCACCTGCACGACCAGGTGCTCCCCGCGCTGCGCTGGTCCGGCGTCACCGAGGAGGAGATCACCACCATGCTGGTCGACAACCCGCGCCGCTACTTCACCCCGCCGGGCGCCTGACCCGCCGGCGGCGGGAGGGCGCCGTGCCGGGCCTCGCGCGGCGTCATGCCGAACTCCTGCCGGAACGCGGTACTGAACGACGCGTGGCTGCCGAAACCGCAGGCGTGCGCGATCCCCGCGATCGACTGCCCCGCCCAGCCCGGACTGGACAGCCGCGTCCGGGCCAGGAGCAGCCGTTCCCGGCGGATGAGGTCGCGCGAGGTCGTTCCCGCATCCCGCAGCACTTGCTGGATGTAGCGGGTCGACCAGCCCAGTGCGCGCGCGATGCCCGCGACGTCCAGGCCGTCGTCGCCGGCGTGGCGGCGGACGTACCGGCGGATGTCGGCCTCGACCGTCGCTCGCTGCCCGGAGGGAGCCGAGTCGACGGCGCCCTCCGCGGCCAGGCACACCAGGTCGAGCAGCCGCTCGCAGGCGAGGTCGAACGGCACCTCCGAGAGCTGCTCCCGCTCCTCCTGCAGCGCGGTGACCATGGTCCGGATCACCCGGCCCAGGCCACTGGCCCCGCTGAACAGTTGCGGCTCGCGCGAGACCGTCGGGCTGCGGGCGAGGACCTCCCGACCCGGCACGATCAGTGAGATCGAGCGGAGGTCGGCGTTGTGCGCGAAGGCCATCGGCCGGTCGATGGAGCACAGGGCCATGGCGCCGGGCGCGATCTCGCCCGAGGCCGGCCCCTGTTCCACCCAGGCGGTCCCGGCCAGCGGGACGAGCAGTTCGTACGTGCCCCGCGGATCGCTCCCGATGTGCCGGGACGTCCGGGTGACCGTCTGCTGTCCACCGGTGCACAGGGAGATGGCGTAGCTCTGCGAATGCTGGCAGTCGAGCCGCCCGGTCCACGGGGCGGTACGATCCGCCACCGCGACGCGGCTCGCTCCGTGCAGACCGGTGAACGCGTCGTTCCAATCGCTGACCGAGGGAACGGGACCGACCGCAGTCAACTGGTACATGCCAACATCCTCGCCCATGGGGCCGGGCAGCGTAACCCGTTGTGGAGCCCGGCCGTTGGACCGCGCCGGAAGGTGAACCCATGGATCTGGACGCGGATGTACACGCACGGGCCGAGGACGCCGCGCTCACCCGTACCACTCCGCCGGTGGGGGATTTTCGATCGCTTGGTCGCGGACCGGGCCGCATGGTGCGCGGATCCGGTCCGGCCATCCGGACTGCAGCGACCGACGGCTCCTGGCGCGCCGCGCCACCGGCCGCGACCGATCGGCGGAACTGACCTGCCCAGGGGGGATTCTTCCCGTCGGGGCAGAGGACGCCGTTGAACGGGCAAGCTCCAACAGGTTTTGGTCCTGCGGCCGACGACCGCGGCAATCATGAACTGCACCGGGAAGCCGGCTCCAAGAGGTGTCGGATCTCCGGCGTCAGGCCATGCCGTCCCGGTGGACGTCCTCGATCTGACGAACTGTACGACGGTGGAAGCCTGGGTAGCCCGTGAGCCGACCCGTCGGCATCGGCTTCCGCGACGACTTCCCGAGAAAGGGTCTCCCCATGAATCTGGCCCCCCGCATGAAGCGTGCCGCAGCCGCCGCCGGAGCCACAGCTGTCGCCGCCGCAGGAATGGTGATGGGGGTGGCGGCCCCGGCGTCCGCCGCCACCAGCACGAGCACCATCTGCGCGTCCGGCAATTACAGGGTCCACTTCGAGTTCCCCCAACAGGGCACCTCCGGCGACGTTTCCCGGGGAGTGTGCCAGGTCGTCCCGCTGCAGTCCGGTACCAGCTACGTCAAGATCTGGGGCTACTGGAACACCAACCCCGGCATGTTCTACGTCGGCACCGGGCATCCCCAGAATCCGGGTTCGACCACCTTCTACGCCGGGGGCACCACGACCAGCCCCTACCTCACCTTCGGCTGACCGGTTGTGCCGCCGGGGGGTGGGATTCCCCGGGGGCTCCGACCGTCCACGAAGCCACCGTGTGCGAGAACGATGGTCCTGATAGTTGCCATGGTCACTCCGGACCTGGAGGGACAGCGCCTTGACGTCTGTCCCGGTGCACACGAGCCAAGTCGAAAAGACGCGGCCGGGCCACGCAGAACAGCACGCCGAAGTACCCGCCCGATCTCCGCGGGCAGCACCTTGGACGAGGTCAGCGGGCGGCGGTCGCCAGAGCGTGGCAGCGGCTGCTCGCCCCGGTGTCACCGATCGCTTCGAAGACCTGCGCCGCCCGCGCGTAGGCGCGGCTGCTCTCGCCGGTCCGGCCTTCGCCGGTCAGAAGAGCAGCCAGTGTTTCCAGGGCCCCGGCCTGCCGGTAGTCGGACATCTGGAGCGTGTCCATGAGGTCGATTCCCTCGCTGAGCGTGGTGATCGCCTCCGCACGGCGGCCGAGGTGTCCGAGGCAAAAGCCGATTCGCATCAGCGCAAATGGCCGGCTGTGCGTTGCGACGCTCGGTGTCATCCCCGACTCCGGGTCGTCCAACAGAGTGAGCAGTCCGAGGTATTGCTCCAACGCTTCGGTGTAGCGCCCTTCGTCGAGAAGGCAGTTGGCGATGCAGGCGAGGCTCTGGACGTAGGAGTCGATGTCGCCGATGGTCTTGAACATCTCCGCTGCCCGGGAAGACGACGCGACGGCCTCCTCCAGTCGGCCGAGCATGAGCAGTGCCGAAGCGGTGTACTCGTGTGCCCAGGCGATCTGCGCCGTGGCACCGCCCCGGGTGGCCAACTCCAGCGCCTCGGCCGCATACCGCAGTACAGCCTCCGCGTCGCTGGGCGGCACCGAATGAACCCAGGCCAGATAGTTCAGCTGGGTCGCCTGCTGCGCCAGGTCGCCGAGGGCGGCGGCGGCCTCCGCTCCCCGTGTGAAGACCTCCTGCCAGTGCGGGCTGTGCGCCCACCGTTCGGAGAACCAGTGCATCGACTCCGCGCAGTCGAGGACGAGGGTGTGCCGGCCGCTGCCGGCCGAAGCCCGCATCGCCCCCAGCCAGTTGTCCACGTTCACCCGCAGCCACCAGTCGGCCTCCTCGACGGAGGACGGGACGGCGAGATCGGGGTCGGGCCCGTCGGGACGGCCGTAGCCGGGTTCGAACCACCGCCCGGACAGCGTGGCCATCCGCAGCAGCCACGACGTCACCTGTCCCGTCAGCACCTCGCACTCGGCCACGGCCTCCTCCTCGTGGAGCCGACCGCGGGCGAACAGGCGGACCAGGTCGTGGAAGCGGTAACGGCCCGCGGCGCTGTCGTGCAGCAGGCCGAGGTCGACGAGGTCGTCGAGAGCCTCCCAGGCATCCTCGTTCGGCACCCCTCCGGCGACGGCCGCCAGGGTGGCGTCGAAGTCCTGTCCCGGTACCACAGCGAGTCGCCGGAACATCCGCCGCGCGGAATCGGCGAGTTGCTCGTACGACATCCCGAACGCGTTGGCGATCTTGAGATCGCCGGCCTTGAACTGGTCCAGTCTGCGCTCCTCGTTCGCCAGCCGGGCGGCGAGTTCGGCGGCGTCCCATCCGGGCCGGCTGACCAGGCGGTTCCCGATGATCCGCAGCGCCAGAGGCAGACCGCCACACAACTCGGAGAGCCGCGCGAGGGCCGATTCCCCGTCGGATGCGGAGCGTTCGCCCAGAATCCCGGTCAGCAGTTGCGTGGACTCCTGCAGCGGCAGGGGCCCGAGGATGAGCCTGCGGACGCCCTCCAGACCCGACAGCAACCGCCGGGAGGTGATCAGCGACCTGCCCACGCCCCCTCCCGGCAGCAGCGGGCGCACCTGGTTCTCCGACGCGGCGTTGTCGAGGACGACAAGGACACGCCTGTCCCTCAGCAGCGACCGGTACAAGGAGGCGCGCCCCTGGATGTCCCCCGGGATCTGCTGGTCCGCGACACCGAGCGCACGCAGCAGCAACTGCAAGGCGTCATCGGCGGCCAGAGGGCGCTGGGACATGCCGAACAGGTCGAGGAAGAAAACCCCGTCGGGAAAGCTCGGCCGTACCGAATGAGCGGCATGGACGGCGAGCGTGGTCTTCCCCAGGCCCGCGGACCCGGTGATGAGCCCCACCACGCCGACACCCGGCGAACTCTCGGCGTACACCAGCTCGCTCACCCAGACCAGTTCAGCGGCACGGCCGGTGAAGTCGTCAACCGACCGGGGAAGTTCACACAGACCCGTCGGACGCGTCCAGTGATCCCGTAGCCGGCCCTCGCGCGCCAACTCGAGCAGCCGCTTACGGGCATCGCCCTCCAGCGCGAGCGCGTCCGCCAATGCGGTCACGGTCCGATGCTGAGGCCCCCTGCTGCGGCCGCGCTCCATGTCCGACAGAGTCCGAGCACTCACCCCCGACACCTCGGCCAACTTCTCCAACGTCAGACGAGCCGCGCGCCGATGACTGCGTAAAACCTCCCCGAAACCGAGACGTCCAGTGATGGCGCCACACCCCCTCAGCGGCGAAGGCACCCCTCGCCGCAATCTTGCACATAACGACTCTGACCGCGCACGTTCTACCACCAACGACCCATACCGGGGAACCGTATCGGCAACTGTTCGCCTGCACCCCATGCCACCGGACACACCGCTTCGTACCGTCCACCGACCAGTCATGAAACTGCCGACGCACACGTCGGCGACGTCCGAATAGGCCACCGGTGCGGACTGCGCGCCGGAGATCACCGTCGTCAAATTCCCCTGCACCCATGAACGGGACGCCGCCCACCTCAGAGCACTACTCGCTCCGAACGTGGAGTGCTCTTGCCCCACCGACTTGATGCAGTCATGACCACACAAACCTACTGGTCTCCGACCTTGACCAAACACATAGGGCACCCACCGATCACTCCACGTCCACTCCCGCCCGGCCGCACACGGCCGCCGCGACCGACGCCGCGTACTGCAGTGCCTCCCCGGCCTGTACGGCGGTCAGGACGGCAGGGCCGTCGCCCCGTAGGGCCCCGCTGCCGACGAGCCGCGCCAGGACCGCCGCCATGAAGGCGTCGCCCGCCCCGATGGTGCTGGCCACAGTCACCGGCACGGCCGGTACGGAGACGTGGATGTCGCCCGGCAAGAAGGCCGAGCTGCCCTGAGCACCGCGGGTCAGGAGCACCAGGCGCCCCTCGGCCGCCAGCTTGCGGCAGGGTGTCTCGGGGGTGTCGCCGGGCCAGAGTTGGCGGGCATCCTCGTCGCTGACCTTGACGATGTGGCCCAGCGCGCACAGCTCGCGCAGGCGGCGCAGGCTGCTCGCCGGGTCGAGTGTGCGGTCCGTGCGGACGTTGGGGTCCACCGCGAGCACCGAGTGGCGTGCCGCCGCGCGGGCGGCGGCGAGCACGGCCTCGGATGCCGGGGGTACGACGGCGGCGAGGCCGCCTATGTACACGGCGTGAAAGTCCCCCAACTGGTCTGTGAAATCCGTCAGTTCGAAGGTCGCCGTGTTCTGGAGGTGGAAGTGGTAGCGCGTCCCCTCCGGGCTGGGGTCCGCCACGGCGAGGGCCGTGGGTAGGCTGGAGCGCGCGCAGAGGTCGAGCTCCACGCCGGCGGTGCGGAGCCGGTGCTCGCTCCGGCGGCCGAAGTCGTCATCGCCCAGCGTGCCGGCGAAAGCGGTACGGACGCCCAGGCGGGCCAGATGTGTGGCCACGTTGGCGGGTGCGCCGCCGGGCTGCGGGCGCAGGGTGCCGTCCGTGGCCGGCACGAGATCGGTCAGTGCCTCGCCCATGACGAGGACCGTTCCTTCGCGGTGCGGCGCGGCCGTCTGGCCGGGGACCGGCACAGGCTCGTGGTTGAGGCCGCTCACGGCTGCACCACGATCTTGCGTCCCTGGCCCGCCTTGAAGCGGTCGATCGCTTGGGGGTACTGCTCCAGCGGCAGTCGGTCGCTGATGAAGACGCCGGGGTCGAGGATGCCGGTGGCGAAGAGGGCCGCGGCCCGCTCGAAGCTGTGCAGGACGGCCATCGAGCCGGTGATGGTGATCTCCTGGTTGTAGATCTTGTACGGCTCGATGATCGCGGTCGTCGCATAGTCGGCGACCCCGAACTGCAGGAACGTACCCCCCTTGGCGACGCGGCGAAGACCGTCCTGGATGGCGGCCGCATTGCCCGTCGCGTCGACCACCACGTCCCAGCCGCCCGGCCGCTCCAGCTCGGCCGCCGCCGAGGCGGAACCGGAGACGCCCAACTGCCTTGCTGCGTGGAGGCGTTCGTGGTTGACGTCGACGACGTCGACCGTGGCGGCACCGGTGCGCTTGGCCAGCTCCAGCATCATCAGGCCCATGGTGCCCGAGCCGTAGATCAGCACCTGGGCCCCGAGTGTGCCGCTGAGCACGTCGTAGCCGCGTACCGCGCAGGACAGCGGCTCGATGAGCGCGGCATCGCGTGCGTCGATGTGCTCGGGCAGCCGCACGCAATTGGCCACCGGCGCCAGGGCGTACTCGGCAGCGCCGCCCGGAACGGTAACCCCGATCGCCGCCCACCGGTCGCAGAGGTTGCCGCGTCCTGCGCGGCAGGAGCGGCACTCGTGGCAGTGCAGGGAGGGATCGACGGCGACCTGGTCGCCGATCGACAGTTCGGTCACCTCGGCGCCGATGCCGACCACCTCGCCCGCGAACTCGTGGCCCGGGACGATGGGCAGCGTAGGGGCGAACTCGCCCTGGAGGATGTGCAGATCCGTCCCGCACAGACCGCACGCGGCCACATCGACGACCACTTCACGGGGCCCCGGCGTGGGGTCGGGGAGCGAGGTGACCGACACCTTGCCGGGCGCCTCGACGATTGCTGCCCTCATTTGACGGCTCCAAGGGAGAGGCCCTGGACAAGCTTGTCCTGGGCGGCGAAACCGGCGGCGAGTACCGGCAAGGACACGACGACCGAAGCGGCACAGAGCTGAGCGAGGAACAGGCCCTGGCTGGTGACGAATCCGGTCAGGAAAACGGGCGCCGTCTGCGCGGTGACTCCGGTCAGTACGCGGGCGAACAGCATCTCGTTCCAGCTGAAGATGAAGCAGATCAGCGCGGTGGCCGCGATCCCCGGCGCGGCGATGGGTGCGACGATCCGGGTGAGGATCGTGGGCAGCCTGGCCCCGTCCACCTGGGCGGCCTCGATGATGGACACCGGCACATCGGCGAGGAACGACTGCAGCATCCAGACCGCGATCGGCAGGTTCATCGATGTGTAGAGGATGACCAGGAGCCAGATGTTGTCCAGCATCCCGGCGTTCTTGGCGAACAGGTAGATCGGCAGCAGCCCCGCCACCACCGGCAGCATCTTCGTGGAGAGGAAGAAGAACATCACATCCGTCCACTTGCGGACCGGCCGGATGGACAGGGCGTAGGCTGCCGGCAGGGCCAGGGCCAGGACGAGAGCCGTGGAACACAGGCTCGCCGTGGTCGAGTTGATCAGCGAGGGCCACGGGTCGGCGCCCCCACCGGCGCCGAAGAACCTCTTGTAGCCGTCCAGTGTGAGCGCGGCGCCGAGCGAGGGTGGGTTGGTCGCCGCGTCCGGCTCGGAGTGCAGTGAGGTCAGCACCATCCAGGCGACCGGCAGGCAGAAGACGATGCCGGCGCACCAGGCGACCACACCGAGCCGGGCCGAGCGGCGCCGTGCCTTGCGGGCGGCGGGCGGGAGCGGTGCCTCGCGGCCGGAAGGACGTGCGGTGGTGAGCGCGGTCATCGGCGGTTCACCTCTTCGTTGAACAGGGACGAGACCACCCGCAGCGCGAACGTCGCGATCACGATCGTGCCGATCACGACGAGCACCCCGGCCGCCGAGGCCAGTCCGTACTCGTGGGCCTGGTAGAAGGTCTGGTAGATGGTGTATGGCAGGTTGGCGGTGCCGAGGCCGCCCGAGGTGATGGTGAACACGGCGTCGAAGTTCTGCACGATGTAGATCGAGCCGAGCAGCACACCGAGTTCGAGATAGCGGCGCAGATGCGGCAAGGTGACGTACCGGAACATCTGCCATTCGGAGGCCCCGTCGAGACGGGCCGCCTCCATCACGTCCGGCGGCCGGCTCTGCAGCCCGGCCAGCAGGATCAGCATCATGAACGGCGTCCACTGCCACACCAGCGCGCCCTCGACGGCGAGCAGTGGCGAGTTCGAGATCCAGTCCGGCTGTGTGGGGGTGTCGTCGCCGAACAGCCCGGCGACCCACGTCCACGCCCCGTTGAACAGCCCGTACTCGGGGTTGTAGAGGACGTGCTTCCACAGCAGCGCCGCGGAGATCGGGACCAGCAGGAATGGTGTGATCAGCAAGGTGCGTACGAAGCCCCTGCCACGGAACGTGCGGTCCATGAGCAGCGCGAGCAGCAGCCCGAGGACCACGGACGCCACGACCACGGAGGCGGTGAGCAGCATGGTGGTGAAAACCGACTCGCGCATGGCGGGGTCGGTGGCGACCGTCTTGTAGTTCTCGAACCAGCTGAGACTGCGGGCGTCGGGGTTCAGGGAGTTCCAGTCGAACAATGAGATCACCAGGGTTGCCACGAATGGCAGTTGGGTGACCGCGATGAGGAACACCAGGGCGGGCAGCAGTGGTGCACGGGTCGCCCAGGCACGGGCGGCGGACGGCTGCCCATTCCTCTTGGAGTGCTTCGCCTGCGCCGTGCGCCGGGGCGTAGCGGCCGCCGGTGGGGATGCGCTGACCGATGTGGTCACTGGTACTCCTTCGCGACCTTCTCGGCGAGCGCCTGGCTCTTCTCCAGGGCCTCGGCGACGGACTGGCGGCCCGCGATCGCCGCACTGACCTCCTGCGAGACCTTCGTGCCCAGGTCGGTGAACTCCGGGATGCCGACGAACTGGATGCCGGGTGCGGGGCGGTCCTGGACACCGGGGTCATCGGGCCGCGCGGAGTCGATGGCCTGCAGGGTCACGTCCGAGAAGGCCGCGGATTCCTTCTTGTACTGGGGGTTCTGGTACGTCGAAGACCGCTTGCCGGCCGGAACGTTGGCCCAGCCGATCTGCTCGCCGACCAACTCCTCATACTTCTGGCTCGACGCCCAGGAGATGAACTTCCAGGCGTTGTCGGTGTTCTTGGAGGCCTTCTGGATGCCCCAGGCCCACGTGTAGAGCCAGCCCGAGCTCTCGGTCTTGTCCACCGGGGCCTGGACGTACCCGATCTTGCCCTTGACGGGGGAGTCCTTGGCCTCCAGGGACCCGGCGGCCGCGGTGGCGTCGTACCACATGGCGGTCTTGCTCTGGGTGAGGTTGTTGAGGCACTCGGCGTAGCCGGCCTGCGGAGCGCCCGCCTCGCCGTGCTCGCGCACCAGGTCCACATAGAACGTGGTGGCCTTCTTGAACTCGGGCGCGGTCAACTGCGCCTTCCAGTCCTTGGTGAACCAGGTGCCGCCCATGGTGTTCACGACGGTCGTCAGCGGGGCCATGACCTCGCCCCAGCCGGGCAGCCCGCGCAGACAGATGCCCTTCATCCCCGGCTTCGCGCCGTCGGCCCGGGCCGCGAGGTCAGCGACCTGCTGCCAGGTGGGGTGCTCCGGCATCGTCAGGTTCTTCTCGGCGAAGACGTCCTTGCGGTACATGAGGAAGGACGATTCGCCGTAGAAGGGCTCGGCGTACAGCTTGCCGTCGGCCGCGGTGAGGGACTTCGTGAGCGGTTCCAGGATGTCCTTCTGGTTGAAGGCGGTGTCCTTCGCGACGTGTTCGTCCAGGGCGTGCAGCCAGTCGTTCTTCGCGTAGATGGGGACCTCGTAGTTGCTGATGGTCGCGACGTCGTACTGGCCCGCCTGGTTGGAGAAATCCTGGCTTATCTTGTCGCGGACGTCGTTCTCCGGCAGCACCGTGAAGTTGACCTTGATTCCGGTGTCCTTGGTGAAGTGCGCCGCAGTGAGCTTCTGCAGCTCCACCATCTGCGGGTTGTTCACCATCAGTACGTTGATGGTGTCGTCGCCGGAGGCGGCGGTGCCGCCTGCACCGCTGCAGGCGGCGAGGAGCACGCCGGCGGCGCCGGCCGCCGCGATGCGCATGCCGATGGCATGGCGTCGGCTCCGGGGCGTGACCTGGGGACGCGTGACGTGGGGACGATTCTGGACAGGCATGGCGGCCTCCTGCGGGTGACTGCTGCGGGTTGAAGTGGATTACTGGGCGGGTGTGTTCACACCCGGATGACCTGGGGGCCGAGCAAGGAGTAGCGCTGGGCCTCGGCCGACTGCAGGCCGGTGTCGGTGACGATCGCCTCGACGTCCCGGACATCGGCGAAGCGACAGAAGCTGACGGCGCCGAACTTGGTGTGCGCGCCCACGAACACCCGGCGCCGAGAGCCGCGTACCGCCTGGCTCTTGACCTCGCTGACGGCCGGGTCGGGGGTGGTCAGACCGTACTCGCGCGAGATGCCGTTGGCGCCGATGAAGCACAGGTCGAGGACGAGGCCGGAGAGCATCCGGGAGGCCCAGTGGTCGACCGTGGCCAGTGTCGAGGGCCGCACCCGGCCGCCGAGCAACAGTACGGTCGTCTGCTCCGCGTCGGTCAGGGTGTGGGCCACCGCCAGGGAGGCGGTGACCACGGTCAGCGGACGGTCGCGGGGAAGCGCGGCGGCGATCAGCTGCGGGGTGAAGCCCTCGTCGATGAAGACCGTCTCCGCCTCGCCGAGCAACTGGGCGGCCGCCGCGGCGATTCTGGTTTTCTGCGGAACATTGCGGGTGGTCCGCTCCACGAGGGTCGTCTCGAAGCCGGCGCTCTCCACGGGCCGGGCGCCGCCGTGGTTGCGGCGGATCAGTCCTTTCCGTTCCAGCGCATGCAGGTCCCGGCGGATCGTCTCCCTGGCGACGGTGAACTCTGCGGCCAGCTCCGCTACTTCCACGGATCCCGAACTTCGAGTGATGCGCAGGATCCTCCGTCGGCGTTCATGGGTGTCCACGCCACACCTTCCAACCGGGGCTATGTCACTGCCCGTTCGGGCCTGTGGGATGTTTGTACTAGTGCTTTGACAGCGGTGACCAGACAGTTCGCCGTGCGCATGCTGCCCGTTCATGCCCGATTGCCGGCCCCCGTTTCTGCTGATCAGGTGGCTGGCGGCGGTTGGAGCGGGCAACATCGCTGCCCGTTGGAGGTAAGGGCCGGGCCCACTCCTTGCCCGTTCGATCTTGGTGAGATCTCTCTGACGTGCCGCAAGTTCTGGTCATCCTGCCGATGTTCACCGTGTGGCGCGTGCCACATCATGGGTCGTGGTTGGGCCGTTCAGGCATCCAGCGAGGCCCCGGACGCCGACCCGGGGCCTCCCTAGCGTCGAAGTGGTGAGGGCTGTGACAGCCGAAGACCGTCGCCATGCGATTCTCACGGTCGCCCGCCGTGAGGGAGCAGTGGAAGTCGTCGCTCTGGCAGAGGAGTTGGAGGTCTCCCTGGAGACCGTCCGCCGCGATCTGCGGGTCCTCGAGGAGCACGGGCTCGTACGTCGCACGCACGGCGGCGCCTACCCGGTGGAGAGCGCCGGGTTCGAGACGACCCTCGAGGCCCGCACCGTGCGCTACGTACCGCAGAAGGCCCGGATCGCGCAGGCGGCCGCCGAGCTGCTCGGCGAGGCGGAGACCGTCTTCGTCGACGAGGGCTTCACGCCTCAGCTGATAGCGGAGGCCCTGCCTCGGGACCGTCCGCTCACCGTCATCACCGCGTCGCTTGCGACCGCTTCCGTGATGGCCGCGCGGGATCAGGTCCAAGTGCTGCTGCTCGGGGGGCGGGTGCGGGGCGGCACGCTCGCCACGGTCGACCACTGGGCCACGGAGATGCTGGGCGGCTTCGTCATCGACCTGGCGTACGTCGGGGCCAACGGGATCTCCCGTGAGTACGGGCTCACCACCCCCGACCCCGCGGTGGGCGAGGTGAAGGCGCAGGCGGTGCGTTCGGCGCGGCGTCGGATCCTCTCCGGGATCCACACCAAGTTCGGGGCCGTCAGCTTCTGCCGGTTCGCCGAGGTGCGGGAGTTCGAGGCGATCGTGACCGACACCTCGCTGCCCTCGGCGGAGGCGCATCGGTACTCGCTGCTCGGGCCTCAGGTCATCCGCGTATAGCACCCTCGTCGGGGCACAGGGACCGTCGGCAACCTGGCCGCCGTGAACCTCGACCAGATGGCCAAGGGCGTGAAGTGCGGCCTCAAGCAGATCCAGTAGCGACCGCATCTGGTCGACGGATGCCTCAAGGGAACCGGCCTGATCGCGGGCAGCTGACCGCGATCAAGCCGGCATCACGCATTCAAGTTCAGCAGCGGCGTCCGGAACCGTCTTGCCGGTCCGGGATGCCGCAGGCAATTCGCGAACCATGGTCGAACTGTCGTCAGAAAATCGCTGGAAGGAACGAGCTCGCGCCTATGGCAGGGCTCGGCAGGCGGTCACCTCGATCTCAATCATGAGTCCGGGAACGAGCAGTTGGTTGACTTGGATTGTCGTGGAGGTCGGGAAGGGGCCGTTGGCATAAATACCCTTGCGGTACGGCAATGCCCCGACCAGGGCATTCATGTCAGTTACATACATATTCTCGCGGACAACATGTCGGAAATCGAGAGCGTACTTGCCCAGGCTCTCCTTGATACGCTGGTAGATGAAGGTCATCTGGGCGGGCAGATCGCCGGGGGAAATGCAGTTGAAGTCCTTGTCGAGGGCCGCTGTGCCCGACAGCCAGACGGTGTTGTCCACCCGGATCCCTTGGGAATACCCGAGGGATCTCTGCTGGGATTCCCAGTAGTGGAAGAGATCGGTTCTGCTGGGCGCTGCCGATGCCTCGGGTGCGGCAAGTTGGCTGGCAACGGTGGCCACTCCTGTGAGGCAGGCGCCAGCGAGGAGGCGGCGGCGGACGAGGCTGTTATTGGGGGACTCGTTTGGAATGGACTCACCTCGGGCACTCATCACTGCTTCTTTCCTGTTATGAGGGTTGATACAGATCAGCCCCTACCGGCGAGTTGACATGCGGTCGTGTGGAATTGGCGGGCGACGGCATGCCGAATTCGCTGTGGAAGGCGATTGGGCCGAGAGTTTCACTCCGGCGACGCGGAGCGTAGATCGCCTGTGTGAGGCCCGTCAAGGCATGGGGAGTGATTCTTTTCGCTCCTCAACTGGATTCGGGTTCGCAAGTGAGAGCCGAAGGGCTTCACCTGGCGGGACTACCGCGACCTCATCGTGCGCGCCCGGTACCCTCGACCGCCTATCGGCGATGTCCAGCCTCGTGCCAGGTCCCGCGATGGGCGTTGGCTGGGGCGATGCCATGCTTGCGGATGTGCCCCCGGAGCTGAGGCGCGGGCAGGGGTGGGTTCGTCAATACCGCTCCTGTCTTGCGGTGGTGGCTGGGTAGTTGCGGCGACAGTCGGTGCCGCCAGGGTCATCGTCGCCGTCGAGCGCGCGCATTCTTCGCCTGAACTCCTGGAATCTTCCGTTTTGTTGAGTAAGCTGGCCTGCGGCTGGGCCCCGACGGACCAGGTGTGATACAGCGGAGAAGGAGTGCTCCTCATCACTGCCATGCCCCCCTTCGCGGAACTGCTTCGTCGTCATCGGCATGCGGCGCGCCTGACGCTGGAGCAACTCGCCGAACTTTCGGGCGTCAGTGGCCGCACCCTGTCGGACATGGAGCGGGGACGCAGCAGAGGGCCTCAGCACCGCACCGTCACCGCCCTCGCAGACGCACTCGCACTGGAAGGGGCCGACCGCAAACAACTCATCGAGCTGGCACGCGACGGCCGCCTGCGGGATCACTGGAAGCGCCCGACCGGCCTGTGCGAACTCCCGCGAAACATAGATGACTTCGCGGGCCGGGCCGCGGAACTGGCCTGGACGCAGAACCTTGTCCGCGACGAGGACTCGGCGGCCGTCGCCGCTGTGGGACTGATCACCGGTCCTGCCGGTCTGGGCAAAACCGCGTTCGCCATTCATGCCGGCCACACCCTGCGCCCGGACTTTCCGGACGGGGTGTTCTTCCTTGATCTGTTCGGCATGTCCTCGCGCCCTCTGCCCGTTGACCAGGCCCTGGCGCAGCTGCTCCGTGCATTGGGTGTCCCGGACCAGCAGATCCCTCCTGACATTTCCGAGTGCGCTTCGTTGTACCGATCGCTGCTGAGGGACAGACGCGTGCTGGTCGTGCTCGACAACGCCGCCTCGGAAGAGCAGATCCGCCCACTGCTGCCAGGTGGAGGCCTGGGCAGAGCGTTGGTGACCAGTCGTCGGCTGCTGGCCGGCCTGGAGGGCGTGCGCCGCCTGAACCTGGGCCCCCTGCCCCTGCTGGACACCACCCTCCTGCTGACCGGGATCACGAGGGACCGCGGCGCCTCGGACGGCGAGTCAGTGCTCACTCAGCTCGCGCAGCTGTGCGGCGGCCTGCCCCTGGCAGTGCGGATCATCGGCAACCGGCTGGTCAGTCGCCCCGCATGGAGCGCCGCCGAACTCGTCACCCGGCTGGCCGACGACGAGCGCCGTCTCGACCAGCTCAAGGCAGGGGACCTCAAGATCGCCAACGCGTTCCGGATGTCGTACGAGCAACTCGCGCCGTCCGCACGCAAGGTCTTCCGCCGACTCGCTCTGGTGACCGGCCACGACTTCGACGCCGCCCTCGCCGCGGTGGTCGGCGAGATCTCCGTCGAGGACGCCTGGGACGTGCTCGATGAGCTGATCGACCTCGGCCTGCTACAGGACAGCGGGGCGGGCCGCTACCGCTTTCACGACCTGGTCAGGCTGTTCGCCCGCGAGCGGCTCAAGGCCGAGGACCCGGCGGCTGAGCGGGAGGCGATCGGGGGGACGATGACGTCCTGGCTGCTGCGGATGGCCACCACCGCCGGGCGATGGTTCGAACCGGCTTACGGCCACCCCGACCAGCCTGACGCCGACCTCGCCGACCTGTCTTCGGAGGAGGAGGCCGATCACTGGCTGCGCGTGAATGTGGACAACTGGCTGGGTGCGTTGGGGACGGCAGCGAGCGACGGCCGGCACTCCGCCGTCCTCGACTGCGTGGAGTCGTTGGACTGGTTCTCCGACCGCTGGATGCACGCGCCGCACTGGCACGAGGTCTTCTCCCTCGGTGTCGAGGCCGCTGCCGGCCTGGGCGATCCGGTCCGGCAGGCCTGCCAGCTCAACTCGTTGGCCTGGGTCCATCTGCTGCCGCGCGACGACCCGGAGACCGCACTGCGGTACACCACCGAGGCGATGGACCTCGCCACGCGCAGTGGCTCCACGGCAGAAATCGCCTCCGCCCTCCACCACGCGGGAGGCGCGCTGCGTAGACTCGGACGGCTTGACGAGGCCACCGCGTCGGAGACCCGGGCGGCGGAGATGTTCAAGGCCAACGGCGATTTCGACGCGTACTGCCATTGCCTCGGCGCCCTTGGCACCTGCCTTCGTGACGCCGGGCATCACGCCGAGGCCCTGGAGCGGTACCTCGACCTGTGGGCGTTCCTGAATGACGCCGGGTCGGGGGTGACGCCGAGCGTGGCGGCGTTCGTCCGTCCCATCGCGCTGGCCCGTGCCGGCGAATGTCTCGGACTGCTCGGCCGTCGGCCCGAAGCGATCACCAAGCTCGTCGAGGCGATCGGACTCATGGAGCAGGCTCAGTCGCACGTCCCGCAGGCCCACGCCCTGGAGACATTGGGGTCCTTGCTCGCCGACGAGGGCCGCAAGGACGAGAGCAGCCGTGCTTACGCGAGGGCGGCCGAGGTGTTCGAGGCGGTCGGTGACGCCGATGCCAGCCGCCGCTGCCGCGACCTGGTGTCCACCGCACCCTGACGCGTCGAGCCGTGTTCGGTGCGCAGAACTTCTGCGTGCTGTTCTGCGTGGTCTCACCACTGCCGGGCGCGTTGACTGGAGCCAGTCGGACGGGCCTGTGGGGGCCTGTCCATCCAACCGGGGAGAGCGCATGTCGACCATCGGGAACATCGTGCTCGTGCACGGTGGCTTCGTGGACGGATCCGGCTGGCAGGGCGTCTACGACGAGCTCGCCAGGGACGGCTTCCGCATCCGGATCGTGCAGAACCCGACGCTGTCGCTCGAGGGTGACGTCGCCGCGACCCGCCAGGTGCTGGACACGCTCGACGGCCCGGCCGTCCTGGTCGGCCACTCCTACGGCGGGGTCGTCGTCAGCGAGGCCGGTATGCACCCCAACGTCGCGGCGCTGGCATACATCGCTGCTTTCGCCCCGGACAAGGGGGAGTCGGTCGGCACGCTCATCGCCGACCCGGCGCCCGGGGCGCCGGTGCCGCCCATCCTGCCTCAGCAGGACGGCTTCCTCTTCCTGGACCGCGACAGGTTCCACGACGCCTTCGCCGCCGATCTGCCCGAACAACAGACCGCGTTCATGGCCGACGCTCAGGTCCCCTGGGGCGTGGACGCCCTCAGCGGGGCGGTCACCGAACCGGCCTGGCAGCACAAGCCCAGCTGGTACCTGGTCGCCACCGAGGACCGCATGATCCCGCCGCCGGCCCAGAGGGCCATGGCCGAGCGCGCAGGCTCGACCGTCGTCGAGGCCATCGGCAGCCACGCCGTCTACGTCTCGCAGCCCGGCGTGGTCGCCGGCCTCATCCGCGAGGCCGCCACCGTCTGACCGGAGGAGCGGACGCGGCGCTCCGCGCGGCGACTTTGCCCTCCCGGAGCGGCACGACGGCGCAGATGGCCTGGAAGCGTCGGGCCAGTCCCTCCAGTCAGGACTGATCACGGGGACGGTCAGGGACATCGTGCCGACGGCCGACGGCCACCGGGTGGCCGTCGTGCAGAGCCCGAGTCGACAGTGCGGTCGTCCTGGTTGGTCATGTGTACGGCGGCATGGTCATCACCGAGGGGATCGCCGACCCGCCGACCGCCGCCCGGCGCACCGGTCCCGCCGATCCCAAGGCGACCGGGTCGGCATCGGCCGGGACCACGCTGACCGACTTCTCCCGTTCCGGCCACGCAAACGCGGGCCGCGGCCGGCTCCCGCCCTTCGGCCGTCGCGGCGCATCTCGCATCTCCGACCGCTTGCAGGTGAAAGTGATGATCAACCTTCTTCAGACACCCTCTACCAGCGTTTCCGCGACGGCCGGCACATCCAGCGTCGTCCCGATGGCCGAGCACGTCATCGCTCAGAGCGGGCCCCATGGCGGCACCGGCGGTCTCGTCGGGCGATCGGCGGAGCTGGCGCTGGTCGACGCGCTCCTCGCCGAGGCGGCAACACGGAGTGCCGCGCTGTTCCTGACCGGTGCGGCCGGAGTGGGCAAGAGCGCGCTGCTCAATGGCGCGGCGCGGCGGGCGGAGCAACGTGGATTCCGTGTGGTGCGGGCTGCCGGAGCGCAGTTCGATCAGCATGTCGGTTTCGCGGGGCTCAATCAGATCCTGCTGCCGTTGGCGGGAGAGCTGGCTTCCCTGCCGGCGCGGCAGGCGCGCACCCTTCAGGTGATTCTTGGCCTTTCGGCGGGTGAACCGGAGGAGCTGTCGGCTGTCGCGTACGCGGTGCGGGGTCTGCTGTTCCGGATCGGTACCCGGAGCAGCCCCCTGGCACTGGTCATCGACGACTACGCATGGCTGGACCGGCCCAGTGCGGTGGTGCTGGGTACGGTCGCCCGCCATGCCGGCACCGGGCGCGTTGCGCTGCTGGCCGCCTCCCGGCGGGACGAGGCCTTTCTCCCCGACACGGGGACGCAGGTACACGAAGTGCCGCCCCTCGACGCGAAGGCGGCGATGAAGCTGGTGGCGGAGCGCTTTCCGGCCATGACCTCCACGGTTCGCCGACGGGTGCTCGCGGAGGCCGGGGGGAACCCCCTCGCGTTGCTTGAGCTGCCTGTCTCGCTCAGTCTCGCGCAGCAGACGCAGCGACGTTCTCTGCCGATGGTCCTTCCGCTCACCGAGCGCTTGCGGATGATCTTCTCCGAGCGGGTCAGGGCCCTGCCGGACGCCACACGGAAACTGCTCCTGCTGGCGGTTCTGGACGACACGGGCGACCTGCACCTCCTGCCGCGGACCGGCGACGGACCAGGGACTCTCACCGAGCTCTCTCCTGCCGAGCGTGCGGGGCTGGTGCGGGTCGACGCCCGAGCCGGGCGCCTGGTCTTCCGGCACCCGCTGACCCGCTCGGCCGTCATGGAACTGTCGACCAGCGCCGAGCGCCGCTGGGCGCACCGGGCGCTCGCCGACCTACTCCCGGAAGGATCCGAACGTCGAGCCCTGCACCTGGCCCGCGCCACCGTGGGGCCGGACGACCAGGTGGCCGCTCTGCTGCACGAGGCCGCCTACACCACCCTGCGCCGCGGCGACGCCGTCGGCGCTGTCTCCGCCCTGCTACGCGCCTCGGAGCTCAGTAGCTCAGGTACAGCCAGGGGGCGGAGACTGGCTGAGGCTGCCTGCCTGAGCGCCAACGTCACCGGCGACCTGCGCAACGTACGCGCACTTCTCGACGATGCCGCGGCCGTCGATCCGTTGGGCGGCACGCCCCCGGCTGCCGCCGCGGCGGCAGCCGGGGAGCTCCTCAACTGGGACGGTGACGCGGACGGCGCCTACCGGGTGCTGGTCGGAGCGATCACCGACCACGCCCCCGAGGGCCCGGCCGATGACATCATGCTGCGCGAGGCACTCCACACCCTGCTCATGGTGTGTTCCTTCAGCGGGCGGCCGGAACTGTGGCAGTCCTTCGACACGATCCTGGCGCGATTCCGCCCGCACGCCCCCGACCCCCTGCTACTGGTTCTGCGCGGCGCCCTCGGCGACCCGGCCCACGCGGCGCTGCCGGTACTGCCCCGCCTTGACGCACTGATCTCCGGACTCAACCGGCAGACCGACCCCACTCGCATCGTCCGCACGGCCACCTGCGCCGCCTACGTCGACCGCCTGCCGGGCTGCCACAGCGCATTGCTGCGCGTCGTCGAGGACGGCCGCGGCGGAGGAGCCGTGGCCTCGGCCATACCGGCCCTGCTCCTTCTGGCCGACGACGCCTACGCCAGGGGACGGTGGGACGATGTCGCCGAACTGACCGACGAGGCCCTGCACTGGTGCGCGTCCCATGACTACCGACTCCAGGCCTGGCCAGGCCGTCTGCTGCAGGGCCTGCTAGCCGCCGCACGCGGTGACGACGAAGTCGCCCGGAGCATCGCAGACCGCCTCGCCTCCTGGAGCAACCCCCGCGGCCTGGGCGCGCTGCGCGTCTACTCATCGCACATCAAGGTTCTGTCCGCGCTGGGACGCGGCGACTTCGACAGCGCCTACCGGCATGTGACATCCGTCAGCCCGGCGAGCCGGCCGGCGCCGCATGTCCCGCACGCACTGTGGCTCATCTGGGACTTCACCGAGGCGGCGACCCGCACCGGTCACCACGCCGAGGCAGCCGCACATCTGGCGGCCGTCCGGGACGCCGGCATCCCCTCCATCTCACCACGTCTGGCCATGATCACGGAGGCGGCGACCGCCCTGGCCGACCCGTACGTCGTCGATCGCGATCTCTTCGACAAGGCCATCGCCACACCCGACGCAGAGCACTGGCCCTTCGATCTGGCCCGGATCCGCCTGGGTTACGGCGAACGACTCCGCAGAGCCCAGGCGAGCGTCGCGGCACGCCCCCACCTCGAGGCCGCCCTGTGCACCTTCGAACGCCTCGGAGCCGCCCCGTGGAGCGCACGCGCGGCCGGCGAGCTGCGGGCAAGCGGCCAGGCCGCGGCCCCTGTCACGCCCGTAGCGGGTGTCGAAGCGCCGCTGACTCCGCAGGAATGGCAGACCGCCCAGCTCGCTGCCACGGGGCTCACCAACAAACAGATCGCCGCCCAGCTCTTTCTGTCCCACCGCACCGTGGCCGCCCACCTGCGCAGCGCCTTCCGCAAGCTGGACATCGCCTCCCGCGGCGGGCTGCGCGACGCGCTGACCGGCCTTGATCAGCTGGCCGTGGACAGCCCCGTACGTCGGGCCGTCTGAGCATCTTTAGGCCATTTGGTCGAAGCCGGTGGGGGACGGCACTGCCTAACCTGGGGTGTCATACAAACCTGTGACCAACAGCGGGAATTCATGAGCAGAGGCACGAGCCGCCATCATGCGGGGCACTGCGCACTCCGTTGAGAGAGCGGAGTGAGTCACTCGTCGGTCGCCCGACGAACGCAATGTTGTTCATCGCCGCGCGTCGCATGTGTCCGGAGACCGGGGACGGCTGACTCGCGGCAGAGAGACGAGTCCGCGCGTGACACGTCATTCCCCGTCACTCCTCGTCATCTGCCCGGGCCAGGGCAGATGACGCTCAGCATGGGCGTCGGGCGGCCTCGCTGCCGACACTGAGTCCGACAGAGGTGAGTGACATGAAGAGGATGACATGGAGGGACTTCGCCTGGCTGTCCGAGGCAGCCGATGATCCGTCAGCATGTTTGACCACGTGGGCGAGCAACCCCCGGGCGCCGTACATGCTGCCCACTGGCCGCTTCTTCGACGTGGTGTCGGTCGACCAGCGAGTCGGCATCGAGGCGCTCGATCAACTGCTGCGCCGAAGACGGCCCTTCGGGCCGATAGTACTGGACCACCGGGCGGGAAGAATGGGCTTCATCCTGGCCTCGCAGAGCTGGCAGGGCTTCGCCCACCAACTCGCGCGAGGAGAGGGAGCGGCTCCCGCGCACCGCTACCTGAGCCACGGCTCCGTGGTCGTCGTCCCCGGCCCCCAGCCCGTGCTCGGCGACCGCTACGAGTGGCTCCGCGCCCCGACCCGGCGGCCTTCGGCCAGCCCGCTCCTCCCGGTCGCTCTGGCCGCCGTGCTCGTCGCCTCCGCCGAGGTGCTCACCTGCGCGGACCGGTACGGCGAGATCCCTCGGCCCACACCTGCCCTCGCTCCGGCCGCACTCGAGGGGGTGTGGGCGCATGCGGGATGACACCATGGAGCGGCTCGACGTGCATGAAGAGATGCCCTGATCGCCGCAGGGCCCTTGAACTCCCCTGGGCAAGATTTCGCTCAGCCTCCAACGGGTAACCCCGTCCCATGAGTGGCGCAGCCGCATCCGGGCGCCCTACTGTCAAGTGACCAGTGCCTGAAGGGAACTTGTGATGCGGGACGCGGTCGAGGCGGCGCGTGTTCAGGATGCGACGCTGACGCGGGCGGCTCAGGCCGGTGACATCGCCGCTCTGGGGTTGCTGTTGGAACGCCATAGGGCGGGCATGCGTGCGGTGGCGTTGAGCATTCTGGGGCCGGGCGCGGATGCGGATGACGTGATGCAGGACGCGGCGCTGACGGCGTTGCGGCGGATCGGTGATGTGCGTGACCCGGGTGCTGTGGGTGCGTGGCTGCGGATGATCGTGCGCAACGCCGGCCGGTCCTTGCTGCGGGGCGCCGTCGCCGCCCAGCCCGTGGACGAGCTGCATCTGCCGTCGCCGGAGGACGGTCCGGAGCAGTGGCTTGAGCGGAGCGCGGTGCGGGACTGGGTCTGGGAGGCGCTGGAGGAGCTCTCGCCGCTGCTGCGTATGCCTTTGGTGTTGCGGCACTTCACCACCGGGGTCACCTCGTACGAGCAGATCGCTCGTGCTTGCGGCGTTCCGGTGGGCACGGTGCGCAGCAGACTGAGCCTGGGGCGGGCCAAGTTGACGGCCGCTCTCGCCGCTACGGCGGACGCCGCGCACGGTGACGCGGAGCAGCGGGTACTGGCCAGCCGCATCGAGGCTCGCGAGACGCTCGCCGCTGCCGAGAGCGGACACTTCGGCAAGCTGCTGACGGAACGCTGGTCTCCCGAGATCGCCCTCCTCAGTGGTCCCGACCGGCTGGGTGGCTGGGACCTTCTCGTGCGCAGCATGGACAACGACGTCGAAGAGGGCGTGCGACAGCGTCTCATCCATGCGGTGGCCGGTCGGTCGCTCACCGTCTGGGAGATGGACATCATCAATCCGGCGGACAACCCCGAGCACTGCCCGCCGGGCGTGGCGTGGCTCATGACCCTGGACGACGCCGGCCGGGTGCAACATCTGCGGCTCGCCCACTCCCGGCCGGTGCAGCTCATGGACCTGCTGCCTGCTATGTGATGGACGCCACTTCGGCGGAGTGAACTTCGTCCTCTGCTCCGCGTCCTGTCGGTGTCATCGCCGATTGCTGAACCCGGAGAGTTCCATGACCATCCCCCGAACCGACCCCCTCACGGTCGGTACCCACACCGTCGACATCGACGGGGTGACGCAGAGGTATCACGTCCACGGCACGGGACCTGTGTGCATCGCGCACTCCGGCGGGCCCGGCATCTTCTGGGAGTACCTGCGCATGCCTGCGCTGGAACGACACCTCACGGTCGTCTATCCGGAGCCGATCGGCACCGGCGGCTCCGGCCGCCTCGCCTCCCATCGGCATGGCTACACCCGGCCGCGCTACAGCCGGCTCCTCGAAGGTCTGATCGAGCATCTCGGCGTGCCCGAGGTGTACCTGTTGGGCCACTCCCACGGCGGCTTCGTCGCCCAGTATCACGCCCTGCGTCACCCCGAACGGATCGCCGGGGTGATCCTGTACGAAAGTGCGCCGTTCACCGGTCCCGAACACGTCGCCGAAGCCGTGCGTCTGGTGCAGCAGTTCGCCGAGCGGCACTCCGACAACCCTGAACTTTCCGCGGTCCTGGCCGCCTTCGCGGCGATTCCCACCACCTCCGACGACGCCGGGTTCACGACGCTGCTCAGGGCGCTGGTGCCCGTGTACTTCGCCGACTACTGGGGCCGCGAAACGGAGTTCGCGCACTTCCGCGCCGCGGTGAGCGCCACATTCATCTCGGGCCTGGACGAGAACCTCGAACCGCACCTCATCGACGACAGTCGGCAGCTCGGCTCGCT
The DNA here is from genome assembly GCF_035974375.1 of Streptomyces sp. NBC_01320. NCBI lineage: Bacteria > Bacillati > Actinomycetota > Actinomycetes > Kitasatosporales > Streptomycetaceae > Streptomyces > Streptomyces sp. NBC_01320. Next base: position 9,752,816 of record NZ_CP108390.1, read on the forward strand.
CACGGTGCCGACCCTGGTCGTCGTCGGCCGTCACGACTTCATCTGCGGAGTGAGGTGGGCCCAGGAGCTGCATCAGATGATCCCGGGATCGGAACTGCTGATCCTGGAGCAAAGCGGGCACTTCGGTCACATCGAGGAACCGGAGGAGTTCTCCCGAGGAGTGACACGGTTCGTCACCGCCACAACTTCGGGCGCCGCCTGACACATGACACCGTGGACACTGCGGCGGCGCGCCGACAGGGCACCGGTCTGCTGACGCGACCCTCTCTGCTCAGGTCAGGCCGATGACGCCGTCGGCCGCAGGCTTCGGGCGACGCTCGGCAGGCCGGACCCGCAGGAACACAAAGCGTGAGGTCATCGCTGCTTTGGATCCCTTGCGCCAGGTGACGGTCGCCGCGTGGCGGCGACCCGCGGCCAGGACATGCGCGCAGGCTGAGAGCCTGTCGGGTGCGGTAGCGGGGCAGCGGGCGCGGGCCGAGCCCGACGTAGCGCGGCTCGTAGGGTTCGGCCGCTTCAGCGTGGGCGGTCATCTTGCACTTGACCTGCAGCGCGTAGGCCAGGCCCCCGGTCCTGAAGGGCGTGCCGGAAGTCGGCGTCCGCCCCGTAGCCGGCATCCGCGACCAGCACCGCGGGCCGCAGTCCGACAGCCCCGCCATGACAGCGGGCACGAAGCGGTGTCGGAGGGGGCATGGACACCGACCCCGGTCTGGCAGTTGCCGATCTTGCCCAGGGTGCCGGAGTGCTGCATCGCCACCCCGGGCGAGGAGTATCCGTCCTTGGGGAAGCCGGTGTCGTCCACCACCCACACCCGCGGACGCACCACCGCCACTGCCCGGCGGGCCGGCCCGGCACGGACTGCGCCTACCGCCCAGGTCGAGGACGTCATGAACTGCTGCAACTGCTGATGGTCCACACCCAGGCGCCCGGCCATCGGCTGCATCGACTTCCGCCGCCCGTCCAGCAACAGACCCCGCAGATACAACCCGCCCTTCACCCACTGGTCAGCACGCGCCAAAGGTGCGAACACCTCCCCGGCGAGCTCCTCCAACCGGCCACGACACGCGACAAGTTCATCCGCCCTCGTACCCGCAGGAAACCACCAGAACCACCGCCTGCCCAGACACGTAACAACGCCCTACTAGCCTCGGGCTTTCATGTGGCCGGGTGTCCGATGCGTGATCGGAAACACGAAGAGTGCTCCTGACCTGCAACGATGGGACTTGTCTAGGGTCCAGGTCGTCGCATGAAAGAAGCACTCCTCAGGTGAAGAAGCGTATCGGGTCCTATCCGCGTGTCCGCATCGAGGGCGGCGGGAGCGGGGTGGTCTCGCAGGCCGGCGGGGTGCTACTGGTCGAGACCGCCCGTAAGACCGGCCTGGATACCGCGATATCGGCGGCGCTGACGCCGTGGCGGAAGGCTCGGGCGGTGCACGATCCGGGCAAGATCCTGCTGGACGTGGCCTTGGCGGTCGCGCTCGGCGGTGACTGCCTGGCCGATGTGGGCATGCTGCGGGCCGAGCCGGCTGTGTTCGGGCCGGTGGCCTCCGACCCCACGGTTTCCCGGCTGATCGACACCCTTGCCGCGGCCGGGGACAAGGCCCTGACCGCGATCCGCTCGGCTCGCGCCGAAGTGCGCGAGTATGTCTGGACGTTGGCCAAGAATGCGGCGCCGGATGCGGGCGGCCAGGTGATCGTGGACCTGGACGGAGTGCTCGTGCTGGCCCACTCCGACAAGCAGGACGCGGCCGCGACCTGGAAGAAGTCGTTCGGACATCACCCGCTGATGGGCTTCGTCGACCACGGAAGTGGTGGCACCGGGGAGCCGGTGGCGGCCCTGTTGCGGCCCGGGAACGCGGGATCCAACACCGCCGCCGACCACATCACCGCCACCCGGCTCGCACTGGCCCAGCTCCCCAAGCGCCACCGGCGCGGCCGGTCCACACTGATCCGTACCGACTCCGCGGGCGGCACCCATGAGTTCCTCGCCTGGCTCACGCAACGGGGCCGGTGGCTGTCGTACTCGGTCGGGATGACGATCACCGAGCAGATTCATCAGGCCGTGCTGAAGGTCCCGGCCTCCGCGTGGGCCCCGGCGGTCGAGCCGGGCGGTGAGATCCGCGAGGGCGCCTGGACCGCCGAGCTCGACGGCGACGTTCTCAAGGGCTGGCCGAAGGGGATGAGGCTGATCGTCCGCAAGGAACGTCCCCACCCCGGCGCCCAGTTGCGGTTCACCGACGCCGACGGGCTGCGGCTCACCTGCTTCGCCACCAACACGGCGGGAGGGAAGATCACTGATCTGGAACTGAGGCACCGCCGAAGGGCGAGGGCAGAGGACCGCATTCGCAACGCGCGGGCCACCGGCCTGCGGAACCTGCCCCTGCACCAGACCGCGCAGAACCGGATCTGGCTGGAGATCGTCCAGCTTGCTCTCGACCTGCTCGCCTGGATGCCGATGCTCGCCCTGACCGGCAGACCCCGCCTCTGGGAGCCCCGCCGCCTGCGGTTGCGGCTGTTCTCCGCCGCCGCCCAACTCATCACCACCGCCCGCCAACGGCACCTGCGATTCGCCCGCCACTGGCCATGGACCGACGTGATCACAGACGCGATCAGACGGCTCGACGCCCTCCCGAGCCCAGACTGACCAGCAACGACCCGCCCCGACGAGCAGAAAAGCCACTGCCCGGAACCGTGGAACCCGGCGCCCACCCGACGCGACGATCGGGCCACCCGCATGCCCGCACACGCACCACACCGACGAATCTGCCGCCAACCGAAGTTGATGACCAATCACGAAAGATCGAGGCTAGGTCATTCAGCCGAAGCCCAAAAGGACGGAACGAGCTAGTTTTTCACTTGCATCACAGGTTCTTTACAGACATCAGGAGCCATGAAATGAGTCCCCTGAAGAACGTCGTCCTCGTGCACGGAGGATTCGTCGACGGTTCCGGCTGGCAGGCCGTGCACCATCTCCTCACCCGCGAAGGCTTCAGTGTCAGCATCGTGCAGAACCCGACCCACTCCCTCGAGGGCGATGTCGCGGTCACGCGGCAGGTCCTCGACGCTCAGGACGGGCCGACCGTGTTGGTGGGCCACTCCTACGGCGGCGCCGTGATCACCGAGGCCGGCCGGCACCCCAAGGTCGCCGCGCTCGCCTACATCGCTGCTTTCGCCCCGGACAAGGGCGAGTCGGTCAGCACGCTGATCGCCGACCCGGCGCCGGGCGCACCCGTTCCGCCGATTCTGCCGCCCCAGGACGGCTTCCTGTTCCTCGACCGTGACAAGTTCGCGCACTCGTTCGCAGACGATGTGGCGGTGGAGGACGCGCAGTTCATGGCGGACTCACAGGTTCCCTGGGGCGTCGACGCTCTCAACGGGGTGGTGGCGGAGGCCGCTTGGCGTACCAAGCCGAGCTGGTATCTCGTAGCGACCCTGGACAGGATGATCCCTCCGCCGGCGCAGCACGCCATGGCGGAGCGAGCGGGCGCCACCGTGAGCGAGGTCCTTGGTAGCCACGCCGTCTACATGTCCCGACCCGCGGCCGTCGCGGAGCTGATCAAGCAGGCTGCGGGCGTCCAGGGCTGACCTGAAGTACACGCGCCTGCGTCACAGGTGTGCGATCTGCCCTGTTGAGCGCCTCGGCTGCGGCAGGGCAACCATCAGAATGATGAGAGGCAAGACATGCGTATCAAGGTCGTACGTCGCCGTCTGATCGCGGCAGGCGTTTCCGGCGCAGCGGCAGTCGCCGTTGTGGCATCGATGGCTTCGGCGACAACGCCGGAGCGCCAGTCGGACGGCACCAAGCCGACGGTCGTGCTGGTGCACGGCGGTTTCGCGGACGCATCCGCGAGCTGGGCGGGAGTGATCGAGGGGCTCCAGAACGACGGTTACCCGGTCGTCGCGACCGCCAACCCGCTGCGTGGGCTTCCCACCGACGTTCCGTACCTGGCGAGCGTCCTCAAGTCCATCGACGGCCCGATCATCCTGGCAGGCCACTCCTACGGCGGCGCCGTGATCACCAACGCCGCCGCTGCCAATCCCCACGTCAAGGCGCTGGTCTACGTCGCCGCCTTCGTGCCCGACGAGGGCGAGCTGCTCGGCGATCTCATCAACAAGTACCCGGGCACCGAGATCCCTGCCGCGCTCGATCCCGTACCGTTCCCGAACCCGGACGGCAGCACCGGCACGGACCTCTACCTCAAGGCCGACAAGTTCCGCAGCACCTTCGCGGCGGACCTCCCGGTCTCGGTCACCAACGTCATGCAGGCGGCCCAACGGCCGTTCAGCGCCTCCTCCTTCACCGACGTCACCAAGGCCGCCGCCTGGCACGACATCCCCTCCTGGGGGTTGATCGCTGCCTCGGACAAGGCCATTCCGCCGGCCCTGCAGCGCTTCGAGTACCAGCGGGCCCACGCCCGTGGCACGGTCGAGGTCTCCGGAGCGTCGCACTCCGTCATGATCAGTCATCCGGACGCGGTCACCAAGCTCATCAAGAACGCCGACCGCTCCACCCGCTGACCCCGTTCCGTCTTCCGCGACAGCCCACCTGCTCCAGGTGGGCTGTCCGTCGTGCGCTTCCACAGGCGTATCCGGATCCTGGAGTAGTCCACAGGACCATCGTGCGGGTCTGCCGCTTGCGTCACGAAGAGGCGATGCTTCGCGTGAGTGCGTCCCGCAGTCCCGCACGAGAGGTGACGTTCAGCTTCGGAAAGACACTGCGCAGATGTGCGGCCACGGTGCGAGGGGACAGGAAGAGCTGGGCGGCGATCTGTTTGTTGGTCAGTCCTGTGGCGGCCAGCTGGGCGATCTGCGCTTCCTGCGGAGTCAGTGGCGTACGACTGTCCTCAGTCGATGTCACGGTCGTGACGTGGACGCCGCTCGCCCGTAGTTCGTTCGCGGCTCGTGCGCACCACGGTTGGGCCCCCAGGCGCTGGAACGTGCTGAGCGCGGCCTCCAGATGGACGCCGGCGGCCCCTCCTGCTTTGGCTCTGCGCAGCCTCTCGCCGTAGGCCAGACAGATCCGCGCCCAGTCGAAAGGCCATCGTTCGGCGCCGGGGGCCGCGATGGCCCTCTCGAACAGGTCATGGTCGATGACGTCCGGGGTGGCTATGGCCCCGGCGGCGTCGGTCATCATGGCCAGGCGCGGTGAGATGGACGGGATGCCGGATGTCCTGACCGCCGCGACGTGTTCGATGGCCTCGGCATGGTGACCGGTCCGAGCCGCGGATTCGGCGAAGTCCCAGAAGAGCCATAGGGAATGGGGCATGTGCGAGGGCAGCCGACCAGGGGCGCTCAGCGATCTCAGACAGCGGTACGCGCTCTCGAAGTCCGCGCTGCCGAGCGCGGACAGCGCCCGTATGTGGGAGGCGTACACATGCAGCGCACCCAGTCCTCTGGGGTTCCCCCAGCAATCGAGACGGTCAGCGATCTCCAGCGCGGTCCGGTTGTCGCCTCGCGCGGCTGACAGCAGTCCCCGCAGGAAGTGACCCGTCCATCCCAGCAGGCGGTAGTTGTGTGTCGCACACCAGCGCAGACCTTCGTCGATGACGTCCGGAACGTCGTCCCACTGTCCGCCCGCGTAGGCGTCGTTCGCCAGCAGGAAGTGGGCCTCTATCGCCGTGGCGATGGCTCCTCCGTTGCGGCCGTCGTCGACGACACGCCGCAGAGCACTACGACAGCTGGGCAGGCGGTCGACATAGGCACCCGCGATGGCGGTCCGCACGATGCGCCGGGGATCGGTCTCCCGGGTGAGGCCGAGGATGAGGTCGTCCAGCACGTCCAGAACCGACGATGCCGCGTGAGCGGGATCACCGAAGGCGCCGCGAAGCACGCGCAGCAGGGGATCGGGAGAGTGCCGCAGGACATCTGCCACCGCGCTGTCGAAGGCCTGCCACTGGTCCGGCCGGCCGCTGAAGAAGCACACCATGAGCAGCGTGTGCAGAGCTTCGCGGAGGATGTTGTCGTCCGTCTGACCAGGTTGGGCATGACTGCGGATCGCGCCGACGAGAAGCCGGTGGGCGGTGTCCGCGTCGCCTTCGCCGTTGAGGAGCTGGCTGGCTGCCGCGGTCGCCGCGGCCAGCGAATCCGCGCCCACGGGATCGGCGGACATGGCATTGTCCAGCAGGGAGCGTACGTTGCGGAGGTCACCAGTGATGTTGGCGCCGAGGCATGCTGCCTCAGCCAGCATGCGCCCCTTCGTCGTCCCGGAGCTACTCAGCTCGGAAGCGCGCAGCAGGCTGGTGATGGCGCCGACGGCGTCGCCGCGACGCAGCGTCCCGTAGGCCACATCGTGCAGGAGCGCAGCCACCTGATCGTCCGGGCCGACCGCCGCGGCGGCCAGATGGCGGACCCGGCGTTCCGAACCTTCCGGGAACTCTTCGGCCAGGTCCAGGTGCATCCGTCGACGCTCCGCGCTCGTGGACAGCTCGATGACCGCGGAACGAGTGAGCGGGTGCCGGAAGACCAGGCGGCCGGTCAGGGAATCCACCCATACCAGGCCTCCCCGCTCGGCAGGGCCCAGCCTGGTGAGGACGTCCGAGCTGTCAACGGCCCGCTCGAGGATGTGCAGATCACCGGAGCCGTCCAGAACGGCGAGCAGGAGCAGTTCCCGTGTCGCGCGCGGCAGGGCACTGACCCGTACGGAAAAGATCTTCTTGAGGCGCTCGGAGAGCGGCAGCACAGCCGGCAGCGGTCCCTGTTCCGTCTGCTGAGCCTCGTTGAGCGGGACGGGCAGTTCCAGTAGTGCCAGCGGGTTGCCGGCGGCCTCCGTGACAAGACGCTGCCGGACCCTGGCCGTCATGGCGGGGAACCGCTCCGCCACCAGTGCCTTCGCGGATTCCTCGTCCAGGGCCCGAACCTCGTACGAAGGTATCCCGGTGCTGCTCAGGAAGGATTCGTCGCCGGTCCGGGATGCCGCGAGCAAGACCAGGGAACCGGTCCGGACGTTACGGGCGACGGTGCCCAGAACCACGGCGCTGGGCCGGTCGAGCCAGGCTGAGTCATCGATGACCAGCGTGATGGGGCCACGCTTCGCCGCGGTCTGGGACAGCAGGACCTGTACAGCGTTGGCAATGGCGAGCAGCTCGGCCGGCTGCTCCTCGGACAGTCCTCGGACTGCCTGGAGCGTCTCCGCCTGCCGCGCCGGCAGAGCCGGGATCTCCTCCGCCAGCGGTTGGAGTAGCTGGGTGAGGCCCGAGAAGCTGCCACTCTGCTCGAACTGCGAGCCCGCGATCCTTACGACTGTGAAGCCCGCCTCGGACGCCCGTTCCGCCGCGGTGTCCAGCAAGGCGCTTTTCCCTACCCCCGCCTCTCCCGTCAGTACCAGTGCGGCGCCCCTGGTGGCGGCGGAATCGAAGAGATCGTCGATGAGAGCCCGCTCCGCCGACCGTCCGACGAGGCGGCCCGCTGAACGCGCGCCGTCTTCGTCCGCGGGGTGATTGCGGCCGTCCGAGGCTGGTGAGGTAGGGAATGACATGAGGACCTTCCATTCTGCTCGAGCCGGATCAAGGGCATGACGGAAGGGACACCCGAAAGTTCGCTTGTATGTGTGTGAGCCACATCACATTGCCAGACCTTGCGTCGCTCGCCAAGACCTCTGGTCGTTCGCCTTGTACGAGCGGTAGGTGCACCGCCTCAGGCGACGCGTGCTGCCGACCGCCCAGACGTCCTTGACCGCTCGGGAGCCGGCCGCCCACATGCGCCCTGTTGAGTGCCGCGCCGCCGACTGTCCCCGCCATCAGGAACGCTTCCTCGGCGGTGAGCGCCGACGGGTCCGTGGTGGCGAGGCGGGAGAACATCATCGCGAGGCGGGCTTCCTCCCACAGGTCGAGATCGCACTTGCTTGCGGGGCCGTCGGTCCCGAGGCCGACGGAAGCCGACGTCGTGCGGAGGGCATGGAGAGGGGCCGTTCCGGAAGCGACCTTGGCGTTCGAGCCGGGGCGGTGTGCGACGCCGGCTCCTGACTCGGCCGGCAAGGAGACGTCGCCCTCGGAGAGGTGGACGGCAATGGGCTGCCAGCAGCCGCCCGTCCATGAGCCCGGTCTCCCGGAGCAGCCGGGGAACGGATCCGAACCGCTCCCGGGGCGTGATGTCCTCGGCCGACGTCTCCGCGGCATGAATGTGCCCCGGGGCGCCTCGCCGTGCGGACTCCTCCGCCGTGATGCGCAGGGCTTCGGGAGGCAGAGTGTAGGTCGAATGCGACCCGTAGCACAGTTCGATGCGTTCGCCTGGTCCGAAGCGCAGGCCGTCCTCGTCGATCCACTTCCCGATGGCGGCCCGTGGAGGGGAAGCGCGGGCCGACGCGGCTGAGCTTCGCGCTGCTGCTGAAGCACTACACGCGGCAGAGTGCGCTTCCCCCGGGGCCGGGCGGAGTTCCCGGATGAGGTGGTCGCCCACATTGCCGGGCAGATGAAGCTGCCGGCCAGGGAGTTCGACTCCTACCAGTGGACCGGCAGCACGATCGAGTACCACTGTGCCCAGATACGCGAGTACCTGGGGTTTCGGGTGTGCTCGATTCAGGACGCGGAGAAGCTGACGGCCTGGCTGGTGGCGAACATCGCGCACGCGGAGCGCAGGCCGGAGCGGGTCCGTGAGGAGTTACTGCAGCACTGCCGCGAGGTGTGCATCGAGCCGCTGGCAGCGGACCGGAACACGCGGATGGTCCGATCCGCCCTGCGCACCGCGGAGGAGACGTGGTTCTCGCGTATCGCCGCCCGGCTGCCAGCGGAGGCGCGGGCCCGGGTACTCGCCCGGACTCGACCGCCTTGCCCGCTCCGTTCCCGACGCCCGCGACAATCGCCGACTCCCTCGTCGCCCGTGGCGTCCGGTTCTCCCTCGGGGCACGGTCTACGACCAGGCCGACCTGATGGGCGAGATGTTCTTCAACATCCGCGCCACCTTGGCCGAGTTCGAGGTCGACCTGCTGCGGTTGCGCAGCCGCGAGTGCGTGGCAGTCGCTTGGGCGAAGGGGAAGCTGAAATGCAAGCAGCCGAAGCCCGTCACCCGTCGGCACGCCCACCTGGCCGAGCAGCATGCCACCGGTCAGCACTCCATCGCTGACCTCGCCGAACAGTTCTCCTTCAGCCGCGCCACGGTGTACCGGGTCCTCGAACGCGCCCGTACAACCACCTGAAAAAGCAGCCCGATCAAGCCGCACGGCACCGTTTGCAGCAGGTGACACGTTCGTTAACGGCACCCCTACTTCGCGGTGATCAGCCCCGGGGGGCGGTTCCGCGGGCCCGTGCACTCGGCGACGATCAGTCCGGCCGGCCTGGCCGTCGACTGCGTCAGCTCTTCCAGCGTAGTCCCGTCCAGCCACTCGGCGTTGCGGGCGCCGGGACTGGCCGGACGCTTCTCAGCGGGCTCCTGGGGGAACATCTCGCGCATCAGCACGCGGGGCCCCCGGCTGTCGAGCACCTTGAGGACCTTGAAACGAGTGCCGGGAACGAACACCAGCCTTCCTCGGGTGTACGGATCGACGGAGTCCGTACGGCGTCCGGTGAGCGACCACACCAGATACCCGGGGCCTCCCGCGCCAAGCGCCGCTGGGGACGACGTCGCGTTCCAGAAACCGTGGTCGACGACCACGGGGTTGTCGCGATACCACCTCACCAGGCTGTCGGCCACACCGGTGCGCACGATCGCGGGACCTCGGTAAACAGGCAGCCTGCGCAGGCCTGATGCGACGCAACGAGCAAGAGGGATGTGTGCACCGGGCTCTCCCTCGAGCAGCGTCGGATCCAGCCATGCCCACTCCTCGGCCAGGTAGAGGCGGACCGCGGCCAGGTCGGCGAGAGCGCCGACGTCGCCGGCGCGACGGCCGTCCCCAGAGGCCCACTCCTTCGGGAGTGCCCCTCCCACGTCCGACATGGTCCGGCGGAATCGCGTGCCGTACTGGCTGCACAGCTGGAGCCGGTCGCGGGCTATTCCGCGCCCGCCGTTGGAGACTATCCGGGCAGCGGCACGCGGGACCGGCTGCGCTCGGACCTCGGGGTCGGTCCTGAGGTCGGACGGAACGATCGTCGAGCGTATGCTCGGTTCTTTGTCGAGGGGTCTCTTCGTCACGTTCATGGCGTCGCTTCTCCCTGAGCCGCGGAGGATGGAGGAGTCGGCAGGAGCGCTGTGTCAGTGGCTCTCTCGAAGACTGTAGGAACGCCATGAGGCCCAGGGCACACGCGAGGGCCACGTCAGCGCGAAAGGGTATGTGATGCTTCCTGTTCGTGCCGGCCGTGGCCCTCGACATCGATCCGACTTGAAACCGGCGCATAGTGCACTAAGAGAACCAAGCTGGCTGAAATCTTACTGGGTCATTTGACCGAAGCTGCGCCACTGGCAGTCGCCGTAGTGTGCCGATGTAGCTCGAAGCCCACTCGCAGGCCCCGTCGTCCAAGCGGCAGGCCAGGGTGCGTGCCGAGGTGTGCATGTCGGTTCTATCTGGGGGTTGCTGAAGTGACGATGACTGTGACTCAGACGGATGGAACGGGAACCGCGCTGGCAGTTCCGATCCGAGTTGTCCTGAGGGCGAGCGACACCTTCCTGGAACATGCGACCGGCGCCTACCTGCAGTCGCATTCCGGCGTGAACATCGTTCCCCAGCAGGGACTCCCCGATGTGGACGTGTCGGTCATGCTGCTGCACTGCCTGAACGACGACTGGCTCAGGGTTCTCAGGCAGGATGCTGCGCGCGCCGGCGGCGCACCGGTCCCGGTCGTGGTGATGGCAGATCGCGTCAACGAGCAGCAACTCACCCTGGCAGTCGAATACGGACTGACCAGCTTTCTCTACCGAAGCAGCTCGAGCCTTGAGCAACTTCTCGACGCGACCATCGAGGCGAGCTCCGGACGCAGTCGTTTTCCGAATGAACTGGTGGGTCATCTGATTGCCGAACTGGGGCATCAGCAACGACAGCAGACGCTCGCGCAGTTGTCGAGGAGAGGCGGACTCGCGCCGCGGGAGATCGAGGTGCTCCGCATGCTGTCCGAAGGGATGAACACGCTTGAGATCTCCGAGAAGATGAGCTACTCGGAGCGGACGATCAAGGGAATCATCCATGAGACTGTGAAGCAGCTGAACTGTAAGAACAGGACGCAGGCCGTGGCGTGTGCGGTCCGGACGGGTATTCTCTGAAAGGCCTTTTCGAGGATTCCCGTGAATTCATCCGGTGGTCCGGTCGAGTGGTGCTGTGGCGGGTACGGCCGTTGTTCGACGACTGGTCCAGTTCTCTCGCGGAGCGGCCTCGGGAAGGCGCGGGCCGGATCAGATCGCTGGGCGTCGACTGGGGAGGCAGACCGCTCAATCCACATCCGGAACTCCTCATGCTCGGCCCGGATGTGGTGTATTACCCCGAGCTCGTGCTGAGCGCGGACATGGAAGTCTTCCTGGACTTGACTGGTATGGCGAACTAGGGAAGGGGCTGAAGTCCTCCACATGGGCATCATTGGCTTCTCCCCTTAGTCGGCGTCTATGTCGTCATGACTGTCGAGGACCAACGGCGCGAAGGCATCGGCACGGCACTCACGGAGGCGGCACTCGAAGCGGGACGGGAACGCGGACTGAGCGTCGGCACCCTTCAGGTCAGCCCGTTCGGCTTTCCCGTGTAAGAGCACTTGGGATTCGAAACCGTCACCGCGTACGAGCTATTTCGGATCTCCGCGAAACTCCTTGATGAACCCTCAGAGAACGGTAAAGACAAATGAATTGGAGCATAACCAGAGCGGCCGGCGTGGTGGCGCTCGCACTGACGGCGTCTGTGCTCGCCGCGACGCCCGGCAGCGCAGCGGACTCGCAGATCCTGAGTCACTACTACGACCCGGGCACGGAGATCGTCCCTTCGACGGACACAGTCTGTGCTCCGGGTGGCACAGCGATCCACGGGAGTGCCACGTTCGGGACGCAGCCGGGCGATGTCTGGCAGGGCACGACGACCTACGACTACTGCCTGTACCCAGAGTCTACGCCGGGTCAGTACCGCTACGTCGGGACGGAGACGCTGACGGGCTCGGCCGAGGGGTGCGGATCGGGATCGTTCACCTGGATCGGACGGGGCAGCACAGCGGGTGGCGGAACCTGGCGGATCATCCGGGGATCGGGCACCGGCGACCTGGCCGACGCGCGTGGAAGCGGAACGAACACCGCGACAACCAGCCCGACGTTGGAGAACTACGGGCACTTCCGGGGAGTGTTCGACTGCTGAGAGGCGGGGGAACGGGCGCTGAACGGCCGCTTTGGGACGAGGTGGTTGAACTGTCCACCACGGGAGATCCTCTTGTGACCGCCGAAGCCCGTTCGCTTCGGGTGACGGCGACCACTACGCGATGGGCTACTCCTACACCCGCGACGACCCGGACGACATGGTCACCGTGGTGGCACTGGGCGTCCTCGACGAGCGAGCCCCGTCTCCGGTCCGCGTCGTGGTCGAGGAGGTCGGCACCGATGCGTGGACCCACACCCCGCGCGAGGGCGGGTTCGTCACGGTCGAAGAAGCCCTCCAGTGGTGCGACGACCGGCTCGCCGGCACGGCAGGACCCCTTCCGCCGGTGCGGCCGACTGCGTCGCCAATCCGCCAGGTTCTCCCGCCAAAGGCGCGTGCTCCTCGCCCGCCCGGCCGATCGCGCTGACCAACAAGCCGACTGGCGCGACGGAACATAGCCGACGATCGCCGGTTGGCCAAACCGGCGATTCTCCGGACTTTTAGACAGCCGACGGGGCGACACGACCGGTCCGCCTCTCTTCGCATTCCCCCTTTCTCGTACGGAGGTTACTTCCGCATGCGCTCAACCAGAATCTCCATATCTGCCGGGATGCTCGGCTCCCTCGTGCTGCCGATCGCGTCCGCGACCGCGGCCACCGCCACCCCATCGGCCGTGCCCAGCAGCGCGCAGAGCGCCCTGCCGACGATCCGCGACTGCGGCCGGCCCGGACTGTGGGCCATCGGCACCCGCGCGGTGACAATCCGCTCCAAGCCCACGACCGGTCCACCGCCGTCGGAGTCCTCCACCGCGTGAAGGGCCGGGTGTCCGGCACCTACGTCTACCGCGACGTCTACATGTGCCTTGACTGACAGGCACTCGGCGATAACCCGGCGACAACGTAGCCGAGTTGATCGCTCCTCCTTCAATTCCCTTCCCGCGAAGAGGAGATCCCCTTGTCCGACGACATATCCGACACCACAGAGAATGTCGTGGGCGTACTCACCGCACAGATCGAAGCGCATTTCGGGGTGCGCATGGATCAGTTGAAGGCCGCGGTCTCCGTGGCACGGACTGCCAACCCTGACGCCACCGACGTCGTCAAGTGGCACAGGCTTCTGGCGGACTCCCAGGCGGAGCTCGACCGGGCGGAGGACGCCCTCCTTGCCGCGCTGGAGACCCAGCCCAGCGAGGTGGACAATCCGACGCTGGGCCTCGCCCACCGCGTCAACGCGGCTGTTGCCGCACGGGATGGGCGAGCTCTGGTCGTACGGTGGCTTCTCGACACGGACGCTCCGGGGAGGAGGGATCTCGCTGCCGAACGGCTCGCCCGTCTCAGCCGCGCTGGCCGTAAGGGACCAGCCGTGCAGACCAGCCCTCCGCACTGACCCGCGACCGCACCGGCACCGCCATCGGCGGCGCGAACGGGAAGGGCAGCGCAGCGATGAGCGTCCGGCTCAAGCCCAGCACCGTCGACGGGGAGCTGCAGGACGTCTTCGACGTCCCCGTCGCTGAGCTGTACGAGACGGCGACCAGTACTGGTGCCTCTCCTGCGGTGATCCGCGCGCTCGAACCGCGGTCGTTCCTCGCCTTGGCCGAGGAGCAGGTCGCCCGTGTCCGTAACCGCGTGCACGCCGCCATGGCGCCCGACCGCGACATGGGCGAGCTGTCGGCGGAAACCCTGCGGCGGGATGAATAGTGGCTGGACGCGGCGCTCGATGCCCGTAACGGCTACCGGGCGGCCCTCGACGATCTGCTGCGCACCAAGTCGCCCCTAGTACTGCAACCGCATCTGCCGTGACAGGTGGCGGAGTGGCTCGTTGTTCCGTCTGTGCGATGAATCGTTGACGGTTGAGCAGGTCGAGTCGTGGTCCGAGGGGATAGCCGGGTTCCATGCCCGGTTCGCCCATCGTTTCGGCAGGTCGGAGCCCCGCGAGCGGGCGTCGGACTACCTGAACGGGTTGCTCGCGCCGCTTGAGAAGAAGAACGGGTGGACGCTGTCGGAGCAGGTCGGGCAGTTGCGCCCCGACGGCGTCCAGCGGCTGCTCAACCACTCCGACTGGGACGAGAACGCGGTCCGCGACGATGTGCGGGACTTCGTCGTGGAGACCATCGGTGCCAAGGACGCGGTGCTGATCGGTGACGACACCGGCTTCCTGAAGAAGGGCACCAAGTCCGCCGGCGTCCAGCGTCAGTACACCGGCACGGCCGGCCGCACGGAGAACAGCCAGATCGGAACATTCCTGGCCTACGCCTCCGCCAGGGGGCGGGCGTTGATCGACCGCGAGCTCTACATCCCTGTCTCCTGGACGGATGACCGTGACCGCTGCCGCGCGGCCGGGATCGACGACGGAGTTCCCTTCGCGACCAAGAACGAGCACTTCAAGTGGATGCTGCAACGCGCCATCGACGCGGGTGTCCCGTTCGCGTGGGTCACCGCTGACGAGGCATACGGGCAGGTCAAGCACCTGCGCGTGTGGCTGGAGGAACGTCGGGTCGCGCACGTGCTGGCTACGAAGGTCAACGACACCGTGATCGCCGCGCGCGGGGCGGACGCGCGGGTGGACCAGCTGGTCGCCGTGCTGCCCCGCCAGCGGTGGAAACGGATCTCCGGCGGGGCCGGCGCGCACGGTGAGCGGATCTACGACTGGGCGCGTGTCGCGATCCGCCCGTACTGGGAGAACGGCTTCGGGCACTGGGTGCTGGCCCGACGCAGCGTCAGCGACCCGAGCGAGATCGCCTACTACGTCTGCTACGGCCCGGTCGCCTCCCGACTGAAAGACCTGGTCAAAGTGGCTGCCGCGAGGTGGGCCGTGGAGGAGTGCTTCCAGACCGCGAAGGGAGAGTGCGGTCTGGACCACTACCAGGTGCGGCTCTACCGGGCCTGGTACCGCCACATCACCCTGGCCATGGCCGCCCTCGCCTACCTGACCGCCATCCGCGCCGCAGAAGCCACAAAAGGGGCACTCTCGACGACGAGCAAGACCTCATACCCCTCAGCGTCCCGGAGATCCGCCGGTTGATGGGCCACGTCGTCGTCACGCGCCACTGTCACAGCAACGAGCACCATCTGCACTGGTCACGCTTCCGACGACGCAGCCAGGCCCGAGCCCGCCGCTCCCACTACAAACGCCGAGGCCACATTCTCCAGATGCGGTTGCAGTACTAGTACGGCAGCCCCGGCCGGTCCAGTTCACGTAGCTGTGCCTCGCCGAGAACGACGGACGCCTCCAACGCCGCGGCGGAGTACCGGGAGATGGTGGCTATCTGTCGGGTCAGTTCCTCGGCGAGCCCGAAGCCTTCGCGCGTGAGGTCCTTGATCTCAGACACGGTGGTGCTGGTCTCAGGCGGGCCGGGGCCGTCCACGTCCCAGGCGAGGATCGTCCCGAGCCGGGCCCTCAGCTCCTCGACCGGAACGGTCGGCGCGGACGGGCACAGCCACGCGATCATGTGATCGGCCGGGAGAAAGCCGGTACTGCCGGGCGAGGGTTCACAACTGCTGGGCAGACACATCGTTTTGGCGAACATGGGCACGATTGGGTGATCGGCGTGACGATCTGCGGGTATGCCCGGCGGGGTGTGCGTAACGTTCTCGGTGCGATCTGGGACGCCGGGTGTGGCGTCAGCAGTCGGGGCCCCCGTATCACCAGCGAGATGGTTCGGGGCCTCCCCGTCGCCTCGGGTCACACCCATATGGCCAGGTCGTAAGGGATTCCGCCCACCTGGAACGGAGCGCATACGGGATATGCGTCGCCGACCGGGACGCGAAAGCGGAGAACCAGTGCGCCCAAGACCGTTCGGGGCGTGCCGGTGAGCCAGGACTCACTCCTGCCCACTGCCCAGGAACGGTAACGATGTGGGCCAGGCTGTGGACCCGCAAGCCGGCGCGGAGGTCACGGGCGTCCCGCCGCACATCTGCGATTCACGGGGGGTTGTGAGCTGCTGTCGGTTTACTGAGTCGAAGTGAGTGGTGGTGAGCAGGAGTGAGTCCTGGCGGTGCATTCGCGGGGGTGGGAACGGGGGTTCTGGGGCCGAATGGGTGACCTTGGTGGCTGCTGCTCGTTGGGTCTGGTGGCAGGTGTCCGGCCGGGGAGGGGGTGATGTGGTGGGTGGTCTACGGAAGCTGACGGCCTCCTTCGTGGTGCCCGGGCCTTGCGGGGTGGCGGTCCGGGATCGTCTCAAGCACCTGACCGTCGAGGACGAGAGGGTGCTGCGCGCGGTCGGTGAGCATCAAGGCGCGCTGACTTCCGGTGATCTCAAGGCCCGCTGTGCGGATGGTCTGGAGCACGGTGCGGAGACCTGGGCGGCGCGTAAGCGGGAGCTGATCCGGGGTGTCGTCGTCGCGGATCGCGGGGGCGATCACGAAGGCCACGCACGGTCAGTGGGCGCTCGCGCGCCGTTGCCAGGCAGCGCACATCCAGAAGCTGGCGGCCGGGATCAGGACGTTGCGGCACCGCCTGTCCCTCCCGCTCGGGGAGCCCGGAACGAGGCGGGCCGCGGGCGGCTACCGTTCCAAGGGCGAGTGGTTCCGCAAGTCCCGCCGCCTTGCGATGCTGGAAGCGCGGCACACGGCGGCTGTCGCCGACTGGGAGGCCGGGCGGGTCCGGGTCGTACGGGGCGGTAAGCGTCTCCTCAACACCCGCCACCACCTCACCGAGGCCCAGCTCACCGAAGACCAATGGCGGCAACGGTGGGAGGCGGGACGCTGGTTCATCGCTGCTGATGGTGAGTCGGGGAAGCGGTTCGGGAACGAGACGATCCGCGTCACCGACACTGGTGAGGTCAGCATCAGGCTGCCTGCCCCGCTCGCGCACCTGGCCAACGCCCGGCACGGCCGGTACACCCTCAGTGCCCGCATCGCGTTTGCGCACCGGGGCGCGGAGTGGGCCGACCGCATCGCCGCGAACCGGGCCGTCGCCTACCGCGTCCACCTCGACGTGGACCGTGGCCGCTGGTACCTCACCGCATCCTGGCAACGCACCGCCGTGAAGACCATCCCGTTGGAGACCGCCCGCGCCCGGGGCATGGTCGGCGTCGACACCAACGCCGACCACTTCGCCGCCTACCTTCTCGACCGGCACGGCAACCCGATCGGTGACCCGCGGCGTTTCCCCTATGACCTGTCCGGTTCGGCCGGTCACCGCGACGCCCAGATCCGCCACGCCCTGACCCGGTTGATCAACTGGGCGGTGCGTATCGGTGTCGCCGCGATCGGCATCGAAGACCTCGACTTCACCACCGAGAAGACCCGTGAGAAACACGGCCGCCAGAAGCGGTTCCGGCAGCTCATCTCCGGCATCCCGACCGGCAGGCTCAAGGCCCGGCTCGTCTCCATGGCCGCCGAACACGGCCTGAGCATCGTCGCGGTCGACCCCGCCTACACCAGCCTGTGGGGTGCCCAGCACTGGCAGAAACCGCTGGTCACCCCCCACCGAAAGATGTCCCGTCACGATGCCGCGGGCATCGCGATCGGGCGACGCGCCCTCGGACATCCGATCCGGCGTCGGACGGCACCGCCCCCACACGACCGGAGTGATCGTGCGAGGCATCGGACCGCCCAGGCCGAACCAGGTCACCGGGGGCGTGAGGGAACCCGCCCACCCACAACGGACCGGCCCCCTGGAGGACCGTCGCCGAGCGGGAAGCGAAAGCGGGAACCCAGCGCATCCAACACCGTTCGGGATGCGCCCAGTACGCAACAGTGGGTCCAAGACTCACTTACGCACACTGGTTAGGAACGGTTACCGGAGGATCGCTGGACAGGGTCCGGAGCGACTGTGGGATCCGTGGCAGGGTGCGGATTAGGTTGGCACGGAAAAGTCTTCGGGTGGCCGGACTCGTGATGGGGTGAGCATGACCATGCTAAAAGGAGCCAATGTTCCAGTGGCGGCCCAGGCCGTGCGGGTCGAATTGGGGTGGCGTACCGCCCCGGGGGCGCCGGACGTGGATGCATCGGCGCTCCTTCTCGTGTCGGGAAAGGTGCGCAGCGACGCGGACTTCGTCTTTTACAACCAGCCGGTGCACGGCTCCGGCGCGGTGCGTCATGAGGGCAAACGGAACGCCGCCGGCAGTGCCACGGACAGCCTTGCGGTGGATCTGGCGCGGGTGGAGCCCGTCATCGAGCGCATCGTCCTGGCCGCCTCCGCGGACGGTGGCAGCTTCGGGCAGGTGGAGGCCCTGTACGTACGGATCATGGACATGTCGAACGGATCCGAGATCGCGCGCTTCGACAGCGCGGACGCGACGGTGGAGACCGCATTCATTCTGGGTGAGCTCTACCGTCGGCAGGGCGCCTGGAAATTCCGCGCCGTGGGGCAGGGATACAGCAGCGGCCTCGAAGGTCTCGCCACGGACTTCGGTATTTCCGTCGACGAGCCGCAGCAACCCCAACAGCCTCAGCAATCGCACCAGCCTCTTCAGTCTCAACAACCCCAAGGTGCAACACGAGTTGACCTGCCGTCACCGCCCGGGCTCCCGCCGCACGCGCGGCCCCCGGCTGCCGCTCCGATGGCACCCCCGGTGCCCCGTGCCGCGCCGCCCGTACCGCCGTCCCCCCAGCCCGTCCGGCTCTCCAAGGTGACGCTCACCAAGGACACGCCGTCCGTCTCCCTCGCCAAACAGGGCGGCACGTCGGGAACCATGCGTGTCAATCTCAACTGGGAGGTGCGCAAACAGTTCAAGAGCTGGGGCAGCAAACTCGGCAGGGCCATCGCCAACCACGCGGATCTCGACCTTGACCTCTGCGCTCTCTACGAACTGACCGACGGCAGGAAGGGAGTCGTGCAGGCGCTCGGAAACGCCTTCGGCGCTCTCGGACAGCCCCCGTATATCCATCTCGACGGGGACGACCGCACCGGCGCCGTCTCCACCGGCGAGAACCTGACCATCAACCTCGACCACAAGGACCGGCTCCGCCGAGTCCTGATCTTCGTCACCATCTATGAAGGCGCCCGGAGTTTCGCCGATCTGCACGCGACCGTCACCCTGCAGCCGCAGCACGGCGCCGCGATCGACTTCTCGCTCGACGAATGCACCGTTCCCTCCACCGTCTGCGCACTCGCACTCATCACCAACAACGGGGGAGACCTCACCGTGCAGCGCGAAGCCCGCTATCTCGTACCCGAACGCGGGGTGAGTCCGCAGCGCACCATCGACTACGCCTATGGGTGGGGGATGAACTGGACGCGCGGCCGTAAATGACCCCCGGTCCGTCCGGGTCCCGTCACCGCGGACGGACCGGTGTTCCCTCCGCTCATCGGTCCGGTGCGGCCTCGGGACGGGCGTAGGTACGCCCCTTCCAGGCCGCGCCGCGGCCGAGGTGGTGCTGCACCGCCGAGTCCACCGTCATCAGCAGATACAGCACGGCGGTGAACGGCAGCAACGGCGCGAGCCACATCGACTGCCGGTAGTAGCCGAGTATCGGCATGTACGTCCCCGCCATCACCGCCCACGCCGCGCCACCCGCCCACGCCGCCGGCCGGTCGCCGCCCAGCAGCCCTGCCGCCAGCGTGACCGGCGGGGCGAGATAGACGAGCGCGAGACCCAGCACCGTACCGATGAGCAGAACCGTGCTGTGCCGCAACTGTGCGTACGCGCTGCGCGAGACCATCCGCCACAGATCCGCCAGCCGGGGATACGGCCGCACACTGTCCACCCGCTCCGCGAGCCCTAGCCAGATCCGCCCGCCGCTGCGCTTCACCGCACGCGCCAGCGACACGTCGTCGATGACCGCCTGCCGGATGGACTCCGGAATTCGCGCCCGCTCGGCGGCCCCGGTCCGCAGCAGAACACAGCCGCCCGCCGCGGCCGCGGTCCGTGCCTTCGCCCGGTTCACCCACCGGAACGGATAGAGCTGCGCGAAGAAGTACACGAACGCCGGCACGACAAGGCGCTCCCAGACGCTCGCCACCCGCAGCCGGGCCATCTGCGAGACCAGATCGAACCCGCCGGAACAGGCGGCGGCCACCAGCTCCCGCAGACTGTCCGGCTCATGCGCGATGTCCGCGTCCGTGAGCAGCAGAAATTCCGGCGCCGGCTCCCGGGCCCGCGCGAGCGCGATCCCGTGCCGTACGGCCCAGAGCTTGCCCGTCCAGCCGGACTCCGGCTCCCCGGGAGACACCACCGTCACCGGCAGCCCGCCGTACCGCACGGACAGCGCACGGGCGAGATCACCGGTGCCGTCCTTGCTGCAGTCGTCGACCAGGAAGATCTCCGCTGCCCCCGGATAGTCCTGCGCCTGCAGCGACGGCAGGCTCACCGGCAGCATGTCGGCTTCGTCACGCGCGGGCACGACGATCGCGACCGACGGCCAGCGGTCCGGCGCCGCACGTCGAGGCAGCCGCTGGTCGGTCCGCCAGAAGAACCCCTGTCCCAGCAGCAGCCACACCCATGCGGCCAGCGAACCCACGGCGATCCAGGCAACGGCGCTCATTTGCCGCAGTCTGCCCCACTCCGACGAGACCGCAAGGGCGGTCGACTATGGTGACCGGGTGAAGATCGCGCTCATGGACTCAGGAATCGGCCTGCTCCCGGCGGCCGCCGCGGTACGTCGGCTGAGGCCCGACGCCGATCTGGTGCTCTCCTCCGACCCCGAAAGCATGCCCTGGGGTCCGCGGACGCCGCAGGACCTGACCGCCCACGCCCTGGCCGTGGCCCGCGCGGCCGCCGCCCACCGGCCCGACGCGCTGATCGTCGCCTGCAACACCGCCTCCGTACACGCCCTGCCGACGCTCCGTGCCGCGCTGGAACCCACGCTGCCCGTCATCGGCACCGTCCCCGCGATCAAGCCGGCCGCGGCCGGTGGCGGACCCGTCGCCATCTGGGCGACCCCCGCCACGACGGGCAGTCCGTACCAGCGCGGACTCATCCGGGAATTCGCCGGCTCCGTCGACGTCACCGAGGTCCCCTGCCCCGGCCTCGCGGACGCTGTGCAGAACGCGGACGAAGCCGCGATCGACCGTGCCGTCGCCGCAGCCGCCGCGCTCACTCCACCGGGCGTAAGGGCTGTAGTGCTCGGCTGCACCCATTACGAACTGGTCGCCGAACGGATCCGTGCCGCCGTACAGCAGCCCGGCCTGCCGCCCGTAGCACTGCACGGCTCCGCCGGGGCCGTCGCCGCCCAGGCGCTGCGCCGGATCGGGGTCGCACCCGCGCCGTCGGCCGAACCGGCCACCTCCCTCACCGTGCTCCTGAGCGGCCGTGACGCCGAGCTGCCGGAAGCCGCCCTGACCTACGCCGAGGGGCGGCTGCTGGCAGCCGTCAGCCCCGCCCGCTGAGCCGTCGTCGACTCGGCGAGGGCCCGTCCGGCCCATCCCGGATGCCCGGATTCTGAGTACGCTGCTGGCATGAGGGACCACCCCCGGAAACCGAGCGAGACCGGTGCCGAGGCGGCTCCCGCCGTCTGGACCGGCCGGGCCACCAACAAGGCGCAGTGGCTGCTCGCCGCAGCCGGTGCGGCGTGCATGGCACTGGGTATCGAGCTCGCCGTGAGCTCCAACTGGACCTCCGGCATCGCCCCCCTGCTGATGTCGGTGATCGGCTGCGTGGCGGCCGGACTGCTCATGCTGTTCGGGACGCTCGCCTTTGTGAATGTGGCCGTGCGGGTCGACGGAGACGCTCTGGAAGTTCGCTGCGGCCACATGGGTGTGCCGCGTCGGCGGATCCTGCTCACCCATGTGGTCGGGGCGGAGTTCCTCCCCCGGATCACCCCCCGCCAATGGGGCGGCTGGGGCTACCGGTGGCGCCCCGAGCGGGGGACGGCCGTGGTGGTCCGCAGGGGAGAGGGCCTGGTGCTCAAGCTCGGCGACGGCCGGACGTTCACCGTGACGGTGGACGATGCGGAAGAGGGCGTACGGTTCATCCGCGAACGGCTCCACCTGCCGGCGGCCGACGCAACTGCCGGGACCTGAGCGGTCAGCGGTGCCCTACCCGTCAGAGGGGGGTGCGACCGACCCGCGGACGGCGTCCGGCCGCGGTCCCCGTGCCGTACGCGGCACGGCCCGCATCCTCGTCACCGTCCGGACGGGACGTGTCCGGCGTGCCGTCCCCGATCGGCTGCCGGGCGGAGGCCAGCCCCGCGAGCAGCCCCACGCCCGCCGTCACCGGCGTGAAGCTCAGCACATTCCCGACACTGGCCAGCGCCGCCAATGCGGTGAGCGCGGAGCCCGCCGTCAGCACGACCGCCGTGCTGCGGGGTGAGCGCCACAGCACGTACAGCAGCCAGCCGAACGCCGCCCCCAGCAGCGCCAGCCCCACGATCCCCTGCTCGGCGGCCTGCTGCAGCGGCGCCGAGTGGGGCTTCCCGTCCGACCGCACGGTCTGCTGGGCGGTGGGGCTGAGCTCGGCGAACCGGTCGGGCCCGATGCCCAGCAGCGGATGCTCCTCGGCGAGATCCACCGCGTCCTGCCAGAGCAGCACCCGGTTCCGGGTGAGCTGCCCCTCCAGGGAGACCATCAGCCCGTCGGGCAGCGCATCCTCGGCCACCGCCCACGACGTACCGACGACCAGCGCCGTGACCAGCGCCAGCCCGGTCAGACCGAGCAGTCTGCGACGCATCCTGACCGCGGCCAACGAACTGAGCAGCACTCCGAGCGCCGTGACGAACCCGGCCACCGAGTGCAGGGCCGACGCGGCGCAGGCGGCGCCGAGTGCGAGCAGTCGCAGCGTGAGACGCACCGGTGCCCGGCGGGCCGCCGCGGCCGCACAGCAGGCGGCGCCCGCGGCCAGTACCAGCAGCGCGGCCGCCGCCCCGGTGTGACCGGGCGCGACATCGGCAGCGGCGGTGGCGCCCGGCATACCACCGCGCCAGACGAGCGCCAGGACGAGGGCGGCGACGGCGGCGACCGCCGCGGTGGCCACCGGCAGCAGCGTGCCGCAGATCCGGCCGCAGGCGAACCCCGCGGCGACTGCCAGGAGCGCCAGCAGCACACCCTCCGGCCTCGTCTCCCGCCCGGCCGCGCTGATCAAGGACCAGATCGCGCAGGCGGCGAGGATCACGGCTCCGGCGGCATCGGACGCGTTGCCGCGTTCCCGAGCCCCGTACCGGCCCGCCCGTGCAGTCATCGCGTCCGACCCCCCGAACTGTGACCGTCCCGTCCACGACGGCCGGATCCGGCCGGTCGGCGGGGGACTGGCGCACACGGTAACGGGAGTGGGGCGGGTTTGTGGAGGTAAAGCGCAGGAACGATCCGGCAGGCAGCATTCCGAATGCATTCCGTCCCCGCCCCGGGTCTGCCCCGCGCTTGCCTCACCACCGTAGACTCCGCCAGGTGAGCGCCACCATCAGCCCAGTCGACGACCAGCAGTCCTCCGCCACTCAGCCGCGGGGGAGACAGTTTCTGCCGCGGCTCGCACGGCCGGCCGCAGCCGTGCTGTCGGGTGTGCTGCTGTATCTGAGCTTCCCGCCCCGACCGCTGTGGTGGCTGGTTCTGCCCGGTTTCGCACTGCTCGGCTGGGTCCTGCACGGCCGCCGGCTGCGCGCCGGATTCGGCATCGGCCTGCTCGCCGGGTTCGGCTTCATGCTGCCGCTGCTGCACTGGACGGGCGAGGAGGTCGGTCCGGTGCCGTGGCTGGCCCTCGCCACCGCCG
This sequence comes from Streptomyces sp. NBC_01320, assembly GCF_035974375.1. NCBI lineage: Bacteria > Bacillati > Actinomycetota > Actinomycetes > Kitasatosporales > Streptomycetaceae > Streptomyces > Streptomyces sp. NBC_01320. The sequence goes on from NZ_CP108390.1 coordinate 9,776,583, forward strand.
AAGCGCTGTTCGTCGCCGTGGGCTGCATCGGGGTCGCCGCCGTGTCCCGCCTCGCCTGGTGGCCGGTCTGGGCCGCCGCGGTCTGGGCCCTGGACGAGGCGGTCCGGGCCCGGGTGCCGTTCGGCGGGTTCCCCTGGGGCAAGATCGCCTTCGGGCAGGCCGACAGCGCGTTCCTGCCGCTCGCGGCGGTGGGCGGCACGCCGCTGCTCTCGTTCGCGGTGGTGCTGTGCGGCTTCGGGTTGTTCGAAGCGGTGCGTTCCCTCCGTGTATACCGCAGCACCGGTCGGATCCCCCGTGCCGCGGTCGCCACCGCGGCCGCGACCGTCCTTGTACCCCTGGCCGCGGCGTTGGCCGCGCGCCCGCTCGTCGACGACTCGGCGGAGGACGGAACCGCGACCGTCGCCGCGATCCAGGGCAATGTGCCGCGCCTCGGACTCGACTTCAACGCCCAGCGCCGCGCCGTTCTTGACAACCACGCACGCCGCACCGAACAGCTCGCCCGCGAGGTGAAGGCGGGCAAGGTACCGCAGCCCGACTTCGTCCTGTGGCCCGAGAACTCCTCCGATCTCGACCCCTACCGCAATGCCGACGCGCGGATCGTCATCGACGAAGCGGTGAAGGCGATCAACGCCCCCACCGTGGTCGGCGCGGTCATCGAGCCCGACACCGGCAAGCTGCGCAACACCCTCATCCAGTGGGACCCTTCGGGCGGCCCCGTCGCCACGTACGACAAGCGCCATATCCAGCCGTTCGGCGAATACATGCCGATGCGTTCGTTCGCACGCATCTTCAGCTCCGACGTCGACCGGGTGCAGCGCGACTTCGGACCGGGCAAGAAGGTCGGCGTGTTCGACCTCGCGGGCACCAAGGTGGGGCTCGTCACCTGCTACGAGGCCGCGTTCGACGACGCCGTACGCGACACGGTCGAGCACGGCAGCCAGCTGATCGCGGTCCCCAGCAACAACGCCACCTTCGGGCGCAGCGAGATGACGTACCAGCAGCTGGCCATGAGCCGGGTGCGGGCCGTGGAACACAGCCGGTCCGTCGTCGTCCCCGTCACCAGCGGCGTCAGCGCGGTCATCCGCCCGAACGGGACGATCGTCCAGAAGACGAAGATGTTCACCCCGGACGCGCTGGTGGACAAGGTCCCGCTGCGCTCCTCGCTGACCCCCGCGACCCGGCTGGGCACGCTCCCCGAAGGGCTGCTCGTGCTGATCGCCGCGGCGGGACTCGGCTGGGTGACCGTCAGGTCGGTACGGGCGCGCCGAGGACGCTGAACGGTGGGGTGGGCCACGTAGGGTCGGCGCATGGCCATTCCTGACTTCATCCGTGAAATCCGTGCCACGGCGGGCACACAGCTGCTCCTGCTGCCGGGCGTCAGCGCCGTGGTCTTCGACGACGAGGGCAGGGTTCTGCTCGGCAGACGTTCCGACACCGGCAAGTGGGCGCTCATCGGCGGCATCTGCGAACCGGGGGAGCAGCCCGCGACGACGGCGGTGCGCGAGGTGTACGAGGAGACCGCCGTGCACTGTGTGGCGGAGCGGGTGGTGCTCACCCAGGCGCTGAACCCCGTGCAGTACGCCAATGGCGACCGGTGCCAGTTCCTGGACATCACCTTCCGCTGCAGGGCGACCGGCGGGCAGGCGCGCGTCAATGACGACGAGTCCCTGGAGGTGGACTGGTTCCCGCTCGACGCCCTGCCGCCGTTGAACGAGTTCGGCCTCTTCCGGATCAAGCAGTCCCTGACCGACGAACCGACCTGGTTCGAGCCGACGGTCCAGCCGTGACGCGGTAGTAGACGCACCGTGGCCGGACGGGCCGGTTTCCCGGCCCGTCCGGCCACCGGAACTCAGGCGGTACGGGCATCGGCGGGCAGCACCGCGGTCGCGTCCGGCTCCGCCGTCGCCTCGATGTCCGTGAGATCCCGGTGCCGGGTCTCCTTGGCGCACACGACCGCCAGCACAGTGATGAGTGCCGCGGCGATGACGTACAGCGAGATCGGTGTCGAGCTGTCGTAGTCCACGAGCAGCGCGGTGGCGATGAGCGGCGCCGGAGCACCGGCCGCGACCGAGGCGAACTGCGCACCGATCGACGCACCCGAGTACCGCATCCGGGTCGCGAACATCTCCGAGAAGAAGGCCGCCTGCGGTGCGTACATCGCGCCGTGGAAGATGAGCCCGACGGTGACGGCGAGCAGCAGACCGCCGAAGCTGCGGCTGTCGATCAGTGCGAAGAACGGGAACATCCACAGCCCCACACCGACCGCCCCGACCAGATAGACGGGCTTGCGGCCGATCCGGTCCGACAGCGCACCCCACATCGGGATGACCGCGAAGTGGATGGCGGAGGCGATGAGTACGGCGTTCAGCGCCGTCTGCTTGCTCAGGTCGGCGGCCGTCACCGCGTAGACGAGGATGAACGCGGTGATCACGTAGTAGCTGATGTTCTCCGCCATCCTGGCGCCCATGGCGATGAGCACATCCCGCCAGTGGTGCCGCAGCACGGCGACGAGCGGCATCTTCTCGGCAGTCGCCGCGGCCGCCTTGCGCCCCTCGGCCTGCGCCAACGCCGCCTTGAACACCGGCGATTCATCGACAGAGAGACGAATCCACAAGCCGACGACCACCAGCACACCGGAGAGCAGGAACGGGATACGCCAGCCCCACGCCCCGAAGGCCGAGTCCGACATCAGCGCGGTGAGCGCGGAGAGCACTCCGGTGGCGAGCAACTGCCCGGCCGGCGCCCCGGTCTGCGGCCAGGAGGCCCAGAACCCGCGCCGCTTCGCATCCCCATGCTCCGACACCAGCAGCACGGCCCCGCCCCACTCACCACCGAGGGCGAAGCCCTGCACCAGACGCAGCACCGTGAGCAGTACGGGAGCGGCGACGCCGACGGTGGCGTGTGTGGGCAGCAGCCCGATGGCGAAGGTCGCACCTCCCATCAGCAGCAGACTCAGCACCAGCAGCTTCTTGCGGCCGAGCCGGTCGCCGTAGTGCCCGAAGACCAGGGCGCCGAGCGGCCGGGCGGCGAAGCCGACCGCGTAGGTGAGGAAGGAGAGGAGCGTTCCGACGAGCGGTTCGGAGTCGGGGAAGAACAGCTTGTTGAAGACCAGCGCGGCTGCTGACCCGTAGAGAAAGAAGTCGTACCACTCGATGGTGGTGCCGATGAGACTCGCGGCGACGATGCGCTTCAGCGAGCGGGTGGTCGGTGGGGCGGATGCCGAGGCAGCCATGGATACCACTTCCGGACGGTTGCGGGGACGTTTCCGTGTCGCCACACCGTAGGAAGGGCCAGGTCAGGGGCGTATGTGGTGGGGGACCATAGTTAGGGAGACCGCTGTGCGCGCGGGCAACATGGGGCTGCCGCGGGGCCCTTGCCAGGGCTCCAGCGAGGTGTTCAGGGGCTCTGCCCGGCATGCGGCATTTGGCGCGGTTCGGAGGCTGATTCCCGTGCCTGAGAGGGCGTTTGAAGGAGGCGGAACCGCCGAGGACGAGTGGCTCATCGGCTTGGTCCCCGTCCACCTCCTCGCCGCCACCGTGCTCGAAGAAGCCGCTTCTGTCACCGAGGCACTCGACCTCATCCGGGCCACTACGCGGCGGTCGGTGCCCCGGTGACACGCCGATTGCCGCCGTTGTGCTTCTGCCACAGCTGGTAGACCTCGACGGCCGCGTCCCGCGGCTCGTGGCGCATCGGCAGGCGACGCTCGGTGTAGTCCCTGGCGAACTCGGCGTAGAAGGTGTCGAGTTCGAAGTACTTGCGGTCGTCCACGTAGTGCGGTTCGTAGGCGTCGCGGGTGGTGAGGAAGACGACCTCGTCGGGGGAGCAGTAGTACAGCGAACCCAGGCACATGGGGCAGGGGTGCGCGAGCACATAGATGGTGGTGCCGACCAGGTGCTCCGTGCCGAGCTTCCTGCAGGCCTCGCGGATGGCGAGGATTTCCGCGTGTGCGGTGGGGTCGGCGGTCTGGGCAACCTTGTTGGGGCTCTCGGCGAGGATCTCGCCGTCCTTGACGATGACGGTGGCGAAGGGGCGCCCGCCCTCTTCGACGTTCTGGCGGGCGATGTCGATGGTGCGCTGGGCGAAGTCCATGCTGAGGCCTCCGGAGGAAAGGGGGGCGCCTGGCGGCAGGCGGTGTCCCGGGCGAAGAGAGAGGGCGGGCTGGATGGACCGTGTCGCGCTCCGGCCCGCCGCGGTCAATGGGCGGACTGTCAGAAAGGCTTGGTCGGGAGGTACTTGCCGTCGAGCGTGATGACGGCGCGCTCGCCGCCCTCCGGATCGGCGACCTTCTTCACGTCCAGCTTGAAGTTGATCGCGCTGATGATGCCGTCCCCGAACTGCTCGTGGACAAGGGCCTTGAGAGTCGTGCCGTAGACCTGGAGCATCTCGTAGAACCGGTAGATGGTCGGGTCGGTCGGAACCCCGCCGGGGATCGACCCACGGGTCGGATGGTCTGCAGCAGCATCACCGCGTCGGCATCCAGGCCCAGCAGCTCCGCGACGGCATGGGCGGCCGTCTCCGGCAGAGCGTGCTGGCCGAGCACCGCCGCGGTGACGAAGGCGACCGACAGGCCTGCGGCATCAGCGATCTGCTGCCAGGTCAGGTCCTTGCGGGTCTTGGCCTCGACGGCGGTGGCGGCGAGGATCTGGCGTGCGGTGGGGTCGAACTGGGCGTGTGTCATGAGAAGGATTCCGTTTCTGCGGTACCGGCCTTGAGGAGTGGCCGACGAGTTCGGTGGGGTGATGGGTCATGTCGCGGCCGCGACGTCATCGATCGTCTCGATGGCTCCGGTCGCGATATCACATATCCAGCCGTGCAGGGTGAGTGTCCGGTCGGCCACGGCGCGGGCGGTCGTGGCGTCCGCGTGTCGCAGCCGGCAGGCGATCACCGGCGTGGCGCTGAGGTCGTGTTCCTCGGCCAGGGCGGTCACGGCTCCGCACGCGGAGTGACCGCGGACGACGAAGTCGTTCACGCCCAGTACGGCGGCGGCGTACTCCATGCTGCTGCGACACCGTCCGGTCCTGGGGTGTAGGCCGGAAGCAGATTTCCCGCGGTGCACAGTCACTCCCTTCGGTGGGTGCCGGCCCGACTGGCTGACGGAATCAACCATGCATGAGCAGCCCCTATAGTGTCCAAGTCTTGATATCCATAAAGTCAATTGATCACATCTATAGCTCGCTGCTGGAGGGGGAAGCCAGGGTGATCGGATGTCGAGTGCGGTGGTCGTCCGTCGCGGGTGGGGCTGTCCCGCGATCGGTCGACGCCGCGGGGTGTGCCTGCTTCGTGTCGGTTACCGGCCGCCCGGGCTGTTGGCTGAAGTTCGACCAGGCGCTCCCGACATGGGAAAATCAATATCCCCGCAGTTACGATCCGTCACTCAAAGTGATACCGGTTGGGTGTGGAGCTACTGAGAGGAATCGCCATGAAACGCCGGATCGCCCCCATTCTGAGCGCCGCTGCGCTCGCGGTCGGAGTTCTGGGCATCAGCGCGCCATCGGCGAGTGCCGTGCCTGAAGGGTGCGCCTACGCCTCGTCGACCTACCGGCCGGCCCTGCAGTACGGCAACACGGGAGTGGCCGTGAAGCAGGCCCAGTGCCTGTCGAATGTCTGGGGTGGTGTGCCCAAACTGACCGTTGACGGCGCCCTCGGCAGTCAGACGCTCACCAAGATCAAGTGGATCCAGGGGTGTCACGGCCTGGCCAAGGACGGAATCATCGGCGCTGAGACCTGGAACGTCCTCTACAACCCGGCTCTCGACTGCTACGACCCCTACCCGGGGTAAAAGTGCCCAGATGGTCGGCGTCTGTCCCGCACACGTCGGAATGGAACGTGCGGAACAGGTTCCAGCCCCATGGCGGGACACCGTACGGCCGGGGTCGCACTCGCGCCGGCGACCATCAGGCCCCACCGACGGCAGTCACTCAGTTCTGATCGCTCGGTGCGGCCGGTGGTCGCCCCCTGCTCGCGCCTGGACCGACGCCTGCCCCACCGGTCCCGCGACAAACAGGCACGCGCACCAACCTGACCAAGCCCTATGAGGTAGGCGGACTCCTCCGCTTCGCCTCCGCCCAATCGCCATTGGCGCTATGTTTTTCCTACCCGGGTCTGTCCGACGAGCGGCCCTGGGCCTCCAGTTCCTGGAACTGATGGCGCTGGTTGCCATTGAGGTCGCTGGTCTGCAGGCCCCAGCCGTCGGTCCTCACCGTGTCGGTGGCGCGGGCGAGGCCACCCAGGAACCGGCGGCCACCTCGTCGGAGTCGAGCACGTCCTCGCCGTAGAGGTCCTGCAGCCAGTTGGTCTGGTAAATGGTGTCGAGGTACCGCTCGCCGAGATCCGGGCCGACGGCCACCGCGGTGAGACCGGGGGCGTCATGCCGGGCCAACCAGTCCGTTGCGCCGCTGACCACCGTGCCGGTGGAGCCGCCGAACAGGAATCCACGCCTGGCCAGACGATGGCAGGTACGAACGGTGTCCGCCTCCTCGACACGTATCACCTCATCCACATAGGACTCGTCGAGCAGCGGTGGGCGCATGCTCATCCCCAGGCCGGGAATCATCCGGCGGCCCGGCGAACCGCCGAAGGACACCGAGCCGACGCTGTCCACCGCGATGATCCGCACCGGCCGGTGCCACTCCCGGAAGTAGCGCGCGCAGCCCATCAGAGTGCCCGTGGTGCCGGCCCCGACGAACAGCACGTCCAGTCGCGGGAACTGGCGGGCGATCTCCGGTGCTGTCCTGCGGTAGTGCGCCTTCCAGTTGCTCGGATTGGTGTACTGACTGAGCCACACGTACCGGTCGTCGGAGGCGCACAGCGCACGGACGTACTCGATCCGCGCGCCGAGAAAGCCGCCGTTGGCCTCCTGCCCGGCGATCATGTGCACCTGGCTGCCCAACGCCTCCATCATCATCCTGGTCGACAGGTTGCCGCGGGAGTCCGTCACGCACAGGAACCGGTAGCCCTTGCTTGCCGCGATCATGCTCAGCGCCACGCCGAGGTTTCCGGACGAGGACTCGACCAGGATCGATTCCGGCGTCAGGATTCCGTCCCGCTCAGCGGCCTCCACCATCTCGGTCGCGGCCTTCAACTTGATCGAGCCGGCGAAGTTGAAGCCCTCACACTTCAGGAAGAGCGAGTGCCCGAAGATCGACCGAAGGTCGACATAGAGCTCCTCTTCGTTGAAGGCGTAGGGAACGGATACGACGGGCACGATGGTCTCCTCTGTCTGGAGCAGAGCACTTCCGGAACGTCCGTCCGACCGTGGGCGGGCTTCTCGCTCTTGCGGGCGGGAGCCAGTGCCCAACCGGGCCGGACGGGGGCCCTGCGTCAGCGGTCGCTGTCTCGTACGCCCCGACCTGCGGCGACTTGACCGGCGATCTCTCCTGGAATGAGTCCTGGACAAGCCCCCTGGGCTCCGGGCCGACTCATCCGTAGCGGCTCAGTTCGTGGAAGAAGTCGTCGACGACGTGCAACTCTCCGCGGCGGACCACTTCGTCGTAGACGTCTTTGCCCACCGCGAGGTCGAGCACCCCGAGGCCGAAGGGCGAGAACACCACCGGCCGGTCCGCCGGCACCGTCACACGCCCGGCCATCACGTCGTCCAACGTGCCGTGCAGGAAGTCCCGGTTGCCGGTGAGCTGCTCGGCCAGATGCGGCGAGGTGTCGGCTTTGAGGCAGTGCTCGATGTCATCGACGATGTTGGCCGAGGCGAGCAAGATCTCCGGCGCGAGGTCGCGCAGCGACACGTGCAGCACCAGCGGATGGTGTGCGAACCATGACAGGTCGCTGACATGCGGCCGGCCGGCGACGGTGGCGAAGACCACCAGGTCGCTGTGTCGGATCAACTGCTCGGCGCTGTCGTGCACGGTGATCCGGCCGGTGGTCCCCGACTGCTCCAGGTAGCACCGGAAGCCTGCCGCGCTGTCGGCGGACAGGTCGTGCACACCGATCTCGTCGAACGACCAGCCGGTGCCGGCCAGGAAGGTGTGGATGTAACGGGCGATCAGGCCCACCCCGACGAACCCGACACGCGTCGGTCGCGGCCGGTTACGGCTGAGCCAGTCGGCCGCCGACGCCGCCGACGCGGCCGTCCTGGTGGCGCTGATGATCGAGCTTTCCAGGCAGGCGAACGGGTAGCCGGTGTCATGGTCGTTGAGGATCAGCACGGCCGAGGCCCTCGGGATGCCGGCTGTCACGTTCTCCGGAAAGCTGGAGATCCACTTCAGGCCGTCCACCCCCACCTCGCCGCCGATCGAGGCGGGCAGCGCGATGATCCGTGAGGACGGGCGGTCAGGGAAGCGCAGGAAGTACGACGGCGGGTTCACCGAATCACCGGCGCCGTGCACCCGGTAGGTGGCCTCGACCAACTCCACGATCTGTTTCTCGCGCCCGTGCAGTGCGCGCTGGACCTGGGCACCGGAGATCACGGCGAACGGGGGCACGGTGACCGGAGTGGACCTTGCGGACTTCATGGCGGTGGAACCGATGGTGGTCATCCCGCGGTCACCTCGACGGTCGACGAGCAGTCGGCCAGACGTACCGGGTCGGCCATGGCGACGAGCACCTCGCGCGGTCCTTCGAAGGGCTCCCTGCTGTGCGCGGTGCGGACATTGTCGACGAGCATCAGGTCGCCGGTCTGCCATGGCTCGCGTGCGGTGTTGGCCTCGTACACGCTGTTGAGCAGCTGTATGACGTCCTCGCCGATCGGGTCGCCGTTGCCGAAGCGGGTGTTGAACGGCAGCCCGTCGGCGCCGTAGAAGTCGACCAGGTACTCGCGCACCTCGGGGGCCATCGTCCACTCGTTGAGGAACGCGATCTGGTTGAACCAGCAGCGTCGGCCGGTGACGGGGTGACGTACCACGGCGCTGCGGCGCTGTCTGGTGCGCAGTCCGCCGTCGGGCTGCCACTCGAACGTGATCGCGTTGGCACGGCAGTAGCTCTCGACGGCGCTACGGTCCGCGGTGCCGAACGCCTCGGCGACGGACGCCCCGATCTCGTCGTTGTAGCTGCGGGTGAGCAGCCAGCCCTCCCGCTCGAACTGCTCGGTCAGGTCGGCGGGCAGCGCGTCGAGCACGGTCGGTGAGTCGGCCACCGCGGTTGCCCCGCCGGTGGTGGGCGCGCCGAGACAGGCGAACATCATCAGGCCGGGGAACTCAAGCGTGTAGCTCAGTTCGTGGTGCATGCACATCGGCTGGTTCGGCGGCCACTTCGATGAGGAGTACACGCCGTCGGAGTAGGTCCGTCGGGGCGCGAAGACCTCCTTCTCGGCCATCAGACCGGTGGCCAGTCCCGAGAAAACGGCGCCGGTCCCTTCCACGTCGCGCAGCCCGAGGCCGCGGACCAGGAGCGAACCGTGCTCGGCGACGACAGCGCGCAGCGCGTCCCGGTGCTCGGCCGCCCAGCTCAGCGCATCGCCGGTGGCCTCGGCCCGGAGGAGAGGAGGTTTGCCGGTTTCGAGTTCGACGTCGAGCGGCGACGCCGTGGATATGGAAGGCATCTCGGTTTCCTTTCAGTTGCCGGTCAGGGAGAAGCGAACAGTTCGGCGGCGCGCAGCACGGCCTGTGCCGTTTCGGTGGGACGGGTACGCAGGAAGTAGTGGCCGCCGTCGGCGAGTTCGTGCAGGTCGACCTGCTCGGCGAGGAGCTGCCAGTCGCGATGGCGACGCGAGTACTCCGCCGTGCTCGGGTCGTCGGCGGCAACGACCACGGTGACCGGCGCGGACAGCTTCAGCGCCGGCGGGCTGTCCAGGATGTCGGCGAAATAGCGGTGTGCGGACAGGCAGTCGTGCCGGTAGGCGGCGCCGATGCGCTCGGCGTGCTGTGCATCCAGCTCACCGAGCTCGGGGTACCCGCCGTCCGCGCTCAGCGTGCCGGTGATCTCGGCGTCGCTGCGCCCGGTCAGTTCGGTGATGCCGGCGCGCCGGTCGGCGGCGTTGCCGAGCAGCTGCGCGCCGAGGAACACCCGCTGGACGTCCACCCCGCGCTCCTGCAGCTTCCTGGCCGTTTCCACGGCCAACGCGGCGCCCGAGGAGTGGCCCCAGAGCAGGACCCTGGTCAGGCCACGCCGGATGATCTCGACGGCGACCTGCTCGACCACCTGTGCCATCGGCGCGAACGGCTCGCTCCCGGCGGCCACGTCGTGACCGGGCAACTCGACCGCGTAGACCGCCGGCCCGCCGCCCGGCAGCGCCCCGGCCATCGGCTGGAAGTTCACCGCGTTGCCGCCGGCGTAGGGGAAGCACACCAGGGCAGCGCCCTGCGTACCGTCCGATTCCGACAGTGACTGAAGCAGCCCGGAGCGCCCGGAGCGCAGCTCGGACCTGCCGTCGACCAGCCCGGCCAGATCGGCCAGGATCGGGTGACGGGTGACGTCCTTGAGGGACACCGCACGGTCCAGGGTGATCGCCAGCTTCACTGCCGACAACGACGTGCCGCCCCGGTCGAAGAAGTGGTCCAGCCGTCCGATCTGGTTCTGGGGGATGCCGAGCACCTTCGCCCATGCGACCGCCAGCTGCTGTTCGGTCGGCGTATTCGGCGCGCGGTACTCGTCCTGGACGAGGCCGAGTTCTCCGGCGAGCGCCTGCAAAGTCTTCCTGTCGATCTTGCTGTTGGCCGTCAGGGGCAGACTTTCCCGCCAGTGGAAGGCCGACGGGACCATGTAATCGGGCAGCGACTCACCGAGCCGGTCCAGCAGGACGTCTTCCTCGAGTGGCCGCCGACCGGAGTAGAACGCCACCAGGTGCTTGCTCTGGTCGGCCCGCTCGGTGACCACCACTGCACCGTCGCGCACACCGGGCACCCGCAACAGGGTGTTCTCGATCTCGCCGATCTCGATCCGGAAGCCACGAATCTTTACCTGCGTGTCCCGGCGGCCGAGGAACTCCAGCTTGCCCTCGGGCTGCCAGCGGCCGTAGTCGCCGCCCCGGTAGAGCCGGGCGCCCGCACGGTGCGGATCGGCCAGGTAGGCCTGCCGGGTGCGCTCGGGGTCGTTGACGTATCCGCGGCCGACGCAGACGCCGGAGAAGACGATCAGGCCGGGGGCGCCGAGCGGCACCGGGGTCAGGTGCTCGTCGACGACATAGACGTGCACGTTGTTGACCGCGGGACCCAGCAGGACCCGGTCCCCGTCGGGCACGCGGTCCATGACCTCGTGATTGGTGTCGTCCGACGTCTCGGTCAGTCCGTAGGCGTTGACCAGCTTGATTCCGGGCTGGGCGGCGAACCAGCGCTGCGTGAGCTCCTTCTTCAGCGCCTCGCCGGTGACCGACACGCACCGCAGGTCCGGCAGTTCGCGGGGGTGCTGCGTCAGACACGACACGACGACGTCCAGGTAGGAGGGTACGACCTGGAGGACGGCGACCCGGCCGTCAACGATCTTGTCGACGAACCGCCGGACGTCCAGGATCACTTCCTGCTCCACCAGCAGGGTCCGCCCCCCGACCAGGAGCCCGGACACCAGTTGCCACAGCGAGATGTCGAAGCACTGGGGTGCGGTCTGGGCGACCACCTGTCCCTCGCCGATCCCCAGGTCGTCGATCTTGGCGTAGAGGTGGTTGAGCATGCCCGCGTGCTCGCACATCGCGCCCTTGGGCTCCCCGGTGGACCCCGAGGTGAAATAGATGTAGGCGAGCTGGTCCGGTGCGACGCGCAGGCCCAGATCGTCGTCGGCATGGTCCTCCTCGTAGGCTGCGCCGACGAAGAGCTTCTGGACCCCGGACAGCGATTCGAGGGCCTGGTCGAGCGTGGAAGTGCTGCCGGGTTCGGTCAGCACGAGCTCGCATGCGGCACGGGAGAGCATGGTTGCGAGGCGATCGGCCGGGAAGTGCGGCTCGATGGGCAGGTACACGCCGCCGGCCTTGAAGACCGCGAGCACGGCGGCCATCCAGTCCAGGTTGCGCTCGGTCACCACCGCGACGACATCCTCGGGGCGAAGCCCCCGCGCCAGCAGGGCCCGCCCCAACCGGTTGGCACGCGCGTTCAGTTCCCGATACGTCAGCTGCCGCTCTCCGTGGGTCGCCGCGACGGCGTCCGGGTGTGCCGCCACCCGCTGCTCGAACAACTCGTGGAACCGGCGGTCCGGGAGCTCCCGGCGCGGACCGGCGAGCCCCTCGATCTGGAAGCGGAGTTCCTCGGCGGAGAGCAGGCTCTGCCGCCCGTGTTCGGCGTCCGGATCGGCGGCGATCAGCGCGAGCGCGGTGAGGTGGTATCCGGCGATCCTGACGGCGCAGTCCGCGTCGAGCGCGTCGGTCCGGTACCGCAGCCGCAGCACGAGCCGACCGCGGCGTTGCGAGAATCCCACCCACAGCACGGTGTCACCGGCGAGTTCGCCGCCCGAGCCGTGCGGATCGAACACGGTCTCCATCGACGGTTCGGCCAGGCCCAGTTCGCGCCTGAGCTCATCGACCGGAAAGTCCTTGTGCGCCAGCAGATCTGACGCGACTCGATGGGTGTCCAGCAGCAGCGTCCGCCACGAGTGGGGTTCGGTCGTCAGCCGGCAGGGCAGCGGCCGGCTGCCTTCCGCCGTGACGTAACCGGTCGCGACCTCGTGCTCGCCGGACAGTGCGGCGAGCACCTTGGCGTGCGCGGCCAGCAGTACAGAGTCGAGTGGCATCGCCAGGTTCTCGGCCAGCCGGCCCAACGCTGCCACGACGTCGTCCGGGACCGTCGCCTCGTGTTCGCCGACGCCCGTCATCGGATTGAGCGTCCACCGCGGTATTGCGGTGAATTCACCGGCGACGAGCACAGCGCGCCAGAACTCCCGGTCGGCCTGCACGTGCATTCCCATCTGGTCGTCCCTCTCCATTCACCGTCGACACCGTGCTGTTCGGCGCCGACAAGGGCGCGGCGCTGCTACGCCTTCTGCGTCAGTGCCTCGGGCTGATCGGGGGCATCTCGCATTTCCGTGGCGGGATTTCCTCCCCAGCGTGCGTGCTGTGGGACTTCCTCGCCTTTCATGAGAAAGGAGTCCGGGGCGAGCACCGCGCCGTCGCCCATCGTCACGCCGTAGTGGACGTGGGCTCCCACACCGAGGGTGCAGCCGGCGCCGATGGTGCTGCGATCGGACTTGAAGGTGCCGTCCTCCTGCGAGTGGCACTGGATCTTGCTTCCCGCGTTGAGCGTGCAGTCGCTTCCGATGGTGGTGAGCGTCCGCTCCGTCAGATAGCAGCCGTCATCAAAGACCCTGCTGCCGAGCCGAACCCCCAGCATCCGCCAGATCACGTTCTTGAAAGGGGTGCCGTTGAAGACGTTGAGGTACTTGTCAGGCACCTTCCAGAGGCGCTCGTGCCACCAGAAGTACGGGTCGTAGATGGAACACAACTGCGGTCGCAGCGCGCGGAATGCCGCGATGCCGCGCTCCACCAGTACGAAGTAGACCGCGGTGAACCCAAGGCTGAGCACCAGGAACGCGGCGATCAGTACATGCCCATAGGAATCGTACAGTTCGACGTTCGCCAGGCCGAGCATCGTGAGCACGAAGAAGTGCAGCCACCGCACGAGCAGGAAGAGGATCATCGAGCGGATGTTGTAGCGGTTCTTTGCGGCGAGGTTGCGGCGCAACTCGTCACCGGTCCGGAGATGGTCGAACCGGGAGTCGCGCTCGACCGACCGGGGAATCTCGAAGCACGGCGAGCCGAGCAGGCCCACCCCCTCCCGGACCTCGCCGTCGAGCGGAATCATCACCTTCGTCGCGAGGAGGCAGTTCTCGCCCGTCTTGGCCCCTGAGGGATAGGCGATGTTGTTCCCGAGGAAGTTGTGTGCCCCGATCGAGGCCCGGGACACCCGGAAGGACGTACTCGAGAAGTCGGCGTTGATGATGGAGAGCCCGTCAGCGACCATCGTTCCACTGCCGACAGAGCACAGATACGGGGACTCGTGTTGCACTTCCGTGCCGAAGTTCGACCCGGTCTGCTCGACCCGGGACAAGTCGTATCCGAGGCCGCGCATGTAGGGAACGATGTAGGAGCTGTCCCCGAACAGCCAGGTGAAGAACTTTATGTTGGTCATGCGCCCGATCGCCCGGTGTATCGAGTAGTGAAACCCGTACAGCGGATAGACCTTGTCCGGTTTGACGGCCAGGTTCAGCAGGCGCGGAACGGTGAACAGGACGGCAAGGCCCACGACGACGAAGCCGAAGAACAGCACGAAGGAAAGGATCAGCGCGTCGATGTAGAGATCCGGCGAGGTGAGCCCCAAAGCACCCGGGCCCAGCCGGTTGTGCAGCGCCGGAACTAGGGTCACCAGCATGTACGCGCCACCGACAGCCAGCGGCACGTAGAGGAAAAACAGCTGCAGCACGGTGAGGAGACCGAAGCCGGCCCGACGCAGCGTGCCGCACTTGGCCGGCCCGATCCTCAGGTAGTCGTGCTCGGTGAGCTGTGCCGGTGATCCGTGCCGGCGCTGGCCGTCCGGGACCACCTGGCCGCTGTACAGCGTGGACGTGTGGCCGAGTTGTGCGCCGTCGCCCATCGACGTGTCGATGTCGAGCACGGTCTTCTCGCCGATGAACACGTCCCGGCCGAGGGTGACCCTGCCGGTCCGGATATGGCCGGCGTGTGCCCGGTAGCAGAGGAAGAACGAGTCTTTGCGGATCACCGTGCCGGCGCCGATCGTCAGCAGGTCGGTGCAGACCGGAACGTTGCGGGAGAGGATCGTGACTCCCTTGCCGATCCGCGCGCCCAGGGCACGCAGGTAAAGCACGTACAGGGGATTGCCGACGAAGAAGATCATCGGGTTGGCGTGGATCAGCACCTTGATGGTCCAGAAGCGCAGATACGTCAGTCCCCAGACCGGGAACTCGCGCGATTTCCACCGGCCGATGAGGAGCCATTTGGCCACGATCGGGAAGGTGCACAGGCCGACGAAGCCGACGCCGCCGAAGACGAACGATCGCAGGTAGATGCCGATCACATCCGAGCCGGCGGAGACCCATGCATAGCCTCGGTCGGCAACAAGTCCGGCGAGGAAGGAATATCCCAGGAAAAGCAGGAACTGCAGCGTTCCACAGAGGGCGTACCGCACCGTGCCGGCACGGGGAACCACCTCGGCCGACACCGGGACCGGCGGCTCGGCAGGGGTGGGTGCGGCGTCCGCGAGTCCCGTCGCCAGGCTTCGGATCGTGGGGTGCCGGTAGATGTCCTTCATCGACGCCGAGGGAAGGTCCGTCCGCTTCCTGACCCGTGCACAGAAGTGAGCCATCACCAACGAGTTGGCGCCGAGGTCATCGAAGAAATGGCTGTCGACCGACACCCTCTCGACGCCCATGACGTCAGCCAGCACCTCGGCGAGGTTTCTCTCGATGCCGGTACTCGGGCCTGTGTACCTGCGCTCGTCGATCGCAGATTCATCGGGCCCGGGCGTCAAGACGTCGACGGATTTCTCCTCCATGCGAGCTCCTTGAGGAACATTCGAGCGCCATCGGCCATGATCGTCGGCGCCCTGACACTCGCGACTTTCGATGGCCGGAGCGAGCAATCCGGAATTCCGAGGTCGGGATCTGTTGTCCAGTTCATCAACCGTTGCCCAGTCTCTGCTGCTCACCGTCGGGCTGCCACTCGAACTCGATCATGTTGGCGCGGCTGCGGCTCTCGGCGACGCCCGGGGGTCCTCGCTGCCGGAGGCCTGGCGTCGGGAGAGCCGAGCGCTCGCCGCCTGATTTCATTCCTCATTCACGATCCGGCCCCATACGACGGCGACGAGCCGCACACGGTTCTCGCCCTACTGCATACGAGTGGCGTGGGCCTGATCCGGGACGGGGCGGCGCCGGTGGCGGGCAACGGAGTGCCTGGCAGGTCGGGGCCGCCCGGAAGTCATGGATGTGCCGGGTCATGAATCCCCGGCGTTCGGGGCTTCCGGCCTCGGCGGGGGCGAGCGCTGCGTCAGGCCGGGTATGCGTGCGTCTGTGCGGCCTTGACCGTGGCCCAGACCGGGGCTCCCGGATGGAGGTCGAGTTCGGCTGCGGCGACCGTGGTCAGGTCGGCAGCGAGGGGGAGCTCGCCGGTGAGGTCCGCGCGGATCTGGTCGCCGTGCGTTTCGAGCCCGGTGACCTCGCAGTGCCACAGGTTGCGGGCGCTGGAGCCGGTGGGCCGGTCGCGATGGAGGGTGACCGCGCGGGGCGGGAACGCGACGAAGGCGGGGCCGGTGAGATCCTCGGTGGTGGTGATCGCCGGGCCGGAGTCGAGTTGCACGGTGTGCCCCTCGGCCAGCCCCTTGTAGAGGTTCAGGCCGACCAGTTGGGCGATGTAGTCGGTACGCGGATGGCGGGCGATGTCGGAAGGGGTGCCCTCCTGGACGACCCGGCCGTGCTCGATGACGACCAGCCGGTCGGCCAGCACCATGGCGTCCAGCGGATCGTGCGTGACCAGCACGGCGACCGCCTCGAAGTCGGCGAGGTGGCGGCGGAGCTGGGCCCGTACATCGAGGCGGGTGCGGGCGTCGAGCGCGGCCAGCGGCTCGTCGAGCAGCAGCAGGCGGGGGTGGGTGGCCAGAGCGCGGGCGAGGGCGACGCGCTGGGCCTGGCCGCCGGAGAGTCGGCGGGGTTTGGCGCCGGCGTGGTCGGCGAGGCCCATGCGGTCCAGCCACTCGGCGGCCTGCGCGCGTGCCTCGGCCTTGGACGTGCCCTGGCAGCGGGGGCCGAATGCGATGTTGTCGAGGGCGGAGAGGTGCGGGAAGAGCAGGTAGTCCTGGAAGACGACGCCGACCGGACGGGACTCGGGCGGCGTACGGTCCAGCGCGACGCCGTCGAGGCGCAGATGACCGCCGGTGAGTGGGGTGAGACCTGCGAGCGCGCGCAGGGCGGTGGTCTTGCCCGCGCCGTTGGGCCCGAGGAGCGCCACGACGTCGCCGGGCGCGGCCGTCAGTGCCACGTCTAGGCGGAAGGCGCCGTGGTTGACGACCAGATGGGCGTCCAGGCCCGCGGCGGCTGTGTCAGTGGCGGGGAGGCTGCCCGTGGCGTCGTCGATGTCCGTCATGAGGGGTTCGTCCAGTGGTTGCGCAGTGGGGGAACGGGAACGGAAGCGCCGGCGGTCCGGCGCCTCGGCGATCCGGGGCGGACTGCGAGTGGCTCACGGGCGGTTCGGGTCATGAGGCCGTCATCCAACGGTCCCGCAGTCCGGCCAGGACCGCGATCGACACGGCGAGCAGGACCAGGCTCAGCGCGATGGCGGCGGCCGGGTCGTTCTGGAGGGCGAGGTAGACGGCCAGCGGCATGGTCTGCGTACGGCCGGGAAAGTTGCCCGCGAAGGTGATCGTCGCGCCGAACTCGCCGAGCGCGCGGGCCCACGCCAGCACGGAACCCGCTGCGATGCCCGGCGCGATCAGCGGCAGGGTGACCCGGCGGAACGCGGTGAAGCGGGAGGCGCCCAGCGTGGTGGCGGCCTCCTCGTACCGGGGATCGGCCGCCCGTAGCGTGCCCTCCACGCTGATGACGAGAAACGGCATCGCCACGAATGCCTCCGCGACAACCACTCCCGCCGTCGTGAACGGCAGCGTGATCCCGAAGGCCGAGTCCAGCCACTGCCCCACGACACCGTTGCGCCCCAGCGCCAGCAGCAGTGCCACACCACCCACCACCGGCGGCAGGACGAGCGGCAGCGTCACCAGGGCCCGTACGAAACCCCGCCCCGGGAAGTCCGTGCGCGCGAGAAGCCAGGCCAGCGGCACGCCCAGCACCAGGCTCACCGCGGTCGCCGCGGTCGCGCACACCAGGGACAACTGAAGGGCTTGCCACACCTCCGTGCTGGTCAGCTGGTCCGGCAGGCTGCGCCAGGGAGCCCGTACGAGAAGGGCGATCAGTGGCAGCAACAGGAACGCCAGGCCGGCGAGCGCGGGCAGCAGAAGAGGCAGAGGCACCCTGCCCCGGGCGTCCGCCCGCACGCGCCGGCGCCGCGGCCCGCCCCCGCGGGCCTCGGCGCCCACGAGGAGCTCGTCCGCGGCGCCGGACTTGTCCAGCGCGGTCACGGCTTGAGGAACCCTGCCGCCGTCAGGACCTTCTGGCCCTCGGCGGACTGCACCAGCGCGATGAACGCCTTCGCCGCGTCGGTGTTGGGCGCGCCCTTGAGCAGCGTGATCGGGTAGTCATTGATGGCCTCGGCGGACTCGGGGAACTCCACGCCCTCCACCCTGTCACCGGCCGCCTTCACATCGGTCTTGTAGACCACGGCGGCGTCCGCCTCCTTCAGTTCCACCTTGGTCAGGGCACTCTTGACGTCCTGCTCGTACGAGACCGGGGTGAGCTCGAGCCCGCTGGCCTCCAGCGCCTTCTGCGCGGCCGCCCCGCACGGCACCGTCTTGTCGCACAGCACGACCTTGAGGCCGGACTTGGTGAGGTCCTTGAGGGAGGAGACCTTGTCGGGGTTGCCCGGCAGGGTCGCGATCTCCAGCTGGTTGCGTACGAAGGTGGACGGCGTGCCGACCGCGTCCTTCGCGTCGGTGACGATCGCCATCGTCTTCGGGCTGGCGGCGGCGAAGACGTCGGCCGGGGCGCCACCGGTGATGCTGGCGGCGAGGGTGTCGCTGCCGCCGAAGTTGAAGGTGACCTTCGTACCCGGGTGGGTCTTCTCGAACCCCTTGCCCAGGGTCGTGAAGCTCTCCTTGAGCGAGGCTGCGGCGAAGACGGTCACTGTGCCGGAGAGCTTCTTCGACGAGCCCGTGGACGCCGAGGAGTCCGGCTTGGCCGAGGAGTTGTCGGACGAGGAGCAGGCGCTCAGTGCCAGCAGCGCAGCGGCGCCTGCGCCGGCCACCTGCAGGGTCCGGCGGGTCCGGCGTGCGGAACGGGTCATCACGGGGTCTACTCCCTCTGGTTTCTTCCGGAAGAGTCCGTCGGACTCTTCCACGGTCCCTCGACGACCACGTGGGTCGACTTGATCACGGCAACCGCCGGAACACCGGGCTCCGGCGTCAGTTCCTCAGCCGGGTCCCGGCTGAGGACGGACACCAACCGGAACGGCCCGGGCTGGATCTCCACCCGCGCCGACACATCTCCGAGATCACGGCGGTGACGATCCCGGCGAGGCGGTGGCGCGCCGAGGATCCGTTGTTCGTCCGCTCGGCGCGGTGCAACTCCCGGGCGGAGGAAGCCGGTTCCGGCCCGTGGATCATTCGCCGGCCCAGCTCGTCACGCTCGGCCTGCAGTGTTCCGCCCCCGACCCGGCGCCGCAGTGTGTCGGCGCTGACATCGAGGCGGCTGCTTCCCCGACCCGGTAGATGCATGTGCAGATCATACTGCCGCAGATACAAGGTGGAAGTCTCCTGTGGCATCGCATGAGCTGGACTGCCTGGAGATGATGGTGGGCATGTGCGTTTATACGGGACTGCTGCCCGGGTATCGACATCCGGGAGGTGGTAGCCCGTGAGTCATTCCCTTCCGGCCGTCGATCCGGTGGCAGAGGTCGCCCTGTCCGGCGACCTCGCGCGACCGGCCCGGCTGTCGGTGCCCGACCTGCTCGCCTGGCCCCAGCACCGGGTACAGGTGAGCTTTGAGTGCGCCACCAGCGGAATCCAGCACCATTGCTTCGCAGGACCGCTGCTGCACGATGTCCTGTCCGACGCCGGCCCTGCCTTCGACCCCACCCGGCGCAAGGACCGCCTGCGCTTCCTGATCGCCCTGACGGGCGCGGACGGTCACCACGCCGTCCTGTCCTGGGCGGAGATCGACCCCGACTTCGGCCGTGCGTCCGTCCTGCTTGCGGCCAGCGTCGACGACACCCCGCTCGACGGGACCGGCCCGCAGCTCGTGCTGCCGCAGGACCGCTGCGGCGCCCGGCACATCAGCGGCATCAGCGCGATACGCGTGGACGGCGGCTACACGGCGTGGACGTGACACCGGCGAGGCGAACCGGGTGGGGCTTCGGCAGTTCTATTTCGGCAGTTCTATGAGGGGCTGCTCGTCCTCGGCTGATGCGCAGCTGCCGCGCCCGCCGCATCCAAGGCCGGCCACACCCGGTCGCGGGTCAGCGGAAGCTCCGTGAAGCGCACGCCGGTGGCGTTCCGCGGGGGCGACGCTGACCGCGTGGCCCGGTCGGGCGACCTGGCGGGTATGTACGTCGGCACCGTCGCCGCCGGACGCATCGGCTCGCGGTGCTGCGCCGCCCCGCGCCGTTCGACGTGAAGCTGCACTGTACGGACCGGCGCCGCCTGCCCGAGGAGGTCGAGCGGGAGCCGGTGCCGGCCTTTCATCCGCAGCAGCCGACATGGCGCCGCACGGTGACCTCGTCCCCGTCGACGCGCTGCTGCACCGGGAGGCGGGGGGCCTGTTCGGGGAGGCGGGGGGCCTGTTCGGGGACGAGCCGCTCGCCGCGATGGAGAGCGGAGCGTATCTGGTCAACGCGGCCCGGGCGAAGATCGTGGACCGGGACGCGGTGGACCGGGCCCTGCGGAGCGGGCAGTTGGCGGGCTACGCGGGTGACGTCCGGTACCCGCGTAGCCCGCACCGCCCGACCACCCCTGGCGCACGCTGCCGCACCACGGCGTGACCCCGTACCTCCGGTTCCTCGCTCTTCGCGCAGGCCCGGTACCCGGGCGGGCACCCGCGCGCACTCCTACTCGCTGAAGGCGTGACCCCCGGCCGCCGTCCGTACGTGTCCGCTCAGGTGCGGTCGATGTGCACGCTGGTCGACTTCACGCGGGCGGTGGCCTCCACGCCGACCTCGAGGCCCAATTCCTCCACGGCCTCCCGGGTCAGCAGCGAGACCAGCCGGTGCGGCCCGGCCTGGATCTCCACCTGGGCCGCGACATCGCCGAGCTTGACGGCGGTGACGATGCCCGGAAAGGCGTTGCGGACAGACGTGTACGGGGCGTCCTCCTCGCCACCACCGATCCCGGCGACCTCGATCGAGAAGGCGGCCAGATCCCTGCCGTCGATGAGTCGGCGTCCACTCTTGTCACGATGCGTGGCCACCCGGCCGGCATCCGCCCACCGCCGCGCGGTATCCGGGCTCACGCCCAACAGACGGGCCGCCTGGCCGATTGTGTAGGATTGCATACGCGCCAAGATAGTTACATATTCCTTGCATATGCAAGCTCTTAGTCGTAGTTGCGTTGGCATGTGCCGCACTTCTTGAGTGGGCTGCGGTGTCCCGCCAAGGCGGGAAAGCGGTCGTGAAAGTCTAGTCGGGCTTTGCCGGGCGGCGTCGTACGCAGGGCTGCCTGGAGAGGTGGTGTCGGCAGGTGGGACAGGCGCTGGTCCCGGGCTCCGTACTTGGTGCGCGGCCGGGCGCCGCGCCGAGGGCCTTGACCGCCGGGCCACGACGCGACAGCACCCCGGTGGACCCGGCCCGTCGGTCCCACCTCTCCCAGGGCCGGGTCGCAGTCCATTCCGTGGGGCAGGCCATGAAGTGCGTCACAGTGCTGTACGTGGACCGGGCCAGCCGTCGGGGCTCTGGCGCCGGCAACGCCCCACCCCTGTCGGCCGATCCGAGGGTTCCTCGCCGATGGGTCGGGCGCTGCGTCGCCCCAGGGCAACTTAGGTCACCCTTCCACGTTGCTGTGGTCGCCTGGTACATGTGGGATTCCACCAGCGCATCGGAAGTTTCGCCATGAACAAGGAAGATCCCACCGATCTCATACCCTTCACGATCGATCTGACCTTCGACGAAGCCCGGCGTCGGGCCGAGGTCGTGGCCGCACTCGGGCCCGACTGGGACCCGGTCACCGTTCTCCAGGGCGAGGACGAGGCGTACGCACTCCTCTACTCGGGCCTGGACGCCGAGCAGCAGCGCACCTACGACCTGCTGGTGGCGGCCGGTGTCCTGCCGGGAAGGGAGCCGGGCCGTGAGGCTGCCCATTGACCCACAGGCGGACGTCGCCCGCCGGGCCTGGATGGCCTGCCCCGTCTGCGACGACGCCCGCCACTGTGGGACCTGCGCCGACCGCCGTAACTGCGCTGATCACTGGCGCTATTTGATATCCACCAACGGACCGGTCGTTCACCTTCAGTGTCCGCAGTGCACGCACATGTGGTCAGTGAACACGCGGCCTGGCGTCACCTGCCGCGACGACAGCCCCCCCGGTTTCTGACCGACAGCGGGCCGACTCTGGTGCGCAATTCTCGGCGGCTGCTTGACCGGTAGGTGATGATCGTTCCTGCGGTCGTTACGTGTCGTCCGGCCGTGGAGGGTGGGTTGTGATGTCGTTGCGGCCGATGGGGCTGCCGCCGGTCCCGGAGCAGACGGTTCGGGTCGCGCGGGCGGCGTTCCCGCAGGAGAGTTTGGCGATCCGGGTGCGGGACCGGCTCGGGGAGGTCTTCACCGATGAGCCGTTCGCTGAGGCGTTCGGGGTGCGTGGGGCGCCGGGCCTGTCGCCGGGGATGCTGTCGCTGGTCACGGTGTTGCAGTTCGCGGAGAATTTGACCGATCGGCAGGCCGCGGCGATGGCGATACGGGCCATCGACTGGAAGTACGCCCTCGGCCTGGAGCTGACGGACACCGGCTTCGACCACAGTGTGCTGCCCCGGTTCCGGGCCCGCCTGGTCGGCAACGGCATGGAACGTGTCGTCTTCGACCGGCTCCTTGAGCACTGCGTTGATGCCGGGCTGGTGGCCGCGGGAGGAAAGCAGCGCACCGATTCCACCCATGTGGTCAGCGCGGTACGGGACTTGAACCGGTTGGAACTGGCCGGGGAGAGCGTGCGGGCTGCGCTGGAGGCGCTGTCGGCCGCGGCACCGGACTGGCTGGCCCGGGCCGTGGACGTGCCGGAGTTCGCCCACCGCTACGGACCTCGGGTCGACAGCTGGAAACTGCCCGGCTCCAAGGTCAAGCGCGACCAGCTGTCCCAGGTCTACGGCCAGGACGCGTTGCGGCTGTGCCGGGCCGTCTGGTCGCCCGACGCGCCGGCCTGGCTGCGGGAGATCGGGGCCGTGGACATCATGCGCCAAGTCCTCGTGCAGACCTACACCGTCCGCACCAGCAGCCGGGGCAAGGAGGTGGTCAGCAAGCGGGAAGCCGACGAGGACGGTGTCCCGCCCGGCCATCTCCGCCTCGCCTCGCCCTACGACCCCGACGCCCGCTGGTCCGCCAAGGGCGACGACCTGTTCTGGCTCGGCTACAAGGTCCACCTCACCGAGAGCTGCGACAACACTCCCCCCGAAGCCGAAGCCGAAGCCGAAGCCGAAGCCGAAGCCGAAGCCGAAGCCGAAGCCGAAGCCCGGGGACTGCCGAAACTGATCACGGATGTGACCACCACCCTGTCGACGGTGCCGGACGTGAAGGCCACCGCGCCGATCCAGCAACAACTCGCCGACCGCGGCCTCCCGCCCGCCGAGCACTACCTGGACTCCGGCTACCCCTCCGCCGAACTGATCGAGGCCGCACGCAGCCGCGGAACCGTCATGGTCACTCCCGTCCTCCTCGACCGATCCGCCCAGGCCAAGAGCCACACCGGCTACGACAAGAGTGCCTTCCGGATCGACTGGAAAGCCCGCCAGGTCCGCTGCCCCCAGGGCAACACCAGCACCGGATGGCACCCGGTGCGACAACGCGAACGAGACGCCATCGTCGTCGAGTTCGCCAAGACGGACTGCCAGGCATGCCCCGTCCGACCCGAGTGCACCTCGGCCCGGCGCGGCAACCGCATGCTCACCCTCTACCCCGAGCACCTGCACACCGCCCTCGCCGCCGCCCGCACCGAACAGAAGACCAAGACCTGGAAGGACAAGTACGCCCTGCGGGCCGGAGTGGAAGGAACCATCAACCAGGCCCTCGACATCACCGGCATCCGCCGGGCCCGCTACCGCGGGCTGCCGAAAGTCCGCCTCCAGCACGCCTTCTCCGCCACCGCGATCAACGTCGTCCGCCTCGACGCCCACTGGACCGAGCATCCACTGGACCGCAGCCGCACCAGCAACCTCACCCGCCTCAGCTACCGACTCACAGCCTGACCACCCACCCGGAATTGCGCACCAGAGTCCGGGCCGGGCGCAAAGTCTCAGCTCATGCCACCGGTCGCCTGATCACAGCTCGGCGGGGCCTTCCCACCGGACGAAGTCCTCGGGGCTCGGACGGAGTTCGGAGAACCGGCCCGACGGGGAGCGCTCCCGGAGCAGTCGACGTGCGTCTGCCTCGAAAGCGTCACGATGCGTCCCGAAAAGGTGCGGAGCCGAGGACGACATCGAGAACACCCGCGCGACGACATCGTCACAGGTGCGTTCCAGCGCCTGCCCGCCGGGAACGACATGGCGCTGCGGACCGGAGAATCCCAGCCGGGGTGAGCACCGCCGCCTCATCGCCGGGAGTCCCGTGCGGCAGCACCCCCTGGTCGGTTCGTCGGACCGGTCCCAGGTGGTGCCTGACCAGCTCGTCCCTCGCTGCGTAGGGCACCGCCGGACAGGGACGGCCGTCGCCTCCACCCCTGCGGCCACTGCTCACGGCACAGTGGAGACATGAACGCAGAGGACAGGAACATGCTGGCCCGGGGCCACGTGGCGACCAGGCTTCCAGCGCAGGACCTGGAGCGGGCGCGGCGTTTCTACTCCGAGCAGCTCGGTCTGGAGCCCCTCGATGAACGGCCCGGTGGGCTGCTGTATCGGTGCCGAGGCGCGGATTTCGTACTGTTCCGATCAACGGGAGCTTCTCCCGGCACTTTCACCCAGATGGCCTGGGAGGTCGACGACATCGAGACAGTCGTGTCGGAGCTCAAACGGCGCGGCGTGGTGTTCGAGGAGGTCGACGTACCTGGATTTCGAACGAGGGACGGGATCGCCGAGATCGAAGGGAACTACCCAAGCAAGGGTGCACGGGGCGAACGCGGCGCCTGGTTCCGTGACAGCGAGGGGAACATGCTGGGAATCGGCGAGCCGGTCGCCTGAGGAGCGCCCGATCGCCGCCCGCTGCGGCGAACGGGCGACCTGCGGCAGAGACGGTTCAGCGAGGGACCGGGCAGGGTGACCGGAACGTCGCCGAGACGGTTGCGGATGGCCTCGCGGTCCCTTCGATGCGGTCGACGGCCGGCCCGGACGCGTCAGGGGCTGTCCGCCAGGTCGCGGCCGGTGATGGCGCGGGCGTAAGCGCGCAGGGCGACGGTCACCCAGGCGTGGCTGCGGCGGCCGGCGAGCACATCCCTCCGGCAGCTGTCCTCGATCGCGACGAAGCCGGCAGCGTGCAGGCGCGGCGGTTCCTGGGAGGCGAAGTGGCCGTGGAGCTGCGCCAGAACCAGGATCGCGGTGCAGACAGCGATCTGGCGCTCCGTCAGCGCGCTGTCGAGCGCGGCTTCCTTCGCGTCGCGGAGGAAGCGGGGCCCGTACTCGAACAGTAGCCGGGCCCGCGCGTCGTCGGGGCCGCCGGCGATTTCGTTGTCGATGCGGGCCCGGAGCGGTGCGATCGGGGTACGCGGCCATGGCGACGGCAGTGGACCTCGGTATCCGTCCGCGCGAGAACGGCAGGCGGATTCGGGCAGGAAAATTTCGAACAAGGCAATCCCGCGAGCGCTCTGGAGCGTATCCCGTCTGGAAGCCTCTTCAGGAGGGAAGCTCATGGCGATCTTCAGTCATCTCATCCCCGCGAAATACCGTCACGACAAGAGGGACATGACGTCGAGGAACTTCGACGACCACGGATTCGACGACCACGGAAGGGATCGGCGTCGCCACGGTCGTCACTCCCACCACGGTCACCACTGGTGACCGCACAGGACGGCTGAGCGGGCCAGGACTCCTGGACCGTTCAGCCGACGATCTTGAGGAACGCGTCTATGAGGCGTGTCTCGCTTCATGTTCTGCGGCGGCTGCTGTCTGTGGCCGATGATCCCGACGCGGTCGTCGCCGCCGCGCCGCCGGTCGCCCCGCGTGACGCGTTCCGGCGCTTCTGGCCCTACACGCGCGGTGGTCGGCGCTTCCTCATTCCGATACTCGTCTTCAGCGTGATCGGACCCGTCGTCGACGCGGCCGAGATCTGGCTCTTCAAGATTGTGGTGGACGACAAGATTGTGGTGGACGACGTCCTCGTTCCACGCGATCTGCGCCCCTTCCTCTGGATCGCCCTGGCATACACAGGGCTCATCATCGGCTCCGGCGTTCTGGGGTTCGCCGACGACGTGACGTCCACCTGGGTCAGCGAGCGTTTCCTGCTGGCCCTCCGGTCGGATGTGTTCCGGCACGTCCAGGGCCTCTCGCTCGGGTTCTTCGAACGGCGGCGGCTGGGGGACGTGCTGTCGCGTATCACGGGCGATGTCGACGCGGTCGAGACGTTTCTCCTCTCGGGGGTGGCGGACGGCCTCTACTACGTGATCCGGTTGGGCGTCTTCCTGGGACTGCTGTTCTACCTGAGGTGGGATCTGACCATCCTCGCGCTCGTCATCGTGCCGCTCTTCTGGTGCGCGGCCCGCCGCTTCTCCCGGCTGATCAAGGCCGCATCGCGGGAGCGGCGGCGGCGCAGCGGTTCGATCAGCGCGATCGCCGAGGAGTCACTCGGCAACATCGCGCTGGTGCAGGCATACAACCGGCAGGAGACCGAGGAACACCGGTTCGCACGCGAGAGCGTGGGCAAGTTCCGCGCGGCGATGGCCTCGGCACGCATCCATGCTGTCTACAGCCCCATCGTCGAGGTCATCGAACTGACCGGCGCGCTGGCCGTCATGGGCCTGGGCACATGGAAGCTGGCCCAGGGGCAGCTCACGCTGGGCGGGCTGCTGGTCTTCCTCGCGCTGCTGAGCAGCCTCTACAGTCCGATCCGCGGTCTGTCCCACCTCACCAACACGTTCTACGCGGCGTCCGCCTCCGCCGAGCGGATCATCGAGTTGCTCGACCAGCGCCCCCAGGTCGTCGAAGCCGCCGACGCCCGGAGGGTCGGGCGGGCCCGGGGCGACGTCGAATTCCGTGGCGTCTCCTTCCGCTATCCGGGTACGTCCCGGTGGGCGCTGTCCGATGTGTCGTTCCATGTGACGCCCGGCACGACGCTGGCGCTGGTCGGTGCGAGCGGTGCCGGAAAATCCACGGTCGGGAAGCTGCAACTGCGCTTCTACGATCCGGATCAGGGGTCAGTCCTCCTCGACGGCACCGACCTCAGGGATCTGCAGCTGTCCGAACTGCGCGAGAACGTCGCGGTGGTACTGCAGGAGACGCTCGTGTTCCACGGCACCGTACGGGAGAACATTGCCTACGGCCGCCCGGACGCGGCAGAGGCGGACATCGTCGCGGCGGCGCACGCCGCCGACGCCCATGACTTCATCCAGCTGCTTCCCGAGGGCTACGACACCGTGGTGGGTCAGCGCGGCCGCACGCTGTCCGGCGGGCAGGCCCAGCGACTCGCGATCGCCCGCGCGATGATCAGGGACGCGCCCGTATTGATCCTGGACGAACCGACCACCGGCCTGGACACCCAGTCGGGCCGCCGGATCATGGAACCGCTGCGCCGGCTCATGGCCGGGCGGACCACCATCGTCATCTCCCACAATCTGATCACCACCCGCGACGCCACCTCCACCCTGGTGTTGGACGGCGGCCGGGTCGTCGAGCGCGGCACGCACGAGGACCTGCTCCTGCGCGACGGGGCCTACGCCAGTCTTCACCGGCTGAACGGAGTGACCGTCCCGGCCCTCTCCACCTCCCCACCCGCTCGGAAGGTTCTCTCATGAGCCGCGTCATGTCCCGACCGGTTCCGCCCCTCGCACCCGGAACGATCCCCGCGCCGGGGTACGAGGTCCTGGCGCACCTGGCCCGGACCGGCTGGCTCGACCTCTACGACGCCTGGAGCGAGGAGCGGGACTGCCGATGCGTCGTGAAGGTCCTGCGCCCCGACCACCGCCACGAGGAGCAGCTGCGCGACCGGCTGCTGCGAGAGGGCCGTTGGCTCCGGACATTCACCCATCCGCGCCTGGTCCGCGCTTACGAGACCTTTGAGTCGCCCGAGCCGATCGTCGTGCTGGAAACGCTGACAGGCGAAACGCTGGCCCACCTCATCGGCCGGTTGCGCCGCAGGCCGGCCGCCGCGGACGTGGCCCTTCTCGGTGTGCACCTGTGTTCCGCGATGCACTACCTCCACGGTCACGGCCTGTTGCACCTGGACCTCAAGCCGTCCAACGTCGTCGTCGACTGCGGGCACGCGAAAGTGCTCGACCTGAGCGTCGCACGACCGCCCGGAAGCGTACCTCCGGGTATCGGCACCTTCTGCTACATGGCTCCCGAACAGGCGCGTGGCGGGCCGCTGTCGGCCGCGGCCGACGTGTGGGGCATCGGCGCAACGCTGTACGAAGTCGCCGTAGGCGACGTGCCGTTCGACAACGGCGTCACCACGGACGGGACCGACGACAGCGACGACACGAGCGGTGAGGACGACTGGTATCCGCAGCTTGAGAAACCCGCTCAGCCCGTCCGGTCCCGCCGACGCCTCCCGCGTGATCTCGCCACGGCCATCGACAGCTGCCTGCGGCCCGATCCGGCTGCCAGGCCCACGATTTCCGAACTCGCCGCAGCCCTCGACGCGACGCTGCCTCAGCAGCGACGCCACATCGCTCCGCCGGACACTGAGGAAGCCGAGGACGGTGGCCCGGCCGATGTCCTCACGGCGTTTGGCATGGCGGGAGTACACGCTGGCCCCCTCGACGCCGAGGAAGACGAAGACGGTGGCGAGCATGGTGCCGCGGACCTGGTGGAAGAGCGATCCTGCGTAGTCCGCTCCGCCGAAGTTGTCCGCGAAGACGGACGGGTTGAAGAAGAAGAGGGCCAGGATGACGAAGACCAGGATGGGGACGACCTTGGCCACGGTCACGATCCTGTTGATGGCCGTCGCTTCCTTCACTCCGCGCCGGATGAGGAAGAAGAACGCCCACAGGCCGACGGTGGACAGGACGACCGCAAGGACGGTGTCGCCGTCACCGAGGGGCGGTGCGACAGCGCCGATCGTCGACATGATGAGTACCCAGTAGGTGACGTTGCCGACGCACGCGCTGGCCCAGTACCCGAACGCCGAGAAGAAGCCGAGGTATTCACCGAAGCCGGCCTTGGCGTAAGCGTAGACGCCCGCGTCGAGGTCGGGTCTGCGGACCGCGAGGGACTGGAACACGAAGGCCAGCATCAGCATGCCGATACCTGTGATCGCCCATGAGATCAGCGCGCCGGCGACGCCGGTCTCCTCGGCGAACCGCCGGGGCAGGGAGAACACCCCGGCGCCCACCATCGAGCCGACGACCATGGCGGTCAGCGTGAGCAGGGTCAGCTTGACCGCGGGTTGTCCTTCGGGGACGGTGGACGGGGTGGCCCCGGTGTCTGCGTTGGTCATCGGTTCCCTCATCGACGCGCCCTGGCGGGCTGCGAGTTGGCTGTCATTGAGCGTCGGGCTCGGTGTCGGCGGCGACAGGTGCGGTCTTCTCGATCTTGAAGCCGGTCATGCCGTAGAGCACGCTCAGGGCGGGGCCGGCGTAGTTGAAGACGGCGTGCGGCGATTGGGTATCTCAAGGAGTCCGGGTTCCGGGTGCTGCACGAACGGCGATCGCGGACCGTGGCGACGATCCGGAGAATGACGCCCGGTGGGCGTCGGCGCGGAGGGGGCACACCGATGAAAGGGGAGGCGCCCCTCGGGGCGTGTCCGAGAGGCGCCATGGCAGATGGCGGGCCAAAGGGCGGGGAGCCGTCAGGTCCAGAGCCGGTAAGTCACCACTCTCGGCATCTCCGACGGCCTGCTGTCGGTGAAGACGAGATGGAGCTGGGTGTAGTGCCGCTGGTGGGGATGCTTCTTCAGCGGCTCCGAGCGGTCGAGCCTGACGGTCACGGGATAGGAGTGGAACGTGCCGGCGGCGCAGAACGGCCGGCAGTCGTTCACTACGTTGAGCCCGCGGCCCGCGGCGAAATCGGGTTTCCAAGCCGACCACCGGAGTGCGGTGAGGATGCTGTTGCCATCCCCGCAGGCGATCAAGAACTCGTTCGGGCGTACTTGAGGATGAGAGAAGCAGTCGACGATCACGACGTCGGCGGGTGACCGTGTCCCTGTGGAAGCGGATGCCGGTGCGATCGCTGTTGCGAGCGATGCCGCGGCACAGATCAATACCGCTGCCTTCAGCTTGTGTCTCTGCATGTCCGCTCCCAGCCGTCTCTCTCCGAGCCCATCTGGCCTTTGCCGTACGCCTGGTCCGCCCCGGGGCGCGATCTGCGAATCCGGAGCAGATGCCGGACGGTGCTGCCGGCCCCTCAACGGTTGTTCCGATACCGACGCTACGGCCGCGTTCAGGGACGCACCACCCGCAGAGGTAACAACTTCGCAAAATGGAAGAAATATGCACATCTTCTCGCATGCGGGCGGAGTCCGTGAAGGCGTCGGGGGTGGCGAATCGGGGCTGCGTCTCCGTCTACGGCAACCGCGCGGGCGGAGCCTTCGTACCGGGAGCTTCTCGGGGTCCCGGATCAGCAACCCGCCCGGCGTCGTTCTCCCTGAGCCAGGCCAGAAAGGTGAGAACGAAGATGCCTTCCACCACCAGGGACAGGACGCCGTACGGCGGCTCCCAGCCGGCTTCGCGATAGTCCGGCAGCCCGACGGTGCGGGACAGCAGGAATCCGACGATCATGCCGATGCTGGTAATCGCCCCGATCAGCCATGCGCCGAACGGTTGCCTCTGAAGGACGAGTGCTGCGGCGACGGCGAGCATCACCACGCTGCCGACCAGGAACAGAATGCCGATGTAAGGCATCTCCGCCAGGTGGGAGGGGACCAGCGAGAGGTGGATCACCGCGTTGGCCAGGGCGCAGAATGCTGCGGTCCCACGCAGTGCGAGGTGGGTCGTGTGAGACGTCATCACGACTCCAGGGGTCCGAGGCGGCCGACGCCGCCGTGCTTCTGACAGGGGCTGCGGACCGGGGTCACGCCGGGGCGTTTCCGGTGCCCGCCGAGCCTTCCGGTCCTGGGACCGGTCGGCCACTGTCGTTCGTAAGAGCGTGCCTTTCTTACCTACGGTGCTGCCGGGCCAAGGGTTCATGATCGGCCCGGTCCGGGTAGGTCGGCGCTGCGTGTTCGCGCCAGGAGGCTTTGGTACCTGGACCGCGACCCGGGTTCCGACCCAGTTCTTCGGCAGCGCCGACGGCTGCCGGGCGGAGGCAATCCCTGGGGGCTCGTGTTACGTAGGGAGTATGCGCAGGATTGGCATTCCCCTGGAGCGGGTGCCCGACGAAGCGCTGCTGGCCGGCCTCATGACCGGCGATCCCGAGATCGCCGTGGCCTTCGTTCGGCGGTTCCAGCGCCGGGTTTTCGGCGTGGCCGTCGCTGTGGTCGGAGACGTCCAACTCGCCGAGGACATCGCTCAGCAGACCTTCGAGCGCGCCTGTCGACACGCTCAGGTCTACGACCCGCGCCGGGGGTCGGTGCCCACCTGGCTGGCGGCCATCGCGCATAACCTTGCAATTGACGCCGTACGCGCCCGCAAGGCCACTCCAGCCGACCCCGCAGACCTGGAGAACATGATGGAGACCGTCACCAGCACGCCGGAGCGGCAGGCGCTCTCTGCCGAAACCGCAGCGGAACTGCGTCGAGCGGTTGCCGCGCTGCCGCGCGATCAGGCACGTGCGCTGGTGATGGCCGGCATCTACGGGATGACAGCTCAGCAGGTCGCCGATTTCGAGAAGATCCCGCTCGGTACCGCCAAGACCCGGATCAGGGCAGCCATGGGCAAGCTCCGCGCATCCCTCGCAGCCAAGCAGGCGGACCACGATGACTGAGACCCGTGGATTCACCTGTGAGCAGCTCCGGGAGATCGGTGCGGAGCTGGCGCTCGGCGTTCTGCCCGCCAAGGAGCGGGCCGGGGCGATGGACCACCTGGAGCACTGTCCTGCCTGCCGCGAATACGTTCACGAGCTGGTGGCCACGGCGGACGCGCTGCTGGATCTTGTCCCGGGAAGCGAACCGCCGGTCGGCTTCGAGGACAGGGTGATGGACCGGCTGGGACTGTCTTCCGGGCGACGGCCGCGTCAGCGCGTACCGTGGCGGCGCTTTGCCCTCGCTGCGGCGGCAGCCGCGGCGGGCCTTGCCCTTGGTGGCGGGGGTTGGGTGCTTGGCGCATCCGTCGGTCGTCCGGCCCCGGTCGCGCCGATCGTCTCTCCGGTGCAGTCGCACCTGCTCACCGCCCCACTCACCCACGGGGGCGAGTCGCGCGGGCAGATTTTCCTCTACACCGGAGCCTCGCCCTGGCTGTACATGAAGGTGGACGCCGACGGGCACTCCGGCACCGTCCGGTGCCAGCTTCAGCGGGCCGACGGCTCCACCGTCCAGGTCGGTTCCTTTGCCCTCAGCAAGGACGGTTACGGCGCCTGGGGCGCACCCTACCCCGCCGGCACGGCGCCGGTCGCCAGCGTCCGCCTGCTCACCGCTGACGGCTCCGTGCTTGCCGCCGCCACCTTCGGACAATCCCACCGCTGAGCAGGGGTGGAACTCCACGGGCCGCGCCCAAACAGGGGTGGAACTCCACGGGCCGCGCCCAAACCCTCGGAAGCTGTCAACCTGCCTGCCCCGGCCGCGCCGCCGTCTCGATCCGTCGGAGCGGACACGCACCCCGGAGAAAATACCCTCGGGGTATCTCCTTCCGAGGTTCGGCGAGACGCCTTCATGTGCGGACTGACCGGAGGTCTAAGCGGTCGCGTACACGCGGCTCGCGAACTCGGCGATCTGTTCGTCGCTCAGGTTCTTCGCGAGATTGGCCTCCGTGATCATGCCGACCAGGCGGTGGCCGCTTTGGACGTCGATCACCGGCAGCCGCTTGATCTGATGTTCCTCCATGGTCGTCAGGACCTCGGAGGCATCTGCTGCGGCATCGATCCAGTGGACCTTGGCACTGAGGGATCCTGCCTGCACGGTCGCCGGGTCCACGCCCTCGGCGCAGCAGGTGATGACGATGTCACGGTCGGTGATCAAGCCGGTGAGCCTGTTGTTGTCGCCGCAGATGGGCAGGCAACCGACGTTGAGGTCGCGCATCATTTTCGCCACATCCAACAGCGACTGGTGCGCACCGACGCACTGCACGCCACTGGACATGATGTCTCGCGCTAGCAGCTTGGCAGTCATGATTTCCTCCGTCCTCGACAGCGTTGCCCCTCCGTCATCGATCACAACACGAATGGCTCAGCGTCGCTCCCCGGACGCGTCGGCGAAGTAGCGGATCCCGAATCGGCCGCGACCGGGCGCGGATCCAGGCGCTCGTGCAACCCGTCACGTGCAGTCGTCCGTGAGCGTCGGCCGGCGGCTGTGCGGCGCGGTCGACATCCGGACCGCCGGCCGCTATGGCTCCACGTGACCGAATCCCACCTCGAAGCGCTCGACCGAGACAACCCGTTGGCCTTCCCTGTGGGCGACTTCCTCGCGGAGCCGGGTGGCCCGGTCCTCGCTGGCCTGCATGGCCTGCTCGTCATCCCATAGTGTCAGGGACGTGGCCTTCCCGGAGGCCCGGTCGACGAGGTAATACACGCCCCGGAAGCCGGAAACTTCCCGGATCTGCTCGAGAACCGCATCCCAGTTTGCGGTGAGGTCTCCCTCCGCAGGAACGGGTGAACCCTGATAGGTACTCAGCCTCGCGAACATGGCTGCCACCCCTTTCCTGGCAGGCTGCAGGTCGGGGGGACAAGCAGCCTCAGATCCAGCGTGCTCCGGCACGCCGCACGCCGCATGCCGGAGCACGCTGCCATGCGTTCATTTACCGCTCGTACCCCTTTGCCTGCGTTCCCGGCCCACCGGCGCGGTAGCCGCACGCGCCAACTCCTCTCCTGCCCCCAAAGGGTTGCACAGCAAGCTTCCTGATGGTGTGTCAGGTGATGGTGCGATCCGCGCCGGCGGGAACGCCGGACAGAGGCGGCGTCGCACCCGGCTGCGCCGCAGGGAAGGCGGGATCCGGTCGAGGCGGACGCGGAGACGGCGGCGGGCGGCCGGCACCTTCGGCATCGACGAGGGCGAGGCTCCGGTCACCCTCGGTGCGTGCGCGCTGACGATTGGGTCGGCCGGGAGGGCGGCTGTGGTGTCGACAGCGGTGCAGGTTCGAAGCCCGCCTGCCGATGGCCGGGCTTGACCTGCGCCTCCCGGCCCTGTCTCACCATGTAGTCCAACTTGACATTAGTTCGCCTTATGGAAGATAAAGAAGGTCCTTTGGGCTGAACTTCACACAGTGTGACATTCGACGTGTGGCAGCCAACGATCGTCTACGTGAATGAGTAAAGCCGTGTCCCACGCCGCCGTCCCGGATCAGCCGACCGACCACGCCGCGGACTGGGAGGCATGGCGCGCCGAGCGGCGCCGCTCGGTCACTTCGCCCGCGGGGAACCTCGCTCTCGTCGAGACCCGCTGGGCCCCCGCCGGTGAGCGCCCCGACCTCGATGCGGCCCGTGCCGGACAGCCGGAGACAGTGACCGTCACCACAGTCGAGCGCACCGACTTCGTCACCGGCGACCCCGAGCACGGCCTGCGCTTCTGGGACGCGCAGTCGCCCGCGATCCAGAACTTCGAGCGCACCGATGTCTTCCCGTACGACCCGGCCTGGGTGCTGGAGGCCTCGTACACCCCGGTGCCCGGTGCCCGGCGGGTGGGGTTCGAACACATCCGGGACAACGGTGGTACCCGTGACCTCGCCGTGCCGGGAGACATCGTGCTCACCCTGGACGGCAGGGACTACACGCTGAGCGCCTTCGACGACGACGGCACCCTGCTGCTCGTCTTCGGCGACCCCACCAACGGCGACACCACGTACGGCGCCGGGCGCTTCCTCTTCGTCACCCACGTCGGCGAGGGCCGCGTCCTTCTCGACTTCAACCGCGCCTTCGTGCCGCCCTGCGGATTCTCCGACCAGTACAACTGTCCGATGCCGCCGCGGCAGAACCGTTTCCACCTGCCCGTCGAAGCCGGCGAGAAGCGCCCCGTCTTCCGCGACGGCTTCCCCGCGCAGCACTGACCAACCCCCGCACTCCCGCATCGCAGCACGAAAGCGCGTACTCCTCATGAGCATCAAGAAGACCTCCCTGTACGGCGGCGCCACCGCCGCTGCCCTCGCCCTGACCCTCACCGCCTGCGGCGGGGGCTCCAACGGCGCCGGCGGCGCCGCCGGAGGGGCGTACGACAAGAACTCCACGGTCAACATCGGTTCGCTCTACGAGCCGCAGAATCTCGACAACACCGCGGGCGGCGGTCAGGGCGTCACCGAGGCGCTCAACGGCAATGTGTACGAAGGGTTGTTCAAGCTCACCGACGACGGCAAGGTCGAGAACCTGCTCGCCCAGGACTACAAGGTCAGTGGCGACGGACTCACGTACACCTTCACCCTGCGCGACGGCGTGAAGTTCCACAGCGGCAAGGAGCTCACCAGCCAGGACGTCAAGTACAGCTTGGAGAAGGTGATCGCCAAGGACTCGCAGTCCGCGCGCAAGAGCAATCTCGAGGTCATCAAGTCCTTCGAGACACCGGACGCGCGCACGGTGAAGGTCCAGCTGTCGAAGAAGTCGATCTCCTTCGTCTACAACCTCTCCTACGTGTGGATCATCAACTCCGACGCGAAGAGCCTCAAGACGAGCGAGGACGGCACCGGCCCGTACAGCCTGAACAAGTGGACCCGGGGCTCCGCTCTCAGCCTCGACCGGTTCGCCGGTTACTGGGGTGACGCGGCCAGGAACAAGCAGGTCGTCTTCCACTACTACAAGGAAGCGACCGCTCTCAACAACGCGCTCCTGACCAACGCCGTGGACGTCGTCACGAGCGAGCAGTCGCCCGACGCCCTCGACCAGTTCAAGAGCAACCAGAACTACAAGGTCAACGACGGCAACTCGACGACCAAACTGCTGCTCGCCTTCAACGACAAGGCCAAGCCGTTCACGGACGTCAAGGTCCGCCAGGCCGTCTCCGCGGCCATCGACGACAAGAAGCTGCTGGAGTCGGTCTGGGGCGGCTACGGCAAGCTCATCGGCTCGATGGTGCCGCCCACCGACCCCTGGTACGAGGACCTCACCAAGGTCAATGGCTACGACACCGCGCGCGCCAAGAAGCTGCTGGCCGAGGCCGGATACCAGAACGGATTCACCTTCACCCTCGACACCCCGAACTACGACCCGCACCCGACCGCGGCGACCTTCATCAAGTCGCAGCTCGCCAAGGTCGGCATCACCGTCAAGATCAACACGATCACGCCGGACGAGTGGTACACGAAGGTCTACAAGAACCACGACTTCACGGCCACGCTCCAGGAACACGTCAACGACCGTGACCTGGTCTGGTACGGCAACCCCGACTTCTACTGGGGCTACGACAACAAGCAGGTCACGAAGTGGGTCGAGCAGGCCGAGCAGGCCTCCGGCACGGCTGAGCAGACCGAGCTGCTGAAGAAGGTCAACCGCAGGACCGCCGAGGACGCGGCCAGCGACTGGCTGTACCTGTACCCGCAGATCGTCGTGGCGAGCAGCAAGCTCTCGGGATACCCGGTCAACGGCCTCAACTCGCAGTTCTTCGCCTACGACATCGAGAAGGGCTGATGGCGCGGTATCTCCTGCGCCGTCTCGCCTTCCTGCTGGTGTCTCTGGCGCTCGCGAGTGTGGTCCTGTTCGTGCTGCTGCGGATGCTGCCTGGCGACCCCGCCAACGCGCTCACCTCGGTGGGCGCCGGCCCCGAGCAGATAGCGGCGGCGCGACACTCCATCGGTTCCGACAAGCCGCTGCCCGAACAGTTCGTCCACTGGATCGGGCAGTTGGCGAGCGGTGACCTCGGTACGTCGTTCGTCAGCTCGCTGCCGGTCGCGCCCGAGGTCGGTTCGCGACTGAACGTCACCATTCCGCTCACGCTCACGGCGTTCGTCCTGGCGGTCCTCATCGCCGTCCCGGTCGGCTTCGTCGCCGCGCACCGGCGCGGGACCTGGTACGGCGCGCTTCTCAGCGGAGTCTCCCAACTGGGGATCGCGGTCCCCGTGTTCTGGCTCGGGATGATCCTGATAGCCGTCTTCGCGCTGAACGCCGGCTGGCTCCCCGCAGGCGGCTTCCCGCCGGACGGCTGGTCACAGCCGGTCGAGGCGGTCCGCTCGCTCGCCCTGCCCGTCATCACCATCGCGCTCGTGATGAGCGCCTCACTGATCCGCTACGTCAGGTCGGCCACGCTCGACGTACTGGACAGCGACTATCTGCGCACCGCGCGAGCCCTGGGCTCGTCGTTCGGGCGGGCCATGTGGCGGCACGGGCTGCGCAACGCCTCGGTACCGGTGATCTCGATCCTCGGCATCGAGCTGGCGTCCACGCTGCTGGGCGCGGTGGTCGTGGAGTCGGTGTACGCGCTTCCCGGCCTCGGCTCCCTGCTCGCGACCGGCATCGAGCAGCACGACTATCCGGTGATCCAGGGCGTGCTGTTCGTCTCGACGCTCGCGGTGCTGATGATCGGCTTCGCGGCCGACTTCGTGCAGCGGATCATCGATCCGCGGCTGCGGGGCAGGCTCTCGGGAGGTACCCGATGAAGCAGTCGACGAAGCGCTCGTACACCTTGAGCGTCGGATGCGTACTGGCCGGCCTGATCGCTCTCCTGGCGCTGGTCTCGGCCCTCTGGGTCCCGTACGCCGCCGACGACACGTCCGGCGGACGGCTCACGGGCCCCGGCGCGGGACATCTGCTGGGCACCGACAAGCTCGGCCGTGATCTGTTCACCCAGTTGATGACCGGCTCCCGCGTCGCCTTCGAGGCGGGCCTGGGATCGGTCCTCATCGCGGCCACGGTCGGCGTCACGCTGGGGGTGCTGGCCGCGTTCGCCCAGGGCTGGCTGGACGACACGCTCTCCGCTTTCCTCGACATCCTGATCGCCTTTCCGACGCTGCTGCTGGCGATGCTCATCGTCGCCGCCCACTCGGCCACACTGGGGTCGGCCGTGCTGGCGATCGGCCTCGCGCAGAGCGCGGTCGTGGGACGGCTCGTGCGGATCCTGGTCAAGCGGGTCCTGGCGCAGGACTACATCACGGCCGCGCGCACGTCCGGCACCTCGTGGCCGCGAATCGTGGCCGGGCATGTGCTGCCCAACATCTGGCCGACGCTCGTGGTGAACCTGGCCCTCCAGTTCGGACTCGCGGTGCTGGCCGAGGCCGGCTTGTCCTATCTGGGTCTGGGGGCGCCGCCGCCCAACGCCTCGTGGGGCCGCATGCTCCAGGAGGCGCAGGCCACCTTCACCACGGCCCCGGCCGGCGCGCTCGCCCCCGGCATCCTGCTCGTCCTGCTCGTCATCGGCGTGAACCTCATCGCCGACGGACTGCGCGACACCCTCGACCCGGCGGCCCGACGGAGGCGCGCATGAACATCCTCGACGTGCGCGACCTCGGGATCCGTACGGCAGACGGGCGCACGCTCGTCGACGGCCTCTCGCTGACCATCGCTCCCGGCGAACGACTCGGCCTCATCGGAGAGTCGGGCTCCGGGAAGTCGCTGACCACCCTCGCCGTGCTCGGCCTGCTGCCCGACGGCATGACGGCCAGCGGCGGCGTGGAACTCGCCGGCACGCAGATCGTGGGCGCGAGCGAGAAGCAGCTCACGGGCGTACGCGGCCGGGACGCCGCCATCGTCTTCCAGGAGCCGCTCACCGCACTCGATCCGCTGATGCGTGTCGGCAGGCAGATCGCCGAACCGCTGGGCAGAAGGCGAGGGCTGAGGGGCGCCGAGCTGAAGCGGGCTGTCGTGGACGCGCTGGAGCAGGTGCGGCTGCCCGAGCCCGACCGGATCGCGCGCGCCTTCCCGCACGAAATCTCCGGGGGGCAGCGGCAGCGTGTCGCGCTCGCCATGGCACTGGCATGCGACCCGAAGCTGCTCATCGCGGACGAGCCGACCACCGCGCTCGACGTCACCGTGCAGTCCGACATGCTCGACCTGCTCGACACCCTCGTACGGGAACGGGACATGGCCGTCCTCTTCGTCAGCCACGACCTCGCGGTCGTCTCGAAGGTCACCGATCGCGTCGTGGTGATGAAGGACGGCCGCGCCGTGGAGGAGGGCGACGTCCGCACGATCGTGCGGGAGCCGCGTGAGGAGTACACCAAGGCGCTGGTGGCGAGCGCGCGGCAGCTGGAATCGGCTCTTGACCTGAGGAACGCGTGATGACGCCCGTACTGGAGCTGAACGGAGCCTCCTTCGCCTACCGCGGACACACCGCGCCCGTCGTCGAGGACATCTCCTTCGCCGTCGAGACCGGGCACAGCCTCGCCCTCGTCGGTGAATCGGGAGCGGGCAAGACGACTCTGCTGCGGCTGCTGCTCGGGCTCGCCCGGGCAACCTCCGGCACCGTCCGGTTCGACGGCGACGAGCTGAAACCGCGCGACCGCGAGCAGATGCGGCGTTTCCGGCGCAGCGTGCAGTGTGTCTTCCAGGATCCGTACTCGTCGCTGGATCCGCGTCGCCGCGTCGGCAGCATCGTGTCCGAACCACTGCGTTCCCTCGGTATCGACAGCCGGAGCACGGCCGCGCCCAAGGTGGCCGAAGCCCTGGAACGGGTCGGACTCCCGGCCGACGCCGCCGAGCGCTATCCGCACGAGTTCTCCGGCGGCCAGCGCCAG
Source organism: Streptomyces sp. NBC_01320 (assembly GCF_035974375.1). Taxonomy (NCBI): domain Bacteria; kingdom Bacillati; phylum Actinomycetota; class Actinomycetes; order Kitasatosporales; family Streptomycetaceae; genus Streptomyces; species Streptomyces sp. NBC_01320. Next base: position 9,816,014 of record NZ_CP108390.1, read on the forward strand.
CGCATCGCGATTGCCCGCGCGACCGTGTGCGACCCGCGGGTGCTGCTCGCCGACGAACCCGTCAGCGCACTCGACGTCACGACCCGCGTCAAAGTCGTCGACCTGCTGAACGAGTTGAAGCAGGAGCAGGGTCTGACTCTCGTCATGGTCTCCCACGACCTGTCGGTAGTGGCCTCGCTGTGCGAACGCACTGCCGTCCTGGAGAGTGGCCACATCGTCGAACAGGGCGAAACCGGACAGGTGCTGGGCGCTCCCGCGCACCCGTACACACGTCGCCTGGTCGACAGCGTGCCGCGCCTGCCCGCGTGACCGGTGGGCTCGATCACGAGCTCCGGTACCGCCTCGGCCGACCGGTAGCGGCCGGCGGTCCGTCCGGCGTGATCTCCGTCGGCACCGCAGCCGCCCCGAGCACCGCTGATGGTGCCGTGCCGGATGCCTCAGTACCTCACGGTCCTCAGCTCGCCCCGGCCCACGCGTAGCGGTGTTCCGGTCGGCCGGTGTCGCCGTACTTGAGACTGAGGCTGATGCGACCCGCGCTCTCCAGATACTTGAGGTATCGCTGGGCCGTGGAGCGGCTCAATCCGGCGCGGACAGCGACCTCGTGTGCCGACAGCGGTTCGTGGGCTGCCGACAGGACGTGGCGGATGACGTCGGCGGTGGGCGCGGAGTGCCCCTTGGGCAGGCTCGCTGCGGCAACGGTTTGCGGAGTGCGAAGCGCCCCGAAGATCTGGTCGACCTGTTCCTGCCCGGCCTCGCCCCGGCCGCTGCCGACACCTTCCAGAGTGCGGCGCAGGGCGGCGTAGCTCTCCAGCTTGGACCGCAGACCGCCGAAGCTGAAGGGCTTGACCAGATACTGCAGGGCGCCGTAGCGCATGGCGGTCTGCACAGTCGTGACATCCCGAGCGGCCGTCACCATGATCACGTCTGCCGTGTGGCTGCGTTGGCGAAGCCGCCTTACGAGCGTCAGTCCCGTCTCGTCCGGCAGATAGTGATCGAGCAGTATGAGGTCGACATGTTCGCGCTCCAGCACGGACAGTGCCTGCGCGGCGGTGTGCGCGCGAGAGACGACGCGGAAGCCGGGCACCTTGGCCACGTAGGCCGCGTTGATCTCGGCCACACGGAAGTCGTCGTCCACCACGAGGACGTCGATCATTGAAACTCTCCCACTTCGGTCAGCTGCCGGACGGCGAGTGTCTCGGGCAGGACGACGGTGAAGACCGCGCCACCGCCGGCCCTGGCACTGACGCGGGCCACGCCGCCGTAACGCTCCGCGAGCCGGCGTACCAGTGCCAGGCCGAGCCCACGACCCCGATGTGAGGGGGACTCCTTGGTGGACCAGCCCTCGGTGAAAATCTGTTCGCGCAGATCGGGCGCTACGCCAGGACCGTTGTCGCTGACCCGCAGGACCGCTGTGGTGCCCTCCGCGAAGAGTTCCACCTCGATGAGCGAAGCGACGTCCAGTGCGTTGTCGATCAGGTTGCCCAGGACTGTCACCAGATCGCGCGGGTCCACCACCACGTCGGGGAGCAGGGTGCTGGGGGAGATGCGCAACGACGCACCTCGCTCTGCGGCGATGGCCGACTTGCCCACCAGTAGCGAAGACAGCAGAGGGTCATTGACGCGTTCCGCGACCTGCTCCGCCGATGCCCGGTGGCCATGGGCCACCTCCGCGACGAACTCCATCGCCGCGTCGTGCCTCCCGAGTTCCAGCAGCCCGAGCAGGGTGTGGAGCCGGTTGGCATGCTCGTGGTCCTGGGCGCGGAGCGCGTCGAGAAGGCCGTGCGTGGAGTCCAGTTCGCGGCCGAGCAGCTCCAATTCGGTGCGATCGCGCAGGGTGACCACCGCGCCGCCGTCACCGGTCGGCATGCGGTTGGCGATCAGCACGCGTCCCCGGCAGACGGTGAGCAGGTCCGCGCCGTCGACCTGCCCGGCCAGCACCTCTGCCGTACGGCCTGGGGGCAGCACCTCGCCCAGCACACGTCCGACGGCGTCCTGGGTCAGCTCCAGCAGGCGCTGCGCCTCGTCGTTCAGCAGACGGATCCGCCCCCGGGCATCGACGGCGAGAACTGCTTCGCGGATGCTGTGCAGCATGGCCTCGCGCTCGTCCAGCAGCGCCGAGATGTCGGCGAAGGCCAGTCCATGCGTGCTGCGCTGCAGGCGTCGCGAGACGGCCAGGGCAGCCAGCACACCTGCGGCGAGGGCAGCCCCCGCGTAGAGCAGAAGTCCGGGAATGGTTCCGAGCAGCCGCTCGCGGACGCTGTCGTAGGCAATGCCCACCGAGACGGCACCGACGATGGTCCCGCTCCTGTCGCGGAGGGGGACCTTCGCGCGCGCGGAGCGGCCCAGGGTTCCGTCGTCGATCTGCATGATTTCCCGGCCGGCCAGGGCCGTGCTGGGATCGGTGGAGACGTGCTTGCCGATCTGTCGGGTGTCGGTGTGCGACCAGCGGACCCCGCGGGTGTCCATGACCACGATGTAGAGGGCACCGGTGGCCCGCCGGATCCGCTCCGCCTCGGCCTGTACCGGACCGCTGGGGCTGGGCTCGGTGCTCGTCAGGTGGAGCACCAGCGCGGGTTCGGCGGCAGTGGTCTGGGCGATGGACAGGGCCTGACGCATCGCCTGGTCGTCCAGCTGGTGGCTGAGCGGGGCAAGGAAGAGTCCGGTGACGAGCATGACCACCCCGGTCGTGATGGCCACCTGAGTGAGCAGGACCTGCGCGAAGACACGGCGGGGCCAGTGAATTCGCATGCGTTCGCCCTCTGCCTTCCGCCAGCCTGGAACCCGAAGATCCGTTTTGCCTTGTGTGAACGCAACGTAAACGTCGCCGCCGTCTCTGACTAGCCCTCGTTGCGCTTTCGTTCTGCGAGCGTGAGCAGAACGAGCAGAACCGCAGGTTATGGGCAGAAGCGGGAGTTGTGAGCGCAAGGGTGCCGCCGTGCCCCGGACGCACCTAGCGTCCCGCCTCATGAACAGCGAAACGAGCCCCGCCATCGAGCTGCGGGGCGCGAGCAAAGCGTTCCGGACTCCGTCGGGGGCGCTCCACACCGCCGTACGAGATCTGGACCTCACCATCGGGCGCGGCGAGTTCGTTGCCGTGGTGGGACCGACCGGATGCGGCAAGTCGACCACGCTGACCCTGGTCAGCGGCCTGGAGGAGCCCACCGAGGGCGAGGTGCTGGTGGCCGGTGAGCCGGTGCGCGGCATCGGCGACAAGGTCGGCTTCGTCTTCCAGCAGGATGCGGTCTTCCCCTGGCGCACCGTGCTCTCCAACGTGATGGCAGGTCCCCGCTTCCGGGGCGTGCCGAAGCCCGAGGCGAAGGAACGCGCCCGGGAGTGGCTCGCGCGGGTCGGCCTGTCCTCCTTCGAGGACCGCTACCCCCACCAGCTGTCCGGCGGTCAGCGCAAGCGTGTCGCGCTGGCGGCCACGTTCGTCAATGATCCCGAGATCCTGCTCATGGACGAGCCCTTCTCCGCACTCGATGTGCAGACCCGGGCCCTGATGTCGGACGAACTGCTGGAGTTGTGGGCCGGGACCGGCGCCTCCGTCGTCTTCGTCACCCATGACCTGGAGGAGTCCATAGCGCTGGCCGACAAAGTCGTGGTCATGACTGCGGGACCGGCCACCGTCAAGGAAGTCTTCGAGATAGACCTGCCCCGCCCGCGCAAGGTCGAACAGGTGCGTCTGGAGCCCCGGTTCCTCGAGATCTACCGGGAGATCTGGTCCTCGCTCGGCGAAGAGGTTCGCATCACCCGCGAGAGGGGTGCTCTCCATGTCGCCTGAATCCATCACCGCGAGCGCCGCCGTGACCAAGACCGAGCGGACCCAGGCCAGAGCGCGGGCCAGCCGCAACCGCAGGTTCCTGGTGCTCGGCAGCCGGATCGCACTGCTCTTCGCGGTCATCGGGCTGTGGGAGTGGCTGGCCCGGACCGCGGTCATCGACCCGTTCAACTTCTCCATGCCGTCGAAGATCTGGGACCAGATCCGCACCTGGGTCGTCGACGGCACCGCCCAGGGCTCCCTGTGGGAGCAGATCTGGTACACGCTCTACGAAGCGCTGCTCGGCTGGGTCATCGGTGTGATCGCCGGTGTGCTGCTCGGTATCGCGCTGGGCCGGATCCGCTTCGCCGCAGATGTCCTGGGCCCGTACATCAAGGTGCTCAACGCCTTGCCGCGCATCGTGCTCGCCCCGATCTTTCTGATCTGGTTCGGCCTCGGCCCCGCCTCGAAGGTGGCCTCCGCGGTCGTCCTCGTGTTCTTCCCCGTCTTCTTCAACGCCTTCCAGGGCGCCAGGGAGGTGGACCGCAACCTCGTGGCCAATTCCCGCATCCTGGGGGCCAGCAACCGCCAGGTCACCTTCCAGGTGGTCATTCCCTCGGCCACTTCGTGGATCTTCACCAGCCTGCACGTGAGCTTCGGCTTCGCGCTCATCGGGGCCATCGTCGGCGAGTACATCGGCGCCACCAAGGGTCTCGGGCTGCTGGTCGCCGCTTCCCAGGGCACCTTCAACGCGGCCGGCGTCTATGCCGCCATGGTCATCCTCGCGATCGTCGCGCTGCTGGCCGAGGGGCTGTTGACCTTCCTCGAGAAGCGGCTCTTCCGCTGGAAGCCTGCTGACGCCGACTCCGCGCGCTGACTCCGCACGCCATCCGAACATCCCATTGCTTCTTCACAAGGACGTGAACCAGTTGCGTACATTCACCCGAATCTCGGCCGCCGCCGTCGCCGGCGCACTCGCCCTGACCACGCTGACCGCATGTGGCGACAACTCCACCTCCGCCTCCGGCGACAAGAACGTCAAGGTCAAGATCATGGTCGGGGGCCTCGACAAGGTCATCTACCTGCCCGCGATGCTCACCGAGCGCCTGGGCTACTTCAAGGAAGAAGGGGTGTCGGTCCAGCTTCTGACCGAGCCCGCGGGCGTCCAGGCCGAGACGGCCCTGGTCTCCGGCGATGTGCAGGGCACCGTCGGCTTCTACGACCACACCCTCGACCTTCAGGTGAAGGGCAAGCAGGTCGAGTCGGTCGTCCAGTTCTCACACGCTCCGGGCGAAGTCGAGATCGTCTCGAACCAGGCAGCGGGCGACATCAAGTCGGCGAAGGACTTCAAGGGCAAGAAGCTCGGAGTGACGGGCATCGGCTCCTCGACCGACTTCCTGACGAAGTACCTCGCCGTCAACAGCGGTGTCCAGACCGATCAGTTCTCACCCGTCGCGGTGGGAGCGGGGCAGACCTTCATCTCCGCCCTCCAGCAAGGCTCCATCCAGGGCGGTATGACCACCGACCCGACCGTCGCCACCATCCTGGACAAGAAGCTCGGCAAGATCCTCATCGACATGCGCACCCCGGAAGGCTCCCAGCAGGCGCTCGGAGGGCCTTACCCCTCCTCCAGCCTCTACATGCAGACCGAATGGGTCAACAGCCACAAGGAAACCGTCCAGAAGCTGGCCAACGCCTTCGTCAAGACGCTGAAGTGGATGTCGACGCACAGCGCCGACGAAATCGCGGCCAAGATGCCCGCCGACTACGCGCAGGGCGGCGGCACGGCTCTCTACGCGCAGGCCATCAAGAGCACGCTGCCCATGTTCACCACGGACGGCGTCATGCCCGCGGACGGACCCGCCACTGTCGAGCGCGTTCTGAAGGCCTTCAACCCGAACCTGAAGAACGCCGAGGTCGACCTCGAAAAGACGTACACCACCGAGTTCGTCAAGAACGCGGGCTGACCGCACGCGTCGATCGCGCCTGCGCACCGGCGGGCCGGCTCGCCGGAAAGTCCCGGTGGGCAGGCGCCTCCGGCTCAGCGACGGCCTGAATGACGTACCCACTGGTTGGCGGAGCTCCCGAACTCGAACGACTCGCCTCGGCGAACACGTCGTTCTCCCGGGGGCTCCGCTTTCCTGCGAACGGCGGAAGGCGCGGCACGCGGCCGTGCGACACCGGCGGGCGCCCGGGCAGAGGCGGCATGCGTGATCCGGCACCGAGAGGCAGGACCTCTCCGCGAGGCGCCTGCGCCGCCTTCTGGCTATGGTCGACGAGGGGCCGAGTAGCTGATCGACGGAGGCTCCTATGATCATGAAAGTTGAAACACGCGATGTGGCCCCGCGCCTTGCCACTGGCGCGTTCATCCTGAACTCAGGGTTGAGCAAACTGAAAGCGGACGAGAAGACGGCCGCGGGCGTGCACGGCATGGCCTGTGTGGCCTATCCATTCCTGAAGAAGCTGGACGCACAGCGCTTTACCCGGCTGCTCGCCTGGTCGGAGATCGCGGTCGGCGGAACACTGCTCGCTCCCTTCGTTCCGACCCCACTGGCCGGGCTCGCCCTGACCGGGTTCTCCGGCGGGCTGGTCGGCCTGTACCTCCGGGTCCCCGGACTGCGGGAGTCCGGCAGCCTGCGACCCACGCAGAACGGCGTCCCGATGGCCAAGGACTCCTGGATGCTGGGGATCGGGATCGGCTTCCTGGGCGCGGATTCACGCTGGGGAGGCGGGTGTACGACCCGGCGGCGCCGGTGCGGACGGCACTGACCGGACGACCGACACCGGACCAGCGGTGCTCTTCGAGGCGTGTCGATGGCAGGGCCCGGGTGGGGGAGCGGCGATGGTGGTCGCATGAAAAGCGCGGACCTTTTGACGGATGCGTTCACACGAGTCCAGGAATCGGTGCACTCGGCGGTCGAGGGTCTTTCCGTCGACGATCTGCACGTGCGGCTCGACGAGGGCGCCAACTCGATCGTATGGCTGGTGTGGCACCTCACCCGGATTCAGGACGACCATGTCTCGGACGCGTTCGGTGTGGAGCAGGTCTGGTTCTCCCAGGACTGGGCCTCGCGATTCGACCTGCCTTTCGAGAGGGGAGCCACCGGGTACGGGCACAGCAGCAAACAGGTCGCGTCCGTGAAGGTGGATTCGCCCGAACTACTGCTCGGTTACCACGACGCGGTCCACGAGCGGAGCGTCGAATTCATCCGTGGGCTCGACGCCAGGTCCCTGGACCGCATCGTGGACGAGGCCTGGTCGCCGCCGGTCACCCTCGGCGTCCGGCTGATCAGCGTCATCGCGGACGACCTGCAGCATGTTGGCCAGGCCGCATTCGTCCGGGGCTCGCTCGAGCGGCGGTAGAGCCGGACACGTACGGGACGGCTGCCCGGGTGACCTGGACCGTGCGCCCGGCCGACCGTCATGGTGACGGGTGCGGTACGGCCGCACGCGCAGCCGTCGGCCGCGACGTCGGCCGCCCATGAAGCCGACCCTTCGCCGGCATCCATGCGGCTCGACTTCACCGCGACACTCCGCCAGTTGCTCGAAGGGCTGCTCACCGGGGTGCTGACCCGCGCATCGCAGTGAGGCGCGGGCAGCCCCGCGACGGGCATCATGATCAGAGCACACATATGACGGCTTCAGAACGCAGGACGGTGGCCATGACCCCGGACAGTCTCATCCCGCAGCGAACCGTGTTCGGGACGTGGCCGACCCCGCTCGAGCCGATGCCACGGCTCGCCCGTGCGCTCGGCCTCGGCGCGGACGACCTGTGGATCAAGCGCGACGACCTGACGGGTCTGGGCGGCGGTGGGAACAAGGTACGCAAGCTGGAGTGGACGTGCGGCGCGGCCCTGGCCGACGGTGCCACGGTCCTGGTGACCACGGGTGCGCCACAGAGCAACCACGCTCGTTTGACCGCCGCCGCCGGCGCCAGGCTGGGGCTCGACGTCGTACTCGTACTCGCGGGAGCCCCAGGGGCATCGGACTCCGGAAACCTGGCACTCGACGGTCTGTTCGGCGCCACGGTCGTATGGGCCGGTGACGTCGGCGACCAGGCACTCGACGCCACCGCGCAGCAGGTTGCCGCCGGGCTGCGACGGCAGGGCGGTGTCCCGGCGGTCATTCCCTTCGGCGGTTCCAGCGTGCTGGGCGCGCGCGGATACGTCGAGTGCGGACGTGAACTCCTCACCCAGGCCCGCGACCTGGAGACCGTCGTCGTAGCGGTCGGTTCTGGTGGCACGATGGCCGGCCTGGTCGATCCGCTGGGTGCCGCCCGCGTGATCGGTGTCCATTGCGGCGCCGTCACCGACCCGGCCGGGACCGTGTCCGCGTTGGTCTCCGGACTGTCCGGTACGGACTGCGCGCCGGACAGTCTGAGAATGCGGCTCGACCAGGTCGGCGACGGCTACAGCGCTCTGACGGAGCAGTCCATGGCCGCCCTGACACTGACAGCCCGCACCGAAGGCATCGTGCTCGACCCGATCTACACCGGACGCGCGATGGCCGGTCTGATCGCGGCGATCGAGGACGGGGACGTGCTGCCCGGGCAGCGGACGGTCTTCCTGCACTCGGGCGGTCTGCCCGGACTCTTCGGTCACCGGGCGACGCTCGCGCAAGCGGAGGCCGCGTTGACCGTTTCACGACCGTAGACGGCGGGCTCGCCGCGGTGGCCACCACCGCCCTGATCCAGCACATGTGGCCGCCCTCGCCACCGAGGCGCACTCCGCGGTGCTGCGCGCCCCGCACGACACGGGGATCCGGGCGGATCCCTGCCATGGGGTGGCGGACCGGCGGGGCGTGACACGACGGTGGGGCTTCGACACCTGGCTGGTACAGCCGCTGGACGACGTCTTCGCCCACACCGACAAGCCGGCCGGCGACGCGGCGGACAGCAGGATGGCGTTGGGCCTCGCCGTTCCCGGTCCGCGCGGTCTCACCGCCGGAGGGCGGGGGAGGAGGAGCGGTGGCGGAATCGTCGCTCCCGAGGCCCCGTCCACCGTGACCGCGGCGCGCGAGGCACGACAGGCTCTGAGCGGGGGATCAGCGATCCGGTCCTTCACCGGCGGTGAGGCACTCCCGGGCTCCGCGGCAGGCCGACTCCGCGACCACGACGGAGTCGCCCTGAGGCACGGCGCCCTGCTGTGGGCGACAATGGAAGACGCAGGCAGGACATTCGCAGCCGCCGATTCTGGTCCGGAGCCACCCATGGATTGCCCGGAAAGTTATGAGCTGGTATTTCAGGCGTCCGCCGTCGAGGACGACACTGTGGTCGTTCGGCGCACCGCGAAAGAAGGGGCCGGCGGCTATCCCATCTACGAGGACGAGACGGGAATCGTCCGCGCGGAGATCAGCGAGCTCGGTGAGGTACGCATGCTGGCCAGCGGCGGACACCAGGTGTTCGGATCACCGCAGGTCCGCGCGGTCACCGAGCACACCGAGCCCTGAGGAGCCCGCGCCGCCTCGACCGCCCGGTGGACCTCAAACCCCGGCGTGGACCTTCTGAAGTGCAGCGATGTCGAGCTTTTTCATCGTCATCATCGCTTCGGTGGTCCGGCTCGCCTTCACTGGATCAGGGTCGCCGATCCAGTCGATGAGCACGTTCGGCACGACCTGCCACGACACGCCGTACTTGTCCTTGAGCCACCCGCAAGGACCTTCCTCGCCGCCTTCGCAGAGCCTGCTCCAGTAGTAGTCCACTTCCTCCTGGTCGTCGCAGCGGATCTGAAATGAAATGGATTCGTTGAAGGTGAACTGCGGTCCGCCGTTCAGTGCGACGAACTTCTGGCCGTTGATCTCGAACTCGACGGCCAGAACGGACCCGGCCGGACCCGGCCCGGCCTCGGAGTAGCGGCCCACCCTGCCGAGCTTCGAGTTCTTGAAGATCGACATGTAATGGTCCGCCGCCTCTTCGGCCTGCCCGTCGAGCCACAGGCAGGTGGTGAAGCCTTCGCTGGTCATCGCTGTCTCCTCGCCATAAGGGTGTGTCCACCGATACCGACCGATTCAGCGCCGAAAACTCATCGGTGTCCGGTTCACAAAAAAGGGACGGGTTGCCGTCCGCCATTCGGCGGCAAACCGGTGCCCCGTCGCGAACCGCTCTGCGGGATCCCTGCGGGTGGCCCGCGGGAGCACCGCCAGCTGTGCCGGACTGCCCCGCCACGCCCCCTCCTCGTCCCCGGAGTCCAGGAGAAGCCGAGCCGCACGGCCCAGGGTGAACACCGTCGTCCGCGTGTCGATGAGTGCCCCTTGCACGGACTCCTCGGGCGCCATGAACCGCCGTGACCCCGGCAGCCGGTCGTCGGCCGGCACAAAGGGGCCGGGCCGGTACTCGTCGAGGTCGATCAGGCGCACCGTGTCCCGGGCGAAGTCGTACAGCAACGCACCGTCGTAGAAGTCGACGCCACCTGACCGGCGTCCTCCACGGCGAGATGAGCGCTCAGGACCTGCTCGAACGCGTGGAGCCCCCGGGTGACCGGCAGCGCCCGGAAGCGTGCGATGGCGCTGTCGGGGCTGGAGCGGTTGCGCCTCGCGTACAGCACCTCGCCCTCATGCCACGGCATCACCACCGCGCACCTGTCACCCACAGTGATCCGGTGGAGCTGCGGGACGATCGCCGGGTGGCGTACCGCCTGGTGGAAAGCCCACCCGCGGTCGAGCGACCGCCGGCCGGCTTCCGTGACCGCCGCCTTGACGAACCACCGCTCACCGTCTTCGAGCCGTACGCCGTAGGACACACACCCCGAGTCCTGTTCGCGAAAGGCGGCGAAGACCTTCCCCACACGGTCCAGATACGGCTCCAGGGCGGACAACTCGGATTTCTCCAGCAACGGGTGCGAGGCCATGGACAGCATGATGCCCTCGTCCGTCGGTCGTCCGCAGATCGTCCGAGAGCTGTTCGCACCATCGGGCCCGTGCCCGACCCGCGCGAGGCGGCCGGGTAAGACCCCTGGATGATGGGCGCACCACCAGACGGCCGCCCTGACCACCCTGACCGGAGGTATCCGATGAACGGCGCTCCCCACGTACGGCACGCGCGCCCCGCCGATCTGCCGCGCATCGCCGAACTCGCCGCCGAGCACGCCGCGTACGAGAAGGATGCGGCGCCGTCCCCGGGCCTGGCGGAGCGGCTTGCGGTACTCCTCTTCGACGTTCCGGACCAGCGGTTGCGGTGCCTCGTGGCGGAGCGGGCCGACGGAGAGGTCGTCGGGTATGCGACCTGTATGCCCGAACTGTCCACCTGGGAGGGGTGCGAGTACCTTCACATGGACTGCCTCTTCCTCCGCGAGGGCAACCGGGGACTGGGCCTCGGGGCGCTGCTCATGGATGCCGTAGCGGCAGAGGCGAAGCAACTGGGGCTCACCGAGGTGCAGTGGCAGACGCCCGCGTGGAACGAAGGAGCGATCCGGTTCTACGACCGTCTCGGCGGCCGGGCCAAGGAGAAGATCCGCTACACGCTGCCGGTCATGGACTGAGCGTCCGCTCCTCGGCGGGGAGCCAGTTGCCGTGCAGGCCAAGCGGTACGTGTACGGGGATGCAAACCCGGGCGAGCGGACCCGATCCCGGGTTGTCGGCGGGAATGACGGGCAGTCAACTACTCGCGTCCGTAAGGTTGGCGGCGTACGTCATCCAGTCGCCGTGCCCACCGGATCCGCTCCCCGTGGAGGGGGCGAAGACCGGTTCGCCGACCGACAGGTCGCCGGCCCGCCACAGCACCGAGGCTCCGGTGCCGTCCTCGGTGTCGTACCAGGCGGATCGCGTCGTACTCGCCGGGCAACAGGTCGACGTCGCCGGTTACCGGGGGCGACGGCGACCCAGCGGTGCTGACGGCCGATCAGCCGATCGTCGATCCTGCGGAGTTCGATGCACGAGTCGTCCAGTTGCCTACGGTGCATAGTGCCGCCGAACCGGTCGATGGCCACCCGCACCGGACCGCCGGGGTCCGGGCGTTGTCGCTCCGTGGATCATCTTCGATGTCGTGGCCGACCCCAGTACGTGGAAATACGCGGCGTTCGCCGGTACTCATCGCCGCGGTCGTGCTCAACTACCCCGATCTGCGGCGCGGCATCTACGCGATGCTCGACGTCACGGGCATCGCCTTCTTCGCGATCATCAGCATCCTCGGGATGGTCCTCGACCGCCAGGATCTGTGCTGGCTGGAGACCTGTGCCCAGGTTCTGTCCAACGGCGTGATCGCCGCGGTGTTCTACGGGCCGGGCTGGTCCGTCGCAACGCCCCACGGCTCAGCGAGAAGCCCCGTCCCTTTAGGGCAGGGAGGAGTCACATGACGTCCGGGACGGACTGGCCCAACGGGATCATCCCCGTCGCCCTGCTCGTTCTTGCGGTCCGCTTGACCCGGCACTACCGGGAGTACGTGAAGCAACGCGCAGCCATGGCACGTGCCGGGGTCTGAACCGTCTCCGAACGGAAGCGAGGCCGATGGCCTGCCACTCACTCATGGAAGAGCGGCAGACCACCGACCGTTCACGTGGTGCGGCTGCTTACTTGGGCCGGCGCATGTCGCCGGAGCCCATGTTGCCGAGCTGCTCGCTCTGCTCCTGCAGCTTCCGCGCCTTCTCCTGGAGCCGCTGACGCTGCTCCGGGTCGGTCGCGCGCTCCGCGGCCTCGGTCAGATGCCGGGCCTTGTCGCGCATCTCCTGGGCGCGGCCACTGGTTTCGCCTGCAACGCTCATCGTCACTCCTAGGACGGTAGGGAAGAGCGGGCTCATTCAGAGAACCAGCGTCCGGCTGTCACCGCATTCCGAACCGTTACGCTGCGTTACCGGCTGCCCGTGGGGCCGTGGGCCGGGTCGGCGCTGGCATGATCAGGGGTATGAACGAGTGCATCATCGCCGCGTGTGACGGGGCATCGAAGGGGAATCCGGGACCTGCGGCCTGGGCATGGGTCGTGGCCGATGCGCAGGGGACTCCGCAGCGTTGGGAGGCGGGGCCGCTGGGCACCGCGACCAACAACGTCGCCGAGCTCACCGCACTTCAGTCGCTGCTGGAGGCCACGGATCCGGCCGTGGAGACCGAGGTCCGGATGGACTCGCAGTACGCGATGAACGCGGTGACGAAGTGGCTGCCGGGGTGGAAGCGGAACGGCTGGAAGACCTCGGCCGGCAAGCCCGTGGCCAACCAGGAGCTGGTGGTCCGCATCGACGAATTGCTGAGCGGCCGGACCGTCCGCTTCGTCTACGTGCCAGCCCATCAGGTGGACGGCGATCCGCTCAACGCCCTTGCCGACCAAGCGGCCAGCGAGGCCGCCGTGACGCAGCAGGCGGCCGGCACGGCCCACGGCTCCCCGCTGCCGACGCCCGCACCGGCCAGGGCCTCCGAGAGCCGAAGCAGCAGCGCGGCGGCGAAGAGGAAGACGGCGGGCGCGGCACGCCCCGCGCCCACCGGGGGCACCATCCGGGCCAAGTTCGCCGGGCGTTGCCACTGCGGAAAGCCGTACGCGGCGAAGGACATGATCGCGAAGAATCCGAACGGATGGGGCCACCCGGAGTGCAGGTCAGCACCCGCCTGAGCCGACAGCCTGCCGGGCCGGGACCGGGGGAGTGCTCACCTGAAAGAGGTTCTCCGTGCCATGATGCGGCTCCGACCGCAGCGCTTTCGGTGTTCCGCCGGCGCTGCGGGAACGGCTGGACGCTGGGGGGCGGATGGGATCCACAGGCACGGTGCTGCGCGAATTGCGTGGCGCGCAGAAGACCGCAAAGGGTGTGTCGCTCTACTCGCGGTATGTCAACCGCCCGGCCGGGCGTGTGCTTGCCGCGGGCGCCTACCGGATCGGGCTCACACCCAATCAAGTCACCTTGGTCAGTGCGGCCTTCACTTTCACCGCAGTTGCCTCGGTAGCGCTGGTCCGACCCTCCTGGGGGCTCGCCTTCGCCGTGTATGCGGGGCTGGCCGTCGGCTTCGCCTTCGACTCGGCCGACGGGCAGCTCGCCCGGCTGACCGGACGCGGCGGGCCGGACGGAGAGTGGCTGGACCATGTCGTGGACTGCGCCAAGCTGATCCTCGTACATATCGCCGTACTCATCTCGTTCCACCGGTTTGCGCAACTGCCCGGCGAGGGCTGGCTGCTGCTGCCGCTGGGTTTCCTGTTCGTCGCCGTGCTCACCTTCTGCGCCGGTCTGCTGCGCGAGCAGCTCGGCAAGGCGGCGGCCCGCCCCGCACCGGCCGACCGTGCCCCGGCCCCGGCCCCGGTGTCCCGGGTGCGGGCCGTGGCACTGCTCCCCGCCGACTACGGGGTGTTCTGCCTGGTGTTCCTGCTGTACGGCGACGAGACCGCGTTCCGTATCGGCTATGCAGCACTCGCCGTCGTGCACGCGCTGTTCCTCGTGGCGTTCCTCGTCAAGTGGTTCAGGGAGCTGAAAGCGCTCCGGGCTGCGGATTGACGAGGGTGTCCAGCGCCCGGCGCAGCTGGGTGCTGGACGTGTGCACGGTGTAGGGGAAGTAGACCACCTCCACACCGACCTCGGCGAAGTCGCGCTCGAGTCGTTCCCCCTTTTCCGTGCCCCGCCAGTCGTCCCCCTTGAAAATGACGTCGAACCTGACCTGCTGCCACGTCTCGACCTTGTCGGGAACGGTCTCGACGAACGCCGCGTCCACATAGCGCACACTGCGGACGATCTCCAGCCGCTCCGGCAGCGGGATCACCGGCGTGTGGCCCTTGGCCAGCGCGGCCATCTCGTCCGAGACGACCCCCGCCACGAGGTAGTCGCACTGGCTGCGGGCATGCCGCAGGATGTTCAGGTGCCCTACGTGGAACAGGTCGTAGACCCCCGGCGCGTAGCCGACCCTGTGCACCATCCGTTCTCTCCCCCCACGGTGAACATGATGTCCGTGTTCCGGTCGCAGGTGTCCGGACATGGCATCCGGTCCTGCGGGATATCGGTATCCGTGCTGATGGTGCAATGACCTTACTGTGAAGACCACTTGCGCATCACGTGAACGGATAAGCTCACTTTTGGGGTTGTTCCCTCGGGGGAACAGAGGCTGTACCGGGGGGAAGGTGATCGTCCGATGTCCCATGCTGATCACGACAAGCCGTTCGCATACCGCAGGCTTCTCGTGGTGTCGACCAACTATGCGCCGGAGCTGACCGGAATCGGCCCGTACGCCGCACAACTCGCCGAGCACTGGGCAGCGTCCGGAGCGGAGACCCATGTCCTCACCGGCATGCCGCACTACCCTTCCTGGCGCACGGACGCCGAGTACCGGGGGTTCTGGCGAACTACCGAGAGCCGCGCCGGGGTGCTGGTCCATCGGCGAAGGCATTATGTGCCGCCCCGTCAGACCGCTCTTCGCAGAGGTGCGTTCGAGGCGACCGTGCTCGCGCACGGTCTGCTCGCACCGCTCGGGTCCCGGCCGGACGCGGTGGTGTCCCAGATGCCGAGCCTGGCCGGCGGTGTCATCGGCGCCAGGCTGGCCCGCCGCCACCGGGTCCCGTACATACCCGTCGTGCAGGACCTGATGGGCGCCGCCGCCGCGCAGAGCGGCATCCGTGGCGGGGACCGGGCGGCGGCCGTCGCCGCGAGGGCCGAGCGGTACGCGCTCCGCTCCGCCTCCCTCGTCGGCGTCATCCACGAGAGCTTCGTCTCCCGTGTCACCGCCTACGGCGTCGACCCGGGACGCGTCCGCCTGGTCCCCAACTGGAGCCATGTGCAGCGGCCTTCCGCCGACCGCGCCGCGACCCGGGCCCGGCTCGGCTGGCACGCCGACACCCCGGTGGTGCTGCATTCCGGGAACATGGGGCTCAAGCAGGGACTCGACGTCCTCGTCGACGCGGCCCGACTGGCCCCCGATGTGCGCATCGTGTTGATGGGCGACGGCAATCAGCGCGAGGAACTGCGTGCCCGCGCGGCCGGCCTGCCCAACCTCGACTTCCTGCCACCCGCCGGTGCAGACGAGTTCACCGACGTCCTGGCCGCCGCGGACGTCCTCACGGTGACCCAGCGTGCGTCCGTGCTCGACATGAGCGTGCCGTCCAAACTCACCTCGTACTTCGTCTCCGGCCGCCCCGTCGTCGCCT
Source organism: Streptomyces sp. NBC_01320 (assembly GCF_035974375.1). Classification (NCBI taxonomy): domain Bacteria; kingdom Bacillati; phylum Actinomycetota; class Actinomycetes; order Kitasatosporales; family Streptomycetaceae; genus Streptomyces; species Streptomyces sp. NBC_01320. The sequence continues at coordinate 9,831,808 of NZ_CP108390.1, forward strand.
CGGTGGCCGACGAGGGCGGCACCGCCCAGGAGGTGCGTCGCTCCGGCGCAGGGATCCTGGTCGCACCCGAGGACCCCGGCGCGCTGCTGGCAGCCGTACGGAAGCTCGTCGAGGGACCGGCCGAGGCGGACGCACTGGGCGCCCGCGGGCCGGAGTACGTCGCACGTCACCTGAGCCGTGAAGCGGGCCTCGCCCGGTTCGACGCCCTGCTTACCGAGGTCCTCGAAGACCCACAAGGGAGACCACGCCGATGACGCATCCGATCCGCGCGCTGGAGGAGCAGGACGAACCCGCTCTGCTGCGCGACCAGTTCCGGCAACTCCTGCGCTACCGCGCACTCCTCGCCATCGGCGTGGTCGTCGGGCTGCTGGGCAGCGGCTGGCTCGCCCTCAGCAGTGAGGCGAGCTACACGGCCACCGGCGAGGTGTTCGTCCGCAACGCCACCTCCGACCCCTTCGCCACCGGCGCCTCCGCCGACAAGGGGATCAACATCGGCTCCGAGCGGCAGACCGCTGTCAGCGACGCGGTAGGCACCATTGCCGCTCGCGCCCTGGCGCGGCGCGACGACCGGGTGAAGGTCGGGAAGTTGCTCGCCGGTCTCCAGGTCACCAACCCGCCCAACACCCTCGTGCTGCGCTTCTCCTACACCGCCCGCACCCCCGCCCTGGCCAAGCAGCGGGCCGAGGCGCTCGCCGACGCCTATCTGGAGATACGCAGGGAGCGCACCGAGAACAGCATCGACAACATGGTCGACGGTTACCGCGCCCAGCTGAAGCCGCTCACCGAACAGCGCGACAAGCTGGCCGGTGAGTCGGCCGGGACCAGGGGTGACGACGTGACCAGCGCCCGGGCCAACCTGGTGGTCGCGATCTCCGAACTGAGCCGAAAAATCTCGGAGTTGCGCGCTCTGGACACCACACCCGGCTACCTCAACAAGAAGCCCGTCGCACCGGAGAAGCCCACGGGGGCGGGACTGCCCCTGCTGCTCGGGCTCGGCGGCGTCGTCGGACTCGCGCTCGGTCTGCTGCTGTCCTGGGTGCGTCTCGTCTTCGACCCGGCGGTCCGCTCCACCCGGGAGCTGGTCCGCTCGCTCGGTGCCCCGCTGCTCGGCACCCTGCCGAAGGAACGCGGCTCCCAGGGGGCGCTGCTCGCCATCGGACGAAGCGGCAGCAGGCTCGCCGAGGAATACCGGGCGGTGGCGTTCCGCCTCGCCTACGACCCGTCGTTCGAACAGCGCCGACGGCTCCTCGTCACAGCCCCGCGCGGCGACAACGAAGCGGCCACCGCCGCGGCGGTCAACCTGGCAGCCGCCTTCGCCGAAATGGGCCGTGACGTGCTCCTCGTCGAGGCGGATCTCCGTACCCCGTCCCTGGCCCGCGATCTCGGCCCCGCCGTACAGGGAAGACCCCGCTGGGCCGCGGAGGGCGACGACCGCGCCTGGCCGTCGGACAGTCGTACGAACGTGGACGTGCCCGGCTCCGGCGCCTTCACCCTGATCGCCGGACGCCGGATCGACAACGTGCCGCGCGCATTGACCTCGGCGCCCGTCAGCCGCATCGTCGCCGAGGGGGACCGCCCCGGCTCAGTGGTCATCGTGCTGGCGCCGCCCGTGCTGTCGTACGCCGACGCCGTCGCCCTGATCGACCGTGTCGAGGGCGTCGTGGTGGTCTGCGACCCGCGCGAAGTCCACCGCAGCGACCTGGAACGGATCCGCGAGATCATCGGCGCGGCCGGCGGCACCGTACTCGGTACCTTGCTGCATCCCGGGCGCGGCCGCTTCGAGCGCAGGGCGCGCCAGAAGTCCGGCAGGCGCCGCACGAACGGGGGCCGGTCGGGGCAGGACGGCCAGGACGGCCGCGGTGGACCCGAGGGCTCCGAACACACCGGCGACCCCACAGAAACCCTCGGGCTGCGCGCCTTCGACACCTCTGCAGGGCGCCGGTGAGAGCACGCACCGCGGTCGTCAGCTCCGTCGCGGACCAAGGGGTGGCGGCCCTCACCAACATCCTGGTGCTGGTGGCGGCCGCACGGCTCTCCACCGTCGCCGACTTCGCCCGCTTCTCGGCCGTGTATCTCGTCTTCACGGTGCTGCTGGGGATCTCCGGCGCCTACACCGGACAGCCGCTCGTGCTGCGGCGCGGCGCCGGCGAGGAGGTGCGCGGCGCCTGCAGGTCGGCGGTCGACTTCACCCTCCTCGCCGCGTCGGCCCTCGGCGCGCTGCTGGCCGCAGTCTGCTTGTTCGTGCCCGGGGACACCGCGCGCGCCCTGATGGTCCTGGGGCTCGTCCTGCCCGTCGTGCTCGGACAGGACGCCATGCGCTATGCCTTCTCCACCCTGCAGCGGCCGCACCTCGCGCTGGCGAGCGACGTGCTGCGGCTCGCCTGTGTGCTCGGCGCCCTGGCCGTCCAGCCGTACGGCGCCCCGGCCGCACGGCTCGTCGCCGTCTGGGGGCTGTCCGCGCTGCCCGCGCTGCTGCTCTCCGCCGCCCTGCTGCGCCGCCACGTCGCCGGTACGCAGCGGAGGTTGAAGGTCCTGATGAGGCGAGAACACCTCGGGCGGCGGTTCGTGGTCGAGTTCGGCGTGGGGAACGCGACCAGCCAGCTCTCCGTTCTCGGACTCGGTGTGTTCGGCAACCCCCTGGTCGTCGGCGCGCTGCGCGGCGCGACCACGCTTTTCGGACCGCTCAACGTGCTGTTCACCTCCGCCACCAGCTTCGGCCCACCCCTGCTCGGACGGCTCGGCTCCGAAGGGCGCCGGATACGCGCCACCGCCGGTCTGGCCGCGGTCCTGGCCGCCACCGCCGCGGTCTGGGCCACGACGCTCGCGCTGCTGCCCGACGGTGTGGGTCGCCATCTGCTCGGTGACACCTGGCCCACGGCGGCGGCACTGCTGCCGGCGACCGGCAGCCAGTACACGGCGATGGCCGTCGGCACCTGCGGGCTGCTGGCGCTGCGGATGCTGGACCCGCGCACCACTCTCTCCATCCAGGTGGTGTTCTCGCTCGCCGCCGTCGCGTTCCTGGCTGGCGGCTATGCGGTCGGCGGCGTGCCGGGTGCTGCCTGGGGGCTGTGTCTGGGATCCGTCTGCAAGGCGGTGGCGACCTGGATCCGGGTGGCCGGGCTGCACCGGCGCACCGCACCCGCGCAGCCTCCGGTCAGCTTGACCGCGGCCCGCCCCGGCCCCTGAAGCTCGTGACCAGCAGCAGGCAGAGTGCTCCGATGGCCAGCTTCCCGACGGACTGCAGCAGCGGTCCGCGCAGCAGGATGAATGTGTACCCGGCGATCAGCGGCGCCGCGATGGCCAGGACACCTCCGGGCCCGGGTCCGTCCCGGGAGACCGCCAGCGCGTAACGGCGGTCGGTGCGCGCGGCGGCGTACCCGATCAGTGCGAGACCGCCGACCACCCCTGGCGCGCCGAAGTCGACCCAGAACTCGGTCCACAGCGGCGCCGAGAGGTTGGTCATGCTCATCCCCATCCACTGGCCGACCCGGACCCCGGTGTCCTCCGGCTTGCCGCTCCACACCGCCCGCGGCACGAAGAACAGCGCGGAGCCGGCCAGTTGACGCCCGTACGTGTGGTCACGGGTGTCGACCCAGGAGATGGTGTTCGCGAACATCACCGTCTGGTCGTAGTCCTTCGTCGCCAGGGGTTCGAAGACGGACGACGACTGCACCGGCCGGTACCCGGCGTCGTCGTACCGGAACCGGTCCGCGTACGGGAACAGCACCAGAGCCCCGACCACCCCCATCGCGAGCACCGACCGGTACATCGCGGCGCTGCTCGGGAACGCGGTGAAAAGGAGCGAGACCAGCACCGTCAGGAACCAGTAACGGGCGTTGGAGATCGGGTTGTTGACGATGACGTTGAGAATCGCCAGCGCCATCCAGACCAGAACCGTCGAGGGAGAGCGCCGGGCCCGCCGCGAGGTCACCAGGCGACGGGTGTAGAACAGCAGCGCCAACAGGACGGGCACCGTACCGAAGCCCTTGAGGAAGGCGGAGCCCACGTTCGACTCGGAGGACGCGACCGAGCTGACGGCGACGGTGGCGCTGATCTCCTGGCGGCTGGTGAAGAAGATGGCGGGCCCGCCGAGCTTCAGGATGTAGTACCCGCTCGCGGCGAACGCGAGCAGCACCAGCAGCCGGAGCCTGATCCGGTGCGCGGTGGCCGGGCCGCTCCCGCTGCGCGCCGCTGTGCGCCGGCGCAGCGGTCGCCGGGACGCCAGCAGCGCACCGAGGTCGAACGCCGCGCAGCCCATCAGGATCAGCGAGATCGCCGTCACCAGGTCCGACCGGGGCCCGACCATCGGCGTCGGGGTCTGGCCGATGACCGCCTGGGCGAACGGAGCCACCCCCATCGCGATGTACACGAACATCCAGAAGACGCCCTGGAGCAGCCGCCGTCCGGTCGACAGGATCATCGTGGCCAGCCGCGCACCCGCATAGCAGGTCAGGACGAGCTGCAGCCAGTAGGCGGTGTCGCCGACGCCCGTGCCGGGCTGGGCGGCGATCACCGCGGGCAGGAAGCAGACCAGGCCGAGGATGAGCGGCACGGCCAGCGCCCGCGAGAGCATCGCCCAGGACATCGGCTTCGCCGGAGGCTGGACCCGCCGGCCACCGCCACCCCGCCGTACGGGTACGGGCGGCGCCGTCTCGTGCACGGACGTCATTCGTCCCCCGTTCCGTGGATCGGTGAACACTCTAACGAATCAACCCACTTGGGGTAATCAGGATGACTACTCTGTGAAGAGTAGGCCGAGGTCGAGGGGAACCCTGGTGAAAATCCTGCACATCGTCACGCTGCACACTCCGGACCACGCGTTCGGCGGTCCGACCCGGGTGGCGCTCAACCTGTCGAAGGTCCAGCGTGCCCATGGCGACGACGCCCGGATCATGGCGCTCGGCGACGGCTTCGTCGGCGAGCTGCCGCGCGAGGTCGAGGGCGTGCCCGCCCACCTCTTCCAGGCCCGTCACCTCCTGCCGATGTTCGAGGTCAGCGGCATCACATCGGGCGCGCTGCTGCTGGCCGCCCGGCGCAGGATGCGTGGCGCGGATCTCGTCCATGTCCATCTGATGCGCGACCTGGTGACGCTGCCCGCCGCCCTCCTCGCGCTGGCCCTGCGCCGCCCGCTGGTCGTCCAGACACACGGCATGGTGGACCCGACCGAGAAGCGCGTCGCCCAGCTGACCGACCTGCTGGGCGTACGGAAGGTGCTGCGCGGCGCCGACGCGGTGCTGCACCTGACCGAGATGGAGCGCCTCGATGTGAACGCCGTGGCCGCCCCGGTGCCGCTCACCCGCACCGTACGGCTGGTCAACGGCGTACGCCCGCAGAAGCGCAAGCCCGCCCGGGACCCGGGGCAGCCGCCGACGGTGCTCTTCCTGGCCCGGATCCAGCAGCGCAAGCGCCCGGAGGACTTCGTCGCAGCGATGCCCGCAGTCCTTGCGAAGTACCCGGACGCCCGGTTCGTCCTGGCAGGACCGGACACCGGAGCACTCCCCGGAACGCTGGAACTGGCCGCGAGACTGGGAGTGCTGGAGTCGCTCGACCATGTGGGACCGCTCGGCCACGAAGAGGTTCTCGCCGCCGGACGGCGCGCCGATGTGTACGTACTGCCGTCGATCGAGGAACCCCTCGGGGTCTCGGTCCTCGAAGCGATGTCGGTCGGTACGCCCGTGGTGATCACCCGCACCTGCGGGCTGGGCCCCGATGTAGCGGAGGCCGGGGCGGGCCGGGTGATCGACAGCCGGGTCGGCGAGGACGAGGCCAATGCCCAGAAGGTCGCGCAGGCGATCCTCGAACTCCTGGAGCCGAAGACCAACGCCGAAGCAGGAAACGCTGCGTGGCAGCTGGTCAATGAGCGCTTCACCATCAAGGCCGTGGCGCAGACCCTCCGGCGGACCTATGAGGACGTGGTCCGCCGGAAGGCCGCATCCCGCTGATGCCGGATACGGTGCGGGACGCTCACCCCACCTTGCCCTCACGGGACTTGAGGGCGATCTGCCACCGGTAGAAACTCATCGCCAGCGCGAAGTCGAAGCCCGCCCGCCCGTCGAGGAAACCCCGCCGGTAGACGTACATGTACGCGAACGACACCAGCGGCTTGAACGGCGCCTTGTGGAAGAGCTGCCCCTGGCGCGACTTCACCTTCCGGACCTGCTCCTTGACGTCCGGATGGTGCTCAAGCCACGCCTCCCAGTCCGAGTAGCGGTTGTGCCGCTCGAACCACGCCGTCACCGGGTCGAGGTCCTGGTGCTCGATCGGGTTGCGGAGCGTACCCGCCGTCGCCGCGACCGGCTGGTAGTGCCCCTCGACCTCACCGATACCGGGCGCCGCGAGATCTCCGACCTCCGGATAGTGGCACCGGGTCCGGTCGGTCAGGGACCGCTTACGGATGGTGTACCCGTGGCGCAGCCTCCGGCCCGAGAACCAGTAGCCCAGCGGGATGTCGTACGCAGCCGGCTTCGGTGCCCCGGGATCGGCGAAGATCTGCCGCAGTTCGGCCAGCAGACCGGGGCTCAGCCGCTCGTCGCCGTCGAGCAGCAGGATCCAGTCGAGGTCCGTGCGGACGTTCTCCAGGCACCACTGCTTCTTCCGCGGATGACCGCCGTCCCAGGTGTACGTGACCACCTCGGCGCCGCAGCTCTCGGCGATCTTCGCCGTGTCGTCGGTGCTGTGTGAGTCGACGACGACGACCGCCTCGAAGTGGCCGAGGACCGATTTCACCGCCTCGGCGATATTGAGGCCCTCGTTCTTCGTGGGGATCGCCACGGCTATCGGCAGCTTGCTCATCCCTTGTCTCCTTCGGGCAGCCAGGCGTAGCAGCCTGTGGAGGTGAAGGCGCGGGCCGTCGTCGCGACGGTGATCCCCACCCGCTTCCCGGAGCCGGAGGTGCCCGACGCCAGGTTCTTGCCGCCCGCCCCCGTGACCTGCCAGGTGCAGCTCTTCGTGGGGGTGACGGCGTAGTAGCGGCCCGGCCGGATCTGCTGGTTCCTGTACGTGCCGTCGGCGTACCCCAGAGCGGCCCGGTCCACCAGGTCCTTATGGTCGGTGCAGAGGTGCGCGACAGCGGGCTGAGCACCGGCGACCTCGCCGGTGACGATGGCCGCGACGGCGGTGTCCTTGTCGACCTTGACCAGGTACGACAGCTTGTCGCAGGTCTCCTGGCCGGTCTGGAGCACCGCTGCCGGGTCCATCCCCTTGGGCACCCGGTCGACCAGGTACTCCTTCTGCTTCTTCGTGAAGGAGCCGGTGGCCGGGGTGAGTTCGTCGGCGGGCAGTTTCGGTGGTTCGCTCGTCTTCTTCGCCGACGGGCCGGCGGACGCGTCGGCGCCGGGCCCGGCCGTCGCCCCCGCGACGGGGGACTCGGCGGCCGACGGCTTCGCGCCGCCCGCCTCCCGGTGGTTCCCGTCGGAGGACGAGCCGCAGGCGGCCAGCGCCGCCGTCAGTACGACGACGGCGGCGCCGGCCAGGATCGGATACCTCATCCACCCGTCCTCAGGGCGTAGTGGGCACTGATCGCGGAGCTGCTGAGCGCGGTCGGGTAGACGGCGGTCTCGTCGATCTGCCCGGCGAAGAAGTCGCTCGTCGGACGGTTCGGCCAGCTGCCCAGGTTGTCCCCGCCGACCCGCCAGTACCCGTTGTAGCTCTCGTTGGCGGTGTACAGGATGTTGGACGCGCGCAGCTGTCCGTCCACGTACAACGCCATGCCGGAGCTGCCCTGCGTGGCGACGACATGGTGCCAGGTGCCGTCGTTGTAGGCCCCGGAGGTGGTGATGGTCCGGGTGCCGCCGCTGTAGACGCCGAAGGTCAGCCGCCCGTCATTGAGCATGTACACATGCTTGTCGTACTGGTTGCTGTTCTGCATGGTCAGGTTGCCGAAGCCGATGATCTTCCCTCCCCTGGTGGTGGTCGTCTTGATCCAGGTCTCCACCGAGAACTTGGTCGGCTGCGCATGCCGCTTGTTGCTGTACGCGTACTGATTGGAGCCGTTGAATCCGATGGCGGTCGACGGTCCCGCGACGGCGGCCGGAGTCTGCCGGTAGGCCGGGGCGTTGCGCAGGAAGCCGTTGTTCAGACCGGTCCCGGTGTCCGCGGCGAACGTCGACGTCCCCTCGTCGTACCGCCAGTACAGCGAAGCACCGTCGGCGAGCACCCTGGCCGGGTAACTCTCCGCGGCGGAAGCCACGGTGGCGCTCTGGGCGGGGGACTTGGCGCTGGTGTTGGTGCCGTCGCTCGCGCTGATCCGGTACGTGTGTGTCTCGCCCGGAGCCACGTCGGTGTCGGTCCACCTCAGCTGCGGCCGGTCCCAGAACACCGAGCTCCCCGTGGTCGTGTATACGGGGGTGCTCGCACCGTCCTTGTAGATCCGGTAGGTGAGTTCGCCGTCGTCGGTGTCGAAGCTGGTCTGCCAGTTGACCTCGATCTTGCCCGCGGCGACCGTGGAGAGGCTGACGTTGGGCACCCACGGAGCTCCGGTGTCCGGACCGTCGGCGAACCGGGTCAGGCCCTGCTGCGCGGAGCCGTTGACCGTGGTGAACTCACCGCCGACCCACAGGTAGTGGTGCCCGCCCTGGTCGGTCTGGGCCATCACCCGCGGTCCGACCGGCTCCCCGATGCCGTCGTTGGTGTCCGGGAACCACGGCAGAAGCTTCGGGTCGTTCACCGACTGCGCGAGGAGATGCTTGCGCGGCTGATCGGGGAACTCGCCCATGCTGGAGCAGTCATGGGCGTGACTGCCGCTGTACAGGACCCCGTCGTGGACCAGCACGGCCTGCGTGGCACCGAGGCAGGTGTCCCGCCAGCGCTGCTCGAAGTCGCTGAGGTTCAGCGCGATCCGTCCGTCGAAGACACCGCCACCGGTGCCTTCGTTGGCGGTGTAGAAGCCGGTGGCGTCCGTGGTCAGGTCCTGCACCGTGGAGGTGTTCGGGATGAAGCCCGGGTAGCTCTTGGTGATCGCACCCGTGGTGGCGTCCACGACGGCGAGGGCGTGCGAGGTGGTGCCGTTCACGGTGAAGAAGTCGCCGCCGATCAGCACATGCTGCCCGTCGGGCGTCACGTGGACGGCCCGGCCCACCTCGTCCGTATTGGCCGTCCACGGCTTCAGCTGGGCGCCGGTGGTGACCGCGGCGAACTTGTTCCGGGTCTGACCGGCGACGGTGTTGAAGTCGCCGCCCAGATAGACGGTGTCGTCCGTGACGGACAGGGCCCGTACGGTCGCCGAGACGGCGACCTTGAAGTTCTGGCGCGGGGTGCAGGTCGCCGTGTCGATCGCGGCGATATTGCTGACGCCGACCCCGTTCACCGCACCGAACTGCCCACCCGCGTACAGAGTGGTGTTGTCGGGGGAGAGGGCGAGGGCCCGAACGGTCGCCGTTCCGGAGGAGAGGGTGAACGACAGGCTGCAGCCGGTCGGTGCGCCGGTCGCCGCGTCGAACGCGGCGAAGTTGACCGCGGGCTGTTCGGATGTGCCGGCTGCCGCGCCCGGGGGACGGACGGTGGAGAAGGTGCCGCCGGTATAGACGACCCCGCCCGTGGCAGCCATCGACCAGACGATGCCGTTGGTCTGCCAGGTGGAGAGGTCGTCCGCGGTGAGGGAGACCGGCGGTGTGAGAGCCGCCGCCGGGGAGGCCCCGACCGCGGTCGCGGCCAGGGCTCCGGCGAGCAGGCAGAGCGCGGCGGACGCGGCACGCACCCGGCCACGTCCCGCGCGTCTGCGCCCCGTACTTCCGTTCATCATTCAGCTCCGAAGGTGAGAACGAGCTGCGGCCGGTAGGCCGCGGTTGATACCTCGCTCGACCAGATGCGAAGACTGTCCGTCCCGCTGCTGGTCAGGGCGAGTGAGTAGACGGAGCCGAGTGCTCCGCCCAGTGCCGGTGCGTTCAGCTCCACCGAATGGTCGGTGGAGACCGAGGTCGCGCCGGTGATGGTCCCCAGCACGGTCGAGGAGAGCGACGGCCGGGTGTTGTAGGTGACCGCCGACTCGGTCCAGGTGCCGGTGACCGGCACCACGGTGTGGCTGTCGGAGGAGCCCGCCGTCGAGTCGGACGACGTGCGGAACGTGAGCCGTGCGCTCTTGAGGACCTGTCCGGCCGGGGCCGCGGGCACGGTGAAGCGCAGATAGCTCAGATAGGCCGTACTGCCGCGCGAGGCGAGCTGGCTGTCGTTGTAGTTGGTGTTCGGCGCGACGCTGTTGACGTACGCGTCGTCGTCCGGAGTGAGCGTCACGGTGGTGTCTCCGGGGCCGGACGGGGTGTCCGCCAGGGCGTGGTGCGCGGCGACCTGGGCGGCGGTCAGCACCGACGGGTAGACCGCGGTCTCGTCGACCTGCCCGGCGAAGTAGGTGCTGGTGGGACGGTTCGGCCAGGTGGTCGGCATGGCGTCGCCGCCCACCCGCCAGTACCCGTTGTACGAGCGGTTGCCCGCGGTCGTGTTGGAGCCGACGGCCACCCCGTCCACGTACAGCCTCATGCCGGACGGTCCCTGGGTGGCGACGACATGGTGCCAGGTGTTGTCGTTGTAGGAAGCCGTTGTGGTGAGGGTGGGCCTGCTGCTGGTGCTGCCGACCTGGACGCCGAAGGCGAGGCGCCCGTCATCGGTCATGTAGACGAGCTTGTCGGAGATGCTGCTGGTGTGGCCCTGGGCGGTGCCGATGTTGTTGCCGTGGCCGACGATCCGGCCGCCCCGCGTGGTGTTCGTCCGGAACCAGGTCTCGATGGAGTACGGCGTCGGCGAGGTGTAGTGGTGCAGACGGTCGCTGTACACGTACTCGTCCGTGCCGTTCAGGGACAGTGCCGCCGAACCGGCGACCGCGGACGGGGTCGACCGGTACGTCGGCGCGTTCATGTACACCCCGCCGTCGTCACCGGCCGAGGCATCCGCGGCGAACGCCCCGCCCGCCTCGTCGTAGCGCCAGTACAGATTGGCACCGTCCGCGAGCACCCGCTCCTGGTACGGGCTCGACGAGGCGGCCGCGGTGACGGAGGCGGCGGCCGACAGGGCGCTCGTGTTGGTCCCGTCGCTCGCCGTGATCCGGTACGAGTACGTCCGTCCGGCCACCACATCGGTGTCGGTGAACGTCAGCTGCGGGCGGCTGAAGAACAGTGAGGACCCCTGCGTCGTGTACACGGGCGTCGAGCCGCCGTCGCGGTAGACCCGATAGGTGAGCAGGCTGTCGTCCAGATCCAGACCGGACCGCCAACGGACCTTCACCTCACCGGCCCGGGGAGCGGAGACACTGACGACGGGCACGGACGGCGCGCCCGTGTCGGGCGTGTTGGCGAACCGGGTCAGGGACTGCTGGGCGACCCCGTTCACCGTGGTGAACTCGCCGCCCACCCAAAGGAAGTCGCGGCCGTCGCGGGAGGACACGGTCAGGGCGCGCGGCCCGACCGGCTCACCGATCCCGTCATTGGTGTCCGGGAGCCAGCCGAGCATCGCCGGATCGTCGACGGACTGGGCGGTGAGGTGCTTGCGGACCTGGTTCGGGAAGCCGCCCATGGTGGAGCAGTCGTGGACATGGCTGCCCGCGTACAGCACGCCCCGATAGACCCGCAGCGCCTGTGTCGCCCCCTGGCAGGTGTCCCGCCAGCGCTGGTCGAACGTACCGAGCCGCATCGCGAGCCGGCCGTCGAAGGAGCCGCCTCCCGTGCCTTCGCCCGCGACGTACCAGCCGTCGGAGGCGGTGTCGGTGACGATGTCCTTGACGACCGCGGTGGACGGGATGAAGCTGCCGGTGTAGGCGCGGGTCAGCGCGCCCGAGCCGGCGTCGGTCACCGCGAGCGCGTGCGAGTCGGCGCCGCCGACGGTGAAGAAGTCGCCGCCGATCAGGACGTTCCCGCCGTCCGGAGTGACCTTGAGCGCCCGGCCGGGATCGTCGGCGTCCGGGTTCCACGCGGTCACGGCACCGGCCGCGGTGACGGCGCCGAAGAAGCGCCGGGCCTGGCCGCCCACCGTCTGGAAGTCGCCGCCCGCGTAGACCGTGCCGTTCGCGGCCACGTCGAGCGCCCGCACGGTCGCCCCGAAGTTCGGCGCGAACCCCGAACGAAGTGTGCAGGTCGCGGTGTTGATGGCCACCAGGCCGTTGGCAGCCGTCCCGTTGACGGCGTTGAAGTATCCACCGGCGTACAGCGTGGACTTGTCGGGGGAGAGCGCGAACGCCCGGACCGTGGCGGTGCCGCTGCTGCGGGTGAAGGAGAGCGAACAGCCGGTGGGCGCCCCGGTGGCCGCGTTGAACGCGGCGAAGTTGACGGCGGGCGTCGTGCTGCTGCCCGCCGGGGCACCGGCCGGCCGTACGTTGGCGAAGGTGCCGCCCGCGTACACCACCCCGTTCGCCTCGGCGAGCGCCCAGACGATCCCGTTGGTCTGATAGGTGGTCAGGTTGTCGGCCGTGAAGCCGACCGGCGGAGTCAGCGCCGCTGCCGGGGGAGCGGTGGCCGCCGAGGTGGTGAGTGCGCCCGCGGCGAGCGCGAGGACGGCGGCGTACACGCCACTGCGTCTGAGACGTCTTGGCACTCTCATCGATCCACCCGCACGGCTGCACCGGTGAGCTGATCGGAGAGTTGCCGGATGTCCGCCTCGACCATGATCCCGGCCAGCTCCTGCGCCTTCACGACGGGCTTCCAGCCGAGCAGTTCCTCGGCCTTGGTGGCGTCGCCGATCAGGGCGTCGACCTCACTGGGACGCTCGTACTTCGCGTCGTACCGGACATGGTCACGCCAGTCCAGCCCCGCATGCTCGAAGGCGAACTCCAGGAACTGCCGGACACTGACCCCTTCACCGGTGGCCACCACGTAGTCGTCCGGCGAGTCGCACTGCAGCATCCGCCACATCGCGTCGACGTACTCGGGGGCGTAACCCCAGTCCCGTACGGCATCGAGATTGCCGAGGTGGAGGTGTTGCTGGAGCCCCGCCTTGATCCGTGCGACGCCGCGGGTGATCTTGCGGGTCACGAAGGTCTCGCCGCGGCGCGGGGACTCATGGTTGAAGAGGATCCCGTTGACCGCGAACATTCCGTACGCCTCACGGTAGTTGACCGTCGCCCAGTACGAGTAGACCTTGGCGACGCTGTACGGGCTGCGCGGATGGAACGGGGTCGTCTCGTTCTGCGGCGGTGGAGTGGCGCCGAACATCTCGGACGACGACGCCTGGTAGATCCGGGTGTCGATGCCGCTGGCGCGGACCGCCTCCAGCAGCCGGATGGTGCCGAGCCCCGTGATGTCGCCGGTGTACAGGGGCGCGTCGAACGACACCCGGACGTGCGACTGAGCACCCAGGTTGTAGACCTCGTCGGGCTGGATGTCGCGCAGCAGGTTCACCAGCGCGACTCCGTCGGCGAGATCGGCGTGATGCAGGACGAAGGACCGGTTCTCCTCCTCAGGGCCCTGGTAGATGTGGTCGATCCGCTCGGTGTTGAAGCTCGACGAGCGGCGTATGAGGCCGTGGACCGTGTACCCCTTGTCGAGCAGCAGCTCGGACAGGTACGAGCCGTCCTGCCCGGTCACGCCGGTGATGAGCGCGGTCTTCGCCACGACTCCCCCCTTCTGTGGTCGTCTGTGTTGCTGTTGATGCACCGAAATATCGTGATGTGAGCGATCCGCGGTAAAACGTCACCGCGACATACAGTTACTGGCACAATCCGAACCATGACGACTGATCTCCCCGGCCCTCCCCAGGAATCCGTCCGCCCCCTGCTACGTCCCGGCTCTCGCATATTCGTCGCGGGACACCGAGGTCTCGTCGGCTCGGCGGTGGTGCGCCGCCTCACCGCCGAAGGCCACGAGGTGATCACCCGCGGCCGTGACCGGCTCGATCTGCGCGACGCCGCACCGACCGAAGCCTTTCTGCGTGACATCCGCCCGGACGCCGTGGTGCTGGCAGCCGCCAAGGTCGGCGGGATCATGGCCAACAGCACGTATCCGGTGCAGTTTCTCGAGGACAACCTGCGCATTCAGCTGAGCGTGATCGCCGGTGCGCACGCCGCCGGGGTCGAGCGGTTGCTCTTCCTCGGCTCCTCCTGCATCTACCCCAAGCGCGCTCCCCAGCCGATCCCCGAGGACGCCCTGCTCACCGGCCCGCTGGAGCCGACCAACGAGGCTTATGCGCTTGCCAAGATCGCCGGGATCGTGCAGACCCAGTCGTACCGGCGGCAGTACGGCGCCTCGTACATCAGCGCCATGCCCACCAATCTCTACGGGCCCGGCGACAACTTCGACCTGGAGTCCTCGCACGTCCTGCCCGCCCTGATCCGTCGCTTTCACGAGGCGGGACGGGACGGCGCACCGGAGGTCACCCTCTGGGGCTCCGGCAGCCCTCGGCGCGAGTTCCTTCACGTCGACGACCTGGCCGCCGCATGCCTCCTGCTCCTGGAGCGTTACGACGGTGACGAACCCGTCAACATCGGCTGCGGCGAGGATCTGACGATCCGCGAACTCGCCTCCACCGTCCAGGATGTGACGAACTACCAAGGCCGGATCTCGTGGGACAGGACGAAGCCCGACGGCACCCCGCGCAAGCTTCTCGACGTCTCCCGCCTCTCCTCCCTCGGCTTCAAGCCGCAGGTTCCGCTGCGCGACGGCATCGCCCGGACCTACGCCTGGTGGCTGGACCACCAGGGCGCCCAGGGCTGACCGCGCCCCGGGCCGGGCCGGGCGGGCCGCCATCGAGCGGAGGTGGCTCGCCCGGCCGGCCCCGTACGGCCGGCCGGGGTTCATCTTCCGCATCCGGTCCCCGCCGCTCTCAGTACGCCCCGCGGCCGTCGGTGACGGCGCGCAGCGTACGGGCCATGAGTCCCAGGTCCGTGGCCACCGACCAGTTGTCGACGTACCACAGATCGAGCGAAACGGTCTCCTGCCAGGAGAGGTCGGAACGCCCGCTGACCTGCCACAGCCCGGTCAGCCCGGGCCGGACCGCGAGCCGCCGGAGCTCCCGCTCGTCGTAGCGGGACACCTCCTCCGGAAGAGGCGGACGAGGACCCACCAGAGACATCTCGCCACGGACGACATTGATCAGCTGCGGCAGCTCGTCGAGCGAGCTCCGACGCAGCAGCCGGCCGATCCGCGTCACCCGGGGATCACGGCGGATCTTGAACATCGCACCGTCGTTCTCGTTCGCTGCGAGGAGATCCGCCTTGTGCGTTTCGGCGTCCTCGACCATGGTGCGGAACTTCCACATGGTGAACGGCCGGTTGTGTCGGCCCTGGCGGATCTGGCGGTGGAACACCGGGCCCTCGGATGTGAGCCGTACGGCTGCCCCGATCAGGAACAACAACGGCGCCAGCAGCACCAGCCCGAGCGCCGCACCTGTGCGGTCCACCACACCCTTCAGGGCCATCTGTGGCCCCTGGCGGAGCGGCGGCACGATATGCAGCAGCGTCAGTCCGGCCGCCGAGGCGGGCCGGACCCGGCCTGCCGCGATGTCCGAGAGGTCCGACAGCACGGACAGCTGCAGCCCCCCGTCGTGCAGGCCCCAGGACAGTTGCCGCAGCCGTTCCCCGGAGAGCTGTGGTCCGGGTATCACCAGCGCCAGGTCCGCCTCATGGGCGAAGGCTCCGCCCAGCACCGTCGACACGTCGTCGTCGGCGGGAGCCGGTGCGAGGCGCCCCGGGACCGGAGCCGCGCAGCCCAGGGATGCCTCTCCGACGGGTATGGCCGCAACGACGTTGTATGCGTGGTCCGTTCGGGAACCGAGCAGCCGCACCGCCCGGTCCACCCCCGAAGCCTCACCGACCACGAGCACGCGGTGCTCGGCGCGCTCCCGCCTTCCTGGCCAGGGGAGTTGGCACACGAGCGAAACGGCCACGGTCACCAGCAGGCCGGGCAGGAGCGCCACGACCGCGGTCACCGGCCGTACCGGCTCGCCGAACACCGTGCTGAGGACGGCCAGTGCGCCGATGAGCAGCAGCCAGTCCCCGGGCGCGGTCAGTGCGCCGCGGAGGCCCCCCGGCCGCCTGGTTGCGTACCGGCCACGCGCCAGCCGGGCTCCGCACCACACCAACGCGGCAACGATCGCCGCCAGTTGGGCTTGCGGTAGCCCGCCCATGCGAAGGATGAGCCAGGCCGGTATCCCCAGCCCGAGAAGATCGGCCCCGACGACGAGCGGCAGGTACCGGCCCGGTCCTCTCTTCGGGGCGGGCGTCTGGTCAGAACGTTCGCGCTGTACGGTCGGGGCACTCCACAGCTGTTCAAGTTCCCTGCTGCGAGGCCGATTCGAAGTGGTCCGTGGTAGTGGCGCCCCCGCCAGTCCCACGGATCCAGGTATGTCGGATTCGGGTAGCTCGACATGCCCCATGAACCCCCCAGTCACAGTTGCATCTCCACAAACGGGACGCATCCGCCGATCCCATGGACTGACGGATGCGCCCTCGCTCGCTGCACGATATCCACACACGTGCCATTTCGCTGGAGTTCTCGTGAAGTTCAGACATAAACGATGGCACGGATCTCGTCCCGTTCCGCGCTGGATACAGGAGGTCTGCGGTCGGCTGTCGGCATTTGGCGGGTTCCGCCCTGAGATTATGTGCGGACATGTCAGGTCCTCGCGAGGCCGCACCCAGGTCTGGGAGAATGCAGCCATGGCGGCGAGCGCCGGCCACAAGAGAAAGAGGGCGTGCGGTGACTCCCGCGGAGAAGAACTGGGCCGGAAACATCACCTTCGGGGCGCGGCGCCTCCATGCCCCCCGCTCGGTGGCCGAGATCCAGGAGATCGTGGCCGCCGGCGCCACGGTACGGGCACTGGGCACCCGGCACTCCTTCAGCACCGTCGCGGACACGGCCGGAGACCTCGTGTCGCTGGCCGGACTGGACCGCGTCGTCGAGATCGACCGGGCGGCCGGATCGGTCACCGTCGGCGCGGGGCTGCGCTTCGGGGAATTCTCCGATGTCCTCCATGAGAACGGCTACGCCCTGCACAACCTGGGCTCACTGCCACACATCTCCGTGGCGGGCGCCTGCGCGACCGGCACGCACGGCTCAGGCATCGGCAACCGTTCGATCGCCGGAGCGGTCAGGGCGCTGGAGATGGTCACGGCGGACGGCGGGATCGTGGCGCTGAAGCGCGGCGACGCGGACTTCCCCGGAGCTGTGGTCGCCCTGGGCGCCCTGGGGGTGGTGACCCGGCTGACCCTGGACCTGGTGCCTGCCTTCGACGTACAGCAGTGGGTCTACGAGGATCTGCCGCAGTCCCGGCTCGGTGACCCGGACGGGTTCGACGAGGTGATGTCCGCCGCATACAGCGTCAGCCTCTTCACCGACTGGCGCGGTGGCCCGGTGAACCAGGTCTGGCTCAAGCAGCGGGTGGACGCCGGAGGAGCGCGACAGGCACCCGCCGAATGGCTCGGTGCACGGCTCGCGGACGGCCCGCGCCACCCGATCCACGGCATGCCCGCTCAGAACTGCACCCAGCAGCAGGGCGTCCCCGGCGCCTGGCACCGGCGACTGCCTCACTTCCGGCTGGAGTTCATCCCCAGCAACGGGGACGAGCTGCAGTCGGAGTACTTCGTGGCACGGCGCGACGCCGCGGCGGCGTACGCGGCACTGGACCGGATCCGGGACCGGATCGCCCCGCTGCTGCAGATCGGTGAGATCCGCGCCGTGGCCCGCGACGACCTCTGGCTCAGCCCCGCGAGCGGCATCGACGCGGTGGCCTTCCACTTCACCTGGGTCCCGGACACGGCCGCCGTCAGGCCGGTGCTCGGCGCGATCGAGGAGACGCTCGCACCGTTCGGCGCCCGGCCGCACTGGGGCAAGGTGTTCACGACCACGCCCGAGACGCTGCGCGCGCTGTACGGGCAGTACGCCGACTTCGAGAAGCTGATGGCCCGGTACGACCCGTCCGGCACCTTCCGCAACGACTTCCTGGACCGCCACTTCCCGCGGTGACGCACACCGTGAAGGTCAGTGGCCGTCGCGCTTGTGCCGGTGCCGGGACGGCCACGCTGTCGCCGATCTTCCCGGCGCGAGATGTTCCACCACCTCGGCGAGCTCCTCGCAGGCCTGCTCGATCCTGCGCCGGATATTCATGTCCTCGCTGACGATCGATGCCAGCAGCAGTGCGGTGAGGGCCATGGAGCCGTTGAGGATGGCCAGATTGAGCATGATCTCAAGGATCGTGTGACCGCTGAACGGTCCCACTTTCTCGCTGCCCGCGACGATCGCCAGCACGGACAGCACCAGGGCACACGGCGCGCTGCCCGCCAGCTGGAAGCGCAGCGCGGCCCAGATGAGCACCGGGAACGTCAGGTAGAGCATCGACAGTGAGCTTGTGGTGGCCACCAGGCCGAGCACGACGCAGACGACTGCCAGCGCGGTCGCCTCTGCCCACCGGTCGGTCCTCCGCGGCAGTCGCGCCCTGCGCATCACGAGAAGCACCGGGGTGACGATGAGTACGCCCATGGCGTCCCCCGCCCACCAGGCTGCCCAGACCGGCCAGAAATCGCCGAACGGCAGCCTGCCGGTGACGGCCAGCATGGTCGTGCCCATGGAGGCGCTGATCAGCATCCCGGCCATCGCACCGAGGAAGACGAGGACCACCCCGTCACGCAGCCGGTCCAGTTCCATTCGGAACCCGACCCTGCGGAGTATCAGGTACGCGCAGATCGGCGCGACGGTGTTGCCCACGACGATGCCGGGGGCTGCGAGGTTGATCGGACCGGTGACGGTGGCGACGACGAGGAAGGATCCGAGAGCGATACCGGGCCAGATGCGCAGGCCGAGATAGAGCAGGGAGCTCAGCGCGATGCCCGTCGGTGGCCAGAGGGGGGTGACTCTGGCTCCGTGGATGGTCACCTGCCTCAGCAGACCGAGTTGTGCCACCCCGTAGTAGGCGGCGGTGACCGCCAGGATGCTCAGGGCGGTCACCGCCGTACCTCTGGTCCCCTCACTGCGGATCACAGCTCTCATGAGACACCGCGGGCCGGGGGCCGCAGCTGTGTGACACGCTCGGCCCGCTGCCCGGGGTCACCGGTCGTCATGCTGTGCGGCGTGGGACGCGTGGTGGCGCAGGACGAGTACGGCGGCATCGTCCTCGTGCCCGGTGCGTTCCGCCGCCTGCAGCACCGCGTCGGCCAGCTCGTCGGCCCCGGCCGCGGCGCGTGGGGCCACCAGCCGCACCACCGTGTCCAGGCCCTCATCGATCGGGAACGACGGCCCCTCGACCACCCCGTCGGTGAGCAGCACGAACGCCCCCGGGGTGGTCAGCCGGTGCCGCGTGACCGGATACTGCGGACCGGCCTGAATGCCCAGCGGCAGACCGCCCGCGTCCTCGAAGATGCCGGAGCGTCCGTCGACCGTCGCCCATACCCCGGCCACATGTCCGGCGCGCGCGGTGTCGAGCACCCACGTGCGCGTGTCGAGACGGGCGAACGTGCAGGTCGCGAAGAGCGTGCTGTCGACGGACAGCAACAGATCATTGGTGCGGCTCAGTATCTCGCCCGGATCCGAGGTCGTGGCGGCGATCGCCCGCATCCCGATCCGGATCTGCCCCATGAACGCGGCGGCTTCGACGTCATGGCCCTGTACGTCCCCGATGGCGAAGCCGAGCGTGCCGTTCGGCAGCGGAAAGCAGTCGTACCAGTCGCCGCCGATGTCCAGGCCACTGCGGGCCGGCGCGTAACGGGCCGCCGTCTGCAGACCGGGGCGGGTGAGCAGGGTGGCCGGAAGCATCTCGCGCTGCAGCGCCTCGGCCAGCTCCACGCGCGCCTGGTGCAGCTGCACCTCGTGCCGCGCCCGGGCGGTGAGCCGCTGCAACCGGGTGAGCAGCTCCTCCGCACTCACCGAAGTGGGAGGACGACGCCGGTTCATGGGCCGCTCCGCAGTGCATTCGTTCGCGAGCCGCAACACACAGGGCCTGACGTGCGGGACGGAACCGTGAGGCCCCTCTTCCGGCTGTCCCCTGCATCATATTTCGACGTTGAACACTCTGCAGCGCGAGCAGCCGCCGGCGGATCGCATCGTGCCGGCCGGAAGGGGCCGGGCCGGCAGCGCGCGAACGGAAGCGGGTGGAGAGATGCTGAGAATCAGGACCGCGTCGTGGCGGCTCATCGTGGCCGGACGCGGGCGAGGAGGTGCGCAATGACACGCACGCTGGAATGGAAGCTCCGCCTCGATCTGTCCGAGGAGGAGGGCACGACCAAGGCCGAAGCCGTGCTGGACACCGGTTCCGAGAAGCTCACCGGCCACGGGGTGGCGCGCTGCAACCCGACGGACGTGGATATCCCCAGCATCGGTGACGAACTCGCGGCGAGCCGTGCGATGAAGGATGTCGCCGGCCAGCTGATGAGAGAGGCGGACCGTGAAATGGAGTCAGTTGGTGCCGGACCCCCGAAGGGTCCCCTCGGCAAGCCGTACGCCTGGACCGACGTGTCGAGCTGAGGCCCTGGTTTCGGATCGGACCTGATCAGGGTGTGGCCCGCCGCCGAGTGACCGGTGTCGCCGAGGTGCGCGCGGCTGCACGACGGAGGGGGAGACAACGGGATGTCTTCCCCCATGCCTTCAGGACTGTTCCTGTCCCCCGGAGGACGTATGACCCATATCTCATTGAAGTGCTCACGATCGTCACCCGGCTGACCCGGGTGACCGCGAGATGACGCACCGCGATCCGGACACGGCACCGGCCGCCGTTGCGGCGGCCGTCCCCGACCGGAGCGGCGGCATCCGGCCGGGCGAGACGCCGGGTGCCGTCCTCGACACAGGGGGCCGACGTGCCACCGCACGTGGAACCGCGGCCGTCGTGCTCTCCGACAGCCGGGAGCGCGGCTGCCCCGTGCTGCTCGCGGATCAGATGCGGCGGCTGCACCGGCCGGCACACCGGGTGGTGCGGTCCAACCCGCGCCAGGCCGGACCGGGTTCCGAACCACGGGCAGCGGTCATGGCAGCAGCGCTGCCCGGCGTGGACGCGTTCGTCGACGAATACAGCCTGCAGGCCCCGGAGCAGTTGGCGGCCGTCGTCGGTGGAGTCGCACCGGCAGGCGGAGAGTGCCATGCGTGAGATCCTCCCGGCGCTGAGCCACTGGTACGCCTCCGGTGAACCGTTCGGACTTGCGACGGTCGTCGCGGTCACCCGCAGCGCGCCCCGCGGCCCCGGGGCGGCGATGGCGGTGGGGCCCGGAGACGAAGTCGTGGGCAGCGTCTCCGGCGGATGCGTCGAAGGCGCCGTCTTCGACCTGGCCAAGGAGGTCGTGGAGACCGGACGGGCACAGCTCCACACCTTCGGATACAGCGACGAGGACGCCTTCGCCGTAGGGCTCACCTGCGGAGGCGAGATCACCCTCCTGATACGTCCCGTGTCGGCCGTCACCGACCCCGCGTTCGGCGAGGTCGCCGCGTCGGTCGCCGCACACCGTCCGGTGGTGGTCGCCACCGTGACCGACGGCCCCGCCCCGCGCGGCGCCGCGCTCGCCGTATGGCCGGACATGGTGTCCGGCTCCCTCGGCACCAGCGGCCTCGACGTCGCCGTCACCGCCGACGCCCGGGGCGAACTGGCCCAAGGGGCAACGGGCCTGCGCCACTACGGACCGCGCGGCGGGCGCCGCGAGGACGACGTCACCGTGTTCCTGCAGTCGTTCGCGCCGCCGCCGCGCATGCTGGTCTTCGGTGCGATCGACTTCGCCGCCGCCGTGGCCCGCATCGGCGCGTTCCTCGGCTATCGGGTCACGGTGTGCGACGCCCGCCCGGCCTTCGCCGATGCCCGCCGCTTCCCGGCCGGGGCGGAGGTGGTCGTCGACTGGCCGCACCGCTACCTGCGCGGCACCGACACCGACGAGCGGACCGTGATGTGCGTACTCACCCACGATCCGAAATTCGACGTCCCGCTGCTGGAAGTGGCCCTGCGCTCCCCGGCCGCGTACATCGGGGTGATGGGGAGCCGCCACACCCATGAGGATCGTCTGGCCCGGCTGCGCGAGACCGGACTCGGCGAGGCGGAGCTCGCGAGACTGCGCTCGCCCATCGGCCTCGACCTCGGCGCCCGTACCCCCGAGGAGGTGGCCGTCTCGATCGCCGCGGAGATCGTCGCGCTTCGCTGGGGCGGCACCGGCGCCCCCCTGGCGGACACGGCCGGGGCGATCCACCGGCCGCGACCGAAGTCCGTGTGAGGAGGAGACCATGCAGCTGCACAACTCATTCACCGTTCCGGTACCGGTCGACGAGGCGTGGCGGGCGCTGCTCGACATCGAGCGGGTGTCGCACTGCATGCCCGGCGCCACCGTGGAGGACTTCGACGGCGAGACCATCAAGGGCTCCGCCGAGGTGCAGGTGGGGCCGATCGCCGTGACATACCGCGGCACGGCGACCTTCCTGGAGAAGGACGAACCGGAACACCTGATCGTGCTGGCCGCCAAAGGCAAGGAGGTGCGGGGCCAGGGCATGGCCGCGGCCGCCGTCACCGGGACGCTCGTCGAGCGCGGCGGCGGCACGACCGTCACCGTCGACACCGACCTGACGATCACCGGACGGCCGGCCCAGTTCGGCCGCGGGGTGATGAGCGACGTCAGCGACGAACTCATCGGGCAGTTCGCCAGCTGCCTCGCCGCACAGCTGTCGGAGGCGGCAGCGGCCGCGGGCGGCACAGGCGCATCCGAGGCGGAACCGATCGATCTGCTGCGCAGGGCGGGTGCGCCGGTGGCCGAACGCGCTGCGGCGGTCCTCGGCGCAGCCGCCCTCGCCGCGCTGGTCGTGGTTCTCCTGCGTGTGATCTGCCGCCGGCGGGTCGGCCACGGCCGGTGCCGGTGAGGGGCCGGCCGACCCAGGTGCCGGGGCCGGCCGGACCGTCGTGGTCCCGATCGGTTCTCAGCCGACGTAGCTGATGTCCGAGGGGGAGCAGATGAAGTTGCTGCCATCCTCCGGTACCGATCCTGGTGGGCTCGCCGCTCGTCACACACCCCTGTACTCGGTGCAGATGTCGGCATCGGCGTCGGCATCGTCGTGGATCGTGATGCCCGAGAACTCAGCCGTGTCACCGTAGTCGGTGTTGATGCCCACGAGGGTTTCTCCCGGCGAGGTGACCCAGATGTTCTGCCGTTGGGCGTGCCGGCCGTAGCCACAGGGTGCGGGATCTCGACCTCATGCACACCGAGCTAACGCGCGCCGAAGTGCCGCTCCACGATCGCCGTGGTGTCGGTGCCGCGCGGCAGGATGCCGTACTGGTGACCGCGGTCCGCGCCGAGGCGTGCGGCGACGAACGCCTCGGCCATGGGCGCCGGAGCGTGCCGCAGCATCAGCGAGGACTGCAGGGCGAGCGCCATGCCCTCGACCGTCGCCCGCGCACGGAACTCCGCGGCGAGCGGATCGCGCAGATCCGCGACCAGCTCCTGACGCACCCGACGCACATGCGCGTCCAACACGGCACTGGCCGCGGCCGTGGTCTCCAGCTCGGCCCAGAAGGCATCCAGGGACTGTGGGGTCCTGGCGATACCACGCAGCACATCGAGCGCGATCACATTGCCGGAGCCCTCCCACACCGCCATCACCGGCTGCTCGCGGTAGCGCCGGGCGAGCGGCCAGTCCTCGGTGTAGCCATTGCCGCCAAGACACTCCAGGGCCTCGTACGCGTGATGCGGACCGCGCTTGCAGATCCAGTACTTGGACACCGCGGTGGCCAGTCGGCGGAACATCGTCTCGGACTCGCTGCTGCCGGTCTCGTAGGCCCGGGCGAGGCGTAGCGAGGTCCAGGTCGCTGCCTCCGTCTCCAGGGCCAGGTCGGCGAGGACCGCTGTCATGGCGGGCTGCTCGACCAGCCTGGCGCCGAAGGCGCTGCGGTGCTGCGCGTGCCAGATCGCCTCGGACACCGACTGGCGCATGCCCGCGGTGGTGCCGAGAACACAGTCCAGACGGGTGTGGTTGACCATTTCGATGATGGTCGGAACGCCGCGACCGGGCTCGCCGACCCGCACCGCCCAGGTTCCGTCGAACTCCACCTCGGACGACGCGTTCGACTTGTTGCCGAGCTTGTCCTTCAACCGCTGGATACGGACGGTGTTACGGGTGCCGTCGGCCAGCACACGCGGTACGAGGAAGCAGGTCAGCCCGGCCGGGGCCTGGGCCAGAACGAGGAAGGCGTCCGACTGCGGGGCCGAGAAGAACCACTTGTGGCCGGTCAGCAGATGGGCCCGGCCGTCGGGGTCGGAGGCCACCGGAACCGCGCGGGTGGTGTTGGCGCGAACGTCGGATCCCCCCTGCTTCTCCGTCATGCCCATGCCGAACGTCAGCCCCGACTTGCTGCCTGGAGCGATCAGCCGCGGGTCGTACGAGCGGCTGAGCAGGCCCGGGAGCCAGTCACGGCCCACCTCGCCGTCGCGCTGCAGGACGGGGACCACGGCGTGCGACATCGACATCGGGCAGGCGTGGCCCGGCTCGATCTGGGCGAACAGCATGAACGACGCCGCCCGCGCGACCGCGGCACCCGGCTTCGGATCGGCCCAGGCCGCGGTATGCGTGCCGTAGCCCACTGCCGCGCCGATGACCTCGTGGTACGCGGGGTGGAACTCGACTTCGTCGACGCGATTGCCGTACCGGTCGTGGGTGCGGAGCACGGGAGGTGACGTGTGCGCGAGCTCCGCATTTTTCTGGAAGGGTTCCGAGCCGACCAGGCTGCCGATCTCATGGAGCTCCGGCTCGTGCCAGGCCGCGCCGAATGCCCGTACCGCCTCGGAGAGCGGCGGATTGGTGCCGTACTCGTCCAGGCCGGTCCGGGGCGGCACCTGATTGGTGACCTCGTGGGTGGGGTGCGATGCGGGAGCCCCCGACCGGAGGCCGGTGGGGTGGGCGGTGACGGTCATGGCGGCGGTCCTGTCTGACGTCGGCGCTAGGTGTTTCGGCCGGGAGGTTGCTCTGCTGGTACGGCGGTGCGGTGGGAGCGGTCAGGTGCCGCCCGCTCCCACCGCTCTCAGGCACAGTGTGGCGATCTCCGCCACGACCGGCTCCGGGTCGGTGCGTTCGCCCACCGGGGAGAGCGGACCGAGCAGCGCCTCGCTGATCGCCCCGATCACCGCGGCGGCCGAGAGCCGGACGTTCTGCACGGGCAGCTCGCCGGCCTCGATCCCCGCGGCGATGACCATCTCGGCGAGGGTGTGGTAGCCGCGGCGATAGGTCAGCCGCTCCGCCTCCACCAGCGGAGCGACCGGCTCGGCAAGCAGCGCCCAGGCCGTGCGGGGTGTCCGCAGCGCCCGGAACGCGAAGACCTCGACCAGGGTGCGCAACTGCTCCGCCGCCCCGCTTGTGGCGCCCACGGCCTGCTGCACCGCGGTGAGCTCATGACCGGCGACATGACGGAAGACCGCGGCGAGCAGCTCCTGCTTGGAGGCGAAGTGGTTGTAGACGCTGCCGGTGGCGACTCCGGCCCGCTCGGCGAGCGCGGAGATGCTGGCCGCGGCGTATCCGCCCTCGGACAGCAGTTGCCGCGCGGCGTCCAGCAGCCGCTGGCGATGCGCGAGCCGGGTCGCCTCGGTACGGGCGGTTGGGCGGTAGGCCATGATGCTCTGAACCTCGATTCATAACTTCAGCTCCCACTGAACCACCGTTGTGTCCGCCACGCAATGATCGGCGGCCGTCGGCGGGGAGGTAGAACCCCCTTTCTCCTTTCTCCGGGTAGCAGAAAGCCCGTTCGAGGTCGGGCAGGCAACGGCTGTTACAGAATTCCGCGCCGGTCTCGCAAGGGCGAGCCGTGGTGTACGCGCGTTGACGTGGCGCGCGCTGTGCCGGGTGTGCCGGTATCGAACGGGTGGGTGCAGCGGTCAGTGATTGACAGGTACCCGGATAGTTGAATGCGTGCCAATTGCATGCGTGTGTGACAGAAATGTCTGCGTTTCGTAACACGTAATGAGGCGTCTGCCGCAAATCGGGCGATCGGGCCAAAGTGTGCGCTCTCGGTATCACGCCGGGACCGATCAACGCTCGGGCCGCACGGTCCGGGCCTGCACTTGAGGGGTTTTCATGTCCCGTTCCGCACGGCGGTTCGCTGCTGCCGTTATTGCTGCCGGCGCGCTGGTGGGCGCCGCCGCTCTCCCGGCCGCCGCCGACGACAACGGCCGCGGATATGGCCGGCCGAGCTCCCATTCCGGCATCGACCTGGGCGAGATCCAGTACGACAGGCCCGGATCCGACAACGGCACCAACCGCAGCTACGACGGGTGGTGGGGGCGCGGAGGTGACGACGACCACCGCCGTCACGAGAATCGCGATCACGATGGTTGGGGCGACAAGGACCGCGATCACAAGGACCGCGATCACAAGGACCGCGATCACAAGGACCGCGACCACAAGGACCGCGACCACAAGGACCGCGACCGCGACGGTTGGGGCCACAAGGACCGCGACCACGACGGTTGGGGCCACAAGGACCGCGACCACAAGAACCGCGACCACAAGGACTGCGACCACAAGAACCGCCACCACAAGAACCGCCACCACAAGAACCGCGATCACGACGGTTGGGGCTACGGCGGTCGTCGTTGACCCCCTGCACCCACCTGTCCTGACCCTCTGACCCCCGCTCCCTGACCCTCTGACCCCCGCTCCCTGGCCCGGGAGCGGGGCCCCGCCCCATCCGCCCGCGGCGCACCCCGGCCCCCGGCCGTGGTGCGCCGCCTGAGTCAGAGGTACCGGTCCATGGGCCGGGTACCGCCGTGTCGATGCGGGCTCCAGAGCGGCGGGCAGCTCGGACGGGGGGCAGCACGGTGCTGCGAGCCGTGGCGGTCACGGCCGTCACCAGCGTGCACAGGGCGACGACGAAGGCCAGGGGCCGCAGCGGGTTCGGCACTGCGCGGCTCGCATGCGGTTCTCCGTGGGACGTGTGGGTGCCCATCCCCTTGTGCTCCGTCTCCCTGCGGTCCGGGGCGAACGGAGGGTGCCCACGTCATTCGGGGTGCGCGATCTCCTGTTCGGCCCAGAGCGCCTTGCCGGTCCGGCCGTATCGGGTGCCCCAGTGGGTGGCGAGCTGGGAGACGATGAAGAGCCCGCGTCCGCCTTCGTCGACGGTGCGGGCGTGGCGCAGGTGCGGGGCCACCGGACTGTTGTCGTGGACCTCACAGGTCAGCGAGCGCTCCAGGATGAGCCGCAGATGCAGCGGCGGGGTGCCGTAGCGGACGGCGTTGGTGACCAGCTCGCTGACGATCAGTTCGGTGGCGTAGACCGTCTCGTCGTCGAGGTCCCAGCCGTCGAGCCGGTCGCGCACGAGCGTACGGGCGATCGCGGGTGTCGTCCGGTCGTGGGCCAGCTCCCACGTGGCGACGTGGTCGGGTGGGACGGAGCCGGTCCGGGCGAGGAGCAGGGCGGCGCCGTCGGGGAGGCCGTCGGACGGCAGGTTGTAGACGACGTCGTCGCACAGCTCCTGCAGGCTGCGTCCGGGGTGCACGAGGGCCTCCCGGACCCGCGCGGCGCTTTCGGCGTCGGGCAGCAGCGCGCGGGTGCCGAGCGCCAGGAGGCTGCCCTCTTCCAGCTGAAGGGTGGCAGTGGCGAACGGGGCGCTGTCGGCGGAGAAGAAAGCGGGACCCTCGGGTAGGTCGAAGGGGGGCGTGCTGCCGTCGGGGCCGACGACGATCGGCTCGGGATGCCCCGCCAACGCGATCGTGCAGCGGCGCGTGAACGGGTCGTAGACCGCGTACAGACACGTAGCCGTCAGGGATTCCCGGTGCAGGGAGTCGCCGGGGGGCAGTGCGGCACGCTCCTGGGCCAGGCGCCCGGCCGTGTCGCTCAGCCGGGCCAGGACCTCGTCGGGTTCCAGGTCGAGGCCGGCCAGCGCATGGATGACCGTACGCAACTGTCCCATGGTGATGGCCGTTTGGAGACCGTGCCCCGCGACATTGCCGACAACCATGGCGGTGCGGGCGCCGGACAGGCTGATTGTGTCGAACCAGCAGCCGCTGTTGCGCCCGGGAAGGAGGACATGCGCGGTGTCGACGGCGACATGGCTGCTCTCGTGCTGCGGCAGCAGCCGGCGCTGCACCGTCGACGCGATCACATGGTCGCGCTCGAACCGGCGCGCGTTGTCGATGCTCAGTGCGACATGGGCGGCCGCGGTCAGCGCGAGGGTGACGTCGTAGTCGTCGTACGGCTCCGACCCCCGGTCGCGGTACAGGCTCACCAGTCCGAGGATTGTGCCACGCTGTTTCAGCGGGACCACGATCAGAGAATGGGCCCCGATCGCCTGGATCAGCCGGGCGCTCTCGGGGTCCGCGGACAGCCACGGAGTGTCCGCGTCGAGCTGGATGCGACGGGGCCGCAGGTCGGACACCGCCAGTGCGAACGGGGTACGGGCGGGCAGCCTGCGTGTGTCGC
This sequence comes from Streptomyces sp. NBC_01320, assembly GCF_035974375.1. NCBI lineage: Bacteria > Bacillati > Actinomycetota > Actinomycetes > Kitasatosporales > Streptomycetaceae > Streptomyces > Streptomyces sp. NBC_01320. The sequence continues at coordinate 9,860,073 of NZ_CP108390.1, forward strand.
CGACGAGACGGTCCAGGTGACTGGTGCTGTCGCTACCTCGCAGAGCTGCCCGCCGCAGCGGTACTTCGGGCCCCAACGGGCCCACTGGAGGATCCGCGCCGCGCAGCACGTCGTCCACCACCTCGACCACGGCGAAGTCGGCGAACCCCGGTACGACCGCGTCGACGAGTGCCTCGCAGGTGGTGGCCACATCGAGGGACCGACCCACCCCCTTGCGCACATCGGCCAGGGTCACGGACCGCGCGCGCGCCTTCTCACGTTCGGTGACATCGACGACCGACGCGAGCAGGCCGAGTGGCTGCCCCTGTACGTCGTCGAGACGGTAGACCGAGACCACGAGGCTGCGATCCGGACCGGGTGTGTCCTGGAGGCGGCCCCGGATGAGGTGGTCGCGTACGGGCGCGCCGGTTTCCAGCACTCGTTGCAGCACTGCCCTGGTCTCGTCGGGCTGTTCGAGGCAGTACGCGTCGGCGAAGGGACGCCCGACAAGCCGCTGGGCGTGGGCAGGGTCGGCCAGGGCGTTGATCCGCACCAGCCGCAGTTGCGGGTCGAGCACATGGAGGCCCACCGACGACTGGGTGAACAGTCTTTCGAGGAGGGCGGTCCCCATGGCGTCGGGCGACATCGAAGCGGGAACGGTGGGACCTGCGTCCGACACGGTTGCACCCCGATCGCGCTCTGGTGACCTCTGTGAATCGGAACGTACGGGATCAGCGTCCGCGCCGCCCACGCACCTGGCCACCGATGTGTGGCAGACGGGTGAAGGCGGAACAGGGTCGTCGGCACTCCGCGGGTCGCAAGCGCGGACTGGCGGTCGATGTCCTCGGCTTGGTCATCGCCGTGACCGTGCTGGCCGCAAGCGCCCACGACAACGCGTTCGGCATCGCGCTGCTCGGCCAGGTCGCCCCCATCGGCACTGTCAAGAAGGCGCTGGTTGACCAGGGCTTCAAGAAGACCGTCGTCGAGCACGGCACCACGGTCGGTATCGACGCCGAGATCGTCGAACGCAATCCCGCCGACCAGGGCACCGGCTTCGTTCCGCAGGCCAAGCGCTGGATCGTGGAGCAGACGCTCGGCATCCTCATGCTGTTCCGGCGGCTCGTGCGTGACGACGAGAGCAGGCCGAAGTCCTCGGAGTCCAGGGTGCGCCGGGCCATGATCGACGTGATAGCGGGCCGGCTCACCGGCCAGACCACGCCGACCTGGCGCGGGTGAGCGTGTGGACGCCCAGGTCACCCCGCTCCTGGAGCGGATCGACGCACGCGAGCGGGAGATCAGCACCGCCGCGGAAGAGCTCCGCGCGCAGATCGACGCACTCGCCGCGCGTTTGCGTGAACTCGACGAGGAGATGGGGAACTTGGCGGTGACCCGCAAGACGCTCCTTGCCCTACCGCCGACCCCTCCGGAACCGACCGATCCGCCGCCGGTCCTGCCGGCTCACCCGGCCTACCAACAGATCCTCGACGCATTCGCCGAAGCCGTCGGACCGATGCGCGCCCGCGACCTGTGCGAGCGCCTCGATCTCGCCGTCACGCCGAAGAACATCGAGAGCACCCGGCACAAGCTCAAGCGCCTGGTTGGTCTCGGCGTCCTCGCCGAGACCGAGGCCGGCTTGTTCGCCCAGCGCCGTCCGTAGCTGCCCCCCGCCGAGTCGCCAGCCCGCCACGGCTGCCCGCCACCGGGCTCGGGGCGTGATCGCTAATGGCCCGTCGTGCGGAGCCACCGCAGCGTTGCGACGAGCTCTTCGCCGAAGTCCTCGCAAAGCGCGAGCAACTCGCGTCCCGCGGAAGAGTCGAGCAGCCCATCGGAATCGGGAAAGGTCCGGAGGGCGCCGTGGCAGGCGGACTCGACAACGAAGTTGCGTGAGGTGAAGTAGCCCTCGCCGCTCGTCCGGTCTGCCAGGTTGGCGACGTACTGGTGGTGCGCTTCCTCGGAGGGATGGGAGTAGAACGAGCCCTCGACGAGACTGTCCAGGTAGCCGGCCAGGCCGGACGACAACTCGACTACTCGTTCGGCCTCGTCCAGGCCTGGCTTGTCGAGCAGCTCGCCGAAGGACCACAAGCCCCCGAAGATTTCCAATTGGAAGAGCTGGACCGTGTCCGGGTCGACTTCGGACTCGAAGATCGGGGCCGTGCACAGCTCGGCGAATGCCTGGCCGTAGGCGTGGTTCGACTGTTCCCCAGGAGGGTCCGTTGCCAGTCGGAACAGCGACTCCAGCACATGCGGGTCGACGCCCCAGTCCGCATCCATTTCGAACGCGAGTACCGGCGCACGCCACCGCCACAGCGCCAGAGCGGCGGCCTGACGCTGGCGAACGGGCTTCAGGTCAGCCAACCGCTCGTTCTGTGCCACGTCGGTGCGTCAACCCTTCTGATCGCCGTGCCCCCGGCCCCTTCGTCTCGGGACACTGTAGAAGCTGCCGAAGGGACCGCGTGATCTTCCGAGCCGTGGCCAACTCAAGCCCGCACCCGAAGCGGGTATACCGGCTCAGAACGTCCTGTCAGAGCCCGGTGACTTTGGCGCTCGCCGACAGCTCGTAGACCAGGGTGACCGTGCGGCGGCTGCCGGGCGGGAGGGTGACGTCCCAGCGGACGATGCCCTCGGCGTCGACCACGTCGGGCGCTGGGGAGCATGAATCCTTGTGCAGGCGTATCTCCACCGCCGAGACCTCGGAGACCGGGATCCGCTCCCGAAGGACGACCACCCGCTCGCCGTGCTCCCCGGGGGCGGAGAACCGGGACAGGTGCAGCCGGACCGTGCGGGTGACCACGGTCCGCTGGGTGATACCGGCGGAGTCGCGGGACTCCTCGGCGTGCCTGACGACCCTGTAGTCGTCGCAGCTGCCGAAGGCCAGCTCGACGGGGGCGCCGGGGGCAGTGAAGTCCAGCGTGCCGCGGCCGCTGAATCCGCTGCCGCGGACCAGGTCCACGGGCCCGGCGAGCAGCGCGTGGCCGGACAGGTTGTCGAACCGCACCACCTGGGTGACCAGGGGGGACAACTCCGGTGAGCAGACGTACTCACTGGGCGCGGCCGTGGTGAATGCGGACAGCGGCACTCGGTGGGCGCGGCCGTCACCGGGCACCGAGACCAGCGCGGGAGGTCTCAACACCCGTGCCTCGCCGCCGTCGTCCACCCCCGGCAGGCCGAGCATCGGGGCCGGACCGAGGGCCCCGATCTCCTCCTCGCGCAGCTCGACGTCGACCGTGCGGCGCTCGGCTGCGGAGCGGTCCTTGAGCGTCAGTCGGTCCTCGCCCAGCCGTGGCGGATCGGTGGCCAGCGCCGAGCGGGCCGTCGACAATGTCAGCCGTACGTCCGACCAGTCCTCACCGGTGCGCTGCCAGACCGTCGCGTCGGTCTCCAGTGTCAGGGAGTCCCCGTCGAGCACGGCCCGGTAGGCGGGCCGCCACAGCGCACACGGGGTGAGGTGGCTCAGGCGCAGCCCGACCGGCCCGGCGACCGCGGTCTCCACGGTCAACTCGATATGGCCGACCAGCTCGGCGGGCTCCTCTTCGGAGAGATGCATGGCCCGCTGGGCTTCCCCGAGTTCGACAGCGAGGACGGCCAGCCGGGCCTCCACGGTGCGGAGTTGCTCGCCGTGCGCATCGCGCTCCCCGTCCACCCGGTCCAGTTCGTGGGTCCAGCGGGGCAGTTCGGTCTTCCCGGAGCCGGCGCCTTCGCCGATCTCCCGCAGCAGATCGGCGGCGAGGCGGCCGAGCAGGTCAATGCGGGCATGCAGCCGGTCGCGTCGCTGCCCCAGGGCCAGCCGCTCCTCCTCGAGGGCGTGGACGCGGTGACGCAGGGCGGAGTCGTCGTCGGTGGACGGCAGCGGCCCGCGCGGCGTCCAGCTGCGGACGATCCGCACGTCGAGCACGGTAGCGGGGTGATCGGCGGTCAGCTCGGCATGGAGGGTCCGGTCGACGGCCAGCGCACTGACCGGGCCGAGACGCAGCCGCTGGACCCCGGCCTCCAGGTCGAGCACGACGGCGCGCTCGATGTGGGCGCGATCCTCGAGGCACGTGACGGCGGTGACGGGGAGGGCGATCGGCTTCGGGGCCGTGGACATGGCGTGTGTCAGCTCCTGCGGTTGCCGCCGACCAGGGCCTTGCCGGTCGGGATGCGGATCTCGTAGCCGCCGTCGAAGGCGGCAGTGGCGCCCGCGGGCAGGTCCACTCGCCAGACGCGGGTGCCCGGCGCGTGTCGATCGGGCCCCGTGCCTTCCTCGGGTGCCGTCCAGTCGGCCCGTTCCTCGATCCGGACGTCCGGTTCGGAGGTGACCGGCACCCGCTCGCGGACTTCCACGGTGACGGGCCTCGCGAGCCGGTTGGCCAGCTCCACGTGGACGCGGTGGTCGAGCACGGTGGTGTTGTTGCGCAGGCCCGCGGTCGACTCGCGCAGGTTCGTGCGGCGGGTGACCCGGATGCCCTCGGCCGGCCCGAGCCCCACCCGGCGCACACCACCGGGGGCAAGCGTGGGCAGCGCGGCGGTCAGCAGGAAGTCGTCGTCGACGGTGACCTCGACCGGGCCGGCCAGCAGTGCCTGGTCGGTGGCGTTGGAGAGCACCAACGTCGCGTACACGGTCTGCTCCACGGACGGCACGCAGAGGTACTCGGTACGCAGACCGACCGGGATCTCACCGACGGTGACGGTGTGCCAGGTGCCGTCCGACGGAATGTCGGCGCGGGCGCTGGCATCGAAGCGGTGGTCGAAGGAGCCCGCCGACTCGCGGGGCTGCACGGCCTGTGCGGGCAACGGCAGCGCGGCCACCGCTTCGGCGCGGCGGCGGTACTCGGCCGCCACCGGGTCGAAGGGAGAGTCGGGAAACAGCCTGCCTCTGCGACCGCCCGGCTCGTCGGGGCCGCACAGGACAAGGGCGGCATAGTCGAGCTCGGCGCCGCTCGGCTGCGGCGGACCTGTTACCGGTGCCGGAGGGGGTGGCGGCGCGGCCCGGCCAGGAGCCGCGGGTGTCATGGCGGCGGGGGCACCCGTGAAGGATCTGCCGCCGGTACGTGGCCTGTCGCCCGGTCGCGACCCGGCCGGCTGCGTGAGGGCGGGCATCCCGCCGGCGAGGACGTCCGGCGGAGCGCCGTCTGCGCCGCCGGGCGCCGGGACTGCGGCCGGCGGACCGCCGTAGTTCTGCGGCGGCGGGGGAGGCGGCTGTGGCGGAACGGGACCGGACGCGGAGCCGCCCGCGGCACCCACGGGCGCGGGGCCGGCCCCGACAGCCGTGGGTGCGGCGGTCGTGGCTGGGCCGGGGCCTGCCGCGTCGTACCCGGAGAACAGGTCGACGAGCCCGGCCGGGGGCTCGCGCCAGCCAGAAGCCGCGGGGGCGGGCTGGCTGCGTCCGATCCGGATCGAGCCGAGCCTCGGCAGGTCGGTGCGGCGCCGAAGATCGGCGGTGGCCAGGGCGATGCGCACGCCGGTCCAGTCCTCGCCGGTCCGCTGGGCGACCGAGGCGCGCAGCACCAGACGGCCGCTGCCGTCGCCCTGACGGTGAGTGAGACGGTAGGCCGGCACCCAGACGGCGCCCGGCACCCCGTATTCCAGCTCCAGCTCCACCTCGGCATCACAGGTGCCGTCGAGGGTCAGGACCGCGCAGACCGTGGTCTCCACGTGCGCTGACGGTGAGTCGGTGGAGGCGCGGGCGAGCCTGTCGGCGGCGACGGCGAGCTCGTGCTCGACGTTGCGCAGTGCCTCCTCCAGCTCGACGAGGCGGTTGTGCAGTCCCGTCAGCCGCTCGTCGACGAAGCCGGCGAGCTCCAGCCACGCGTCGACCGGGGTGCGGCGGTGCGGGTCCTCGCGCCTGCGGGCGGGTGGGACCGGGTGGAGGGCCCTGACCTCCTCGATCAGGCTCAGCTGCCGGTCCCGGCGTCCCTGCGCCGCCGCGTACTCATCGCTCAGCCGCTCGACCTCTCGCCCCAACTCGTCGGGCGTGCCCCTGCCGAGCGGCTCGGCCTCGACTTCCACCCGGGCCTCGGTGACGCGCACCCCGGGGGCGCCCAGGACACGGGTCCGCAGCGAGCCCGGGTCCAGCGAGCGGGGCAGCCCTGTCACCCGCACCCGGCCGTCCGGCGACACGCTGCCCCGAGCCAGGCGTCGGCAGACCGCGCCCCGCGCGTACACCACGACCGAATCGAGGGTCGACCCCCACCTCTGTGTCGACTCAGCCGTCATACGCTCCGCCCCCCGCTGCGTTCATGCCGAGCGAAGCCTACGCCCGGACGGTCTGCGCGTCCGCGTCGAATCAGGAGGACGGCGTCCAGGACCACACGCCCTGCTGGCTGAGCAGCCGTTTCACGGCCTCCCACAGGGGCGGGTGGCATGCATTGCGGTGCTGAGGAATGCGTCCCGAGAGAGACACGCTGACTCACCGACCTCTGCAGATGTCCTCGTCCAATGGTGGTTCGAGCAGACGGTCGGGAGCGCGGGAAGGCGTGCGGCACGGGCGCACAAAGGCGGTGCGTGAACCGACCGTTAGGGTGCGGCCATGGACGCCGCCGTACTCGACCGCCGGACCCGCATGCACGACGAGTGCATACCGCCGGATCTCGTTGACCGTCTCCTCGCCCTCGGTCACGCCGACGTGGTGCGCACCCAGGCCTTGGCGGAAGACGGTGACTGGTTCTGCGCCCGCGCCTGGGCGCGCCTGCTGGCCGGCCGGGGCGAGCTGGAGGAGGCCCTCAGGGTACTGGCCCCGTACGTCGGGACGGGCTGGTGGACGGCGACCGCGGAGGCCGCCCGGCTGCTGGACTCGGGGGGCCGGGGCGAGGAGGCCATTTTCCTCGTCCGCCCATTCGCACGGGACGGGGAGCGGTTCGCGCTGCACGACCTGGCCCTGCTGCTGGCCCGGCACGGGCGGGGCGAGGAGGCTTACGCGCTGCTCCTGCCGCACGTCGCGGACTGGTCCCTCGCCGAGGCCCTGGTCGAGGTGGGTGTCGGGCTGGGCCGGGGCGAGGAGGTTGCGGCACTGCTGACGACCCGGATCGCGCCGGGGCGCCCGTGCGTGCGGTGCGGCAGCCCGGAGTGCGGCGGGCGGTACCCGGAGCCGTTCAACGCGGTGAACCTGCTGGCATCCGTTCGCGAGGGGCAGGGCCGTACGGATGAGGCGGTCGAGGTGCTGCGCACGTACGGCTCCACTCCGGTCAACAATCGTGACCCGCTGGCCGAACTGCTGGTACGGCACAGCCGGATCGACGAGCTGCGCGCTTACGCGGCCGACGAGGACCGGCCGGAAGCCGTCCGCCACCTGGCGGAGCTGCTGGAGGCCCGCGGCGACGTGGCGGACGCGGTCGAGGTGTACCGGCGGCATGCGGAGCACGACGGCTGGCACGCGCCGACACTGCTGGCGCAGCTGCTTGCCAGGCATGGGCGGGGCGCCGAGGCCATCGAGGTGATGCGCGCGCTGGACAGCGCCGAGGACTGGGTCGTCGACCTGCTGTGCGGGCTGTTCGCCGCCGAGGGCCGCGCCGAGGAGGGCCTCACCCACCTAGCCGCCCTCAAGGCCCGGCGGGGCAAGGAGGAGTGGGAGCTGTTCCGGCTGCGGGGCCCGCTCCTGGCCGCCTGCGGACAGCTCGACGAGGCGGTGGAGGAGGCTCGGGCGCACCCCGAGGGCGGGAGTCCGTACGCGGTGAAGAGCCTGGCCGGCCTGTTGGCCGACGCCGGACGCCCGGAGGAGGCTGTCGCCCTCCTGGACGCGGACCGCCTGGACCACCGACGGACTCTCGGCCCACTGCTGGTGGAGCTGGGCCGGGTCGAGGAGGCCGTGGCGCTGCTGCGGACGCCACGCCCCGCCGTACCACTGCCGGAGCCGACGGGCTACAGCGACTGTCCGCCCTTCTAGGAGCTGTCCGGTCGATCATGCGTCGGGACGGTCATACACTCGCGGCCGCGCGGTACGACGATGCGGGGCGGCTTCGTAATTGCATGTCCAGTGCGGGGGTGGGTCGGACTTCCTGGCCCTCGTGACGGCGTCGATGGGTGGTTCGGTGAGTTTCATGCGATGGCTCAACATCTACGAGGAGGCGTGGATCGACGATTCCACGTTGGCAGGGCAGCTGTGCCCGGAGTGTGGACGAGCTGACCTCAACATGGTCTTCACCATGCCGAAGTCGTCCTCTGTGAGCGTCATGGCCGCACTCTGGTGCAGTGCGTGCCTCCGAGGAATCCATCTTGGGAATTGCCCTGAGCCGCAGGCTGGGAGGATCTGGAGCTGGGACGACGCGCAGCGCGAGAGGCCGGTGCCCAACTACACGTTGATTCCGCCGCAGTAGGTTCGGTACCCCGATCGCCGGTGCGACTGGGCATCCGCCCTCAGGCGGAGCCGACCTCGGACGCCTTACCGGGTGCGGAGGACGCCGCGGAGGACTGCGGTGTCAGGGACTCCGTGTTCGCCGGCTCCGGGGCCGGCCGGGACGCGGGCGACTCGGTGACCGGCGGTGGCGCGGAGGCCGTCGGCGCCGGGGAACGCGGGGACGGCGAACTCGACGGCTCGGTCGACGGCGACTCGGATGCGGGCGGGTGCGAGGACGGGGACTCGGACGCCGGCGACTTCGAGGACGCCGAAGCCGACGGGCAGGGGCCGGTGGACGGGCAGGGTCGCGGTGTGCGCTCGGCGGGCGGCTCGGTCTTCTTGTCGCTGCCACCGGTGTCACCCGCCTTACGGGCGATCCAGTCCCCGGACTTCGGGTCGAACATGATGAACTCGTCCACCACCTGGGCCGCGGGTGTCACCACCACGACGTGCGAGGAGCTGAATCCGGGCCAGGCGTCGCCCTTCAGCCGTGTGGTGCCCTTCACCGCGACCGGCGGGAGCAGCGGATTCCCGCACGCGCAGCGCACTCGCGGTACACCGTGGTCGTCGACGAGGACGGCCGTGCCCGCCTGAAGCACCGCCTGGTAGCTGGTGGGGGCGCCGTTCCGGTACCCGTGGTTGGTGACCCGGGTGTCCATCCGCAGCTGGACGGGGGTCAGCGCCCGCAGGTAGCTGGGGACGCCGGACGGATCGATGCCCAGGACGGAGGCGAAGGCCTTGTTCTTGCCCGGATCGGCTGTCAACGCGGTGATCTGCTTCTCCACGTCGCAGCTGGAGACCTTGCGGGTGCCGCCGTACAGACCGGGGGTCGCCCCGTCCACGCCCTGCGTGACGTTGGCCCGGGTCTCCGACGGGTTGGGCACCGGGGTCGGCGTCGCCGGGGCGCTGGTGCGCGCCGTCGATTCGGTGAACGGATCCTGCCCGGCCGACCCCGTCGGCTGCAGGAACACCTCACCCGCCGCCACCGAACCGCCCTCGGGGCGGGTGAGCACGATGGTCAGGATCACCGCGGCCACGAGGGCGGCGCCGATCGACGCCATCTTCGGCACGGAACGCCACCAGGGACGGCCCGGACCACCGGGTCCGCCCGGGACGGGTGGCCCACCGGTGGAGCCGCCACGGCCACCGCCACCGCCCGACGGCACATCGGGTGGTGGCGGCACGGAACCCGGCTTCGAGGGGCCCGAGAGCGGGCCGGAAGGGGGGCCTGTCGGGCGGCCGGACGACGGCGGTTGGGCACTCACGGGCTCTTCTTCCCAACGGAGGGATCAGTCCCAGTTTCTTCCGTTACCCGCCCATTGTGTGCCGGGTACTCGCGCGGCCCGCAAGCTGACGCCGTCGGGCCCTCCCAGGGGGCGGATGGCCGCGCTCCTGCCTAGCGTGGCAGCGTGAGCCACCAGGGAACCATCGACCGAAGCGGAGCGCCGCGCGCCGCGCACGGCTGGGGTGAAGCTCTCCTGGCGGTGCTCGCCGGACTCGTGGTCATGGCCGCCACCGCGGCCCTCGGCCTCTGGGCGGCAGGTGCGACCGGTCTCCCCGCGGGCGCGTTCGCGCGTGTCGTCGCGGCCGTCGTGGTGATGGCGGCGGGCGGCTCCGTCTCCCTGTCGGGAAATGTCGGGGAACTGGCCAGGACCCATGCGGAATTCTCGGTGCTTCCGCTGTCCGTGACTCTGGCCGGGGCCCTGGTCATCGCCGTCGGCTTTCTGCGGCCCTTGCGCCACCGGGCGGTCGCGGGCGCACGCGAACTGGCCGGCTGGGCCGCCCGGGTGGCGGTGCTGTGGGCGCTGGTCCTGATCGGCCTGTCGCTCCTGGCCCGTCAGAGCTTCGACGTCCCTGTCCAGTATCTGAGCCGGGACGTCATCGGTGGCCTGCTGGGCGCCTCGCCGAAGGTCGGATTCAGGACCGACGTCCCGCTCACCCTGCTCCTCGGTCTGCTCTGGCTGGTGGGCGTCCTCGTCCTGGCTCTCGTCGTGTCGCGCGGCGCCCCGCTCCCGGCCCGCCTGCTGCGCTTCCAGGAGTCGGTGCGCCCGGCCGCGTACGCAATGGTCGCGCTGCTGCTCGCGTACGTCGTCCTGGGCGTGATCGTCGGACTCGTCGTCGTGGTGACCCGGGGCCACCCGGCCGAGACGTTCGCCGTGATCCTCCTGGGGCTGCCGAACCTCGTCTGGCTCGCGTACACGCTCGGGCTCGGGGCGTCCTGGGAGGGCAGGGTGGACGGGCCGTTCGGGCTGCCCATGCCACAGGAGCTGGACTCGGTTCTGCGTACGCCGGACCTGTCCACCCTCAGCGTCTCCACGCTCGCCGACCACGACGGTCGGGCCTGGTGGCTGGTCGTCGTCGCCGCCGTGCTGACCCTGGCCGCCGCTTTTCTCATGGCGGTCCGCTCGCCCAGCTGGATGCGGCCGTGGCAGCACGCCGTACACATGGCGGTGGCGCTCCTCCTCACCGTGCTGACCATCTGTCTCGTCGCCGGGGTCTCGGTGCACTACGGCCTGTCGCTGCTGGGCATCGGGGACCTCGGCGGCGGTCTCGGCGGCGAGGTGACGCTGCGCCCGCATCTGGGATCCGCGCTCGTTGTCGCCGTCGCGTGGGGGCTGGTCACCGGCTTCCTCGGCGGCCTGCTCGCCTCAAGGATCCACCGGCGGGGAGAAGTCCCGGCGGACGGCTGAGGCGGTTACGGACTTCGCCTCCCGTACCAGTCCGGGAACACGGGCAGTGCCCACCGCGGCGGCGCGGGCGGCGGTCCGGTCCCCGCTCCCGTGGCCCAGGCACCGATCCGCACATCCACCTGCGTCGGCGGATGGTTCTCCTGCACTGCGCCCCGGGCCGCACCACGCAGTGCCGCCACGAAGTGCAGACACGAGTCGTACCGGTCGTCCGGGCTCTTGGCCAGGGCCTTCGCCAGTACCTCGTCGACGGTGGCCGGGAGATCGGGGCGCCGGCCGGTCAGCGGTGGCGGCGGGTCGAACTGATGGGCCCACAGCAGCGCCATGTCGTCGTCGCGCTGGAAGGGCGGCGCACCGGCCATCGTCTCGTACACGACACAGGCCAGGCTGTAGACATCACATCGGCCGTCCACCGGGCGGCCGGAGATCTGTTCAGGCGCCACGTAGTCGAGCGTGCCGACGAACTGGCCCACCGAGGTGAACCCGGTCAGCGACAAGGACTTCTTCGTCAGCCCGAAATCCGTGAGGTACACATGCTCCGGGTGGTCGCTGTCCGTGCCTGCCGCGACCAGTATGTTGCCGGGTTTGACGTCCCGGTGCACCAGATCGTGGTCGTGGGCGGCATCGAGCGCGGACGCCACCTGTGCGGCGATCCGGACCGCCGCCGCGATCGGGAGCGGCCCCTGACGGTCGATGAGGGCGCGCAGGTCCTGCCCGGCGACGTAACGCATCGCGATGTAGAGGATGCCCTCGGTCTCCCCGGCCTCGAAGACCGGCACGATATGCGGGTGATCGATCGCGGCGGCCACCCGCGACTCATGGGTGAACCGCTTGCGGAAGGTGTCGTTGCGGGCGAGTTCGGGGGCGAGCAGCTTGAGGGCGACGGTGCGGTCCAGTCGCAGATCCCTGGCCCGGTACACGACGGCCATGCCGCCGCGGCCGATCTCGCTCTCCACCTGGTAGCCGGCGATCCGTCTGCCGAGCAGATCGGACGGGCGGCCCACGGGCAGTGCCGTGTCCTGCCGGGGGTCGGGGGAGTGCGGGGCGCCCGGCGCGGGGTCGGGGGAGATCATGCGTCACCCGTCCGGGTGGGTGGATGCGCGGTGTCCGCTCCGGACCGGTCGACGGGCCGCAGGAGCTGCGTCGGCTCGGCATCGGCGGGATCCGCCGGGCGGTACGGGGCCACCTGCGCGGGGTCGACGATCTGCGTCGGCTCGGGCTCCCGTGCGTGCGCCTCGCCCGCTCCGCGGTCCGTGGGGGCACTGCTCGGCCGACCGGGACCGCCCGAGGCCGCGTACGTGCTCAGCTGTGTGCCGTCGCAGTACACCCAGCGCTCGTGCTCGGCGTCGTACAGCCACATCGCCTCGCCGTCGACGACCATGCCCACCCGCAGCCCCTGGGTCCGGCGGCGGAAGGTCTCCCCGTCGATCCGGCCCTCGGCCAGCTCCTCCGCGGCGCGTCGGTACTGGGTCAGCGACTCCTGGACCCGCGCCATCAGCGGCCGGGGGTCCGCGGTGCGAGCGAGCGGCTGTCCGGACTCCGGCGGGCCGTGGGGGACGGAGACGAGCAGCCGGCCGTCGACCCATGCCGACCAGCCGTTGGCGCAGAGGATCTGTCCCCAGTCGCCCCGCCGACCGAGCAGCTGGACGGGAAGCAGCGGGTCGAGCGGCTCGGTGGGCCGGGTCACGTCGGGTGCTTCCCAGGCGGACATCCCGTCCGGGGGGACCACGTGTGTGGGGCGGAACTCCGGTGTCGTCATGGGCTCCCGCCTCCGCTACTTCCGCATGATGACGGGCTCGTGCCGGCGGAGCAGCCGCGCCACCGCCAGTCCGAAGACGACCGACAGCACCACCAGCATCCCCATGTTCAGCAGCCACGCCGCCGCGGAGTGCTCGAACAGCGGATCCGCGCTCACCCTTCCCGGCACGATCCTGGCGAGCCCGATGGTCCCGCCCATCGCCGCGAGTGCCCACCGGGACGGCACCAGCCACGCCAGCTGCTCCAACCCGGGCACCCCGTGCAGTTTCAGCAGCGCACCGCAGAACACGACCTGGACGATGGCGAGGAGCACCAGCAGCGGCATGGTGACCTCCTCCTTGCGTACCAGCGCGGAGACGAGCAGACCGAGCATCATCGCCGTGAACGACAACAGGGCCACGGCCAGCGTGACTTCGACCAGTGGCGGCAGGAGAACGCCTTTGCCGCCCGGCGCGTTCAGATCGACGCCCACCAGACCGACCAGGGTCAGAACCACCGCCTGCAGCACCGTAATGGTGCCCAGGACAACCACTTTGGACATCAGATACGCCGATCTGGACAGCCCGACGGCCCGCTCCCGCTGGTAGATCGCCCGTTCCTTGACCAGTTCCCGTACGGCATTGGCGGCGCCGGTCAGCACGCCGCCCACACAGAGGATGAGCAGCGCGTTGATCGCCGTGTCCTGGGTCAGCCGGCTGCCGGCCAGGGCCCGGGTCATCGCGCCCATCACGAACGGCAGAGCGATCATGACGGCCAGGAAGGTCCGGTCGGCGCTCAGCGCGGCGGCGTACCGGCGCACGAGCGTCCACAGCTGAGCGCCCCAGCTCCGGGTCTTCGGCGGTGGCGCGACCGGGGGGACCGCGGCGTGCGGCAGCCGGGGCTGCGCGGTGGAGTTCGCGATGTACTGCCGGTGGAACGGGGACGCGCGGTACTCCGCCGACCAATCCCGGCCCCGGTCGTTCTCGAATGCCTCGAACGCCTCCGGCCAGTGCTCGAACCCGAGGAAGGCGAGTGCGTTTTCAGGGGGCCCGAAGTAGGCGGTCCTCCCGCCCGGGGCGAGAACCAGCAGCCGGTCGCAGACGTCGAGGCTGAGCACACTGTGTGTGACGACGATGACCGTACGCCCGTCGTCGGCGAGCCCCCGGAGCATATGCATGACCGATCGGTCCATACCGGGGTCGAGCCCCGAGGTCGGCTCGTCGAGGAAGAGCAGCGACGGCTTGGTCAGCAGCTCCAGCGCGACGCTGACGCGCTTGCGCTGGCCGCCGGAGAGGCTGTGGATCGACTGTTCCGCCCGCTTTTCCAGACCCAGCTCACGGATCACTTCGGTGACCCTGGCCCGGCGTTCGGACGGGGCTGTGTCGTGCGGGAAGCGGAGCTCGGCGGCATACCCGAGGGCGCGGCGCACGGTCAGCTGGGAGTGCAGGATGTCGTCCTGCGGGACGAGCCCGATGCGATGGCGCAGCTCGGCGTAGTCGTGGTAGAGGTCGCGGCCGTCATAGAGGACGCTGCCCTCGTCGGCCGGGCGGAGGCCGGTCAGTGCGTTGAGCAGGGTGGTCTTGCCTGAGCCGCTCGGACCCACCACGCCGAGCAGGCACTTCTCGCCCACCGGGAAGGAGGCCTGGTGGAGCAGCGTCTTGCGGCCCCGGTCCACGGTGACCGCCAGGTCCTGCACATCGAGTGAGACCTCACCGGTGTCGACGAACTCCTGCAGAACGTCGCCGACCAGAGAGAACTCGGAGTGACCGATACCGACGATGTCACCGGCGGCGACCGGGGCGCGGCCGACCAGTTGGCCGTTGAGATACGTCCCGTTGTGCGAGCCGAGGTCGACGATCTCGTATGTGCCGTCCGGATGCGCCCGCAGCTCGGCGTGCCGGTGCGAGACGGTCAGGTCGTCGACGACGAGGTCGTTGTCGGCGCTGCGGCCGATGCGTACGGTATGGACGGGCCGCGGTCGCACAGTGGTCGGCTGCCGGAACGTGACGGTGGCGGCGGGCATGGAGACGGTGGACGGGCGGTCCGCCGGATGCACAGCGGGGGCCGGGGGTTCCTGACCGACCAGAACGGCGCACGGCCCGTCCGCGGGATGACCGAACCGGATGACGCTGCCGGGTCCCACGCCCGACTCATGGATGCGCTTGCCCCCGGTGTACGTACCGTTCGTGCTGTTCTCGTCCTCCAGGGACCAGTGGTCGGCCACGGGCCGGAGCACCGCATGGTGCCACGAGACCCGGACATCGTCGATGACGATGTCGCTCAGCGGGTCGCGGCCGACGTGGTAGTCCCGGCTCGGACTCATCACCGTGGGTCCTGCGTCGGTTTCGAGAATGAGTTCGGGCGCAGTCGACGCGACAGGCCTCTCTGACATGGTCGAATTCTATCTATTGGTGGGGATGTCTGCTCATGAGTGCACCCCGGGCCGCTCTGTCGGAACATGGCGGGCTCACGGGGCCGACGCGCATTGCCCCAGGCCTCACCGGACCCGATCTCCCGGCTGTCGTGGCGCGATGCCCAGCGGTCACGCGTCCGGCGCACGCTTTCGCTCGGAGAGCCGACGCGGGACAAGCCGTCGACCCGACAGGGAGGGAGATCCGTCGCCGACCCGGGTGACGATCACTGGAGCGGACCCGCCTCATGGTGCCCGCCTCGTCTTCGCCGGAGCAGATCCCCGGTGCGTCGTTCCCCGCCGGATCACGTGGGCACAGAATGGCTTGATGGCACACGTACATGACGATCCATCGCGGTGACGCCATCTGTCGCCGGGGAGGAGCAGTGCTGCCTGGGTGGCGCAGCCGGTGAGGCCTCTACGGCTGCGGGGGGTTACCTGATGGCCGGCCCCGGTTCGCTGGTGGCGGCACCTGATCCGACCGGCGACTTCGCCCGCCGAGCCGTGCCACGGCCCGTGGTCCCCCAGCGGTACGCCCGCCCTGTCGGACGGATCCCGCTGGCGGCGACTCCGCCGCCGAACTGGGGGTGGTGAAGTGCAGGGACGGCGAAACCCTGGTCATGGTGCCGGGAGCTCTGCCCCCGGCGGAGACCGCGTCGCCCTCCTGATCGAGGAAGCGGTCTCCGCTGTCCGCCTACAGCCGGAGGGGAGCGCGGAGACGGGCTGCGACCGAGATCGCACCGCGAGGTGTGAGGGAGTGGCCCCGCCTACCCGCCCGTGTAGAACCCGATCGTCGCTGCCGTCGTGGCCGCCACGACCCCCGCGTCCGCGCCCGAGGCGGCATACGCGGCGCCCCACTCCTTGCCCGACCGCGTCATGAACTCCTTCGCCTCGGGCGACGTCTGCCAGGCCGCGGCGTCCGCCTTGCTGATCTCGCCGCCCGCGAGGTGCCTCCCGAGCCCCAGGAGCATCAGGTCCCAGCCGACCCCGACCGCCCCCGGCCCGAACTGCCCCCAGAACTCCTCCGGCACCACGGCCACATGCTCCAGCTCGAACACCGTCCGTCCCTCGCCTTCCGGCGTGAGCCGCACCTCGACCTCGCTGAACCCGGGATCCGGCCCGAACAGCCAGGTCACACGCAACCGCTCCGGCGCGACGCACTCAAGGATCTCGCCCCCGGCGTTCCCCTTCAGCTGGTACTGCCCGCCGACCTTGAACTCCCCGCTCACCGGCAGGAACCACCGCCCGATCCGCTCGGGCGACGTCACCGCGTCCCACACATCGGCAACCTCGGCGTCGTAGGTGCGCCGCAACAGCACCGTGCGAGCCTCACCCGCCTCGACCGGCCGCCCGCCGACCTCCCGGTGCAGCCTGTTGATCTCCTCGACGATCTCACTCATCCCTGCTCGCTCCCTCGCTCAGCCTGCGCTCGCGCTTTCCCCGCGCGATCTCCGTCCCCAGCGCGTCGAGCCGCTGCTCCCAGAACCCCCGGAACCTCTCCAGCCATGCGTCCACCTCCCGCAGCGGTCCGGTCTCGACGGCGTACAACCGCCGAGTCCCCTCTGCCCGCACGGACGCGAACCCGCTCTCCCGCAGCACCCGCAGATGCTGCGACACGGCCGGCTGCGAGATCCCGAACTCCTCGCGGATCACGGCACTGACCTCACCCGATGCCGTTTCGCCCGATGTGAGTAGTTCCAATATTCGGCGCCTGACCGGGTCCCCGAGAACATCGAAGGCATGCACACGCCCGACTGTGCCATCATTCGCTTATATAAGTCAACCCTTAATAAAGGCGCAACGTCTACCCGCATCCGGGTGTGCAGCTCCCGGCCGCGCTCCAGCTCCGCGGGGCCGGCAGCGGCCGTCATGGCTGGTTCTCCTCCGACCGCCATCCCCAGGCCGTGATCATTCCCGGCGGCAGCGCAGCGCATTCGGGCGAGTCGAGATACCGGATCGCCGCGTCGACCGCCGCGTCGTCCACCAGCCCGGTGGCCAGGATCGCGTCCCTCGCCCGGTCCCATGTCCCGGCCCAGAAGTGGCTGATGGGGCTTCCGGGGACCAGGGGCGGTACCTGGATCTCGGCGGCGACGGACACAAGCCCAGTGGCGCGCAGCAGATTTGGGTAGTCGGGGACCCAGGAGACGTCGGTGCCGATGGTGTCCCGCAGCCCCTGCCACATCGCCTGCATGACCCGGGTGTACGGCGTCGTGGGCGCAGTCGCGGTGGTCAGGTCGACGGCGTCGCTGAGGACGAGCACCCCGCCGGGAACCAGAAGTTCGCCCAGGCCGGCGATCAGGCGCTGCCGCGAGGGCAGATGCATCAGGACGAATCGGGCGTGTACCAGCTGGAATCGGCCGGGGTCGAACCCCGGGGCGCTGATGTCGGCCTCCAGGACACCGAGACCGGGGAAGGGGCGGGCGGTGAGGAAGCGTACGTCGCGGTCGACGGCGAGCACGGTCGCGACACCCGCCTCGCGCAGCAGCCGCCGGGCGATGGTGCCGGTGCCGGCTCCTACGTCGAGGCAGTTCCAGCCCGGCCCGACCCCCAGGCTCCGCAGGCGGGCCATCGTCATGTCGTCGTACGCGAGTGCGCCGAGGTCGATGCGGTCGTCCTCGCCGGCCTGATCGGGCCGGAACACTGCCTCGCCGTAACGGTCCGCTGTGGACAACCCCGGCGGCTGTTCGCCGGGCCCCGCGCGTGCGCACATGCGTGGGTCACCGCCTCTTTGCCTCGGAGGGCATCGCGCGAGCGGCCTGATGCCCCTCGGGTGACGGTCATCGCCCGCCGCGGGCACTCCTCCATTATGGCCGCGGTGCTCCGTGCCTTCCTGGCGTAACTGCCGGCGGGCATGGTCCTGCCCCCGGACCTTGACGGCGAGGCCGGCGAAGAGGGGGAGACGCGGCCGGATCCGTCGCCGCCGACGGGTCATGGCGGCGACCCCGGTCCTTCAGTCCGGGTTCACCGCCGGGTTCCGGAACCAGGCAATCCTGCCCGGGACGGCCCTGGGGCCCCGGCCCGGTGCTGTCCACGACGAAGGAGAACTCCCCGCATGTACCGCCCCGTGCCCGCATGGGCCGACCCCCAGGTTCCCGCAGAGACGCTCGACGCCCAGGGGGTCAGTCGCCGCGGTCTGATACGCCGCGCGGGCCTGTTCGGTGCGGCTTTCGCCGCCGCGTCGCTTGCGTCGCCCGCCCGCGCCGCGACCCCGGCCGTCGAGGGGCACGGTCGCGCCCCCGACCTGGTCTATCTGGTCGGCGACCACCACAACCACTCTGTGTACAGCCATGACGCCAAGTACACGTTCTCCCAACTTGCCACCGCCGGGCAGAAGTTCGGTCTGGACTGGATGGTCTTCACCGAGCACAGCAACATCGGCCACGTCGAGTTCGGTGCCGCGCTGGAGCACCAGGAGATCCTCAGGGCACGCGCCGACAACAAGCGCATGCTGATCTTCCAGGGGCTGGAGTGGTACATCCCGGGCGCCGAACACTGCACCGTCTTCTCCCCGCCCGGACAGCACGAGGTCGAGCTCCTCACGAGGTTCGAGAAGGCATTCGACGGCAAGCTGCTCGGCTACACCGCCGGCGCCCCGGACCACCCCGACACGCCGCGGAACGAGGCGCACGCGGTGAAGGCCCTCAGGTGGCTGGCCGAGCAGCGCCGTACCGGATACGTCGACGACGTACTCGTCCTCGCCAACCATCCGATGCGTCTGGGGATCGACTCCCCCCACGAGATGCGCGGCTGGCGTGACGCCGCACCCGGCATCATGATCGGCATGGAGGGCGCCCCGGGCGCCCAGGCCGGCGCGATCCCGGGCTGGCACCCGGACACCAACATCCGCGGCGAGTACACCAATGCGCCGTCCGCCGACTCCTGGCCCGGCTACCCGCGCGAGGCATACGTCACGTACGGCGGCTTCGACTGGGCGACCGCGACGGTCGGCGGCCTCTGGGACGCGATGCTGGCCGAGGGCAAGCTCTTCACGATCACCTCGAACTCCGACGTCCACCGGGTCGCCCAGGACACCTGGGTCAACGGCGCCTGGCCGCCCGGCGAGAACTTCGACAACTCCGGGCATGTTCCCGACCCGTACGACACCACGGAGCCGCAGCCCGGCGGCGACTTCTGGCCGGGTCAGTTCAGCCGTACGCATGTCGGCGTCACCCGGTACGGCTACCGCCATGTGATGGAGGGGCTGCGGGCCGGCCGGGTCTGGGTCGACCACGGGCACCTTCTCGACGGCATCGACGTCAAGGTGCGCGGCGAGCACGGCAACAGCGCGACGCTCGGCGGCCGGTTGCGCGCCCGGCGCGGCGAGCGGCTCACGCTGACCGTCACGGTGACGGCGGCGTCCCGCCGCAACCCGTACGGGGTGCTCCCGCAGCTGGAGCACGTCGACGTGATCCGCGGCGCGGTCAGGGGCCCGGCCACCGACCGCGACGACTGGCACGCTCCGGACACCGGGGTCGCCCACACCGCCGACGTCTCAGGACGCCGCGGCACGTACACCCTGAACATCCCGGTCGGACGCGCGGACGAACCGTTCTACCTGCGGTTGCGCGGCAGTGACGGCAAGCGCCACGGGACGGGGTTCCTCGGCGCGTCGGTCGACCCGCACGGTCCGCTGCCGCACGAGCCGGGGCAGGGGAACCCGTGGCTCGACACGTGGTTCTACACCAACCCGGTCTTCGTGGACATCGTCCGCTGACCACGAAGCCGCCTCCCGCGCGACGCCCGGGCGTCGCACGGGAGGCGGCCTCCCGACCGCTCAGGCGCCCAGTGCCGCCGAGACCACGGCCTTGGCCTCGTCCTGCACCTGGTCGAGGTGATCGGACCCGAGGAACGACTCCGCGTAGATCTTGTAGACGTCCTCGGTGCCCGAGGGGCGGGCGGCGAACCAGGCGTTCTCCGTGGTCACCTTGATGCCGCCGATCGGTGCGCCGTTGCCGGGAGCCGAGGTGAGCACCGCCGTGACCGGTTCGCCGGCCAGCGTGTCGGCCGTGACCTGCTCCGGCGAGAGCTTGGCGAGTACCGCCTTCTGCTCACGGTTCGCGGGGGCATCGATGCGGGCGTAAGCGGGCTCGCCGAAGCGGGCGGTGAGCCCGGCGTAGTGCTCGGACGGCGACTTCCCGGTCACCGCGAGGATCTCCGAGGCGAGCAGCGCCAGAATGATGCCGTCCTTGTCGGTCGTCCACACCGATCCGTCACGGCGCAGGAACGACGCTCCGGCGGACTCCTCACCGCCGAATCCGAGGGACCCGTCGACCAGACCGTCCACGAACCACTTGAAGCCGACCGGCACCTCGACCAGCTGCCGTCCGAGATCGGCGGCGACCCGGTCGATCATCCCCGACGACACCAGGGTCTTGCCGACGCCCGCCGCGTCCGGCCACTGATCACGGTGCGCGTACAGGTAGTTGATGGCGACGGCCAGATAGTGGTTCGGGTTCATCAGCCCGCCGTCCGGGGTCACGATGCCGTGCCGGTCCGCATCGGCGTCGTTCCCCGTCGCGATCCGATACCGGTCCCGTTGACCGATCAGCGACGCCATCGCGTACGGCGAGGAGCAGTCCATCCGGATCCTGCCGTCCCAGTCCAGCGTCATGAAACGCCAGGTGGGGTCGGTCAGCGGATTGACGACGGTCAGATCGAGCCGGTGCTGCTCGGCGATACGGCCCCAGTACGCGACCGACGCGCCGCCCAGCGGGTCTGCGCCGATCCGCACCCCGGCCGCGCGGATCGCATCGAGGTCGAGCACGGACGGCAGGTCCGCGACATAAGTGCCGAGGAAGTCGTACGTGGAGGTGGTGGGCGCCGCCAGCGCGCGGGCGTACGGCAACCTCCGTACGTCCTTCATGCCGGCCGCGATGATCTCGTTGGCCCGCTCCTGGATCCAGCCGGTCGCCTCGGACCCGGCCGGGCCGCCGTTCGGTGGGTTGTACTTGAATCCGCCGTCGCCCGGCGGGTTGTGCGACGGAGTGACCACCACGCCGTCGGCAAGACCCGAGGTACGGCCCCGGTTGTGGGTGAGGATGGCGTGCGACACCGCCGGGGTGGGGGTGTAGCCGTCGGCGGAGTCGATCAGCACAGTCACGTCATTGGCGGCGAACACCTCGATCGCGGTGGCCCGTGCGGGCTCGGACAGCGCATGGGTGTCGGAGCCGAGGAACAGCGGCCCGTCCGTGCCCTGCTGCGCCCGGTACTCGCTGATGGCCTGACTGGTCGCGGCGATGTGGTCCTCGTTGAACGCCGTGGCCGTCGACGTCCCGCGGTGACCCGAGGTGCCGAACGCCACCCGCTGGTCCGGCTCGGCCGGATCGGGATGCAACGTGTAATACGCCGTCACCAGCCGGGCCACATCGGTCAGGTCCTCCGGACGTGCCTGCTGTCCGGCTCGTTCGTGCGGCATCTGCCCACTCCTCCGTATCGGTCGGTCGTTGCGATCTGCCCGCCGGATCAGTTTCCCCGGTGGCCGACGTGGACCGGTGGGTGCCCCGCCGTACGCACCGCCACGGCGGCGGCGTACCCGGCGGGGACCCGCACGTCGGTGACGGTCCATCCCGGGGGACCGGGCTCCGGCACGGGCCCGGTGCCCAGATGGTCCAGCGAGAGCTCGCGTGCGAGCCCGATCCCTTCGCCCTTCAGATACGCCTCTTTGCGGGTCCACGCCCGGGCGAAGGCGACGGGCCTGTCCTCCGCGCGGAGTTCCGCCAGCTCCCGTACCTCCGCCGGATGCAGCATCGCCCCGACGTCCGTAGCGGCCCTGCTGTTCGGTACGACCTCCACGTCCACCCCGACCGGTGCGGCGGCGAACGCCAGCAGCGACAGGTCCCGGCTGTGCGACAGGGAGAAATGCACTCCGCCGTCGGTCGCCGGACGGCCGTGCGGACCGCCACAGGACGGGCACGGCTCACGGAACAGCCGCACCTCGCGCGGTTCGACACCCAGCCGGGCCCCGAGCAGTATCCGTAGCGCCACATGGGCCGCGACATAGCAGCGCCGGTCGGCCGGAGCGACGAATCTCCCGGCACGCCGCAGCTCCCCGGCGTCGAGAATTCCGGGCGCGAGCCGCTCGGCCGGATCACCGTGCCGCACCGCGTCCACGATCCACAGGGCAGGTATGCCGGAAGGCCAGGAGGGCAGCATGCCCCGGGCGTCGTCCGCCGGGTCGAACTCGATGGGCTGAAGCACCGGTCGGATCATCTCCAATCACTGGCGAACGCCGTGAGGGAGCGTCATCGGCGCGGGGAGCAGCGCCAATTCTATGGAGACCCCGACAGGACCCGGCATAGATTCGTCCACGATGTGAGCGGCTCATCGCGCCGGGGAGGCGCGACGAGCGCTGTTGCGACAGGGAGAAACAAGATGACACCCAACCATTGCGCGCCGGTCGACCCCGTACAGCTGCGGAGGGCCACCGCCGAGGACGCGGCCCCTCTCACCGGGGTCTTTCTCGCGTCCCGCGCCCGGTCCATGCCGTATCTCCCGAAGGTCCACAGCGATGAGGACACACTCGCCTGGATGAGGCACGTCGTCCTGCCCGACACGGAGGTCTGGGTTGCCGAGGCGGTGAGCGGTGAGGTGCTGGGCTTCGCCTCCCTCGACGGCACCGAGCTCGAACACCTCTACCTGAGGCCCGACGTACGGCGCCGCGGCATCGGCTCCCTGCTCCTGGCGAAGGCCCGCGAGATCTCCCCGGCGGAGCTCACCCTGTACGTCTTCCAGCGCAACACCGAGGCCCGGGCCTTCTACGAGCGGCATCGGTTCGCCGCCGTCGACTTCAACGACGGCAGCCGCAACGAGGAGAAGGAACCCGACGTCAAGTACCGGTGGGTCGCGCAGGGCTGACCGACCGGCCCGGCGGCCATGTCCCGCATGCACCGGCTCGTACGGGTGTGGGTGCGACCTGTTGCGCTGTCCGGATGATCACGCTCAGGCGGCGGTGGGTCCCGGACGAAGGACAGGTGTCCGCTCATGTTCGCGCTCGATCCAGGCATTCCAGGAGTCATGCATGCGTTTGCGTACACGATGGGCGTCGGTCGCCCTGCTGCTGCTCGTACCGCTGATCAGCAGTGCTTACGCCGTCGCCGCCGTTCCGGGTGACGGCGGCGTCGTGGTGGAACGTTCCGCGCGGGCCGTTCCGGGGCAGTACATCGTCACCCTCCAGTCCGAGTACTCGGCGACCTCCGCCATGGAGCAGTTCGGTGTGAAGCCTCTCTTCACGTACAACAGTGTGCTGCGCGGTTTCGCCGCCGTGCTCAGCCCCGCTCAGCTGGCCACGGTCCGTTCGTCACCCGATGTGGCGGCGGTCGAGGAGAACTCCGTGGTCACCGTGAGCGAGCCGCTCGCCGCGTCCGCCGCCGTGCCGTCGCGCTCCGCGGTCACGGCGGCGAGTTGGGGACTGGACCGGATCGATCAGCGGAACCTTCCGCTCGACCACGCGTACAAGGTGACGGCCACCGGCAGGGGCGTCACGGCGTACGTCGTCGACACCGGAATCGACACCCGGAACAGTGAGTTCGGGGGACGTGCCGTCGTCGGATTCGATGCCGTCGCCGATGGTCACGCCGGGCAGGACTGCCATGGCCACGGCACGCATGTGGCGGGCACGATCGGTGGTGCCACCTATGGAGTCGCCCGATCGGTGTCCCTTGTCGCCGTGCGCGTTCTCAACTGCAAGGGGAGTGGGACCGCGGCCGGGATCCTGGCCGGATTCGACTGGGTGGCCGGGCATGCCAAGCAGCCCGCGGTCCTGAACGCCTCCCTCGGCGGCCCCGGGTCCGCGGCGGTCGACGACGCCGTCAACGTCATTGCGGCCCGGGGGACCGTGCCCGTCGTCGCGGCGGGGAACAGTTCGTTGGACGCCTGCACCATCTCCCCGGCCCGCGCGGCACACGTGGTCACGGTCGCGGCCAGCGACAGTCAGGACCGGCAGACCAGCTTCAGCAACTACGGCCGCTGTGTGTCGATGTACGCCCCCGGCTCGGCGATCGTCTCGGCCAAGCTCGGCGGTGGTTCCGTGGCCATGAGCGGAACCTCGATGGCCAGCCCCCACGTTGCCGGGGTCGCCGCTCTCTACAAGCAGTGGAAGCCGGCCGCCACGCCGGACGACCTCACTCGCTGGCTCGTCGACCAGTCGACCAAGAACGTCCTGTCGTCCGTGGGCGCGGGTTCGCCGAACCGGCTCCTCTACACCGCGGGGCTCTGATCCCGATCCGCTGAAGCCGTCCGACCGGCGGGGTCCGCATCCGCGGGCCCCGCTTGCTGCTGTGCGGTGCGCAGCCCTTTCGCTCTCCCGCACATCCATTGCGCCGTGTGCGACGCCATTTGTCGATCTGCGTGGTGTGCTCCGGCGCCGGGCGTGCTGTGAGTCTGCCGGGTACGGCGGCTGCAGGCGCCTCCCCTGGCGGGCGAGGGGCGCCCGTTCGGTGGGCAGGGTGGCGCTCGGGGCTGTGCACAGCCATCGATGCGCACGTCACGTGCGTACTGCTGTCAATCTTTTACGAAAGCTGCGCGAGATATTGCGCTGCCATGAGGGCGGTGGTTGAGTGTGCCGCGCCCCGGCAGAGAGCCGGCCGCGGGCCTTCCGTGCTCCTGCCCGAAGGGGACCAACGATGAGAAGTGCTGGGTTCCGCCGTCATCGCCGTACACGCCGCACCTCCGCGGCCGCCCTCGTCACCGCCCTCACCCTGACCGCCCTCGCCTCCTGCGGTACGAGCAGCAGCGGCAACAACAACGGCGGTGGTTCCGGAGGCGGTTCGTCCGACCCGTCGGCCCCCCTGGACCCGAAGACGAAGGTGACGCTCTCGATCGACTGCATGCCACCGGCCGCGAAAGCGGCGGAGCTTCGGGAGTGGAACGAGGACATCAAGACGTTCAACAAGAAGTACCCGAACGTCACGATCCACGGAAAGTCCACCCCCGGGCAGTGCCTGGAGCCGCCGCGCTTCACCGCCATGCTCAAGGCGAAGTCACAGCCCGACGTCTTCTACGCGTACTTCACCGACCTGGAACAGGTGCTGGACAACGACGGGGCAGCGGACATCTCCGCCTACGTCAACGACAGGACGGTCCCCGCACTCAAGGACATCCAGCCGCAGGTGCTCGACGTGGCACGCAGGGACGGCAAGCTGTACGCCCTGCCGACCAGCAACTACACCATGGGCCTGATGATCAACCGGAAGCTGTTCACGCAGGCCGGTCTCGACCCGGACAAGCCGCCGGCCACCTGGGACGAGGTCAGGGCGGCCGCCAAGAAGATCGCCGCCCTCGGCAAGGGCATCGCCGGCTACGGCGAGTACAGCGCGGGCAACACCGGCGGCTGGCACTTCACCGCCACCCAGTACGCCCTCGGTGGCGACGTGGTCGACTCCACCGGCAAAAAGGCCGCCTTCAACGACGCCACCGGCAAGCAGGTCCTGCAACAACTGCACGACATGCGCTGGGAGGACAACAGCATGGGCCAGACCCAGCTGCTGAAGTGGGGGGATCTGCAGAAGCAGATAGCCAGCGACAAGCTCGGCATGTTCCTCGCCGCACCCGACGACATCACGTACATGGTCCAGCAACTCGGCGCCAGGTACGAGAACTTCGGTATGGGCCCGATCCCCGGCGCCCAGGGAACCCTCTTCGGCGGCAACAACTACATGATCAAGAAGGGAAGTTCACCGGATCGGATCAAGGCCGCCGTCGCCTGGCTCAACTTCAAGAACCTCACTCAGGGCAAGGGCCAGTTCGACTGGGCCCGCACCAAGGCCGACCAGCTGCCCGTCGGACTGCCGCAGCCGAACTTCTTCCTCGGCGCCACCAAAGCGAAGGACGACGCGGAGCGCGTCGCCAACGCCACCATGCCGGTCGAGAACTTCAAGGCCTTCATGGACAACCCGGTCACGGGCAAGGCCGAGCCGCCGAAGGCCCAGGAGATCTACAAGATTCTCGACAACGCCATGTCCGGTGTCCTGACCAACAAGAACGCGGACATCGACAAGCTCCTCTCGGACGCCGAGAAGCAGGTCGATCAGGTGCTGGCGAACCAGTGACGGGCGCGCGGGCCGGGTCGTGCGGATCCGGCCCCGCATCCAGGCCCCGTCCATCCGCGGCTGAAGAACACCGGCACCGAGGAGAAACCATGTCGGCCCCCACTCTGTCCACCGGCAAGGCAACCAGGCCACGCCACGGACAACCACGCCCGGTCCGCCCGGACTCCGCCCGTGAGGAGTTCGTACGAGCCCTGCGCCGCAACCTCTCCGCGCACGGCTTCCTGATCGGAGCGGTCCTCTGTTTCTCGTTCTTCTCCTGGTACCCGATGGTCCGGGAGTTCATCCTGGCCTTCCAGAAGAACGAGAACGGCAGGACCACCTGGGCCGGCTGGTCCAATCTCAGCCGAGTGGTCAATGACCCGGCCTTCTGGCAGGCCTGGCGCAACACCCTGCTCTTCACCGGGCTCGCCCTGCTCCTCGGATTCGCCGTCCCCTTCGTCGTCGCCGTCGTACTCAACGAATTCCGGCACGGCCAGGGCTATCTGCGGCTGCTCGTCTACCTGCCGGTCATGCTGCCGCCCGTCGCCTCCGTACTCCTCTTCAAGTACTTCTACGACCCCGGCTACGGACTCTTCAACCGCATCCTGGAGGTCTTCCACCTGCCCGCCCAGCAGTGGCTCCAGTCCACGGACACCGCGATGCTCTCCGTCGTCATCGCAGCCACCTGGATGAACATGGGCGGCGCCACCCTGATCTACCTCGCCGCACTCCAGTCGATCCCCGGCGAACTGTACGAAGCGGCCGAACTCGACGGTGCCGGACTGCTGCGCAAGGTCTGGCACGTCACCGTCCCGCAGACCCGGCTCATCCTCTCGTTGCTCCTGCTGATGCAGATCATCGCGACGATGCAGGTCTTCACGGAACCGTTCCTGCTGACCAACGGCGCCGGCCCCGAAGGTTCCACCACGACCGTCGTCTACCTCATCTACCAGTACGCCTTCAACTTCAACAACTACGGCAGTGCGGCCGCGCTCGGACTCGTCCTGCTCGTCGTCCTCGCGGGCTTCTCCGCCGTGTACGTACGACTCAGCCGCACCAGCGAAGACTAGGCGGGGGACCGACCATGGCATCGAACACCTTTGTCTCCCGGCGACGCGCCCCCGGACGGCGCAGGGCCGAGCGTCGCGCCACCGCGCCGGAACACCGGCGGACCCTGATCTCACCGGCCCAGCTCGCCCGGCCACGCGGCAGAGTCGTGTACTGGACCGTCTTCGCCCTGGTGACCGTCCTGTTCACGGTGGCCTTCCTCGGGCCGCTGTACTGGATGGTCACCGGAGGTCTCAAGACCACTCAGGAAGCCGTCCAGAGCCCGCCCACGCTCTTCCCCACCTCCGTCCACACGGAGAACTACTCCCGCGCATGGACCGTGATGGACCTGTCCCGGCTCCTCTTCAACACCCTCTACTACGCGTTCGGCGCGCTCGCCTGCCAGCTGCTCTTCGACGTCACCGCCGCCTACTCGCTCTCCCGACTGCGGCCCGTCTTCGGCAAGGCCATCCTGGGCATGATGCTGGCCACGCTGATGATCCCCGCCACCGTCCTCGTCGTACCGCAGTACCTCACGGTCCTCGACATGCCGATCGTGCAGCGCAACCTGATCGACTCGCCCTGGGTGATCTGGCTGCCGTCCGTCACCAACGCCTTCAACATCTTCCTGCTGAAGCGGTTCTTCGACTCGATCCCGCGCGAACTCCTGGACGCCGCAGCCATCGACGGGGCATCCGCGCTGCGCACCCTGCGCTCCGTGGTCCTGCCGATCTCCCGGCCGATCCTCGGTGTCGTCTCCATCTTCGCGGTCGTCGGCGTCTGGAAGGACTTCCTCTGGCCGATGCTCACCCTGCCCGACCCGGGCGGACAGACCCTCAATGTGGGCATCTACTCCCTGGCCAACGGGGTCCCCGAGAACGTCCTGATCGCCGCGCTCACCATCGCGTCCGTCCCGACGCTGATCGTCTTCCTGGTCTTCCAGCGCAACATCATGAGCGGACTCACTGCCGGCGGCCTCAAGGGCTGACCTTCCCGTTCCCCCGCTACCGGCCCATCCCCCGCACTCCGCCGCCGGCTCTCCCGTCCGGCCCCCCGCTGTCCGGGGCCGGCGGCGGAGTCCCACCTGCCCGAAAGGAACGCCACGTGGCAGCCAACCGCCCGTCCGAGGCCACCGCGAACTGGTGGCGCGACGCCGCCATCTACCAGATCTACGTACGCAGCTTCGCCGATGGCGACGGTGACGGCACCGGTGATCTCGCGGGGGTACGGGCCAAGCTGCCCTACCTCGTCGAACTGGGCGTGGACGCCCTCTGGTTCACCCCCTGGTACCTCTCGCCGCTCGCCGACGGCGGATACGACGTGGCCGACTACCGCACCATCGACCCTGCCTTCGGCACCCTCGCCGAAGCCGAGAAACTGATCGCCGAAGCCCGCGCGCTCGGTATCCGCACGATCATCGACATCGTCCCCAACCATGTGTCCGACCAGCATGCCTGGTTCACCGCGGCACTGGCGGCGGGACCCGGCAGCCCCGAGCGCGACCTCTTCCACTTCCGGCCCGGCCGCGGCCCGGACGGCGCCGTCCCGCCCAACGACTGGGTCTCCGAGTTCGGCGGCACCCCCTGGACCCGGCTCCCGGACGGCGAGTGGTACCTCCATCTGTTCGCCACCCAGCAGCCCGACCTCAACTGGGCGCACCCGGCGGTCCGTCAGGAGCACGAGGACGTGCTCCGCTTCTGGTTCGAGCGCGGTGTCTCGGGCGTACGGATCGACTCGGCGGCCCTGCCCGCCAAGGATCCCGCCCTGCCCGACTTCACCGAGGGCCGCGACCCGCATCCGTACATCGACCGGGACGAACTGCACGACATCTACCGCTCCTGGCGCGCCATCGCCGACGAGTACGGGGCCATCTTCGTCGGTGAGGTGTGGCTCCCCGACGCCGAACGCTTCGCCCGCTATCTGCGCCCCGACGAGCTGCACACCGCCTTCAACTTCAACTTCCTGGCCTGCCCCTGGGACGCCGGGCTGCTGCGCTCCGCGATCGACGACACGCTCGCCGAGCACGCTTTTGTCGGCGCCCCCGCCACCTGGGTCCTGTGCAACCACGACGTGACCCGGACCGTCACCCGGTACGGGCGCCAGGACACCGGTTTCGACTTCGCGGCGAAGACCTTCGGCACCCACACGGACCTGGCACTCGGCACCCGCCGGGCTCGCGCCGCGGCGCTGCTCTCGCTGGCTCTGCCCGGTGCCGCCTACCTCTACCAGGGGGAGGAGCTCGGCCTTCCGGAAGCGGACATCCCGCGGGACCGGATCCAGGACCCGATGCACTTCCGCTCCGGCGGGACCGACCCCGGACGCGACGGGTGCCGTGTGCCGCTGCCCTGGTCGGCGCAGGCACCGTACGCCGGGTTCGGATCCGCCGTGGAACCGTGGCTGCCGCAGCCGGCCGGCTGGTCCTCCTACGCCGCCGACGCCCAGGGTGCCGACCCCGACTCGATGCTCAGCCTCTACCGCGAGGCGCTGCGGCTCCGCCGGACCGAACCCGGCTTCGGGAGCCCGGGGACAGCGGGGGAGCGGCTGACGTGGCTGCCGACCGCGCCGGGGGTGCTCGCCTTCACCCGTACGGACCGGCTCGTCTGCGTCGTGAACCTCACCGGGGAGGCGGTCGAACTGCCCGACCACACCGATGTCCTGCTGACCAGCGGTCCGCTGGCCGACGGAGGAAGGCTCCCGCAGGACACTGCGGCCTGGCTGCGGGGCTGACTGCGGTGCGGGCGGATCGCGGCGGTTCCGGGGCTGCGGCACAGTGGTCGTATGGATGATCTCAACGCCCTCGCCGACGAGCATCTGGCCGTCGCGCGTACGTCCCCGCACGGCCGCAGCGCTCATTTGCTGCTGCGGCAGGAGCCCCTGCGGCAGACGGTCATCGCGCTCACCGCGGGTTCGGCCCTCGACGAGCACAACGCGCCGCCCGCCGCCTCGCTCCAGGTCCTGCGGGGGTCCGTCCGCCTCACCGCAGCCTCCGGCGACGTGGAAGTGACCGCCGGAGGGCTGCAGCCCATCCCGCACGAGCGGCACGGACTGCTGGCGCTGCAGGACGCGGTGGTGTTGCTGACCGCGGTCAACGACTGACCTCACCGCACCCGGACCCGTACCCGCTCCAGCACCCAGAGCACGAAGCTGCCCGTGGCCAGCGAACCGCCCAGGACGCAGATGCCGGTCCAGCCCGCGCGCGACCAGACCACCGAGGCGAGTGCGGCTCCCGCGGCCCCGCCCAGGAAGAAGAGGGTCATGAACCCGGAGTTGATCCGGTTGCGGGCCTCGGGGCGGAGCGCGTAGATCACGTTCTGACTGCTGTTGAGTGCCGCCTGCTGGGCCACGTTCAGCGAGATCACGCCGAGCGCGAGCCACAGCAGCGAGGACTCGCCGGCGAGAAGCAGCAGCCAGGAGAGGGCGAGCAGGGCGGCCGAGGCCCCGGAGACCGCCTGCACACGGCCGCGGTCGCTCAGCCGGGCCGCGAAGTTCATGCCCGCCACACCGATGACGCCCACGAGTCCGAAGAGCCCGATCGCGGCCGCGTTCCAGTTGTAGGGCGGCCGGGTCAGCAGGAAGGTCAGCGCGGTCAGCTGCACGCTGTACGAGGCCATGGAGAGGGCGGCGACGGCGGACCGCCAGCGCAACAGGGGCTCCGTGCGCAGCAGGGAGAGGGTGGAGCGCAACAGCCCGGCGTAACCCGTCGGGGCGGCGTCGTCCGAGCGGGGCAGCCGGGGCAGATGGCGGTGCAGGAGCACCGCCATGGCCGCCATGAGCAGGGCGTTCACCCAGTACGCAGTCCGCCACCCGCCGAGTTCCGACAGTGCGCCGGAGGCCAGGCGCCCGACCAGGCCGCCCAGCAGGACTCCCGACATGACGAGGCCGACGATCCTGCCGCGTTCGGCCGGAGCCGCGAGAGTCGCCGCGAACGGCACCACGACCTGGGCGCCGACGGAGGTGAGCGCCGTGAGCGCCGTTCCGGCGATCAGCAGGGGGCCGGTGGGTGCACCGGCGGTCAGCAGCAGGAAGAACGCCGTGAGCGCGAACAGGCCCACCGCCAGCTTTCGGCGCTCCATGACGTCCCCGAGCGGAACCAGCAGGATCAGGCCCAGCGCGTAGCCGCCCTGGGCGGCGGTCACGATCAGCCCCGCCGCCGTGACACCGATGTGCAGATTCGCCTCGATCACGTCGAGGAGCGGCTGCGCGAAGTAGTTGCCCGCGGCCGAGAGTCCGGCCGCGACGGCCATCAGGAGAACGAGCCCGCGGCCGAGGACGGGCGACGCCTTGGGCGGGATCGGCAGAGCCGTGGTGCGCCGTAGCGCCTGTGTGGAGTGAGCCATGCCCCTCAGCCTCGGGGACCGGACATCCATGAGTCCAACACATGTTTTTCATTCGATCGATCGTCATCCACGATAGATGTATGGAGCTTCAGCAGATGCGGTACGTGGTGGCGGTGGCGGAGCTGGAAAACTTCACCCGCGCCGCGAAGAAATGCCTGGTCGTGCAGTCGGCCCTGAGCCATCAGATCGCCCGTCTGGAGAAGGAGCTCGGCGCCCGGCTGTTCGATCGCACGAGCCGACAGGTCCGGCTCACCGCCGCCGGTGAGGCGTTCCTGCCCGCGGCCCGGCAGGCGCTGGACGCGGCCGAGCGGGCCCGCGCCGAGGTGACGGCAGCGGCGGGGGAAATCAGCGGGCGTCTCGGAATCGGGGCGATCCCGACGCTCTCCGCGGTCGACATCCCGGCCGCACTGCGGGAGTTCCATCTCCGCCACCCGAAGGTCCGTATCGACCTGAGGGAAGGGGCGAGCAAGGACCTTGTCCAGGAAGTGCAGGACGGGACGCTCGACGTGGCGTTCCTCGGTGTACTGCCGAGCTACCGACCGAAGGGGGTGCGCGACCGAGAACTGGGTCGCGGGGAACTCGCCGCCGTGGTGGCGCCCGGCCACCCGCTGGCCGATGAGTCCCAGGTGGACCTGGAGCGGCTGGCGCGGGAGACGTTCGTCGACTACCCCGCCGGCACCGCGGCCCGCGCCCAGTCGGAGGAGGCCTTCGAAGCGTCCGGACTCACCCGTGAAGTGGCGTTCGAGGTCAGCGGAACCGACTTCATCGTCCGGTTGGTGCGCAGCGGACTGGTGGTCGCTCTGCTGCCCGCCGCGTTCGCGGCGGAGCTGACGGGTCTCACCGTCCTTCCGGTGCGCAATGCGCCCGCACGGACGGAACGGCTGGTATGGAGCCGGTTCCGCCCCACACCGGCGGCTGCCGCATTCCTGGCGGGTCTGGGAATCGGGGACGAGGAACTCTCTCCGGGGCCCCTCTGAGGGGAGACTTTCGACCACGCCTCGTACGGTTCGTGTCCACCGGATCCCGCGCGACGAGGTCCTGCACGGGGAGAAGCGGTGGCCGGCCCCGCCCGCAGGCGGGTTCGTTCAGCCCGCGGGCAGAGCCCGGCGCCGACGGCGAAGGAACTCCTGCTCGGCGGTGTTCTGCGTACGGGCGACCGCCGCGTCGTACGCCGTCGCCGCCTCGGCGGTACGGCCCAGGCGTCGCAGCAGGTCGGCCCGTACGGCGTGGAACACGTGGTAGCGGTCGAGTGCGAGCTGTTCCACGAGCGCGAGCGCCGCGTCCGGTCCCTCGACCTCGGCCACCGCGACGGCACGGTTGAGCGCCACCACCGGCGTCGGCGCCTGCGCCAGCAGCTGGTCGTACAGCCGCAGGATCTGCCCCCAGTCGGTGGCGGCCGCGGTCGGCGCATCGCTGTGCACCGCGTTGATCGCGGCCTGGATCTGGTACGGGCCGGGACGGTCGCGGCGCAGACACTGCCGTACGAGCGCCTGGCCCTCAGTGATCAGCTCGTGGTCCCACCGGCTACGGTCCTGCTCGGCGAGGGGCACCAGCGCACCGCCCGGGCCGGTACGGGCGGTGCGGCGCGACTCGGTGAGCAACATCAGCGCGAGCAGCCCTCGCACCTCCGGTTCGTCCGGCATCAGACCGGCCAGGAGCCGCCCGAGGCGGATGGCCTCCGCACAGAGGTCCTCGCGCACCAACCGGTCGCCGGAGCTCGCCGTATGTCCTTCGTTGAAGATCAGATACACGACGGCGAGCACGGACCTGACCCGGTCCGGAAGATCGGCATCGGCCGGTACCCGGTAGGGAATCCGGGCATCGCGGATCTTCCCCTTGGCGCGCACCAGCCGCTGCGCCATGGTCGGTTCGGGCACCAGGAACGCGTGCGCGAGTTCTGCCGTGCTCAGCCCGCCCAGCAGTCGCAGCGTCAGCGCGACCTGCGCACTGGTGGAGAGCGCGGGGTGGCAGCAGGTGAAGATCAGCCGCAGCCGGTCGTCGTGCACGGGACCCTCCTCAGCCGGTTCGCGCCCGGCGTCCAGGGACTGCGCCAGTGCCGCCCGGGCCTGGCGGTCGGCGCGGGAGGCCTCCCGGCGCAGGCGGTCGATCGCCCGGTTCCGCGCCGTGGCGATGATCCAGCCGGCCGGTGCGGGCGGCGGCCCGGCCGACGGCCACCGGTCCAACGCGGTGGCGAACGCCTCCTGGACCGCCTCCTCCGCGATGTCGATGTCGCCGAAGGAACGCACGAGTACGGCCACCGAGCGGCCGTACTCCTCGCGGAAGAGACGCTCGATGTCGGCGGTGAGTACGGCCGGCGCGCCGGTGGGACGGTGCGGCTCGGCGGCGCCGGACATCAGTCCTCCACTTCACCCTCGAACGGCCGGACCTCGATGGGCAGGGTGATCGCCCGCGCGGCCTTGCGGCCCCAGTCGAGGGCGGCATCCAGATCGGGCGCCTTGATGATGCACAGCCCGCCGAGGTACTCCTTGCCCTCGGCGTACGGGCCGTCGGTGAGCAGTGTGTCACCGTCCTTCGCCTGAACCACGGTGGCCGTGCTCGGGGCGTTCAGTCCTCCGGCGAACACCCAGGCTCCGGCCTCCCGGAGCTCCTCGTGGAAGACCTCCACGTTTCGCATGATCCCTTCCAGCACCTCGGGGGCGGGCATCTCGCCCCCGGTCGGCGTGATCACGCTGAGCAGGTAGTGCTTCATGGTGTTCCTCCTGGGGTGCGACGTCGGCACCGTGCCGGCGTCTCACCCTCTATACGAACGGCTGCTGCCCGGATCGACACGCAACACGGTCGGGTTCCGAAGAATTTTCTGCCGGAGCTCCGCGTGATTCCGGTGCTCCCCACTCGTTCTGCTGTTTTCCCGTACGGGGACTTGTGGGAGCGCTCCCAGTGTCGGCAGGATGAAGCGATGACCCAGCCTCCCGGCCCACGGGCCTACCACCCCGACGACCACGCGGCCCTTTCCGACATCTGCGTCCGGACGGCCGACAACGGTGGCGACTCCCGGTATCTGTATCCGGATCCGGAACTGATGCCCTCGATCTTCGCCACGCCCTACGCGTACCTCGAACCCGATCTGGCCTTCGTGATCGACGACGGTACGGGCCGGGCGGTCGGCTACATCCTGGGGACCGCCGACACTGCGCAGTTCGTGACGGCGTTCCGGAAGCGGTGGCTGACCCTGGTCGAGGAGCGCTTCCCGGAACCGGACGGCCCGCCGCGTACCCCCAGCGAGGAGATGATCGCCCTCCTGCACAACCCGGAACGGATGATCGTCCCCGAAGTGGCCGACCACCCCGCCCACTTGCACATCGATCTGCTTCCCGCATGGCAGCGGAAGGGGTTCACAACTGTTGGGCCGGCACATCGTTTTGGCGAACATGGGCACGATTGGGTGAACGGCGCGATGAGCTGTGGGTATGCCCGGCGGGGTGTGCGTAACGTTCTCGGTGCGATCTGGGACGCCGGGTGTGGCGTCAGCAGTCGGGGCCCCCGTATCACCAGCGAGATGGTTCGGGGCCTCCCCGTCGCCTCTGGCCACACCCATATGGCCAGGTCGTAGGGATTCCGCCCACCTGGAACGGAGCGCATACGGGATATGCGTCGCCGACCGGGACGCGAAAGCGGAGGACCAGTGCGCCCAAGACCGTTCGGGGCGTGCCGGTGAGCCAGGACTCACTCCTGCTCACTGCCCAGGAACGGTACGGCAGAGCGCTGATGCGCACGTTCCTGGCCGCCCTGCGAGCCAAGGGGGTCGGGGCCGTGCACCTGTCCATGCTCACGGCGAACACTCCGGCCAGGGCCTTCTACGACCGGCTGGGATTCGCCGAGATCGACGTTCCCGATCCCGGACCGGTCACGTATCTGGGCCGGAGCACCACGCCGGACCTGTGAGCTCCTCCAAGGGCTTTCCTTCCGGATCGTGCCCGGCCCGATCCGGAAGACGGACCCGAGGGCGTGTCCGCGGAGTCCCGCCGTCCATCCGCCGGCCGGGCGGGATTCCGCGGAACGCGCTGGCGTCGCGCTCATCGCGTCCGTCCTATGCGCATCAACTGGTCCCGCCCGTCCCACGGTTGCGTGTGCGTGAAGCCGAGCCGCTCGTACAGCCGGTACGGGACCGGCGCCCCGCGGAGGGATGCCCCGGCAAGGACCTGGGCAGGTAGTGGTGTACGAGCCGGACCGGGGCCGGGCCGGGTGCAGAAAGGTGTGCGATGTGAGCGAGCGGACCGAGTGGCAGTTCTCCGACGACCGTGGACAACTGTCGAGTGCCGGGCGGCGCCCGTCGCGTGTGCTCGCCTATGTCCAGGCCGGAGCCACGCTGTGGGACCACGGGATACGTCCGAGCGGGATCTTCGGATCGGACCACGACGGCGAGTCGCCCGACCGGGCCAAGACCGGGTCGCTGCCGCTCACCGAGGTCGACTATCTCGGTGCGGGCAGCGTCCTGGACGTGGACACCCTGTTACGGGGCGGGCCGGATCTCGTGGTGGCCGTCAGCTACGGGGGAGGGCGTGTCTACGGGCTGGCCCCGGAGACCGCCAAGCACTTGGAGGAGCACGTGCCGGTCGTCGTGATCGACGTGGGCCAGGCCCGCACCCTCGGCGACATCGGCGACCGGTTCGCCGAGCTGGCCCGCTCGCTCGGGGCCGAGGCGGGAGGGTCCGCGGCGGCGCACGACCTGGAAGCAGCCCGGGAGCGGCTGCGCACTCTCGCGGCCGGTCCGTTCCGGCCCCGGGTGCTCGCCCTGTCGCCGGCGGAGCAGGACCAGGCGCATCTCGCGCGTCCCCGCATGTGGCCGGAGTTGCGCGTGCTGGCGGAGCTGGGTGTCGACGTCCTCGAACCGGCCGCCGGGCCCGGTGCCAACTGGTCCACGGTCGGCTGGGCGGAGGCGGCGGCCCTCCGTCCCAGGATCCTGCTCACCGACATCCGGTCCAATGCCACACCCCTGGACCGGCTCCGGTCGAACGCCGGCTGGACGGCGCTGGAGCGGGCGGCCGCGGTGGTGCCGTGGAATCCGGAACCGGTCTGCAGCCCCCAGGCCCATGCACGGTTCCTGACGCTCGTGGCCGACGCGGTGGAGGCGGCGCAGGGCCGGTAGCGTGCGCGCCGGAACCGTCCCACCGCCCGGCACGTCCGACGGGCAAGCAGCAAGGACCGAGGGTGGACAGGGGCGGGGCATGAACAGAGGCAGGGTGGGCGGAACGGTCGCGGTGATCCTCGTGACCGCGCTGACGGCGTCGGCGTGCGGCGGGGGTGGCTCCGAGGATCTCGTGATCGAGGGGAGCCCTCCGGCCGCACCCTACAGCGGCCCGCTCGACATACCGCATCCGAACGTCGAAGCCGACACCCCGCAGGCGATGAAGACGAAATCGGGGGCCGCCGGCCGCGCTCTGGAGTGCGCGGGGGACATCTACTCCGGCAGCGGCAGCGGCAGCGGCAGCGGCAGCGGCAGCGGCAGCGGCAGTGGACCCTGGAGCAAGGGCGACGGCGGGGCGACGCCCGAGGAAGGGTTGAAGCTGTACTTCGAGATCGAGCAGCCCGATCTGCCGCAGTACGGCTATCGCGTGGAACACAAGGAGGCGGACCGGGTCCTGTACTCGTTCGACGTGGCGGGCAAGACGAAGATCGCCGTCGTCGTCGCCAAGGACCGAAAGGGGAGTCCGGGCTGGGGTCCGGAGACCGGCGCCTCGTGCGACCCGGCGGAGCTGCCGTCGAGCTACACGGACAAGCGGCCGTACCGGGTCTGGACCGACAGGGACGGCCACCGGGTGCCCGTGTCCGAGCTGAACAGCTCGGCGGGCGCGGCGCACTGCGACTGGCAGGAGGCGAACTTCCTTGAGTGGGGCGCGGGTTCGGGGGAAGGTTCGGCCAATCGGAAGGTCTATGCGCGTGACCCGAAGGGCGTACTCCCGTCCGGCATGCTCACCTCGGCGTACGACGGGGACGTGACGATGCCCGCCGGTGCGCGGTCCACGGGCTACCACCTGGACGACTGGGAACTGTGGCTGACCGACGACATGTCCAGGGCCTATGTCCGCACCCCGGACGGGGTGGAGGCGTGGCCTGCCGTGAACCCGGACATGGGATGCCGGTGACCTGTCCGGCGTGGCGGGCCCCATGACGGCTCCGAGGGGCCGTCGTCGAGCGCCGGACCGCGCGGTGCGCGCAAGCCGTAGGGCTGCCGGTATGGGGCCGCAGACCGGGGCAACGGCCGCGACGACAAGGCCGGTCCGCTCCCTACGGCGTGAGCCAGAGGAAGCCCACAAGACCGACGGGCGTCAGGAGGCAGAGAAGCCCCGCCGTCAGAAACACAACTGACAGGATCTTCAACGCTCTTGCCTGCTGGGCACGGCATGCGGCGAAGCAGGTGAAGCTCACGATGGCGAGAACGGGCAATGAGATGAAGACGAAGCCCAGCGCAGCCATGCTTCGTCTCCCGTGGTTCCCGCCCGCCCCTTGCGACGGAACAGTATGCCAGCCCCTTGGGTCGTTCACGGTCGAACCTGAGGGGCGTGCCCGTTGCTTTGATCATCAAGTGATCTCAGTAATCCCGGCGTTTCCGCCGGAATGGTCCGTAACGGTGTCACCGGAGCGCGAGTTGCGCGCCGGTGTCCTGTTGACGGTCTCCCGTTTCCTTCCCGGCCCGGGGGCTGGGGATTGTGCCACCTGCCCGCTCCGTCCCGGCCTTGCGGCGCGGGCGGGTGGTGCGGGTCTTGCGGTCGGCTCCACGGGGCTTCGACTCCGCCTCGACGGCGTTGTCCAGGTCTCCGGCCACTCCGGTACCTGTCATACGGGCCGCGAGAGCGACCAGGTTATGTCCGGCGTTCGCGTCCCGGTCCAGGACCAGCCCGCAGGCGTCGCACTCGAAGACGCGCATGCTGAGGGGCAGCTTGGCTTTCACCACACCGCAGCGCGAGCAGGTCTTCGAGGAGGGGAACCAGCGGTCGGCGACGACGAGTCGCGTGCCGCGCTGGCGGCTCTTGTAGATGAGCTGGCGTCGGATCTCGCCGAACGCGGCATCCGCGATCCGGCGGGACAGGCGCCGGTTGCGGCCCATGCCGGCGACGCCCAGGTCTTCGATAACGATCGTGCCGTACTCGGAGGTGAGGCGGGTCGTCATCTTGTGGAGGGTGTCCTCGCGGAGGTTCGCGACCCGGTGATGGATCTTGTTCCGCGCCTGGTTGGCCTTCTCCCAGCGACGGGAGGGCTGCTGCCCGGTGCGCCGGTCGGGGCCGCGCCGGCGCGAGACGATCTGGCCGGCGCGGCGCAGCTGCTTCTGCGCGCGGTCGAGGTGGCGCGGGTTGGGTTCCTCGCCGAGGACACCGTCGCTGTCCGCGAGGACGGCCAGCGTCTTGATGCCGAGGTCGATGCCGACCGCGGCGTTAGGGCGAGCGACCTTCACCAGCTGGTGCTTCTCCTCGACCTGGAACGACACAAACCAGCGGCCCCGATCCAGACGTGCGGTCGCGGACAGGATCCGCATGTTCCCCGCGTCGATCAGGGCCCGCAGGTCAGCTCGGTTCTCGTGGAGGCGGACGGTGCCGATCCTGGGCAGGGTGACGTGGTGTCCGTCAGGCTCGATACGGATCGTTCCGGTGGTGAACCGGCAGGCAAGGCGCGCTTTCCGCTTCGACTTGAAGCGGGGGATGCCCATCTTTGGGCCCTTGCGCTTACCGCTCTTCGACTTCGCGTAGTTGTCGAACGCCGCCGACGCGCCTGCCAGGCCGGTGTTGTACGCCTCCTTGGAGTTCTCTTCCCACCAGTCGGCGAAACGTGGGTTGGTGCGTTTGTCCTCGTTGAACGCCTTCCGCAGCGAGGGAAGCGACCACGACCGCCACTCGGTCAGCTCCTCCTCGCAGATGCCGTACGACTGCTCGGCCTTGCGCTGCCACCACACGGCAGTGATGTATGCGACTGCCCAGTTGTACGCGGCCCGCGCGGCACCTGCGTGCGAGTGCAGGTGGCGGTTGGCCGTGGCGTTCGGGTCCAGCGCGAGCTTGTGCGCGAGGACGGTGAAACCGGGCCGGGGCTTGAACTTCTTCATCCGGCCACCTCTTCGCCGGTGGCGACGGCGACGGCCTGGGCCGCGCGGTTCTTCGCGGAGCGCCGACCGTACAGGCGGGCGCACATCGAGGTCAGGACCTCGCTGATATCCCGTACGAGGTCGTCGGCGGTCTCTGCCGGGTCAAGGACGAGCAGGCGCCGTCCCGTGGCCGAGAGGGCGGCTTCGAGGTGCTCGACGCCGAACCGGGCGAGGCGGTCGCGGTGCTCGACCACGATCGTCCCCACACCTGGGTCGGCGAGCAGGCGGTGCAGCCTGCGGCGGCGCCCGTTCAAGCCGGAGCCGATCTCCGTCACCACGTCAGCAACCGCGAGCCCCTGGCCCGTTGCGCCCTGCACGGTCCGGGCGACCTGGCGCTCCAGGTCCGCTTTCTGGTCACCGGACGAGACACGGCAGTACGCCACGACCCGCCCGGCAGCCTGCGGAGCGGGCTCAGTCACGAGCCATGTACCCGACGGCGTCTGGACGACCGGGACCGGCATACGGCCCTCTTTCGCCCAGGTCCACGCGGTCTGGTAGTGCACGCCGTTGCGTGCCGCCCACTCCGAGAGCTTCACAACATCAGAATATTCACTGAGAGTATTGGATATCCACTGAAAGAAATGGGAACTGTCGTTCACCCTGTGAAGCAGTCGGTGACTCGACCGGAGTCGTGAAGGCACCTGTTCGTAGCCGTGGCACGGCCCAGCCCCCCGTACGGACCGCCTGCGATCGCGCACACCGGCTTCGTTCGCGAGGCTGGGCTGAGCCGAGTCCGTACGTACGTCCCCAGGAGCAGGCATGCAGCAGGACAAGCACCCTTCCTACCATCCCGTCGTCTTTCGCGACCGCTCCGCGGGCTACGCCTTCCTGACCCGGTCCACCGCGTCCAGCGAGCAGACCATCCAGTGGGACGACGGGGAGACCTATCCCGTCATCGACGTGGAGATCTCCGCCGAGAGCCACCCCTTCTTCACCGGCAAGGCCCGGGTCGTCGACACCGAGGGGCAGGTCGCCAAGTTCGAGCGCCGGTACGGGGAGGGAGAGCGCCCGGAAGCCCCCTGACCCCGCACTGCCCCGGAGCCTTCCGTCACGCCCGCGGGCGCGGCGGAAGGCTCCGGCCGTCACCCCTCGTGACACCGTCGGTCAACCCCTCGTAACTTGCCTGCAACATCGCACTAACGCGCGTTACTAAAGCGCGTAACCGAAGCACGGCCCGCCACCGGCGGGCTCCCTTCCTCGGCCGGTCTGACGCTGCTGGCCCCCCTCACGGGGGCCGGCCGGGCGTCTGCCGCGCCATCGGCCCCGGCCGGGGTCCGCTCCGGATCCCTCTCGGGCGACCTTGCCGCGATTCCCGATCCGATCGGCCTCACCGGCACCTGGACCCGCACCACCGACGGCGGTCGGCGGGTCGTGACGGGATCCGGGCGCAGTGCCGTCGCCCTGTCCGAGCAGCGCATCGGGGCCGTGGCCGGATACGCGGCGCACATCACCATCGACCCGCAATCTCCCCATGCCGTCGGCTCGTTGGAGGTGCGCGCCACCGAGGACGGCGCGGCCGGCTACGCGGCGAGCCTCGACCCCAACCTGCACCGGGTGCGGCTCCACGACCTTGCCACCGGCCGGGACCTCGTGCCCCCGGCTCCCGTCACAGCCGCACCCGGAACCACCTTCCTTCTCGAAATGACCGAGGACGGTGCGGATTTGGTCGTCTCGCTGGACGGCGAGCAGGTTCTCGCCGCACGGGACACCAGGTACGAGGAAGGCGCCGCCGGGCTGCACGCCTACAACGGCACCGTCGTCTTCGGGCCGCCCGGACTGCGCTCGGTCACCACCACCGCGACCGGCTGGGCCACGCCGGGCACTGGACCACCACCGGCGCCGGCCGCACCGGAGTCTTCGACCGCGACTCCACCGCGGTCTCCCGTACCGAGTACGGCGACCTGGAACTGACCACGCTGGTACGGTTCGGCGGCCCCGACGGGACCAGCGGCGCAGGGTCCGTCCTGTTGCGGGCGTCGGCCGACACCGCGGACGGTTACGCCGTGAACCTCGACCCGAACCTGCGGACCGTCCGGCTCTTCCGCAAGGACGGCGGTGCGACGACCGCACTGGCCGACGTGCCGTTGCTGGTCCGGGCCGGGACGACACTGCCCTTGCGGATCCGCGCCCGGGGAAGCCGGATCGAGGTCTTCGTCGACGGTCTGCCGACCATCGACGTGACCGACCCCCGGCATGCGCGGGGCAGGATCGGACTCAATGTGTTCGGTGGCCGCGCGGCCTACCAGGACACGTACGTACGCGCACTCTAGGAGAGATCCCACCCATGCCCGAAACGGTCGACACCCTCGGCTCACCCGGCTCGCCCGGCTTTCTGGTCATCGGCGAATGCGTCGCCGACATCGTCCGGCTGCCGGGCGAGGCCGACCGGGTCCACCCCGGCGGCAGCCCGGCCAACGTCGCGTACGGACTCGCCAGACTCGGCCGGTCCAGCACCCTGCTCACCCAGCTCGGCCCGGACGCCGAGGGCCGTCTGATCGCGGACCATCTGGCGTCCGCCGGAGTCGTGGTGCTTACCGATGGCTCCACCGGGCCCACCCCGTCCGCCTCGGTGGCGCTGGACGCGGCCGGCCAGGCCGCGTACACCTTCGCCATCACGTGGACGCTCTCCCCGGTGGAACCCGAGCGCCCGCCGCACCATGTGCACACCGGCTCGATCGCGACGGTCATGGAGCCCGGCGCGGCCACCGTCCTGGCCGCCGTCGAGTCGCTGCGTACCACCGCGACCGTCAGCTACGACCCCAATGTGCGGGCGGCCCTGATGGGCGACCACGACGCGGCCGTCCGCCGGGCGGAGCGCTGTGTTGCACTGGGCGATGTGGTCAAGGCCAGCGACGAGGATCTGGCGTGGCTGTACCCGGGGCAGTCCCCGGAGTCCGTGGCCGCGCGCTGGCTCGGCACGGGCGGCCCCGCCCTCGTCCTGGTCACCCGGGGGGCAGCCGGCGCACTTGCTGTCACTCCCGGCGGGCGGGCCACGGTCGACGCGCCCCGCACCGAGGTGGTCGACACGGTGGGGGCGGGCGACGCGTTCATGTCGGGCACGCTGCACGCCCTCGCCGCGCACGGGCTGCTCGGTGCCGCAGGACGGGACGGACTGCGTGCCATCGACCCGGAGACCGTCACCGATGTGCTGCACCACGCGGCTGCCTCCGCGGCGCTCACCGTCGCACGCGCCGGGGCCAACCCGCCCGACGAACCGGAGCTGCGCGCCGCGCTGAGCCGCGCCTGAACCCGGCTGTGCCACCGCCCGCCACGGAACTCTGCCGGGCAGGCGGTGGCACACCGGGGCCCGCGGTCACGCGTGCGGCTCGGGGAGCATGTGCGGTGTGCTGTCGTCGTCGAGGAACTCCACGACCGCCAGGGCGAACAGCGCGGCCAGGGCGATCCATACCGTGACGAGCCCCGTCGGCCGGTCCCACACGAGCAGGACCGCGGCGGCGACCACGACGACCGTCCAGTTGAGCCACGGCTTCGCCCGGTGCACCCAGGCGCCGACCGGACCGCCGGTGAAACCGGCCGCGTCGCGTACGGCGCCGATGCCGCCGTTCCACATGGCCTTGACCCGGGTGGCGGCGCGACCCTCTCCGGAGAGCCAGGCCGCGAGCGCCACGACCACGCCGAGCGTGACCACCAGCCGGACCACGGCGCGCAGATAGATGACCAGGGCGTCGAAGACGGCGGCGGCCGCCGGCTGCGACACCGACGCCGGAAGGCTGTCCAGATAGAAGGCGCGGAACACCCACAGCGCCAGGCCCAGCACTGCACCGCCCACCGCGATCGCGAGGGCCGCCGTGACCAGTGCGCGCCGTCGGCGCAAGGCGAGCAGCACCCCGCCGGCGGCGAGTACCAGCGTCACCACCGGCAGCCAGAACCCGGCCAGTTGCAGCAGCCGGAACCCCTTCTGGGCCTTGCCGACCGCGGCGGACGTCAGCACGGTGAAGTCGGTGTGGATCTCGGGGATCTTCGCGGCGATCGTCAGCCCGTGATCGACCAGGAGCTGCTTCACCCGGTCGATCACCGGAGCGAGATCGATGACAACCGTGTCGTCGGTGAGTTTCACGGCCCCGCCCCCACTGCCGGTAAGCGCCTTGACGGCCGCCGCGTGGGCGTCGCGGTTGAGGCCGATCCACACCTTCTCGAAGGCGTCCGAGGCCACGAACTTCTCCACGGTCCCGTGCACGAAGTTCGTGAGGCCCGTGGTGAGCGGGGCGCTCAGCCGTCCCAGCGCCTTGTCGAGGACCGGCCGGTCCGCCGGGGCCACTTCGTCGAGCAGCGCATGGACGTCCAGATGTGTCATGACGGCACCGGTGACCCGGTTCGCCAGAGCTGCCTGCACATCGGGGTCCGACGCCAGCGGCTTCATCATCGCCACATAGCGGTCGGTGTCGCCGACGTCGTTCTTGGCCCAGGCGGCAACGGCGCTCAGCGGCGTGAGGACGGCCGCGACGAGGATCAGCAGCACAGCGAAGAACGAACGGATCCGGGGCCGGGACCGCACGGGCGTACGCGCCTCCAGCTGCGTCACCCGCGCACGCAGCGCGTCCAGTTCGGCGTCGTCCGAGGGGTGCTGTGACTCGTCGTGGTCCGCTGATGCCATGTCTCAAGGGGACGCCCTGTGCGTGCGGGCAGCACGGCGAGTTGCTCCGTACGGGGGAGCAGGGGGCTCGCCAGGCGTGAGCCGGTGGTGCTCCCGTGCTCCTCGCGCCCCCATTCGGCCCAGTGAACGCATCCTCACCGGGGTGACGGCCGTTCGCCAGCCGGCGGGCCGGATCGGTTGCGGGGAGTCGGAGCAGCGAGTGACGAGGGGATGCGTACTCGACGCCGGGGTGCAGCCGGATACGGGGGGCGGGTAGCGGTACGCGGACTCACCGCCTCCGGGGGTGGTCCGACCTTGGGGTTCCGTCGTACTTCGCCGGCCGGGAGCCCGTACGGACCACGCACAGAGGGCGACGGAAGGAAGGCACATGACGCAGGCTGACACCGGGGTCGCGGTGACGGGAGTGGGGCTGGTGACCCCCGCGGGCGCCGATGAACACGCCTTCTGGGCGGGGCTGTGCGCGGGACACTCCGTGGCGCGGCGCTGTGACGAACTGGCCGGGCTGTCGGTCGACTTCGCCTGCCCGGTCGACGGACTCGACCTGGACGCGGCGGTGGGCGGACGCTCGTTGTGGCGGATG
Source organism: Streptomyces sp. NBC_01320 (assembly GCF_035974375.1). Taxonomy (NCBI): domain Bacteria; kingdom Bacillati; phylum Actinomycetota; class Actinomycetes; order Kitasatosporales; family Streptomycetaceae; genus Streptomyces; species Streptomyces sp. NBC_01320. Next base: position 9,904,889 of record NZ_CP108390.1, read on the forward strand.
GCACGGTTCGTGAAGCTGGCCCTGATCGCCGCCCGGCAGGCCGTCGCGGACGCCGGGCTCTCGCCGGGGGACTGGGACGGGAGCAGGGTCGGCGTGGTGCTCGGCGTCGGTGTGGGCGGTGTGTCCGTCCTCGTCGACAACCTTCGCAAGCTCGACGGCGCAGGGCCTGGGGCCGTCTCCCCGCTCCTGGTGCCGATGATGATTCCGAACGCGGCGGCCGGGGAGCTCGCCATCGAGCTGCGCGCCCAGGGCCCCAGTCTGGCGCCCGCCACCGCCTGCGCGTCCGGGGCGACCGCGATCGCGGTCGCCCGTGACCTGCTGACGAGGGACCGATGCGATGTGGTCGTGGCGGGAGGTTCGGAGTCCGCGCTGACCCCGCTCGTGGTGGCGGCCTTTGCGAAGATGGGGGCGCTCTCCACCCGTACCGGTGATCCGGCGGGCGCGTCGAGGCCGTTCGCCACGGACCGGGACGGGTTCGTCATCGGGGAGGGTGCCGCCGTGCTCGTGCTGGAGCGGACCGCTGACGCGTGCGCCCGCGGCGGACGTCCGCGGGCGCTGCTGACCGGCGTGGGTTCCAGTACGGATGCCCACCACCCCACTGCCCCGACACCCGACGGGCGCGGTGCGCAGCGCGCGGTGGAGGCGGCGCTGCGCGAGGCGGGCTGGGCGCCCCGCGAGGTCGACCACATCAACGCACACGGCACGTCCACTCCGTTGAACGACGCGATGGAGACCGCGCTCATCTCCCGGCTCTTCCCGCACCGGCCCTCGGTCACCGCCCCGAAGGGCGTGGTCGGACACACCCTCGCCGCCTCCGGGGCGATCGAGGCGGTGGCGACCGTACTGACCCTGGAGCAGGGCGTCGTGCCGCCGATCGCCAACCTGGATGCGCTGCCGGACGGGTTCGCGCTCGACTGCGTGACCAAGGAGCCGCGCCGGCAGTCCGTCGAGCGCGCCGTCAGCCACTCCTTCGGCTTCGGCGGACACAACGTCGCTCTCGCCTTCCAGCGCGTCTGACCGGTCGAAGCGCACAGTCGAGGCGCACACAGGTCCCGGTGGGAGCGGCGAGGGTGTGTCCTCGCCGCTCCTGCATCGTTCTCCAGTTCATGACCGCAACGATCGACAGCACCACCGGCCACACCCCTGCTGACGTGTTGAGAGGCGTCATCTTCGGCAGCAACTTCCTTCAGGAGCACGGCTCCTGGCGGCGGCTGATCTCAACGCAACCGTTCCGCCGCCCGGTCGGTGGCGGTCCCGACGAGCGTCTCGCCCTGACGTACGAACGGCTGAGGATCCTCAACAGCGCGCTCGACAGCGCAGCCGGGCCCGCTGCCGACCCACGCGCCCTCGCCGCCCTGCATGAGTGGCTCGGCCCGGTCGATCCGGCGCTCACCACCGTTGCGGGCATCCACTACAACCTCTTCCTCGGCAGCCTCCTCGACCACGCCGGCGAGAGCCGCCGTGACCTGTCGGACTTCCTCAGGTTGCGGCGCATCGGGACCTTCCTCTGTACGGAGGTGGCGCACGGCAATGACGCGGCGGCCGTCGAGACCACGGCGACGTACGACCGCGTACGCGACGGGTTCGTGCTGCACACCCCGCACTCCGGGGCACAGAAGTTCATGCCCAACACCAGCCCGGCCGGCGGCCCCAAGTCAGGACTGGTCGCGGCGCGCCTGCTCGCCGACGGCGCCGACCACGGGGTCTTTCTCTTCCTGGTGCCGCTCACCGACGACACGGACCCTCTCCCGGGGGTACGCGTCCGCAGGCTTCCGGCACGCCTGGGCAGCCCCGTCGACCACTGTCTGACCTCCTTCGACCGGGTCTTCGTGGGGCGTGACGCACTGCTCGGCGGTGAGCACGGACGGATCGGCGACGACGGGGAGTTCAGCAGCGTTCTGCCCAACCGCAGGCGCCGCTTCCTCACCTCGATCGCACGCGTCACGGTCGGGAAGATTTCCATGAGCGCCTGTGCGGTCGGCTCCGCGCGCGCGACGCTCGCCGTCGCCGTGCGCTACGGAGGCCATCGGTACATCTCCGGGCCACGCGCGACGGAACGGGTGCGGGTGATCGCCCACCGCAGCCATCACGGCCCGCTCGCCGAGGCCATGGCCACGGTGTTCGCGATGAGCCTGCTGCACCGCAGGGCCCTCGACCGCTGGGAGGAGCAGCTCGGGACCGGCACGGAGACGGGACGGGCCGAGGCGGAGCGGCTCGTCGCCGTTGCGAAGGGGTGGATCACCTGGCAGGCCCGTGCCGTTGTCGTCGAATGCCGCGAACGGTGCGGAGCGCAGGCACTCTTGGAGAACAACGGCATGACCGAGCTGATCACCGGCGCGGAGGCGGTGATCACCGCTGAGGGCGACAATCTGGCCATCCACGCCAAGGCCGCCGCGGAAATGCTCTTCGCCGCCTCACCGGCCGCGGACGGTGGCACCTCGGGCCGAGCGACCGGAGAGCTCGCCGACCCCCGGTTCCTGGGGTGGCTGCATGCGCAGGTGGAGGTCATCTGGTTCGCCCGCGCCAGGGAGCGGATGAGCAGCGCACCGCACGGTGATCCGCTGGCGCGGTGGAACGCGGCGTCCGGGCCCGCCCTGCGGGGCGTCGAGGCGCACGCCCGCCGACAGGCGGCCGAGGCGTACGCGGAGGCGGTCGCGGAAATGCCCGAAGGTCCTGGCCGCGAGAGGCTGGCCGAGCTGGAGCGGCTGTTCGCCCTTCAGTGGGTGGCCCGCAACAGTGGCGATCTGCTCGCCGCCGGCCATCTGACGGTTGATCAGGTAACTACGCTACCGGAGGCCGTCGAGCAGCTCATCGCCACCGTCGCCGGGCATCTGCCCACCCTGATCGAGTCCTTCGCGCTGCCGGACGAGGTGCTCGCGGACTGGCCCATCGCAGGCGCCGACTACGTCGATGCGTACGACGATCCGGAGGCGTCCTGGCACACCACCGGGGCGCAGGGGGAGCGGTGAAGGCCTCGGCCGAGCGAACTGCCGGGCACCTGTGCCGGGTACGGGACGCGGTCGGGTCCCTCGGAGTCCGGGCCGTTCTGCTGGCGTACTGGGGCACCGTATCCGTCCTCTCCCGGTGCTGTACGAAGCGGCGGATGATCGTTGGCGAATCGGTTCGCCGCAAGGCGTAACCGGCAGATCGGGAGTCAGTTACATCGGCGTCGGGACCGTGCGTGCCGCCGTCCCGGGCATCGCCGGAACCTGCATGACGTGCGCGAACTGTACGACCTAGCGAAGAGGAAGATCATGAGCGCGATTCACCCCAAGATCACCGACGTACTCACGAACACCTTCAAGGTGCCCGCCGCCGAGATCCTTCCCGGTTCCACGATGGACAGCCTGGAGATGGACTCCCTCGCCGTCGCCGAGTTCGCCGTCATCATCAAGGAGACGCTGGGGGTCGAGGCCGACTCCGACAAGCTCTACAAGGACGCCACCCTCGCCGACATCACGACGTTCATCGATGCTGCGGTGAGCGGCGACCCCGCGATGAGCAACGCCCGATGAACAGGCCTGCCGTCGCCGTCACCGGCCTGGGGATGATCACCCCGGTCGGCAACGACACCGACACCACCTGGGACGGGGTGTGCGCCGGGGTCTCACCGGCCCGCACCGTCCCCGAGCTCGAAGGCTGCGCGATCGACTTCGCCTGCACGGTCTCCGGCATCGATCTGGACGAGGCGGTCGGCGGCCGTGCGGCCTTCCGGATGGGGAGGTACGTCAAGTTCGCCGTCCTCGCCGCGCGGGAAGCGGTCGCGGACGCCGGACTGGACCCGGCCGACTGGGACGGCAGCCGGGTCGCCGTGGTCGTCGGCACCAGCAGCGGAGGCTCCGCGGGCCTGACCGAACAGGCCGTCGCCCTCGACCGGCGCGGACCGGGGGCCACTTCACCGGCGGGGATTCTCCTCACCATTCCGAACATGCCCGCTGCGGAGATCGCCATCCGGATGGGGGCGACCGGTCCCAGCCTGGCGCCGTGCACCGCCTGTTCGTCCGGGGTCACCGCGCTCTCCGTCGCCCGGGACCTGCTGGTCACCGGGCAGTGCGACCTCGCGATCGCCGGAGCCACCGAGTCGATCGTCTTCCCGGTCGCCATGACCGGATTCGCCCGGTCCGGTGCCGCCGCGACGAGGGACGGCGACCTGGCCCGCCTCTGCCGGCCCTTCGCGGCCGACCGCGCCGGTCTCGTCATGGGCGAGGGCGCCGCCGTCATGGTGCTGGAACGGGCGGACGACGCACGGGCCCGGGCAGCGGTCCCGCGGGCGCTGCTCGCCGGGACGGGCGCCACGACCGACGCCCACCATCCCACCAGTCCGCATCCGTCCGGCGCCGTCGCCCGGGCCGCGGTCGAGGCCGCGCTGCGCGACGCGGACTGGGGGGCCGAGGACGTGGAACACGTCAACGCGCACGGCACGTCGACACCGTTGGGCGACGCCACGGAAGCCGCTCTCATCAGCCGGGCCTACCCGCACCGGCCACCCGTCACCGCCCCCAAGGGGGTACTGGGCCACTGCATGGGGGCTGCCGGAGCCATCGAGGCGGGGCTGACGATCCTCACGCTGCAGCGCGGCGTCGTACCGCCGATCGCCAACCTGGAAGCCCCGGCGCCCGAGTTCGACATCGACTGCGTCACCGAACAGCCTCGCCACCGGCCCGTCCGGCGCGCCGTGAGCCACTCCTTCGGGTTCGGAGGCCACAACGCCGTGGTCGCCCTCCAGCGCCCGTAGGCATGGGGGGAGCGGGCCGGGGCGGGACGGCCGGGGCGCCTGCGGCCCCACCACACCGCCGACCAGCCGCGCGGGGCAGCGTGATAGCTTGCCAAAGCCAGTCAAACTCCACGTAGGGGTCAGGGAATCCGGTGCGAATCCGGAGCTGACGCGCAGCGGTGAGGGGGACGGGCGGGGCCACGGCCACTGGGACATCCACGGATGTCCTGGGAAGGCGTCCCGTCCGAAGGAACCCGAGTCCGAAGACCTGCTGGCACCTGCCGCCCGGTACCGGGCGGCAGCACTCCGTACACCGGGCTCCGCGCATGGGCCCTGAGACGCAGAGGGACTCCGTGCCGTCCATAGCCAGCCCTGTCCGCGCCGCCGCCCTGCTCGCGGCGGCACTCCTCCTGCTGACCGCGTGCGGCGGAGGGACCGACGACTCCACAGCCAAGTCAGCTGGTGGAAAAGGCTATCCGGTGACGCTCAGGAACTGCGGCCGCACCGTCACCGTCGCAGCCGCACCGCACCACGCCGTCTCCGTCGACCAGGGATCGACGGAGATCCTGCTCTCCCTCGGCCTCGCCGACCGGCTGGCGGCCACAGCCACCTGGACCGACCCGGTGATGAAGGGGCTGGAGAAGGCCAACGCGAAGGTGCCACGTCTCTCGGAGAACCGGCCGTCGTCGGAGAAGGTCCTCGACCAGGAACCCGACTTCGTCAGCGCCTCGTTCGAATCGACCCTCGCCAAGGGCGGCGTCGCCCCCCGAGAACAGTTCGAGGAGCTCGGTGTCCCCACCTACGTGTCGCCCGCCGACTGCACCGGCAAGGACAACAGCGGCGGCGGCGACGGAGCGCGTACCGAAGCACTGACCATGGACAGCGTCTACGGCGAAGTGCGCGACCTGGCCGCGGTGTTCGGTGTCCAGCAGCGCGGAGACGAGCTCGTCGCCCGGCTGCGGGAGCGGGTGAAGAAGGCCACCGACGGCATCGACGTCTCCGACGCCACCCTCCTCTACTGGTTCTCCGACTCCAAGGCCCCGTACCTGGCGGGCTGCTGCGGCGCACCCGGCGTCATCACCAAGGAGCTCGGAGCGAAGAACGTCTTCGACGACACCCATGAGGAATGGCCGCAGATCAGCTGGGAGACCGTCGCCGACCGCAACCCCGACGTCCTGGTCATCGGCGATCTGACGCGCAAGGCACAGACCGCCGAGAGCGCCGCGAAGAAGATCGAGTTCCTGGAGTCCAATCCCGCGACGAAGAACATGGACGCCGTCAGGCACAAGCGGTACGTGCTCCTCAGCGGCCAGGCCATGAACCCGTCCATCCGGACGGTCGAGGGTCTGGAACAGGTCGCCGCCGGGCTGCGGACGTTCGGGCTCGCCGGGTGACGGACACCGAACGGGTCGCAGCGGTACGTACGGAGCAGGCACCCGGAACCGATACGCACCGTAGGCCCGGTGGCACGCGGGGGCTGCGCGACGGCGTGCTGTGGGCCGCGGGCGTCACCCTGCTCGCGCTGTCCGTTGCCGTCGCCGTCACCATCGGCCCCGCCCGGATCTCCGTCGCCGACGTCTGGTCCGCGGTGGCCGCCCATCTCGGGGTGGGCGACTCGCGGCTCACCCCGATCCGGGACGGCATCATCTGGAACCTGCGCATGCCCCGTACTCTGCTCGCCGCCGTGTGCGGCGCCGGGCTCGCGGTGTGCGGCACGGTCATGCAGTCCCTGCTCCGCAACCCGCTCGCCGACCCGTTCGTCCTCGGCGTCTCCTCCGGGGCATCGACGGGCGCGGTCGTGGTCGTCGTACTCGGGGTGGGCGGGGGAGCGGTGTCGATCTCGACCGGGGCATTCTTCGGGGCGCTCTGCTCGTTCGCCCTGGTGCTGCTGCTCAGCCACACCCTCGGCGGTACGACGGACCGGGTGGTCCTCTCCGGCGTCGCCGCGATGCAGCTGTTCTCCGCGCTGACCTCCTTCGTGGTGATGACCTCGGCCGACGCCGAGCAGACCCGAGGTGTGCTGTTCTGGTTGCTCGGCTCGCTCAGCGGGGTCGGCTGGACCGATGTGTGGGTCTGCTTCACCGTGCTCGTCGTGACCCTGCTGATCTGTCTGGGCCACGCCCGTACGCTCGACGCCTTCGCCTTCGGTCAGGACGCGGCCGCCGCACTGGGAGTCAACGTCGGCCGCACCCGGATCGTGCTGCTCTGCACGACCGCGCTGCTGACCGCCGCGCTCGTCAGCTCGGCGGGCGCCATCGGCTTCGTCGGACTGGTGCTGCCCCATGCCGCCCGGGCGCTCACCGGCTCCGGGCACCGGCGGCTGCTACCGGTCACCGCGCTGGCCGGGGCGGTGTTCCTGGTCTGGGTCGACACGCTCGCCCGGACCGTCCTCGACCCGCAGGAGGTGCCGGTGGGCGTCGTCACCGCCCTCATCGGCGTACCCGCGTTCGTATCGGTCCTGTACCGCACCCGGAGGACCACATGACATCCACCGGCACCGCCGCAGGTCTGCGCGCCCAGCGGGTCTCCCGGGAGGCGGGCGGTCGTCTCGTCCTCGACGGGGTCTGCCTCGTCCCCCCGCCCGGCGCGACCGTCGGACTCCTCGGCCCCAACGGGTCGGGCAAGTCCACGCTGCTGCGGGTGCTCGCGGGGGTCCTCGCGCCGTCGGCGGGCGTGGTGACGCTCGACGGCGAACCGCTCGCCGCGATCGGCCGGCGCACCGTCGCGCAGCGGGTCGCCGTGGTCGACCAGCACGCCGACACCCAGGTCGAGCTGCGCGTCCGGGACGTCGTCGGGCTCGGCCGCATTCCGCACCGCCGCGCCTGGTCGGCGCCCAGCCGCGCGGACGACGAAGCGGTACGCGAGGCGCTGGAACGCACCGGACTCGCCGAACGCAGCGACCAGTCCTGGCACACGCTCTCCGGGGGCGAGCGCCAGCGTGTCCAGATCGCCCGCGCACTGGCGCAGCAGCCACGTGAACTGCTGCTGGACGAGCCGACGAACCATCTCGACATCCAGCACCAGCTGGAGCTGCTGTCCCTGGTCACCTCGCTGCCCGTCACCGGCGTCATCGCCCTGCACGACCTCAATCTGGCCGCGATGTTCTGCGACCGGATCGTCGTCATGAAGGAGGGGCGGGTGGTGGCCGCCGGTACCCCGGCGGAGGTGATCACCGAGCAACTCATCGCGGACGTGTACCGGGTACGGGCGGTGGTCACCCAGGACGGCCCGGACGGGCGGCCCTCGGTGCGATTTCTGCCCGGACGGGCGGAGTAGCCGCACGTACGGAACTGGAGGCGGACCCCGGCACGGTGCGGGCCCGCCCCTGGCCTGTCCGCTCCCGGGAGCCGCGCCTGCCCGGGGCGCCGGGACCGGCCGTGGAACTCACCTGGTGAGGTCGTAGTGACGGTAGAGCTCCTCCTCCTCGGAGACGGAGAGATGCGCATCCGCGTCCACTCTCGGGGCGCCTTTCACGCGGTCCTTCGGATGAGGGATGTGCAGATCGGAGCCGACCCGGCGAGCGCCCTCCAGGGGCACGAAACTCTCCTTCATGCCGAACAGGCCGGTCTTCACCGTGATCCAGTCCGGTCTGCCGGTGGCGTCGTCGAGATACACCCGCCCCACGGTGCCGACCTTCTCGCCCCTGGGGTCGTACACCGTCAGGCCGTCGAGCTCCTTGGAATCCGTGAAACCGTCAGCGGCTCCCATGACCGGTTCCTCCTCGCCCGGGCGCGCGTTCTGTGGTCGGCTCCACCGAGGACGGCACGTCCGGCTTCCATCGCGCCTCACCCGGATGGGCGATGCAACTTCCCGGCCCGGAACCGTGGCCCGTCGCATCCGGGACGTCAGCGTGCGATGCCGGTGGTGTTGGGGGAACAGCCCGGCGTTGGACCATTCGAGTGAGGCCATGACAAAAGGCGTACGTGGGACTGTGGACGGGCACCCGGGCGGCCCGGCCGAACGGCGCGCCGACCGCACCGGTCGGCATGAACGAGGCCGCCTGGCCTCGGCGTCGCCTCCGTGGGACTGCGTGGGCGCCTCCGGTCCCCGGGGCGCGGCCTGCCTGCGCCGGTGAGCGCGGCGTTCGGTGGCGCGGTGGGCCAGGTCGGCGCGGTGGGCCAGGTCGGCGCGGTAGGCCAGGTCGGCGCGGTAGGCGGTGGGGCCGCCGTTCCGCATCACCTCACGCGTGATGGTCGAGGTGGGGCGGTCGAGACGTCTGGCGATCTCCGCGTAGGGGAGGCCGTCGGCCGGCCCCAGCGCGATCTGCCGGCGCTTCCTCACGCCTCCGGCATTGCGTTCATTGTCAATCCATTGCAATGCGCTGCTTGGCCATCATTGCATTAGATTCAAAACCATTGCAACGATTATTGAGCCTCACCTGCATCTATGTTGCTAGTTCGCAACGAGTGTATTGATGGATTCATGAATGCAACGTAGCGTTTCCGATGTCAGAAACAATGAGTCGACAGGAGAGCACCATGCAGAAGTTCGACACCCCCGCCCCGATCTCCGCCGTCCTCGACATCCCCGCGGGGCGCGTCCGGTTCATCGCCGCCGACCGGGCCGACACCGCGGTCGAGGTCCTGCCCGCGGACGCTTCGCACGGCCGCGACGTGAAGGCGGCGGAGCAGACCACGGTTGAATACAGCGACGGCGTCCTGCGGATCGAGGCCTCGGCGAAGAACCGGATCCTCGGCAGCTCCGGATCCATCGAGGTGACCGTCCAGCTGCCCGCCGGCTCCCGCATCGAGGCGAAGGCGGCCGACGCCGAGTTCCGGGGCGTCGGACGGCTCGGCGACGTCGCCTTCGAGGGCGCGCAGGGCTCGGTCAAGCTCGACGAGGCCGCGAGTGCCCGCCTCACCCTTCTCGCCGGCGACGTCTCGGTCGGCCGCCTGGGCGGCCCCGCGGAGATCAGCACCCAAAAGGGCGACATCCGGATCGCCGAGGCCGTGCGCGGCACGGTCGAACTGCGCACCGAGGCGGGCGAGATCTCGGTCGGCGCCGCCCGCGGAGTCTCCGCCTCCCTGGACGCCGGCACCACCTACGGCCGGATCCACAACGCGCTCAAGAACACCGACGGCGCCGCCGGCCTGAACATCCACGCGACCACCGCCTACGGCGACATCGCCGCCCGCAGCCTCTGAAGGAGCACCCATCATGACCAACCTGGCCATCGCGGCGAACGGGCTGCGCAAGTCCTACGGCGACACGGTCGTGCTCGACGGCGTCGACCTGGCCGCCCCCGAGGGAACGATCTTCTCCTTGCTGGGCCCGAACGGCGCCGGCAAGACCACCGCCGTGAAGATCCTCTCCACCCTCATCTCCGCCGACCCGGGCACCGGCGACATCCACATCGGCGGCCACAACCTGGCCACCGACCCCCAGGCGGTGCGGGCCGCGATCGGTGTCACCGGACAGTTCTCCGCCGTCGACGGCCTGATCACCGGCGAGGAGAACATGCTCCTCATGGCGGACCTGCACCACCTCTCCCGCAGCGAAGGGCGGCGCGCCGCCGCCGAGCTGCTGGAGCGGTTCGATCTGGTCGAGGCGGCGAAGAAGCCCGCCTCCACCTACTCCGGCGGCATGAAGCGTCGCCTGGACATCGCCATGACCCTGGTCGGCAACCCGCGGATCATCTTCCTCGACGAGCCGACCACCGGTCTCGACCCGCGCTCCCGCCACAACATGTGGTAGATCATCCGCGAGCTCGTCACGGGCGGCGTCACCGTCTTCCTCACCACCCAGTACCTGGAGGAGGCCGACGAGCTCGCCGACCGCATCGCCGTCCTCAACGACGGCAAGATCGCCGCCCAGGGCACCGCGGAGGAGTTGAAGCGGCTCATCCCCGGCGGGCACGTGCGGCTGCGCTTCGCCGACCCGGCCGCGTACCAGAGCGCCGCCGTCGCGCTGCGCGAGGTCACCCGCGACGACGAGGCATTGGCGCTGCAGATCCCCAGCGACGGCAGCCAGCGCGAGCTGCGCTCCATCCTCGACTGGCTGGACTCCGCCGGCATCGAGGCCGACGAACTGACCGTGCACACCCCCGACCTCGACGACGTCTTCTTCGCCCTGACCGGCACCGCCCCGCAGCCCGGCCGGTCCAGCCTGCCCAGCCAGCCCAAGGAGGCTGTCCGATGAGCTCCCTCTCCCTCGCCGTACGCGACTCGTCCACGATGCTGCGCCGCAACCTCCTGCACGCGCGACGCTACCCGTCCCTCACCTTGAACCTGCTGCTCACCCCGATCATGCTGCTGTTGCTCTTCGTCTACATCTTCGGCGACGTGATGAGCTCGGGCATCGGCGGCGGCGGTCCGGACCGCTCCGCATACATCGCGTATGTCGTCCCGGGCCTGCTGCTGATGACCATCGGCAGCACCGTGGTCGGAACCGCGGTGTCCGTCTCCAACGACATGACCGAGGGCATCATCGCCCGCTTCCGCACGATGGCGATCCACCGCCCTTCGGTGCTCGTCGGGCACGTCGTCGGCAGCGTGCTGCAGTCGATCACGAGCGTGGTCCTCGTGGGCGCCGTCGCCGTGGCCATCGGCTTCCGGTCCACGGACGCCACGGCCCTGGAGTGGCTGGCGGCGTTCGGGCTGCTCGCGCTCTTCGCCCTGGCGCTCACCTGGATCGCGGTCGGCATGGGCCTGATCAGCCCGAACGCCGAGGCCGCCAGCAACAACGCGATGCCGCTGATCCTGCTGCCGCTCCTCTCCAGCGCCTTCACCCCGGTCGACTCCATGCCCGGCTGGTTCCAGCCGATCGCCGAGTACCAGCCGTTCACGCCCGCCATCGAAACCCTGCGCGGTCTGCTGCTCGGCAGCGAGATCGGCCACAACGGGTGGCTCGCCATCGTCTGGTGCCTGGGTCTCGCGGTGCTCGGCTACTTCTGGTCGACCTCGAAGTTCAACCGCGACCCGAAGTAACCGCCGTGACATTGCGGGCCGCCTCCCGCAACTCGTCCCGCCCCAGGCCGGCGTAGTCCGACACCGCGTCGGCGTGCGCCGCCCCGTCGGCGTTCTCGGCCATCCGCAGGGCCCGCTCCACCGACATCGTCGGCTGGAACTCCCCTACCACCCCGCGCTGTTCGGCCGGCGCGAGCAACCGCACCGCGGAAGGGTCGCCGCCGGCAAGGCCCGCCACGGCGAGCCCGTGCAGCGGCGCCGTACCCTTCCAGGAGGTTCCGGCCGAGCCGAGCACTCTAACTCGGTCACAGGAGAACGGCCTTCGAGAGGCACCTGCGGAACGTCCTGCGCGCGTTCAGTCCCGACGGACGGTTCGACGAACTGATCCGTACGGGGCTCGCCATACCCGCTGACCTGCTACCACCCCACCGCCCGACCGCACTTCGTATTCATCGCGTCCGCCGTAGGATCTGCCTCCTTGCCCCGGCCGCCGCCGGTCCGGAGCCGACGACCGTACAGGAGAGGCCCGTTGAACACCGCGCCGATACGTGATCAGGCCACCGCGCACCACATGGACCCGGCCGGAGGGTGCCCGCACGCCGACAACGCGCGGCTGCTCGCCCGGGGCGCCGTGGCGTCCGTCGTGCTCCCCGGCGGGGTGCCGGGGATGGCGGTGCTCGGGCACGACGCACTCAAGGAGTTCCTCGCCCACCCCGATGTCGCCAAGGGCGCAGCCCACTTTGCCGCGCCGGCCGAAGGGCGGATCCCCGACGGCTGGCCATTGCGGACCTTTGCCACCGTGCAGGGCATGACCACCGCAGACGACGAGGACCACCGGCGGCTGCGCTCGCTGGTCAGTACGGCGTTCACCGCACGGCGGGTGGAACAGCTCCGGCCGCGCATCGAAGTCCTCACCACCGAACTGCTCGACCGTGTCGACGTCATGGCCGCCGAGGGGGACGGGACGGTGGACCTGCGCGCGGGGTTCGCGCTGCCGCTGCCGCTGGGTGTCATCTGCGAGCTCCTCGGGGTGGACGAGCGGCACCAGGACCGACTGCACCATCTGTCGAACCAGATCGTCTCCACCGACATCGGACCCGCGGAGGCCATGGCCGCCAACCGGGAGCTGGTGGAACTGCTGAGCACCGTTGCCGCCGCCCGGGCCGAGCAGCCCGGCGACGACCTGGTCAGCGCGCTGATCGCGGCCCGCGACGAGGGTGGTGACCGGCTCAGCCAGCAGGAACTCATCGGCACCCTGCTGCTGATGATCATCGCCGGTCACGAGACCACGCTGAACCTGATCGCCAACGCCGTGCGCGCCCTGTGCACCCACCGGGACCAGCTCGGCCTGGTCACCTCGGGCCGGGCGGGGTGGCCGGACGTGGTGGAGGAGACACTGCGCTGGGACAGCCCGGTCAGCTACTTCCCGTTCCGCTACCCGACCCGTGACCTGACACTCGACGGGACCGTCATCCCGAAGGGCACCCCCGTACTCGCCGGATACTCGGCCGCCGGACGCGACACCTCGGCGCACGGCCCGGACGCCGACCGCTTCGACGTCACTCGGCCGGCCAGGACCTCGGCGGCACGTCACCTCTCCCTCGGGCACGGGCCGCACTACTGCCTGGGAGCGCCGCTCGCGCGGATGGAGGCGACGATCGCGCTGGAACAGCTGTTCCGCCGCTTCCCGGCACTTGAGGTCACCGCCCCCGACGCGGAGCTGCCCCGCCACGCCAGCTTCGTCGGCAACGGCGTACGGACCCTGCGGGTGCGGCTCCGGCCCGACACGGACTCCGCCGCGGGCTGAGGCCCGGCACCGCACCGCACGACACACCACAGTGGCCCGGCAGCCGAGCTGCCGAGCCACTGCCACGTCCGCGTCCGCGCGCCTTCGTCCGTCGTCCGCACCCATGGAGCCTCGACGACGGCACGGGCCCTGTCCGCTACACGGCGATCATCGGCGCGGTCATGCCCGGCCACGCCGGCGCCTGCGGGCACACCATCTTCCCGTACCACCCCGAACGCGAGATCCGGCAGATGTTCGGTGTCCCACCGGGTGGACTGGGCCACGGAGTCCCTCGTGACGCTGGCGCGCGCCGGTGCGTCGGAGATCACCGCCGCACTCGGCGGCCGACCCGGCGCATCCGCACGATCCCGGCCGACCCTCCGACGGCCCGGAGCAGGTGCGGCACCGCACGGAGCGGTGCCGCACCTGCCGCATATGATCGACATACCGTTTCCGACCGTCGTCCTGCCGTGCCACCGGGAGTGCACCATCCGTTCCGTACGCGTCCGCCCACCCGGACAACGGGGCGAGCTGCTGACCCGGCAGGAGGACGGTCTCGCCCTGCACCACCTCGTCTGGAGGCTCGGACCCGGCTGGCGGGTGTGCAGCAGCGCCGTACTCGGCGGCGGCATCGGGATGCGCGAGTGGATCCTCAACGCCCAGGTGCCCGGCGGTTATCCGCGCCTCGACCCCGACCGGCACCTCGCCGAGATCGCCGCTGCCGAAGCGCTCACCGGTCCCGGTGCCGGACTGATGACCGCGGCCGATGTCACCGCGTACACCGTCGCCGACGACGAGGGCGTGACCGCCACCGCCACCACCGGTCTGGGCGTACGGGGCTGGGCCGCAGACTCGGCCGCGGGACACTCCGGGCCGCTGGCGCCGGGCACGGTGAATATCGTCGTGACCGTCCCCGTGGCCCTCTCCGACGCCGCCCTGGTCAATGGCGTCGCGACCGCCACCGAGGCGAAGGTCCAGGCGCTCCTGGACGCCGGACTCGACTGCTCCGGCACCCCCACGGACGCGGTCTGCATCGCCTCGCCGGAGCCTGGACCCGGCGCGGCCGGTGAACCCTTCGCGGGCCCGCGCTCGACCTGGGGGTCGCGACTCGCCCGAGCCGTGCACACCGCCGTACGGGAGGGCGCACTGCGGCACCCTTGACCTCGCACCACCCACGCGCCGACGAAGGGACCCTTGCTCTCATGACGTCCACCCCTGTCAACGCCATCCCCGAGCGGCCGACCGTGGCCGTCCTCGGCACCGGGATCATGGGATCCGGGATGGCCCGGAGCCTGCTCCGCGCCGGACTCGATGTCCGCGCCTGGAACCGTACGCAGGCCAAGGCGGCCCCCCTCACCGCCGACGGCGCCACGGTCACCGAAACGGCGGAGGAAGCCGTACGCGGCGCCGACGTCATCGTGACGACGCTGAATGACGGACTGTCCGTGGCCGCCGCGCTCACCGCTGCGGCGCCCGGGGTGCAACGCGGCCAGGTCCTGCTGCAGAGCTCCACCGTCGGGATCGACGCAACCGCCGAACTCGCCCAGAGAGCGGCGGACTTGGGGCTCGTCTATCTCGACGCCCCGGTTGCGGGTACCAAGCAGCCCGCGGAGCAGGGTGCGTTGACGGTCTTTGTCTCCGGTCCGTCCGCCGTCCGCCCGTTGGTGAACCCTGTGCTGAACGCGATCGGACAGCGCACGGTCTGGGTCGGCGAAACACCCGGCGCCGCCTCGCGGCTGAAGCTCGTGGTCAACACCTGGGTGATCAACATGGTGGGCAGCATCGCCGAGTGCCTGAACCTCGCGGAGGGGCTGGGCGTCGACCCGCAGTCGTTCCTCGACGTGATGAAGGGCGGCCCGCTGGACTCGGCGTATCTCCAGGGCAAGTCCGCCGCGGTCCTCTCCGGCGACCTCACCCCGAGCTTCGCCCTGTCCACCGCGCTCAAGGACACCCGCCTCATTCTCGCAGCCGCCGAACGGGCCGGGGTGACGTTGGATCTCGTCGCCGCGTCGGCGGACCGGTTCACGCGCGCGGAGGAGGCGGGACACGGCGGCGAGGACATGATCGCCACCTACTACGCGGGCCGCCCCGCCGAGAAGGACGACGACTGACCGTCCCCGGTCGCGGCGGGCGCCGGGGCCACGCGTTCCGTGGCCACGCCGAACGCCAGGAACGTGGTGCGCGAGGCGATCAGCCAGACCCCGTCGACCTTGCGGAACGTGTCCTCGTAGTGCCCGACATTGGCGGGCAGGCGGGGCAACGGCAGACCGTCGCCCCTGCCGTCGACCCGATAGGTCGCGAAGTACGTCGTCGACGAAGCGGACGTCGCCGAATCCACGGTGACCAGGATGTTCGTACACATCCGCCGGGACAGCCGGTCCGCCGGGCGGCCGTCGAAGTACGCACGCAACGCCTCGCGACCCTCGACCCGCCGCCCACCGACCGGCCACTCCCAGGTGCCGTCGGGGGTGAACAGCTCGGAGACCGTGCCCGGTTCGCCGAGATCGAGCCGGCGGACGAACTCGATGACGAGACGTCCGCACGCCCGCTCGGCCAGCAGCAGTTCCAACGGATCAAGGGGCGCGGGGGAGTTGATCGGCATACCGAGTTCTTATCAGCCGGGTCCGGGAGACGCCAGGTCATTTCTGCCGACCGCACCTCGCTCCGTCAGACCACGCGCACCTCGTGCCGTACGACCGCGTCGAAGAGATATCCCTGCGTGTTGTGGACCGCCACATCGGGCTGGGTACGGCCCGTTCGGTCCGTCGCCCGTGCCAGCAGGACCGCAGAACCGCGCTCCTTCGGCAGCCAGTCGGCCGACCAGCGGACCCAGCTCCCGCTCCGGGGCTCGTCACGGAGCCGGGCGCGTCGCCACCGGGTGCCGCCGTCGGTGCTGATCTCGACGGTACGCACCGGCACCCCTCCCGACCAGGACCGTCCCGTCAGCACCTGGCGCCGGTGCACGGGAACCGACGCACCGGGCGCCAGCTCGAACGCGCTCTTCAGGGTCTGCCGGGTCAGCGGTGCGCTGCCCTCCGGCGGATACGCCGGGCCGAACAGCCGGTAGAGACCGGTGTTCCACGGTGAGAGCAGGGGCTCCGCACTCACCTCGATGTCGCCGACCCACTTGATGTTCGCGATGCCGACCCAGGACGGCACGATGAGCCGCACGGGGTAACCATGGTCGGGCGGCAGCGGCTCGCCGTTCATCTCGTACGCGAGCAGCACATCGTCCAGCGCCTTCGACACCGGCAGCGGACGCCGCACCCGCCCCAGGTTCGTCCCGTCGCTGATGACCTCGTTGTCGAGCCCGCGCGGCAGCACGTCCACCGCGTCCCTGCCGATCCCCGCCCGCCGCAGCACATCGGCGAGCCGTACCCCGCGCCAGCGAGCCGTACCGATCGCACCCAAGGTCCAGGCGGTGCCGCTGACCTGCTGGTTCTGCTGCGTCGCATAGAAGCTGCGGGCGTTCCCGGCGCACTCGACAAAAGCCGTGCGGGTGACAGACGGCAGGGCGCGCAGCTCCGTGTAGGTGAAGTCCACGGCCGGGCCGGTCAGCCCACTGCCCCATACGGAGAGCCGCCAGTCCGCCGCGTCGATCCTCGGCGTCACGGTGTGATTGCGTACGAAGAAGCGATCGGCGGGAGTGAGCAGCCCCGTGGACCGCAGTGCCGCGAAATTGGTTTCGGCATTGGTGCCGCGCACGGTGAAGAGCTCGGGCGGCAGCGGCTTCACGATGCCGGGAGCCGGCGCGACGGCCGCCTGTGCGGGGGCGGCCGCGGCGGCTCCGGCCACCGACGCGGCCGCCACGAACTTCAGCAGATCGCGGCGGCCGATCCCGGCGGACCGCGCGACACCGCGCGACCACTGGCCCAGTCGCATCCGGTCGTATACGGCCTCGGACAGCGGAACGGATCTCATCAACACTCCAGGGATGGTGAGTGGACGGACAACAGGTCAGAGGGGTGGACGGTCGGTGAAACCGGAGAGCAACTCCTTCACCAGAGAGCCGACCTGGGCCGTCTCGATCAGGAAGCCGTCATGTCCGTAAGGCGATTGGAGGACCCGCAGGCGGTTCGCGCCGGGCAGCAGATCGGCCAACTCCGCCTGCTGATGCAGCGGATAGAGGCGGTCGGAGTCGATGCCCGCGACGAGCGCGGGCATACGCGCACGGTGCAGCGCCTGCGCGATGCCGCCGCGGTGCCGGCCGATGTCGTGCCCGTTCATCGCTTCGGTGAGCGTGACGTAGCTGCCCGCGTCGAAACGGTGCACGAGTTTGGCGGCGTGGTGGTCGAGATACGACTCCACCTGGTAGCGGCCTCCCTGTGCGGGGTGTTCGCCCGGCTGCGCCTGCCTGCCGAACCGCGAAGCGAGCTCCGGTTCGCTGCGGTACGTGACATGGGCGATCCGTCGCGCCAGCCCCAGCCCACGGTGCGGACCGCTGCCCGGTGCCACCCCGTGGTAGTGCCCGCCTCGCCACCCGGGGTCGCTGCGGACGGCGGAGATCTGTAGGGAACCCCAGGCGATCTGCTCCGCCGATGCGGCCGCGGGGGCGGCGAGGACGAGCAGCGATCCGGTACGTTCCGGCCGGCCCACAGCCCATTCGAGCGCCCGCATGCCCCCCATGGACCCTCCGACGACCGCAGCCCAGCGCCCGACCCCGAGAGTATCGGCCAATTCCGCCTCGGCAGCTACCTGATCACGGACTGTCACGCGGGGGAAGTCGCCGCCCCAGCGGACGTCGTCTTTGCGGTCCGGACGTCGCGACGAGGGCCCGGTGCTGCCCTGGCAGCCACCCAGCACATTCGGAGCGACGACGAACCAGCGATCGGTATCAAGGGCTTTTCCGGGGCCGATCAGAGCATCCCACCAGCCGGCGCTCGGATGCCCGGCACCCGCGTGCCCGGCCACGTGGCTGTCACCGGTCAAGGCGTGCAGCACCAGCACCGCGTTGGAACCGTCCACCGCCCGGCGTCCCCACGTCTCGTACGCCATGCGCACGCCCGGCAGCGTGCCACCGGACTCCAGCCGCAGCGGCCGCCGCAGCGTCACCCAGCGGCGGCGGCCCGGTGGATCCCCCTCCTGCCAGCCTCCGGTGGCCGGCGGGAGGGGGAGTGCGAGGGGCGCGGCGTCCGTCCGGTTCAGGACGCCGCCTTCGCGGCGCGGAACCCCGCCTCCAGATCGGCCTTGAGATCGTCCACGTTCTCCAGCCCCACCGAGAGCCGCACCAGCCCGGCGGTGGCCCCGGTGGCCACGAGCTGGTCCTCGGTCAGCTGGCTGTGCGTGGTGGACGCCGGATGGATGATCAGGCTCCGTACGTCTCCGATGTTGGCGAGATGGCTGAACAGCTGGACCGCGTCCACGAACCGCTTGCCCGCCTCCACTCCGTCCCGCAGCTCGAAGGCGAGCACCGCCCCGGCGCCGCGCGGCAGATAGCGACGCCCCGCCTCATACCACCGGCTCGACTCCAGTCCCGCGTAGTGCACCGCCGACACCTCGTCGCGCTGCTGGAGCCATGTGGCCAGCGCCAGGGCGTTGGACGTGTGCCGCTCCAGCCGCAGACTGAGCGTCTCCACGCCCTGGAGCAGCAGGAACGCCGAGTGCGGGGAGAGCGCGGGACCGAGGTCGCGCAGCAACTGGACCCGGAGCTTCACCGCGAAGGCGCCAGGGCCGAGATCGGGCCAGTACCGCAGCCCGTGGTAGCTGGGGTCGGGGGAGTCGAAGTCGGGGAAGCGGTCGGCGTGCGCACCGAAGTCGAATGTGCCGCCGTCCACCACCACACCGCCGATGGTGGTGCCGTGCCCGCCGAGGAACTTCGTCGCCGAGTGGATCACGACATCCGCGCCGTGCTCGATCGGGCGCAGCAAATACGGGGTCGGCACGGTGTTGTCGACGATCAGCGGAACCCCGGCGGCGTGTGCGGCGTCGGCCACCGCCCGGATGTCGAGGACGTCACCACGCGGATTGCCCAGCGTCTCCGCGAACAGCGCCTTGGTGTTCGGGCGGATCGCTGCTGTCCACGCGTCGATGTCGTCGGGGTCGTCGACGAACGACACCTCGATGCCGAACCGGGGAAGCGTGTGGCGCAACAGGTTGTACGTACCCCCGTAGAGGGATGTGGAGGAGACGATGTGATCCCCGGTGCCGGCCAGCGTCAGGATGGCGAGGGTCTCCGCGGCCTGCCCGGAGGCGAGCGCGACGGCGGCGACTCCGCCTTCCAGGGCGGCGATCCGCGCTTCCAGGACGTCCTGGGTGGGATTGTGGATGCGGGTGTAGATGTTGCCGGGTTCGGCGAGCGAGAACAGATCTGCCGCGTGCTGGGTGTCGCGGAAGACGAACGACGTCGTCTGGTAGATCGGCACCGCACGGGCGCCGGTCGTCGGGTCGGGGACGGCGCCGGAGTGGATCTGCTTGGTCTCGAAGGACCAGGCGGGCCCCGCGGACGCGTCCTGGTGCTCGTGGTCCTCGGGGGTGTGGCCTGCGGTGACGGAGTCGACGGGCTGGCTCATGACGTTCCTCGCACAGTGGTTCCGGTAGGTGGATCAGGCGGCCGTGGACGCGCCCGACGGGATCCCGAACGCCGGGGCGGGCACGGTCTCCGGGCTGATCAGGAGGGACGGGCGGCCGTCCGGGCCGACCGGGATGTCGCCGTCGACGGTGACGCGGCGCAGCTTGCGGTCGTGGGCGTCGGAGTCGTCGACGCCGTAGTGCTGGGTGGCCCGGTTGTCCCAGATGGCGACGTCACCGGTCCGCCACTGCCAGCGCACGGTGTTCTCCGGCCGCTCGATGTGGGATTGGAACAGGTCGATCAGAGCTCGGGAGTCCCGGCCGGTGAGTCCGGCGATCCGCTGGACGAAGTTGCCGAGAAGCAGCACCCGTTCGCCGCTCTCCGGGTGGACGCGCACCAACGGGTGCTCGGTGCGGAACGTGGTCGAGGTGAACACGTCGCGGTACTTGGCGAACGCCTCGGGGCCGGCGTCGGGACGCAACGCCGCGTAGTCGTAGTCGTTGGAGTGGATCGCCCGGAGACTGTCCGCAAGTGCGCGGAGCTGCGCGGGAAGTTCGGCGTAGGCGGCAGCCGTGTTGGACCACAGGGTGTTTCCGCCGTACGGGGGAATGGTCACGGCGCGGAGGATGGAGAACGCCGGGTAGGCGGGCACGAACGTGACATCGGTGTGCCACTGGTTGGCCCGGCCGCCGTGGTCGGAATCGATACCGAGCGCGTAACGGCCGTCCTCGGACGGGACGGTGGGGTGGGCGACCGGGGTGCCGAGCAGCCGGCCGAACGCCTCGTGGCTTTCGCCGTCGAGGTGGTCCTGGCCGCGGAAGAAGATCACCTTGTGTTCCACGGCCGCGGCGCGGACGGCTGCCACGACGTCGGGCTCGAGATCGCCGCCGAGGCGTACACCCGAGACGACGGCGCCGATACGGCCGCCGAGCTTCCGGACGGTGACGGAGGTGCTGGGGGCGTCGGAGGTGTTCACGACGGGTGCGGAGGTCATGACGGAGCCTTTCCGTAGCGTCCGGAGCGAGGGGGAGCAGGGGCATGGCTGTGCCGGGAGTCTTCGCTGCGGCAACGTCCGTACGTGAGGGTGAAGTTCAGCGGAGCCGGTCGCAGCGGAGACCACGGCAACAGACCGCGGACGCCACGCGTCCCAGATCGACATGGCGCCGCGAGACGAGAGTCGGAGTCGCGAACATGCCGCGAAGCGTGGCAGTGGCTCCGTGGGGCGTCAACACGCCTGGACGCGCGGCGATCAGCGCGCAGGGGCCCGCTCCGGCACCCGGCCCGGAGCCGTCCGCCCCCGTTACGTGTGGCGTCTGACCTGGGCTGTTGTTCCGATACAGGCAGGTGAACGGAGACCGGTCCTGACGGGCGGCAGCAGCTGCCCGGTCCGCGGTCGATTTCATTCGGACGTAATGTCCGAGCGGCCCGACGACATCGAGCCGCTCACTCGTGGCGCCTCACTCCTGGCACCCAACTCGTCGTCTCTCACTCCTCGACGAACATGCCGCTGCGGAGCTTTTGCAGGATCCGGCTCAGCAGTCGCGACACATGCATCTGGGAGATGCCGAGCACCGCGCCGATCTGCGACTGCGTCATCTCCTGACCGAAGCGCATGTCGATGATGCGACGCTCGCGCGCGTCGAGGTGGCCCAGCAGCGGGGCGAGGGTGTGCAGATTCTCGACCGTCTCCATGCCGGGGTCCGGGGAGCCGAGGGCGTCGGCGAGCGTGCGCCCCGGTGGGTGGAGCCGTCCCGCGCCGGCCGGATCGGACGGCATGTCCAGCGATCCCGCGGTGTACCCGTTGGCGGCGACGATGCCTTCGGCGACCTCGTCCTCGCCGATCCCGAGCTGCTCGGCGAGCTCCGGCACGGTGGGGTCGCGGTCGAACTCCGTAGCCAGTGACTCCTTGGCCTTGGCGATGTCGACCCGCAACTCCTGCATCCGGCGCGGCACGTGGACTGCCCAGCTCGTGTCGCGGAAGAACCGCTTGATCTCCCCGACGATGTACGGCACCGCGAAGGAGGTGAACTCCACCTCGCGGGACAGGTCGAACCGGTCGATGGCCTTGATCAGCCCGATCGTGCCGACCTGGACGATGTCCTCCATGTCGCCGCTGCCGCGGTTCCGGAACCGGCCCGCGGCGAACCGGACGAGCGAGAGGTTCATCTCGATGAGCGTGTTGCGCGCGTACTGATGGGCGGGGGTGCCTTCCTCGAGGAGTTGGAGGCGGTCGAAGAACAGGCGGGACAGGACCCGTGCGTCCTTCGGGGCGACCTTCCCGGCATCCTCGATCCACGGAAGTTCGCCCGCCGAGCCGGTCATGCCCGGGGCGTCCGCACCGGCCGTCCGCGCTCTGTGCGCCGTCATCTCGTCACGCTCCCCTGGTCGTAGGCCATGAGGTGTATGCGCCTGCCCCCGGCAGGGGCATACATGCGTGAAAGAGCGAGTCGATCCGGCCAATCGGCGTGAACGGCCGGGAATGTTCGTGGTCCGGTGTCACATCCGTGCAGGTGAGGAGCGGAAGAACACAGAACCGCCCCACCGGTACGGGGGAGCCCGGTGGGACGGTCACTATCAGACTGCCACAGGCGTCCGCCCAATGTGGCCCGACCGGTCCGTATCGATGGGCAGTTGAGTCGAAATCGATTCCGGACCGGGCAGCGGGGTGGGCCAGTCGCGCGGGTGTCCCACGATGGTGTGGGTGACGGCGGGGGAGTCCTGCGTCGTGTAGTAGTGGCTGCTGAGCCCTGAGAAGCGCGCCGTGTCCCCCGTCTCCAGCAGATGCGGGATGTCGTCCACCACCAGTGTCACCTGGCCGGACATCACCAGCACGTACTCCACGGAGTCCGCGCCGTGCGAGCTGAACTGGCTCTGTGCATGCGGGTGCAGACGAGTCCGGTAGATCTCGATACGGCCCAGCTCGTGGCCGGCGAACAGCAGATTGACCGAGGTCTCGTCGTCCGGTTCGTCCAGCGACGAGGCGCGGATGATCTCCGGCCGGAGCAGGGGCTGACGCAGGAGATCCGTGCAACTGGTGTCCAGCACATCGGCGATCCGCACCAGCACATCGACGGTCGGATTGGCTTCGTCGATCGAGGGCCGGTGGCTGGGCAACGGCCGGCCTACCGGTTCCGGAACCCGCTCGATGTACTCGGCCCCCTCGCATGGCGGATGTTGATCGGCGCGTCGAGATCCGGGACGACCGCTCCGGCGGGTCCACGGCATCCGGACGCCCCCGGTGCCGCCCGTCCGGCCCGCTGGACGGCTCCGACCTGCTCCTATGTCGCTCGATCCGGAATCATTGCGGCCCTGTGAACACTCCGGCACCCCGGGAATACGTGCATGTCGAATGGACTTCTCGTTGCTGTAGCCCACGGTGGCGGTGCCGACAGCCGATGCCACGAACCGGAGCGAGGGAGCTCATGCCCAAGGCGTACGTATTCACCCGCAACGGCGGACCCGAGGTGGAAGCCTTCGTCGAGCAGGAGGCACCGACCCCTGGGCCCGGGGAGCTCCTGGTCGCGGTCCGGGCGGCCGGAGTGAACCCCGTCGACTGGAAGCTCCGCGACGGGTATCTCCGGCCCGGCAGCACGGCGCCGGAGTTCCCCGCCGTGTTCGGCAGCGAGGTGGCCGGGACCGTCGAGCGGGTCGGCCCCGGAGTCGAGGGGTTCGAGGTCGGGGACGCCGTCTTCGGCAACCCGCTGAGCGGTGGGTACGCCGAGTACGCACTGCTGCCCGTCGCGGTGACCGCCCACAAGCCCGACAGCCTGCCGTTCACGGAGGCGGCCGTCCTGCCGGTCGCGGCCGCCACCGCGTACGACGGCCTCCGCCAGCTGGACCTCGAGCCGGGCTCGACACTGCTGATCACCGGTGCCGGAGGCGGCGTCGGCGTGGTCGCCGTCCAGCTCGCACGCCACTTCGGCCTGCGGGTCGTCGGCACGTCGAGCGAGGCCAAGAAGGACTTCGTCGAATCGCTCGGCGCCGTGCACGTCCCGTCCGGCCCCGGCGTCGCCGAACGCGTACGGGCAGCAGCACCGGACGGCATCGACGCCGTCTACGACCTCGTCGGCGGCGACGACCTGCGGGCCGTGGCCGAACTGGTCACGGACCGGAAGCGGCTGATCAGCGCCGGAGGCAAACCGCTGGCCGTCGAACTCGGCGGGGCAGCCGTCGCCCGCGCCCGTACCGCAGCCGTACTCGACGAGGTGGCACGCCTCGTCGTCGACGGAGCGTTCACGACCTACGTGACACAGACCTTCCCGCTCGGCGAGGCGGCCGCAGCGCTGCGTGCGGTGGAGAGCGGACACACCCGTGGCAAGATCGTGATCGAGGTGGCTGCCGCATGAGCGATCCGCACCCCACCACCGTGTCCGGGCACCCGCTGGACAACCCGGCCCGCGCCTCGCTGACCGGACCGCACGCCCACTTCGCCGAACGCCGGGGCCGCGTCCTGCGCTACCCCACCGATGTGGCGCCCTGGCTCGCGCTTCCGGACACCCCGGATGCCGACGACTGGGCCGACGCGGCCGCCCTCGCCGGGCCCGGCGCATCGCTCACCCTCACCGCCCTGCGCGAACCGCCGCCCGGCGACTGGGAGATCACCTTTCACGCCGAGGGCGTCCAGCTGGTCGACGCCGGACTGGCAGCAGCCCCGGATCCGGAGGCCGTCCGCCTGGGTCCGGCCGATGTGCCGGAGATGCTCGCCCTGGTCGAACGCACCCGCCCCGGACCGTTCCTGCCGCGCACCGTCGAGCTCGGCACCTACCTCGGCATCCGGCGCGAAGGGGCACTCGTCGCGATGGCCGGGGAGCGGCTGCACCCGACCGGCTACAGCGAGATCAGCGGTGTCTGCACCGACGAGCCCGCACGAGGCCAGGGACTCGCGGGCCGACTCGTCCTCGCCGTCGCGCACGAGATCAGGGAGCGCGGCGACATCCCGTTCCTGCATGCCTCCGCGACCAACACGAACGCGATCAGGCTCTACGAGTCCCTGGGCTTCCGGCTCCGCCGCCGAACGTCGTTCCTCTCCGCCGTCGTGCCGCGGCAGCTGCCGGAGTCCGGCCGCACCGGTGGTACGAGTGGTGGGCAGGTGGCAGCCCTGTACTGACGGGTGAGCCCTCTCTCCTCCCTGCCGGGTGACGGAGGTCCTGCGGCCGGAGCCACGGGACCTTCGGCCCGGGACTTCCGGACCGCACCCCACCGGCAGACCCCGACCGAGGACCTTCGGCCCTGCCTCTGAGGCCGTTGGCCCCGTGTGCCCGCCGTCCGATCCGGGTGGACTGGATACGAAGGCCGGGAACAGGCCGGCACCGGTACGAGGAGGCAGTGGCGTGACGATCGGGGACCATCGTGCGGCGGTGGCGGGAACCGATCCGGGGGAGGCGGCGGTCTCCGCACCCCGGGTTGGCGACGCCATGCTGTACGGCGGCCTGCTTCTGCTGACCGCCGTGATCGTGCTCCTCGACGTGCGTACCGGCGAGGATCTGCAGGTCGTGCCGCTGCTCGTCGTCGTGCCCGCCCTCGTCTCGGTCGTCGGCACCGTCCGGCAGACGGGGTACACCGCCGCCTGGATCATGGCGGTGGTCGTCACCTCCCGACTGGTGTCCGGGGGAACGTTCTGGGACGTCGTCGTCGGCGTCGGTTTCACGGTCCTGGCCTGTGTCCTGGGAGTCGGCTCCTGTTTGCTGCGGATCCGCCATGCCACCGAGATCGCCCGGCTGCGCTCCGCGGCCGTCGCACTCCAGCGGCAGATCCTGCGGCCGCTGCCCGTCCTGACCGACCAGGTCGTCGCCCACGGGGTCTATGCGCCGATCGAGGAGGACCGACTGGTCGGCGGCGACATCTACGAGGTCGTCGAATCCCCATACGGAACCCGGGTGATCATCGGCGATGTGCAGGGCAAGGGGATCGCCGCCATCGGTGCGGGGTTCGCCGCGCTCGGCGCGTTCCGGGAGGCGGCCATCCGCGAGCCCACCCTGACCGGAGTGGTGGACGCTCTGGAGGACGCGGTTGCCCGGCACAACACCTTCTCCGCCCAGACCGGCGAGGTCGAACGCTTCGTCACGGCCCTGGTCCTCGGCTTCGAGGGCGAGGACCGGGTGGAGGCTGTCAACTGCGGTCATCTGCCGCCCCACCTGCTGCACGACGGCGGGGCAGCAGCGGTCCCGCTGCGCCTGACCTCCGTACCGCTGGGCATGGTGGAGCTCAGCAGCGAGGCGCGCGGCGCGGAGCAGTTCGACTTCCCGGCCGGTGCGACGCTTCTGGCATTCACCGACGGAGTGACCGAGGCTCGCGACGCCTCCGGCGCCTTCTACCCGCTGGACACCCGGCTCGGCCGCTGGGCCGGGTACGGACCGAGTGAAGTGCTGGACGCGCTCCATGCGGACCTGGAGGCCTTCTCCGGCGGCGTACGACGCGATGACATCGCGATGCTCGCCCTGCGCAAGGCGCCGACCGGCAACCGTCGCCGACAGTCCGTGGTGATGTCCGGTCAGGGCGCCCGGAGGGCCGCACAGACCTTCAGCGAGTGGTGACGGACAGGCGAGACCCGATATTTAAGTGTCCCGGCGAGACTCATGTCGCGCCGGGACATTTGTAGGTGTATCGTGCAGCCATGAATCCGGAACGGAAGACCCCGGAGAGGCGGAGCCGCAAGGCTCGTCGCACCAGGGACTCACTGGCGCAGGCCGCCTTCGAGCTCGTACTCGACCGCGGTCTGAGGAACGTGACGGTCGAGGAGATCGCGGAACACGCGGACGTCGACCGGCGCACCTTCAGCCGGTACTTCACGAGCAAGGAAGCCGCAGTCCTGGACCCGCTCCGGGGCGACGGCGACCGGATCAATGACGCCCTGCGCGCCCGCCCCGCCGACGAGCCCCCGCTCACCGCCTACCGCCGCGCCGTCCTCGACTGGCTCGAAGACCCCGAGGCACAGGCCTGGCACCGGCGCCCCCGGATCTTCGACCTGCTGGTCGTCGCCGAGGAGGAGCCGACCCTCTACGCGGCGTTCCACCACATCCGGGTGGATGCCCAGGAGGACTCGGTCGCCATCGTCGCGGAGCGGCTCGGCGTCGACCCACGGCTGGACATCCGTCCCGCCGTCACAGTCGCCGCAGGCGCAGGGGCACTCCTCGCAGCCCAGGCCGCCTGGGTCCGCGGCGGACAGCCGGACGCCCTGCCCCGACTGGTCGGGCAGGCCTTCGACGCCCTCTGCGGAGAACTGCTCGCGCAGCGTCCCGCCGGGCCGGCGCCGCACAGCACCACGGAAGGAAACGCACCATCATGAGCCTCTCTCTCACCCCCGCCGACCAGGAGTTCGCCGGCCGGACCGCCCTCATCACCGGCGGCGCCTCCGGAATCGGACTGGCGCTGGCCCACCGGCTGGCCGCGGGCGGCGCGGCCGTCGTCGTCGCCGACTACGACGAGGAGAACGCCCGCAAGGCCGTCGCCGAGCTCGAAGGCGCCGGCGCGAAGGCAGCCGCCGTCGCCATGGACGTGACCGACCCCTCCTCCGTGGAAGCGGGCGTGCAATTCGCCGTCGACGCGTTCGGAGCCCTGCACCTCGCCGTCAACAACGCGGGCATCGGCGGCCCGAGCGCCCCGACCGGTGATTACGCCGTCGAGGACTGGAACCGGGTCGTCGCCACCAACCTCAGCGGAGTGTTCTACTCCCTGCGGTACGAACTCCCCGCCATCGTCGCCGCGGGCGGCGGCGCCGTCGTCAACATGTCGTCGATCCTCGGTACCAACGGCTTCGCCGGATCCCCCGCCTATGTCGCCGCCAAGCACGGCGTCGTCGGTCTCACCAAGACGGCGGCCCTCGAATACGCGGCACAGAACGTCCGGATCAACGCCGTCGGCCCCGGCTTCATCGACACGCCCCTGCTGCGCAACACCGAAGGCCCGGCCCGCGACCACCTCATCTCGCTGCACCCGGCCGGACGCCTCGGCGCCGCGGAGGAGGTCGCCGAACTCGCCGCCTTCCTGCTCTCCGACCGCGCCTCCTTCATCCACGGCAGCTACCACCTGGTGGACGGCGGCTACTCCGCGTCCTGAATCGCGGACGGGGGACACGGGAGCCGGAAACATTGAAGTGAGAGCGAGGAGAACCCCATGAAAGCCGTCCAGTACCGCACCGTCGGCGCCGCCCCCGAGGTCGTCACCGTGCCCGACCCGGAGCCCGGACCCGGCCAGGTCCTGCTGAAGGTCACCGCCGCAGGCGTCTGCCACTCCGACATCGCGGTGATGAGCTGGCCCGCCGACCAGATCCCCTTCCCGTTGCCGCTCACCCTCGGCCACGAGGGCGTCGGCACCGTCGCCGCCCTCGGCGACGGCGTCACCGGTCTCTCGGTCGGCGAGTCCGTCGCGGTCTACGGCCCCTGGGGCTGCGGCACGTGCGTCAAGTGCGCCGAGGGCAAGGAGAACTACTGCCTGCGCGCGAAGGAGCTCGGCATCACGCCGCCCGGGCTCGGTTCGCCCGGCGCCATGGCCGAGTACATGATCGTCGATGATCCGCGTCACCTGGTGCCGCTCGGCGGACTCGACCCCGTGCAGGCGGTGCCGCTCACCGACGCGGGGCTCACCCCCTATCACGCGATCAAGCGGTCCCTCCCCAAACTGGTGCCCGGCGCCACCGCCGTCGTCATCGGCACCGGTGGTCTCGGCCACGTGGCGATCCAGCTGCTGCGCGCCATGACGGCCGTCCGCGTCATCGCCCTCGACGTCACGGAGGAGAAGCTTGCCCTCGCCCGCACCGTCGGCGCCCACGAGACCGTCCTCTCCGACGAACACGCCGCGGCCAAGGTCCGCGAACTGACCGGCGGTGTCGGCGCGCAGGTCGTCCTCGACTTCGTGGGGGCACCTCCCACGGTCACCACGGCGGGTGCGGCAGCCGCGATCGACGCCGATGTCACCATCGTCGGCATCGGCGGCGGCGCCCTCCCGGTCGGCTTCGGCTCCCTGCCCTACGGGACGACAGTGACCTCTCCGTACTGGGGATCGCGCTCCGAGCTCGCCGAGGTCCTCGACCTGGCCCGCGCGGGATCGGTCGAGGTCCACGTCGAGACGTACACCCTGGACGAGGCGCCGCTGGCGTACGAGCGGCTGCACCACGGCAAGATCAACGGCCGCGCGGTCCTCCTCCCCAACGGCTGACTTCTCCAGAGGTACAGGAGGCAGTGCGGGCCGTCGCCGATGGGCGACGGCCCGCACGCTCGTGCTCCGGAGCGATGCGTACGCCCGGTGCTTCGGCGATAATCGACCAATGGAATTCGTGGCACTGATGACGCTGCCCGGACTGGTGATCGGGCTGACTCTGGTCGCGTTCGTCGACCAGCTGATGCTGCGAGCCGGGCGGGCGGGGATGCTGCCGTGGCGCAACGGCGCGCGCCGTGGCCAGGTGTCGGCGACCGGATTCGAGCAGCTGCACGCGACCTTCTCGCCGGGCAAGCAGAGCGAACTCAAGGAGCGCCAGAGCGCCCTGCTGCTCCGTGACGACGAGGAGGACGGCGCCCCGCCGAACCGTTCCACCGTCGACCTCGACGGCGGCCGCGCCGTCATCCGTCCCGCAGCGGCCACCCCCTCGCAGGGCTCCGGCACGCTCTGAAGGCTGTCCCCTACGGGTGTGGCCGCTGGGGGACGGGGCGGGGGGATCTCAGCGGATGATCCGAAGTGGAGTGGACCTGACAACGCGGTCGGCGATCTCACCGGCCCGCCGGCCAGGCGAAGACACGGTGCTGATCGTGGACGGCGCCCTGGTATCGACCCGTGACCGCAGCATCGCCGCCGCCAGCAAGAACCATCTGCACCCGACGAATCTGCAGGTCGTGATCGACGCGAACAGCCGCCCAGGTGTGCTGTCCCGGGACGTCGGTGACGCGCGACATGCTCCTCCTCGGTGCTTGAACAGATGAGGGCGTTCTGGGGTCGGTGTGGATGGCGACATCTGCACCGAGCCGCAGGAGGCCCTGCGCCGTCAGGGCCCGCGCGCCGGGCAGGCGTGTTCGGGGCACGCTCCCCTTCAGCGCCGCGCCTGTCAGGGACCACGGCCGTGGGGAAGCCCGGCTGCGGGGCGGCGGTGGCCGCATGTCAGGTGACGGGGGCGTACAACCGTTTGCCCATGCTGCCGGTCTTGTTTGCTGCAGTCCGGGAATGTCGCTCCACCGCCTCCGGCATCACCGCACGCTCCTTCTCGCTCGCCGGCGGCACGGTCGACATGAGCACGGCCCTGGCCCGCTTCGGCGCGTCCTTTACCCACTGACCCCGACGCAGCACAGCGACAGAGCACTGGGAGTGACATGAACAGACGTGCACTGCGATGGAACCTCGGACTCGCCACCGCGCTCGCGGTGAGCAGCGCCATGACCGCCCCTGTGATCGCGCACGCGCAGGGGATCGCGATCGGCCGGGCCGCCCCGTCGCGGAACTCCCGTACGACTTCAACGGCGACGGATACTCCGATGTGGCGGTCCCCGTGCCCTCGGCGACCGTCGGCGGCAAGGCGAAGGCCGGATATGTGGCCGTGATGTACGGCTCGTCGACGGGCCTGAAGACCTCGACCAAGCAGGTGTTCCACCAGGACAGCGCCGGCATCCCCGGCGTTGCCGAGGCCGGCGACGCGTACGGAAGTTCGGTCACCACCGGTGATCTGGACGGCGACGGGTACGCCGATCTGGTCGTCGGCGCCTCCGGTGAGGATGTCGGTACCGTCACCGACTCGGGCTCGCTCGCGGTGATCTGGGGCGGGGCCAAGGGGCTGTCGGGTTCCGGTTCCGTGACACTGGCTCTCGGCGACGGGGCCTACGACAGACTCGGGCGCACGGTCAGGGCCGGGGACTTCGACGGGGACGGCGACCTGGACGTCGTCGGCGTCGAGAACTACCTGAATCTGCGTGTGTTGTCCGGGCCGTTCGGCCGCGACGGCTCCGCGCGGAGCACGGCCCGGATCATCGACACGGACGACATGCGACTCCTGGATCTCGCCACGGGCGACATCAACGGTGACGGGGTGACCGACCTTGCCGCGGTGGTCAACTCCGTCGACGAGTACGACTGGCGGCACATCCGCTACTGGACGGGCACGAAAGCGGGACTGACCGGACCCGATTCGGTCAAAGCCGCGAACGGCCGCTGGCTCCAGGGCGGCGAGAGCCTCGACATCGGCGATGTGAACAACGACGGCATCGCGGACATCGTCGTGGGGCGGGCGGTCGACGGCTACGACAGCGACGTGGAGATACCGACCGCCAACGGCGGGATGATCACCTACGTCCCGGGCAGCAGATCGGGCCCGGTCGGTACTCGGGCGAAGGTCTTCAACCAGGACAGTGCCGGCATCCCGGGTGTCGCCGAGAACAACGACGCATTCGGTGAATCCGTCCAGGTCGCCGACATCGACGGCGACGGCTATGAGGACGTGTCGATCGGCGTTCCGGGTGAGGACTTCGACGGCAGGAGCCAGGCAGGCTCGGTCGTCACGCTGCGCGGTACGGCCTTCGGTCTCACCGGCACGGGAGCCAAGAGCTACTCGCAGGACACCACGGGGGTACCCGGCATCGCGGAGAACAACGACCGCTTTGGCGCGGCCGCCAAACTGGTCGACACCAACGCCGACGGTCGCGCCGAGCTGATCGTCGGCGCGCCCGGCGAGAACGCCGACGCCGGCTCGGTGTGGGTGTTCAAGTCCACTTCCTCCGGGGTGACGCCAACCGGTTCGTTCACCTTCGGCGCGGGCACGCTCGGCACGGTCTCGACGCGCGCGCAGCTCGGCTCGACGTTCAACTAGGTCCTGGAACTGCTTCCACTGCCGCCCAAGGTCGCCCAGCCGGTCCGGGCCCTACGCCGGCAACGCCACAAAATCACTGGACATCGCACAGGCCGGGCGACGAACATTGGCGGCATGGAGCAGGAGGGGATCTGGGACGGCGATGCTGCCCAGCGCTATGACACGCCCGGCACAGGCATGTTCGCCCCCGAGATCCTGGGGCCGACCGTGAACCGCCTCGCTGAACTCGCAGGCGGCGGAGCAGCGCTTGAGCTCGCCATCGGGACCGGCCGGGTGGCCGTACCGCTCGTCGAGCGAGGAGTCCCCGTCACCGGCATCGAGTTGTCGCTTCCGATGATCCATCAACTGAGAACCAAGGCGGACGAAGCGACCATCCCCGTGATCGTCGGTGACATGGCGACTTCCGTGGCCCCTGGGAAGTACACACTTGTCTACCTCGTCTACAACACCATTTCCAATCTGCTCACCCAAGCCGAGCAGGTCGAGTGCTTCCGCAACGCTGCCCGCCACCTCACGCCCGGTGGTCGGTTCGTGATCGAGCTCTGGGTGCCCGAGCTGCGCAAGCTCCCACCGGGCCAGACCGCCACCGTCTGGGATTCCGAGCCCGGCTACATCGGTTTGGACACCTACGACGTTCTGCGCCAGCGCGTCGTATCGCACCACTTCTCGTTCGACGACACGAAGCAGGCTCAGCTGTTCCGCAGCCCGCACCGCTACATCTGGCCTGCCGAACTCGACCTGATGGCTCAGCTGGCCGGATTCGAGCTGGAGACCAGGCACGCGGACTGGGCCGGCGCCGCGTTCACTGCCGAGTCGCGTTCTCACGTTTCCGTCTACCGGATCCCGCCGAACCGGTAGCTTCGCCACTCACTTCGGCTCAGTAAACCGACAGCAGCTCGCAACCCCGCCCTGACCGGACAGGCCCGGCCCCTCGTGGGAAAACCCGGACACCCTCCTGTACACGGCAGCACCGATTCGGAGATCCTCTGTAGCCGTGACCGACAAGACGAACAATCCCGCGCGGCCCAGGGACGTCAGTGCCATCGCCCTGTCCGTGGACCACGTGGACGCGATGGGCAGGGAGTTGTCCGCCCGCGGCGTGACACTGCTGAACGGCCCGACGGACCAACCGTGGGGGCTACGCACTGCGGGGTTTCGTGACCCCGGCTGTCACATCCGGGAGATCGCCCCGTGACCGCGGCGCCGGATACGGAGATCCGGACGCTCTTGTCCTTCCTGAACGGGCAGCGCCGCCATGTGCTGGGGATCCTCGACGGGCTTGAAGCCGATGCGCTGCACAGGCCCGTGTTGCCGTCCGGGTGGAGCTGTCTGGGACTTGTCCAGCACCTGGCACTCGATGTCGAGCGGTTCTGGTTCCGAGCCGTTTTCGTCGGCGACAAGAACGTCATCGACACTCTGGACGACATGGAGGATGCCTGGCAGGTGGCATCCGACGCTCCGGCCGAAAACATCCTCAATCAGTACCGCACGGAGACAGAACTTGCAGACGCCGTCGTCACCGCCGCGGCGGCGGACGCCGCGTTGGCCTGGTGGCCCCACCACCTCTTCGGCGAACCGCACCTGCACACCCTTCGGGACGTCCTGCTCCATGTCATCACCGAGACCGCGTGCCATGCGGGCCACCTCGACGCGGCACGAGAGCTCATCGACGGACGACGTTGGATGGTCCTCACATAGCCGGCTGCTCCTGACGTGGAAAGTCGGCCACCCCTTCACCTCCCGGGACCTCTCGAGACCCGGAAGGGGTAAGGAGAACTACGGGACAGCCTCTATGACTTCGAGCGCGGCGGCCCTGCGGCGCAGCATCGAGTCGGCCAGACCGGCACCGCATTTCTGGAGCAGGCTGTACGCGAGGACCGGCAGCAGCACGTGAGGGCTGCCGGAAAGGTTCGTCGCAGCCAGCACCGCACCGGCGCTGCTGTTGTTCATCCCGCAGGTGAGCGTGATCGCCACGGTGTCGGCCGGGTCGGCCCCTACCGTACGGGCCAGGCACCAGCCGATCGCGAACGAAGCCGCACACAGGACAGCCGCCACGACCACCGACGCCACCAGCAGCGCGGGCCGTGGGTTCAGCAGGAACCCGCCCAGTGCGCCCGACGCATTGCTGTAGGTGAGCAGCAGTGCGTCGACCAGCCCGAGCAGTCCGATCCACGGCAGATGCCGGGCGAGCGCCCCGGCGGGCAGCACCTGCTGGACGAGGAGCCCGGCGACACACGGCACGATCACGCTGATCACCGCGAAAGCCCCGCCGTTCACCGCGGCCAGTCTCGACAGGTCCTGTGCGTAGTGGCCGACTGTCACCATCGAGGCGGCCGAGAGCGTCAGCGGGATGGTGAACGGGCTCAGGAGCGTGGAGGTCAGGACGATACCGACGATCAGCGACTGGTTGCCGCCGGCCCGGCTTCCCCAGACCGTGGCGCCGCCCGCAACCGGCATGGCGCCCACCAGGGCCAGTCCCGTGAGGAGCCCGCTGCAGCCGTCCGTGTCGGGGAGCCGCCCGAGCGCCACCGCCATGCATGGCAGCAGTGCGAGCGGGATCAGCGTATTGGCGAAAGTTCCGACCAGAAGTGGCAGCGGTCGGCGCAGGAGTCGCGGCAGATCCCGGGCGGGCACCCGTAATGCGGCGGTGAAGAGCAGCCAGGCGAGGAGGAGCGACGGCAGCGTGAGAGGCGTACGGGCCCCGCCGGGTGCGGACACCGCGCCGAGATCCAGCTGCCGCATGGCGAGACCGGCCTGCGGTAAGAGGGCTGCGGCGGCGTAGGCGGCCACTATCGCCCAGGTCAGCCGGTGCTGGAGGAGCGCGAGTGCACGCGTGAGCGCGGGCGGACGCGTGACGTGGCGGGTTCGGACGAGGGGCACGACCGGTGGACGGGGCATCGCACTGGACCTCTGTGAGGGTGGACCGGGACCGGCGGGTCACCTGCGGTGTGCGGGCAGTGCCGTCCGTATCAGCGCGGCCCCGAGCCCCAGCCAGAACGCGGCGAACAGCCAGCCGGCCACCACATCAGTCACCCAGTGCACCCCGAGCAGAACCCGGCTCAGCCCGACGGCCGCGGCCCAGCAGCCGACCAGGACGGCGGCGACGCGGCCGGCCCGGCTCCCGTACGCCCGGTGGCCGATCGCCGCCACCAGCAGTCCCGCCATGAGCGCGGACGTCGTCGCGTGCCCGGACGGGAAGGCGAACCCGGAGGCATGCGTCGCCCAGTCGCCCACCGGCGGGCGGGACCGGTTGATCGCTTCCATCAGCCCGTAGCGCAGCGCCTGCCCCAGCAACAGGAAGGCCAGGGCGCCTGCCGCGTACCCCAGACGGCGACGCGGGTTCCGGCCCGCGATCAGTCCGGCTGCCACCGCGGCGGCGTACGGGAACACGCCCGTACCCGTCGCCGTGACCGCCCTGGCCACTGTGACCAGGGCGGAGGGCCGATGGTGCAGGGACCATGCGTGCGCAGCCCGATCGACGGGCAGCACGTCCCCGTGCCGGGCCGTGAGGACCACCACCGTCAGGCCGAGGAGACCGACGAACCCGATCAGTACGGCCCCGAGCGCCGTACGGATACAGGGATCGACCGGGCCCGCGACGGCCCGGCGCCCGGCCTCCGCGTCCTTGGTCACCGCGCCGCCACCAGTGGGCGCAGCCTGGTCTCGCGCAGCCGCACCACGACCGGGGCGCAGCGCCGGCTGGCGACGGTCAGCGGCCAGGCCACGAGCGCGCCGGTGACCAGCCCGATCAGCACGTCGTGCGGATAGTGCACACCGATCCAGACCCGGGACGCGGCCATCAGCAGCGCCGCTGGGACAGCGATGGCGCCGAGTCGGCGGTCGGTCAGCAGGATCGCGACCGCCGCGGCTGCGGCGATGGCGGCGTGATTACTGGGGAAGGACCAGTCGCCGAGCGGAGGGCACGCCTCCACCGTGACCGCATGCAGGGTCTGGCAGGGCCGCTGTTCATGGACAGCCAATTTCAGCAGGTCGTTTGCCACATAGGCGGCCACCACGACCAGGGGCGCACAGAGTGCCGTCGCCAGGCGGGCGGGGGCGTCGGAGCGGGACCGCCACCAGGCCGCGAGCATCAGCAGGGCGAAGAGCGCGAGACCGAAGTCGGACCAGAGTCGGATCGTGGAGTCCAGAGCGGTGGGGGACCGCTGGGCGAGCTCGGTGATCCAGGTGTAGAGGCCACCGTCGAGGGAGGTGGCGGCAGAGGCGAGCAGCATCAGCTGTGGTCTCCTTCAGCGGTGCGGCGGCCGCGCGAGCGCATCAGCTCGGCGGCGAGGGGGATCAGGGAGACAATGACCACAACGGCGACGATCGGCAGCAGGTAGCGGTCGACATTGGGCACCGACGACCCCAGTCCGTAGCCGGCGAGCACCAGTGCGACGGTCCACACCAGTCCGCCGACGATCTGCCAGATCGTGAAGAGCCGGGCCGGTACGTTGAGCGCCCCGGCCAGCGGGTTGAGTACCGTGCGCACCACAGGGACGAAGCGCGCCAGCACGATCGCGCGCGCGTGTCCGTACCGCTCGAGGAGTTCCTCGGCGCGGGCGGCACCCGCATGCAGTTGCTTGGCCCGGCTCCGGGCCAGCAGGGCGCGGCCGCCGCGGCGCCCGATCCAGTATCCGGTCTGGGCGCCGAGGAGTGCGCCGACCACGGCAGCGATGAGCACCTGTGACAAGGAGAGGTGGACCGCGCCGTGGGTACCGGGCACGCTCAGCAGCCCCGCCGTGAAGAGCAGGGAGTCGCCGGGGAGGAAGAAGCCGACGAGCAGCCCCGTCTCCGCGAACAGCACGACCGCGATGCCGAGCGCGCCGAACGTGGCGAGCAGCGATCCTGCGTCCAACAGGTTCACTGCCTGCGGCATGGCTGCCACTGAGGATACGGACACGGTGGACGGCCTCCCATAATGGTGAGTGGGCGCACCGACGGGACGCCCGACTGACTACAGTGCTGTAGACGGTCTACTTCACTGTAGACGCTCGGAGCGGGAGGAGAGTTCCCATGGCTCAGGTGCAGGGGATATCCAGCGAGGATCCGAACCCTCGCGCGGGCGGCCGGCCGATCCCTGGGGCGGGCGCCGAGTCGGTTCAGGCCTTCGCTTCGGTGCCCGGACCGGCACCGGAGCCCTCCTCGGCGCCGGAACGGCGACCGGCCGGCGAGCTGGAATCCACCGTTCTCGCGGCTCTGTGGGCGGCCGACTCCCCACTCACCCCCGTTCAGGTGCAGGGCGCCCTCGGCGCGCCACTCGCCCGCACCACCGTCACCACGATCCTGACCCGGCTGTACGAGAAGGGCATGGTCACCCGCACCCGCGCCGGGCGCGGCTTCGCCTACACCCCCACCGAGGATGCGCCCGGCCTCACCGCCCGCCGGATGCACAGCGAACTGCAGAAGGAAGAGGACCGCAGCACCGTGCTGGCCCGATTCGTCTCGCAGCTCACCGACGAGGACGAGCAGCTGCTCCGCGAACTGCTCGACGGAGACGCCCGATGATCTACGCCGTATGGGTTCCCCTGCTCATGCCGTTCGTCGCGGTTCCGGCCGCGCGCCGTCTGGCGGATGCCCTGGCGCCCCTGCGCGCCGTTCGGCTGCTCGCCTCGACGACCGTGGGTCTCGCCCTGTGCAGCACGCTCGCCCTGGTGCTGCTGGTGGTGCCCGGCGCGACCCAGCTGTCCGCTGTTGCCGCGGTCGGTGAACTCGTCAAGCCGCTCGCAGCCGCGCCCGCCGCCGTGGCCGTCCCGCTCGCCCTCGCCGCCCTGGCCCTGCTGTCCGGCGGCACCGCCGCGGTGGTGCGTACCGCCCGCCGCCACTGGGTGGAGCTCCAGCGCGCCAGGCAGTCGGCCGAGTGCTCCGGCGGTGAACTGGCCGTCCTGCGCGACAGCCGCCCCGACGCCTATGCGCTGCCCGCGCTCCCGGGCAGTCCCGGCCGGATCGTCGTCACCACCGGTATGCTGCGTGCCCTGGACCCCGCCGAACGGCACGCCCTGCTCGCGCACGAGCGTGCCCATCTCGCGGGCCGCCACCACCTCTTCCTC
This sequence comes from Streptomyces sp. NBC_01320, assembly GCF_035974375.1. Taxonomy (NCBI): domain Bacteria; kingdom Bacillati; phylum Actinomycetota; class Actinomycetes; order Kitasatosporales; family Streptomycetaceae; genus Streptomyces; species Streptomyces sp. NBC_01320. The sequence goes on from NZ_CP108390.1 coordinate 9,942,631, forward strand.
GCCGCCGCCGAGCTCGCCGCCCTCTGCCATCCCGCTCTGCGCTCGCTGCGCGCGCCCATGGGCTACGCACTGGAGCGCTGCGCCGACGAGGCCGCGGCCGTCGCTGTCGGCGACCGGCGGGTCGCCGCGCGCGCGATCGGCCGCGCGGCGCTCGCCGCGCGGGCGGCGGAAGGGGTGCGGGCGCGCCCCCGCGTGGCGCTCGCCGCGGCGGCGGGACCCGTTCCGCGCCGGGTCGCGGCGCTGCTCGGCCGGGCCACCCACCGGCCGGGCGTCGGCCGCGCCGCGGCGGCCGCGCTGCTGGCCTGCCTGATCCTGTCAGGGGCCGCCGCACTCGAAGCGACGAACGATCTGCACAGCAGCATCGAGGTCGCCCAGGGCGAGGTCCCGCAGCACTGACCCGGCGAGGCGCCTGCGGCGTGCGTGGCGCACGTTCTCCCATCCGCCTCAGAAGTCGGCAGCCGTCGTGGGCGACGCGACACGGCGGCACGCGGTGCCCGTGCTCACCCTCTACAAGATCCCGGGCCGGGACTGCGCCATCTGCTCGGCGGACGGGGCATCCGACACGGCCGAGTACCAGGTGTGGTCGACGCCGTCGCCCGCGGCATCGGCGGCCACGACGCCCGGCCCGGCCGGTGCGTCGGCCAGGCCGAAGTCGAGTGCTTTCATCGCGCACGGGTTCGGTGCGCCGGCGGTGCGCACGGCCTGAGACCGAGCGAGTGTTGTCGGATCTGTCGATCCGCGGGACGTCCGGCCGTATGGGCACGCCATCCGAGGTGCTCCAGGCCGTGCGCGATGCCGGTCACGGGTGGCCAGGTGCCCCCTCCGGACGGGGCCGGCGGACCGGGGAAAGCAGAGCCGCCGCCGCGATGAGCAGGCAGCAGACGCCGGCGGCCAGACCCACCGGTGCCGTTCCATGGCGCTGTGCGGCCCAGGTGAGAACGGCCGCGCCGATCGGGGCTGCCGAATAATGGATGGTCCAGAACGCCGAGGTCACCCGCCCCAGCAAGTGCTCAGGCGTCACTTCCTGGCGTAAGGACATCGAGCACGTGCCCGCGATGCTGGTGCAGCCCAGGAATGTCGCGGTCAAGACGGCAGTGCCGGCCACGCTGTCGGCCCGGCCGATGCCCGCCACGGCGAGTCCGCAGACCGCAACGGTGCCGATCCATGTTGCGCCGAAGCCGAGCCTGCGGCGGACCGGGGCCACGAGGAGGGCTCCGGTGATCGTGCCCATCGCTCCGGCTGCGAAGACGGTTCCGACCGCGCTGTCGCTCTGGCCGAGGTCGTGCTTGAGGTGGTAGATGAGCAGGTCGTTCAGGCCGAGAGTCAGGAAACTGAAGACGGTCAGAAGGAGGGTCAACGCTCGCAGCACGGGGTGTCGGCGCAGGAAGGTCACCCCGGCCAGCAGGTCGTCCCACAGCCTCGGCCGAGTCGCTCCGGCCTCCGGCGCCGCGCTGGTCCGAGCCGCGCGCGTGCCGCCCGGGAACCGTACGAAGCTCACACAGGCCGCCGACACACCAAAGCTCGCCGCATCCACGCCGACAGCCGCTGCCGGGCCGAACCAACCAGCCACCACGCCCGCGCACAGCGGGCCGATCACCCCAGCCGCTGCGGCCGTCGCATTGAGTCTTCCGTTGGCCTCCGTGATCCGCCGGCCACCCACCAGGCTCCGGACGACGGTGACGTACGTGACGGAGAACAGCATCCCGACAGCCTCACCCAGAGGCAGCACCACGTAGAGCAGCCAGGTCTGCGGGCCCAACGTCCATACCAGCGGTATCAGTGCGTACAGCGCCATGCGGACGACATCGCAGGCGATCAGCAGCTTCCTGCGGTCCACCCGGTCCACCACGACCCCGGCGAAAACCCCTGCGAGGAGCGAGGCCACACCGGCTACGGCGGTGAGCAGGCCCATCTGCGCCACGGATCCCGTCGCGTGTAGCACCAACAGCGGCAGCGCAATCAGGGCGAACGAGTCCCCGACGACCGAGAGGGTCTGCGCCGCCCAGAAGATGCCGAAGTTGCGGTCACGCCACAGCGGGCGTGACCCTTGCGATGAAGGGCCGTTGGCGGCGGGTTCGGACATATCGAGGAGCGTATGAGGGACTTGTGCGACGCACACCCGATTTCTGCAGGTCAACACGTTGTTCTGTGAGGGTGTGAGGTGGCGCGCGGCTGTGCTTTCTCGCCACTTCGGCCGAGGGCTGTGCCGGACCGCAGCCGGGACCTTCCCCGGTTGAACGGCGGATCCTCGACCGCCGACCCGGGGCAGAGCGCGAGGCGCACACTGCCCGCCACCACGGCCGGTGAACAACGGAAGCGACCCGCGAGTCCCAACGTCCCTTCGGCTACGGTGTTTCCGTATCGCCGTTCCGCGACCGGGGCGGCCCGCGCGTAGCGGCTCAGGGCCCGTCCGGCGTCTGCCCGCCGCGCACATGGTCCCGCAGCCGGTCGACGAAGACCCGTTGGCCCGCGACGAGACGCTCCGCCGCCTCCTGCGGTGTCCACCAGGCGAACCGGTCGATCTCCGGGAACTCCCGCTGCACGCCCGACCCCCGGGGCCACTCCATGGTGAACGTACCCGGCTCGGCCCGGGCCGGATCGGCATCACCCTCCAGGGCCCACACCACCACCGTCTTGCCTCCGGCCTGGCGGGACTCACCGAGTGGCACCCACTCCCCGTCCGGCGCCGGATGGCCGAACTCCTCCTCGAACTCACGGCGGGCAGCGGCCTCGGGTTCCTCTCCGGGCCCGTACTCACCCTTGGGGACGGACCACGAGGCAGCCTCGCGGCCCGCCCAGAAGGGGCCGCCCATGTGCCCGAGGAACACCTCGAACCCGGCGCCCCCGTCCGTCGACCGGAACAGGAGAAGACCCGCACTGTGCTTCTGAGACGACATGCCGTCAATTCTTCCGAATGATCACGGGTGTCATCGACTCGCCGCACCTTGTTTCCCCCGAGGTTCCCGAGGCCCCCTGGTGCGTGGCGGTACGCGCGGCCATGCTGTCCGCCGACAGCGCTTACTGCCCGCGCAACATCACCATTCCAGGAGGATTTGTGGGTCCTGGCACAGTCGGCAAAGCAACGCGTCCGCTCGTGCTCCTTGCGACGGTGTCCGCGATGACGGTGGGAGCCATTGCCCCTGCCGTCGCCGATTCGACCCCCGACCCCCGTCCCCGCAACTCCGTCGAAGTCCTCAGACCCGTCGCCCCGCCGGCAGCGAGCCGTGCGCAAGGCGACTCCCGATCCGTCGTGGACGGCGACGGCATCGAGACCGCCCGCACCTCGCGCCCGATCGCCCCCGGAGTCCGTCTCAGCTCGTACGACCGGCTCGAATCCGACAAGTGGCTGCGCGTCGACTCCCTCTCCGTCGACCTCGACGGCAGTGGCGTACAGGCCGACTACCTCTCCACCGGCAAGGTCTCCGACCGGCGCACCGTCTCGCAACTCGCCGCCGGACACGACGCGGGCGCCGGCCGCCGGACCGTCGCCGCGATCAACGCCGACTTCTTCGACATCAACCAGACCGGTGCGCCCGAAGGCGTCGGAATCAAGGACGGCGTGCCAGTCCAGTCACCCGCCCCCGGAGTCAACCGGAGGGTCGGCATCGGCCCCGGCAGCGCGGGCCGCATCCTGAACCTGTACTTCGAGGGCACACTCACCCTGCCCTCCGGACAGCGGCCGCTCACCGCCTACAACGCCGCCAATGTGCCGAGCGGGGGAGTGGGCGCCTACACCCCGGCCTGGGGAACCGCGGACCGTGCACTCACTGTCGACAAGGCGACTCCCGTCGCCGCAGCGGTCGTACGCGACGGCAAGGTCGTCTCCGTGTCGGACACCCCCGGCTCCGGCGCCGTTCCCGACGACACCACGGTCCTCGTCGGACGCGAGGCCGGAGCCGCCGCACTCACGTCGCTCCGGCCGGGCGACCCCGTGTCGCTGACCTACCGGGCACGCACCGACAGCGGCGACGTACCCCGCACCGCCGTCGGCGGCCGGGAACTCCTCGTCGTCGACGGCGTCGCACAGAACCACGACGGAGAGGGCAACAACACCGCCGCCCCGCGCACCGCCGTCGGCTTCTCCCAGGACGGCAGCACGATGCAGATCCTCACCATCGACGGCCGGCAGGCCGACAGCGGCGGCGTCACACTCACCGAACTCGGCCAGATGATGCGGCGGGCAGGCTCGTACAGCGCACTCAACCTGGACGGCGGCGGCTCCTCGACCCTCGTCGCGCGTGTGCCCGGCAGCGACGCGCTGCAGGTGGAGAACAGCCCGTCCGACGGCACCGAGCGCACCGTCCCCAACGGCCTCGCCCTCACCGCCCCCGACGGCAGCGGCCGCCTCAAGGGCTTCTGGGTCGAGACCCGCACCCCGGCCGGTACCGCACCGGGCGTCGACCCCGTCAAGGGCGGCCACCCCGAGCGGGTCTTCCCCGGACTCACCCGCAGCCTTACCGCGACCGGATACGACGAGACGTACGGCCCGGCCACCGGTATCCCGCACTGGCACACCGCCCGCAACAACGTCGGTACGGTCGACGGCAACGGGCTCTTCACCGCACGCCACAGCGGCACCACGGAGGCGCGCGCCGAACTGGGATCCGCCCGCGGCAGCACCGCGCTGACCGTCCTCGACAGGCTGTCCCGAATCGAACCGACCACACAGCGGGTGGGCCTCGCGAACGCCGAAGCCACCGGTACCTTCGGCATCGTCGGACTCGACGCGCACGGCACCAGCGCCCCCGTCGAACCCCGTGACGTCACCCTCGACTACGACCACGCGCTGTTCGACATCCGCGATGACGGCAAGGGCAACTTCACCGTCGCCTCACTCACCGGCGGCGGCGCCGGACAGATCAGGGCGACCGTCGCGGGCGCCACCGCCGTCCTCGCCGTCAGCGTCGGCCTCGCCGAGCAGGCGGTCTCCGAATTCGATGACGCCGGGTCCTGGAAGTTCAGTCAGGCCCGGGCGAGCGGATCCCTCTTCGCCACCCCCGACGGCCACACCGGCACCGGACTCGGACTCACGTACGACTTCACCCGGTCGACCGCGACGCGCGCCGCGTACGCCGCCCCGCCCCAGCCGGTCACCGTGCTGGGACAGCCCCAGTCGTTCAAGCTCTGGATCAAGGGCGACGGCAAGGGCGCCTGGCCGACGCTGCACCTCAAGGACGCCGCGGGCTCCGACCAGTTGCTTCGCGGACCGTACGTCACCTGGACCGGCTGGCGGCAGGTCACCTTCGCCGTGCCGACGGGCGCGGCCATGCCGCTCAGCGTGTACCGCTTCTACCTCGCCGAGACGGCGGCCGCCCAGCAGTACACCGGTGAGATCGTCATCGACGACCTCACCGCCCAGGTGCCGCCCACCGTCGACCTGCCCGAACAGGCCGTGACCATTGATCCGTCGGTCGATCCGGCCGCGGTCACCGAAGCCCGGGACTGGCAGTTCGCGGTGATGTCGGACGCCCAGTTCGTCGCCCGCGACCCCGACAGCGCCATCGTCACCCAGGCGCGGCGCACCCTGCGCGAGATCAAAGCGGCACGGCCCGACTTCCTGGTCATCAACGGAGACCTCGTCGACGAGGGATCACCGGCGGACCTCGCCTTCGCGCGCCAGATCCTGACCGAGGAACTCGGCGACTCCCTGCCCTGGTACTACGTGCCCGGCAACCACGAAGTGATGGGCGGGAAGATCGACAACTTCATCACCCAATTCGGCCCCGCGCAGCGGACGTTCGACCACAAGGGCACCCGGATCATCACGCTCGACACCTCCAGCCTTACCCTCCGCGGCGGGGGCTTCGCCCAGATCAAGGAGGTGCGCGCCCAGCTCGACGCGGCTGCGAAGGACCCTGACGTCGACTCGGTGATGCTGATCGAGCACGTTCCGCCGCGCGACCCGACGGTTCAGAAGGGCAGCCAGCTCGGGGACCGCAAGGAGGCGGCCCTGGTCGAACAGTGGCTCGCCGACTTCCGCCGTACGACGGGCAAGGGCGCCGCATTCATCGGCAGCCACGTCGGGGTCTTCCACGCCTCGCACGTCGACGGCGTGCCGTACCTGATCAACGGCAACTCCGGGAAGGCACCGGCCGGACCGGCGGACCAGGGAGGCTTCACCGGCTGGTCCCTCGTCGGCGCGGACCACGTCTCGCCCGACGAACAGGCCGCCGCGCGGGAGAAGCCGTGGCGGGGCGCACCCGACTGGGTCTCGGTGCAGACCCGGGCGCATGTCGACGCGCTGACCCTGGACGCCCCGTCCGCGCTCGGCGCGGGGCACACCGCGAAGATCACGGCGACCGTCACCCAGGGCGCCCGCAGCGTCCCGGTCGCGTTCCCGCTGGCCGCCGACTGGACCGGGTCACCGAACGTCCACATCGGCGACCGGGACAGCGCCCGCCACCGGCACACAGCGGTCTTCGACCCGTCCACCGGCACCCTCACGGCGCTTCGGCCGGGCACGATCACGCTCGCGGTGACGGTCAACGGCACGACGCAGCTGACCCGGATCCGGATCGCCGCGGCCTCCACCGCCTCGGCAGCCTGACGCGACACGCACACCCCACGGTGGTCCCGCACCCGGTTCCACGACCGGGTGCGGGATCCCGTACTTCCGGTCCCTCACACCTTGCGGTAGCCGTACGCCTCGGTCGCCGCGGCCTCCACCGCGGCAAGATCACCGCCCGCCGACGCCGTGACCAGTGCGGCGACCGCGCCCTCGACGAACGGCGCGTCCACCAGCCGTGCCCCGTCCGGCAGTTCGTCTGCCTCGGCCAGCATCGCCTTGACCGTGAGCACCGCACTGCCCAGGTCGACCAGCACCGCGATGCCCACGCCGCCGTCGACCTTCCGGGCCGCCTCGGCGATGAGCTCCGCACTGGTTCCGAGCCCACCCGACGGCGTACCGCCGGCCGCGGCCACGGGCGCCGTCGCACCACCGGCTGCCAGCCCCTTGGCCAACTCGGCCACCGCCTCGGCCACCGGTCCGCTGTGCGACACCAGCACGATTCCTACCTGCTTCTCCTCACTCACGAACCGCCTCCACCGCGTTCGTACGACTCCGCCAGCGTGGCGATGAGCAGCGCGGACGACGTCGCCCCCGGATCCTGATGCCCGATGCTCCGCTCACCCAGATAGCTGGCCCTGCCCTTGCGCGCCTGCATCGGCACGGTCGCGGTCGCACCCGCCTCGGCCGCCTCCCGGGCAGCGGCGTACGACGTACCGAGCGCTTCCACGCCCGGCAGCAGCGCGTCGAGCATCGTCTTGTCCCCGGCCTGCGCACCGCCCAGCTGTCCCACCGCGGCGACACCCTCGGTGAATGCCTCGGCCAGCTGTTGATCCGTCACGGCGGGCACATCGCCCAGCGCCTTCCCCGTACGCCGCAGCAGCGTCCCGTACAACGGCCCCGACGCCCCGCCGACCGTCGAGATCAACTGCCGCCCCGCAAGCATCAGTACGGCCCCCGGCGTCCGCGGGTCCTCCTTCTCCAGTACCGCGGTCACCGCGGCGAATCCGCGCTGCATATTGCTGCCGTGATCGGCGTCCCCGATCGCAGAGTCGAGCTCGGTGAGACGGTCCGCCTCACGGTCCACAGCGGCCGCGGCGGCGGCCATCCACCGGCGGAAGAAGTCAACGTCGAGCACATGGATCTCCTTGTCCCTGGAACAACGTCATGGGCGCACGACCGCTGCTCAACGGCCCCAGCGGAGCGCGGGCGTCTCGACCGGCGCGTCCCAGAGCCGCAGCAGCTCCTCGTCCACCTGGCAGAGCGTCACCGAACAGCCCGCCATGTCGAGCGAGGTCACATAGTTCCCGACGAGCGTACGAGCCACGACGACATGCCGCTCGGACAGCACCCGTTGCACCTCGGCATTGAACCCGTACAGCTCCAGCAACGGCGTCGCCCCCATCCCGTTGACCAGCAGGAGCACCGGATTGTCCGGCCGCAGATCCTCCAGAATCGCGTCCACTGCGAAGTCCGCGATCTCCCCCGAGGTCATCATCGGACGCCGCTCGCGCCCCGGCTCGCCGTGGATGCCGATGCCCAGTTCGAGCTCGCCCGGCGGCAGATCGAAAGTGGGGGAGCCCTTGGCCGGGGTGGTGACGGAGCTCAGCGCCACCCCGAAACTCCGCGACGCCTCGTTCACCCGCCGGCCGATGGCCTGCACCCGCTCCAGCGGCGCACCCTCCTCGGCCGCCGCCCCGGCGATCTTCTCGACGAACAGGGTCGCCCCCGTGCCCCGCCGCCCGGCCGTGAACAGACTGTCCGTCACGGCCACGTCATCGTTGACGAGCACCTTCGCGATCTGCACACCCTCGTCCTCGGCGAGCTCGGCGGCCATCTCGAAGTTCAGCACATCGCCGGTGTAGTTCTTGACGACGAAGAGCACCCCCGCGCCACTGTCGACGGCGGCTGCGGCGCGCACCATCTGGTCCGGAACGGGTGACGTGAACACTTCCCCGGGGCAGGCGGCGGACAGCATCCCGGGCCCGACGAACCCGGCATGCAACGGCTCATGCCCGGACCCGCCCCCGGAGACGAGCCCCACCTTTCCGGCGACGGGCGCGTCACGCCGTACGACGACACGGTTGTCCACATCCACGGTCAGCTCGGGATGGGCGGCGGCGATGCCGCGCAGGGCGTCCGCCACGACGGTCTCGGGGACGTTGATCAGCATCCTCATGGGTATCTCCCGGTGAGATTGACAGGCGAATCGTTCAGCAGGTTTCTTGCAGGTCAGAGCCACATTCTGGGAATTGTTGAACTCGGTGGTGCGGGGCGGTTCCGTGCGGTGCCGATGCTGACTCAATGCTGATTCTTCTGGCGATGCGTCAGGTATTCATGGATTCGCCGAGTTCTGCGGGTGCGCATCATGCCGCAATTATCGACACGAGGTCGCGGGCGCGCACGGGTGACGGAGCGGTGGGTTCCCGGGCGGGTGCCGCGGCGGTTCCGGCGGCAAGGCGAGGAAAGTGCGCCACACTCCGAGTGGAACGCCTGAAGAAGGCCATCGAGGACGTCCGGGCGGCGGCTTCATCCTCTTCATCGATGAACTCCACGTGGTCGCCGGCGCGGACCCCCGGCACCCATGCCTTCAGCGCTCCATGACCCGCCCGGCACCGGACGCAGGTGATATACACCGCTTATGCCCCGTTTGCATCTTCTGTTCACTGCTGTGATCGGGAGTAGCCCGAGGCGTTCGGCAGCCCGTGTGGGGCGCGCGCTCTCCCCGCGCGGCGCGCTCGCCCTGCAGAGCGTGGACGGTGCCCTGTCCTTCGCCCTGCGTGCCGCGCTGGCGATGGCGCTGCCCGCGCTGCCCATGGCACTGGCCGGGCGGGCCGACCAGGCCGTCTACGCCATGCTGGGCTCCTTCACCACCACGTTCGGCCGCAACCTGCCCTACGCGCGCCGTGCCCGTGTGCTCGCGCTGGTCGCGGCGGCCATGACGGCGTGCGTGGGCTGTGGTTCGGCTCTCGCCGCGTGGGCCCATCCACGGGACGGGGGAGCCGCCGCCGTGGTGGTCGCGGCCATGGCCGCGGTGGCCGGGATCGCGAAACTCGCCTGTGACGCGGCGCGCCTGAGCGGGTTGGGCGCAGTGCTGCTGCTCTTCTCCTTCGCCGTGGCGGCCAATGGTTCGCCGGCCCCGGCGGACGTCCTTCCCCATACCGCCCTGGCCGCTTTGGGTGCGGCGGTGGCCTGGGTACTGGCCGTGTCGGGCTGGTTCGTGCACCCGGATCGCCCACAGCGTCTCGCGGTGGCTGCGGCTCTGCGCGAGCTCGCGGACCTGGTGGAGGCAACCGGTGCGGGGAACGGAAGCAAGCTCGTCCGGCACCGGGCGACCGCCGCTGTTCTACAGGCGTATCGGACTCTGGGTCTCCTGCCTCCGACAGCCGCCGAGCAGGGCGGCCGGGGCGGCACGTGCGTCCGTCTGACCGACCTCTCCTGGTCGCTGCTGATCGGTGCCGCCCGCCGGCCGCCGGACGCCCCCACCCGCCTGGCGCGGGACCTGCGCCGCCAGGTCCGCCTGGTTGTGAGCCGTCGCCACCGGGTTCCGCGACTACTGCCCGAGCTGTCGCTCCCGTCCTCGGTCGCCCAGGCCGGCACGGTCTCCGAGCCGGTTCCAGCCGATCCGACGGCCCCGCGCGCCGCCGAACTGCGCGCCGCCGAACTGCGCGCCGCGGAACTGGTGACGGGGCGGCGCCCCGGCGGCCCCGGCCACGTGTCGGTGCTGATCGTTCCCGCCCTGCGGATGGTCATCGGCACCGGTCTTGCTGGATGGACGGCCCTTCTTCTGGGCCTCGGTCACGGCTACTGGGCGGCGATCTCCGCCGCCGCGGTGCTGCATTCGATCAACGTCCGCACGGCGGCACAGCGCGCCGTCCAGCGCACTTTGGGAACGGTCGCCGGACTGATGCTCGCGCTCGGCGTGCTGTCCGCGCGCCCCGCCCCTGTGGCGCTCGTCCTGGTGATCGTGCTCCTGGAGTTCCTGCTGGAGTACGTAGTGGCGCGCAACTACGGGCTCGGCGTCGTCTTCCTCACGCCACTGGCTCTGCTGCTGTCCGACCTGGCCTCTCCCTCGCCTGCCGGAGCCCTCGTCGAGGACCGGGCGCTGAGCAGCCTCCTCGGGATCGCCATCGCACTGGCGTGCGCGCTGTTGGTGGTCCACGACCACGCGGCGGTCCGAGCGGAGCGCGCGCTGGCCGCGTGCATGGAGGCGTCCGAGCGTGCCGAGCAGGTGCTGGACGACCGCTCGGAGCCGGCGTACCCGATCGTCCAGACTCACCTGGCGGCAGCTGCGGTGGAGTTGCGGGAGGCCGACGACGCCGCGGCGGGCGAGCTATGGCCGGCGGAGATCGATCCCACCGAACTAGCCGCCGCGGAGCAGCGTGCCTACCTGCTCCTGGAGCGGCTCGTCCGGGGGTAATGCCACGCGGAGTGCGGCCCGTGCGCGCTCCCTGATTCAGGCGGCGGGGCTGATGGTGACCTTGACGTGCTTCATGATCGGCTGGTCGCTCTGGGTGCTGTAGTCGCCGAGCGCGCACAGCACGTTCATCTCGGGCATGTAGCCGGCCGCGCAGCCGCGCGGGATGTTGTAGGGGATGGCGAGGTAGCCCCTGAGAGACCGCTGACTCCCGTCCTTGGCGGTGCTCGTGATGTCGACCGGGCCGAGGTCGGCGATACCGCGTTCGCGCATGTCGGCCCGGTTCATGAAGACGAGCGTGCGCAGGTTCTTGATGCCTCGGTAGCGATCGTTGTCGGAGTAGATGGTGGTGTTCCACTGGTCGTGGGACCGCATGGTGCCCAGCGCCAGGGTGCCGGGAGCCGGTACGACGTCGGGCAGTTCGGCGGTGGAGAATTCGGCGCGTCCGGACGGGGTGAGGAAGACCAGTTCGCGTGCGGGCTGCTTGATGCGGAAGCCGAGGGGCAGGCGCACGCGGCGGTTGAAGTCCTCGAAGCCGTCGAGGACCTTGGCCATGGTGTCGCGGATGCGGTCGTAGTCCTCGATGTACCACTCCCAGGGAGTGGCGCTGTCGGGCAGGGCGGCCCGGGCCATGCCGGCGATGATGGCCGGCTCGGACAGCAGGTTCGAGGAGGCGGGCCGCTTCATCCCGATCGAGAGGTGGACCATGCTCATCGAGTCCTCGACGGACATGCTCTGGATGCCCTTGCGCTGATGGTCCTTCTCGGTACGGCCGAGGCACGGCAGGATCAGGGCCCGGCGGCCGTGGACGACGTGGCTGCGGTTCAGCTTGGTGCTCACCTGGACGGTGAGGTCGCAGTTGCGCAGCGCCGCGTGGGTGTACGGGGTGTCCGGCGCCGCGTGGGCGAAGTTGCCGCCCATGCCGACGAACACCTTCACATCGCCGCTGTGCATTGCCTTGATCGTGTGGACGGTGTCCAGGCCGTGCTCACGGGGCGGCTCGATATCGCAGACCTCGGCGAGGCGGTCCAGGAACTCGTCGGTGGGGCGGTGGTCGATGCCGCAGGTGCGGTTGCCCTGAACGTTGCTGTGCCCTCGTACGGGGGAGGGGCCCGCTCCTTCGCGTCCCAGATTGCCACGGAGCAGGAGCAGGTTGACGATCTCCCGGACGGTGTCGACGCCGTGCTCGTGCTGGCTGATGCCCAGGCACCAGCTGACGATGCTGCGGTCGGCTTCGCCGTACACGCGCGCCGCTTTGAGGACGTCGGCGCGGCTCAGCCCGGACTGATTCTCGATCTCCTCCCACGGCGTGGCCTCGCACAGCGCACGGTATTCCTCGAAGCCGGCGGTATGGCGGTCGATGAACTCCCGGTCCAGTGCCCTGGGGTCGGATTCGGACTGCTCCAGGATCGCCTTGGCCATGCCACGCAGCAGAGCCATGTCGCCGCCGATGCGCGGCTGCAGGTTCAGGGTGCTGGTCCGTGTCGCCTTGGAGAGGGCCATGTCCGTGAAGTCGTGCGGGATGATGGTGCGTGTGGCCGCCGCCTCGACGAGCGGATTGATGTGTACGATCTGGGCGCCGCGGTGGTAGGCCTCGGCGAGGGCGGTGAGCATCCGGGGCGCGTTGGAGGCGGCGTTGACTCCAAGGATGAACAGCGCGTCGGCCGCCTCCCAGTCCTTCAGGTCGACGGTCCCCTTCCCGGTGCCCAGGGACGCCTGGAGGGCGCGGCCGCTGGCCTCGTGGCACATGTTGGAGCAGTCCGGCAGGTTGTTGGTCCCCAGTTCACGGGCCATCAACTGGTAGAGAAAAGTGGCCTCGTTGCCGAGCCGGCCGGAGGTGTAGTACGACGCCTGATTGGGGTTGTCGAGGCCGCGCAGGGCACGGCCGACCACCTCGAACGCGTCCTTCCAGCTGATCGGGACGTAGTGGTCCGTATCGGGGTCGTAGACCATCGGTTCGGTCAACCGCCCCTGGTTCTCCAGGTCGTAGTCGCTCCACCGGGCCAGCTCCGTCACCGAGTGCGCGGTGAAGAACTCGCGCCCGACCCGCTTGCGGGTCATCTCCCAGGTGACGTGCTTGATCCCGTTCTCGCAGATGTCCAGGTGCAGACCCTTGGTGTCGTCCGGCCACGCGCAGCCCGGACAGTCGAACCCGGTGTTCTCGTGGTTCATCCGCATGATCGCCCGCGGCCCGTCCACCAGCGCCCCCTCGCGCACCAGGAAACGGGTCACGCTCTTGGCCGCGCCCCAGCCTGCGGCGGGGTGGTGGTAGGGGTGGAACTCCGGATCCTCCTCGGGGGTAGGCCCCACGCGAGGTTCCAGCGGTTCCTGCTCGTCAGTGTTGGCGCTCAAGACTCTCAACCCTTCCACCATGCGGGCATGAGTGGATAAAACGGCACTTTCGGGCAGGCTATGGCCGCTGGCAACCTCTCGCCATTCGACTTTTGAGGGACAGGGCGGTCCCGGCTATTCCGCGGGGGTGTGCCGCCGCGCTGCACCCCGGTCCATGCGCGGCTACTCTGACGCTGTTCCCCTTTTATTTCTTTTGCGCCTTATTGTCCGTCGTCGGGAGTGTCATGGCCGTGTCCCAGCCCGACGTCACGCGTCCCTCCAGGGCAGCGGTCCTCCCGGTGGCCATCATGGCCCCCGGTGGTGAGGCCATCGTGTGCGAGGGGCTCCAGGATCTGGCGGGTCCGACCCGTTCCGTGGCGTTCCGTTCGACCCGGACGGCCCGGGGCTCGTCGCCGTCGACGGACTGCGCGCACGGTCGTCGAACCCGCTGCTGAGTCTGCCTGCCGAGCCGCGCGACTGTCCCGACGCGGTCAGCCGGGCTCTGACATCGCTGCGACTGGCCAGGCATCCATGGCCCATACATGCTCCCGCTCGGCACCGACGAGTACCGTGCGGTCAGCGAGACTTCCGGCCACGGCTGTCCGATCGCGGCTCACCTGGACCGGATGCCGGACGACGCCCCGGTCTGAGCGCCGGCCCTCAGCGATGCCTTCGTCCTGTCCGCCCCCGGAGGCCACTTCGAACTGCGCCTTTTGGCGGATGTGGCGATCGGCCGCACCGGGCACGACGCGAGCGGTATCGATCTGTACGTCCATGAGACGCTGATGTTTCTGACCTACACGGACGAGACTTTCGTCGTACTGGAAGCCTGAGACCCTTGACCGAGCTGCCGAGGCATGACTCTCGAGGCCCCATGAACCACTGGCTGATGCTTCCCGCCGTTCCCCGACTTGCGGGCGCGGCGGTTGTCGGAGTGGTCGTCGGCGCGGTCGTCGGCGTCCTGACCCACCCACCCCTGGGAATCCTCGCCGGGATCGCCGCGGCGGAGACGTTCTTCGTTGTGACTGGGTGGATCGCCTTGTGGCCCATGGACGCCGCCACCACCCATCGCAACGTCCGGCGCGAGGAGTTCCGGCCCGTCGTCGAGGAACTCGCCGTCGTCGCGGCCGCCGTGTGCGGATTGGTCAGCATCGTGGCGCTGCTCCTGGTCGGCCACTCGGGCCTGAGCCACGCCGCGGCCGCGACGGCGCTCTGCGGCGTGTTCATGGCCTGGGCGGCACTCCACCTGATGTACGCCGCCCGCTACGCGTACATCTATTACCTGCCACCCGAGGGCGGGATCGACTTCAACACCGACGACCTGCCGCGGTACAGCGACTTCCTCTACTTCAGCTACAACCTCGGCATGACCTACCAGGTTTCCGACACCGACGTCTCCAGCCCCACGATCCGCGCGGTCGCCCTCCGGCACTGCCTGCTCTCCTATGTCTTCGGCGCGAGCATCCTGGCCACCACCATCAACCTCGTCGCCGGAATCGTCACGGGCTGACACGAGGGCGGTCCCGTACGGTCAACGGTCCAGTGCCGTGACCGCATGGTTTCGCCAAGTCGGTGGCTCCGTCTCGCTATTCTGCACAGCTTGATCAACTCATACGCGAGCTTTGACGATGCCGGAGTGGCGATAGCTGGCGCACGTGCCGGCGCGGATGTGGTGCGCACCATGTACGGACAGCGGCTCACCCGCATCGACAAGGGTGCTGGGGACTTTGCCACTGCCGCCGATGTAGAGGCTGAGAAGACGATCCTTGGCATCATCCGTGCCGCTCGGCCCGATGATGCGGTACTCGGCGAGGAAGGCGGGCAGCACGGTGCTGCCGACGCCGTGCGCAGGTGGTGGTGGATCCCTTGTGCGGCATGCTGAACTACGCCGTGGACAACACGTTGGTGGCCGTCAACGTGAGGCTGCGCAACGGGGCGGCGGCGGTCGTCGACCCGTTCAGCGGCGAGGTCTTCTTCACCGACGGTGAGACCGCCTGGGTGCGCCACGACGGGGCCGATGCGCAGTTGGCGCCCACGCCCGCTACCCGGCTGGTGGACGTCAACCTGGATCCGCCGTTCCCGAGCGCGCCCGGCTTCCGGGCCGTGGACCTGCTGGCCCACCCCGAGTTCGTCGAGCCGTTCCGGCCGCGTGTCGTGCCCACGACGCTGGCGTTGGCCTGGGTCGCGGCCGGCAAGCGCGCCGCGTACGTCACTGATGGCGGTGACCTGTTCGGGAGCGTGCATTTCGCCGCTGGCATCGCTGTGTGCCGGGCCGCAGGCTGTGTAGTCACCGGGATCGACGGCGCCCCGATCGGCCCGGCCGGCCGCGGACTTGTGGTAGCCGCTGACGCCGAAACTCACGGGCTGCTGATGTCGATGATGCGCAGCCGCAGCTAAGGGGTTAAAGGGGTGTCCCGTAGTCCCTGGCGGGACACCCCCCTTCGTTCGATGCGGCCGACGGCACCACACCGCCGGCCGAGTCCCCGACGGCCTCATGCTCGATCGTTGTCTCGCTCACTTGGCGTCTCTCCCTTGATCAGCAGATCCGCCGTTGATTGGACACCCCCGCGCACCTCATGCTCGACCGCCTCGGATTCACACCCTGGTATTGCCGTCCTGCTCGGCTTCGAGCCAGCCCAGCCGTGCGGCATGGAAGCCCAGCTGCAGGCGATTCTGCACTTTCGCAGCGTCCATCAAGTGCCGGATCCGGCGCTGCACCGTCCGCAGGGAGGTGCGCAGTTGGGTGGCGATCGCTTGGTCGGTGAGGCCGGTCAGCGACAGGCTGAGGATTTGTGCATCCAGGTCATCGATGGCGGGCGCGTTCCCCAACGTACCTGCACTGGTGACAAATTGCGTCGCCTTCTCCCATTCGGACTCGAACAGTGCTATCAGCGCGTCGAGCAGGCTGCTCTCGTGTACGACCAGGGCTCCCGACTTTGCGGCATTGGCTGAACCGATGAGCGGAACAATGGCGAACTCGCGGTCCACGATGAAGAGTTTCAGTGGCACTGTGTCGGCGGCCCGGACCTCCTCTCCTGCGGCCTGCGCCTGGGCGATCTCGCCGAACGACGGGGCTCCCTCGTCGAGCATCGCGCGTTCGAGTATCACGCGGTATCGGACGCCACGCGCGATGACTGCGTCGTCGGTCATGTTGCCGGGCGAAAAGAACGGCGCCTTGACGAAGTTCATGACCTCTTTCCGTGCGCCGAGTTGTATGCGTCCGACGCGCTCGCGGATGGCCTCGCTGCCGTGGATCACGTCGACGACGTCCGCGACGCCGCGCCCGAGGGTGGCCGCGCGATAGATCTCGTCGAGGGA
Organism: Streptomyces sp. NBC_01320; assembly: GCF_035974375.1. NCBI lineage: Bacteria > Bacillati > Actinomycetota > Actinomycetes > Kitasatosporales > Streptomycetaceae > Streptomyces > Streptomyces sp. NBC_01320. Next base: position 9,959,202 of record NZ_CP108390.1, read on the forward strand.
GTCGAGTTCGAGTTCCGCCAGCTTGAGCTCGTTCTGTCGCTGGACCAGGACGGCCCGTAGTGCCGCCGCCGGCGGGGAGGCCACGAACCGGGTGGTGTCCCCGAGGCTGCGCGCGGCGAGCCCACGGTCTTCGAGGATGCCGAGGACGCGCACCACCTGGCGGGCGTCGCAGCCGACGAGTTCGGCGAGTTCGGCGGGAGTGGCGGAGGCTACCGAGATCAGGGTGTGGTAGTTCTCTGCCTCTTCGGGGGTCAGCCCCAGCACGTCTGACAGCATGATGCTCCTCCACGAAATCGCGAGAGACGGCCGGGGCGAAACTCACGTCTCGCCCCGGCCGTGACCTTCTCCGGGTTGGTTCACCGCTTCAGCGGTTCACCTCAGCGCAGTTGGTACGCCTTGGGAATCGTCTGCTTGACGGTGTCCCCCGCACTGTCGGTCGCGGTGATCCGCAGTCCGACTCCTCCGGGAGCCTCGTCACGCTTCGGGTGCTTGATTTGCGCGGTGAACGTGTTCTGCCCGTCGGCCTTGGTCATTGCCGGCTGCCAGGTCTTGCCACCGTCGACGCTGGCCTCGACCCGCAGCTCGGTCACGGTCGGTGGCTTGCTGAGCCGATCCTGGTAGTAGCCGGTGACGGTGACGCGGTGGGTGCCGTCGGCCTTGGCGGTGTTGTCCAGATCCAGGCCCAGGTTGTACCGCAGGAAGATCAACGGCTCCGGACGGCACATACCTGGATCCTTGACGATGGCGTCCGCGATGCACGGCTGCGACGTCGGCGCGTCAGGCTTGGTCGGCCGGTCGGACATGTACTCCCACACGGTCTTGACCCCGTTGGTTTCCGCCTCGAACGAGTATCGGGCTGATTGCGCAGGCAGGTCATACGTGATGACGTCAGCACTACCGCAACCCGCCACCGCAAGCACCGCTACGGCTGTCAGCGCCGCCAGGTTCACTGTCCGGCGCCACCTCGATGGCGCGGTCGCGTTCATCGGACCGGTCTCCTTTCTCGCTTCGGTCATCACCGCTTGCTCCCCGACACCAGGTCCGGCGCGTTGCCGGGCTCGCCGAGCTGGAAGGCGAACTCGAGCGGGACGAGCCGTTGCTCGAGTTCGTCGCCGGCCTGGTTGGAGAGGCTGACGTCGCAGGTGGTACAGGTTTGCATCCCATAGAGGAGCGGGAACAATGGCGTTTCGTTGGCCATGCCGATCACGGCCTGGCGAGCGCCTCCGCTGCCGGTCAGGTACATGGTCGGCCAGAACCGGTCGGCCTCCCGGCAGCCGGCGCACGGCAGGCCGGCGCTGCTGGTGAAGCCCGACTTGGTGCGGACCTGGGGCACCGCACCGGGCAGGGACGGACCCGTGCTCCAGCCGATCGTGTTCTTCCTGTCGAGCGCCAGGTCCTGAGTTTCGCCTGCGCCCGTTCCACTCAGCACGGACGGCGCGATGTAATGCCTGGTGGCCAGCTCAAATGTGTCGACCGCGTTGTCGTCCCGCGTGACCCACGTGGTGAGCTGCCGTTGGCTGGCCGGCTTGGGCAGGTCCATCTCCGCTACAACCGGGCCGGCGTCGGTGGTCCGGCTCCAGCCGAAGTAGGTAGTCACCCCGGGCCGGTCAGCGTGGATACGGTGGTCGACACGGTCGAGCTCCTCGGGCAGGACCTGGTGCGGCAGGCTGGCGGGGATCCGACCGCTGGTGCTGAACGTCAGCGCGTAGCTCTTCGACACCTCGCTGTTACCGCCGAGTTCGACCTGGACGCCGGGCATCGCCCCGCCCCCGATCCGCCGGATCAGCGTGGCGGCCTCGGCCGGGGGTACGGTCACGATCGGCAACGCTGCGTACGGCTCGACCGGCGGGCAGCTGTCCGGACCGTTCTCGCAGTTGTAGTTCCGGCGCCCGTATGACTCCAGGGTGACCCGCTCGGTCCCGCCGGCCACCAGCACCCCGACCGCACCCGCCGCGGCAGCCGCCGCCACTCGCTCACGGAGTGCGGTGAAGTTGCAGGTCGTCGTGCAGATGTCGGTCGGCCGCACCAGCACCAGCGCACCCTTCGCGTCGACCTTGGCGAGCTCCTCGGCCGTACCGGTGCCCGCGTAGACGATGGGCTTCTGCCCGTTGGTGGGCAGTCGGGGGATCGTCAACCGCACGACGCGGACCTGGTTCCTCCCGTTTTCCCTCCAATTCTGAGTCCCGCCGGAAATGGAGTTGTCCGGCGTCGCGTAGCGGGCGTCCAGGTCAAAGGAGTCACCGTTTCCCGTGACCTTCATCGTTACTGACGGCGGTACCAGGACATGTGCGCTCCTGAAGGCGAGCGTGCCGACGCTCACCTCGCTGGTCGGCAGTACCCACCAGTTCGGTTCGCCGGGACCGTATTCGGTGCCCAGCGATCCGGTAAGCCCCCAATTGCTGTCCACAGAGGTCCGCTGGAATTTGAAGGCCGCACGGTATGTCTCCGTCGGCTCCGGGGCGTTCACCCTGACCGGCTTGGCCTTCCGCAAGTCCAGCTCCACCGTGGTCGCCCCGGCGACCTGCACCTGCGGTGCCATCGGTGCGGCCCGGTGCAGCTCACCGGCCGCGTCCCGCCACGACATCGTGAGGGCCGCCGCGACAGTGCCGGCGAAGACCCTGGCCTTGGCCGTCTCACCACCCGGTGCCACCAGCGGGTCCTCGTAAAGGCCCAGCTTGTCCTCGTTCATCGGGACGATCAGCGCGTTGCCGTACCGGATGTCGGTGGCGCCGGCCGGAGGAATGACCTTGATGGTCAGGTCGTGACGGATCGGCTCCAGGAACGCCGAGAGCCGCGACGTTCCCAGCGTCGTCCCCGTGCTGTCCTTGGCGGTCAGGGCGCCTGTGTATCCGCCGTACTGCCCGGCATCGTCCACCCCCTTGCCGTCCAGGGTCACCGTCACGTCGGCCGACCCCTTGGCGGGCACGGTCACCTGGTTGGCGCTGAGCGTGAGCAGCCCCGCCGGCGCGGGCTTGCCCGAGGAGGAGGCCGAGGCGGAAAGCGTGAGCGTGATCGGCTCGTCGGTCCAGTTGGTGTAGGTGACCGTCCTGGACGCCGACGAGTGCGGGTATTCGAGTCGGCCGAAGCTCAGGTTCCCGTCCGGGATGATCTTCGGATCGATCGCACGGGCCACGTCCACCCGGCCGGCGCCCTGCGCGTACACGTCGTGCCCGAGGTCCTTGGCGGTGGCCATCAGCAGCGCCTTGATCTGCCGCCCGGTGAAGTCCGGGTGCTGCTGGGCGATGATCGCCGCGGCACCGGCCATATGGGGGGTGGCCATGGAAGTGCCACTGGCGGTCGTGTAGTAGTCGTCCACGGGCTTGCCCATCGCGGTGCCCTTGGCCCGGGCTGCGGTGATGGCGACGCCCGGAGCCGCGATGTCCGGCTTGGCCCCGCCGTCCCCGATCCGAGGCCCGCGGCTGGAGAAGGGGGCCATCTGGTCGCTCTTGTCCACGGCCGCGACCGTCAGCGCCTCGTCGGCAGAACCTGGCGACCCGACCGTCTTGGCGCCGGGGCCGTTGTTGCCCGCGGCGATGACGAACAGGGTGCCGTAGTCCTTGCTGAGCTTGTTGACCGACTGGCTCAGCGCGTCCGTTCCGTCGGAGGGCGGGCCACCGAGGCTCATGTTCACCACATCGGCACCGGACTTGGCGGCCCACTCCATGCCGGCGATGACCGCGTCGCCGGCGCACGAGCCGTCCGGACCGCAGACTCTGCCGATGAGCAGCTTCGCACCGGGCGCCACACCGCGACGCAGCCCGTCGGAGGCCTTTCCGGTGCCGGCGATCGTGGACGCCACATGGGTACCGTGTCCGTGTTCGTCCACCGGACCCTTCGGGCTGTTGGTGAAGTCAACCGCCTCGGCGATCCGGTCGGCAAGATCGGGGTGGGTGGCATCGATGCCACTGTCCAGCACCGCAACCTTCACGTTCGAACCGTCATAGCCGCGGCTCCAGGCGGCGGGCGCGCCGATCTGCGGTACGGACTTGTCGAGCTGAATCTTCGTCAGCTCGTTCAGCCACACCTTTTTCACTCCGGCCAGCGGGCCGGCGGCCCGAGCGGCGGAGGCGGACTTGCCGGCGTTCTTCTCCCGTACCTCTCGCCACCACTGGCCGTTGCCCTTGATGGTTATCGAGCGGGCGTTGATGCTCTTCAGGACGCTCTTGGCCTTGGTACCGGCGGCGGTCGGCGCCGTCCGAGCGCCGAACTTTTCGGAGTACGCGGCGATCACCGGGACCTCACCGGTCGTACCCTTGGCCGCCCAAGCGGCCAGCTTGGCGAGGTTGAAGAGCTCCCAGTCCAGCAGGTCGGCACGGAGCAGCGGCAACACGTCGTCCGGGACGACGTAGAGCTGGCCGTTCCTGGTGATGGTCTGGAAGAGTACCGACTCGTTGCCGGGCCGCGTCGCCGGCTCGATCTCGTGGACGACCGGCTTCCCGTCCGCGGTGACACCGATCTGCACCTTGTCGCCGGTCACCAGCGTCAGTGACAGCTTTGCCCGAGTTCCGGCGGCAGCGCGGAGAAGGTCGCCGTCGACCGAAGCGGGCTGGATCTGGTTGAGGGCTGCAGGGGTAGAAGGGGCGGGGGTTGGGCTGACGGCAATCGCCGAAGGGGTCGATATGACCATCCCGATGGCGGTGATGCCGACGACCGAGGCGGCCAGTCGGCGCCCAAAACGCCTCATCGCCAGGCCTCCTGAGATACCAATTTATCGGTTTCGCCGTGAATATGGCGAGGTGGATGCATGAGTGCCTCCTGCTCATCGCGGCAAAGAAGTCCTTGCCGTACCAGCAGATACTTTCGAGCTCAGCACCGACCGAGGCAACTGATTGAGCGTGGCGGATATCTTCCATGTCACAAACCCGCCACAGCAATTGGCCGAGAAATCGGCGAGGAACGCCACGCCGCCTTGCTGATGCTGGTCGGGCGCGCCGGAGTACCACGTCGAGACATACGCCCGGTGATCCAACCCGAAGAATTCATGGACAGGAAAATGCCGCCGGCGCCGCGTTCAAAAATGTGGAGCTGCGCCGATGATGCGGTGTGTCAAGCAAGCGGCTACGGACGTCGAGAACTCTCGAACATGTCCGGCACTTTCAAGGACTTTGCTGATTTTTTTCGGCAATACGGAGTCCCGGCAAGGTATTTGATTGCCAGTACAATGGGGTGCGCCCCTGGCGCGAGGGCGTGCCTTGCGCCAGGGGTGCGGTCGGAAAAGGTCTGCCGTGAGCGTCAGCGCACGGCGTAGGCCTTGATCAGGGTCTGCTCGATCTTGCTGCCGTTGGTGTCCTGCGCCTTGACGCGCAGCGACACATAGCCCTTTGCCGGGTTGTGGACGGACACCTTGTAGTGGCCGTCGCTCTTGGTCTTCACCGTCGCGGGGCTCCAGGTGGCACCGTCGTCGGTGGACGTCTCCACCTCGACCCCGTCGATGTCCGGGGTGGCGCCGGTCTGGAGCGCGAACGCCAGGTCGAAGTCGTAGATGTTGCCACCCTTGGCGGTGTTCTCCGCATCCAGGCCGAAGCCGTACTTCGGCCAGAGCAGCGCCAGGTTCTCCTCCCCGCTCACCGGCCGGGCGGACTTGAACGTCCACGCGGTGCTGGTCTCGGTGGACAGCGGGAACCACGCCGGGTGCGACGTGTCCATGGTGATCCGGTAGGCCGCCGGGTCAGGGCTGACCGGCAGCATCATCATCGCGCGCGTCGTCTCGGTGAGGAGCTTCTCGTCCTGGTACACCCGCACCATCGCCTTGTCGGACGCCGCGCCGAACCAGCCGAAATGCTCCGGTTCGCTGTCACCCATCTCCGGCACGATGAGGGTCATGTCGTCGCCCTCGCGGACCGCGCGGGTGTTCGCCGGTCCGGCCGGGCCGTTCGCCGCGCCCAGCCAGGTCTCCTCGCGCTGTTCGCCCGGGCGATAGGTGCGGAGCACGTCATTCATGCGGCGGGCGATGTTGGTGGGGTCCGGGAAGACCGCGTGGGACCATCGCATGTCCTTCAGGGTCGGCCACCTGCTGCCGGTGGAGGACCACTCCTCCCGGTCCAGCGGCCCATCGATGAACTCCACCACCTGGACGATGAGGCGCTCTCCCGGGCGGACCACCGAGTCGGTCTCGCCAAGTTTGGTGCCCTTGGAGCCGCGGTAGTGGGACTTCACCACGGCCGAGTTCTCCGCGGTGACCGCGTCGACGGGGTCGGCGGGGATTCCACCGGGAACCATGAGAGCGATGTTGTACACATACGGGCTCTTGGCGATGCCGTGCAGGTTGATCAATGTGGGACCGTCGGCCATCCGGGCAAAGAGCACCGCGCCTTCGTCCCGGGTGAGGGTCCAGGCCGGGATGGCGGTGCGGGCGACGAGCGGCACGCTGGCGTAGAAGGAGCCCGGCTGGTCGCCGACGATGATCACTGCCTTCGCCCCGGCATCGGCCACGGCGGCGATCTGGTCGGCAGTCTGCCGGGTGGCATCGCTGGTGACGACCGCGAGCTTGCCACCGAGGTTCTTGCCGGCCAGGTCCTCGGGCCCTCCCTTGCCGACGTTGACTGCCCGGAGCGTGCTGGGGCCGTCCAGCCGGGCCGCATTGAACACTGGCTCAAGCGGGAGCGCGCCGGCCTGCCCGGCAATGGACGCCCGGATCACTGGGGCGTACCTGCGCTGCTGGAAGTTGAACTCGAAGGTGCCGTTCGTCACCGGCGCGGTGGGCACCGCGTAGGCATGATCCCAGATCGCGCTCGACATGATCTTCATGAAGTCAATCCCGTACTTGCCGGGGAGTTGCTGGCGGTACCCGATTCTGTAGCCGTTCGGCTCGGACTTCCTGGGCGTTGCGACCTTGACCTCCTTGCCCAGCCGGGCATCCAGCGTGATCGTCTTGTCCGCCTTCAGTTCCACCATGGGGTCGCCGGCGAGGGTACCGTCCAGGATCTCGACTCCGGCCTTGTCCCGCGTGTAGACGACACCCATGACCGAGTAGCGTCCCAGCGGCACTGCGACAGTCGCCGTTCCGTCCCGGAGGTAGGGCTGGATGACCTCGTCCTCGTCCAGGTCGAACACGGTCACGTCGGTGCCCTGCGCCGGGTTTCCGTTCCGGTCGATCGCGTTGACGGTGAGGTCGACGGTGGGCACCCCCTTCGTCGCGCCGACGGTGGTGTGGATCGCGGAGCCGTCGGGCGCGGTGGCGGTGACGACACCCGTGTAGTCACCCAGGACGCAGAGTTCGGGGTGGTAGGTCACCGTCACGCTCGCGGTGGAGTTCGCCGGGACCGTCACGCTGGTGGCGCTAAGCGTGAACGTGCCGTCCGGTGCGGGCCCGGTCTCCCCGGAGGCGGCCAGGCGGAGCGACAGCGTCTTGTCCGCGCTGGACGTGTTGACGTAACTGACCGTCTTGGTGACCGGCGCGCTCTCGGCCGTCGACTTACCCATGCTGACGACAGCGGGGCTGGAGTAGACGGTGGCGTCGATCGCCTTGGGCACGTCGACCCGGCCGCCGCCCTGCTGGTAGGCGGTGTACGAGCCCTGCTTGGCGGTGCTGACCAGCACCTGCTTGAGCCGCTCGGCGGTCCAGTCCGGGTGGCGCTGGGCGAGGATCGCCGCGGCGCCGGCCACGTGCGGGGTGGCCATCGAGGTGCCGTTGGCCGAGGTGTAGTTGGCGTCGACCGGGCGACCCATCGAGGTGCCGGCGGCACGCGCGGCGACGATGCCCACGCCCGGTGCGGTGATCTCCGGCTTGACCGCGAAGTCGCCCTTGCGCGGGCCGCGGCTGGAGAAGCCCGCGAGCAGCTCCGACTTGGACACCGCGCCGACGGTCAGTGCGGCGTCGGCGGCACCCGGCGAACCCACGGTCGACTTGTCCGAGCCCTCGTTGCCGGACGCAATGACGAACAGCGCGCCGGAGGACGCGGTGAGCTCGTTGACGGCCTGGCTCAGCGGGTCGGTGCCGTCACTGGCGACCGGCGAACCCAGGCTCATGCTGACGACGTCCGCACCTTCGGCCACCGCCCACTCCATGCCGGCGATGACCCCCGACTGGGGGCCTTCACCGGCATTGTTGAGGACCTTGCCGACGTACAGGTCGGCGCCCGGCGCCACACCCTTGTACTTGCCGCCCGATGCGGCACCCGAGCCGGCGATGGTCGAGGCGACATGCGTGCCGTGACCGTGGTGGTCGACCGCGTCGGGGTCGTCGGTGAAGTTCTGCGTCTTCTTCACCTGCCCCGCCACATCGGGGTGATTGGGGTCGATACCGGTGTCGAGAATGGCCACCTTGGTGCCGGTGCCGTCGTACCCGGCCGCCCATGCTTCCGGGGCGCCGATCTGCGGCACACTCTGGTCCAGCGTCACCTTGACCGGCTTGTCGAGCCAGAGCTTCTTGATGCCGCCGGCAAGCTTCGGTGCGGTCGTCGCGGCGGCGCTGTCGTCGTCGACCGCCTCCCAGAACGTCGCCGCCTTCTTCTTGCTCGCGCGCAGCGCCACCGCGTTGGCGCTGGGCAGCTCGTCGGCCTTCACCGAACCGGCCGGCGCGGCCTGCTTGAGCGCCTTGCCCGCCTTGCCCGGCGCGCCCGCGAAGGTCGCCATCAGCGGCACGGCGGGGCGGTGCGCGTCGTCGTAGCCGTACTCGACCAGCTTGGTGACGTTGAACAGCTCGCGGTCGAGCTCGTTCGCGGCAAGGTACGGCTGTGCCTTGTCCGGGATGACATAGACCTCCTCGCCCACCCTCATGCTGGAGAAGCCCGCTGGGGTGCCGTCAGGTGTGGGCGCGACCGTCGCCGCCTGGAAGCCGCTGGCGTGACGCTCCAGCGTCACCACCTCTCCCGTAACGAGGGTGAGCTTGTGCGTGGCGACAACCGGGCCGTCCTGCTGCGGCCGGGCAGCCTGAGCGGCCGACGCGACCGGTGTCGCTGCGGCGACGGGCAGGGTGCAAAGCGTTCCGGCCACACAGGCCGCGGTGAGCACCCCCAGGGCCGTACGCACTGGACGGCGTGTCAGCCGGTAGGCTATGGAGGTGGTTGAGCGGGCTGAGGATCTGGTCGACTCAGTCCGTCGTGACTGTCTCATTGAGGCGATGACCTTCTCTGAGAGGGAATGAAGGCGCGCGAAAGCCACGCGGTCGCGGGAATTTCGGCGCCGCGTCGGATCACTGCATGTGGATGCGGTGTGTGGTTGTGCTGCACTTTCAGGTGAGAGCAGTGCAGCAGTACCAGGACGGCGGACCGCGTGCCGTGTTGCGGCGTCGGCCATGGGCCGCCGCTGTGTCAGCTCGGTGGTGTGGCAGGGGAACCTCGCTGCGCTGTGGGGTCCGGAAACTCGGGCCGGCCGGAGGGGGTGGGCGGGTCTGCAGGATTCGGTCGTGCGGTCGGCTAGGTGGGGCCGGGCAGGGGTTCGGGGATCAGGCCGTGGGCCAGTGCCGCCGTCACGGCGCCGGTGCGGCTGTCCACCCCGAGCTTGGCGAAGACACGGACCAGATGGGTCTTCACTGTTGCCTCGCTGATGAACAGCGCGCGTGACACCTGCCGGTTCGACAGTCCCTTCGCGAGCAGGACGAGAATCTCTGTCTCGCGTGGGGTCAGTGTGGACTGCGGTGCCCGCATGCGGCCGAGCAGCCGAGTGGCGACGGGCGGAGCCAGCACGGTCTCGCCGGCCGCGACTGCGTGCACTGCGGAGATCAGCTCCTCGACCGGCGCGTCCTTGAGTAGGTAACCGGTCGCACCCGCCTCGACGGCGGCAAGGATCTCGGCGTCGGTTCTGTAGGTGGTGAGGACCAGCACCCGGGGCGGGGCCGGCAGGGCCCTGATCCGGCGGGTGGCCTCGACACCGTCCATGCGCTCGCCGCCGCCTCGCCCGCTGCCGGTCGCATCGGTGGCGACGCCTGACATCTCGTCGGCACCGCCGCCCATACGCAGGTCCATGAGGACCACGTCGACCTCCGTCGACCCGGCGACCATTCGCAGCGCCTCGGCGCCGTCCCCCGCCTCACCGGCCACCACGACCTCGGGCACGTCATCGAGCAGCGCACGCAGGCCACGGCGCACGACCGGGTGGTCGTCGACGATCAGCACGCGTACCTGCGCGACGGAGGCGGTCTGCGGCGCGGTCATGATGTCACCCCATTCGGAATTGGCAGACTGGCGGCGACCGCCGTTCCCTCGCCGATCGCGGACTCGACGGTGAGCGCGCCGCCCAGCTCCTCTATCCGCTGGCGCATCCCGAAGAGCCCGAAGCCGCCACGGGAGTTCTGTGGGGGCAGCTCCGGATCGAAGCCCTTGCCGTCGTCGAAGACATCGAGCGTCACCCGGTCGTCCAGGTAGCACAGGCTCACCACGCACCTCTCGGCGTGCGCGTGCCCGCGCACATTGGCCAGCGCCTCCTGGGTCAGCCGCAGTAGCGCCACATCGCACTCGGCTCCCAGCGGGTACGGCTCCCCGTGCAGATGGAAAGCGGTGCTGAGACCGTCCTCGGCAGTCCGGTCGACCAGTCGGCGCAACGCCTCGGGCAGGGGCGTCTCGACCAGGGGCGGCGGGCTCAGTTCGTACAGGAAGCGCCGGCACTCGGCGAGGTTCGCCGTCGCGACCTCGGTGGCCGCGGCGGTCCGCTCCTGCGCCAGGGATGCGTCCGGCGGCAGCGCGGCGTCGGTGGCGCGCAACAGCATGATCACGCTCGAGAGGCCCTGCGCGACCGTGTCGTGTATCTCCCGTGCCAGCCGCTGGCGTTCGGCGAGCCGGCCGGCCTCCCGCTGCGACTCCGCCAGCGCGTCCCGGGTGACGACCAGCTCAGCGATGAGCGCCTTGCGGGCCTGGCTCTCCCGGTACAGCGACTGGTACCCGAGCAGCGTCAGCGTGGAGACCAGCGCGCCCAGCAGCGGTCCGGCCACCTGGGGGATCCCCAGCGCGCCGGCCTCCGCTCCCTTGGCGGCGACCACGATGGCGGTCCCCAGAGCGACGGCCACGACCGCCAGCCGCAGCGGCAGGTGCAGGACATACAGTGCGAACAGCGGGAACCCCAGCCAGCCGAACCCCGAACTGAACGCCATGAGGCAGGTCCATACCGCGGTCAGCGCGCCAAGCCAGCGCAGCACACGGCCCGGGTTCCCTCCGGTTATGTCGACGGACTCGGTGGGTTCCTCGCGACGTCGAGAGTCGGCAGGCCTGGCAGGGCCGGCGAATCCCACCGCGTACGTGGCGGCGAGGAGCACGGACAGGGCGGCCACGATGGACGTGTCCTGGCTCGACACAACCGTGCCCGGACCGATCACGATCAGGAGGGCAGCGACGAGCGAGGAAACGAACAAGCCGTTCAGTGCATGCCGCAGCGTCGGCGGCATGGCGCACGCCGCCCCTCTGGGCTGCCCAATCCTCATCCGCGCCTCACTCCTGGTTCACTTCAGGCGGTCAGCGCTGAGACTAAGCCGTGCACCGGTTCGAGGTCGTGTCCATCGTTCGGTTGACTTGGGAGGGTGCTTGATCCTTGATCGCCCTTGAATGCAATGGTTCTCGAGGCGGATGGCGGCCGCAGAGAAGTGGCCTGCCGGGGCTGATGTGCTAGATGGGGGAGAGCGATTCGAACACTGCGCCCAACTTTCCTCGCCTTCCTCCTGTCTCATCACAGGACGCCTCGATCCTCCGCAACTGCCACCGACGCGACGTCAACTATCGGGGGCAAAGCAGGCCGTTCGCGGTACCGGCCCGGCCCTGGAAGATGCCGCTGAGGATCTCGAGAGGCGCGGCAGTGTCGACATCGTGGGGCGATAGGTTCAGACCATGACAACCGAAGGTTCCTGGTACGTCCTGGTCGAGGAGAACGTCGAGTCGCGCGAGCCGGCGGGCGACGGCTGCGCCGCCATCCCCGTTGGCAGGTGACCAGCGGCCGGCCGGTCGACGGCGGCAGGGAGCACGCCGTGGCCGAGGCCGAGGAGCTGGCCGCAGCCATGTCCCGCGCGGGGCCGCGGGCCGACCGGGTACTCCCGCGCGGGCGGTTTACCGTGCCGCCGAAGGATCGTGGCTGACCGTCGTCCGGCGCGGAACGGACAACTGGCACTTCCGGGTCACCGCAGCCGAGTTGGTGCACACGCAGGAGTACGTGCACGCACCGCAGCCGGCCGAGGCCATGCCCCGGCAGCGCGGACGGCCCGGCCCATGACCGGACCGGACCCCGAGTCAGCCGCCTGCAGCGTCGATGCGGAGGACTGCGACGAGGTGTTGGGGTCGTTGGTGAGGATGGTCTTGGGTGTCGTCCGTGCTCGACGGATCGCCTCCGACCTCGTTGTACACCAGCTCTGCGAGCAGATAGGCGGGCAGGTCGTATTTCTTCGCTGCATTCCACCGTCTGAAATCCACCCTCCGCCGCACGCCCGCTGGAAGGATTCCGGCCATGACGGACAGCGCCCCGGGCCAGCAGGCCCGCGAATTGCTCACCAAGGCATCCCAGCACCCGATCGCCAGCCCCCAGCGCGACGCCCTGGTGGCCGAAGCCGCCGTGTGGGCACGGCTGGAGCACGCAGCCAGCATGGACAAGTACACGGCCGCAGCAGTCGATGTCGAGTCCGCACTGGCCTCCCTCGCCGCCCCTGTGCAGAAACTCGGCAGCGAGGTCGGTGACCTGACCGAACGCATCACGCTTGGCCAGAAGTGATTGCTCACGCCTTCGGCCGCGGGGCAGCTCTCTTCCCCGCGGCCCGCACAGCGACGCCTCGGCCAAGTTGACGCACACCACCACGCCGAGGGAGTTGTACAGCTGTGGGTCCCCTCGCGTCCGTGACCTGTCAGGGGAGGATTGAGTCGACGTATCCACCGTCCGCGCGCACGGCCCCGCCGGTCGTGGCGGAGGCGAGGTGCGAGCTGAGATACGCAGCCATGTTTGCAATCTCTTCCGGCTCGATCAGCCTCTGCAGCAGTGACTGCGGCCGGTGCTTGACCATGAACTCCCGCTGCGCTTCGTCCCAGGGAAGGCTGCGGTCGACGAGTTCGTACACGAAATCCTCGATGCCGCCGGTGTGAGTCGGCCCTGCGATGATCGAGTTGACGGTGACCCCGGTGCCGGCGGCATCCTTGGCGAAGCCACGCGTGACAGCGAGCAGAGCAGTCTTCGACACGCCGTAGTGGATCATCTCCACCGGGATGACCACGGCCGAGTCGCTCGCGATGTTCAGGACCCGTCCCCAGGAGCGGTCCTTCATGGCGGGGAGGTAGGCGCGGATCATCCTGACGGCGGACAGGACATTCACGTCGAAGTACCGGCGCCATGCCTCGTCGCTGATCTCCAGGGCAGGGGTCGCTCCGAAGATGCCCAGATTGTTCACAAGGACGTCGACGTCCGGGGCTGCCTCGGTGACATGCCGGGCGCCGTCGTCGGTGGTGATGTCGCCGGGCGCGGCGATGAAGGAGTCACGGTCCGTCTCCTGCCGCAGTTTCTCCATGGCTTCCTCCACGGATTGTCGGCGGCGTCCGTTGACCGCTACGCGGGCGCCGGCACGGGCCAGTCCTGCGGCAACGGCAAAACCGATTCCTTGCGTGGATCCGGTGACGAGTGCGGTCTTGCCGGTGAGGTCGATGAGCACGGTTTCTCCTGTACACGTGGTCGGTGCGAACACAGCCCGTCGTCGTTGGCCGGTGCGAGGTGCTCGATGGCAGGGGCCGGCGAGCGCGCGACGGGCGAACACATCTGCCTGGGGCGGTGGCGGGGCACCGTCGAGCGGCTTTCGCGCATCTGGTCGTTGAGGTTGTCGGGGACGCTGTCGCTGTGCTCCAGCCTGCGTTACGGGTGAGCGGGCTGGAAGTCGGACACGCTGATGGCGCGCGCCCGCCCCGGGGGCGCGAAGCGCCGGAGTTCACAAGGTCGACTCGGGAGCCGCGACCCGCGACCCGCGTCAGGGACACGTGGGTGCCCAGGAAGCAGGGAGACGGGCCTCTGAGCATGGCCAGGGCTCCGAGTCCGGCCGCGGCGGAGACGATCCGAAGTCCGCGGACTTCGTCACGCTCCGGGTCACCGCCCGGGCAGCGCCGAGAACAGCGTCTCCCAGACAATCCCCCGGGCCGTCGGGCTGCGCTGACATTGTCGACGGAGTATCCACCGGACGGGGCCGCACGGCGGCGTTCCACCCGTTACTCGCGCCAGACCGGCGTTCGCTTGCTCAGTTCGGGTTGCCCGATGTGAAGGTGACGGGCAGCCGCTCGGGGCCGCGCAGCCCGCCCGGCCGCCACCGCAGCTCGCCGGGCGGCACGGCCAGGGTGAGGTGGGGAAGGCGGCGCAGGGCGGTTCCGATGGCGATCTGGCCCTCGAGCCGGGCCAGCGGCGCCCCCAGGCAGTAGTGGATGCCGTGCCCGAACGCGAGGTGAGCATTGTCCTGTCGGGTGATGTCCAGGCGATCGGGTTCGGAGAACCGTGCCGGGTCGCGGTTGGCGATGGCGGAGGCGATCAGCACGGTCGCGCCGCGCGGGACGGCCACGCCCGCGATGGAGACGTCCTCGCGCGCGAACCGGGCGATCCCGGGGCTGACCGGTCCGTCGTAGCGGAGGAACTCCTCGATCGCGCCCGGCAGAAGCGCCGGATCTTTCCGCAGCATCTGAAGCTGGTCGGGGTGGGCGAGCAGCGCGGCGATGCCGCTGCCGATCAGGTTGACCGTGGTGATGTATCCGGCCACCAGCAGCAGGAAGGCCATGGCGATCAGCTCGTCCTCGTCCAGCCGGTTTTCCTCGTCCAGGGTGGCGATCAGCGCACTGAGCAGGTCGTCCCCGGGCCGGGCTCGTTTGGCCTCCAGGAGCCTGGTCAGGTACGAGTGCATCTGCTGCCACGCCGCGTTCATCCGGGCCGGGTCCGGCGGCTCCGCCCCTTGCAGGATCATGTCGTCGGTCCACCGCTGGAAGTCGTGCCGGTCGGCCACGGGCACCCCGAGCAATTCGCTGATCACCGTGACCGGAAGCGGCAGCGCGAAGTCCTCGACGAGGTCGGCGCTGCCGACCGGCACGATCGCGTCGAGCAGTCGGTCGGTGATGGCCTGGACACGAGGCCGCAGCTCGGCCACCCTGCGCGCTGTGAACGCATTGGAGACCAGGCGGCGCAGGCGGGTGTGGTCGGGCGGGTCGGAGCGAAGCATGTTGCGCAGTACGGACTCGCGTTCGGTCGCGGGCAGCCGCTGCAGGAGGCGTGGGTCCGACGCGTCACGGACGTCGCTGCTCAACCGGGGGTCGGACAGTGCCACGATGCCGTCCTCGTAGCGCGTGACCAGCCAGGCTTCCAGGCCGCCGGCGATGACGGCGCGCCGTACCGGGCCGTCCTCGCGCAGTTGTCGGTAGAGCGGGTAGGGGTCTGCCACGAAGGCCGGGTCGGCGTAGGGCAGAAGGACCGGCTGCTGGCTCATCATGCCTCCCAGAAGGATCCGCGAATCTTCACGACAGATTTGCAGGTTTTGATGGTATATGTCCCAGCGTGATGGATACCGGGATTTCACCGAGGGCAGGGGCTGCGATGGAACGGACCACGTGCTGTGTTGTGGGCGGCGGCCCCGCCGGAATGGTCCTCGGCCTGTTGCTGGCCCGGGCCGGAGTGGCGGTCACGGTCCTGGAGAAGCACGGTGACTTCCTGCGCGACTTCCGCGGCGACACGGTGCATCCGTCCACCCTGGCGCTGCTGGACGACCTCGGCCTGGCGGAGCGGTTTGCCCGTCTGCCGCAGCGGCGGGTGACGACGGTCCAGTTGCCGCTCGGCCCTGACCGTTCGCTGGTGACCGTCGGAGACATCGGCGCGCTGCGGGGCCCCTACAACTACGTGGCGATGGTGCCGCAGTGGGACCTGCTCGACCTCCTCGCGGACGAGGCCGCTGGGGAGCCGTCGTTCTCCGTGCGGATGAGCACCGAGGCGACTTCCTTCCTGGTGGAGCGCGGACGGGTCACGGGGGTGCGGTACCGCACACCCGACGGCCGTACCGGCGAACTGCGGGCCACCCTCACGGTGGCCTGCGACGGCCGGGGCTCGCTGGCCCGGTCTCGGCCCGAACTGGGGCTGCGGAGATTCACCTGCCCGATGGACGCCTGGTGGTTCCGACTGCCACGGCGCGAGGGCGATCCGCACGGGCTCGTGGGAGGCGTCGGCGACCGGTTCCTCACCGCCATGATCGACCGCGGGGACTACTGGCAGTGCGCGGCGCTGATCCCCAAGGGGACCGATGCCGAACGCCGTGCCGCCGGTCTTGAGCGGTTCATGGCCGACTTCTCGGCCGCCGTCCCCTGGCTCGGGGACCGGGTGCACGCGCTGCGGTCGTGGGACGAGGTGAAGATGCTCGATGTACGGCTCGACCGCCTCCGGCGCTGGCACCGCCCGGGACTGCTGTGCATCGGTGATGCGGCGCACGCGATGTCGCCGGTCTTCGGTATCGGCATCAACCTTGCTGTCGAAGACGCCGTCGCCACCGCCCGGTATCTCGTCGAGCCGCTGCGCAGGGGTACGGTCGGCCTGGGGGACGTACGCGCCGTACAGCGCCGACGGTGGCCGACCACAGCCGCGACGCAGGCGCTGCAGCGATTCGCCCACGCGCGGGTCATCGCACCCGTACTGGAGGGACGCCCGCCCTTCGGTAACGCCAAGCGGTCACAGCGGATGGCCGAACTGTTGACCACCTCGCGGTGGCTCAAGCGAGTGCCGGCGTACTTCATCGCCTACGGCGCGGTACGCGAGCGTCCACCCACCGCGTCCATGCGATGAGCCCCTGTTCCTGGCCTGACCTGGCCCGGCCCGGTCCTCGCCTCTGGTTGAGGGCCCCCTCAACACGTCCGCCGACTGGCCACCGAAGCGGGTCCGGACGCCACCAACGAGGGCGCGATCGCCCGCGTCCCGGGAACGCGGGACGTGCCGGCCGGGCTGGAGACACGCGGCTTCCGGTATCCCGGCCCGCAGCCAGGGAGCGGAGACTGAGCTGGTCACCCGTCCGTCGCCCATTGCGGCGGGTGGCGACGATGTAGTCGGCGTACCCCGCGCGTCGAGGCCGCCTCGGGGGGTGAAGGCGCTCCGGGGCACCCTGCGGAAGGCGGTCTCGACAGCGGGGTGCGGATCCGGTCGGCGGCGACGAGCTGGTCGGTCAGCCGGTTCCGTACCAGGTCGGGAGCCCCGGCCCGAGTGGATGTGGCGGGGGTGGGGGAGCTCGGGGCACGACCGTCCTTTCGGTCTGCGGGGTCAGGAGTGGTCCGGGACGGGCGGAGTGCTGGGGTTCGGTACCTGGGCGCGGGAATCCGGTGCGTACTGGGCGGCCTGGGTGTGGAACATGGCTGCGTACCGTCCGTCTGCGGCGATGAGTTCATCGTGGGTGCCGTGTTCGCTCAGGCGTCCCTGGGTGAGGACGTAGATGGTGTCGGCGTGGCGGACACCGGACATGCGGTGGGTGACCAGGACCACGGCCCGGTGTGGCCCGGCGAGTTGGCGGATGCGGTTGAAGGCGGCGATCTCTGCTTCGGGGTCGAGCGCGGAAGTGGGTTCGTCGACGATCAGGACGCTGTCCGCGGGGCACGTGGAGCTGCGCCAGTGTGTACGGGCCAGTCCGATTTTCTGCCACTCGCCTCCGGAGAGCTCCGAGGCGCCGCGGAACATCCGGGCCAGCAGGCTCCGCAGACCATGGGGAAGTTTCGCGATGACCGGGGAGGCGCCGGCGTAGTCGACAGAGGGCTCCAGTTCCTCGTGCTCGGCATCCTGGTCGGGGCGGCCGATGCGGATGTTCAGGGCGGCTGTCACCGGCCAGCGCTGGAAATCCTGCGTCAGCAGTGCGACGCGGTCGAACACCTGGGAGCGGTCCAGGCCGGTCAGTTCGGATTCGCCCCAGCGCACCGTGCCGCTCTGCGGCAGCAGCAGGCCCGCCAGGACCTTCATCAGGGTGCTCTTGCCCGATCCGTTTTCGCCCACCACTGCGGTCACCGACCCCATGGGGAGAGTGATCGAGACCCCGTCCAGTGCCGGAGCGTCGCGGTCCGGGTAGCGGTAGGTGACCTTGTCGAGGACGACCTGTTCGACCTGGTGCGGCACGGGTTCCCCGCCCGAGGGGATGGCTCGTCCTGCGGCCTCGGCCAGGAACCTGTCGTGGTCCTGGACGTAAAGACTCTCCTCGTGCAGCTGGTTGACGTTCATGACCAGCGCGCCCAGGCTCGCTGAGCCGGAGCGGACGGCGATCACGGCGGTGCCGGCCACGGCAAGGCTCATGTGCCCGGCCGTGATCAGCCAGAACATCACCCCGTACGTGCCGGCCACGGCCAGACCGGACAGGGCAGCGGCCACCAGCTCGGTCAGGGCCTTGCCGTTGGCGAGCCGCTTCTGCTCGGCCTCGGCGCTCTCGGCCATCCCCTTGTACTTGTCCAACAGGAACGGGCCGACCGAGTGGATCCGCACTTCCTGGGCCGCGCTGCGCTCGGTGAGGAGGTTGCCGATGAGGCGGCTGGCGCGCACATGCTCGACCCAGGTCATCACCGACACATAGCGCTCCTGCGCCACCCGCATGGCTCCCCAGCCGCGCGGTGCCGCGATCAGCAGCAGCATGGGCAGCAGCGCGGGGTGCAGGATGGTCAGGACGCTTGCTGTGGCGATCAGAGAGATCGTTCCGTTCAGTGCGGCGACGCAGGCGCTGATCATGCGTCGGGCCGAGGCGGCACCGTATTGCGCGACATCGATCAGGCGCCGGAACTCCGGGTCCTCGATGGCCTCCAGCTCGACCGCGGTGGCTGCGGCCAGGTACTCGGTGGTCGCGATCCGTTCCACCAGGGGCTCCAGGCGCCCGGCCCGTGAAGTGGACCAGCCGGCGAGGCCGGCGTTCACCACCGCGACGACCGCGGCGGAGATCAACGCGGGAAGGGCGCCGTACAGGCGGTCGACAGGCGTGCCGCTGCCGAGCAGGGCATGCATCACGGCGTTGACCGCGAGCAGGCTGACGGCTGCCGCGATGCCCTGGCCGATCTCACTGACCCCGACCGCCAGCAGTGCGGGCCGGTCGGCGGACCAGGCCCTGCGCAGGGTTCCGCCGACCAGCCGGGGCATGGCACGAATGGCCGAGAGCATGTTCAAGTCGAGCCGCGCACGTTCATGTTCGGCCCAGCCCATGTCGTAGCGCAGGGGCCCGCCGAACAGTTCGTGCTCGGCTGCGGAGACTGTCGGCTCAACCATCCGCACCCGGCGCAGATACCGCTTCACGATGCGCCTCCCCGGGTGGGAACAGGCCGGTGCAGGGCCAGGTACGTGCGCCCCTCGGCGAGCAAGCGCCAGATCGCCACGGTGTAGGGCCGGCAGGCCCGCGACGGCTTGCCCACGGCGGCCCGGAACAGCCCATCGTGACTGTCGGGCTCAGCATGGTGAGGCTCGCCGCTCCAGGATTGCGCCACGAACGCCGGGGTGATCCGGTCCTCGCGGAGGGGGTCGTCATGCACCAGGCCGCAGAATTCCTGACGATGCGGGTCGACATCGATGCCGGACTCCACGTGTGCTGCCTGATCGAGCGACTCACCCTCTTCCAGGTGGTCGCCCGCCCCTGCGGGTTGTCCCGGCGCAGGGTCGGAACCGCCGGCTCTGCGGACGGACAGGACACGTCCGTGCGAGCGGAACTGTAACCGGACAGCATCTGCCATCAAACGGTAACGATCGTTGGTCACTCGAAGGTCCCCCTCTTCTGCCACTCCACCGTGGGCCAGCCTCGCGCGGTCACGGCCTCGTCGCCAGACCGCGGCCCGTAGGCCGGAGCGCCGGCTGCATCCGCCGCTGCGAAGCGGACCAGGGCGTACTTCTCAGGTCGGCCTGCCGAGGCTGCCCAACTTGCGCGGCGGGATGCCATGCTCCCCGGGCTCGGCGAGCCCCCTCACCGAGCCGGGCGGCATCGACCCTCTGGTGAACAACGTCGGAGTGGGGGAGGCCGTCCCGCCGGTCGGCGCCTCGAGGATGTGCCATCACGGCTCCCCACGCCCGCCGAACGTGTCGTCACATCCGACCGAAGCAGGAATCCCCAGCACCAACCCGGTGATCGCTTCCGGTCACCGCACTACAGGAGCGTGGTGAGTCCCGGTTCGGTGGACGATTGCGTTGAGCCTTTCGTCTTGCCTACGCCTCGCAGGAGGCCGAGCGAGAAGAGACCCGCTCCGGCCATGACGACGGCCGCGCCGACTGACGCGACGCCCATTCCGTGGGTGAAGGCGTCACGTGCAGCCGCCGATACGGCGTCTGCCATGGCGGCCGGGAGATTGGCTGCTGTCGCGCCGCCCAGGGTTTCGCGTACTGCTTCGGCGTGCGGCATGTCGGATGGCAGCGCGTCCGACATGTCCCGGCTGTAGACCGCGGCTCCGATGGAGCCGAGGACGGCCATGCCCAAGGCTCCACCCAGTTCCTGACCCGACTCGAGTACGGCCGCGGCTGAGCCCGCGCGCTGCGGTGGGGCCGCGCCCAGGGCGAGTTCGTTGGCGAGGGTCATGGCGGCGACCAGCCCGCCGGCGTAGACGGAGGCGCCGACGAGGGTGAACCAAAGGGCCGAGTCAGTACGTACCTGGGTCAGCCAGAGGAAACCGCAGGCGGAGACGAGGAAGCCGCCGCCCATGACGTACGCACGGTCGATCCGCTGTGCGAGCGCCGCCCCGATCGGGGCCATGACGGCCACGCCCGCGGCCGGCACCAGGCTCCACAGCGCGGCTGTGAACGGGCTCAGGCCGAGCACGGACTGCAGATACTGAGTGAGGAAGACGGCCATGCCCACCGTGGCGAACATAGCGAGCAGATTGGCGAGCACCGGGCCGCCGAAGGCGCGCCGGCCCAGGAGGCCGAGGTCGATCATGGGGTGAGCGAGGTGCCTCTGGCGGCGTACGAATCCGAAGCCGAGCACGAGTCCCACGGTGATGCCGAGAGCGGGCAGCGGTTCGTAGCCGTGCCGGGCCCACTCCTTGATCCCGTAGATGACCGGGAGCAAAGCGCCGAGTGAGAGCGCCGCACTCAGCGGGTCGAGGCGGCCTCGGACGGCTGGTGTGGACTCTGGCACCAGGAAGGGCACCAGCGCGAGCAGCAGCACCATGGCAGGCAGGTTGATCAGGAACACCGAGCCCCACCAGTAGTGTTCCAGCAGCAGACCACTGACCACCGGCCCCAGTGAGATGCCGGTGGTCATGACGGCCGTCCAGATGGTCACCGCCTTCCCGCGCTGCTTCTCGTCACGGAAGAGGTTGCGGATCAGGGCAAGGGTCGAGGGCATCAGGGCGGCGCCGCCGAGTCCGAGCAGCGCGCGCACGGCGATGAGCAGATCGGCGGAGTGCGCGTACGCCGCGGCCACCGAGGCGGCGCCGAAGACTGCGGCTCCTGTGAGGACCAGCGTGCGCCGCCCGATCCGGTCGCCGAGCGCGCCCATCGTGATGAGCAGCCCGGCGAGTACGAAGCCGTACATGTCGAGAATCCACAACTGCTGTGTGGCGCTGGGCTCCAGGTCGTGGCTGATGTAAGGGATCGCGAAGTACAGGATCGAGACGTCCATCGAGACGAGGAGCAGTGGCAGCGTCAGGACACCGAGGGCGACCCATTCCTTGCGGCCCGCGCGGGGGCCGGGTGTGTTCTCCATGGCGGTACGGAATCGGGTCATCACGTACGCCGCAAACAGATGCCTAGTGCACTCTGCTGTACCCCCTGTCAAAAGGGGGAGGGAGGGCAACCAGTGCACTAGTACGGTGAGGGCATGGCCACCGAACCGCCCTACCTCCGCATCGCCGGGGATCTCCGCCGCCGCATCGCCTCGGGCGAGCTGGCCCCTGGCGACCGAGTTCCCTCCACCCGGCGTATCACGCAGGAATGGGGCGTCGCGATGGCGACCGCGACCAAGGCGCTCACCACGCTGAACCAGGAGGGACTGGTGCGGCCTGTGCCTGGTGTCGGCACGGTAGTTGCGGAGACAGGGCGAGAGCGCAACACGGCCCCCGGTCACCGTCTCACCCGCGAGCGCATCATCCGTGCCGCGATCGCGCTCGTCGACGCGGAGGGTCTGGCCGCGCTCTCCATGAGGCGAGTCGCAACCGAGTTCGGTACCTCCACCATGGCGCTCTACCGCCATGTCCCGAACAAGGGAGAGCTCATACGGCTGATGTCGGAAGCGGTGTTCAGCGGGGGGCCGTCCGGCCCACCACCGGCGGATTGGCGCCCGCGGCTGGAGCGGGAGGCACGGTGGTTGTGGGGTCAGTACGAGCAACATCCCTGGCTGGCGAGAGCCATGGCCGCCCTCACTCGGCCGATGGCTTCGCCCCATGCGATGCAGTACACCGAGCGGGCCCTGAGCGCCTTGAGCGGGCTCGGCCTTACCCCGGATCAAATGATCCATGTCCACCTCACGCTTCTCGGATACGCCCAAGGCGTCGCGATGGCCGTTGAGCTGGAATCCCAGGCGCGGCAGGACACCGGAATGACAGCCGAGGAGTGGATGACATCCAATGAGCCACGGATGGAAGCAATCCAGACGACCCAGTCGTATCCGGTCCTGTCCACGCTCTTCGACCAGGACGGGTTCGAACTCGACCTCGGCACCCTCTTCGAATTCGGGCTCGCGCGGATGCTGGACGGACTCGAGTCACTCCTCGAGCGGCTTCCGAGGGAGCCTTCGCGGTGGAGCCTCTGACCTGTCGGTGCCACTGCCTGTTGGGCCGCGACGCGTGGCAGGGCAAGGCTTGCTGCGACGACGTGTCAGGTAGGTGACACGCATCAAGAACCGGATGCGCGGGCTCCCCGCACCCGGATCCACCCCTCCATGGACCGGGTCCCGGGTCCTCGTCTTGACCATCCGGCCGTTCCGGCCCTGTTCGAAGGCTGCGGCTCCCCGGTTGGCCCTGTGAGGAAGGCAGGACGGCGAGGACTGGTCACCCTGCTGTGGCCCGAGGCCCCGCGCATGGCTGGACGTGCCGTCGAAGACACACTCGCCGCCCTCGGCGAACAGAGGGTCGTCGTCCCTGGCGCCGACGCTGCCGCGCTGACCCGGCATCGGGGTCAGGACCGCAGCCCGGATCCTCATTGACGTCGGCGACGGCACCGCCTTCGCAACCGTCTGACGTCCGGCGGCCTACGCCGCCCCTGCGCCTGCCACGCGCAGATCCGGCTCGTGCATCCGCGGCGAGTACCCCTCCCGACGCGGGAGCAAGCAACTCTAAGGAGCCTTCTGCCTTGCCGCCTTCGCCTCACGGCCTACTACGACAAAAAACGCCGGGAGGGCAAACACCACGTCGCGGTTGGCGGGACTTACCAACGAAGCGCCAATTTCGGATGCTCCTGACCTGGAGCCGGGACAGCCCTTGGGCGGTGGTGCTGACCATCTGCGGCGTACGGCCCGTGGCGCCACCGTGAGTGGAACCAGTGCGAGCCCCACCAGCAGGCTGTCCGTCGGAACAAGGCCCGATCCGTGCTTTGAGCAGGTCCGGCCCTGGCCTCTTCCTTCGCCCTCTGCCGCAGCAGATCGGACACTGACTGGCACTCAGAGCGCTGAGCCACAAGGCAAGTGACAGCCATTCAGATAGAGATCGACGTGACTATTTTTCAAATAGACGCGGCTCTATGCGTAAATGGCGCAAATTCACCCTATCGGCCGTCGGTATCACACTTTAGATGCGCCCGATATGACAGATAAAAGCACCATTAAGTACGTTTGTCACGCATCGGCTACAGCCGATGTCTCTGAGACAGGAGAAGTGATATGACCACGCGTACTGTCGTCGTGACCGCTGCCGCTGTAGGCGCCGCGGCCCTGGCGGCAACCGGTATCAACTACGCCACGGCCGCGGATACCCCCGCAGCCGCGCCCGTTGTCCAGCAACAGGCCGCCGCTCCCGGCGCGACTTCGCAGGACGGCGGCGGCGCCGGGGAGAAGGGTAAGAGCAACGGAGGTGGCGGCTTCGGCGGCAACGGCAACGGCAACGGTGGCGGCTACGGCGGCAACGGCAACGGTGGCGGCTACGGCGGCAACGGTGGCGGCGGCGGTGGTGGCGGCTACGGCGGCAACGGCAACGGTGGCGGCTACGGCGGCAACGGCAACGGTGGCGGCTACGGCGGCAACGGTGGCGGCGGCGGTGGTGGCGGCTACGGTGGCGGCGGCGGTGGTGGTGGCGGCTACGGCGGTGGCGGCGGCTACGGCGGCGGGGAGAAGGGTAACGGCGGTCGCGACAACGACTTCGACAAGGGAAGGATTTTCTTCAACGAGCGGTCCTACTCCGCCCACTCCGACGGCTGCATCACCGTGGTGAGCGGTCTGGGCTCCAGGACTCTCAACGTCCGCAACGACAGCCGCCGGACCGTTGAGGTCTTCCGCGGCGCAACCTGTGACAACGGCTCCCCTGTTGCCACGGTCGGCCCCTGGAGCACCAGCAACGGTGTCACGCCGCGCTTCGTCCACGGCGGCGTGTGGGTCAAGAACGGTGTCGTGGGCAGTTTCCGAGTGATCAGGGACTTCCGCAACGACAAGTGGTAACAGCAACGCCCGCACAGAATGGAAACCCTGGCCCGCCGGAATCGGGCCAGGGTTTCCGGCATTCGATTCGCGGTGCTCATCGGGTCGGCGTCGCGGAAGCCGGAGGGCGCGCGGCCGCGCACGGGGTGGACGACCGGTATGCGGGCTTCGAGGTTACCTTGGCTCGGGTGAGTTTCTGGCCGGGGCGATCTCGAGGAGGCCAAGCAGTGTGTCGCGGTGGAGGTCTGCGATCGGGCTGACAAGGTCCGGGTGGCGCAACAGCGGCGCCGCGCGGTGATCGCGAGCGCTGGGAATTGTCAGCCGACGCGCATCGCCCACGCTGCCCGCGCCGTGGTGGGTTGCGGCCAGGCAGGCCGCTGCCACGGTCGCGAGATCGGCGTCGGCCAGCAGGCAGGCCGCCCAGCTGACAACGGTTTCGTCCACCCAGGTGCGCCAGGCGTATTCGGCGCCATCCAGCGGGTGGGTATCGGTGCCGGTGGCAGCGTCCAGCCGGTCGGAGCCACCCGGGCCGAGCAAGTTCAGCAGTTCGGCGTCCAGCTCGGTGGGGTAACGGAGGGCGGCGGCGATCGTGGCCGCCTGCCATGCCTGGGCTTCGGCCAGGGCATCGTTCAGCGGGCCAGGTGCCGGTGGGAATGCCGACAGCAGCCAGCGAGCGGCGGCAGCTATGACCGGCGAGAGATCACTGGGCATGGTGAACCGTCCTTCACACGTGCCCGCCATGGTTGTGTTGCCTGTGCGTGATCAGGTCGCGAGCGCTCGCGCGCCCGGGGCGCGCGTGGCAGGTAAGCGTAGGGCGGCCGCCTGAGTGGCGACAGGACGTACGTCACAGCCGGGGCGCCCGTCCTCGCCCACGGCTGCGTAGGCCGCGGCCGGTGCCGAAATCACGGGAGCGGTCCATGAGCCCGGCGCCGGGAGTCAGCAGCTTGTCCGGCGAGCGCCTTGGCCCTGCGGATCTTGTTGTCTCTTTGGATCGGGACAGCATCCCCACCGATCGGGCCGCGAACACACTCCGCAACGGCGACAACGGCAAGTGCATCACTCAGGTCTACGACGCCGCGGACTACCGGGACTGCTCGGATTCGACCGTCTGGTGGACCGTGCAGAGCAGGTCGGACGGCAGCTTCAAGCTCGTCAACCAGCAGACCGGCCAGTGTCTGTACTCCAACGGGCTCGGCCAGGCTGTCTTCGTGGGCGACTGTGCCCAGAACACCGCCCGACTGTGGCGTACGGGTTCAGGTGGCAGCCTCCGGAGCGACTACGGCGGCGGCCTCGACCTCGGGACGAGCAGCGGCCTGGTGACGCAGACGTGCGCCGGGGAGGCTTCGCAGCGCTGGACGAGTCAGGCCTGAGGGCTGTCCCGTGATCCCCGGCGGGCGCGCGACGACAGGTACGGCACCTCGCTGCGTTGTCGGAGCCCGAATACGCGCAGTATGAGGACCCTCCTCCGCCTTGCGATGCACCGCATCCGACGCCGCGCGCTGTTCCGCCTGGGATCACGGGACAGCCCTTGGAGGAGCGAATGGCCGGCGGAACGGCTCAAGCGGCACTGAGTGCGGCGCCGGGCCCGCCCAGAAGGCACTTGGGCTGCCGTCTCACGGCCGCGGCCAGGGCCTACCGTCCAAGCGCTCGATGTCGGTGTTGAAGCGCTTGAGGTAGCCGGCGAAGGCGGCGATGTCCTCGTCGGACCAGTCGGCCATGATCTGGTCCAGGGTGTGGATGGTGCCCTCGCGCTCCTCGTCGAGACGCCGCTCGCCCTCCGCGGTGATACGGAATTTGCGTGCCATGCCGCCGTCCGGGTCCGGGATGCGCTCGACGAGCCCGGCGCGCACGGCGGCCGCGGTCTGCCGGTTCAGGGTGGACGCGTCGAGGCCGAAGGCGTCACCGAGCTGGCCGATGGACATCGGGCCCTGCACCCGGATGCGGCTGAGCAGGATGTACGCGCTGCGCTCCAGGGTGCTGCCCTGGCGCCGCCCCTTCGACTTGTGCAGGTGAAGGTAGCGGCTCTGCAGCATCTGCTCGTACTCCACCTGGCGCGTGGCCCTGCTCATCGGATCTCCTCGACGGTCCTGCGCATGCCGGACGGTGCATGCGATATCGCAATGATCCTGCCCCATGCATGATGCATGCAACGTGGTCGATACATTGGATGTGTATGACGCATATTCCATCCCGGCCTCGAATGTCGAAGTAGAGGAGTCCTTCATGGACGGCCCCCAGCCCACCTCCCGATCGGGCGGCGTCGTCGCCACGCTCGCGCTGGCCGGTACCGTCGCCGCGGTCATGCAGACCCTGGTGACACCGCTGATCGCGGACCTGCCGCAGATCCTGCACACCACGTCTTCCAATGCCACATGGGTGATCACCGTCACGCTGCTGTCGGCCGCGGTCTGCGTCCCGGTCGCCGGCCGCCTCGGCGACCTGTTGGGTAAGCGCAAGATGCTGCTCGCCTCCTGTGTGCCGCTGCTCGCGGGCTCGGTGGTGTGCGCCCTGACCTCGTCCGTCGGCATGATGATCGTCGGGCGTGGGCTGCAGGGCATGGGCATGAGTGTGGTGCCGCTCGGCATCAGCCTGCTGCGTGACCTGCTGCCGCCCGAGAAGCTCAGCTCCTCCATCGCTCTGGTCAGCGCCTCCATGGGCATCGGCGGCGGCCTCGGCCTTCCGATCGCCGCCGCGGTCGCCGAGTACGCGAGCTGGCGGGCACTGTTCTGGGGTTCGGCCGTCCTCGCCGCGCTGATCGGCGCGATGATCTGGTCCTTCATTCCCGACGTACCGGCCGCGGCGAAGGGGCAGCGCTTCGACCTGGCCGGCGCGCTCGGCCTCGGCGTGGGCCTGGTCTGTCTGCTGCTCGCGATCTCCAAGGGTGCGGACTGGGGCTGGGGTTCGGTCAGCACGCTCGGCCTTTTCGCCGCCGCGGTCGTGGTCCTGCTGGTCTGGGGCTTCTGGGAGCTGCGCACCCGTGACCCGCTGATCGACCTGCGCACGACCGCCCGCCCCCGGGTGCTGCTCACCAACGCCGCCTCGGTCCTGATCGGCGTCGGCATGTACGCGCAGATACTGATCGTGCCGCAGCTGCTGCAGTTCCCCAAGGCGACCGGCTACGGCCTCGGCCAGTCGATGCTGGCGATGGGCCTGTGGATGGCACCCGCCGGCCTCGTCATGATGGTCGTCTCGCCGTTCGGCGGGAAGCTGACCAACGCGCGCGGCCCGAAGTTCACCCTCGTCTCGGGTTCCCTCGTCATCGCGGCCGGCTATGCCCTGTCGATGGCGCTGATGGGCTCGACCTCGGGCCTGCTGATCGTCACCGTCGTGATCAGCGGTGGCGTCGGTCTCGCCTACGGCGCGATGCCCGCCCTGATCATGAGTGCGGTCCCGGTGTCCGAGACGGCCGCCGCAAACGGCTTCAACACACTGATGCGCTCGCTCGGCACCTCGATCGGCGCCGCGGTGATCGGTGTCGTCCTCTCGCAGATGACGGTCACCATGGGCGGCTTCACCTTCGCCTCCGAGGACGGCTTCCGCGCCGGCCTGCTGATCGGCGGCGGCGTCGCGCTCCTGGCAGCCGCGGTGGCCGCGACCATCCCGGGCGTTGCCCGCTCCGCCGGTGCACAGGACGGTGAGGCGGAGAACGCCGTTACCGCCGAGCCCGCTGCCAAGGCCTGACGCAGGCGCATCAGCGTTGTTGTCTGCTCCGGGACGTCGGTGCCCCGGAGCGGACGCGTTCCCACCATCGTTCAGGGCGCGGCGTCGACCCCCCCGTCCTGCAGCCCCGGATGCGGCCGCGCGTCGAACGTGTTGAACGCCGGCACGAGCAATCCGTGCGCTCCCACCGTGAACACCGGGTCCATCCCTCTTCTTCGGAGGGAATCCCCGACTTCAGTCGGGGAGGGAATCCGATCCTGGGCCCGGAGGTGCGGAGCGCCGGAGTTCTCTACATCTCCGTTGTGACGGTCAGGTGGGCCGCTTCTGGTTCTCGATGTAGTCCTTCACCACCTGGAGTGGTGCGCCGCCGCATGATCCGGCGAAGTAGGAGCCGGACCAGAAGCGGCCGTGCATGGTTGCGCGGTTGACGCGGTCGGGGAACTCGGCGCGCAGGTACCGTGAGCTGACGCCCTTGAGGCTGTTGACCAGGCTGGAGAGGGCGACTTTCGGGGGGTAGTGCACGAGCAGGTGCACGTGGCCTTCTTCGCCGTTGAACTCGATCAGGTCGGTCCCGAAGTCGGTACAGACGTTCCGCATGATCTCCTCGCAGCGCGTCAGCATCTCGTCATTGAAGACGTTGCACCGATATTTGGTGACGAACACCAAGTGTGCGTGAAGGTTGTAGACTACGTGACGGCCGCGCCGCACATCGGGGTTGGGTTCCCAGCGTGGTGACATGCACCAAGTCTAGTGCGGTCGATGGAATCGACGCGGAGGAGGCGGGCTGGATGATCCGTGCATACAAGTTCCTCCTGCGGCCCACCGCCCGGCAGGAACAAGCGCTCGGTGAGATGCTGCGCGATCACGGTTCCCTCTATAACGGGGCATTGCAGGAACGCCGCGACGCCTACCGGCACGCCTCGAAGACGACGGTCCGGTACGGGCAGCAGTCCGTGCAGCTCAAGGAGATCCGGGCATGCGACCCGGAGCGTCAGGGCCGCTGGTCGTTCTCCTCGCAGCAGGCCACCCTGCGCCGGCTGGACAAGGCGTTCGCCGCGTTCTTCCGGCGCATCAAGGCCGGGGACAAGCCGGGCTGTCCGCGCTTTAGGGGGATCGGCCGCTTCGACACGGTGGACTTCCCCAAGGACGGTGACGGCTGCCGGTGGGACTCCACCGCGCATGACCCGGTCACCCGCGTCCGCTTTCAGGGCATCGGGCACGTCAAGGTGCACCGGCACCGGCCCGTGGTCGGCCATGTCAAGACGGTCTCGGTCAAGCGTGAGGGCAAGCGCTGGTATGTGATCCTGACGGCCGAGCGGCCCCGGCCCGAGCCGCTGCCCGCGACCGGCAGCGTGGTCGGCATCGACCTGGGCATCGCCAACTTCCTCGCCGACTCGAACGGCGAGTTCGTGCCCAACCCGCGTCACGGGCGAAAGGCCGCAGCGAAGCTCGAAGCAGCTCAGCAGGCACTGAGCAGGTGCAAGCGCGGAAGCAAGCGCCGCCGCAAGGCGGTAGAGGCCGTGGCACGTCTGCACCGCAAGGTGCGGTGCCAGCGCCTCGACCACACCCACAAGACCGCCCTCGGCCTCGTACGCGAACACGACCTCATCGCGCACGAAGACCTCAAGATCCGCAACATGAGCAAGGCCCCCGCCCCCAAGCCCGACCCCGACCAGCCGGGCCGCTTCCTGCCCAACGGGGCCGCGGCCAAGGCCGGACTGAACCGCTCGATCGCCGATGCCGGATGGGGGGTGTTCCTCGCGATCCTGAACGCAAAGGCTGAGAGCGCCGGGCGGGAAGTGATCGCCGTGGACCCCCGCAACACCTCCCGGCGATGCCCCGAATGCGGGCACACCGCCAAGGAGAACCGGCCCACCCAGGAGAAGTTCCACTGCGTCGCCTGTGGCCACACCGCGCACGCGGACACAGTCGGAGCACTCAACGTTCTACGGGCCGGGCTGGTCCGACGCGAAGCCCAACCGGCATAGCGAGAAGCCACCCCCCTTCAGGGGGGTGGAGGAGTCACGAGCTGTGTTCGTCGAGTGCCCTCCGCGACTCGACCGTTGCCGTTGTCGAATCCGCCGTCGCCCCGCCGCGCCTGATCGTCTAACGCACGGCGCCATAGACGCAGTCGGCGCCGTCCGGTCGCCCTGGAACCCGATGGAGTGCGCGAACGTACCCGCTTCTTCGCGGGTCCGGATACGGCAGGCCGTGCCGGAAGTCGGTCGTCGGGAGTCGGAGTAGCGCCATCAGGGCCCGTTCTGTGCCGCTGGGCCACTCGGTGGATGTCGTGGGCGGTGACGATCCCGTCGAGTCGGCCGCTGTCCGTGACCAGGATGGGCAGTCCGCCGCCCGAGCCGAGGCGGTCCAGGACCTCGGTGAGGAGTTCGTCCGGTGTTGCGAGCGTGCACTGCGACAGCGGGGTCGCCACTTCCCGTATGCGCAGCGTCTCCCGCTGCTGGGAGGGCAGAGCACCGAGTCGGCGCAGCCGTATGACGCCGCTGGGACGGCCTTCGAAGTCCACCAATGGGAGGACCGTATGACCCGACTGTGGGGCCACGTCGGACAGGAAGCGGTCCACCGTCAGCCAGTCCGCACCGGTGGCGGCCGGACTGGTCATCGCCTCCCGCACGCGTATGGCCCGCAGGGCCGTGCGGAGCTCGGCCCACCGTCGTTCGGCCGCGGCGGTGAGCGCCACGAACCAGCCGATGACCATCAGCCACAACCCACCTGGCACCCCCCGCACAAAAGCCAGCCATCCGACCACGGCGAGGCCCGTGCCGATGACCTGTCCGCTGCGCCCGGCCACCCGGCGGGCCCGGTCCTCGTCACCCGTACACCACCACAGCGCGGCCTGCAGGACTCGGCCCCCGTCCAAGGGCGCGGCAGGCAGCAGATTGAAGACGCCCAGCAGCAGGTTCGTGCCGCCCAGCCAAGCCAGCACAACAGCTGGTATCCGCCAGCCCCCTGCCCCCACCCCGGCCGCGGCCCCCAGCGCGGCCCCACCGAGCACCAGGCTGGTCAGCGGCCCGCTCACGGCGACCGCGAGCGCCGCCCGTGGCGTCTCAGGCCGCTGCATCCGGGTCATTCCGCCCAGCGCCCACAACGTAATGTCCCGCACGGGGATCGCGGACCTGCGGGCCGTGAGCGCGTGCGCCACCTCATGCGCCACCAGACTCACCAGCAACAGCAGAGCACCGACAACTCCAGCCACCGCGTACACCACCGGCGCCAGCCCCGGCGCGTACGCAGGCAGCGTGCGGCTGCCCAGACCGTACGCGAAGAGCAGCATGATCAGAGGCACACTCCAATGCGCACGCAGCTCCAGCCCCCGCACACTCCCGATCCGGATCGAACCCTTCATTGCGATCACCTGCAGACGAAACACGAGGCACGGCCGCCGATCGGAGTCCGTCCCCTTACATGGTCCGTCAGCCGCCCCAGCGAGGGGAACCACTCAACGGACCTGGCTGAGGCAGGCGCCTTCACGGACCAGGAAAAAGGCCAGGGTGAGCATCGGGTCGGCTCATGAGGGCCGTGTGCGCCGGACGCGTGCCCGCCCCGAACAAGCCGGTTTGCAGCACTTCGGTGGCGGAGGCAGGGTGGGAGGACAGCCCCGCTTACCTCACCCCTGCCGACTCCCGGAAGGACAGGGATTCTGATGACCAAGGGCAAGGCGAAACAGGTCAAGGGCAAGATGAAGGAGACCCTTGGCAAGGCAATCGGCGATAAATCCATGCAGAGGCATGGTCTGGGCGAGCAGCTGCGCGGGAAGGCACAGGAGCTCACCCACAAGACAGCCGACAAGTTCCGGAAGCGGACTGGTCACTGATCTCGACCACTCATCAGGCGAAGTAGAAGTATCAGTTCTGCCGCTGCGTCATTCTTGCCTGGGCCCGGCGTCGGGTTCGCTCACTCCGCAGGAAGACACGTCGCCCACCAGCGCACCGAGACCCCTCCGCCCCGGCCCCCTCTTGAGGTACTGCGTGCGCTTCGGTAGCGCCGGGCTTCTCGGAGCTGTCCCGTAACCCCTGGCAGGCGTACGACGACAGCTACGGCGCCTCGCTGCGTTGTTCGGAACGCCCGAATACGTCCAGTATGAGGACGCTCCTCCGCCTTGCGATGCTCCGCATCTGACGCCGCGCGCTGTTCCGCCAGGGGTCACGGGACAGCCCTCAGGGTGTGGTGCTTGCGGTGCGGTAGAACTCGGCTGCGGTGACGCCGGCGGGGACGCCGAGTTCAGCGGCGACCGCCATGATTGCGGTGGCGCCGACGGCGAGGTCGGCTTGACCGTCGGTGGTGAAATACGGGGCGATGAACGTCTCGTAGTGGGCTCGGGCTTCATCTGCGGTGTGTCGGCCGAGGAACGTCTGGATGTGCCGCACCGTGGTGTCGGGTTCGTTGTGGATCACCTGCAGGGCGCGCCGGTGGGCTCGTACGACGGCTTGGACCGCGGGGTCGTCCGGGTGGATGAAGGTGGGGTCGACGGCCACGCCCACGGTGGGGATCTGGAAGTGGTCGCCGACCCAGGCCGGCACCTGCCAGCCGTGCTCGGCGGCTATCGCCTCCGGTGCCATGGTGCTGCCGACCAGGGCGGCGTCGATGCTGCCGTCGTGCAGCCGGCGCAGGTCCATGCCGTAGTCGCCTGGCGAGCGGACGACGGTATGGATGTCGCGGTCCGGGTCGAGGCCCGCCTGGCGCAGCACGATCCGGGTAAAGCACCCGGGCGCGGTGTGGGGGGCGTGCACCGCCAGCCGTCGGCCGGCCAGGTCGGCCAGGGAGGTCAGGCCGGGGCGGGCGAGGAACCAGAACAGCGGGCGGTGGGTGTTGACATTGAGTACGGCCCAGGGGATGCCACTGGTCAGTCGGGACAGCAGTGCCCGGCCGAGCCCGATGGTGGCGCCGCGGCGCAGCCGCTCCTCGCCCCAGGTGCAGCCGTCGCGCAGCGCGACGTGGACGCCCTCGTCGGCGTAGTAGTCCTGCTGGTCGGCGATGTAGGCGACCAGTTCCTCGTGCAGGCCCCGCCCGACGTAGGCGAGATCGATCGTGTGCATGAACGTTCTTCCCTGATCGTGTCACCGCCATGCGCCCGCGCGTGCTGCGGGCGCTGCGGCCCGTGGTGCTGAGGTGACGGTGTGCCGGATGCGGTCCGGCCGTCGGTTGGACCGGGACGGTGTGGCCCCGTGGGCGGAGGACAGCGGGCGTCAGTACATGGACATCCCGCCGTTGACTGCGGCCGTGGTGCCTGTCATGAAGGCGTTGTCCTCGCCGGCGTAGAAGGCGACCGCTTGGGCGACGTCGGCAGGGTGTGCCAGGCGGCCCAGGGGGGTAGCGGCCACCTGCCGCCGCTTGTGCGCATCGTCGAGCACATCCGCCATGCGGGTGTCCTCCACCGGGCCGGGCGCGACAACGTTGACCGTGATGCCCCGCGGGCCCACTTCCTGGGCGACGTACCGGGCGAACTGCTCCAGTGCGGCCTTGGCCGTGCCCAGTGCGATCATGCCCTCCCGGGGCCGACGGCTGAGGCCGGTACCGAGGTAGACGATGCGTCCCCAGCCCTGTTCGGTCATGGCGGGCAGGACGGCTTTGGTGACCGCGAACGCCGCGCGCATTTCGGCGTCGAGCTTGCCGCCCAGTTCCTCCCACGTCATGTCCTGAAACGACTTGACCACATACGGGATGAGCGCGTTGTGCACGAGCACGTCGATGCCGCCCCATGCCGCCTGGACCTGCTCGACCATGCTCCCGATCGCCGCTGCCTCGCGCACGTCGGCCTGCACGGCCATGGCCTGGCCACCTGCGGCCTCGATGTCGGCAACGACGGCCTCGGCTGCCTTGCTGCTGCGGAGGTAGTTGACCACCACGCGCATCCCTCGCGCGGCCAGAAGACGCGCGGTGGCCGCACCGATTCCACTGCTGGCCCCTGTCACCAATGCCACCCTGCCGGTTGCCTCAGCCATGCCGCTCATCCCTCTGCGCCGACCGGCCCGATCGGTAGGTGTGGAGGGGGAAGACCTCCGCAAGACCGACGGCGTCACGTCCCGAGGGCCGGGAGCGAGTTTCGGGTTCCCCCATAAAGCTACAGATTACGGGCAGAACTCGCAGAATTGGCGAGTGATTGCGGGAATCTCACGCTCCCGTGGGACGCCTCGCACACGGGACAGCCCTTACCTGCTGGCTTGCCCCGGTCACGCTTGTAGTGGCCGCCCTGGAACCGATGCGTACTCCAGTTAGGTGGAAGAGCCCGACAGTCACCCCAACGGGCACTCCAAATCGGCTTCGGGAGGGCTCCGGAGACTCACCCGAATGAGACATCTCAATGTGTCTGGAGAACCGTCCCATGCTGGCTCGTACCATCAGCGCCTCAACGCGGCATGGGTGAACGGGGATTGGATTCCCTCTAACGGCCCGCGGGTTCCGCGCGTGTCCCCGGGGCGGGACGCGCCCGGAGATATCGGATGTGTCGGTCCGTTCATCGGATGCTGGAGGCCCGCGGGGTCGGCGTGACGCGCGGGCGCCGACGGCCGGCCGACGGGGCGTGAGGTGCCTGGGCGGGGCGTTGGGCGTAAGTGGGCCGGGACGGGGCACGGCGGGTGCCAGGGTTCACACTCCCCGGCACCGCCGCGGTTCAGCCCGATCGATCCGGGCTAGCGTTCCCGGCGACTCACGCGGTGCCGCGCTGCAGGTAGGCGCGGTCCACCGTCTGCCGGACGGTGTTACCGGCCGCGTCCTCCGCGGTCACGCGCAGCGTCACGTACGCGTCGCCGTGCACCGGAGTCGGCCGCTCCACGGTGGCGGTGAAGCCGCTGCCCTTGCGGGCCGTGGTGGCAGTGGCCCAGGTGCGCCCGTCGTCGTAGGACGTCTCGACCTTCAGCGTCACGCCGCGCGGCGCCGCCATGCCGTCCTGCATCCGGACGTCCAGGCCGAGAGTGTGCCTGCGCTGCGGGCCCACCGCGTTCCGGACGTCGACCGGCACGGTGTAGTCGACCTGAAGCATCGGCAGCAGGGCCGTGCGGGCTGCGGTGTCGGAGCGGAACGTCCACGACGTTCGCGTGCCGGTGCCGAAGCGCCAGTCGTCCGAGGTACGGGCGGTCGTCAGGTCCATCCTGTATTCGGCGTTGCCCGCGGGCACCTCGAAGTTGCCCCACGCGCCGTGGTCGGACTCGGCGATCCGCTTCCCGTTCCGGTACAGCGCCGCCGTGGCCGTGTCGCTCATCGCGGCCGCCGTGACGCCGGTGCCGACGCCGCCACCGAAGGGGTCGGCCTCCGCGAACGACCAGTGGCCGGTGCCGGAGTCGTTGAACTCCGGCACGTACACCGACAGGGTGTCGCCGTTGCGCACCGACGGCAGGTGCCCACCACGCGGGATCGACGGGCGGACCACCGCTCCGAACCACCGCTCCGTGGCGCGCTGGCCCGGCCGGTAGGTGCGCGGGTCGTCGTGCATGCCGGCCGCCAGCGGGAAGTCGGGGACGTCGATGACGTTGTGGTGCACGACGTGCTTCCACAGCGTGTCACCGCCGGTCACGTACTCGACGCGTTCCTGTCCCGCCGGAACGTAGCGCGTGTACTGGTTCCACGCGGTGTCCTGGTACGGCCGCCATCCGAAACGCTGCTCGCTCGCCCAGGACGAGGCACCGGTGCGGGTGTACGTGCTGCGGACCACGGCGCTCTCGCGCTCGGAGACGGTGTACACCAGCCGCTTGGGGACGGAGCCCTTGGACACCTGCATCACGTCGTACAGGTACGGGCTGCGGACCGTGCCGGAGAACTCCACCGTCGTGGTCCGTTCCTTGGCGCGCTCGAGCACCGCGGTGCCTTCCGCCGTGCCGGCACGCATGGTGGGCAGGGCCATCCGGTCACCGGTCGGGCTCCATCGCGTCCAGGGGTAGAAGCCGTCCTCCACGACCAGCATCAGTGCCTTGGCCCCGGCGTCCGCCGCGGCCTGCGCGAGCGCCCGGTCGTCGGAGAAGTCCCAGCGGACGACGGCCAGCTTGCCGCGTACGTGTGCGGCGCGAAGCTCGGCGCTCGTGCCCTTGCCGGCGTCCACGGCGGTCAGTCGTGCTCCCTTGTCGCTGAAGGGCGGGGAGTTGTTCACGTAATACGGGCTGAAGCCCAGCGATGTACCGGAGACTTTTGCCCGCAGCTGCGGGGCCACCATCTGCCAGCGTGAGGAGAACTCGAAGTCGCCGTCAGTGACCGCAGCGGTGGGGCTGACGTAGATCCGCTTGGCGATGTCGAAGAACATCACGCCCTGGATCAGGCCGTTGCCGTCGATCTTCCGGTACGTCTGGTAGCTGAGCACACCGCGCTGCTCGGCAGGACGGGGCGTGCGGATCTGCACCGGGGTGGTGTCGGCGGCGTTGAGCGTCACCGACATGTCCCTGGTGACCTTCACCTCCGGGTTGACCACCTCGCGCAGCTCCTGGCCGTCGGCCGCCCTGTCCAGCGTGCCGAAGCTGAGCTGGTAGGTGCCCTCCTCCACTTCGGCGACGGCCGGCTCCATGCTCGTGTAGTTCACGAAGCCGTCGGCGCCCCAGATCACCGGAGCGGCGCCCGCGATGACCTTGCCGTCGCGGTCGCGGGCGACCACGGTGAGCTTGTGCACCGGGGCGTGCACGTTCAGGGCCACAGTGGTGTGGGCGAGCACGGTGCCGTCGGCAGATGCGGCGGTGACGTAGCCGTAGTAGTTGCCGCGGACGGCGTTCGCCGCGTCGGTGTGCAGCGGTACTTCGGCCGTGGCGCCGGGGGCCAGCTGCACGGTGCGGGAGCCGAGGGTGACCGCGCCGTCGGCGAGGGCGCGCCCGGTGTCGGTGGCCAGGGTGGCGGCCAGGGAGAGCGTCACCGGCTTGTCGCCGATGTTGGTGTAGCGGACGGTGGCCGTCTGGCCCCGTGCGCCGCCGGCCTCAAGGGGCGTGAGGGTGACGCTGCCGGTGGCCGTGACAGGGCCCATGGCCGTGGCCAGGTCTATGCGGCCGCCGCCCTGCTCGGTCACCTTGGTGCCGGGCACCGTGTGGGAGGTGCTGATCAGGGCGTCCTTGAGCTGCTGGGCGCCCCAGTCGGGGTGCTGCTGGGCCAGCAGCGCGGCGGCACCGGCGACATGCGGGGTCGCCATCGAAGTGCCCGACGCGGAGGTGTAGTTGGCATCGACCGGGGTGCCCATGGTGGTGCCGGACGCGCGGGCGGCGACGATGCCGACCCCGGGTGCGGTCACGTCGGGCTTGACCGCCTTGTCCCCCTGCCGCGGGCCGCGGCTGGAGAAGGGGGCGAGGGAGTCGTCACGGTCGACGGCCCCGACGGTCAGCGCGGCGTCGGCCGCTCCCGGAGAACCGACGGTGGAGGGGCCCGGGCCCGCGTTGCCCGCGGCGACCACGAAGAGCGTGTCGGTGGACGCGGTCAAGGTGTTGACGGCCTGGCTCATCGGGTCGGTGCCATCGGTATCGGCGTCCGAACCGAGGCTCATGTTGACGACCTTGGCGTGCTCGGCGGCAGCCCACTCCATGCCATCGATGACGGAGGACTCCGAGCCGTAGCCGTCGTCGCCCAGCACCTTGCCGATCAGCAGGTCGGCGTGGGGCGCGACACCGCGCCGGGTGCCCGACGACGCGGCGCCCGTGCCGCCGACGATCGAGGCGACGTGCGTGCCGTGGCCGAAGTGATCGTCCGTGCTCGGGCTGCCGGAGAAGTCCTTCGCCTCCGCAATGCGACCGGCCAGGTCGGGGTGGCCCGCGTCGACACCGGTGTCCAGCACGGCCACCTTCACGCCCTGGCCCTCGTAGCCGGCCTTCCAAGCGGTGGGCGCGTTGATCTGCGCGGTACTGCGGTCCAGCACGGCCTTCACCTTGCCGTCCAGCGAGACCCGCGGAGCCACCGCGGCACGGGCGGCGTCCGACTTTCCGCCGGGGTTCAGCGTCTTCCAGAAGCGGCCCAGGTCGTCGTCGGCGACCCGCAGCGACCGCGCGTCGAGGCTCTCCAGCCTACGGGCGGGCGTCGCGGCCGCCTTGAACGCCACCAGCCGGTCAGCAGTGGCCGCGGCGGCCTTCGCCGCCTGCGAGCTGACCCTGGCCCCGACCCGTGACGGCTCCGAGGAGACGATCACCGGAAGCATGGAGGTGTGGGCCTCGTCGTAGCCATCGGCGATCAGGGCCGTCACGTTGAAGAGCCGACGGTCCAGTGTGCCGGCGGACACCAACGCCTCGGCGTCGAACGGCAGCACGGTCAGCGCCTTGTCGTCCCCCTCCAGCGTCCGGAAGGGGATGTGCTCGCGCCCGGGTCCGGGCTGCACCGACGCGGTGCGCCGTCCGCCGGGCAGCCATGTCACGGTCACCCGGTCACCGGTCACCAGCCGTACGGTCGCGGCCCGAGCTCCCGGCACGGCGGCGGGTCGAGTGGCGGTCCCGGTGGCAGCCGTCCGCGTCGCGGCGGCGGCCGGCAGGCCTCCGGCAACCAGCATCAATCCTGTCGATACAGCCGCCGTCAAGCGGATCCATCTCATCAGCGAAAGACCTTTCGTACAGCTGGGGGTCACAACCTGTTCGAAAGAATCGGCTGATGAAGCCGGACGTGTCACTGACCTCACGTGTCGCACCTGCGACATGTCCCAACAGCGACACGCCACGCCGGCCGTCCGCCGGCCGTTCGCCGTCGGCCCCACGGCACACGGCCCACGGCCAGGGACAGCTCTCGACGGGTCGTCCCAGGGCGATCGTCTCGGGCGCGGCGACGGGCATGACCGGCGCCGGCCGGGGTAGCCAACGGTGCTCGAACTCGACCTGCTCGACGGCGTCCTCGACGGAGTCAGGCAGCCCGGCCGTAGCCCGTCGGTTCAGGGGGGAGTGCTCGTGGAAGCGCCGGATGCGCTCGGTCAGGTACGGCGAAAGAGGAGGGGCGGACGCGTCCGCCCCTCGAACGGTTGCGTCAGCGAGGGTTCACCGGTGATCTCCGGGCTGCCGCTGAGCAGATCTTCGACGGCTGTTCCGACGACAGCTTCCGCCGGCCGTCGCCCGCGTCGCGGCGCAGTGCCCGGACACGGAGGTCGTGTACGGGATCGCTCCTTGAGGGTCACCGCCTGGCGGGCGCGACCTGACGATATGAATGCCGGCTGAACGACGGTCCGTCAGCTGACCTGCCGCGGCAGCCCCCGGGGAACCCTGTACGGTCGAGACCGACCATGTTGCCGTCGTAGGAGATCACTGCATGCCTGCCGCCTTCTCCTCGACCGCGGCCCGTGACCACGGAATGTTGGACGTGGGCGACGCCAACCTTGTGTACTGGGAGGAGCGCGGGAACCCGGACGGCAAGCCGGCGCTCATCGTGCACGGTGGCCCCGGCAGCGGGAGTCCGTCCGGAACCCCCAAGGCATTCGATCCGGAGCGCTACCGGATCATCCTGTTCGATCAGCGGGGCTGCGGACGCAGCACTCCGCACGCGAGCGATCCCGCCACAGACATGCGTCTCAACACCACAGAGCACCTGCTGCGCGACATGGAGCAGTTGCGCGCGTACCTGGGCGTTGAACGGTGGTTGGTCTTCGGCGGGTCGTGGGGGTCGACGCTGTCGGTCGCCTACGCGGAACGTCATCCGGAACGAGTGTCGGAGATGGTGCTGCCGGCGTTCTGGACGATGGGCCGGTCGGAGGTCGACTGGCTGTACCGCGGCGGGGTCGCGCGACTCTTCCCCGAGCAGTGGGAGCGGTTCAGGGACGGCGTGCCCGAGGGTGAGCGCGGCGATGACCTGGTCTCCGCCTATGGGAAGCTCCTGGACCACCCTGACCCGGGTGTGCGGGCACAGGCGGCCCTCGACTGGGCCGCCTGGGAGGACGCTGTCCTCTCCCTGGAGCCCAACGGCAAGCCGGCTCCTTACAGCGACCGGGCGTCGGACGCGCTGGTGGCGTTCGCGCGGATATGTGCCCATTACGCCGCCTATGACGGCTGGTTGGAGCACGGCGCGCTGCTGCGCGGCGCCGGGCGCCTGGCCGGGATCCCCGGCGTGATCATGCATGGCCGACACGATCTGAGCTGTCCGCTTGATACCGCCTGGGAATTCACCCGGGCCTGGCCGGGATCGGAACTGCTGGTCTTCGACGACGCCGGACACCAGGGCAGCGCCGCAATGAACGAGCAGGTGCGCCGCGTGCTGGAGAGATTTTCCGGGCGGTGACGGCAGAGCGCGCAGTCGAGCGGTGTCGGTGCTGGTCGCCCCACGGCAGGGGGACGATACCGAGATCGCACGACCCGTGTCTGACGTCGGCATCCTCCGTCCCGAAGCCGGATGAGCAACACGAGAGCCCGTGGACTTTCTGCAGGGTTCTCGACGACGCAAGAGCGTCCATATGGAAGGACGCTCCCCGTCGGGTGGCGCCTCGACGCGGTCGGCCGAGCGGCCGTCGAGGGTGGGAGCGGGGCCGGGCGGTACGTGACGGCCGGGCGTCGGGTGCAGGACCTGGTCGTCCCGAAGGGCGGCGGCCGCACCGACGGTTTCACCCCGCGAGCGGATGCATATCCAGCCCTTTGCCGCGCCGAGCCCGTCGTTCCCGCGCCCGTACCAGCCTCCGTAGGCCCACGGAGGGACGAATCGCTCGACGACGCCCCTTCCGCGTCTCCTTCTCGACGGCGGAACCCGCACGGGAATGATTCAAGCTTCAACGAAGTTTCAACGGTCGGGCGACGGGCTCATCGACTCCCCGCGTCTCGGAATACCTCAGGCAGCTGCCTGAACCGCTGAACGAATGCTCGCGCAGTGAACGGAGAACGTGATGGCCGGTATACAGGGAGTGAGCTGGGGCGAGCGGCGGCAATATGCGAGCCGCCTCTTCGAATCCCAGCGATACCGCGCGGCCTCCCGAGTTCTCACGGACCTGGTCGCCGCAGCGCCGCGCGACCTGGACCTGCGGATGCTCCTCGCCCGTTCGTACTACTACACGGCGCAGCTCTCCCTGGCCGAGGCGGAGCTGCGTCACGTCCTGCGTGACGAGCCCGCCCACGCCTCTGCCCACCTCGCTCTCGCCCGCGTCCTGGAGCGCCGGCACCGCTGCTCCGAGGCGGCTCCGCACATGAGGATTGCGGACACGATGACCGCACGCGATCTTCTTGCCCTCAGGCACCCCCACAGTGCATCCCCCCGACTGGCTGCTTGAGGCCGCTCCCGGCCGCCGGGTGTGCGTCGCCCGGGGGTGGCAGGCCGGTTGTGCGCCGCTCAAGGCGCGTGGAAGCACCCCGGGCGGTTGTCTCCTCCAGCGGCCGGTGGTCCGGCTGCGGGCCATCGTGCACAACGGCAGCCGGCTGCGCCTGGGGCCCATCGCGAGGTGGCCCGGCCGACGGGGTGGATCTGCAGGCGCGGGCACCCGGGGCCGGGAGCGGATCCTGGCCGGTCACGCACTGCGTGACGGGACCTGGCACGCGATGCAGGAACTGTCGCCGCCCCTTCGTGTGGCGTCATGCTGTGGCGCTCCAGCAGGATCGCCTCCTACGAGAAGATCGCATCGGCCGCGGAGGCACCTTCACGCGTGGACGGGGCCGACGATGCGATGATTCCGCGTAGTCAGGCGTGGGGCCGATGGCCCAGCGCCCGGACGATCTGCCCCGCGTTTTTGTAGCGCTCGTCCCCGGGCAGTTCACGCACCGCATCGACCAGAGTGTCCGGAGCATGCTCCTTCGACAAGGTCTGCACGAGTGACGAACGATTGCCCGGGAAGGCCGTGCGATTCAGGTGGCGCGCCAGATCGGACCTCAGGGCTTCGGCCGCCCTCTCGGCACGTATCCGGTCCCTTTCCTCGCCGGGCGGGGGCACGGGGCCACCCGCGTCCACGCGCACGTCGTCGTCGGCCGCCGGCTCGGGATCGTAGGTCTCCTCGGCATGGGTGAAGCGGCCGGACCTCAGATAGCCCTGCAGTTCGTGCTTCCTCGCATCGTCCTTGTGCGGACTGACCTGGTTGCTTCCTCGCTCCATGGTGGAACACCTTCTCTGTGTGCCGTGATGCTGCCGGACGGTCAGTCGACGGACAGGGCTTCGGGCAGGTCCCCAACGGCCGGATCGGGCAGCGCCCGGGCGGGCCGGGCCTGTGGTTCACGAGCGGCCGGTGGCCGCTTCCTCAACCATCGAGGTGTCGACACGCCAGCCGGCGCGCCTCACCGACCGCCTCTTCCGGACGGTCCACGGCGTGCTCCTGCACGCTGCTCCGGTCCTGCGTGTACTGCTGACGGGCAGTCGAGGCCAGCGGCTTCGGATCGAGGTCGTCGTGCCGTTCTTCGTGGGCGTGCAGATCGCGCTCTGCCGCCCCCTTGTACGGGCTCGGCGCCTCGTCGTCCGAGGGCTGGGATGGCTTCGGCTTCCTGGTCATGTCCTGACCTCGCTGTCCAGACTTCGTGCTCAGCGGCTTTCTGCACACCTTTCGAGGGTAGTCGAAATCACCCATCTGCGCGTATGGGGGCACTCGGGGTGCTTTGCGCCCCTTCCCCGTCGGCTGCCACCGGGTTGAGCCGCTGCCGCCCCTGGTCGGGAAGGGCCGCTTTCGTGGATCGGCCCGCCACCGGCGTGGTGGTTCTGAGATCACCGGCGGCTCTCGGCCGCTCCGGTTGCTGCCCATGAGGAACCCCACCCAGAAGTGGAACACGGCTTGACAGCCGAGAGGACCTCCTGGTCCGCAGAGGGTCCACAGGCCCCCGCCCATGGACGGTGGACACGAACCGACCCCGCCGTGGACGTCAGGTCGTAGGATGGTCGACCATGGGAGACGCTCCGCACGAGGTCAACGCATGGCGCCAGGGGCGCAACCCGCAGCGCCGGAAAGTCGGGGTGCTCGGCTGGGCCTTGCTGGTCCTGCTCGTCGTCGCGCTGTTCACCCTGGTGCCGCGCTGACTCAATGCGCCGCGACGAGGCCGGCCCAGCA
Source organism: Streptomyces sp. NBC_01320 (assembly GCF_035974375.1). NCBI lineage: Bacteria > Bacillati > Actinomycetota > Actinomycetes > Kitasatosporales > Streptomycetaceae > Streptomyces > Streptomyces sp. NBC_01320. The sequence goes on from NZ_CP108390.1 coordinate 10,002,152, forward strand.
CACCGAGGCCCACCTCACCTGAGTCACGATCACGTGGGGCGTTTCGCTCCGGCGCCCTGTGAACAAACAACAGTTTCCCAGGCATTCACGATGCCCTCACGTCTGGGCTTCGTACGGGCTGGAACCGCGGCTTAGCGTCACAGGGACCAGTTCGTCCGATGTACATGAGGTTCACATGTCCCTCCGGCACGCAGTCGCCGCGCTGGCCGTCGTACCCGCGCTCGTGGTACCCGCGACGGCCCACGCGGCCACGGCTGACAACGGCCACGTCCCGCCCCAGCAGACCCACTTCGACCTCCAGGCCCACCGAGGCGGCATCGGCATGACCACCGAGGAGTCCCTGGAGGGCTTCGCCAAGGCCCTGCGCCTCGGAGTGACCACCTTGGAGTTGGACACCCAGATCACCAAGGACCAGAAGGTCGTCGTCAACCATGACCGGCAGGTCAGCGCCCAGAAGTGCAAGGACACCGGGCCGGTGACGCCGGGCGACCCGATGTACCCGTACGTCGGGAAGTACATCAAGGACCTGACGCTGGCCCAGATCAAGACCATGGACTGTGGCTACCAGCAGCTGCCCGGCTTCCCCGAGCAGGAGCAGATCAAGGGCTTCCGGATGGTGGAGCTCAAGGACGTCCTCAACCTCGTCAAGAGTTACAACGCCAAGCAGGTCAAGCTCAACATCGAGACCAAGGTCGAGGCGGGCGCGCCGGAGCAGACCGCGCCGCGCGAGCTGTTCGTCCGCCGCGTCCACGAGGAGATCCACCGCTCGGGGATCGAGCGGCAGGTCACCATCCAGTCCTTCGACTGGGGCGCGCTGAAGGAGATGCACAAGATCGCGCCGTCCTATCCGCTGGTGGCGCTGACCAACTACGACTTCCTTCAGGTCGGCAAGCCCGGAGCCTCCCCGTGGCTGGGCGGCATCGACGCCGACGACTACGACGGCGACTTCGTCAAGGCCGCTTCCGCTGTCCCTGGTGTCACCGCGCTCTCCCCCAATTACGGCTTCCCGCAGAACGGCACCGTCGCGGACCCGGACTTCCGCTTCTACCCCGACGAGAAGATGATCTCCGAGGCCCACGCCCGCGGCCTGAAGGTCATCCCGTGGACCTGTGACGACAAGGCCACGGTCGAGGCGCTGATGGACATGGGCGTCGACGGCATCATCACCAACTACCCCAACCACGTACGGGAGATCATGGCCGAGCGCGGCATGCGCCTGCCCAAGGCCTACCCCGCGCCGCACGATCACTGACGAGTGCCGGCACGCCACAGGCGCGTACGTCCCCGGAGCAGCGTTCGCTCCGGGGACGTACGCCGTTACGGCGGCGTGCGCCGTTACAGGGAGGTGGCGCCACTGCTCAGCACAGCGGGGTCACACGTTCCGCGCCGGGACCGCGCCCCGACAAGCCCAGTTTGCGGCAGGCGCGTCCAGGCAATGCCGGACCTCCCAGCCGGACCATTGCACGATGCCCCCGAGCCGCTGCACGAGCACGGTGGGGACGAGGTCGGCCACCGCCCGGTCATCCATGCGCAGTCCCTTGGCTCCGGCGCCTGCGGAGCGTTGCCGCCAGGCGCGTCTGGGTACTTTCCCGGGCAGGTCGTCGGCCCGGAATTGCTCGATCACCCGGTAGGCCGGGTGCTGAGGCCCGCCTCGGGCTTCGCCGGTCCCGGGCTGCGGCGCACGGACCACCGGCATCGGTGGCCCGCCCATCGACCTGTTGCGGCTGCCGCCTGCGTAGGGCCGGTCTCACACGTCCCGGCGCCGCACGAGAACCACAGCGACAATCACCGAGACCAGCGCCCAGGCCGCGAGCGCGATCCACGAGCCGGTGATCGTTCCTGGATACTTGCCCAGGTCGGTGTGGGAGTTCGGATTGAGACCCAGTCGGCCCGCGGCGTGGAGGGGCAGGTAGTTGCCGATCTCCTTGAGGAGCTTGTAGCGGTCGCCGCCGAACAGCAGGGGGACGATGAACAGCAGCCCCACGACTGCCACGATCGATGCCGTGGCGTGTCGCAGGACGGCGCCGAACGTCATCCCGATGAGCGCGCAGACCGGAGCGATCAGCGCATAGGCGATGACGGCCCGCCAAGTCGCACCTCGCACGGCTGTTCACCAAACTGGATGCACGCGACCGCGTCCACCTCGTCATTCTCGCCTACGAGTTCGGCCTGGTCTCGCCCTCACGATGAGGTCCCCCGCAGACGGCCGAGCCGGGGCAGCAGGGGATTCGGCGGTCTTCGACCTCTGGCCGTGGCACCCGCCGAGGCGACCCATGAGGAGGATGCCCCTCGGCCTCAGCTTCAGGAAACCGACTGGTCCCACGGCGCCCTCCTGAGTCCGGCCCGGTCACCGCTCGCTCCGGTGCCAGGGCCCTGTGCGTACCGGGCCTCAGGAGCCGGGCCGCCAGCCCAGGGCCGGCCCGAGAACGGTGGAGATGTCGGTGAGGATCTGGACGTAGTCGTCGTGGTCGAAGGTGAACGGCAGAGCGAACGCGACCTCGTCGACCTCCCGGAAGGCGGCGTCCGCGTAGAGCCTTTCGGCGATCTCGGCGGAGGGCCCGACGAGATCGGGCGCGAACATCATGCGCGCCGGTCCCTGCGGCTGGGCCGTACGCGGCAGTCGCGTGCGGGCGTACTCCTCGTACTTCGCGCGCTGCTCCGGCGAGGCGGAATCGGTCGGAATGACGACGAGCCCCTGCGAAACCCGGGCGCGGTCGCCGTCGGGGTGATGGGCGCGGAACGTCCGGATGTGCGAGAGCTGGATCTCGCCGAAGTCCTCGGACTTCTCCGCCTTCACGACGCTGCTGGTGAGGAAGTTCATGCCGTGCGCACCCGCCCACTCGGCCGACCGCAGGCTGGCGCCGCCGTACCACATACGGCTGCCCAGGCCGGCGGACTGAGGCTGGACGCGGTCGGAGAACACCTCGAAGCCCTCGACGCCGCTGAAGTCGGTCGCGGGTGCGCCGCGCACGAAGTCCAGCAGCCGCCGGACCCGCTCGTAGCTGAAGTCCTCGGCATCGGCGGTGTCGGGGTAGAGCGCCCCCTGCACCTTGGCGAAGTGCATCGGCGGGCCCACGCTGACCCCCGGATTGAGGCGGCCCCCGGACAGGATGTCGACCGTCGCCAGATCCTCGGCCAGACGCAGGGGGTTCTCCCAGCCCAGCGGAATGACCGCGGTGCCCAGCTGGATGCGACTGGTGCGCTGGGAGGCCGCTGCCAGCAGGGCGACGGGGGAGGAGATGCCGTACTGCAGATGCCGGTGCCGCACCCACGCACTGTCGAAGCCCAGCCGCTCACCCAGCTCGATGATCTGCAGCGTCGACTCGTGGCCGCGACGGGGCTCAGCGGCGTCGAACAACCCGATGGTCAGGAACCCCAACTTCCGCAACGGTTCGGAGATCGGCGGCACAGGGTTCCTCCATCGTCCACGGCAGGTGTGAATCACCCACGCGTACGAGAACGCCGGTGCGGGAACGGGAATTCCGAGTCGGGCGGCGTCTTGGCCATTCCCGTGCGAACTCGGTGCGACCGGCCCGGCAGCCACGCATGTACGTGGCCGCGGCCGACGGTCGGGGGACCCGGTCCTGCCGGTTGCCGCTGCGGTGCGCGCGGCGATCACTTCTTCCAGGGCATCTTCAGCCGGTCCGGCAGCGGCGCCGCCCACCCTGTGGCTCCTGGCCCGACAACCTCTCCAGACGCTCCAGGGGCTGCGGTTCGATCCCGCGGACGAAGTCGATGATCGCCGGGTTCGGCCCCGCGTGCGCCAGTGGCACTCGGGCCTTGAGGCCGGCGACGGTGAAGGCCGACGCCTCGACTCAGGCGCTGGACTTCACAGCGAAATCGACGTCTGCGGTGTTGACCGTGCCCGCGGTCCGGCCGGGAGCCGTGTGGTATTTCCAGTACAGGTTCGTGTGGGCGATGACTTTGTCGGGTGTCGGCGCTCCGTACTGCGACAAGTCTTCCGTGGTGTGGGCGTCGCCGACCAGTGTCGCGTCGTAGCCGCGGGTGATCGCGCCGTGGAGCGTCGAGCGGATGCACTCGTCGGTCTGCGCGCCGGCGACGAAGAGCCGGCTGATGCCGCGCGTGGCGAGTACCGACTCCAAGTCGGTCTCTTCGAAGGAGTCGGCGTACGCCTTCTGCACCAGGGGCTCGGAATCGCGCCGCACGAGTTCGGGCACGTACTGCCAGCTCTCGCTGTCCCGGGGCAGCTCGTCGCTGTTGTGCTGCACCCAGACAACGTCGATGCCGGCGTCGCGCGCTTTGTCCACCAGGGTGCCGATGTTGGCAACGACGCCGTCCCGGGCGTACGCCTCGCCCACGACGCCGTTCTGCACGTCTATGACGAGCAGGGCGGTGTTCGGCCGGTTGACGAGCGTGCTCACGGTGCCTCCCGGCACATGGGGATCAAGGTCTCGACGATGCTATGCCAGTTCGGACGTGTAGCCGGGGTGTTGCCGAACTTCAGTGGCAAACGGCCAAGGATTCCTCTCGGGGTGGACTGCGCCGAGGGTGCGGCGGACGTCGACCGCGCAGCGGCGGAGGCACTGCAGGTCGGGACGGGAAGCCGCCCCCATGTGCACACCGGGGGTGGGTATACGGCAACACCGACGGGGTCGTCGTGGAGGGTGCCAGGTCTTCAGCTGGTCGGGCACCGCCGTGCGCTGTCTGCCGGCCTGTGGCGGCGGTATCGCGATCGGCGCCGCCTGCGCCGCCGTCGTGGTGGCGCTTCGCAGACGGTTGCACGACCCGCGCGGTGCAGAGTTCCCGCGCGGCGCAGAGTTTGGGTGGCACCCTGGGTGAGCGCGACGGCGCAGGGAGTCAGAGCGTCAGAAGAGCGTGCCGCGCCTTCGGAGTGGGGCCGAACCCTTCGCAGCCATTTCCGTCCGGCAAGCTGATCTGCGGTCCTTCACATGGGCGTCGTGGGCGCTGCGTTTGTCACGGGCGGACCGCGAAGGGATGCGGTATCCCTGAAGTGTGGATTCCCGGAGCAGTCACTTGGCACTGCACCGGCACGGACCGTACTCGAAGGCACTGCTGGCCGTGCCGTTCGGTCTGGTTGGCCTGGTGACCGTCGTCGACGCCCTGGTACCGCCTGAGGTCCACCTCGGTCCGTTCCTCGTCGCGGCGCCGGCCGTGACGGCCTCGTTCGCAGGTCTCCGCATGACTGCTTTCGTCGGTGCGGTTGCCGTACTTGCACAGGCGCTGGTAGCTGTCATGCGCACCAGCTTCAACGACCTCAATCACACCTACCAGATCATCGCGCTCTTCCTGATCTCGGCGTTCGCCGCCTTCCTCGCCGGTCTGAGGGAGCGAAACGATCAGCGGCTCAATCAGCTGCGCTCGGTCGCTGAAGCCACCCAGCACGTGGTGATGCGCCCCCTGCCCGTACGGAGCGGTCCCTTGCACATTGCCACGGTCTACCTGGCGGCAGAGGACGAGGCGCAGCTGGGCGGCGACCTGTATGCGCAGGCACGCGCCGGCGACGGAACCCGGATGATCGTCGGAGATGTGCGAGGCAAGGGCCTCGATGCCATCGGCGAGGCTGCCGATGTGCTTGGTGCTTTTCGTGCACTGGCCCACAAGGACACCGAGTTGTCCGAACTGGTGGCTCTTCTGGACACGGGTGTGGCAGCCAATACGGCTGACGCACACCAGGAGCGAGCAGAGACTGCTGACGGGTCGGAGACGTTTGTCACCGCAGTGGTGATCGAAATCCCTGACGCATCTCGCGAGATCCACCTGATCAGTTGCGGACATCCGCCGCCTCTTCTGCTGCGTGGCGACCTGGTGAATCCGCTGGAGGCACGAGATCCTTCGCCGCCTCTGGGACTCGGCAATCTGCTGGCCGGGACCTCCACGACCGACACGTTCACCTTCGATGTCGGTGACGTCCTGCTCCTGTACACCGATGGTGTCATCGAAGCCCGTGACCCTTCAGGAGTCTTCTACTCCTTGCCGCAAGCGGTCTCCGCCTGCCTCTCCAAGAATCCGGAATCCTTGCTGGCGCACCTGAAGGTCGATCTTCAGCGTCATGCAGGCGGTCACCTGAGCGACGATGCGGCCATGGTCGCCATCGAACGCCTGGACGTGACGGCCGCGCCCGAGGCCGTGAGGCGCCGCCCTGACGACAGACAGCGACCGGATCAGATATCTCCGGGGTGGACGGACTTCGATCACTGAGTCTTTTCCGACCGAGGTTTTTCGTAGGCGAGTGGAATCGCTGCACAACATGACGAAGCTCCTGGTGGACGGGTTCTCGACCAAGATCACCCATATCTGTCGGCGGCTTCGTGTGCCGACTGGACCGCAGCACGAGTGTGGGCCGAACTCCACCGCGTCCGCTCCACCCGCGCCCAGGTCGCCCATGACCCCGGGGCCGCTCTCGCCCACAGGGGCCGCCACTGCGGCAGGTGCCCGCTAAGCGGGGTGACCGATGTCTTCGGTGGCGGGGGTTCTCGGGCGGCGTACGGCGAGGGCCGAGATGTCGTCGTTGAGGTTTCCGTTGCTGTACCGGAGGAGATCCCCGTGAAGCCGGTCGATCAACTCGCGGGGCGTGTCCGGGCTTTGCCGCCGCATCCAGTCAGGCAGCGGGAAGAACTCGCCGGTACGGTCCCGGGTCTCCGTGACACCGTCGGTGTAGAGCAGCAGTTGGTCGCCCGGGGCGAAGGCGACGGTTTCGATGGTGTAGTCGTCTCCGAGAAGCGCCGCGAGGTTGAGGGGCGGCGAGGGGACGGAGGGGTCCAGGACGCGGATCTCCCCGTGGTGCATGAGCAGCGGCGGGGGGTGCCCGCAGTTGAGGAGTCTGACGTGGCCGGCGCCGTGCGGGATCTCGGCGAGCAGGGCGGTGGCGAAGCGCTCCGGCAGGTCCTGGGCGGGATGCGCGGCGCTGTGGCGGGCGGTGCTGGTCTCCAGGCGGTGGATGATGCCTCTCAGGTCGGGCTCGTCGTATGCGGCCTCCCTGAAGCTGTTGACCACCGCTGAGGCTGCCCCTACCGCGGACAGGCCCTTGCCGCGTACGTCGCCGATGAGCAGCCGGACCCCGTACCGTGTGTCGGCCGCCTCGTAGAAGTCGCCGCCGATCCTGGCCTGCGCCTGGGCCGCCAGATAGAGCGACTCGATGTCGACGCCTCCGATGCTGCGTGGCAGGGGTCGCAGCAACACCTTCTGCGCTGTGTCGGCGACGATGCGAATGTGGAAGAGTGCCTCCTCCCGCTGGATTCTGATGTGGCTCGAGTATGCGGCCGCCGCGGTGACCGCGACGATCGCAGCCCCTGTGTATGCCATCCCCAGGTCGGCGTAGATGAGGCTGAGACCGATCATGATCACTAGGCAGAGCGCTCCCAGCAGGGCAGTGGGGAGCACGGGCCAGATGGACGCGGCGAGGGCGGGGGCGGCGGGCAGCAGGCGGCTGAAGGCGACCTCTCTCGGTGTGGCGAACGCCAGGCCGGCGATGAAGGCAGTCAGGATCACAGGCGACAGCAGCGCAGATTCCCACGGGCCGCGGTAGCGAGGAGGCCGGCGTCGCAGCCGTTGGAACGTGATCACAAAACGCAGCATATCCGGGCAAACTGTCACCGACCTCCGACGGGCGGGGCGGACCGTTGTCCCAGCGGCCAGTCACTGTGCGAGGCCCGTGTCTCCGGGCCGAACGGCGCACCCTCTCATCGATCCCGCGCACCTACACGGGAAGGGGTTGCTCGGCCCAGATGGTCTTGCCTGTGCCGGTATGCCGCATTCCCCAGCGCTCGGTGAGCTGGGCGACCAGCATGAGGCCTCGTCCGCCCTCGTCGAAGATGCGGGCACGGCGCAGGTGCGGTGCGGTGCTGCTGGCGTCGGAGACCTCGCAGATCAGTGTCCTTTCCTTGATCAGCCGCAGTTGAATGGGCGCGGCAGCGTAGCGGATCGCGTTGGTCACCAGCTCGCTGACCACGAGTTCGGTGACGTAGGCCAGGTCGTCCAGCCCCCAGCCATGGAGTTGGGCGGTCGTCCGAGAGCGGGCTTCGGCCACAAAGGCCGGATCAGCGGGAAGATCCCAGACGGCGATGTGCCCGCTGTCCAGGGCACGGGTACGGGCGATGAGCAGCGCGACATCATCGGCGGGCCGCTCGGCGAGCAGAGCATCGAGCACGTGGTCGCAGGTGGCCTCCAAGGACGGAGCAGTGTCGGCGAGGGCTGTGCGCAGCGCATGCAGGCCGGCGTCGACATCGCGATGGCGCGCCAGGACAAGGCCGTCGGTATAGAGGGACAGGAGGCTGCCTTCGGGCAGTTCGCGTTCAACGGATTCGAATGGCAGCCCGCCCAGGCCGAGCGGCGGACCGGTGGGCAGTTCGAGGATCTCCACCTTGCCGTCAGGGGTCACGAGAGCGGGCCAGAGGTGGCCGGCGCTGGCGAGTGAGCACTTGCGGGAGGTGGGGTCGTAGACCGCGTACAGGCAGGTGGCTCCGAGTTCTCCGAAGGGCGCCTCGGCTCCGGACTCGGGCCCGGATCCGAGCCGGACGACGAGGTCGTCCAGATGCGCAAGCAGCTCGTCCGGGGCCAGATCGACGTCGGCGAGGGCGCGTACGGCGGTGCGAAGGCGCCCCATGGCGGCGGAGGCGTGGATCCCGTGACCGACCACATCGCCGACAACGAGGGCGACTCGGGCGCCGGAGAGCGGGATCACGTCGAACCAGTCACCGCCGACACCGACCTTCGAGTCTGCGGGCAAATAGCGGCTGGCCACGTCGACAGCAGCCTGCTCGGGAATCCCCTGTGGCAGGAGGCTGTGCTGGAGGGCCAGAGTCGTGGTGTGTTCGCGCGTGTAGCGGCGGGCGTTGTCGAGGCAGACTGCGGCGCGCGCCACAAGCTCCTCGGCGATCTGCAGGTCGTCCTGCCCGTACGGCCCTGCAGACGGATCCAGACGGACGAAGAGCACAACGCCGAGGTTGGTGCCGCGGCCGCGCAGCGGCACCGCCATCAGCGAGTGCGCGCCGTGCCGACTCACCCAGGCGGTTCGGTCCGGGTCGTGGGTCAGCCAGCGGGTGATCTCGGGCTCGCCGATCTGGTGCACGGTGCCGCGACCGGTGGTCAGGCAGCGAGCAACCGGCGAAAACTCTGGGTAGCGGGACAACGCGCCGGCCGTGACGACAGCCTTCACGTCGGGGCGGACGGCCGCGCGCCGCAGCAGCAAGGGACCGTGGAGGGGGGCCGCCGGAGGCTCCTCGCCGTGCAGCACGGCGTCGAGGAGATCGACCGAGACGAAGTCCGCGAGGGCGGGCACGGCCACGTCGGCCAGTTCCTGGGCGGTGCGGGCCACGTCCAGGCTGCTGCCGATACGCCTGCTGGCGTCATCGAGCAGCGCCAGGCGTTCGCGGGCCGCGAACTGCTCGGAGAAGTCGAGGGCGGCCAACTGCACACCGTGCACCAGCCCGAGTGAGTCCTTGAGCGGGGTGAAGTGGATGATCCAGGGGTGAGCTTGGGGCTCTCCCGGCACCTTGACGTAATTCTCGATGTGCTCGGACTCACCGGTCCGCAACACGCGATCAAGGGCCCGTTCCGGGGCCCGGAAGCCAGGATCGGGCATGTGCTCGGTGATCCGGAGCCCGCGAAGATCCTGTTCCGAGGCGGCGAGCTGCTTGGTCATGGGTTTGTTGGCCCGCAGGAGTCGGCCTTCGGTGTCGTAGATCGCCAGGGCGAACGGGGACTGGTAGAACGACCAGCAGAGCAGAGGGTCCGTGGCGCGGTCCACCTCCTCCTCCACCGGGACGCCCTCCAGCAGCCAACTGGCTCGCCCATCACCCGTGGGCAGCGGACGCGCCCGCAACCGGCACTCGACTGCGCTGCCGTCCCGGTGGTGGAGTACCACCTGCCCGGTCCAGCCCTCCTGGCGATCCCAACGCTCACGAACGCCGATGGGGAGGGGCGATGCAAGCAGCGCCGCCGCTTGCCGACCGACGGCCTCACCGGCGGAGTACCCGAGCAACTGTTCCGCAGCGGTGCTCCAACTGGTCAGCGTCCCATCCGGAGCCGCCATGGCAAGAGCCGAGGCGGAGGTGAGGGAGTCATGAGGCATGCTCGCCGGTGTGTCCATGGCTGTCCATCCCGCCTTCGAGTCCACTGCTGATTCAAGGATCTCTCGGTCCTGCCGTCAGATCGCGTCGAACAGGGCCGCACGTGCCGGGCGCAGAGAATCGGACTCCGGGGAATCCAGGGAGTCAGCGACGGTGACCATCCGTAGCGGTTGCCGACAGGCGATCGACTGCCGGTATCGCGCTGATCAGCGCGCGAGCCGATGCGGCGGTGCCGCGCCCGCTCCGCGGCGTCGGGCAGGACGGCGGGTCGAGTGCCCTCCGCCGGACGTGTCGGGCTTCCACTCGCGCGGGAGCCCCGGCGGAGGCTCCCGCGGACCGTTTTCGCCGGCGGGGATCACGGGTCCAAGGTTTTGGCCCTGTTCACGAACTGGTGAAAGACGGCTCGCCCTCGCCCGTGACGGCCTCCTCTCGCGGGCTGCCCCTGCGCATCAGCCCATTACCGGCCCGGCGGCCGAACGCACCGCGTCCAGCACGGCGTGCGTCGAGCATTCCGCCACTCCGAACCGACCGACGGCAGACGGCGCCGCTCCTTCCTGCGCCCCGCTACGCGATCCACCAGCTCAGGTGAGCAGGACCTCAGCAACCCCGGGCGGCGTGAAATCAGCACACCGGCTCAACCCGCTTTCCGTCTCAAGAGCAACGTCATCGTCATCGCTTCGACAGGGGACCCAGCCATGCCAGGGCCGGGAGGCCCTCCTTGCAGGACCGTCAGACACCGACACCGACACCGACGCCGAGGCTGAGGCGCGGGCACCGGACGTGGGTGGACGCGTGGGACCGGCCTCCTGGCTGAACCTATGGGACCTCGTCGGCATCGGCGATGACGGCCACGTCGTGGTCGACCCCTTGCTGCTGGGCCGTTGGCAGCAGCGGCTCTCGCACGACGCCGGCGATGACCGTGGGCACGACCTCGTGGACGGTTCCAGCCTCCGGCGGGGTGCCTAGCCGGTCGGCGCAGCCTCACTCCCGAGCAGTCGACGTACCTCTCCCCAAGGATCCGCCGAGCCGTCACCGACGCCCGAGCCGGCCAGAACCGCTCAGGTATGGCGATGACGCGGTCGCCCATCCCAGGAACGCCTCGGTGGTCGCCACGAACCGGTCGGCGTCGTCGAGCCACGGAAAGTGCCCGGCTCCGGCCTGAACGACGAGCTCGGCGTTCGGAAACAGACCGGCGAACTCGGCCATCGTGCGAGGAGGGGCACCCGGATCGACCTCTCCGGCGAGCAGGAGCACTGGCGAAGCGAACCGGGCGAGCGCGGCACGGGCGGCGTCCGGATCGAAAGCGCCCTCGGCACCGAAGGCAGCCACGACCTCCATGTTCATCTGCTCATCCCCAGCAGCCTGATGGGCCCGAGCCACCTCGTCCCAACGGCCATAGGAAAACGGTGCGATGGCCTTCCAGGCGTCGCTGGTGGCCTTGCCCGCCACTATCGCCTCCAAGGCCGCGAACGCCGCCGGGAACCACGGCTCGTCCCGGCGGAGCTGCGCCGTCTCGCGCCGAAGGTCGCCTGTGATCGTGAAGTCGACGGCCCGGACGCTCGGTGTGATCAGCGCCAGCTTGCTGACACGTTCCGGATGGCGGCCCACGTACAGTGCTGCCAGATTCGCGCCGGCGCTATGCGCGAGCAGGTCCATCTGGTCCAGGCCGAGGTGCTCGCGCAGGGCTTCCAGGTCGTCGACGAGTCGGTCGCAGCGGCAGGAGGCGGCATCCTCCGGCATCTCCGACCGGCCGGTTCCCCGGAGATCCAGCCTGATCAGTTGCCGGTGCGTGGAAAGGCCACCGAGGTCTCCCAGGTATACGGAGTCCGTCGGTCCTCCGGGCAGGCAGACCACGGGATATCCGTCGCCGAAAACGTGGTAGGCAAGCTTGGTTCCGTCATATGCGGAGAAGGCAGGCATGGCAAAGATCCTTTCAGCGGTGTTTCGGAGAGAAGCGCCGAAGCGGTACGTCGGCTTGATCCACGCAGGTCAGTGGCGTGCCTACGGGGCGTCGAGGTCTCGGACGAGATGACGTGCGAAGAAGCGCTGTGAGCTCTCCAGCTCGAACGCGGGGATGCCCGCGTGGCGGCCCGGGTTGGCGTGCAGCGACTTCTCACGGGAAGCAAAGGCGTCGAAGAGCGCGAGGCCGGAGTCGCGCGGCACCAACTCGTCGTTCCACTGCAGCAGAAACGCGACCGGGACCGTGACCTGTGCCGCCGCCTCGGCCAGGGTTTCGTGGCCCGCGCAGCCGAAGACAGCGGCAGTGATCCTCGGTTCGGCCGCGGCCAAGGGCACGCCGATCGCGCCGCCCAGTGACACGCCCCAGAACCCCACCGGTCCGCTTGCGTCGACGTGGTCAAGGTCTTGAAGGGCGTCCAGGGTGGACTGCCACTCCGAAACGGCACACGTCGCCAGCGAGGCGTTGTGCCGGGCGATGAGCGGGCCGATGAGTTCGCCGGCGGACATTCGTTCCTTGATGCCTGCCGCGAACTGCTCGTCCTGCTCGGTTCTTTGGCAGTCGCCTTGTCCGGGCGCGTCGATGGCCGCCACCGCGAAGCTGCAGCGAGTCACGTAACAGCGGGCCCGGGCCACGAGGCCCTGCGCGCTCTTGTGCCGGCCGCCGCCATGGCCCAGCAGCACCAGGGGGCGCCTGCGGGTGGCACCGATGGGTGACCGGAGCAGACCTGAGATGCCGTCATGGGTGAACGGACGTTCCGAGACGCCGTTCGAGGTCGTCTCCGAGGTGAAGTACATGGGTTCGTGGCCTTTCGGGATGCCTACGGGCGCTCCCAGGGCCACCTATGTCAGATGAACCGCACAGCCGCGGGGGAGGAGAGCACCCAGCCTGATACAGCGTTAATGGGTCTCACCTCCTCGGTCGGTCATGTGCATGGGGACGTTATCAGGCCTGGGGCCGGGGTGAACAGACCAAGAGCGGAGCCGGTCGCCGCCGGACCCTCACGACCGTAACGGCCTGGTGCACGGGAGAGAGTGGATCAGCGAGCGGCGTCATGCGGCTTCGAATCCAAGGCGGAGGAGGAAGCGGATGGGGCCTCCCCTGCTCGAACGCGGCTGAGAGCTCGGGGAAGGAGCGTCGTCGACTGACGACAACGCCGGAGGCGGAGTCGCATGATGCCGGGAGCCCGCTCGCCATCGTTCACCAGGCCGCACTGCACCTTGCTGCCATCCTCATCTGGACCCGGCGCTGAGCAAGGCGTCCGAAGGGTTCGTCAGGTCAGTGCTTGGACGACGAGCCGGTTCTGCTCTCCGTCAAAGATGCCGGCCAGGAGGTCGTGGCTGTCGATCACCTCAGAGATGCCCCGGGTCTCGATCCTGTCCGAACCACGCGTCCAGGTTCGGCCGAACCCCTCGGCAGCCCGCACGGCTCGCTCACCGCGTCGGCGAATGCTTCGCCGAGCCGGCCTTCAGTTTCGGCGTCCCGTTCGCCCCGACAACGCCGGACACTGGAGGTATGCAGTGCGAATGTTGCGGCTGCAGGACGAACTGACGCCCGGCGATCTCCCGCTCTGTGCCGCGGGCGATCAGTCGGTCGGCGACTGATCGCCCCTACATGACAGGCATCATGAGCGTCCCGACGGGCGGAGCGTTGATCCATCCGAGGGAATGTCATCCCTGCACAGGGCGGCAGGGAGGTTCCCTCGATCACGGGACTCATCGTTGCTGTGTGCCTTCCGACATCGCGCACAACAGTGCCGGACCCTCCCGCCGCACACCTCTGCGCAAAGCAGTCGCCGCTGGGATGTTCACCGCCGCGCCTGGCCTGGGGCTGTCGGGCTGCGGAGGGCCCCGGAACACACAGGCGGCACCGGCCACACCAAGTGCGACCGCATCGGGCGAAGGCCACACCTCCCAAGCCTATGGCCATACCGACGCCGACTACGCCCGCGTCGGCCTGAAGCGCGACAGGATCGAGGTCTGGGAGGACGGGTTCTACACCGCCGCCGACAACGACGATCCGAACGCCTTCGAGTGGTGGTATTCCGACTTCACCGGCGACGACGGCACGGTGTCGTTCACCCTGCAGACCCGGGTCGACGACGGCTTCGTGCCGGATCCGGGCGAGGCCGGGCCTCGGCTCCGCCCCGTCCTAGAACCCGGTCGCAGTTCCCCGTCGGAGACGACCGTCGGCTGATGGGTACCGGCTGCCGTGTTCATGCGATGCCCGACAATGAGCACAGGTCAACCGCAGCAGCGCCCCTACTGGGTTAAGACAGAAAGAAGAGAAGCACCGATGACTGCCGTGCACGGAACAGCGGTGAATATTCCCACCCCGGATGGCTCGGCCGACGCATACCTGGCTCATCCCGACGATGGCAGCCCCCATGCCGCGGTCCTGCTCTACATGGACGCCTTCGGGCTGCGCCCGCACCTGAAGAAGATGGCTGACCGCCTTGCCGGGGCCGGCTACACCGTGCTGGTCCCCAACGTCTTCTACCGTCATGGCCGCGCCCCGGTGGTGGAGCTTCCCGACTTCATCGACCCCGTCCAGCGCCCCGACATCTTCCAGCGCATCGTCCCCATCATGCGGTCACTCACCCCCGAACTGGCGATGCGTGACGCCGACGCCTACCTGCGCTGGTTGGCTGCTTGCCCACAGGCCACCGAGGGCCCGGTCGGCGTCACCGGCTACTGCATGGGTGCAGGCCTGGCCCTGCGTACCGCCGGCACCTACCCGGACCGCGTCGCCGCCATCGCCGGCTTCCACGGCGGGCAACTGGCCCCCGACACCCCCGACAGCCCGCACCTACTCGCCGACCGCATCACCGCCGAGGCGTACTTCGGGCACGCCGATCAGGACCACGCAATGCCCCCCGAGCAGATCGACCGTCTCGAGAAGGCACTCACGGCAGCTGGTGTCCGCCACCAGGGGGAGGTCTACCGAGGCGCGCACCACGGTTACACCCAGGCCGACACCGCCGCCTACAACCCCGATGCAGCCGAACGCCACTGGACGGCACTTCTGGACCTTCTCACCCGTACGCTCTGACCGACCCCGGGTCCTGTCGCCCGGTCCCGAGTGGGAATTCCTGCGACCGTTACTGCTGTCGGCTCCTGCGGAACCGGTCGAGGCGGGATATCGACCTGGGGTCGGCACGGCTACGCCGTCTGGTTCTCGGCTGCTCGTGGGCGTGCTCGAGTGCCATCCGCGTCTTCGCTCCGCTCCCACGGAGCGTCACTGGGGCGTCAGAGGCCAATCCATCGAAGTCACAAGCGGCAGAATTTTGATGCCACACCCGGTGCCCCGGGGCGGGTCAACCATACGAAGGGCTCACCGCGTCCCGTCTACAACGCCGGGGAAGTTGAGCAGGCAGCTCACTGGCATCTCCACCACCGCTGGCGGAGGCACGACCAGGCGGCCACGAGGTAGCAACGAGGTAGCAACGGATGAGCGACGGCGCCGCTGTCTCTCGAAGCGGGCCGCATACGATCTGGGACATCGGGGGCGCGACCCCCAGGGGGAGGGGGCTCATGCGGCGGGCCTTTGCGTGGCCGGTGTCCCAGCGCTTCGTCGGCGCTGTTGCGGTCGGTGCGACCCTGATCGCGACCTCAGGGTGCACGGTTCCCGTCGATGCCGTCACCGGGATCTCCGTGACCGTCGACGGCCATCTGGTCGGCGTCATGATGATCTGCGGGCACCATATCGACGGTGCGACGCTCTACGTGGACAGCACCGACGTCAAAAGCCAGACGACGATGGGTTCATGGACCGCTGACCGTCCGCTCACAGCCGGGCTCGTCACCTGGCCCCTGGACACCCCCGCCGCCGGCTGGACCGTGACCAAGCCCCTGGCCCCACTCACGGCCGGGACCACGTATGCCCTCTACGGCTGGACCAAGGACAACTCCTGGTCATCGGCAAGCGTTTCCTTCACCCTGACCGACCGGGACCGGCTCACCCCGGGAGAGGTCCACTACGACGATCTCTCGGCCAGCGGCGATGGTTCCCCCACCGCCGTCCCCACAGCGGACTTCACAGCCACGGCCTGCCGGGACACGTAGCCACAGCCCGTCACGCCGAGGCAGGAGCAGCGGCACAGCCTATGTGCCCCCGAAGTACGTGTGCTCAGATCTGAGCCGGTCGCTTCCCGGACCATGGATCACCTGATCATGCAGGCAGGGGTGTGCCTGCTCCACCCATCGCTGGGTGGGCGGCGCCATGCCCTGTTGGGCGTTGAGATAAGGGAACGCAGTGGCGGGGGCACCTGGTCACTGGTGTCGGACCCGTCGTCCGGGCGGATCGCCTGGTGTCCTCCGAGCCCGCGGCTACCTGCGCCTACCTGTCCCACGGCCAGCGCCTTGTCCGTCCTGGGTGTCTTGGTGCGTTCTGGCGTGGTGGATGTGGCCGGCCGTGTGAGGAACTGCCATACATGGGCCGGGCCGGGCCGACCGTGCTGGGCTCGGCCTCGTTACTAGAGCCCCGGGACCGGCTGGGACCTGCACGGGTACCGCCATTCCGCCCTGGCTCACCTCGGTGAGCGGGGCGCCTCTCGACTGATGCTGATGGCTGCTGTCAGGGGCTGGTCTTGATCTTCTTCATGGTCAGGTGGGATTCGAGGCGGAGGACGCAGGGCAGGCCGCTGAGCTTGCCGGTGAGGAAGGCCTCGTAGGCGGCGTGGTCGGCAACGGCGACGCGGATGAAGTAGTCGGGGCGGCCGAACATGCGACGGAACTCGATGACCTCCTCGTAGGACGCCACGGTGTCCTCGAACTCCTCAAAGGTCTTGCGGTCGGTGGCACTGACCTCGACGTCGATGAGGACTTCCAGCCCGCGGTCGAGGGCTTCGGGGTCGATGACGGCCCGGTATCCGGTGATGACACCGATCTCCTCCAGCCGCTTGACCCGGCGCAGGCACGGCGGCGGGGTCAGGCCGACTCGTTTGGCCAGTTCGACATTGGTCAGCCGCCCGTCCTGACTCAAATGAAACAAGATTTCACTGTCGATGCGATCAACATGCACTTCATTGCTCATAAGTGGATCGTAGGGCCATTATCAGCAACCATATAAGGCGGATTTTGTCCTAAAGTTCCCACATGGAATACTTCCGTCCGCTGCCGTTGATCCCTCTCGGCCCGCCGCCGCGTCCCAGGCCCCCGCTCCGCGCCCGACGCCTGCGGCTGTGGCTGCGTTCAAGGACTCCACCTTTGTGGGCCTGGGCCTGGTGCCGCTCGGCCTCGCCTTCGGGGTACTCGTCACCCAGTCCGGCCTGGCTTGGTGGTGGGCGAGCGCGTTCACCGCCCTGATCTACGCCGGATCGTTCGAGTTCCTGCTCGTCGGCCTGGTCGCCGCCGTCGCGCCGCTGGGGGCGGTCGCCCTGACCGCCTTCCTGGTCAACATCCGGCACGTCTTCTACACGTTGTCCTTCCCCCTGCACCGCGTGAGTGGGCGCCTCGCGAAGGCCTACAGCACCTTCGCCCTGACCGACGAGGCCTACGCCCTGACCACCGGCGAGCAGGCCCGCTCCTGGCCCGGCCGCCGCATCCTGTGGCTCCAGCTGTACATGCATCTGTACTGGGTCGGCGGCGCCACCGCCGGCGGACTGCTCGGCTCGCTCATCCCCGACAGCGTCACCGGCCTGGACTTCGCCCTCACCGCCCTGTTCACCGTTCTTGCCCTCGATGCGATCAGGGACCGGCGCGATGACCTGCCCACTCCCGTCCTCGCGCTGCTCAGCGCACTTGTCGCCCGCCTTCTCTTCCCTGGCCAAATTATGCTGGCCGCCTTCGTCCTGTTCACCGCTGCCCTTCTGACCCGGCACCTCACCGTCCGCACGAGGGCCCGCCATGCCTGACACCCCCTACCTGATCGCCGCGGTCGCCATTTCCACCGCCGTCACGTGGGCCTTGCGCGCCCTGCCTTTCGCGGTCCTGGCCCCCCTGCGCGCCAGCAGCACCGTCCAGTACCTCAGCACCCGCATGCCGGCCGGCGTCATGGTGATCCTGCTCGCCTACTGTCTGCGCGACCTCCACCTGACCGAAGTAGGCGCCATCGCCCCGCCAGCGGCCCTGGCCGTCACCATCGGCCTGCACCTGTGGCGACGCAATGCCCTGCTGAGCATCCTGGGCGGCACCACCGTCCACGTGGTCCTCGCCAGCACCCTCTTCGCACACTGAGGCGGGTCCGCCCACCCGCGTCCACCAGCGGGGCAGCAGGCCCGGGGTGGCGATCGCCGGCCCGACGTCGCGGCAGCGGCGCCGGAGGGGGTTCACAACTGCTGGGCAGACACATTGTTTTGGCGAACATGGGCACGATTGGGTGATCAGTGTGACGATCTGCGGGTATGCCCGGCGGGGTGTGGGTCACGTTCTCGGTGCGATCTGGGACGCCGGGTGTGGTGTCAGCAGTCGGGGCCCCCGTGTCACCAGCGAGATGGTTCGGGGCCTCCCCGTCGCCTCTGGTCACACCCATATGGCCAGGTCGTAGGGATTCCGCCCACCTGGAACGGAGCGCATACGGGATATGCGTCGCCGCCCGGGACGCGAAAGCGGAGGACCAGTGCGCCCAAGACCGTTCGGGGCGTGCCAGTGAGCCAGGACTCACTCCTGCCCACTGCCCAGGAACGGTTCTGCGTCGTTCCGACTCGGTGATGTCCGGATCGCGCCGGGCGCAGGCTGCCGGGCAGGTCAGGAAGCTGGAAGGAGTAGAGCTGTCCGGCCCGGCCGTGCGGTTGTTCAACGCATCGCTGCGTGGGCGGCGCCATGCCCTGTTGGGCTTTGAAATAAGGGAGCGCAGTGACGAGGGACACCATCACCGCGAGCGCGGTGTCGGAGATGTCGGACGGGGTGGGGGACGCGGCGCCGCCCAGGGTGCGGCGCGCTTACGACCCGACCTGGTGCACGATAGAGAGTGGATCAGGCCGTTAGGGCCCGGATCTCTTCGGTGGCCGCGTAGGCAATGGTCTGTGGTTCACGCTCAGGTCCACGGGGCTGCTCCTTCGGTGCGGGCGCGTCCGGCGAATACTGCAGCGGTAACTGACAGTCCGGTGGACCTGAGCGTGACCGGTTCAGTCGAGAAGGTCGTACCTGTCCGGCTCCCAGTCGGCGAACAGGGTCAGCGCCTGCTCCGTCTCGGTGCGTTCTGGAGTGGTCGCGGTGGCCGGCCACCAGTTCTCCACCTGATGCGCGTCCACGAGGACGAAGCCGCGGTACCCGTCGAAGTCGCCGGGGTCGCTTGCCACACCGATATGGATGGGTGCGTCGTCGGGTAGATCTTTGAGGGCGTCGCGCAGTTGTGCGGCGTTCCAGATTTGGGGGGTGTGCTCGAAGGTGTCGGCCATGCGCACAGGTTGCCGGAGAGGGCTGTCCAACTGGGGGAGACACGACCGCTTGGAGGGCTAAAGCGCTGATCCGGTGCAAGGGTAGGGCAAAGAACGGACCACCCGCCGGGAGGCAGGTGATGGGGCGCCGGTCAGAAATGTGTCACCGATCCTGCTGGCTTATTCGGTCACGCGGCGAGGGAGAGGTCGAGGCGGGCAAGGTGGCTGACGCGGGTGCGGTCGAGCGGGTGGCCGTTCCACCAGGCATCGAGGCGGATGAGGTTGAGCGCAACGGCGGAGAGGACGTGCTCCAGGTGGGTCTTCTGGAGGCCGAGGTAGCGGGCACGTCTCATCCCGGTGACCGCGACGGCCTGGTGGATGGTTCCCTCGACGCCCGCGCGGGTTCCGTACTTGGCTCGCCACTGCTCGTCGGACTGCTGGAGGCGGGCATGGTCGAGGACTTCTTGCAGCTCGCGGGGTTGCAGGGAGAGGGTCCGGCCGCCGGTCTTCGAGCGGGTGCACTGGTCTCGCACCGGGCAGGGGCGACATGTTTCCTTGTCGAATTTGATGACGATGGCCTTGGTCCCGCGCTGGGTCGCGGGGCTCCACCAGGTGCTGGTGTCCCCGCGTGGGCAGGTGGCCTGCCGCTTCTCCCAGTCGATAGTGAACGCGGTGCGGTCGAACCCGGCGCCGGCACGTGCCTGGGGTGAGCTGTTCAGCAGGACCGGGGTGACCAGGGTGACCCCGAAGTTCTTCTTCATCCCCACGATCAACTCGGCGGAGGCATAACCGGAATCGAGGAAGTGCTCGGCGGGCAGAAGACCACGGCCGGCGAGCATGTGATGGACCGGTTCAGTCATTTCCGCGTCGGTCACTGTGGCGTCGGTGGTCGCGATGCTGGTGATCAAGCGTGGCGGCGGTCCGTCGGCTCCAGGGATCGTCGCCTGGCCGGTGGGCGCGTCCTGGTCATCAGTTTCGTCGCAGGACTCACTGATGTGGATCTTGTAGCCGGTCCACCAGGAGCCCTGTTTGAGGCCGTAGCGTGCGTCCGTGTCGTACGGGGAGGCCAGCCGCAGTCTGCCGGGCGGGAGGTTTTTGCTCTCGCGCCGCTTCACCTCCGCCCCGGCCTCGGTCACGGCGCGGTGGTAGTTCTGCACCCATATCGTGCGCAAAACCTGCACCGCTGGGAGTTCACGCAGCCAGGCCGGGGCGTCAGGGGCGTGCACCGCCTCCAGCAGCGCGAACCCGTCCCGGCCGTAGACCAGTGCCATCTCCTCGCGCTTGCTCGTGGAAGCCGGCGGATGCCAGGAGTGAATCCGCGGGCCGTAGCGTTCGGCCCATTCCCGAACGGGCACCGCCTGGGTCAGCCAGTCCGGGGCCGCGCAGGCCAGCGCCTCCAGCGCGGCCCGCAGCGTCTCCCCGGCCAGCTCCAGCCTGTTCAGATCGCGTACTGCCGCCAGCACGCGGGTGGAGTCAGTGCGTTGCCTGCCTCCCGCCTTCACCAGGCCCCGGTCCTTGAGCGCGGTCAGCAGCAGGTCGAGCACCTTCTCCTCCATCCCGTGCTTGACCAACCGCGTGCGGAACTCGGACAGCACCGAGGCGTCGAACCCGGGATCATCCAGCTCCAGGCCGAGCGCGTATTTCAGGTCCATGCCGTACCGCACCCGATGCACTGCCGCCCGGTCGGTGAGGTTCTCGGCGAACTGCAACACCGTCACCAGCGCGAGCTGGCCTGGTGACCAGCCTGGCCGTCCTCTGGCTTCGAACGCCTCGGCGAACTCGGCGTCCGCGAACAACTCGCCCAGCTCGTCACGGACCCGCATCGCCAACGGGTACGGGCCCCGTGCCGCCACCGCCCGCGCCACCTGCGCGGTCAGCTCAGGCACCTTCGGCCACGGCCTCGGCTGCATCGACATTCCACACCCCACCCGCGACCGGGAAAGCCAAGACGGCCGCTGCTGTTCTGCCCAACGAGCCGTCAGCCCCGCTGGGCACGGAATAAGCCAGCAGGATCGTCACCAGCCGCAAACGGCCCCGCACGGGCAGGGAAGATCCAATTCCGGGCGTCACACAAGGTGAGTACGCCGCAGTGCAAGTCCATCGCAAAGCCTTCGTCGCTGCTGGGACGGTCGCACGGTTCGTGCAACTGGAGTTGGGCAGGTTCTGGATCTCCGCCAGGTTTCTCCGGAGGAAGCAGACGAGATGCTCCGACGGCGACCTACCACCATAGCCATGAGCATCTCCGGTGCCGGCCATGCCGGTTGAGCCGTCTGGTTACCCAGCCGTCGGAATCGCCTCACGAAGCACTGACCGGAACCGCTCTCTTGTGGACGCATTGCCCCAGCAGTTCCGCGGAGGGGCACCGTCATGTCCGACGGAGGGTCTCAGCCGACCCCCGAACCGCTGGTCACAAGGGCCGACCGGCGTCGAGAATGTCGTCATGACCGACAGCCGCGATGACGCCGACCGCATATTCATCCGTAGCAAATGGGGCACCAACCGATACGTCTACAACCCGCACAACCCCGTCGGCCGCGCCCTTATCGTCGGCTCGCTGCTGTTCGCCGTCGGCGGGATGTACCTCCTCTATCATCCGGGCCTTCTCAGCGGCTCCAACAACTGGGACGGGGACGAACTGCGGTCCGCCGTGACAGCGGCGACCGCCGAGCTGTCGAGCGAGGCGCAGTTCGGGCCCGGGACCATCAACTACGAGGACATCCTGCAGGCCCGCATCGCAGAGAAGGGCCACAGTTCCCAGGACGCGCTGACTGTCACGCTCGCCTCGGATCCGCCGGATTCCGCCGTGCTCAACGGGGGCGCGGAACAGGCCGACTACACGGTCACCGCCGACGGCACGGACACTGCCCTCTGCCTCGAGGTCTACGCCATGAAGCGCAAGCAGGCGATGGGCTACGACTTCGTCACCACCTCCATCAACGATGGTGCGTGCCCTGCCTCCTGATACCTGTTCGTCCGCTCGAAAGCGGGCCGGGCTCTGGTGCCCGTCCCGCCGCTCTTCCGAGACGCTACCGGGGCGGGCGGCGGAGTCACTGACCTCGGGGGAGGCCTCGTCCAGCAGGGGCCCGCGAAGAGCCCTCCGGCACGGGCGGCGCCGCGGGCAGGGATGCGCGCACGGTACAGACGCGCTGCCGATTCGCGCGCGGCCGCGTCTGTCGTGACCTCAGTTCCCGGGCCATGGTCCCCGAGCACAGGAAATCCCCGTTCCGCAATTGCGGAACGGGGATTTCCTCACGTATATTGAGTGGTTCTGTGCACTCACAGAAAAAACCCCTCACCGGGGCCCCTAGGAACACCATATCCGGCAGGGAGCGACTTTGTCAACTCGCGAAAACGTCGAATTGCAGAAGGAGCAGGAATTCATCGACCGGCTCTACAGCCGTGTCGACACGCTGCGCGGGGTCACCGCGCAGCGTGTCGAGGACGCGTTGACCCCGGTAGGGAACGGCCTGCAGGCCCGTCTCGAACGCGATGTGCTCCTCGCCGAGCGTTCCGGTCTGCTGGCAGCCCTGAATGCGGTGGACGGCTCGCTGTGCTTCGGCCGCATAGACCTCCGCGACGGTGCCGCGCACCATATCGGCCGTATCGGAATCCGTGAGGACGACACCGAACACACGCCTCTGCTGATCGACTGGCGGGCACCTGTCGCCCGGCCCTTCTATCTCGCCACCGGGCATACGCCCATGGATCTGCGCCGACGCAGGCACATCACCACCGAGGGCCGCACGGTGACCGAACTGCACGACGAGATCCTCGATCTCGGGGACCGCGAACGCAGCGGTTTCGAGGACCCGAGCGGTGACACCGTGCTGCTCGCCGCGCTCAGCTCCGCCCGCACCGGCCGCATGGGCGACATCGTGCGGACCATCCAGGCGGAACAGGACCGCATCATCCGTGCTCCGCACCGTGGTGTCCTCGTCGTCGAGGGCGGCCCCGGCACGGGCAAGACCGCGGTCGCGCTGCACCGTGCGGCCTTCCTGCTGTACGAGCACCGTGAGCTTCTGGCCAAGCGCGCGGTCCTGGTCGTGGGCCCCAATCCGGCCTTCCTGCGCTACATCGGCGAGGTGCTGCCCGCCCTCGGCGAGACCGGGGTCATGCTGGCCACGCAGGCCGAGCTCTTCCCCGGTGTCCACGCCCGCGGAACCGATACCCCCCGTGCGGCCGCCGTCAAGGGCGGCGCGGGGATGGCCGAGGCGCTCGCCCGCGCCGTACGCGACCGGCAGGGGCTGCCCGAGCCCGGCGCGCCGGTGGTCATCCCGCACGACGACGGGGACCTCGTCCTGGACTGGGAGATCGCCTACGAGGCCCGGCAGTCGGCCCGCGAGACCCGTCTGCCGCACAACCTCGCCCGTCCGCACTTCGCGTTCCACGTCATCGACGCCCTCACCGCGCAGCTCGCCGAACGCATCGGCGCGGACCCGTACGGCGGCCCGAACTTCCTCGGTGCGGACGACATCGCCCAGCTCGGCAAGAGCGTCGCCGCGAGCGAGGAGGTGCACGCCGCCGTCGGAGAGCTGTGGCCGGCGCTCACCCCCGAGCGGTTCCTCGCTGACTATCTGGCCGAGCCGGTGTACGTACCGGAAGAGGACGCCGAGGCCATCCGGCGCGTTCCCGGTGACGGGGAGTGGACCCCGGCCGATGTGCCGCTCCTCGACGAGGCGGCCGAGCTGCTCGGGGCCGACGACAGTGCCGAGCGGGCCGCCGCCGAGGCCGAGCGCCAGGAGCGGGTCGCCTATGCACAGGGCGTCCTGGAGCTGTCCCGGGGTTCGGAGACGTACGAGTTCGAGGACGAGGAGTCCGAGCGCCTGGCCGCCCACGACATCATCGACGCCGAGCGGATGGCCGAGCGGCAGGAGGAGGCCGATCACCGGAGCGCGGCCGAGCGGGCCGCCGCCGATCGGACCTGGGCGTTCGGCCACATCATCGTCGACGAGGCGCAGGAACTGTCGCCGATGGCGTGGCGGCTGCTGATGCGCCGGTCACCGACCCGCTCGCTGACCCTGGTCGGTGATCCGGCGCAGACCTCCGAGGAGGCGGGCGTCGGCTCGTGGGAGAGGATCCTGGAGTCGTACGTCGGCGACCGTTTCGAGCATGTGAGGCTGGGGGTCAACTACCGTACGCCCGCGGAGATCATGGAGCTGGCCGCCAGGGTCGTACGGGTCCAGGACCCCTCGTTCGAGCCGCCCGCGTCGGTGCGGTCCACCGGCGAGACGCCGTGGACGCGGGAGGCCGGTGCGGATCTGGCGGGCGCGGTGGCACAGGCCGTCGCGGAGCTGACGCCCGAAGAGGGGCGCCTCGCGGTGATCGCACCGCGAGCGCTGCACGAGGAGATCGCGGCCCCGCTCGACGGAGTCACGGCCGGCGCCGAACCCGACCTCACCCGTCCCGTGGTGCTGCTCGGCCCGCGTGAGGCCAAGGGGCTCGAATTCGACCATGTCCTGGTCGTGGAGCCGGGCCGGTTCGGGACCAGTGACCTGTACGTGGCGCTGACCCGTGCGACGCAGCGCCTGGGCATCGTCCACCGGGAAGAACTGCCCGAGTCGTTGCGCTGACCGCCGCGGCGGCGGGAGCATGAGGGGCGGTTCGACCCCAACGGAGGGTGTCGGTGAAACAGTGGCCCGAGGGCCCCTCGGCTTAGAGCCTGTCGGGTGACCTCTGATCGGGCGGCCACGCCCTGGCACGCACGCTTCCCGCGTTGCCGAAATATCCTAGTAGCTCCTTCCCCGAGCTCTCAGCTTCGTTCGAGCAGGGGAGACCCCATCCGAGGACATCCCGCCGCCTTGGAATCGCACGCACCAGACCGCGTCCGCTATCCGATCGAAGGTCACCCGACAGGCTCTGAGCCGGAAGCAGCGCGGGAGCGGTACGACTCCGGTATGCGGGCGTTGCGAGAGGTGATCAGGGCCGACGTGCGTGCCGTGCACGTCGGCCTGGGAATCGTCATCGTCGCGAGTGTGATCGTAGGCGTGTTCGCGGGGCCCGTGGCCGGGGCCCTCGTGGCAGCGGCCTTTCCCGTCCTGTTCCTTGTGGCGCTGACGGTCATGTTCCTTCGGGGCATCCGAGGCCTGGACGCCGTGCCTACCTCCTCACCGGCGGTTTGCGGTGCATGCTGACGCGGGCGGTGGAGACGAGGGCGGCACAGAAGCCGGGGCGCCGGGTCGGGCATTCCGGTGCGGGCCACCGTTCGCCGAACTTGAATCCGGTGCCCCGGGCGACCTTTGCGAAGCTTGCCGATGCCGGCCTTGACCGTCGACGGACTCGCGTATGCCACCACCGACCACACCGGGCCGCGGCCGATGTCGAGAGTCTGGCGGGCCTCTGGCCGTCTCACCGCCTGCAACGCGTTCGAACACCACTCCCAGGACGAATCGCGCTGTCAGAGCGCTTCATCGACGGCAGGGGATTCCGGCAGGGCCTGCTCCACCCAGATGGTCTTGCCGGTGGGCGTGTAGCGCGTGCCCCACTGCTGTGCGATCTGGGCGACGATGAACAGGCCGCGGCCGCTCTCGTCGTCAGCGGCGGCGTGGCGCAGATGGGGTGAGGTGTGCCCGGTGTCGGCGACCTCGCAGATGAGGGTCTGGTCGCGGATGAGCCGGACGTGGATCGGCCCGGCGGCGTAGCGGATGGCGTTGGTGACCAGCTCACTGACGATGAGTTCGGTCGTGAACGACAGTTCGTCGAGTCCCCACGCTCCGAGTTGCCCCATGGTCATGGCGCGGGCCTTGCCGACCATCGCGGGTTCCGCGGTCAGTTCCCACACCGCCACCTGGTGCTCGCCGAGCATCCGTGTGCGTACGAGGAGCAGGACCGCGTCATCGTTCGCCGGCCCCGGCACCAGGGTCGCGACTGCGCGGTCACAGAGTTCTTCCAGGGAACGCCGGTGCTGGGCGAGGGTTTCGGCGAGCAGGCCGAGGCCGACGTCGAGGTCGTCGGCGGCCGCCTGGACGAGGCCGTCCGTGAAAAGGGCGACGAGGCTGCCCTGCGGCAGCTGGAATTCCGTGGTCTCGTAGGGCAGACCCCCCAGTCCCAGCGGAGGGCCCGCCGGGAGCTCCGGGTAGGTGGTGACGCCGCTGTCCGGCAGGACGACCGCAGCCAGCGAGTGGCCGGCACGCGCCATGCTGCACTGTCCTGACACCGGGTCGTACACCGCGTACAGGCACGTCAATCCCAGGGCTGCGTCCTCCCCGGGCCGCGCGCCGCCCGCACCATGAACGGCCGCCCTCTCCTCGGCGGTCTGCCCGGCCAGGTCGTCCAGGCGCGACAGGAGCTCGTCCGGGGCGAGGTCGAGGCGGGCGAGGACACGTACACCGGTACGCAGGCGCCCCATGGTGGCGGCGGCGAGCAGTCCGTAGCCGGTGACCTCGCCGACGACCAGGCCGACACGGGTTCCCGACAGGGGGATGACGTCGAACCAGTCGCCGCCCACCCCGGACCGGCTGTCGGCGGGCACATAGCGGCTCGCCATCTCGACAGCGGTCCGCTGCGGCAGCCGGTGAGGCAGCATGCTGCGTTGAAGCCTGAGGGCCGCGGTGTGCTCGCGCGTGACGATGAGCATCAGCACGACACCGAGCAGCAGGGCTCCGAGGCCCATGACGGTCACCCCGCCCGTCCGTCCGATGAACGGCAGGTCGATGGAGGTCTCACCGTAGCCGCGGTCGGCGTAGACGTCGAAGGCGGCGTAGCAGAAGAGGAAGAGCATCATCAGCCCGCCCAGGCCTGGCAGCAGCCCCTTGCACAGGAAGTCTCTGGGGCTGCGGGTGAGCACGCTGCGGAAGTACCAGACACAGGCGAAGCCGGTGAGGCCGTAGTAGAACGCGATTGCGAGGCCGACCGACTCGACGGAGTCGGCAAGGACGTTGCGGCTGACCGCCGTCAGGAGGACGTAGAAACCGATGGAGGCCAGGCCCAAGCTGATCGTCGACCAGGTCGGGGTGAGAAATCTGCGGTGCAGGCGGGCGAATCGGGAGGGCACGGCCTTGTGCGCGGCCATGGAGAAGACGGTCCGGGCCATCGGGAGGATGGTGGTCTGGGTGGAGGCCACCGCGGAGGTCAGCACCATGAGGATCAGCAGTTTGGCGAATAGCGGCCCCAGGCCGTAGCTGCCGAAGACGGCGTTGCCCAGGCCCGAGAGCACGTCGCCCGCGTTGTCCCTGTTGCCCAGCCCGATTCCGGTGGAGCCGACTCCGGCGAAGGCCTGCGCCGAGGTGGTGACCAGGACATAGAGGATCAGCAGCAGCACAACGGAGATGATGGCGGCGCGCCCCGGGATGCGCGTGCTGTCCGCGGTCTCCTCGTTGACCGTGACGGCGGTGTCCCAGCCCCAGTAGATGAAGACGGCGGCGAGGATGCCCGTGGTCAGCGCTTCGACCGATGGCACGTGGAGGGGGTTGAACCAGGACGCGGAGACATGGATCGCCATCTCGGGATTACCGGTGTAGACCTTGACCAGGGCGGTGACGGCGAACAGCACCAGTACGGCCACCTCGAAGAACAGGAGCCAGCGCTGAACGGCGGCCGAGATCTCGATGCCGATGTAGCAGATCGCGGTCATCACGATGATCCAGACGACGCCCGCGATCGTGACCCACACCCTGTTGTCCGTGAGTGAGTCGTAGCCCAGGAGCCGGAAGCCGTAGATGCCGGCGATCTCGGCGAGGTTCGCCATGACGATGATGTCGGCGACGATGATGCCCCAGCCGCCCATCCAGCCGGTGCGCGGACCGAAGGCACGGGTCGCCCAGGTGAAGGTGGTCCCGCAGTCGGCGTTGCTCGCGTTGAGTTCCTTGTAGGCGTACGCGATCAGCAGCATCGGGATGAAGGCCAGGATCGCGATGATCGGGGCCTGCAGGCCGACCCCCGCCACGATGAGGCCGAGCGTGGCCGCGATGCTGTACGCCGGGGCGGTGGACGCCACGCCGATGACAACAGAGGAACACAGTCCCAGGGCACCGGATTTGAGCCCTTTCCTGCCTGCGCCCGGGCCGAGCGCCAGAGGCGCGTCGGACGCCGCAGGCCTACGGGAGAGCTTCACACCGGATGCCAACCTCCTCATTTGCCTTCCGCCCACCATTTTCGCCGCAGGTGATGAGGCCTGCCACGGGAAACCGGCTGGACGACCTACGCGGCTGTCAGCAGGACCCGTGGGGAGCGGACTGCCGAGTGTCCCGTCCGGCGGGACGGCGGCCATACCGTTGGTGAGCGCTCGGACCCCGGTCGTCGGCGACCGCAAGGGTCGGCGGGAAGGCCCGCAGCGCAGAGGGCAGGTGGGTGCTCAGGACGGCCAGGACCGCGAGGACCGCGAGCGCGAAGGGGATGCCGGTGCCCATCGGCACCGCCGAGCCGTCCAGGCCTCCTCCGCCGACCGTGGCGGTGGCTGCGGAGACGGATGTCCGGACCGCCACGCCGGACACACGGCCGCGATGACCGGCAGGGCTGCGGTGGCCGGGTACGGAGTTGGCCGACGACACGTTCCCGATTCAGCTCGATCCGCGCGACCAGGAAGAACCCCCGTCACGGGCAGCCGCAGGCCGGGTACCGCCTGCTGTCCGTCAGGCGAGTCCTCTCCGGTCTGCCAACCGTCTTGCGCTGGGATGACGACGGGGCCAGGGGGAGTATGGGGGTATCCGGAGCAGCAAGGAGACCGGCGCAACCGAAGACCGGCAGGAGGCCCCGCGTCGGTTGGCAGGCGGAGGGAGTGCCTTGCATGAACAGCATCGAATCCTTCCAGGCCGACATCAGACGGCTGCGCCCCGGGCGTTCACACCCGGGTGGGCTGCTGGACCTGCTGACTGTCGCCGCGGTGGTGCTGGACGCCGACGGGCGGATCGCTTTCTGGAGCCCGCAGGCCGAGGAGCTGTTCGGCTATACCGCCCAGGAGGCTCTGGGCCAGTACGCGGCACGCCTGATGGTCCACGAGGAGCACCTGGATCTGGTGATCAAGCTGTTCGCCGAGGTGATGGACACGGGCCAGAGCTGGGCCGGTGCTTTCCCTATCAGGAACAAGGACGGCAGTACCCGGCTGGTCGAGTTCCGCAACATGCGGCTGCTGGACCCCCTCGGAGACGTATACGCCTTGAGCATCGCGGCCGACCACACCACCCTCCAGCAGGTCGAAACCGAGCTCGCGCTCTCCGAGCGGCTGGTCTCGCAGTCCCCGATCGGGCTCAAGGTCATGGACACCGACCTGCGGTACGTCACCGTCAACCCAGCCCTGGCCCACATCAACGGCCTGCCCGCCGCCGACCACATCGGCCGGAACGTCCATGAAGCCCTGCCCTTCCTGGACACCACTGCCATCGAGTCCGTGATGCGCCAGGTCCTGGCAACCGGTATCCCGGTCCTGGACCGGTACGTCGTCGGACGCACCCCCGCCGAACCCGAGACCGAGCACGCGTGGTCCACCTCGTATTTCCGGCTGGAGGACCGCGTCGGGCGGGTGCTCGGTGTGGCTGCCTCGGTGGTGGACATCACCGAGCGGCACCGTGCGGCCACCGAGGCCGCACGGGCTCGCCGACGCCTTGCCCTCATCGCCAACGCCTCCGCTCGCGTCGGCACCACCCTGGAGGTGGACCAGACCGCCCGGGAGCTGGCCGAGGCCACGGTGCCGGACCTCGCCGACGTGGTCGCGGTGGACGTGCTCGACTCCGTCCTGGCCCTGCGCCGCTCGGCCGCGCCCGCGACCGGCCCGGAACTCTTCCGTGCCCTCGCCGTCGTAGCCGCCTATCCCACCGAGGTCGTCCGCGCCGCCGACAGGCCCGGAGACCTTGCCACCTATGGCGCTGACCGCCTGGTCACGCAGTGCGTACACACTGGTCGGCCGGTGCTGGTGCCGCACGCAACCGATCAGGATCTGCCCCGCATCGCCCGCGACCCGGCTGCCGCCGCCCTTCTGGCCCAGGCCGGCGTCCACTCGTATCTCGCGGTCCCCCTGATCGCCCGCGGCGAAGTCCTGGGCGCCGTGGACTTCATACGTGCTCGCAATCCGCTGCCCTTCGACGAGGACGACGCCACCCTGGCCGGTGAGCTCGCCGGCCGCGCCGCGGTGTGCATCGACAATGCGCGTTGGTTCCAGAGCGTGCGCAACATCGCGGTCACCCTTCAACGCAGCCTGCTGCCGGATCACCCTCCGCACCACGCGGGCCTGGACGTCGCCTCCCGCTATGAACCCGCAGGAGCTGCCAGCGAGGTCGGCGGGGATTGGTTCGACGTCATCTCCCTGGACGGCGACAAGACCGCCTTGGTGGTAGGTGACGTGATGGGCAGCGGCATAGACGCCGCCGCGACCATGGGCCGACTGCGCACCGCGACGTGCACGCTGGCCGATCTCGACCTCGACCCGGCACAGGTGCTCCGACAGCTCGACAAGACCACCACACGCCTGGAGCACTACATCGCCACCTGCGTCTACGCCGTCTACGACCCTCGCCGCGCGGAGTGTCACATCGCCACAGCAGGACACATGCCTCCCGTCCTGGTACGCACAGGCCATCCACCGGAACTGGTCGACCTGCCCACCGGCGTCCCCCTCGGCGTCGGCGGCGTCCCCTTCGAAGCCGGCACCGTCCGATTGGGGCACGGCGATCTGCTCGTCCTCTATACCGACGGACTGGTCGAAACCCGCGAACATCCCATCGACGAGCGCCTGAAGAGACTGCTCCAGCTGCTGGAAGGCCCCCAGTGCCCCTTGGAGGAGACATGCGACCGGCTCCTCAGTGCACTGCGCGACCCGGAGCACCACGACGACGTGGCTCTGCTCATCGCGCGTCCTCAGGCACAGCCGGTTGCGCGTCCGCCGTGTTGAATCACCTGGCGATCGGATCTCATACGAATCCAGCCATCCTGGCCTGTCGGATGCCAGCCACCGTTTTCGCTCTCCCGGATCCGTCAGGACCGTGGATGTCCGCGTCCTGACATAGGGCAGCGGCGACCAGGCCTTCGAGGGCCTCGCGCGGTACTTCGCCGCCATTCACCAGCCGGTCGAAGACCAGTCCGTCGATGCAGGTCAGCAGGGTGTGAGTGCGATTCTCGACGTCCGTCACGCCGTGCGCGGCGAGGAACAGCAGGACGGCCTCGCGGCCGGCGTTCTCGCGAACCTCGGCTGGCCGCCCCCAGGTAATTCGCGGGCAGTGCGCCCATTACCCCTCCTATCGTGTACCGCTGCCGTCCACGCCGGGACGGCCCGAGGGGAGAGGCGGCGGAGTGCCGGACACATACAAGATCATGCTGAACGCCGAACTGAGCAAGGCGTTCGACGTGTGGTCCGGCTATCTGGACGCCCACACAGGCGAGGACCTCCAGGTTCGTGCCCGACTGCGCTCCACGTTGGAGTCGGCCCGCGCGGCCGCCGCCGAGGGAGACCCCGCGTCCGCACGCGCCCTGGTGGCGGACATGTACGACAACGCGCGGGAAGCCGGCCTTCTCCGGGCTCCCTTGCCGCCTCGCCCCTGCGAGGCCGACGGGCAGGCGCGCGACTACGTCAAGGACGAACTGCGGCAGGTGCTTCCTGTGCACCTGCGCGAGCATCTTGAGAGCATCGCGATCTACCTGCATGTCACGGGCCGCCGCCTTCAGACCGCCCCCGGCCTCGATGCCGCCACCCGCCAGGACATCCTCTACATCACCGCCCGCGCCGGGATGGCTCTCGACCTCGCCCACCCGACAGCAGCGCGACGCGAACTCGAACGCCTCAAGGAAATTGCGCGACGCTGGGGCGTGGAGCCCTGAGAGCCGCGCGTAGTGGCCGGCTTGTCCGATGAGCCCATCGTGGTCGAGGCGCAGGTACGACAGGACGTGAGCCGACCATGGGGCCGCCGCGCTGCGTGCAGCCTTACGACGGACGACGGCGGTCGGTACGAGTGCGCGCGAAGGCCGACTGGGCAACTCAGCTGGCGAGCGCTGCCAATTCAGGTCTCACAACTAGGGTGACTGAGCGCTCCAGTTGGTGAGTGAGTGCTTGAGATGTCGGGGCATTTGAGCGCGGGGAGCCGGCGACGAAGGTCGTCAGCGGCCGCTGCGGGGAGCCGCGCGCATAGAGTCGCGCGACGCCATCACCGTCGGCTCTTGTGCGTGTTGGCGCTCTTTGAATTTTCCCACCGGGTGCGCAGCGGTTGCCCAGACCTGCTCAGTTGATCCCCTCACTCACCTCTGTGTGGTCTTGTCTGGCGGGCCGGGAAGAGCCTGTCTCGTCCGCCAACAGGCAGTGGATAATTTTGCCGCGAATGAAACATTGCCATTTCGGTAAGTTTTGCTACGGTGGCTGACATGACACAGGGAGACGACGCTCGCATCGGGCTGCGGGAGCGCAAGAAGCGGGAGACCCGCGTCGCGCTGAGCCAGGCCACGATCCGTCTGTGTGTACAGCGCGGGTGGGACAACGTGACAGTCGAGGACATCGCCGCCGCGGCGAATGTGTCTGTGCGCACCTTCCGTAACTACTTCTCCGGTAAGGCCGAGGCGATCGCAGCCAGCCATCTGGAGCGCATGCTGCGGATCGCCGACGAGCTACGCACACGGCCAGTCGCCGAGCCCTTGTGGGACTCGATCGTTCACGTCGTACAGGCCCAGTTCGCGCAGGGAGACGATTCAGGCGCAAGGTCGTCCCACGACCAGCGCTGGAGGGACGGGCTCCGGCTCATGCTGGCCGAACCGGCGCTGCAGGGGGAGGTCGTCAAGGCGAACGCGGCCGCGGAAGAGGAACTGGCCAAGGCGATCGCCGAGCGCACCGGTACCGACGTGGCCCGTGACGTGTACCCGAAACTGGTTGCCGCGATGGTCGGCGCGGGCAGTGCCGTGGCCGTGGAGCACTCCCTGCGTACGGATCCGCCCGCCCCGCTCGTTCCGGTGTTGCGCGAGGTCTTCGACCGGATCGCCACAGGCCTTCATATTCCCTAGCAAAACCGTGTAACCGATCCTGCCGGGCTGCTGTCTGGCCGATCCGTCCTGCTCTTCTTCGTCCACGCAAAAGGGGGACACGTTCGTGATCAAGGATGTCGTCATCGTCGGAGGCGGCCCGAACGGGCTGATGCTTGCTTGTGAACTGGCCTTGGCCGGGGCACAGCCAGTCATTTTGGAGAGTCTTCCCGCGCCGAGCACGGAGCCGAAAGCGAACGGGCTGCTCGGCCAGGTCGTGAGGATGATCGACCGCAGGGGCCTGTACGAGCGCCTGAGCGGTACCCCGGGGCCGCCGCAGCCGAACTCTGCGTACTTCATGTTCGCCGCGATGGGCCTGAACCTGAGCCTGCTGGAGGACAGCCCGGTCTACGGCCTGCCGGCGCCGCAGCACCGCATCGTGCAGGTCCTGGAGGAGCGAGCCACTGAACTGGGCGTCGAAATCCGGCGGGGACACAAGCTCGTCGGCCTGTCGCAGGACGACGAGGTCACCCTGGACGTCGCGGACATGGACCGGGCCTACCGGCTGCGGGCCCGTTACGTCGTCGGCGCGGACGGAGCACACAGCATCACGCGCAAGCTGTCCGGCATAGGTTTTCCCGGCATCACCTACGACCGGCGGACCAACCGGACAGCACACGCCACGGTCCCCGCGGAGTGGGTGGATCCCGAGACCGGCGCGTTGAACGTGCCCGGCTACGGGACGATCCTGCCGTTCCTGCCCCACCGCACCGAGCACGGAGGGTTCTCGTACGCGCCGTTCCCCGGCCACCCGCCGCTGGTCAGCACCACGGAGTGGGACCAGCCCCGGACAGAGGCTCCCAT
Organism: Streptomyces sp. NBC_01320; assembly: GCF_035974375.1. Lineage (NCBI taxonomy): Bacteria > Bacillati > Actinomycetota > Actinomycetes > Kitasatosporales > Streptomycetaceae > Streptomyces > Streptomyces sp. NBC_01320. Next base: position 10,036,206 of record NZ_CP108390.1, read on the forward strand.
GAGCCTTGACGAGCTGCGGGCGAGCATCCGCCGCGTGCTCGGCGCCGACCTGCCGCTCGGCCCGCCGACCGGCGAGGGACCACACGTGCTGCGCCGGCTGAGCGGCGGGAACACCCGAGTGGCCGAACAGTTCCGGGACCGCCGGGTGTTCCTGGTCGGCGATGCCGCCCATGTGTACACCTCAGGGGGCGGGCCCGGGCTCAACCTCGGCCTGCAGGATGCGATCAACCTCGGCTGGAAACTCGCCGCCGAGATCCGTGGCAGCGCCCCACCCGGACTGCTCGACAGTTACGAGACCGAACGCCGGCAAGCCGCTCACCGGATGGTCATGTACGCCCAGGCGCAGGCCGCGCTGACCGCGCCCGGCAGTGACGTCACCGCGCTGCGCGAGCTGTTCAACGAACTGCTCGGCCACCGGAACACCGTCCAGCACCTTGCCGACCTCACCGCCGGCACCGACATCCGTTACGACATGGGCTGCCACCACACGTACCCCCTGGTCGGACGGCTCGCACCGGACATGGAACTGCACACCCCAACCGGGGTGGTCCAGCTGACGGAACTGACCAGAACCGCGCGGCCATTGCTGCTCGACCTGACCGAAGACGCATCGGTTGCCGGGGCGCTGTCCGAGTGGCACGACCACGTGGACATCGTCACCGCACAGCCCCAGCCGACCGCGTCTGCAGCCACCGCCCTGCTGCTTCGTCCCGACTGCTACGTGGCATGGGCATCGACGTCATCCCGCCCGGACTCAGCAGACCTGGATGCGCTCCGGGCGGCCATGCAGCGGTGGTTCGGGGCTGCGGAAACCCCCCACAGCGGGCGAGAAACCTCAGGGCGACCTCAACCTTGTTGAGCCGTCAATCACATGAGGAATCTGAGCAACCCTGGGGAAAATCACGGATCAACCGACCTGCGGCAGGCCCTGAAGGCTTGACGGCTACCGCGAGTCGTCCGAGGTGTGGGCGGGCCTGCTGCGGGACTGCGCCCGCCCGGGCATGCGAGCCCCGGTCCCGGCTGTCGGCGACGGCGCGCTCCGCCGGCAGCCTCGGCGCCGCACTGGCCATGGTCCTCAAGCTCATCGAGTCGGCCCAGGCCTGCTGGCGGGCCGGGAACGCACCCCACCGTGTCGCCCTCGTTCGCGCCGGGGCCCGCTTCGAACGCGGTCGGCTGGTCGAGCGCCCCGAGGCGGCCGCGGCTTGAGTGAGCAGTGAGCAGGTCGGGCACTGCTCGGTTACATCAGGTCGCTGATGACCGGGTGGTCCGTGGAGAGGGGGCAGGCGAAGATGCGTGTGGTTTCTCGACTCCCGAGTACGACGTCTGTCGCCGCCTGACGCTTCAGCCGAGCGTCTCGCCTTACGCGAGGAAGCCGACGGGGGCCCGGCTTTCCGTGCCTCCGTCCCATTCGTTGCTGGTGAGGGCCGCCACGAAGCGCATCCCGCTGCCGCACCTACCGCACCGGCCCGTGGTAGCCCTGGTAGTTCCAGGGCTCATGACCACCGAGTTTCCAGCCCGGGGCTGTCGAAAGGTCCCAGGAGTAACGGGGTTCGTACCCCTCAGGGTCGTCGGGGTCGCGGAATGTCGCTCTCTCCCAGTCCTCGACTCTGGCTTCGAACTCCTGGCCCAGGGCGCCCGGGTGGGGGTACTGGGTCACCGGGGGAGCACGGTCCGTACCGAGGACACGGTCGCGATGTACGCCCGGTGCGGGATTGAATGCTCAGGCGGCCATGGCAGTGAGTTTCGACGGGTTCATCATCCACAGCACTCGGTCGATACCGTCTGCGGTGACGCTCACCGTGACAACGGCGAACACGCTCCCGTCACGGTACAGACGCACCGCAGCCCGGCCATTGGTCTCGACCGGCTCCACCGAGACACCGGACCAGAAGTTCTCGGCGAACGCGTGGATATATTTCGCCACTCGGTGAGGGCCCACGACCGGGAACTTCGACGCCCGGACGGCGCCCCCGCCGTCCGAATACGAGACGACGTCCTTCGCGAACAGCTCTTCCAGTGCGGTCACATTCCCTGTCTGTGCGGCCGCCACGAATGCGGTCAGGAACCGCTGGTGCTCGGGGGCCGCGACACTTGCACGTTTTCCCGCGGCCAGATGCTTGCGCGCCCGGCTCACCAGCTGGCGCACGTTCTCATGCGTCTGACCGATGATCTCCGCGATCTGCTCATACGGGTAGTCGAACGCCTCCCGAAGCACGTACGCCGCCCGTTGCGTGGGAGTGAGTTTCTCCAGCAGCATCAGCACCGCAACCTCCAGAGCCTCCCCGCGCTCCGCGCCCAGTGCCGGGTCACTGCTGGTGTCGACCGGCTCCGGCAGCCAAGGGCCGACATAGGTCTCACGGCGGACCCTCGCGGATTGCAGGACGTTGATCGCGATCCTTGTCGTGGTCGTCGTGAGAAACGCCTGCGCGTTCTGCACCGTGGACCGGTCGAAGGTCTGCCAGCGGATCCAGACCTCCTGGAGGATGTCTTCTGCGTCGCTGACGCTGCCCAGCATTCGGTAGGCGATCCCAAACATGCGACCGCGTGCACCGCGGAACACCGCCTCTGCTTCCTGAAGGTTCTCGGCGTCTTCCGCTGGATCTTTCTTCGACGGCATTGTTCGAAACCCTTGCTACTCGACGAGTTTGCCGATGGTCGAGACCTTACGCATGAGCGCCGCGATGCCGTCGGGGATCGGCGGGATGGCCTCCCGTTCCACCAGCCGCGGACCCGACCACACCAGGTTGACCTGCAGCGATGGGGCGAGCTCCGGGTGGTCGGACCGGTTGTGGCAGCCGCGGGCCTCGCGGCGCTCGAGTGCGGCCTCGATCGTCGCGCGCCGCGAGCACCGCGGACTTCAAGTCGACGTCGTGGGCGATGTCCTGGAAGCCCGCGATGCCCGGGTGCACGTCGGCGTCGGCCCGGACGTGGTGGAGTCGTCGGACGGGAGGTCAACACGGCCGACCACTGAGGGTTGTGGCTGGTTCAGGAGAGCCAGTCGGTGTAATGGGTGGGGGCGATGCGGGCGTCGTTCCGGGCGGTGAGGACATCGCCGTGGACCGCGGCGAACATGCCGGCGGTGTCATCGGTGACGACGGAGCGCCGGTCGCCCTTGGCCGTGAGGGTGAGCCGGCCGAGTTCGTCGAGGGGATAGACGTCGGGGCCTGCGATGTGAAGTACGCCGTTGAGCGGGGTGCCGGCGGCGACTTCGGCGACGACGCGGGCGACATCCGCGGCGGCGATCGGCTGGAGTGGCGTACGCGGCAGGCGGACGGTCTCGCCTTCGGCGGTCTCGGACATGACCGCGTCGATGAACTCCATGAACTGCGTGGCGCGGACGATAGAGTACGGGAGAGGGCCGGCCTTGAGGATGTCTTCCTGGAGCACCTTCGCCCGGTAGTAGTCCAGGTCGGGCACCTGATCCATGCCGACGATGGAGAGGATGACGAAGTGCCCGACGCGGCCCTTCTCACTCGCGGCGAGGAGGTTGTCCATCGACGTTTGGAAGAAGGCAGGCGAAGCGTCGTCGAAGGTCGGGGAATTCGTCAGGTTGATGACGGTGTCGGCGTCCGCCACGGCATCATCCAGGCCCTGGCCGGTGATGATGTCCACGCCTGTGGACAGGGAATGCGGGACGGCCTGGTGGCCGGCCGCGTTCAGGTTCTTCACGACCAGCGACCCGATCAGCCCGGTTCCGCCGATGACTGCGAACTTCATTGCATGGTCCTTTCGTCGATGACGATGTCCGATATATGCCTTGGTGGCGCTAACTTCACCCAGGCCGCGCGGCCGGCGCAACCGCGCGGCTTCTCGCCCGCCTTTCTTGTCGAGCAGCCCCCAGCCGTCTCGCGCGCCGGGCTCGTGCATTCATTGCAGCGAAAGGTGGGCGGCTACGTCCTGACTCGGTCACCCGCGTCGATCACGGTGCTCGACGTCGTCGAAGCAGCTGACCGGCCTGGCCCCCCTGCGGCGTAGCCGGCGCGCTGGATGCCGGGCCGCGCCGCGATGACGAGACAGGCGCCGCACCGGCCATGCGAGTGCGATGCCTGTCCGCGGTGCCGTTCATGCGCGCCACCGGCATTGATCTCGCAGGATCGGCGGGCGGGATGCGCGGCCGCCTGCGCTGTCAGAGGTTGGAGAAGCGGCCTGCCTGGGCGAGGATCTGCTCGGGGTCGTCGACCGGCGGGTAGATCCACAGCGTATTGATGTTCCGCTTTCGGGCCTTGGCGTCCTTGCCGGTCATCATGACCGTGCGGTCCCAGCCCTGTGTGACGACGGCGCCGGCCGGACCGAGATCCAGGCAGGTGCTGTAGGGATCGGGGGTGAAGGGCAGCGGATCGGTTCCCAGGAGGTCGGCGGCCACGTTGTGTCCGGCGAATTTCCCCATCGGCTGGGCGTGCTGGCAGCTCTGCGTCGTGTAGTGCCCTTCCTCCGCGAGGGCGACGGCGGTGTCGCCGGCGGCGTAGACGTCAGGGACTCCCGTCACTCGCAGATAGGCGTCCACGCTCAACCGTCCCAGCCGGTCGCGTTCTCCCGGGATCTGTGCTGTCAGAGAACTGGCGACCATTCCGGCCGTCCACACGACGGTGGCTGTGGGGATCACCTCACCGTCCGAGAGAGTGACATGCTCGGGGGTGGCCGATGCCACGGTGCGTCCCAGGCGTCGCTCCATCTTCAGTTCGTCGACCGCACCGTCGATGTGCGGGCGGGGTCCGGGGCCCAACTCCGGTCCGATGACGTCGGCGCGGTCGACCAGGACGACCCGCACCTCCTCGCCCGCGCCGTGCGCGTGGGCGATCGCCCACAGCCGTTCGCCCAGGCCGGTGGCTATCTCCAGGCCGGTGAAGCCGGCGCCCACCACGACGGCCGTGCATCGGCCCAGGGACGGCGCCCGCTGGGGCAGCCGCCGCAGGTGATGGTCGAACGCGGCCGCCGCGGGCAGGGTGTCGATGTCGAAGATGTTCTGTGCGCCCGGGAAGTCGGGGCGCACCAGCCGACTGCCGGCGGCCAGCACGAGCTTGTCGTACGACAGGGTCAGCATCTCGCCTGCTCGCCCGACGGCCCGCACAGTACGGGCCCCGGTGTCGATACCGGTCACAGTCGCCGTGACCCGGCGCACGCCGATGGGTCCGAGAACACGGTCCAGAGGCACCCGCTTGCTCTCCGGATCCTCTTCGTAGAGACGGGGACGCACGACCAGATCGTCACCACCGCTGACCAGAGTCACCCGCACCTCCTCACCTGCCTCACGCGTGGCTCGCACGGCTCCTGCCGCGCTCCACACGCCGGCGAATCCTCCACCGATGACAAGGATGTCCTTCATTCGTTCTCCTGTGCCGTGTTGACGTTTACGCACCATTGACAAGACGGCCGGGCGGAGTGTGACAGGAAGGAGAGTGTGACGTGCGTCTCCGATTGGGCGGTCAGAACTGTGGCGGTGCCTCGCAGGGGTTGCGGACTGCTGTCGGTTTACTGAGCTGAAGTGAGCTGTGGTGATCGGGAGTGAGTCCTGGCGGTGGGTTCGCGGGGGTGGGAACGGGGGTACCCAAGGGCGCGTCGAGTGGTACTCGCCGAAAAACAACGGAGCAGCCCATGACCCGGGAAGACCATGTCGGACACGCGTTCAGGGACCTGGCCCACTGGAGCGCCACCGATGTGACCCTTTCCCAAGCCGGCAGGAGACGGTGCTGTGCCGTCGTACGTGAACCGCGTCCAGGCGGGTGATCACGCAGGCCCATGCCGCTGGTCGCCTTGCGTTGGGGTGAGGCCGGGCACAGCCTCGTAACGTCCAGGAGAGATGCCCGACACAGCGCGAGGAGCAAGCGGCCATGGCGGTATGTGAAGTCTGTAGCAATGACTACGAGAAGGCATTCGAGGTGCGTGCGGCAGGGGTTGTTCACATCTTCGACAGCTTTGAGTGCGCCGCCCAACGGCTCGCTCCGTCCTGCGAGAACTGTCAATGTCGGATCCTGGGGCATGGCCTCCAGACAAACGGCCAGTTCTTCTGCTGCGCCCACTGCGCACGCCAGAAAGGCCACGCACAACTGGTTGACCACGCTTGAGCCAACGCCAGATTTCTGCCTGCAGCAGGTCGCCTCGGTGTTCGGTTGCAGACCGCCGCGCCACGAATCGTCAGGGGCGGCCGAAGCCGCCCCTGACTTTGTTGAGTTGCAGCGGCGGGACTGGTGGCCTGCCGTCCGTCGGGCGGTCCCGACGGCGCGGGCTGAACCGTGGCCCATCGTGCCGGCACACCGATCCGCCGGTACGACCGGACGGCACCGCCCCGGGTCGGCCTGCCACCCGTCCAGGTCCTCGCCGGAAGCCATCCCACGCTGCGAGCGATGCCGCTGGCCAGATCCATGAAGTCCAGTAGTCGGGCGGCGAACCTCTCAGGGACGGGTGCCTCTCGCCTGCCCGCCGTGACTGAGGTCAGCTGCTCGGACGCTGCGCGGCCCGGAAACCGCGAGCCGCTGGCCGGATACGCCCTTCATCGCCCTCGAGCCCGAGGGTTACTGCATCCAGCTGTCGGCGCCGGGGTCGCCGCCCTCCGCGCGTACGGCGAGCCGCTCGACGTAGTGCTTCCAGCCTTCCTCGTGCGCGGCGCACGACTCCGGGGTGGGCAGGCCACTGTGGACCAGCCGCAGCAAGGTGCCGTCCGGAGTGGGTTCGAGGGTGATCTCCACCGTGCTGGACCCGGGCGCCACGGGCATGCCGCCCTCCTCCCAACCCCAGGTGAAGACAAGCCGGTTGGGTGGGTCGACCGAGAGGAAACGACCGGAGGCGACGTTCTCCCCGGTGACCCGCGTGCGGTAGGCGCCGCCCGGCTCGAAGGAGAACGTGCCGTCGGCGCCCATCCAGGACAGCCACTTCTCGCGGTCGGTGAAGAAGCCGAAGACGGTCTCCGGGCGGGCGGCGATGTGCCGCTCGAGCGTGACCGTGTCCGTGGGGGTGTTCATGGTGTGTTCTCGTTCCGTTCGGCCGCTTCGGCGAGGACGGCCAGGGCGTCGAGCTTGGCGCCCCACATCGCCTGGAGATAGTCGGCGAGCGGGCCCAGGGCCTCGCGGTCCGCCCGGTAGAACCTTTTGGTCCCGTCCTTCCGCAGGGTAACCAGGCCGGCGTCCCGCAGCACTTTCAGATGCTGGGAGACCGCGCCGAAGGTGACCTCGAAGCGGGCTGCGATGTCCCCGGCGGGCAGCTCGTCGTCCCAGATCAGCCGCAGAATCTCGCGCCGTCTGGGCTCGGCGATGACCTGTACCGCGTCCATGTTCCGAATTTTAGTCGACGCTTCAGTTTGCTATCCGGGGAGGGCTTATTTTAGTGTGAACTCAAATAGATCGCTTCCGCCGTACGACGGACGCATCACCCTTCAGGAGCTCTTCATGGCCGAGATCAACTTCCAGACCGACATCGCCGCCGATCGCGGCCGCGTACTCGAGGCGCTCAACACCCACGACGGCCTCACCGGCTGGTGGACCAACGATGTGAACCGCAAGGACGAGGTCCTGTTCTTCAACTTCCCCGGCGTACCCGAGCCCTTCCAGCTCCGCCGCGAGAAGGCCGACGAGGACAGCGTCGTCTGGGTGAACATCGGCGCTTTCCCTCCGCACTGGGCCGGCACCACCATCACCTGGGAACTGACCACGGGCCCCGACGGCGTCGGTACCCGCGTGGCCTTCTCGCACTCCGGCTTCACGGAGGGCGAATCCGAGCTGCCGATGATCAGTGACACCTGGGGTCAGCTGATGACCCGACTCAAGGACTTCATCGAAACCGGCAAGCCCACTCCCTTCTTCACCGTCTGACCTGCCCGTACGAGACCAAGGACCAGGAGCCCGCCATGAATGCCCCACTCGACGAACTCGCCACCGCCTTTGCCGGTGTGGCCCGCGCCGTACACCCCGACCAGCTCGAAACACGCACCCCCTGCGAGAAGTTCACCGTTGCCGAGCTTCTCGGCCACCTCGCCGGAGTGCTGGCCGGCTCAGAGCGCGCCGCCCGCAAGCAGCCGCAGACTCCCGAGACCACGGCCGCCGAGCCCGCGACCGTCGCCGATCTCGCCCTCAAGGCAGCCGCGGCCTGGGCCGAACCCGCCGCGTACGAAGGCATGACCGCCTTCGGCCCCGGCGAGATGCCCGCCCAGTTCGCTGCGGCGATCACTCTGCAGGAACTCGCTCTGCACGGCTGGGACCTGAGCCGAGCGATCGGCCGCACCTTCACCGTCAGCGAGGAGACCGCTGAGGTCACCTTGACTGTCGTCGAGCAGCTGGCCGAACAGGCCCGCGCCAATGGTTCTTACGGCCCGGCCCTCGAAGCGTCGGCCGACGGCCCCGCCTTCGACCGCGCCCTCGCGGCCAGTGGCCGCAACCCCGAGTGGGCGTAAAACCGCACGCCCTCCGCCCTCCCTTGTCTCCGGCCCCCGGCCGGTCGACCGCCGACCTGGACGACAAGAACGGCGCAGCAACGGCCGCATCGGTGACATCGCTGCTGCTCCAGGGGTGCGCCTCAAACAGCGGTGAATGTCCGTGTGGGAGGTCGACCAGCAGGGCTCGGGCTTCCGTCGCTTCTGTCGCGGCAGCAGCCCGGTGACGCGTGGCGCCGGCCCTTGGCGTGTGACCGGCGCCTGCGGGCGCTGGAACGAAGTCGATGCCCAGCCCCCGCACGACGGATCCAGCTCCTCTTCCCCTCGGTCGCCCCGGACCCGCCGAGACGTCCGTGACGCGGGGCCGCCTGGGGAAAGATCGGCATCCTGTGCCGGTTGGCACACAGGAGGGCGCCATGCATCGGGGCTGTGCACGACTGCGGTCGACGTGCCGTCTCACGAGGGCCTCCTGGTCGCTCCTGGTCATGTCGAGGCGTGCGCGGCAGCGGCCGCACCGCTGACCGGGGCCGGTCGGCCGCGCACTCCTGCACGCATCCGCCTCCATGCAGAATGCGCGGCCAGGCCGATCAACGATTTGTGCCACGCGCACGACGGACAACCGTGCGAAAGCCATCGCCCGGAAGAGCCTGAATCGGCCTGTACCGCACTGCTCCGGTTCCGTCTGCGGGGTGCAGGGTCGGCATGGCTCGAAGGCCGGTGAAGTCGTGCTGCGCCCTGTCCGGATCGCACTCGACGCGGTGGCACCTGCACCCCGGCGATAGGCGAAGGGCCCTGCCTGATCGCTACAGATAGGGGACCGCCCGAGCAGATTCGCCGGCACGAGCCGTCCGGGTTTCGCCGATGATCGACGAGCGGGTGTCCCCTTCTGCTGGCAGTGCGTCATCCCGTTGGCAGTCGCGCCTCGTTCCGACCGGGACGCGGAGCTTCGTCCTGCAGCCTCGCCATGCCCGGATCGGACGATGGCGGACCTGCGGTTCATCAGCCTTCAATCGGGCGAGCGGTTCTGTTCGGTCCAGATGGTCTTGCCGTTCTGGCTGTAGCGGGTGCCCCAGTGGTGGGCGAGTTGGGAGACGATGAACAGCCCTCGACCGCTTTCGTCCACGACCCGGGCGTGCCGTAGATGGGGTGCGGAGTCGCCGGCGTCCGTCATCTCGCAGGTGAGTGTGCGCTCCAGGATGAGGCGCAGTTGCAGGGGAGGGGATCCGTAGCGCAGGGCATTGGTGGCCAGTTCACTGACGATCAGCTCCGCGGTGAAGGCCGTTTCCTCGTCCAGGTTCCATTGGGCCAGTTGGCGCCGGACAAGCGCCCGGGCTTCGCCGGCGGCTGTCGCGTCGTGGGTGAGTTGCCAGGTGGCCACGTGGCCGGAGGCGATGTCGGAGGTTCGTGCCAGGAGAAGCGCGGCGTCGCCTCGTGGGCGCTCGTTCCCCAGTGCGTAGACGACGTCGTCGCAGAGGGACTGCAAAGAGCGGTCGGATCGGCCCAGGACGCTCCGGAGCAGGCCAGGATCTGTCTCCGTCTCCGTCTCCGCCTCCGGGAGCAGGGCTGACGTGTAGAAGGCGAGGGTGCTGCCCTCGGCGAGTTCGAGGCTCGCGGAAGCCCTGGGCATGTTCTGGGTGCATCCCAGCGGGGGGCCTGTCGGGACATCGCAGACGCGGGTCGTGCCGTCGGGATGGACGACGATCGGTGCGGGGTGACCCGCACGGGCGATGGTGCAGATGCGGGTGAGGGGGTCGTAGACCCCGTAGACGCAGCCTGCCGTGAGCGTCTCCTTGTGGAGCGGATCGGCGGACGGGAGCGCCGCGCGTTCCTCGGCGAGACGGTCGGTCGTGTCGTGCAGTCGGGCGAGGAGTTCGTCGGGTTCCAGGTCGAGTGCGGCCAGCGCGTGGATGGCGGTGCGCAGTTGCCCCATGGTGGTGGCGGCGGAGATTCCGTTCCCGGACGCATGGCCGGTGACCAGAGCCGTGCGGGCGCCAGGAAGGGCGATGGCGTCGAACCAGCTCGCGCCCCGGTCTGCGGGGAGGTGGAGCCATGCTGTGTCGAGGCCTGTTTGCGGAGAGGGGCTCTGGGGCAGGAGTCGGCGCTGGGTTGTGGCGGCGATGCTCCGCTCGCGGGTGAAGCGGCGGGCATTGTCGACGCACAGCGCGGTGTGGGCGGCCAGTGCGAGGGCGAGGTCGACGTCGTCCTCGCCGAATGGTTCGGTCTGCCCGCAGCGGTACAGGCTCATCAGCCCCAGCACCGTGCCGCGGAGCGTCAACGGTGCCGTGATGAGCGAATGCGCTCCCGCCGCGCGGATGGCCTCGGCCCGTGCCGGGTCCGCAGCCAACCACGCACTCTCGGCAGTCAGTTCCAGGAGCCGGGGGCGCAGATCGGACAGAGCCCGTCCGAAGGGGGTCCCGTACGGAACGTTGCGTACATCGCCGAGCGGATGCACAGGCTCCGCGGCACGGCTGCGGAAGGCGGCACGCCGTAGGGGCACATCCCGGCTGAGCGGACCGAGTGGGGGGTCCTCACCCCGTACGACGTCGTCCACCACCTCGACCACGAGAATGTCGGCGTACCCGGGCACCAGGACATCCGCTGCCTCCTGGCAGGTGGCAACCACATCGAGGGTTCGGCCGACGCATTCGCGAACATCGGCGAGGACAGAGGCGTGTGTGTGCGCCCGCTCCCGGGCGGTGACATCGACGGTGAAGATCGCAAGCCCGAGGACCGTACCTTGGTCGTTCCGAAGCCGGAAGGCGGATACCGAGAACACTCGTCTCCCGCCGTGATCAGCATCAAAACGAACGCGCACCAAGCGGTCGAGCACCGGCAGGCCTTGCTCCAGTACTCGGCGGGCCACGGCTTCCTCGGCCGCAGGGTCCGCGAAGGGGTACGCCTCCGTGAGTGGCCGGCCCAGTACGCTTTCGGCCGTTACTCCGTGCATGGCCAGTGTGGCCGTATTGATGCGCACGACCCGGAGCTCGGGGTCGAGGATGTGCAAGCCGATGGGTGACTGGTTGAAGAGGGTCTCGATCTCACCGGCACTGATGCTGCTTGCACTGGCCGCGCCCGCGGGTTCCGTCGGCTGTCGCCCGATTTCCCAGGCCACAGCGCCGTCTCTCATCACCGGCCGCACCCACAACTCACACGTTGCCATGGGGCCGTCCCGGCTGCTCAGCCGTACCTCTTCCCCGCCGATACCACCCTTGCTGACCGTGAAGAGTCCCGTTGCGGGAGAGCCCAGTACCTCGGACGCAGGCAGGCCCAGCAAGGACTCGGCCTCGTGGCTCCACTCCATGATCACGCCGGAACCATCGATGATCATGAGTGCGTCGCCTCTCACGGCCAAGGCACCTCCGTCGCCGTCGGGGCAATCACCCATCCGACGGGTGACCGCCCCGACTCTCGGTGATCCCGCAGGTGAGGCGCTGATCCCCATCTGCTGTTCTCAGTGTGCCGCGATGCGCCCGACGCGGCGATGTCGAGCCGCACCGGGTCACGACAGCCGCTGAGTCCGGACTGGTAATGGATCAGTGACGTTGCGTGACGCGGGAACGGGTGGCTCGGAGGCGTCCTGGCGCCGCCGCGGCGAGCAGGGTCGTGTCGGCCGGTGCCGCAACGGCAAGGTTGCTGTGGTCTTCGGCGCTGGTGGCGCGGTGGGTAGTGCCGGCGTGCGTCAGTTCGCCGCGGAAGGCGCGACAGTTTTCCTCAGCGGTCGTACGTCAACGTCCGTGCAGGACGTCCAGCGAGAGATTGTTGCCAAGGGGGTGCCGCTCAGGCCGCGCAGGTCGACGCGACCAACGAGTCCGACGTCGAGGGCTACTACCTCGCGGAGGGGGCCGGTCGGGCGGGGCGCCGCACGTGGTGCTGAACGTGATCGGTATCCAGGCGGTACAGCGCGTTGCGCTGCTCGAACTTTCCCTTGCCGACTTCATGTCCCCGATCACGGCCTGGGCGTCGTCGCAATTCCTCACCTCGCGCATCACCGGACGACACATGGTCCAGCGGGGGTCGGGCGCCAATCTCACGCTCTCCGCGTCGCCGGCCACGCTGGCCATCGCGGGGACCGGTGGATTCGCGGTCGCCTGCGCGAGCGTCGAGGCGCTCAGCCGGACACTCGCGGCCGAACGTGGGACCTGACGGCGTGAGGGGCGTCTGTTTGCGGCCCCAGGGCATCGCCGAGACGTCCGTCGCGCCGGACCTGGCCATGCCCGATGCCGAATTCCGTGCCTTCCTTGAAGACATGACACTGCTCAAGCGCCTGCCCAGCCTGAGCGACGTGGCTCGCACCGCGGCAATCCTTGCCTCGGACGGCGCCGCCGCCATGTCGGGATCAGTGGTGAACCTGACCTGTGGCATGAGCGTGGGCTGAGTCATCGTTACCGGCCGACGGCGTGATCAAGCAGCCGTGGTCGCCCATCCTGCTGCCTTCAACAGGCCGGGTCCGGGTGCCGCCCGCCCGTTGGTGTACGCCTACCGCTGAGCCACGGCGCCCGTGGCCAACCACGTTGCCCACCGGGCCCAGGCGGCCGGCGTCGGGCCTGCCTCAGCACTCGCGGCGACGTGTTCCGCAGCCGACGAGGCCTGGTGTCAGGAGCCGCTGTCGTACCGGGTGGTTCTTTCTGCGGCCGAGCGGGGAATCCTGCCCGGCGTCCATTTCCCGGCCTTGGTGCTGAGTACTGGTACTCATGCGAGGTCCACCGCTCGAACCCCACACTGCAGCCATGACACAAATTTCCACGAGGGGCGCCCGCATGGGGTGTACGCGCCGGCGGTCCCACGTCTGGCGCGGCGCGGCACTGGCGGCGCTGTGCGCACTCGCCCTTACCTCCTGTGGTGCCGAGCGAGCGGGCGGCGGGGACCGTATCGAGCTCGGCCGTGGTGCCGCCGAGCCCGGTGCCGCCGAGCCCGGCGACTCCGAGTTCCTCGCGTTCATGGAACTCCTCATCTCCGTCGCCGAACCGTGTCAGGCGGACCTTCCGAGCCAGGCGCCGCCTGTGGAGCCGGCTCCAACAGCGCCGCCCACCGCGCCCTTGCCCGAGCTCTCCCTCCCGGCTGAACCGCCGCCCACGGGTGAGCCCCGGACCGATGAAACCGCCAAGGGGGAAGTCGAGCTGGACTCCGTCGAGAGGTGCGAGGCACCCCTTCACGCCCGCCGCATCACCAAGGCCCTCAACCGCATGCCCGGCCCGACGCCGTCGCGCGTCCGGGAGGCCCTGCGTGGTCTCGGCTACATCGACGAGCGGATCCACGGCCCGCAACGCTCCGGCGAGACCGTGCAGTTCATCGTCGACCTGCGGGTGATGGGCGGCCAACTGTGTCTGTCCGGCAGCGTCAGCGGTGTGAGGACCGCCATCGAACCGTATGGCGCGTCCCCGGAGGTCGGCTGCCCGGACGTACGACGCCGCGGATGAACAGCGGAGGACAGTCACCGCCGCCCGGCCGCGGCAGGAGCATCCCGATACTGCCCTGGCAAGGACCCTGGTGACTTCAAGACTGGGGTTCGGTGAAACTTCCGTGACGGTTCGCCCTGCTTGATCAGACATCGAAGGCCTCATCGCTGGTGTGCGACATGGGACGAGTCGTCAATCCGTCCGGCACAGTTCCTCAGGAGGTCCTGCGCTGTCTGGACGGCATCTGCCCTGAGCGTCTCAAGCGAGACGTCCCAGTCGTCGTCCCATCTGTCGAGCATGACGGCGCAGTGGACGATGGGTTGCAGTTCGTCGGGTCCGATCCGACGTGCCGACCCAACGCGGGCTCTCGTTCGAGTCTCCGCAGCAGTTGAATGGCTTCTTCCTTGGTCATCCGGGTCGGTCCCTATCCGCCGTGGGAGAGGGACCCTGTCATGGTGGCTATGGCGACGGCTACTGACTTCCAGGCGGCGGACCCAGGCACCTTGTTACGGGGCGGCCCGGCATGGTCAGAACCGAAGGTCGCTGGTCAGATACGGTGAGGGGATGACCGAGGGCCTGCCTGCCGACGTAGCCGATGTGCTTGCACTGGTCCTGCACGCGGACGATCCGGTTCATGTCGCGCTCCGAAGGCAGGTTCCGTACCTCAACGTGCGAGCGCGCTGCACATGCGGGTGCGGTACCGCCTACTTCGAACTCGACACCAGCGAGGTGGAACCCGCGTCCACCGGCCCCAGCACTGCCGTGGCGGCCGAAGCGCAGCTGGTGAGTTCGCCTATCGGTTCTGGATCGAGAACCGTCTCTGGCATGCGGTCAACGGCGATGACCTGTCACGGCTCGAACCGCGGTTGCGCGACTACTTGCGTCACTACACGCCACCTGGGATCTCCGCATGACAGAGTATGAGGCGAGATCACGCGCGGATGCCAGAGCGGGTACGGGTTCGCCGGCGACGTGGCCAGGGTGGAGACCTCACGAACAGGTAGCCGATCCACCGGCCGTCGGCCCGGCCAGCGAGGGCGAGGCCGACTGCGGCCAGCGTCGAACGCAACCGCTCTGTCCACCTGCTGTGCCGCCGGGGCAGCCCTGGCATCGGCTCGGCGAACGTCCGTCGTTTGCATGAAGCGTCCGGGAACCTGCGGACCCGCGGACAGGGGACCACCCGCTGTCCCGCAGTGGGTACGTTGACGGGAGACCGCAGGTAGGCATCCGGTTCGACCTGCTCCCTCAATCAGGACATGCTTCCGTTGCGGCCGTGCTCCGGGCCCCAACGCTTTTCGCCTCGTCGTTCGCGTCCACAGCACCGCCACGTCTGCGATGGATGGGAACAACATCTCATCCAGCGAGCCAGGACCAAGACTTGGTGAACATCACCCGCCCGCGGACCTGGGCACCTCCCAAACACAACCGACTTCACAACCCGTGAATGAATCCGCTCAGGGGCTGGTTGCCGCTTGGGTCAGCCCTGAGGTGAACTCGTCCGCGGTGAGGATGGCGTGGGCATAGGTCGGAGCGTTGAGCTCGAACGTCGCTTGCATCTCCTCAGGGCGGAACGCGGCGATGGCGTCCTTGATCAGCGTGACGTGATAGCCGAGCTCCTGGGCGAATCGCGCAGTGGTGTCGATGCAGGTGTTCGCCCGCATGCCGATCAGCACGATCCTTGAGACATGATGCTGCTTCAGCAGGAAGTCCAGGTCGGTGTTGGCGAAGCCACTGGCGGACCAGTGTTCGTGCACGCGAAGTTCTCCCTCGCGCGGCTGGAAGTCCGGGTGGAACTCTCCGCCCCACGTACCCGCGGCGAAGACCTGTTCTTTGCGCGCTGCGCCCTGCGAGGGGGACAGATACGCCCACGTGTCGTAATCGCCTGGGGAAGTCCGTCGGTGGGGCACGAACAAGACGCGCATACGGGAGGCACGGGCGGCCGCCAGGACCTGACGCATGTGGTCGAGGAGGCCGACCTGCTCGGCAACTGCCCTTGTTCGCGGCCACAACTTCCCGCCCTCGGACAAGAAGTCGTTGTACGGGTCAACGACAAGCAGTGCGGTCGTCTCGCCGGCGTATCCGGGGTCGTTCATACCAAGGCTCCCCTCGCGGCTGGTTCTGGACGGTGGCGGAACAATCGTTCGTGAGGCGCGGACGCGTCGCCCGGCCGGAGGTGGGTGGCGGTCAGCCCTTGAGGAAGTCCAGCAGTTCCGCGTTGAAGGCCTTCTCATGCTCGCCGACCAGGCCGTGCGGGGCGCCGGAGTGGACTATGAGGGTCGAGTCCTTGATGAGTTCGGCGGACTTGGGCGCCGAGGCGACGAAGGGCACGATCTGGTCGTCGTCACCGTGCACGATCAGCGTCGGAACGTCGAAGCGCTTGAGGTCCTCGGTGAAGTCCTGCTCCGAGAATTGCTCGATGCAGTCGTACGCGCCCTTGAGGCCGACCTGCATGCTCCACATCCAAAAGGCCCGGCGCATCCCGTCCGAGCCGGTGGCCCCTGGCCGGTTGAAGCCGTAGAAGGGATCCGCGAGCTCCCAGTAGAACTGGGAGCGGTCGCCGGTGACACCCTCGCGAATGGCGTCGAACGCCTCCATCGGCAGGCCCTTCGGGTTGGTCTCGGTCTTGAGCATCAGTGGAGGCACCGCACCCAGCAGCACAGCCCTGGCGACGCGGCCGGTGCCGTGGCGGCCGATGTAGCGGGCCACCTCTCCGCCGCCGGTGGAGTGGCCGACCAGGACGGCGTCGCGCAGGTCGAGGGTGTCGATCAGCTGCGCAAGGTTGTCGGCGTAGGTGTCCATGTGGTTACCGTTCCACGGCTGGCCCGAGCGGCCGTGCCCGCGCCGGTCGTGGGCGATGGCCCGGTAGCCGTTTTCCGCGACCAGGCGGAGCTGGCCATCCCATGCGTCGGCGTTGAGAGGCCAGCCGTGGCTGAACACGACCGGCTGCCCACTGCCCCAGTCCTTGTAGAAGATCTCTGTCCCGTCAGCAGTGGTGAACGTGCTCATCGTGGTTCCTCCCGGCTGACTTTCCCGAGCCGTCGCACCGGCGACGGTCCCCGTCCCGCCGACGGCCCTGTATGTGCGGGTCCAGCTCCTGGGACGCTTCACCGATCGCACCCACCGTCACGGACGCTGCGCTCCGCTCCGGTAGTCAATTTCGACCATAGAACGCCACAGATCGGGGCGCCATGTTGAGCTGGATGGGGGAGTGCCCCTCTGCCGACGGGCCGGCGCCGAGCAGTGGATCAGGGCGGTGCGCCGACGGGGATGCAGACGGGCAGGTCATCGTTGATGGTGTAGTCGGTGCTGTGCCGCCTGCTGTCGCAGACGGAGGAGACGGTCACCCTGCGTGCTCGCGTCCGTCCCGCGGGCCGAAGGCTTCGAGAACGTCTGCGTCGGTTGCGCGCGCGTGCAGAAAATAGTCGGCCCACTCCGCGATTTCGGGGTACGAGGAGTCCTGGCTGACCTGGGTGACGGCGGCCTCGATGTCGAAGTCGGTGACGCGCAGGTCGATGCCAGGGCCCAGGATGGCCCAGTGGGCTCCGCTCCGTCCGTAGGGCATGCCCACGCTCCCGGGGTTGATCACCAGTCGGCCGTGGGCCAGGCGGACGAATGGCATGTGGATATGGCCGCAGACGACGGTGCGGATGTCGGTGTCGAGCCCACTGAACACTTCCTTCCAGCGATCGAGGCGCGAGTCGACCAGGACCACCTCTTCGTCGTTCCGGGGGGTGGCGTGGCAGAACAGCACCTTGCCCAGGCCGTGCACGGACAGGGAGAGTGATCGCGGCAGCCGGCCGAGGAGGGCGAGGTGGTCCTCGCGCAGCTGTTCGGCAGCCCAAGGGGCGATCGGATCAGGGATCGAGTCGCGCTGCCCGCGGCGGTACTCCAGAAGCTCGCGGTCGGCGTTGCCACTGATCCAGATGACCCGGTCGCCGAGGCTGGTCAACAGGTCCAGGACCTGGGTCGGTTGGGGACCTGCGGTGATGTCGCCGGTGAGCACGATGTGATCAGCGGCGCTCACCTCCGGTTCGGCCAGCACGGCCTCGAGCGCGGGCAGGACTCCATGAATGTCGGAAAGGACGGCTACTCGGTTCAGCATGGTCACCACTGTGAGGTGAAGACAGCTGGGAAGTGAGAGCGTTCGCCTGACGCGAAGGACGAGGTGGGGCCGCTTCACCGTGCTCGGTCACCGGAGGCGTAGTTCTTCCGGGGCGGAGAGTTTCGCTCACTGTGTCGCGTCCGCCCTGCTCAAGGCGTGGAAGACATGATGTTGAGTACGTCGCCCGAGAAGAAAGCCGCGTCGACGATGCCGTTGCCTGCGCGTCGGCGGTCGACTGGACCTCTGCGTCGTCGTGCCCCGGCAAGAAGTGGACCAGGTCGCGGGGGAGGTGCGCTCCAGCCGGGCCCAGCGCCGTTCTGCCAGGGATTACGGGACGACCCTCAGCCGGGGAGATCGTCGCCCGTGATGAGACCGTCTCGGCGATCATCCTTGCTCGCCGGAAACGGTCCGGTGGAGTCTCCGTGGTGGCACGGCGACCGGCTGTACCTTTCCGACCGGACCTCTGGCGAGGTGATTGCCGCGCCAGGCCGACCGGAGCGAGACGACTGCTCACCTCGGTGGCCCCGGACACCGGGACCGCCGATTCTGTGAGGACGGCGGCCGCGGGACCGTATCACCGGTTGCGGCGATCTCCATCCCGGCTGTGCGGCGCCGCCATCGCCGGTCTCCCGGTATCGGTCACACCGGTTCTTGGTCGGCTGTGGTCATCGGCCCGGCGAGTACCGATCTGGTGCACACGGTGAAAAGGGCGCCGCCGGGGTCGCTGATGACGGATTCGGTCCCGCCGCCGGGCGAGGGGGCCACGGGGGTTGCGGTTCCTCCGGTCGCGCGTGCTGCGACGATGGCTGATTCCACGTCGTCGACCTGGAAGTGCACGTGCCAGCGCGGCCGCACGCGGGGGTCGGGAGATTCCCCGACGCCGCCTCCGCGCAGGGTGGCCACAGTGTTCTTGCCCTGGCGGACGGTGACGGTGTCCTGCTCGTAGGCGTAGGTGACCTCGCAGCCGCCGGGTTCGCCGGAGGCCCAGTCGAAGATCTCGGCGTAGAAGATGGCGGCGTCGAACGCGTCACGGGTGCGCAGCTCGAGAAAGGCCGGTGCGTTGCCGCGGCCGGCCGACCAGGGCAGGGTGCGGCCTTCCCAGAAGCCGAAGACGGCTCCGTCGCGGTCTGCTGCCATCACGCCCCGGCCCAGGCCGAAGCGCACCGGGCCGACGGCGATGGTGCCGCCGCGCTCACGGGCCCGGGCTGCGGTGACATCCGCGTCCTCCACGGCGAAGTACGGGGTCCACGCCCCGGCCACCGGCAGGCCGGGCGCCACCTCAGCCAGTCCGGCCACCGGTCGGCCCTGAACAGAGGCGATCGAGAAACCCGTTCCCAGGCTGCCCGGGCGAAACTCCCATCCCAGAACGGTCGTGTAGAAGTCCTGCGTGGCGCGCAGATCGCGGGTCATGAGGTTGACCCAGCACGGTGTACCGCACACCGGAGTGACGTGACGTGCAGGCGTCATCAGGATTCGTCTCCTCGCCCCCGCACGAGGGGCTGTCAGCGGCCGAGTGCCTCGCGCAGCTCCTGTTTGTTCATCGTCGAGCGGCCCTCGACGTTCTTCTTCTTCGCCTCTTCGTAGAGCTGGTCCTTGGTGGGGCCCTGCGCTCCGCGATGGGACCGTTCGCCGCCACGCTGTGAGGCGGATTTCGGATCGCGCAGGGATGCCCTGCTCGCCGTTTTCGCCTCTCCCGAGCGGGCCCGCTCCTTGTTGACGGTGCGCGCGGCGATTTCCTTCGCACGCTCCTCGGAGACACCGCGCTTCTCGGCACTCTCCTTGATGTGCTCGTACTGCCGCTCCCGCTTACGACTGGATCCTGCCGGCATCACACCGCACCTTTCCTCCCGTCCGACCTGTGCGCGGCAGCTCGGGTGGCGATTCGCGCGCCCCGTGCACCATCCCGTACCGGGCCACCGCATGCACTCCACGCATACGCCCACTACGCCCCGCACGCCACCCGGGACAGCGCCGGATTTCCCCGGACGGGCCCCGAGGGAAGGCCGCCCTGCGAGCCGCCATGGCTGGTGGGTGCTGTCGGCGGGTTCCCCTCGCTGCGCGACAGCCCGGAGTCGGCGCAGACTGGGGGTATGAACCCCTACGAGGGGCTGGCAACGGTGGAGCGCAGCGACGGGACCCTGGTCCGTGTGTGGGCCGAGGTCACCGTCGCCCAAGAGCGCAGCGCGGCGGACCCTGACCGGCCCTGGACAGCCCGGCTGACCGCTCCCGGCGGCGAAGGACTGCTGCTGCGGGGCGCGGTCAGCTTGATCCTCGACTCCGGGACCCGCTGGCCCGCCGCGGTCACCTACACCCAGCTGTCATCCGGACTGCACTCCCCGAGCTGGACCGAGATCCAGGGCACCGGGCCCGCTGTGACCGTGCCAGGCGTGATCTCCGGCGACCATGCCCGGGACGACGCGCCAAAGCCCGGCGTGACGGGTCCCGGCGAGCGGAGAGGAACGGTTCTCCGGCCCGAACCGGACCCCGACCACGACGGAACCCCCTGAAGAGCTGGGCTCATGCCGCCTGGAGTGGCAAGGGCGACGATGTGTGAGGGGTGAGTTCGCGGGCTCCGGACCAGCTTCGCCGTGCGTCTGTGGCCTCGGCCTCATTGAGCCCTGCTCGTCACCGCGCCTACTCGCTCTCGGCGGTTGATCATGCCGATTCCCGCCGGTTCCGTCGTGCGACGGACAGGCACATCCGCGACGAGGTGCAGGGCAAGGCGTGCGGTTTGCGGTCGTCCGAGGTGGGCGGATACTGACATTCCAGGGAACCGCGTGCGCCATCGGCTCCACTGAGAAGCTGTGCTCCCGCGGCCTGCTCAGTGGGTGGTCCATGGACCGGCCGATGGACCCGGACGAAGCCCGGATTTCCGCGCTTCACCCGGGAGGATGTCGACAGGGACCTCGTACGCGTCGAGGTCTTGCGCCCGGTCGCCGAGGACCTCGAAGCACCGGTCGCACAGGTCGCCACCGCGTGGGTGCTCTCCCGTGGCGACGACCTCGTACGGACCTTCGGCGCCTGGCACCCCGGGCGGCTCACGGACGCGGGGGCTGCAGGCGAGTCCATACTCACCGACACGGGGCGACCGGCTCACCCTCTACGACGCCACGCAGGGCGTGGCCGCCACCCAACGCTGCCGTTTCGAGGGCGGTGACACCGCTCTGCCCACCATCGCGGCCGCGGTCGGCTCCTCGGGATCCGGCATGATCAGCGCCGCGGTCCACACCGCGGCCACCCACCTGCGCAACCAGCTGGTGGCCCAGGCCGTCGCCGCTTCACAATCACCGTTGCAGGGCGCCGATCCCAGCACCGTCACCGTGCAGGACGGCCGCATGATGCTGCGCGATCAGCCGGAGACCGGGGAGAGCTACGGAGACCTGCTCCACCGCAACTTCCTTCCCGACGTCGAAGCCGTCGGCGCCTGGTCTCCCGGACCCCAGACCCACGACTACGGGATGATGACCTTCGGCGCCCAGTTCGCCGAGGTGGCCGTCGACCCCGACCTCGCGCTCGCCCGGGTCCGGCGGATGGTCGGCGCCTTCGCCCCGGCCGGGTACTCAATCCCAAAACAACCCGCAGCCAGCTCATGGGCGGGATGCTCTGGGGACTGGGCCAAGCCCTCCTCGAAGCGAACTACATGGACCCGAGCCGCGGCCGGTGGGTCGCCTCCGGCCTGGGCGACTACCTCGTCCCGGGCAACGCCGACGCCCTCGAGGTGGAGATCGAGCTCGTCGAGGTGGAAGACAAGATCGTCAACCCGCTCGGTGTCAAGGGCGTCGGGGAGGTCGGACAGGTCGGCGCGGCCGCAGCGATCGCCAACGCCATCCACCACGCCACCGGGCGCCGCATCCGCAAGCTGCCCATCACCATCGAAGACCTGCTGTGACCCGCGTCGGCGGTGGATCCGGCCACCTGCCGGAGGACCCTCCGCCGAATGATGGAGCAGTGTGCCTGCTTCAAGCCGGTCCGCCACGGGATCGGGCCTCGATGTCGGGTGAGCTCAGCCTGTTCATTCCCTGGGCACGGCCCGCCGTCGTGGGCCTTGGCGTCCTTGCAACGGCCTCGCCCACATGCCGTGCGCCGATGCGGTGGTCCGGTGCGTTGCCCCCCTGGATCCCGGAGGCGGGAGGGAGGATGTCGCGCGTGGACGCAGAGCGGGACGACAGTCGGCAGCCGGGCCGTCAGGAGACCTCCGAAGAACGGGCCGACCGAAATCTGATCGAACTCCTGCAGGAACTGCGGGTCATCCAGACCGGTGTGCAGATCGTCTTCGCGTTTCTCCTCGGCCTGGCCTTCACCAGCAGGTTTCCCACGCTCGACGCCATGGAGCGCTACACCTATGTGGCGACGCTGCTGCTCGCCGTGGTGTCGTCCGCGATTCTCGCGACCCCGGTCGCGCTGCATCGGGCGCTGTTCCACCGAGGCGAAAAGGTGCGCATCGTGGCCCTGTCGGCCCGGCTCACCGAAGTCGGCCTCGTCTTTCTCGCACTCGCGCTCAGCGGCGCCACCTTGCTTCTCATGGACGTCGTGCTCGGACTCACGGCGGCTGTGGTGATCACTGCGGCTACGGTCGCCATGTTCGCCGGCCTGTGGTTCGTCCTGCCTCGGGCGCTGCGCCGTCCCTGAGGGGGCCCGGTTCCCTCTCCCGACATGAGAAGAGACGGCCAGGAGAGGAGTACGACAACAGGCGCCCGTGCTCCGGCAACGCGTGTTGGATACAGCATCGCCCGTGAAGGAGACAGCTGAGCCATACGTTGCCGAGGGGCAGCGCGGGCACCGTCTGCTGAGCATCCAACTGTTGGGCGGATTCCGGGTGCAGCGCGAGGGGGAGGACCCCCTGCCCCCGAAGTGGCGCCGCACCGGCGCCCGCACCCTCGTCAAGTTGCTCGCTGTCGCCCCCGCGGCTCTTCCCGTCTGCACTCGCGCCGGCCCGCCTCCCGGGTTTCGGCCGGTATCGGCGCCGCGCGGATACGTGAGCGCGAGGCTCGCGCAGCGGACGCGGCCCGGCGCGAAACAGTCCTCACGGTCAGCACATGCACGACGGCGCGTCGATGAGCTGTCGGCTGCTGCGCGGCGCCGCGGGCGCGGCCCACCGCGACGACCTGGTGGCCCGCGTCGAAGAACCGCACGATCCCGCTGGTGCTCCCGACGAGGTGGACGTTCCTGAAGAGCGCTGCGAAGCCGGACAGCCCCGAGCGGGCGCCGCTGTGGCGAGACGCTGCGTCATGTTGATGTCGATCCCGGGCGAGGGGACAGCCTGCAAGGTATCGCGGTAGGCACGCGGCAGGGCGGCGTACATCGCGTCCACGGTCTGCCGGGCGGCCATGACCGTGGTGCGGGACGCATATGTGCGGGGGAGCCCGCCCACGGAAACCGGTTCGGCCGACCGGACGGCTCCGACGGCAGGATCAGCTGCGCCAGTAGTTGTTCGCGGCTGCGATGGTGGCAAACTCCACGGCCACCACATGGGATGCCGCGATGAGGCTCTCGGGGGTCGTCGCATAGTCCTGACGGCCGCCCTTGAGTACGTCAAGGTCCGGCTGAATAACGTGGATGGTGTGGCGGGCGATCAGAAAGGCCAGTTCACGGCCCTCTTCGGGAGTCTGGGTGATCAGGCTGTTGCCGGGGACCTTGGTCAGCCCCTCGTCCGGGACTCGATTCATCATGATGTCGATCTATCGCATGTACGGGGTGGTGAGCGGTCGGCACTCGGCCGCCCGCACGGTCGTCACCCGTTCGGTGCTGCGGCACGCCCGGGGGCGGCCGCGGCGGATGCGCCGGCGCGGCGGTGTGCAGGGGGTTCTACGGCCGATCGACGACCGGACCGCCGGGGTGTGTCCGGGGCGTCGTACGGCGATGGCGAGCCCCGTTCAGTGCAGGTCCACTTGGAAAGGATGACGACGGTCGGCGGGGCAGACGAAGATCCGCAGGTCGCCCCATCCCTCTTCTTCGGAGGGAATCCCCGCCTTCAGGCGGGGAGGGAATCCGATCCTGAACCCTGCGGCGCGGAGCGCCGCGGTTTCGCTCCGGAGTGCCTCGCCCGCGGAGCCGTGCTCAGTCGGGCCGCTTCTGGTTCTCGATGTAGTCCTTGACCACGTGGAGGGGTGCGCCGCCGCATGACCCCGTGAAGTAGGAGCCGGACCAGAAGCGGCCGTGCATGATGGCCTGGTTGACGTGGCCGGTGAACTCCTCTCTTCGTAGCGTGTCAGTATCTCGTCGTTGAAGACGGTCCGCCGGTATCTGGTGACGAACATCAATTGCGTGTGGAGGTGGTGGATGACGTGACGGCCGCGCCGTACGTCGGGGTTTGGTTCCCAACGTGGTGACATGAACCAATGTTACGGTTAAGGTCGATTCGAGTCGGAGGGGGTGGGCTGAATGATCCGTGCGTACACGTTCCTCCTGCGACCCACCGCCCGGCAGGACCAGGCCCTTCGCGAGATGCTGCGCGATCACTGCGCGCTCTACAACGGCGCGTTGCAAGAGCGCCGCGACGCCTACCGGCACGCCTCGAAGACGACGGTCCGATACGGGCAGCAGTCCGCGCAGCTCAAGGAGATCCGGGCGTTCGACCCGGAGCGTCAGGGCCGTTGGTCGTTCTCCAGCCAGCAGGCGACGCTGCGGCGTCTGGACAAGGCGTTCGCGGCGTTCTTCCGTCGTGTCAAGGCCGGTGAGAAGCCGGGCTATCCGCGTTTTCGCACAGTGGGCCGGTTCGACACGGTGGAGTTCCCCAGGGACGGAGACGGCTGCCGTTGGGATGCCACCGCGCACGACCCGGTCACGCGGGTGCGCCTGCAAGGTGTCGGGCACGTCAAGGTGCACCAGCACCGGCCGGTGGTCGGCCATGTCAAGACGGTCTCGGTCAAGCGTGAGGGCAAGCGCTGGTATGTGATCCTGACGGCCGAGCGGCCCCGGCCCGAGCCGCTGCCCGCGACCGGCAGCGTGGTCGGCATCGACCTGGGCATTGCCAACTTCCTCGCCGGCTCGAACGGCGAGTTCGTGCCCAACCCGCGTCACGGGCGAAAGGCCGCAGCGAAGCTCGAAGCAGCTCAGCAGGCACTGAGCAGGTGCAAGCGCGGAAGCAAGCGCCGCCGCAAGGCGGTAGAGGCTGTGGCACGTCTGCACCGCAAGGTGCGGTGCCAGCGCCTCGACCACGCCCACAAGACCGCCCTCGGCCTCGTGCGGGAACACGACCTCATCGCGCACGAAGACCTCAAGATCCGCAACATGAGCCGGGCACCCGCCCCCAAGCCCGACCCCGACCAGCCGGGCAGCTTCCTGCCCAACGGGGCAGCGGCCAAGGCCGGGCTGAACCGCTCGATCGCCGATGCCGGCTGGGGGGTGTTCCTCGCGATCCTGAATGCCAAGGCAGAATGCGCCGGGCGGGAAGTGATCGCCGTGGACCCCCGCAACACCTCCCGGCGATGCCCCGAATGCGGGCACACCGCCAAGGAGAACCGGCCCACACAGGAGACGTTCCACTGCGTCTCGTGCGGCCACAGCGCGCACGCGGACACCGTCGGTGCTCTCAACGTTCTACGGGCCGGGCTGGTCCGTCGCGAAGCCCAACCGGCATAGCGAGAAGCCACCCCGTTCACGGGGTGGAGGAGTCACCGCCCTACGATGACTCCCGTTTCGTCATCGCTGGCCACGGTGAACAGCAGTGTCATATCGGTCTCGCACGTGCGGCAACGGAAGACCACCGGGTGCGTCAGGTGCCAGGTCGGCCAGCCCCCGAGTTTCCAGCCCGCGAGACGAGTGATCACGTCGCCGCCGTTGCCGGTCCGGCGTACCAACTCCTGCAGCGCCGGACGGATCTCCGACGGCAGTTGCTCCCGAAACGGGAAGTCGGTCAGCAACTCGCCGGTGAGGGTGCACGGCTCCGGCAGATAACCGTCCTCGGAGTGCCGTGAAGGCGAGGGAGGGGCCTCCAGTGGGGTGTCGACGTCCGCGGCTCGCCGCCATCGCACCTCCACGATGGGGCTGACGTCGGCCTGTTGCGCGGGGGGATCCCAGTGTTCGTTGGGGCACCACAGAATCTGCAGGAGATCGCGGTCGGAGGGCCACCACGGCCCCGGCATGTCCCGCTCGAATATCTGGGCGACCGGCACCATGGCCGTAGCCGGGCGGCCCGCAGGTTCGACTTCGTCGGGCACGGCGCACGTAGGCCAGGGTTCGTCGCGCGGCCAGAGCAGTGGGCCGCCGATCGAACTGTTCTCCGGACCCGGTTCTCCCCGCTGGGGGTGGAGCACGATGGCTTCGCGCGCAAAAGGCGCAAGGCCCGGCAGAGCATGGAGTATCGCCTCGGTCGAAGGTCTCGGGAGGTACGTCATCGTTCCTTCTCGTCGCTGGCGAATGATCGCTCGTAACGTACAGGTCGGAGTGACAGTGGTTCCCGACAGCGGGTCCTGGCGGGAGCCGCACGAGTGGTGCTGAAGCAGTCGGCTGCACGTCTACCGGGGATGCCGGGATCGCGCCCCGGACATGACCTGGCGGGTCGGGCCCCCTCGTCCGGGCCCTCACCTCGCTACGGGACCCGGCCGACGGCAGCACCCGCATCGAAGGTCTCGACCGCGACGCCACACGGCAGGGCGCTGAATACGACGACGATCAGTTCCGGCGCGAACGCGGGAATTCTCTGCGGCTCGCCGGGACCGGCACGATCGCCTGCCGGCTGTGGGCACGACCCGCCGTGACGGTCCTGGGTATCGACTGCCCTCCCGTCGTCGGCTCCGCGGGCGCCGTACCGGCGACCGGCCGGGCCCGCCCCGGCCTCCGCGTACCGCCCGGCCCGCGCATGCTTCGGCGGCAGGGGCAGGTCATGATGGGTACTGCCGTGTTGATCACCACCTCAGGAGCGCCGATGGCGAGTCGGGTCCACCAGCCGCTGGAGAACGCTGAGTTCGATTTTGTTCTGGCCAGGGCCGACGCACCGGTGCTTGCGTACTTCTGCGGGACCTGGGCGAAGGTGGCTGAGGTGTGCAGGGAGATGGACTCCCTCGTGCGCGAGATGGCCGACGCGTACGGGGAGCGGCTGACCGTCGTCAGGACCGACATGGCCCGGTGCGCGGAACCGACCCGACGCTACGGGGTCACCGGCGCGCCCTCGTTTCTCCTGATCAAGCAGGGGGAAGTGACAGCGACTCGGACCGGACCCATGAACAGGACGCAGTTCAGGGAGTTCCTGGACGCCAACCTCTGAATGCTCCGCAACTCCTGACACGGAGTTGTACCGCGGCGCGCACGCGGACGCGCGGGGGTGCAGTCGGTTCAGCGCGTCCGAAAGTGGAAGCTGTAGGGGGTTGCGAGCTGCTGTCGGTTTACTGAGCCGAAGTGAGTGGTGGCGTGCGGGAGTGAGTCCTGTGGGTGGGTTTGTGGGGGTGGGAACGGGCGTTCTGGGGTCGAATCGGTGACCTTGGCGGCTGTGGCTCGTTGGGCTGGGCGGCAGGGTCCGACTTGGGTGGGAGTGGTGTGGTGGGTGGTTTACGGAAGCTGACAGCCTCCTTCGTGGTGCCCGGGCCTTGCGGGGTGGCGATCCGTGACCGCCTCAAACACCTCACGCCCCAGGACGAGATGGTGCTGCGCGCGGTCGGTGCGCATCAGGGGGCGCCGGCTTCCGGTGATCTCAAGGCCCGCTGTGCGGATGGTCTGGAGCACAGCGCTCAGACGTGGGCGGGGCGTAAGCGGGGGCTGACCGGGGTGTCGTCGTAGCGGATCGCGCTGTGCCGAGCCCGGCCGGGAGGTCTCGCAGCAGTGCCTGGCCGCCCTCCTGTCCATCTGTCCCGAGGACTGGTCAGACCGACGCAGGCACGAGGTCGTGGAGATGATCCTCGCGACCCTCCGGGGCTTCCTGGTGGAGCGAGTGACCAGCGGGGACACCGCAGGCGTCGCCGCGGGTTCGAGGCCCTGATCCGTGCGCTGGAACGCGAGGAGGCCGCCGGCCGATAGCTGACCCGTGCCGGAAAGCCGTGGTCAGGGGCTGCCTCGTGGACAGGATTGAGTGAATCTGTGTGCGGTGGCGACCCTTGGGCGGTCCGCTTAGCGTTGCCGATGCAAGCAGACCCCCCGGCGAGAGGGAAATGGTGCACATGCCATGGCTGACAAACCCGCCGTAGTTCTGGTCCACGGCTTCTGGGGAGGCGCCGCCCACTGGGGCAAGGTCATCACCGAGCTGCACAGACGCGGCTTCGGCTCCCTGCACGCCGTGGAGATGCCGCTTACCTCGCTGGCCGACGACGCCGCACGCACGCGCAAGATGGTCCAGAAGATCGACGGGCCTGTTCTCCTGGTCGGGCACTCCTATGGAGGCGCCGTCATCACCGAGGCCGGAGATCTGCCCAACGTGAAGGGTCTCGTCTACATCGCCGCGTTCGCCCCGGATGCCGGGGAGAGTCCCGGTGCGATCAGCCAGGAGATGCCGCCGGCCGCTGTGGAGAACCTCGCCCCGGACTCCGACGGTTACCTGTGGATCAAGCAGGACAAGTTCCACGAGAGTTTTGCGCAGGACCTGTCGGCCGATGAGGCGCTGGTCATGGCCGTGACGCAGAAGGCTCCGCTGGCATCGACGTTCGGCGACAATGTCACCTCGGCGGCCTGGCGTGCGAAGCCGAGCTGGTACCAGGTCTCCACCGCGGACCGCATGATCCACCCCGACAACGAACGCCGCATGGCCCAGCGCATGAATCCGCGCAAGACCATCGAACTGGTCGCGGGCCACGCCTCGTTGTCCTCCCGGCCCGGCCCGGTCACGGACTTCATCGAAGAGGCGGCCGCAGGCTGATCACGGATACCGAAGGCGGGGGAGACGGGCAGTGCCTGTCTCCCCCGCCTTTCCCGCGTGGCTGTGCCACTGCACGACCAGCGACGGGCGGCGGGTCTGAGACGGTGAGCAGACGTGTCGTGCGGAACCGCCGCACGACACGCTGCACGGGCATCAGCCCTTGCGGGAGTTGACCTCTTCGGTGAGCTGGGGGACGACCTGGAAGAGGTCGCCGACGATGCCGTAGTCGACGAGGTCGAAGATCGGGGCCTCGGCGTCCTTGTTGATCGCGACGATGGTCTTGGAGGTCTGCATGCCGGCCCGGTGCTGGATCGCGCCGGAGATACCGGAGGCGATGTAGAGCTGCGGGGAGACGGACTTGCCGGTCTGGCCGACCTGGTTGGAGTGCGGGTACCAGCCGGCGTCGACCGCGGCGCGCGAGGCACCCACGGCCGCGCCGAGGGAGTCGGCGAGCGCCTCGATGAGTCCGAAGTTCTCCGCACCGTTGACCCCGCGGCCGCCGGAGACCACGATCGCGGCCTCGGTCAGCTCCGGGCGCCCGGTCGACTCGCGCGGGGTGCGGGAGAGGACCTTCGTGCCGGTGGCCTGCGCGGAGAAGGTGACCGGCAGGGTCTCGACCGCACCGGCGGCCGGGGCCGGCTCGACGGGCGCCGAGTTCGGCTTGACCGTGATGACCGGGACGCCGTGCGAGACACGGGACTTGGTGGTGAACGACGCGGCGAACGCGGACTGGGTGGCGACCGGACCCAGCTCACCGGCCTCCAGGTCGACCGCGTCCGTGATGATCCCGGACCCGATCCGGACCGCGAGCCGGGCCGCGATCTCCTTGCCCTCCGCGGACGACGGCACCAGTACCGCGGCCGGGGACACCGCGTCGAACGCGGCCTGCAGCGCGTCGACCTTCGGCACGACCAGGTAATCGGCGAACTCCGGCGCCTCGGCGGTCAGGACCTTGACCGCACCGTGCTCGGCGAGCACCGCCGCGGTGCCGGCCGCACCACCGCCCAGCGCGACCGCGACCGGGTCACCGATCCGGCGGGCCAGCGTCAAAAGCTCCAGAGTGGGCTTGCGGACGGCACCGTCCACGTGGTCGACATAGACGAGAACTTCAGCCATGGGACTTCAATCTCCTGCACAAACGAGGGTGAGAGGGACATACAGGGCCGAACAGGCCGACAGGTCAGATGAACTTCTGGCCCGCGAGGAACTCGGCCAGCTGCTTGCCGCCCTCGCCCTCGTCCTTGACGATCGTGCCCGCCGTACGGGCCGGACGCTGCGCCGCGGAATCGACCGCGGTCCACGCACCCGCCAGACCGACCTCGTCCGCCCCGATCTCCAGGTCCTCCAGATCCAGGGACTGAACCGGCTTCTTCTTCGCCGCCATGATCCCCTTGAACGACGGATACCGGGCCTCACCGGACTGGTCCGTCACCGACACCACCGCCGGCAGCGACGCCTGCAGCTGCTCACTGGCACTGTCACCGTCCCGACGCCCGGTCACCGTGCCGCCCTCGACCTTCACCTCGGACAGCAACGTGACCTGCGGAACACCCAGACGCTCCGCCAGCACCGCCGGCAGCACACCCATCGTGCCGTCCGTCGACGCCATACCGCAGATCACCAGGTCGTAACCCGCCTTCTCGACCGCCTTCGCCAGCACCAGCGACGTACCGATCACATCCGTACCGTGCAGATCGTCGTCCTCGACGTGAACGGCCTTGTCCGCACCCATCGACAGCGCCTTGCGCAACGCGTCCTTGGCATCCTCCGGACCCACCGTCACCACAGTGATCTCCGCATCGTCCGCCTCATCGGCGATCTGCAGCGCCTGCTCCACCGCGTACTCGTCGAGCTCCGACAGCAGACCGTCCACATCCTCACGGTCCAGCGTCAGGTCATCGGCGAAGTGCCGGTCGCCAGTGGCGTCGGGCACATACTTCACACAGACAACGATCCTCAAGCTCACGCCGGCTCTCCTACTTGGGTGTGGGTCCTGAGATGACCATATGGCACTCAGTACCCTCTGTAAAGGTACGTAGTGTCGAACGGTTGGGATCGGTGTTAGGTTCCGGGCATGACCGAGGCACGCAGACCAGTGAAGAAACCCCCCATGCGGGAGGTGCTCGCCGAAGCGGCGTTCCAGCTCTTCCTGGAACGGGGCTTCGAGCGGACCACCGTGGACGACATCGTTGCCCGGGCCGGAGTCGGACGGCGTTCGTTCTTCCGTTACTTCCCCTCCAAGGAGGACGTGGTCTTCCCCGACCACGAGCGCTGCCTCGCCGACATGACCGCGCTGCTGGAGGCCGCCGACGAAGGCGACCCGGTGAGCACGGTGTGCGATGCGGCCCGGCTCGTCCTGCGGATGTATGCGGCGAATCCGGAGTTCTCGGTCCAGCGCTACCGCCTCACGCGGGAGGTTCCCGGCCTGCGTACCTATGAGTTGTCCGTGGTGCGCCGCTACGAACGGACGATGGCCGAATACCTGCGGGGTCGCTATGTCGGCACGCCGGACGGCCCGCTGCACGCCGAGGTGATCGCCGCTGCCGTGGTCGCCGCGCACAACAACGGCCTGCGGTCGTGGCTGCGTTCGGGTGGCGAGGGTGACGCCGAGGCCGCGGTGGACCATGCCCTCGGTGTCGTGCAGGAAGTCTGGGGGGCGAAGGCCGCGGGCGCCGCAGGGCCGACCGCGGACGACGACGAGGTCGTCGTGGTGGTCGCCTCCAGGAGCACGCCGATGTGGCGTGTGGTGCAGAGGATCGAGTCGGCTCTCGCCGAGGACTGATCACAGAGAAGGAACTCAGTACCTTTACGTCTCGGCACTCAGTTCCATATGATGCGTGGGCGTCTGTGTCGAGCCACGACGCTGACGCACCGAGCCGAGTTCAGGGGGTCGAGACGTGTCCCACTCCGTTTCAGCGATCGGTGCCGCACCGGCGGCGCAGGGTGAAGCCGGACTGATCTATCAGCTCTGCCGCTGGTGCGGCACCGCGTCCTTCAGGCGGCTTCTGTGCCCTGTGTGCGCGTCGAGCGATCTGGATTCCGTACGCAGTGACGGTCTCGGCGTCGTCGTGCGGACCAGCGTGGTGCACCGGTACACAGAGGCGGCACGCAACGAGTCCCTCGTCCGGCTGCCCGAGGGCTTCGTGTTCCGGTGCCGTGTCGTGGGCGCCGCGCCGCACCTGGTGCACGTCGGCGCGCGGGTGCGCCCCGTGGCGGAAGCTGCCCCGGAGACAGGCGAGATCGTTCTCGAACTCTGCGACCCCGGTGCGTATGCCGAATGGCAGTAGGCCGGCCCCGAGGCAACCGGAGGCCCCCGGACCTCTACGGCGGCCGAGGGCTGCCCGCGGAGAGGACAAAGGAACCGCTTGAGGCGCCCCCGCCGCTGCTGCGGCGCATGGTTGCCGCGGGCGCCCTCGGCCGTAAGTCGGGGCGCGGCTTCTACGCCTACGGCGACTGATCTCGCACTCGGTTCGCGATTGTGGGCCCGGGGCCGCCGTGGCCTTCCACGCTGTGCTCGCCGATGCCGACCATCGCCGCATGGGCCGGGCACTGGCCTGCACGGTGGATCGGGGGTTGTTCGGCCATGATCCAACAGGCGATCCCTGCGGGCGTGTTCGGGAGGTCCTGTCCGCCTGCTCGCTGTACGGCGCTATCCCTCGAACGCTCCGTCGGCGCAGTTCGGGTTCTCCTCCAGTACCGCTGTGTCCAGCGCTGCCGTGAGGCGGTTGAGGCGGGCCTGAAGATCGGCGATTTCGTCGAGGCCGAAGCCGGTTGCCGCGGCGATCCGGCGGGGGACGGCGAGCGCCCGCTCGCGCAGTGCGGCGCCCTCGTCGGTGAGGTCGATGTACACCGAGCGCTCGTCCTGGGCGCTGCGCTCGCGCCGTACCAGGCCCGCCGCCTCCAAGCGCTTCAGCAGCGGCGACAGCGTGCCGGAGTCCAGCCGCAGATACTTGCCGAGCTTCTTCACCGGCAGTTCGCCGTGCTCCCAGAGCGCCAGCATCACCAGGTACTGAGGATAGGTGAGCCCGAGGTCCTTGAGCAGGACGCGGTAGATGCCGCCGAAGGCGCGTGAGGCGGCGTTCAGGGAGAAGCAGATCTGCTGGTCGAGGCGGAGGTAGTCGGCCTCGGACGGGGCTTCGCGGCTCGGGCCGGGCGTGAAGGTCATGAATCCAGCGTACCTCTGCGGGCCATTCAATTGCGCACAACTTAATTGTGTGCTTTCCTGATGGGGAGGCGGTCGGACAGCGCCGCTGGAACATGACTTTCGAGAGGGATGGTTTCCATGGAAGCGCTCTACACTGCCGTTGCCACCGCCACCCACGGCCGCGAGGGCCGCGCCGTCACCCCCGACGGCAAGCTGGATCTGCAGCTGGCCATTCCGGTGGAGATGGGTGGGAGCGCCCAGGGCACGAACCCTGAGCAGCTGTTCGCCGCCGGTTACGCGGCCTGCTTCGCCAGCGCCCTGGGCCTCGTCGGCCGGCAGGCCAAAGTCGACGTCAGCGACGCCGCCGTGACCGGCGAAGTCGGCATCGGCAAGCTGGGGGAGGGTTTCGGTCTCGCGGTCACGCTGCGCGTGGAGCTGCCCGGGGCCGTCGACGAGGCCACCGGCCGCAAGCTGGTCGAGCAGGCCCACCAGGTCTGCCCCTATTCCAACGCGACTCGCGGCAACATCCCGGTCGAGCTCGTCATCGAGTAGTGGACTCCGGGCGGCGCAGGGCCGACGTCTGGGGTCAGGCCCCCTCCGCCGGCTCCACGTGTCACCCCGCCGCCTCCTCGGGCGGAGCGGGGTGCTTGCCTCGGGTCGCCGCCGCGACCCGAGGGTGGCCCTCCAGGTCGGGGTTGGAGAGGCGGGCCCGCCGACCGGCGTCGATCCGCCGGGCACCCACCGAGTCGCGTCATCCGGCGACTTGGCTCAGCCCGCGCGATGCCTTCGGCTTCTGCCGCGCCGCGCTCACCGCCCCGCTCTCCACGCGCTT
Source organism: Streptomyces sp. NBC_01320 (assembly GCF_035974375.1). NCBI lineage: Bacteria > Bacillati > Actinomycetota > Actinomycetes > Kitasatosporales > Streptomycetaceae > Streptomyces > Streptomyces sp. NBC_01320. The sequence goes on from NZ_CP108390.1 coordinate 10,069,822, forward strand.
TGCCACGGTGTACGCCGTCGTCTCTGCCAACACCCGCCGCTTCTGGGAGCTTTCTGCGGAATCCGAACTGGCCTGCACGCCCATCGACAACGCCGAAACACATGCGTCGCGAATCACCGACGCCGACGTCTCTGCCGATCCCGAGGCTCCACAAGCCGGCCCGTATGCCTTGCCCGAGTTCATGTTGAAACACATCCGGCCCTGACTCGCCCTCGGCCCAGGTGACCCTGGACCGGATCGACGAGGCCATCCACGCCCAGCTCCCCACCCCGTCGAGGGCGCCCCTCTGGTCGTCGAGGTCACGGGCATCGACACCCTGCCCACTCATCTCTGCCTGGGCCGCGTCGTGGGCAGCAACGGATGCTCACGGAAGCCGGGTTGGGGACGTGTGACATCGACGGCACCGGATGCCCCGCCGACGGTGACGCCGGCGCCGCCGGATGCCGGAGCGCACACGGCTGCGAACGCCCCGGCCGCCCCTTGGTACCGCCGAGTTCATGGCTGATCCGGACCGGACACCGCGGCGGTTCAGCGCACCCTGATGGGTGAATGTCACGCCGTGGTGGGCGCCGGGCAGCCCACGTCGGTCCCGTGGCTGGTTTGCTGCACCAGGAGACTGGCGCGACGCGCCGGGGGACCTGCCGGCCGCCCCGGTGGGAGCGGCGCCCGGCCGGGTGCCGAGTCCACCCGCGAAGGACCGATCGAAGGAGCGTCGTAGTGACGACGATGGGCACAGCTGGGGCGGACGAGGCAGACGAGTCGTACGCGAACGAGCTGCCGGTACGGAGCAAGGAACCGGGCAATGTGGTCGTCAGATGGATGACCACCACCGATCACAAGACGATCGGCACGTTGTACCTGGTCACCTCGTTCGCGTTCTTCGTCGTCGGCGGCGTGATGGCACTCATCATGCGCGCCGAGCTGGCCCGCCCCGGCACGCAGATCATCTCGAACGAGCAGTTCAACCAGTTGTTCACGATGCACGGCACGATCATGCTGCTGATGTTCGCGACGCCGCTGTTCGCCGGGTTCACGAACTGGATCATGCCACTGCAGATCGGCGCGCCCGATGTGGCGTTCCCACGGCTGAACATGTTCGCGTACTGGCTGTACCTCTTCGGCTCGATCATCGCCGTGGCCGGTTTCCTGACTCCGGCGGGGGCGGCGGACTTCGGCTGGTTCGCCTACTCCCCGCTGACCGACGCGGTCCGTTCGCCGGGCATCGGCGGCGACCTGTGGATCATGGGGCTGGCCTTCTCCGGCTTCGGCACGATCCTCGGTTCGGTCAACTTCATCACCACGATCATCTGCCTGCGCGCACCCGGCATGACGATGTTCCGGATGCCCATCTTCGTATGGAACGTTCTGCTGACCGCTGTGCTGGTCCTGCTGGCCTTCCCGGTGCTGGCAGCGGCCCTTCTGGTGCTGGAGGCGGACCGCAAGTTCGGGGCGCGGGTCTTCGAGGCGGCCAATGGCGGCGCGCTGCTCTGGCAGCACCTCTTCTGGTTCTTCGGCCATCCGGAGGTGTACATCATCGCGCTGCCGTTCTTCGGCATCGTCACCGAGATCATCCCCGTCTTCAGCCGTAAACCGGTCTTCGGATACATCGGTCTCATCAGCGCCACCATCTCCATCGCGGGCCTCTCGGCAACCGTGTGGGCGCACCACATGTTCGTCACCGGTGGTGTGCTGTTGCCGTTCTTCTCGTTCATGACGTTCCTCATCGCGGTACCGACCGGCGTGAAGTTCTTCAACTGGATCGGCACGATGTGGAAGGGATCGCTGTCCTTCGAGACTCCGATGCTCTGGTCCATCGGCTTTCTGGTGACGTTCCTCTTCGGTGGTCTGACCGGCGTCATCCTGGCCTCGCCGCCGATGGACTTCCACGTCTCGGACTCGTACTTCGTCGTCGCGCACTTCCACTACGTGGTGTTCGGCACCGTGGTCTTCGCGATGTTCGCCGGATTCCATTTCTGGTGGCCGAAGTTCACCGGCAAGATGCTGGACGAGCGGCTCGGCAAGATCACGTTCTGGACGCTGTTCGTGGGCTTCCACGGCACGTTCCTGGTGCAGCACTGGCTCGGCGCGGAGGGCATGCCGCGTCGTTACGCGGACTACCTCGCCGCCGACGGCTTCACCGCGCTGAACACGATTTCGACGATCTCCTCGTTCCTCCTCGGACTGTCGATGCTGCCGTTCTTCTACAACGTGTGGAAGACCGCCAAGTACGGCAAGCCGGTCGAGGTCGACGACCCGTGGGGTTACGGCCGTTCGCTGGAGTGGGCGACGTCGTGCCCGCCCCCGCGGCACAACTTCCTCACCCTGCCGCGGATCCGCTCCGAATCCCCGGCGTTCGACCTGCACCACCCCGCCGTACGCACCCTCGACGAGGCGCAGAACCGCCCGCACACCGCCCCCGGGGGTCCGGGGCGGAACCTGGCGTGACGGAGCCCCGGTGAAGGAGGACGCATGGACGACGACAAGGACAGCACCGCCCGCGGCCTGGCACAGATGGAGGGCTACCTGTTGTGGAACGCCGAGGTCGAGGAGGCGCGCAGACGGGCTTCCCGGTTCACCGGCGAGCTGCCCTGGCTCACCACCGCCCAGCGTGAGGACGTGGAACGCGTCTACACGGCGGAGCGGGTTGCCGCATCCCGGGCGATGCTGTCCCGGATCTCGGCCCGCGCCATGGAACTGCGCGGCGAGTACAACGACCGCTACCGCGCGCTCAGAGCACGCTGCATCGCGACCGCCGTCGTCACCGCAGGCGCGGTCAGTGGCACCTGCACGGCCCTCACCCTGCTGACCCGCTGACTCCCTGCCGTCGTCCGTTCCGCCGCCCTCAGCGGGCGAAGTCGGACGCGGTTCGTGAGGATGAGGGGTGATGGGCGCGTGTGACCGGGCAGGAGTACGGGCGACCGCGCAGACCCGAGGAGGGACGAACACCGTGGCACGACCCAGGATTCTCGTCGTCGGCGCCGGATTTGGCGGGGTCGAGTGCGTACGCCGACTGGAGCGCGGACTCAACCTCGGCGAGGCGGACATCGCGCTCGTCGCCCCGTTCTCTTACCAGCTCTACCTGCCACTACTGCCCCAGGTGGCCGCGGGCGTCCTCACCCCGCAATCGGTCGCGGTGTCGCTGCGCCGCAGCCGTCGGCACCGCACCCGGATCATTCCCGGCGGAGCGATCGGCGTGGACCCGAAGGCGAAGATCTGCGTCATCCGTAAGATCACCGACGAGATCGTCGACGAACCGTACGACTACATCGTCCTCGCCCCCGGCAGCGTCACCCGTACGTTCGACATCCCGGGGCTGCTCGACAACGCCCGCGGCATGAAGACGCTGGCCGAGGCCGCCTATGTACGCGACCATGTGATCGCCCAGCTCGACCTGGCGGATGCCAGCCACGACGAGGAGGAACGGGCCTCCCGGCTGCAGTTCGTCGTCGTCGGCGGCGGCTACGCGGGCACCGAGACCGCGGCGTGTCTGCAGCGGATCACCATGAACGCCGTAAGGCAGTACCCCCGGCTCGACCCGAAGCTCATCAAGTGGCACCTGGTGGACATCGCCCCGAAGCTGATGCCCGAGCTGGGGGACAAGCTCGGGCTCAGCGCCCTGGCAGTCCTGCGCGAGCGCGGCATCGAGGTATCGCTCGGCGTTTCCGTCGCCGAAGCCGAACCGGACAAGGTGACGCTCACCGACGGCCGCGTACTGCCCTGCCGCACATTGATCTGGACGGCCGGTGTCACCGCGAGCCCGCTGGTCGCCACCTTCGACGCCGAAACGGTACGGGGCCGGCTGGCGGTAACACCCGAGATGACCCTGCCGGGGTTCGACGGCGTCTTCGCGCTCGGCGATGCCGCCGCCGTCCCGGACCTGATCAAGGGTGACGGCGCCGTGTGCCCGCCCACCGCGCAGCACGCCATGCGCCAGGGACGCAGGCTCGCCGACAACCTGATCGCGACTCTGCGCCACCAGCCGCTGAAGCCGTACGTCCACAGGGACCTCGGGCTCGTCGTGGACCTCGGCGGCAAGGACGCGGTCTCCAAGCCGCTCGGTATCGAGATGCACGGCATCACCGCGCAGGCCGTGGCCCGTGGCTATCACTGGTCAGCACTGCGCACCAATGTGGCCAAGGCCCGGGTCATGACCAACTGGATGCTCAACGCGATCGCCGGTGACGACTTCGTACGCACCGGATTCCAGGCCAGGCACCCCGCCACGCTGCGCGACTTCGAGTACACGGACGCCTATCTCACGCCGGCGCAGGTCCGTGAGCACACGGCGTCGATGACCGCGCGCGGCTGATTTCGGAATTCCTCATCGGGTCCGGTCACATTCCTCCGGCGGCGCGTGTCATAGCACCGACGGACGGAGTTCCGTCGCTGTGACAGGCAGCAGAACACGCGACACGAGGAGCACGCCATGACCGCAGGCATCAAGACGATCATTTACCCCGTCAAGGACCTGGCCGGGGCAAAGTCCCTGTTTAACATCTTGCTGGGGGCGGAGCCCGTGATGGACGAGCCGTACTACGTCGGCTACCGGGTCGCCGGTCAGGACATCGGTCTGGATCCCCACGGCCACAGCAAGGGGATGACCGGTCCGCTCGCCTACTGGCACGTGGACGACATCGAGGCCGACGTGAAGAAGCTCCTCGAAGCGGGTGCGGAGACCGTGCAGGCGATCCAGGACGTCGGCGGAGGCAAGCTCACCGCCTCGCTGAAGGACGCGGACGGCAATGCGATCGGCCTCATCCAGCCCGCCTGAGTCCCGAGGTCCCGTCGCCGAACCGCTTCTGCGGGCGACGACGGCAGTTCGGCGACAGGACCTGGGCCCGCTGCTCCCTCGGAGCAGTGGGCCCGGCCGGCCGCGCGCTCAGGCGTCGAGGATCCGCACATCCATCCGGCCGAGGTGATCGGCGTCGGCGAGGAGATCGATCGAGACGATCCTGCCGTCCTCGACGGTGAAGTCGAAGACCACCCGCGGCTGCCCACCCGAAGCCCAGACGGCGCCCGGAACACCGTCGATCAGCGCCGGCTGCGCCGCCTTGGCACGCCCCGAGAACGTGTCGGCGACCGCCTGGGCCCCGACGGCCGCGGCCGCGCCCGACAGGGCGGCCGCGGCGTCGACGCGCAGGACGACGTCCGGGTCGAGCAGGGCCAGCAGCGCCTCGAAGTCGCCCTCGCGCGACGCGGCCAGGAACGCGTCGACGACTTCGCGACGGCGGGCGGGATCCGACCCGGGAGCCGGCATCGGCACGGTGCTCTGGACGCGTCGGCGCGCACGGCTGGCGAGCTGGCGGGTCGCGGCGGGGGTGCGTTCCACAATGGGGGCGATCTCGTCGAACGGCACGGCGAACATGTCGTGCAGCACGAACGCCAGGCGCTCCGTCGGCGACAGCGTGTCGAGCACCACGAGCATTGCCAGACCGACCGACTCGGTGAGCTCCGCCTGTTGTTCGGGACCGGTGCCGTCCTGGTGTCCCACGGCGGGTTCCGGCCGGTGCGTCTCCCAGGGGTCCTCACGCCGGGTGTCGCGGGCGCGCAGCATATTGAGCGACACGCGCGCGACCACCGTGGTGAGCCACCCACCGAGGTTCTCCACCGCTTCGGCGTCGGTGCGGGTGAGCCGCAGCCAGGTTTCCTGGACGGCGTCGTCCGCCTCGGCCGCAGATCCGAGCATCCGGTAGGCCACCGCCCTGAGCCGGGGCCGGTGCTGCTCGAAGCGCCCCGCCAGAAGTTCCTGTTCGTCCATCGGTCACGTTCCTTACGTCGCGCAGTGTCGTACGTGTGACCCATGGGACCAGCACGTTGTGACCGGGGGCGCACGCCGACACGCCGTCGGAACGCCCCGGACGGGAGGGCAGGGTCACCCGGACGGTGGGCCCGGCCCTCCCCGTCGCGGGTGACCGGTCGACTCGGAGTGCCCGGCCGTAGGCGTCGTGGCGTTGCGGGGCCGGTGCACGCACCTCGCGGCGTTGTCGTCGATCACCAACTTCCCCATAGCCCTGACGGGGCATGGGGGACCCCCTTCGCGTCGGCTCGATCCTCCGCCTTGCGATGCACGCACCCGAGCCCCGCTCCTTCACCCGGGCTGCCTACTGCCGGGCACTCTCAGTCGTCGCCCCCGTGGCCCGCGGTCAGCGCCGGGTTCCGTTCCACCACCGGCTCCAGAACGTCGTCGATGGCCTTGAGGAGGTCCGCGTCGAACGTCACACCCGCCGCCTTCGCGTTCTCCGTGACCTGCTCGGGCCGGGAGGCGCCGATGATCGCGGCGGAGACGTTGGAGTTCTGCAGCACCCAGGCGACGGCCAGCTGCGCAAGGCTCAGGCCGGCTTCGTCGGCGAGCGGCCGCAACCGCTGTACGCGCTCCAGGACGTCGTCGCGGAGCCACCCGGCGACGAAGTCCGCACCGCCCTTCTCGTCGGTCGCCCGAGAACCGGCCGGAGGCTGCGCCCCCGGCTTGTACTTGCCGGTCAGCACGCCCTGGGCGATCGGCGACCAGACGATCTGACCGATGCCGAGTTCCTCGGAGGCGGGCACCACCTCGGCCTCGATGACGCGCCACAGCGCCGAGTACTGCGGCTGGTTGGAGATGAACGGAACGTTCAGCTCGCGGGCCAGCCGGTGTCCGGCGCGCAGTTGGTCGGCCGTCCACTCGGAGACGCCGATGTAGAGGGCCTTGCCGGAGCGGACCACGTCGGCGAACGCCTCCATGGTCTCCTCCAGCGGCGTGGAGTGGTCGTAGCGGTGCGCCTGGTACAGGTCCACGTAGTCGGTCTGCAGTCGACGCAGGGAGTTGTCGATCGATTCGAGGATGTGCTTGCGGCCCAGGCCGCGGTCGTTCTGTCCCGGGCCGGTCGGGAAGTAGACCTTGGTGAACACCTCGATGCTCTCGCGGCGCTGGTCCTTGAGCGCCCGGCCGAGGACGGCCTCGGCGCGGGTCTCGGCGTAGACGTCCGCCGTGTCGAAGGTGGTGATTCCGGCGTCCAGGGCGGCGCGGATACAGGCGACGGCCGCGTCCTCCTCGACCTGGGAGCCGTGGGTGATCCAATTCCCGTAGGCGATTTCACTGATCGTCAGACCGCTGCGGCCGAGTCGGCGGAACTCCATGTGCCTGCTCTCCCTGTGCTGATACGTGAACACGTCATGCTATGCCGAGGGTTCTACTTCCGCCGGGAAGGTTCAGGCAGCGGGGACGGTGCCGCGGATGCGGCGGAGGAACGTCGCGTTGTCGGGGGTCTGCCGGATCCTGTCCAGCAGCACTTCGAGGGTCGCCTGCGCGTCCCGGGTGTGCAGTGCGCCCCGGAGACCTCGGACGGCGGCCAGTTCGGCGGCAGGGAGCAGTAGTTCCTCGCGGCGGGTGCCGGACTGTGGAATGTGCACGGCCGGGTAGACCCGTTTGTCCGCCAGTGTGCGGTCCAGCCGGAGTTCCATGTTCCCGGTGCTCTTGAGCTCTTCGAAGAAGAAGTCGTCGGCGCGGGAACCGGTGTCCACCAACGCCGTGGCGAGGATCGTCAGCGAGCCACCCTCCTCGGTGCGCCGGGCGGCGCCGAAGAGCTGCTTGGGGCCGAGCAGGGCAGTGGCGTCGACGCCACCGCTGAGGGTGCGGCCACCGGCGGTGGCGGCGTTGTTGTGGGCCCGGCAGAGCCGGGTCAGCGAGTCGAGCAGGATCACGACGTCCTGCCCCTGCTCGACGAGCCGCTTCGCACGCTCCACCGCGAGTCCGGCGAGTGCGATGTGCTCCTTCGCGGGCCGGTCGAAGGTCGACGCGAGCACGTCACCCCGCACGGTACGGCGCATGTCGGTGACCTCCTCGGGGCGTTCGTCGAGCAGCACCACCATCAGATGGCACTCGGGGTGGTTGGCCGCGACGGCGGCGGCGATCTGCTGCAGCAGCACGGTCTTTCCGGTCCTGGGCGGGGCGACGATCAGCCCGCGCTGTCCCTTGCCGACCGGGGCGACGAGATCGACGACGCGCGTCGCCGGACTGCCGCCGGGCGTCTCCAGGCGCAGCCGCTGCCGGGGGTGGAGGGGGGTGAGATCGGCGAAGTGCGGCCGGTCGCGCAGCGCCTGCGGAGTGCGTCCGTTCACGCGCTCGACCGCTGTGAGGGAGCGGGCCCGGTCGCAGGGTCCCTCGACGAGATCGCCCCTGCGCAGACCGTACCGGCGGACGAGGCCGGCGGACACCTGCACGTCGACGGGGGACGGGTGGCCGCCGTCGGTGCGCAGAGCACCGTGCCCCTGGCGCGTGATGTCCAGGACACCGGTGACGGCGGTGGGGGTCGGTTGCTGGTCGAGGGAGCGTTCGAGTGTGGTGGTCATGCAGGGTGGTCCTTTCGCGGACATGGCGAATGAGGGGCCCGGCGGGTGTGAGGGGCGGTGTGGTCACGCCCCGGACGACGGGCAGGAAAGTCCGTACCGGACTGAAAGAAGGTGGTGCGGGAGGCTGCGCCGCCGACCGGGAAGGACGGGAGAAACAGCCTCGGAAAGGAGAACCGGCACCGGCGCCCGAAACTGGGGCGTACACACGTGCCACTCGCACTGTACCACCCGCCGGACGCGAATCGCGCCGGGACGACAGGAGGGGCGGTGGCCGCCCCGCAGCCACCGCCCCTGACCCGCACACCCGCGCTCAGCCGCCGAGCGCATGCACCTCGTTGAGGATCGCCCGCATCTGCGGTCCCGACTTCTGCGCGTAGTCGCCGCCGGTGTACCCCCACCAGTCCCAGCAGCCCTGCGGGTTGCCGCGCAGCAGGCTGATGTCGGTCTGCGGGTACAGGATCACAAGCTTGTTGGTGTCCGCGTACTCGTTGAGATGGGACTCGCGGGCGAACCGGTCACCGACGAACCTGTTGTCGCTGAGACAGCCGTGCAGCGCGACGACCAGCTTGCACGCGGCCCCGGCCGCGCAGGAATCCGGCGTGTAGAGGAAGCTGCTGCTGCCCATGCTGTACCACTGGGCCAGGCCGCCCGGCACGTACCGGTTCTGGTCGTGCTGTTCGCCGCCAACCGCAGGGTGCGGCCGTTCTCACCCGACGAGGTCGACCTGCTCATCTCCCTCGCCAACCACGCCGCCCTCGCGATCGAGAACGCCACCCTCTTCGAGGAGGTCCGCAAGACCGCCGCCGTCCATGAACAGCTCACCGCCGTCGCCCTCGACGGCGGCGGACCGACGGGACTGGCCACGGCGCTCGCCGAGGTGCTGCGCGGCAGCGTCCTCGTCCTCGACACACAGGACCGGCCACTCGCCGCAGCCGGCGCCGCACCACCCGAACGGGCAGCTCTCGTGGCGGAGATGGCACAGGCGCGAGAGCGTCGCAGCTCCGCCGTACGCGGAACCGCCTGTGTCACCCCGATCGTTGCCGCCGACGAGCACCTCGGCACGCTGCTGTTCGTACGCGGCGGACTCGACGCCTCCGACATCCACGCCCTCGAACGGGCCGCGCAGGCCGCCGCGTTGATGCTGCTCGGCGAGCGCACGGTCGCCGAGGTGGAGCACCGGCTGCGCGGCGAGATCCTCGACGACCTGCTCGGCGCCCCGCACCGTGACCCCGAAGGGCTGCGCCGCCGGGCCGCGCTCGTGGGCCTCGACTTGGAGCGCCGCCACGCGGTGCTGGTGGCCCGTGGCGGGGACCACGGAAGACGCCGTCGCGTCACGGAACTGGCGGGCGGTCATGCGGCCGGCTCCGGCGGTGTCGCGGGCGAGTACGGCGGCAACACCGTTGTGCTGCTGCCCGGCGCCGACGATCCCGGCAGCGCCGCCCGCACCCTCGCCGAAGCCCTGACCACCGCGACCGGACACCCCGTCACAGTCGGCGCGGAGCGGGCCGCACCCGGCGCCGCGGCTGTCGTCGAGGCACACCGTGACGCGGCCCGCTGTCTGGACGTACTGATCGCCCTGGACCGCGCCGGCGAGGGAGCCTGCCGCGAGGACCTCGGCATTCACGGCATCCTGCTGGGCCCCGCGGGCCGCGACGAACTCGACCGGTTCGTCCGCCGTACGATCGGCCCGCTGGTCGACCACGACGCGACCCGCGGCAGCGATCTCGTGCGGACCGCGCTCACCTACTTCACCTGCGACGGCAATCTGGGCCGTACCGCCACCGCTCTGTACATCCACGTCAACACGCTCTACCAGCGCATCGACCGGATCTCGGCGCTCCTCGGCCCGCAGTGGCGCCACGGCGACCACCGGCTCCAGGTCCACCTGGCCCTCACCATGCACCGCACGGCGGGGTGAGGGCCGAGGAACCGCGGATCAGCCGTTGCGCGTCTCGCCCCGGAACGCGGCGAGGATCTCCTCGGCGGCGAGTGTCGCCGTCAACTCGCCTTCGCGCACGCGCTGTTCGAGAGCCGGCGTGAGGGCGCGGACTTCGGGATGGCTGCGCAGACTGTCCAGCAGCTCGTCCCGGACCATCGTCCAGGTCCAGTCGACCTGCTGCTCGCGCCGTTTCGCGGCGAGCCGCCCCGTCGAATCCAGCAGCGCACGGTGCTGCTCCAGCCGCTCCCACAGGGTGTCGAGACCGGTCGATTCTCGGGCGCTGCACGTCAGCACCGGGGGAGTCCACGCCGCGTCGGCCGGGTGCATCAGCCGCAGAGCGCCCGCCAGTTCACGGGCCGCCGCACGCGCGTCCCGCTCGTGCGGACCGTCGGCCTTGTTCACCGCGATGGCGTCCGCCAGCTCCAGGACACCCTTCTTGATGCCCTGCAGCTGGTCACCGGTACGGGCCAGCGTGAGCAGCAGAAAGGTGTCGACCATCTGGGCCACGGCCGTCTCCGACTGGCCCACGCCGACCGTCTCCACCAGCACCACGTCGTAACCCGCGGCTTCCATCACCACGATGGACTCCCGGGTCGCCTTGGCCACCCCGCCCAGTGTCCCGGCGGTGGGGGAGGGGCGTACGAACGCCGCCGGATCGACCGCGAGCCGTTCCATCCTGGTTTTGTCGCCCAGGATGGAACCGCCGGTGCGGCTGGAGGACGGATCGACCGCCAGCACCGCGACCCGGTGCCCGAGCCCGGTGAGCATCGTGCCGAGTGCGTCGATGAAAGTGGACTTCCCGACTCCGGGCACCCCGCTGATGCCGATGCGCCGGGCGTTGCCGGACTGCGGCAGCAGCTCGCGGAGCAACTGCTGGGCCAGCGCCCGGTGATCGGGGCGGGTGGACTCGACGAGAGTGATGGCGCGCGCGATGTGCGCCCGCTTCCCGTCGAGCACTCCCTTCACATAGCTGTCGATATCGATCGTCGGAGCCATCGGGTCAGCGGCTCACAGCTCATGGCCGAGCGCGGCACCGAGGCGCGTCACCAGATCGAAGGCGGCGTCGGGGATCACCGTGCCGGGAGGGAACACAGCCGTCGCACCCGCCTCGTGCAGCGCCTCGACGTCCTGCGGCGGGATCACCCCGCCCACGACGATCATGATGTCGTCGCGGCCCTCGGCGGCCAGCTCCTCACGGAGCGCCGGTACGAGGGTGAGATGTCCGGCCGCCAGCGAGGAGACACCCACGATGTGGACGTCCGCCTCGACCGCCTGCCGCGCCACCTCCGCCGGCGTCTGGAACAGCGGGCCGACGTCGACGTCGAAGCCCAGGTCGGCGAAGGCCGTCGAGATCACTTTCTGACCCCGGTCGTGGCCGTCCTGGCCCATCTTGGCGACCAGGATGCGCGGACGGCGCCCCTCCGCCTCCTCGAACCGGTCGACCAGCGTCCGGGTACGGTCCACGGAAGGTGACTCCCCAGCCTCGTTGCGGTACACACCGGAGATCGTACGGATCTGGCCGGCGTGCCTCCCGTACACCTTCTCCAGAGCGTCCGAGATCTCGCCGACCGTGGCCATCGCGCGGGCCGCGTCGACCGCGAGCGCCAGCAGATTGCCGTCGAGGCACTGGCCGGGACCGCGCTCGGCAGCCGCCGTCAGCGCTCGCAGCGACGCCTGGCAGGCCCCCTCGTCGCGCTCCGCGCGCAGCCGCCGCAGCTTCTCGATCTGCTGGGCGCGCACCGAGGAGTTGTCGACCTTGAGCACATCGATCTGCTCATCGGTCTCCACCCGGTACTTGTTGACGCCGATCACCGGCTGCCGCCCGGAGTCGATCCGGGCCTGCGTACGGGCCGCGGCCTCCTCCACCCGGAGCTTCGGGATGCCCGCGTCGATGGCCTGCGCCATCCCGCCCGCCGCCTCGACCTCCTCGATGTGCTGCCACGCCCGTCGCGCCAGGTCGTACGTCAGCTTCTCCACGTACGCGCTGCCGCCCCACGGGTCGATGACCCGGCCGGTACCCGACTCCTGCTGCAGCAGCAGCTGGGTGTTCCGGGCGATCCGCGCCGAGAAGTCCGTCGGCAACGCGAGGGCCTCGTCGAGGGCGTTGGTGTGCAGCGACTGCGTGTGCCCCTGGGTGGCGGCCATCGCCTCCACACAGGTCCGTGTGACGTTGTTGAACACGTCCTGAGCGGTGAGCGACCATCCCGATGTCTGCGAATGGGTGCGCAGCGACAGGGACTTGGCGTTCTTCGGGTCGAACTCCTTGACCAGCTTCGCCCAGAGCAGCCGGGCCGCCCGCAGCTTCGCGATCTCCATGAAGAAGTTCATGCCGATGGCCCAGAAGAAGGACAGCCGCGGTGCGAACGCGTCGACATCGAGACCGGCGTCCCGCCCGGCCCTCAGATACTCCACTCCGTCCGCGAGGGTGTATGCCAGCTCCAGGTCGGCCGTCGCACCCGCTTCCTGGATGTGATAGCCGGAGATGGAGATCGAGTTGTAGCGCGGCATCTTCTGCGAGGTGTACGCGAAGATGTCGGAGATGATCCGCATCGAGGGCTTCGGCGGATAGATGTAGGTGTTGCGGACCATGAACTCCTTGAGGATGTCGTTCTGAATGGTCCCGGCCAGCTTCTCGGGCGGTACGCCCTGCTCCTCGGCGGCCACGATGTACAGCGCGAGTACGGGGAGCACCGCGCCGTTCATCGTCATCGACACCGTCATACGGTCCAGCGGAATGCCGTCGAACAGCTGGCGCATGTCATAGATCGAGTCGATCGCCACGCCCGCCATGCCGACATCGCCGGTCACCCGCGGATGGTCGCTGTCGTAGCCGCGGTGGGTCGGCAGGTCGAAGGCGACGGAGAGTCCCTTCTGCCCGGCCGCGAGGTTGCGGCGGTAGAAGGCGTTGGACTCCTCGGCCGTGGAGAAGCCCGCGTACTGTCGGATCGTCCAGGGCTGGTTGACGTACATCGTCGGGTAGGGACCGCGCAGATAGGGGGCCATACCGGGGTAGGTGCCGAGGAAGTCGAGCCCTTCCAGGTCACGCCCGGTGTACAGCGGCTTGACCGAGATGCCCTCCGGCGTCTCCCACAGCAGATCACCTTCGGGGTCGCCGGTGGACTCCTTCACCGCTGTGCGCCACTGGTCCTCGGACCCCTCGGCGCCGGCGCCGGGCCCGAGTTCGATGTCGGAGAAGTCGGGGATCCGCATTACGCCACACCCATACGGTCGAGAACGGAGGAGAGCACGGCCACCACATCGCAGCCCGCGAAGACGTACGCGTCGACATCGGGATACTCGGCGGGCCGGCCCGCGAGGAAGACCTGCTGCGCACCGGCCGCGCGCAGCGCCGAGGCCACGGCACCGGCCTGCTCGGCGTAGAGCGCGTCGCTGGAACAGAGCACCGTCACACCTGCCCCACTGGCGGCGAAGGCTCCGGCGGCCGTCGACGCGTCCACCGACAGCGGGTCGTGCACGGGCTCGATCCCGCCCGCCTGGAACAGGTTGGCGGCGAACGAGGCTCGCGCGGTGTGTGCCGACGCGGGTCCGAGCGCGGCGAGGAACACCCGTGGGCGGCTGCCCGTCGCCGCCAGATGGGCGTCCGACCGCGCGCGAAGCGCCTCGAACGCCTCGTCACGACGGACCACGGGCAGACCGCCCGACGCGCCGGCGGCGCCGGGAGCCGTCTCGCGCTCCAGCTGACGCTCCGCCAGCTGAGGGAACTCACTGACCCCGGTGATCGGCTCCTTGCGCCGAGCCAGATCCTTGCTGCGCGCCGCCCAGGTGGCCGCCAGCCGCTCACCGACCAGGCCGGAGCCCAGCGCCGAGGCCTGGCCGCCCGCGCGCTCGATCTCCTGGAAGAACGCCCAGGCCGCGTCGGCGAGTTCGGATGTCAGTCGCTCCACGTACCACGAGCCGCCCGCCGGGTCGATGACCCGGGCCAGATGCGACTCCTCCAGCAGGATCGTCGACGTATTGCGGGCGATGCGCCGTGCGAACGCGTCCGGCAGGCCCAGCGCGTGATCGAACGGCAGCACGGTGACGGAGTCGGCCCCGCCGACTCCCGCGCCCAGACACGCCAGCGTCGTCCGCAGTATGTTCACCCATGGATCGCGCCGCGTCATCATCACCGGCGACGTCACCGCGTGCTGACGCTGCGCACCGGCGCCCGGAGCCCCGCACACCTCGGCGACCCGCGCCCACAGCCGGCGCGCCGCCCGCAACTTGGCGATGGTCAGGAACTGGTCGGCCGTCGCCGCGTACCGGAACTCCATCTGCGCGCAGGCCGCCTCGACGGAGAGCCCCGCCGCGGTCAGCGCACGCAGATAGGTCACACCCGTGGCCAGCGAACTGCCCAGTTCCTGGGCGGCCGAGCCACCGGCCTCGTGGTACGGCAGCGCGTCCACCGTCAGAGCCCGCAGCCCGGGGTACTCCTTCGCGCACCGCTCCGCCCAGTGCACGGCGGCCGTCAGGTCCGGAGCATCGCCGCTGCGCGCCGCCTGCCCCAGCGGATCCGCGCCGAGACTGCCGCGCACCGATGCCGCGGCAACCCCGCGCCCCTGATACAGCCGGAGCAGTTCCGCTGCCGCGGCGTCGAGTTCACCGCCCGCGTCGATCGCGAGGGGAGCCAGATCGAGGTGGACACCGTCCAGCGCCCGCGCCAGACCGGACACCGGCACACCCGAGGTACCGCCGACGGTCAGCCACAGGGACGTGGCACCGTTCTCCAGATCCGCGAGCACGGCCTCGTTCAGCCGGGCCGGATCCGTCAGGCTGTGCCGCTGCCTCACGTCCCAGCCGCCCGCCGCGTTGCCCGCGGCCTTGCTGCCGCGGGTGAAGGGAGCGAAACCCGGATATCCGGCATCGGGCGCGTCATCGCGCGAGGTGTAGAGAGGGCGGGTGATGAGCCCGTCCTCCACCGTGGTGGACAACGCTTCCTCGGCGGCCGAACCCGAGACATCCTTGCCCGACTTGCGCAGCACACCTTCGACAAGGCTCTGCCACTGCTCATGGGCTGGATCAGGGAACTCGGCGGCCAACGAAAGCCCGTCAGCAGGCAGGACCGTCATGCCTGGATGCTAGGCGAAGGCTCAGATGAGCAGCAGGGGGACCGCCTGTGACCTTGCCCTCTCTCAACGCGCTTGATCCAGTACGGACAGTGGCGTAGCCGGAGAGCCGTCAAGACCTCGGTGCTTCCTGAATCCTTGTTGGCATGTGCGCCATGAATTCGCTTCCCGCATCGCAATTGCGAGATCATTCTGGGAGTCATATCGCATGTGCGGTCCTGTGTGATTGGGTGGGCGTGCGTGTCTGCTGGGGGGCTTTCCCGCGCCCGCCACTGGGTGGACGCCGGAGGGGCCGCGACCCCTCGCGACGAAAGCGGCTGTCGTCCCACTGGCGGCCGGGACCTGGCGCGTTCCGAGGACGAAACGTATGGCCTCACCCTGCGCGCCGTAGCCGCGTTCCGCCTCGGCGTCACCTCGCCGGCCTCGCACGGTCGCGGTGGCGCCCGGACGCCCCGGACCGGCGCGCTCTTCCCGCACCTGGGCCCCCTGTCCAGCGCGGCGTACGCCCCGTCGCCTTCTGCCCGGGCGGCCACAGAGGTCGCCGCCGCAGGCAAATTGTCACAGTGCGACAGTAAATGACCGAAGTTATGCTGCAGACATTCCATCCCTCAGGAGAGGAAACGCCCGTGGCTGTGGGACCAGTGGAGTACCTCGTCGTCGCATTCCCCGGCAGTCGTTTCACCGGGGCCATCGCGCCGGCGCTGGCGGACGCGGTCGCGTCGAAGGCGGTGCGGATTCTCGACCTCACGTTTGTGTACCGCGCCGAGGACGGCACGCTCGAATTGGTCGAACTGGAGGACCTGGACCCTGATGACCTGGTGTCCTTCGAGCCGGTCGAGGGAGTGGTCAGCGGCCTGCTGAACAGCGAGGACATCCGCGCCCTCGGAGAGAGCGTTCCGCGGGGCAGCTCCGCCGCGCTGATCGTGTGGGAGGACCTGTGGGCGGTACCGCTCACGGAGGCCGTTCGCGCCTCGGGCGGCCGGCTGGTGGCCCATGAGCGGATCCCGGCCGACGTCGCGGAAGCGGCCGTGGCCGCCTCCGGTTCCGCCGGCTGAACCCGCCCCGCCCGCCAACCGTCGTCATCACCGCATCGCACTGGAAGGGGCGCACATCATGCCGATTTTCCGAGGACCGGGCATGAACCGCCGCGGACCGGGACTGCTGGGCACCGTGGCGCGCACAGCCGCCGTCGCCGGAACCGCATCGGCGGTCGGTGGACGGGTCCAGAGGCGTCAGCAGGCGAAGTGGGGAGCCCAGGAGGTGGTCGCACAGCAACAGGTGGAGGAACAGCGGGCCGTACAACAGCAACAGTCCATGCAACAGCAGATGGCACCGTCCGCGCCTGCGGCGGACGACCTCCTCGACCGACTGGAACGGCTGGCCGAGCTGAAGAAGCAAGGCGTTCTGACCGAAGCCGAGTTCGAGGCGCAGAAGGCGAAGATTCTGGCAGGCTGACCCGGCCGCCGCCCACCGCCCCGTTCCCGGCGTTTTCCTTTGTCGATCTCCCGGCAGTCTGCGAGTTGATTCGGCCGAGCCGAATCAATTCATCAGCCGTGTCCGGGGTGAGGGGAAGTTCATCGTGCAGACCGCCAGGCCCGTTCCGGCAGCCACCGTCATCAATATGCGCGACCTCGGCGGCATTTCGTTGGGTCCCGACCGCCGCGTCCGGCCCGGTGCTGTAGTGCGCTCCGGTCAGCTCAGTGAGCTCGACACGGTGCACGACCCGGCAGTGACCGCCCTCGGTATCCGCACGGTCGTCGACCTGCGGACCGCGGATGAGCGCACGTCGGCCCCGGACCGTCTGCCGCCGGGGGCCCGGCTGTTCGTCGCCGACGTCCTCGGTGACAAGCCGGGTGTGGCACCCGCCCGGCTGCGCGCGTTGCTCGCCGACCGGGTGGCCGCGGACGAATTGCTCGGGGGCGGAAAGGCCGAGGAGCTGTTCGCGCAGACATACCGGCAGATGGTGCTGTCGCCGGGCGCCTCGGCCGCGTACCGGGCCTTCGTCGAGACGGCCGCGGACGACAGGGCCCGTCCGGTGCTCTTCCACTGCACGGCGGGCAAGGACCGCACCGGCTGGGCCACCGCGTTGCTCCTGCTGATGGTCGGGGCGTCGCGCGAGGTCGTACGTGCCGAGTTCCTTGCTGTGAACCCGGTGGTGCGGACCGCCTTCCGTCCGTATGTGCAGGGCTTCCTGGACGCAGGGGGCGACCCGGAGATCGCCGCCGCGATCATCGAGGTCCGCCCCCGCTATCTCGACGTAGCCCTGGATGCCATGGACGAGCGGTGGGGTGGGCTCGACGGATATGTGCGCGACGGGCTGCGGATCCCCGAGCCCGTGGTGGAGCGGCTGCGGAGCCGTCTCGTGGTCTCCACCTGATCCCGGAACCGGCCGTCGACAGGGCATCCGCGGGTTGACTTGATACCCCTAGGGGGTATGTTGTTGACCTGTTGGAAGCGCCCGCTTCCCCGTCGATGGAGGCCGTCATGAACAACGGACTGAAGATCACCGTCTTTGCTGCCGCGCTTGCCGCGACCTTCGGGACGGCGTACGGCGTCGGTAAGGGGGCCGACCCGCTGGTCTCCACCGGCGCTCACGCGCCGCAGCAGCACAGCGGCCACGGCGCCACCGAGCGGGACGGCGCCACCGAGCCGGACGGCGCCGCCGAGCGGGACGGCGCCGCCGAGCACGGGCCCGGCGGACTGCAGATATCCGAGGACGGCTACACGCTGGCGCTCGAAACGCCCGCAGTCGCCGCGGGCGGCCGAACCGGGATCCGGTTCGCGATCGAGGACGACGCCGGTCGCAAGGTCACTGCTTTCCGGCGCGAACACGGCAAGGAACTGCATTTCATCCTCGCCTCGCGCGACCTCACCGAGTACCGGCATCTGCACCCCGTCCGCGCGGCCGACGGCACCTGGTCGACCTCCGTCGATCTACCGAAAGCCGGTGACTACCGGGTATTCGCGGACTTCACCCCGGCCGCCGAAGGCGCCGAGAACCTCACGCTGGGCGCGGCTCTCCCGGTCTCCGGCGCCTACCGCCCCGCCGCTCCGCCCGTCGCCCGCACCACGGCCGAGGTCGAGGACTACCGGGTCGCCCTCGGTGGCGAACTCCGGGCCGGCCGGGAGAGCGAACTCGAACTGACCATCAGCCGCAACGGAAAGCCGGTCACCGATCTGCAGCCCTATCTCGGCGCTTACGGGCACCTGGTCGCCCTGCGCTCGGGCGACCTCGCCTATCTGCACGTCCACCCGAACGGCGGCGGTCCCGGACCGGCGGTCTCCTTCACGGCGACGGCGCCCAGCGCGGGCACGTACCGCCTGTTCCTCGACTTCCAGCACGAGGGCAAGGTCCGCACCGCCGCCTTCACGGTCGAGGTGGAACCCTCGGTGAGGTCCCGGACCGGGGCGAACAGCGGGCACCAGAACAGCGGGCACCAGCACCAGAACAGCGGGCACCAGCACTGAGGGGCCGCCCCTCGGTATCGTGGGGGGCGGGATCATGGAATCTCCGAGAGGGGCGTACGGTGACCGAGCGCAAACCCCCGGGCGTCAGCTTCGAATCATGGGTCGACAAGCAGATCCGCGATTCCGAGGAGCGCGGCGACTTCTCCCAACTGCCGGGTTTCGGCAAGCCGCTGCCCGATATCGACCGCCCGTACGACGATGCCTGGTGGATCAAGGCGAAGATGCAGCGCGAAGGCGTATCGGTGCTCCCGCCGGCACTGGCCCTGCGCAAGGAGGCGGAGGATGTGCGCGAGGCGGTGTCCGGAGCCCGTTCGGAGGCCGAGGTGCGCCGGATGCTCACCGAGGTCAACGCGAAGATCGAGGCGGCGATCCGGCGGCCGCCGCCGGGGCCGCTGCTGAATCTGCGCCCGTTCGACATCGACGCGGTGGTCGGGGAGTGGCATGCCGGACGCGGCTCGGTGTAGGTAGGGGCGGCGGCCTGTCTCCTGATGCGTAATACTCCCTCTATGAGATCGAGTGTTACGCCGTCGAGTGGCGAGGCGGGTCGCGGTGCGGTGCGGGTCCGGCGGGCGACGGTGGGCGACGCGAAGCGTCTCACCCGACTGGTCAGGAACTCCCGTGCCTACGAGGGGCCTTATGCGCCCATGGTCGCCGGATACCGGGTGGGAGCCGACTACATCGAGACCCATCGGGTGTTTGCCGCCGTCGAGTCGGCAGAGTCCGGTTCCGGCCGCCTGCTCGGCTTTTACTCCCTGATCCTCGACCCCCCGGAACTGGACCTCATGTTCGTCGCCGACGACGCCCAGGGCCTCGGGATCGGCCGCCTGCTCATCGGGCATCTGCGCGGCGAGGCGCGGAATGCCGGACTCGCCGGCGTCCGCATCGTTTCGCATCCGCCTGCCGAGGGCTTCTACCGCAGTGTGGGTGCCCGGCGGACCGGCACCGAGGCGGCCCGTCCGCCCGCCGTGATGTGGGACCGGCCCGAGCTGATGCTCCCGGTCGGCTGATGGACCGCACGAGGCGTTCAGCCGGGACCCGGATACCCGGTCCCGGCTGAACGCCTCGTGTGCCGGGCCCCGCTACGAGGCGAAGCCGCCGTAGGGACGCGTGATGATCTCCATGGCATGGCCGGAGGGATCCAGGAAGTAGATACCCCGGCCGCCGTCATTGTGGTTGATCTCGCCCGGATGCTTCCGGTGCGGATCGGCCCAATAGGTGATCCCGAGATCCTTGATGCGGGCGTACGCCGTGTCGAACTCCGCCTCCGAGGTCAGGAAGGCGTAATGCTGTGCGATGATCGACTCGGTGGGAATGGTCGCGAAATCCAGCGTGACCCCGTTCGCGGTGGCGACCGGGATGAACGGACCCCATTCCGCGCCGATTTCCAGACCGAGGATGTTCGCCAGGAATTCGGCGGATTCCCGGTTGTCCCGGGCGTGAATGATGGTGTGATTCAACTCGACTGACACTGTGGAATGCCTCCAACGGGCATCTCACGGGCACCTCCACGCCTCACCCGGCCGGTGACCGACGCGCGATGCCGTACTCAAGATCGTAGGCGAGCCGGCGCCGGGCCGTCGAGTGAGTACGCGGGAGGGGATACGGAACAGTTCCTTCCCAGCCGGTCTACGCGTCCTCCGCCACCTCCGTGACCTCCACGATCTCCGCGGTCGGGTTCCGGACGTCCGTGACGGTGAACAGTCCACCGTCCGGATCCAGCAGCGTGGCCTCGCTGCCCTCGGTCGTCGACCGCTCCTCGACGACCGAGCCGCCGTGCTCGCGCGCCGTGGACACCGCCGCCGCCACATCGTCCACCGGGAAGTGGACCTGCCAGTGCGGACGGATCAGCGGATCGGGTGCCGCCTCGACCGCCCCCGAGCTGATGCGGGCGAGCTGCCTGCCGCCGCACTCCACGATGACCTCGTCCTTTGCGTACGACACCTCGCAGCAGCCGGGGCGTCCGGTCGCCCAGTCGAGGACCTCACCGTAGAAGATCGCCGCTTCGAAGGCGCTCCTGGTGCGCAGCCGGAGCCATGCGTGCGAGTAGTTGTCCGGCGCCGGGGGAGAGGTCGCCGGCGCCGTGCGCTCCCAGAAGCCGAACACGGCGCCGTCGCGATCCGCCGCCAGAGCCCCGCGCCCCTTGCCGAGGGCCAGCGGCCCCACCGCGACCGTTCCGCTGCGTTCGCGGATGCGCGAGGCGGTCACGTCCGCGTCCGGGACGGCGAAATAGGGCGTCCAGACGACGGCGACCTGATAGGCGGTCGCCACCGCGGCGATGCCGGCCACGGGCACGTCGTCGCGGCGCGCTACGGAGAATTCCTGCCCCAGCTTGCCCGCACGGAAGGTCCAGCCCAGGACGGCGCTGTAGAACCCCTGCGCCGATTCCAGGTCGCGGGTCATGAGGTTGACCCAGCAGGGGGCCGCCGACCCTGTGAGCGCAGCCGGCGCGGACACCGTCCTGGGTTTGCTTCCGGTCATGGTCCCACTGCCTTCGTCGGGTCTGCGGCATGCGTGTGCCGGTGGCCGTCGGGCCTCTACCAGCCTCACTTCGGTCGCTCACTCCCGCAACACGCGCCGGGTCCGTCCCCTTCCGGCGGGCAGCAGGTCGCACTCCGCCCGGGGGCGGCGCACAGCAGGGCGACACCGAGGACGATCAGTCCCGCGCCATACCCGCTGGGGACTCCTGGTCGTTCGCGATCAGAGCCTCGAAGCCCCGGAAGAACGACACGCAGCTGCGGACGGCGAAGATGCCCACCGCGCCGCAATGCGGCCGGCAGGAAGAGCGCCACGTGCACGGTGGCGCGGGTCCTGCGATCTGACCGGACCTGGTTCACCGGGCCCCGAAGCGGGGAAGGCAGGATGCCGTCACCTGCGACACGAGCGGCGGCCCGGGCACATGGCTGCGCGGGGCGACGACGTCCCACCTTCTGCCGCAGCCGTGTGCGGATGTCGGTGACACGCGCCGGCGCGTGGGCAGCAGAAGCTCGCGGAGATGTGCGGCGGTCGGACCGGGGGACCGGGAAGAGACACCCATGGATCCGCCGACGGGCCGGGCAGGACAGTGTGCCCGTGCTTCCCCCGGTCACGGGGGGTGGAGCCGGTCGCGTCGGATTCCGTTTCAGTCGCGTGGCTCGTCCTTCTCCCGGGGAATGGGCTCGCTCCCGTGCTCCCGGGGAATGGGCTCGTTCCCGTGGTCACCGAGTTCGTAGGGCCAAAGTCCCCGTCCGTCGGCTGGAAAGCTGTCGTCGCCGTGGATGTCATGCTCTTCGAGGTGGGTCCGGTGGTCCGGCCGCGGCGGCTGCTCGTCGGGCCGGGGCGGCGGCAGTTCCTGGTCCCGGCGCCGCATTCCCAGCCAGAAAGCACCGATCAGCATGGCCACCAGGGCCACTCCGACAATCGGCATCACCACCCCGGTCGCGCCCCGTCCGTCCGCAAGGGGCAGGGCCAGGGCCAGGGAACCGAGGGCTCCGTTCGAAACGTCCATGCATGCCGAATACCCCGGCACGAGGATGTCACTCGGTAATGTCTGTCAATTCATGTTTTAAGTGGATATAGGTTGAAAAAAGTTTCGTTGCTCGGTGGTCCTGATGGCCGGGCGGCGGACATGCTGTTCCTCCCCCTGGCGGAGCGGTCTGTCCGGACGTCGTTTTCCGTCGGGTCCGGTGGCTCGGGCGTCACGGCTGCCGCGCACATCCGCCACCGTCCTTCTCGTGTCGCCGACACCCAGTTGTGGGGTGAGCCTGGAGAGGGCTCCCGATTCACCGATCAGTCCGTGGCACGGTGCCGCGGGAGCAGCCGTGCTCGGGAACCGCCGGGCGGCCGCCGTCTGCGCCGGACTCGCGCTGCTCGCGGGTTCGGCCCGCATACGCTTCGGGATCTTCGCGGCCGGCATCGCGTCCGCCGAGGATCCGGTCCACGGCGTCGGTCCCCGGCGCGGGGACGTACGGCAGAACTCCGAGCGGAAGGAACCCCGGTGAACAGCACACAGTCGCAGACGGAGGAGAACCGGTACGGAAAGGAGGTGTCGGTCGCCATCAGCGGATGCGCGAAGGATGACGCACGAACGGTCTTCGACGTCCTGCGGGCCGCCTTCGCCACTGACCGGGCCTTGGTGGATGTGCCGCAGGACCTGGCGGGAAAGCGCCCCACGGTATGGACCATGACCGTCGACGTGTCCGAGGCGCTGGTGGTCTCGGGTCCCGTCGCGCTGGGCAAGCCCGTGAAGGTCGATGTGCAGGGCGGTTACTGGGCGGTCGAGGAGCTGAGGAAACACCTGGCGGACGCCTTCACGGTACAGGTCGTCGGAACGGTCTCCGGTGACCAGGAGGAGGAGGTGCGCCTGCGGCTGGAGAGCCGGTAGGGCGCAGAACTGTACCGGCGCGGGGGCAATGAACCGGACAAGTCGAAGCGCATCTGGTACAAAGCACGCAAAAGTCACAGTGATGAGAGGTGTGCGCGAGTGGATCCCACCAGCGAGCGGGAGAACAGTTCCGGACAGCTGGGGGAGACCCGTCACCGTTCCGCCGTGGCGCTGCACATCAACGGCGCGGAACGGAGCCTGACACTCGATCACCGCACGACCGTCCTGGACGCGCTGCGCGAACATCTGGGCCTCACAGGCGCCAAGAAGGGCTGTGACCACGGCCAGTGCGGGGCGTGCACCGTCATTGTCGACGGCCGGCGCGCCAACAGCTGTCTGCTGCTCGCCGTCGCGCACGACGGGGCCCGCATCACGACTGTCGAGGGCCTCGCCGACGGTGACCGGCTGCATCCCGTCCAGGAGGCATTCCTGGCCAGGGACGCCCTGCAGTGCGGCTACTGCACACCCGGTCAGATCTGCTCGGCCGTCGGCATGCTCGGTGAAGCAGCGGACGGCTTCCCGTCCCACGCCACCGAGGGCGGAGAGGACGGCTCCGCCCCGGCGCGGCTCACCGCCCCCGAGATCCGGGAGCGGATGAGCGGCAACCTGTGTCGCTGCGGCGCCTACCCGCGCATCGTCGAAGCGATCGAGGACATGGCGCCGTGAAACCGTTCGGATATCTGCGCGCCCGCACCACTGACGAGGCGGTCAGCGCGATGACCCGACACCCGGGGGCAGTCTTCCTCGGCGGGGGCACCAATCTGATCGACCTGATGAAGCTCGGTGTGGCGACCCCGGATCTCCTCGTCGACGTCAGGGGGCTGCCACTGGACCAGGTGGCGGACACCTCCGACGGTGGTCTGCGCATCGGTGCGACCGTACGCAACAGTGACCTCGCCGCCCACCACGCCGTGCGCACCCGCTACCCCGCCCTGTCGCAGGCACTGCTCTCCGGAGCCTCCGGGCAGCTCCGCAACTCCGCCACGACCGGCGGAAACCTGTTGCAACGCACCCGATGCCCGTACTTTCAGGACATCTCGAAGCCATGCAACAAACGGGTGCCGGGCATCGGCTGCCCCGCCCGTGAAGGCACCCACCGCGACCTGGCGGTCATCGGCCACTCCGAGGCATGTGTCGCCACCCATCCGTCGGACATGGCTGTTGCCCTGGCCGCCCTCGACGCCACGGTCCAGCTGTACGGCCCGGACGGCGAGCGGAGCGTTCCTGTCACCGACTTCCACCGGCTGCCGGGAGACACTCCTGACCGCGACACCGTGATCCGGCCGGGCGAGCTGATCACCGAGGTGCTGTTGCCGCCGCGTCCGGAGGGCGCCGTCTCCGTCTACCGCAAGGCCCGCGACCGCGCCTCCTACGCCTTCGCGCTCGCCTCCGTCGCCGCGGTCGTCACCGCCCGCGACGGCCGCATCGAGCACGCAGCACTGGCCTTCGGCGGGCTCGCCCATCGCCCCTGGCGCGCCCGCGCCGCGGAAGAGGTCCTGCGGGGCGCCACCACCACCGACGACACCTTCACCCGGGCTGTGGACGCCGAACTCGCGGCCGCCCGGCCGCTGCGCGACAACGCATTCAAGGTGGAGCTCGCCCGCAGCCTGGCCGTCGACGCGCTGGCCGCACTCACCGCCCGCAACTGAGGAAGTGGACTTCCCACCATGAGCGACGCGCCCGAGCCGCTGGGCAGCCCCGTGGTCCGCCTCGAGGGCCGGGACAAGGTCACCGGCGCCGCCCGCTACGCCGCCGAGCACACTCCACCGGGCTGTCTGTACGCCTGGCCCGTACCGGCCACCGTCGTACGCGGCCGGATCACGGCGATCCACGCCGACGAGGCACTTGCCCTGCCCGGCGTGCACACCGTCCTCACCCATGAGAACGCCCCGAAGCTGAAGCAGCCCGACGACCCGGTCCTCGCCGTCCTCCAGGACGCCTGGGTCCCGCACCGGGGCCGGCACGTCGCGCTCGTGGTGGCCGACACCCTCGAATCGGCCCGCGCCGGAGCCGAGGCCGTTCGCATCGAGTACGAGAGTGTCGGGCACGATGTCCTGCTTGACGAGGACCACCCGGGCCTGTACACACCGCAGACGGTGAACGGTGGATACCCAGCCGTTCGCGAACGGGGCGACTTCGACCGCGCCTTCGCCATGTCCCCCGTACAGATCGACGCCACATACACGCTCGGGCCCCTCCACAACCACCCCATGGAACCGCACGCCGCCACCGCCCATTGGACGGACGACGGGCAGCTGACCGTGTACGACTCCAGCCAGGGCACCGGAACGGTTCGCGACACCCTGGCCACCGTGTTCGGGCTCCGGCCCGAACAGGTCACGGTCGTCTCCGAACACGTCGGCGGCGGCTTCGGCTCCAAGGGCACCGCGCGCCCGCAGGCGGTGCTGGCCGCCATGGCCGCGCGCCACACCGGACACCCCGTCAAGCTCGCCCTGCCGCGGCGCGAACTGCCCGCCGTCGTGGGCCACCGCGCCCCCACCGTGCAGCGCGTCAGACTCGGCGCGGAACTCGACGGCACCCTCACCTCGCTCGCCCACGAGATCATCACCCACACTTCCACGGTCAAGGAGTTCGTGGAACAGGCAGCCGTACCGGCCCGCACGATGTACTCGTCCGGGCACAGCCGTACCGTCCACCGGGTGACCGCCCTGGACGTGCCGAGCCCCTCGTGGATGCGGGCACCCGGCGAGGCCCCCGGCATGTACGCGCTGGAGTCGGCCATGGACGAGCTGGCCGTGGCCCTCGGTATCGACCCCGTCGAACTGCGCCTGCGCAACGACCCCGCGCACGAACCCGACACAGGCCGCCCCTTCAGCAGCCGTGGCCTCGCCGCCTGCCTGGAGGAGGGAGCCGCACGGTTCGGCTGGTACGACCGCGACCCGAGCCCCGCGGTCCGAACGGAAGGCCCACTGCTGCTCGGCACGGGCGTCGCCTCCGCCACGTACCCCGTATACATCGCCGGCTCCAGCGCCTCGGCACACGCCGCCGCCGACGGCACCTACCGCATCAGGATCAATGCCACGGACATCGGCACCGGCGCCCGCACCGTCCTCGCGCAGATCGCGGCGTCCGTGCTGGACACCCCCGTGACCGACGTCCGGATCGACATCGGCAGCAGCGCGCTGCCCGAAGCGCCCCTGGCCGGCGGTTCCGCGGGTACGGCCTCCTGGGGCTGGTCCGTGCACAAGGCGTCCACCGCCCTGGTACGCCACCTGCGCGAGCGCACCGGACCTCTGCCCGACGAGGGCCTCACGGTCACCGCCGACACAGCGGAGGAGACGGCCGTGCAATCCCCTTACGCACGGCATGCGTTCGGCGCGCACTTTGCCGAAGTCGCCGTCGACAGCCGTACCGGTGAGATCCGGGTGCGCCGCATGCTCGGCGTCTTCGCCGCCGGGCGCATCCTCAACTCCCGTACCGCACGCTCCCAGTTCATCGGCGGCATGATCATGGGGCTCGGCATGGCGCTGACCGAGGGCAGCACGATCGACCCCGTCTTCGGCGACTTCACGCAGAACGATCTCGCCTCCTACCACGTGCCCGTCTGCGCAGACGTCCCGGAGATCGAGGCGCACTGGATCGACGAGGACGACCCGCATCTCAACCCGATGGGCAGCAAGGGCATCGGCGAGATCGGCATCGTCGGGGCCGCGGCCGCCATCGGCAACGCGGTGCGGCACGCCACCGGAGCCCGGCTGCGCAGCCTCCCGCTCACTCCGGACAAGCTGCTGCCGTATCTGCCCTGACGCCCGGTGAAGCGCGGGCGGACCGCTGGTGGCCGTTCGACGCCGGATGGAAGCCGCAGGGCGGCCGGAGCGTGGGCATCGTGCCGGTCGGCGCCCCGATGGCGCTCGGACTCGCGGCACTGATCTCGCTGCTGACCGTGGGCCGTACTCGCCTGCTCCTGGCGGTACTTCGAGGAGCCGCACCGACGGCACGCCGGTCGTTCCCCGCCTCGGGGGGGCCGGCGTGGCTGCCGGCCGTCGCGCTCGCCGCCCATGCCGTTCGGTGTCCCGCGACATGGTCGGCAGACCGGTGGGCGGAGCCGCTGCGTCACCCTCACCGGGGGCACATCGGCGGCTGCGTGGCCTGTGCACTCATGGGCATGACACTGCTCGGCACGCTGGTTCTGCCCGCCCTCTTCCTGGGCCGAGCATGGCTTCCGGGACTGTCTCCCCGCCCCGTGGCCACGGCCCCGTCGGCCGACGTGTTGCGCAACCGGTCCTACCGGGTCACCCTAAGGAGTGACCTAACAGTGACATCTGCTCACTCTTTGTGTTCGGGGGGTCGTTGGTTCAACGGGCGAAGCAGGTGGGCCTCGATGTGAGGAGCCTCGACGATGACCGTTCCACTCGACCGGCACTATCTGGTCGAACTCCAGGTATCGGCAGAGCGCGTTACCCAGGTGCGACGGATCGTCGCCGCGCATCTGCGCCACTGGAGCCTCGAACTCCACATCCGGCCGGTGTGCCGGGGCGTGGAGGAGCTGCTGACCAACGTCCACCGGCACGTCGGTGACGACAACCATTGCGTCGTCGAACTCCGCTGGTCCGGACGGCACCTCACGGTCTCCGTCGCGGACAACAGTTCGGAGATGCCGCGGCTGCTCAGCACCGGCGGCGGTGGTCTCAGCCGTGTGATGGCCCTGAGCCACAGCTGGGGCACCTGCCGGACTCTCGACGGCAAGGTCGTCTGGTTCACCCGCTACGCCGAGGCGCCGCGGAGTACCGACCTGCTGCCCCGCACGCCGCTGCCCGGGGTGGACGAGTTCCTGCTGCCGCCCGTCTCCGAGCCCGCCCTCGTCTGACGCGGCCGCCGCTGCCGGCCCCACGAAACGGGGAGCGCACATCCCCAACCCGGACCGGTACGCGGGTCCGTACGCGACGAAGACAGCCCTGCCCACCGGCGCGGATGACGTGCTCACAGCACGCATGGTCCGCGCCGGTCGGGTACCCGCACGAGGGCCCGCGTTGCGCGACGGGGCGTGGCGCGGCACGGTCGAAGGACCGAGGCAAGGAGGCCACAGTCATGCCCATCGCGACGGTCGACCCCGCGAACGGCGAGACCCTCAAGACGTTCGACGCACTGGGAGCCGCGGAGATCGAACGCAGGCTCGCGGCCGCGGACACCACTTTCCGGGAGTACCGCACGACCGGGTTCGGCGAACGGGCCCGCCTGCTGAACCGGGCCGCCGACCTCCTCGACGAGGACCAGCAGAACATCGCCCGCACCATGACCACCGAAATGGGCAAACCCGTCAAGGCAGCCCGTGCGGAGGCCGCGAAATGCGCCAAGGCCATGCGCTGGTACGCGGCCGCCGCCGAGGGACTCCTCGCGGACGAGCACCCGTCGGCCGGCGATGTGGGCGACGCCGGAGCCTCCCGGGCCTATGTCCACTACCGTCCGCTGGGCCCCGTCCTCGCCGTGATGCCGTGGAACTTCCCGCTCTGGCAGGTCGTACGGTTCGCGGCCCCCGCGCTCATGGCCGGCAACGTCGGCCTGCTCAAGCACGCGTCGAACGTCCCGCAGACCGCGCTGTACCTGGAGGACCTGTTTTGCCGGGCGGGATTCCCGGCAGGCTGCTTCCAGACGCTGCTGGTCGGTTCCGGGGCGGTCGAGTCCATCCTGCGTGACCCCCGGGTCGTCGCCGCCACCCTCACCGGGAGCGAGCCGGCCGGCCGTGCGGTTGCGGCGATCGCGGGTGACGAGGTGAAACACACCGTGCTGGAACTGGGTGGCAGCGACCCGTTTCTCGTCCTTCCCTCGGCCGACGTGCGGCAGGCCGCCCGTACAGCGGTGACCGCCCGGGTGCAGAACAACGGCCAGTCCTGCATCGCCGCCAAACGGTTCATCGTGCACACCGATGTGTACGACGAGTTCGCCGAGGAGTTCACCGCGGGAATGCGCGCTCTGAAGGTCGGCGACCCGCAGCAGGAGTCCACGGACATCGGCCCCCTCGCCAGCGAACAGGGCCGCACCGACATCGAGGAGCTGGTGGACGACGCCGTACGGCAGGGAGCGACCGTGCTCTGCGGTGGCAGCCGGCCCACCGGTCTGGGCGCGAGGCTGGACCGCGGCTGGTTCTACGCCCCCACGGTCCTCAGCGCGATCACCCCGGCCATGCGGATCCACCGCGAGGAGACCTTCGGTCCCGTCGCCACGCTGTACCGGGCCGCCGACCTGGGCGAAGCCGTGACCCTGGCCAACGACACCCCCTTCGGTCTCAGCTCCAACGTATGGACACGTGACGCCGACGAAAGCCGTCAGTGCGTGCGTGATCTGCAGGCGGGTGGTGTCTTCTTCAACGGCATGACGGCCTCCCACCCCGCACTGCCCTTCGGCGGGGTGAAGCGCTCCGGCTACGGGCGGGAGCTCGCCGGGCACGGGATTCGCGAGTTCTGCAATGCCACGACGGTCTGGTACGGCCCCGAGGCGGACGAAAGCCGGTCCGCATAGCTGCCCCGTGATGCCGGCCCGTACTGCTTGCGACCCTGTCGAGGAGACGCACATGAGCGACGCCCGCACGCCTCACACCCGCACGGACGACGCCCGTGCACCGGACGCCTCTGCTCCGGCAGGGACGTCCGGCCTGTCCGACGTCGAGGTATCGGCTCTCGACGCGCACTGGCGCGCCGCCAACTACCTCGCCGTCGGACAGATCTATCTGATGTCCAACCCGCTCCTGAAGGAGCCGCTCGCCCCGGAGCACATCAAGCCCCGACTGCTCGGTCACTGGGGCACTTCGCCCGGACTCAACCTGGTCCACACCCACCTCAACCGTGTCATCAAGGCCCGCTCCATCCAGGCGCTCTGTGTCTGGGGCCCCGGCCACGGTGGTCCCGCCGTCCTTGCCAACTCGTGGCTGGAGGGCAGCTACTCCGACACATACCCCGATGTCAGCCGTGACGCGGCCGGCATGGGGCTGCTGTTCAGACAGTTCTCCTTCCCCGGTGGGGTACCGAGCCATGTCGCACCGGAGACACCGGGCTCCATCCACGAGGGCGGGGAACTCGGCTACGCCCTCACCCACGCCTACGGCGCCGCGTTCGACCACCCGGACCTGCTCGTCACCTGCGTCATCGGCGACGGTGAAGCGGAGACGGGCCCGCTCGCCGCGTCCTGGCACTCCAACAAATTCCTCGACCCCGTGCACGACGGGGCCGTCCTTCCGGTGCTCCACCTCAACGGCTACAAGATCGCCAACCCGACGGTGCTCGCCCGTCTCCCCGAGACGGAACTCGACGCACTGCTGCGCGGCTACGGGCACGAGCCGCTGTACGTCAGCGGAGACGATCCCTTCACCGTCCACCGGGCGATGGCCGACGCGATGGACCGGGCCGTCGACCGCATCGGGGAACTCCAGAGCGCCGCACGCACCGGCGGCGACACCGGCCGCCCCGCCTGGCCCATGATCGTGCTGCGCACCCCCAAGGGCTGGACCGGCCCCCGGGAGGTCGACGGGCTGCCCGTCGAAGGCACCTGGCGCGCCCACCAGGTTCCGCTGTCCGGCGTCCGGGACAACCCCGAACACCTGCGGCAGCTGGAGGCCTGGCTGCGCTCCTACCGGCCCGACGAGCTCTTCGACAGCGAGGGCAGGCCGTCCCCTCAGGTCCTCGACTGCGTACCCGAGGGGACGGCACGCCTCGGCGCCACCCCGTACGCCAACGGCGGGCTGCTCCTGCGCGATCTGCCGGTGCCGCCCCTTGAGGAACACGCCGTCGAGGTCGCCGAACCCGGCACCGTCCAGCACGAGCCGACCCGGGTGCTCGGCGGGCTCCTCGAAGATGTCATGGCCGCCACCGCCGGACGCCGCGACTTCCGCCTCGTCGGCCCCGACGAGACCGCGTCGAACCGGCTCGACGCGGTGTACGAGGCCACCGGCAAGGCCTGGCAGGCGCGGACGCTCCCCACCGACGAGCATCTTGCCCGCGACGGCCGTGTGATGGAGGTCCTCTCCGAGCACCTGTGCCAGGGGTGGCTGGAGGGCTATCTCCTCACCGGCCGGCACGGACTCTTCTCCTGCTACGAGGCGTTCGCCCACATCATCGACTCGATGGTCAACCAGCACATCAAATGGCTGCGCACCTCACGCCGACTGCCCTGGCGCCGCCCCGTCGCCTCCCTCAACTATCTGCTCACCTCGCACGTCTGGCGTCAGGACCACAACGGCTTCTCGCACCAGGACCCCGGGTTCGTCGACCACATCCTCAACAAGAGCCCCGAAGTCGTCCGGGTCTACCTGCCGCCGGACGCCAACACCCTGCTGTCCGTCGCCGACCATGCCCTGCGCAGCCGCGACTACGTCAATGTGATCGTGGCGGGCAAACAGCCCGTCTTCGACTGGCTCACGCTCGACGAGGCCCGGGCGCACTGTGCGCGCGGGGTCGGCGTCTGGGAATGGGCGGGTACGGAGGACGGCAGCCGTGAACCCGATGTCGTGCTGGCCTGCGCCGGGGACGTACCCACGCTGGAGACCGTCGCGGCGGCCGGGCTGCTCCGCCGCCATGTGCCGGAACTCGCTGTGCGCGTGGTGAACGTGGTCGACATGACGAAGCTGCTGCCGCAGAGCGAGCATCCCCATGGCATGCCCGATGCCGAGTACGACGCCGTCTTCACCCGGGACAAGCCGGTGATCTTCGCCTACCACGGCTATCCCTGGCTGATCCACCGGCTCGCCTACCGGCGGGCCGGGCACGCCCACCTGCACGTGCGGGGCTACAAGGAGGAGGGTACGACCACCACGCCGTTCGACATGGTCGTCCGGAACGACCTCGACCGCTACCGGCTGGCCATGGACGTCATCGACCGGGTGCCCGGACTCGGCGTCCGCGCCGTGGCCGTGCGCCAGGCGATGGCGGATGTCCGCACCCGCCATCACGCGTGGATCCGTGAACACGGCACAGACCTGCCCGAGGTGGCCGATTGGACCTGGGACGGCTGACAACGCCCTGTCCGGACGGACCCCGAGGTGGATGCGGACCGACGGGGGCGAGCGCTCAGCGGCCGACCGCCCTGGCCAGTTGGGACTTCGTCATGTTCGAGCGTCCCTTGATGTTCTTCTTCCTGGCCTCTTCGTAGAGCTGGTCGCGGGTGGGGCCTTCGGCTCCGCTGCGGGGGCCCGGACTGCCGCCGCGCTGCGCGGACGAGAGGTCATGGACGAACAGATCGCTCGCGGTCCTCGACTCGCCGGAGCGGGCACGCTCCATGTGCACCGTGCGCGCCGCGATCTCCTCGGCCCGCTCCTCACTCACTCCGCGCTCCTGCGCACTCTCCTTGATGTGTTCGTACTGCCGCACACGGTTGGTACTGGATCCGGGTGGCATGGTGCGGTCACTTCCTCTCCCGGGGGCTGTGTCCTCTGCGGGACGGGGGTCCGGGGCGCCCTCTCCAGTGTCCCAGCGGCTCCTGGGACACGCATCGGGTCGCCGCCGGTACAGGGGCCTCGCGGCCGCCCGGGCAGCCGCGCAGCCGCGCAGCCGCCCGGGTCCTCGTCCGTCCTCGAGGCGGCGAGGGCGCCGGCGGCCCGCCGTCCGGAGGCTGTCCGCCGTCCTGCGTACCGCCGCGCCCGCTCCGGCCCTGTTCACATGGGGTGCTCCCGCTGCGCAGCGACTCCTGCTCAGTAGCGCAGAGCTGCCGCGATCCGCCCGTGCTCCGCCAGCGAGTCGTCGGCGAGGAACACCACATCGGCGCCGCTGTCCAGCGCCGCCTCGACGAGCTCGTCGACGATGTCCTCGCGGATCGTCCCGTCGGCTGTGCCCACGGTGCCCGCGGGCACCGGCTCCAGGTGCTCGTCCGTGACCCGTACGGTCTGCTGGAACTGCTCCTCCACCGCGACGAGAGCGGCCCGCCCCTCCCGCACGGCTGCCCACACCTCGTCGAGACCACCTGCGTAGGCACGGCGGCCGCGGGCGTCGTCGAGCCTGGCCGCGACCTCTGCGGCGGCCTCCGCCCGGCGTTGACCGAGAGCGGGTGCGAGCTCCTTGAGGAAGCCGCTCGGCGACAGATCGGCCGGCACCCCCTTCGTGACCCGGCCGACCGCCGGCTTGGTGGTCCCGCCGACCTCGTCCAGCAGGGCGAGGGCCGGGGCGAGACCGACCAGGTACACCGGTCGCGGATCGGCGGCCAGGACGGCACGCAACTTCTCGTCGACGGAGCGCAGGAAGATACGCGTCTCCTCGTCGGAGAACGTGCTCGGTGTGTCCCCGATCTGCTCCTCGCGCTGCGGGTTCGGTGCCTCCTGCGGAACCGTCAGCGGGAACCCGCCGGTCTGCTCCTGGTGCACGGAGTCGGCCGTTCCGCTCCACAGTGTCGCGTGGTCGGATGCGACGGTCAGCGCCCAGTACGGTTCGGCCAGGGCCTTCGCGGCCACCAGGTTCCGGGTCAGATAGGTGTCGCTCAGGACCACCCGTTCGGGCGCCGTACGGGGAAGCAGCCAGATCTGATGCTCGTCCGCCGTGGCCAGGATGAGCAGACCGTCGAGCCTGCGGCGTGTATCCACCTCGTCGATCGCACGGGCCAGCTGCGTCTTGATGGCCGCCCTGGCCTCCCGGGACACCGCGGGATCGGCGTCGAGCCGCCGTTCGGCTTCGGAGAGCAGGTTGCGCAGCCGTACGGCGTCCTGAGCGTTGTCCGGAGCCTGTCGGTGCGTCGGCATGGTCAGGGACACAGCCGGATAGGGCTTGGGCGCTCGCAGCTCCTGCAGCAGGCCGGCGGTCAGGGCGTCCGTATCCATAGTTCCTCCGGGGAATTGCGCCCACTCCCGTGCAGAGCGGACGACTTCGACGAGTCAATTCATACCTTTTGATCCTAATATGAGCGAATTGCTTGACCTTGCCTCAGGAGGGATGTGCGATGTCCACGCTCACCGTGTGGAAGTTCCAGTCGGCCGAGGGGGCGGAGGACGTGGAGACCGCGCTCAAGTCCCTGCAGAAGGAGGGGCTGATCAAGATCCTGGACGCCGCGGTGGTCAGCTGGCCGGCCGACAAGGCGAAGCCGAAGACCAAGCAACTGCTCAACCTGGTCGGCGCGGGCGCCCTGAGCGGCACGTTCTGGGGGATGCTCTTCGGGCTGATCTTCCTGATGCCGCTGCTGGGCGCGGCCATCGGCGCGGCGGCCGGGGCGCTGGGTGGCAAGCTGGCCGACGTCGGCATCGACGACGACTTCATCGCCGAGGTCAAGAAGCAGGTGACGCCCGGCACTTCGGCCCTGTTCCTGCTGACCACGAACGAGGTTCCGGACCGGATCAGCGACGCGCTCCCCGGTGGCGGCGCCGAGCTCCTCCACAGCAACCTGGACACCCTCAGTGAGGCGCGGCTCCGCGAGGTCTTCGGCGACGACGCCGAGTGACCCGAGTGGAGGAGCCCGGCGGATCCGGGTTCGTCCGGTGCGTCCCCCGTCCTGCCGTATGCCGTCGACCCACTTTCCCGAGCAGACCCGGAGTGTCCGTGAACCAGTCCCGCCCTCTGCGGCGCACCCTCGGCGGCCGCACCGCCCGCCGCCTCACCCCCGCCCTGCTGGCCACGGTGATCGTCGCCGGCACCGCCGCCTGCGGCGGCTCCACCACCGCGCCAGGCACGGCCAGGAGCACCCGTACGGTGTCCCCGGGCCCGACCGAGTCGCCGTCCGCGAGCGCCTCGCCGCGCACCCACGAGTCATTCGCGGCTTCGGTCTCGGCCGAGGTCGAACGCAACAGGCAGCGGGCGACCAAACAACTCGCAGGCGTCCAGGGGCAGGGCAACGCCGTGAAGGACGTGTCGGTGACCGGGCTGCCGGTCGCTAAGTCCGAGCAGTTCCGAAGCGCCCTGGTCCGCGTTACCAACCCCACCGACAAGCCGGCGTTCTACGCGGTCCGGGTGGAGTTCGTCGACGCGTCGGGGAAGGTCCTCGACTCCGTGGTGCTCGGCTTCGCGGACGCCCCGCCCGGCAGGACGGTCAGTGAGCACGCGAACAGCCGTAAGGCAGCGGGCGTCAAGTCGTTCCCCCGGATCGCCCAGGCCGAGCGCAGCTGACGACGGGGGCGAGGTGAGCGCCGCCGCCGACGCAGTGACGGACGTCCTGCGGGAACTGCGCAGCCGGTTCATGGGGGAGCGGGTCGGGGAACTCATCGACTACATCCCCCAGTTGGCGCTGGCCGACCCGGACGCCTTCGGGCTGGCGCTGATCAGCATGGACGGCCACCGCTACAGCACCGGTGAGGCCGACGTTCCGTTCACCATGCAGTCCGTGTCGAAGCCATTCGTCTATGCCCTCGCGCTGTCCGTCCTCGGACTCGACGAGGTGTGCCGCTGGGTGAATGCCGAGCCCAGCGGCGAGGCGTTCAACGCCATCAGCCTGGAACGGGCGACCGGACGCCCAGCCAATGCCATGGTCAATGCCGGTGCGATCGTCACCACCGCACTGATCCCGGACACCGCCGACGCCCCGAGGTTCGACCGCATCCTGGACTGCCTGAGCCGGTTCGCCGGACGGCAGTTGGACGTCGACGAGGCGGTGTACGCCTCTGAGGTCGCCACCGGCGATCGCAACCGCGCCCTCGCCTACCTGATCCGCAGCACCGGTCTGCTGCCCGTCGACCCGGTGGCGTCGGTCGAGACCTACTTCCGGCAGTGCGCGGTGCGGGTCACGGCCCTCGACCTCGCCGCGATGGCCGCGACGCTCGCGCACGGCGGGGTGAACCCGCTCACCGGTGAGGCGGTCGTCGAGGAAGCGGTCGCCGCGCAGGTGCTCACCGTGATGGCGACGTGCGGCATGTACGACGCATCGGGCGACTGGCTGCTGCGGGTGGGGCTGCCCGCCAAGAGCGGGGTGTCGGGTGGTCTGATCGCTGCGGGACCGGCCCGGTTCGGCCTGGCGACGTACAGTCCGCTCCTCGATCCGACCGGCACCTCGGTGCGCGGGCGCCGGGCGCTGGGGGCGCTCTCGGAGCGGCTCGGTCTGCACCTGATGCACAACCCGGCACTCGCCGGTTCGACCGTCACCCTGGTCACCACCGCCGACGATCTGCCGTCCGCCCCGACGGGGGAGCAGGAGCGTGCCCTGCGGGAGCAGGTGTCAGTCGTGGCCGCGCAGGGGGCGCTCGACTTCACCGCGGCGGAACGGGTGCTGTACGCGCTCGACGAGTCGCGGACGCAGGAGACCGCGTCCGTGGTGCTGGATCTGCGACAGGTGACAGGGGTGGACACCGTGGCCCTGGCGATGCTGCGGTCCGGACTGGAGCGGCTCGCGGAGGGCGGCCGGCGGACGGCGGTGGTCGACCCGGCGGGCCACTTGGCAGCAGTGTCCGCCGGCGAAGGTCCGACAGCTCCCCAGCGGTTCACCTCACGCGACGAGGCCGTCGATCGCGTTGCTCATGACCTGGAGCCCTAGGGGCGACCGGGGCGCCGACACCGGCGAGGGTACGGGCGACGGTCCGGCCGGCCGTGCCCGTCATGCATGCCGTACGCCGTCCGCTCGTCCGCGGTCACGTCGTCGGGCGGCTCGCCCGACGACGTGACCGCGTGCTGGACGAATCGGCCGTTCTACCAGATGGATTCGACCCATTCCGGGTGGTCGATGAACGGGTTCCTGTTGTGCTGGTACTGGTCGAATATGACGTCGTTGCGCCGCTTCTCGAAGGTGTCCGGCGGGTCTTCCTGGCTCCACTGCTTCAGCACGGAGAGCCTGCCGATGTTCGGCGCGGAGCCGTTGTTCACCTGCTCGTTCGGTTCGAGGTCGGCGAAGGCGTCGTCGCCCTCGTAGCGCACCGCCATGTAGAGGATCATGCGAGCGACATCACCCTTGGCCGCATCGCGCGGCTCGAAGGAGTCGCCGTCGGTGTAGTTGCCCGGTGCCCCGCTCACCGCGCTGCCGCCGTCGTCGAAGTCCTTGTTGCCGCGGATGGAGTTGACGGTGACATCCTCCGGACGCAGATGGTGGATGTCGGTGCCGGGTCCGGTGGTGGTGCCGAAGTCGCCGTGCGACTTGGCCCAGACGTGCTCACGGTTCCACTGGCCGACCGAGCCCCCGTTGTCGCTCTTCGGCTCGGAGCGCCCGGAGTAGATCAGGATGACGTTCGAGGAGTTGACGGGGTCCTGGTCGGTGTTCTTGAGTGCGTCCCAGACCTGGCTGTACGAGATCTTGGACTGGACGCTGATGATCGAGTGCAAGGCGCTCTTGAGCTGGGTGCCGGTCTTGCCGATTGCGCTCTGGTAGTACGTGTCGTCGAGCGTGGTGAGCGGCGTCGCGGCCGCCGGTGCGGTCCGGGGCGCGGCAGGTGCCGCCGGTGCGGCGGCGGCCGTGCCGGCGAGAACCGCGAAGGCGGCGAGGGTGGCGAGCAATGGGCGCCGGTGGTGATGGCGGCGACGGGACATGTGGGGTGTCCTCTCCGGGGCATGCGGCATCGCGGCGCCGTCACGGGGTGGGGGACGGCGCCGTGGTGGTCGTGTGGTACGTGGTCAGCGGGAGCCTTCCACACGCACCGTGATCGCGGTGTGAACGCAGCGTACTTATCATGTGCAGGTCAAGTGAACGCTTCGGATGCGCTCCTGGAGCCGCAGGGCGAGAATTGCCGCAAGGACGAGGAGGCGGCATGAGCGAAGACCCCGAATCCGTATCCGCATCCCTGGCACGGGGGGTGACCCCGGACAGCCTCTTGCACACCGGCGGGAGCGACAACGCGTCGGCAGAGGACCTGGTGCTCGCCTCCGGGCGGGACCTGACTCCGCAGAATCTGGAGTGGGCACAGCGCCGGCTGGCACGAGAGGGCCGGGCGGCAATCGAAAAGCAGTTGCCTTAGTGGGCGGCCGGCGCGGCGGGGAGTGTGTGGGTGCTCCCCGCCGCTCGGCTAGCCTGAAGGCACAATGAACCGTTTGACGACGTCAAAGGGCGAGTACGAGCTCGCCCGCTACCCCGAGCACCCGCGCGACCCGTTCCGCGCCTGGGACGCTGCCGACGAATATCTGCTCCGGCAGCTGGAGGGGGCCGACGGTGCGACCCCGGTCGAGCTGACCGGCACCGTGGTCGTGGTGGGCGACCGCTGGGGCGCCCTGAGTACGGTGGTGGCCGAGCACCACCCCGTACAGATCACCGACTCGTACCTCGCCCAGCGTGCGACGCTGGCGAACCTCGTCCGCAACGGCCACGACGAGGACGCCGTACGTCTGCTGTCGGCCAGGGACACCCCGCCGGACCGGATCGACGTCCTTCTCGTGCGGGTTCCCAAGAGCCTCGCGCTTCTGGAGGATCAGCTGCACCGGCTCGCGCCCGCCGTGCACGCCGGAACGGTCGTCATCGGCACCGGCATGGTGAAGGAGATCCACACCTCCACCCTCAAACTGTTCGAGCGGATCATCGGCCCCACCCGCACCTCGCTCGCGGTGAAGAAGGCTCGGCTGATCTTCTGCACCCCGGACCCGGCGCTGGCCCGTACCCCCAGCCCCTGGCCGCACCGGTACGAGCTGCCCGGCGACGTCGGCGCGGTCTCCGGCCGGACCGTGGTCAACCACGCCGGGATCTTCTGCGCCGAGCGCCTCGACATCGGCACCCGATTCTTCCTGAACCATCTTCCCGAGCGCACCGGCCACGACCATGTCGTGGACCTGGGCTGCGGCAACGGGGTCGTCGGCACCTCTGCCGCGCTCGCCAACCCCGGAGCGGCGGTCACCTTCGTCGACGAGTCCTACCAGGCGGTCGCGTCCGCCGAGGCGACCTTCCGTGCCAATGTCGGCGCGGACGCCGAGGCCCGCTTCCTGGTCGGCGACGGGACGGCGGACCTGGTCCCGGGCAGCGTGGACCTGGTGCTCAACAACCCACCGTTCCACTCGCACCTGGCGACCACCGACGCCACCGCCCGGAACATGTTCCACGGCGCGCGGACCGTGCTGCGGCAGGGCGGCGAGCTGTGGGTCGTCGGCAACCGACACCTCGGGTACCACACGCAGCTGCGCCGGATCTTCGGCAACTGCACCACCGTCGCCGGCGACCCGAAGTTCGTCGTGCTGCGCGCCGTCAAGCGCTGACACCACGGGTGCGGCTCCGCGGCCCTTCCGGATTCTTGCAACACGTTCTACTGTGTGCGCCGCCGCACACGGGCGACGCGACCGCGAGACTCCTGGAGGGGCCGTGCACCTCGAATACACGCCTGAGCAGCAGCAGTTGCGCGCCGAACTGCGCACGTACTTCGCCGCACTCGTTCCCGACAACGCCTACGCCAGATACGACGACCCCACCGTCCAGAAACGCTTCTACCGCGAGACGATCCGACGCCTCGGCGCCGACGGCTGGCTCGGCGTCGGCTGGCCCACGGAGTACGGCGGACGCGGCCTGTCCCCGATGGAACAGTTCATCTTCTTCGACGAAGCGGCCCAGGCGGGCGTACCGCTGCCCCTGATGGCGCTCAACACCGTCGGCCCGACGATCATGCAGTTCGGCACCGACGAACAGAAGGCGTACTTCCTGCCGAAGATCCTGGCAGGCGAGATCGACTTCGCGATCGGCTACAGCGAACCCGACGCGGGCACCGACCTCGCGGCCCTCAAGACCCGCGCCGTACGCGACGGCGACACATATGTGGTCAACGGGCAGAAGATCTGGACGACCAACGGCGACACCGCCGACTGGGTGTGGCTCGCCGTCCGCACCGATCCCGACGCCCCGCCGCACAAGGGCATCACCATGCTGCTCGTCCCCACGAGCGACCCCGGCTACTCCTGCACGCTGATCAACACCCTCGCCTCGCACGACACCACTGCCAGCTACTACGAGAACATCCGTGTCCCCCTCTCCCGTCGCGTCGGCGACGAGAACAAGGGATGGCGGCTCATCACCAACCAGCTCAATCACGAACGCGTCACCCTCGCCGCCCACGGCACCATGGCCATCCGCGCCCTCCACAACGTGCAGCGCTGGGCCGCCGGCACCGAGCTCGCCGACGGGCGCCGGGTCATCGACCTCGGCTGGGTCCGTGCCCTCCTCGCCCGGACCCACACCCGGCTCGACGCGATGAAGCTTCTCAACTGGCAGATGGTCTCCGCCGTCCAGCGGTCCACCCTCACCCCGCAGGACGCCTCCGCCGTCAAGGTCTACGGCTCCGAGGCGCGACGCGACGCCTACGCCTGGCTGATGCAGATCCTCGGTTCGGCCGGACCGCTCAAGGAAGGCTCGGCGGGCGCCGTCCTGCACGGCGAACTCGAACGGGGATACCGGTCCGCGGTCATCTTCACCTTCGGTGGTGGCAACAACGAGATACAGCGGGAAATCATCTCGTGGATCGGCCTGGGGATGCCGCGCGTACGCCGCTGAGGGTTTGTGACGAGGCTTTTTAGTTGGCACAAAAGATGGGTCTCGACTTTCGTCGTTCTGACCAACTGTCAGATAGGTAGCTCGCACGGGTGACCTGTGGCCATCGGCCCGGCCGGGAGGCAAACGCCAAGGAAGCATCGGCGGTGCTTATGTCGCCTGCTGTGAGGGACCCGCCGATGCTTCCGGATCCGACCGTACCCGCATCTCTGCTCGCTGTGCTGGGCGCTTTGCGCGGCAGTTTCACCTCGCCGACCTTCTCCACGTTCGCCGCGCTGGTCACTGGGCTGATCGCGAACACCGGTCGGGGCACGGTCACCGGGATGCTGCTGGGCGCGGGGTTGACCCGTTGCTGGTCCCATGACCGGGCCCACTCCTTCTTCGCCCGCGCCCGCTGGGAGCCGCAGACGCTGGGCGCGTCGCTGTCCCACCTTGTGGTGCGCTCTGTGGTGCCCGACGGCACCCCGCTGACGGTGGCGGTCGACGACACGCTGTTCAAACGGCGTGGGAAGAAGGTCTTCGGCGCCGCCTGGCAGCACGACGGCTCCGCCGCCGGCCGCGACGGGATCGGCTACGGCACCTGCTTCGTCGTCCTCGGCCTGATCGTGGACCTGCCGTTCCTGCCCCGTCCGGTGTGCCTGCCGGTGGCCGCCCGGCTGCACCGCCCGAAAGGCGAGCAGACCAAGGTCGAACTGGCCGCTTCCATGATCCGATTCCTGGCCGCCTGCCACTGGAGCCGACGTATCGATGTGGTCGCGGATGCCGCCTACCACGGCAAGGCGCTGCGTGACCTGCCCGTATCTGTCACCTTCACTACCCGGCTGCCGTCCCACGCGGTGCTCTACCGCCTTGCCCCACCGCCGACCGGACGGCGCGGTAGGCCCCGCCTGAAAGGCGACAGGCTCGGCACTCCGGCCGAGCTGGCCGCCACGCTGGCGTTCACCCCGCAGGCCGTGACCCGCTACGGCCGCACCGAGACCGTGTTCACCGCCGAGACCACCTGCCTGTGGTACGGCTCCTTCCACACCCAAACGGTGAAGGTGCTGCTGCTCCGCGAGGATGCCATCGACACCGGCTACGACCTGGCGTTGATCTCCACCGACCTGACCGCGTCGGCCGGGCAACTGGTGGCCCGGTATGCCGCGCGATGGTCGATCGAGGTGACCTTCGGCGAAGCCCGCGGCATCCTCGGCGTCGGCCAGGCCCACCACCGGACCCGGCGCGCGGTCCAGCGAGGGGTTCCGTTCGGCCTGTACTGCTACACGATCACCGTGGTCTGGTACGCGCTGCACGGCCACCACCCCCAGGACGCGGCCGAGCACCGGGCACGGGCCCCGTGGTACCTCACCAAGACGCACCCGGCGTTCTCCGACATGACCGCCAAGCTCCGCCGAACGATCATCGCGGCCCGATTTATGCCCATCGACGCCGGTCAGCCCACAGATACCGAAATCCGCGCCGTGCAAGAGGCATGGGCCGCAGCCAGCGCACACCTGGCATGACGATCAATCAGAACGTCGAAAGTCGAGATGGGTAGTTGGCACTACGTAGAAGGCGCGTAGTGCCAGGTCATGAGCAGGCGGAGCGGCGAAATGCTGGCGGTTGTCCATCACACCTTGCGCATGTCGGTGCTCCGCATTGGTGGCGCATGAGGACTTCGCCGTGGATCGTGCCGGACGACCTGTGGGAGCGGCTCGATCCGGTACTGCGGGGCTTCGACCATGGCTTGGGTGAAGGTTAGTACTGCAACCGCATGTGGCGTGACGGGTCGTCGTTTTGGTCGTTGGGCTGACTGTGTGATGAATCGCTGACGGTCGCGCAGATCGAGGACTGGTCCGATGGGATAGCCGGGCTTCATGCCCGGTTTGCGGGACGTTTTGGCCGGTCGGAGCCACGTGAGCGGGCGTTGGACTACCTGTCCACGTTGCTCGCGCCGCTGGAAAGGAAGAATGGGTGGACGCTGGCTGAGCAGGCTAGGCCAGCGTCGCCCGGACGGTTTCCAGCGGCTGCTGAACTTCGCCGACTGGGACGAGCACGCGGTCCGCGACGATGTGCGCGACTTCATCGTCGAGACGATCGGCAGCAAGGACGCGGTACTGATCGGGGACGACACCGGCTTCCTGAAGAAGGGCATCAAGTCGGCCGGGGTCCAGAGGCAGTACTCCGGAACGGCCGGGCGCACGGAGAACTGCCAGATCGGCACGTTCCTGGCCTACGCCTCCGCCGCAGGCCGGGCCTTGATCGACCGCGAGCTGTATATCCCTGTCTCCTGGACGGATGACAGGGAACGGTGCCGGGCGGCCGGGATCGGTGACGAGGTGCCCTTCGCCACGAAGATCGAGCACTTCAAGTGGATGCTGCAACGCGCGATCGACGCACGCGTCCCTTTCGCCTGGGTCACCGCGGATGAGGCATACGGCCAGGTCAAACACATGCGGGCCTGGCTGGAGGAACGACACGTCGCCTACGTCCTGGCCACCAAGGTCAACGACACCGTGCCCACCACCGGCGGCACGGACGCCGAGGTCCGCGACCTGGTCACCGCCGTGCCCCGGCAGGCATGGAAACGGATCTCCGCTGGTGCGGGCGCGCACGGCCAGCGGTTCTACGACTGGGCCCGGATCGCAATCCGCCCGGCATGGGAGGACGGCTTCGGGCACTGGGTCCTGGCCCGCCGCAGCATCAGCGACCCCACCGAGATCGCCTACTACGTCTGCTACGGCCCCGTCACCTCCCGGCTGAAAGACCTGGTCAGGACCGCTGGCGCACGTTGGCAGGTGGAGGAATGCTTCCAGATCGCCAAGGGCGAATGCGGCCTGGACCACTACCAGGTCCGTCTCTACCGGGCCTGGTACCGGCACATCACCCTGGCAATGGCCGCCCTCGCCTACCTGACCGCCATCCGCGCCGCAGAAGCCGCAAAAGGGGCAGCGGAAACGACGAGCAAGACCTCATACCCCTCAGCGTCCCGGAGATCCGCCGACTGATCGGGCACGTCGTCATCACGCCCCACTGCCATTCCAACGAGCACCGTCTGCACTGGTCACACTTCCGACGCCGCAGCCAAGCCCGAGCCCGCCGCTGCCACTACCAACGCCGAGGCCATGACCCCCACATGCGGTTGCAGTATTAGGG
This sequence comes from Streptomyces sp. NBC_01320, assembly GCF_035974375.1. NCBI lineage: Bacteria > Bacillati > Actinomycetota > Actinomycetes > Kitasatosporales > Streptomycetaceae > Streptomyces > Streptomyces sp. NBC_01320. Next base: position 10,113,413 of record NZ_CP108390.1, read on the forward strand.
CTCGGACGGTCCCTCAGGGCCGGGGTCGGGTGCCGGGATCTCTCTCCGGAAGTCCTTGCACGTGATGGTGTCGGGGACGTGGGTACAAGGCTCACTCCTCGACACTGTTTAGGAACGGTTTGTCGAAGACGTTCTTGTCGGCCGTGTTCGGGCTGGTGGCCGACGACCCGACGGTCTCCCGTGTGATCGACATCTTCGCCACCGCGGGCGAGAACGCACTGACCGACGTCCGCACAGCCCGGTTCCGACATGGCGGGCGCGGTCACGAGCCACGTACCCGACGGCGTCTGGACGACCGGGACCGGCATACGGCCCTCTTTCGCCCAGGTCCACGCGGTCTGGTAGTGCACGCCGCTGCGCGCTGCCCACTCGGAAAGCTTCACAACATCAGGTTGTTCACTGAGGATGACGGATATCCGCTGAAAAAAAGTGGGAACTGTTGATCATCCTCTACAGCTCCAGCAAGAGAGCGGTGGAGACCTCGACCCGGGCCTGGACCGCCGAGTTCGGCCCGCCCGGCGTGCGGATCAACGCGATCTCGCCCGGCGTGGTGCGCACGCGCGCCCCGGACGAGACCGAGGCGCATGCGGCCGACATCATGATGAAGGCGCTCCGGCCGGCCGGGTCGGCAGCCCCGATGCCCTCGCGCGGGCGGCGGCGCACCTGGCCGGCGACGAGGTGGCGTTCGCCCACGGAACCGTGCGCGACGTCGACGGCGGCCGGGTCGGCGTCGCGGCCGTCGCCGGGGTGTGACCGAGCCGGAGCGGGGCCTGGAGCATCAGCCCGGTCACAGCGCATCCTGTGGGTGCAGACGCCATACGTACGTACGCGGCCGAGCGGGAGGTACGAGCAGTGATGGTGGAAGCCGACCCGGGGCTCTTCGGTCCCGAATCCGTCACCTGGCAGTTGCACGGCGACCCGATGATGTGGATCGCCGGGGTGCGTGCCCTCTACCTCCAGGCGTTGCACCCGCGCGCCGTCCGGGGCGTCATGCAGAACTCCGATTTCCGCAAGGACGCCTGGGGGCGGCTGATGCGTACCGCAGGCTTCGTCGGCACCATCACCTACGGCACCACCGAAGCCGCCGAGAAGGCGGGCGCCCGCGTCCGCCGGATCCACCGGCTGCTCAAGGCCACCGACCCGGCGACCGGCGAGACGTACGGCGTCGACGAACCGGAGCTGCTGCTCTGGGTGCACTGCGCCGAGGTCGACTCCTACCTCCAGGTGCAGCTCCGCTCCGGCCAGAGGCTCAGCGCCGCCCAGGCCGACCGTTACATCGACGAACACCGCACCAGCGCCCGCCTGGTGGGCCTCGATCCCGACGGCGTACCCGCGACCACCGCCCAGCTCGCCGCCTACTTCGACCGGGTGCGCCCCGAGCTCGCCGCAGGAGCCGAGGCGTTCGACGTCGACTCCTTCCTCCGCCGACCGCCCGTCCACGCCCTGTTGGTACCGGCGCGCGAACTCCTCTGGCGGCGCGTCGCAGCACTCGCCTACCAGTCCCTTCCCCCTTACGCCCATGAGCTCTACGGGAGGGCCGCGCCGCCCCCGCACGCCGTCGACCGGCGGCTGCGCGCCACCGGCACCGCCCTGCGCTGCATCCCCTCACGGCTGCGCTGGCAACTCCCGCCCGGCCACATTGTGAAGGCGATGGAACGACTCGGTCCCGGCAGCCGCCCCACCCCCTCCAAACTCCGCAGCCCGGCAGCCATACTGGACGGGCCGGGGAGGGCGCAGCAGTAGGCGAAGCGACGGGGGCGACAGCACGCGATGGCGGACACCAGGCTGATCCAGAGCCGGTACCGGCTGCTCGATCTGATCGGGCGCGGGGGCATGGGCGAGGTGTGGCGCGCCCGCGACGAGTCGCTGGGCCGTCACGTGGCCGTCAAATGTCTCAAGCCGGTGGGGCCCCAGCATGATCAGTCGTTCACCCGGATCCTGCGCGAACGGTTCCGTCGAGAGGCACGGGTGGCCGCCGCCCTCCAGCACCGCGGTGTCACCGTCGTCCATGACTTCGGCGAGTACGAAGGGGTCCTCTACCTGGTGATGGAGCTCCTCGACGGCCGCAACCTCAGCCAGCTCCTGGAGGACAACAAGCAGCATCCGCTGCCGGTCCCGGACGTCGTCGACATCGCCGAGCAGGTTGCCGACGCCCTCGGCTACACCCATCAGCAGGGCATCGTGCACCGCGACCTCAAGCCCGCCAACATCATGCGGCTGGCCGACGGCACGGTGAAGATCTGCGACTTCGGCATCGCCCGGCTCGGGCACGACATCGACTTCACCTCCCGCCTGACCGGTACGGGCATTGCCATGGGTACCCCGCACTACATGTCGCCCGAGCAGATCAGCGGTGGCCAGGTCGACCACCGCAGCGACCTCTACTCGCTGGGCTGCGTCCTCTACGAGATCGCCACAGGGGTTCCGCCCTTCGACCTCGATGACGCCTGGGCCGTTCTCGTCGGACACCGCGACACCCAGCCGGAACCGCTCCGCACCCACCGTGCCGAACTCCCCGGCTTCTTCGACCGCGTCGTCCTGGAGCTGCTGGCGAAGACCCCGGAGGAGCGGCCCGCAGACGCGGGCGACCTGCGGCAGCGGATCGCCGTAGGACGCACCGGCGAACAGCGGCATCTTCCGGCGTCCGGACCCCCACGGCCGTCGGGACGCGTCCGGCTCGCCCCGCCGGTCCCCGTCGTACGCCCGGGACAGCAGCCGCCCGACGGCGAACCCCGGCTACCATCCTGGACCCGGGGCATGACCACCGGACACAAGGCGTCCGGCGCCATGCAACTCGGTCTCGCCCCGCCCGACCACTCCGCGGGCCTGACCGGCGAGTGGACCACCGGCACCGACCTGAGGGCCCCGACTGCGGGGCTGCCGCCCGCCCGGCCCGAGCGGCCCACCCCCTCCCCGGAGCTCCTCTCCACTCTCGCCAACCGGCACAGCGCGGGCCTCAACCTGGGCCGGCTCGGTCACTGGGAGGAGGCCGGCGAGGTGCACCGCGCGGTCGCCGCCGAACGCGAGCACGCCCTCGGCCCCGACCACCCAGACACCCTCTCCAGCCGGTACGAGGTGGGGTTCACCCTCAGCCGCACCGGGCGCGCCGCCGACGCGCTACGCGAATTCGGGCGCGTCACCCAAGGCCGCGAACGGACTCTCGGCCCCGACCACCCGGAGACCCTCGCCGCCCGACAGGAGATGGCATACGTACTCGGCCAGCTCGGCCGTCACTTCGAAGCCCACCAGGTGTACGCCGCGGTGCTCGCCTCCAGGGAAAGGTCGATGGGCCCCGACCACCCCGACACCCTCCGCTGCCGCCACAACCTCGCGTTCAACCTCAGCAGGCTCGGGCGCCTGGAGGACTCGTACCGGATGTCCCGAGACGTGGCGCACGCCCGCACCCGGTTGCTCGGCGCGAGCCACCCCGACACCCTGGTCACCCTCTATGAGGTCGCGTACACCCTCGGCCAGTTGGGGCGCTGGACGGATGCCCTGCAGACCTACCGGGAAGTCGCTCAGGGTCGCGCGCGAACCCTCGGCGCCGACCACCCCGACACGCTTTCGGCCCGCTACGAGGTCGGCATCAGTCTCGGCCGACTCGGCCGCAGCGCGGAGGCCCTGGAGCTCTACCGCGCCCTCGTCGACGACCGGACCCGGGTGAACGGCCCCGCCGACCCCGAGACGCTCCGGGCCCGCCACGGCCTCGGCGTCAACCTGGGACGGCTGGCCCGCTGGGAGGAAGCGCTCACCGAAGCACGCGACGTGTGCGCCATGCGGGAACGGGTCCTGGGCCCCGACCACCCCGACACCCTCATCAGCCGCCGCGAGGTCGCGGTCGGCCTCGGCTGGCTCGGCCGCTGGGCCGAAGCCCTCACCGTCTACCGGGCGGTTGCCGAGGCCCGCGAACAGGTCCTCGGAGCCGATCACCCCGACGCGCTCGCCAGCCGCAACGACGAGGCGCACTGCCTCGAACAGCTCGGCCGGGGCACGGAGGCCGTCGAGCTGTACCGCAGGGTCGCGGCGCTGCGCCAGCAGCGGGGTGTGCCCCCGCACTGACTGTGGACCCCCCGGGCCACCGCCTCTGGCCAGTGGCGATCATCCTGTGTTAACAAGGGCCATGCCCGCACCTGACACCTATGACGCAGTGATCGTGGGCGGCGGCCACAACGGTCTGGTCGCCGCCGCCTACCTCGCCCGCGCAGGACAGTCCGTCCTGGTCCTCGAACGCCTCGGGACCACCGGGGGAGCGGCCGTCTCGACCCGTCCCTTCGACGGGATCGACGCACGGCTGTCGCGCTACTCCTATCTGGTGTCCCTGCTGCCACAGAAGATCGTCCGCGACCTGGGTCTGGACTTCGCCGTACGGAAGCGGACCGTCTCCTCGTACACCCCGACCGTCCGTGGCGGGCGAGCCACCGGACTGCTCGTCGGCGGGGACCGCACCCGGGAGTCCTTCGCCGCCCTCACCGGCGGGGAGCGCGAGTACGAGGCATGGCAGCGCTTCTACGGCATGACGCGGCAGGTCGCCGAGAGGGTCTTCCCGACCCTCACCGAACCGCTGCCCACCCGGGACGCGCTCCGCGACCGGATCGGGGACGCGGACGCCTGGCGCATGCTCTTCGAGGAGCCGATCGGCGCGGCCGTCGAGGAGAACTTCACCGACGATCTCGTGCGCGGCGTCGTGCTCACCGACGCGCTGATCGGTACCTTCGCCGACGCGCACGACCCGTCGCTGCTCCAGAACCGCTGCTTCCTCTACCACGTGATCGGCGGCGGCACGGGCGACTGGGACGTCCCCGTCGGCGGCATGGGTGCGCTCACCGACGCCCTCGCGCAGGCTGCCCGGACGGCGGGGGCCGAGATCCGGGTCCACCACGAGGCGACCCGGATCGAGACCGACGGGACACGGGCCGAGGTCACCGTCGGCACAGCCGAGGGCGAGCGGACGGTCGCCGCCCGCCGGGTCCTCGTCAACGCCTCGCCGCAGGCCCTGGCCGCACTTCTCGGCGACGAACCGCCGACTCCTGCCGAGGGCGCCCAGCTGAAGGTGAACATGCTGCTGCGCCGGCTGCCCCGGCTGCGCGACCGCTCCGTCGACCCTCGCCAGGCGTTCGCCGGGACGTTCCACATCGCGGAGGGGTACGGGCAGCTGGCCGACGCGTACCGGGACGCGGCTGCGGGCCGGCTGCCCACGGCCCCGCCGTCGGAGATCTACTGCCACTCGCTGACCGACCCGTCGATCCTCGGTCCCGACCTCGCCGCGCGCGGCTACCAGACCCTCACCCTCTTCGGTCTGCACACGCCCGCCCGGCTCTTCGCCGCGGACAACGAGGCGACGCGCGCCGCCCTCCTCAAGGCCACGCTCGCCGAATTCGACGCGCATCTCGACGAGCCGATCGCCGACTGTCTGGCCGTCGACGGGAACGGCGAACCGTGCATCGAGGCGAAGACCCCGCTCGACCTCGAGCAGGATCTGCGGCTGCCCGGCGGCCATATCTTCCACCGGGACCTCGCCTTCCCGTTCGCCATGGAGTCCACCGGCCGGTGGGGCGTCGAGACGGAACACGCCAACGTCCTGCTGTGCGGGGCGGGCGCGGTGCGCGGCGGCGGGGTCAGCGGGGTCCCCGGCCACAACGCCGCGATGGCGGCGCTGGGCCGGTGACCTGTTCCCGTGCCTACGGACCGAGGACGCCGCGCAGTGCGCCGAGCTTGCGCGGCAGGTCGTATTCCGCGCCGCCCTCGTGTCCGTTGTACGTGAACACCTCGATCTCGGCCGGACCCGCATAGCGGTGGTAGGCGGCGAACACCGTCGACGACGGGCAGATCTTGTCCATCAGCCCGACCGAGAACCACGCCGGAGCGGTCGCCCGTGCCGCGAAGTTGACCCCGTCGAAGTAGGACAGCGTCTCCATCGCCTCGTCGATCCGGAAGCGGTGCCCGGACAGCCAGCGGGCGATCTCCGCGTACGGGCCCGCGTCCGTGATCTGCGAGGCGCGCCGGTAGTGGCAGAGGAACGGCACGTCGGCGACAACCGCCACCACGTCGTCCCGCAGCCCGGCGGCGGCGAGGGCGAGCCCGCCGCCCTGGCTGCCGCCCAGCACCGCGACCCGCGACGCGTCGACGGCCTCATGGGCCTTGGCCGCGTCGACGGCCCGCACCGCGTCGGTGATCAGCCGCCGGTAGTAGTGGCGGTACGGATCCTCGATGCCGCGGGTGAGGAAGCCCGGGGACGAGGAGCCGTGGCCGTCGGGTCCGATGTCCGGGGTGTCCGCGGTGTTCTTGCCACCACCACCCTGTCCCCGGTTGTCCATGACCAGATGCGCGTAGCCGAGGGCGCTCCAGGTCAGCCAGGAGTACGGGATGCCCCGGCCGCCGTTGTAGCCGATGTACTGCACCACGGCGGGCAACGGGCCCGAGCGGACGCGCGGCAGCATCAGCCACGCCTTCACCGGCTGCCCGCCCCAGCCTCGGAAGGTCACGTCGAACACGTCGACGGTCGCGAACCCGGCGTCGTACGGGACGAACTCGGCGTCCAGGCCATGGCGGCCGGTCTCGGTGAGCGTCTTCGCCCAGAACGCGTCGAAGTCCGCGGGCTCCTCAGGCTCCGGCCGGTACTCGCGCAGCCGCTCCAGGGGCATGTCGAACAACAAGGGTCTAGCTCCTGTTCAGGGTGAGGGTGAGGGTTGCACCGTGGAGTTCAGCGGTGTCGGCCGTGATCCGGATGCCCCGGGCGGTGGACGCGGCGCTCACGCCGGGATCGGCGGAGACGACGGACAGACCGCGCCGGTCGAGATCCAGCACCACACCGGACCTGAGCTGGGTGGGATCGGACAGCGACACGGTCACCGTCTTCCCCTCGGGCCGCACCAGCACCGATGCCGGCCCGTCCGAGGTGAGGCCCTGCGCGGTGCCCGCGGTCCAGAAGTTCGCCGCGAACAGGCCGTCCGCGCAGCGGCGCACCGCGTGCACGGCCGTGGAGTCGGCGACCAGCTTCACCGGTGGCGCGGCCGACCACCGCCTGGTGCGTTCGGCGGATGCGCCGGGCGCCTGAAGCCAGAAGTAGCCGGCTCCGTCCGGCGCGGTTCCGTGGTCCTGCCACAGCGTCAGATACGGGCGGGTGACAGGGGTGTCGGTGCCGTACTTGAGGTTGATCTCGCGCCAGGTCGCGGTCCGGTCCTCGCGCACGCCATTGACCTGGGCGGGCTCGGGGAAGATGTAGCCACCGGTTCCGGCGAGATGCAGCCAGCGGACCCGGTCGAGCCGGTCCGACCAGCCCGCGTCGGCGGGTACGGCCGTGCCGTTGACGAGGAGGGCCGCCCGCGGGTCGCGCAGCTTCCGGTTCTCCACGACCGTCTCGGCGGTGCCCGCGTCGGCGGTGATGCCGGAGCCGACGCAGGCGATCACGTCGTCCAGGCAGAACCAGCTCTTGAGGCCGTGCAGCGAACTCCCGAACGCGCGCAGTTCCATGCCGTACGCACCGAGCGTCGTTCCGGGCAGCGCGGCGCCGCCCGCCCAGTCGGCCGTGCTGGTGGTGCGCTGGCCGGCCGCGTCGGCGGGGCGGCCGGCGAGGACGGTGGTGCCGGGCAGCCGGGTCGGGTCGACGGTCGGCCAGTAGTCCTCGCTGTAGTGCCCGAGGTCGTCGGTGTAGAGCAGGACCATGCCGTCGGAGAGGTGCCAGGCGTGCAGGTTCTCGTTCTGGATGGACTCGTAGTTGTAGATCCTCGTCGAGTACGCCGAGATGCCGAGTGCGAACGAGGGCCGGTGGTGGGCCGCCTTGTCCATCCGCGGGTGCTGCTTGTGGGCGACCAGTGGGCCGCGCGCCGGGACGGGCGAGGCGATGATCTGCCGGGCGGCGACGAGCGTCGCCAGGTCGGTCGCGGCGAGGAAGTCCCGGTAGGTGTCCTCGGCGATCCACTGCTTGACCAGGGCGGTGAACCGGTCGGCGGTCTCTCCGGGAAAGCTCGGAATCAGCCGCACCACCGCTTCGATCACCGTCTGCGCCGAGACGTGGCCCTGCTTGCTGGGGCGGGCGATCTCGCGCCCGCAGACGGACGCCATGACATCGCCGCGGGCGATGAGCGGGTCGAAACCGTCGTCGACCCAGTGCCGGACGTTGTCGAGATCGGGGTCGGTGACCGTCCATGCCGTACCGGCGAGCAGGTTCAGCAGCCGGGAGAGGTTGCTCAGGAGTTCCTTGCCGTAGCCACCGTTGTACGGGTGCTTGTAGTGCTGGAGGAACGAGCCGTCGGAGTAGAACCCCTCGCCGGTGCCCTCCGCGGCGGTGCTGGTGTCGTTGAACGCCAGCACACTGTTGGCGCCCGAACCCTCGACGTCCGACAGGGCGTCACGGACGCGGAGGAGATCGTCGCCGTTGTCGCGCAGCACCGCGTTGACAGCGACGACGGTGGAGATCCACACCCGATTGGCACCGGTCGCGATCTGCCGGTCGGCCCGCCACAGATTGGGGTCGGGCGTGTAGTGCCGGACTGCCGTGTTGATGAGGGTCAGCCGTTCCGTACCGAGCGCGTCGTACAGCAGGACGGTCGCGTCGTTGAGGGCGAGCGCGGAGCCGATCTCCCAGTCCCAGTCGTTGTCGAACCTGGTGTGCCCGGGGCCGTAGCGGTTCGTCAGCATCCAGTCGATGCCGGCCAGCAGCAGTTCGCGCAGTGCGGTGTCGCCGTACTGGGGAGTGCCGGGGACGGCCCACGCGGTCGCGACCGTGGCGAGGCGTTTGAACGACGTGGTGACGTGGTTGGAGAGCGTGGTGCTGGTCAGATCCGGGAACAGACCGTCGGGTCGGGTCGGGTCGAGGCCCTTGGCGGAGGTGGTCGCGGCTTTGCCGATCCGGGCCACCGTCGCCGCGATCTGCGGGTCCGTGAGGTCGAGTCCGTAGCCGCCGGTGAGCAGGGTGTGCCAGCGGGCGCGGAGCGCGGCGGCGCTGTCGGCGGCTTCCGCGGCGTGTGCCGTACCCGTGGTCGGGGTCAGGGGCAGCGCGGCGGCTGCGCCGAGCGCCGCCGCTCCCGTGAGAACGGTGCGTCGGGTGGTGCCTCGGTTCATGATGCGGGCCCTCACAGGAGGTGTCGTCGGTCGACGGCCGCGGCGAGCGCCGCATGGCCGGAGGGGTTGGGGTGCAGTCCGTCGCCGCTGTCGTGCGTGGGCAGCATTCGCGAGGGGCGGTCCGGGTCGCGGACCGCGGCGTCGAAGTCGACGACGGCGTCGAAGACCCGCCCCGTGCGCACGGCCGCGTTGATCCGCTGCCGGACCGCTTCGAGCTCGGGCGTCCAGCGGGTCCAGCCCTCGAACGGGGTGATGGTCGCGCCGACGGCCCGCAGCCCGGTGTTCCGGGCGCGCAGGACGAGCTGTCGGTAGCCGGCCAGGAGGAGTGCCGGGTCGGTCTGGCTGGGCGGCTGCTGAAGGTCGTTGACCCCGAGATGGACGAGGACGGTGCGCAGCCCCGGCAGCGACAGCACATCGCGGTCGAAGCGGGCCTGACCGCTCGGTCCGAACCGGGTGTCGTCGAGCAACACCCGGTTGCCGCTGATACCGAGATTGGCGACGGCGGATCCGGGCAGCCGTCGCGTAAGCTGGTCCGGCCAGCGCAGATCGGCGTCGTCGGGCGTGCCGACGCCCTCCGCGATGGAGTCGCCGAGCACCGCGATCACCGGCCCGTGTGCGCCCGTCACTTCGACGCCCGTCAGCAGGAACACGGAGGTCGTGCGGGTTCCGTCGACGCTGTGCGAGGCATGCGTGTTGCGGTGGAAGGAGAGCGGTCCCGTGGGCCCGGGCAGCCGGGTCTCCACGGTCAGCCGGGCTGCGTCGGGGGTACGGAGACCGGCGACCGGATCACTTGTCAGGGAGGCGCCCGCGGCGACCCAGGCCTGCCGCCGTCCGCCGAACGTCACCGGCTGCCCGCCCGCCGTCACCGGGCCGATCAGGACGGGTACGGTGCCGAACGCGTGCCCGTACCGCAGCCGGACCTGTCCGCCGGCCGACAGCCGCACGGTGGCGGTGAACGTCCCGTCGGTCAGTCCGGCGCTCGCCACGGCGTCGGTGGCGGTCGGCGCGGTCTGCGCGGTCGCCCAGGACGTCGTCCAGCGCGACCTGCCCACGCCGCTCCTCGGTGCCTCGGCGGCCTGCGCACCCGGCGCCGTCGCGGCCGCCGCGGCGAGCCCTGCCGCAGCTGCCGTCAGTACCCCGCGTCTCGCGGGTCCCCGGCCGGTCACCGGGGGCACGCACCCGTCGGGGCGTACTCGCTGCCATAGGTGCCGACCGCGTCGCCGCCGGTGTTCCCGCTCATCGTGTTGGTGCAGACCGGTCCCTGCGGGGTGCGCATGAACTTGATGCCGCCGCCCGCGTTGCCGGTGATGGTGTTGCCGTAGACGCTGGTGCCGATTCCGTCCGTGGCGGTGTCGCCACCGAGCCGGATGCCCGCGCCGACGTTGTCGTGAATGGTGTTGTAGCGGAAGATGTTGCCGCTGCCGCGCGCGTCGAGCCCCCCGGAGCTGGAGTCCTGCTGACCGCTGCAGTCGTTGTACTCCACATAGTTGTTGGTCGAGTTCTCCTTCACGTCGACGCACTCATTGCCCTGGGTGGCGATGGTGTTGTGGTGGATGCGGTTGTTCTTGCTGATGTCGGGGGCGGCGTCCGGGGCCCCGTTGGCGCCTTGCTGCTCGGGGGCCGTGCCGAGGTAGAATCCCTCACCGTTCTTGCCACCGCCGCCGAACTCGAAGTCGGCGACGCCGCAGTGGGTGATGGTGTTGCCCGAGATGTCGGCTCCGGTGACGAGATAGCGCACCCGCAGGCATTCGTCGGCGGCGTTCTTCAGCGTCATACCGGTGATGCGCAGCGCGCCCACACCATTGCCCGGAGTCGTGCTCATGACATATATGAGCTTGAGGCGGTACCCCGAGACATCGGTGGACGACCCGTGCAGCCCGTCCACGGTGAACCCGCTCAGTGTGGTCGAGTCGTGCTGCACCTGAATGATCCGGGCGTCCCCCGCCCCCTTCACCACGGCGGTCGAGGGGCCGGTGATCGTGACGCCGGAGCGCCTGGTCACCACGTCCTGCTTGTACGTACCGGCAGCGAGATTCACCACCGCGCCCGTGGGCGCCAGGTCCACGGCCTTCTGGATCGTGGCGAGCGGGGCACCTGCCGACGTGCCCGCGTTCGAGTCGTTGCCCGACGGCGACACGTAGTACGCGGTCGCCGCCTCCGCCGCGACGGACGGCGGCGGACAGGCGAGCGGAGCTGCCGCGGCGAGCGCGGCGACGAGAGTGGTGCGTAATACACGGCTCATGGGGTGTTCCTCCTGGGATCGGCGAAGGACAGAGCGAGCAGTACGGGAATGCTCGGGCCGAGAAGCAGCGGCCCCAGCGGTACGACGAGTGAGAGCAGCACGGCGGAGATCACCGCGCCGAGCAGTGCGGTGCCACGGGCGGCCGAGCCGAAGCCGAGCACCAGCGCACCGCGCGACCAGTCGCGGACGCGTCCGCGGGGCGTACGGCCCGCCTCGGCCGCCAGCGCCACATGGTGGATGACCGCTGCCGCCGCGATGCCCACCTGCGCGGCGAGCACCACGAACGTCCAGGGCTCCGAACGGCCCAGCAGGTGGACGATGTTGGCCGCGAGGACGAGCGCCGCGGCGGTGGACGCCAGGGAGTGCCGCCACAGCGCGCGCCAGTACTGCGGGAATGCGGTGAACACCTGCGTGAAGCAGCGGCTGTCGCCCTCCGCGCGCCACCGCTGGAGAGCGTGTCCCATCGCGGCGAGCGCGGGCAGCCAGGTCACGACGCCGAGCGACAGCACCGCGAACGCGGCCCCGGCAGCGGCCGGATAGGCCACGAACTCCAGCCGGCGCAGCAGTGTCGGCCAGCCGGACAGGGCGCCGGCCCGCGGCTTCCGGGTCGAGAGGGTTGCCTGCATGATCAGCCGACCTTTCCTGTGTACGGCTCCGCGACATCGAGGAGCACGCGGCCGTTCAGCCGCAGCCGCGTGGCCGCGACCACGTACGGGGCGCTGTCACCGTCGCCGAGCAGCACGGCGGCCCCGTCGGCAACGACGTCGGCGGTACGGATCCGGCGGGCGACGGGGGAGAGCAGCACCGTTTCGCCGTCGAAGGCGACTCCGTGTCCCTCCACGCACGCGGCGTGTTCGCCCGGGCCGGACGCACCGGGCGTGATCGTGGTGAGGAACAGCCCGGAAACCGTCCGCGCGGTCGTCGACCGCAGTGTGTGCAGCGTGCGGGTGAGACGCAGCTCCGGTGTGCTGGACGTCGGATTGGCCTCCACCTCGGTGACATCCGAGGTGACCGATGCGTCGTGGGGCGCGAACTGCCCCACCCGGGCCACGGCGGCGCCGGACCGGATCAGCCGTGTACCGTCCGGCTGCGGCTCGGTCGGCCGGTCGGTCTGGAGCAGGAACGTCCACTCCCGCGCCGTATCCGCCTCGGCGAGGTCCAGGAGCACCAGCCGCCCCGACGGGGTGAACACCAGCGTCCGGTCGAGCCGCCGCACCCCGAGCTCCGGGTCGTACATCGCGGCGATCTCCGCCGTGGCGTGCGCCCAGCCGCAGTCGTCGTCGAGGAGCACATCGCGCTGCCGCGCCTGCCGCTCGAACGGGATGTCCTGGTAGACGTGGTAGCGGTCCTCGTCCGCGTAACCCTGCCCGTCCACCAGCAGCAGGTTGTGGTGCGCGGCCCGCTTCCGGTTGCTGTACCCCTCGTCCACCGCGAGGAATTCGCCCTGCGAAACCAGCACGAACGAACCAGAGTCGGGGTGGTGGTGTCCCTGGTTGAGCGTCACCCAGCCCCGCTCGGCCCGGTGCTTCGCGGAGGTCTCCCACGCCTTGTGACCGCCGCCCGGGCTCGCCTTGAAGGAGACGAGTGTGGCGTCGTCGTCCCATCCCGTACGCGCCGCGAGCAGCCCCAGATCCGGGAAGAACGCCCGGGTCGCGGTGGGCCGTGCGGCCGGGACGGACGGGTCGTACCAGAGGTATTCGAGGTACGCCTCCGGCAGGATCCCCGGCCGCACCCCGCTCTCCGACGCCTCCTTCCACAGGAGTTCGCCCGACGCCAGATCGCCCATCCACTGCGCCTCCGGGATGCCGTACTGGGCAGCGAGGCGGTAGTACAGACCCGCGCTGTGCCCGCTGCGCCGGTCGTGGCAGTCGCCGTGGTCGACATTGCGGGCGAAGCCGGGAGCGGTCTGGTGCAGCCGGTAGCGGAACGTACGGGAGAGGAAACCGCCGCGGTCCCACCAGTCGATGCCCTCCGCCTCCTGGAGGAGGTCCAGTTGGATCGCCAGGAACGGCACACCGTAGCGCCAGTAGACGACGCCCTCGGCGTGCGAACCGTCCTCCGGCATCAGATCGAGGACCGTACCGAGATTGTCCTTGGCGCGCCCGGTCCATTCCTCCTTGCCCAGCACGTAACCGGCCGTCGCGAGCCCCGCGTAGCAGATCCAGTTGTGGTTCTGCCAGTACGACGACGACCACCAGCCGCCCTCGCTCGCCACCGCGAACTCGTACATCCGCCGCCCCTGGAGCAGCAGCTTGTACCGCAGCAGCGCCCGCACCCCGTCCGGCAGATCGTCACCGATCCACCGGTAGGTGAGCGAGAGATGATGCAGCAGCCAGCCGGCGTCCAGATCGTGGTCCGGCATATGGGCCTTGCCCCAGTGCGGCAGCCGTACCGCCGCCTCGATCCAGCGACGGCTCTCAGCCAGATGGGCCCGGTCGCCGCCGACCCGGTAGGCCAGCGCCGGGTTGGAGGCGGCGGGACCCAGCCAGGTGATGCTGGCCAGGGGATGCGTACGGGGCGGGGTCAGCCCGCGGTGGCGGGCGGCCTCCTCGTACAACCGCACCTCCTGCGCGGGACGCGGGCCGGGCGGCGGGGTCGCCGAGAGCAACAAGGGTCAGTCCTCCGTCCGGAACCGTGCCGTACTGCCGTCGGCCAGGCCGACCGTCAGTCCGTCACCGTCCAGCTGTACGTCGGTGACGGCGGGCCCCGCCGACGACGCCTGGTACACCGAGGCGAACACGACCCGCTGCGCGTCGGCGGTGAAGTCGACGCGGGTACGCATCCGTTGCGGATCGTCCGCCGGGCCCGGCCCCGGCCGGGTGACCGGACGGACCGGCACGCCGTCGGTGTGCGTGTGCCAGCCGTGCAGCGTCTCGTCGCCGTACCACGTGGTGCGCACGGGACCGACTCCCTGCAGCTGGACGTCCAGCGCGACGCCGGGGCGCAGCTGCGCGGTGAACTGCCGGGCGTCCTCGGCGGTCAGCGTCAGCAGGTCGACGAGAAAGCTGTCGCCGAACGCGATCCGTCGCACCGCCCGGACACCCTCGTACGCCTGGGTCACCTCGGCCGTGACGGAGGAACCGTCCGAAGCGAGCAGCTTCCCGGTGCACTCCGCCTGCTCGGCGCGGTCCGCCCGGAAGGCGGGATGTACCTCCGTGGACGCGTACAGTTCACGGAACTCCGCGTGTGCATAGGGAACTTGGCCGGGGTCGGGCTGCCATGTAGTGGTGTCCCCGTAGAGATACAGCGACAGCTTGTCGCGATGGCCGTGCGAGCCGCCGTGCGGACCGAAGTCCAGCAGTGCGTGGATCCCCGCACCGTGCAGCACCGCATATCCGGCCTCGCCGAACACCGTGACCGGACCGGCCGCAGGGCGTACCGGCAGCGGCGGGCCCATGAACCAGCCGCCCAGTTCACGGTCCAGCCCGTCGTCGTGTGCGCCGAGCTCGGCCCGGGCCCGCTCCGCCACCGCATCCAGGGCGGGGGACGGAACCAACTGCTGTGCCAGCGCCACAAGTTCGAGCCACTCCAGGGCGAGAGGGCGACGCAGATACGGGCCGTCGTGCAGTGCGGGAAGGATGCCGCCCGGCGTGGCGATCGCCGCCAGTACATCCGTCATCCCGGCCAGCACGCCGATCACGTCGGACGGAACGGCCGCCGGGTCGGTCGAGCGCAGCGCCAGCAGTGCGGCCCGCAGTACGAACCCGTGGTAGTAGGTGCTGCCCTCCCACTCCCAGCCGTCGTCGGCGACCGCGACGCGCAGATGCGCGTACAGCCCATGCTCGCCGTCGAGCCATACCTTCGCGCCGTCCCATTCCTCGCCGCGGGCCGCGGCGGCACCACGACTCGCCGCCACACCGGCGGCGTTGAGCCACGCGGTGTAGTTGGAAGCGAGATGCCCCTGGTCGGTCAGCACATCCCGGGCGTCCAGCGCGGCCCGTTCCAGATCGTCGAGGAGCGGCAGCACCGAGGCCAGACCGTCCGTGGACTCCTCGGCGAGCGTGATGACGGTGTGCCCGATGCCGACCGCCCAGATGGCATCGGTAAGGGCCTGGTGGAAGAGCCGGCCGCGCAGCATCCAGGTCTGAGCCTCGCCGTGCCGCTCGGTGGCGAGCTCCGCGTACAGACCGGCGTACTCGACGAGCCGCGCCACCGCCTCCGCCCGCTCGCCCCGGTGGGCCAGCACCCGCAGATGCCGTGCCCACGCCTGGTGCGACAGCACCAGCCAGGCGCCGCGCACCGCCTCGTCGTCCACCCGGCAGCCGTACGAGCAGCGCGCACCGCCGTCCGGGAAGACCCCGGAGAGCAGATCACCGTGATCGAGCTCGACCCCGTGCGCCGGGCAGACGTACGCGTGCCACCAGCCGCCGCGCTCCCGCGCGATCCGCCTCAACGCGGCCATACGCCACCGTCGATGTCCACCGTGGTGGCGGTGAGGAAGCCGGACGACGGCGACGCCAGGTGGACGACGGCCGCTGCGACATCCTCCGGCGTGCCGGCCCGGCCCACCGGGATGCCTGCCTCCATCGCCTGCTGCGCCTCGGGCGCGGTGAACGTGTCGTGGAAGGCGGTGCCCTTGATGAAGCCGGGTGCGACGGTGTTGACCGTGATCCCGGTACCGCCGAGCTCCTTGGCCAGCCCCTTGGTGAAGCCGCGGATACCGGCCTTGGCCGCCGCGTACGCCACCGAGCCGGGGCCGCCACCGTTGTGCGCGGCCAGCGACGACATGGTGATGACGCGCCCGGCGGGGGACTGCGTCAGATGCGGCAGTGCGGCCCGCACGGTACGGAACGTCGACGTCAGGTTGGTCGAGATCACCTGGTCGAAGTGGTCGTCGGTCATTTCGGCGATCGTGGCGCGGCCGATCAGATGGCCCGCGTTGCAGACCAGGACGTCCAGACCGCCGAGGAATCCGGCCGCCTCCTCGACGACCCGGTCGACGTCCGCCGTCACGGTCACATCGGCCTGGAACGCCTTCGCCCTGCGGCCCAGAGCCTCGATCGCGGAGACCGTCTTCGCGGCCTCGTCGGCGGAGGAGTGGTAGTGGACGGCGACATCGGCGCCGGCCTCGGCGAGGGCGACGGCGATGGCGCGGCCGATGCCATGGCCCGCCCCTGTCACCAGTGCGCGGGATTCGTTGAGATCAGCAGACATGGAGTAAGTACCTTTCGAAGAACGGCCGTTCGGCCGAAAGCCGGTGACCTGGGACCTGACCCGGTGACCTGGGACCTGATCCGGTCACCGGGGACCCGATCCGGTCACTTGAGACCGGCGGTCGCGAAGCCCTGCACGAAGTAGCGCTGACCGATGAGGAAGAGGATGACCATCGGCAGGGTGGCCAGCGTGGTGCCGGCCATCAGGAAGTGCCACTGGGGACCGTTCTCCGTCTTGAAGACGGAGAGCCCCACCTGGATCACCCGCAGACTGTCCGTGCGGGTCACCAGCAGCGGCCAGAGGAAGTTGTTCCACGACGACTCGAAGGTCAGCAGCGCCACCGTGGTGAGCGCGGGCTTGACCTGCGGCGTCATGATCCGGGCGTAGATCCGGAACTCGCCCAGACCGTCGAGTCTGGCCGCCTCCTCCAGTTCCACCGGAAGGTCCAGATAGAACTGACGGAAGAGGAAGACCGCGAACGGGGTGACGGCACCGGGAATGATCAGCGCCCACCAGGAGTCCAGCCAGCCGCTGCCGCCCTGGCCGAAGATGTCGTTCCCGCCGGCCAGCGGCATGAAGCGGACGATCAGGAACTCCGGCAGCACCTTGGTGTACGTCGGGATCATCAGTGCGGCGATGAAGAGGTAGAAGATGACCTCGCTGCCGCGGAACTTGATCCGCGCCAGCGCGTAACCGGCCATCGACGCCACGACCACATTGATGACGGTGTGACTGATCGCGATGATGAAGCTGTTGCGTGCGTACGTCGCGAACGGTGCCGCCTTCAGCGCGTCCACATAGTTCCCGAACTCCCAGTGTTCCGGCAGCAGTCCGGCGTCCTGAGAGGCGATCTCCACCGGGGTCTTGAGTGAGGTCAGCACCATCCAGACGAACGGCACCACCATCAGCAGCGAGACGACGGTGAGGGTCGCATAGAGCGCGATCCGGCCGGGGGTGACCGGCTTGTCGTTCCGCTGAGGCCGGGACTTCTTCGCGCCCCTTGGCGCGTGGAGCTCAGTTGTGGCCACGGGTGCCTCCCATGATCCGGCGGTTGACCAGGGTGAAGCCCATCAGCAGCACGAACAGCACCAGTGACTGGGCACAGGCGTAGCCGACGCGGAATTCCCGGAAGGCGGACTTGTAGATCTCGTACGTCATCATCGTGGTGCTGTTGGCGGGACCGCCGTCGGTCAGGATGTAGATCTGGTCGAAGGACTGGAACGCGCTGATCATCGACGTGATGAGGACGAAGAACGTCGCGGGCCTCAGCAGCGGCACGGTGATCGAGAAGAACTGCCGCACCTTCGAGGCACCGTCCACCGAGGCCGCCTCGTACAGCTCCTTCGGCAGGGACTGCAGCGCGGCCAGGTAGATGAGCATCTTCATGCCGATGCCCTGCCAGATCCCGACCAGGATCACGGAGGGCATCGCCCATGAGGTCGACGCGAGCCAGGCCGGTCCGTCGATCCCGAGGAACGACAGGAGTGTGTTCAACAGCCCGTTGCCCGGGTTGTAGATCCACAGCCAGACCAGCGCGATCGCGACGGTCGCCGTCACCTGCGGCAGGAAGACCGCAGTGCGGTAGATGCTCCGGGCCTTCAGACCGGTGTGCAGCGCCAGGGCGACGAGCAGTCCCAGCATCATGCCGAACGGCACCGTGAAGAAGGTGTAGATGACGGTGTTGACGATGGACTTGCGGAAGACCGCGTCGCCCATCATCTCGCTGAAGTTGTCCAGACCCACGAACTGCGGCGCCGTCAGCACGTCGTACTTCGTGAAGGCCAGGACCACCGATGCGACGACCGGCATGCCGATCCAGAGCGAGGCATGCAGCAGCGCGGGCGCCACCATCAGCATGCCGGCGCGTTGCCTGCGGCGCCCCGGCCCCGTCGGTGCCCGGCCGGTGCGCTTCTTGGCGACCGCGCGTCCGTCCGGGGCGGAGGGCGGCGCGGGACGCGCCTTCAATACGGATGTAGCTCCCACTGTGACGGGTCCTTACATCCGGCCGATCGCGGCCTCGGCGAGCCGGCCGAGTTCAGCGATAGCTTCCTTCGCCGACTGGTTGCCCACGATCGCGGGCTCCAGCGTGGGCTTGATCTTCTCGCGGATCTCCATCCAGGCGGGGGTGCCGCCCTCGGAGCACGCGTCGCCCATGCTCTGCAGGGCGAGGTCGACGAACTTGTTCTCCTTCACGTACGAGGTGTCGCTGAGGTCCTTCAGGCCGGGCACCGAACCGCGCTGCTTGGCAGCGCCGAGGATCGAATCGGGCGAGGCGAGGTACTCGACGAGCGCGCGGGCCGCCGCGGGGTGCTTGGAGCTTGCGGACTGGGTGACGAGCGTGCCGCCCTGGAGCATCGCGGGCTTCCGGTTGGCGAGGATGAACGCCCCGAGCTTGTCGTCCTTGAGCAGGTCCGGCGCCTGGTCGCCGACCTGCTTCCACAGTGCGCTGGTCGACATCATCATCGACGCCTTGCCGGTCTGTATGTTGGTCGGGGCCCCGAGTTCCGTCTTCTTGGCGTAGTCGGACGAACCGTCCTTGACCAGGTCCTTGAAGAACTGGAGCGCCTCGACCCCACGGGTGTCGGTGAACAGCACCTTCTTGCCGTCCGCGCTGAACAGCTGGCCGCCGTTGGCGAAGAGGAAGGTCTCCCAGCACTGGCGCAGCTCGATGGAGAACGGGTCGAATCCGACCCGGCCGTTCTTGGTGAGCTGCTTGGCCACGGCACGCAGCTCGGCCCAGTTCGCCGGGGTCTTCTTGATACCGGCCTCGGCGAAGTGGTCCTTGCGGTAGACGACGATGCGGGTGTCGAGGACGACCGGCAGCGCGTACAGCTTGCCGTCGTACCGGGACGGCTCCAGCACCCGCTTCTCGTAGTCGTGCGCGGCGGCGAGCTTCTCCGGCAGTTCGGCGATCGCCTTCTTGGCCGCGAACGGCGGGATCCAGCCGACGCCCATCATCAGCACGTCGGGCAGCAGACCGCCCGCGAGACCGGTGGTGATCTTCTCGTTGAGCTGGGCGTACGTGGTGTAGTCCACGTTCACCTTGACGTCCGGGTACTTCTTCCGGAAGCCGCCGAGGATCTCCTTCTCCAACAGAGTCTTGCCGTCGGCGCCTTCATAGATCGGGGTGAGGAGCGTGATCTCACCCTCAGCGGCACCGCCGGCGGAGTCGGCCGTCGACGTGCCGGTGCCGCAGCCGCCGAGGGCGGCGGCAGCGGTACCCGCGCCGATGGCAGCAAGCAACGACCGTCTTTTGAGTTCCATGGGACACCCCTTTTGAGGTGGAGGCTGTGGATCGATCCAGCGATGGCAACCCAGCTATGGCTGGGAAGCGCTGGTAAATCGATGCACTGATGCTAGGAACGTCCCGAGAGGGACGTCAACAGCTGATGCCTAATAATTTTCGGGGAAGTTAACGGGTGTACCGGTGAGGAGGGTTCAGTAAATCGGTACACTAGCCCGATGGAACACGTTCCGAACCGGAGGTGGCATGAGCGGGGTAACGATCCATCAGGTCGCGGAGGCTGCGGGGGTCTCCGCGAGCACGGTCTCGAATGTCCTCAACGGGCGTACGGACCGTATGCAGGCGACCACCCTGGCCCGTGTCGAGCAGGCGATTGAGCAGCTCAGCTACCGGCCGAACCGTGCGGCACGGATGCTGCGCACCGGCCGGATCAAGGTCATCGGCCTGATCGTGCCGTCGGTGGCCAACCCCTTCTGGGGGGCGCTCGCCCGCGAGTTGGAGGCCATTGCGCTCGCCGAGGGCTATCACGTGCTGCTCTGCAACAGTGAGCGAGATCCGGCGCGTGAACTCAAGTACGGCGAGGAGCTGCTGGCCGACGGGGTGAGCGGAGTGGTGCTCTGCTCCTCACTGCCGTCGCTCGACCATGTGGCGCCGCTGCTCAGCCGCGGTCTGAAGATGGTCGCCTTCGACCGCACCGCCCAGGCCGGCGACCCGCCATCGCTGGCCAGCATCAGCGTGGACAACGCGATGGGCGCCGAACTCGCCACGCGTCATCTCATCGAACTGGGCCACCGGCGCCTCGCGTTCGTCTCCGGCTCGGTCAACAGCGTCAACCGTCGTGAGCGACTGCGCGGCTTCCGCGCGGCCCTGGAGTCCGCGGGGCTCGACCCGGCCGACGCGGTGGTCTGGCCGGGCGCCGACACCACCGAGTTCGGCGACAAGGACGCCGCCGAGCTGGGCCGTAACGCCGCCCGGGAGCTGCTGTCCGGACCGCGCCCGCCCACCGCGTTCGTCGCCATCAACGACATGTGCGCGATCGGGATCTGCCGGGGCGCGAAGGACGCCGGGCGCACCGCCGGACAGGACGTCTCGGTGGTCGGCTTCGACGACATCCTGCTCGCCGACCTCTTCGAACCGCCACTCACCACGGTCCGCCAGCCGCTTCCGGAGATGGCTGCCGAGACGTTCCAGCAGCTGAGGGCCCGGATCGACTCGGCGCCGGTGGCCGGGCGCTCGCTGCTCATCCGGCCGCGCCTGGTCGTGCGGGAGTCGACGGCGCAGGCGCCGGCCGCTGTGCCTGCCCCCGCATCCGCCTGAGCCGGACAGCGGGCCGGGCTGCGAGGAACAGCGAGGTCCGGCCAGCCGCGCCGGCCAGGAACGGACGGAGCAGCGCGCGGCGATTTGGAGATCGCCGCGCCCTGCGGCAAGCGGTGACGGATACTCAGGAGGCCGTGCAGGCACCGATGGAGGGCGTCGCCGAGCTCCCGTTCGTCATGACGGTGAACCCCAAGGGCGTCGACGATTCAGCCGCCAGGCTGCCGTTGCCGTTCGGCTTCATGGTCATGATGTTGCCGCTGGTGTCCCAGTTGGGCGTGCCGTTCCAGGGCGTGGAGACTTTCTGCGGCGCGCACCTGGTGTTCGGCGGGCGGCCGAGTGCGGCGCCGACGGCGTCGACGGCTCGGAGTTGAAAGCCGAGTCGGGCGTGGGCGCAGACGGTGTCGGTGACACCGATGGAGGCGAGCCGACGCGCGCGACTCGGCTCAGGCGCGCTGGTCGAGACCGGCGCTGAGCGGCGGCTGCGGGGCGTCGAGCAGCGAGGTGTCCACCTCACCGACGCCCCAGCCGTACGCGAGTTTGTGCACTTCCAGCACGAAGAACGAGTCGGTCGAGACGACTCCGTCGATGTGATGCAGTCTGCGGTTCATCAGGTCGGTGAAGTGGTTGGTGTCCCGGCAGATCACCTCCGCCATCACGTCGTAGGTGCCTGCCGTCATGATGACGTACGAGGTCTCGGGCAGCTCCCGCAGTCTTCGGCAGACCTCCTGGGCGCTGCCCGGCCTGACCCGGATGCCGACCATGGCGAACCGGTCGAAGCCGATGGTGAGCGGGTTTGCGATGCCGACGATCTGGAGGGTGCCGTTCTCCTCCATGCGCTGGACGCGGTATCGCACGGAGGAGGCGGGGATGTCCAGTTCTTCGGCGATCTGGCTGTACGGGCGGCGGCCGTCCGCTTGGAGTGCGGCGATGATCTGGCGGTCGGTGTCGTCCAGGGGGCTGCCACCCAGCGTGCTCATGCTGTTGCTCCGGCTCTCATGTACGGTCCGCCACGGTGTGCGGGCCTGGATCTTTGGTCGTACGGGCCTATCCTGCCCGGCTCAGGAGTCGAAGCCGAGGCCGAGTCGGTCCAGGGTGCGCAACCACAGGTTGCGATGGCCGTACGTGTCCTCGCGGGCCATGGACCACCCGGTGGCCTCGACGCCGAGATGCCGGACCGGCTCCGGGGGGAAGGGCACCGGAGGGCGGCGGATCATGGCGGGCCGGAGCCGTTCCGTGCGCCGGCCGGAGAGCAGGTCCAGCATGACCTGGGCGGGTACCTCGTTGCCGGCTCGGTGGGGCAGTGCGGTCCGGGGCCCCGACGCTGTCGGGGCCCCGGCCGGCGGACGTTCGGATGAGCGGGGCCCTCAGAGACTGATGACGCCGGTACGGGTGTCGGTCATGTCCATCAGCGTCCACTTGCCGCCGATGCGTCCCCAGCCGGTGGAGCGGTTGCCGGCGCCGCCGAAAGGCATGTTGATGTCCCACCAGTTGTTGCTCTCGTTCACGACGACCTGGCCGACGGCCATTTCCTCGATGAAGCGGAAGGCGGAGGTCATGCTGCGGGTGAAGACGGCACCCTGGAGGCCCAGTTCGTCGTCGTTGGCGATGCGCAGAAGGTCGTCCTCGTCCTGCCCGGTGATGATCGGGACGACCGGGCCGAAGGACTCCTCGCGGGACAGCAGGCTGTCCTCGGGCACCCCGTCCACCACGGTGAACTCGTAGTAGAGGTCCGTGGGGTGCCCTGAAGCTCGCTTGCCGCCGAGCAGGATGCGCGCGCCGCGCTCGCGGGCGTCGGCCATGTGGCGGTCCATCTTGGCCGCGACGCCCTCGTTGTTGAGGGGGCCGAGAACCGTCTTGGGGTCGAACGGGTCGCCGAGGGTGATGCGCTGGGCCTCGCGGAGCACGGCCTCGACGAACTCGTCGTGGATGTCCGCGTGCACGATGACGCGTTCGGTGGCGCAGCAGACCTGTCCGGCGCACGGATAGGCACCGTCGACAGCGGCCTTGGCGGCGGCCTCGACATCGGCGTCGGCGAGGACGACAAGCGGCCCGTTGCCCGAGCACTCCATGATGGAGCGCTTGAGTCCGGCGGCGGACTGGATCTTCGCACCGGTCGCGGTGGAGCCGATGAATCCGATCGCGTGGATGCCCTTGTGGCGTACCAGCGCATCGCCGGTGTCGCCCTCTCCGGGCACGATGTTGACGAGGCCGTCGGGCAGTCCGGCGGCGACGAACGCCTCCATCGCCTTGAGGACGGTGAGCGGGGTGTTGGCCGGCGGCTTGACGACATGGGCGTTGCCGGTGGCGAGACCGGGGGCGACGAACTCCGCGAGCATCAGCAGGGGGAAGTTCCACGGCGTGATGATGCCCCAAGTGCCCACCGGGCGCTGGAAGGTGAACATCCGCTTGGTGTTGTCGGTGGAGGGCAGCGTCTCGCCGTGCAGTCGTACGGCGTCCTCGGCGTGCAGGTGGAAGAGCTTGGCCGCCTCCTCGATGTCGGCGACGGACTCGGCGAGCGGCTTGCCCTGCTCCAAGGACTGGAGGTGGGCGAGTTCGTCCACGCGCTTGCCGAGTTCCGTACCGATGCGGTGGCAGAGCTCGGCACGGGTCCACACATTGGTCGCGGCCCAGGCCGGCTGGGCCTCGTTGGCGGCACGCACCGCGGCGTCGACGTCGGCGGCCGCGGGCAGCGGGAAGGTGCCCACGCGTTCGCCCGTCGCGGGGCTGATGACCTCGTGGGTGGTCCCGGAAGTGCCTTCGGTGTACGCGCCGTTGATGAAGAGCTGGTGCCGGTCGGCGGTCGGGGTGGTCATGCGTTGGCCTCTCTGTCCTGTCCTGACCGGGAAAGGGCGCATCGGCTCTGAGCCGGGTCGGCCCGGGTCCGGTGCGATGACTGGAGACTCGCTGGGCAATCAAGGACTGTCAAGAATGCGGAATGAGCAAAAGTGGAAGTCGATCATTGCTTTTTCGTGAGTATTGACAGGCGTTTTTCGCCTCCTCTATAACGAGGCCTCATCGACTGTCATGTCCGCGCCCACCCTGAGGGGAACGCCATGTCATCCCAGCCACAGATCCCAGCCCCGCCCTCCTCGGACCCTTCGGACTCCTCGGGATCGGCGGGTGCGTCCGCCCCGGCACTGCCGAAAAAGATGAGCTGGTTCGACGGATTCGCGATGTCGCTGACCATGCCGGCGGCGCTCATCGCCTCGCTCGGCGCCTCCATCGGCGGACTCGGCGCCTGGGGTGCGATCGCCCTGTGGACGGCCTCGATGGTGCTGGCCACCGCGACGAACTGGATCTACACCGAGATGGCCGCGATGTTCCCCGATTCCTCCGGAGGGATCGCGCACTATGCGACCGAGGGCTGGAAGAAGCGGGCGCCCGTGGTGGGTCCGATCGCGAGCATCGGCTACTGGTTCCCCTGGACGACGGCCCTCGCCGTCTACTCCGGACTCATCGGCTCGTTCGTCCAAGCCCAGTGGTTCCCCGGCCAGGACTGGAGCGTGGAGTTCGGGCCGGTGAAGGTGGACTTCCCCATAGCCGTGGGCCTGCTCGTGATGCTGCTGCTGTTCGGCGCGGCGATGATCGGCCTGCACGTCGCCATGTGGGTCGTCTACGTCACCGGCGGTGCGCTGCTCGTGCCGCTCGCTGTGTTCATCGTCCTGCCGCTGTTCTCCGGTGACTGGAGCGCGCAGGGCCTGCACTGGAATCTGCACGGCGCCGCGGGGCTGCGTGAGGCGCTGGTGTGGCTGTACGTCATGGCGTGGACGTCGTTCGGTGTGGAGGTGTGCGCGACCTTCGCCCCCGAATACAAGGACACGGTGCGCGACACCTCCCGAGCCCTGCGCGCCGGTGTGCTGTTCTCCCTCGGTGTGTTCATCCTGCTGCCACTGACCCTGTCGGGGTACGTCGGCGAGAAGGCCATCGGCGAGGAGCCCACCACCTTCTTCATCGGAGCCTTCCAGGACCTGGTGGGCGGCGCCTCCGACCTCATGGTGGTCTTCCTCGTCGCCTCGCTGCTGCTCATCATGATCACCGGTCTCGCGGACGGTTCCCGCGTGTTGTACGAGATGGGCAAGTCGGGGCTCACCATCAGGCAAGTGGGGGTGCTGAACAAGCGCGGTGTGCCGGCCCGGGCGTTGCTGGTGGCCCTGGTGCTCAATGTCTTCGTGCTGACGGTGCTTCAGACCCCGCTGGCCATCATCGTCACGGGCAACCTGGGATACATCCTCGTCCATGTGCTGGCGGTCTCCGGCTTCGCGCTGCTGCGAAGGGACCGTCCGGACGCCGTGCGTCCCATCAGGCTGCCCCGGTTCTTCGTGCCCCTGGCCTGGACGCTGGCCGGGTTCCTCACCGTGGTGCTGGTGGTGGGCGCGACCGGCTTCTCCATCACCGGATACGGCGGCTACACAGAACTGGGAGTGGCACTCGCCGTTCTGGTCGTGGCGGTACTGCTGTGGCTGTACCGGACCAAGGTGCAGGATCGGCACCTCACCGACGACCGCCCGGCCTGACCCGGCTGGCGCACAGGCTTCGGGCGAGCCGCCGGAAGCAGGCGTGAAGCGGACCCGCTGGCCGCGGAATCATCGCGATGGTGCTGTCGGACGCCCCGCTCTCGCCTGATTTCTCCCAGGATGCCCCGGCCTTCGGGTCGGGGAGGAATGGGTCTTTGGAGCGGAGCCGTGAAGTGGTGGAGTTCTCTGCGTACCTGCGGTGACCTGTGCTTTCGGGTGTTGATGCTCCTATTGGCTGTCAAGCGGCGGTTAGCCAGTCGCGGTAGGCGTTGGCGAGGGTGTCGTCACGGCGGGTGCCGCGTTCGATGCAGGAGATGACTGCGGGCCAGACGTTGAAGTGGTGGGCGGCGGCGGTGAGGGTGATTTTCTTGGCCTGGCGCGCGGGTCGCAGGTCGGCGATGGCGGGGACGGCCACCGCTGTGGTGAGGCAGCGGAAGACTTCCCGGGCGATCGCGCGTTTGAGGAGTCGGATGATCTCTTTCTTGGTCCGTCCGGCTTCGGTCTGCCTGGTCACGTAGTCGCGGGTGCGGCCATCGCTGGCCATCCGTACGAGGGCTATCCGGTAGAGAGCGGCGTTGGCGGCGCGGTCGCCGCCCCGGGAGAGACGGTGGCGGTTGGTTTTGCCGCTGGAGGCGGGTACGGGGGCGGCGCCGCACAGGGCTGCGAAGGATGCCTCGGTGCGCAGGCGTTCAGGGTTTCCGCCGGCTGTGACAAGGAGCTGGGCGGCGGTGTCGGGGCCGACGCCGTAGGCGGCGCGCAGGCCCGGATTCTGCTCGGTGACGGCGGCGTCCAGTGCCGCGGTGAGTGCGTCGTGCTCGGTGGTGAGGGCCTGGACGCGCTGGGCGAGGCTCTTCAGTGCGGTCAGGACGGCGACATGCAGCTGGTCGCCGGTGGGACGCAGGCGGGCGAGGGCGTTGATCTGCGTCTTGCCGTGCAGGGCACGGTACTTGGCGCGGATGCCGTCCGGGGCGGTGATGAGGATGTGGCCGATCTGGTTCAGGGTGGCGGTGCGGGCCTTGATCGCGGACCGGGCTGCGTTGTGGAGGGCGCGTATGCCGCTGACGGTGTCATCCTTCGGCGCGGCTGCCGCCCGTCCGGACAGGGCGGCGCGGGCGGCCGCGTAGGCGTCGATCGGATCGGACTTGCCGATCCGGCGGCGTTCGGCCTTGTCGGGCCGGTTGACCTCCACCACTGCCAGGCCCGCGTGGCGGGCGGCACGGGTGAATCCGAGGCCGTAGGAGGAGGTTCCCTCCACTCCGACGGCGGTCACGGTGCCGTGTGCGTTGAGGAACGCGATCGCCGCGGCGAAGCCGGCGGTCGTGGTCGGGAACTCGGCGTCGGTGACGTGGCCACCGTGGTCGGTGACGACCGCCACGTGGATCGTGTCCTTGTGGGAGTCGACTCCTCCGTACACGGTCTCGTGCGCTGTGTCCGTCATGCCCGCTGCTGTCATGCTGAAGGTGCCTTCCTAGCCGGAGGTGGCGCCCGGCCGGGTGGGGCAGACAGGACATTGAGGGGGCTTCTGACCAAGCTCCTATCAGGTCATGTTCCACCTGGCCGGAGCCATGAAGAACGGGTCCCGGCAGCCGGACAGAACAACCGGAGGACAGCCCAGCAGGGCGTCAGTCAGTGGTGGAGCCACGACCACCGGAACCCACTTACGAGTATCAATGTCAGTGGTCGGGGTTAGGTTGGAGGGGTGAAGATTGTGGTGCAGGTGAAGCTGCTGCCGTCGCCCGAGGCGGCGGCGGTTTTGGCTGTGACCCTGCCTGCGTGCAATCGGGCGGCCGATGCCGTATCGGTGGTGGCTTACGAGACGGGCACCACGTCCCGCAACGCGTTGCAGAAGCTGGTCTACGCTCGTGTGAAGGCCGAGTTCGGGCTCGCTGCCCAACCGGCTGTCCGCACGGTGAAGAAGGTTGTTGACGCCTACGCGACGTTGCGTGCGAACATCCGGGCCGGGAACCTCGGCCCCGAGGGATCGAGGCGGCGCAGGCGTGCGGAGTCGAAGCCGGTTGTCTTCCGTCCCGATGCGGCTCAGCCGTATGACGACCGGATCCTGTCGTGGCAGCACGACGCGCAGACCGTCAGCATCTGGACCGTGGGCGGGCGGATCAAGGGCATCCGGTACACCGGGCACCCCGGCCAGTTGGCGATGCTGGCGAAGTACCGGCGAGGCGAGTCGGATCTCGTCCACCGTGACGGGAAGTGGTTCCTCATCGCGGTGTGCGAGGTCCCCGAAGCGCCGCTCAACACCGACCCGTTGGACTGGATCGGCGTGGACCGGGGCATTGCCAACCTTGCCACTACGTCCGACGGGGACAACTACCAGGGCCGCCGTCTTGGCCGGTACCGGCGCTGGCACGCCCGCAAGCGCGCCGAGCTCCAGGCGAAGCAGACCCGCTCTGCCACCCGGCGCGCCAAGCGGCGGGTCAAGCGTGAGTCCCGGCATGCCGCGCACATCAATCACAGGATCAGCAAGGAGATCGTGGCCGTCGCACAACGCACCGGACGCGGGATCGCCCTCGAAGAACTGAGCGGCATCCGTGACCGGGTACGGCCTTCCCGCGACCAGCGGGCCACGCTCTCCTCCTGGCCGTTCCACCAGCTCGAAGAACACCTGCGGTACAAGGCCCGGCGGGCCGGGGTGCCGGTGATCGCGGTGGACGCCCGCTACACCTCGCAGATGTGTCCGCGTTGCGGACACACAGCGAGGCACAACCGTCCCACCCGGGACGCCTTCTCCTGTCGTCGGTGCGGGCTCGCCGGCCCCGCCGATCACGTCGCCGGGGTCAACGTGCGCAACCGTGCACGCTCGGCGTGGGTTCTCGTCAACGGACCCGTACCACAAAGGGCTTGACCTCCCTGGCTGGTGGATGCGACCCGTGACCGCCCTGTCGTAGGGGGCAGTCGGGAGCGCGACAAGGCGTAGACGACCGAGCCAACAAGCTCGGTCGTTTACGACTCCGTTGGGAAATCCGCAAACCGGCTTCGTTGGCTTGCCGGGGTTGGCATGATCGTTCTGTTCGTCGGAGCGAGGGGGCTGGGTGTCGCTGGAGTTTCGGGACGACCGTGGGGTGCCGGAGCTGACTGCTCGGGTCGTGCGGGCGTCGTTTCCGAAGGGGACGCTGGCTGTCCGGGTGCGCGAAGTGCTTGGCCCGCTGTTCGAGGACGAATCCTTTGCTGAGGCGTTCGCAACGCGGGGACGTCCGGCGGTGTCACCGGGAGCACTGGCGCTGGTGTCGGTGCTGCAGTACGCCGAGGGCCACACCGACCGGCAAGCCGCTGACCAGGTGCGGGCCCGGATGGACTGGAAGTTTCTCCTCGGCCTGGAACTGGACGACCCGGGGTTCGACTTCTCTGTCCTCAGCGACTTCCGCGCCCGGCTGATCGAGCACGGCTTGGAGGAGAAGGTCCTTGACCTGGTCCTGGATCGGATCTCCGGCCTCGGGCTGCTGCGTTCCGGGGGGCGTCAGCGTACCGACTCCACCCATGTCCTCGCGGCCGTGCGGACGCTGAACCGGATGGAGTTCGTCGGCGAAACGCTGCGGGCGGCTCTGGAGGCGCTGGCCGCAGCCGCTCCGCACTGGCTGTCCCCGCTTGTGACCGCCGAGTGGGTGAAACGCTACGGGGCCCGGATCGACTCCTACCGCTTCCCCAAGGGCGACAATGTGCGCCAGGAGTGGGCCGAGCAGGTAGGCCGTGACGGCTTCACCATCCTGGGGGCCGTCCACGCGCCCGAGGCCCCGCGCTGGCTGCGGGAGATCCCCGCCGTCCAGGTCCTGCGCCGGGCCTGGGTGGAGCAGTACCACCGCGATGGTGAGGGGGTGCGCTGGCGGGAGGGCAAAGACCTCCCGCCGGGCAGACGCCGACTGTCCTCGCCCTATGACCCCGAAGCCCGCTACAGCGTCAAGCGGGGCTCAGGCTGGTGCGGCTACAAGACTCACCTGAGCGAGACCTGCGAGCCCAACGCCCCGCACCTGATCACCCATGTCGTCACTACGGACGCCACCGTCGCCGACACCGAGGTCACCGAGGTGGTCCACCAGGGCATGGCCGCACGTGAACTGCTGCCCGAGGAGCACGACGTGGACGCCGGCTACGTCACCGCCGCCCACATCCTGGCCGCCCGCAGGAAGCATGGCATCGAACTGCTCGGGCCGGTCGGCCTGGACACCCACCACAGCGGGCGCGATGCGCAGACACCGGACCTGACCCAGGCCGCCTTCCACACGAACTGGGAGGCCAGGAAGGTCATCTGCCCCCGGGGAGCAGCCAGCGTCAGCTGGTCCGAACAACGCAAAGCCAGCGGAACCCCGCTCGTCCGCGTGCACTTCGCACTCACCGACTGCGACCCATGCCCTCTGAGACCGAGGTGCACCAAGGCAGCCAACGGCAAGTGGGGCCGCAGCCTGACCCTGCTGCCCCGAGAACAGCAGCAGATCCTCGAACAACGACGCGCAGAGCAGCAAACCGACGCGTGGAAACAACGCTATGACACACGAGCCGGAGTGGAAGGCACCATCTCGCAAGCCGTCCGCCGCACCGGCATCCGCCGCACCCGCTACACCGGACTACCCAAAACCCACCTCGGCAACGTCCTCGCCGCCACCGCGATCAACATCATCCGCCTCGACGCCTGGCTCACCGGCACCCCACTCCGCAAGACCAGAACCTCCCACCTGGCCCGCCTCGAACTCGCCGCTTAAAACCACGGACACGCAACCGGTTTGCGGATTTCCCAACGGAGTCGTTTACGGCCGAGAAGTTGACTGGGTTCACCGTTCCTCACCAGTGTGCGTGAGTGAGTGGTGGACCCACTGTTGCGTGCTGGGCGCATCCCGAACGGTGTTGGATGCGCTGGGTTCCCACTTTCGCTTCCCGCTCGGCGACGGTCCTCCAGGGGGCCGGTCCGTTGCGGGTGGGCGGGTTCCCTCACGCCCGCGCCCGCGCCGCCGGCCCCGCCCGCGCGGGCGGGTGGGCCGTCGGCTGCCGCGGTCGACGGCCTGGCGTTGCGGGCGGTGTCTGTTACAGATCGACTGATGTTGCCGCGAACTGAAACGCGAGCAGCTCTGAGTCGGCCGTTCACGAGGCTGCCCTGACCGGGGGACATCTGCGGATCAGTGAGTGCGTCGCCTCGCGATGCGCCGTTACCGACATGTAATAGACGTTACAGTAGAGCGCGATCCTGCGTCGTGTGTAACGTGCGGGAAGTCCGTCGGCGGTGAATTCCAACCGCACGACAGTTCCGCGAGAGGGGTCCGTGTTGCACACTCACCCGATCCGCCGCGCCGTTGCGGCAGGTGCATTGTTGATCACATCGGCCATGACCGTGTCCGCGTGCGGCAGCGGCAGCACCGACAGCGAGGCCGCCGCTCCCGCGGTCGACGCCACCGTCGCCGGTGTGCACATCACCAGGGATGCGAAGCTCCATGCCGCGCTTCCTGCCGACGTCAGGTCCGCCGGCACGGTCAGAGTCGCCACCGACGTCCCGTACGCGCCGTTCGTGATGTTCGTGACCGAGGGCAAGCCCGAGCTCACCGGCCTCGACTACGACCTGGGGCAGGCGCTCGGAGCCAAACTGGGGGTGCGATTCGCCTTCACCGCCCAGAAGTTCGACGGCATCGTTCCGGCCATTCAGGCCGGCAAGTTCGACGCGGTCATGTCGGCCATGACCGACACCAAGGAGCGCCAGCAGGTCCTGGACTTCGTGGACTACTCCGTGTCCGGCTCGGGCATCCTCGTCACGAAGGGGAACCCGGACCACATCTCCCGACTCGACGACCTGTGCGGCAGGAAGGTCGGTGCGGAGGTCGCCACCCATCAGCTCGACGTACTCAAGGCCCACCAGCCCGCGTGTGCGAAGGCGGGCAAGGGCCCCATCTCCATCCAGACATTCCCGAAGGATTCAGACGCGCAACTCGCCCTGCGGTCAAGGAAAGTAGCAGCCGACCTGCTGACCAAGCCGGCCGCGGGCTGGACCGCCAAGACTGCCGACGGCGGCCGGGCCTTCGCAGTCGTCAATGACCCTGCGGCGGCCGGCGGCTACGAGGCCACCCCCAACGGGATCGGCGTCACCAAACGCCTGCCCGGGCTCACCGACGCCATCCAGAAAGCCGTGCAGGCGCTCATCGACGACGGGACGCTCCGCAAGATCTGCGCCAAGTACGGTGTCGCGTCCATCGCGGTGAACGAAGCCACCAAGAACGCGGCGGTGTCCTGACATGACAGCCATGACCCCCGCCGGGACCATGAAGAGCGTTCCCGCACCGACCGCGCCCGCCCCGGACACCCTGACCGCCGTGCCGGTCCGGCACTGGGGCCGGTGGCTGGCCGCAGCGGCAGCCGTCACCGCCCTCATCGGCCTCATCGGCTCCCTGGCCGGCAACAAGAATCTGCACTGGGACATCGTCGGACGCTACGTCTTCGCCGACCTCGTCTTCAGCGGACTGGTCACCACCTTGTGGCTCACCGCGGCCGCCATGGCGATCGGGCTCGGCCTCGGCGTCCTCGTCGCGGTGATGCGGCTGTCGTCCAACCCCGTACTCCGCGCCCTGGGAACCGCCTTCGTCTGGGTCTTCCGCTCCACGCCCCTTCTCGTCCAGATCATTTTCTGGGGATACGCGGGCGCGCTCTACCAACAGGTGCTGATCGGCATCCCGTTCACCCACATCACGTTGCTGCAGGCCGACACCAACGCCCTGCTCACGCCCACGGTCGCCGCGCTCCTGGCGCTGGGGCTGAACGAGGCGGCGTACGCGAGCGAGATCGTCCGCGCCGGCATCCAGTCCGTCGACCCGGGGCAGACGGAGGCCGCGCACTCGCTCGGCATGAGCCCGTCCCTCACCACCCGGCGCATCGTGCTGCCCCAAGCCATGCGGGTCATCATCCCGCCACTGGGCAACGAGACCATCAACATGCTCAAGATGACCGCGCTGGTCTCGGTGATCTCCGCCCACGACCTGATGTCCAACATCCAGGACGTGTACGCGCAGAACTACCAGGTCATCCCCATGCTCGTCGTCGCCTCCATCTGGTACCTGATACTCGTCACGGCCCTGAGCCTGCCGCAGTCCTGGCTGGAACGCAGGTACGGGCGCGGCATGGCCCCCGCAGCTGCCGTCGGCCCGCTGCAACGCCTCGTCGCCGGAGCCCGGCTGAGCCTGTCCCGTACCACCCCCGCACCGACCGGATCGAAGGGATGAAGACAGTGGAGACGCCGATGGTGCACGCCGAGGGCGTGCGCAAACACTTCGGGAAGGTCGCCGTGCTCCAGGGCATCGACCTGACGGTGGGACGCGGCCAGGTCTGCTGCCTGCTGGGCCCCTCCGGCTCCGGGAAGTCCACGTTCCTGCGCTGCATCAACCACCTGGAGAAGCTCGACGGGGGCAGGCTGTCCGTCGACGGTGCGCCGGTGGGCTACCGGCAGCAGGGCAACCGGCTCCACGAGCTGAAGGAGCGCGAGATCGCCCGCAGCCGCCGGGACATCGGGATGGTGTTCCAGCGGTTCAATCTCTTCCCCCACATGACGGCGGTGCAGAACGTCATGGAGGCACCCGTGAAGGTCGCGGGCGCCACCAGGGCCGAGGCCCGCGAGGACGCCCTGCGCCTGCTGGACCGCGTCGGCCTCGCCGATCGCGCCGACCGATACCCTGCCCAGCTGTCCGGCGGCCAGCAGCAGCGTGTTGCCATCGCACGGGCCCTGGCGATGAAACCCAAGCTGATACTTTTCGACGAACCGACGTCCGCCCTGGACCCGGAGCTGGTCGGAGAAGTTCTCGACGTCATGCGCCAACTGGCGGCGGAAGGAATGACGATGGTGGTCGTCACCCACGAAATCGGGTTCGCCCGCGAAGTCGCGGACACGGCCGTCTTCATGGACGGTGGCGTCGTGGTCGAAGCGGGCGCCCCGCGGCAGGTACTCGGCGACCCGCGGCAGGAACGCACCCGCGCCTTCCTGTCGAAGGTCCTGTGAGCACCCCCGTGCGGCAGCAGGGCACAGCGGCACGCACCGCGGCCCTGCTGCTCCCCGGCGCCGTCGCCCTGCACGACCGCTATCTGGCGGAGCTGGAGCACCTCGTCTCCATCGACTCCGGCTCGTACAGCCCCGACGGAGTCAATCAGGTCGCGGCATGGACCGTGCGGCGCCTGACGTCCCTGGGCTTCGCGGTGGACCGTGTCCCCGTCACCGCCGAAGGCCGCGACACCCGTTTCGGTGACCTGGTCGTGGGCCGGCTGCGCGGACAACTGCCCGTGGAGCGTGGCGGAAAGTGCATCCTGCTCGCCGGACACATGGACACCGTGTTCGACGACGGAACCGCGGCGGACCGGCCCTTCCGCCGAAGCGGGCCACTCGCCCACGGTCCCGGGGTCAGCGACGACAAGGGAGGACTCCTGGCCGGGCTCACCGCCGTGGAACTCCTGCTGCGCCGAGGGATGCTGGACTTCGCCGAGCTCGTCTTCCTGGCCACCCCCGACGAGGAGGTCGGTTCCCCGGCCAGCCGTCCGGTGACCGTGTCCCTCAGCCATGGCATCCACTACGCGCTGGGTCTGGAATGCGCCCGGGAGAACGGCGACCTCGTCGTCGCCCGCAAGGGCGTGGCGGACCTCGTGATCACCGTGACGGGGCGGGCCGCGCATGCCGGAATTGAACCGGAGCGCGGAGCGAACGCCGCACTGGCCGCCGCACATCTCCTCATCGAATGCCAGCAGATGAACGGGCGCTGGGGTGACGTCACCGTCAACGTGGGCATGATGAGGGCGGGCAGCCGCATCAACATCGTCTGTCCCGAGGCGGAGCTTCATGTGGAGGTAAGGTCGTCGACGGATGCTGGCATCCGGCACGCCCGTCAGGCGATCGAGGCGGCCGCCGCGAATCTTTCCGTACCCGGCGCCACCGCCACCGTCCGGCAGACCGAAGCGATTCCGGCGATGGAGGACACCCCAGCGGCCCGCGCCATGCTCACCCATGCCCTGGAGGCCGGGAGGGAACTCGCCATCGACCTGGGTGCCGCAGCGACCGGCGGCGTCGGCGACGCCAACACCATCGCCGGAGCCGGTGTCCCCACCCTCGACGGCCTCGGTCCGGTCGGCGGCGGCGACCACGGCCCGGACGAGTGGCTCGACGTCACGACCGTTCCGCGCCGTGTGGCTCTGCTGGCAGCCCTGATCGTGGCACTCGGCGACGCCGGAGGCCACTGACCGGCGCCCCGGACGCGGCCCGTCGTCCGTGCGGACACAGCTCGGGGCCGGGCGCCGCGTAATCTGAACCCCTTTGGAAAGGTGGCCCGGCCCATGTCCTCACTTGCCGAAGAGATCCGGCATCGCATCGGTGATCTCAGTCCCGCCGAACGCAAAGTTGCCCGGGTGCTGCTCGCGGGCTATCCGTCGGCAGGCTTCGAGACCGTGGCAACGCTCGCCGAACGGGCCGGCGTGAGCGCCCCCACGGTGATCCGATTCGTGAACAGGCTCGGCTACAAGGGTTTCCCCGACTTCCAGGCGGCCCTGCGGGAAGAGCTCGACGAGCGCAGCGCCTCGCCGCTGGCTCTGTACAGCACCCGCGGGTACGGCACCACCCCGCCCCTGGTGCAGGAGGACGACGGCTCCGGAACGGCGCGTGCCGGCAGTGGCCAGGACGTCTTCAGTGCCGAGGTGGCCCGTACCCTGCGCGAGCTTCCCCCGCACGACGTGGAGGCCGCAGTGGCACTGCTCAGCCACCCCAAACGTCGGATCGTCCTCGTCGGAGGCCGGTTCACCCACCTGCTGGCGCAGTATCTCGGCCTGCATCTGATGCAGTTGCGGGGTGAAGTGGTGATCCTGCCGGACCGGGACGTGGAGAGGACCGCGGTGCTCGCGGGGCTGGGCAGGCAGGACGTCCTCGTGGTGTTCGACTACCGCCGCTACGAACCGGACAAGATCGTCATCACGGAGATGGCCAGGCAGTGCGGCAGCAAGATCGTCCTCTTCACCGATGCCTGGCTGTCGCCGGTGACCCATCTCGCCGATGTCGTCCTGCCCAGCCGGGTTGCGGAGCCGTCGCCGTACGACAGCATGGTGCCGACGCTGGCCACGGTCGAGACGGTTCTCGCGGGCGTGCTCGCACAGCTCGGCGAGCAGGGGCGTGTCCACCTGGAGCACAGCGAGAACGTCGCCCGGCAGGCCGGGATCCAGCCGGTCGACTCCAAGCCGGAGGCCCCGGAGGCGGCCGGGAAATGACAAATAGTCACAGGTCATTTCCGGGCCAGGAGCTGGATCACGAGGCGCTGGTGGTCCCCAGTTTTCGGAGCAACCGTCCGGCGCCTGTACCGCGGACGGCGAGGGAGCGGAGGTCTGGATCGGCCGGTCCACCGAGGGCAGCCGCAGGACGGCCGACTTCCCGCTCTTCTCGTCGCTGCGGTGGAACACCACGTGGCGTGGCCCGCATTGACTGCTGCCGGGCTGCAACCATGTGCTGCTGAGACTCTTCGCCGGCCCAGAGAGGGCGGGCCTGTCCCCGTGGCCCCCGTTGGACATGGGGACGGGCCGGGCAACGACTACGGATGCGCCGGTTTGCGGACCATGAGGAACGCCTGGGGGCCTGCGTCCTTCCAGCCGGCCTCGCGCACGAGCCTGGCGTCCACGAGGAGTCCGGCCCGATTCAGGAGCTCGGCCACACGCTCGGGTTCCAGCCAGTAGACGTCGAGCGCCAGTGCATGGCCGTACGCGTGGTCCAGATGCCGGATCTCGTTCCCGGCCTTGAAGGCCAGCAGCAAATGGCCGCCCGGGGCCAGCACCCGGTGGAATTCGGCGAACACCTCGGGCAACAGCTCGGGCGGGGTGTGGATGATGGAGTACCAGGCGACGATGCCGCCGAGACTGCCGTCGTCCAGGTCGAGGGCATTCATCGAACCCACGTCGAAACGCAGGTCCGGGTACGTCTTACGGGCCACCGCGACCATCTCGGGCGACAGGTCGATGCCGCGTGCGGTCAGTCCCAGGGACTGCAGATGTCCCGTCACCCGCCCGGGCCCGCAGCCGATGTCGGCGACCGGTCCGGCATCGGAGGCCTGTACGAGTTCGACGAACGCGGCGAGCATCGCCCGGTCCAGCGGCCTGTGTCCGAGTTCCGTTCTCAGGAGCTCGGCGTAGTCGGCCGCGACGGTGTCGTAGGACGCCCGGGTGGTACGTACGTAGGTGGGTTCGGTCATGACCGAGGAGCGTAGCGGCTCGGTAGCGGCCCAACGGATCGCAGCACGAAGTCCCCATGCCGATGCGGCCGCACACCCGAAAAAGAAATGTGTTGCTCCCGCTCCCGCACGGCCCGACCATCTGCTCATGAACTCGATCACCGCCCTCACGCCGACGACCCCTGCCACTCGACCGGTGCGGGGCCAGCAGCAGTCCGGCCGACCACGGGGGCCGATTCTTCTCCCCGCGTGAGCGCTGCCCTGGTCGCGGGGCTGCTGGCCGGCTTCGGCATTGCCATGCCGGTCGGAGCGGTCGCGACCTATCTGGTGGCTCTCACCGCACGGACCTCCCTCAAAACCGGCGTCGCCGCCGCGCTCGGAGTCGCGACGGCCGACGGCCTCTATGCGCTGATCGCGGTCGTCGGAGGCTCCTCACTCACCGGTGTCATCGAGCCGGTCGCCCTGCCGCTGCGCTGGGCCTCGGCCCTGGTGCTCGTCGTCCTGGCGTTACGGAGCGTCACTATCGCGATCGGCCAGTACCGCAAGCGGCATTCGGTGTCCGGGTCCGACCGGACCCCGCTCAGCCCCGCGCGCGCCTATCTGGGGCTGACGGGGATGACCCTGCTGAACCCCACCACCGTCGTCTACTTCACGGCGTTGGTGCTGGGCAGCCGGGCGACCGCCGCCGCCCCGGACCGACTGGAACAGTCCGTGTTCGTCCTCGCCGCGTTCGCCGCGTCAGCCGGCTGGCAGTTGCTGCTGGCCGGCGGGGGAGCGCTGCTCGGTCGCGTACTGACCGGCGGCCGGGGGCGGCTCGTCACCGCCCTGGCGTCCTCCGTGCTGATCACAGCGCTCGCCGTCCATCTGCTCGTACCGGCGTCCTGACCCGCAACCAACCCGTCGAACCAGCGGCTGCCGGCCGGTCCGAACCGGCCGGCAGCAGCCGCTCTCAGTCGGCGGACACCGTCCACCCGTTCGCCTCGATGCGCCCGACGTCGCCCGACCTGCCGTCGTCGAAGACGGTCCGGCCGTCGTCCTCGACCCGGATACCGTCCACGTACACCCCGCGCCCGACGTACAGCTGATCGGTGGTGTACCGCCACCGCAGCCGCACCTCCTTGCCCCGCCAGGCGGCCAGGTCCGCGTCGAGACGGTGCCAGACCCGGCCCGACCAGCCGGAGACGGAGCCCGCCGGATGCGGTTCCGGCTCCGCCCGGTGGGAGCCGGACGTCGTCGCTGTGGTGGTGAAGGGCACCGGCTGCCAGGTCGCCCCGGCGTCCGACGAGGCCTCCAGGAAGAGGTAGTCGGAGCCCGGCTCGGTGTCCCACCACACCGCGCAACTCAGCGCGGCACGCAAGGACGCCGGACGCAGAGCGGGCAGTGCGAGCGTGGCGGAGGCGGCGCTCGCCATGCCGGAGAACCAGGCGGTACGGCCCCGGGCGGGGTGCACCGCCACCGCCCGCGCCATCTGGTTCGCGGTGGCGACCCGAGGTGCACTGCCGGAGCGCCATGTGCGAACCGGATGAACGGAGTTGCCGAGCACGATCAGGAACGAGTCGGTCGTCGGATCGAGGACCAGGCTCGTCCCGGTGAAGCCGGTGTGTCCCGCTGTGCTCGGGGTGGCCATCGCCCCCATGTACCAGTGCTGGTAGAGCTCGAAGCCGAGCCCATGGGCATCTCCGGGGAACGCGGTGTTGAAGTCGGTGAACAGGAGGTCCACCGAATCCTGGGCGAGGATCCTCGCGCGTCCGTAGACGCCGCCGTTGAGCAGCGTACGGGCGAGGACCGCGAGGTCCCAGGCGCAGGAGAACACTCCGGCGTGGCCCGCCACCCCGTCCAGACTGTACGCGTTCTCGTCGTGCACCTCGCCCCAGACCAGCCCGCGGTTCAGGCCGGACCAGGGCAGCCGGGCGTCCTCGGTGGCGGCGATCTTCGGCTTCCAGGCGGCGGGCGGGTTGTAACGAGTGCGGTGCATCCCGAGCGGCGCGGTGATCTCCTCGCGGAGCAGCACATCCTGGGTGCGTCCGGTGATCTTCTCCAGGACCAGTTGCAGCGAGATGAGATTGAGGTCGGAGTAGAGATACACCGTGCCCGGCGGATTGGCCGGGACCTCGTTCCACAGCAGCCGCAGCTTCCCCTCCCGGGTCGGCTCCTTGTAGAGCGGGATCCAGGCGCGGAACCCCGAGGTGTGCGTGAGCAGCTGACGGATCGTGATGCCCTGTTTGCCGCCTCCCGCGAAGTCGGGCAGATACGAGGCGACCTTCGCCTCCAGTTCCAGTGCCCCGCGCTCGATCTGCTGCACGGCCAGGATCGAGGTGAACAGCTTCGACACCGACGCCAGGTCGAAGACCGTGTCCTCGGCCATCGCGATCTGCTGGTCGGCCGGGAACTCCACTCCGGTGTCGGTCTTGTCGTCGTACGCCGCGTACCGCACCGCCTTGCCGATCGGCCGGTGCAGAGCCACCGTGCCTCCGCGTCCGGCGAGCAGCACCGCGCCCGCGTACCACGGATGTTTGGGGGAAGCGGAGAGGAACCGTTCCGCCTCTGTGACCAGTTGGTCCAGTGGTCCCTGCAACAGCCCGGCGCGGGCGGCGGAACCGCGCCGCAGCGTCGGCCGCCCGCCGGCAGCCACATCCGAAGCGTCCACGGCGCTTGCTCCCGACGCCCCCGACGTTCCAGCCCCCGATTCCATGGCCGACGCCGTCTCCGCGAAAGGAATCGGTGCCAGGGCGAGTGCTCCGCCCAGTGCGAGCATCCCACCGCTCAGCCTGCGTCGGCTGATCCCTCTGCCGGTCGCGTCCTCGGTCATCCGGAACCCCTTCCTACCGGTTGAAAGTAACTTTCGTCATTCAGTCCTACGATGAAACTTCCTGCCGCCGCAGAGATTACTGTCACCCCTGCCGTCCCGGAGGCCCCCGGCGCCACCAAGAATCTGACACTGCATCAGAAAATCTCTTCCTTCGGATGTCCGACTGCGGCATCCTGCCGCCCATGGAGACGGAGCTGAGCAAGAAACTGGGAGTCGAGCACGCCATCTTCGGCTTCACGCCCTTCCCAGCGGTGGCCGCGGCGATCACCCGGGCCGGCGGATTCGGCGTACTCGGCGCGGTGCGCTACACAGCCCCCGACGACCTGGCACGTGACCTCGACTGGATGCAGGAGCACACCGACGGCAAGCCGTACGGCCTCGACGTCGTCATGCCGGCGAAGAAGGTGGAAGGGGTGACGGAGGCCGATGTGGAGGCGATGATCCCGGCCGGACACCGCCAGTTCGTCCAGGA
Organism: Streptomyces sp. NBC_01320; assembly: GCF_035974375.1. NCBI lineage: Bacteria > Bacillati > Actinomycetota > Actinomycetes > Kitasatosporales > Streptomycetaceae > Streptomyces > Streptomyces sp. NBC_01320. Next base: position 10,153,390 of record NZ_CP108390.1, read on the forward strand.
CACCCTCGCCAAGTACGGCGTCCCCGAACTCGCCGAGGGCGAGGCATCCGGCTGGCGCATCACCGGGTGGATGGAGGAGGTCGCCCGCAACCAGCTCGACGTCGCCTTCGACTACCCCATCAGGCTCCTCGCCAACGCCCTCGGCTCGCCCCCCGCGGACGTCGTGCAACGTGCCCACGACCGGAACGTCCTCGTGGCCGCCCTCGCCGGAAGCGCCAAGCACGCCCGGCACCACGCCGACGCGGGCATCGACATCGTCGTCGCCCAGGGGTACGAAGCGGGCGGTCACACCGGAGAGATCGCCTCCATGGTCCTCGTCCCCGACGTCGTCGACGCCGTGGGACCCCTCCCCGTCCTCGCCGCCGGAGGCATCGGCAGCGGACAGCAGATCGCCGCCGGGCTCGCCCTCGGCGCCCAGGGCGTCTGGCTCGGCTCGCTCTGGCTGACCACCGAGGAGGCCGACCTCCACTCCCGTGCACTGACCCGCAAACTCCTTGCCGCGGGCTCCGGCGACACCGTCCGCTCGCGCGCCCTCACCGGCAAACCCGCACGCCAGCTCCGTACCGAATGGACCGACGCCTGGGACGACCCGTCCGGCCCCGGCCCCCTGCCCATGCCGCTGCAGGGACTGCTGGTCGCCGAGGCCGTCTCCCGTATCCAGAAGTACGAGACCGGCGCACTGCTGGGCACCCCCGTCGGCCAGATCGTCGGAAGGATGAACACCGAACGCAGCGTGCAGGCCGTCTTCGACGACCTGACCCGCGGCTTCGAACGCGCCGTGGACCGGATCAACCGCATCGCCGGACGGAGCGCCGCATGAACCTGCCGCCCAACGGCTTCTGGGCCCAGGCCATCGCCGACCCCTGCCGTACGATCCTCGTCGCCCCCGACGGCGAGACCTGGACCGCGGGCCGGCTGCACGCCGCGGCCAACCGCCTGGTCCACGGGCTGCGCGCGGCCGGTCTCCGGCAGGGCGACGCGTTCGCCGTCATACTCCCCAACGGCGTCGAGTTCTTCACCGCGTACCTCGCCGCCTCCCAGGCGGGGTTCTATCTCGTCCCCGTCAACCACCACCTCGTCGGCCCCGAGATCGCCTGGATCGTCTCCGACTCCGGCTCCAAGGTGCTGATCGCGCACGAGCGGTACACCGCCGCGGCGACCTCCGCCGCCGACGAGGCGGAACTGCCCGTGAGCCGCCGCTACGCCGTCGGCGCGGTCGACGGCTTCCGCCCGTACGCGGAACTGCTCGCGGAACAGTCCGACGCACCGCCCGAGGACCGAAGCCTCGGCTGGGTCATGAACTACACCTCGGGCACCACAGGACGCCCACGCGGCATCCGCCGCCCGCTCTCCGGCAAGCTCCCCGAGGAGAGCCATCTCGGCGGCTTCCTCGGCATCTTCGGCATCAAGCCGTTCGACGACAACGTCCATCTGGTCTGCTCGCCGCTCTACCACACCGCCGTGCTCCAGTTCGCGGGCGCCGCCCTGCACATCGGGCACCGCCTCGTTCTGATGGACAAGTGGGCGCCGCAGGAGATGCTGCGGGTCATCGACGCGCACCGCTGCACCCACACGCACATGGTCCCCACCCAGTTCCACCGCCTCCTCGCCCTGCCCGACACGGTGAAGGAGCGGTATGACGTCACCACGATGCGGCATGCCATCCATGGCGCGGCCCCCTGCCCCGACCACGTCAAACGCGCCATGATCGACTGGTGGGGCCGGTGCGTCGAGGAGTACTACGCGGCCAGCGAGGGCGGCGGCGCGTTCGCCACCGCCGAGGACTGGCTGAAGAAGCCCGGCACGGTCGGGAAGGCCTGGCCGATCAGTGAACTCGCCGTCTTCGACGACGACGGCAACCGCCTCCCGCCCGGCGAGCTCGGCACCGTCTACATGAAGATGAGCACCGGCGGCTTCAGCTACCACAAGGACCGGACCAAGACGGAGAAGAACCGCATCGGAGACTTCTTCACCGTCGGCGATCTGGGCGTCCTCGACGAGGACGGCTATCTCTTCCTCCGCGACCGCAAGATCGACATGATCATCTCGGGAGGGGTGAACATCTACCCCGCCGAGATCGAGGCCGCGCTCCTCAGCCACCCCGCGGTCGCCGATGCCGCCGTCTTCGGCATCCCGCACGCCGACTGGGGTGAGGAGGTCAAGGCGGTCCTCGAACCGGCCGAAGGACACCCCCCGGGCGACGGGTTGGCCGCCGAGATCATCACCCACTGCGCCGAGCGGCTCGCCGGGTACAAACGCCCCAAGAGCGTCGACTTCATCGACACGATGCCGCGCGACCCCAACGGCAAGCTGTACAAGCGGCGACTTCGCGACCCGTACTGGGAGGGGCACCACGGGGCCCTCTGAAGCAGGTGACTTCGAACTCCGGCCGTGAGGTCTGGACGGCTGCATGATCCGAGGTGTGGCGTCCGGCGGACGCCGAGGGTGTGGCGACGGACTGGATTCACGGGGAGTCCGGCACCATTCGGCCGCCGCGGCCCGTTGTTACTGACCGGCCGCAAGGCGCTGGTCACCGCCGTGGCCGGCATCGGCCCCGTGGGCGCCTTCGATCCGCGCACGTGGTGCACCCGGCCCCCAGGCCCCTGTCTTCGATCATCCTCGGGTCGCCACGACTTCTGTGGCGGTAGTCGCCTCGGACGACGGCGTCACTGCCGGGCTCTCTTCCCGGCGTCGGGTACCGTTCAGCCGTGATCAACGGCGCGCACGTCATCATCTACAGCCAGGACGCTGAGGCGGATCGCGCCTTCTTCAGGGATGTTCTGGGGTTTTCGCACATCGATGCCGGTGAGGGCTGGCTCATCTTCAAACTGCCTCCAGCCGAGGTAGCAGTCCATCCCGCCGATGGATCGTCACACGAGTTGTTCCTGATGTGTGATGACGTCCAAGCGACGGTCGATGAGCTCTCGGCGAAGGGGGTCGAGTGCGCCGCGGTCACCGACGCCGGATGGGGACTCAAGACCGGGATCCGGCTGCCGGGCGGTAGTGAGCTGGGACTCTACGAGCCGCGCCACACAAAGGCTTAGAGCGTATGTGAAGGGCTGGTCGTCGCCTCGATTTGCTTGGATGATCGGCGGTGTGGGGCTGTTCGTGTACGGGAGACGGACGCCTGTGGTCAGCAGGAGGGGCTCATGGCATGGTTCATCGGAGCTGGAATGCTCGGGGGATTGCTGCTGATCGCCTTGGGCACGGCATCGATACGCACGGGTTGGACGCTGCCCTGGGTCGGCCACCGAGTCACCCGGCCTTCGGTCTACGGACTCGGAGCGCTGCTGGTGGGCGTGCCCTGTGTGATGCAGGGCTTGTTCTACTTTGGAATCGCGCCGATCCCGTCATGGGAGGTGCGCTTCTTCGGTGCGAACGCTCTTACACTCTCCGGGCTGGTCCTCATCGGAGTCGGTCAGATGCGGCCGTGGCGCCGTAGGGAGTAACTGTCTGGTGTCACCGTAAGAGTGCCCGGCAGTAGGCGTCGCGGCGTCGCGGCCCCGATCATTCCGACGGATCAAGCCCCCGGACCAGCCTTCATGAACAGGGTCTGAACGTCGGCGGCCCCGCACCGTCCGCCGAGCGCGCTCCGGCCACCTCTGGCAGCGTGTGGCTCATGAAAACGAGCGCGACGGTCCGGTCCCTGGCTACCCAGTGGACCGTGGTCGTGCCGATCGTCGCGGCGCTGGCGCTGCTGTTCAGTTGGGGGCGGGTGCTGCCGCCCTTCGCCGTCGCCGTCGTCGCGCTCTGTCTCGCGGGCGCCGTGCTCGCCGCCGTCCACCATGCCGAGGTGATCGCCCACCGGGTCGGCGAACCGTTCGGCTCGCTCGTCCTGGCCGTCGCCGTGACCGTCATCGAGGTGGCTCTGATCGTCACCCTGATGGTGGACGGGGGCCCCAAGACGTCCGCGCTCGCCCGCGACACCGTCTTCGCCGCCGTGATGATCACCTGCAACGGCATCGTCGGACTGTCCCTGCTGGTGGGCGCGGTGCGTTCCCGCGTCGCTGTGTTCAACGCCGAAGGTTCCGGCGCCGCCCTCGCCACCGTCGCCACCCTCGCCACCCTCAGTCTGGTGTTGCCGACCTTCACCATCGGCAGACCTGGCCCCGAGTTCTCCACCGCACAGCTCACGTTCGCCGCCGTCGCGTCCCTCCTCCTGTACGGGCTGTTCGTCGCCGTACAGACCGTCCGGCACCGCGAGTACTTCCTGCCGCTCACCCAGGACGGCCGGCTCAAGGAGGACGAGCAGCAAGCGGCGCTGCCCGGCCGGGGCGCCACCGCACTCAGCGTCGCCATGCTGCTGATCGCGCTGGTCGCCGTCGTCGGCGACGCCAAGTCCGTCTCGCCGACCATCGAGTCCGGCGTGGAGGCCGCCGGGCTGCCGCAGGCGGTGGTCGGTGTTGTCATCGCCCTGCTGGTGCTGCTGCCCGAGACCCTCGCCGCAGTCCGGGCCGCCCACCGCGAACGCGTGCAGACCAGCCTCAACCTTGCCCTCGGGTCGGCCATGGCCAGCATCGGGCTGACCATCCCGGCCATCGCCCTGGCCTCCATCTGGCTGTCCGGACCGCTTCATCTCGGCCTCGGCGCCACCCATATGGTGCTGCTCGCGCTGACCGTGGTGGTCGGTGCGCTGACCGTCGTACCGGGACGGGCCACGTTGCTCCAAGGTGGCGTCCACCTGGCGATCTTCGCAGCGTTCGTCGTCCTCGCGATCAGCCCCTGACCGCATGCGATGACCGGCCCCTGACCGTCGGCAGCGAGCGGCCCCTGACCGCCCGGAAGCGGTCAGGGGCCGATGTGCCTGCGGCGCGTGTTACCGGTGCTCGTGCACCCGCACCACCCGCAGCGCCGGCGAGCGCGCGATGTCCTTCTCGCAGAACCGGGATGTCACCCAGCGCTCACCCGAGAAGAGCTCGGTCTGGTCGCTGTAGTGCGGTGAGTTCGGGTTCGAGGACTGGGAATACGTGAGCAGGGTGCGGGCCACCGGGCACGAGGAGCCGTCCCAGCCGACCGCCTGGATGTAGCTGGAGCCGACCGAGACCTCCGTGTACCCGCCGGCCGCGGCGTCCCACACCGGTTCGGTCTTGTTCCAGACACCGAGGGCCTCCGTACCACCGCCGACCGGGATGCGCTTCCCGTTCCGCACGACCACCTGGTTCGCACCCAGCGGCGCGTCCGGAGCGATCCCGGCCGCCCGCAGGTCGGCCACCGCATCGGCGAGCGCCGTGGTGACGCGCGGCGCCGCGGTGTTCAGCGTGTGCGGGGTACCGACCGGGTCGGTGGGGGAGAAGGGCACCTTCCAGAGCTCGGCCGCCGGCACCGCTGTGGCCCTGCGCCAGAACCGGTCGAAGAGAAGTGCCCCCCGGCTGCCGGTGTCGAACTTCCGATCCCAGCGTGCAAGCACGTCGCACGCCGCCGACACATCGACCGCCCTGCCGTCGCTGCCGGCTGCGGTGCCGCCGGGCAGCGCCGCACAGGCGCGCGCCAGGTCGGTCGCTGCCCGATCACCGGCAGGGGCGCGGTTCGCGTACTGCTGTTCCTGCAGGTCGCCGACTGTCAGGCGGCCTTTCGCCGCCATCGCCGACACATCCTCGATCGCGCCGCGGGTCCGCATCGAGCGAGGCGTACCGATGGTGCCGAAGACCCGTTCGTAGCCGGTCAGCGGTGCGTCGGCGTTGGTCAGCCAGGCGCTGTCGTTGGAGTTCTCGACGTACGGAGCATCCTTGACGGTCGGCATCCGGCCCGGCCCGAAGATGCCCGGCTGCACCGCGTCCGGGTCCGAACCGAGCGCGCAGTCGCTCCTCGAACCGTCCAGCACAGCGAGCCCCGACGACGGATACGTCGCTCTGCCGAGCGGGGTGGAGCACCGCTGCGCGAGATCGTCCGTGATCCGCGGCAGCACCTGCGACTGCGAGAAGAACGAATGGCCCGCGGAATCGGCGGCGACGGTGTTCACCCAGGGCAGCCCTTGGGTACGCCGCAACGAGGCCTGGATGTCCGCGGTGCTGCGTGCCTTGCTGAACCCGAGACCCGTGTCCGCGGACCGCAGGTTCGTGGCGTTCGGGTCGTTCAACGCATACGCGGTCGTCGCCGTCCAGGGCAGCGGCAGCCCGGCACCGAGGGAGGTGACGACCGGACCGTACCGGGTCCACCACTGGGTCCGGGTCACCGGGGCGCCGCCCTTCACCCCGACCGAGACCGTGCGCTTCGCCATGCGCTCCGGCTTGCCCTCCACCAGATACGCGGTCGGATCGGCCGGATCGAGGGTCAGCTGATGCAGATTGAGGGTGACACCCGTGGCGACCGTGTGGCTCCAGGCGATGTTCGCGTTGTGCCCGATCGACACGGTCGCCGAGCCGAGCAGCGAACCGCCCGCCACGTTCAGCTCCCCCGGGATGGTCTGCTGCGACTGCCAGAACCGCCGCCCGCCCTGCCACGGGTAGTGCGGATTGCCGAGCAGCAGCCCTCGCCCGTTCGCCGTCGTGCTGCCCCGGAACGCGACCGCGTTGGAGCCCATGTCGGCGTTCTGCGTGGACAGCAGCCGCTGCGCCGCCTTCGCCGCCTCAGCCGGTGGAACACCGGGCGACGCCGGTGCGCCCGTGGGCGGCTGCGCCGCCGTGATGCCGTCGATCCCGCGGCCCTGACCGCCCAGCACGGACAGCGCGAAGGCGCGGGTCGCGACATCCAGCATCGTCACCGGCCGCACCCAGTCGGCTCCCCGGCAGGCCGGATCGCTGATCCGGTTCTGCTTCAGCCAGGCGTTGTAGCCCGCCGCCCAGCCGCGCTCCAGCTCCTTCACGTCAGAGCTCTGCCCCTCCGGGGCGGGCACTGTCAGCAGCTTCTCCACGGTGCCGCTGTCCTGGACCCCGCGGAAGTAGAGATCGCTGGAGAGATTGCTCGTCGCGGAGGACAGCGAACCGTCCGGAGCCGCGTCCGGACCGAAGTACCGCGACCGCTCGCCGCGCAGCGTCACAAAGCCGTCGGCGAGCGTGCACACCTGGTCGGCGGCCTGCGCCCACCCGTTGCCGAACCCGAGATCCGCGTAGTCCTTCGCCACGATGTGCGGAATGCCGTACTCGGTGTAGCGGATCACGGCGGACAGACCGCCGCCCGACGGATGCCGGGTGTGCGAGGCGTCGGCCACGGCCGCAGGCACGGACGCCGATACGGTGAACAGTGCGAGACCGGACACCGCGAGAAGTCTCAGACGGTTACGGAGGGGCAAGGGTCCTCCCAACTGCGCGGGTGAGAAAGGCGGTTGCTCGGATGTTCCGAGACGCCACGCGCAACTCAGCCAGCACGCGCGTACCGCTGTCAACAGCGGTGCAGATATCAGACCCTTGACCACCCGGTCCCGGCCGCCCAGGATCACGCCATGACAGGTGTACGCAGCTCCACAGTCGACGGCGTCGTGACCCGCAGCGCACGGCGCACCCCCGAGCGCACCGCCGTGCGGTACGCCGACCGGTCCTGGACCTACCGGACGCTGGACACGGCAGTCAGCACCGCGGCGGCCGTCCTCCTCGCCGACCACGGCCTGCACCCCGGCGACCGGGTCGCTTCCTACGCGCACAACTCCGACGCGTACCTGATCGCGTATCTCGCCTGCGCCCGCGCCGGGCTGGTCCATGTGCCGGTCAACCAGAACCTCACCGGTGACGACCTGACCTACATCCTGGAGCAGTCGGGCAGCGCCCTCGTCCTCACCGACACGGCACTCAGCGACCGCATTCCGGCCGGATTCGCCGTACGGCCGCTGCGCGACGCACCGGACTCCCTGCTCGACGCGCTCGCCACCCCGCGCCCCTTCACCCCCGAGCGCGAACCCGCCGCCGATGACCTCGTGCAGCTGCTGTACACCTCGGGTACCACCGCGCTGCCCAAGGGCGCGATGATGACGCACGGCGCCCTCGTCCACGAGTACGTCAGCGCGATCACCGCCCTCGACCTGCGCCCCACCGACCGGCCCGCCCACTCGCTGCCGCTCTACCACTCCGCGCAGATGCATGTGTTCCTGCTGCCCTACCTCGCGGTCGGGGCGGAGAACACCATCCTCGACGCGCCCGAAGCGGGCCGGATCTTCGACCTCGTCGAGGCCGGGCAGGCGGACAGCCTGTTCGCGCCGCCCACCGTCTGGATCGGGCTCGCCAACCACCCGGAGTTCGCGACCCGTGAGCTCGGCGGGCTGCGCAAGGCGTACTACGGCGCGTCGGTCATGCCGGTCCCGGTACTGGAACGGCTCCGCGAGCGGTTGCCCGCGCTGGCCTTCTACAACTGCTTCGGACAGAGCGAGATCGGTCCGCTCGCCACTGTTCTCGGACCCGCGGAGCACGAGGGCCGGATGGACTCCTGCGGCCGGCCGGTGCTCTTTGTCGAAGCGCGGGTTGCCGACGAGCACGGCAAGGAGGTCCCTGACGGCACGGCGGGCGAAGTCGTCTACCGGTCACCGCAGCTGTGCAAGGGCTACTGGAACAAGCCCGAGGAGACCGCCGAGGCGTTCCGCGACGGCTGGTTCCGCTCCGGCGACCTCGCCGTCCGTGACCCGGAGGGCTTCTTCACGGTCGTCGACCGCGTGAAGGACGTCATCAACTCCGGCGGTGTCCTGGTCGCCTCCCGCCAGGTCGAGGACGCCCTCTACACCCACCCCGCCGTCGCCGAGACAGCCGTCGTGGGGCTGCCCGACGAACGCTGGATCGAGGCCGTCACCGCCGTCGTCGTGCTGCGCGAGGACGCCACCGAGCAGCAGCTTCTCGACCATGTACGGGAACGGCTCGCGCACTTCAAGGCCCCGAAGAAGATCCTCTTCGTGGACGAGCTCCCCCGCAACGCGAGCGGAAAGATCCTCAAGCGCGAGCTCAGGGACCGGTTCGCGCAGCCGTGACCCCCTGAGGGCCCTTCCGGAAGAAGGGCCCTCAGCGACGATCGCACCGCAGCGGATGTCGAGACGGACCCCGTCATCGCGGCGGTCCGAGCGGACGCCAGGAACCACGCGGTGCTCGCGACGGCGGCGAGGACGGGTGACCGGCCCGAGGGGCGGTGACCGGACCGGCGGGGCGCCGGACGACTCGACGTGACGGCCCGGCTCCCCGCGAACACACGGCAGAAGTGGGCACCGCCGTCCCGGTGCCTCAGCGCTCGCCGCGGTCGTCCACGATCCGCTTGAACTTGCCGACCGACCGCTCCAGCGTCTCGGGATCGACGATCTCGACCCCGACCGACACCCCAATACCGTCCTTGACCGCCGCCGCGATCGCCCGCGCAGCATGTGCCCGCTGGTCCGGTGTCGATTCCGCCCGCGCCTCCGCCCGTACCGTCAGCGCGTCGAGACGACCCTCGCGGGTCAGCCGCAGCTGGAAGTGCGGTGCCACGCCCGGCGTACGCAGCACGATCTCCTCGATCTGGGTCGGGAAGAGGTTCACCCCGCGCAGGATCACCAGATCGTCGCTCCGCCCGGTGACCTTCTCCATCCGCCGGAAGGCCCGGGCCGTGCCGGGCAGCAACCTGGTCAGATCCCGGGTCCGGTACCGGATCACCGGCATGGCTTCCTTGGTCAGCGACGTGAAGACCAGCTCACCGTCCTCGCCCTCCGGCAGTACCTCACCGGTGAACGGGTCGACGACCTCCGGATAGAAGTGGTCCTCCCAGATGTGCAGCCCGTCCTTCGTCTCCACGCACTCCTGGGCGACCCCTGGGCCGATCACCTCCGACAGCCCGTAGATGTCGACCGCGTCGATCGCGAACCGCTCCTCGATCTCCCGGCGCATCTCCTGTGTCCACGGCTCGGCGCCGAATATGCCGACCTTGAGCGAGGTGGTACGCGGATCGACGCCCTGGCGCTCGAACTCGTCGAGCAGCGTCAGCATGTACGAGGGTGTGATCATGATGATGTCGGGCCGGAAGTCCTGGATCAGCTGCACCTGGCGCGACGTCATGCCACCGGATGCCGGGATGACCGTGCAGCCGAGCCGTTCCGCCCCGTAGTGCGCGCCGAGACCGCCGGTGAACAGGCCGTACCCGTACGCCACGTGGACCTTCTGTCCCGGACGGCCGCCCGCGGCCCGGATGGAGCGGGCGACCACGTCCGCCCAGGTGTCCAGGTCCCGCTGCGTGTAGCCGACCACGGTGGGACGGCCGGTCGTCCCGCTGGACGCATGGATGCGCCGCACCTGGTCCTCCGGCACGGCGAACATGCCGAACGGGTAGTTGTCCCGCAGGTCCGCCTTCGTCGTGAAGGGGAACCGGGCCAGGTCGGCGAGCGAACGGCAGTCGTCCGGGCGCAGCCCCGCCTTGTCGAACGCCGCTCGGTAGAAGCCGACATGGTCGTACGCGTGCTGCAGCGTGGCGCGCAGCCGCTCCAGCTGCAGCGCCTGCAGCTCCGGGCGGCCGAGCCGCTCCGCCGCATCCAGCAGAGCCGTCATCCGGATGTTCCTCTCCCGAGTGGACGACCGATCATTCGGTCGATCGTTACGGGAGTAGTAATTCAGGATGTCCCGCAGCATGGCAAGAGGGGCCGACGCATTCGTGCCCAGCCCCTCCGGTCCTCCGGTTACGCGTGGACCGGTGACCCCGCCTCGTGGCGGACCGCGGCACCGCCCGGGATTCCGCCCAGGAGTCGTCCCACATCCTGGATACGCTCATACCGAACACAGCTGCATCACGGCAGGTGTCCTGTTTGGATGGCGTACATGCCGACCTTCCACGCATACGACGGGACCGGGATCGCCTACCACCTGCTGGGGGAGGGCGAGCCGCTGATCTGTGTGCCCGGCGGGCCGATGCGGGCCAGCGCCTATCTCGGCGACCTGGGCGGACTCGCCGCCCACCGCCAACTGGTGCTGCTCGATCTGCGAGGCACCGGGGACTCCGCCGTTCCGGACGACCCATCGACCTACCGCTGCGACCGGCTCGTCGACGACGTGGAGGCACTGCGCGCCCACTTGGGGGACGAACGCATCGATCTGCTCGCCCATTCCGCATCCGCCAACCTGGCCGCGCTCTACGCCGCCCGGCACCCGAAGCGGCTGCGCACGCTCACCCTCGTCACCCCCGGCACCCGCGCCGCCGGTATCACCGTCACCGACGAGGACTGGCGGGAGGCCTCCGAACTGCGCCGTGACGAACCGTGGTTCGCGGAGGGCCGGGACGCGCTGGAGTCCATGTGGGCGGGGCGGCGTTCCCTCGGTGACGCGTGGCCCGCGATCGAGCCGTTCACGTACGGACGGTGGGACGCCGCCGCGCGGGCGCACGCCGCCGCAGCACCCGATCAGGCCAACTCCGATGCAGCTAAGGCCTATTACCAGGACGGTGCGTTCGACCCGGTCGGCACCGTCGCCGCCCTGCGAGGCGTCACGGCGCCCGTGCTCGTCCTCGCGGGGGAGTACGACGGAGGACCCACCCCGGACCGCGCCGCCGAACTGGCCGCGCTGTTCCCGAACGCCGAGTTCGCCGTGCAGCGCGGCGCCGGGCACTACCCGTGGATCGACGACCCGGGCGCCTTCGTCCGCACCGTCAGCGCCTTCCTCGACCCAGGGGTGCGCAGCGTCCAGGCAGGAGGCATTCGCCTTGCCTACCGGGTGTGGGGTGAGCCGTCCGCTCCGCCCGTCGTCCTTGTCCACGGGCGCTGCGGGTCCAGCCGCACCTGGAAGGAGATCGCGGAACAACTCGCAGCCGACCACCGGGTGTACGCGCTCGACTTCCGTGGCCACGGCCTCAGTGACTGGACCGGCCGCTACTCATTCGAGCTGTTCCGCGACGACCTGCACGCCTTCCTGGAGGCCCGCAATCTGTCCGGCGCCACCGTCGTCGGACACTCGATGGGCGGCGTCGCCGCGTTCCTGCTCGCCGAACGGGAACCAGCGCTGATCGGCAGGCTCGTCCTCGAGGAGGCCCCGTCGCTCATCCCGCTCGATACGCCGCGCCCGCCCGCCCAACGTCCCGACACGGAACTCGACTTCGACTGGCCGGTCGTCCCGTCGATCGATGCCCAGCTGAACGACCCGGACCCGGCGGCCCGCGAGCGCCTCGGCGAGATAGCCGCCCCGACCCTCATCATCGGCGGGGGTCCCGAAAGCCACCTCGCACAGGACCAACTTGCCCGGATGGCCCGGCAGATCCCCGACTGCCGGCTGGTCACCATCGACGCCGGACATCTCGTCCACACCGCCCGGCCGGCAGAGTTCCTTGCGGCGCTGCGGTCGTTCGGCATGGACCGAGACATCGATGAACCGTTCGCCGGCGGCTTCAGCCTCGGCTGAGCAGGGAGGACAGTACGTCGTACAACGTCGTCTCAGGGTCGGTGACCGAACCTTCCGACCGCCAGGCCACGAAGGCGTCGGGGCGCACCAGCACCGCACCCTTGGCACTCGTACCGTGCGCCTGTGCCCAGTCCGCCCCGTTCTCCGGCTCCAGGTCGGAGCCGGCGCCGATGCCGAACGCGTCGAGCCGCACCGAAAGCCGGTCGGCCACGCGCGCGGCCGCACGGCGCCACGCGACATCCGCGCCGTCGCTCAGCAGCACGAACGACCGCTCGTACAGGTCCAGTGTCGACTTGCGCTCACCCGCCTGACGGACCCACAGGTGTGGTGCCCGGGAGCCGGGGTCGCCGTTCAGCCGCAGCCCTTGCGGCACCACCGGCTGTTCGGCGTCGACACCCACCACGGCGCCACGGACATAGCGGTAGCCCAGCGCCACCGGCAGCAGGCCGCCCTTCTTCCCGCCGCCCACACCGGGAGCCGGGGCAAATCCGGGGTGGCTGTGCTCCGCGGAACGGGACGAGGCCCGCTCGCTCGTTGCCCGCGCCACGGGCAGCCGTTCCGCCTCGTAGGTGTTCAGCAGCCCCGGACCGGCCTCACCGCGCAGCACGGCGGCGAGCTTCCAGGCGAGGTTGTGCGCGTCCTGGATACCGGTGTTGGAGCCGAACGCCCCGGTCGGCGACATCTCATGGGCGGAGTCCCCGGCGAGGAAGACTCTGTCGCGGCCGTACCGTTCGGCGACCCGCTCCGCGGCGTGCCACGGGGCCTTCCCGGTGATCTCCACGTCGATGTCCGGTGCACCGGTCGCCCGGCGGATGTGCTCCGCGCACCGCTCGTCGGTGAAGTCCTCCAGCGTCTCGCCCCGTTCGGGCTGCCACGGCGCGTGGAACACCCACTCCTTCTCGTTGTCCACCGGCAACAGAGCACCGTCCGCCGCGGGGTTGGTCAGGTAGCACACGATGAAACGCCGGTCGCCCACCACGTCGGCGAGCTTCCGCGAGCGGAAGGTGATGCTCACGTTGTGGAACAGGTCGCCGGGTCCCGACTGACCGATCCGCAGCTGCTCCCGGATGGGGCTGCGCGGACCGTCGGCCGCGATCAGGTAGTCCGCACGGACGCTGATGTGCTCACCGGTCTCCCGGTTCTTCAGTGCGGCGTCCACCCCTGAGCCATCCGGGTCGAACGTCATCATCTCGGTGGAGAACCGGATGTCGCCGCCCTGCTCACGGGCCTGCGCCAGCAGCACCGGCTCCAGATCGTTCTGGCTGCACAGGCACCAGCCGCTCGGGCTGAACCGCGCCAGCCCGCCGCCCGGGTCGATCTCCTTGAACAGCCACTCCTGGTCGTCGCCGGTCAGCGAACCCGCCTGGAGGATCCCGTGATTTTCCGCGAGCACCGAAGCGGCCTCCCGGATCCGCTGTTCGGCTCCCGCCGTGCGGAACACCTCCATGGTCCGTACGTTGTTGCCGCGACCACGCGGGTGCGTGGAAGTGGCCGGGTGCTTCTCGACCAGCAGATGCTCGATGCCGAGCCGGCCGAGGAAAAGTGATGCGGACAGACCCACCAGGGAGCCGCCCACGATGAGGACGGGTACACGAAGGTCGACGTTCTCGTTCATCAGTTGCTCCAGCTCCGACGCCGTACAGATGCATTGTTCATGCCCTTGTGGGAGCCGTTCGGACGGCTCAGGGGCGGCTGCTCACCTGAACGGTTCATAAATCTCGCGTCGGCCGGACCAGCGTTTCACGATCGGTCACGGAGACGCAGCCCGCGGTGCGGGGGCGGACGGTACGCATCCGCCGGGAGATTCCCTGCTCCGATTCCATTGGACAACCGACGGCCTGCCATCCAGGTGGACGCCACGCCGTCTCGAAGGAGAACGACACATGACCACCCTTTCGGAACGGATCTCGCAGTCCGCCTTCGACGGCTCCAGGCTGCGGGTCGTTCTGCTGCTGGATCTGCACGACGGAGCCCAGAACCAATTCCTCGAGGCGTACGAGCACCTGCGCAATCAGGTGGCATCCGTGCCCGGGCACATCAGCGACCAGCTGTGCCAGTCGATCGAGAACCCCTCGCAGTGGCTCATCACCAGTGAATGGGAGAGCGCACCGCCCTTCCTCGCCTGGGTCAACAGCGAGGAGCACGTCCAGACGGTGCAGCCCCTGCACAGCTGCGTACGCGACACCCGGTCGCTGCGCTTCTCCGTGCTGCGGGAAACCGGGAGCGCCTTCGAGGGCACCCCCGAGGCCGCCAAGGGCAACCTGCAGTCCGCCCCCCGGCTGGGCGACGGCGTGGTCCGCCACGCCCTCACCTTCACCGTGAAGCCCGGCAGCGAGGACGTCGTCGCGAAGATCCTCGCCGACTACGATTCCCCGAAGGCGCGGGTCGACGAGCACACCCGGTTGCGCCGTACCTCGCTCTTCATGCACGGAAACCGGGTCGTCCGGGCCGTCGAGGTCGAGGGGGACCTCCTTGCGGCGCTGCGCCACGTGTCCCGTCAGCCCGAGGTCAGGGCCGTCGAGGAGGCCATCAACCCGTACCTGGAGCAGGACCGGGACCTCAGCGACGAGAATTCCGCCCGGGTGTTCTTCACCCGGGCGGCTCTGCCCACGGTCCACCATGTCACCGCCGGTCGGCAGAACCCCGCGGACATCCGCCGGCACGCGCTGTTCTACCAGGCCAAGGAGGGGTGCGGCATGGCGCTCGCCCGGCTGCTCGCCGGCAACGACGAGGAGGCGGCCGAGGACCGGAACAGCCCGATCGACAGCAGCACCATCTTCCAGCGCGACGACATCGTCGTGCGGCTCCTCGAACTGGTCGGCCCGCTGGACGCGCAGCCCGCTCAGGCGCTGGGCATCGACGACCCCGCCAAGGTGGCCAGGCTCGGACGACTCCTCGACGGCGGCGTCAACCCCGCGCCGACCAACGGCCAGGAGATCTCGCGCTTCCTCAAGAAGTCCGAGATGACCCTGATCACCGATCGGCGGGCCGCGGATTCCTGAACCGCGCGTCAGCACCCTGGGGGGTTCTCGCTCAACCCGTCAACACCACGCGCACTGCGCCAGGAGGAAAGCAGTCATGACCACGCACCGGCCACGCATCGTGGACCTCAGTGAGACCCAGCCCAACCGCAGGCGCGGAGGCGACCTTCGCGCCATGCTCACGCCGACCGCGGTGGGTGCCACCAGCGGCTTCATGGGGCTGGCCATCGTGCAGCCCGGCGACCGCATCGGCGAGCACTACCACCCGTACTCGGAGGAGTTCGTGTACGTCGTGAACGGTCTCCTGGAGGTGGACCTGGACGGGGAACCGCATACCATGCGGCCCGACCAGGGCCTGCTGATCCCTCCGTATGTACGTCACCGGTTCCGTAATGTGGGCGACGTGGAAGCGCGCATGGTCTTCCACCTCGGTCCGCTCGCCCCGCGTCCGGAACTCGGTCACGTCGACACCGAGACCGCCGACCGGGCCGCGCCGCCAGAACGAACCGAGGCGGCTTCATGACCCGGCGCGTGGCGGTCACCGGAGTCGGTGTCGTCGCCCCGGGCGGAATCGGCGCGCGGGCCTTCTGGGACCTCCTCGCCAACGGACGCACCGCGACGCGCGGCATCACCCTGTTCGACCCGGTGGGATTCCGCTCCCGGATCGCCGCCGAGTGCGACTTCGACCCCGCGGCCCACGGCCTCGACGAGGACGAGATCGCCCGCTCGGACCGGTACGTCCAGTTCGCGCTCGTCGCCGCCAGGGAAGCCCTCGGCGACGCGGGGCTCGACCCGGAGAAGGTGGACCCATGGCGCATCGGGGTGTCGCTCGGCACCGCGGTCGGCGGCACCACCCGACTCGAGCACGACTACGTCGCCGTCAGTGGCAGCGGCGCCCGCTGGGACGTCGACCACCGCCCGGCCGGCCGCCATCTGGAGCGGGCCTTCTCACCCAGTTCCCTCGCCTCGGCTGTCGCCGAGCAGGTCGGCGCGCACGGCCCGGTGCAGACCGTCTCGACGGGCTGCACCTCCGGCCTCGACGCGATCGGGTACGCGTTTCACTCCATCGAGGAGGGGCGGGTCGACGTCTGCATCGCCGGGGCGTCCGACTCGCCGATCACCCCGATCACGGTGGCCTGCTTCGACGCGATCAAGGCGACCTCCCCGAACAACGACGACCCGGAGCACGCCTCCCGGCCGTTCGACGCCCGCCGGGACGGCTTCGTCATGGGCGAGGGCGGAGCCGTACTCGTCCTGGAGGAGCTGGAACATGCCCGCGCCCGCGGTGCCACCGTGTACTGCGAGATCGCCGGCTATGCCACCTTCGGCAACGCCTATCACATGACCGGGCTGACCCCCGAGGGACTGGAGATGGCCGAGGCCATCAACCGGGCCCTCGGTCATGCCCGGATAGACGGCTCACAGATCGACTACGTCAACGCGCACGGATCCGGCACCAAGCAGAACGACCGTCACGAGACGGCGGCAGTGAAGAGGGCCCTGGGCGCGCACGCCTACGAGGTGCCCATGAGCTCCATCAAGTCCATGGTCGGTCACTCGCTCGGCGCCATCGGCGCCATCGAGATCGCCGCCTGCGTGCTGTCCCTGGTCAACCAGACAGTGCCGCCGACGGCGAACTACGAAACCCCGGACCCGGAGTGCGACCTCGACTACGTGCCGCGTGACGCACGGCCCCGAAAGCTGCGCAGCGTCCTGTCGGTCGGCAGTGGATTCGGTGGATTCCAGTCCGCCGTGGCCCTGACCAGAACAGGTGGGAGGACACCATGAGCACCCGAAAGGCCCGGCGCACCGTCGTCACCGGCATCGGTGTCGTCGCCCCCAACGGCACGACCACCGAGTCGTTCTGGAAGAGGACGCACGAAGGGATGAGCGTCCTCGACCACGTCACCCGCGAAGGGTGCGAGCACCTGCCGCTGCGGGTCGCAGGCGAGGTCAGGGGCTTCGACCCGGTGGACCTGATCGAGGAACGCTACCTCGTGCAGACCGACCGGTTCACGCACTTCGCGATGGCCGCAGCGGATCTCGCCCTCGATGACGCCCGGATCGGCCGGGCCGACTACGAGGGCGACCCGTTCGCCGTGGGAGTGGTGACCGCTGCCGGCTCCGGCGGCGGCGAGTTCGGCCAGCGCGAGCTGCAGCGGCTGTGGGGACAGGGATCCAATTACGTCGGCCCCTACCAGTCCATCGCCTGGTTCTACGCGGCAAGCACCGGCCAGATCTCCATCCGGGGCGGATTCAAGGGGCCGTGCGCCGTCGTGGCCAGCGACGAAGCGGGCGGTCTGGACGCATTGGCGCATGCCGCACGGTCCATCCGCGGCGGTGCCGACGCAGTGGTCGTCGGCGCCGCCGAGGCACCTCTGGCCCCGTACTCGGTCGTCTGCCAGCTCGGGTACGAGGACCTCAGCGTCTGCGACGACCCCGCCCGGGCCTACCGCCCCTTCACTGCGGACGCGTGCGGCTTCGTACCCGCGGAGGGCGGTGCCATGTTCGTGGTCGAGGAGGAGGCCGCGGCGAACCGCCGCGGGGCTCGGGTCAGGGCCGAACTGGCCGGCCACTCCGCGACGTTCACCGGGGCGTCCCGGTGGGAGGAGTCCCGGGAGGGGCTCGCCCGGGCGATCAGCGGTGCCCTGCGGGAGGCCGACTGTGCGCCGGAGGAGATCGATGTGGTCTTCGCCGACGCCCTCGGCGTACCCTCCGCCGACCGCGCCGAAGCACTGGCCATCGCCGACGCGCTCGGCGGGCACGGCAAGCGGGTACCCGTGACGGCGCCCAAGACCGGTATCGGCCGCGCCTACTGCGGGGCACCGGTGCTGGACGCGGCGGCCGCCGTACTGGCCATGGAGAACGGCCTGATACCTCCGACCCCGAACGTCGTCGACGTGTGTCACGAAATCGATGTGGTCACCGGCCGGGCACGCCCCGCCGAACTGCGGACGGCGCTCGTGCTGAGCCGCGGCCTCATGGGTTCGAACGCGGCCATCGTGCTGCGGCGCCCCACCGCTATCCACGCGTGAGAAGGAGAAGCCCTCATGAACGATCCACTGACCTACCAGGAGCTGGCTGCGCTGATGAAGAAGGGCGCGGGAGTCAGCGTCGACCCGCAGGAGATGGAGAGCCGACCCGCGTCCGGCTTCGACGAGTACGGCCTGGACTCCCTCGGCCTCCTCGGCATCGTGGGCGTGCTGGAGAACCGGCACGGCAGGCCGCTCCCGGCTGACGCCGACCGGTGCAAGACGCCCCGTGAATTCCTCGACCTCGTCAACCACACCCTTATGACAGGAGCCTGAAGTGTCCGGACGCACCGAGAACGAGATCACCATCGCCGCCCCTCTCGACCTGGTCTGGGACGTGACGAACGATCTGGAGAACTGGCCGCGGCTCTTCAGTGAGTACGCGGCCGTCGAGGTCATCGAACGGGACGGCGACAGGACGAAGTTCCGTCTGACCATGCACCCCGACGAGAACGGCAAGGTGTGGAGCTGGGTCTCCGAGCGCACCGTCGACCGCGCCGGCCGCAAGGTCGTCGCGCGCCGCGTCGAGCCGGGCCCGTTCCAGCACATGAACATCCGCTGGGAGTACTCGGAGGTACCCGGCGGCACGAAGCTCCACTGGGCGCAGGACTTCGCAATGCGGCCCGACGCACCCGTGGACGACGCGTGGATGACCGAGAACATCAACCGGAACTCGCGTGTCCAGATGGAACTCATCCGGGACAAGATCGAGCAGCGCGACCGCGAGCGCCGTACCGCCCCGGTCAACGCCCGCTGACCCCCTGCCCGCCCGTGGCCGGCCACCCCGCCGCCCCGGCGGGGTGGCCGGCCTGGTATCAGAAAGGCATCCTGCCCATGCATCACGCTCTGATCGTCGCCCGGATGGCGCCGGAGTCGGCGCCGGACATCGCCGAACTGTTCGCCGCCTCCGACGGCGGCGAACTGCCGCACCTCGTCGGAGTCAACCGGCGCAAGCTGTTCCAGTTCGGCGACGTCTATCTGCACCTGATCGAATCCGACCGCCCGCCGGGTCCGGAGATCGCCAAGGTGCACCAGCACCCGGAGTTCCAGGACCTCAGCGAGAAGCTCACCGCCTTCATCAGTCCGTACGACCCCCAGACCTGGCGTGGTCCGAAGGACGCGATGGCCCATGAGTTCTACCGGTGGGAGCGCGACTCCAGCGACTGAGGCACACCAACGATCGCCCCGGGTCCGGCTTCAGAGCCGGACCCGGGGCGATTCCGTGAGGCGAAACGGTTCAGCTGGGCACGATGCACTCGAACGCGTGCAGATATCCGTTGACCGGGCTGATGTCGTCGACGATCAGCCCCGCTTCCTCCATCCGCCCGATCAGGCTCTCCTTGGTGTGCTTCGCACCACCGACATTGAGGAGCAGCAGCAGGTCCATGGCGGTGGTGAACCGCATCGACGGGGTGTCGTCGACCAGGTTCTCGATGATCACGACCCGGGCACCCGGGCGGGCCGATGCCATGACATTGCGCAGGGTCCTGCGCGTGCTCTCGTCGTCCCATTCCAGGATGTTCTTGATGATGTAGAGATCCGCCTCGACCGGGATCGCCTCGCGGCAGTCCCCGGCGACGATGCTGGTCCGTCCGGCGAGCGCTCCGCCGTCCCGCAGCCGGGCATCGGCGCGCGCGACCACGCCGGGCAGATCCATCAGCGTGCCGCGGACCTTCGGGTGCTTCTCCAACAGGCTGGCGAGCACGTGCCCCTGACCGCCACCGATGTCGGCGACCTCGGACACCCCGGCGAGGTCGAGGAGTTCGGCGACATCCAGCGCGGACTGCATGCTGGAGGTGGTCATGGCCCGGTTGAAGATCTGCGCCGACTCGTGCGCGTCCTCGTGGAGGTAGTCGAAGAACCCCTTCCCAAACACGTCGGGGAAGACGCTCGTGCCGGAGCGCACCGCGTCGTCCAGCCGCGGCCAGACCTCCCAGGTCCAGGGCTCGGTGCACCACAGGGAGATGTACCGCAGGCTGTTCGGGTCGTCCTCGCGCAGCAGCCGGGACATGTCGGTGTGGACGAAGCTTCCGTCGGCGGTCTCGGCGAAGATTCCGTAGCAGGACAGGGCGCGCAGCAGCCGGCGCAGCGGCGCCGGCTCCGCGTTCACCTCCGCCGCGAGCTCGGCTGCGGTGGCCGGCGTCTCACCGAGCGCGTCGGCGACACCAAGCCGGGCCGCCGCGCGCACGGCCGCGGCGCAGGCCGCGCCGAAGACGATCTCGCGCAGCCGCATTCCCGGCTGCGGGGTGTGCAGAGGAGTGGTGGGGATGGGGGTGGTGGTGCTCACGGTGGTCATACCGTCTCGCTTCTTCTCGTGCGGGGGTCGCGGTCAGCACATGCCAGTCGGTGCGGACGTCGCGCATGTGTTGCCGACGAAGGTGTTGTTCCGTCCGGCTTCCTGGTTGGCCAGGTCCGCGGGCCGGTTGCCCAGCACCACATTGCGGCTGATGGTGTTGCCGGTGTTGTGGGCGCCCACGAAGCTCTTGAACAGCACGAGGCCGCCGGAGAGCGGGGTGGCGCCGACGTTGTTCCGGATCGTGTTGTCGCGCACCTTGGTGTCCACGGTGCCGGTGAGGACGATGCCGGAGCCCTGAATGGCGGGGAGCCGGGGGGTCGCCGCGCAGAACTTGTTGTTGTCGGTGATCCGGTTGTTGTGGATGGTCATCACCCCGGCCTGCGGCTTGCCCTCGTCGCCGACGACGAACATGCCGCTGCAATTGCCGGTGGCGGTGTTGTCCCGGACGGTGAGGTTGCGGACCCGGCGGGCGGTGATGCCGATCCGGTTGTTCGTCAGCGTGTTGCCGCGGAGCTGCGTCCCGTGGGTGTCGGTGGCTCCACCCTCTTCGGCCACGGTGTTCGCGACGAAGATGCCGGCGTCGCCGTTGCCATGGGCGGTGTTGCTCCGGAGCTCGGAGCGGGTCGACCTCTCCTGGGCGATGCCCCAGACGCCGTTGGTGTCGGAGGTCACCTGCCGGACCTTCAGACCGTCGGTCCAGGAAGCCCAGATGCCGTTCTTCTTGAATCCGGAGACGGTGAGGGAGCGGATGCTCACACCGTCGACGGTGTGACCGGATGTGCCCAGTACGCAGACGCCGCTGCCGGCTTTCGCACAGGCGTTGCCGGTCTTGGTCCCGGTCGAGGCCGGCTTGATGACGGTCTTGGCCCCGGTGCCTCGCAGGGTCAGCCCCTGCTTCTTGATCAGTACGCTCTCGTGGTAGGTGCCGGGCTCGACGACGATGGTGTCACCCGTTCGGGCGGCGTCGACGGCGGCCTGGATCGACTGGCCCGGATGGACCGTGCGCACAGCCGGAGTGGCGGCGGAGACGGACGGTTCGGCGCAGGCCACCGCGGTGGCCGAGACGACTGCCATGCACACGAGGTTGGTGATGTGGCTTTTCCTCATGAGCCGAAGCTATGGGCGATCGCCGCCCACTGCCACGCAGGGTGAGCGGACGAGCGTATCCCGTGCCCGAATGGCTTACGACCGGACGGCCGCGTCGCACGTCCGGGGGGTGCTCGCGGTATGGCGCATTCGGGTGACTCGGCGCGTCTCAGCCCTGAGCCCCGCTGCCGGGCGCCACGACGGAGCGGGCCCACCGGTAGTCGGCCTTGCCGCTCGGTGAGCGCTGGATCTGCGGGGCGATCACCAGCTGCCGGGGGATCTTGTAACCGGCGAGACGGGTCCGGCAGTGCGCCTGGACGTCGTCGAGCGAGGGCTCGGCCGCCCCTTCCCGCAACTGCACGACCGCCGCCACGCGGTTGCCCCACCGGGCGTCGGGCACACCCGCCACCAGTGCGTCGTACACGTCCGGATGGGACTTGAGCGCCTGTTCGACCTCCTCCGGGTACACCTTCTCGCCCCCGGTGTTGATGCACTGGGAGCCGCGTCCGAGGACGGTGACGATGCCGTCCTCGTCGACGGTCGCCATGTCGCCGAGCAGCACCCACCGCTCCTCGCCCTTGCGGAAGAACGTCTCCGCGGTCTTCTTCGGGTCGTTGTAGTAGCCGAGCGGCACGTGTCCCCGTTGGGCGATCCGCCCTGCCTCGCCGGGAGCCACCGGTTCGTATGTCGACGGATCGACTACCGCGGTGCGGGAGTTGACCTGGAGGCGGAAGCCGTTCTCCGGACCGGAGTCGGCCGTCGCCGTGCCGTTGAAGCCGGACTCGGACGATCCGAAGTTGTTCAGCAGCATCACGGTGGGCACCAGCGACTGGAACTCTGCGCGCACCGAGTCCGACATGATCGCGCCGGAGCTGGAGACGGAGAACATGGACGAACAGTCGGTGCCCTTCAGTGGTCCCTTCAGTGCGTCGATCAGCGGCCGCAGCATCGCGTCGCCGACCAGCGACACGCTGGTGACCTTCTCCTTCTCGATCGTCCGGAGCACCTCCTCGGGGACGAACTTGCGGTGGATGACGACCCGCTGCCCGAAGTTGAACCCGATGAACGCGGTGAGCGTCGAGGTGCCGTGCATCAGCGGGGGAGTGGGGAAGAACGTGATGCCGTCACCGCCCGCGGCCACCCGCTCGGCCAGCTCCTGCGGCGTCTTCACCGGTTCACCGGTCGGGGCGCCGCCGCCGAGGCCGGAGAAGAAGAGGTCTTCCTGGCGCCACATCACGCCCTTGGGCATACCCGTGGTCCCACCGGTGTAGATGATGAACTGGTCGTCGGCCGAGCGTGGGGCGAAGCCGCGCCCGGGATTCCCGGCCGCCTCGGCGTCGGCGAACGCCACGGCATCCGGACCGGGGGCGCCCGCCACGGGCGTGCCCACCCGTACGAGGTGACGGAGCTTGCGGGCCTTCGGTGCGGCGGCCGCGACCCGCTCGTCGAACTCGGTGTCGAAGACCAGTGCCGCCAGATCCGCATCGCGGTAGAGGTATATCAATTCCTCTTCCACGTAACGGTAGTTGACATTGACCGGCACCAGCCGCGCCTTGAGGCAGGCCAGTACGGTCTGGAGGTACTCGATGCCGTTGTAGAGGTGGAGGCCGAGGTGCTCTCCCGGCGTGAGGCCCGCGTCGATCAGGTGGTGGGCGATCCGGTTGGCGGCGGTGTCCAGCTCCGCGTAGGTGAGCCGGCGCTCCGCACCCGTACCGGGGTGGTCGAGGTGGACTAGCGCCTCGCGATCCGGGACCGCGTCGACGACCGACTCGAACAGGTCGGCAAGGTTGTACTTCACCGTTCCTCCTGACCCCGGGGCGCTGAGTGGCTCGGCGGTCATTAGAACGCCGACCGGCACAACTGGGAAGAGGTGCCGTGGAAGAAATCTGACTGACTGTCAGGAAACTATTGAACTGGACCCCGACCTACTGCAACCTGTTCTAGATCTGGAGACGGGAGGCAGGCAATGGGTGGTACGGAACACCTCACCGTGCGGCGCGAAGGCGCCACGCTGGTGCTCACCCTGAACAGGCCGGCGGCGAAGAACGCGCTCTCGCTGGCGATGCTGGTCGGGCTGTACGACGGCTGGCTGTCCGCCGACGAGGACGACGGCATCCGCTCGGTAGTCCTTACCGGCGCGGGCGGCACGTTCTGCGCCGGCATGGACCTCAAGGCCCTGGCGGGCAAGGGGATGGAGGGCGAGCAGTACCGGGACCGGATGACGGCCGACCCCGATCTGCACTGGAAGGCGATGCTGCGTCACCACCGCCCCCGCAAACCGGTCATCGCCGCAGTCGAGGGTCACTGCGTGGCCGGCGGCACCGAGATCCTGCAGGGCACGGACATCCGCATCGCCGGCGCGAGTGCCACCTTCGGACTCTTCGAGGTCAAGCGCGGACTCTTCCCCATCGGCGGCTCGACGGTCCGGCTGCCGCGCCAGATCCCCCGTACCCACGCCCTCGAAATGCTTCTCACCGGACGCCCGTACAGCGCCGACGAAGCCGCCCGTATCGGGCTCATCGGCCGAGTCGTCCCCGACGGCACCGCACTGGAGCAGGCCCTCGACGTCGCCGAGCGGATCAATGCCTGTGGCCCGCTCGCCGTCGAGGCCGTCAAGGCCTCCATGTACGAGACCGCCGAGATGACCGAGACCGAGGGCCTCGCCGCCGAACTGAAGCGCGGCTGGCCGGTCTTCGCCACCGCCGACGCCAAGGAAGGCGCCCGCGCCTTCACCGAGAAGCGCCCGCCCGTGTACCGGCGCGCCTGAGCCAAGGAGACAACCGTGCCCGACGTCCTCAGCGCACCGCTGGTGGTCGAGTTCCCCTTCACCCGCTCCCTCGGCCCCGTCCAGAGCGCCTTCCTCACCGGGCTGCGCGAGAGGACCGTCCTCGGCGTGCGGACCGCCGACGGAAAAGTCCTCGTCCCACCCGTCGAGTACGACCCCGTCACCGCCGAGGAACTCCGCGAACTGACCGAGGTCGCCACCACCGGCACCGTCACCACCTGGGCCTGGAACCCCGCCCCACGCCGCGACCAGCCCCTCGCCACCCCGTTCGCCTGGGTACTGGTCAAGCTGGACGGGGCCGACACCGCACTGCTCCACGTCCTCGACGCACCGGGACCCGGAGCAGTGCACACCGGCATGCGCGTCCGCATCCGCTGGTCCCCGGAGCGTACCGGCGCCATCACGGACATCGCCTGCTTCGAACCGTACGAGGGCGAGGTCGGTCAACCATCCCCGCACAACGGTGAGTTCGCGGATCCTGTCACCGGCATCGTCACCCCGGCCCGCCTCGACTACACGTACACCCCCGGCCGCGCCCAGAGCGCGTACCTCAAAGCCCTCTCCGAGCAACGCACCGTCGGCGAGCGCTGCCCGTCCTGCCGCAAGGTGTATGTCCCGCCCCGCGGCGCCTGCCCCACCTGCGGCGTCGCCACCGCCGAACAGGTCGAGGTCGGCCCGCGCGGCACCGTCACCACCTACTGCATCGTCAACATCAAGGCGAAGAACCTCGACATCGAAGTGCCGTACGTCTACGCCCACATCGCGCTCGACGGCGCCGACCTCGCCCTGCACGGACGGATCGGCGGCATCCCGTACGACCAGGTGCGTATGGGGCTGCGGGTCGAACCCGTCTGGACCGGGGAGGGCCGCCACCCCGACCACTACCGGCCCACCGGAGAGCCGGACGCCGACTACGACGTGTACAAGGAGCTGCTGTAGATGCGGGACGTAGCGATCGTCGCTTTCGCGCAGACGGATCATCTGCGGCGCACCGACGAACTCTCCGAAGTCGACCTGCTGATGCCGGTCCTCCACCAGGTCCTCGACGCCACCGGTCTGAAGGCGAGCGACATCGGGTTCACCTGCTCGGGATCCAGCGACTACCTCGCCGGCCGAGCCTTCTCCTTCACCATGGCGCTCGACGGCGTCGGCGCCCACCCGCCGATCTCCGAGTCCCATGTGGAGATGGACGGTGCCTGGGCGCTGTACGAGGCATGGGTGAAACTCCAGACCGGCGAGGCCGACACCGCTCTCGTCTACGCGTACGGGAAGTCCTCTCCCGGCGAAGTGCGCGACGTCCTCACCCGTCAGCTCGACCCGTATTACGTCGGCCCGCTCTGGCCCGACTCCATCGCCCTCGCCGCACTCCAGGCCCAGGCGCTGATCGACGCGGGCCACACCGACGAGGCCGCCCTCGCCGCGATCGCCCACCGCAGCCGCGCCGCCGCCGCGGACAACCCGCGCGCGCAGCTCTCGGGTTCGGTCCCGGCCGGTGACTACCTCGTACAGCCGCTCCGCACCGGCGACTGCCCGCCGGTCGGCGACGGCGCCGCCGCCGTGATCCTCGCCGCCGGTGACACCGCACGCGCCCTGTGCACCCGCCCCGCCTGGATCCGGGGCATCGACCACCGCATCGAGGCCCACAGTCTCGGGGTGCGCGACTTGACCGACTCGCCGTCCACCCGCCTCGCCGCCGAACGCGCGGGGGCCTTCGAAGGACCCGTGGACACCGTGGAGCTGCACGCCCCGTTCACGTCGCAGGAGGTCGTGCTGCGCAGGGCGCTCGGACTCGACGCCGGCGTCAGCGTCAACCCTTCCGGCGGGGCGCTCGCGGCCAACCCCGTCATGGCTGCCGGGCTGATCCGGCTCGGCGAGGCCGCGGCCCGCATCCAGCGCGGCGAGTCGGACCGGGCGCTCGCTCATGCCACCTCCGGGCCCTGCCTGCAACAGAATCTGGTCGCCGTCCTCGAAGGGGAGGCAGCTCATGCCTAAGGAGCCCGTGGCCGTCGTCGGCATCGGCCAGACCAAGCATGTCGCCGCCCGCCGGGACGTCTCCATTGCCGGTCTGGTCCGCGAGGCCGCCGTCCGCGCCCTGCAGGACGCCGCACTGACCTGGGCGGACATCGACGCCGTCGTGATCGGCAAGGCGCCGGACTTCTTCGAGGGCCTGATGATGCCGGAGCTCTATCTGGCCGACGCCCTCGGTGCGGTCGGCAAACCGATGCTGCGGGTGCACACCGCGGGCTCGGTCGGCGGCTCCACCGCACTCGTCGCCGCGAATCTGGTCTCCGCACGCGTGCATCGCACCGTCCTCACCCTGGCCTTCGAGAAGCAGTCCGAGTCCAACGCCATGTGGGGTCTGTCGCTGCCCATCCCGTTCCAGCAGCCGTTGCTCGCGGGGGCGGGCGGCTTCTTCGCCCCGCACGTGCGCGCGTACATGCGTCGCACGGGAGCGCCCGACACCGTCGGCTCGCTCGTCGCGTACAAGGACCGGCGCAACGCGCTGAAGAACCCGTACGCGCACATCCACGACCCGGACATCACTCTGGAGAAGGTCCAGGCGGCACCGATGCTCTGGGATCCGATCCGCTACTCCGAGACCTGCCCGTCCTCGGACGGCGCGTGCGCGATGATTCTCACCGACCGGGCCGGCGCGGACCGTTCACCGCATCCGCCCGCCTGGGTGCACGGCGGGGCGATGCGCAGCGAACCGACCCTCTTCGCGGGCAAGGACTTCGTGTCACCGCAAGCGGGCAAGGACTGCGCCGCCGATGTGTACCGTCAGGCCGGGATCGCTGACCCGCGCAGGGAGATCGACGCCGTCGAGATGTACGTCCCGTTCTCCTGGTACGAGCCGATGTGGCTGGAGAACCTCGGCTTCGCCGACGAGGGGGAGGGCTGGAAGCTCACCGAGTCCGGCGTCACCGAACTCGACGGCGATCTGCCGGTGAACCCCTCGGGCGGAGTGCTCTCCACCAACCCCATCGGTGCCTCCGGCATGATCCGCTTCGCCGAGGCAGCCCTACAGGTACGCGGGCAGGCGGGCGAACACCAGGTGCCGGACGCCCACAAGGCGCTCGGCCACGCCTACGGCGGCGGTGCGCAGTTCTTCTCCATGTGGCTGGTCGGAGCGGAACCGCCCACCGGCTGACCCGGCTGCCGTCCCGGACCGGCCGAACCACCCTTGGCCGCGGCCTGTCCGGGACCGCCGACGGTGGCTAGGCTTTGGCCGGGACGACGAGCGGGAGGAGCCGACGTGGCGGAGAGCACCACCACCCAGCAGCCCTTTGCCGGCTGGGACAAGCCGGACCTCGATCTCAGCAACGCGAACTGGCAGCCGGGTACTCAGGGGGCCGGGGATGTCCAGATCGCCTTCGTCGAGGGATTCATCGCGATGCGCAACGCCGGCAGACCCGGCAGCCCTTCGCTGATCTTCACCCCGGCCGAATGGCGGGCCTTCGTGGTGAACGCCCGCGACGGCGAGTTCGACCTCACCTGACGTCCGGCCTCACGCGAGGGCCGCCCCGCTGGGCCCACGGTGGGCCGGAGTCACGAGCCCATGTCCGAATCCGGCTCGCACTCGGCCTCGCCCTCACCATCCGTCACGACGGACGACGCGGCGTCGCCGACGACCTCGACACCGCCGCGGGGCTGACCGCCTGGGTGCGCGAGCGGCCCGACCTGCTCGGGCTCGCCCGGGCAGGTGAGGGCTGGACGGCCGACGAGGCGACCCTGGCCGTACGGTCCCTGCGCGCCGCCGTCCGGGCGCTCTTCGAGTGCCTCCGCCCCGACGTGCCGAGCCCCGCCGACGCGCGCAGCCCGATGCCCGTGCCGGGGGCATTCGACCGGCTCAACGCCGCGGCCGATGCCGCCCCGGCCGTCCCGTACCTGGAGTGGCCGGACGGCGGCCGCACCTCGCCTCCGGGCCACCCGACCGGGGGTACGCCGCGGGGGGACGCCCTGCCCGCTACCCTGGCCCGCGCCGCGGTCGGCGTCCTCGCCGGACCGGACCGTGCCGCTCTGCGCGCCTGCCAGGCCCCACGTGCGTCCGCTGCTTCGTCAAGGAGCACCCCGCCAGGAGTGGTGCAACACCGTCCTGCGGCAATCGCGCCCGGGTGGTCCGCCGGCCCGAGCGGCGGCACCGCACCCCGCTCTCCCAGGTGGCGCAGTAGCGTGGTGATCATGACTGGCGAGCGTGATCTTCGAACCCTGCTGAGCGGCCTGCGGCCGGAGCTGAATCCCGGCCGGTACGTCTTCACCACGGTGGCCGGCGGCGCAGTCCCCGCCGGAGTCACTCCCGTGGTGACGGTCGCCGAGCCAGAAGGGCTCACCCTCGTGATCGCGGAATCGGAAGCCCTGGCCGCAGGGCTTGCCTACGACTATGTGGCGGCCTGGATCACCCTTCGCGTCCACTCCGCCCTGGACGCAGTCGGACTCACCGCAGCCGTGGCGCTCGCCCTCACGGACGCGGAGGTCAGCTGCAATGTGGTGGCGGGCTACCACCACGACCACCTGTTCGTTCCCCACGCGCGTGGCACCGAGGCGGTGAGTGTGCTGCAGGCCCTCGCCGCGGAGTCCGACGGGAGGGTCTCCGGTCCCGGCTCCGCAAGGTGAGCCGGGACACGTAACATGTCTGCATGTCCTTCCTCCGCCGCCGTAGCGCCGCCACACCCGCGGGCCCGGATTTCGACGTCCTGGCCATGGACCCGGGCGACTGGCCCGGAAATCTCGGCGCCGGTCTGCTGCCCGCCCCCGACGGGACCTGTCAGGGCGTCTTCCTGCGGTACGACCTGTTCGGCGGCCGCGGACCCGCGATGATCATCGGCAATCTCCCGGAGGGCTCGCCCGCCCGCGAGACCGAGGAGGGCCAGGTCCCCTTCGAGGTGGCGCAGCTGCTGCTGGCGCTGGAGAACGACGAGCCGGTCGAGGTGACCGGCACCGATGACATGCCCGTGATGCAGGGCGACAATCTGCTGATCGTCCGGCGCGTCAAGCTCTCCGAGACCCGGATCTCCTGCGTCCAGTTCGACCGCAGCGATGGGGTGCTCGTCACCATCGCCAGCTGGGACCGGCCGATCACCGATGATCTGTACACCCTGCTGAAGCCGCTCCCGGCCGAGCTGTTCCAGCAGGGCTGAAACGTCCCTGCTTCTCCGACCCCGGCATCTCGCAAGGGCCGTCCGTGCAGATCGGGCGGCCATGGGGTCACTTCTGTCCAAGTATTCGCAACCTCTGTCCAAGAGGCTGCTTCGGCATGCGTCTTGTCCTAGTAGTCATCGGACCTTTAGCGTCGAGCGGCATGACATCTGGGATTACGCGTCGTACGACCGTCAAGACAGCTGTCGGTGTAACAAGCGCTCTGGCACTGGGAGTTCCAGCCCTTGCTGGAACGGCCGCGGCTGACAGTACCTCCGATGAATCGCGAGGATCGCAGGAGCCGGAGGGATTCAAGACATTGGTGGATCCGGTGCTCTGGTACCGCGCACCGGCCGCGGGCTGGGAGCGTGAATCGCTACCCATCGGCGGCGGAGCCCTCGGCGCGAGCGTCTACGGCACGCTCGCCACCGAACGGCTCACGTTCAACGAGAAGACGCTCTGGACCGGAGGCCCCGGCTCCGCCCAGGGATACGACTTCGGCAACTGGACCACCCCCAGACCCGGCGCCCTCGCCGGAGTGCAGCAGCGCCTCGACAGCGAAGGTTCGCTCGACCCGGACTCCGTCGCCGATGAGCTCGGCCAGGCGCGCCGCGGCTACGGCGCCTACCAGGTCTTCGGCGACCTGCTGCTGGATCTGCTGAACGCCCCGGCCGCCCCCGACGCCACCTACCGCCGCGCCCTCGACCTTCGGACCGCGCTCGCCACCGTCGCGTACACCCACCAGGACGCCCGCCACACCAGGGAGTTCTTCGTCTCCCACCCCGGCAAGGTCATCGTCGGCCGCCTCGCCGCGGACCGCCCGGGACAGGTCACCTTCACGCTGCGCTACACCTCGCCGCGCGGCGACTTCACGACCACCGCCGCCGGGGACCGGCTCACCGTAAGGGGCGCGCTCCAGGACAACGGGCTGCGCTTCGAGGCCCAGGTCAGGGTCCGTACCAGCGGCGGCACCGTCACTGCCGGAGCCGGTGGCACGCTGACCGTCACCGGCGCCGACAGCGCCTGGTTCGTCCTCGCCGCAGGCACCGACTACGCCGACAGCTACCCCGCCTACCGCGGCGACGACCCGCACAGGGCGGTCACCCGCACCGTGGACAGCGCGGCCGACAGGCCGTACGAAAAGCTCCGCGACGCCCATGTGCGCGACCACGGCGCGCTCTTCGACCGGGTCGCCCTCGACATCGGCCAGCAACTCCCCGATCTGCCTACCGACCAGCTGCGTGCCCAGTACACCGATGGCACGAGCCCCACCGACCGGGCGCTGGAAGCGCTCTTCTTCCAGTACGGCCGCTACTTGCTGATCGCCTCGTCCCGCGCCGGCTCGCTGCCCGCCAACCTCCAGGGCGTCTGGAACAACTCCACCACCCCGCCGTGGTCCGCCGACTACCACAGCAACATCAACCTGCAGATGAACTACTGGCTCGCCGAGGTCACCAACCTCGCCGAGACCACCGCACCGTACGACCGCTACATCAAGGCGATGCGCGCCCCCGGGCGGAGAACGGCGAAGGAGATGTTCGGGACGGCCGGCTGGGTGGTGCACAACGAGACCAACCCGTACGGCTTCACCGGCGTCCACGACTGGTCCACCGCCTTCTGGTTCCCCGAGGCAGCTGCCTGGCTCACCCAGCAGATGTACGAGCACTACCGGTTCAGCGGCTCCACCGACTATCTGCGTTCCACCGCCTATCCGGCGATGAAGGAGGCCGCCGAGTTCTGGCTGGCCAATCTGCGCACCGACCCGCGCGACGGACTGCTGATCGTCACCCCCAGCTACTCTCCCGAGCACGGCGACTTCACCTCGGGCGCCGCGATGTCCCAGCAGATCGTCCACGACCTGCTCACCAACACCCTGGAGGCCGCCCGCACGCTCGGCGACGCGCCCGCCTTCCGCAGCCGCCTGGAAACCGCCCTCGACCGGCTCGACCCCGGGCTGCGGATCGGCTCCTGGGGACAGCTCCAGGAGTGGAAGACCGACCGCGACGACCCGGTCGACGACCATCGCCACGTCTCGCACCTGTTTGCTCTGCACCCGGGGCGGCAGATCGAACCCGGCACCAAGTGGGCCGAGGCCGCCAAGGTCTCCCTGGCGGCGCGCGGTGACGGCGGCACCGGCTGGTCCAAAGCATGGAAGATCAACTTCTGGGCGCGGCTGCGTGACGGTAACCACTCCCACAAGATGCTCTCGGAACAGCTGAAGAGCTCCACCCTCCCCAACCTCTGGGACACGCACCCGCCGTTCCAGATCGACGGCAACTTCGGCGCCACCTCCGGCATCGCCGAGATGCTGCTGCAGAGCCAGTACGGCGTGGTCGAGATTCTCCCCGCCCTCCCGGCGGCCTGGCCGGAGGGCTCTGTCCGGGGACTGCGCGCCCGCGGCGGCTTCACCGTCGACATCGAATGGTCCGCGAGGCAGGCCCGCCGCGTGGTGATCACGGCGAGCCGCAGCCGCGAAGTGACCGTCCGCGGCTCACTGTTCGCGAGCGGCAAGAAGGTCTTCAAGGCCCGTGCGGGCGGCCGCTACACGCTGGTCGCCGAGGGCTGAGCGAACAGCGCGGTCACCCGCGCCGCCGAGATACCGAGCCCCGTGGGACCACTGAGGTGCCACGGGGCGCCGGTACCGCGCCGCAGATCCTCCTCACGGTAGCGCCGGCAGTCCCGGTGCCAGATCAGGATGCCCGCGATCCAGTGCTCGAGCTCCTGGACATAGCCCGCCAGGATCTCCCTCGCCTCGGCGCTGAGCCCGAAGTCGTCATACAGGAGGGGGAGTTCCTGCTCGGCGACATGGAGGAACTGGCGGAGCCGCGAGTTCATCAGGTCGTGCACGATCGCCACCCCGGTCGGATAGTCGACGCCGAAGAAGTTCTGCACGACCAGGACGCCGTTGTGCACCTCACCCTCGTACTCGATCTCCTTCTGGTACGAGAACAGGTCGTTGAGCAGCATCGCGTAGTCCGCCGCAGCGTTCTCCAGGGAGCGCAGCGGGCCGCTCCGGTAGATCGCCTCCGGCACCTTCCTGCCGTGACCGAGCCGGCACAGACTCATCGTGAGATCCGAACCGAACGTCAGCCGCCGCATCTCGATGTAGTCCACCGGATCCGGGATCCGGTTCTGTGCCTGATTGGCCAGCTCCCACAGCCAGCCGGCCGTCATCGACTCGATGGCCGTACGGAACGCACGTCGCCCGCTGTCGTCCATCGGGGCCGAGGTCCGCTCCCAGAGATCGGCGAGGCCTCGCTCCAGAGCGTTCACCGGCTCCGGCACCGCGGAACCGTCCAACGGCATGAACAGCGACAACCGTTCATGTGCCACCCGCGCCCCGGCCAGGTCACGGGGCCGCCCGTGCACCACCGGGAACCAGTCGTCGCCGTACGTCCCCCAGGTCAGCCACTGCGAGGAGAGGTCCAGCTCGTCGGGCGTCGCGTCCGGATGCAGACCCGCCGCGCAGAGCGGCAGATCGATCGCGACGAGCCGCTCCTCGTCCCAGATGTGCGAGCCCGGCACGCCCGGCTGTGCCTCCAGGATCCCCATCCGGCGCGACCAGTCGACGAGCCGGACCCGGGCCCCGTCCAGATGCGGGTTGAGCGTCGTGCCGAACGGCAGATCGAAATCGGGCAGCAGTGACGGACCGACGCGCTGGTAAGGCACATGGGTGTGGGTGCGCAGCCGCGCCGACTCCGAACGCGGAGTGAACCGGATCGACGCCGCGGACATGCCGAAGCCGAGGGCGGCCTCACCGGCCCCGCCGTCGTTCATGTAGCGGCTGGAACGCATGTGCCACTCATGGCCGCCTGACTGCCAGTCCTGCAACCCCTTGACATACGCGAGCACCGCGGCGGTCTGTGCCGGATCGAGCCCCTTCTCCGTGCACAGCGGCCCGAGTTCCGTGAGTGCGGTGTTCTCGAACTGCTGGAGCCGCGAGGTCAGCAGGTCGTTGACCGCCTCGGCCGCCTCCTGCGTGGAGCAGCCCAGGAACGTCTCCAGTACCAGCACACCGTTGCTGTTCTCGCCCTCGTCCTCGACCTCCCGCTGGTACGAGAAGAGGTCGTTGCGCAGATGCACTCCGTCGGAGAAGGCATCCCGCAGCACCCGCAGTGCCCGCTCGTCGGCCACCGACTCGGGCACCTCTGCGCCCGCCGCGTACTCCACCAGACCCGCCGACCAGGGGGCTCCGCCCACCTTGCGACGCATCTCGATGTACTCGACGGGATTGGCGATGCGCCCCTCGTTGATATTGGCGAGCTCCCACAGCGACTCGTAGAGCAGATTCTTTGTCGCCTCCGTGAACCGGGCCCGCCAGGCGTCGGACATGCCCGGCACCGTCCGCGCCCACAGGTCGGCCAGCCCCGCCTCGACCGGATTCGTCGGCTCCGGTGTCCGCGCCCCACGCTCCATCGGCATGAAGGCGGGCAGCCGGTCCAGATACTTCTTTCCGCCCTCCCGGTCCGGGGTGCGCTTGAACAGCTCCAGGAAGTGGTCGTCGAAGAAGAACACCCACACGTACCAGTCGGTGACCAGGGACAGGGTCTCTGCCGAGCAGTCGGGATGGGTGTACGCGCAGAGGAGCGCGTAGTCATGGGAGTCGAGGTCCTTCTCCTCCCAGATGCCGGACCCCTCCAGCATCCCTATGCTGCGCGCCCAGGTCCTGGTGTGCTGTCGGGCCTCCTCGACATGGGAGTTGAGCCGCGCCGGATACGGAACGTAGAAGTCCGGCAGGGTGAAGGGCTGAGCCATGTGCGTCCGGCCTTTCCGGGAGTCTCCGCGCGAGGTCGCGCGTCGTACCTGTCGTGTCCGCGCGAGCACTACCCCTGGGCCGTCCGGGGCACGCACACCCGGAATTAGTCGCACAAAAGGTGCGTCCTGGCGGGAGAGGGTGACACGCTCCGGCGTCTGGCCGCCGCTTGCGTAAAACCCAGGTAACGGCCCACCGCCAGAAACCCGTTGCCTCTTTCCCGTCGCAGGTCAGAGACCCTGCCAGTGGTCTGGTCCAGTGGCTCGACCGGCAACCCCCGATGTGCTCTTGACGCGCCATCACCTCAGGTCACAGAGTGTGCGCCCATAGCGGAACAGTGAGATTGGACCACGCACGACTTTCCATGCGCGCAGCTCCAAGAAGGGTTGTCATGACGTCCAAGCAGAGGACCAGACTCACGCTCGCCCTGACCACCGTCGGCGCCCTGAGTCTCGCGCTGCTCACCCCCGCGGCGCAGGCCGGCGCGGACGGGGTGCGGCCCGAGTGTCCGCGCGACCTCGACTGCGACTGGGTCCCGGCGGCCTACCAGCAGACCGGCGATCCGGCCGACAAGGAGACGTACGGCAACTACGATACCGCGGACCGGCCGCACAGCAACAAGATCAAATTCATTGTTCTGCATGACACCGAGGAAGACTTCGACACCACCCTGAAGATCTTCCAGAACCCGCTGAAGCAGACCTCCGCCCACTACGTGGTGCGCTCGGGCGACGGTCATGTCACCCAGATGGTCAAGGACAAGGACGTCGCCTGGCAGGCGGGCAACTGGTACGTCAACACCCACTCCATCGGCATCGAGCAGGAGGGGATCGCCGTCGAGGGCGCCACGTCGTACACCCCCGAGATGTACAACTCGACGGCGAAGCTGGTGCGTTACCTCGCCGACAAGTACGACATCCCACTCGACCGGCAGCACATCATCGGCCACGACGGCGTCCCGCCCACCAGTGCGGCCGGTACCAAGAACATGCACTGGGACCCGGGTCCCTACTGGGACTGGAACCGCTTCATGGCGCTGCTCGGCAAACCGACGACCGTTCCGAGCGCCCCGAAGAGCAGTCCGCTCGTCACCGTCAGCCCCCGGTTCAAGGACAACCAGCAGGCCTTCCGCGACTGCGAAAAGGGCGTCGATCTGCCGGTCCAGGGCAGCAGTGCCGTCCCGCTCCACACCGAACCCTCCACCGACGCACCGCTCTTCTCGGACCCCGGACTGCACACCGACGGCTCGCCCGGTACGAACTGCGCGGCCGACTGGGGCAGCAAGATCAGCGCGACCCATCAGGCGGTCGTCGCGGACCATGCGCCCGGTTGGACGGCGATCTGGTGGTACGGCAAGAAGGCCTGGTTCCAGACCCCGGCGCACACCCGGACCACCGTCCCGACCGTCGGCTACGTCGTACGGCCCAAGGAGGGCCGGACCGAGGTGCCGGTGTACGGGGTGGCCTACCCGGAGAAGTCCGAGTACCCCGCGGACTTCGCGGACAAGCGGGTCGGGGCGGCGCTGCCGTACACGATCAAGGCCGGGCAGTCGTATCCCGGCGGGGGTGAGGCGCCGACCGGCTTCTACTACGCCCCGACGATCGATGCGTCGTACCCGCTGGACCACTCCTACTTCCAGGGCCAGCAGAAGTATGTGACGGTGCAGATCGGGCACCGGGTGGCCTTCGTGAAGACGTCCGATGTGGATGTGGTACGGGTGCGGTGAGGGCCGAGGGCGGGGGCGGGTGCCCTGCGGGCTCCGCTCCCGCACCCACGCACCTCATTCGCCGAATGGGCGGGATTCTGCCGGTTCGGCTTGATTATCCATGCAGGCGGAAAACCGATCCCGTCCTGCGTTTGAGGAACGGGCCCGGGGCAGCGCTCCGGTTTCGGAAAGCGGCGGGTAGGGGAGCAGGCCCCGCGCAGCGGGCCTCGCCTCCTACCTCCGTCCCCCCGCTACCTCCCGGTCCACCTGCCCCGGTGACAACGCGTGCTCGATCGCCAGGATCCCCGCCCCCACCGCCGCCGCGTTCTCCCCCGTACGGCTCGGCTCGATCCGCAGCAGCTGCGTGGCCAGGGGATGTGAGCGCCGGTACACGGCTTCCCTTACGCCGGCGAGCAGTTGATCGTGTACGGCGGCCAGCGCACCGCCCATCACCACCGTGTCCGGGTTGAAGAAGTTCACCAGCCCCGCGAGGACCTCCCCGACAGCCCGGCCCGCCTCGCGCACCATCAGCACCGCCTCGCGGTTCCCGGACTTCACCAGCCGCACCACATCGCTGCCCGATGTCGCGTCCAGCCCAAGACCGGCCAGCTTCGCCGCCAGTGACGCACCGCCCGCCACCGCCTCCAGGCAGCCCGAATTGCCGCACCGGCACAGCTCGTCGAGCTCCGCGACGCGGATGTGGCCGATGTCGCCCGCGCAGCCCTGCGCCCCCCGATGCAGCTGGCCGTCGGCCACGATCCCGCAGCCGATGCCCGTGCCGACCTTGATGTACAGCAGGTAGCGGCAGTCGGGGAAGGCGCGGCGCTGCTCCGCCAGGGCCATGACGTTCACATCGTTGTCGACGAGTGCCCGTACCCCGAACCGGGCGGCGAAGAATTCCGGGATCGGGTACTGGTGCCAGCCCGGCATGATCGGCGGATCGACCGGACGGCCGGTGGAGAACTCCACCGGGCCCGGAACCCCGACCCCGATGGCCTTGAGCGCCCCGCGCGTCCGGCCCGCTTCCTCGAGGAGCCCGTGCACGGTCCGTTCGACATGGCGCAGTACGGAGTCGGGGCCGTCCCCGATCGCCAGGGGATTCTCCTGCGTCGCGAGCGTCGCACCGCCGATGTCCAGCAGGGCCACCCTGCAGTGGGAGGCTCCCAGGTCCACCCCGGCCACCGCATGCTCACGGGTCCGCAGCGCCAGCCGGCGAGGAGGGCGCCCCCCGGTCGAGGCGCCGTCCGCGTCCTCGTCCACGAATCCGTGCGCGATGAGCGCGTCCACTCGCTGAGAGACCGTCGAACGTGCCAGCCCGGTGATCCGGGCGATGTCGGCGCGCGTTGCCACGGCCCCCGAACTGATCAGCGCGAGCACCTCGCCGGGTGAGTGCGAGGAGATGGCGGACAGGCGATCCGACTGCAAAGACATGGCAGTCACCCTAAGGACGACTTCCGCTGCTCACAAGGCAGTTGGTGTTCGGTCATCGGCAAAAGTCTGCGCCAATTGGGCAAAGAGCAACGATGCATGAACCCTTGACAGTTCAAAGTCCCGTCACGACTCTGCTCAACAGACCACTGACCGAGGAGCCGGTGATGCTGACGATGCAGGGCGTGTCCAAGAGCTTTCTCGGGGTGCGTGTGCTCCACGACGTGGAGCTCAGCCTCGAAGCCGGAGAAGTGCACGCCCTGGTGGGCGAGAACGGAGCGGGGAAGTCGACCCTGATGAAGATCCTCGCGGGTGAGCACTTACCCGACGCCGGGACCCTCACGATCGACGGCACCGAGCACTCCTTCAGCCACCCGGCCCAGGCCCAGGCAGCCGGAATCGGCATCATCCACCAGGAGTTCGCGCTCCTGGCCCACCGCACCGTCGCCGAGAACGTCTTCCTCGGCCGGGAACCCACCCGGTACGGACTCGTCGACTGCCGGGCCATGGAACGGCGCACCGCCGAACTCCTCGACCGGATCGGCGCGACCGGCATCAGCCCGCGGACCCCCGTCCACGAGCTGTCGGTCGCCCGCCGGCAGACCGTCGAGATCGTCAAGGCACTCGCCTCCGAGGTCCGCATCCTGGTCATGGACGAACCCACCGCCCCGCTTGCCGACCACGAGACCGGACAACTCGCCGCCCTGGTCCGCCGCCTGGCCGCCCGCGGGCTCGGCATCCTCTACATCTCGCACCGGCTCCGCGAGGTCTTCGACCTCTCGCAGCGCATCACCGTCCTCAAGGACGGCCGCCGCGTCACCACCCTCACCACCCGCGACACGGACGCCGACACCGTCGTACGCGCCATGGTCGGCAGGGAACTGGGCGCCTACTACCCGCCCCGCGCCCGGCCCGAGGAACTGGGCGAGCAGCGGCTCACCGTACGCGGCGGCGGCAACGCCCGTATCTCCGGCATCGATCTGACGCTGCGGGCCGGCGAGGTCGTCGGCGTCGCCGGGCTCCAGGGCTCCGGCCGCACCGCCCTCGCTCGCGCCCTGTTCGGCGCCGCCCCTTTCACCACCGGCGCCATGACCGTCGGAGGCCGGCCCCTGCGCCCGGCCCGCCCGAGGGACGCCATTCGGGCCGGGATCGCCCTGGTCACCGAGGACCGCAAGACCGAGGGCCTGGCGCTGCGCCAGTCGGTGCGCGACAACGCCCTGCTCGTCACCCGGGCGGTGCCCGCCCGTTCCAGGCCGCCGGCGGCCCGTGAGGTGACTGCTCTGCTGGAGCGCGTACGCCTGCGGGCCGACGGCGAGGACCAGCAGGCCCAGTACCTCTCCGGCGGCAACCAGCAGAAGGTCGTCATCGCCAAGTGGCTCGCCGCCCGCCCCCAGGTCCTGCTGTTCGACGAACCCACCCGTGGTGTCGACGTCGGCGCCAAAGCGGCCATCCACACCCTGGTACGGGAACTGGCACGCGAGGGTCTCGCCGTACTGATCATCTCCTCCGAACTGCCCGAGCTGATCGGAATGAGCGACCGCATCCTCGTCATGTCCGAGGGGAGCCTCGCGGGCGAACTCCCCGCCGGAGCGACGGAGGAGACCATCATGCGGGTCGCCACCGGCGGCGCCGAAGCGCGGAAGGGGGCCGCATGACCGCCCTGCGCCCCGACGTACGGGAACCCGTCTCCCGCCCGCGGACCCGGCGGCCGGCCCTGCCGCACGTCACCGGCCCCGTCACCGGTGTCTGGCTCGCGGCGCTCGCCGTCACCGTCCTCGGCTGGATCGTCGTCGCCGCCCGCGGTGGGGACTTCCTCACCGTCACCACCGTCGTCGCGATCCTGCAGAACTGTGTTGCCCTCGGCCTCGTCGCCGCAGGACAGACCGTCGTCATCCTCACCGGATCACTCGATCTGTCCGTGGCGTATCTGATCAGCCTGGGCACGCTCGTGGCCGCCGAGACGATGGAGAGCGGCAGCGTCCTCCTCGCAGTCCTGGCCGTCCTCGCGCTCTCCGCCACTGCCGGTCTCGTCAACGGCTTGATCGTCACCGGTCTGAAGGTCAACGCCTTCATCGCCACCCTCGGAACCGCGTTCATCCTGCGCGGCTGGATCGAGGACAACTACACGGGCCCGGCGGGCAAGGTCCCCGCCTCTTTCCAGCACCTTGGCTACGACCGGATGGGCCCGGTCCCCGTCTCCGTATTCCTGCTGCTGGCCGTCGCCGCCGTCGTCTGGCTGATCACCCGCCGCACCAGGCCCGGCCATCACATGTACGCGACCGGCGGCGACGAGCACGCGGCGCGCCTCTCCGGTGTCCGCACCCGGCGCACGGTCGTCCTCGCCCACATCCTCTGTTCCCTGTGCGTCGGCGCCGCCGCCCTCTTCCTCGCCGCCCGGCTCGGCGCCGGAGCCCCGTGGGCCGGCACGGAGGCCCGCTACGACCTGGAGTCGATCGCCGCCGTCGTTCTCGGCGGCACCGCACTCGCCGGTGGCCGCGGGGGAGTGACCGGGACCCTCGGCGGCGTCCTCGTCCTGTCCGTACTCGACAACGTCTTCAACCAGCTAGGCGTCGACCCCTTCTTCAAGAACGTGGTCCGGGGCGTCGTCATCATCGCGGCCGTCGCCGTCTACGCCCGAGGCCGCCGCACCCCGCAGGGGAGGACCGCATGACCACCGCAACCGCCTCGCTCGGCCGTCGCACCGTCCGCTCCCTGGGCACCGGCGCCCCCGTCTACGCGCTGCTCCTCGTGCTCCTCGGCGCCCTCGCCCTGACCGACCCGGGCTTCTACGAACCCGATCGCCTCCTCGCCTTCGTCAGACGCGCAGCCCCCCTCGTCATCCTGGCCGCCGGCCAGTACCTGGTCATCGTCTGCGGCGAGTTCGACCTCTCCGTCGGGGCGATCGTCACCGCGGGAGTGGTCGTCGCCGCCGAACTGTACGGCTCGTTCCCCGACGCCCCCTGGCTGCTCGTCACCGCCGTCCTGCTGCTCGCCGGAGCCCTCGCCGGTCTGGTCAGCGGACTGATCACCACGCTCCTGCGCGTGCCGTCGTTCATCGCCACGCTCGGCATGATGCTGATCCTCGAAGGCGCCGTCTTCTTCTGGACCGGCGGATCCCCCCACGGCATGCTGCCCGCCGAGTTCCGCCGGCTCGGCCGCGCAGCCGTGTTCGGCTGGCTGCCCTGGGCCGTCCTCGCCTGTCTCGCCGTGGGAGCCCTCGCCGTACGGCTGATGCGTTCCGACTTCGGCCGTACCCTCCTCGCGACCGGCGACAGCGAACGCGCCGCCGCGCTCGCCGGAGTCCGGGTCGCCCGCGCCCGCACCATCGCCTTCGTCCTCTCCGGCACCGCGGCCGCGCTAGCAGCCGTCCTCGTCGGCGGCTTCTCCGGAGTCTCCGCGCAGGCGGGCCGCGGCTACGAGTTCGAGGCGATCACCGCGGTAGTCCTCGGCGGCGTCGTGCTCGGCGGCGGGCGCGGCTCCGTCATCGGCGCGATGGCCGGAGCGCTCTCACTCCAGGCGCTGTTCACCCTGCTCAACCTGCAGGGCGTCTCCGGAGCCCTGGAATCGACCGTGCAAGGGGTCGTCGTCATCGCCGCCGTCTCCCTCGGCGCCGCCGACTGGTCCCGGCTGCGCCGTCGCCGTACCCACCCCTCGGGAGTGAAACGATTATGAGTACGCGCATGGCCCGACACGCACTCGTGCCCGTCACCGTTCTGTTCGGCGCGGCACTGCTCGCCGGCTGCACGAGCGATGCACCGCCGGGCGCACCCACCGCCTCCGGCAGCACCGACGGCACCGGATCGGGCACCGGAAAGCAGTCGAAGTTCTTCGACCGGGCCGAGTACGAACGACAGCTCGCCCTCGCCGACGAGACCCCACAGGGCCCTGCGGACAAGCCGTGGGAGCAGATGCTCGGCCCGGAGCTCATCGACACGACGCAGTACAAGAAGAAGAGCCCCGGCTCCGTCCACCTCTGCTTCTCCAACGCGGGCGTCTTCAACCCCTGGCGCCAGGTCGGCCTGAAGAACATGCAGGCCGAGGTCGCCCTCCACAAGGAGATCAGCGAGTTCACCGTCCTGGACGCCCAGGGCAAGGACGACAAACAGATCTCCGACATCCAGGAACTCACCGGCAAGGGTTGCGACGCCCTGATCGTCTCCCCGAACACGACCGCCACCCTGACCCCGGCCGTCGAGCAGGCCTGCGCCAAGGTGCCCGTCATCGTCTTCGACCGGGGCGTCGAGACCGACTGCGCCGTCACGTTCATCAACCCCATCGGCGGTTACGGGTACGGCGCGGTCGCCGCCGACTTCCTCGTCGAGAAGGTCAAGCCGAAGGGGAAGATCCTCGCCCTGCGGATCTCGCCGGGCGTCGACGTTCTGGAGACCCGGTGGTCGGCCGCGAAGGTCGCCTTCGACAAGAGCGGACTGGACGTGGTGGACGTGAAGTTCACCGATGGCGACCCGGCCAGAACCAAGTCGATCGTCAGCGACGCACTGACCCGCAACGGCGACATCGACGGTGTGTGGATGGACTCCGGTGCGACGGCCGTCGCCGCCGTCGAGGCGTTCGAGGACGCGGGCAAGGACGTGCCGCCGATCACCGGCGAGGACCAGCAGGACTTCCTCCAGGCGTGGAAGGAGAAGAAGCTCACGGCCATTGCCCCGTCGTACCCCACCTTCCAGTGGCGCACCCCTGTCATCGCGGCGCTGAGGATCCTCGGCGGACAGCAGGTCCCCAGGGAGTGGAAGCTCCCGCAGCCCACCGTCACCCAGGACACCCTCGACCAGTACCTCAAGCCCGGCATGCCGCCGCTGCACTACGCGATGTGCGGCTGTGAGAAGCTCCCCGGGTTCCCGAAGAAGTGGGGAGGCAAGGAGTGAGCGCCGCCCTGCCGCTCGGGGCCAACCCATGGATCTGGCACTCCCCGGTGACGTACGAAGCACTGGGCGACGTCCTGCCGCTCCTCTCGACGTGGGGCTTCGACTGCGTCGAGATCCCGATGGAGAACGAACGCGACTGGGAACCCGCGGCCGTCAGCAAGCTCCTCGAGGCCTCGGGGCTCGCCCCGGCCGCGGTCGTCGCCGTCATGCCACCGGACCGCAATCTGGTGCGTACCGACCCACAGACCGTCGCGGTCACCCAGGACTATCTGCGCCGCTGCGTCGACGCCGCCCATGCCCTGTCCGCCCCCACGGTGGCCGGACCCATCTACACCGCGGTCGGCCGCACCTGGCGGATGGACCGCCGCGAACGGGCGGCGGCCTACGCGGAGTTGCGCGAGAACCTCGCACCCGTCGTCGACCATGCGCGGGCCGCGGGCGTACGGATCGCGGTCGAGCCGCTCAACCGCTACGAGACCAGCCTCCTCAACACCGTCCGCCAGACCCTCGACGCCCTGGCCGGACTCCCCGAGGACACCATCGGCCTGGCGCTCGACACCTACCACCAGAACATCGAAGAACGCTCCCTGCCCGATGCCGTACGCCGCGCGGCGGGGCGCATCGTCCACGTTCAGGTGTGCGCGAACGACCGTGGCACGCCCGGTGCCGACTCCCTCGACTGGCCCGGCTTTCTCGCCGCACTCACCACGAGCGGCTACCGGGGGCCACTCTGCATCGAGTCGTTCACCGCGCACAACGACGCCATCGCGATCGCCGCCTCCGTCTGGCGGCCGCTCGCCGACACGCAGGACGCCAT
The DNA here is from genome assembly GCF_035974375.1 of Streptomyces sp. NBC_01320. Classification (NCBI taxonomy): domain Bacteria; kingdom Bacillati; phylum Actinomycetota; class Actinomycetes; order Kitasatosporales; family Streptomycetaceae; genus Streptomyces; species Streptomyces sp. NBC_01320. The sequence continues at coordinate 10,196,549 of NZ_CP108390.1, forward strand.
CGCCACCGAGGGACTGGCCTTCCTGCGCCGGACCCTCGCCACCATCCCCGCCCCCCGCTGATTTCCCCTCAAGTCCCTTACGGATCCCGACACCAGAAAGGACACAATCCGTGAGCCAGCCCGTGAACTGTCATGCTCGTGACATACGAAGGGCGGTCATCGCATTAGTGAGCGCACTCCTGCTCGCGCTGACCGCACTGCCCGCGACCGCCCAAGCCGCCACCGCGGCCAAGGGCCCCGCCTTCCGCGTCCTGCTCTTCACCCGCGCCGTCGGCTATGTGCACGCCTCTATCCCGGCCGGCGTCAAGATGCTCAAGGAGGAGGCCGCCGCCAACAACTTCGACCTCGTCGAGAGCGCCGACCCCACGGTCTTCGACGACGCGAAGCTCAAGGGCTTCGACGCGATCGTCATGCTGCAGAACTCCGGCATGGTCTGGGACACCGGCGCCCAGCGCCAGGCGATGCAGACGTACGTGCGGGGCGGTGGCGGTGTCGTCGCCATCCACAACACCCTCGACATGGGGATCGAGTCCGAATTCCCCTGGTGGGACCAGGCCATCAACGGCGGCGTCCACATGCCCGCCCACTCGCCCGGCGTCCTCCAGGGCACCGCCAAGGTCGCCGACCGCGTCCACCCCTCCACCGCCGGACTCCCGGAACGCTGGGAGCGCCCCGAGGAGTGGTACAACTTCGACAAGAACCCCCGGGGTGACGTCCACGTCCTCGTCACCGCCGACGAGACCACGTACAACCCCGGCGGTTCCGCCATGGGCGCCGACCACCCCATCTCCTGGTGCCGCAACACCGAGGGCGGCAGGGTCTGGGCCACAGCCATGGGCCACGACGCCCCCGCCTACAGCGAACCCGCGTTCCGCAGCCACGTTCTCGGCGGCATCGAATGGGCCGCGGGCCACAAGCCCGGCGACTGCGGCGGTACCGTCTGGAGCGGCTACGAGAAGGTCACCCTCGACGACAACACCGCCGACCCGATGGAGCTCGACGTCGCCAAGGACGGCCGTGTCTTCTACATCCAGCGCAGCGGCGAGGTGAACATCTACGACCCGGCTACCCACGCCACCAGCACGGCCGGCAAGCTCGACGTCTACACCGGCGGTGAGGACGGTCTGGTCGGCATGGAGCTCGACCCGTCCTTCAAGGACAACCACTGGATCTACCTCTACTACGCCCCCGCCGGCGCGTCCGACGACGTCAACCGGCTCTCCCGTTTCACGGTCAAGGGCAACACCCTCGACCTCGCGAGCGAGAAGAAGCTCCTCGACGTCCCCGCCTACCGCGACCGCACCTTCCCCGAACCCGGACACACCGGTGGCGCCGTCGAATTCGGCCCGAACCGCACCCTCTATCTCGGAGTCGGCGACGACACCCCGCCCAACCTCGACCCGAACTGGCAGGGGTACGCGCCACTCGACTGGCGCGAGGGCAAGCAGATGCTCGACGCCGCCCGGACCGCGGGCAACACCAACGACCTGCGCGGCAAGATCCTGCGGATCAAACCGAAGGACTCCGGCGGTTACACCATTCCCAAGGGCAACCTCTTCGCCGAGGGGACCGCGAAGACCCGCCCCGAGATCTACGCCATGGGCTTCCGTAATCCGTTCCGCTTCACCGTCGACCCGAAGACCGGCTACGTCCATGCCTCCGACTACGGGCCCGACCGCGGCCTGCCGACCACCGACCGCGGACCCGAGGGCCTCGTCGAGTACAACGTGATCAAGAAGGCCGGAAACTTCGGCTGGCCGTTCTGTCACGGCAACAACCAGGCGTACGCCCCGTACAACCCGGACACCAAGGAGGTCGGCGCCAAGTTCGACTGCGCCGCACCGGTCAACCCCTCGCCGAACAACACCGGTCTGACCGAACTGCCGCCGATCCAGCAGCCGGAGATCTGGTACGGCTACGGAACGTCGAAGGAGTTCCCCGAGGTCGGCAGCGGCGGCTCGGCCCCGATGAGCGGGCCCGTCTACCACTACGACCGCAAGAACCCGTCCACCACGAAGTTCCCCGCCTACTTCGAGGGCGCGAGCTTCTTCTACGAGTGGTCGCGCAACTACGTCAAGGAAGTCCGCTTCGACCAGGACCAGAAGCTCCTGAAGATCAATGACTTCCTCTCCTCGCAGAAATTCAACAAGCCGATGGACATGACGTTCGGCCCCGACGGATCGCTGTACGTCCTCGAATGGGGCAGCTCCTTCGGCGGCGGCAACAACGACTCCGGGCTCTACCGGATCGACTACGCGCAGGGGAAGCGCATCCCGGTCGCCAAGGCCTCCGCCTCCGCCACCGACGGCCCCGTCCCGCTGAAGGTCGACTTCTCCAGTAAGGGCAGCAACGACCCCGACGGTGACGCACTCAGCTACGCCTGGGACTTCGACGGCGACGGCACGTACGACTCCACCGAAGCCGACCCCAGCCACACCTACACGGCCAAGGGCGACTTCGTCGCCCAGCTCAAGGTCACCGACTCCACCGGCAAGTCCGGCTACGCCAACATCCCTGTCACCGCCGGGAATACCGCCCCCAAGGTGACCATCGACTTCCCGGTCAGCGGAAAACTCATCGAGTTCGGCGACAAGATCCCGTACAAGGTCACCGTCACGGATCCCGAAGACGGCCCGGTCGACTGTTCCAAGGTCACCGTCAACCCGGCCCTGGGACACGACGACCACGAGCATCCCACCACCGACCTCCCCGGTTGCGAAGGCACCGTGGACACCGGCGACCTGGGCGGCCACCCGGAGGGCGCCGACCTCACCTACGTGCTCAACGCCAAATACACCGACCGGGGCGGCGACGGCGTCTCAGCCCTCACCGGCTACGGTCGCGCCGTGCTCCAGCCCAAGCACAAGCAGGCGGAGTACTACGACGCCCAGTCCGGCACCCGGATCGTCTCCCAGGAAGGCGCCGAGAACGGCAAACGCATCGGGGACATCTCCCACGGCGACTGGGTCGCTTTCGACCCGATGAGCGTCGAGGGCATCGGCTCCGTCAGCTACCAGTTGTCCTCACCGTACGGGGTCGGCGCGATCGAACTGCGCGCGGACGCTCCCGACGGCACGCTGCTCGCCACCACTCCGGTTCCCAATACCGGCGGCTGGGACACCTATCGGCCCACCCCGGCCGTACCCGTCCAGGAACTGAAGGGCACCCACAAGCTGTACCTCGTCTTCACCTCGCCGCAGAACAACTCCTTCGACGTGGACGCGGTCGACTTCAGGAGCCCCTGACCCTCCGCCCCGTCCGACAGAGCACAGCACGCACAACAGTGTGCCGCGGGCCCGATGTGTCGGCATCGGACCCGCGGCAGGTCTTTCCCGGAGAGCGCAGCGTCAGCGAGTGCCGACCGCGGCACGCACCGCCCGCCGGGCCATCGCGCAGTCGTCATGCAGCCGACGCAGCAGCAGCCGCTGCTCCTCGCCCGACGGCAGCGCACCAGGCCGGTCCTGAATCCCGACCGTGGCCACGCCCTCCCGCATGGCCCGCTGCACCGCCGTCTCGTACGTACGGATCTCCCGTGTCAGTACGAGCATCAGGTTCACCAGGAACGCATCCCGCGCCGCAGGCCCTGCTGCCTGCGCCAGCTGGCTGATCTGCCGCCGCGCCACCGGCGCGTCACCCAGCACCGTCCACAGCGTTGCCAGGTCGTACCCCGGCAGATACCAGCCCGCGTGCTCCCAGTCCACTAGGACCGGACCCGTGGGCGACAGCAGGATGTTGGAGAGCAGGGCGTCACCGTGGCAGAACTGCCCCGTGCCCTGGCGGCCGCCCGCATGCGCCAGACCGTGCAGCAGCTTCTGCAGGTCACCCAGATCACGGTCGGTGAAGAGCCCCAGCTCGTGGTAGCGCGCGATGCGGGATGCGTAGTCCAGCGGGGCGTCGAAGAGCCCAGTGGCCGGTCGCCACGCGTTGACCCGGCTGATCGCGCCTAGCGCGGCCCGCACATCGGCGCGGGGCGGAGCCTCCGTCGGGTGCCTCATCAGCGCCGCCACCCGTCCCGGCATCCGCTCGATGACCAGGGTGCAGTTCTCGGGATCCGCCGCGATGAGCCGCGGTACCCGGACCGGCGGGCGGTGCCGGACGAACGCCCGGTATGCCGCTATCTCGTGGCGGAACCGCTCGGACCAAGCGGGGGAGTGGTCCAGTAAACACTTGGCGACCGCCGTCGTGCGCCCGGTCGTGCCGACGATGAGAACCGAACGCCCGCTGCGTCGCAGCACCTGGACCGGATTGAACTCCGGGCAGATCCGGTGCACGGAGGCGATCGCCATCCTCAGCTGTGCACCCTGCGGGCCGGACAGGTCCAGCCGCCCGCTGAGGGGGCCGGCACCCGGTACCGCCGGCCTCCGGGGCCGGACCGTGCCGGGAGCCGGCGGTGCGGCGCGGCGGTCGAGGTACGGTCCGCCGCCCGCCCCCAGCGGACGCAGCGGCCGGGGCGGGGCGGACACGGAGGACGATGCTGTGTACATGGGCGAGACAGATCCCTTCGTGCGCCGACAAGTTGCGTGCACCGCCCCGGCCGGCGGCCGTTCGGCACCCTGGGGAGTACCTAGGGCTGCCGGACGGGGTGGCGCTTTCCTACCTGACACCGGATCGCGGGTTGCGGACCATCTGGCGGACCCTGGCGAACCCTGGCGAATAGTCGCAACGCATCTGACAGAGGGTTAGTGTCAACACAGCCGAGAACCTGGGGGCTTGACGTGACCGGACAACCCAACACCCGCCTGTCTGACCTGTTCGGCCTTGCCGGCTGGTCCAAGGGCGAACTCGCGAGAATGGTGAACCGGCAGGCGGCGGCCATGGGCCACCCGCAGCTGGCCACCGACACCTCGCGGGTGAGGCGTTGGATCGACATGGGGGAATCCCCACGCGATCCCGTGCCCGAAGTGCTGGCTGCCCTGTTCACCGAGCGGCTCGGTCGTGTCGTGACCATCGAGGACCTCGGGTTCGGTCGGCGCGGGCGTGTGGGGAAGCGGCGAGAGGTCGGGACGCAGGACAATCCCGACGGACTGCCGTGGGCGCCCGAACGGACGGCAGCGGTCCTCACCGAATTCACGGGAATGGACCTCATGCTCAACCGACGCGGCTTGGTGAGCGCGGGCGCCGCGCTCGCCGCAGGATCAACCATCACCGGCCCCATGCACGACTGGCTGCACACCGACCCCGTTCTGGCGGCCGATGCTCCACGGATCGACGATCCCTTCCACGTGGACCAGGCCGGTTTCGACCGGTACGAGGCCGCCCCCATCGGATCGGAGGAGATCGAGGCGCTGGAGCGGTCCGTCGAGGTGTTCCGCGCCTGGGACGCGTCCCGGGGCGGCGGACTCCAGCGCAAGGCCGTCGTGGGCCAGCTCAACGAGGTGGGCGGCATGCTCGCCTACCACCACCCCGACCATCTGCAGCGCCGCCTCTGGGGCGTCGCCGCCAACCTCGCTGTTCTCGCGGGGTGGATGTCCCACGACATCGGTCTGGAACCCACCGCCCAGAAGTACTTCGTGATCGCCGCCCATGCGGCGCGCGAGGGAGGCGACCGCCCGCGCGCGGGCGAGGCGCTCTCCCGGGCGGCCCGTCAGATGGTCCACCTGGGCCGTCCCGACGACGCCCTGGACCTGATGAAGCTGGCCAAGTCCGGCTCAGGGGACATGGTGCTGCCACGCACCCAGGCGATGCTGCACACCATCGAGGCGTGGGCACAGGCATCCATGGGCCGCGGGCAGGCCATGCGCCGTACACTCGGCCAGGCCGAGGACCTCTTCGTATCGGACAAGGGAGATGTGCCGCCGCCCAGTTGGATGCAGATGTTCGACGAGGCGGATCTGCACGGCATGCAGGCGTTGGCGTTCCGTACGCTCGCCGAGCACGAGCCGGCCGCGGCGATCACAGCCCAGCGCCATGCCAAGCAGGCACTGGAGCTGCGCGTCAACGGGCGCCAGCGCTCCAAGATCTTCGACTACATCTCGCTCGCCTCGGCGTGCTTCATCGCCGACGACCCGGAGCAGGCCGACCGTTACGCACGGCTTGCCCTGGTGTCGATGGGAGAGACCTCCTCGCACCGCACCTGGGACCGACTGCGCGAAATGTACCGGCTCACCGGTCAGTTCGCGGGATACGCGAAGATCCAGGACCTGCGCGAGGAGATCGAGCTTGCCTTGCCGCAGAGTTCGATCATCAAGCGACCCAGGCGTTCGGAGATCTGATCGGCCGACGCCGCGAAGAGGAGGGGCGCCGACAACCCACCGCCGAGCACGGCATGCGTAGGGGGCTCGTCCGTCTGCGTTCCTGTGCCGTGCTGTGATTCGCGCTGCTGTCGTGCTCCGGCGGCCTACCGGGCGTTCACGCCCCGATGCGGGCGACCAGCACGCATGCGTCGTCCAGGCGCTCGGTCACGCCGAACTCCTCGACGACGATACGTACGCACTCCTGTGCCGTATGGGCCTCGGCGAAGCGCGGTGCGAGACCGGGCAGTGCCTCCGGGCCCGCACCCCGGTCACTGCGGCGGGTCAGTCCGTCGGTGTGCAGAACGAGCACATCACCGGGCAGCAGGTGCACTTCGTCCTGCTCGTACGCGACCCCGGACGCGGCACCGAGCAGGACCCCGTCCGGCGGGGGCAGCGGGCGTCCCGCTCCGTTGCGGAAGAGCAGTGGTGCGGGGTGGCCGGCCTGCGACCAGGCGAGAGTGCCGGTCGCCGGGTCGAAACGGCAGCACACCGCGCTGCCGAGAGCGGGCTGGGCCGACGATTGGAGTAACTGGTTGAGATGGCCCATCAGAGCGCCCGGCTCGATGCCGGCGACGGCCATGCCGCGCAGTGCGCCCAGCAGCATCGCCATGGCTGTGGTGGCGGGGATGCCATGACCGGTCAGATCGCCGACCGTGAGGAGCGTTCTGCCGTCGGGCAGCTCCAGTGCGTCGTACCAGTCGCCGCCGATCAGGGCGCTGGAGTCCGAAGGCAGATAGTGCGCCGCGACATCCAGTGCGCCGGGTCCCTGTTGCGGCAGGCGCAGCGAGCCGCGCCACGGGGGCAGCACGGTCTCCTGCAGCTCGACCGCCATCCGTCGTTCGGTCTGCGCCATGTGCTGCTGGCGCCGGATCGACTCACGGGTCCGGCCCACCACGCGCTGGCTGCGGCGCAGTTCGCTCACATCGCGCAGAACCGCCCACATGGAGGCGGTGCAGCCGTCCGCGTCGAGGACGGGCTCGCCCATCATGTGCAGGGTGTGCATCCGTCCGTCGGCCCGCAGAATGCGGAACTCGCCGTCTATCGGTTTCCCGTCGACCAGACAGGCCGTCACCAGAGAGGTGAGCAACGGCTGATCCTCGGGAAACAGCACGGACGGAAGCTCGTCCAGCGACAGTGGTCCCGCCTGTGGGGACCGGCCGAAGATCTGGAAGAGCTCCTCCGACCAGCTGACCTCGTCGGTCAGCAGATTCCACTCGGCGCTGCCCACACGGCTGAGCAGTGAACCGGGCTGCGGCTCGTCGAACGGCTTCTCCTGGGCGGGCTCCGACTCCTCGGCGAACTGCTCCGCATCCCCCGGCGGCAGACCTTCCTTCAGTTGTCCCAGATGCGCGCCGAGATCGTCGAGGTGATGGACAGCCAGTTCGCAGAGCGCACGCTGCCAGCGCAGTTGCGGATCGTCCTCGTCGATCAGGACGGCGTCGCGCCGCACCGCGTCCATGTCGCCGCGCAGCCGAAGGGTCCGGTCGATCAGCACATCGACGGCATCGCGTTCGGGCGGCTGCGGGGCGGGGCGGTCCGCGGACAGATGGGGCGGCATCTCGTACTCCGATACAGGCACGGCACGACCAGGTCTGAAAGGTGACCGATGACGACTGTGGCACAGGCTGAGGAAGCCCGTAAGCGATTTGGCAACACTCGATACGTAGTTGCATCTGACATATGCCATAGGCTGCCTGGGTGGCGGATTTTCCGAACAGCCTTGCTGTCGAAGAGTGTTGATGCAAGTCATCCGGCGTGTGCGGCGCCGCGCGCGCCGGAGTGCGCCGGGTCCCGCGGGTCGTGCCGCACCCGGTCCGGGCATATGCGAGGAGCCCCTGTTGACGTGCAGGGGCTCCGGGAGCCGATGGTGGCCTCGGCTAACAGACGGCGATGCGCCCGTACGAGCCGACCTTCCACTTCCATTCCAGGGTCTCGCCCGGGAACGTGGTCCAGCACTGCTTGTCCGGACCGTTGTTGATGACCAGCTGGATGTGCATGTTCTTTCCGCAGTTGTTGGTCGTCCGGGCCGTCTTGTTCTGCTTGACGACCTCACGCGCGATACAGGCGGGCGCGGTGTCACCCGCGGCGGCCGCCGGGCCCGCCGCGGTCAGCGTGGCCGCAGCGATCAACGCCGTGGCGGCCGCGGTCGTCAGGGTGTTCTTGAAGCGCATGGGTGTCGTTCCTCCGGCAGTCGTTGCTGTGCTGGGCACAGTGATCAACGAGCGTCGTCGCTCTTCGTGGCGCCGTCCGCGAAGGGCGACCGATGGGGCGCCGCCACCTCCTGCAACACCTGACCCTGCGCCTCCGGTGCGAGGTTCGCAGCCACCCCTGGCCGAGGCCGACATCGAGCCTGCCGTGCGAATATCCGCGCGGCGACGGACACGCTGTGGAAGCCGAGCCCCTCGGCGGCGCTCGCGACGGTGGCCACGGCTTCCGGGCCCGCGTGCGGGCCGAAGGTGGGGAGGCTGATGCCTGGGCGAGGGGTGCGCACGGTGGATCTTCTCGGGTTCGTCGGGGGTGTCTGCGGGATTGCGGTACCCGACATTCAAGACCGGCGCCGCACCTGACCCTGATCGCTGCGCGCCGGTGTCCGGGGCGGGAATGTCACCGGACCCACCCGCGTTACAGCAGCAGAACGAAAACGACACCCATTCCCACAAGCTTGGAATTGGGGTCGGCGGAAACGACCGGAGGTGCCCATGGCACGCAGTGAAACCCGCCCCGTCGTCACTCTGAGGTCGACGGCCGGTACCGGGCAGACCTATGTGACCCGCAAGAACCGCCGCAACAGCCCCGACCGGCTGGTGCTGCGCAAGTACGACCCCGCCGCAGGGCAGCACGTCCTCTTCCGCGAGGAGCGCTGACCCGTCGAGCCCGACCGCCAGTAGCAGGCCCTCCTCTCAGCAGCAAGGAAGGAACGCGCATGAAGCCCCGCATCCACCCCGTCTCCCGTCCGGTCGTCTTCCGTGACCGCGCCGCGGGGGTCGCTTTCCTGACCCGCTCGACCGCCGACTCCGACCGGCGCGTGGAGTGGGAGGACGGCGCCAGCTACCCGGTCATCGATGTGGAGACCTCGTCGGCGAGCCACCCCTTCTACACCGGCACTCATCGCGTGCTGGACACGGCGGGCCGGATCGAGCAGTTCCGGCGCCGCTACGGGACCACGGCGCCCGTCGGACGCTGAGGCTCGTGTGTCGCGTCACAGTGGGCGGTACGGATTCGAGGGAACGGAATTCGATGGTTTATCGTTCACCTATATGTGGATGACGCGCACAGCGCCCACCCCCAAACTGCCCCGGCTGGATTCCCCCGATCCGGCCGGGGCCTCTCTCTGTCCGCCCGCCCCTCACTTCCGTGACGCGCGCCCCGGCACCACTTCGACCAGCAACGCACCTGCCGCCGGCACCGCCGCGACCATGGCTGCGGCGGCCGGCCAGAGCCGTACCGCCAACGCCGTGACCGCCGCACCCGCCACGACGGCGAGAAGTCGGCCGATCACCCAGCCGTCCCCCTCGCGCAACGCACCCAGCGCCACGCGGCTGACGAGGGATGTCAGCGTGCCGGTGAAGTAATTGGTCGGCGTCGGGCGGATACGGCCCTGAATCCCCATCGCCAGGGCAATGATCGCCAGCAGCCCCAACCGGTCCCTGTCGGACGTGACCAGGTCGAGCCCCCACACCACGGCTCCGGCCGCGAGCAGCGCCACCTCGACCAGCAATATCACCGACAGCCGGTACCGCAGCCGCTCACTCATCCACGCACCGCACGTGACCCCGCAGCCATACGCGACGAGCGCGGTCACGACACGCAGCGCCACCCCGTCCTCCCCGGCACCGGCGGCGGAAACACCCAGCAGCACCAGATTGCCCGTCATCACCCCGGCGAAGACCTGGCCGACGCAGATGAAGGCGAACGCATCCGCCGCCCCGGACGCGGCGGAGAGCAGTATCAGGACCCATTCGCTTCGCGGATCGCGCACGGAGCCCGTGCTGGGCCGGCCGATGGGCACAGTGGGAGTGGACACGCCTGACACCCTAGGGTTGGGTGGTGTGAACAGACACATACACGTCGCGTGATTCCACAACTTCCGCGACGTCGGCGGATAGCAGGGCGCCGTCGGCGTCATGCGCTTCTTCCTGGCGGATCCCGCCGCAGCCCACGCTCCGTACGCGGCTGAGCGGCCACCGGCTCGGCGTGGACGACGAATGGGTGGCCACGCTGCGCCGTAACCGCCTCGAACCGGCCGGGACCCGTCAGCCGGCGGAGGGCGGTACGGGATATGCGTCGCCGCCCAGGACGCGAAAGCGGAGGGCCAGCGCGCCCAAGACCGTTCGGGGCGTGCCGGCGAGACAGGACGCACTCCTGCCCACTGCCCAGGAACGGTACGGAGTCCGGCCGTTCGGGGTCCGACAGGGACAGCGGATCGTCAAGCGATCCTGCCCCGTCCTTTGCTGGCCCGCTGGGGCATGGAAGGCCGTTCCCCAGGTGTGGTTGTGGTCGATGAGGGCATCCGGGTGCCATGACTGCAGAGGTGAACCGTACAGAGCGGCGACGGAGGGTGTGGGGAGCCACGCTGCTGCGTGCACTCGTGCTGGTGGCTGCCCTCGTGGCCCTGACCGCCTTCTCCTTCGCTCTGGCGAAGGTGACGCTGACCCCGTCATCGGCGTCGGAGGACCTCGTCCGGTCCAACCTTCGGCCGGGAAGATCGCTGCGGCAGTACGCCGAGGACTACACCTTCCTCGCGGCCTGCAAGCAGGCCGGCGGAAACCTGCTGCTGGGCGTCCCGTTCGGCATCCTGCTGCCGATTCTTGTGCCGCGCCGGCTCCGGATGCTGCGCATGGTCATGCTGACGGTGACGGTGATGGTGGTGATCGAACTCGTCCAGGGCGCCCTGGTCACCGGGCGCGCCTTCGACATCGATGACGTGATCCTCAATACGAGCGGTGCGCTGCTCGGATATCTGCTGGTGGGGCGGCGGATCAGCCATCGCTATCACGTGCTGGCGAACGGAACGACCAGGGCGGAGGCGGCTGCGGAGCCGAAGGCTAAGCCTGGTACCCAGCCGAGGTCCAAGCGGAAGCCTGCGTCGAGATCCGAGCCGAAGTCCACGTCCAAGCCGACGCCCAAATCCAAGTCGAAGCTGACCTCCACGTCCAAGTCCAAGTCCAAGTCCAAGCCGAAGCCGAAGCCGAAGCCGAAGCCGAAGTCCAAGCCCAAGACCCGGAGCGGGGCCGCGACCGGCCGAAGCGCGTCCGGGCTGGTTGCCTCCGGACGCGCCCTGTTCGGCCGGCTGCTGACCCGTGACCGGTGATCGGTGAGCCGGGCCCGGGCGGGGGAGCGCCCGGACCCGGCCGAACTGCCAGTCCACGTGACGTTGGTCGGTGTTGGTGGCGTTCTGCCAGGCTGAGAGTTCGGTGTTGAGGTTGTCGAGGTTGCTGATCCGGCGGTCGAGGCATTGCCGGGTCAGCGCGGAGAGTTCGATCTCGGCGATGTTGAGCCATGACCCGTGTTTGGGTGTGTGGTGGATCTCGAGGCGTTGGGCCAGGGCGAAGGCCTCTTCTGGTTCGAATGCCTCGTACAGTGAGGCGATGCCGTGGGTGTCGAGGTTGTCCAGGCCTGGTCGACGGTCGAGGTGGCGCGGTCCGGATACGGCTCGTTGAACAGGTCGAACGCGACGGCCCGGTCGTCCTTGAAGGTCGAGGCGACAGACGACCAGAAGGCCGGGGTGTACTGGGCGTCCGGCATCGGCTTCTGGCAGCTGGCGTGCACGTCGGAGCAGCCCGCCGAGTTGCCGGTGTACTGGCCCCAGGTCCAGTGCAGTTCCACGAGGGGCGTCATGCCGTGGTCCTCGACCCGTTCGACCAGTTCCTTCACGGCGCTGATGTAGGCGTCTCCCGCGTACTGCGGGTCGACGTTGGCCGTGCCGAGCCGGCACTCCTCATTCAGGGGGATACGGACGGTGTTGGCGTTCCGGTCGGCGATCGCCTGTACGGACGTACGCCGACCTCCTGGCGTGACGTGACCGCATGACGACGGACCCGGTCATCGGGGGACGACCGATGGCCGGGTCCCGCCCGGTCCGGCGCGGCCCGTTCGGACACCCGATCGGCCCGTGGCCGATTGCGGGCCCCCACCGGCGGGCCGAGCGTGGGGTGACGTCGTAGGTGCCGATGGCGTACGCACCATCCGCCGAGGAGGAGCGACATGGCTGACGCCCGATGGACGGGCCCCAGGGGAGCGGACGTGGGGGAGTGGCTCCCTGTGCTCGACCTCGTCGAGCCGGCGAGGCAGCGCCGGCTCACGGTGCTGGTGCGGCTGCTCCTGCTGATCCCGCACTTCATCGTGTTGTTCTTCCTCTACATCGCGGCCTTCTTCACCACCATCGCGGGCTGGTTCGCCGCCCTGGTCCTGGGGCGGCTGCCCGAACCGGTCTTCCGCTTTCTCGCCGGATATCTCGGCTACCAGACGCGGGTCGGCGCGAGTGCGATGCTGCTGATCGACCGCTATCCGCCGTTCGCCTTGACGCCGCCGCCGGACTATCCGGTCCAGATCGAGCTCCGGCCGACGGAACTCAACCGGCTGGCTGTCTTCTTCCGCCTGATCCTGATGATTCCGGCAGCGGTCGTACAGGGGCTGGCCACTTCCGGCTGGTGGGCGCTGTCCTTCATCTGGTGGCTGATCACACTGATCCTGGGGCGCATGCCCCGGCCCCTCTTCGAGGCCTCGGCCGCGACACTCCGTTACGAAATGCGCTTCTACGCCTACTTCATGATGCTCACTCCGGCCTACCCCAAGGGATTCTTCGGCGACGAGGTCCTGTTCGTACCCGAGCAGCAGCCCCGTTCCGCCACCCGGCCGCTGATCATGACCGGAGCGGGGAAGGCCCTGCTGATCCTCTTCCTGGTGGTGGGCGTGGCCACGAACATCACCACCTCCGCCACGACCGACTGGTCCTCGGACAGCACGGACGAGTGGTGAAAGGGGGTGAGACTGGTAGGGGACGTTGACCGGGGGGCTGTATTCCTCACCAGAATGTGAGTGCCTGTCACTGTATATGCCCATTCTCCTGGCCCTTGGAGGGAGGGACGGATGACGGTCAGGAGCTGTGCAGCCAGATACGGGACCGTAAATCCTTCGGTGTAACTCCTGGTCAAGGAAGACGCATCGACGGCCAGTGACAACGTGACTGAGGCCGAGTCCGTCGAGGCGGCTGAGCCGCAGCCGGCGAAGGGGTTGGACGACCAACTGATCGACGAGGCCCGCGGACACTTCCCCAACGAGCAGGCCGCACTCAAATGCGTCTACATGGCCATCATGTCCCTGGACCCCACCGGCAAGGGCCGAGCCCGCTGGACCATGTGCTGGAAGACCGCACTCAACGCCCTCGACATCACCTTCGACGGCCGCCTCTCCGCAGCCCGTCAGTAAACCCAACCACCTTGGTTACAGCTCGTTTGAGAGACCCCAACCCCAAGTCGGGGTGAAAAGAATGGTCCGCGTTCTTCTGCCGTGTCGATCTGCGGCTGCCTCGTTCGACCTTGGAGTGAGAGGGTCGAGAGGCGCCCCGATAACAAGGAGATCGAAGATGGCGAAGTACATGCTGATCATGCGAGGCACGGACGAATCCGTTGCGAAGATGATGGAGACGCCCTTCGAGCAGATGCTCGAGGCGGTGGGTCGCTTCAACGAGGAGATGATCCGGGCCGGCGTGCTCGTCGCCGCCGAGGGCCTGGATGACCCGGCCCAGGGCGTGGTGCTCGACTTCAGCGGCGAGACGCCGGTGGTCACCGACGGTCCGTACGGCGAGACGAAGGAACTGTTCGGCGGCTTCTACGTGATCGACGTGGCTTCGAAGGAGGAGGCGGTCGAGTGGGCCAAGCGACTCCCGGCGATTGCCGGATCGAAGTGCGAGATCCGCCGCGTGCCGGGCATCGACGAGTTCCCGCAGGACAACGAGTGGATCATCAAGGAGCGGGCGTGGCGCGAGCGGACCGGCCAGCTCTGACACGCGCGGCCACCGGTGGCCCGCTGAGCACCGAGTCGGCCCGGCGGACCGTCGAGGCCGTCTGGAGGATCGAGTCCGCACGGATCATCGGTGCGCTGACCCGCTTCACCGGGGACTTCGAGCTCGCCGAGGACGTCGCGCAGGAGGCGGTGGCGGAGGCGCTCGTCACCTGGGCGCGCGACGGTGAGCCAGCGAATCCGGTGAACTGGCTGCTCGCGACCGCGCGGAGGCGCGCCATCGACAGCTTCCGCCGCCGGTCGGCACTCGACGAGCGGTACGCCACGCTCGCCGGCCAGCTAGCCGAGGGTGAGGCGAGCTCGGGCGCGGCGGCCCCCAGGGGTCGGTCGGACGACCTGCCGTGGGATCCCGACCGGGTCGACGACGACGTCCTCGCGCTGATGCTCGTGGCCTGCCATCCGGTGCTCTCGCCGGAGGCCCGTGTGGCCCTGACACTGCGTGTGGTCGGCGGCCTGGCGAGCGAGGAAATCGCCCGGGCGTTCCTTGTGCCCGTGCCGACGGTCCAGGCACGGATCACGCGGGCGAAGAAGACGATCGCCGCGGCGGGAGTGCCGTTCGAGCTACCGCCGTCCGAGGAACGGCGCGAGCGGCTCGGCGGTCTCCTGAGCGTGCTGTACGTGATCTTCGCGGAGGGCTCGACGGCGACGACGGGTGACTGCCTGCTTCGTCCCGATCTCGCGTACGAGGCGATCCGGCTGGCCCGGATGCTGGCCGCCTTGCTGCCCGATGAGCCGGAGGTGCACGGGCTGCTTGCCCTGTTCGAGCTCACGGCCGCGCGCTTTCCCGCCCGCACCGGGCCCGATGGCGAGGCTGTGCTCCTGGACGATCAGGATCGGCGCCTGTGGGACCAGTCGGCGATCCGTCGCGGTCTGGCCGCGATCGGCCGAGCGTCGGCTGTCGGGCGCGGCCTTGGACCTTACGGGCTGCAGGCAGCGATAGCCGCCTGCCACGCGTCGGCATCCTCGGTGCCGGAGACCGACTGGGAGCGTGTCGTGCTCCTCTATGAGGCGCTCGGCCGTGTGGCTCCGTCACCCGTGGTCGAGCTCAACCGGGCCGTCGCTGTCGCGATGGCGAATGGACCACAGCGGGCGCTGTCCATTGTGGACGAGCTGGTCGCCTCCGGCCGCCTGTCGGGGTCGTACCTGCTCCCGAGCGTGCGCGGCGAGCTACTCGTCCGGCTCGGCCGGACCGCTGAGGCACGGGGCGAGCTGGAGCTCGCCGCCCGGCTGTGCAGCAACGTCCGCGAGCGGTCGGTACTGCTGCGCAAGGCGGCTGCGCTGGCGTGAGATCGGTCCGCTTCCCGCTGTCCGGGCAGGCGGACCCCGGTTCCAGTGACTGGCGCACCGGGTCGGCGATGTACTCGCGCAACGCCGGCTCGTGGTTCACGCGGGCGGAGACGACGGGACGGGTGTGTCGACGTCGACGTCGAGGGCCGCGGGCGCGGTATGCATGAACCGTTCACGAATCGCCCCGCGCACACCGACCGGCCCGCGATGCTCGCGCCGGCGGGCGACGTTGCCGGGCTGAAGATTCTCGATGTGGGCTGCGGGGCCGGCACTACGCGGCCGAACTCCTGGCGGGTGGTGCCGAGATTGTCGGAATCGACGGGAGCGCAACGCTCCTGAGTCACGCGCGGGAGCGATTGGGCGACCGGGGCGAACTGCGCATGCACGATGCGGAGAAGCCGTTGGCAATTAACTGCCAACGTATGCCGCTGGAAACGTTCCTCAACGAGCTGCCGGCTGCCGGATTCATGCTTGAAGGATTCGTCGAACCTCGCCCAACGCCTGGCCTGCGAGAACTCGACGAAACCGCCTACAACAAGCTCCACCAGGCTCCGTGCTGCATCGCTGTCAGGCTCCTGCGGCCTGACAGCACTCAATCCGTTGCCTCCCCGACAAACGCGCACGGTCACTACCCCGTCTCCCAAGCGCCAGAACTGGTGACACGTGAATACGCGAGCTCACCAGTATCAAACCCCCTGAAAGCCCTGGCAGGATCCGCGGGCCGACAGGCATGATCGTTCGATGACATGGACAGCGCCAGACGCAACGCGCAAGCCGGGATCCCTCGTCGCCGGTGAGCGGGAGATGCTCACGGGATATCTCGCATGGTTCCGCAGCACCCTGCTGCAGAAGTGCGCCGGCCTGACCGGTGAGCAGCTTGCCGAACAGACCGTACCGCCGTCCAACCTCACCCTTCTCGGGCTGCTTCGCCATATGGCCAAGGTCGAACGCACCTGGTTCCGGGAGCGTTTCGCCGGCCAGTCGCTCGACCCGATGTACGACCCCTCCAGGGGCAAGGACGCGGACTTCGAGGACTTGGACGCGGCGTGCGCCGCCGACGACTATGCGCGCCTGGTTGAAGAGTGCCGACTGGCGGACGCCGTCATTGCCGACGCATCGCTCGACGACACTTTTGTCCACGGCGGCGAGGTCTTCTCGCTGCGCCTCGTGCACGTCCACATGATCGGGGAGTACGCGCGCCACATCGGCCACGCCGATCTGGTGCGGGAGCGGCTGGACGGGGTGACGGGGGCCTGAGGCGGCGCCGAACGACGAGTGTCCAGTCGGATCGGGGCGGTTCGGACCGGCTGTGCGGAGGACTGTTCGGCCTCCCGGGAAGTCACCCGGCCGTTCGAGTGACCTGGTGACCTGCGTGGCCCAGGTCCTCAGACGACGCCGCTGATCCCCGTGTCCTGGTGTTCCGTGTGCGGCCGCGCCGTGCACGGCCCGGGAGCCGGATCGAGCAGGGCGATGTCGCCGGCCATGGCGGCGAAGCGGCCCTCGCTGATCCCGGCCGCCGCCATCCGGCGCCGCAGGGCCGCCGCCAGGGCCGTGGAGGCCTCGGCTGCCGCTGCCAGGCCCGCAGGCGTGAGGGCGGCGTACGTCACCCGGCGGTCGGCCCGGGAGGGCCTTCGCTCCACCAGGCCCGCCTCGCTCAGCCGGTCGACCACCTTGGTGGTACCGGCGGTGGAGAACCCCATCAGCTGGGACAGCTGATTCATCGGCGCGGCATGGTCAGGCACCGTCAGCAGGTACCAGAGCACCTGGACCGACGAGGAGGCGGAGTGTGAGGCCCGTTCCACGTCCTCCAGCAGCTGATCGCCCAGCCGTCGCAGCCCGCTGTGCAGGGTGTTCCACTGCAGCAGTAGTGCTGCGTCTTCGGCCCTGGGGCAGCCGTCCGTCTTTTCAGCCGGTGTGGTGTCTGCCATGGGTCCGGTCCCCCACCCTTCCGACGTGCAGTGATCTCTGCAAGAGTACGTCAACGCGCTAATATCTCACTGGCTACCTAATTGCCAGCGTTAGGTTTACTCTTCAATCAAGAGCAACGCCGCCACCTATCTGGAGAGCTCTGATCTCATGACCAATCCCGCCGAGACCACCCCCTCGACCGAATCGGCCGCCACCGGCAGCTGGACCCTGGACCAGGACGCGACCACCGTCGCGCTGCGACACAAGACGATGTGGGGTCTCGTCAACGTCAAGGGCGCTTTCACCGGCGTCACCGGCGAGGGCGAGGTCGGCGCCGACGGCTCCGCGCATGGCTCCGTCACCCTCGACGCGACCTCCCTCGACACCGGCCACGCGAAGCGTGATGCCCATCTGCGCTCGGCCGACTTCTTCGACACGGACCGCTACCCGACGCTCGTCTTCACCGCCGACAGCGCCACCCCCGATGCCCGCGGCAACGTGGAGGTGGCCGGACGGCTCACCGTCCACGGCACGACCCGGCCGCTCGCCTTCTCGGCCCGCACCACCGAGTCCACCGCGACGGCGATCACCCTGACCGCCGAGATCGACGTCGACCGTGCCGATTTCGGGCTCACCTGGAACAAGGGCGGAATGATCAAGGGACCGGCGACCCTCGCGCTCACCGTCCGATTCGTACACCTTCCGGCCTGAGCAGGTGCGTTTCGTCAGTGCTCCCGCTCGCCGCACACGGCGGGAAACACCACCGCGTCCGCCGGCAGCGCCCCGGGCGGGACACCGACGACACGCAGACACGCCTCGCAGCTCGCGTTCACGGGCGGATATTCGACCCGGACCGCATCGAGACCGGTGACACCGTCGGCGGTGTGCAGTTCGGCGGGGTGGGAGCCGTCCGGAACGGTGCCCGCCAACACCCCGAAGGCCGACGTGTCGCTGCCCGCCCCGACACAGTCGTCGATGACGAAGCGCCAGTGCCCGGCCGCGTCGGCGAGCAACGACGTGCCGGCCCTGCCGTGACCGGCGAGCAGCTCGCGCCGCGCACGGATGTGGTCGGCGAGTGCACAGCAGACCGGGACTGCCGCGCCGTACGGTGTGCCGATCCGGGTGTCCCCGGCGAACGGGTACGACGACAGGGCCTCGTCGAGCAGACCCAGCGCCGCCCGTCCGGCCGACGGGTGCCCGGCCTCCACGATGTCCAGGAGGATCGGCGCCGCGATCACGGCCGCAGGGAACACGGCCCCGCTGTGGCCGTGCACCAGGCCGCCGCCCGCGAGCCGCGATGCCGCTTCCGCCACGGCCACCAGCCCTGCGGCGGACGCGAGATCGCGCAGCCCGGACGCGGCGTCGCCCGGC
Source organism: Streptomyces sp. NBC_01320 (assembly GCF_035974375.1). Classification (NCBI taxonomy): domain Bacteria; kingdom Bacillati; phylum Actinomycetota; class Actinomycetes; order Kitasatosporales; family Streptomycetaceae; genus Streptomyces; species Streptomyces sp. NBC_01320. The sequence goes on from NZ_CP108390.1 coordinate 10,215,370, forward strand.
CGGTACCACCCTGCGCGGCCCGGCACGGCGGCCCAGTCCACGGCATCGATCGCGTCCAGTACCCCCGTCAGCACACCGGCATCGTCCCACGGTTCACTGCTCGGCGGCATTCCGTCAGGCCGGTGGGGACTGACACCGGTCTGCTGTTGACCGCCGGCGGTCTGTCCCTGTCCCCAGTGCTGATGGCCCTGTCCACGGGACTTCGCTCAGCCCGTGCGGTCCGTCAGTCCGGGGAGACGAACCGGGCGACACCGTCCCCGGCAGCGATGTGAAGGTGCAGGTGCCGGTTGCGCTGCTCATCGCCGAGCGTGGTCAGCACCTGGCAGCCCCCATGCCGGGCGACGACGTCGCGGGCGGCGGTCCGGACGACTTCCAGCAGGTGGGCGGCCAGGGCAGCGTCGAGTTCGAGAAGTGAGCGCACATGGTGCTTCGGCACCACGATGACGTGGTCCTTGCCGAATCCGGGCCGCCGGTCCGTCGTGCGCAGCCCGTGCGCGGCCGGCCCCCACGTGGGCCCAACCCGGAGCGGCTTCACGCCGGTGCTCCCGCTTCCAAGGCGTCACCGCGCGGTCGTACCGTCCGTGCTCCGCGTCGTGCATCGCGTCATGTCGCATCCGGCCGTCCCAGCACCATGCCCGAAACTACGCCCGGTGCGGCACGGTTTTGGTGGCAGGGCGGCGCTGAGGTACGACTTGCTGCGTCGTCACCATCGCATCAGAAGCCACGGGAGGCAGCGCATGTCACGTTCGGTCACCATCGTCACGGGGGGAAGCCGGGGTATCGGCGCCGCCACGTGCCTCCGCTTGGCAGCTGACGGGCACGATCTGGTGTTGGGATACGTCAAGAACGCGACGGCCGCCAAGGAGACCGCGGACGCGGTGCGCGCGGCGGGAGGACGCTGTGTGACCGTTCAGGTCGACACGTCCGAAGAGTCCGACGTCGAGCGGTTGTTCGACACGGCGACGGCCGAACTCGGCGCGGTGACCGGGCTGGTCAACAACGCCGGTGTGACGGGCCCGCTGGGACGGCTCTCGGACGCCCGCACCGCAGATCTGCGACGCGTGGTCGAGGTCAACCTCCTCGGTTACCTGCTCTGTTGCCGCAGGGCTGCACGCGACATGGCGGCGCTGGGCTCCGGCGCCATCGTGAACGTCTCCTCCGCGGCCGCGACCCTCGGCAGCCCCGGCGACTATGTGCACTACGCGGCGACAAAGGCGGCCACCGATGCACTGACTGTCGGCCTGTCCAAGGAACTCGGCCCGATGGGTGTCAGGGTGAACGCCGTCGCCCCCGGCATCACGAACACCGAGATGCATGCCGAGATGGGGGACCCCGACCGGCCCGCGAAGTCCGCCTCGCAGATCCCGCTCGGCAGGCCCGGCGAACCGGACGAGATCGCCGCCGCCATCGCGTGGCTGCTGTCGGCCGATGCCTCCTACACCACCGGTACGGTGCTGAGGGTCTCCGGCGGCCGCTGAACCGATGCGGTGCCCGCGCAGAGGGCCGTGGGCACCGGCATGGTCCAGGGATTCACCGCGCGGTCCACGAGCGGCCGCGTGGAGTCGCTTTGCCTCCCTGGGAGACCGCGCTGGGGACAGCCGGAAGAGGTGGGGCGCCGGCCACGCCGTGGGTAGGGTGCCGCCGCGCCCTGCACCCGGTCGACCGGTCAACCCGTCGGGTCGGCCGGTTGCGTGCCGCTCGTACCCTCACGTGAGTGGGTGCCACACTCGCGAAGCGTGTGAGCTGCATCCGCAGCGACACGACCTCTGCGCCTGCCTCACACGTCCGCAGTCCCGGGGTTGCCGAGAAAACCGGGGTCGCCGGATCCCAGCTGGAGACCGAATTCCTTACTGAGGCCGAGCAACTCGGACATGGGCACCGGCTTGCGGTGGGTTGCCGCGAGATCGTTCTGCGCTTCAGCCGACCAGAGGAAGGGGTAGACCGTCATGCCCACGGTCGATGGAAGACCCATGATCTCCTCGCGCCAGCCGGGCCAGCGCAGGCCCTCGTAGAACTGATCGAGAGCTCCCGAGAGCAGCCATTCCAGCCAGGCCGCATACCCGGCCTCCAGAGGTTCCCATTCCATCGTGTCCGGGGCGAAGTAGATCATTTGCCCCGGCTCACCCGGACGCCCGAGGTCGGCGGCGTCGGAGCTGTTCAGTACGAAGACTCCGCCCAGGATGTCGTGGGCCACGACAAGGCCTCCGGCAGGGCGCCAGGCGGGATCGACCGCCGGTGGAAAGCCATTGACCTCTGCCAGGCCGGGCATCCGGCGCGACCCGACCCCGCCGAAGACCCGCAGCCATCCACCGTCCAGCAGCAGCCCGCCGCAGTTCACCACCATGGATCCGAGGAAGGACCGCGTCGTCACCTGCAGCTGCTCAAGGCCCGCAAGACTGCGATCCGGGTCGGCCGACAGCACCTCCGGCCGTGACGGACTGGAACGGAACAATTCCTGGAGGACCGGCCAGGCGGGATCGTTCACATGGGTCAATTCGGTCAGCGATCGCACCTTCACATGATCGCAGTCCCCAGTGGCACATTGTTGGCCGGGTTCCCTGTCCGGAAGGGCTCGGACGGCCCAGGAAGAACGTTCGGGGTCCGGCCCCTCGCTGAAGGGCGGGACCCGTTCACGCCGGCTCAGACGATGTACTGCACGTACAGCGAATACCCCACCGCGTAGTTGCCGGTACAGCTGTACGAGCTCGCACCGTCGTAGTGCACGTACATCGCGCCGGTGTTCTGGCAGTCGGACAGGAACCGGTACGTGGCGATGTACGTCCCGCTCGCCGCCTCTGCCGGGCTCGCCACCGCGGTCGCCATACCCATCGATGCCGTTGCCGCGAGCGCCAGGCCCGCAATCCGTCGTGTCATCCTCGACATGCCCCACCCCGTTCGTCTGCTGATCGTGTGCGAGCCCTCATGCTCCCCACCGAACGGAAGGAGCGTCAAGATCCCTTGTACGGTGAACAATTGAGTCACACTCGAATTCCGCGTCCGAGCGCCCGATGAGGAAGCTCCCGGGGCCGACCGGATCTGGGCGCGCGCACCCGAAAGCGGTACGGGGCCGGGCGTGGTAGTGGGCTCAGGCGTCGAGCGGCGGATACACGGAGGGCGTGCCGGGGTCCCGGACAATGTCAACGCCGCTTCGCGACGCTGGGCTGCGCCAAGCCATTCCTGGTGCGCGTTACATTCACGCGCAACGTGACGTGGACGGTCGGGCAGGCGGGCAGCACCACGGAAGGGAACGATGTTTACAGGTAGGCGAGTAGCCGGGCCGCGGGGCGGCGCAGTTGACCGGCGGGCCGGGCGCGCTGTTGCGGCGGTTGCCGCTCTGGCCGTCTGCGGCCTGTTGACCAGCTGCGGCGGTGAGCTTCAGCAGGCAGAATCCGCAGGCACGGGCGCTCCACGCGTCGATGCCGCCGGGAAATCCGACCAAGGCATCCGGCGGGACAAGAAACTTGTCGGCGAGTGCTTCCCCGAACTGGGTGACTTCGAGGCGGTGGTGTGGAAGGGAGAGATTCTCGGCGACGCCCGGTCGGTGGTGCCCGGCCCCTCGGACTTCCAGGTCTCCGGAGTGGTCCATCTCAGAGACGGTGACGCCGCGAGACTGCGGCGGGACTACGCATGGAAGTCCGAACCAGGTACGCCAGTGGTGCTGTCGGATATCCGGCCCGAGGTGCCGAAGGGCGCCGACTGGCAGACGAGCGAGGACTTTACGGTCGACGTCACCGATGACCGCTACGCGGCCACGTTCTACGCGGACTTCGACCGGAAGATCGTAGTCTTCGACGCCCGGAACCCGGAGCGCCACAAGAATCCGTAGATCGTTGCCTTGGTCCTGCCGGTCCGTTGCTGTCGCAGCCGCGGACCGGCAGGGCTCTTGCGGTGCTTCGGACAACCGCGGACCTGGGCAGCGGACAGCAGCTCGGGTTTCCCGGGAAGGGCTATGCCGCACCTTCGCAGAAGGCGGGTTGAGCGATAGGGGCGACCCGTCCGACTCACCCCGTAGGTCATCGTCTCAGGTCCCCGTCGACGCCTCACTCGACATGGTGCCGTCCGCCCACGTCCTTCGGCGCGCCGCGCCGGAGGGCCACCGCCCCTACGCGGGCCAGCATCCGTCGATCATTCCCGTGCGTCAGAGGCGCACGCAGTGCAGGAAGAGGTGCGGCTCGGGTACCGCCTCAGGGTGGGACGGGGTGAACACACTGTTCTGTTCCCACTGGACCGCCAGACCTGCCCCGGTCACCACCGAGGTGAACTCATCGGCGCCGAAGCTCGTCACGTGCACCTTCTGGCCCATGAATACGGCGCCGACATCCTCCACATCCAGCGGCACCGTCGCCACGACCAGGTGCCCTCCGTGCCTCAGCGACCGCCCGAGCCGCCGCAGCAGCCGTGACTGTTCCTCTCGCGACATCTGCAGGAGCGAGAAATAGACACAGACCGCGTCGAAACTCTCCTCCTCCAGCGCCAGTTCACGGATGTCGGCGCACTGGAAGGTCGCTCCAGGCACCTGCCGGGCCGCGAGGTCCACCATCACCGGCGAGACATCGACCCCCAACACGTCATGACCGGCGTCGGCCAGGCTCTGTGCGGTCGGCCGGCCTGTTCCGCTGCCCACGTCCAGGATCCGGCTGTGCGGGGCGAGTCGGGTCAGTAGGCGTTGCAGCGAGGCCCGGTGCGCCGCCGAGCCGGCGAAGGCTCGCTCGTAGTCGGCGCCGAGAGCGTCGAAGACCGTCGCGGCCGTGGGGCGGAGCTGGTCATCCATCGAGGCGTTCCCTCCAAGGGCGGACGAGCGGTTCCCCGGAATCGTTGCACCGTTCACGACAGCCTTCAACGCCCCCAGGCCGGCCCACCCGCCCAGCACTCTGCGCAACGCGCTGCGCCGCCGGTGGTCCCCGCCGAGGGGACCACCGGCGGCGCAGCCGTACGGTCAGGCGCCGGACGCCTCCAGCATGGCGCCGCGCTCCACGACCTTGATGCGCTCACGGCCCTGTTCCGCACCGAGAGCCTGCTCGTGAGCGTCCAGGCGGTGCCAGCCTTCACGTGTGGTGTAGCGGACACCGCGCGCCTCGAGGAAGGCGACGACCGCGTCCGGATCAGGCTGCGTCGGGGCCGGCAACAGGCCCGCGGCCCGGTCCTCCAGCAGACAGGCGACCGTTTCGTTGGCGTCGCCCTTGGTGTGGCCGATCAGGCCGATCGGACCCCGCTTGATCCACCCGGTGACGTACACCGAGGGCATCGGCTCCGCACCCTCGACAACCCGTCCGGCGACATGAGGGACAGTGCCGGAGGTGGGGTCGAACGGAAGCTTCGGCAGTTCGTCCGAGTAGTACCCGACCGCCCGGTAGACGCTCTGGACATCCCAGTCGGTGAATCGTCCCGTGCCGCGGACGTTGCCGGTGCCGTCCAGCTCCGTCCGCTCCGTCCGCAGGCCGACGACGCTGCCGTCGTCCCCGAGAACCTCGACCGGGGACTCGAAGAAGTGCAGAAACAGCTTGTGGGGCCGGTCGCCCACGTCCCGGATGGCCCAGTTCTCCAGGGTGGAGGCAACCATGTTCGCCTGCTTGTTTCCCCGCCGGGTCTCGACCGATCCCGCGTCGTACTCGATGTCCTCGGGGTTGACGATGACCTCGATGTTGGGGGAGTGGTCCAGCTCCCGCAGCTCCATCGGTGAGAACTTGGCCTGCGCCGGACCGCGCCGCCCGAAGACGTGCACCTCCAGCGCCTTGTTCGCCTTGAGGCCTTCGTACACGTTCGCCGGGATCTCCGTGGACAGCAGCTCGTCCGCGGTCTTGGCGAGCATGCGCGCCACGTCCAGGGCCACATTGCCCACCCCGAGAACGGCGACCTTCTCGGCCGTGAGCGGCCAGGTGCGCGGCACCTCGGGGTGCCCGTCGTACCAGGAGACGAAGTCGGCCGCACCGTAGGAGCCGTCGAGGTCGATCCCCGGTATGTCGAGGGGGCGGTCCGCTTCGGCGCCGGTGGAGAAGATCACCGCGTCGTAGAAGGAGCGCAGTTCGTCGAGGCCGATGTCATGGGGGTAGTCGACGTTGCCGAACAGCCGCAGCTGCGGCTTGTCCAGTACCTGGTGCAGCGCGGTGACGATGCCCTTGATCCGGGGGTGGTCAGGGGCCACTCCGTATCGGATCAGACCGAAGGGGGCGGGCATGCGCTCGAACAGGTCGATCGATACACCCGGGTCCAGTGCGCACTCGGATTTCAGCAGCGCGTCGGCTGCGTAGATACCGGCGGGGCCGGCTCCGACAATGGCGACGCGGACAGGGCGTGTCATGGGGTTGTTGTTCCTTCGTTCCATGGGGCGGTTGAACGCGGGCAGAGAGCAGTGAAAGTAAGGCTTGGCTTAGTACTCTCCACCGCACACGCTATGTCCTGCCCCCACCGGCCCTCCGACCGGGGGGTCATCCGGGAGGTGGCAGCCCCGCTTGCCCGCCTCCGCGCCGACCGCTCGGCAGAGCCCGACATGCAGCCCGGCGTTCCCGAGCGAATGCCATCGCCATGAACCGGACGATGGGCTACGTCGACGCGGAGTGGGAGCTATGACAGGGGTCGGACAGTTCGGCAGCCGGTGAGTGTTCCTTTCCGCCGACAGCGGCAGCCGTCGGCTCGCCACCGGTAGGCCGGTCACGTGCCGCGGTGCGGCCGCTTGTGCCCCGCCGTAGGTCAGCGGGGCGGGGGCGGGCTCGGGGCCGGCCGCTCGGCTACGGCCACCTGTGCCGCGCGCATCAGGTGGGCGCCGACCCGGTAGCCGGGGCGCAGCACCTCGATGCGGGTCGCGCCGGTGGTGCCGGAGGCGGTGGTGGAGGTGAGGGCTTCGTGGATGTGGGGGTCGAATGGTTCGCCTGCCTCGCCCACGCTGTGCAGGCCCAGCGCGGCGAGGTGGGACTCCAGAATCCCGGCGACTTGGTGGAAGCCACCGGTGACGTGGCCCTGTGCGCGGGCCCGGTGGATGGCGTCCAGGACGGGCAGCAGCCCGGCAAGGACATTGGCGACGGCCGCCTCCCGGATCGCGAGGCGGTCCCTCCGTACACGTTTGCGGTAGTTGTCGTACTCCGCCTTGACTCGCTGCAGGTCCTCGGTGCGCTCGGCCAGGTCCGCCTCCAGTTGCCGGATGCGTTGCTCGGGGCCGGACGGACTGTGGGCGGCACGGCTGCCGGCAGTCGGCGGGCCGGCCGTCGCCGCCGTGTGCGCCGACGGTGTGGCCTCCTGACCTTCAGGTCGGCGGGGCCGGAGAGCGATGGGATCGATGCTCCTGCGGTCGCGGATGACCACGGGGGGTGGGAGATCCGGACGCGGGGGCTGGGCCGGCTGCTTCATCACGTGCCTCCCTTCGCGGTGTCGTCGTCCACGATCTCCGCGTCCACGACGTCCTCCTCGCCGCCCTGTCCGGCGTCGGCAGCAGGACCGGGGGGCTGATCCGTCCGGGCCTGCGAGTAGAGGGCGGTGCCGATCTTCTGAGTAGCGGTGGCTGCTCGTTCCACGGCGGAGCGAAGGGCGGCGGTGTCGTCGCCCTTGAGTTTCTCCTTGACGTCGGCCAGCGCGTTCTCGACGTCCGTCTTGACGTCCGCGGGGATCTTGTCAGTGTTCTCGGCCAGGAGCTTCTCGGTGGTGTACACGAGGTGTTCGGCGCTGTTACGGGTGTCGGCGGCCTCCTTCTGGCGGCGGTCCTCCTCCGCGTGGGCCTCGGCATCGCGCATCATCCGCTCGATGTCGTCCTTGGGCAGCGCGGAACCACCGGTGATGGTCATCTTCTGTTCCCTGCCGGTGCCGAGGTCCTTCGCGCCGACGTGCATGATGCCGTTGGCATCGATGTCGAAGGTGACCTCGATCTGTGGGAGGCCGCGCGGGGCCGGGGGCAGGCCGGTCAGGTCGAACACGCCGAGCTTCTTGTTGTAGGCCGCGATCTCGCGTTCGCCCTGGTAGGCCTGGATCTGGACGGACGGCTGGTTGTCCTCGGCCGTGGTGAAGATCTCCGAGCGTTTGGTCGGGATCGTGGTGTTGCGTTCGATCAGTTTGGTCATGATGCCGCCCTTGGTCTCGATACCCAGGGACAGCGGGGTGACGTCCAGCAGCAGGACGTCCTTGACCTCGCCCTTCAGGACACCGGCTTGCAGGGCTGCGCCGATCGCGACGACCTCGTCCGGGTTCACACCCTTGTGCGGGTCCTTGCCCGTCAGCTCCTCCACCAGTCCCGTGACGGCGGGCATCCGGGTGGAGCCGCCGACCAGAATGACGTGGTCGATGCCGGAGACCTTGATCCCCGCGTCCTTCACGGCCTGATGGAACGGGTTCTTGCAGCGCTCCAGGAGGTCCGCGGTGAGCTGCTGGAACTGGGCACGCGTGAGCTTCTCGTCGAGGTGCAGCGGGCCCTCGGCGGAGGCGCTGATGTAGGGAAGATTAATGGTCGTCTCGGTTGCCGCGGACAGTTCTATCTTCGCCTTCTCCGAGGCCTCGCGCAGCCTCTGAACGGCCATTTTGTCCTTGGCGAGGTCGACCCCGTAGTTGTTCTTAAACTGTTTCACCAGGTGGTCGACGATCCTCTGGTCCCAGTCGTCGCCGCCCAGGTGGGTGTCGCCGTTGGTGGACTTCACCTCTACGACGCCCTCGCCGATGTCCAGGAGGGACACGTCGAACGTGCCACCGCCGAGGTCGAAGACGAGGATCGTCTGTTCGCTCTCCTTGTCCAGGCCGTACGCCAGGGCCGCAGCGGTCGGTTCGTTCACGATCCGCAGTACCGTCAGACCGGCGATCTCCCCGGCCTCCTTCGTGGCGGTGCGCTGCGAGTCGTTGAAGTACGCGGGCACCGTGACCACGGCGTCGCTCACGTCCTCACCCAGATAGGCCTCCGCATCGCGCTTGAGCTTCTGCAGGACCCGCGCGGAGATCTCCTGCGCGGTGTAGCGCTTCCCGTCCACGCTGCCGGAGTCCGGGAACCGCCAGGCCGCCTCACCCATGTGCCGCTTCACCGACCGGGCGGTGCGCTCCACATTGGTCACCGCCTGCCTCTTGGCGACCTCGCCGACCAGCACGTTGCCGCCCTTGGCGAATGCCACAACGGACGGGGTTGTCCGGGCGCCCTCGGCGTTCGGGATCACAGCCGGTTCACCGCCCTCCAGAACGCTGACGACAGAGTTCGTCGTACCGAGGTCGATACCGATCGAGCGTGCCATGATCCCGCTCCTTCTCCATGCTCTCCGCCGGGCAGGTGTCGGGGCTGCTCCGCGGCACCTGGGGCGCGGCGTCCGGGCCCGGCGAATCGCGGTCGGCAACCGCACCGGCCGGTTTCGGCCTCGAACGTGCCTTTCACCCTCAGATTCCGGGATACGTCGACTGCCAACCGCTGTCAACGCGGCCCTGCGCTGAAGCTTCGAAGCAACGCCATCTGACCGTGAGCGCGGAGACCGAGTGGGGCCTCAGACCGCACTCGCCGCGTCCGAAGGGGAAGCCCTCATGACCTCCATGATGCCTTGATGACCCGACCGAGCGAGACCGATCCTGCCCCCCGACGCCGGCCTGATGACCCTCGACATCGGAGGCTGGCACGGCTCCCGCGTCGGCCACCTGTCGCCGTACGGTTCCGTCAGGACGCCGCGCCGTGGCTTCATCGCTCGTGTCCGGACTGCATATGCCGGGTCCGGGCGATGAGCAGGGCTACGTCGTCGTGGTCGTCCCGGTGGCGCAGCGCGCCCAGCAGGAGGTCGCAGGTCTCTTCCAGAGGACGGCGGGGGTTGCTGAGCAGGTCGGTGAGCGCCTGGAGGCGGGCATCGATGTCCTGGTCGCGGGTCTCGACCAGCCCGTCGGTGTAGAGGACCAGTTCGTCGCTGATACCCAGATGGAACTCGATCGTCTCGAAGGGAACGCCGCCGACACCCAGAGGGGCTCCGGTGGGCAGGCCGAGCAATTCCGGTACCTGACCCGACCGGGTCAGCACGGGAGGCAGATGGCCGGCAGTCGCCATGCGGCAACGCAGGAGGTGCGGGTCGTAGACGGCGAAGACGCAGGTGGCCATGGCGCCGTCCAGACCCACGGCGATGTCGTCGAGTTGAGTGAGGACAGCATCGGGTTCCAGCCCGAGTGCGGCGAGGGTGCGAGCGGCGATGCGCAGCTGGCCCATGGTCGCGGCCGCGTTGATGCCGCTGCCCATCACATCGCCGACCACCAGCGCGGTCTGCTCACCGGGCAGTGGGATGACGTCGAACCAGTCCCCGCCGGCCTCGTCGGCCGCCGCAGCGGGTTGGTACCGGTAGGCGATCTCCAGCCCGGGCCTGGGGGCGGGCTCGGAGGGCAGCAGGTGGCGCTGCAGGGTGAGCACCGCGCGGCGTTGACGCTGGTACCAGCGGGCGTTGTCGATGGATACCGCCGCGCGGGCGGCGAGTTCGACAGCGAGGACCTGGTCGTCGTGGTCGAAGGGCTGCTGATTGCGGGCGCGTTTGAGGTCCAGCACGCCGAGGACCTCACCGCGGGCGATCAGCGGCACCGCGAGGTAGGAGTGCAGTCCCGCCTCCTTCAGCAGGGTGGCGGCCTTCGCGTCGCGGGCGATGCGGGCAAGGTCGCTCTCCCGCACGCGGGACACCAGGACGGGGCGGGCGGATCTCGCGCTCTGGGTGACCAGCCGCGTGGCGTCGTAACTCGCCAGCTCGCCGACCGGGTCGGCGGCACGGACTGCCGGCGTGGGGTAGGCGGTCTTCACCGCGAGCGCACGGAACGACGCCGTGTCGCCGTCGTCGTGGGGTTGCGTGCCCCCCAGTACGGAGTCGAGGACGTCGACGGCGACTATGTCGGCGAACTCCGGCACGACGATGTCGGCCAGCTCCCGGGCGGTGACCTCGAGGTCGAAGGAGGTGCCGATCCGCGCGGACGCGTCGGCGATCAGGGCCAGGCGCCGCCGGGTCCGGACGGCGGCGGCAGCTGCCTGCAGCTGCTCGGTGACGTCCACGACCGAGGTGGCCAGTCCGATCACCTGCCCGGACGCGTCCTCCAGCCGGTAGAACGACACACGCCAGGCGTGCTCCGTGTCAGGGTCGGCCGCGGTGCGGCCGGTGGTGAACTGGTTCAGCCGAGGCACGCCGTCCGCAAGCACGCGCCGCATCGCCGATTCGGTGGCGTCGGCGTCCAGGAACGACAGCACCTCGCCGACGCGTCGGCCCAGGTGCTGCTCGGCGGGCAGGCCGTTGATGCGCTCCAGCGCCGGGTTGACCAGCACGTACCGCAGGTCGGTGTCCATGACCGCAAGGCCCATCGGGGATTGCGACACCAATCGCATGGACAAGGCCAGATCACGCTCCACCCGTTGCAGCGTGGCGTGGTCGGAAGCGATGCCCAGCGCGTAGAGGTGGCCGTGCTCGTCCTCGAGACGCATGTTGCGGAATTCGGCCAGTCGGGTGCTGCCGTCCTTGTGGCGCACCGGGAATACCCCGGCCCAGGCCCCGCAGCCCGCCATCACCTGCGCGAACAGGGACATCACCTGCTCCCGATGCTGTTCCTCGATGAGCAGGTAGATCGCGCTGCGGCCCAGTGCCTCCCCGGCGGTGTAGCCGAACAGTTCCTCGGCCTGGGGGCTCCACAGAGCGATCCGGCCCTCGGCGTTCAGGACCACCGCGGCCACACCCAGCACATCGAGCAGCCCGCCCGGAGCGGCCGAAGGATCGGCCGCCCCCGGCGCAGCGTCGCCCAGCAGGCCGTCGGCCTCAGTCACGGCCGGACCCTCCTTCCCCTCAGAGGTCCGTCACACCGCCCGCGCGAACCGCCTCGCCGCCCTGGCTCCCGTGCATAGCTTTCAGTGTGTCCATCGTCCACCTACCGGCCGACACCGGCAGATCCGAGCCCGGATTCGGGGCCGTCGTCCGTAGGGGGTGTTGCCGGGGCGTCGGACCGCGATGGAGGGCCTCCTGACGGCATCGATCTGCCGGCATCGACGGTTGTACGGAACCGCCCGTACTGCGATCAGCCGGTGACGCTCGTCGCTCTCCTTGCGACACAGGAAGCCGCCCACCCCACGATCACCAACCGCGTCACCGACATCACCGCGCTGAGGCGACTCCCATGGGCATAGGCTGCCCCTCGCCGATCACCGGGTTCGCCGCCCTGATGGCCGGACCGCCCACACCTTCAGGCCGTCGAGCGCAACCGGTCAAGCTCGCTGCCGATCGCATCCCGCAACAGAGCGTGCTGCGGACCGAGCCTGAACTGCTCGTCGTGCCACCGGTCACGCGGATAGAGCCACACCGGCGCACCCACCAGATCGGCCGGTTCCCACTCGAACCGTGGCCAGACATGTGCATGCAAGAAGGGGTCCGTGTTTCCCAGGATCTCCAGATTGACCCGCCGGAAGGCCGGGTCCAGCCGTCGGCATGCCCGTTCAACCGCTTCGCCCAGTTGGTCCATGTCGGACAAGAATGACAACCGCTTGGCCTTCGGCAGGTCGGACAGCCGTTGAACGTTCGGTTCATCCACAAGGAGGACCGAGTAACCCGGCAGGAACTGAACATCACCGATCACTCCGAAACCCGACTCCAGCCGCCGCAGTACTGTCGGGTTCTCGCCACGAAGAGCAGCCCCGATCCGATCCGTACGCCATTCACCAGTCATGGCCGAAACCTACCCGGAGGTGATCAAGGATCGCTCTCCGTTTCCCACCCTCCCCACACACTTCAAGGACCAAGCAAGTGAGGCGAGCAGCGACCCCGGCCGTTCTCAAGGCTCTGACCGGAGGTGCCTGCCATCGCCGGGCTGTTCCTGCGATGGCTTCACCCGTGGCCGAGGTCGATCTGTACGCGGCGATGTGCCGTGACGCCCGGTCCCGCCGGTCGAACCGGACTCTCCAGCGGAAATGCGGTGTCAGGTTTCTGGCGATGCAGTAAGCGTTGTCGTCGGCGGCAACGCAAGCTGTCCGGGTAACCAAGCCGGAAGCTGAGGAGGACAGCCGGCGGCCGCCAGGTATCAGACAGGCGCGCCAGAGCTGAGGCGATGACTGTCCGGGAGGGACGGGGGCAGAATCTATGCTCTTACCCGGCTGGCCCGGGACTCCAGGTAGCGTTGCTCGGCGATGCTGGCGGTGGACTTCGCGGCCCGCCGGTAGTGCTCGTACGCCCCGGCCGTGTCGCCGGACTTTTCCAGCAGATGCGCCCGCACGGACAGCAGCCGGTGGTGCCCGGCCATCCGCTCGTCCCTGTCCAATGTGGACAGCAGGGCCAGCCCGGCCGGCGGGCCCTCGGTCTCGGCGAGCGCGATCGCCCGGTTGAGGGTGACCATCGGGTTGGGCGCGATCCGTTCCAGGATCAAGTAAAGGGTGTGCACCTGCGGCCAGTTGGTCTCCTCGGCCGTGGCCGCGTCGGCGTGCGTGGCGGCGATGGCGGCCTGCAGTTGGTAAGGACCCAGCGCCGGGCCGGCCAGCGACGTCTTGACCAGCTCGGTGCCCTCGTCGATCAGCCCGCGGTCCCACTGCGTACGGTCCTGTTCGTCCAGCGGCACCAGGTCGCCGGCCGCGGTCGTACGTGCCTCCCGGCGGGCGTGGGTCAGCAGCATCAGCGCGAGCAGCCCGGTCACCTCGCCGTCCTCGGGCAGCTGCGTGTGCACCATCCTGGCCAGCCGGATCGCCTCGTGCGCGAGGTCGGCGCGGTGCAGCTCGCTGCCCGAGGAGGCGGTGTAGCCCTCGTTGAAGATCAGGTAGAGCACATGCAGGACGACCCGTAGCCGCTCCTCGCGCTCCGCGCCGTCCGGCAGGCTGAACGAGCTCCCGGCGGCCTTGATGCGCTGCTTGGCCCGGCTGATCCTGGCCGCCATCGTGGCCTCCGGCACCAGGAATGCGCGGGCGATCTCGGCAGTGGTCAGGCCGCCGACCGCCCGTAGCGTCAGGGCGGTCTGGGAGGCCGCGGTCAGCGTCGGATGGCAGCACAGGAGCAGCAGGACGAGCGTGTCGTCGGTGTCCGGTACGTCCTCGGGCACCACCTCGGTGGCCGTCGCCGACTCCCGCTCGCGGCGCGCGTGGTCACTGCGCATCTGGTCGATGAGCCGCCGGGACGCGACAGTCACCAGCCAGCCGCGCGGGTTGTTCGGCACTCCCTCGGCCGGCCACTGCACGGCGGCGGCGAGGACGGCTTCCTGTACGGCGTCCTCGCAGCCTTCGAACTGGCCGTGCCGACGTACCAATGCGCCAAGGACCTGCGGCGTGAACTCACGCAGCAGGTCCTCGATGGCTCGTGCTGTCATGCCTCCAATTGTCCGTCAGCGAACATCACCTGCCGCACCTCGACCCCGAGACCCTCGATCGTGGTGTCCGGGATCTGCGATGCCAGTTCGATCGCCCGCTCCTTGTTCTCGCAGTCGATCAGGTAGAAGCCGCCCAGATACTCCTTGGACTCCAGGAAAGGTCCGTCGGTCACCACCGGCTGGCCGTTGCGTACGGACACCACAGCGGCCTGTGACGGATCGACCAGCGCCTGCGTGGTGATCAGCTCGCCGGACTTCTTCACCGCCTCGATGAACCTGCCGTGGCCGTTGCCGATCGCCGCCTTCTCCTCGTCGGTCAGCGCTTCCAGTACGGCCGGGTTGATATGCAGGCTGATCAGGAACTTCATCTTGTACTCCTCGTGGTTCGCGGGCCCCGGCTGGGCCCTTCGACCGGTTGGTCGGAGCCGCCGCCGTCGTCTTGACATCCCGCGCCCGAACGTTCGCATGAGTTTTTCGCCGTCGCATCGCCCGGACCGCGAGGTCGTCAATTCCGGTGACGCCCCACCGTGGCAGACGCGAGAGATTTCCGTCCGTACTGATGTCAAGAAGCTCTCGACCGCTCCGACCAACCGGCGAAACGTCGAGAGAACAGGGAGTTCGGATATGCGAGTCAACCGGGCGTGGCTGGGACTGGTCGTCCTCATGCTGCCGACATTGCTCGTCGCGATGGACATGACGGCTTTGCTCCTCGCGCTCCCACGGCTGAGCGCCGACCTGGGGGCCACCAACGTCCAGCAGCTGTGGATCAGTGACAGCTACGGATTCATGGTGGCCGGCATGGTCATCACGATGGGTACGCTCGGCGACCGGATCGGCCGTCGACGGCTGCTGATGATCGGCGGAGCGGCGTTCGCGGTGCTGTCGGTCGTGGCCGCCTTCGCGGCCGACCCGCTCACACTGATTGTCGCCCGAGCGCTGCTGGGCGTCGCCGGCGCGACCCTGGCGCCGTCCACACTTGCCTTGATCACCAACATGTTCCGCGACGAACGGCAGCGCGGGCAGGCCATCGCGATCTGGGCGACCTGCCAGTTCACCGGCGGCGCGCTCGGACCCGTACTCGCCGGATTCCTGCTCCAGCACTTCTGGTGGGGGTCGGTGTTCCTGGTCGCTGTGCCGGCGATGGCGTTGTTGCTGCTCGCCGGGCCGGTCCTACTGCCGGAGTACCGCAGCGACCGGGCCGGCCGGCTGGACCTGGCCGGCGTCGGTCTGTCGCTCGTGGCAGTACTTTTGATGGTCTACGGCATCAAGCAGTTGACCGTCGAGAGCGAGCCGGCCCGTTCGGCGGTGGCCCTCGTCGTCGGCGCAGCCATCGGATTCCTGTTCGTACGCCGACAACTGCGGCTGGAGACGCCGCTGCTTGACCTGCGACTGCTCCGCAACCGCCCGTTCACGGCCGTACTCGTCGCGCTGGTCTTTGCTGGCGTCGCCATGGCCGGTACGGGCCTGCTGGTGACCCAGTACCTGCAGAGCGTGCTGGGCCACTCGCCGTTCGCGTCGGCGGTGCTGTTCGCCCCCATGGGCCTGGGCGTGGCGGTCGGCACCATGGCCGCGCCGGCGCTGGGCCGGCGGATGAAGCAGACGACCGCGATCGCCGGCGGGCTGGTGGGGTCGGCGCTGGGCAGCCTGCTGCTGGTCGGCGTCGGTGTCGGCGGTGCGAGCGCCCTGCCGCTGGTGATGATCGGCATCGCCGTACTGGCGCTGGGCACCGGCCCGCTGTTCGCGCTGGGCACCGGGCTGGTCGTCGGGTCCGTACCGCCGGAGCGCGCCGGCTCGGCGGCGTCGATGTCGGAGACCGGCAACTACTTCGGCGGTTCTCTCGGCTTCGCGCTGCTCGGTGTGGTGGCCGCGGTGGTCTACCGCAGCCGGATGGACGGCACATCCGACTCGCTGGCCGGCGCGGTCGCCGCCGGCGAGCGCCTTCCCGCCGGTCAGGGCACGGAACTGCTGCACACCGCGCGGGAGGCGTTCACCGTCGGCCTGCACGTGACGGGCGTCGTCGCGGCGGTCATCTTCGCCGGGCTGGCCGTACTGATCCTGACCATGCGCCCGGCAACCCGGACCACCCCGGCCGTACTTCCCGACTACGAGTCGACTCGCTCATAGAATCCTGCCGAGGTCGAGTCGTGGTTGTCATATCCGAACGTGGCACTCCGTTGTCGCCTCCACGCATGACGAGCATGGCCGGCACCTGCGGGCCGTCCCGTAGTCCCTGACGGGCGCGCGACGACAGCTACGGCACCTCGCCGCGTTGTCGGAACGTCCGAATACATCTCGTATGCGGACGCCCCTCCGCCTTGCGATGTACCGCATCCGGCGCCGAGCGCTGTTCTGCCAGGGGCTGCGGGACAGCCCTTGGCAGGGCTTTGTCGGGTGGTGTCGTAGGGCTGCCATGGGGTGGGGTGTCGGCAGGTGCGGCAGGAGAGCCCTCTGCGGACGGCTGAGCAGATCCTGGGGGCCTGCGTGCTCGGGCTACGACCGTCCGTGATGTGCCGACATCGAATGCCCCTACGACACGGCGGGCGTATTGTCCATATATGCGCGACGTTCGGTTCGGCTGGTGCCACATGCCATCGCCGGCACCGGCAGGTCGTGGCCGGCGTTCTTGCCATCCGGTACATCGGCAGGTGGCCTGGCGGGCCCGGCGCCGTCGGAGGGAGAGCGCAGGGGCTCGGCAGGCGATGCTGCTCGTCGGTGCAGAGCAGCTGGAACGGGTACAGGCCCCTGCGCAGCAGGCGAGTGACCTTCCCCCAGCGGGAGACTGCCACTGCGCCACTGTGCCGGTGATACCTGGACCGACCGGGCTCCTGGTACGCGGGGCAGTGCAGGCCGACGGGCGGGCCGGGGTCGGCCGGTCAAGGAGCGCCGCCGGCCTCGGCATCAGAGCTGAAGCCGCCCGGAATCGCTTCGGGCGCGTGAGGGGACCCCGGTCCGGTGTCGCCGAGGGAGGGTGAGAGCGTGCGGGAGGCGGCGTTCACCCCCGCAGCGGGTTCAGGCCTGGAGTTGCTGGACCCCGCTCTGATCCGGGTCGTGCATGAGACCGGTGCGTCTGTGGGCGTGATGTACCTGCTGCCGTCGGGCGAGACGGTACTGCGGATGGCATTGCTGACGGGGGTTCCGCCGCAGATCGTCGCACCATGGGCACAGGTGGCGCTGGCAGCCCCGATTCCGGTGGCCGAGGCCGTACGCGAGCGACGCGTGGTGTGGGTCGGTAGCCGTGAAGAGATGGCACGCCGCTACCCGAGGCCCGCGCTCGTGGTGCCCTACCACTTTGCGGCAGCTGCAGCCCCGATCACCACAGGCGACACCGATCGGGGCGGGCTGGTGCTGCTCTGGCCCGGTTCGCATCCGCCGCAGCTGTCCGAGCACGAGCGTCATGCGATCGACGTCTTCTGCCGCCACACCGGGCTGCTCCTGCAGCAGGCCGCCGACAGCGACCACCCGGTGCTGCCCGGATCCGAGCCGCGGGTGCTGTCGGCGTACCGCTCCTACACTCCGTGTCCGGGCGAGGCAATGGCCGCGGTCGACTTTGCCGAGCGCCTGCCCGGGGGCTGCTGCGCGCTGGACCTGGAAGGCCGGATCTCCTTCATCACCACTGCCGCTGCAGAACTGGTCGGAGCGGACATTCCCGACCTGCTGGGCGCGCTCCTCTCGGAAGCGCTGCCCTGGCTGGATGACCCAGTCTTCGAAGACTGTTACCGATCTGCGGTGGTCAGCCGCCAAACCACGTCCTTCACCGCCCGGCGCCCGCCGGATCGCTGGTTGTCCTTCCAGCTCCATCCGGATGCCTCCGGTATCAGTGTCCGTATCACTCCCGCCCCCACGGCCCATGCCGAGGACACTCCAGAGGCGCAGCCCGCCACGTCGCCGACCACGCCAAGCCGGGCAGGGGAGGCCTACCACCTGCTGCACCTGGCCGCCACGCTCACCGAAGCCGTCGGCGTGCAGGACGTGGTCGACCGGGTCCCCCGCCAGATCATGCCCGCCTTCGGTATCCAGGCCCTCGCCCTGATGACCGCGGAGGAAGGCCGCCTGCGGATCGTCAGCCATCGCGGCTACACCACCGAACTCATGGACCGCTTCGACGCCGCCCCCCTGACCTCACACACCCCCGCCGCGCGCGTCCTGGCCACCGGCGTTCCTGCCTTCTTCGCCACCTTCGCGGACCTGAAACGCGCCTATCCCCCCGCCGTCCTCCAGGACGACATGGCGGCCTGGGCGTTCCTGCCCCTTACTGCCTCCGGCCGCACGGTCGGCTCGATGGTGCTCGCCTACGACCGGCCCCACCCCTTCGCCACAGAAGAACGTGCCATCCTCACCTCGATTGCCGGGCTGATCGCCCAAGCCCTGGAACGCGCCCGCCTCTACGACGCCCAATACCAACTCGCCCACAGTCTGCAGGCCGCGCTGCTGCCCCACGCCCTGCCCCAGATTCCCGGTCTTGAGCTGGCCGCCCGCTATCTCCCGACCACCCACGGCGTGGACATCGGCGGCGACTTCTACGACCTCATCCGCCTCGACGACACGAACGCCGCCGCCGCCATCGGCGACGTCCAAGGCCACAACGTCAATGCCGCCGCCCTCATGGGCCAGGTCCGAACCGCAGTCCACGCCACCGCCGGCGTATCCCCCGGCGAAGTCCTCGCCCGCACCAACCACCTGCTCATCGACCTCGACCCGGGCCTCTTCACCAGCTGCCTCTACATCCACCTCGACCTGGCACACCACCGTGCCCGCCTGGCCACCGCCGGCCACCCTCCACCGCTCCTGCGTCACCCCGACGGATACACCGAAGTCCTCGACCTGCCGCCCGGTCTCGTGCTCGGCATCGATCCGACCGCCGACTACACGACCACCGAGATCGCCTTGCCTCCGGGCACCGTGCTTGCTCTCTATACCGACGGACTCGTCGAAGCCCCCGGCATGGACATCGAGGACGCCATCGCCGGCCTCGCCGAGCGTCTCGCACGAGCCCCGGGTGAGACGGCGGAGACCCTCGCCGACAATCTCGTCCACTACGCCACGCAGTGCGCACCCCGCAACGACGACATCGCCCTGCTCGTCATCAACGTGCAACGGACCGGCGGATAGCACGAAACAGCGCACGGAGCCCAGCGCGAGGGGCTGCCCTCGAATGCTTCACCTTGTTCATCGCGCGCTCGACGGTGTGGCGCTTCTTGTACCGCGCCTTGTCGGAGCCCCGTGGGCGTCCGCCATGCGATCCCTTGCGCAGACGGGCGGCCTGGCTGTCGGTCTTCTCGGGGATGGTGTGCCGGATGCCACGGCGTCGCAGGTACTCGCGGCAGGGTTCCGTTGCTGTAGGTCTTGTCCGTCGCGAGGCTGTCCGGCTTCCGTGGCGAAGTCCATCCGTTGCGTTCAAGCAGCGCCGTCATCCGGTTCGACCACGCCACCTTGTCGGGACCTCACCGAACGTCGACGGCCCTGACACCATCGGCGTGGTATCAGGGCCGTCCCGCGGGTCCGGCGTGGGGCACCGGATTACTGCAGTTATCTAGCACATTGCAGCAGAGGGGATGTAAGGGACACGCGCGCTCGAAGCGACGTGACCTCTTACGAGCGATGGATCCGTCACGCGCTTGGCCGATGGCCCGGCTGAGCTGCGCCTTCATTCCGGGCCAGTGACTTTCGATCGATGGCCTGGGCCATGGTGGCGATCGCAGGACGTCCATGGCATGCCGACGCCGTCTTGGTCCGCGAGAGGGGTTCACAACTGTTGGGCCGGCACATCGTTTTGGCGAACATGGACACGATTGGGTGAACGGCGCGATGAGCTGCGGGTATGCCCGGCGGGGTGTGCGTAACGTTCTCGGTGCGATCTGGGACGCCGGGTGTGGTGTCAGCAGTCGGGGCCCCCGTGTCACCAGCGAGATGGTTCGGGGCCTCCCCGTCGCCTCTGGCCACACCCATATGGCCAGGTCGTAGGGATTCCGCCCACCTGGAACGGAGCGCATACGGGATATGCGTCGCCGCCCGGGACGCGAAAGCGGAGGACCAGTGCGCCCAAGACCGTTCGGGGCGTGCCGGTGAGCCAGGACTCACTCCTGCTCACTGCCCAGGAACGGTGTGGTCGGTCGTTGTGGTCGGTCGAGGTGGTGGGGTGGGTGCCGGTGACGGCTGTTCAGGGCGGTGGGGTGAGGTTTTTCGGTGTGCGGGGCCGGGCGACATGCTGCCGACAGGGTGATCGGGCGTCATCAAGTCGCCCAGAAGGCCTAATCGTGTGCCAAATAAGCTTACTTTCATATGTATTGACGGTATGTCATGTGCTGATCGATGCGCGGCGCGGGGCGTGCGTACACCCGGTCGGCCCTCTGGTGATACGTCCGAGATGCCAGTTAAAGGCGCCATAAGTACGTTCGTCACAGGCCGGTTGCCCGGCCGACCCTCAGAGACAAGGGAGAAGTGACATGAAGACGCGTACCGTCGCCGTGACCGCCGCCGCAGTGGGCGCCGCGGTCATCGCCACTACCGGCATCACCTATGCTTCGGCCGCCGGATCCACCCCGGCCGCTGCCCCGTCCGTCCAGCAAGCCGCCCCGGCTGCTCAGCAGGTCGCCCCCGACGCGGCTCCGCTCGGTGGTGAAGGCGGTGGCAACGGGGGCAACGGTGGCAAGGGGAACGAGGGCGGCTACGGTGGCGGCAACCGTGGCGGCAACGAGCGTGGCGGCAACGAGCGTGGTGGTTTCCGCCACAAGGAGGAGGGCCGGATCTTCATCAACGAGCGCTCCTACTCGGCTCGCGGTGAGGACGGCTGCATCACGGTGGTCAGCGGTCTGGGCGCCCGGAGCTTCAACGTCCGTAACGACAGCCGCCGCACCGTTGAGTTCTTCCGTGGGGCAACCTGCGACAACGGTTCCCCGGTTGCGACGGTCGGTCCCTGGAGCACCAGCAACGGTGTCTTCACCCGTCACCACATCCGTGGCGGCGTGTTCGTCAAGAACGGTGTCGTGGGCAGCTTCCGGGTCGTCCGGGACCACTACGACAGGGAGTGGTAGGAGACCACTACGACCGGTGGTAGAGCAGGGTCTGCATGACATGGAAACCCCGGCCCGTCGGAATCGGGCCGGGGTTTCCGGCATGCGGGGGTATCCCTCGGCGCACCCCCGGAACCGCACAGCCACACCTACGCCCACAACACGCATGGTGCCGGCAGACGGCAGCGTCGCGTCGTAGTCATCGTGACATGGCGTCGGACACCGGGCGCTGGACTGTGACGGTTCCGGCCGGCCGCTCTGTGTCAGGCGCACCTGTCACGGGAGGAAGTGGAGACCGCCTGCGGCTGGACGGTGCTCGTGCCCCTGTCCCTCGACGAGGAGATCTGGTTGCCCATCAACTCCGGTTACACCGATTCGACCATGGTCGTCGGTGCTCCTCAGGCGCTGGCAATCGCGGAGAAGTTGGCGGCGGCTGTCGACCTGCCAGCCGAGACCCCGGCGATGTGCGACAACCTCGACCTGACCACGTGGTTCATGGACGGAGCAGCGAAGGAACTGGCCGCCGTTCGACGGGGACCGTGGGGCGATGACCTGGACACAGCCTTCTACGTCGCACTGTTCCTGCGCGCTGCCCAGCATTCGATCCGGCGTGGCTGCCCCATCGTCTACATCTGATATTTGTCCTCGGTCCCGCCGGTCTCCTGACGCATATCACTCACAGCAACGCGATGACGGAAGTTGAGTCAGGACGATGAAGGGCTACCGGGGCGGCTACACGCTTCCCACGAAGCTCCGGAGCGGGCTGATCGAGGCGGTGGCAGCGATTCCTGCCGCTTGCGACCTGGTCGCACGATAGAGAGTGGATCAGGTCGTTAGCCAGCGCCCGGCACGAGCAAAACCAGCGCCCGGCACGAGCAAAAGAGGACTCTGCGGCCGGCTGAACAGGTCCTGGGGACTCTGCGGGCTCGGGCCGCGACCGCCTGTGACATGCCGATATCGGGGCGGAGGTGCCTGGGCCGGCCGGACGAACAGCCGCAGCCCCGATCACCACAGGCGACACCGATCGGGGCGGGCTGGTGCTGTTCCGGCCCGGCTCGCATCCGCCGCAGCTGTTCCAGCGCGATTGCCCGCCAGGCCGCTGTCACCTACGCCGCCGCGGTCTGTAGGCGGTCTCCACTGCCGCTTCACCTAGGAGCGTGTCCCAGTAACCCGCACCCCGCCTGCGGTTCGTGATCATTCGTGCGGGATGATCACGGTATGCGTGATCGGGATGGGCTGTTCGAGATCGAGCCGGGTGAGAAGAAGCAGCCGCAGGGTCGTCCCGCGGCGGTGGACAAGACGTTCCGGGCGTTCGACCCGCACCAGGTCCTGCTGCTGCCGCCGTCGCTGGAGGACTGGCTGCCGGAGGACCACCTGGCCCGGTTCGTCGCCGACCTGGTCGACGAGGTGCTCGACCTGTCGCCGATCCTGGCCGACTACACCGAAAAGCGCGGCTACCCGCCCTACGACCCGCGGCTGATGGTGCGGCTGCTGATCTACGGCTACACCACCGGGGTGCGCTCCTCGCGGGCGATCACGCGTAAGTGTGTCGATGACGTCGCGTTCCGGTTCCTGGCCGCCGACCAGACTCCGGACTTCCGCTCGATCGCCCGGTTCCGCCGCCGCCACCTGGACGCGCTCGCCGGCCTGTTCCTGCAGTCGCTGCACCTGGCGCGGAAGCTGGACATGGTCAAGATGGGCCGCGTCGCGCTGGACGGCACCAAGCTGGAGGCCAGCGCCTCCAAACACAAGGCGATGAGCTACGGCCGCCTGATCGGCAAGGAAGAGCAGATCGAAGCCGAGATCGCCGCCCTGGAGGCCGCGGCCCGGTCCCTGCTGGACGACGCCGAAGCAGTCGATACCACCGAAGATGCCCGGTTCGGCGTGGACGGCAAAGAGGCCGACCTGCCTGCCGAGCTGGACCGGCGTGAGAAGCGCCTGGCCAGGCTGCAGGCCGCCCGCGCGCAGATCGAGGCCGAGGCTGCCGACAAGGCCCGCCGCCACGCCGAGGACAAGGAACGCCGCCGTCAGGAGCGCGCCGGGACCAGCGACGAACGGGCCGTCACCGACGCCGGGCAGAAGGCCGCCGCGAAGGTCCGGCCCAAGCCCAAGGCCCAGGCCAACTTCACCGACCCCGACTCGCGGATCATGAAGAACAGCGACGGCGCCTACATCCAGGCCTACAACGCCCAAGCTGTCGTCGATGAAAAGCACCAGGTCATCACGGCCGCCGACATCACTACCAACGCCTCGGACGCGCTGAACTACACCCCGATGCTCGACCAGTCCGCGCAGAACACCGGCGTCCACCCCAAGCAGGCCCTCGTCGACGCCGGCTACTGCTCCGAAACCAACCTGGAAGCCGCCCAAGAGCGCCAACTCGCCTGCGGCACCGACACGTTCATGGCCACCGGCCGACTCGGCCACGACGAACAGGTCCCGCCCGCGCCCCGCGGACGCATCCCTGCCAGCGCCACCCTCAAGGAGCGCATGGCCCGCAAACTGCGGACCAAGCCCGGCAAGGCCGCCTACAGCCGCCGCAAAGCCATCGTCGAACCCGTCTTCGGCCAGATCATGACCTGCCAGAACGGCCGCCAACTCCTCCTGCGCGGTGAGGACGGAGCCCGCGGCGAGTGGCGACTGTTGGCCGCCTGCCACAACCTCCGCAAGATCTTCCGACACGCCGGAACCGCAGGACTCGCCGCGGCGATCAGCTGACCAGCCCGGTCAACGGCCCCCTTCAGGCCGATCCCCAAGCCGACATAACCAGGCCACCCGCCTCAGCAGGCACCCAGCGAGCAACCACCGATCTCACCGTCACGATCACCAGCCGATTGCCCGTTACCGGGACACGCTCCTAGCGGTAGAGGAGACAAGTGAAGCCTCAAAAGGGTACAAATGTCATATGAGTGAGAAATCGGAAAATCTGCATGGCGTAGACGAGTGGGCCGACCGCATCCGGGACGCCTCGCCTGGGGCCGATGCGCAGGCTGTCCGCAAGGTCGTCAGCGACATTTACCGCGCCGCCCAGGATGAACTCGACAAGAAGCGGGCGCAGGCTGAGTACGAACGCGAGGAGTAGCCGTTCGAGCTCATTCCGTGTCCGGAGTTGAGCCGAGGGGATGTGCGACGTCCGGAACGGCAGGATCGGAGGTTGTCCGCCGTCGACCGCCGGATCCATGCTGGTCGTGAAGGTGCTGGTCATGGCGAAGACGGCGGTCTGCGCGGTGGCCAGGAAGGAGCCCTTCGGCCCGGCCCACGCGCCGGTGTCGATGGTGCCGGGTGAGATGGCGTTCAGCGCAGCGGTGCGAGTTCCACTGTAGGTGACCGGGCGACCGAGTTCCCCGAGTTGTTGGTTGCCGCAGCTGCGAGGAAACCGGGATCCGGCTGCAGGGCGGTTACCCCGGGGCGCACGACAAGCGACCCTGTCCTCGGCGTCATCGGCGCGACGTGCTTGGCCGGCATGACCGGACCAGCAACCTTCGTGTGGAGGGGCAGCAAGATCGCCTCCGGGCTCATCCCGGATCTGTGAATGAATCCGGAGGGGAGGGCCTCACTCTTCGGATGCTGTCACGATCGACGGGGGCTTGTCGCTTCCCAGCTTGGTCGACTCCGTGCACCGGGTCCGCGGCCTTCGTATCTGCTGGGCGGCCGGTGCCGACATCCAATCAGGCCTTCCTCACCCCAGGTTGTGCGACCATCGGCCTGCAACGCCTGCGTCCCACAATGCTTAGGAGCTCAAGACGCCTGCTTGCCGGCCTGCCATTCCGGCGCAAGGACCGACCAGACCTCCTCGTCGTGCCGCTTGCCCCGGTGAAGGTAGCTCTCCCGCAGTACACCGTCTTTGGTCATCCCGAGCCGCCTGGCCACAGCGATGCTGGCCTCATTCGCTGCCGAGACCCACCAGTCCACGCGGTGGATGCCCCGTTCCTCGATCGCCCAATCGATGATCACGCGCGCGGCCCGGGTCACCAGGCCCTTGCCTACCGCCGACGGCTCCAGCCAGCAGCCTGCCTCGGCCGTGCCCTGCTTGACGTCCATGGTCCGGAAGAGGACCGCGCCGACCAGTTTGTCGTCCGTCCAGATGCCGTAGAGCCGGCCGGCGTCGGCCGCGGTCTTGTCTGCGTACGCCTGGAGGAACACCCGGCTCGACTCCAGGTCAGTGACGACGTCGGGCAGCGCGTTGTGCTGCCCGATGAACTCCCGTCCTCGGCCGATGTGGGCCAGGAACTCCTCGGCCCGCCACGGCTCGAGCGGGCGCACCTCGGCGCCGTCGTCGCCCAGGGATATCGCGTACATCGTCACCTTCCGCGGTCGGTATCAGCGCACACTGTGAAGGGATCTTCTCACGGGCTTCTGCGGTGGCACGGCCTCGGCGGCCCGAAGTCCCAGACCGGTCCGGGTGGCGAAACCTGTGCTCCGCTTCCGGAGCAGCGGCTCGGTCCACTCCCGCGGCCCGTCCGGCACAATCCGCGGCGACATGCCCACGGCCCATCAACGGACAACTCGCCTCCCAGTGGCAGTCGGCAAGGCCGCCGCCGCTTGATTGCGTGAGCGCCGCTTATGCATGGGTGGCCGGAGGTGCTGAAACTTCGTTGACCGCTGCGTGGGAGAGGACGGCCCAAGTGGCGCATGGCGGGAATGGGGAGGCGACGGCGACTTCCCCCGGAGTCTCGGCCACCCCTTCGGGAGCTGTTGGCGGACGCCGCTATGGCGGATATGGCCGTGTGGCTGGACACCGAGGGGGTGGGGGCGTACGCCGCTGTGGTGTCGGTTGGTGCGGGTGCGGGTCCGGGTGCGGGTGCGGGTGCGGGTGCGGCCGGGCTGGGGTGGTGAGGGTGTGTTGGCTGTGGCGGGGATGGTGATGGGTGGGGCGATGGGGCGCTGGGTGATGGTTGTTCAGGGTGGTGGTGGGGTGTGGTCTTTGGGTGCTGATGGGGGGTGGTGGGTTGGGGTGGGGTGCTGCCGAGAGGGTGAGGGGGTGGGTGCGTGTCGCCCGGAAGGGCTAATCCTGTGCCAGGAGGGCTTACCTGCTTATTATTTGATGGTCCGTCAGGTAGTCGTGGAGTGTGTGGTGGGTGGGGTGCGTACACCCGGTCGGCCCTGTGGTGTCACGCCGTGGATCTGTCCCGATATGACAGGTAATGAAGCGATAAGTACGTTCGTCTCAGGTCGGCTGCCCAGCCGGCGTCTCTGAGACAGGAAGAAGTGACATGACCACGCGTACAGTCGCTGTAACCGCTGCCGTAGTAGGCGCAGCGGTTCTGGCTACTACCGGCATTACGTATGCCTCGGCTACCGGGTCCGCCCCGGCAGTTCAGCAGGCTGCTCCGCTGGCTGACGGCGGAAACGGGAACGGAAACGGGAACGGGAACGGGAACGGGAACGGAAACGGGAACGGAAACGGGAACGGGAACAGGAACGGAAACGGAAACGGGAACGGGAACAGGAACGGAAACGAGAACGGGAACGGTTACGGGAACGGGAACGGTTACGGGAACGGGAGCGGGAAGGGGAACGAGGGCAAGGGGAACGAGGGCGGCTACGGCGGCGGCGGCTACGGCGGCGGCAACGAGCGTGGTGGTTTCCGCCACAAGGAGGAGGGCCGGATCTTCATCAACGAGCGGTCGTACTCGGCTCGTGGTGAGGATGGCTGCATCACGGTGGTGAGCGGTCTGGGTGCCCGGAGCTTCAACGTCCGTAACGACAGCCGTCGGACCGTTGAGTTCTTCCGTGGGGCGACCTGCGACAACGGTTCCCCGGTTGCGACGGTCGGTCCCTGGAGCACCAGCAACGGTGTCTTCACCCGTCAGCACATCCGTGGCGGCGTGTTCGTCAAGAACGGTGTCGTGGGCAGTTTCCGGGTGGTCCGGGACCACTTCGACAAGGAGTGGTGAGGGACCACCTCCACAGGTGGTAGAGCAGGGTCTGCATGACATGGAAACCCCGGCCCGTCGGAATCGGGCCGGGGTTTCCGGCATGGGGGCGCCTGTGGGCGGGGGCCCGTTCGGGGCGGTGGTACGCGCGGCGGGTACCCGGTGCCCTGTACATCGGCTTCCGCCATACTAACTTGATCTTTAATCTCGGAGGTCGAACGATTCCTCGTACTTGATCACCCGTTCTGGCAGCCGCCTTACGCGAGGGCGGCCTTTGGCTGAGCAGTTCAATTACGTGACCGCTGACATTCCGCGAGGAGCTCCAGGAGGGCGAGGTGTTTGCCCGCGAGCGGGGCCGTCACGGCGGCCCCGCTCAACGGCCTTTCCCTGAAGCTCCCCACCGGGACAGCCGGCTGTGTAGTTCCGGTGATCAATCTCGGCGCTACTTTCTGTACCTCAACTACTCACACTCGAAGCAGGTCCACGCCGTGACCGACGGCGGCCGCACCGCGATCGGTCGCAGCTCGACCTCGCCAAGCGCCTCGACGTGGACACCCCGATCCTGGACGCAGCCAAGTTTCTCGTCCATCCCGCCCTGACCCGCGCGACTGCCGAGCAATGGCCGGCCTCGTCCGCACCAACGCCAGGCCCCTCCTCTGGTGGTGACATCCTGAACGCGACGTGGAGCCCAGACCTCAGGGTCAGGGGACGAGGACGGTCAGGGAAGTGCTGGTGAGCTCGAATCCGAGCTTCTCGTAAAGATGACGGGCGCGATTGCCGTCACTCACCACCAGCGCCATCTCTGTGAGACCGCAGGACGCGGCGTCTGCCAGCATCCGGCGCAGAAGCACGGAGCCAAGACCGGCATAGCGGGGATCTGGCCGGCGGAAGACGGTCGCGATCCACGGAAGGCCGTCACGGTCCGTAATGATGACTCCGGCGATCACGCGGTCTGCTTCATCTATCGCCAGTGTGCTGCAGGGCATGACCGGGCCCAGTACTTCGCCGGTCAGCAGCGGGGCCAGCTGTGTGCCCAGGGCTTGCTCGTCGCTTCCGTGCGAGTGATCCGGATGTTCGGGAGAGAAGGCAGCCCGCCACGCCGGGAACAGGTCACGGGCCGGGCGGTCGCAGGGAGCGATGTGGAGTCCGTCGGGCAGGTTGATGGTCGACCACTCAGACGGGGAAGGGCCGGAGATCAAGTCAAAGTGCATGCTGTGGGCGTGTCGCATGACGCGTGCGCCGTGCTGCATCAGCTGTTCGCCGAGTTCCACGGATCCTGACACGGCCCACCCGGACATGCTGGTGAGGATGGACGGCACAGGATCGGGGCCAACCACCTCGGCGAGGTCGGCCCAGGGATGACCGTCGCGAGTGCCTTGGATGTAGGTCAGAACCGGCAGCCCATCGGGGCCGGTGAGGGTCTGGCGTTGCTCGTCGTGCAGAGTCACTTATATATGCCTATCGATAGCGAAATCGCTTGGAGTCGACCCATGCTCCGGGGCCCGACTCGGATGTGCAATCGAAATAGGGCTGCATCGGCTCAGCAGCTTGATGGGGCGCTTCTTCGCCCACCCGGCGATTGGCTAGGTCCGGGTCAAACGGGGGGCGTGACCATCTTCCGGACCACGTTGACCCGCAACTCGCCGGCCACGCTCAGCGGTCTGCCGGCCGGCTTCGACGCTCCCACGGTCCGCCGGACTCCTGTCTGCTGCCGTCCGGCCGGAGGACGGCCCTGTGACGGCGGTGGGCGGTGCGGCGATCGACCGCACTCCGGCCGGTTTCGAGGAGCTTCACGGTGGCGACGACCGTGGCCGGGAGACGGCGTCGTTCACACAGGTGGCGAAGAGGCGACACGTATCACAGGTCCTCTCCGGCCGGCGCGAGACGGGCCTCGGCCGCGTCCCAGGTGGCAGGGTCGCCGCCGGGCGGGTAGTGGCGCAACTGCTGGGTGTCCGCGACCAGTCGGCGCATCGAAGAGAGGTCGCCGACCAGACCGGCGGCCCTGGCCTGGACGAGCACGTTGCCGAGCGCGGTGGCTTCGGCGGGGCCCGCCACCACCGGCAGCCCGCAGGCGTCGGCGGTCAGCCTGCACAGCAGCTCGTTGCGCGAGCCGCCGCCCACCAGATGGACCTGGGTGATGTCGTGGTCGGCGAGCCGCGCGGCCTGCCGCAGGACCCGGCGGTGGGCCAGCGCCAGGCTCTCCACGATGCAGCGCACCAGGGCGCCCTGGCTGTCGGGGACAGGCTGCCCGGTGCGGCGGCAGTAGGCGCGGATCTGCTCCGGCATGTCACCGGGGGCGAGGAACTCCGGCGCGTCCGGGTCGACCACCGAGACGAACGGCCGGGCCCGGTCGGCCTCGGCGAGCAGCTCGGGCAGCCCGTTCGGCAAACCCTGCGCCGCCCAGGTGCGGCGGCACTCCTCCAGGAGCCACATGCCCATGATGTTGCGCAGGTAGCGGATGGTGCCGTCGACGCCGCGCTCGTTGGTGAAGCCGGCCTTCCGGGACTCCTCGCTCAGGATGGGGGCGTTCAGCTCCAGTCCCGCCAAGGACCAGGTGCCGCAAGAGATGTATGCGAAACGGGGGTCGGCGGCCGGTACCGCGACGACGGCGGAGGCGGTGTCGTGGGAGGCGACCGTGGTCACCGGGGTGCTGGTGCCGAGCCCGGTGTACGCGGCGACGTGCGGCAGCAGGGTGCCCGCGGAGTCACCGGGTGCGCGCAGCGGCGGCAGCAGGCCGGGGGCGAGGGAGAGCCGGTCGAGGAGGTCGGGGCGCCAGGTGCCGGTGCGGGCGTCGAAGAGTGCGGTGGTGGAGGCGTTGGTCTCCTCGGCGCCGACGGTTCCGGTCAGCCAGTGGATGAACAGGTCGGGGACGAGCAGCAGGGTGCGGGCGGCGTCCATCTGGGCGGTGCCGGCCGCGGAGGCGAGCTGGAAGACGGTGTTGAAGGACAGGTGCTGAAGGCCCGTGATCCGGTACAGCTCCTGGGCGTCGATCCGGGAGAACACGGTGTCGGCGGCACCGTCGGTGCGGCTGTCGCGGTAGTGGAAGGGGTGCCCGAGCAGCGCGCCGTCACGGTCCAGCAGCCCGTAGTCCACCGCCCAGCTGTCCACCCCGACGGAGGCGATCCGACCGTCGGTACTGCGGGCGGCCTGGCGCAGCCCGTCGAGGACCCCCTGGAAGAGGGCGAGTACGTCCCAGTGCAGCCCGTCGGACACCCGCACCGGTGTGTTGGCGAACCGGTGCAGCTCGGTGAGGACGAGGCGGTCCGGCGCGACCTCGCCGAGGACGACTCGTCCACTGGTGGCCCCCAGGTCGGCCGCGGCGAACAGGGCGGGTGACGCGGAGGGGGATGGGGTGGTGGTCATGAGGTGGCTCCTCCGCGGGGCGTGCGGTGGTGTCGATGGGGGAGGGCGGGGGCCGGAGCGGCGTGACGTGGCCTGGCCGCACCGGCGGGGAACCGGGCGCGTGGGGCCCTTGCTGTCCTCGGACCCGTGGGCGTGGGCGCGCGGGGACGTCCGGACGGCCTGTGCGGTGGTGAACCGTCCGGACGTTCCCCGGGCGGGGGAAGCCGGGGCCGACGGTGCGGGGCCGGCGCCGGCGGGGTCGGCGGGCTGTCACCGGGCCGGGCGCGGTGTGCCCGGCCCGGTGACAGCGGTTGCGTTATCGCAGGAAGGCGGCGGCGACGCCGGCGTCGACCGGGACGTGGAGGCCGGTGGTGTGTGTGAGGTCCCCGCCGGTCAGCGCGAACACCGCGTTCGCAACGTGCTCGGGGAGCACCTCGCGCTTGAGCAGGGTGCGCTGGGCGTAGAACTCGCCGAGCTTCTCCTCCTCGATGCCGTAGGTCGCCGCGCGCTGCGCGCCCCAGCCGCCGGCGAAGATCCCGGAGCCGCGGACCACGCCGTCCGGGTTGACGCCGTTGACGCGGATGCCGTGCTCGCCCAACTCGGCCGCCAGGAGCCGTACCTGGTGGGCCTGGTCGGCCTTGGTGGCGGAGTAGGCGATGTTGTTGGGGCCGGCGAAGACCGCGTTCTTGGAGGCGATGTAGACGATGTCGCCACCCAGTTCCTGCTGGATCATCACGCGGGCCGCCTCGCGGGAGACGAGGAAGGAGCCGCGGGCCATGATGTCGTGCTGGAGGTCCCAGTCCTTCGCGGTGGTGTCCAGCAGGGGCTTGGAGATGGAGATGCCCGCGTTGTTGACCACCAGGTCGACGCCGCCGAAGGCCAGTACGGCTGCCTTGAACGCGTCGGTGATCTGTTCCTCGGAGGTGACGTCGACGGTGACCGCGACGGCCCTGTCGGGGCCGCCCAGCTCGTCCGCGACCGCCTGCGCGTTCGTCGCGTCGAGGTCCGCGATCACGACGCAGGCGCCCTCGGCGGCCAGTCGGCGGGCGATCGCCCTGCCGATGCCGCTGCCCGCGCCTGTCACCAGCGCGACACGTGTGGCGAGCGGCTTGGGCTTCGGCATCCGCTGGAGTTTGGCCTCCTCCAGGGCCCAGTACTCGATGCGGAACTTCTCCGATTCCTCGATCGGCGCGTACGTGGAGACGGCCTCGGCTCCGCGCATCACATTGATCGCGTTGACGTAGAACTCGCCGGCCACGCGCGCGGTCTGCTTGTCCTTGCCGAAGGAGAACATGCCGACGCCGGGGACGAGCACGATCGCCGGGTCGGCGCCGCGCATCGCGGGGGAGTCGGGCTCCGCGTGGCGCTGGTAGTAGGCGGCGTACTCCTCGCGGTAGGCGGCGTGCAGTTCCTTCAGACGGGCGGCCGCCTCGTCCAGGGGCGTCGCCGGTGGCAGGTCGAGGACGAGCGGGCGGACCTTCGTACGCAGGAAGTGGTCCGGGCAGGAGGTGCCCAGCGCCGCGAGCCGGGGGTGCTCGGTGCGGGCGAGGAAGTCGAGGACGACGTCGGAGTCGGTGAAATGGCCGACCTGCGGGCGGTCCTGAGATGCGAGAGCCCGGATGTACGGTGCCAGGGCCGCGGCCCTTTCCCGGCGGTCCGTCTCGGACAGGGCCTCGTATCCCTCGACGACCGGCCCGAACGGCTCGGCCCTGCCGTGCTCGGAGAGGAAGGTTTCGGCGGTGCGGATGATGTGCAGCGAGTTGCGCTCGCATTCCTCGGCCGTGGCACCCCAGGCGGTGATGCCGTGGCCGCCCAGGATGCAGCCGATCGCCTGCGGGTTGGCCTCCTTGACCGCCGCGATGTCCAG
The DNA here is from genome assembly GCF_035974375.1 of Streptomyces sp. NBC_01320. Lineage (NCBI taxonomy): Bacteria > Bacillati > Actinomycetota > Actinomycetes > Kitasatosporales > Streptomycetaceae > Streptomyces > Streptomyces sp. NBC_01320. The sequence goes on from NZ_CP108390.1 coordinate 10,247,697, forward strand.
GCCGAGCTGGAAACCGGGGCGGCGCCAGGGCACCCACACCACACGGTCGCCGAAGCACTCGGCGGTCAGCTTCTCGCCGTCGGCGGCGCAGGCCAGTGCGATACCGGAGTCGGGGTGCAGGTGGTCGACGTGGGGCGCGTCCACCAGGCCGTGCATCGCGGTGTCGATGGAAGGGACGGCGCCGCCCTTGCCGTGCGCGCAGTAGTCGAACGCGGCGACCATCTCGTCCTCGCGCTCCACACCGGGGTAGACGTCGGTGAGGGCGCGCAGCCGGTCCAGGCGCAGCACGGCCAGACCGGCCTCGGTCAGGGTGCCGAGGTCGCCGCCCGACCCCTTGACCCACATGAGTTCGACGTCGCCGCCGGTCACCGGGTCGGTCTCGGTGCCCTTCGCGGAGGTGTTGCCGCCCGCGTAGTTGGTGTTGCGGGGGTCGGCGCCGAGCCGGCGGGACCGGGCCAGCAGGGCCGCGGCTTCGGGATGGGGAGCCATGTTCCTAGTCCTTAAGAGAGAGTGTCTGCTTGTGCTCGGAAGCCCCGAAGGGCGCGGGGAACCGCGGCGCCGGCCGTGCGGCTCCGTCGGGGCGCGGGGAACCGTGCCGCCTTGGCGGGCGGCCGTGCGGCGAATCCGTGCCGTTTCGGCGGGACCGCCGCACGCTCGCGGTCCCGTGGCGGCCCGGCCGAATCCGCCGCGGCGCTCACGCGCCCCAGCCGGCCTGCTGCCCGCCGACCCGCTCCTCGGCGATCTTCGCCGCCCACCCGGAACGGTGGTACGCGGCGACCGGGTCCGCGTCCAGGCCCAGCTCCTCGCGCACCTCGCCCAGCAGCGGACGTACGTCCGTGTTGTAGGCGTCCATCAGCACGGCGTTCGCGGTGAGCACGTCGCCCGAGCGCTGGGCGGCCGTCAGCGCCGCACGGTCGACGAGTAGCGCCTTGGCCGTAGCCTCCTGGACGTTCATCACCGAACGGATGATCGCCGGGATCTTGGCCTCGATGTTGTGGCACTGGTCGAGCATGAAGGCGACGTCCGGGGTGAAGCCGCCGCCGCGGATCACCTCGTACATGATCCGGAACAGCTGGAAGGGGTCGGCGGCGCCGGCCATCAGGTCGTCGTCCGCGTAGAAGCGGGAGTTGAAGTCGAAGGCGCCGAGCTTCCCCTCACGCAGCAGGGTGGCGACGATGAACTCGATGTTGGTGCCCGGGGCGTGGTGCCCGGTGTCGACGACGACCTGAGCCCTGTCGCCCAGCTTGAGGCAGTGGGCGTAGGCCGTGCCCCAGTCCGGCACGTCGGTCGTGTAGAAGGCGGGCTCGAAGAACTTGTACTCCAGCAGCAGCCGCTGGTCGTCGCCGAGTCGCTCATACACCTTCGCCAGGCCCTCGGCGAGCCGGTCCTGGCGCTCGCGGACGTCGTCCTGGCCGGGATAGTTGGTGCCATCGGCGAACCACAGCTTGAGGTCCTTCGAACCGGTCGCATCCATGATGTCGACGCATTCGAGGAGGTGGTCCAGGGCCTTGCGGCGGACGGTGGCGTCCGGATGGCAGACACTGCCCAGCTTGTAGTCGTCGTCCTGGAAGGTGTTGGAGTTGATGGTGCCCAGCTTCAGGCCGCGCTCCTTGGCGTACGAGGCGAGTGCCGCGTAGTCGTCGACTCTGTCCCAGGGGATGTGCAGCGCGACGGCCGGCGCGGCCCCGGTGAACTCGTGGACCTTCGCCGCGTCGTCCAGCTTCTCCCACGGGGTGCGTGGCACTCCTGCCTGGGCGAAAACCTTGAAGCGGGTACCGGAGTTGCCGTAGCCCCAGGACGGCGTCTCGATCCGCTGTCCGGCGAGTGCGGCCTTCACGGCAGCGATGTCAGTCATGTTCACCTCGGGAAGCGCGACAGCCCGGAACTGGGCCGGCAGACACACAAATGTGTGAATCGATTCATTACACGGGAAAGTTAGCCCCGAGTTTCGTGGGCGTCAAGGGTCTCCGCTGAAGGCGGCCGCGTTACGTAATCGTGTTATTGGTCTTCCGCGGCCCGCAGGCAGGCTTTATTCCGTACAGGTCATGGGGGATTGACCGGTGGACTTGCTTGCCCTTCTCCTGTTTCGCCCCGTTGCGTCGAAGTCGACCTCTTGACCTGAGGGGCGGGCAGGGCTAGCTTCCGGGCAACCTCACTGAAACATTTCATGCCGGGTGATCGCATCGGCACGGTTCGGCGTGCACAGATCCCCTGGCCGACCCTGACCCCCATGGAGAGACACATGACGCAACCCGAACCGGATGCCACTCCGGTCCTCGCGCTGGAGGAGGTGAGCAAGTCCTTCGGTGCCGTCCGGGCCCTGCGCGGAGTCTCCCTGCGGCTGTACGCCGGAGAGGCCCACGCCCTCGCCGGCGAGAACGGTGCGGGCAAGTCGACCCTGATCAAGGCCCTGGCCGGTGTGCACCGGCCCGACACCGGTACGGTGCTGCTCGACGGATCACCGGTGGAGTTCCACGGCCCGGCCGACGCCCGTGACGCGGGCGTCGCCGTGATCTACCAGGAGCCGACGCTCTTCCCCGACCTCTCGGTCGCCGAAAACATCTTCGTGGGCCGCCAGCCGACCCGCTCCTTCGGCCGGGTCGACCACCGCGCGGTGAAGCAGGCCGCCGCCGACCTCTTCGCCCGCCTCGGAGTCGACCTCGACCCGGAACAGCCCGCCCGCGGACTGTCCATCGCCGACCAGCAGCTCGTCGAGATCGCCAAGGCGCTCTCCTTCGACGCCCGCGTGCTGATCATGGACGAGCCGACCGCCGCCCTCACCGGCAGCGAGGTGTCCCGCCTCTTCGGCGTCGTCAGGACGTTGCGCGAGCAGGGCGCCGCCGTGCTGTTCATCTCGCACCGCCTGGAGGAGATCTTCGAGCTGTGCCAGCGGGTGACCACCCTGCGCGACGGCACCTGGATCAGCAGCGAGCCGCTGGCCGGACTCACCGAGGACGACCTGGTGCGCCGCATGGTCGGCCGCGACCTCGACGAGCTGTACCCCAAGCAGGAGACCGAGACCGGCGAGCCGGCGCTCACGGTGCGCCGGCTCACCCGTGAGGGCGTCTTCACCGATGTGTCCTTCGAGGTGCGGCGCGGCGAGATCGTGGGCCTGGCCGGACTGGTGGGGGCGGGCCGCAGCGAGGTGGCGCGGGCCGTGTTCGGCGTCGACCGCTGGGACGGCGGCGAGGTCGAGGTGCTCGGCCGGAAGCTCAAGCCGGGTGCTCCGAGCCTGGCCATGGCCGCGGGCCTCGCCCTCGTCCCGGAGGACCGCCGCGCCCAAGGCCTGGTGATGGACATGTCCATCGAACGCAACATCGGGCTCACGGGCTTCGCCGAAACCACCCGCGCCGGCCTGATGAACCGCCGGGCCGAGCGCGACCGCGCCGTCGACTGGGCCGTGAAGCTCCAGGTGAAGTACGCCCGACTGGCCGACGTCGTCGGCACCTTGTCGGGCGGCAACCAGCAGAAGGTCGTCCTGGCCAAGTGGCTGGCGACCGCGCCCCAGGTGCTGATCGTGGACGAGCCGACCCGCGGCATCGACGTCGGCACCAAGGCCGAGGTGCACCGGCTGCTGTCCTCGCTCGCCGCCGAGGGCGTCGCGGTGCTGATGATCTCCTCCGACCTGCCGGAGATCCTCGGCATGGCCGACCGGGTCCTGGTGATGCACGAGGGCCGCCTCGCCGCGGAGATACCGCGCGCGGAGGCGACCGAGGAGACCGTGATGGCGGCGGCCACCGGCCGCGCAGCCCGAGGAAGGGACGCGGCATGACCACGACCGCCGAACCGGTGCGGAGCGCACCCGCATCCCGGGCCGCCGGCGCGCGCACCCTCATCGACAAGATGTTCAAGGCGCGCGAACTGGCAGTCCTCGCCGTGCTCGTGGTGATGCTCGGCGCCACCCAGATCTACAACGGCGAGTTCCTGTCCGAGCAGGGCATCAAGGACCTGCTGCTCAACGCGACCATCCTGGCCCTCGTCGCCACCGGCCAGGCCGTCGTGGTGATCACCCGGAACGTCGACCTGTCGGTCGGCTCGGTGCTCGGCATCTCCGCCTTCGCCGCCGGCAACTACCTGAACGGCGGGGGCAGCCCGCTGCTCGCGGCACTGCTCGCAGTCGCGCTCGGAGCGCTCTTCGGGCTTCTCAACGGCGCCCTGGTCAGCCTCGGCAAGGTGCCCGCCCTCGTCGTCACCCTCGGCACCCTCTACATCATCCGCGGCATCGACTCCATCTGGGTCGGCTCCCGTCAGATCACCGCGGACGCGCTGCCCGAAGGCTTCGTCGGCTTCGGCCACGACGGCATCTGGGCGGTTCCCTACCTCGCCCTGCTCGCCCTCGTCGTACTCCTCGCGGTCGGCTACTACCTGCGCAGCTACCGCAGCGGACGCGACCTGTACGCCCTGGGCTCCAGCCCCGAGGCGGCCCGTCTCGCGGGTGTCCCGGTCCGGGGCCGCATCATGACCGCGTACGTCCTGTGCGGCGCCCTCGCCGGACTCGCCGGCGCTCTCTACCTCGCCCGCTTCGGCAACGTCGACTCCGCCACCGGCAACGGCTACGAACTCACCGTCGTCAGCGCCGTCGTGGTCGGCGGCGTCGCCTTCACCGGCGGCTCCGGAAGCGTCTACGGAGCGGCGCTCGGGGCCGTCCTGCTCACCTCCATCAACAGCGTGCTCCCCGCGATCGGCGTCAGCTCGGTCTGGGTCACCGCGATCAACGGCATCCTGCTGCTGCTCGCCATCGCCGTCGACCGGATCCTGGCCCTGCGGGTCGCCGCAGTGCTGCGCAAGAAGGCCGCACAGATGAGGAGTGCCCGCCATGACTGACACCATTACGAAGGCTACGGCCCGGCGCGGCCTCGGCGGCGCGGTGCGCTGGGACACCGCGGTGGGCGCCCTGTTCGTCGTGCTGCTGCTGTGCTCCTTCTCGTTCGTCGACAACTTCGGCAACGCGCTCAACGTCTCGTTCCTGATCGGCAACACCCTGCCGATCGCCCTGATCGCGCTGCCCATGACGCTGCTGGTGGTCTCCGGTGAGGTCGACCTTTCGGTGGGCTCCACGGCAGGCCTGTCGGGAGCGGTGATGGGTGCTCTGTGGAACGAGGGCATGAGCATCGAGACGATCATCCCGCTGTGCCTGCTGCTCGGTGTGGTCTGCGGTCTGATCAACGGACTGCTCGTCACCCGCCTCGGCCTGCCCTCCCTCGCCGTCACCATCGGCACCATGGCCGCCTACCGGGGCATCGCCCAGATCATCCTCGGCTCCGACTCGGTCACCGACTTCCCCACCCAGTACCTGGACTTCGGCGCGGGCCGCATCGGCGACACCTTCATCCCGTACGCCGCACTGCCGTTCCTGGTGCTGCTGGCCATCGCGGTGGTCGTCCTGCACGCCACCCCCGTCGGGCGTTCGCTGTTCGCGATCGGCGCCTCCGAGGAGGCGGCCCGGTTCGCCGGCATCCGCGTCAAGCGCCTGAAACTGTCCATGTTCGTCACCACCGGTCTGCTCTCCGCGCTCACCGGTGTCTTCTGGGCCCTGCACTACGCCAGCGCCCGCTACGACAACGCCACCGGCCTCGAACTCTCCGTCATCGCCGCGGTCCTGCTCGGCGGCATCGACTTCGACGGCGGCAAGGGCACCCTCGGCGGCGCGATCGCCGGTGTGTTCCTGCTCGGCACCCTGCAGAACGTGATGAGCCTGCTCAACGTCTCCGCCCAGTCCCAGATCGTCGTCACCGGTGTCCTGCTGGTGGTCTCCGTCCTCGCCCCGCGCGTCGGCCGGCAGATCGCCCAGAGCAGGGCTCGCAGAAAGGCGACCGCGGTTCCCCTGAGACCGCCGGCCGCCACCTCCTGAAGGGACGCCGACACCGTCCGCAGCCCCTGCGGGGAGGCGGAGCGGCACCGTCCGCCGCGCCCCGAACCAGGCAACACCCCGTACAAATCCGTACTTCGCAACGATAGGACCCTCATGTCTCTCGCCACCGTCAGAACCCGTCGACTCACCCTCGCCGTCGCCACCGCCACCGTTCTCGCCCTGGGCGCCACCGCCTGCGGCGGCACCACCAAGAACGACACGGACAAGAAGTCCGGTTCCGCCGTGACCGGAAAGGCCGACGCCAACGCGGAAACCAAGAAGGGCCTGAAGATCGCCTTCCTGCCCAAGCAGGTCAACAACCCGTACTTCACCATCGCCGACACGGCCGGCAAGAAGGCCGTCGAGGAGCTCGGTTCGACCTACCAGGAGGTCGGCACCAGCAGCGGCACCGACACCTCCGGTCAGGTCTCCTACGTCAACACCCTGACCCAGCAGCAGGTGAACGCCATCGCGGTGTCCGCCCAGGACCCCGGTGCCCTGTGCACCGCGCTGAAGCAGGCGATGAAGAACGGCGTCAGCGTCGTCACCTACGACTCCGACACCAAGACCGACTGCCGCCAGGTCTTCGTCTCCCAGGCCTCCGCGGAGGACCTCGGCCGTACCCAGGTCCAGCAGATGGCGAAGCAGATCGGGGGCAAGGGCGAGATCGCGATCCTGTCCGCCGCCCAGACCGCCACCAACCAGAACACCTGGATCGACTTCATGAAGGAGGAACTGAAGAAGCCCGAGTACAAGGACATCAAGCTCGTCAAGGTCGCCTACGGCGACGACGACGCCCAGAAGTCCTTCCAGCAGACCCAGGGCCTGCTTCAGGAGTACCCCGACCTGAAGGGGATCATCTCCCCGACCACCGTTGGCATCAAGGCCGCCGCTCAGTACCTGTCCGGCTCCAAGTACAAGGGGAAGGTCAAGCTGACCGGCCTGGGCACCCCCAACGACATGCGTGCCTACGTCAAGAACGGCACCGTCGACGCCTTCGAGCTGTGGGACCCGAACAAGCTCGGTGAGCTCGCCGCCCGCACCGCCATCGCCCTGCAGTCGGGCCAGATCACCGGCGCCGAGGGGCAGACCTTCAAGGCCGGCGGCATGGGGACGTACACCATCGGCAAGGACGGTGTGGTCTCCCTCGGTAAGCCGACCGTCTTCGACGCGAAGAACATCGACCAGTACAAGTTCTGACCCCAGCACAGGTGGGGCCGCTCCGCCGCGACCGCGGGGAAGCGGCCCCACCCCCGTACGCACCCACCAAGGACATGACATGCAGCGTGTCTGCTTCCTGCTCAAGGTCAGGCCCGACCGGGCCGAGGAGTATCGCGAACGCCACCAGCACGTGTGGGCCGAGATGCGCGAGGCGCTCTCCGCGGCCGGCTGGCACAACTACTCGCTCTTCCTGCGCGAGGACGGTTTGCTGGTCGGCTATCTGGAGACCGAGGACTTCGACGCGGCCCGCGCCGCCATGGACGCCACCGACGTGAACGCGCGGTGGCAGGCCGAGATGTCCGAGTTCTTCGAGGAGCTGGACGGCCGGGGACCCGACGCCGCCATGCTCCCCCTCACGGAGGTGTTCCACCTGCCATGAGAACCGGGCTGGGCTTTTCCGGGACGAACGGCTCCTTGCCGTTCCCGCCGACCGACGGCCCCGTCATCCGCGGAGCCGACCGGGAAGGCGCCTTGGCGAGACGTACGACGGGCAACCGGTCCGCAGTCGGCATCAAGGACGTGGCACGGGAGGCGAAGGTCTCCGTCGGCACCGTCTCCAATGTGCTCAACCGCCCCGAACGGGTCTCCGACCGGACCCGCCGCCATGTCCAGCAGGTGATCGCCCGCCTCGGCTACGTCCGCAGCGAGTCGGCCCGCCAACTGCGGGCGGGCCGCAGCCGTATCGTCTCGCTGCTGGTCCTGGACATGGGCAACCCGTTCTTCGTCGACGTCGTGCGCGGGGCCGAACGCACCGCGCGCGACGCGGGATTGGGCGTCATGGTCTGCAACAGTGGCCAGAGCGTCCAGGAGGAGGCGGACTACCTCGCACTCTTCGCCGAGCAACGGGTGCGCGGGGCACTGGTCACCTCCGCCGACTCCAGCGGCCGTACGCTGCGCGAGTTCCGCCGGTTCGGCATTCCCTTCGTGGTCGTGGATCGGGTGGACGGCAACGAGGAGGGCTGCTCGGTCGCCGTCGACAACGTGGCAGGCGGCGCCCTGGCCATCAGACACCTGACGGCCGCAGGCCACCGCCGGATCGCCTTCGTCAGCGGGCCCGAGCACCTCAAACAGGTGCAGGACCGGCGGGCGGGCGCCCTGGCGGCCCTTGACGAGGCGGGGCTGCCCCACGAGGCACTGCACGAACTGCCCACCGACCGCCTCGACGTGGCCGCGGGCCGCGACGCCGGGGCCCGCCTGCTGGGGCTGGCGCGGCGGCCCACCGCGGTCTTCTGCGCCAACGACCTGCTGGCCCTGGGGGTGCTCCAGACGCTGTACACCGCGGGGGTGAGAGTGCCCGACGACATCGCCATCGTCGGTTACGACGACATCGAGTTCGCCGCCGCGGCCACCGTGCCGCTCACCTCGGTGCGTCAGCCCGCCTACGCCATCGGCTCCATCGCCGCCGACCTGCTGCTGCAGGAGACGGGGGAGAAGGCCGGCGAGCACCGGCACGAACACGTGGTGCTCCCGCCGGAGCTGGTGGTACGGCAGTCGAGCACGGCCGGCGGCTGAGGAACGCCGGGGCCACGGAGCACCACCATCGGGGTCCGCAACGCCGGGGTCCGGAGCGCCGGGGTCCGCAATGCCAGGCCGGGAAACACCGGGGTTGCGAGCTGCTGTCGGTTTGCTGCGCTGAAGTGAGTTGGAGCGAGCGGGAGTGAGCCTCTGACGGCGAGTTCATGGGGGGAACGGGGGTTCTGGGGTCGAGTGTGTGACCTTTGGTGCCTGTGTTCGTTGGGCTGGGTGGCAGGTGTCCGGCCTTGCGGGAGGGGGTGATGTGGTGGGTGGTCTGCGGAAGTTGGCCGTGCCCTTCGTGGTGCCCGGGCCTTGCGGGGTGGCGATCCGGGACCGGCTGGGGCACCTCACCCCCCACGACGAGATGGTGCTGCGCGCGGTCGGCGAGCACCAGGGTGCGCTGGCTTCCCGTGATCTCAAGGATCGCTGTGCGGATGGCCACGATCACAGCGCTCAGACCTGGGCGTCGCGTAAGCGGGAGCTGACGGCACTGTCGTCGTCGCGGATCGCGGGTGCGATCACCAAGGCCACGCACGATCAGTGGGCGCTGGCCCGGCGTTGCCAGGCAACGCACATGAAGACGCTGGATGCCGGGATCAGGACGTTGCGGCATCGGTTGTCCCTCCCGATCGGGGAGAAGGGCACCAAGCGCGCGGCGGGTGGCTACCGCTCCCGGGGTGAGTGGTTCCGCAAGTCCCGCCGCCTCGCGATGCTGGAAGACCGGCACGCCGCTGCCGTCCGTGACTGGCAGGCCGGACGGGTGCGAGTGGTGCGGGGCGGTAAACGTCTCCTCAACACCCGCCACCACCTCACCCAGGCCCAGCTCACCGAAGAGCAGTGGCGGGAGCGCTGGGAGGCGGAACGCTGGTTCGTCGCCGCCGACGGCGAGTCGGGGAAGCGGTTCGGGAACGAGACGATCCGCGTCACCCCGGACGGCGAAGTGTCCATCAAACTGCCTGCCCCGCTCGCGCACCTGGCCAACGCCCAGCACGGCCGGTACACCCTCACCTCCCGCATCGCATTTGCGCACCGGGGTGGGGAGTGGGCCGACCGCATCACCGCGAACCGGGCCGTCGCCTACCGCATCCACCTCGACGTGGAGCGTGGCCGCTGGTACCTGACCGCATCCTGGCAACGCCCCGCCGTGAAGACCATCCCGTTGGAGACTGCCCGCGCCCGGGGCATGGTCGGCGTCGACACCAACGCCGACCACTTCGCCGCCTACCTTCTCGACCGGCACGGCAACCCGGTCGGTGACCCGCACCGCTTCCCCTACGACCTGTCCGGCACCGCCGCTCACCGCGACGCACAGATCCGCCACGCGCTGACCCGGTTGATCAACTGGGCGGTGCGTGCCGGGGTCGCCGCGATCGGCATCGAAGACCTCGACTTCACCACCGAGAAGACCCGGGAGAAGCACGGCCGCCGCAAGCGGTTCCGACAGCTCATCTCCGGCATGCCGACCGGGAGGCTCAAGGCCCGACTGGTGTCGATGGCCGCCGAACAGGGGCTCGCGATCGTTGCGGTCGACCCCGCCTACACCAGCATGTGGGGTGCCCAGCACTGGCAGGAACCGCTGACCACCCCCCACCGAAAGATGTCCCGTCACGATGCCGCCGGTATCGCGATCGGACGACGCGCCCTCGGACACCCGGTCCGGCGTCGGACGGCACCGCCCCCACACGACCGGAGTGATCGTGTGGGGCATCGGACCGTCCAGGCCGGACCAGGTGACCGGGGGCGTGAGGGAACCCGCCCACCCACAACGGACCGGCCCCCTGGAGGACCGTCGCCGAGCGGGAAGCGAACGCGGGAACCCAGCGCATCCAAAACCGTTCGGGATGCGCCCAGTACGCAGCGGTGGGTCCAGGACTCACTTATGTGCACTGGTTAGGAACGGTCCGCTTCCCGAAGCCGGGAGAGCGGACCCCGGTGTTCCGCATTCCGCCGTGCCCGCGCCGCCCGGCCGCCCCGGTCACCACCCGTTCTCCGCCCTCCCCGTACAACACGGCCGGCCGGGGCGGGGACACCTGGTCCCCGCCCCGGCCCGCGCGCTCACTGCGGTGCCGTGCTCACGCGTGCACGGTCGCGGTCCCGTACGGCACCACCCGCACCGGGCCCAGCAGCCCGTACGCCTGACGTGTGGCGGCGCCGAACACCGGCGCGTCGGCCACCCGCAGCCGGTTCAGCAGCGTCGTCGCCACCTCCACCTCGACGGTGTTGGAGCCGTGCCGCAGCCGCGAGCCCAGGTCCACCACCCGCGTCACCTGGTCCGCCGGCGGAAGGTCTCGGCCGTTGACGCGGATGCGGAAGGTGTCGCAGACCTCGCCGAGCTCCAGCCGCGCCCCGGTCCCCTCGGTCCACTCCTCGCCCAGGGTGAACACGGCGCGGTAGGTACCCACGCCCGACACGTCCTCCAGACCGGTGATCCGCGACCACGGCAGAAGCCCGTCCGGCAGCGACAGCTGGTGCCGCACACGGACGGTCTCGGTGGCCTTCGAGCCCGGCTGCCAGTCCTCCACGTCCAGTTTCCACGACTCCAGGGCGAACGGCGCGGGCACCGTCCGGACGACGGCGTTCACCGAGCGCCCGTTGTCGAACGTGGTGCGGTAGGCGCCCGCGGCGGCGGCCCGCACCTCGAACGTCCGGCCGTCGGCGGTGACCACCTCGTCGGCGTGGGTGGCGGTGACGTGCCGGGCAAAGACGCCACCGGTGGGCCGGGACAGCCGCACGATGCTCACGGCACCGGGCGCCAGGTCCACGGTGAGACGGATCCGCCCGTCCTCGGTGCGGGTGTACGCGGCGAGCGGCGTGACCGAACCGGTCCACGGGTCCAGCAGGTGGGGGACTGCCCCGCGGACATGGGCGGTCAGGGTGACATCGTGACGGATCCGGGAACCCGTCGACCCCTTCTTGCTGACCGCGTCGTTGGCGAAGAAGAAGTAGTCCGTGTCGTCGTCCCGGCGGTGCGCGTGCAGCAGCATCGACGTCTCGGCGTACTCCACGTCGCGCCGCAGCCCCAGCGCCTCGATGGCCTCGGGCACGTTGGGACGGTCCGCGACGGTGTGCACGGTGGGCCGCTTCTGCAGCTCCACGAGCAGCTCGCGCAGCCGGGTGTTGTCGTCCGCGGCGGCGGGCATCCCGGGCACGTGCGCGTCCGACCAGTTGCCTATCAGGATGATCGCGAGACCCGCGTCCGCGTAGGCGACCAGCCGCCGGGCCACATCGAGCTGGAGCGTGTGTTCACGGCCGCTCATGACGTCGCCGTCGACGACCAGCGCCTTGCAGGAGGGGCCGTCGGGGGCGAACCGGCCGTTGCGCACCACGGCACTGGGCAGGTCGAGCAGACGCGGGCTGAGGAAGGTGTGCGTCCAGCCGACGGGCACGCCGTCACCGGTGAACCAGGGCGCCCCGAGACCGGATCCCGCGTAGCCCTTCTGCCGCAGCACCCCCACATCGACCTGGTTGACCCCGGTCTGCAGCACCTGCTGGATCCTGGCCAGGCAGTCGGCGACGATGTCTGCGTGCTGCCAGGTGGGCTGGCGCGGGCCCCAGGCCTCGCCGTACCCGGCACCGCCTCTGTACGGCGAGAAGGCGGCGAAGCCCGGCCAGGCGGCGCCGGGCGCGTCGGCGTAGGCGAAGCCGTGGAACACCGCCTGGTTGACGCCGGCCGCGTACTGGATGACCAGCTTCTTCAAGGTGGCGGACCAGGTGGTCGAGTAGGCGCCGTTGGCCACACCGCCGGCCTCGTTCGACAGGACGAGCCGGCCGCCCATGTCCCGGCCGCCCGCCAGGCACCGGAAGTCGTCCAGGTTCTTGAAGCCGAGGGACTCGCCCTCGGGGATGTCCAGGATCGCCGCCTTGTAGATCGCGTCGGTCTCCAGGCCGTACGGCTGGATGCGCAGCTTCAGGCCCAGAGTGTGCGCCCAGTTCTGCAGCGGACGCAGGTGGTGTTCGATGTACAGCTCGGTGATGACGTCCATGACGTCGCTGCGTACCGGCTTGTCGACGGCCGGGCCGAAGCTGAAGACGGGCTTCTCCTTCTTCTCGACCACGGTCGCCAGGTACGGCAGCAGCGAGTACCCCTTGCGGCGCTCGAACTCGGCGGGCAGCTTCGGGGTCCACAGGGTGGCGTCGGTCTCCAGCTCGATGGAGTCCTCGAACAGCGCGCCGCCCACGTCGCGCAACAGCGACCGGATTGCCGGGGTGAGGATGTGCTCTTCCCAGAAGCCGGTGACGGCGCCGGTGCCCGCGTCGCTGAAGTGGTCGACGACGTAGGAGAGCGGGGCGGTGTGCGCCGGGCCCTCCGGGCGTTGGCCGGAGCCGCGCTCCCAGTAGGCGACGACCAGCCAGCTGCCGTCGTCGGGCGCGGTCCAGGTCAGGGTGGAGCCGCGCACCGTCGAGGTGAGGTCGGTGACGCTGGACTGGTCCAGGACGACGGGGACGGCGCCGGCCGAGCTGCCCGTGGCGACCCGGACGGCCTGCACCAGCAGCGGCCGCTGGACGGTGACATCCTCGGAGGCCTCGGACACGGCGGCCGGAAGTGGCCCCGAGTAGGTCTCGCCCGGCGCCACCACGGCCTGGCCGTGCGCGAGTTCCTTGGCCGCCGCGGTGCTGTCCGGGGTGATCGAGGGAACCGCTGCCGGCCAGGCCGGGCCGACCGTCAGGTCCACCACCACGTCGTGCCGCTTCGCGGCCCGCAGCGCGGCCTCGACGGCCGCCGTCCACGCCGGGGTGCCCCAGCCGTAGCGCTGGGCGTCGATCTGCTGGCTGAGGCTGTGGGTGACGGCCGCGATTTCCACGCCGCCGAAACCGGCGGCGGCGATCCTCCCGATCTCGTCCGCGATCTCACGGGTGTTCACCAGCGCGTCGGGCCACCACCATCGGAACTTGGGGCGCACACCGGACTCGGGGTCGCCGAAGCCGCGCGGCACGGCGCTGCCCTTGCCTTCCTCCGCCGCCGCGGGAACTGCCGTCAGGGGCAGGGAAGTCGCGGCCGCACCGGCCAGGGCCCCCATCGTCAGTACGGTTCGCCGTCGCAGGCTCATGTTGCTCCTTGTCGGGCCCACCGGGGCGCGAAGCACCGGGACCCGGAACGCAGGTTCATTTGAAACATCGTTCAAACGATTCAATTAACGCGCCGGAAATCTACGTGCTCGGTGTACTCAAGGCAATAGGGGTGAAGGAAAGAGCTGTTGCGTACATCTTGACGCGCGGGGATCCCCGCCCCCAGAGTGGCCGTCATCCAAAAAAACGATTCAACTCTTGCTCTACAGAGGAGTCGCCGCATGCCACGACAGAACCTGACGCGAAGACGCTTCGTGATCGGAACCGGGGTGGCGGTCGGAGCTTGGGCGGCCGCCGGGGCTCCGGCCGCGGCGACCGACGGCCACGGGCCCCGGGCCGGGTCCACGCCCTCCAGCCCCGCGCTGGCCGAGTTCGCGCCGGGATCGGTACGGCTGCTGGACAGCCCCTTCCGCGACAACATGCGGCGCACCTGCGCCTACCTCGAAGCCGTCGACATCGACCGTCTCCTGCACACCTTCCGCACCAACGTCGGCCTGCCGTCGAGCGCGCAGCCCTGCGGCGGCTGGGAGGCCCCGGGCGTTCAGCTGCGCGGCCACAGCACCGGCCACCTGCTGTCCGGCCTCGCGCTCGCGCACGCCGGTACCGGGGACGACCGGTACGCGGACAAGGGCCGCCGTATCGTCGACGCCCTGGCGGAGTGTCAGGCGGCGTCCCCCGCCGCAGGATACGGCGAGGGCTACCTCTCGGCCTTCCCCGAGCAGGTCTTCGCCGACCTGGAGGCGGGCTCGAAGCCCTGGGCGCCGTACTACACCATCCACAAGATCATGGCCGGTCTCCTCGACCAGTACCAGCTGTGCGGGAACGAGCGGGCCCTGAGCCTCGTCGAAGCCATGGCAGCCTGGGCCGACCGCCGCACTGCCCCGCTCACCCCGGATCAGCTCGACCACGTGCGACGGGTGGAGTGGGGCGGCATGAACGACGTGCTCGCCGCCCTGCACCTGACCACCGGTAGCCAGGCGGCCTTGCGCACGGCCCGCCGCTTCGACCAGGAGGACCTGTTCGGCCCGCTCGCCGAGGGGCGCGACGAGCTGAACGGCCGGCACGCCAACACCGAGATCGCCAAGATCGTGGGCGCGGCCCGGATGTACGAGGCGACCGGCGAGCAGCGCTACCGCGCGATCGCCTCGAACTTCTGGGACATCGTGGTCCACGACCACTCCTACGTCATCGGTGGCAACGCCAACCAGGAGTTCTTCGGCCCGCCCGGCGAGATCGTCAGCCGACTGTCCGAGGAGACCTGCGAGAACTGCAACACGTACAACATGCTCAAGCTGGGGCGGCGGCTGTTCCTCCACGACCCCGCCCGGGCCGAGCGCATGGACCACTACGAATGGGCCCTGTACAACCAGATGCTCGGCGAGCAGGACCCCGACTCCGAACACGGCTTCGTCACCTACTACACCGGCCTGTCGGCGGGGTCGCGGCGTCAACCCAAGGGCGGTCTGGGCGCCGCACCCGGCAGTTACAGCGGCGACTACGACAACTTCTCCTGCGACCACGGCACGGGCCTGGAGACGCACACGAAGTTCGCGGACAGCATCTACTTCCACTCGGCCCGCGCCGGCCGCCCCGAGCTCTACGTCAACCTCTTCATCCCCTCCGAACTGCACTGGCAGGAACGGGAGGTGACGATCCGCCAGGAAGGCGGCAGATATCCGGAGTCCGGGCGGGTCAGGCTCACGGTCACCGGCTCGCCGTCCCGGTTCCGGCTGCGGATACGGATACCGGGATGGCTCGCCGACGGCACGCGCCGCCGGACCGCCCGTATCACCGTCAACGGCCGCACCGTCGACTGCGACGTCAGGCCGGGGACGTACGCGACACTCGACCGGCAGTGGCGGTCCGGTGACACCGTCGAGATGACCCTGCCCCGCGAGGTCGTGGAGCGCCCTGCTCCGGACAACCCGCACGTGGTGGGGTTGTCCTACGGACCGCTGGTGCTGGCCGGTGAGTACGGTACGACCGGGTCCGCGACGATCCCCACCCTTGAGGGCGGCCCGGTACGGCCGGCCGCGGACGGGGGGACCGCGTTCACAGCGCGCGCGGACGGGAGGCCGGTCACCCTGCGGCCCTTCCACCAGGTCCACCACCAGCACTACAACGTCTACTTCGCGCGCCCGCCCCGCCAGGACGGCCCGCGAGAAATCGCCCGCTACCTGCTCGACGAGGGTGCCGGCGCCGCCGTCGCCGACACCACCGGACACCACCCCGACGGCCGGCTCGCCGAGGGCGCGGCATGGACCGCCGGACGCGGAGCGGCCGGAGCGGTGGCCCTGGACGGTGCGGGCGGCCATGTCGTGCTGCCGCGCGGCCTGCTGACCGGCCTGACCGAGCTCACGGTGAGCGCCTGGACGCGCCTGGACTCGGTGGCCAACTCGGCACGGATCTTCGACCTCGGTTACCACAAGAGCACCTACCTCTTCCTTGCCGCCCGCACCGGAAAGGGCTTCCCGCGGGCCGCCCTCAAGATCGCCGGGATGGAGGGCGAGGACGTCGTGGACTCCGGCGTGTCGCTGCCGCAGGGCAGGTGGGTCCATGTGGCGCTCACCCTCGGCGGCGGCACGGGAGTGCTGTACATCGACGGGGCCGAGACCGGCCGCAACGAGGCCATGGTCTGCTCACCCCTGCTGCTCGGCGAGACCAGCCGCAACTACCTGGGGCGTTCGCAGAACGCCACCCACCCCTACCTGCACGGTGCCGTGGCGGACTTCCGCATCCACAACCGGGCGCTGTCGCCGCAGGACATGGCGGCGCTGGCACGCAAATGAGGCCGCCCCCCGACGGCTGAGGACCGATCGGCCGAGGACCGCCGGGCCCTCTGCCGACCGGGGCCCGGCGCGATCCGGGCTTGCCCCGGGGACGACGGCCGGGCGCCGTCGTCCCCGGGCACGACAGATCGTCATTCCCCTGTGCCGTCACGCATCACGCGCGGCGTGCCGTCCTTGCGCCACCCGTCACAGAAAGCAGAACGCACAGCCATGCCGCACATGTTCAGCTCTCCCGAAGGCGCCTCCCGTCTGACCCGGCGCCGCTTCGTGACCCTGGCCGCGCTCACTGCCGCCACCGCCACCGGCGGCCTTCTGAACGGCCTGCCCGCGATCGCGTCCGGGGCCTCCGATGGGACCCCCCTGCCCGCCTTCGGCGACGTCGACTTCGTCAACCCAGGCCGCGACAGCCGGCCCGCCGTGTACTGGTACTGGAACGGCCCGGTCACCAACGAGCTCGTCGACACCCAGATGGCCGACCTCCGCTCCAAGGGCATGTACGAGGTCATCGTCTTCCCCTACGACAACGCCGAGATGCAGCCCGCCTTCTTCACCGAGGGCTGGTTCGACGTCATCGAGCACGTGCTGACCACCGCCGAGAAGACCGGCATGAAGGTGTGGCTGTTCAACGACAACCACTTCCCCAGCGGCCGGGCCGGCTACTTCATCACCCAGGGCGGCACCGTCGGTTCACGCACCTACCAGGCCCGCCCCGACCTGCGCCTGAAGGGCCTGTGGCGCTCCACGCACATCGTCCAGGGACCGACGAGCGCGCGCCCGACCCGGACCACCGGTGTCGGCGTCGACACCGGGAGCCTGGTGGCCGACGCGGCGGTCCTCGCGGGCCCCGCCGTGCTGAGCGACAGCGTCGGATGGGGCGACTGCACCGTCTCCGGCAGCGTCAAGCCCGACGTCACCGCGGCCGGAATGCTGGTGAAGGCCTCGGCGACGGGCGAGAACGCTCTGCTGGTGGAGTTCGAGCAGACCGGTGTCGTCACCATCAGCCGGGTCGCCGGCACCATGGTCACCCAGCTCGCCCGGTCCACCCGCACCGACGGCTTCAACAAGACCAAGTTCCACACCCTGGCTGTCAAGGTCACCGGCGCCACGGTCACCGTCACGCTCGACGGCAAGGAAAAGGGCACCGTCACCGACGAGACCCTGGTCCAGGGCGGCGTCGGCGTGCACGCCCGGGACGGGCAGCGCTCCCTGTGGGACAGCCTGACCGTCACCGCCGCCGACGGCACCGCCCTCTACCAGCAGACCTTCGACCAACCGTCCGCCGCGGGCGACTTCACCGTCCGGGACCTGCCCAAGGACGCCGCCCGCCCGGTCGCTGCCACCGCCCGCCCCGTGGGCTCCACCGATGCGGGCGACCTGGTCGAACTCACCGGACACCTCGACGGCACCTGGCAGGTGCCCGCGGGGCGCTGGCAGATCGACCTGTTCGGCGGGGCGACGCTCACCGACGACTCCAAGGGCTACACGCGCGGGTACGCCGACCTCCTCGACGACGAGCCCGTCGAACTCTTCCTCGACATTGTGCCCGGGGAGTACTACCGCCGCTTCCGCCGCTTCTTCGGTTCCGTGATCAAGGGCTTCTGGGACGACGAGCCGTTCATCGCCTCCGCCGCCCCGCACCCCTTCAAGCGCCGGCCCTGGTCGCCCACGCTCGCCGCGGAACTGAAGGCCGTAGGCGCCGAGCCCGGCGCCGCCTACGCCAGCGCCTTCGACGACCTCGGCGAACAGGGAAGGATCCTGCACGGACGCTACTGGGAGGCCGTCTCCAACCGGTTCGCCCAGTACTTCGCCAAGCAGGCCACCTGGTACGGCGACCGCGGCGTGAGCCTGATCACCAACCCCCTCTACGACGAGACGGCCCCCTCCAAGCGCATGCAGTCCACCGGCGACCTGCACAAGGTCAACCAGTGGGCGCAGGTCCCGGGCGGCGACGCGATCACCGCCGAGTACGAACTCGACACGCCCACCATGGACCCGCGCAACCCCGCCTCCGTCGCCCACCAGATGGGGCGCCCGCGCGTGCTGATGGAGGCCTTCGGCAACATGGGCTGGCAGGTCGCCCCCGACTTCATGCGGGCCCTGCTCGGCGCGTACGCGACCCGCGGCATCAACTTCACCGCGCTGCACGCGCTGTGGACCGACGAGACTCATGTCTACTTCGCGCCGCCGTTCGGCCCCCGCAACCCCTGGTGGTGGGCAATGCCTCCGATCACCGCCTGGATCGGGCGGGTCATGGAGCTGGCCCGCGGCACCTCCGGCGCCCGCACCGCGCTGCTGCAGCCGCAGCGTGCCGCCGAACAGTTCACCGCCACCGCCCGCCAGGGCGAGGTCGATGCCGCCTTCGACGAGACCGCGTTCGCCCTGGAGCGCGCCCAGGTCGACTTCGACCTGGTCCACGAGGGCGCCCTGGCCGGTGACCCGGACCTGCTCGCACACGCCGAGCCGCGCGACGGTGCGCTCCGGGTCGGCGAGGCCTCCTACGACCTGGTGGTGCTGCCGGTGACCCCGGTGCTGGAGACGGCCGCGGTGCACACCCTGACCTCGTTCGTCCGGGGCGGCGGCACCCTCATCGCCGTGGGCGACCTGCCCGCCCTCGCCGCCGACGGGGACAACACCACGCTCAGGCGTTCCCTCGCGGAGCTCTTCCCGTCCGGCACCGGCAGCCGCACCGTCGGCCGGGGCAAGGCCGTGCGGGTCGCGGACGGCGCCGGGCTCGGCGCCGCCTGTCAGGCGGCCGGGGCCGCCGCGGCGGTCCTCGAACCGGCCGCCGAGGCCGTGCGGGTGCTGCGCACCCGGCGCGGCGAGGACGTCGCCTTCCTGTTCAACAACGAGAGCGGCACGGCCGTCACCACCCAGGCCCTCTTGCCCGCCCTGGGCGTGCCCGAGGTGTGGGACCCGGCGACCGGCGCCACCGGCCCCGCCCTGGTGCGCGGCCTGCCCACCTCCAAGGGCGTCCGGGTGCGGCTCACCCTGTCCCCCTACGAGACCCTCGCGGTCGTGGTGCGTCGGAAGGCCGCGGACACCCCCTACCTCACCGAGACCGGCGGCCTGCCGGTCACCGGCATCACCCGGCACGGCAACAGGCTGCGGGTGACCGCCCTGGGCGAGGCCCCCGGCACGTACCGCCTCACCGCCCGCGACGGCAATCACATCCGCACCGGGACGGCCCGCGTCACCGAGCAGCTCACCCCCATCGCCCTCGACGGCGACTGGACGCTCACTCTTGCCCAGGAAGGTGCCGAACCCGTCACCCGCCCCCTGGCCGACTGGAGCGACATCGCCCGCCTGTACTCGGGCAGCGGCACCTACACCAAGGACGTCACCCTCGACGCCCGCGCCCTGGCCGGGCGGCACCACATCCTCGACCTCGGCACGGTCCGCGAGGTCGCCGAGGTCACCGTCAACGGGCACAAGCTCGCCCCGGCCCTGTGGTCCCCCTACCTCGTCGACGTCACCGAGGCCCTCAAGCCGGGCGTCAACCAGCTCTCCGTACGGGTGTCCAACACCCTCTCCAACGAGCGGAACAAGCCCCTGCCCTCCGGCCTGCTCGGCCCGGTGAAGCTGCTTCCGCGCCTGCCGCTCACGGTCGAACTGGACTGACGCCCGGACCGTTCCGGTCACCCCTTCTTTCCGACGTACCCGTGGAGTTCCGCATGTCCCGCACATCCCGCACACCCCGCACGTCAAGACGATCCCTCGTGCTCGCCTCCGCGCTGACCGCCCTGGTCACCACGGCGCCCTTCGCCCCGCCCGCCGCGGCCTCCCCGCTGCAGGGCACGGTCGCCGCCGAGCAGCTGCGCACCCAGCACCTCAGCAACGCCCTCGGCATCGACGACACCACCCCCGACCTGAGCTGGCGGCTCATCTCCCGCGGCCGCGACACGGCCCAGACCGCCTACCGCATCCAGGCCGCCACCACCCGCGACCGGCTGATGTCGGCACGGCCCGACCTGTGGGACTCCGGCAAGGTCGAATCGTCCGTCCCGCAGGCCACCTACGCCGGCCGCGCGCCCGGCTCCCGCACCCGCGTCTACTGGAGGGTCCAGCTCTGGTCCCGCGGCGGCTCAGGCCCCGGCAACTGGAGCAGCCCCGTCGTCTTCGAGACCGGCCTGACCCGCGCCGCCGACTGGTCCGCGGACTGGATCACCAACGACGACTGGCAGCTGAGCAAGCACACCGTCGAACCGGTCACCGTCAAGGTGCCCCGGACCACCGCCCGGTACGTCCGTCTCGACGTCACCGAGCTGGGCCTGCCCCTCGCCGACGACTTCCCCGCCCTCGCCCACCGGCTCCAGCTCGCCGAGATCGAGGTGCGCGACAGCGACGACCCCGACACCGACCTCGCCCAGGGCGCCACGGTCACCGCCTCCGAGTCGGACACCGAACGCAAGGTGTGGGAGCCCAAGCTCGCCACCGACGCCGTCACCAACAGCGCCTGGAACCAGGCAGCCGGCTACTCCAGCCTGCCGCACACCGGCTCCGACGTCTCCGACGCACCCGTCACCGTCACCCTCGATCTGAAGGTGACCAAGACCTTCGACCAGGTCGTGCTGTACCCGAGGGCCGACGTCCTCACCGACGACGGGCAGGTGCCCGGCTTCCCCGTCGACTACACGCTGTCCACCTCCGACGAGCCCGACAGCTCGTACACCCGGGCGGCACAGGTCACCGGCCAGAAGCCGCCCAAGCCCTACCTGCCCTCCGCACTGCCGCTGTTCGCGAAGGACTTCACTCTCCCGAGGAACATCCGGTCGGCCCGCCTCTACATCGCCGGACTCGGCGTGTACGACGCCAGCGTCAACGGCGCACCGGTCGGCGACGCCGTCCTGGAACCCGCCAACACCGACTTCACCGACCGAGTCCAGTACGCCACCTACGACGTGACGAACCGGCTGCGCAGCGGCGACAACACACTGGCGGTCGAGCTGGGCAACGGCATCTCCAACCAGCTCAGCACCGCCGACCGGTACCGCAAGCTGTACGGCAACCGGAGCGACCCCAAGCTGATCGCCCAGCTGGAGGTGACCCTCGCCGACGGCACCGTGCGCCGCATCGCCACCGGCGACGACTGGCGCACCACCCTCGGCGCCACCACCTCCTCGAACTGGTACGGCGGCGAGGACTACGACGCCCGGCGCGAGATCCGTGACTGGGACGAGCCCCGGGGCGACCACTCCCACTGGGACCGGGCCGTCACCCTCGGCGCCGACTCCGCCCCGGCCGCCCTGAGCGCCCGTGAGACGGAACCCGTCCGAGTCGTCGAGACACTCAGCGGCAAGGAGGTCGACGGGGCCGCCGAAGGCAGCCGGATCTTCGACCTCGGCCGCAACATCGCCGGCTGGCCGGAGATCACCGTCTCCGCCCCCGAAGGCACCACCATCCGCGCCTACCCGGCCGAGAGCCTCAAGGGCGGCCACGCCTACCAGTCCATCAGCAACGTCGGCGGCCCGCTGTGGGACAGCTACACCACCGGCAACGACAAGCGGTCCGAGACCTGGCACCCCAAATTCAGCTACCACGGCTTCCGTTACATCGAGATCAAGGGCCTGCCCAAGGACGCCACCGTCTCGGTGAACGGCAAGGTGCTGCGGGCCGACAACGACTCCGCCGGCTCCTTCTCCAGCTCCGACGACCTGATCAACGGCATCCACTCGCTCATCCGGCGCTCCGTCGAGGGCAACATGATGAGCATCCTCACCGACTGCCCCAGCCGTGAGAAGCTCGGCTGGCTGGAGCAGGACCAGCTGGTCTTCCCCACCCTCGCCGCCAACTACGACATGCGCGCCTACCTCCGCAAGATCGTGCGGGACATGGCCGACGCACAGACCAGTGAGGGCCTGATCCCCTCCACCGTCCCCGACTACGTCACACTGGCGGGAACCTACCGCAACGACGCCAACTGGGGCGGCGCGTTCGTTCTCGTGCCCTGGCAGCTGTACACCACCTACGGTGACCAGGAGACGTTGCGCGCGTACTACCCCCAGATGAAGAAGTACGTGACGTTCCTGGAGCAGAAGGTCTCCGGCGGCATCCTCGACTACTCCCTCGGCGACTGGTTCACCCCGGACAAAACCTTCCCCAAGGCGGTGTCGGGAACGTACGGCTACTGGCACATCGTCGACACCCTGGCCGACATGGCGAAGGTGCTGGGAGAGGACGAGGACGCGGCCACCTACCGCGCCAAGGCCGACGCCAGCGTCAAGGCCCTGTCCGACAAGTACTACGACCAGCAAAGCGGCACCTTCGCCGGCGGCGGCCAGGGCGCGGAGGCCCTCGCCCTGGACATGGGCGCCTACCCGGAGGGCGAACGCGACCGTCTCCTGGACCACTTCACGGCGTCTGTCGAGGCAGCCGACTACCATCTGCTGCTCGGTGAGATATCCCTGCCGGCCGCGTTCCGCGTTCTGTCCGGTGCGGGCCGGGACGACATCGTCCACCGGATCGCCACGCAGACCACCAGCCCCAGCTACGGCTACCAGGTCCTGGCGGGCAACACCGCGCTCGGCGAGTCCTGGGACGGCGGCTCGGGCCAGTCGCAGAACCACTTCATGCTCGGCGCCATCGACTCCTGGTTCACCACCCGTCTGGCGGGCCTCGACCAGGCACCGGGATCGGTCGGTTACCGCGCGCTGCGGATCGCCCCGGCCGTCGTCGGCGACCTGACCTCGGCACGCGCCACCTACACCACGCCGTACGGCGAGGCGGCCAGCCAGTGGCAGCGCGACAACGACAGGCTCTCCCTCACCGCGCGCGTCCCGGCCGGCACCACGGCCACCGTCGAGGTTCCGTCCACCTCGGGCCAGGTCACCGCCCCCGACGGCGCCCGCCCGGCCGGCCACCGGGACGGAGTGCAGATCTACCAGGTGGGATCGGGCACCTGGACCTTCAAGTCGAGCATCACCCCCGGTACGTGACCGCAGCCCTCTTGCAGGGCCGCGAAAACGTGACGGGGGATTGAGATCCTCCCCGGCCAGCAGTTGTCCGCCGGGGAGGATGTCAATGTTCGGCGGTAAGGGCCCAAGAACAGCCGAGCCTCTCTCGGCTGTCGGGGCAGCGTCCAACCCTCGCGGGGTCCCTGCATCCCCCGCCTTGCCGAGCAGGGTGTCGAGGCGGCGCCACATCACCCCGCTCCGTGGCCACATCCGCGACCCAGTCGCAGCGCAGTCACATGATCGTCCGAAGAGTTTCCTAGCGGGTCGGCAGGTGGAAGGTGCGGTGCATCTCCTGCAGACGGCCGGCCAGATCCGGAACAGGGCCCTGGACCACGACGCCCGGCACTACGTCCTGGACCGCCAGGGAACGCACCGGTGATGACGGTACGCCGAGCTCGGTCAGCCACTGCGTCAACTGAGCCGCTGAGTGCGCATAGACGATGCGGCCGAGGCCGACCCAGCCGTGTGCGGCCGAGCACATGGGGCAGTGCTCGCCGGAAGTGAAGACGGTGGCCGCGGCCCGCTGGCGCGCCGGGAGGTGCACGGCGGCCCAGCGGGCCAGTTCGAACTCCGGATGCCGGGTGCTGTCGCCGAGACTGTGCACGCGGTTGCGGTCTTCGGCGAGAATCTGGCCATCGGCACTCACCAGGACGGAGCCGAACGGCTCGTCCCCGGCCTGCAGTGCCTCGGCCGCCAGCTGTACGGCCCGCTCCAGGTGCTGGTGTTCCACGTCGGTCAGTTCGGCAGATGACAAGACTCGCTCCTCACGTGTACAGGATCATCCTCGCCGTCGGGGGCAGATCCCACGGAACCCACCGTGCCAGGCCGTGGCCTGCGGCGTCCAAGAGATGTCGGCCATCCCGGCCATCGGCGGCGTCTATTGCCACGTGTGATCGAAGTCTGCAGCCGTGGTGTTCCACAGGAACCAACGGTGGCCGTCAGCGGTATGAACGCCCCTCGTGCTCCCGGACCCAGTGGTGAGGCCCATGGTGGTCCCGGATCCATTCGATCTGGTCACTGACCCAGCGTCGACGGCTGTCGTCGTCGCTCAGTTGGGAACTGACTCGGTCGTGGTCCCGCATCCATTCGATCTGGTCATTGACCCAGCGTCCACGGCCGTCGTCGTAGCTGCCCCGGCCCTCGTCCCAGCTGCCGCGCCGGCCCTCGTCATGAGTGTCGAAGAGCTGCACGGGGTGGGATACGACGGCTGCCCGGCCATCGGTCGGGAGGGCCGCTGCCGAGGCGGGACCACCCGTCGCGAGGAGTCCGGCCGCTGCGACCGTCAAAGAAGCGGCCGCGACAGCAGCGCGTCGCGCAATCCTGAAAGCCATGATGTTTCCTCCTTGCTTACCCCGTGACCTGCACAACAGGCCGGGAGGGCTTGCCTTTGATCAGGCACTGACGACAGTACCCCGAAGTGGTTGAACGGTGAACTATCTGGGGCGTGAGGTACACCATGCCTCGAAAAATTGCCGCCCCGGAATACTTCCGGAGCGTCCATCGGTCGCCTGCCGCCCCGGGGTTGGGCAGCCGGCAGAGCAGCTCCTTCTTCTTCGCGCCGGTGCTGACGACCCGCCCGCCGTTGCCTTGGCGCAGCTTGACCTGCTCGTTGATGGACCGGAACCGGTTGTTGCGGCCCCGGTGCTGCCGGCCCTCCAGGGTCTTGGCTGGGCCTGGAGACTGAAGTCGTTCCCCTTCGGCAACCGACCGGCCGTGACTGCCGGGACGGATGACCTCGACGGATCGGTTCCTCGGCGAGGTTGCGTCCCCCGCCCGGCCGCCGTACTCGCTCACCCCAGCGGCACACGTATCGGTATGTACGCCGCCTGCCCCGGCAGCCGTGCCCCGGTTGCAGGCGCCGGCCGACGCTGCTGCTCGCTCAAGGACCGCAGCAGCACAACACCACCAAGTGCGAGTCCGGTTGACCGCACACTCCTCCGAAGTCGCCATGCCGGTTCAACGGCGACTGCGACCGGAGGCGACGGCTTGTTTCCTTGCGACTCCGGTGGACGACCACGTGCTGCTTCGATCCCGACCTGAAAGCTCGGGCGAGGGCGAAGGCCGCGTGTGCCGGGTGAAAGCGGCCAGTCAGTGAGTGTCCGCGCGGTCCAGGTCGGCCAGCAGCCTTTCCACGTCGGTCATGAGTGAGCCGTAGACGTGCCAGGCACCCGGCTCGGTGAGGGTGCCCCGGCCGATCATGTCGGTCATGGTGTCGTGCCAGGTCAGTGCGCCGTCGATTGCTCCGCGCAGGCGTTCACGGGGAGATGCGTCCGGTGAGCCGGTCGGCGGGCCCGATTCGACGAATGCCTGGACGGCCGCTCCCGCCAGCTGGAGGGTTTCGGCGTACCGGTCGAGGAACTGGTGCCCCAGGTGGTGATCGGCGTGGTTGTCGTGTGCGTTGTCGGCCAGGGTCCGTGCGATTCCGCGTACCTGGATCGATACGCCGCGCAAGGCCGTGAATGTGTCGTTGAAGGTCGTCTCCTTGCGTCGCGTATGCGCGACGCAGCGCGTGTTCCACCGCAGGCTCTCGTCGGCCTGCCGCACCTGTTCCTCTGCGTGAGTGAGGCGTTTGTCCAGGCTGCGCGCCTGGTGCAGCCAGTTGTGGGCCTTCGCGGTGAGCTGTCGCCGGGAGAGGCCGGTACCCATGTCGTGCAGCAGCGTTCCCATGGAGCGGGCGAGGTCGCGTACGGCGGAATCGGACTCGTTCAGGTAGAGCGGAGGCAGGATGAGAGCGTTCACCGCGATGCCCACGGCCGCGCCGGTGAGCGTTTGGAGCGCGGGGGATATGAGACTGCCCATGGGGTCGGTTGCGGTGGCGGCCAGTGCGATGACTGCGGTGGAGGCGATCTGGAGACGGTCGTCAGCGGTGCGGCGGGGGCCTGCCAGGGCCGCGATGACCGCGATGACCGCTACGGCGCCCGCGGTCGGTCCCAGCAGCCGGGCCGTCGCGAGGGCGAGGACCAGCCCGGCAACCCTCGCCACCACACTTTGTGTCGCCTTGGTCACGGACTGGTAGACCGTGGACGCGTTGACCATGAGCAGAGCCGTGGCGACCGCCACGTAGGGCCGCCCCTCGGGGGACCAAGGGGCCACGATGCCCCAGGTGAGCAGTGCTGCGATGAGGGTTTTGGCGCCGTGCACCACGTGGTCGGCCCGTTTGGTGCGGAGCCGGCCGGTGAGGCGACGTATCGGCTCCGTCATCGCCACCGGCGTGCGCTCCAGCTTAATAGTTGAATCTTGCACGATATTGATGATGGCATCGTTTGTCCGTTTTGACCTCGTGACGTCGGCCACGGTCACCCGTGGTGCCCCGTGGGTACGCCGTCCTCGCTGGCGTCGCGCCGGCCCGTCGCGGTCGGCGTCGGGCGGGCAAGACGCTCAGGCGTGTGTTGAAAGCGAGCCTCACGGGAGCCTGTGACGGTTCAGGGTGCCCCGTCCAGGAATTGGGCGAGGTGGGTTTCGAGGTCCAGCGCCTCGGTTTCCCTGCCGGCGGGCACGAGCTGGTACGTGCGCCGCAGCCACTGCTCGACCGCAGCAAGTGGGGCCGTGAGGTGGGCGGACCCGTGGGGGGAGGACAGGAGAAGGTGCAGGAGCGCCTCGGGGCCGGTTTCGGCAGGCCAGACCCGCACGTCGCCCTCCCCACTGAGGGCCTGAGTCCCTGCGTCGAGAAGGTCGCGTGCGAAGACCCACGGGGTCAGGCCCTGGAGGCTGTCCTGGAAGAGGAGCTGTACGGCGAGCGGGTCCTGCGATCTGTACAGCAGGTGGGTCGGCACGAGGATCCGCTCCCCCAGAGGGGACGCGAGCTCCATGTGGAGCATGTGTTCTACGCAACTGGTCATGGTTCGACGTGTTGGGGCCGGGGCGCCGGGCCCGGGCGGGAGGATGGGTGCCCGGACTCGGCGCTCGACGTGGTCCGTGCGGTCAGCGGAAGATGCTGTAGTCGAAGCCGTGCGCGTTGCCGATCACGACGACCCATGTGCCGTGCTCCCACTGGTAGAAGCGGTGGTTGTCGAAGCGGTAACGGTGACCGTGGTCGTCGCTGTACCAGTACCGGCCCTCCCGCTCCCAGCGGCGGTGACCGTCCCAGCGCCGGTCGCCGCGGTGGCCGTCCCGGTCGCTCCAGCGGTGGCCGTTTCCGTCTCGGCCGCTCCAGCCATCGCGGTGGCCGTCTCGGTCTCCACGGTGGTCGCCGTACGGCGTGGTGGTCGGGGCGTGGGAGGAGGTCGGCGCGGCATGGCCGGCCGCAGGGTTCGGAGCTGCCGAGGCGGCGCCGCCCATCAGCAGGGTGCCGACTACGGCGGCGAGGGCGACGGCCGTGGCGGCGGCGCGACGTCCAAAGGTGTGATTCATGATCTTTCTCCTTGGTCTGTGCCGGAGCCCCATGGATGGGGACCCTGGCGGGTGCCCCGGGGTGGTGGGGCAGGAGCGACGCTACTCCCAAACAAGTTGAACGTTGAACGTTGTCTTCTGTGACATATTTCATCACCTTTAGGTTCTTCCTCGGCTCCGCGGGCGTCGCGGCGAAGTCGAGCGCCGTCGCCTGCGGCCCCCTTGCATCCGCATCGTCCGTGCTCACAAGCGGGGCCGCGGAGCAGCCGGCAGCCGGTGTCGTCTCCCGCCATCTGGTCCCGCCATCCCGAGCGCCGCGCTGGGCACCGCACCTGCGCCATGCTGTTTCGGGCACGCCACAGGCTGAGTCGGCGTCAGAACAGGCGACAGGACGGCGGCAGGACCGTTGCCGGCTGGAACCCATGGCCGCGGCGGGGCCCTGGCCGGCTTGGCGGACAGCGGCCAACCGCCCGGGTATCCGGTTCAGCGAACAGATGCGTCGGCCGGGCCCGAGTGATGCAGACGCCCCTCTCGTGGACCGGGCGCGTGAGAGAGGGGCAGGCGCTTACGTCAGGAGTTGATGTTGATGCCGTAGTCGGTGGACGGTTCCGCCAGGCCGACGTCAACCCTGTCCAACGGCAGGGACCTTCCGGCCTGTTGCCTGGCGGTAGACCTCTGCGGCGTGGTCACGGTCTGACCTGGGGCGAAAGGGCTGGGCTGGAAGCGGAGCGCGGTGTTGGGCTGTGAGATGTCCGCCACCCGTGTGGTGCCACGGTCGCAGGCGGCGGCCGGCTGGGCCTGAAGGCCGATGCTGACGACCATTGCGTCCGGTGCCCGGGATCAGGCGAGTTGCATCAAAGGAATGCGGCAGTTGGCTGCCCCTGGCCAACCGGCCGGTCCGGCCGGCCTGGAGCCCTTGCCGACCGGACATGGAAACTGACCGTGTATCAGGCGCCCTTGGCCTGCAGGCCCCACTCCAGCCGCGTGTAGTACTCGACGCTCACACGCGAGCGTCGCGACCTCGCTCCGGCGCAGACCTGGAACCCAGCGGGGGCCGTAGTCGGGCAGCCCGGCTCTTCGGGAGTGATCCTGTCACGCCGAGACTTCAGAAACGTGCGGATTTCAGAGCGGCTGTCCACGCGTTCGGGGTAGGTGCGCGGCTGTAGCAGGCACCGGCCTCCCGATGGTGGACGGCAGCGCTGGTGCGCTGCCGTCCGCGTGCCACGACAGTGCTCACGCGCGGGAAGCGTTACTTGGCAGGGGCTTGGTAGAGGCCGCGTCCGGCACGATGAGCCCTGGATGTGGCAACGAGCCGGTCGAGTGTGCTGCGCACGGTGTTGATGCTGCCGGCTGTGAGCTCGCGTCCCAGGGCCTCGGTGACGTCGCGCGCCCGGAGAGGTGTGCCGCCGGCCGCGGACACCACTTCCATGACCTGCTCGATGAGGCGGCCCCCGTCCTTGGCCTCCGCAGGTGCTGCATTCTGGGCGGTCTGTGCCTTCTCGACCTTGGCAGGAGTGGCCTTTTTGGACGGGCGTTCCTTCTTCTGCTGTGCAGGAGCCTTGGAAGCTGCCTTACTGCCCTTGGCAGCAGCAGTCCTGCGGGCCTTGCGAGGGGCGGGGATGGCTACTGCCTCCGGTGTGTCTTCACTTACGGCGGAGGGGCCGGGTTCGTGGTGACCCTCCGGGGCGGCCTTCGATTCCGATGCGGCGTCTGCGTCGCTGCCGGCCGACGAATCAGGCCGGGTGTCGGATTCCCCGTCAACCACAGCGGCTGCCGGCACGGGGGGTGCGGTGGACAGTGCCTGCAGAGCGGTCAGGGCAGTGCGCACCGAATCCAGGCGTTCGGTGACGGTGACGAGCTCCTTCTCCAGGGCCTGCTTGCGCTCTTCCAGACGCGGAAGTTCCGCCTGCAGGAGAGCTGTTGTGGCTTCGACGCTGCCCGGGGTGCTGGTTGCGGAGGTCATGATGCCGCCTTTCTGTTCCGGCCGCCCGTTGGTGACCGCTGCAGTGCAGCGTAGGGGATGTTGTTGTGTTGTGCCCTGCGTCTGGCCCTGTCTGGCGTCCCGGGTCAGTTGAGTTGAACCGTTCCGGGTTCGGTAGGGACGTGATCATTTGAAAGGATCGAATCATGGCACATCCTTCCCCTTGCCTCCTTCATCGACGAGCACCGTGAGCTTGATTCGTTTCGGCGGAAAGGGGCCGACCTTCAGTGGTCGCGGGGGCGATTCGGCGCCGTGAGGGTCCACGCCACGTCTTCCGTGCTCAGATCGAGCGTCCAGGACTGGAGAAACCGCGTGCTAACGAGTAGGTCCAGCAGGTGAGTCAGCCTCTGCAGGGTTGCGAGCTGGTGTCGGTTTGCTGCGCCGAAGTGAGTTGTAGCGGGACTTCGCCGTCCCACGTGATGCGGATTTCCGGCATCCCGGCCAGCAGGCTCAAGGCCCGGCTGATCTCCATGGCCGCCGAACAGGGCCTCGCCATCATCGCGGTCGACCCCGCCTCCACCTCCCTGTGAGGGACGTAACGGCGGATCATGCTGCCCTGTTCTTTGTGGGTGGCGTGGTCGGTGCCGTCGAGGGTGAAGTAGCGCAGGGCAGTGAACTGGACTTCGACGCGGTTGAGCCAGGTGCTGTTGGCGGGGGTGCATGCGATCCCTACGTTGTTCGCTTTTGCTCAGTCGCCGACTCGCTGGCATCTCCAGGTGGTCACATGCGGGGGAGAGTGTCACAGACGATCGCGATCCGCACCGACGGTTGATGGAGGGTGCGCAGGTAGAGGCAGAATTCCAGGAACTGGGTGCGCTTCTTGACCGGCTTGATGTGGCCGTAGAGCTTGAGCGGTTGGGTCGGGGACGAGACGCCGTGCACCCTTGCAGGTGTCGGTCTTCCCGTCCCCGCCCGCCGAACCGGACGTGCCCGTTGGCCGGGCATCCGGCTCTCCACGTGATCCGAGAGAGTCAGGTGAGGTGTTCGCTGACCTGGCCGACGAATGCCATGTCGTCGTGGCCGGTCCGGCGGAAACGTGCTCCGTCGGGATCGACCTCGTCCATGTTCCATGGCGTGCTGATCTGCGCTCCGCGGTAGCGGTAACGCTCGACCCGCATCTTCGCCGGGTTTTGGAGGACAATGCGGTCCTCGGCGATGCGGTCGGCCCCGTAGTAGCGCCGCCGCAGCTGCTTCCAGGTCAGGTGAGGGTGCTTGCGGCGAATCCACAGAAGCAGCCTCCACCATGCGTACCAGCCGAGGTAGGAGAACGTCTTCTTCGATGCGCCGTAGCGGAAGTAGGCCGCCCAGCCCCGCAGGACCGGATTGACCTTCCGCAGCACCTCTGCCAACGAGAGCGAGGTCGTTCCCTGCCCCGTCAGCTTCTTGATCTTGTGCATCACCGATGCCAGCGCCTGCTTTGCCGGAATCGTCAGCACGACGCGACGTCCGTCGCCACGAGTCTTGCTCTGGATGTGAAAGCCCAGGAAGACGAAGCCGTCGTCGATGTGGGTGATGTGTGTCTTCTCGACCGAGAGGGTCATCTTTAGCCTGCTGGCCAGCAGTTCGCCGATCTGCGACTTCAGCGCTTCCGCGTCAGACCGGGTGCCGTGCACGAGCACGACGAAGTCGTCGGCGTAACGCACCAGCCGAAAGTTCGGCAGCCCCTTCTTGCGCCGGTGCTGCCTGCGCCAGCGCGGACTCATCTCCTCGTTCCAGATCCGGACGAAGTACCGGTCCAGTACGGAGAGATAGATGTTGGCCAACAGCGGGGAAATCACACCCCCAACGCAATGGGTAACTCAGGCATGAGTCACCCTCCGTAGCGTCTTGATCTTGATGCTGGTCGTCGGCGGTGTGCTCACGCACGGGTATGCGGTGCCGGATGGTGATCTTCTCGGGGCCGACGAGGACGTCCTTGACGAGGAGTCGCAGGACGCGCTGGCGTTCGGGGACCTCGGCTGTCCCAGCGTTCTCGCGGAGCTGGGCGAGGAAGCCTTCGAGGTCGTCGGCGAGCTTGAGGTAGGCGTCGCGGTCTGCGAGCTGGGCTTCCAGCGCGTCGAGTTGGCCGCGCAGGTTGCTCTCCCGGGCCCGCAGGCCGGGCATCCGGGCCCGCAGTTCATCGATGGTGACCAGTTGTTCCTGGAACGCTTCGATCATGCGGGTGATCGCTGCGGTGGCCTTGGCCAGGGCCAGTTCGAGACGGCTGCGCTGGCGGGTGGCGGGGTCGGAGGTGCGGGCACGGTCCAGCCGCTTGTCGATCTCGGACCGGATCAGGTGCGGGTCGGCGATCAGGCCGATGATGTGGTCCCAGACGACGGTGTCGAGGTAGTCGGCGCGGACGGGCTTGTTGGTGCAGACCCGGCCGCCCGCGTAGCGGTAGTCGTCCGATCCCAGGCACCGGTAGTAGTAGATCTTCTTGCCGGAGGAAGTAGTGGTCGAGGTGCGGTAGTAGCCGTATCCGCAGCTCACACAGGCCGACAGGCCCTGAAGTAGGGAGGGGACCTTGCTGTTGCGCGAAGCGAAGCGCTTGTTGTCGGCGAGCCGCTGGGCGGCGCGTTCGAAGGTGGCCGGGGTGACGAGCGCGGGAACGGGGATGATGATCCACTCCTCGCGGGAGCGGTCGGCGGTCTTGACGGCGCGCGGAGTGCCACGGCCCTCCAGGCGGGCCCGGCGGTTCAGGCCCGGGGACTCGTGGAGGATCTGGGTCTTGCCGAAGGCTGCCTGCCCTTGGTAGGCGGGGTTTTTGAGCATGCCCCAGACCACGCTGCGGTCCCAGCGGGTCTTGCCGGTGCGGGTGGGAGTGCCGCTGTCGGTGAGCCAGCGGGTCAGGTCCGCGATGGAGACCCCGTCGTCGGTATAGCGGCGGAACAGCTCGACCACCAGCGCCGCCTCGGACTCGACGATCTCGTAGGTGGCCCCGCACTCGGGGGTCTTGCGCAGGTAGCAGTAGCCGAACGGGGCTCCGCCCAGCACGTTCACCGCCCCCGAGCGGGCCCGGTAGGTCTTCCCGCGCCGGTAGCGTTCCATCAGCTGGGCCTTCTCGTACTCGGCGAACATGCCCTGGAACTGGACCATCAGCTGGTCCTCGGGGCTGTCGCCGCGTGGGCCGCGTACGAACTCCACCCGGGTGCCGGCCCGGGCGAACTCCTCGATCAGCAGGGCCTGGTAAGCAAACTTGCGGGCGAGGCGGTCAGGCGCGTAGCACAGGACCACGTCCACGCCGACCTGGGTGTCGGCGTACGGGCTCTGGTGCAGAGGTGCGTACGGGTTGATCTGCAGAGGTAAACCGGCGTGTCGGGGTGGGGTCTGGCGTGCTGAGAGGAGTCTGGCGCTGACCGTATGAAGCGTCGAGGAGGGCCTGCCGGATGTTGCTGGAACCGGAGCGGTGGCTGGAACTGCGGCGTTTCCGGGCTCTGCATGAGGCGGGTGCGAGCATCTCGGAGATTGCCCGGGAGACTGGCCTGAACTGGCGGACGGTCAAGAAGTACCTGGAGAGCGACGGGCCTCCTGAGCCTCCGGCTCCGGCGCCGCGGTCGGATCTGGGCAACCAGGTGATCAAGCCGTGGGCGCATGTGATCGATGCCTGGCTGCGGGCCGAGGTGCTGCTGAAGGCCGCGGTGATCCATGAGCGTCTCGTCGAGCAGTATGACTTCCCGCACCACTACCAGCGCGTCAAGATGTATGTGCAGCAGGCCCGCCCCAGGATTGCGGAGGAGCTCGGATACACCCCGCGCGAGCTGGCCCGGCTGCACCGCCGCTTCGAAGTGGTGCCCGGCGCCCAGGCCCAGGTCGACTGGGGCGATGAGGGCGGCATCCTGGCCCATGTCGGGATCCCGAAGGTCTACTCCTTCCACATGGTCCTGTCTTATTCTCGGGATCCGTTCTGCTGCTTCACCACCAGCCAGAACCTGGCGGCGTTCTGGGAGTGCCACCGCCGGGCGTTCGCGCACTACGGCGGGGTGCCCGGGGTGATCGTCTACGACCGGACCAAGACCGTGGTCCGCCGTCATGTCGCACCCGGCGAGGCGGTCCCCTTGCATCCGGAGGCCGTCGCGTTCGCCGGGCACTACGACTTCGACATCGACGTACTGGCCGCCTACCGGCCCACCGGCAAGGGCCGGGTCGAGCGTCAGGTGACCATCGTCCGTGATCATGTGCTGGCCGGCCGGGCCTTCTCGGGCCTGGACGATCTGGACGGGGCGTTCATGGCCTGGGTCCCCCAGCG
This sequence comes from Streptomyces sp. NBC_01320, assembly GCF_035974375.1. Taxonomy (NCBI): domain Bacteria; kingdom Bacillati; phylum Actinomycetota; class Actinomycetes; order Kitasatosporales; family Streptomycetaceae; genus Streptomyces; species Streptomyces sp. NBC_01320. Next base: position 10,281,625 of record NZ_CP108390.1, read on the forward strand.
CCGGGCCCGCACCCACCGCACCCACGGCGAAGTGATCGGCGTGCGGGCCGGGCGGGATCATGCCGCGCTGCGGCCGGTGCCCGCTCGCCCCTACGTTGTCGCCGACCGGTTTCTGCGGCACGTGGCCAAGGACTGCCTGGTCGCTTTCGACGCCAACTTGTACTCGGTGCCCGCCGTCAAGGTCCGCCACCGGCAGTTGGTCGAGGTCAGGGCGTCGGCGGCCACGGTCGCACTGCATTCCACGGTGCCCGACGCGCAGGGCATCACGCTGCTGGCTGTCCACCCACGCGCGGTCGGCCGCGGCGCCCGCATCGTGGACGAGGCCCACTGGCAGTGCCTGCCCGACGGACATACCCGCGCCACCACCACCGATCCCGGCACCCCCGCAGCCAGGCCGGCCCGCACGGACACCGAGCCCGGCGGGCTTGTCTCCCTGCTGACCCGGGCCCGGGCCGCACAAGTCCACGTCGGCACCCGGCCGCTGGCGCTCTACGACCAGATCACCGGCACTCGCCCCTTCACCCCCGCCCCCATCGACCCCAAGGACATGCGTTGAGCGAGCTGGTCACCGCCCGGATCCGCACCACCGCCACCAAGCTCGGCCTGCCTCACCTGACCCAGTCGCTGGCCGAGTACGTCGGCCGGGCCGATGCCGGTCAGATGGCCTACCTCGACTTCCTCGACCTCGTCCTGGAAGAAGAACTCGCCGTCCGTGAAGAGCGCCGCTTCCGTCATGCCCTGCGGCTTTCCCGGCTGCCGCACTACAAGACGATCGAGGAGTACGACTTCTCCTACCAGCCCGAACTCGACCCCAGGAAGGTCAAGGACCTGGCCACCCTCGCGTTCGTCGAGGCCAAGGCCAACGTTGCTCTGCTGGGCCCGCCGGGAGTAGGGAAAACACACCTCGCGGTCGCCCTGGCGGTCGCCGCCTGCCGGGCCGGCTACACGATCTACTTCACCACCCTCGACGACATGGTCCGCCAGCTCAAAGCCGCCGACTCCATCGGCCGCCTGGCCAGCAAACTCCGCACCTACCTGCGGCCAGGCGTCCTCGTGGTCGACGAGGTTGGATACCTCCCGCTGGAGCGTGACGAGGCGAACCTCGTCTTCCAGATGCTCTCCAAGCGCTACGAAAAGGGCTCCACCTTGCTGACATCGAACAAAAGTTTCAGCGAGTGGGGGCAGGTCTTCGGCGACGACGTCCTGGCCACCGCCATCATTGACCGCCTCCTCCACCACTGCGAGATCCTCGCGATCAACGGCGCCAGCTACCGGCTGAAGAACCGCCTCACCGCCATCGAAGGCGGCGTCACCGCCGTCAGCTGACACGGTCTCAAGCTCTGCGCATCAGCCCGTACATACCTCTGCACTACAGCCCGTACGCCGACACTGGGCGACCAGGTCGCGCAGCCGCTCCAGTGCGGGCCTCACCAGGGTCGCCCCGGAGTGCCCCTCGTCCTCGAACACCCACTCCTCGGGCAGCTCAAGACGCTGTTCGGCGGCGTGCGCGCGCAGGGCCGCGGTCTGCGAGCTGATCGTCTGGTCCTTCTTCTGCCGGGCCGAGGACACCCGGGCGTAGATCGCCACGCTGGTCATCGCTCACTCCTGCCTGCTCGAGGCGGTCCGGTATCCGGGCTCGCCGCTGCGGAACCAACGCCGCGTAGGCCGCGGACAAGTCCGCCGCCGCATGACGGTCGAAGACCGCCTCCACCTCCACCGGCCGGCCCCTCACCTGCCCGGCCGCCCCTCCGGGGCACCCCGCTCAAGGAATTCGGCCAGGGCCTGGGCCACCACCGCGGAGATCGCCCGGTCGCTCTCGTGGGCACGGGCGCGGATCTGTCCTGCCAGCGACTGCGGCAGCTTGACAGTGAACACCACGCTCGACTCGGGGACTTCGAGATGTCCAGCGGCCATGGCCTGCTCCAGATACCGGCGTGCCTGACGCACCGACACCCCGTACCTACTCGCCAACGTGCGGGCGGCTGCGGCCACGGGCACACCCGCCCCGACCAGATCCGCGGCGGCGTTGACCCGCCGGGCGTACTCGACGCTATCGACACGATCACCACGCACCATGTCACAAACCTACTACCCATTGTGACGCTCCTTACCCTCCGCGCGAGGAAGGAGTTCCAAGCGCCGGTAGCCGAGCGTCACCTCGAAGCAGAAGTTGCCCATTGCGTTGGGGGCGTGCTTTCCCCGCTGCTGGCCAATATCGCCCTGAGCGCGCTTGATGAGCACGTGCATGGGCCGTGGCGGCCGGGCGGGGCGATGGGCAGCCCCGTAAGTCGCGCCCTCCGTCGCCGGAAGGGGTTACCGAACTGGCGGATCGTCCGCTACGCGGACGATTTCGTCGTGCTCGTGTTCGGCAGCTGCGACGACGCGGAAACCCTGCGCGAAGAAGTCGCTGATGTGCTCGCGCTGCTGGGGCTTCGGTTCTCCGAATCCAAGACCCGCGTCGTGCACATGAGCGAAGGGTTCGACTTCCTTGGGTTCCGCCTCCAGTGGAAACGCAAGCGAGGTACGGACAAGTGGTACGTCTATACCTTCATCGCAGACCGGCCCATCCGGTCCTTGAAGGACAAGATTCGTGCCCTGACACACAGGTTGTCGCAACAGCCATCCAGGGACGTGCTGAGACGGCTCAACCGGATCATGCGCGGCTGGTCCAACTACTTCAGATACGCAGTCGCCAAGAGCACCATGCAAACCCTCGCCATTTTCGTCTGGCGACGGGTTGCTCGGTGGTGGATGCGGCTGCATCGCTGGAGTTGGACCGATCTGCGAAGGCACCTCACCGACCACACCGGCCGGTGGCGAATGCCTTCATCAGACGGGGTCGAACTGTTCAACCTCGGCCGGGTGCCAACCGAGCGATACCGGTACCGCGGCAACAAGATCCCAAATCCCTGGCCCCTGGCCAACCACGCCTGACGGCAGAGACCGTGGAGAGCCCGGTGCGTGGAAACGCGCACGCCGGGTTCGGCGAGCGGCCCGCAGAAACGGGCCGGTGGCAACACCGGCACCGCGCTGCGGGCCGACTCAACCACCCCGGAGCTCAGTTGCGCTTCACCGACGCCGACGGGATGCGGCTGGCCCGCTTCGCCACCAACACTAAGAACCTTTCGATCGCTGAGCTGTAGCTGCGGCACCGCCAGCGGGCCAGGGCCGAGGACCGCTTCCGGGGCGCGCGGGCCACCGGCCTCACCAACCTGTCCCTCCACTACACCGCGCAGAACGAGATCTTTCCGGAGATCATCCACGTCGCCCTCGCCTGGATGTCGATGCTCGCCCTGACGGGGCCGCCCGAAGCGGGGAAACCAGTGTGCTGCTGCTGCGACTGTTCTCCGTCGCCGCTCAACTCGTGACCACCGGCCGCCGCCGCATCCTCCGCCTTGCGGCGCGCTTGCCCTGAACCCAGCTGATCACCGACGCCCTGCAACGGCTCGAAGGCCTCCCGAACCCAGGCTGACCGGTACTTTCCCGTCCCTACGAGCAGCGATACCCCGACCGGAGCGGCGGAACCCGGCGCCGACCCGACGCGAGAGCCTGCCTCCACACCCCAACTCCACCCAACAAACGCGAGATGTCCGTCAACAAGCTGACGGACATCTCGCGAAAGATCGAGGTTAAAGATCAAGCTATGAAACGTTTGGGTCATGGTGAGCCGTTCCTGTTGCCCATCGCCAATAGAGCTCCGGCTCAGGCTGTTTGTTGCAGCTGACGAGACCGAGTCGGGGGTGCTGCGCCGTCCTTGAATTCCAGTGAGGGGGGAGCGAGCGGTCGTCCTGGTAGAGGCACATGCCTTTCTCTCCCGCGATTCGCCATGCCGTGCGCTTCCACGTGGTACTTTTCCAGGGTTTGTGTGCCCATTTCTGTTCTGGACGTGATGTGTTACACGGTGCCAGGCCGGCACCGCTGGTCACTTTGGTGAGGCAATATCCTCTATAGAGTCGTGTTCTGATCGTTCCGGCGTCACTGATTTCCCATTTCTGCGCGCTGGTTCCGTTGCAGGTGTTGATCCGGACTGCGCCGTACTTCCGTTGCGTGCTGACTGCTTCGAGGCACTGCTCCGGATCCCTGCTGCTGAACTCGGTAGTTCTTCCAATGTCTCCCATGATTTCTCCGAGGCGTGGATTCCGGTGCTCTTGCTGATACTGGCGGTGAACCCAGTCCAAATCGTCGAGTTGGAGAGGCCCCCTGTAGGTGTCAGTCGTGGCGCAGCCATTCTTGGAATGGCAATCGGCATGCGCGATGTAGCGCCTGACGGCCGCCTCCTTTTCGGCCACTTGTTCAGGGGGCAGGTTGGGTTCAAGTGACGACATGGTGTATCCGAGGTACGACGCGACGGGGATACCGGTGAGATATCCGGCTTTTCTGAAGTATCTGGCACCGATGCCGTGGTCGCTGTGGTCGACCTTGCCGCGGAGACCGAAGGCGAAGGAAGCGTTGTCGTAGTCCAGCGTGAGAATGCGTTGCGCTCTTTCCTGCCGGGCGAGGTCGGACAGGGTTTGCAGGAGCTGGTCCTCGGTGTAGCTTTCCACGCTTTGGAACAGCTGAATCCGTTTGCGGGTCGCCAGGAACAGTTTGAGCATGCTCTCACTTTCCTGTCCGTGGGGAAGCCCGTCGTGCAATCCCAGGAAGATCAGTTTGACGGGTGATTGGGAACCGCTTCCGAGGCTGAAGGATCTGATGCTGCGTCCGCTGACCCGTGTGCTGTCCTCGGTCCAGCGATCTGGGGCCCCGGCAAGCTCCGCATAGGCCGCGCGCACCCCGCTCTCTCTTCTTGCGACGTAGTCCCGGGCTGCCTGTGGGCTCTTCCCGTCATCGCCCGCGGTGAGATAGACGGTGGTGACCGCGCATCCGGCATGGATGGTCTTCCGGATCTCCGGGTCGACAAAGTAGAGGTCGTCGTCGGGATGTGCCACACCGATCATGGTGCGTTGGCATCCGTGAGGTTCTTGTGCCCCCTTCGACGTCCGGTGCGACGTGGGGCCCGCGACCCTGTTTGCGGGAGGAGAATCACTCGAAGAGCACGATGATCCCAGAATTGCGCACATCACCAGCACCGTAGCGGGAATCAGCCGGTGCGCCGAGCGGGTTTTATTGATGCCCTTCGTCCACTCCACTCGACCGTTCCCGTCCTTCTCGTCCTTTGGCCCGCATCAGGTCCATGCTAGGGGTGGTCCTGGGCTAATCGTGGTAGCGAGTGTGACACCTTCGGCGATGCCCCTTGGGTTTCGCCGAAGCGCACCACCCATAGGGGTACCGGTAGTTGGACTGCGCAAAACGACCGACTCGCCGGGATGACCGAATATTCAGTGAGTGAAGGGGGTCGTTGGAATGACCGCGGGTTGAGCAGTGCGGCAGGTCGTTGTGCGCCGTCCGTGTTCGGACCGCAGGGGCATTGCGTGATTGGGATTGGTCCGGTTCGCCGGTCTCGTGAGTGACGTGGCGTCATGTCCGTTGTGGGGCAAGGGGCCCGGGAGAGCAGAGCAGGCACGGTGCTGGTGATCATGTGGTTGTCGAGACCCATGAGAACCGAGCGAGACCGTGCCTGCCCGAACATCATCGCCCATCCCTTCCGCACTGGAGCAACTGGGCTCCCCGACTGATCCCCTCACCTCAAGCGATGTCGCTGACCTGCGGCGATTCCTGATCCTGGTTACCGATCCCCGCGATGCGCGAGGACTGCGATATCCGGCCCTCGCGTTGCTGTGCGCAGCCGTCTCGGCGGTGCTGACCGGCGCTCGCTCGCTCATCGCGATCAGCGAGTGGATCACGGATGCCCCGCAACATGTGCTGGGCGTCCTCGGCTTCGCTGCCGATCCACTTACCGGTCTGCGGCCGGTGCCGCACGCCGCAACCGTGCGCCGCCTGCTGCAGCGTGTGGACGGTGACGCGCTGGACGCGGCGATCAGCGCGTATCTGCAGGCCAGAACGCCGCCCCCGGTCGAGCCGAAGGCGGAGAAACGGCCGGTGCGACGGGTGATCGCGGTCGACGGCAAGGTGGTCCGCGGATCGCGAACCCGGGTGGCCGCGGCGATCCAGCTGCTGGCGGCGATGGACCACCACGGCGTGGTCCTGGCCCAGCGGCAGGTCGCTTCCAAGAGCAACGAGATCCCCTCCTTCGCGCCGTTGCTGGACGGTCTCGAGCTGGAGAACACGGTGGTGACCGCCGACGCCCTGCACACCCAGCACGACCACGGGGCCTATCTGACCAGTCGCGGCGCGCACTACGTGGCCGTCGTGAAGAAGAACCATCCGGGCCTGTACGCCCAGGTCAGGAAGCTGCCCTGACGGGACATCCCGCTCGGGCACCGCGCTCGCGACCACGCCCACCACCGCGACGAGATCCGCCGGCTCAAGGTCGCCGCGTTCAGCCACCTCGACTACCCCGGCGCCCGCCAGGCGATCCAAGTCGTACGGTGGCGACGCGACTTGAGCACCAGGAAGCTGACCATCGAGCGCGTCTACCTGATCACCAGCCTGAGCGTCTTCGACGCCACCTGCACCGAGCTCGCCACCTGGATCAGAGGCCACTGGGGTATCGAGAACCTCCTGCACCACGTGCGGGACCGCACGTTCCGCGAGGACGACTCCAAGGTCCGCACCGGCACCCTGCCCCGCGCCATGGCCTCCCTGCGCAACCTCGCCATCAGCGTCTTCCGCCAGGACGGCCAGACCAACATCGCCGCCGCCCTCCGCCACACCGGCCGCGACTACCACCGGCCCCTACGAGCCCTCGGTCTCACGTGACGAACCCAGACAGATCTCGATCATGCAATGACCCTGGTTCGGACCGCCCCCGGGCGACAGCTTATTGGTGTGCCGTCGTGTGGGCCGCCGCGAGTGGGAAGAGGCTGCGGCGGGCCTTTGATGAGCTCGGATCCCGCGCTGGGGTGGACCGGTCGCGGCGAGTGATCGACTGAGTCTGCAGGTGCCGGTGCTCAGGGGGTCCCGTCGCCAGAACCACGCGTTCCAGATGGTAGTAGTGGGCCACGCATGACGCGGGCCACGGCTTGCGCCCGTCGTCACCGAACGGTTCGGTCATTTTGCTGATGGGCAGTCGTGTGTAGGGGAGTACCTTCGCGCCGGTCGCGGACTGGCTGCGCAACCAGTGATCTTGGTGGTCCCATTTCCGAGCACGTACCGCCATGTCGGCGTCGAGGTGCACGAGAGAGACCGCAAGCGCGAGGCAGACGAAGACGTACACGGATGCGGCGGCGGCCGTCGGCAGCCCGGTGGGGCGCCCGCTCTCTCTCCACGCGCGGCCGAGGAGTGTGCCCAGGAGGACAAGCAGCAGGATGTAGAGCAGCAGGTAGTCGTTCCACAGTCGTGTGGACGTCATGACGCTCGGCCCGAAGACCGGGTAGGCGATGACCGTGCACAGGTAGCCGGAGACGAGGAGGGCGCAGACGCCGGTCCGGGCGAGCAGCGTCCCACATCTCATCGGAGGAAGGCGGCCTTCGTGCTCCCGGGTCAGCAGACTCAGGAGCAGTCCGGCCACGAAGGCCCCCAGGTACTGCCATGTCGTGAGAAGGATGGCTGCGATGTGCGCGAAACCTCGCAGCGAAGCGAGGAGCGATTCGGGAGTGAGTATCGACGCGGCATCGTGACGTTCACGCCGATGTCGTGAGCCCGGAGAACTGAGGAGGATCAGGCTTCCGATGACGATTCCAGTGATCCCGGCGGCGCACCAGCCGCGGAAGAAGGTACGTCGCTCCTGCGGGAAGATCCGGCCGCTGATCAGCAGCAAACAGCTCAGTACAACCACACCGACGACACAGGTCTCTTCCGACAGCGTGCCCAGAAGGAACCCCGCCACGAAGACTGTGAGCAGGGCGAAACCTCTGCCCCGTCGTGATGTGGCCCGCAGGAGAGGAAGGGCCGCTGCGCAGGCGAACACGGGCGGCAGGGTGTGCGAGACGGACGCGGCCGGCCAGTAGAACGTCTTGTAGGTGTTGGGGGACCCGAACAGGAACATCGCCGTCACCATCGATGCCAGCAGGAGGGGGACCCCTCGTGGCACCGTCATCCCTGCCCTGGGCAGAGTGCCGGCGACCGCGGCCCAGAGGAGCCCGAGCATCAGCGCACCGCTGATCAGGCCGAACCATTGTTGTCCGGCGACACCGAACCGCGCATAGCACCAGACCAGCACAGCGTTCATGACGCGCCCGTTGTCCAGGTAGTAGAACTTCCCGACGATCGCGGACAGCCCCCCGTCACGTACGACGGGCAGAAAGCACCAGTCATCACCGGATGGACGCACCCAACGGCCGAACCACGCCGCGGCCGCCAGCAGAGCGATGGGGAGAATCGGGAGCGAACCGACCCACAGAGATGTCCACCACCGAGCTGACCTGCGGTCCGGAACCGGAACACCGTCACTCCGTCCCTCCTGAACGGATTCATCTGGAGGATGTTCCACGACCGGTGTTCCTTTCGCTCGGGTCCGAGACCGCGCCGCGGCCCTCGCATCCGGTCCCGCCCACAGGCTGACGCGATCGGGGCCAGTTCGCTCCGGCGTGTCGCAGCCCTCGGGGAGCCAAACCCGGTAGGAATCGCCGGCCCCCACAGCCCACGCCCCTCGCTGTCCGGCCGGGCACGGCAGTTCACCGACAGCGATCAGGGCAACAAGGGCCGGACAGGCCCGAACCGCCCCAGAATATGGCCAAGTGCCCCACAGTTCAGCAGAACATGAGCGCACGTGCCGTTGATCAGAGCCGAGTTTGGACAACTCTCTGTTCGAAGAACACTGCAACGCAGCAGGGAGGAATCAGGAGCCGGCCGGTCAGGCGCATCGCCAGGGACCGTTCGGGCAGCGGCGGGACGGATGCTTCACCCATTCGGTGCCATCCCGTGGCGTGAATCGGCCGGAGGCATCGCGTAGAACGTTGGGGCCTGCAAAATTCCTTTGACGATGCCTCGGGCCGAGACGCGTCAAGAGGGCACAGACGCATGCTCCGAGATGCCGTGACCACATCTCCCAGGGATCCGAATGACAGAGTGCCAGGTTTCGATCGTAGTTCCCTGTTTCAATGAGGACGAGGTGATCGAGCGATTTCACCAGACACTGGTTGTCGTCCTCGAAACGACTCGACGCAGCTTCGAAGTCTGTTACGTCGACGACGGCAGCCGGGACGGAACCAGGGAGCAGCTGCGCGCTCTCGCTGCCGCGGATCCGCGGGTCCGCTACACCTCCTTCAGCCGGAATTTCGGCAAGGAGGCCGCGATGCTTGCGGGATTGCGTATGTCCCGGGGCGACGCCGTGATTCTCATGGACGCCGACCTTCAGCATCCGCCCTCGCTCGTTCCCCGGATACTGGAGCTGCGACAGCACGGCTACGATCAGGTTGTCGCGCGTCGGGACCGTTCGGGGGATGGCGTGCTGCGCAGCGTCGTCAGCATGGCCTACTACCGTGCGATGGGGCGTTGCATGGATGTCGACATCACCGACGGAGAGGGAGACTTCCGGCTGCTTTCCCGTCCTGCCGTCGAAGCGGTGCTCGCCCTGCCCGAAGCCAACCGGTTCTCCAAGGGAATCTTCTCCTGGATCGGCTTCGACACCGTCAGCTTCACCTACCACAACGTCAGCCGCGCCGCCGGCACCTCGAAATGGGGCGGAAGACGCCTGCTCAACTATGGCATCGACGGACTGATCTCCTTCAACAGTCGGCCGTTGCGTCTGGCTGTCTACATCGGTCTCACGCTCTTCTCCGCAGCGTTGGCGTACGCGCTATGGATTGTCATCGGCGTTGCGCTGCACGGTGTGCGCGTCCCTGGATTCGCCACCCTGCTGACCGCTGTCGTAGCACTCGGCGGGGTCCAGCTGGCCACGCTCGGCATCATCGGTGAATACGTCGGGCGCATCTACTTCGAAACGAAGCACCGGCCTCTCTACGTGGTGCGCGAGACGGAGGTAAGCGTGCGGCAGGAGCGCCACACCATTGCGGACCTTCATCCTCCCGAAACGCCGTCAGCGACGGATGCGGGAGCCTCCGCGATCGGATCGTCCAAGGGGCGCACCTTGCGCCAGTTCTTCGTCTTCGCGTCGATCGGAATCGTCAATACGGGGGTCTATCTGGCGGTGTACGCCTCCCTGAACCGATGGATCCCCTATCTGATCGCCCACGTCATCGGTTTCGCCGTCAGTATCGTAGGGTCGTTCTTCCTCAATACGTACATCACCTGTCGTACGAAACCGACGTGGCACGGATTCTTCCGGTATCCCGTCTCGAGCCTCGTCAACCTCGTACTCACCGGCGTTCTCCTCTTTACCGGCGTAAATGCCCTGGGCATGGGCAAGAACGTCGCCGCCGTGGCGGCGGGACTCCTTGCCACCCCGCTCTCGTTCCTGCTCGCCCGATGGGCCATCAACTCCGGCGCTGCCCTCACCCAGCAACGTGCCCGCTGATCGGGAACCCGCGTCGGCCGGACCCGAACGGCGCCTCCATCATGAAGGGCACCAGGACACATGACCACAGACGAATCGAAGGCCCCTGACCTCTCCCACCCGGAAGACGGATCCGGTACGGGGAGCAACAAGTGGCTCGCGTCACGGTGGACGACGGTCTGGACCACCGTTCTCGCAGTGCTGCCACTCGGCCTTCTGGGCGCGGCGGTCTGGATCGGCCGCCTGGTCCGTCCGGGAGCGGACGACTGGTGCTTCCTCCCGGTAGTCCGGGACGACGGCGCATCCGGTCTGATCGACAAGTTCTACTTCCAGGACAACGGACGTGTCGCCAACGCACTGCTCGTCGTCGCCTATGCCGCGTTCGGGGTCCCGGGCCACAGGTGGTTCGCACTGAGCACCGGCATTCTCATCCTGGGCATTCTCTGGGCAGTGACCGCCTCAGCGCTCCGCAGCACCGGGATGCGCGCGCCCCGCGCGATCCCGCCGCTGGTGGCGGCCCTGATGACAGGCGTCTTCCTTTTCGCCACGCAGAACACCTACAAGACGTTCTACTGGCCGGCCTCCTCGGTCTCGCACACCCTCGCGCCAGTTCTGGCCGCCGGCTCCGTCATCCCGCTGCTACGCGCGCGCACCCGCAAGGGCCGCGTCTTCTCCCTCAGTACCGCAGTCGTGGCCGGAGTCTTCATCGGCACACTGTCGGAGGAGACAGCGGTCGTGGTGTTCGTCGTCCTCGCCCTTGCCCTACTGACGAGTTACTGGGCCTTGCCGGGCCCCGGCCGGACTCTGGCCCGCTCGTGGTGCGCCGTCACCTTCGTCGGTACCGCGATCGGAACCGTCATCCTCTACACGTCGCCCGGCGCGCGCACCAGGCGCCAGCGGTTCGACGCCGATGTCACGTCAATGTTCAGCCCGGACACGCTCATGACATGTCTGCGCGCGTTCATCGACATCCTGGGGACGATCCTTTCGACGTGGCAGTACGCCGGGGCCTTCGCGGCCGGTCTCCTCCTGGGACTGCTGGTGCGCGGAGACGGCCCGCGGACGCAAGGGCTCCTGTGGCGGCGGCCTCTCATTCCGGTCGCCGTCGGGGTAGTCGCGTTCCTGCTCTCCGGATATCTCTGCACTGTCGTCGCCCATCCGGCATTCGGCGCGAGCGTGGCTACCGCCTCTCGCACCTGGAACGACTATCTGCTCCTCTACGTCATGCTCCTGGCCACCGTCGGTGCTGTGCTGGGCCGCGTCCTGCGCACACGCCAGTGGTTGCCCGGCCTCGCGATGGCGGCCGCGGCGGCGGTCTGCGTCATGGCCTGCGTCGGACTCGCCGTCCCTCTGGCCCATCTGGAGCGGAAGATGGAGGTACGGGCCCAGCACTGGGACCGCCAGGACCGATGGCTGCGCACCCACGCGGCACACGGCGACCAGGTGCTGCCCTACACGCCGGTTTCGGTCAGTGGACTGGGCGAACCGTTCGGCCGACACGGTCAGAAGCCGTGGCCGGCCAAGTGCGTTGCCCAGTGGTACCACCTCAAGCGCATCACCTACTCACCCAGGTTTCCCTGAGCGCAGCCAGGCCATCCGATGGCACCGATGGACTGAGGGTTGTGGCTTCACCCGGGCCACATGGACGACCGTAACCATCTCGGCCGACGCATCGTGATCGTTTCCGGTACGAGACGCTGCACCGGACGCCGCGAGACCTTCCCCGAGACCCAGCAGGCCATCGCCGCCCTGATCTTTGACCGTGCCGCCAAGAGGCCCACCCTCCGCGCGCACAGCACCGCACTCGTCCTCGCCCGCGACGCCGCCTGCTGATCACCCGCCAGCCGAACCGCCAGACCAGCACGCCCCGAACTCGATCGCGGGTGAGGTCGTTAGGGCTCGCAGAGAATCAACATGCTGGTTTGATCTCTGATGGGGGTCGGCTGCCGTACTTGCCGAGGTGGGCGGCCACGTCTGCCGGGGTGCGGAACCTGGCGGTTGAAGGCGGGATCGCGTGGTCGCGCTCGGCCAGGAGGGGCCGTACTTCCTGGACTGCCCGCGTGAGGGTGCTCCCGGTGACGCCGAAGAGCTGGGCGAGCAGGTCGTGGGTACCAATCTTGCGAAGGCTGAGCACGGTGGCCAGGATGCGGTCTTCGTCGGAGAGCTTGTCCTTGGCGCCCGCACCGCGTGCTCGTTGGCGCTCACCGCCCCGGCGTTCGCGGCGAGTCTGCTCTCGTCGTCGTGCCAGTGCTGGGATCAACGCGCTGACCAGAACGTCCAGTTGTGGATCGGTCATGCCGGTCAGCTCCGGGTCACGGAGCGAGCCGGCGGCAACGTCATTCGGGAGCTCGGGCGACCGCGCTTCGGTCTCCATGCCCGCGCCCTGGCGTGGGGGCGGGCAGGCATCGCCATGGAGCGTGTAGTTCCAGTCGCCGTGGAAGCGGTGCCGGCTCATCGCCAGCGCGTCGACCTGGGCATCGCTGACCTTCACGCCGGTGTCGTAGCTGTCGGTGTCGAGGCGGGCCTCGACCGTCAGTCCGGTGCGGGTGGTGGTCGCCGCGATCGTCTCCACGATGACGTCATGGCTGCTCAGGGGCCTGCCGCGCCAGTTCATGGAGATGTGGGAGAACAGCCGGTGCTCGATCCGATTCCACTTCGATGTGCCCGGCGGTAGGTGACAGACTGTGATGTCCATGCCGGTCTCGGCGGCCAGGGCAGCGAGTTCACTCTTCCAGGCGCGGGTGCGGTAGCCGTTGGAACCGCCCGCGTCGGCGGTAATCAGCAGCCGTGTGGCGTGCGGGTAATCGTGTCGGCCGCGGGCCTGCCACCAGCGGCGGATGGATTCCACCGCGAACGCGGCGGTGTCGTGGTCGGTGCCGACGCTGACCCAGCCGGTGTTCGCCGCGATGTCGTAGATCCCGTACGGGATCGCCTTGCCGGGCCCCTCCCGGTCCAGGAAGTCATGCGTCTTGACCTTGACCGGCTCGCCCCCCGGTTGCCACTCCCGCCCGGCGTTCTTGTACTGGCCGACCAGTTCCTTCTTCTTGCTGTCCACGCTGATCACCGGATCTCCGGAGCTGATGTGGTCCTTGGCCCGGTCGTTGATGTAGCGGAACTGGGCGTCCCGGTCCGGGTGCTGCTTGCCCTCGACGGTCTTGGAGTTGGCCTGCAGACTGAAGCCCGCCTCCCGCAGCAGGTCACCGACCGTGTCGGCACTGACCTTGTGTCCCTGAAGCGTCAGCTCGCCGGCCAGGTTCCGGGTCGACTTGGTCGTCCACCGCAGCGGCGACATCGGGTCCCCGCGCATGTCCGGCTCGACCAGGGCGAGAAGTGCGGGACGCAGTCCCGCGTCCAGGTCGGCGGCCTTCTTCCGTCCGCCGCCGGGCCGGCGGACCCGCCCCAGGGGCCCTTCGCCAGCCTCCAGCTCATAGACGCCCTTGCGGACCGTCGCCTCGCTGACCCCGGCTGCCCGGGCGACGGCCCGGATCCCGCCGTGTCCCAGGAGCCGGGCCTCGGCTCCCATCAGCAGACGCTGTTGCCGCTCGTCCAGATGCGGGAACAACACCCCGAACTTCGCACTCAGTTGATCTCGAATCTCCTGCGTTATGCCCATACCACATCAACGAGCCGCATCGCCGGAAGCAACACGTTGATTCTCTGCGAGCCCTTAGCTAACTCGAGGATCAGCAGCCACGGTTGGCACTGACGGACCGACCGTGCACAACCGTTGACAGGTGGCTCGGCCACTACATAGCCTCACGGTGACGTATTGATACGTTTCAAAGGGTGTGCCCGCAGTCACCCGTTGGTCACCTCGCCTTGTAGCGGGGACCTTTTGCGCGCCGGCAGGGGCACTCGATCGCAGGTGCATTGAAATGTTCAAACCTTTCGAATGGAGGCGCGTCATGAGATTGCCGCTGGCAACCTGCAGACGGTTCGGCCTGTTCGTTCTCACATGGGGACTCGCGTTCAGCCCGGCGCCCCAGGCGTTCGCCGCCGGTCCCGTCCGAAATCACGCGCCGACCGCGCCGGTTGGACTCACCGTCAACGACCGGGTCGACCCCCTCGCCGTGGACGGCGCACCGCAGTTCGGCTGGCTTCCCCAGGACATCGACGGCGGTGAGACCCAGTCGGCCTACCAGGTCGTCGTCCGCGACGGGGACGGCACCGAGCTCTGGAACAGCGGCAAGGTGTCCAGCTCGGCACAGAGCTGGACACGTTACGGCGGATCGGCCCTCAAGGCGGGAACCTCCTACACCTGGCGGGTACGCACCTGGGACCACGCGGGCGCCGAGTCGGCGTTCTCCGACCCCGCTTCCTTCGGCGCCGGCCTCGGGGACGACGGCTGGTCCGGGGCGCAGTGGATCCGCCGCCCCGCGACCGGCAACGATGCCACCAACGAATGGACCGCTGCCCGCAAGATCATGACGGTCTCGAGCGGCAGCCCGGTGACCGACGCGCGCGTGTATGTGGCCTCCATGGGGGACTGGGAGGCGAACGTCGGCGGACACGTGGTGCAGCGCAGCTCCTCCTACGAGTACGCGGGCGAGGGGTACTACGACGTCTCGAAGCTCGACGGGATCACGGCGGGCCAGAAGCTGCCCGTCGGCGTTGTCACGCACTACTGGAACTGCAAGTGCCAGGGCCGCGCCAACGGGCCCAGCGGCTCTGAAGGCCCCTCGGGCCTCCTGGTCAAGGTGGTGGTGGACCACAAGGACGGGACGCGGGACCTCATGGTGTCCGACGGCTCGTGGAAGGTGCACCGCTACGAGCCCCAGAGCGTCGACACCGTCACCTATCGCAACAGCGACTCCGGTGACCGTCTGGAGTATTACGACGCGACGAAGGAAATGACGGGCTGGGACACCGCTCCTTACGACGACAGCAGCTGGCCGGCTGCCACCGCAATCGGCCCGCACCCCCGCCCGAACCCGGTCAACTGCGCTTCATACGAGGGCAGTTCGTCACCCTGCGCCTTCACGCATCTGTCCGCGCTGGAGGCCCACCTGTCACAGAAGGTCGTCCACCCCGTCTCCCTGCTCCACCTGCCGGACGGCACCGTCTTCGCAGACTTCGGCAAGGTCTACGCCGCCGTTCCCTCGGTGCGTCTGCAGGACGGCGCCGCCGGACGGCAGTTGACGTTCACCACCAGCTACCGGCGGAACAACAGCACGCTGACCGCGGCCGTCTCGGCCGGCGCCACCACCTTGACCCTGGCCGTCGTCGGCAACGTCCACGTCGGTGACCGGATCACCGTCGACGCTCCCGCGGACGGATACGGAGCGGGCGACCCCGAGACGCACACCGTTCAGGCGGTGGACGGCACCACGGTGACCCTCGACGGCGCACTGCTCAGGGGCCACGCCAAGGGCAGCTGGGTGGAGAACTCCCGCGCGGGTACCTCGAAGCTGGACACGCAGGGCAGCAACATGCACTTCTACTACACCGAGAAGGACGGCGCGCAAACCGCGCAGCCCTTCACCTACTGGGGCTGGCGTTACCTGCAGATCAGCGACCCGGTCGAGAACCTGACCACCGAGGACATCAGCGCCGTGGTTCAGAACACTGACGCCGCCCATCCGGCCACCTTCTCCAGCAGTGACGCAACCCTCGACGGCGTCTTCGAGCTGATGCAGCGCTCCGCGCTCCAGTCGTCGCAGAACGTCTTCCTCGACACCCCAACCCGTGAGAAGGGTCAGTTCCTCGGCGACAGCATCGACGAGTCGTTCGCCACCATGTCTTCGTCCGGCGAGCGCAGCCTGACCCGGCAGGCGATCGTCGCCTTCATGAACTCCCAGGCCCGCTACTGGAACAACGGCGCCCTGAACTCCGTCTACCCCAATGGTGACGCCAAGCGGGACATCCCCGACTACACCGAGATGTTCCCCGAGTGGGTGCTCCGCTACTACCAGACCACCGGTGACAAGGACCTCCTGCGCCAGGCCCTGCCGGTGATGAAGAACGTCGCCGACTACATCTGGGGTGCCGTCGACAACCGTGGACTGGTCGCCGACCTGCCCGGCGGCAGCGGCGACTACCAGTACGGCATCATCGACTGGCCCGCCCCCATGCGCTACGGCTACGTAACCAAGGGCAACGTCAACCGCACGGTCGTCAACGCGCTCGGCGTGGGCGCGCTGCGCTCGGTCGCGACGGCGGCCGAGGCACTGGGCGACACGGGCACCCGGACGACGTACGACGACCGGGCCGACCACCTGACCGCGGCCATGCGCGACCAGCTGAGGGACCCCGGCACCGGTGCCTGGTCCGACGGCCTGGACGCGGCAGGCTCCCGTATTGATCACTTCGGCGAGCACTCGCAGTCCTTCCCCGTCGCCTACGGGATCGCGGACTCCTCCGAGTACGCCGCCCTGGGTGACCGCATCTCCGAACTGGGCATGCAGCAGGGCCCGATGACCCTGCGGACGCTGCTCGAGGCGCTGCGGATCACGGACCGCCCGGACACTTTGGTCAAGATCCTGACCGACCCGTCCCACGACGGCCCGGCCCAGGTCCTCTCCGAGGGCGGCAGCTTCCTGTGGGAGCAGTGGACCCCCGGCTGCTCGACCTCCGACTGCACCGGCACCCAGGTTTCCCAGAGCAGCAGTGAGAGCTTCTCGCACGGCTGGGGAGGTGCCGGGGTCAACGGCGTCCTCGAGGGCGTCCTCGGCCTGACCGTCACCTCCCCCGGTGCCGAGACGGTGCGCATCACCCCGGCGGACAAGGGCCTGACCGCTGCGTCCGGAACCCAGTGGACCGAGCGCGGCGAGGTCGGGGTCGACTGGCATCGCACCAGGTTCGGCGTGAACACCAAAGTGGACATCCCGGTGAACGTCACCGCGACGGTGGCCCTGCCCGTCGTGGCCGGCGGCATGTATCACGTGACCGGCCAGGCCACCTACCTCGGCATCAAGGACGGCAAGGCCTTGTACCAGGTCGGATCCGGGAAGACCAAATTCCACGCGGCGGCCGGCGGATAACGCACCCTCGCTCCCATGTCAGACGCCGACGGTACGGACGCGCGACCATTGCGTCCAGCAGTGCCTATGGCAACTGATCACTGGCGGGGGGCCGGGCAGGGCACCGTATACATGCGGCTTCCCTGCCCGGGTGCTCCGCCGCGTCCAGGGCACTCTCCACACCGAGGGCGGCGGTGTCTCCAGCCGCTCGGTGACGACCTGGTCGTAGTCGACGCCGTCGAGGGGGCGCACATGCTCCGGGGCACGGACCCACCCCCCGGTACTCCGCCGCCTCGACATCGCCGTCCAACTGGTGGACAGGCAGTATTCCGAACGTGCGCTATTCGTTTGAGCCGTGCACGGAGGCCGCCAACGACAGCGCGATGCGCCTCGCGGCGAAGCTGGGGTTCACCGAGGTGGAGCGGTTCGAGGAGTACGGCGCCGAGCAGTGGTTCGGCGTGTGGTCCTCGGTCACGTCGTTCGGTTGAGCTCGTGCCCGGGTCTGGCTCCCGCCGGCAGGTCTGCACCCACCGCTCCATGATCGAGTTCATTCTCGGCATCCGGACGCCGCTGAGCACCACCTGTATGCCCACGTCGTGCAGGACAGTGTCGAAGAGCTCGGGGAACGTGCCGTCCCGGTCCCGGATGAGTGGGCCAACGGTGTGCTGTGCTGCCTTATCCCTGGTCGGAGCGGAGTGTGACCGCGCGCAGGAGGGCGTCGCGACACGCGAGGACGGCCGGGTGCTGGCTGCGGCCGCGGCGTACGACGGTGAGGACGCGGCGGGTGTGCCGGTCGCGGGGGAGTTGCCGCAGGGTGACGGTCGGGGGTTGTCCGTTCCAGACGAGGTCGGGAAGGAAAGCTGCGGCGTGATTCTGCTCGACGAGGCGGAGGTGGAGCAGGAGGTCAGTGGTCTCGAACCGTACGTCGGGTTCGAAGCCGGCGTTGCGGCACAGGGTCATGGCCCAGTGCCGGGCGGCTGTGCCTTCGGGTTCCATCACCCAGGCGTGGTTGGCGAGTGAGCGCAGCGCCGCCATCGGGCTCTCGGTATCCGGGCTGTCGGCCGTTTGGGGCAGTGCGAGGTGCAGGGGGTCGCTGAGCAGATCTTCCTGTTCGAGTTCGGCGGGCCGCGGGTTGGGGTTGCCGGGGTATTCCTCAGCGAGGACCAGGTCGAAGTCGCGGGCTTGCAGGGCGGGAAGGGCCTTTTCCGGTTCCATCTGTGTGACGTGGACGCGCAGGTGCGGGTGCAGGTCGCGCAGCAGGCCGAGCGCGGTCGGGACCAGGGCCAGGGCGGCCGTTTGGAACGAGGCGATGCGCAGGGTGCCGGTGAGGTCGGTCAGGGAGGTGGCGATGTCCGCCTCCGCGCGCTCCAGGCGTTCGAGGACCGCTTCGGTGTGGGCGACGAGAATCTCGGCCTGCTCGGTCAACCGCACCCGCCGCCCGACCGGTTCCAGCAGCGGGACGCCGACTTCGGCTTCCAGTTGCGAGAGCTGCTGGGAGACGGAGGAGGGAGCGTAGGACAGGGCGGCGGCCACGGCCGCGAGCGTGCCGCGGTGCTTGAGTTCGCGCAGCAGGCGCAGCCGGTGCAGGTCGAGCATGGCCGGACCGCTTCCCTCGCCGTCGCGGAGCGACTTAATAGTCGGTTTCTTCGATGAGTATAGGTCGAAAACATTCGCTGGACCGATCGTAGGAGGGCATCGGACCCTGATCGTGTGTCCGAAAACGCTTCCTCCCCCCGTGCGCCGCTGTGGTCTCTGCGACCCAGCGCCCGTACCTGGCGGTGTGAACCCGCACCCGTCGAGGTGCGGGGCTTCCACGCCGCGCTGCCTGGCCATTCACCCACACCACTGACCGAACTCCCTCCTTTGGCAACGGAGTTGGGGGTCGGTCGGGTGTTCGTCAAGGACGAGTCATGCCGCCTGGGCCTGCCCGCATTCAAGGCTCTGGGTGCGTCCTGGGCGGTCCACCGCACCCTTGCCGAGCGGACCACGAGCGGCAAAGAGCCGGGCCCGGTCACCCTGGTGACTGCCACCGACGGCAATCACGGCCGGGCAGTGGCCCGCATGGCACGCCTGCTTGGGCAGCGTGCCCACGTTTTCGTTCCGCAGGGCGTGCATCCGCGAGCTGTGGCGGCCATCGTCGCCGAGCAGGCGAAGGTCACCGAGGTCTCGGCGCCGTACGACGAGGCCGTGCGCCGCGCGGCCGAGGCAGCTGTCGGGCCGGACGCGGTCCTGGTCCAGGACACGGCCTGGTCGGGCTATGAGCAGATCCCGGGGTGGATCGTCGAGGGCTACTCCACCCTCTGCGCCGAGACTGACGAGCAGCTGGCGGCCGAAGGGGTCGTCGAGGGGCCTGACCTCGTCTCCATACCGGTGGGTGTGGGGTCACTGGCTCAGGCCGTGGTCACCCACTACCGCAGCCGCCCCTCCGGGTGGGCTCCGGCACTGCTGTCGGTGGAGCCGGAGGCTGCGGCCTGCGTCCTCGAAAGCCTCACCCTCGGCAAACCCGTCAGTGTCACCACCGGCGACACCACCATGGCCGGGCTGAACTGCGGCACCCCGTCCAGCATCGCCTGGCCCTACCTGTACAGCGGGCTGGACGCCGCCGTCGCCATCCCCGACGCCGACAGTGCCCGCGCGGTCGCTCAGCTCGCGGCCCTCGGTGTCTCCTCGGGTCCCTGCGGGGCCGCGGCGCTCGCCGGTCTCCGTGCGGTGCTCACCGGGGTGGGCGCCGAGGAACGCCGTACGGCACTGGGGCTGGATGCGACCTCAGTGGTCGTGCTGTTGAGCACCGAGGGCGCGGCTGCCAACCCGAACTCCACCGCCGATCGCTGAACACGCCACACCTGAAAGACGCCTGCGTTGAGCCACCGCACCTTCGTCCCCTCGCTGCCGACCGGTTTGATCAGTTCGATCAGGAGAAGGCCGGCAGCGTGCTGACCCACTTCATAGCGGCACTCGGTGTCCTCGGCCTGCTGACCATCGTGCCGGGCCCGGACATGGCGGCGGTGCCCCGGTGTGCCGTCGCGGCCGGTCTCCGCGACGCGCTGCGGACCGTGGGCGGGATAACGACCGGGCTGCTGGTCCGGGGCGCGCTGACCGTGGTCGGGCGCGCAGCCCTGCCGGCCGCCTCACCCACGTACCCGGCCGTCAAGCTCCTGGGCTCCGGCTACTTGGTGTTCTTGGGCGTGCAAGCGCAGTGGCACAGCCGCCACACCGTGTCCGTCATGGCAGATACGGGGACCTCCTCCCGTCGGGAGCCCGTGGCGGACCGGCCCGGTCAGCAACGCCCTCAACCCGAAGACCGCCGTCTTCTGCACCGGGCTGCTTCCCGCGCCGGCCCCGTCTCAACTGGCCGCCGCCCGGGCCATGATGCTCCTCGTCCTCCTCCACACCGCCCCTCACCCTCGCCTGGCTGGGCAGCTACGTGCTCCTGCTGTCCAAGGCCCGGCACGTCCAAGAGCCGCGGACCCGCCGTGCGCGCTCGGGCGGCCCACGGACGTCGTGCTGATCGGCGTCGGCCTCGTGGCGCGACCGCAGCCGGCTGATCCGCAACGCCATCGACTCCACCGTTTCCGACAACTCCGGGAGACAGGTCATGACGAGCCCCACCCCCGACAAGATCACTATTAACGGCGACCGCCTGTGGCAGTCGCTGATGGACCTCGCCGACATCGGCGGGTACGACGACGAGCGCACCGGCCTGCGCGGCGTCAATCGCCTCGCCCTGACCGACACCGACGCGGCCGGCCGCCGCCAGGTCATCGCCTGGATGGAACAGGCCGGCCTGACCGTCCGTATCGACCGGATGGGCAATATTTACGGCCGCCGCGAGGGCGCCGATCCCACCGCGGCCCCGGTGCTGACCGGCTCGCACATCGACAGCGTCGCCACCGCCGGTGCCTTCGACGGCTGCCTCGGTGTGCTGGGCGGCATCGAAGTCGTCCGCATCCTCAACGAACGTGGCATCACCACCCGCCGCCCGGTCGAGGTCGGCATCTTCACCGAGGAAGAAGGCGTCCGCTTCGGCACCGACATGCTCGGCAGCGCGGTCGCCGCCGGCCGCCTCACGCTGGAGTACGCCCACGCCCTGACTGACCGCGATGGCCTCACCCTCGGTGGCGAACTAACCCGCACCGGCTTCAACGGCCTCGCCGACGTACGCCTCGACTCGCCGCACGCCTACGTCGAATGCCACATCGAACAGGGCCCCGTCCTCGCCGAGAACGGCGTCGAGATCGGCGTCGTCACCGGCGTGCAGGGCATTTCCTGGCAGGAGATCACCATCCACGGCCGTGCAGCCCACGCAGGTACCACCCCCACCCACCTGCGGGTCGACGCCGGCCTGGCGGCCGCGCAGATCATCGTCCACCTGCGGGCGCTGGTCGACTCCGGCGAGTACGGGGATCTGCGGGCCACCGTCGGCCATCTGATCGTTCATCCGGACCTGACCAACATCGTCCCGGCCCGCGCCGAGCTGACCGTCGACCTGCGCAACCCCGACGACGTCCAGATGGCCCGCGCCGAGGAAGCCCTCGCCGCGTTTCTGCGCGACCTGGAGGACAGCCGGCCCGGCCTGTCGCTGACCGTCCGGCGGATGGCCAAGACCGCCTACGTCCCCTTCGACGAGGGGCTGCAGAAGGTCATCGCGCAGGCCGCCGACGACCACGGCCTGGACCACATCTCGCTGCTCTCCGGCGCAGGCCACGACGCCCAGGAGATCGCCGTGCTCTGCCCCACCGCCATGATCTTCGTACGCGGCGAGTACGACGGCATCAGCCACAACCCCCGCGAGTACTCCACCCCCGAGGCATGCGCCCACGGAGTCGACGTCCTGGCCACCACCCTCCTGCGCCTGGCCAACCAGGACTGACCGCCCATGGCCTGCATCAGCCACCACACACGCACGACGCACGGTGCTCGGCAAACACTGCCACCCCACGTGCCGTGCCCACCGCCCCGCCCCCGACTCACGGGGTGGCATCAGAACTTCGGAAGGCCCTCATGTTCCCCGAGACCCCCTCGACCCCAGCGGCCCCTGATCCCCTGGAGTCGGATCCCAGCCGCCTGCTGGCCCGGCTGATCGCCATCGACTCCGTCAACCCGGACCTCGTTCCCGGTAGGGCCGGCGAAGCCGTCATCGCCGACTTCTGCGGTCAATGGCTGGCCACCCGCGGCTTCGAGGTCCACAGCCTGGAAAAGCGCCCCGGTCGGCCCTCACTCGTCGCGATCGCCCGAGGCACCGGCGGAGGCCGGTCACTCATGCTCAACGGCCACCTCGACACGGTCAGCCTCGCCGACTACGACGGGGACCCCCTCGACCCGCAGATCCGCGACGGCAGGATGTTCGGCCGCGGCACCTTCGACATGAAGGGTGGCATCGCGGCCATGATGGTCGCCGCGGCCCGCGCCACCGCCCGCGGTCCCCTGCGCGGCGATGTCATCCTCGCCTGCGTCGCAGATGAGGAGCACGGCAGCTCGGGCACCGAGGAGGTGCTGGAGTCGTTCACGGCCGACGCGGCGATCGTCACTGAGCCGAGCCACCTCGAAGTGACCCTCGCCCACAAGGGCTTCGCCTGGTTCGACGTGGAGATCGAAGGCCGCGCGGCTCACGGTTCGCGGCCCGAGCTCGGTATCGACTCGATCGCCAAGGCCGGGCACTTCCTGGTCGCGCTGGAAGAGCTGGGACGGCGCCTCGCGCAGGGCCCGGTACACCCCCTCCTGGGCACCGGCACCGTGCACGCCTCCGTCATCCACGGCGGCGAGGAACCCTCCACCTACCCGGCGCACTGCCGCATCACCCTGGAGCGCCGCACCATCCCCGGCGAGAGTGCCGACAGCGTCGAGCGCGAACTGACCGACTTCCTCGACCGCCTTGCGGACACGGTCTCCGACTTCCGTCACCGGCTGACCCGTGGCCTGCACCGCGAGCCCTTCGAGGCAGCCCCCGAAGCCCTGATCGTGCGCACCCTGACCCGCCACGCCGAGCAGGTCCTCGGCCACCAGCCCGTGGTACGCGCCGAGCCATTCTGGACCGACTGTGCCCTCCTGGACCGTGCCGGCATCCCCTGCCTGCTCTTCGGCGTCGACGGCGCGGGCGCACACGCGGCCACCGAGTATGTCGACCTCGCCTCGCTGGACCGCCTCACCGACATCCTCACCAGTACCATCGCCGACTTCTGTTCCTGAACTCTCACCCGGGTCCGGCCCGGACCCGGCCCGGACCCGGACCACGGGCCCGGCACAGAACGAGAGATGCAGCACCATGACCACCCAGGCAGACCAGCGCCAAGACAGTGGCCACCGCCGACAGGTCTGCTGATCGTCGCGGTCTGGGAGCCGATCTGTGACGGCTGGGAGATCTTCCGAACGGACTCGGCCTGACCGATCTCGACATGGGCCGACCGTTCCACAGATATTCCTTGACACGAATATTCGTCGTGGGGAATGCTTACCCTCATGGACGCACTCCTCACCGCACTGGCCGACCCGGCCCGCTGGCGGCTCGTATGTCTGTTGGCCGAGCGGCCCCGCCCGGTCGGTGTCCTCGCCCAGCTCGCCGAGGCGCGCCAGCCGCAGACGACCAAGCACCTGCAGACCCTAGAGCGTGCCGGCGTCGTCACCTCCCAGCGCACCGGCCAGCGCCGCATCTACGCGCTCCGGCCCGCGCCTTTGCGGGACCTGGCGGCCGCGCTCAGCCGGCTCGCCGACACCGCGGATCAGGCCGGCGGCCCGCGCGCGACCTACGACCGCTACGGGCTCAGCCTCGACACGGAGCGTCTCGCCGCGGAGAAGCCGGGGTGGGCCGACGGTCGCTCGTTCAGGTTCCACCGGTCGCTGACCGGGCGCCCCGAGCTGGTCTGGTGCCACCTGACCGAGCCCTCCCTGCTCACCCGATGGTGGACGCCCGACGACCTCCGCGTCTCCGAGCTCGTCTTCGAGGCGCACCCGGGCGGGCGGATCGTCCTGGAGTACCGCGACGCCGAGGACGCCGATGGCTCCGACCTGGTCGCCGGGCGCGGGGAAGGCGTCGTCGACGACGCCTTCCCCGGTGAGAGCCTTGCCTACCGGCTCTCCCCGCGGCTTCCCGACGGCAGCCTCGCCTTCACCGCCCACGTCGACTTCGGCCTCCGGCCCACCGACACCGGCACGGATCTCGACGTCCACTACCGGATCACCGACAGCACGGTCGATTCCGCGGACTTCATCGCAGGCATCGAGATCGGCTTCGGGCAGGGCCTCGACAAGCTCGCCGACGCCGTCGGCACATCTCAGCGCACCACCACGGCAGCTCACGCCGAAGGAAAGGAAGTACAGCCATGACCAACCCGACCGGACGCAAGGTGACCGCGAACATCGCCCTCACCCTCGACGGGCGATACCACGGCCCCGGCGGGCCCGGCGATGCAGACGCGATCGTCCCCTACGCGACCACAGAGGTCGCGCGAGACCACCTCACCCGCATCTGGGAGGGCGCGACAACGGCGCTGCTCGGCCGCCTCAACGCCGAGGGATTCCTGGGGTTCTGGCCGACGGTCGCCGAGGACGAGAACGCCGATCCGCGTGATCGCGGATACGCGAAGTGGCTGGTCGACACGGAAAAGGTGGTCCTGTCGACCACCTTGACCGAAGCACCGTGGGAACGCACCCGCGTGGTGAACGCCCCGGCTGCCGATGTCGTCGCTGAGCTCAAGGCCACCGGCGAGGGCGACATCCTCGTCAACAGCAGCGCGAGCGTCATCAAGGCGCTCCTCTCCGTGGACCTGCTCGACCGGCTGTATCTCATGATCTGCCCCGAGATCGCCGGGGGTGGGCAGCGGCTGTTCGACGACGGCCTGCCAAGTTCGAAGTGGAAGCTCACACACCAGGAGACCGGCGAGCTGGGCGAGATCGCCATGGTCTACGACCGAGTCCGCTGAGTCGGCCGATCAGCGCACTCAGCCGGCGAGGCGACTCCAGCTCGCGCCACGGACTGAGCGCCCCCCTTGGCGCCTGAGCAGCTGAATTGGCACCACGGCGGGTGAGAGTTGACGGAGCCCTCTGGGCGCCGCTTCGGGCGTGCGGTGATGGAGTCGGGGGCGCAGCTTGTGCGGTGAAGCCAACGGCAATGGCGTCACCGCCCCCTTCCTCGCATGCGACCGGTTGCGGCCGGCAGCGCTCCCGCACGGTCCGCCCCTCAGACTGCCGCGAAGCGCTCAGCTGTTGAGCGTATGGGTGCCGAGGACAGTGAGCAGGGCGAGGCATTCGGCGTCCTCGGTACCGGGTTCGGCGGTGTGGACCATGATCCGCAGGTTGCTGCCCGCGACGGTGAGCACGTCGCAGTCCGGCGTCAGGGGGCCGGCCCGGGGATGGTCGATGGTCTTGCGTGCGGCCTCGTGCCGTCCGACCGTGCCGGAGTCCCAATGCTCGGCGAACCGCTCGCTGCGCGCGCGCAGCTCCGCGACCAGCCGCCGCAGCCGCGGGTCGGCCGGATAGCGCCCGGCGGCCGCGTGCAGGTCGACCACGAGCGTGGCCTCGAACCGGCGCAGCGACTCCGGCGTGTGCCGGGCCCGCGAGCCCGGTCCGACGAACTGCAGTCCGACGCGTACACGGGAGGCCCGCTCCGCGAGGCGGCGCGTGAAGGCCTCCTCGCCGAGCGCCACAATGACGTCCGCGAAGTAACGGAAGTTCTCGGCGGCTCGACGCGCCTGGCCGCGCGCCTGGGCGATGGCAGTCCCGAGTCGTACGACTCGAGGGTTGCCAGCCGGTCGTGGCGGGCCTCGACGGCGTCGGCGATGCGGTTCAGTACGTTGGCGCGCTCGCGGTTGGATATGCCCGACCAGGCGGGGAAGGCGGTCCGTGCGGTGGCGACGGCCCGCTCGACATCGGCCGCAGATCCGCGCGAGGCCTGCGCATACGCCGAGTTGGAGACAGGGTCGGAGACATCGAACGTTCGGCCGTCGTCGGCGTCGACGAGTTCGCCGCCGATCCAGTGCCGGATGACGGAGGGCAGGCCCTCGGGGGTGGTGCTCACTCGGGTGCTCCGATCTGCCGGCCCTGATGGGCCTGCTGGGTTTCGATCTGCTGCGTCAGGTCGCCGCCCTCGGCGAGCAGCGCGCGGATCGTCGCCAGGCCCGCGTCCGTCGGAGTGGTGAGCGGTGGCCGGACGTGAGGAGAGGAGGCACGGCCCTGCTGGTGCAGCACCCACTTCACGGGCGCCGGGTTCGTCTCGACGAAGAGGAGGCCGACGAGGGGATGGAGGCGGTAGTGCAGGTCACGAGCGGCGTCGAACTCGTCCTCCTCCCACAGCTCGTACATCCGTACCACCGCGGACGGCGCGAGGTTGGCCACCGTGCTGACGAACCCCGCCCCGCCGAGCGCGAGCAGCGGCAGGCACAGCAGCTCGATGCCGGACCACACCAGCAACGATCGTCCGCAGGCGTGCAGGACACGGGAGAAGTGCTCGAAGTCCTTCGTCGTCTCCACCCGATGTCTCCCCTGGGCATCTGGCCCACGAGCAGGCCGTGCAGCACGTCCTGGCGGCATGCCAGAGAGCAGGGAACACAGCGGGCATCCAAACCTCCATCGCGGACGACGCCGTCCATCGGGCGGAACAGGGCTTCCACCTCATCAGCGCACGCAGCGAACTGGCGTTGCTGCGCACTGCCGCCCGTGAGTTGCTCCACGGGATGCGGTCCGGGGCATGACCGCCTGCACCAGGCTCGGGAGTCGTTTCTGGCTCTCCGGCCTGGAAGGCTGGGCCGTGGTCCGTCGCCATGCTGCTGATTGCGGTTGGGGCGCGAGCGCGCAGACAGAAGCCCGGAGCACGGCTGGAGCACGTCCCGGGCCCCGGACCCCGGACACAAGGCGCCTTCCTCGGTGCACCGCACCTTTACGCATCCGCTCCACAGCGCGGGGCGCGTAGCGTCCGGCCGTATGGAACCACTGGCTCACACACAGTCCGCTCCCGACATCCGGCGCCGGGCCCGGGACCTCGGCATCATCATCGGCCGGGCCGGTACCGGACCACTCAACGCGATCACCGATGTGCCGGGCGTGCGCGTCGGCCACACCACCGTCCGCCGGCACCCTGACGTGCACAGCGGAGTTACCGCCGTCGTGCCCGGCGCCGTCGGCCCCCGCGCACCGCTGCCTGCAGGGGTATTCACCGGCAACGGCTACGGCAAGCTCATCGGCACGACCCAGCTCACCGAACTTGGCACCCTCGAAACCCCCGTGCTGCTCACCTCCACCCTGTCGGCGTTTCGCGTCGCCGACGCACTGGTCGGCTGGATGCTCGAGCGGCCCGGATGCGAGACGGTGCAGAGCCTCAACCCGGTCGTGGGGGAGTGCAACGACGGCTTGCTGTCCGACATCCGCTCACGGCCGGTCAACGAGGAGCACGTCAGGGCCGCTCTCGACGGAGCGTCCGGCGGCCCGGTGGCCGAGGGCTGCGTCGGCGCCGGAACCGGCACGGGCGCACTGGGATTCAAGGCCGGCATCGGTACCGCCTCACGCACGCCGGACCTGGGCGGACAGCGGTTCACGGCGGGGGTCCTCGTGCAAGCGAACTTCGGCGGAACGCTTCGGGTGCTCGGCCGCGCCGTCACCCCGCAGTCCTTGGGTCTGTCCGGCGAGCCGGCGCCGGCCCAGGAGACGGGCTCCTGCATGATCGTGGTGGCCACGGACGCCCCTCTCGACGCCAGGCAGCTCACCCGCGTAGCCCGGCGTGCCGTGTTCGCCCTCGGCCGCACGGGTGCGGCCTACAGCCACGGCAGCGGTGACTACGCCATCGCCTTCGCCACGGGACCGGGCGCCGGTGCCCCCGTGGCGGACGCTGATCTGGGGCCGCTCTTCGAAGCCGTACTCGACGCAGTCGAGGAGGCGGTGCTCAACTCCCTCCTCGCAGCGGTGACGACCACCGGGTTCGGCGGCCGGACACTGACGGCCCTGCCGGCGGACCGGCTGATCGACGCCCTCACCGGTCCCGCGGCAGCACCGGGACCCGACGACAGGCCGCTGCCAAGGCACTGACACCGGACCAAGTGCTGTGACCGCATGGGTTCGCCGGGGTAGGGGCCGGCGAACCTGGTGGTGGCCGGCTGTGCGGTGCCTTGCGTTAAGCCATGCCCTGGCTGGGCTGCGTGATCACGCTGCAGTTTTGAGGGGGCGTCCGCCCCAGCGGACGCCCTTCTCGCTGCGGATGCGGGCCGCGTTCCTTGCGTTCGGCAGCCAGGACGTCGCGGTGGCGGGAGTTGGCGTTGCGTCAGCGCAGACAGGCGTGCAGGGCCCGGGTCTGCACGGTGTGGTTGGAGTTGGCGAAGGTGAACTGCCTCAGCGGTCCGAAGAGCGCCTCGATCGGGTTCGCCCACGAGGCGTAGGTCGGGGTGAAGCACAAGTCGGCCTTGCTCTTCTTCGCCCATCGGCGGATGTCGGCGCCCGTGTGGGCGGACAGGTTGTCCATGATCACGTAGATCGGTGCGCCGTCGGGCCGGGGGGCGCGGATCGAATTCAGCGCGGCCCGGCGGGTCCCGACACCCTTCCTACGGCGGTTGACTCCCTGTTGTTGAATCGTTCAATCCATTCGCTTCATCAGGGGGCCGAAGAAATCCTGATTGAACCAACCATTGATTGAACGTACGACCGTAGTTAGCCTTCCGGCGAGCGATTGAAACGTACCAAACGGAGTGTCAGTTGCTGTCTTCCCCGCGGTTACCGTCCTCGTCCTCGTCAAGCTCGGCGTGCCACAGCTTCTGCGCCACTGGAACCTGAGTCGATGGCGAACAGGGGAGCGGGTCACCGACTCCCGGCCCCTGGTGCACCACCTACCACAGCAGTTGCCTCCGAACCACTCCGTACGAGCCGATCCCCGCGGACACGGCCCACTTCGAGGAGCCCGGCAGATCTGCGAGTTGATTTCGTATGGGCATGGCCAGGTCTGCGTTCTCTTCCGTTGTCCACCCAGCCTCTCGGGCCGGGCAGCCATCTACGCTTACAAAGGAGTCAGGCGTATGTCTGAAAGTGCGCTCAGTCGCAGGCAGGTCGTCGGTGTCATCGGTGCACTGACTGCAGGGATGGCGTTGCCGCTGTCTGCGAGGGACTCGGCCGCTGCGCTGAGTAAGGGCGCCGGAGCGCTCAAGAGCGGAACCGAGGCCACCGAGCCCCGAGGTCTCCAGGTCAACTCGATGACCGAGCCGCTGGGCACCCAGACTGCCCCATCGTTCAGCTGGCTGCCCATCGCGGAGCTCCAGTCGGCGTACGAAGTCCAGGTCGGCAGCGCTCCGGGGAGGGCGAACCTGTGGTCCAGCGGGAAGGTGCGCGGCTCTGACAGCATTTCCGTCGCCTACGACGGCAAGCCCCTTGCACCGCAAGGCTCGTACTGGTGGCGTGTGCGGACGTGGGACGAGGACGGGAACACCTCGCCCTGGAGTGAGGCGACCCGCTGGGAGACCGGTCTCTTCGACGAAGGCGACTGGAGCGGAGCGCACTGGATCGGTGGCCGGCAGCCACAGGACCACGACTGGACGGATCTGACCGAGACGGTGGTCTTCCGGGGCGGCGCGACTCCCACTACTGGGCTGGTCCTCCTGTTCCGGGCCGAGCCGATCGGCAAGGCCTGGGGCGAGGCGCTGAGCTGGACGATTCACCAGAACGGAACCGCGATGGAGTTGGTCATGGCGACCAACCACTACGCGGGAAACACGTGGGTGGATGACGGAACGTCAGAACCCGACTGGGGGGTGAACCACTACGACCCCCAGAGCGAGACCAACCCCACGGCAGTCGGAACCCGCAAGGTCTCTATCGCCACCGTTCCCGTGCCTGTCAGTACGGGGCTCACCCCGGACACCTGGAACATCCAGGATCACACCGTGGAGATCTCCGTGCAGGGGCTGACCGTGACTGCCACGATCAACGGCGTCACCGTCGACAGCAGGACCCTGCAGGGTGACCAGATCCGTAGGCACGGCACCATCGGTTTCGGCGCGAACAGCTCAGCTGTCGTCCGAAGCGTCAAGGTCAAGGGATCGGGAGCCCCAGACTTCTCGGTCGACCTGACGGAGGGGGCGAACCCGTTCGAGAGCGGCATCGGCACGATCGGCGGACTCACCTTCGTGGGAAAGAACGCGATGCTGCCGATCGCGAACCCGTCCGCGCTCCTGCGCAAGTCGGTGACCCTGCCGCGCGGTGAGATATCATCCGCTCGCTTGTACATCAGCGGCGCCGGCTGTTTCACCTTCACCCTCAACGGCGAGCCGTTGACGACAGACGGCAAGCCCGCTGCCGACAACGGCGCGAACGTCCCACGTCTGTTGACGGACCAGAGCGCGTACGACCGCACCATCCTCTACGACACGTTCGACGTCACCGAAAGCCTCGCGGATGGCACGGAGAACGTGCTGGCCGCTGAGCTCGGCCGCGGCTGGTACGGGCTGACCACTCCGACCGAGTGGTACTGGAACCTCGCCCCCTACGTCGGAGCTCCCCGTATGCGGGCGAAGCTTGTTGTGACGTGCGTCGACCGACCCCCGTTGACCGTGGTCACCGACCGGTCATGGCGTACGGCCGACGGTCCGACCCTCTTCGACTCCGTCTACAGCGGAGAGAAGTACGACGCGCGCCGTGCAGCCACTGTCGGGAACTGGCGATCCGTCAAATACCGTGTGAGCAAAGAGTGGCAGTCGGCCACGGTGATGATTCCGCCCGGCAGCTGCCAGGGCGTGTCCCCCCGGTATCACGGTGTGCTGCCGACGACGAGGATCCCGGATGGCTTCGTCCCTGCTACGGTCCGCGCCCACGAGGCAGAACCCGTCCTGGTCAATCAGACCCTGCAGGCCCAGTCCATCGTCGAGACCTCACCCGGCTCCGGGGTGTGGGTCGTCGACTTCGGGCAGATCCTCACCGGCTTCGTCGCCGTCCACTTCACCGGCCTGCCGCGCTCCGCGGAAGGACTGACGCTTCGCATGCGTGGCGGCAACCAGCTGACCGGTGCCGGCACCGCCTCCTCCCCCTGGGTCGTAGGGGAGGAGAACAACTTCCACGACGCCAACCTGCAGACCAACTACTACACGCTCAGCAGCGCCTCCCAGCAGCACTGGGAGCCTCAGTTCGGACACTGGGGGTTCCGCTACCTCGAAGTCCGCAACCTCGAACCGATTTTGGGACGCACCCCGAGCCTCAACCGCGACCGCGACCGCGACCTGTTCACGGTCAACGTGGCCCGATCG
Source organism: Streptomyces sp. NBC_01320 (assembly GCF_035974375.1). NCBI lineage: Bacteria > Bacillati > Actinomycetota > Actinomycetes > Kitasatosporales > Streptomycetaceae > Streptomyces > Streptomyces sp. NBC_01320. Next base: position 10,313,184 of record NZ_CP108390.1, read on the forward strand.
GGATTCGCTCGCACCGGTACCTTCACGACGGGCAACGCACTCATCAACCGCATCCAGCACAACCTGGAGTTGGCTGAGCAGAACAACATCGTCCAGAAGCCGACCGACACTCCGTCCCGCGAGAAGAACGGCTGGACCGGCGACACCATGTCCAGCTCGGAGTCGCAGTCGCTGACCTGGGATGTGAACGCGGCCTTCACCAAGTACCTGCGTCACTTCCCCGACGGTCAGATCTCCACCGGACAACTCCCGATGATCCTTCCCGCTGCCAAGGGAGGCTACGGATACGACCGGACGCCGGGCTGGAACGCCACCTGGAAAGCGGTTCCCGCCTGGGACTCGGCCTACTTCGTCATCCCGTGGGAACTGAACAAGTACTACGGCAACAGCGCGCTGTTCGACGAGCTCTACGACCACCAGGACGCGCTCTTGGCCAGCTACGAGAAGCTGTTCACCGCCGACAACAACTACCAGTTCAAGGCAGCGCTGGGCGCCTACTCCGGCGCGGAGAGTGCCGGTAACAACGCCGTCATCAGTTTGGCGTTCTACATCCACTTCTGCGACTACATGGTCAAGGTCGGCAAAATCCTCGGCCGCACCAGCAGGGCCGCCTACTACCAGAACCTGGGCGAGACCCTGCGACGAGCCTTCATCGCCAACTACTGGGACGCGACCAGCGGCTCCTTCGGCCAGGGAAGCATCTCCAGCGAGAACGCCATGGCCATCGCCTTCGGCCTGGTTCCGGGGTCCGACCTGCCCAGCAGCGACCCCCGCTACCTCGCGGGCAGTAAGTCCGTCGATCAGAACAAGGAGGCCCTCGCCAAGCTCTGCGCCGACCGCATCGTCGCCGCGAACAATCACCTGCAGAGCGACATGTACGGCTCCCGGTACGAATTCAACATCCTCTCCGAGTACGGCTACACCGACATCCTCCTCCAAGCCGTCACGCAGAGCGGCGCGCCCGGCTACGTCAGTCAGATCGCACAAGGCGCCACCTCCCTGTGGGAGAACTGGACCGGCGGATCGCTCAACCACCACTACCGCAGCGAGATCGCGACCTGGTTCTACCAGAGCCTGGCCGGCATCAAGCCCACCTCCGTCGCGTACGAGACGCTGCGCATCTGTCCGTTCATCCCGTCGGTTCCCGTCAACAGCAAGGTCCCGACTTCCACGACCGACACCGACCTCGCGCCGGCGCCGCTCAACCAGGTCGCGGCCTCGATCAACACCGTGCGTGGGGAGGTCGCTTCCCACTGGACACGCCGACCCGACGGTCGCGTCGACCTCACCGTCGTCATCCCCCACAACACCTGTGCCGAGGTCTGGGTCCCCACCCAGGGCAAATCGGTTACGGCCCCGAGCGGAGTCACCCACCTCCGCAACGACACGGCTGGTGGAGCGCTTTACCGGGTCTACTCCGCTACCGCAGGAACCTACCGTTTCAACGCCTGAGCTTGGCTCTAAACCCCATCAAGATCATGTCTTGATGGGGTTCGTCGTTCGCCTGACAGCTGGGCGGCCTTTGGGTGATCGAGTCTTCTCGCTGAAGTCGACAGCCGATCAACCCAAAGGCCGTGATGGACAGTCTGCAAGAAGGTGCTCCTCGACCCGGTCGAGCAGGACCGATGGCGGCCGGCCCGGACGCGGCTCATCAGCCAGCCCGTCGAGCCGGTCCTCACCGAACCGGGCACGCCAGCGGTTCACTGTCGCCTGGGCGATGCCGAGTTCGGCCGCCACCTGCTTGTTCGTCCCGCCCTCCGCGCAGCGCAGCACGATCTTCGCCCGCAGCGCGAGGAACTGGGCCGTCTTCGCCCGCCGAGCCCACCGGGTCAACTCCGCCCGCTCGGCCCCGGTGAGCACGAGTCCGGCCTTGGGCCGCCCGGCCCGTGGCTCATCCGCAAAACCGGCCGGCCGCCGGACCGTGAACCGGCCACGCCACTTCGCCACCGTCGCCGACGTCACCTCGAACACGTGCCCCGACAGCTACGACCGTCTTGTCGTCGGCGCCAGGCTTACAAAGCAGATGTCCGCGGATCGAAACCGTCCGCGCCCAGCAGCGCAAAGGCCCCCAACCGATCATGGTTGGGGGCCTTTGACATCTACTTCTGACATCAGTGGGTGGGGTCACTCACGGTCGGGACGCTGCTTGAGCATGCGGTCCAGGTGGCTCACTGCCTCACGCCGGGTGTCCTGGACGACGTGTAATGGTGACGTCGGGTATGGGAAGGGTCCGAATGCCTGGCTCAGTCCAGTGTGTGACGGAGGGTATCTCCGAGCCCGGTGCTCTTTCTCCGTGCCCGGACAGCTAGCACGATCGGAGTTGGCTCACCGGCCTCTTCGAACCTCTCGAATGCCAGGCCCGCGTCGAGGAACGCGTGCATCAGCTCCGGCAGCGGACGGTGGGTGGCGCCGACCTTGTCGCGCACCCCCTGGTCCGTCCAGGACGACTTCGTCCAGTGACCGTCGAGGTAGCCCGGGCGGATCACCACCGCGTGGGGATCGAGGCGGTCGGCGAAGCCGCCGCAGAAACAGGGATGGACACCGACGTGCACGAACACCCCGCCGGGGCGCAACACCCGGGCCACCTCTCGCAATACCTTCGGATATTCGAGCATGTCTGTGTGGACCATCATGGCGATGACGGCCGGTACGGAGCCGTCCTGAACCGGCAGCCGCTCGGCATCGGCCAGAGCGATGGGCAGACGGCCCCGGGCATGCCGCAGCATCCCGGCGGACAGGTCGACACCGACGGGAGTCCACCCCAGTTCCCGGACACCCGCGGCGTGAACGCCGGTGCCACAGCCGATCTCCAGACAGGTGCCGCTGCCTTCACCGAGGAGATCATGCAGGACGCGGCCAAGGTTGAGAGGATTGCCGTCCGCTTTCGCAGCATCCGACCGCTGTCCGCCGAGGAACTCCTGCTCGTACCAGTCTGCGATCTCGTCGTATGCCGCTCTCCGCGCCATGGGCTCCTCCTCGTTCCGAAGCATCGACTCTCGATGCTTGGACTCTTCCCAGGGCGGGCTGCAAGGCCCACGGGTTCACGGTCGGCGTAGTCGGACACACGGCAACCGATTGAAGGTCGCTGACCTGTACCGGCGTCGGTACTGGTGGGCTCTCGTATCCAACTGTCGCCAGTTCTCCGAGGAGTCCAACCGACTGGTGACCTTGGGTGATCGCCAGCGGCGTACGGCTCCGCGTCCCGCCGGACTCTTTGAGGAGGCCTCGAAGATCATCAGCAACCGTTCAACCGCCCGGTCAGAGGGATACCGAGTCACCAGGGGATCACGGCCAGGGCTTCCACCTCCAGCATGAGCTCCGGCCGGTACAGGGCGGCCACCTGTACTGCGGTACTGGCCGGCGCACGCGCGGTGTCGATGTACGCGTCGCGGGCGGCCCGCACCTCCGGCAGTATGGCGACGTCGGTTACGTAGAAGGTGAATTTCGCGACCTCCGCGAACGTAGCGCCGCCTGCCGCCAGACAGCGCCGCAGGTTCTCGAAGACCTGACGGGCCTGGGCGGCGGCATCGTTCTCCCCGACCACATTTCCCTGTTCATCCAGTGCGACCTGCCCGGAGATGACAACCAGTCGTCCTTCGCCCACAACCACATGGCTGTAGCCGTTTCCCGGGGCGACCCCGTCGGGCGAGATGTGGGTGAGCATGGTCTCTTCTGACTCATCCGACACAGGTGTCCTCCTTGAGCGGCAGTTAACGAGGCAAGGGTATAGGGCACCAACTACTGCCATGTCGCCGCCCGTTGAGCCGTGGCCGCCGCCTGTACCCCGTCTTAGCCACCTGCACCGGCGGAAGCCCGATGAGAGGTGGTCTTCGAGTGAAGCCGCCTGTGGCTCGGGCATCGCCGCAGCTCAGGAGTTGTGGCGAGCGACATCGCGCGACGAATCTCAGTAGCGGTGAGATTGATCTTGGAGAGCGCCGCAGCTCAGCGGCCTCTCAGAACCCCGTCGCGGAACTCGCCGGTTCTGAGAGGACTTCTGCGACGTACGACCTGGGCAAACTCTTCGGCGCCGGGAAGGTGGTGCCACCTCTCTCAGCTGGTCGCTTATGAGAATCACCGCGTGTGGCACCCGTTGTTGCAGCCTTGAGGTCCCCGCGCTGTGTGCACACTCGGCGCCTGGCTCCAGGACTTATGCCCGCCGAGTCGTGGAGGTGCGGGTGTGGGTGAGTCGAGCGCGGAGCCGGGCTGCATCCTGTCCGGGCGGGAGGCCGTAGGCGCTGCGGTATTCGCGGTTGAACTGGGTTGCGCTCATGTATCCGACCGCCTGTGCGATCTGGGCCGCGGTGGCGTCGCCTGCGGCCAGGCGCCGCCGGGCCGCCTGCAGCCGCAGGTGCTTTTGGTACTTGAGCGGGCTCATGCCCGTGGCTGCTTTGAAGTGCCGGTGCAGGCTGGCGGGGCTCATGTGTGCGACGGCGGCGATCGCGTCGATGCTGAGCGGCTCTGTGTAGTGCTCGCAGATCCATCGGGCCACCTGGCGCACCCGGCTTGTGGTCGAGTCGGCCAGCGACCACTGGCGCAGGATGGCGCCGAGAGAGCTGCGCAGCAGCCTGTAGAGGACCTCGCTCTCGATCCGCGGGGCGAGAGGGCGGATGTCCTCAGGGGTGTCGAGGAGTTCGACCCAGCGGGTGACCGCGTTGACGAGTTCTGGTGTCATCGGCGCACTGACCTGCCCTGCTGCGGCTGACGTGGTGGCCGAGCCGGTCTCGTCCAGTTCGATCAGCAGGTCGGCGAGCACTCGACCGTCGAGTTGCATGACGGCAGACCGGTAGGGAACCTTCTCCAGGTCGACGGCGACAGGCAGGTCGATCGTGGTGAGGAGCATCTGGCCGGCGTGTGCGACCTGGCTTAGATCTCCCGAGGTGGTGCGCTTCGCGCCGTCGGCGACGAAGCAGATCATCGGCTCGTACAGCAGGCCGGTGGGATCGATGGGTTCGTCGGCCGCGGCAAGGGAGAGCCGGGGGATCTTGGTGTCCGAGCCCAGTCCCACGCAGTGCCGGTCGATGGCCGCGGCTAGCTGATCCAGCACGACCTACTTCCTTCCTGAGAGGATCAGGCAATTTTACGCGACTAGTGCCCCATGTCTCCGAGGTCCCGCGTCCCTAGCGTTGAGGGCATGGCACAGCAAACGACAAACCTCCCCCTGCGGACTCTTGGCAGCCAGGGCCTCCGGGCCGGGGCGATCGGCCTCGGCATCATGGGCATGACCATCGCCTACGGGACCCCGGACGACCAGAGCAGCATCGCCACGATCCGCCGCGCCTACGAACTCGGCGTCACCCTCTTCGACACCGCCGAGCTGTACGGCCTGGGCACCGGAAGCAATGAGCAGCTCCTCGGCCGTGCCGTGAAGGACTTCCGCGACGACATCCTGCTCGCCACCAAGTTCGGCTATGACTTCACCGACCCGGCCAAGTTCGGGATCGCTCTCGACAGCCGTCCCAAGCACATCCGTGAGGTCACCGAGAACAGCCTCCGCCACCTCGGGACCGACCACATCGACGTGCTCTACCAGCACCGCGTGGACCCGAACGTCCCCATCGAGGACGTGGCCGGCACGGTCGCTGAGCTGATCGCCGAGGGCAAGGTGCGCTACTTCGGGCTGAGTGAAGCCGGTCCCGGAACGATCCGGCGGGCCCACGCAGTCCACCCCGTCTCGGTGCTGCAGACCGAGTACTCGGTGTTCGAGCGGGGTGTGGAGGCCGACGTCCTGCCGGTGGTCCGGGAACTGGGCATCGGCTTCGTGCCCTACTCGCCTCTCGGCCGGGGCTTCCTCACCGACACCGTCAAGCCGGCCGCCGAGTACCCTGCCGACGACATGCGCAGCACGGACGACCGCTGGCAGCCCCGCAATTACGAGAAGAACCTCGCCGCGGTCCGCGAGCTGACCGCCCTGGCAGCGGGCAAGGACATCACAGTTACCCAGCTGGCCCTCGCCTGGCTGCTCGCGCAGGGCGACGACATCGTGCCCATCCCGGGCACCCGCAGCCCGCAACGCCTGCAGGAGAACGTGGCTGCCGCGCAGGCCACCCTTACGCCCCAGGACCTCGCCCGTATCGGCAAAATCCTGCCGCACGGGGCGGCCGGCTCCCGCTACAACGAGGCAATACTGCCCAACTGGCAGTAACCAACGACACAGCTCAGAGCAGACAGCAGGACCCCGTCCAAACCAGCCGCGCCCTCCCTCTACCCGCAGGGGAGGTCGCGGTTTTGGTGCTCAGCCCTGTCCGGCCACCGACGGCTCCTCGACTCCACGGACTGCAGGCCGGCCACGCCGTACTTCTTGTCCAGGATGAAGAACGGCACACCGCCCGCGCCCAGTTCAGCGGCCTGGCGCTCGTCGGCCCGTACGTCCTTGGCGTACCGGCCGACGCTGGAGAGCACCTCGCGGACCGCTGTCTCGTCCAGCCCCACCTCGACCGACAGGCCCAAGGCCTCGCAGACCCGCCGGCGAGTCGACGCGAACCACCTGTCTGCTTTTACTTCTCGCGAACATTCCCAAGGTGTCTGACCCACGGTCGTTCTCAGAACGCATCGACAAACGTGAGACCGACAAGCAGGCGCGTCTCGAAGCCGAGGCCCATTCGCTGTGGGCGTCGCAGAACTTCTTCCTCTCTCCGTTCCATGACAACTTCCCGCCGGGCTACCTGACCTCGGGATCAATGAGGGGAGTGCTCGGGGGCGGCTATCGCAGCGAGTCCACGGACAAGAGCACCTTTGACCTGGCCATCGAGAACGGCACCGTCATCGTCGGCTCGCCGGAGACCGTCCGGACGCAGCTCGAGGCCATGTTCGAGCGTATCGACCCCGGCCGTGTGCTGATCGACCCGATGGCGGACTCCAAGCCGGAGTGGCTGGCGAACAAGACGCTGCAGCTGTTCGCCGAGGAGGTCCTGCCGAAGCTGCGTGCGGGCAGCAAGCCGGAGCCGGAGCAGCACGGCTTCCGCTCGCTGGCCGAGTATGGAGCCCTGCGTGGCGAGACTCCCGCTCCCCTGGTCACTTTCGGAGACGGCCTGGTCAACGCCCAGACCGCCCATGTCGCCGAAGCACGTACGGTCCTCGAGCCGTGGAGTCCGAAGGCGTGATACCGCGAGCCGTTCCCCACCCTTGCGAAGTTGTGGTGGGGCATGGCTTTGCGGCTGGCCGCGGCCGCACCGAACGTCACACGGGTGCCGGCTGCGGCTCCTTCAAGGCCTCGGCGACCTTCCGCGCCATCGCCGCGAGCCGTGGCAGCAGACAGCTGTCCAGCGCCTCGATCGTCACACAGCCGGGCCCGCAGCCCGTGCAGACAGGCCTCGGTGAACAGCCGCTGCTCATCGGCCCACCTTTCGCGTATCCCTGGCCCCACGAGAACCACCGCCGCGCCTCGTGGTTGCCATCAGGGGGAGTCGGCAGGTCCGCGTCGTGGCGGGCACCCATCGCATAGCCGAGCAGGCGTCGCGAGAACAGGTCGATGAACGTGGCGAGGTAGAACTTGTCCTCCTCGGTGACGATCTCCGTCATGTCACCGCACCAGACGGGATCGGACGCCTCGGCGGTGAAGTCCCGCTTCACGAAGTCCGGCGCGGCCGGGCCGCTTCCCCGGCCGGGTCAGACCCCCTGCGATGCTTCACCACCCGTGCTACCAGGCCGAGTTCGGTCATCAGCCTCGCGACGAGCTGTTCGTCCTACGCGGCCGACGGCATCGCACCACCGGCCGGCTCCTCGACGGACTCGTGCTCGATCGTCGTTTCGCTCACTTGGCGTCTCTGCTTGATCAGCAGATCTGCCGTTGATTAGACACTCCCGTCGCCGGCGGTCGGGGTGCCCGGCATGATCCGAACGGGAGACCCTAACCCCGCTCCACCAGCCGCTCGGTCGCCGAAAGCGCCATGCGCAGCGCGCTCGCCCGGTCCGCTCCGCGCTGACCGAGGACCACACGCGTGCTCAACCCGTCGAGCAGGGCCAGGAGTTCGGACGCGCGGGCCGCCGTGTCGAGGTCTTCGGCGAAGCGGCCCTGCCGTACGCCCTTGGCGAGGAGCGATTCGAGGTCCTCCTGCCAGCCGCGGTCGATCTCGGCCTGGGCCTGTCGCAGCGGTTCGTTCGACGCCGTGCGCGCCCACAGTTCGATCCACAGGGTCCAGCGCGGATCGCGCGGTCCACGGGGGAGGTACAGCTCCACGAACTGGCCGAGCTTGCGTTCGGCGCCGGCCCGGCCGGCCAGCAGCGCCCGGCGCTCCTCGGCGAGCGCACTCTCGCTCCAGCCCAGCACCTCCAGGAGCAGCCGGTCCTTGCTGCCGAAGTAGTAGAGGATGTGGCCGCCGCTGGTGCCGAGGCGCTTGGCGAGTGCCGACATGGTGAGTCCGGCCAGGCCGTCCTCGGCAATGGCTGTCATCGCCTCCTCCAGCATGCGTTCTCGGGCCAGATGCCCGTCCCGCCGTCGCGTCGTCGCCGCCACGCCACCCCTCCTGTTCCGTGGACCCCGGTGACGACCTTAGCCCGCCTCGGCCCGCGGATTTCGGCGGAGGTCTTGACGAGCCCCCGCAGACACATCTTGAATGCCATTCAAACTTTTAGAACAGCGTTCAAAGTGCTGTTCCGGGGCTCCCGGAGCACGCACGGATGAGAGGCAGGCCGCATGACGCAGCAGGAGACGACCGCGAGGGCGCCCGGCGTGACCATGGCCACCGACCAGGTCTTCCAGGTCGAGACACACGGCATCGACCCGATTCCCGACGAGGAGCGCCACGGCGGCGCGAGGGATCTGTTCTGGCTCTGGTTCGGATCCAACCTCACCTTCACCTACGTCATCAACGGCGCCCTGGCCGTCGCCTTCGGGCTCTCCTTCTGGCAGGCGACCGGCGTCGTCGTCATCGGCGGACTGTCGTTCTTCGCCATCAGCGCCGCCGGACTGAGCGGCGTACGCACCGGCACCGCCACCCTGGTCATCTCTCGGGCCCCCTTCGGCGTTCGCGGCAACTGGCCCGCCGGAATGCTCAACTGGGTGGTCAGCATCGGCTACACGATCCTCAACACGGTCGTCGGCACGCTCGCCCTCGAAGCGTTCTTCGCCGATCTGGGATGGGCCTCCGGCCACACCGGACGTGCCCTCGCCCTGCTGATCACCCTTGCGCTGACGTTCCTCGTCGCCCTCTGGGGCCATGCCACGGTCCAGCTCGCCGAGCGCTGGATCGCGTACGTCCTCGCCGTCGGGTTCGCCGCCCTCCTCGTGTTCCTGCTGCCGGGCGCCGACACGGGCGGGGCGGCGGTCCATCCCGGCGCCTCCGGGTGGAGTCTCGCCTTCGTCGTGATGCTGGCCGGGCCGTTCTCGTACGTTCCGATGCCCGCCGACTACACGCGCTACCTGCCGAAGGCGACCTCGATGCGCTCGCTCACCTGGTACGGAGCCCTCGGCGGCTTCGTCTCCTCGGTCGCCCTGGGCGTGGCCGGGGTGGCCGCCGCCACGCAGACGGACATGACCGACGCGGTGGCGGGCACGGAGAAGCTGCTGCCGGGATGGTTCCAGCCGCTCTTCCTCGCCCTCGTGCTCGGCGGATCGGTCACCAACTCGATCGTCACGCTCTACTCTTCGAGCCTGAACCTCCAGGTGCTGGGCGTCCCCTGGAGCCGCTCCAAGGCCATCATCATCAGCGCGGCCGTCACCGCGGCGGGTTCCCTGTGCGCGCTCTTCCTCACCGACTTCACCAGCTCACTGCTGTCCTTCCTCTCCCTGCTGATCATCGTGTTCGCACCCTGGGGCGGTGTGTTCCTCGCGGACATGATCATGCGCCGCTGCCGCTACGACGCACCGGCACTGCACGCCGGACCGGACGGTGCCTACTGGTACCGGTCCGGCTACCACCCCGCCGGCATGACCGCGCTGCTCGTCGGCATGGTCTTCGCCGCGCTGACCTGCGATTCCGAGCTGTGGACCGGCCCGCTGGTCGCACCGCTGGGCGGCGCCGACCTGACCCTGCTCGGCTCCGTCGTCTCGGGGCTCGTCTACTGGGCGCTCGCCCGGCGGACCGTCGCACCGCACACCGAACCTTCCTGACCGGCGGCCACGCCCCGCCCGAACCACCGACCGACCGCACCACCGCACCGCAAGGAGTCACACCACATGGCCAGCCCCGCCCGTCCCGCCCACCTCGTCCTGCGCAACGCCCGCATCCATACCGTCGACCCGGAACTCCCCGAGGCACAGGCCATGGCGGTGGTCGACGGCCGTATCGCCTGGCTCGGTTCCGACGAGGACGCGAACGGGTGGACGGGGCCCGGCACCCGAGTGATCGATGCCGAAGGCAAGCTCGTGCTCCCCGGGTTCGTCGACGCCCACAACCATGTCCGGCTCGGCTCGGACGACGCCTGCGTCCAGCTCTCCGGCGCCGGAACCCTCGACGAGGTCCACGCCCGCATCCGTGCCTGGCACACCGCCAACCCCGACGCCGGGTGGATCGAGGCGGAAGCCTTCGACTACTCGGCCATCCCGGACGGCCGGATGCCCACCGCCGCCGACCTCGACCCGGTCACGGGTGACGTACCGGCCTTCGTACTCAGCTACGACGTGCACACCGCCTGGGTCAACACCGCGGGCCTGCGCCGCCTCGGCATCGACCGCGACCACACCCACCTGCCGTTCGGCGAAGCCGTGACCGACCCGGCCACGGGTGAACCCACCGGCTTCATCAAGGACTTCGCGGTCAAGGGCCTGTCCCGCGACGGCCACCGCGCCCTCCAGCAGTTGGGACTTCCGTGGGCCTCGCCCGACCGGCAGTACGGGCGGCTCGTCAAGTCCCTCGACGACGCCATCCGCTTCGGCATTACGACGGTGGTCGAACCCCAGAACTCGCTCGACGACCTCCCGCTCTTCGACCGCGCACGCGCCGAGGGCCGGCTCAAGTCCCGGATCGTCGCCGCCCTCTTCCATCCGCGCGGCACCACGGACGCCGACCTCGACGACTTCGCCACCGCCGCCCACCGCTATGACGACGACCGGATCCGGGTCGGACCGCTCAAGCTCTACATCGACGACGTGGTGGAGCCGCGGACCGCGGCCCTGCTGGAACCCTATGCGGGCTGCGGCCACCACCGGGGCGACACCTTCTACCCGCCCGAGGAGTTCGCCGAGCTGCTGACGAAGCTGGACGCCCGCGGCTTCCAGTGCTTCGTCCACGCGACCGGCGACCGGGGCATCCGCACCGTACTGGACGCCGTCGAGCGGGCCCACACGGTCAACGGGGAGCGGGACGCCCGCCACCAGGTCGTCCACGTCGAGTGCCTGGACCCCGACGACACCCCGCGGTTCGCCGCCCTGGGCGTGGTCGCGTGCATGCAGCCCCGCCACTGCGCCCCGGAGGTCGCCGGCCCCGGCAAGGACTGGGCGGAGAACGTCGGGGCCGAGCGCTGGCACAAGGCATGGCCGATGCGCAGTCTGCACACGGCCGGGGCCGTGCTCGCGCTCTCCAGTGACTGGAACGTGGCGGAGATGGACCCGATGATCGGCATCCACACCGCGGTCACCCGGCGCCCGCTGGGCGGTGGTGAGCCCTGGATGCCGCAGGAGACGATCAGTGTGGAGACCGCGGTCCACGGCTACACGATGGGCTCGGCGTACGCCAACTTCCTTGAGCACGAACGGGGTTCGCTGACCGTCGGCAAGGCAGCCGACTTCGTGCTCCTCTCCCGTGACATCCTGCGCGCCGCACCCGAGGACATCCCCGGCACCGTGGCGGAGACCGTCGTGGTCGGTGGAGTCGTCGAACACACCGCGTGATCGGCCCCGACGGCCTCCCGGAGTGCCACGCGTCCGCGTGCCCGGGAGGCCGTCGGGGTTCTTGCCGTTCGTGGTGCAGGGTGGGGGTGGGGTGGATCTCGTAGCGCGCGAAGTTGCCGCACTGGAGGTGGGCGTCACGGACCGTCAGGCGCAGGCGCTCGGTCGTGACCCGCTGGGGCGAGGTGACCGTGCGCTGCTCGACGACTCCAAGATCCGCACCGGCCATTTGCCCCGCACCATGGCCAGCCTGCGCAACCTCACCATCAGCGTCTTCCGCCAGGACGGCCACACCAACAACCGCACGTACTGATCTGTGCCGTCACAAGATCGGGCTCCGTCGTTCGAGAAGCTCACGGTCCCCGCCGAGAGTCTGGAGATGTGTCATAGCTGTGGCGCGGTGGTGCCGCCCACCCGGCGGGTCAGCTCCCGCGCCGTCTGCGTCACGTGGCCGGCGATCCGGTGGCGTTCTGACTCGTCGGCCGACTCACCCGGGAAGGTGACGGAGACGCCGGCGATCGGGTGGGCGTGGTGGTCCAGCACGGGCGCGGCGACGGAGGAGAGGCCGGGGGTGACCTCGCCTTCCTCCGTGGCGTAGCCACGGCGCCGTACTTGGGTCAGCAGGCCCCGCAGTGCCGTCAGGGAGGCGGGACCGGCGCCGTGTCGCTGCACAAAGGCCGACCTGTCCGGGAAGATCGCCCGCACCTGCGCGGGTGGCAGCAGTGCCAGCACCGCACGGCCGCTGGCGGTCAGGTGGGCCGGTAGCCGCACCCCCACCTCGCTGACGAGCGGCGGCTGGCCGGGGGCGCGCTCCTCGATGACGTAGATGACCTCGCGGCCGTGCAGCACGGCGAGGTTCGCGTTGTGCCCGGTTCGGTCCACGAGCGTGGCCAGTGGCGCCCGGGCCAGCCGCTGGAACGGCGCTTGGCGTTCGTATCCAGAGGCCAGTTCGAAGGCGCTGACGCCGAGGCCGTAGCGGCGTTCCTCCGGCAGATGGACGACGAAGCCGTCCGCGGCGAGGGTGTCGAGCAGGTGGTAGGTCGTCGAGCGGGGCAGACCCACGTCGCGGCTGATGGCGGCTGCGGGCACGGGTGTGGCTTGCCGCGCCAGGTAGCGCAGCACGGCCAGCACCTGGGCTGCGGCCGGGACGATGCTCATGGGCAGAGCGTAGACCAGTGAAAACGCAGACCGAACGTCTGCTATCTCAGACGCAATGTCTGGGATAGCAGACGCTTTTCGCCCGGAGGCTCTCGCAGACCCGCGCCGGCCTGCGGCTTCATGGGGGCATGACCGTTGTTGTTGGTGTCGGCGCACTCTTCGCCGACGAAGTTGTGTCCGTTGCCCGTCTCGGGACCCCGGTGGCCCTTGCCCCGGAGGCTCTCAAGGAAATCGCTCGCAGTCGCGAGGTCGTCCAGGCCCTCGCCGACGACGCGAAGCCCCACTACGGTGTCTCCACCGGTTTCGGTGCCCTGGCGACCCGCCATATTCCCACCGAGCTGCGTGCCCAGCTTCAGCGCAGCCTGGTGCGTTCGCACGCCGCGGGTTCGGGACCCGAGGTGGAGCGTGAGGTGGTCCGCGCGCTGATGCTGCTGCGCCTGTCCACCCTCGCCACCGGCCGTACGGGCGTGCGGACGGAGACCGCGGAGGCGTACGCGGCGTTGCTGAACGCCGGCATCACCCCGATCGTTCACGAGTACGGCTCGCTCGGCTGCTCCGGCGACCTCGCTCCCCTCGCGCACTGCGCGCTCGCGGTGATGGGCGAGGGCGAGGTCCGCACCGCCGAGGGTGTGCGCAAGCCCGCCGGCGAGGCGCTCGCCGACGCGGGCATCGCTCCGGTCGTGCTGGAGGAGAAGGAGGGCCTTGCCCTCATCAACGGCACAGACGGCATGCTGGGCATGCTTGTTCTTGCTGCCCACGACCTGCGTCGCCTGCTGCGTACGGCCGACATCGCCGCCGCGATGAGCGTCGAGGGCCAGCTCGGCACCGACGCCGTGTTCGCCGGCGACCTGCAGGCGCTGCGCCCGCATCCGGGCCAGGCAGACAGCGCCGGTAACCTGCGCTCCCTGCTCGCCGACTCGGCGATCGTCGCCAGCCACAAGGGGCCGGAGTGCACCCGCGTCCAGGACGCGTACTCGCTGCGCTGCACGCCGCAGGTCCACGGCACGGCCCGCGACACTGTTGCCCACGCGGAGCTGGTGGCCTCCCGCGAGCTGGCCGCCGCCGTCGACAACCCCGTCGTGACCCTCGACGGGAGGGTGGAGAGCAACGGCAACTTTCACGGGGCCCCGGTCGCCGCCGTGCTCGACTTCCTGGCCATTTCGGTCGCCGACCTCGCCTCGATCTCCGAGCGCCGCACCGACCGGTTCCTCGACCCGGCCCGCAACCGTGGCCTCAACGCCTTTCTGGCCGACGACCCGGGTGTCGACTCCGGCCACATGATCGCGCAGTACACGCAGGCCGCGATCGTCTCCGAGCTCAAGCGGCTGGCCGTGCCGGCCTCCACCGACTCGATCCCCTCCAGCGCCATGCAGGAGGACCATGTCTCGATGGGGTGGTCCGCCGCCCGCAAGCTGCGCCGCGCCGTCGACGGACTCGGCCGCGTCCTCGCGGTGGAGCTCTACACCGCCGCCCGCGCTCTTGACCTGAGGGCTCCGCTGGCTCCGGCGCCGGCCACGGCCGCTGTGCGCGACGGGCTGCGCGAGACGGTCGACGGTCCCGGCACGGACCGCTGGCTCGCCCCGGAAATCGAGGCGACCGTCCAGTACGTGACCTCCGGCCGCGCTCTGGCCGCCGCGGAGGCGGTCACCGGCCGACTGGTCTGACCGGCACGTTCGCCTGCGCGCCGCCCGGACTTCTGGGCCCGGGCGGCGCGCAGGCCCCCTGTCGGATGCGTTCGGGCGTGGTACCGCACCTTGCGGCGGGACTGCATACGCAACCGGCCCCGAACGGCCGGTCGCACGATCACCCAGGAGTATCCACATGGATTCGCACCATCCGCCAAGCACCCTCGTCACCAATATCGGCTCGCTGATCACCAACGACCCCGTCCTCGGTGAGGGTCCGCTCGGCCTTCTCACCGACGCCGCGCTCCTCATCGACGGGACCGACATCGCCTGGGTCGGCCCCGCCGCCCATGCTCCGGCGGCCGACGAGCAGGTGGACGCCGGCGGCCGGGCTGTGATTCCCGGCTTCGTCGACTCCCACTCCCACCTCGTCTTCGCCGGGGACCGCACGGCCGAGTTCAACGCCCGCATGTTGGGGCGCCCGTACTCGGCCGGCGGTATCCGGACCACCGTCGACGCCACCCGCGCCGCACCCGACGGCCACCTGCACGCGACGGTCGAGCGTCACGTCCGCGAGGCGCTCCGGCAGGGCACCACCACCCTGGAGACGAAATCCGGTTACGGCCTGACGGTTCATGACGAGGCGCGCGCCGTGTCTGTCGCCGCCGCCCACACCGACGAGGTCACCTACCTCGGCGCCCACCTCGTGCCCCCGGAGTTCGCCGACGACCCGGGCGGCTACGTCGACCTCGTCACCGGCCCCATGCTTGACGCGTGCGCGCCGCACGCCCGCTGGGCGGACGTCTTCTGCGAGCAGGGCGCCTTCGACGGTGACCAGGCGCGGGCGGTCCTCACCGCGGCGGCGGCCCGGGGCCTCGTGCCCCGTGTTCACGCCAACCAGCTCACCTACGGGCCGGGCGTTCAGCTCGCCGTTGAACTGGAGGCGGCCTCGGCCGACCACTGCACGTACCTCACCGACGCCGACGTGGACGCTCTGGCGCAGGGGGAGACCGTCGCCACCCTGCTGCCGGGATCGGACTTCTCCACCCGCTCGCCCTATCCCGACGCCCGCCGTCTGATCGACGCGGGTGCCACGGTCGCGCTCTCTCCCAACTGCAACCCCGGCTCGTCCTACACGAGTTCCATGGCCTTTTGCATCGCCCTGGCCGTCCGGGAGATGCGCATGACGCCGGACGAGGCACTGTGGGCGGCGACGGCCGGTGGTGCGCGTGCCTTGCGCCGTACGGACGTCGGCCGGCTCTCCCCGGGGGCGCGGGCCGACCTCGTCGTCCTGGACGCTCCCTCCCACGTGCATCTGGCCTACCGCCCGGGGGTGCCGCTGGTGTCGGCGGTCCGGCGAGCGGGCCGTCGGTACGAAGGGGTTCGTCACGGTGAATGACCAGCCGGCCGCCAGTGTGCACAACAGCGTCGGCCAGTTGCGCGCCGACGCCTGGAGCTCGCTGGTGGACCTCACCCACCAGCTCTCGGACCGAAGGCGCGGACGTGCATCCGCGAGCAGCCGGGCCGATCGAGGAGCTGTTCCGGCTGCCGGCACCGATCGAAAATTGCTGTGCCTTCCCCGGTAAGACCGGGCTCGAGGAGCTTTGCCGGCTGTATGAGAACGGGGAACACCAGCACTTGGCCAGGCGCACCGAGGACCTCAACCGCGCACTGGGCAGCGACAGCCACCGCAACACCACATCTTCCTCGACTGCCCCCATGGCCTCCTCAGCGGTGCCCAGGGGGCTCGGCGACGATGAGACGGCGCAGGACCGAGACACCCGGCATCAGGTGATCTGGTGGCGCGGCGCCAGGATATCGACGGCCCTGTCCCGGTCGCTCAACGACAGCAAGCGCAGCATCGTGAACGCGTTCGTCACACCGAAGCGGACCAGTCGCAGCAGCATGGCGGATCATCGTGCCGCGCTGATCGCCAACCGCGCGAGGGCCCGGTGCCATCAGCCACGGCTGACATGCCCCAGACCCCGTACACGGCTCCCACCAGGATGGATTAGTTTTCGACAAGGGCAGGGCCAGTTCTCATGAGGGTCCTTCGGGCGGTCCGGCACGCACTGCCGGGAATCTCGCAGGACGATTCCAAGTTCGACAGGGCCGCAACAAGAGAAGGGCCCTTGCGGGTTTGCGACTTGTCGGTAGTCCGCCACACCGGGCGGAGTTCACCGAGGCGGGGGAGTGGCATGCTTCCGGGCGAGCCGGGGCCCACTCGACTCCGCGGAGGCGACGTATCGAGATGCTGCCAGGCCCGCACGCTCACCGACGCCGTTGATGTGGTGAAGGCGCCGATGGCAGTGGTCCCGCCCGACGAGAGCGGGTCGATGCCGTGTCAGCAGGACTGCAGCGCCGCCGACTTTGTCCGATGTGCGGGAAACCCTGCCTGACATCAGCGTGTGTCGGTTGTGACACAACAGAGTTTGTACTCACTGATGACAAACTTATAGACGCAGTAGGCAAAGGGCTCCTATGGTGTGCGACGCCTGGTCGAATCCAGGCATCTCACGCACACCGCACGTCATTTCGGGTCGGCGCGACGCCGACCGCACCACCTCGTCGTCCCGTACCACCGCCATGGGCGCCCCTCCACGGGGTGGCCCCCCGGGGAGGATGCATGAGTTTACGGTCCCGCTCCAGATCCCGCAGACGGCTGACCGGTCTGGTCGCCGTCTCGTTCCTGTTCGGCTGCTTCACGTCGGCACCGGCCGGCGCCGCGGATGCCGCCGAAGACCTACCACCGCAGGAACCGGGCGTCACGCTGCGCGTCTTCGACATCGGGCTGCCGATGAACGAGATCTGCGTGCTCAAGCCCGGACAGACCCCGAACGTCGACAAGTTGATGCCCACCGTCGACTTGTCCACGACCGAGCATTTCGGTGTCGCTGACAACTTCGTCTCGCAAGTGATCGGCAACATCGAGGTTCCCGAAGACGGGACCTACACCTTCCGGCTTACCAGCGACGACGGCTCACGCCTGACCATCGACGACCGGACGGTCATCGACCACGACGGTCTCCACGCAGCCGAGCCCAAGGACGGCACGGTCTCGCTGACGGCAGGTCACCATCCCTTGCGCATCGACCACTTCGACCGTACGGGCGGCCAGCAGATCACACTGGCCTGGAAACCACCGGGCGCCGCTGCCTTCTCTCTCGTACCGAACTCGGCACTGAGCACCGACGCCGATGTCGTACGCGTGACGGCCCCCGGCCGCAAGCAGTGCGAGAGCGGCACCGACACCCCTGGCGACGGACTGCCGCTGAACGCCGCACACCCCGACTACACTCTGACGGACCTGCGACCCGACGGCTTCAAACCGCAAGTCACCGGCATGGACTGGCTCCCGGACGGCCGCCTGGCCGTGACCACGTGGGGTGGCACGGACAAGACCGAGGGCGAGGTGTACCTCCTCGACAACGTCACTGGGCGGACCGGCCCCGACAAGGTGACGGTGAAGAAGGTCGCGAGCGGTCTCAAGGAGCCGATGGGCATCAAGGCGCTCGACGGGGCCCTGTACGTGTCGCAGAAGCACGAACTCACCGAGCTGCGCGACACCGACGGTGACGACGTCACCGACAAGCGGCGCACGGTGGCAACCTGGCCATACGGCGGCAACTTCCACGAGTTCGCCTTCGGCATGCTGTACCGCGACGGGTTCTTCTACCTCAACCTCTCCGTCGCGATCAACTACGGTGGCGCGACGACGAATCCGCAGCCCGCGCCGAACCGCGGCACCACGATCAAGGTGAACCGGAAGACCGGCAAGGTGACCTACCTGGCCGGCGGCCTGCGCACCCCGAACGGCATCGGCTGGGGCCCCGGCGGTGACATCTTCGTCGCCGACAACCAGGGCGGCTGGCTCCCCGCCTCCAAGCTGGTGCGCATCAAGCCCGACCGCTTCTTCAACCACTACACCAACCCGGCCGGCCCGTTCGACGACCAGCCGGTGACCGAACCGGTGCTGTGGCTGCCGCAGAATGAGATCGCCAACTCTCCCAGCACCCCGATCCTCCTGAAGAAGGGCCCCTACGCAGGCCAGATGCTGTTCGGCGACGTGACCTACGGCGGGCTGCAGCGTGCCTTCCTGGAGAAGGTCAAGGGCAAGGACCAGGGCGCCGTCTTCCGCCACACGCAGGGCCTCGAGGCGGGTGTCAACCGCATCAGCGAGGGCCCGGACGGGGCGATCTACGCGGGCGGTCTGGGCGCGGGAGGCAACTGGGGCCAGGAGGGTAAGCTGACCCACGGTCTGCAGAAACTCACCCCCAATGGCGGCAAGGCGTTCGATATCCTGGCCATGCGGGCCAAGCGGGGCGGATTCGAGCTGGAGTACACCCAGCCGCTGTCCCAGGAGACGGCGGACAGGCTTGCCCAGAACTATCAGGTCAAGCAGTGGCGCTACGTCCCGACACCGTCGTACGGCGGCCCCAAGGTCGACGAGGAGACCCTCGCCGTGAGCTCCGCCCGGCTCTCCGAGGACCGGAGGAAGGTCACTCTGGAGATCACCGGTCTCAAGCCCGACCGTGTCGTGCACGTGCGCTCGCCGCGTCCGTTCAGCTCCGCCGACGGCGAGACGCTGTGGAGCACCGAAGCTTGGTACACACTCAACGCCATGCCCGGCAAACAGCCCGCGACGACGGCATACGAGGCGGAGGAAGCCAAGCTCTCCGGCGGCGCGGGCGTCGCCACCGACCACGCGGGCTACTCCGGCAGCGGCTTCGTCGCCGGCTACGGCACCCAAGGCGCGTCCACCTCGTTCACCGTCGACGTGGACGAGGCGGGCGCGTACGACGTGGCCCTGAGGTATGCGAATGGTCCAAACCCCTTCACCGGCACAAAGACGGTGAGCGTGTACGTGGGTGACGAGAAAGTGAAGCAGTCGAGCCTGCTCAGTACGGGCGGCTGGGCGAACTGGTCCACCCGTACCGAGACGCTGAAGCTGCGCGAGGGATCCAACACGATCACCTACCGAGTGGACGAGGGCGACACCGGACACGTCAACCTCGACATGATCAGCGTCCATCCCGAGGGCGAACGCATCGTCCTGTTCGATGGCGCGGACCGCGCGGCCTGGCAGCAGACGGACGGTCGCACCGCCCAGTGGCCACTGACGGGCGGCGGAATGGAGGTCTGCTGCGGCGACCTGCGCACCAAGCAGTCGTTCGGCGATTTCAAACTCCACACCGAGTTCTGGCTGCCGGAGCTGCCGCCTGAGGTGACGGGCCAGAACCGGGCCAATAGCGGCATCTATCTGCAGGACCGCTACGAGATCCAGATCCTTGACTCGTTCGGCGACACGACGCCCGCCGACGACGAGGCCGGCGCGATCTACAAGCAGAAGGCCGCCGACGCCAACGCCGCCCGCCCACCGGGCACCTGGCAGACGTACGACATCACCTTCCGCGCGGCGCGCTTCGACGAAAAGGGCGCGAAGACCGAGGACGCTCGCGTCACGGTGGTGTGGAACGGCGTGACCGTCCACGACGACGTGGCCATCACCGGCCCGACCGGTGCCGGCGCTCCGGAAGGACCGGCCGCGGGCTCCGTCCGCCTCCAGGACCACGGCAACAAGGTGCGGTACCGCAACATCTGGATCGAGCCGCTTTCGTAACGGCACACGAGCGCGGCGCGCGAAGCGGTGGCCGGCCCGGGCATGCCCGGGCCGGCCACCGCCGTTCGTCGGGTGGGCGCTACTTCTCGAGCACTGTGGTCCGCGTCGGCGGCAGGCGCAGCGTCTCCCGGAAGGAGAACGGCACCACCAGCGCCGACACGACCGCCAGGCCCATCAGGTGGGGTGCTGTTTGGCCCAGGTCACGAGCTTGCCGGCATAGACGCGGTCGGCCCGGACGATGGTGATCTCGAGGTGCATGAGTCGCCAGCGGAAGAGGACTTCCTTCACTCGTGGATGGCATGAGACCGCCCGAGGGGGATCACGGCGGCGGTTCGCCGAGCTTCCTGTTTTTGCATGGCTGCTTGCTCGGCGAGGAGCGTGGTAATCACGATTGCGGCGGCGTCCAGCTGGTCTTGGAGGCGGCGACACTTCCGGCGGCTTTCCTGGAGCTTTCTGCGGGCCTCGGCCAGCTCCTCGCGGTGCTGGCGTTGAAGGGCCTCGGCCGGGGATTCGGTGACGCGGCTGTCCCATTCGGTGAGGACCGCGGTGGCCCGGTTCATGGTGGCCCTGCTGACGCCTCGACCGGCCGGGCTCACACCGCAGAGCGCGGCAAATGAGGCTTCGCTGGCCATGCGCTCCGGATTGTCGCCGGCCGCCATCAGCAACGCAGCCGCGGTATCCGAGCCGACGCCGTAGCGGTCCAGCAGCTTCGGTGCACAGGCCGTAAACGTCGGTGAGCACGTCCATTGTCAGTGCGGTGCGCTTTGCTGTCCGCCATGGAGCTTACGCAAGGGACTGTCAACGACCTACTGGCCCAACTCGGCCCGGGAGACGGCTATACGTACCTGCCCAACGACCTGAACCTGCAGGACCTGACCGACCTGCTCGACAGCAGGTACGGCGCCCCGCGAACCCTCGTCCTCGACGGCTTCACCGACCCGACGGTCGACGAGTCCAGGGGCGGGGCTCTCCTCGTCCCCTTCGAGGACCGGGCCGTGACGATACGGGCGTGGGCGTACGGGAATCAGTGGGTCGGCACGGGTACGGCGCGGGACCCCGAGGGGGACGAGCGGTCGGTATTGGTGGTCGCTCACAGGGAGGTGCCAGAACTCTTGGCGGTCGCTCACAGGGAGGTGCCAGAACTCTTGGCGGTCGCTCCGGGCAAGGACGAGGACGTCGACTGGATGGAGCGGCTCAGGCGGATCACAGGCTGGACACAGCCCGCCCAGCGGCCGGACGCGGACTGGGCGGAGGTGGAGTCGCGCCTGGGCACCGCGCTGCCGAGTGACTACAAGCGCATGGTCGAGACGTTCGGCGAGGGCGCCTTTGACGGATACCTGGACCTGAACCAGGAGCCGTGGACGGATCTCAGGGAGGACGGTCTGCTCATCTGGGCGGGCACTGAGCACGAGGATCTGTATACCTGGAGGGCCGACGGCGACGACCCCGACCGTTGGCCTGTCGTGGTCCGGTCCTTCGACGGCGAGGACGTCTCCTTCGACTGCACGGCCGCGGAGTTCGTCTGTCGCATCCTCATTGACCCGCACCACCCGTTTACGATGGCCGGCTATTTCGACACCCACTGGTTCATGAACTACCGGGAAAGCGGCTGACCGACCCCCGCCGCCAACGGCATCCGCAGCCTGGTGGACGCTGCCTTCGGGGAGCAGGGCAGGAACACTCGTCCGCCACAGCAGACTCGCCGTATGCAATGACATCTACGGGGAGCCGTCCGCGCGGCCATCGCCAGCTCCCAGCTCGGCGGAAGCTCGCCGGGAGCAGCCGACGGTGTCGGAGCAGCCCGCTGCGAGCTTCTCGAGCGCCAACCGTTCCTTGTCGTCCGCGGCAAGCTTCCAGCGAAGCTTCGTGGCCACCCAGTCGGCACCGTACGTGCGCTGAGCGGACGCGGCCTGCGGCAACCACTCGGCCGGGTCCCGGTCCGCCTTGGACCGGTTCGTCTTCGCGGTGACGGCGACCAGCGACCTGTCGGCGTCGAGGTCGTCGGCGTACTGCTCGCGCCGATCACATCCCACTTCGAGGCCCCGGAGGCCCAGGCCTCGGCCAACGGTACGACGTGATCAATATCGAGCTTGGTCGCCGTAGCCACGGTGACCTCGTCGTAGTAGCTCAGCCACTCGCTGCCGGTCAGTGCACACTGTGCCCCCTGGGGCGGCGCCGTCACTGCCTCCGCGATCAGGAATTCCTTCCTGGTATCGCACCCGCCCTTGTCCGGGTCGACCCACAGACGGAAGCTGTCGCGCTCGTACCCAGCACGGTCCTCATCCTCGGCCGGAATATTCGCGATGGCCTCGGCCAGGGACAGGTCTTCACCGCCTGCAGGAGCGCCTGGTGCTGCGGATGCCTTGCCCGACTGGGAAGCGGGCGCCGACGGCTTGGAGTCGGCTCCCGAATCCGCCGCGCCTGGATTGCACCCGACGAGAGAAGCGACGAGGAGGGCGGTGGCGATCGGGGCGGCCCATTCGGTGTCCACACCCGCCAACCTATTCACACCTTCCGCCCGGCACGGGGGAGTTGTGGCGGTTCAGAACCTGTCCGCCGTGGAGTTCCTGACGGGACCTTCCTCCTGAGCGCTTCAGTTGGCGAGGCACGTCAATTGAAGCGTTGAGTCACAGCCGCCTGGCACAGCCCGCCGACGGCGCGTCACATCACAACCGGGCGAACGTTGCCTGATGCAGTACCAGCCGCTGCCGATAGCGCTGTGCTCTGTCCGCCCGACGCAGCAACTGTCGCAGCAGCCGCCCCCGTTCCTCCACGGGTGCGTGTCCCACCGCCATGCGCACCACGTCGTCCCACTGGTCGGCGTGGGCGTCGCGGACCAGGACGCCGAAGTCGCGGGCCTCGACCGCCGCCTTTGCGTCAGGCGTTCGTGTCGGTGCGTCGCGAGGATGCGCGGACCCGGAACCGGGCGGTTGTCAGGACCGGTCCCGCGCTCGGCTCGCCCGCGATGCGCGCTTGGAGAAGGTCGAGCAGCGCCAACGTCGTTTCCGCGGCGTTGAGTTCGACTGCCGAGATGGCGGGCCGGCTGTGCCGGGTGTGCTCAGAGTCGGAAGCCGCGGCAAGCATCGTCCGATCGGGCACAGCGACGCCGCGAGCCGTGAGGCCCGCGAGCACACCAGCCGCCTGACGACCGGTGTGGCACAGGATCGCATCGGGGATCCCGTCGTCCACGATCGCGTGCGCGATGTTCTCGCCGCCGTGCTCGCCGGCGCGCTCGGCCGACGTGTAGACGCGCGGCGTGATCCCGACGCTCTCACACCATGCGCGGTACGTCGCCTCGCTGTCGATGTTCCACGCATTGGGGTCGGTTCCGCGCAACAGCACGATCGACCGGGCACCGGATGCGGCGAAGTGCTCGTAGATACGCCGGAAGCTTGAGCCCTCGTCCTCGGTGGCCCAGTCGGTGAAATTCGGGCGGCTGGGATCGCGTCCCAGCGTCACGTACGGGATCCCACGCCGTTCGAGGAGACCGACCACCGGATCATCCACGTGCGGCATCGTCACGATGTAGCCATCGAGCGACAGCGCCAGTGGTGGTGTCGGCCGCTTCGTTGGGTCAGGCACGAGCATCACACTGAGTCCGCGGTCCATCGCCTGCGCCGAGGCGGCGCCGATGTAGCGAGTGAACACATCGACGCCCCGCGGCGCGTACTCACCCAGCGCGTCCAGCGACCGCATGACGAGTCCGATCGCCCCGACCGACGAACGTCGCAGGCCGCGCGCGAGGGCGTCGGCTTCGTAGTCCATCTCCTCGGCGATGGCCCGGACGCGCAGTCGCGTGGCCGCGCTCAGTGTCCCGGTGTCATTGAGCGCCATCGAGACCGCCGCGACGGAGACACCCGCGCGCTGGGCGACATCGCGAATGGTGACGCCCTTCGATCGAGCCACGGCGACCTCCTTGGTTCGTACCTTCCGATGCTGCCTCACGCCGCCGGACCGCTGTCGCCCACGTAGGCCGGGGCGACAGAAAGAGCAGAAAGTGACATGAGAAACACCATTGTATTAAACGTTTTACCTACCTAGCGTATCGCCCGCCCCTCACCGTGACGGGCCTCACAAGCAAAGGTCGCACAGCAACACCATGAAGCTGCACACACTGCGCACGACCACCACCGACTTCCGCGACCGTGGACGCGAGATCGGCACGCGATACGCGGACCAGGTGCGCGACGTCAGCGCCCGCTACCTGGCGCACTTCAAGGTTCTGGGCGTCTCGGAAACGACCGTCCGCGACATCGTCGCCCACAGCTACGACGCCTTGCGCGACTGGTACCCGGGTCTGGTCGAGGAGTCCGACGGAATCGCCGAGGCATCAGGAATCGAGCCATGGCAGATGGCAGCGGTCGGCGCACGGACCGAAGTACTTGCCGCCGCGCCAGGGAAGGGCGAGTGCACAACCGCCGTGCACGCACCGGCCTCCGGCGGCCCACCCGAGACGATCCAGACGTGGGACTGGCACGACTCGCTCACGCCGGACGGTCTCCTGCTGTCGCTCGTGACCGGAACGCAACGCCGGGTGAAGCTTTTCACCGAGTTCGGCACGGCCGCAAAGATCGGGGTGAACGACGTCGGCCTCGGCCTGCATTTCAACATCCTGAACCATCGCTCCGACAACGCCAACGGCGGCGTGCCCGTCCATGCTGTTGCGCGTCGCGTCCTCGAGGAGGCGACAACGGTGGCGGAAGCCCGCGACATCGTCGCCTCCGCGACCGTGAGCGCATCCACCGTGCTGACCGTCGCAACCTACCGAGACGGCCACGCCGCAGCAGCCTCCATCGAGATGTCACCCTCCGGATTCGCCGTGGTGCAACCCGATACCGACGGCTGGGTCATCCACACGAACCACTTTCTTGATTCCGGCCTCGCCGGCGGTGACACCAGCACTCCGGAATCGGTGTCGGCCGAGCGGTACCACCACACGCACGCTGTGCGCGGCAGCATGACCGGCCGCTCCGCGCCGGAGCGCGCGGCTGCCTTCTGCGGCGGCGACGGTGCCGCCGCCGTGGTGTGCGTCCACGCCGACGATTCCCAGCCGGGCCACGAGCGGTGGAGCACGTTGCTCACGGCATCTCTCGACCTCCCCGGCTTTGCCCTCGAGTACCGGGCAGGCAACCCCGACGCTGCGGCCCGCGAGGGCCTCGACCGGTTCTGAGGAACCCGATGGACAAGGACACGACCATGCCCGCTCATCTCTACCGCAACACCCAAATTTTCACCTCCGACCAACGCCCCTGGGCCGAGTCGCTCGTGGTGGTCGGCGACCGGCTCGCCTACGTCGGCGACGAGGCCACCGCAGCGCGTGTGGCCGGACCGGATGCCCTGATCCACGACCTCGACGGCGCGACCGTCCTCCCCGGATTCGTCGACGGCCACGCGCACGTGGTCGGCACCGGCGAGGCGGCGGCCCAGGTAGATCTCTGGGGCGCCAACACAGTGGAGGAGATCCAGCGGCGCGTCCGGACGTGGGCGCAGGAGAACCCCGACGCACCTCGCGTGCTCGCCACCGGGTGGAAGCACGGTGACATCCCGGGCGGCCTGCCTGATCGGGGCATGCTCGACGCCGTCGTCGCCGACCGGCCCGTCTATGCGCAGGCCTACGACTTCCACTCGATCTGGCTGAACTCGGCCGCCCTCGCCGAAGTCGGCATCGACGACACCACGGCATCACCACCGGGGGGAACGGTCCACCGGGACGAGCGGGGCGCGGCCACCGGCCTGGTCGACGAGACCGCGATGCACCACCTCGTGTGGCCGGTGCTCGACAGCTTCGCCAGTGACTCCGACCGTGACGAGGCCCTGGCGGTCGCCCTGGCGGCGTACGCCGAGTCCGGGATCGTCGGTTCGACCGAGATGGCGCTGGGCGAGGGCGACTACGAGGCGATGCGTCGTGCCGATGCGGCGGGCGTCCTGACCACTCGCATCGCCGCGTTCTGGCGCGTCCAGCCCACCGGTGACGAGGGCGGGAACCTCGCCCAGGTCGAGCGCGCTGTCGAACTCGCCACCCACCGGTCGACCCCGTTCCTGCGCGTGACCGGCATCAAGGTCATGGTCGACGGAACCGTCGACGGGTGCACCGCATCGCTCGGAAAGCCCTACGTGAACGGCACGAGCGCCGACCCGATCTGGAGTCTTGCCGAACTCGCGCCGGTGGTGGCCGCCGCGGACGCGGCCGGCCTGCAGGTCGCCATGCACGCCATCGGTGACGAGGCGATCCGGGTCGCGATCGGCGCCGTCGAGCACGCCGTCGCTCTCAACGGCCCCAAGGAGCGTCGCCACCGCATCGAACACCTCGAAGTCGTCGACCCTGCGGACATCGACCGACTGGCCGCACTCGGCATCACGGCGAGCATGCAGCCCGTGCACGCCGATCCGGCCATCCAGGAGAACTGGCGACGAGTGCTCGGCGACGAGCGGGTCGACCGCGGCTTCCCGTGGCCCGAGATGACCGAGGCAGGAGCCACGCTCGTCCTCGGCACCGACTCCCCCACGTCGCCGCACGCCCCGCTGCCCAACATGTTCATCGCGGCGACACGGCGCTCGGCCCTGGATCCGTCACTGCCCGCCAACCACGCGCACTACGCCCTGCCACTGGCGGACGCGGTCGTCCACGCCACCCGTGACGCCGCCTGGGCGAGCCGCTCCGAGCACCTTCACGGCCGTCTCGCCGAGGGCCTGTACGCCGACTTCATCGTTCTCGACCGGGACATCTTCGCCCGGCCACTCGAGGAACTGCTCGACACGCGAGTGCTGCGGACAGTCGTGGGTGGCCACGTGGTCCATCACGCACAGCCGGGGGTGAACCGATGAGTGACGCCACCATGTCGGCACCCGTGCCATCAGGGCAGGTGAAGGCGAAGCAGCGGCCCGCCGGGGTGATGCTGCGGTTCATCGCCACTCGCATCGTGGGACTGGTGGTGACCTTGTTCATCGCGGGCCTGGTCGTCTTCGGAGCGCTGTACGCCGCGCCGGGAAACCCGCTCACCTATCTCACGCACGGTCGCACCATGAGCCCCGACTCGATCGCCGCGATCAAGGCCGAGTATCACCTCGACGACTCCATCTGGCAGCAATACCTCAGGTGGCTGGGCGGCGTGGTGCACGGCGACTTCGGAACATCGATCATCTACAACCAACCGGTGGCGTCGCTGGTCGGAAGTCGCGCCTCCGCGACCACGCTTCTCGTCCTCATGGCCGCGGCGATCGTCCTGGTGCTCGGGTTGGCCATCGGCACTCTCGCCGGCCTCAAGCCCGGCTGGTTGTCGCGGTCCGCCATGGCCGGCGCGACGGGCGTCATGGCGGTGCCGACCTTCGTGGGAGCGGTCGTGCTGATCATCGTGTTCGCCGTCGACCTGGAGTGGTTCCCGGTGTTCGGCGCCGGCCGTGCAGGTCTCGACGAGATCTACCACCTGGTTCTTCCGTCGATCGCGCTCGCTCTCGCGTCGGTCGCGTTCGTGGCGCGACTCGCCCAGACCGCGATCCGACAGGAGCTGTCGGCCGATCACGTGCAGACGGCGATCAGCCGCGGACTGCCCCGCGCAGTCGTCGTACGCAGACATGTGATGCGCAACGCCGCGATGCCGGTGCTCACCGTCGCGGGTCTCACGATCGCGGGTCTGATCGCGGGAAGCGTCGTCGTGGAACAGGTCTTCCAGCTCGGCGGGCTCGGTCAGTTCCTCGTGAATTCGGTGCAGCAGAAGGACTTCCCCGTCGTCCAGGCGATCTGCCTGATGTACGTCGCCGCCTTCATCGTGCTGAACACCCTCATCGACATCGCCTACACACTGCTCGACCCGCGCGTGTCGATCGGGAAGAAGGACTCATGAGCACGACAGCAGCAGTGCGACGCATCGGCGCCCGAAAGGCCGGCCGGCGGACGACGCGTCGTACGAGAGGCATCGGCATGTCCGGTTGGGTGGCGATCGCCCTCCTCGGACTCGTCGTCTGCTTCGCCGTCCTCGCGCCCCTCCTTTCACCGCACGATCCGAACGCCGTCAACCTCTCCGGTGCGTACCAGGGTTCGAGCGGCGCGCACCTGCTGGGAACCGACGCGAGTGGGCGGGACCTTCTCTCGCGCCTCGTCCACGGTTCCCGAACCGCGCTGATCGGACCGTTCCTCGTCGTGGTGATCTCGACGCTTCTCGGGACGACCCTCGCGCTCGCGGCCGTGTGGTTCGGCGGCTGGTTCGACCAGATGGTGGTGCGCGTCGTCGACGCAGTGTTCGCCTTCCCCGGTCTGCTGCTGGCGATCCTGGCGACCGCCCTGTTCGGGTCCGGACTGAACGCCGCCGTTGTGGCGCTGTCCATCGCCTACGTCACCTACATCGCACGGATCGTGCGGAGCGCGGCGCTGCGAGAGCGCTCACTGCCGTACATCGCGGCACTGCAGGTTCAGGGCGTGCACGGGTTGCGGATCGCGTTGCGGCACATCCTGCCCAACGTGGGTGGGCTGATCGTCGCCAACGCCACGCTCGCCTTCGGGTTCGCCCTGATGGACCTCGCCGGCCTCTCGTTCATCGGCCTCGGGGTGCAGCCACCGACGTCGGACTGGGGCGCGATGGTCGGCACCGGTATGGCCGGTGTGCTGCAGCAGCACCCGCAGGAGGCTCTGTTCGCCAGCGCACTCATCGTCATCACCGTCGGTGCCGTGAACATGCTCGGCGACCGACTCACGGAACGCTGGGAGGCACGCTCGTGAACGCACTTCTCGAAGTCGACGGTCTGACCGTTCAGTTGCCGGTCGCGGGCGAGCTACGCACCGTGCTGCGCGATGTCTCGTTCTCACTCGACCGTGGAAGCACTCTCGGCCTGGTCGGCGAGTCCGGTTCGGGCAAGTCGATGACGGTTCGCACCATCGCCCGTCTGCTCCCCGACGGCGCCGACGTCCGGGGCAGCGTCCGCTTCGACGGCGCCGCGGTGTTCGACCTTCGCACCGACGCCCTGCGGTCCTACCGGGCGAAGGACGTCGCGATGATCTTCCAGGACGCACGGGCCTACACGAACCCCGTACGCACGATCGGCGACTTCCTCACCGAGGCGATGCGCACCAACGACCGGATGCCGAAGGCCGCTGCTCGCAAGCGCGCACAGGAGCTGCTCGCCGAGGTCGGGATCGAGGACCCGGAGCGCCGGCTGCGGCAGTTCCCGCACGAGCTCTCCGGCGGCCTGCTGCAGCGGGTGATGATCGCTGCCGCGGTCGCCGCGCGGCCTCGGCTCGTCCTCGCCGACGAGCCGACGACCGCGCTCGATGTCACCACCCAGGCGGAGGTGATGGCGATTCTCGGGCGCATGCAGCGCGAGTACGGCATGGCGATGCTCTTCATCACGCACGACCTGGAGCTCGCCGGTGCCGTGTGCGACGAGACGATCGTGCTGTACGCCGGCCAGGTCATGGAACGCCAGGCGTCGGTGCAGCTGCACGAAGATCCGCTCCACCCCTACACGGCCGCACTGGTGCAGGCGCGGCCCGAGATCGGCCGGCGTGTCGATCGACTGCCCGCGATCACCGGTCATCCGACCACCGCCTACGAGGCGCCTGACGGCTGTGCTTTCGCGCCGCGCTGTCGCTTCGCACAAGAAGAGTGTCGGGCGGGGGTGCCGCCCCTGCTGCAGATCGGTCCGTCGGAGACCCGGTGCGTCCGGATGCCCGGCCTGCGCGGCCAGATGGTGCCGCAGGAGCACGTCGGCTCCGCTTCGAACGAGGAGGTCCAGCGATGACCGAACCGCTGCTCGTGGTCGAGCACCTGACCAAGACGTTCGGCCGTGGGCGGGCCGAGGCGACCGCGGTCGCCGACGTGAGCTTCGCCCTGGCTCCGGGCGGAGCCCTCGGCATCGTCGGCGAATCCGGCTCCGGCAAGACGACCACGGCGCGGATGATCATCGGCCTGGAACGTCCCTCCGGTGGCCGCATCGTGTTCCGTGGCGAGGACCGCACACACCCGGCGCGTTCCGCACGCAGTCGCCGTGAGCGGGGCCGGGACATCCAGATCGTCTTCCAGGACCCGTACACCTCGCTCGACCGCCGTCAGCGCATCGGCGACTGCCTCGCGGAAGTCGTCGGCGTTCATTCCCGGCTCGGCCGCGACGAGACCAGGAAGCGCGTGAGCGAACTCGCCGAGCTCGTCGGACTCGACGACCGGCAGCTCGCGGCACTGCCGAGGTCCCTCTCCGGAGGGCAGCGCCAACGCGTGGCCATCGCTCGTGCGCTCGCCGCCGATCCGGACGTCCTCATCCTCGACGAGGCCGTGTCGGCCCTGGACGTCTCGATCCAGGCACAGATCCTCAATCTGCTCTCCGACATCCGGCAGAAGCGTGGCGTGAGCTACCTGTTCATCAGCCACGATCTCGCCGTCATCCGCCAGGTGACCGACGACACGATCGTCATGCGTCACGGCGCCGTCGTCGAGCAAGGGCCCACCGCCGACGTGCTCGACAACCCTCAAAACCCCTACACCCGCTTGTTGCGCGACAGCGTCCCTCGCAGCGGGTGGGACCCCGAAGCCATCACAGCCCGACAATGACCAGGAGTTGCGCCATGTACTCAGCCCACCCACGCAGACGGGCAACGGCACTCGCCGTCGCCGCCGCCACCCTCGCGTTGGCCGGTTGCTCCGGAGGCACATCCGGCACCGAAGCGGCGACCGGGTCCTCCGACGCGCTGACGACGTTCACGCCGACAGGCTCGGGCTCGGTCGACTCGATCACCTGGAACGTCTTCCAGGGCGAGCCGCAGACCATCGACCCCTTCCAGTCGGCCGACTACACGCCGAACATGATCAACTCGAACATGTGCGAGACGCTGCTCGCCCAGACGCCCGACTTCCGGATCAAGCCCAATCTGGCGACGTCGTACTCGAACCCCGACCCGACGACCTGGGTCTACAAGCTGCGGAGCGACGTCACCTTCTGGGACGGCTCGCCGATGACCGCCGACGACGTCGTGTGGAGCATGCAGCACAACATGACGGACAAGTCGAGCTTCTACGGCTACCTGTACTCGAACGTCGCCTCGATCGCGACGACGGGCGCCCGCGAAGTGACGGTCAAACTCAAGAAGCCCGACTACCTCTTCAACGACGAGTTGGCGAGCTTCGCCGGTGTCGTCGTCAAGAAGAAGTTCTACGAGCAACACGGCAAGAAAGTCGGCACGCCAGGTGTCGGTGTCATGTGCACCGGCCCCTACAAGTTCGGCAAGTGGACGCAGGGTCAGTCGATCAAGGTGAGCCGCTACGACGGCTACTGGAACAAGTCGCTGCCACGGAAGGTGAAGAACATCGACTTCACTTTCCTGACCGACGACTCCGCGATCACCTCCGGCCTGCTCTCGGGCCAGATCGACGGAACATACGGTCCGCCGATGGCCGGGCTGGCACAGCTGAAGGCATCGTCGGCGGGCAAGCTCTACTCGGGTGCCGCGCCACTGGCTGTCACGCTCGTGGTCGCGAACCAGAAGGGCGCGATGGGCAACGCCGACGTGCGCAAGGCGCTCCAGATGGCCATCGACTGGAAGGGCATCGGCGACCATGTGTACGCCGGTGAGGGGACCCCTGCTTCGCTGCAGACCGTGCCGGCCGTGTACGGCTTCGCGAAGGATGACCTGACCTCGTACGCCGACTCGGTCAAGACCGATGGCTCCGCGAAGATAGACGAGGCGAAGAAGCTGCTCGCCGGCGTTCCGACCGACGTGAAGTCGAAGCAGATCAGCCTCGTGGTTCCGCAGCAGGCGGAGACGCAACAGCTGGGCGTTGGGATCAAGGATGCCGCCGACAAGATCGGCCTGAACTTCAAGCTCAACGTCGTACCTGCGACCGGCTACTCGAACTACCTGTACGACCCGGCGACGCGTGGCAACACCGACCTGCTGTACACGCAGTTCTGGCCCAACATCCCGAACCCGCTCGACTGGCTGGGCCTCACCGCGGTGACCGGCGGCACATTCAACCAGTCCGGCTACAGCGGCATCGACGGGCTCTACGCCAAGGCGATCAGCACGCAGGACGACAGCGCCCGCTCCAAGCTGGTCCTGCAGATGGAGCAGAAGCTGCACGACGAGATGGATCCGATGTTCTCCGGTATCCAGCTGACGAACGACGTGTGGCTCGGCAGCAAGATCACCGGGGCGCCGGCGGCATTCGACTACGTCTACTACCCATGGGCGGCTCACCTCAGCGGAACTGGCAAGTAGTCCTCACTTGACTCCCCTCCCGCCTTGCCTCGCCGTTTCGGTCGCGGCGGGTCTGGCTGGTGGGCCGGAACGCGAAAGTGCCTTCTGAACTGGGACGATGAACCTTGTCGAGGGGTTCTGTCGTACCAAGCGGAAGGTGCTTTCTGCGTGCAGGCCATCGCTTCGCGTCCCAAGGTCCATGTCAGTGCTGATGGTTTGGGGGTGGGGGGCATGCCAGTTCTCGTGCCGCGTCAGGCAACGTTCGTCCTGTTGACCACCTCGCGGAGCCGTTCGTTTGACAGACCCCCTCGAAGATACTGCTGCCGAACAGCACGGGCTTGAGCTGGGCACGGGCCGGCCGTGTAGAGGGCGGCGTTGCAGCCGGCGGGGCCGGAGCCGATGATGACGACGTCGCGTATCCCGCTCACGCCGTGGCTTCCGGAGCGATCTCCTTGATCAGGCCCTCGACGAGGGTCTTGATCTCGTCGCGGATCGGGCGGACGGCTTCGACGCCTTGGCCTGCCGGGTCATCGAGCTTCCAGTCGAGGTAGCGCTTGCCGGGAAAGACGGGGCAGGTGTCGCCGCAGCCCATGGTGATGCACACGTCCGACTCGCGGACGGCATCGATCGTCAGGATCTTCGGGCTCTCGGCGGAGATGTCGATGCCTACCTCGGCCATGGCCTCGACCGCTGCCGGGTTGACGGCGTCGCCGGGGTTGGAACCGGCGGAGCGGACCTCAACGCGGTCCCCAGCCAGGCGGGTCAGCCATGCGGCGGCCATCTGAGATCGGCCGGCGTTGTGTATGCGGACGAACAGGACGGACGGCTTGCCGGAAGACTCGGCCATGTTGATCGTTCTCTCTCGTCGCACGGCGGGATCGGCCGCCAATTACTTCAGGCCCCGCTGATATCAGCAAGCGGTGATGTGAGAGTATCAGTGCATGCTGACTTCAGTCGATCCTGATCTGATCCGGGTGCTGGGCGATCCGCTCCGCCTCCAGATCGTGACCCTGCTGGCGCGCGAGACGCTCTGTACGACGCACCTCGTCGAGGAGACCGGCGCGAAGCAGACCAACCTGTCCAACCACATGAAGGTCCTGCGCGAGGCCGGTGTGGTGGAGACCGAGCCGTGCGGCCGCTTCACCTACTACAAGCTGCGCCCCGAGGTCCTCGCCGGCCTCTCGGAGCAGTTCGCCGCGCTTGCCGAATCCGCCCGTACAGCCGCCGAGAACAAGAGGGCCTGCCCGTGACGACCGAGCGCACCACCACGGTTCCCACCGCCGCCCAGGCCACGGGCACCGACGACTCGATCGTCGAGAAGCTCTCCACCCTCGACCGCTATCTCGCGGTGTGGATCCTGCTCGCCATGGCCGTCGGCCTGGGCCTGGGGCGGCTGATCCCCGGGATGAACGACGCGCTGGCCAAGATAGAGGTCGGCGGAATCTCCTTGCCGATCGCGCTCGGTCTGCTCGTGATGATGTACCCGGTCCTCGCCAAGGTCCGCTACGACAGGCTCGACACCGTGACCGGCGACAAGAAGCTGATGGTGTCCTCGCTGGTCATCAACTGGATCGTCGGGCCCGCGGTCATGTTCGCTCTGGCGTGGATCTTCCTTCCCGACCTGCCCGAGTACCGCACCGGCCTGATCATCGTCGGCCTCGCGCGCTGTATCGCCATGGTCATCATCTGGAACGACCTCGCGTGCGGCGACCGCGAAGCAGCTGCCGTCCTGGTCGCGCTCAACTCCGTGTTCCAGGTGATCGCGTTCGGCGTGCTGGGCTGGTTCTATCTCGACCTGCTGCCGCGCCGGCTGAACCTCGGCGACGGCCAGGGTCTGGACGTCTCCATGTGGCACATCGCTCTCAACGTCATCGTGTTCCTCGGCATCCCACTCCTGGCCGGCTTCCTCACCCGCCGCATCGGCGAGCAGAAGATGGGCCGCCAGTCCTACGAGGCGAAGTTCCTGCCGAAGATCGGCCCGTGGGCCCTGTACGGGCTGCTCTTCACGATCGTCATCCTGTTCGCCCTGCAGGGGAAGACGATCACCTCGCAGCCGCTGGACGTGGTCCGGATCGCGCTGCCACTGCTGGTGTACTTCGCGATCATGTTCTTCGGCACGTTCCTGCTCGGCAAGGGCCTCGGCCTCGCCTACGACCGCACAGCGACGCTGGCGTTCACCGCGGCAGGCAACAACTTCGAGCTGGCCATCGCGGTCGCCATCGCCACCTTCGGCGTCACCTCTGGCCAGGCACTCTCCGGTGTCGTCGGACCGCTCATTGAAGTGCCCGTCCTGATTGGCCTGGTCTACGTCGCGCTCGCCTGGCGCAAGAGGTTCGGCGCGGGCTCCCTGACGACGGCCCCGTGACGCACACCGTGGACGTGGTGGTAATCGGCGGCGGGCAGGCAGGACTCGCCGCCGGCTACCACCTGCGCCGCAACAAGCTCGACTTCGTCATCCTCGACGCCCAGAGCGCGCCCAGAGCAAGCCCGGCGGCGCCTGGCGGCACACCTGGGACTCCCTGCACCTGTTCTCCCCGGCCGCGTTCTCGTCCCTGCCCGGCCGCATCATGCCCGCCCAACTGGGCCAGGAGTACCCGGACGCCGCCCACGTGGTGCAGTAACTGACCGACTACGAGCAGCGCTACGCCCTGCCCGTTCACCGTCCAGTCCGCGTCCGCGCGGTGCGCCGGGACGGCACCCGGCTGCGGGTGGAGACGGACACCGGCGACTGGTCGGCACAGGCGGTCGTCTCGGCCACCGGCACCTGGGGGCGCCCCTTCATGCCCAGGCTGCTGCCCGCAGCAGACCCACCTGCCATACGGCGGTGGCGCCCGCCGTGGCCGCGCCGAGCACCGCTGTGGTGGCATAGCCGCCGACGGCAACCTTCTGACGGAGGCCGGGATGTCCCACGGTTCAGGTATTCCTGAATTCAAGCATCCGTGTATCGTCTTGTCCATGCTGACCCTCGCCACAGACCTCGACGCTCTGACCCGGTTCGGCCGGGCGCTGGCCGATCCCATCCGCTGTCGCCTGCTGCTCGCACTGCACGAGGCCCCGGCCCACCCCTCCGACCTCGCCGAGGCGCTGGGCATCTCCCGCACCCGGCTGTCGAACCATCTGGCGTGCCTGCGCGACTGCGGCCTGGTCGTGGCCGTACCTGAGGGCCGCCGCACCCGCTACGAACTCGCCGACGAGCGCCTTGGGCACGCGCTGGAGGATCTGCGCACCGCCGTGCTGGCAGTAGAGGCTGACAAGACCTGCGTGGATGCCGCAGAGAAGCACTGCTGCTGACCATGGCCGCGAAGCTATCTGTGGGCCCCGCCCCTGCCCGCCGTGACGTCCTGGCTCGCCGCATACGCCTGCTGGTCGCCGCGACCATCACGTACAACGTCATCGAGGCCATTGTCGCGATCACCGCCGGGACGACGGCCTCCTCCACCGCGCTGGTCGGCTTCGGCCTGGACTCGGTCATCGAGGTGTCCTCCGCCGCAGCGGTCGCCTGGCAGTTCTCGGCCCGCGAGCACGCCGTGCGCGAGGCCAGGGAGAAGACCACCCTGCGGATCATTGCGGTGTCGTTCTTCGCGCTTGCCGCGTATGTCACCGTCGATGCCGCCCGGGCTCTGGCGGGCACCGGAGAGGCGGAGCGGTCGGTCCCCGGCATCGTCATCGCCGCGCTGTCCCTGGCGATCATGCCGTTCCTGTCCGCGGCCCAGCGCAAGGCCGGGCGCGAACTCGGTTCGGCCAGCGCGGTCGCCGACTCCAAGCAGACCCTGCTGTGCACCTACCTCTCGGGCGTCCTCCTGATCGGCCTGGTCCTCAATGCCACGCTCGGCTGGTCCTGGGCCGACCCGATCGCCGCCCTGATCATCGCAGCCGTCGCGGTCAAGGAAGGCCGCGACGCCTGGCAGGGAAAGGGCTGTTGCACGCCGCCGGCCGCCACGGTGTCGTCCCCAGGCGCCGAGGCGGACGCCTGCGGCTGCCTACCCGGTTGCGACTGCTGCTGACCGGTGAGCGGACACGGGCTCGACGGGGGCATGGACGGCGGTTGTAGCGGCCCTGCGAGGCCGCCCGCCCGGGTTCCCCGTCGGCGGCGTCCCGAATCCTGATCCCGGCTCACCCGGCCACTGCGGTACGCAATTGCTTCATGACGTGTCCGGCATCCCGGCCGACGCCTCGCAGAGTTTTGGAGGAGAAGCTGCGCTGGAACTCCATACCGACGAAGCCGAGACCCGGCGCCACAGTGGAGAGGCCGCCCTGATACAGCGGCGTGCCGTTGGGGTCCAGGGCGCCTGATCCGGTCAGGTAGGGGAATGTGAGGCGGTATCCAGTGGCAAGCACGACCGCGTCAACCGCTTCCTTCGTTCCGTCGGCCCACACAACGCCGTCGGTCGTGAGCCGACTGAAGGTGTCGCGCCGGTCGACGCCGTGCTGGTCCAAGGCGGTGCGGTAGTGGCCGTCATCGAGCACGGAGACGGGGACCTTCGCCAGCAGCCGCCGGAACGGTGCGACGCCGAGGCGGGTGTGCTTGAGCCACCAGTGCAGGTCCCGGCCCAGCGGGCGCTGGGGTGTCCAGCCGATCGGGCGCCGCGTGGCCAGGATGGTGTCGGCGACCGGGCCGAGTTCAGCAGCGATCTGAATCGCGGAATTGCCCCCGCCGACCACTACGACTCTCTGCCGGCGAACGCGTCGGGGCTGCGGTAGTGAGCGGCGTGCAGCACCCGGCCACCGAAGTCCACTCGCCCTATAACGTCCGGAACAAGGGGTGCGCCGTAGTCACCGATCGCGGCCATGACGGCCCGCGCGGTGACTCCCGCCCGTCATCGGCCCGCACAGACCAGGTGCCGTCCTGGCGTGTCACGGCGGTGACGGTTGTCGAGGTGCGGATGTCGGCGGACAGACGGCGGGCGTAATCGCGCAGATAGCCCACCACTTCGTCCCGCCGCGGGTAGCGGTCCAGGTCGCCGGGGAAGCGCATCCCGGGCAGGGACGAATACCGGGCCGGGGAGAACAGGGTGAGGCTGTCGTAGTACCTGGGCCATGACCCGCCCGGCTCCTCGGCGCCCTCCAGCACCAGAATGCGGGTGAAGCCGTGGCGCGGGGCGAGGGCTGCGGTGGCCAGGCCGGACTGCCCGGCGCCGAGGAGGATGAGATCGGCATGCTCCATCAGAACGTGAACCCGTCACAATGGGTCGTTGTTTCGGGAAGTGACGAAATGTTGGGGAAGTGGTGACAGAGAACGGCAGCGCACAGCCCGCGGTGGATCCGGCGACGGCCGACTTCCTCAAGGCTCTGGCCAGCGAGACACGCCAGAAGGTGATGCAGCAGTTCACCGGAGGTATCGAGCTGACGGTCGGCGAGATCGCGGAGCGGTGCGCGCTGAAGCCGTCGACCGCCTCGGAAGAGCTGAGTCTGCTGCGTCGCGGTGGCCTGGTGATCTCCCGCAAAGAAGGCAAGCAGGTCTTCTACCGGGCCGACGGCGCCACTATGGCGAAGCGCATGTCCGCACTCCAGGCGTACCTGGCGCTCTGTTGCCCGTCCGACTGCACCGGCTAACCGGCCGCGCCGGATCGTGGGGCAGCGGTCGAGCGCAGGTCGAGCATGGCGGACATGGCCGCCACGACGGACGGGGCGACCTGGTAGTAGACCCAGGTCCCGCGTCGCTCGGAGGTCAGGAGGCCGGCCTCGCGCAGTTTCTTCAGGTGGTGGGAGACGGTCGGCTGGGAGACGCCGACGTCGGAGATGTCGCACACGCACGCCTCGCCGCCCGCGTGCGAGGCGACCTTGGAGAACAGGCGAAGCCGCACCGGGTCCGACAGCGCTTTGAACATCAGGGCCATCTTCTCCGCGTCGTCCTGTGACAGCTCTCCGGCGGTGATCGGCGGGCAGCACGGCACCACCGCGTCTGCGTCCAGGACTGGCAGTTCCGCAACTTCTGATTTCGACATGTGTCTATGTTGACACTCATCGATATCCGGTGCAAGCTCCAGACATCGACAGCAATCGAAACAGCGGCCTCACGGGCCGCCTATCTCGGAGGACATCACCGCCATGACCACCACTGCAGACCTTCCGGTTGTCGTCATCGGCGCCGGCCCCGCCGGGCTGGCCGCCGCCGCCCACCTGGTCGAGCGCGGCATCGAACCGCTGGTCCTGGAAGCCGGTCCGGTCGCCGCTTCCGCGGTACGTGACTGGTCGCATGTGCGGCTGTTCTCCACCTGGGGCGAGGTCACCGACCCGGCCGCCGAGAAGCTCCTGGCGCCGACCGGCTGGACCAAGCCCGACGCGGCCACCTACCCGTCCGGCGGGGACTGGGCCGAGCAGTACCTCCAGCCGCTCGCCGATGTCCTGGGTGACCGCGTCCGCTACACCGCCACTGTCACCGGGGTGTCGCGCACCGGCCGCGACCGTATCGTTGACGCCGGCCGCGAAGCCCAGCCCTTCGTCGTCCACTTCACCACTGCCGACGGCGGTGAGGAGCGTGTCTTCGCCCGCGCGGTCATCGATGCCTCCGGCACCTGGACCACCCCGAGCCCGGCCGGGGCCAGCGGCCTGCCCGCCCTCGGTGAGAAGACGGTGGCCGACCGCGTTACCTACCGCGTCCCCGACCTCAAGGACCCGGCCGTCCGCGCCCGCTACGCCTGTAAGCGGACCGCCGTGATCGGCTCCGGCGCCTCCGCGTTCACCGCCTTGGCCACGCTCGCCGACGTCGCGAAGGACGAGCCCGGCACGCACGCGGCGTGGATCCTGCGCCGCGGCATCAGCGGCTCCACCTTCGGCGGCGGCACCGCCGACCAGCTCCCCGCCCGCGGCGCCCTCGGCCTGGCCGCGAAGGCCGCCGTCGACCACGGCCACGCCGACGCGGTCACCGGCTTCCGTACCGAGGCCATCGAGCGTGACGAGGACGGCCGTCTGATCCTGGTCGGCGAGGACGGACGCCGTCTGGACCCGGTGGACGAGGTCATCGTGCTGACCGGCTTCCGCCCCGACCTGTCCTTCCTCTCCGAGATCCGGCTCGGTCTCGACGAGCGCCTCCAGGCCCCCACCGAACTCGCCCCGCTCATCGACCCCAACCAGCACTCCTGCGGCACCGTCTACCCCCACGGACACCGTGAGCTCTCCCACCCCGACTCCGGCATCTACCTGGTCGGCATGAAGTCCTACGGCCGCGCCCCGACCTTCCTCGCCATGACCGGGTACGAGCAGGTTCGCTCCGTCACCGCCGCCATCGCCGGTGACACCGAATCCGCCGACCGCGTCGAACTCACCCTTCCCGAGACCGGAGTCTGCGGCGGCGCCGGACTCTTCGACGACCCGGCAGCCGACCAGGCCGACGGCACAGGCTGCTGCGCCGCTCCGGCGCTCGCTCTCGTACAGATCGGCACTGGCACCTCTTTGCCGGTTGCAGCCGCTGCCGACGAACCTTCGTCCGGCGGCTGCTGCGGAGCCTGAACCCCGGCGCCCCGGCCAACCGCCGGGGCGCTACCACCCCGCGTCAGGAGGCATCGCCATGTACCGAGTACAGCTCGCCCTGCGCGTCCCCGACCTCCCCGCCTCGATCGCCTTCTACAGCAAGCTCTTCGGTACCGAGCCGGCCAAACTCCGCGACGGCTACGCCAACTTCGCCATCGCCGAACCCCCGCTCAAACTCGTCCTCATCCAAGGCACGCCGGACGAGAACACACGCATGGACCACCTCGGCATCGAAGTCGACACCACCGAAGCCGTCCACACGGCCACCACTCGACTCGCAGGCCAGGGGCTGGCGACCGACGTCGAGAACGACACCACCTGCTGCTACGTCCTCCAGGACAAGGTCTGGGTCCACGGCCCCGGCCAGGAGCCGTGGGAGGTGTATGTCGTCAAGGCCGACGCCGACTCGATGGCCAAGCAGAAAGGCAGCACCTGCTGCGTGGACCCGGCCGTCGCCGAAGCAGGCCCTGGTACGCCGGTCGAGGCAGGTGGCTGCTGCCCGTGACCGAGCTCGACGTCGCCAGCCGGGCCTCGACCGGAACAGGGGACCGGTCGCGGCCCCGCGCCGTACTTCCAGCCCTGTGCATCACACAGATCACCAGCTGGGGCATCGTCAAGACCCTGTTCCCGTATGGCTACGGCGAACGGTGATCTCGGTCGGCGCGGAGGAGCACGGGTGCGGCAGGACTGGGAGCCGGAGGACCTGATCGAGGTCTGGACGCTGCTCGAAGACGACATGAAGCGGGTGCGGAACAAGTCCGGGGCGAATCGGCTCGGCTTCACGCTGTTGCTGAAGTTCTTCGAGGTGGAGGCCCGGTTCCCGGAGACGGCCAGGGAGATCCCGGCCGCTGCGGTGGCGTACGGGGCGCAGCAGATGAAGGTGCCGGCCGAGGCGTGGGCGGAGTACGGCTGGCAGGGCAAGGCCATGCAGCTGGCTTGCCCGCGAGCAGCAGCTCGCCCGGGATGCCGTCGAACGCGGCTGGCCCCGCGAGGTCGAACGGCACAACGCCATCGCCGACCGGATCCCAGTCTCCTCGCCGACCTCGGCGAGAGCACCGAGTCCGGCCCCGACGATCACTGCTGAGCGATTCTGCGCGCATGGCTCGAGCAATGCTCAATCTCACGCTCACACATCAATGGCCTTGCGAGCATGACTCACGAACTGGTCTCGCTTGTTCGACGCATGGTTGAGGAAACGCCGGATGCGATGCGACTCGTTCGCCCCAAGCGCACCACTGCCCTCTCGACCAAGGGTTCTTGCCTGAATCGCTGCTGCGCAGGCCGACAGCGACTTGGTCAACTCGCCCGCCATGCGAGCCAGTTCCTCCGGGCCTTCAAGCTCGACGGCAGTCTGGGCATCGGCTAAATCCTCTCGAACCAACCTGCGGGTTTCGTCAAGAGCACCGCGCAGCCCGTCAAGATCATGGGCTGGCCTGGCCAACTCAGCTTCGATACCCCTCAGTGCCCCATGAACCTCATCAGCTCTGACCGTGAAGGTGGCATAAGCATCTCGGCGCAGCTGGCGACGCCAGTGACGATGCTCAGCTCGAGCCTGCCGCTGCCCCGCTACCCCGGCAATGATCGCTGCCAGGGTTGTTCCCACTACTCCCACCCCGGCACCCAGAACCGCTGAAGTCCCAGCATCCACAAGAAGAGAGTGCCAGCAAGGCTCTACGGGCGCTCGTGAACCTCAAGACCGGTCCAGCGGCAGCCACACAAAACGTCCAGATAAGGGTTCCTACGGGCGATTCGAGCTGGACACGAACAGCCGTCTCGACCTGAATCTGGCCGCCGCCTCGGCGATGGTGCCTGCCCCTCGCACCGTGCGGGGCGAGCCGACGCGGACCTTGGCATGACACCCGGGGGCTCGGGCGGGAGCCGTCACTCCATGGGCTTCACTGCCTACCGTTCCTAACCAGTGCGCATGAGTGAGTCCTGGACCCACTGTTGCGTGCTGGGCGCATCCCGAACGGTGTTGGATGCGCTGGGTTCCCGCGTTCGCGTCCCGCTCGGCGACGGTCCTCCAGGGGGCCGGTCCGTGGTGGGTGGGCGGGTTCCCTCACGCCCCGGGGTGCCTGGTCCGGCCTGGGCGGTCCGATGCCCCGCACGATCACTCCGGTCGTGTGGGGGCGGTGCCGTCCGACGCCGGATCGGGTGCCCGAGGGCGCGTCGTCCGATCGCGATACCGGCGGCATCGTGACGTGACATGGTGCGGTGGGGGGTGGCCAGCGGTTTCTGCCAGTGCTGGCCACCCCACTGGGAGGTGTAGGCGGGGTCGACCGCGACAATGCTCAGGCCGTGTTCGGCGGCCATCGACACGAGCCGGGCCTTGAGTTTCCCGGTCGGGATGCCGGAGACGAGCTGCCGGAACCTTTTGCGGCGACCGTGCTTCTCCCGGGTCTTCTCGGCGGTGAAGTCGAGGTCTTCGATGCCGATCGCGGCGACCCCGGCCCGCACCGCCCAGTTGATCAGGCGGGTCAGGGCGTGACGGATCTGTGCGTCACGGTGACCGGCCGAACCGGACAGGTCGTAGCCGAAGCGGCGCGGCCCGCCGACCGGGTTGCCGTGCCGGTCGAGCCGGTAGGCGGCGAAGTGGTCGGCGTTGGTGTCGACACCGATCATGCCCCGGGCGCGGGCGGTTTCCAACGGGACGGTCTTCACGGCGGGGCGTTGCCAGGACGCGGTGAGGTACCAGCGGCCGCGGCCCGTGTCGAGGTGGACGCGGTAGGCGACGGCCCGGTTCGCGGTGATGCGGTCGGCCCACTCCGCGCCCCGGTGCGCGAACGCCACGGTGGCGGTGAGGGTGTACCGGCCGTGCCGGGTGTTGGCCAGGTGCGCGAGCGGGGCAGGCAGCTTGATGCTGACCTCGCCGTCCGGGGTGACGCGGATCGTCTCGTTCCCGAACCGCTTCCCCGACTCACCGTCAGCGGCGATGAACCAGCGCTCCGCCTCCCAGCGTTGCCGCCACTGCTCCTCGGTGAGCCGGGCCCGGGTGAGGTGGTGGCGGGTGTTGAGGAGACGTTTCCCGCCCCGTACCACCCGGACCCGTCCGGCCTGCCAGTCGGCCACAGCAGCAGCATGCCTGGCTTCCAGTGCCGCGAGGCGGCGGGACTTGCGGAACCACTCGCCCTTCGACCGATAGCCACCCGCCGCACGCTTGGTGCCCTTCTCCCCGACCGGGAGGGACAGCCGGTGCCGCAACGTCCTGATCCCGGCCGCCAGGCTCTGGATGTGCGCCGCCTGGCAACGGCGCGCGAGTGCCCACTGATCGTGCGTGGCCTTGGTGATCGCACCCGCGATCCGCGACGACGACCGTGCCGTCAGCTCCCGCTTACGCGCCGCCCACGTGTCCGCACCGTGCCCCAGACCATCCGCACAACGGGCCTTGAGATCACCGGAAGCCAGCGCACCCTGGTGCGCACCGACCGCACGCAGCACCCTCTCGTCCTGGGGCGTGAGGTCCTTGAGGCGGTCCCGGACCGCCACCCCGCAAGGCCCAGGCACCACAAAGGACCCGGCCAACTCCCGCAAACCACCCACCACATCACCCCCACCCAGGCCGCACCCCTGCCACCCCACCCAACGAGCCACAACCGCCAAGGTCACCCATTCGACCCCAGAACCCCCGTTCCCACCCCCACAAACCCACCCACAGGACTCACTCCCGCTCGCTACAACACACTTCAACGCAGCAAACCGACAGCAGCTCGCAACCCCCGTACTCACACCTACCTCGGCCGGTCGACGGGCTGAAACGCCATGCTTCTGCCGACCAGAACGAGCACAGTCCAGTCGCAGGACGCTC
The DNA here is from genome assembly GCF_035974375.1 of Streptomyces sp. NBC_01320. Classification (NCBI taxonomy): domain Bacteria; kingdom Bacillati; phylum Actinomycetota; class Actinomycetes; order Kitasatosporales; family Streptomycetaceae; genus Streptomyces; species Streptomyces sp. NBC_01320. Next base: position 10,356,804 of record NZ_CP108390.1, read on the forward strand.
TCACCCGGCAGCGGGGCGCACGGGGCGCAGCTCACAGCATGGCTTTATCGAGCAGTAGTGAACGAAGCCAACAGCACGTGCACTCGCTCAGCGCGATGGCGATACCAAGCCCAGTTCATAGGCGATGATGACCAACTGGACCCGGTCACGGGCCGCCAGCTTGGAGAACAGCCGCCCCACGTGGGCCTTGGCCGTGGCCGGGCTGATGAAGAGCCGGCCGGCGATCTCGTCGTTGGACAGGCCGCGTCCGACGAGGGTGAGTACCTCGCGTTCCCGGTCGGTGACGCCTTCGATCGCCCCGTGCCGGGGCGGGGCCGTGGGTTCGGGGCGTGCGGCGAACTCCTCGATGAGGCGGCGGGTCACGCGCGGCGCGATCAGGGCTTCGCCGACGGCGACCACACGGATCGCGGTGAGGATGTCGTCCAAGTCCATGTCCTTGACGAGGAATCCGCTCGCGCCCGCACGCAGCGCGCCGTAGACGTACTCGTCGTCGTCGAAGGTGGTGAGGACGAGGACCCGTGCCGTGTTCGGGCCGGCGGTGATCAGCCGGGTCGCCTCGATGCCGTCCATGCCGGGCATGCGGATGTCCATCACGACCACATCGGGCCGGACGTCCTGGACCAACTGGACCGCTTCGGCGCCCGTGCCGGCTTCTCCCAGGATCTCGAGATCCGGACTGTCCGCGATGAGCACGCGCAGCCCGGCGCGCACCAGCGGCTGGTCATCGACGAGCACGACACGGACGCGGTCAGGAGTCATCGCATCCCCGCCGGCACCGGCAGCCGCGCCGCCACGCGGAAGCCGCCTTCGGGACGGGGTCCGGCGGTGAACTGGCCGTGCAGCAGGAAGGCCCGCTCGCGCATGCCGATGATGCCGTAGCCGATGCCTGCAGGTGTAGGCCCCTGACCGTCGTCGGTGATCTCGATGGACAGTTCGTCCCCCTGATAGTCGATGACCACCCGGCACTCGTGCGTGTCCGCGTGGCGAACCACGTTGGTCAGGCCCTCCTGGATGATGCGGAAGGCGGACAGTTCGATGTCCATGGGGAGCGGGCGGCGTTCTCCTCGCCACTTCACGTCGACCCTCACGCCGCCATTCCGTGTGGTCGCGACCAGCCGGTCGACGTCCGTCATGCCCGGCGCGGGGGCCAACGGCGCCTCTTCTGGCTCGGCCTTGCGGAGGGATCCCAGCATGCGCCGCAGCCCGGCCAGGGTGTCCCTGCTGGTGGTCTCGATGGCGGCCAGCGCGTTGCGGGCCTCGACCGGCTGGGTGTCGATGACCCGGCGGCCCGTGCCGGCCTGGATGGCGATGATGCCGATGCTGTGCGCGACCATGTCGTGCAACTCGCGGGCGATCCGCAGCCGCTCGGCGGTGACTGCTTGCTCCGCGGCCTGGACCCGCACCGTTTCGGCGTGCTCGCGGCGCTCTTGGACGAGATAGCCGGTCAGCCAGGCAAGGGCGAGCATCAGAACGAGGAACACGATGGTTGAGACGAAGACGTCCCGCCCGGTCCGGTAGTAGCCGGCGGCGGCGATCTGCTCGGCGAGCGTCAGCGCTGCAACGGCGAGCGCGGTCCGGCGCGTCCGGGTGGCAGCGATCCAGGCGACGGCGAGATTGGTCAGCAGAGCCTGCAGACAGCCGATCTGCCATGCCTGCCCTGGCGACATGAAGGGGAACGCCGAAGCCAATTTCGACGCCGCTGTCAAAGTCGCGGCGAACGAACCGGCGAGCATCAGCATCAGGGCCGGCAACGGTCGACGCCGCAGCAGAGGAATGGTCAGAACCGAGAGTACGGCTGGCAGGAGGAGCCGCACACCGGTGGGTTCGCGTTCGTTGAGCACCGCGACGTACAGCAGGATCGGGTAGGCGAGGGCCCCGCACCAGGCCAGGGCCTGCGCCGCGGCCGGCCGCAAGCGCCAGGAGAGGGCGGCGCGGGGTGAGAGGCTCATGCGGCGATCATAGGTAGGGGCCGGAGCCGGGGCATCGGCCTCGAGGCGTACGCCCTGAGGCTACAAGCGGATCCTGAGAGTGTGGCCCGCGGGCCGATGCCGTGCGGGCCGGCCCACGGCACCGTGGGCCGGGTGATCGAAGCCAACGAACTGACGAAGCGATACGGCGCCACCACCGCCGTCGACCGCCTGACCTTCACCGTCCGCCCCGGCCACGTCACCGGGTTCCTCGGCCCCAACGGCGCCGGCAAGTCCACCACGCTGCGGATGATCCTCGGCCTGAACGACCCCAGCAGCGGCACCGTCACCGTCGACGGGCAGCCGTTCCGGGGACGCCCACGAGGACTGCGGCACGTCGGGGCCCTGCTTGACGCCCATGACGTGCACGGCGGACGCAGCGCACGGTCGCATCTGTCGGCACTGGCGCACAGCAACGGGCTGCCGCGGCGCCGGGTGGACGAAGTCCTGGAGGAGGTGGGACTGGCCACCGCTGCCCGGCGCCGCATCGGGGGGTTCTCGCTGGGGATGAAGCAACGGCTCGGCATCGCCGCCGCGCTGCTCGGTGACCCGCCCGTCCTCCTGTTCGACGAGCCGCTCAACGGGCTGGACCCGGAGGGCGTGCTGTGGGTGCGCGGCCTGTTCCATCGGCTGGCCGCCGAGGGCCGTACGGTGCTGGTCTCCAGCCATCTGATGCGCGAGATGGAGCACACCGCTCAGCAGTTGATCGTCATCGGCCGGGGCGAGCTGATCGCCGCGGAGAGCCTGGCGGAGTTCGCAGCCCGCGGCACCCGGCTCACCGTGACCGTCCGAACGCCCGAGGTCGCCCGGCTGACGTCCGTCCTCACCAAGGAGGGGGCGGCCGTCCGCGGCGAGGCCGACGGCTCGTGCACGGTGACCGGCATGGGCGCGGATCGCATCGGCGAGCTCGCTTTCCACAGCCGCGTCCTGCTGCACGAACTCGCCCCCCGCTCGGCCTCTCTGGAAGAGGCGTTCATGGGACTTACCGCCGACAGTGTCGAATACAGCGCAGGAGATGCACGATGACCGCACAGACAGTCGCCGAGCCCAAAGCGTACGCGACCGCCCTCGACTCGCCCACCCGGTTCCACCACCTCCTCTCCGCCGAGTGGATCAAACTGTGGTCGCTGCGTTCCACCTACTGGGTCCTCGGAGTCGGCCCCCTGGCCGTCATCGGGATCAACGTGAACTCCGCTCTGTCGAATGGCGACCGGCTGGCGCATCAGCCCGAACTGCCGCCTGCCCCACCGCCAGGGCGTCCCGAGCTGCCGCAGATGCTGTTCGATCCTCTGGCGTCCGCCTTCGTCGACCCAGCCTGGCAGCTCCTCATGGTCATCGCCGGCAGTGTCGGCGCCATCGCTGTCTTCGGCGAGTACACCAGCGGACTGATCCGTACCACCTTCGCGGCCGTTCCCGCACGCCGTGCGGTGATGAGAGCGAAGGTGGCCGTCATGGCGGCTGTCATGCTCGTCCTCGGCACGGTCACCGCCGGCGCCTCGTTCGGCGTCACCCAGGCGATTCTGCAAGATCACCACGGCATGTCCATGGGCGACCCCGGCGCACTGCGGGCCGTCGGCGCATCCGCGCTGCTCGCGCCACTGTGCGCCCTCGTCGGCATGGCCCTCGGGGCGCTCATCCGCCAAGCCGCGGGCACCGTCGTCGCTGTCGTCGGCGTGCTCCTGCTGCTGCCCACGCTGTTCATGGGCGAGACCTATCGGTGGGTCAAAGAGATCGGCAACGCGATGCCGCTCACCGCATGGCGAGCTCTGGTCCAGAACCCTGGACGGGACTACAGCGTGGACAAGTACCCGGTATCGGTCACCGAGGGGTGGATCGTGTTCGGGGCATGGTCGCTCGTCGCGGCGGCCGTCGCCGTGGCCGTCGTGCACCACCGCGATGTGTGAGCGGACCAGGCGGGTTTCTCGTTCCTCACAAATGACCAGTTGCGCGAGTTCTGCGAGAGCCTCGGAGTCGATCACGTTTCCGCAGGTCGCCGTTCACAGAAAACCTCTCAGAACTCCAGCGTTCTGCGGGACAGTTGTGACCCACTACGGAGGTGAACCTGACGCCTGATCAAGCCGCCGAGGTAGAATGAAACGACTGTCCGAACTGTGAAGCCACGGCGGGGAGTCCGTGCCGCACACGCGGCGGAAGTCCGGGCTGAACCGTTCCATCAGCGGGGAGGCATGGGGCCGGACGGTCACCATGCTGACGTACAAGACCGCCCAGCTCGGCGGCACCCTGCACAAGGTCCCCGCCCCGGCACCTCCCAACGCTGCTCAGCGTGCGGCTTCACCACGCCCGGCAACCCGGAGATCCAGATCCGTGCTCGCCGTGCACGTGCTCCTGGCGCCGCGCGAGCGCGGCGGCGCCGCGAACCTCCGCGCCCGGCTCGTCGCCGACCTCACCGAGTGGCACACGTCCGACCGCACCGCGATCGCGGTCGGTCCGCTGATGCCGTCCCTGCAGGACGCCGCCCTCTCGCTGGGTGCCGCGCTGACGTGTCTGCGGCGCCCGACGCTCGCGTTCCGGGCCGGGGTGGTCGACGCCACCGAACTGGGCGCCGAGCGGTTGCTGCTCGACGACGAGCTGCGCACCCCCGCGGAGCGGCTCGTACGAGAGCAGCTCGGCCTGCTGCTCACCCTGCGCCACGAGGAACGCGAACTGCTGCTCACCACTCTGGAGACGTACTTCGAGTCCGGCTTCAACAAGACCCGCACGGCGACGGAGCTGCATCTGCAACGCCAGTCCCTCTACGCCCGGTTGCAGCGCGCCTTCGACCTTTTGGGCGGGGACCCGACCGGCACGCCTCGGGCGCTGGCCCTGCATCTGGCGCTGCGGCTCCATCGCCGACTCGGCTGACCGCGTTCCCGGCCCGGCCTGACCGGGGAGTGCGGGTCAGCCCTTGCTGGCGGCGGCGATCGTGACGGGAGGCTTTCCGGCACGCAGGCCGTCGGCAATGGGGGAGTGGCATGAGCCGAAAAGGTGTGCTCTCACCGAGGCAGGGGTCGATCCTCAGAGGCATCCGGAACTCGATCACCGAGCGTGGCGAGTGGCCGACCGTGCGGCAGGTCGGCGAGTGCGAGCCGCAGCACGTCGGAGCAGCGCCCCAGGGGGAGTTGGAGCAGATACCGCGGGCGGCAGCGGCCGAATCAGGGTGCCGGGGCGGCGGCATCGTCATGGTCGAGTGAGTCGAGCAGGGCTTGCAGTTCGGCGCTGGTCGGATAGGAGCTCTGGGTTCCGCGGCGGGTGGCGGCGTAGGCGGCGACCGCTGCTGCCGTGTGCGCGGCGTCGACGACGGTACGGCCGTCGGCAAGGCCCGCGAGTACCGCCCCGAGGAAGGCGTCCCCGCAGCCGGTGGTGTCGACAGCGCTGACGGTGATCGGCGCGATGCGGACGACAGGGGCGTGAGCGTCGGGGCCGACGTCGGCATGGTTCAGCACCATCGCGCCGCGGGCTCCTGCGGTCACCACCGTGCGGCGGATACCGAAGCGTTCGAACAGCACACGGCAGATGTCTTCCCACGGCTGTTCCGCCAGGTCGGCTCCCACCATGTCAGCGAGTTCGAGTTCGTTGAGCACGAGCAGATCGACCATGGCCAGCAGGTCCGGGTGCGGTGTGCGATAGGGCGAGGGGTTGAGCACGACCCGGCCTCCGGAGCTGTGGGCGATCCGAGCCGCGGTGAGGAGCACCCGGTCGTCGACTTCGAAGGCGAGGCCGAGTACTGCCGACTGGGCGATGGTCTCTCGGGCAATTTCGATGTCCCGGTCGCACAGGACGCCGTTGGCTCCCGGGGAGACGACGATGGTGTTCTCGCCTTCGTGGTCGATGGTGATCAACGCCGTGCCGGTGGCGACGTCCGAGAAGGACTGCACCCGGGAGGTGTCGATACCTTCCCGTTCGAGCGCGCCGCGCAGGATGCCGCCGTGCTCGTCGCGCCCGACAGCGCCCACCATGCTCACAGATGCGCCGAGGCGGGACGCGGCCACTGCCTGGTTGGCCGACTTGCCGCCGGAACCGATCACCAGTCCGCCGCCGCGGACGGTCTGTCCCGGCTGGGGCAGGTGCTCCGTGGCAACACTCAGGTCTGCGTTGATCGAGCCGACGACACATACGGCGTGCGTGCTGTGGAGAGAGGATGTCGTGTCCATGTGATTGTGCTTTCCGTTCGATCAATGCGATGGGTGCCGGGCTGCACCAGGTGCGGAGGGCGGTCCGCCTGCGGGTCCGGTGGGGTGGCCTGCGTTGGTTGTGTCGCCGCGCTCCCTTGCGCGTCCTGCGTCGCGGGGCGTCTCCCAGGTCGGCGGCTGCCTCCTCGGCCAGGAGCAGGCCATTCTCGCGATAGCGGCGGGTAGGGCGGATGCCGAAGTCGGTGACGCTGACCTGGATGTTCCGCTCCCGGGCCGGCAGCTCGATCTGCCTGCGGAGCGAGCTGCCGGCTTCCAGGACGGTTTACCTGCTGTCGGAGCGCGGACCGGCCATCATCTGCACCCTGCGCGCCGCCACGATCGACGAGGCGGGCTCGACGAACATCCGGCCGTTCGAGGGTCAGAAGCGTCAGATCCACGTGGGCAGGCCGAGGCGCTACCCGTCAGCGCGGCACCTCCGCTTCCACCGGGCGCGGGATGAGGAACGACACCGCAAGTGCCGCGAGGGTGATGAGGAAGCCGGCCAAGACGACGATCTGGTACGAGGTCCGGGTGTCGCCGAGCGACTCTGTGGCCTGGCGGACTGCGGGCAGAACGAGGAAGCTCAGGCCGGCACCGAGGTTGAACGCACCGGCATTCATGCCCGGCAGGAAGCCGGGGTTGGCCTTCGGCGAGAGGACGACACCGAGCCCGTTGAGCATGATGTTCGCGGTTCCCGCGTATGCGATGCCCAGGAGTGCCGTGCCCACCACCATGACGGGAAGGCTCGCCAGGCCCAGGAACGCGATGACCACGAGCGCCACGAGACTTCCGAGCAGACCGATCCGCAACATTTTTCCGTAACCGAGCACGGGGGCGAGACGGCCGCTGAACGGGCCGGCCACCCAGCCGAGCAGGGCGTAGGGGGTGAGGATGATCAAAGACATTTCCGTGGGACCGACCGCGAAGCCGGGCGCAGCAGCCTGAACATAGGCGGGCACGATCCCGTTGATCACCGCGAAGACGCCGGTCATGGTCATCACGGTCGTCAGCAACGGAGCCCACGTGGCGCGCTGGCGCAGATGCACGATCTCGACCATGGGCTGGGCCGCCCGCTTCTCCACCGCCCAGAAGCCCGCGAAGGCCGCGACGCCGAGGGCGGCCAGCAGTACCGAGACGAGGAGCGTGCCACTGTCGAACGCGGCGACGAGACCGGCCGCCTGGTTGAGCGCGACAAGAACGGCGCCGACGGCGACGACGATGCAGAACACCCCGGCCCAGTCCATCGATGTGCCGGCTCCCGGGCGGGTCTCAGGTGCCTTGGCCGCGACGAGGACGGCAGCGACGACGGCGAGGACCATCATGATCCAGAAGAGGCTGCGGAAGCCGAAATGCTCGGTGAAGTAGCCGCCGACGAACGAGTCAATCCCGGCCACGCCACCGTTCACGGCGGTGATGACGCCCAGGAGCGCCCCGTAGCGGCGGGGATCGTCCGTGGCAGACCGGAGCATCATGAGGCACAGCGGGACCGTAGGACCGGACACACCCTGGATGATGCGCCCCACGAAGAGCCAGCTCACATCGGGGGCCAGCGCAGCGATCATGGAGCCCGCGGCCATGAGCACCATCATCCCGACGAGGACGCGCTTGCGGCCCACGATGTCGCTCAGCCGCGGAAGGAACAGTGAGAAGAGCGCTGCAGCCGTGAAGAACCATGTCTGGCTCAGGTCGATCACGGCCTGGTCGGTGTGCAACTCGCGCTGCATCGACACAAGCGCGGGGCTGAGCATGGAGGCGTTCAGCTGGAACGCCACGCACGCTGCCAGGAGCGCTACGGTCAGGACGCCGGTGCTCGTAACCGTCTTGTTGATACGTGGGCTCGTCTGCACGCTCATTCTGCGGACACCTCCGAGGATGGCTCGCCGATGTTCCTCACGGCGTCGACGACGAGGTCCCAGAACCTCTCACGGTCCAGCTCGACGGCCACCGAGGTGTTGCAGCTCTCCGGTGCCGGGGAACGGAAATCGGCGACGGTCATACCGAGGGTGAGCGTGCCGGTGAGTTCGATGTCCACGGGGACGCGCCTGGTGGTCATGACCGTGGGGTCGATGACGTAGGCGACGGCGCACGGATCGTGCACGGGCGGGTGGTCGAAGCCCTGAGCATCCTTGTATGTCGCCGCGAAGAAGTCCACCAGCTCGACGACGAACTTCGCAGGACCCGTGCCGATCGCGGCGAAGCGCTCGACCACATCCGGCGTCGCGAGGGCTTGATGAGTGAGGTCGAGGCCCACCATGACGACAGGCCAGGACTCGTTGAAGACGATGTGAGCGGCCTCGGGGTCGATCTTGATGTTGAACTCGGCGACGGCGCTCCAGTTGCCCACGTGGTATCCGCCCCCCATGAGGACGACCTCGCGGACCCGCTCGACGATCCGCGGCTCCTTCCGAGCGGCCATCGCGATATTCGTCAGTCCCGCCGTGGGGACGAGGGTCACGGTTCCGGGCTCATGGGCCATGATCGTGTCGATGATGAGGTCGACGGCGTGACGCGGATCGAGCTCGAACGACGGCCTGCGAAGGTCGGGCCCGTCGAGACCCGAATCGCCGTGGATGTCCGGCGCGATCTCGATCGGGCGGACCAGGGGCCGGGAACAGCCGGCCGCGAACGGGACCCCGGTGATACCGGCGACGGCAGCCACGGACAGCGCGTTGCGTGTGACCTTCTCCAGTGTCTGGTTGCCGACCACGGTCGTCACAGCGAGTAGCTCGATGCTCGGGTTTCCGTGGGCCAGAAGGAGGGCCACTGCGTCATCGTGGCCGGGGTCGCAATCGAGGATGATCTTGCGCGGACTGGATTCATGCGGGGAAAGGGACATGGCGGGGCTCCGCGTCGTCGGGAACTGGGGCTGCTACACGCGGCCGGGGGGATCACACGACTGTGACACCGGTAAAGATTCACGTCAAGCGTTTGACGTCAAGCGTTTTACCCCTTGGTGAGGCAGGGCAGGACGCCCCCAGTACAATGCGGCACATGGATACGGCCGACGGCAGTCCGCTCCCCCGTCCCGCAGGCTCCCGGCGCGTGACGGCAGCGATGGTCGCGCACGAGGCGGGGGTCTCGACCGCCACCGTCTCACTCGTGGTCAGCGGCAAAGCGCGCGGGCGTGTCTCCGCCGCGAACAGGGAGAAGGTCGAGAACGCAGTCGCACGCCTGAATTACGTGGTGGACACCGCCGGCAGCTCCCTCTCCAAGGGGTTCAGCCCCGTGGTCGTACTCATCGCAACGGACGTCACCAACCCCTTCTACGCCGAGCTGATCTCCGCCGCCCGCGCGGCGCTCGGCGATCGGTACGAGCTGTTGTTGTCCGTGAGCGACCCCGGCAGCCCGACCGACCCTGCGAGCATCCGCCGCCTGATCTCGCAGCGCCCAGCAGGCTTCCTCATCGACGCCCCGAACGCGGAGCTGGTCGCGAGCCTTCCCGCCGGAACACGGGCCGTTCTGCTGGACGCCCCCGGGCTCAGCACCACCTGGCCCACCGTCAACCTCGACGTAGCGGGCGGCGCGGCCGAGTTGGCCCGCCATCTCGCGGACCTCGGCCACCGACGCGTCGCCTACCTCGACAGCGTCGTCGAGGCGGAGACCTTCCGGGTGCGACGCGCGGCGTTCTGCGACACGGCAGCGGATCTAGGGCTCGAGGCCGGCTATCAGGCCAGCTCGCTCACCGCTGTCGACGATGCCGCCAGTACCTTCGCGAAAGTCTGGCCCGCGTGGCAGGCCGCCGGCATCAGCGCGGCGGTCGGCTGCACCGACACCCACGCATACGGGATCCTTGCAGCCGCCCGCGCGGCCGGCGTGAGCGTCCCCGATGCACTCGCCGTCGCCGGCTTCGACGACCTCCCGTATTCGCGCCACATGAGCCCGAGCCTTACAAGCGTGAGCCTCCCCGCCCGCGAACTCGGCGACGCGGCAGGCAGGGCCCTGCGCGCGATCATCGAGGGCGGGAACCCCGGAGACCACCAAGTCATGCTGACAAGCAGGCTCATCCTCCGGGACTCGACCGTAGGGGCTCGGTAGTACGGCCCCTGGCCGGGCCGCTCGCGCCGGCCCACGGAAGCAACGCATTCCGGTCGGCCGATGAATGACGTTGCGGCAACCAGGTGCATCCACGGCAATGCGGGCCATGTGCAGGGCGAACTCGCGCAGCGCGCCGCCCCCGGCCGCGCTGGTGGCCTTCGAGCCGTGGAGGAACGGCCTCTGCCGTCCGGAGGCCCTTGAGGTCCTCAAAGCGGCTCCGACACCATCCCGCGCCGCTTTCCTGACGCGCACGCAGCTGCAGGCCGCGCTCAAGCGAGCCGGCCGCCAACGCGGCATCGCAACCGAAGCCGACCGGCTTCGCGACGTGTTCCGCACCGACTGGGCCCACCAGCCACTCGCTGTCGAAGACGCGCTCGGCCAGCAGATGCTCGCCCTTGTGATCCAGCTTGCAGCCGCCCGCACAGCCACCGACGACCTCGCGAAGGCGGTCGAAGAAGCATTCCCCCAGCACCCGGACGCTGAGATCACCCTCAGCTTCCCCGGCCTCGGCGTTCAGCTCGGCGCCCCGGTGCCGGCCGAGATCGGCGACGACCGCACCCGGTTCGCCGACGCCCGCGGCCTCAAGGCATACGCCGACTCCTCGCCCATCACCAGGGCCTCCGGCAAGAAGTCCAGCAACACCCGGCGGTGGGTCAAGAACGACCGGCTTAACCACACCGGCTACCTCTGGGCCTTCTCCGCCATCACCACCTCACCCGGCGCCAAAACCCACTACCGAAGGCGCCGCGACGACCACGGAGACTGGCACGCTGCCGCCCAGAGAAACCTCTTCAACCGCATGCCCGGCCGGCTCTACCACTGCCTCCAGCACCGCAAGCTGTTCGACGAACGAACCGCCTTCCCCATCGAACTCGCTGCCGCCGCTTGACGAGTGAGAACCCTGAGGCGTCTCACGGGTCAGTACACCTAGGCCCGGAAGTCCGACTTGCGCTCGGGTGAGGCGTCGGCGAGAGCCTTCGTCACGCCGTCGACGTCGGCGCGGAGCCCGTAGACCGGGCTGCCGGGCTGCTGGCGCCAGGAGTCATCGATCCCGCCGGCGTCGACAGTGTCGAAGCCGAGTTCATCGATCAGGGCGCGGACCCTCGCCTTGGCGGTCTCGTCGTCCGAGGCGACGGGCAGCGCGATCCGCTCGGGGTGCCCGGCTGGCCGCGGCATGGCGAGGATGTCCTGGGCGAGGGTGCCGTTGAACGCCTTGACGACCGGATGGCCGAGGTTCTGCTCGGTCCAGCGGCTCTCGGTCAGGCCGTCTTCCTCGATCGCGGCGATCCGTCCGTCGCGCTCCTTGGGGTAGTAGTTGCCGGTGTCGATGACGGCGAATCCTTCGGCCGCGCCGTCGAAGAGGCCGGAGGGCAGGCCGGGGACCCGCCTGAGCGGGATGGTCACCACGACGATTTCCGCGCCGCGGGCGGCTTCGGCGGCAGTGACCGGGGTGGCACCGGTCTCCTCGGCCAGGGCGACCAAGGTCTCGGGGCCGCGGGAGTTGGCCACGGATACGTCGTGCCCGAGCGCGGTGAGGCGACGGGTGAGATTGCCGCCGATATTGCCTGCTCCGATGATGCCGATCTTCATGAGCTGTCCTTCGAGAGTGGTTCGGTATCCGGCGTCGGCATCCAGCGTCGGTCAGACGGGGCTGCTGAGCGCGCCGAACTCGCCGTCGGTGAGGGTGATGAGCGCGGACACCGGTGTGCGCCGAGGGCGCCGACTGCGCGGGGCTTGCGGGCGAGATGTCACGAGTTCTGCAGCGGATACGATGAATTGTGGGTGCGGTGATCTCGTAGAGAGATGATTCGCGGGGATGCCGAATCGGAGAGGCGGCGAGGGCCATGGACCTGCGGCAGATGGAGGTTGTCGTCGCGGTCGCCGAGGAAGAGGGGTTCACGGCGGCGGCGCAGCGGCTGCATGTCGTCCAGTCCGCGGTGTCGACAACGGTCCGTTCGCTGGAAAAGGAGCTGGGCAGCAAGCTGTTCGAGCGCACCACGCACCGGGTGACGCTGACCCCTGCCGGTGAGGCGTTCGTACCGGCGGCACGTACGGCGCTGCGGGCTGCCGAGCAGGCCCGGGCCGCAGTCGATGCCGTGCGGGGGGAGCTTCGGGGGCGTGTCACCGTCGGCACGATGCAGGGCGTCTGGGCCGGACTCCACCGTGCTCTGGCGAGCCTGCGGGCGGAGCACCCGGGCGTGGTGGTCAACCTCCGGCAGGCGGCGGTGGCCGATATTCGGCAGGCGCTGCGTGAGGGCACGGTGGATCTGGCCGTTGTCGCATTCGATCGTCAGCAGCAACGGGGTTTGGTGACCCGGCTGCTGTCACGCGAGGAGATGGTGTTGTTGGCCTCGCCTGAGCGGGCTTTCGCCGATGACTCCCTGGTGACGTTCGCGGAAGTCGCACGTCTGCCCTTCGTGGACTTCACACCAGGCTGGGCGATCCGTTACGCAGTGGACCGGGCCTTCCGCGCGGCTCTCGTCGAGCGCAGTTACACCTTTGAGGTGAACGACATTGTCGCTGCGTCCGAACTCGTCCGGCACGATCTGGGCGTGTGCATCATGCCGGAGTCGATTGCCGCACGTTTCCCCGATCTGGCCGCGCGCCGATTCGCCCAGCACGCGCCTGGCTGGAAGGTCATGGTGGCGCGGCCCCGCGGCGAAGCGCCTCCGGCGGTTGCGGCACTGCTGCGGCATATCACGTAAGGCAGTGTTCCCCCGGATACGTCCGTGACCGCTGGTATCGGAGCTCGCAGGGAGTGGCTCGTTGTAGGGCGAGGGTCGGCGTGGTTGGTCCCGTGAACAACACCCTGTCCGTCCAGGACACCGCACCCGCTTCAGCCGGGAGGGGCGTCTTCCTGGGCTGAAGCGAGTGCGTCCTGTGGTCGGCAGTGGCCTGTGGTGGCCTGGCGTATCAACGTGCCGTCGGTGGTGTGTCGGGGTCAGCGTGTGGTTCGGGCTTGTGCCCGCGTTCCGTGGTCCAGTAGAGCAGGGCCAGGACGGGCAGGGCGGCACCGAGGATGGTGAGCGCGCTCCAGCCTCCGGCGTGGTAGACGATCGAGCCGAGCTGGGAGCCGGCGGCGCCGCCGAGGAAGAAGGTGGCGATGAACGCGCTGTTGAGGCGTGCGCGTGCGTTCGGATCGAGCTGGTAAATGGTGTGCTGGCCGAGGATGAGGGTGGTCTGCACCGCCATGTCGATCAGGATGGCGGCCAGGGCGATCAGGATGATGCTGTGCTGGCCGAAGCCCGCGAGGGCGAAGGCGACCGCTGCGACGGCGAAGGCGACGCCGGTCATGGGGCGAACGAGCTTGCGGTCGGCCCAGTGACCCGCCACAGGTGCGATAGCGGCGCCGGCCGCGCCGACGAGGGCGAAGATGCCGACGCCCACCGGGGAGTAGTGGAAGTGGGGGCCGGTCAGGACGAAGGAGACAGTGGTCCAGAAGGCGCTGAAGACGGCGAACATGGCCGCCTGGTAGAGGCCACGGCGCAACAGCGCGGGGTGTGTGCGCACCAGCTGGACGGTGGAGCGCAGCACGTGGTGGTACGGGATGGTGGTGGTCGGGGCATGATGAGGCAGGGCCGCGCGCAAGGCCACCGCGAGCACGGCCATCAGGACGGCGGAGCCGAGGAAGACGACGCGCCAGCCGGCGAGGTCGGAGACCAGACTGCTCAGGGTGCGGGAGAGCAGAATGCCGGTGAGCAGACCGCTCATCACCCGGCCGACGATGCGGCCCCGGGCATGGTCGGGCGCGAGGCTCGCCGCGAAGGGCACCAGGATCTGGGCGACGACCGAGGTGGCGCCGCTGACCAGCGAGGCGATCAGCAGCATCGGGAAGCTGGTGGCAAGGCCGGCCGCCACGAGGGCGAGGGTCGTGACCGTCAGCAGGGCGGTGACGAGGTTCCGCTTCTCCAGCCGGTCGCCGAGCGGGACCAGGAAGAGCATGCCCACCACGTAGCCGACCTGGGTGAGGGTGATCAGTGCGCCGGCGGTGGCCGTGCTGGTGTGGAAGACGCTGCTCAGCGAGGACAGCAGGGGCTGGGCGTAGTACAGGTTGGCGACGGTCATACCGGAGGCGACGGCCAGGAGCGCGACCAGCCATCCGGGTACGCCGTGCGTGGCCTTTGCGGTGGTCGGCCGGTGTGGGACCTGGAGCTGAGTGGATGCGGACACGGACACCTTCTCGGGAGTGAGCAGCGGATGCGGCTCGGGCAGAACACTGGTCGGTGTCTGAGCAGCGTCCTTGCTGCTCGGACTGACACTCCAGCGTCTGGCGCACTGCATTGCTTCCCCCAACAAGGAGATGATTCGTGATGACGGTTATCTCGATTGCAGATGTCAGAAGCCCGAGAGGACGAGATGCCCTGGGCGCGCCGTGGCTTCGGTCCGCCGCAGATGCGACGATCAATGGTGCGGACGCCGCCCGCGGAACAGCGGAGGTTCACGATGGGTGAGAGGAACGCCTTCAAGGCGCTGATCATCGGTGGATCCGTCGGAGGTTTGGCGGCAGCGCACGAACTGGGATCCGCCGGTGCGGACGTCGCTGTCTACGAACGGTCAGCCGGCCGGACCGAGCCCCGCGGGGCCGGGATCGTCATGCAGCCTGAGGTCGAGATGCTGCTGGAGCGGCTGGGATCGTCCGCGCGATCCGTGGGCGTCCCCCTGCACGAACGCCAGCAACTCCACATCGACGGCAAGGCAGAGCGCTACGAAGCCCCGCAGTTGATGACTTCCTGGGACACCCTCTACCGCGCGCTTCGCGATCCGCTCACCGAGGTGTGCTACCGCCTGGACAGCTCGCTCGCCCGTGTGCGGGTGGAAGGCCATGACGTCACGGCTGCGTTCTCCGACGGATATACCGTGCGTGGCAACTTCCTCGTCGGTGCCGACGGAATCGGATCGGCCACGCGAAGACTTATCGACCCCGCTGCTCGTCCCGTGTACGCGGGCTACGTGGCCTGGCGTGGACTGGAGTCCGAATCCCGGGTGCCGGACGACTTGCTGGAGCTTCTTTCGGACCGATTCACATTCTTCGGTTCGCGTGGCATGCAAATGCTTTGCTATCTGGTTCCAGGGCCCAACGGCGAGCTGGAGGAAGGGGCGCGGCGGGTCAATTGGGTGTGGTATGTGAATGTTTCCGAGCGCAATCTTTCGAGGCTCATGACGGGACGCTCCGGAGAGCAGTTCGCACATTTCTTGCCGCCAGGGGAGCTGATGCCGGGGACGGTTGAGGAGGTCGGTGCCCAGGCGGATTCCTCCTTGCCGCCGCAGTTCGCCAGACTTGTTCGGCTGTCAGAAGTCTTCATGCAACCGGTATTCGACCTCCCTCCCTACCGCATGGTGGCCGATCACGCGGCCTTGATAGGGGATGCTGCGGGAACGGTCCGGCCGCACACTGCTTCAGGAACATCCAAAGCGTTCGGTGACGCTGCCGGCCTCGCCGCAGCGATGAACGGGTGGACGCCCTCGAAGGCGCTTCCCGCCCGGAGCCTCGAAGAATGGGAGGTCCGGCGGCTGGCACACTTGGCCAGGCTGTCGGAGATCGGAATCGAGTTGGCGGTGACATCCTCGCTCGGAGTGGTGAACGGCCGTCAGTTCTTCGACTCGGAATGACCATGGGCGCGCGACGCACGACCGACTCTGGCTGAGGTTGCCCTCGTCAGCTGGCCGGGTCGTACTGGAACTGCCGGACCTCTTGCGAGCAGCGGCAGGCGACGGCGATCTTCGCGGCCCACTCGAGTGCCGCCTCCCGTGAGGGCAGCTCGAGAACGGTGTAGCCGCCGTTGGGCACCTTGTGGCCTGGATACGTGCCCTCGGTGACGGTGCCGTCACCGGCCACGAGCACCGGGTCTACGTCCTCATCGATCCCGCCGCCGAAGACGTACACGCCCGCCGCCTTGGCCTCGTCGATGACGGCATGCGAGGCTTCGACCACCGCCTCGAAGTCCTCCTCGGGGAACACCATGGCCTCACCGGGGAAGGAGATCAGGTACTTCGTCATTCGAGGACTCCTCTGCTCCGGCGGCGCCATCCGTCGGCTCTTGTCTGCGGCACCGCTCTGGTGCCCAGCCCGATTATGGCTCCGGCGCCCGACATGTGGTTCCATCCCTCTTCTTCGGAGGGAATCCCCGTCTTCAGGCGGGGAGGGAATCCCGTCCTGAACCCTGCGGCGCGGAGCGCCGCGGTTTCGCTCCGCAGTGCCTCGCCCGCGGAGCCGTTCAACGTCCGCACCTCCGCCGTGCGCAAGCCCGGCTCGGCCTGGATCGAACTGCCCCGCCCCGCAGGCGCCGGCACCGAGCCAGCCGGTCACGTACGCCTGGAGTACGCCCGCGCATCCACCGCCCGGCAGTCCCTCGAATCCCAACTCGGCTCCCTTGCCGAAGCCGGGGTCACCCGGATCTTCTCCGAGAAGATCTCCACCCGCGCCACCCATCGCCCTGAACTGGACAAGGTCGTCGCCCTCGCCGGCGAACTGCGTGCCTCCGGCGTGCGCGTCACCCTCGTCGTCCACGAGCACAAGCGGCTCGACCGCGGCATAGAAGAAAGGCCAGCACCCCTCACCCGCGACCGTCATGCGCATGCTGCGCGAGCACGACGAACAGACCACCGCGCCTTTGACGTCGTAGGAGACTGGCTGCCCTCGACCTCCGGTCAGAGGGCAAGATCATTCCTTAGCGTTCAATCCAGCAGCATTACCGGCGGGACCCCTGGACTCCCGCGAGTTCAGGCGAACTGAAGGTTCTTCAGCGCGAACCCGAGGGTCCGTTGCCCGGATTCCGGGGGATGGACCCTCGGGTTCGCGGGAACTCAGGTGAATCGGATTCGACGGACTGCTCCAGGAGAGCGCGGGCGGAGTCCGCGTAGCGGATCGCGGTCTTCTCGTCCATGCCGAAGACTTCGGCGAGGTGGAGTGGATCGGGCCCGTGGACGAGGGCCTCCTCAAGTTGCCGGTCGATGCGGAGCCGGTCCAATGTGGCTCTCTGGCCGCGCAGTTCGCGCTCGATCCACCAACTGCTGACCGGGTCTGTCTCCAGCGCGGTGTTCATGTTAATGATCAGGTGCGGGTTGGCGGTGCTCGGCCAGCGGCGGCGCCGGTGCTCCAGCCAGGCCAGCAGAAGCTGCTGGGTGAGGTCGTCCAGCGGATGGGTGCGTCCGGCGACGGTGATCCGGCGGTTGCCCAGGTCGGCATCGTCGAGTTGCAGGGCGTGGATCGCCCCGGGCCGGGCCGCATGGACTGCGGCGAGGGCGACGGCCAGGCGGCCGGCGGGCGAAGCGACCACCTCGGCAGAGCGGGCTACCTGATGCGGCAGCAGCGGCTGCAGCACGGGGGCGGCGGCCTGGCCGACCTTGATCCGGGAGGTCGGGTTGCGGAAGATGACGCCGTTCTTCTTGGCCCAAGCGAACAGCGACCGCAGAGCGACCAATGCCTGGTGGCGGTCCCGTCCCTGGAGCGTCTTGACGTGGGCCAAGACTTCGTCGCGGGTCACCTCACGCAGGTGGTCGTGGCCGGCCGACCACTCCAGCAGGGCCGGGCGAATCGCCGTGAGGTAGATCCTCACCGTGTCTGGGTCGCGGGCGAGGGTGCGCGGGCCGCCATCGTGCAGGGTCCGGGCCCACTTCTCGGTCTCCCGCCGGATGCCCGGGGCTATCCCGTCGAGTTTTGCCTCCAGCCAGTCCTCGAAGGGCGGACGCCGGTCGTTCAGGAAGATCTCCATCGCCTGAAGGACCTCGGTGGTGCGCTCGATGCTCAGGTTCAGTGCTCGCAGCGGGGAGAAGATCTCCGAGTGCCGGATCATGTCTCCCTCGGCGTACTCAGACAGCAGCATGACCAGTGCCCGGTCCACGTCCTGGCGTACTGCCCTGGGCCAGCCGCGGGCCTCGGCCAGGCCGTGCGCGAGGTGCCGAGCCCAGGCCAGCCAGCCGCTGGTGGTGGTGTCCGCCCGCCCTGGGTCGAAACGGTGGTAGTCGCGGCGGGCCCCGTCGAACAGCACCGGCTGGATCCATCGGGAGTACGGTCGCGCCGCAGGCGGCGGCGGAGGCTTGCGCGGTGCACCTCGGCGGTCATAGCGCCGGGGCGGAGTCGTGCGGGCGCCACGCATCGACAGCATGTCGGCGAAGAAGAGCTGCTGATGGCGCCCGACACCGTCCAGAAAGTGCACGGCCGTGGCAGCCCCGTGCAGTCGGCCGGTCGCCCGAGCGTCGGCGCGGGCCTGGCCCCAGCACAACCGGCAGTACTCCTTGCGGACGGGCTGCAGCCGCCGGCAGCCCCGGCACCGGCCGACCGTGTGGTCACGGGCGAACAGGTAGCAGGCTTGGCAAAGCCCGCGGACGAACGGGCGCTGGACTCGGCCCCAGGCCAGACAACTCTCGCAGCTGGCCGGACCCGACACGCCCCGACGCCGGGCTTTCGCCCTCATGCCGGCGGCAGGGAACGGCCGTCACGACGCTTGGGCACGACTGCCGGGGCCACCGCCGAGCCAGCCGCTGACGCGGCAGCCTGCTGGCCGGTCTCCTCACCGGGACGGGTGACCTTGTCCGGCTCGGGGATCAGCAGGTCGCCGATCTCGCAGCCGAGGACGACACAGATGACGTCCAGGTCCTCCAGCTTGAGGGAGACCGGCTGGCCGGACCACAGCCCGGACATCTTCCCAGCCGAGATCACCAACCCGTGCTCGGCCAGGCCCCGTTGGAGCTCGGACGCCTTCCAGATATTCTTGTTCGCGGCCGTCAGCCGCAGGTTCCACCTCATCGGATGAGCCCTTCCAGCCGCTTCGCGGCCCGCTCGGTCCCGACGGCCCAGGCGTCCTCGACCCGGGTCTGCTGGACGTGGACGTATCGCATCGTCGTAGCGATCCAGGAATGTCCTAAAACCTCCTGAATTGCAAGCAAGTCCAGGCCGTTCTCATAGAGTTGGGACGCGCAGAAATGCCGCAGGACATGCGGCGTCAGCCTCTCGCCCCACCCCGACAGATGCATCTTGGCCGCGCCCTTGAGCCCGCCGCGCAGGGCGTCGTCGCCCACCCGGCGCGAGGAGCCGTCGGCGTTCTTGCGCTCGGAGGGGAACAGCGGGGCGCCGGGGCGGGTGTGGTCATCGTCGAACTGGCCCCACACGTCCTCGATGAACCACCGCAGTGTCCGGTCGGCGCCGTTGATCAGCGGCACCATCCGCTCGCGCGGCCCGGAGCCGCGGGCGCCCTTGCCGTGG
The DNA here is from genome assembly GCF_035974375.1 of Streptomyces sp. NBC_01320. Taxonomy (NCBI): domain Bacteria; kingdom Bacillati; phylum Actinomycetota; class Actinomycetes; order Kitasatosporales; family Streptomycetaceae; genus Streptomyces; species Streptomyces sp. NBC_01320. The sequence goes on from NZ_CP108390.1 coordinate 10,376,177, forward strand.
CGGACGTGGAGCTTGCCGAAGCGGCCCAGGTCCCACTTGATGTCGTCCAGGTCGAGCTTGCACGCCTCGCTCACCCGGAGGCCGACCTGGGACATCAGCTTCGCCGCGGTGTAGTTCCGGGCGGTCGGGGCGAACTTCCGGCAGGTCGCCAGCTCACTGCCCCAGCCGGTGAACAGGACCCCGACCTCCGGCTCGGTCGGAGGGATCCGCAGCTGGGCGTCCTTGGCCCCGCGCGGCCGGTTCATCTCGTCGATCGGGCACTCGACCACGCGGCCGGTCATGCGGTGGAGTTCGACCTTGTGCCGAAGCTCCAGGAACATGAAGTACGTGGTCAGCGCCTGCGACCTGGCCAGGCGGGTGCCGCTCGGTGAGTTCCGCAGGACCTTCCCGAAGTACGCGTCGGCGTCGGCGGGCTCCATGTCCCACAGCGGCCGGCCGAACCAGGTCCTGATCTGCTCCAGGTGCCCGACGTCCCCGCGGATGGCGCCGTCAGCCAGGCCCGCCGAGGCCCTCGCCAGGACGAACCCGGACAGCACGTCCGTCTCGAACCGCTCCAGCTCCTCCGCCGACGCGGGCGCCCAGTGCTCACGCAGGTCCCGTACGACTGCCAGCGCCGCCAACCCGAGCCTCCTCGCCTTCGGCCCGACTGCGGATTGGTCGGACGAGGTGAGAACGCTTCAAGAATCCCGAAGTTACGTCACAAGGCCGCAGGCCACTCGAAGGAGGAAGAACCCCCTGGCCACGGGGGCAGGAGCTCAGCGGGGCTCAGGGGAACTCGCGGGATGTCGCACATTCCGTGCCGCTCTGGCGTCAGGCATCGCTGGTGGTCGGTGTCGATCCCTCGGTGGCGATGCTCTCTCAGGCCGGGCGGTTCATCCCCTACCTGGACCGCAGCGGCGTGTCTCAGCGGCTGAACGGCAAGCCGTTCCTCGCCCCGGGCGTGGCCAGCGTGCCGGCCTAGCGGACCGCAGGGACGGACAGTCGAAGGCCGGCCTTCGTCGTGCTCAGTGCGCGGCGCGCACCGCCGAGACCAGTCCGCCGGCGCCCTCGTCCTGCTGCGACGGGGTGAGCACCGGACGCCCGTAGGCCTCGGCGCGCTCACGCAGGGTGAAGGTCTCCGCCTCCCAGCCGAGGCCGTCCAGCCAGCCGACCGGGTCCTCCGGCATCTCCCAGACCCACATCGACGCTGCCGATCCCGGAGCGGCGTCCCCGCGGAAGCGTTCGACCACACCGCGCGAGCCCAGTGTCACGCCCATCCTGCTGCCTGCAGCGGACAGCGCGCCGACCCGTTCGAGCAGCGACTGCACCGCGTCCTCGGGCAGATAGATCAGCAGTCCCTCGGCGATCCACACCGTCGGCTGCGCCGGATCGTGCCCGGCCGCGGCCAGGGCGCCGGGCCAGTCCTCGCGTAGGTCGACCGGGACGGTGATCCGCTCGCAGCGCGGAACGGCCCGCTCCTGACGCAGCACCGTGGCCTTGAAGCCCAGCGGTTCGGCCGTGTCGACCTCGAACAGCCGGGTCCCCGCAGGCCAGTCCATCCGGAAGGCCCTGCTGTCCATCCCGGCTCCGAGCAGCACGACCTGTCGGACACCGGACGCGACCGCCCGGTCCAGCAGGTCGTCCAGGAACTTCGTCCGGATGACAATCGAGAAGGCCACACCGAGCCAGCGGCGCCGCGCCGCCTCGTCCGCGCGCGGGGGCGGCGGCGTCCCGGGGCCTCTCCCGCCGGCCGTGGCGAAGGCCAGCGCCAGAGGGTCTCGGAATAGCGGCTGCTCGCGTGCCGTCTCCATTGCCCTCACCCGGGCCACGCTCACGGCTGTGGCCCACACCCCGGACGGCTCGACCGGTCCCGCCGCATCAGTCATGCGTTCAGCCTAGCTAGGCCGCCGGGGCGTTACACCGACGCGGTGGGAAACAGCGCTCCGGGGGCCAGGTCCAACCTGGTGGCGACGACGTCCTCGGGCGGGGTGAGGTCCAAGTGCCAGTCGCCGAAGCGGCGTATCGTGCGCGTGATCAGCGGGCTGACGGTGGCCAGGTCGTCGGGGTCCACGAGATGGCCCTCGGCGGCATCGGTAATGTCCAGCGCGGTGGAGTAGATCGCGCAGTTGGCGATCAGCTCGTTGCCCGAACCCGCCGTATCTGACGTGGGACTCGGCCCGCAGGCTGTCTCCCCAGGTGTCGATCTGCGAGCCGTCGGTGGCCGCGGTCGACCCGTCGCCCCACATCGCGGCGACATCCAGCTTCGCGAAGGCGTTGAGCACGTCCGCCGACGCCTTGTAGATCTTGTCTGGGGTGGCGTGCTTGTTCCCGGCCGTGTAGATCTCGTGGGCGCTGACCCCGCGCATGTGCCGGGCGACCTCGGTCGGCCCGAGGTTCCCTCCGTAGGCGAACGCGGTCACCACGTACCGGCCCAAGGTGTCTCGGATCTTCGGATCGGAACCGGAGGCCGGGCCGAAATGCCGCGGCCAGCCGGTCAGGTGGGCGGTGCGGGCCAGGATGTCCAGCCGCGCGCGGTCGGGCAGCCGGTCCAGCACTGCGGCCTCCAGCGCGATCGCAGCCGGCCGCCGCTCGGCGCCCTTGCGCCGCGCCAGCACCGGCCGTCCACTCTCCAGGCGCAGGTCGGTGTTGGCCGGGTAGCCCGCATCGACCTCCGTGGCCGTCTTCGTCAGCAGCGCCCGGTAGTGCGCCGCCAGCGCCTTCGTGTCGGTCGGGATGCCGGCCTGGGTGCAGAACTCTGCGACCTTGTCCTCGCACTCCTCCCAGCTCATCAACTGGGCGTGAAGGTTGGCGTAGGAGTCCGAGCCGACCGCCGCGATGTCCCCGGACCGCGGTTCGGCGGCCGGATGGGAGAACACGCACACCTCCAGGTGCCGGCGGGCCAGCATCCCCGGCCGCCGCCGGTCGCGCAGCGTGCGCCTCCACAAGGGTCCTGCGAAGGCGTCGACGTCGACCGTCAGGACCACGTCCTTGCCGTCGCGCTTGACGGTGACGCTCTCCTCGATCCACTCCGCGCGCCGGTCCAGATCCCGGTTGGCCTTGACGAACTCCAGCGCGTGCAGCACCGACCGCTCCGCGGACGTCGCCCCCAGTTCGGGGTCGGCGTGCACCTCGGCGGTGTGCCGCCACTCGGTTGCGCCCATGACCTCGTGATCCTGCTCGGCGCGCGCCGCCGTGGTCAGTGCCAGGTCCTCGTCACCTCGACGCCGGAGCGCCACCCGGCGGGCGCCCCGAAGCGCGGCCGGTGTCGCCTTCGGGTTGTTCAGCAGGTCCGACAGGTTGGTCTCCACCACAGTCATTGGCTGAGGTGTGACAAGTCTGGGGGAGGGGGAGTGTCGGCCTGCCTCGCTCCTCGGGGTGAAGACTTGAGATCGTGTTCAAGGCAAGGGGGCCGGCCGGAACCGAAGGGGGAGGATCACCCGATGCCGGTGAAAGTTGGCAGACCGAACTGCGACGTACGCCGTGAGGATAAGGACCAGTACGGTGCATGCGGCAAATGCTGGGCCTGGTAGACGCGGTTCGCTCGATGGCGCGGGCGACGGTGTGAGGAGGCCCAGTCCCGGAACGCTGTACGCCAACTGGGCCCTGCGCGCTGAGGTTGCGGCCGGGGCGCCACCGGACCGTCCTCTGGTGGCGGTGAGACGGGCTCTCCTGCGGGGTGCTCAGCCGGCCACTGCTTCCTGCTGAGGCTTGGCGGCAGCAGGCTTTGATGCGGCCGCGGCGGTGTAGAAGACGGACGAGCCCTGCTTGGTACGCTCTGCCTGGCTCTTGGCGACCAGCCCTTCGAGGGTGGTACGCACAACGGTGGTCTTGACGCCGCGGTCAGGGTAAGCCTGCGTGAGGGCGGCGGAGATTTCGGTGGCGGACCGCGGCTCGCTCTGCTGCTCCAGGTGATCGCGGATCAGGTTGACGAGGGTCGGCTTAGTGTCTGTCTTGGGTGCCTGTGCGGACGAGGCCTTGGCGGCGCTCTTCTTGGATGCCGTCGCCTTTGCACTCGTGGCGGCCGCCTTCCTTGGCTTGCTCCGCTGGTCGGCGGTGGCCTGGCGCGGCAAGGTCGGCGTGGCCGTGGTGTCTGCCTCGCCGGCGGCGCTCGCGCCGCCGAGTGCCTCCTGCATGCTCACCAGCACGGAGTGGTCGTGTTGCAAGGCACCCAACTGCTCCTGCAGCGTGCCGATTTCCGCACTGATACGTTCCTGCTCTTTGACGTTGCGCTCAAGGTCGCCCGTCACCTGGGCGAGGTACTGCGACGTCAGTCCTGTGGTGTGGGGCTGAATTTCAGACATGGCATGGTCCCTTCGGCAGCTCGCGGGTACGGGGGTGAAAGCACGAACCCCGTCCGCGAGCGGGTGGAGGCGGGTGACCCGTCTGCGCTGACTGGGACACCCGCAGGACACAACTGCCGCAATGTGCAGCAGTGTCTAGAGATAGTACTCACGAGTAGAGCCCAGATGTGCCAGTCGAGTGAAGTCTCACTCTCCCTTTCAGGGTGGCAGCCAGCCGCCCGCTGGTGCGACCGACGCCCGCCCTAACTGCCCCTGGACGTGATAGGTCCGGCATCCCAGACACAATGCTTCAGCCGGGCGGCGCACGGCAGCCGTCGTCGCGGTCGCCGACGTCGTCGATGCGGAGTTGGTGGACGACGACGTAACCGGCGCCGAGGCTGCTGACCCGGTCCGGGATCCCGATGATGGCGCACATCGGGTTCACCCCGCAGTCGAGCACAGCCTCGGCGGCTACCGGGTGCAGGGCCGGGGTGAGGACGCGCAGCGGCTGGTGTCCGCGGCGAAGGCACTGGAGGCGGCCGGCGCGTTCGCCGTGCTGATCGAGATGGTGCCCGAGGAGGTCGGCTCGGAGATCACGCAGAGCGTGGCGGTGCCAACGGTCGGCATCGGTGCCAGGAACCGCTGTGACGCGCAGGTGCTCGTGTGGCAGGACATGGCCGGGCTGCGCACGGGGCGGCTTCCGCGCTTCGTGAAACAGCACGCCGACGTGCACGGCGTACTACTCAATGCCGCCCGGGACTTCGCGGCCGATGTGACGGCGGGTACGTTCCCGGCACCGGAGCAGACCTTCTGACGGCGGGAGTGCGTCACGCCGCGCGGTAGGCGGCGGGGGTGACGCCGTAGGTGCGGGTGAACCACCGGGTGAGGTGGGCCTGGTCCGCGAAGCCGGCCTCGGCGGCCGCCGTCGCCGGCGCCATGCCCTCGGCAAGGAGTGCGCGGGCTCGGCGCAACCGCAGATCCCTCTGGTACTCGCTGGGTGCGAAGCCGTACGCCGCGCGGAAGCCGCGGTACAGCGTGAAGCGGCTGCAGCCGGCCGTCCGCGCCAGCTCGTCGGCGGAGATGTTGTCGACGAACCGCTGCAGTAGCAGGTTGCGGGCCCGCGCCATCGCCTCCAGGTCCACGCGGCCCTGCCGGTCCGGCAGAGGCGCCGACCTCGTCGAAGCGTGACGGCTCAGGGGGACTGCCCGACTGAGATCCGGATCCCCTTCCGTCCCCTGCTCTCAGCGCGGCCCCACGCTCGGCCAAGCCCGCGGGTACGGCACGCGCAGCGTCTCGGCCGCCACGGGAGTGTGGTCCGCGGCGGCGAGCAGCCGCCCCTTGCGCAGGACGACCGCGCCGCTGCCGAGCATCGTTGTGACCAGCTCGGTGGCGAGCGCCTCGGACGCGAGGTCCAGGAGGCGTGCCGCGTCCGTCAGCCAGGTCCGGGCGTGGAGGTATGGCTCGACCTCGTCGGCCGGGATACCTTCGCGGATCATCAGGGCGAAGGCGAAGATCCGGCGGGCGCCGTACCAGACCGCCCCGTCCGGGTCATCGACGAGCCGCTGGGCACGGCGCAGGGCTCCGGCGAAGGCTGCGGCGGGGTCGGCGGGCATCGGTCCGTGGGAGGGGAGGATCACGCGCGGGGCGAGGTCGGCCATCCGCTTGAGGGAGGCGAGAGCCATGGCGGCAGCGTCGAGGCCGTCGAGGGCGAGGTTCACCCAACCGACGTCGTAGTCCGACAGCGCGTCCCCGACCACGAGCAGCCGTTCCTCCGGCTGCCACAGCGCCAGATGGCCCGGGGTGTGCCCGGGAGTTCGTACGACCTCCCAGTCGGTGTCCCCGAGGCGGAGGACCTGCCCGTCGTCGAGCGGGATGTCGACGGTATACGGGGCGACGGGCTGGTCGAGGTACTCGGCCGCGCAACAGCCGGGGTCCCGGCGGGAGATCGCCTCGGCCTCCGGGGTTCCGGCGGCGATGGCGGCGCCCCGGGCCTGGAGGAGGGCGTTGCCGCCGACGTGGTCGGAGTGCCAGTGGGTGTTCAGGACGAGCGCGACGTCCCCGGCCTGAGAGCGGGCCCAGGCGGCGGTCTCCGCCGCGTGCCCGACGAACCCGCTGTCGATCAGGGCTGGTTGCCGCCCCGGTAGCAGGAGCGTGTTGGCATTGGGGAACGGACGCTGCCACCACGTGGCCCAGGACGGCAACGACGGCGCGGCCGACTGGGGGCTCATTCGGCGGGCCCGGTCACGCGGATCAGGGTCTGCTGGCCGTTGGCGACGAGCTTGCGCTCGCCGTCGCCCTGGACGCCGTACACCTCCAACTGGCAGACGGTTAGGGTGCGTCCGGATTTGAGGACGGTGCCGATCGCTTCGAGGTGGGTGCCGGCGGCGGGTGTGAGCAGGTTGATCTTGTACTCGACGGTGAGGACCTCGGAGTCCTCGTTGAACAGCGTGAGCGCCGCGTAGCCGCCGGCGCTGTCCGCGATGGCGCTGGTGGCGCCGGCGTGGACGTAGCCGTGCTGCTGGGCCACCTCGGGGCGGGCCGGGAGCACAATGTGTACGCGGCCGGGGCCTATGTGGGTGAGTCGGGCGCCGAGGTGGGCCATGAGGCCCTGTCGGTCGAAGCTGTCCCGGACGCGCTTCTGGACCGCGGGGCTCGCCTGTTCCTGCTGCGTCTCGTCTTCCACTACATGCTCTCCTTCGGGTCCGTGTCGGGTGGAGCGGGGCAGGTTCGTCAGCCGGCCAGGCGTTCCACAAGTAGGAAGGCGCCGATGGCGATCATCATGGCACCGCTGATGCGGGTGACGGCCCGGGCGGCCGAGGGGCGGGTCTTCAGGACCGTGCGGGCCAGGACGCCGACAGCGAGGTAGACGACGGCGCACGCGGTCAGGTGCAGCGTGCTGAGCAGCCCGGTCTGTGCAGCGACCGGCCAGCCGTTGGTGGTGTCGATGAACTGCGGAAACAGCGAGAAGTACAGCAGCAGCGCCTTCGGGTTGAGGCCGCTGATTCCGGCGCCCTTGAGCATGACCTGTAGGCGGGAGACGTCCGCGCTCTCTCCAGCGGCCGCCGGTACGGCCGGCTGCCGCAGGACACCCCAGCCCAGCCACAGCAGGTAGCCGGCGCCTGCCATGGTCAGGGCGGTGAGCGCGGCCGGGGAGCTTGCCACGATCACCGCCACGCCCGCGACGGCTACCAATGCATAGGCAGCGTGTCCGGCTATCAGCCCTGTGACTGCGGGGACGACGGAGCGTTCCCGCAGTCCGGCGGAGATCGCGTAGGCCCAGTCCGCGCCAGGAGTGAACACCAGCAGCAGGTCCACTGCCAGGAAGGCCGCCAGCGTCGTCGTATCCATCGATCGTTCCCTCTCGCATTTCTCTATGGAGGGAAGGCTAGGCCGGATACACCCGAAGGTGTTTGCGTATTTACCCCATGATCGCGTCATGTGAGGGAGAATCTTCTCCATGGACGCCCTGGGTCGGAAGATTCTTACCGAGCTGCAGTTCGACGGCCGCCTGACAATCACCGAGCTGGCCGCTCGCGTGAAGCTCAGCGTCTCGCCCTGCCACCGCCGCCTGCGCGACCTCGAACGCGAGGGCGCCATCCGCGGCTACCGCGCCGTCGTCGACCCGGCCGCCGTCGGCCTGAACTTCGAGGCCCTCGTCTTCGCCACCCTGCGCTGGGAGGACGCCGACACCGTCACGGCCTTCGAAGAGGCCGTGGCCGCCGTTCCCCACGTGCTGCAGGCCCAGCGCCTCTTCGGCGAGCCCGACTACCTCCTGCGAGTCGCGACTGCCGACCTGGCCGCGTTCCAGGAGTTGTACGACCAGCAGCTCGCCCGGCTGCCTGGGGTCCAGCGCCTGACCTCCACCCTCGTCATGAAGAACGTCATCGATGACCGGCCTCTGCCCGAAAGCCAGGCATCACCTGCTGCCGGGTGACCGGTGGGCCGTCGTTTGCCGCCGCGGATGGTTTCCCTCCGGCAGGTGGGAGCGGGCTGGGAAGCCTGCCGCTCAGGCGGCAATGTGGCGGGCATGGCGCGAGGGGGCGGTCTGTATCCAGGCGGCCATCACCGAATGCGCCGCCGTCACCAGGGCCAATCGGTACAAGGTGGAGAAGACCGTGAAGACGACTGTGCGGCACGCCGGGACGGAGTAGCCGCAGATGCTGGAGCCTGCGGTGGCAGGGACAGTGGAGGGTAGGACCCAGGGGCCGCGCATCGTGGTTCACCCGCCTGTCGGGCGTGCGCCTGCCCCGGCCAGCCGAAAGGTGCATCCCATGTCCGCGGAGCGCGCAAACCTCGACCCGCACCCCCTCACTGCCCTGGTCACCGGGGCCACGTCCGGCATCGGCCGGGCAGTTGCCAAGCGGCTGGCCGCCGACGGAATGTCCGTCGTCGTGGCCGGCCGCAACGCAGAGCGTGGCGCCGAGACCGTCGACGAGATCACCACAGCCGGCGGCCACGCCCGATTCGTCGCGGCGGACCTGGAGGACCCGGTCGGTATCGACCGGTTCGCCGCGGAGGTCGGCGAGATCGACGTCCTGGTCAACAATGCCGGACAAGCCGTCTGGGCACCGACCGAGGACATGAAGGTCTCCGACTACGACGCGATGTTCGCCAGCAACGTCCGCGCGCCGTTCTTCCTCGTGGCCGCGTTCGCCCCCGCGATGGCGGCGAAGGGATCGGGCAGCGTGATCAACATCGGCAGCATGGCTGGCAGCTTCGGCTTGGCCACCGCTGCCGCGTACGGCGCGACCAAGGCCGCGCTGGCATCACTGACGCAGAGCTGGACAGCCGAGTACAGCGGCCGTGGCGTCCGCTTCAACACCGTTGCCCCCGGCCCGGTTTACACCCGGGGCGCGGCCCGCGAGCTGTTCGACGCGATCGCCGAAACCACCGCGATGAAGCGCGCGGCCGAGCCTGCCGAGATAGCTGAGGTCGTCGCATTCCTCGCCTCGTCGAAGGCCAGCTACGTCACTGGCGCGACCGTCGCCGTCGATGGCGGCCGCACCGCCATCTGAACCCTGGCTCGCACACCAGGCGGCCCCCCGTCCACGAGCGGTCCACGGGACTACGCTCGCCGCAATAGCGGTACTGAACTGCGGTGAAGCGCACCAGGCCCATCACGCCATGACACCGCGGTCACTGCCATCGACTTTCCGGCGAACTTCGCCCGCACGCACGCGAAGACCTGCCGCCAGTGGTCTGACCGGTCACGGGGTCTTCAGACGCGCCCTCAAGGGTGGGCCCATCAGCATCCGTGCTGCTCGGACGCGCTTCTGCGCCTATATGTCTCGCCTTGGGCCGCGTACATGCTGGGCTTGCCTGTGGCCTTGTGCTGCTCGACGGGCTTCAGCTCCTCGAACACCGGAGCGTCCAGTCAGGGGTGGCATGTGACGTGCAGTCGGGCCCAGGAGTTGTTGGCGTATCCCTTGGCGTTCCAGACAGTTGCCGGCGATTCAGGCTGTACGGCTGCGGTGTCGTCCCAGGCGCGGGCGATGAGCTCCGTCGCGCCTGCCGGCAGGGTGAGCGTGGCGTGCCAGTGCTGCCATGTCCATGGATTTTCTGGTTTGTCCAGATCGGCGTGGATCCAGGTGCTTCCGCAGTCGTGGGATACGTCCACGCGCGCCACGGTTCGGTCGTCCCCAGCGAAGGCGAAGCCGGTGACCTCGGTCGGCCCAGACGGCAGGTGGGCGCCTTTGTCGGGCTGCAGGATGGCGCAGTGGATGGCGATCGGGCCAAGGGTGATGCCGTCGCGCGGTTCGACCTTGTGAGGGTCGGCTTCGGGAGGCAGGACGCTGTATTCGGTTTGGAAGTAGTTGTCGGTCGGTTCGGCCTGTGCGGTGATGCGCTGGAGCCATTTGACGCTGCGGGCGCCGATCCAGCCCGGGACGACTACGCGCAGCGGGGCGCCGTGCGCGGTGGGCAGGGTCTGACCGTTCATTGCCCAGGCCAGGAGCACCTCGCCGGAGGTGGCTTTCGCCGCCGGGATGGAGGCGCCGAAGGGCTGTGGTGGGTCGGCGTCCTGTGAGATGTCGGAGCCGGTAAAGGCGATGTGGGCTGCTTCCGCCTGCAGTCCGGCCTCGGCCAGCACATCCGCCAGACGCACCCCGACCCAGGATGCGGTGGAGGTGGCTCCGGGGCCCCATGGGACTTGGCCCGGTATGTCGCGGAACTCCATGAGGTCGGCGCGGCGGTTGCCTGCGCACTGCAGCGTTGCCACCAGCTCCCGTTCGGGGAAGCGGCGCTGCAGTTCGTCGATCGACAGCACCAGCGTGCGATCGACCAGGCCGTCCACCCGCAGTCGCCAGCTTGCTGTATCCATGTGAGGGAACGGTCCGTGGTTGCGACTGTAGAAGGTGTCCAGGGGGGTGACCTGGTCTACGAGGGTGCCGGGCGGTGGTTCAGCGTTGTACGGCTCACTCTCGTGCACGATCATGTCGTCCCGTTTGCCCCATATGCCCATGTGCCCATTATGCTCAAATCTCCTCAAGCGACACTTGCGATCCCGCTCGGATTCGGCGGCGGCCGCACGGAGCGCATTCCGGCGGCGTCCGGAAAGGAGAGCGAGGCCATGGGCAAGGAGCGAGGCGGGGACGACACAGACCCGACCCAAGCCTGGGACCACCTGGCAAACGAGCGTACCTACCTCGCGTGGCCGCGCACCTCCACGAACGTGATGGCGCTCGGGCTGGCCATGGCCAAGTTCATCGAGATACCGCCATACCCGGTCACTGGCCGCAGGAGCTCTGCTGATGGCGGTCGGAGAGGCCGGGCCGGCCTGCACCCCAGCGCGCTGCCGACATCCGACAGGAACGGATGCGCGCCGTCGGCCGGACCGGAGGACCACCGGCAGCAGGCGTCGTACTGAACCGTCGCGCCAACTGCCGCCCTGCTACTGCTCGGGTGACCCTCGGCGGCCCGGGACCGGGACGACGACCCGGATACGGACTACGACGGCGGCTTCCTCAGGTAGTCGACGGCGGCGAGGTCGTCGTGGTCGTGGCCGGCTGCGACGGTCGCTTGCAGGCGGTCCCGGACGGCTTGGAGCAGAGGGCTGGGGGTGGCGGCTGCCGCGGCCAGCTCGATGTCCTTGAGGGCGAGTTGCACCGTGAATCCGGGCGCGTACGAGGCGTCGTCCATGACGGCTACTTTCTGCAACTCGTACGGCATGGCGAGGGGGCCCGCCTCAAGTACCCGGACGAACGTCGTATGGTCGACGCCGAGAGCGTCGCACAACGCAAGGACGTCGCTCATGGCGACCGTCGATGCAGCCATCCAGGCGTTGACCACGAGCTTGACGGCGCTGCCCTCGACCCCCGTCCCTACGTGGAGCACGGACGAGCCGAGATCGTCGAGCAGGGGACGCGCCCGCGTGAGGACCTCCTCGGAGCCGGCAACCAGCCAGACAAGTTTGCCCTGCCGAGCGGGAGCGGTGCTTCCCGAGACCGGGGCGTCGAGGTACGCAACACCGTGATCACGAGCCAGACCGGCCAGCGCGCAGGCATACCGCGGCCCTACCGTGCTCGCCTGCACCCAGACGGCATCGTTGTCGAGCCGACCGATGGCATCTGACATGACTTGGGTGACCGCATCGCCGTCACGGAGCACAGTGATGACGACGGACGCGTCGGAGACCGCATCTCCCACCGCCCTCACTGCCGTGACCGCGGCAGCGTGCTCAGCCACCGCACGGGCCCTCTCCTCCGTCCGGTTCCACAGCCGTACCTCGTGGCCTGTATCTCCGAGACGCATCGCCATCGCGGCGCCGAGTGAGCCTGCTCCCAGGACGGCGACGGTGGAAGCGTGAGACATGGAAGACCCCTTTTCTGTTCCCCTTGTCCATGTTCCGCCGGCAACCCGAGTCTTTCCTGGCAAAGAACCCTCCGGCGGTGGGCAGTGCAGCGCGTCCATCGGCTGCTCCAGCCGGGCATCCAGGCGCCGGCGTCCTCGACTCGGACGCGCGTTGTGCGGTCCAGCCCGGGGAAGGCTGACGCCGTCGGATAGCAGAAACGTCCCACCCTTGGGACGGTGTCCTCGTGGACATCGTCCCGGGGCGGGTTTGTTCTGTACGGCCCGGTCCGGTGGTGCGTCGCGAGCTCAGCTCACCGCCACGCCGTAGGGGCCGGCGCCGACGGTGACAGTCGCGACGACCTTGTGGGACCTCGGGTCGATGACCGTGAGGATGCCCGCTCCCTGGTTGATGACGTAGATCGCCTCGCTGGTGACCTCCAGGTCGAACGGGTCGGTGCCGGGAGGGCCCAGGGCAATGGTCGCCGCGACGCGGTGGCTGCCGATGTCGATCACGGATACGTTGCCCGGGCCGACATCGGCGGACTAGGCGAAGAGGCTGTCGGGCCCGATGGCCATGTCGAAGGGGGCCCTCACCGACGGACACGGCCGTCACCGCGCGGGTATCGGTTCCGACGGCAAGGACGCGCGCTGTCACCTCGTCGGCGACGTAGGCCGACTTTCCGTCCGGGGTGACGGCGACGCCCACCGGGGAGCGCCCTGCGGAGAGGTTCACTTGGTGCTTGGGCTGGCAGGGCTGAGCGTTTGAGATGGTGCGGCGTACTCTGGCGTCGATTGCGAGCGAGTTGTCTTGGTTGGAGGCGAGGCGAGCAGGCGCCGGAACGGCGGGTGTGCCACTCGCGGCCGGACTTTGCCCCGAGTGGCGCCAGCGCCCAGGCCGGGCCAATCTGGTGCTGACGGCCCGGTGGTGAACGAGGACGCGCCCACCACGTGGCGAGGACGATCACGGCAGCCCTCCACTGCGAATGCGCGGTGAAGAAATCATCTGCTGCCGTGAGTTCTGGGACCCTCATGCTGCGTTACCCGCAATTCGGCATGGCCGCGGGATTCCCGTCGACGGGAGAAGACCGATGAGCGGAAAGCTGACAGGCAGGAATGCCCTGATCACCGGTGGCTCACGAGGGATCGGCGCGGCTGTGGCTCGCAGGCTCGCCGCTGACGGAGCCGATGTAGCGATCAACTACCGGAGCAGCAGGGACGCGGCCGAAGCGATCGCCGCCGAGATCACCGCCGGCGGCCGCCGCGTGGTCGCGATAAAGGCGGACGTCAGCGATCCGGACCAGATCCGGCTGCTGGCCGAACAGGCCGCCGAAGATCTTGGTGGACTGGACATTCTGGTCAGCAACGCCGGAGTTGAGTACTTTGGCAAGTTGGACGACGTCACCCCCGCCGAATTCGACCGTGTCTTCGCCATCAACACACGAGCCCAGTTCTTCGCCGTACAGAATGCGGCGCGGCATATGGGCGAAGGAGGAAGGATCGTACTGACGTCATCGCAGAGTGCCCACAAGGCCGTTTTCTACCACGCCCTTTATGCGTCGAGTAAGGCTGCCGTCGAATGCATCGCGCTCAACCTCAGCCCCGAACTCGGCCGGCGTGGCATCACCATCAACGCCATCGCGCCCGGGGGAACCGTCACCGACATGTCCGATCACGCGGCTTCCCACTACGTCCATCCCGACGCCGACACTGATTTCAAAACCCTTATCCGAACTGCCAGTTCGCTCGGTCGGATGGCCCAGCCCTCTGAAATCGCCGCGGTCGTCTCGTTCCTGGTGTCGGACGATGCCTCGTTCATCACCGGCCGGACCATCGAGGTCGACGGCGGCTGGTTCTGACCCAAGAGGTCAGGGTCGCGCGATGGAGTATCGGGTGGTTGGGGGCCATCACAGCAATATGTCGGGCCTTTTCGCACCACCGCAGCCGTCAGGGCTTCGGCGTAGTCGACGGGCATCCGGTTCATGACGGTCTGGTCGGCCGGGGAGAGCGGAACAGGCACGGCCTCCAAGATCATGGAGTTCTCGACGCCCCGTGACCTGTCTGGAAGACCGTGGCTGCCGAAGCATCATCGCTGATCCCGCCTGCCCTTGACCAACTTCGCGAGCATCCCGAGGCCGCGCCGGAAGAAGTGCCCGGACTGCTGGACCGCCTCACCCAGGTGCCCGATCCGCGTGATCCCCGCGGAGTGCGCCACGCGCTGGTCGGCGTTCTTGCCCTGGCCGCCTGCGCGGTGCTGGCCGGGGCAACGTCGCTGCTGGCGGTCGGCGAATGGATCGCCGACGCTCCGCCCCACGTGCTGGAACAAGTCGGCATGCGACTCGATCCCTTGTTCCCCAAACGGTCTCTGCCTGCGGAAACAACGGTTCGACGACTGCTGGCCCGGATCGACGGCGACACGCTGGACCTGGCGGTCGGCCGCTGGCTCGCCGACCGCCGCAACCGAGCCGAGGGCCGGCTGCGCGGCCTGGCGGTCGACGGCAAGAGCCTGCGCGGAGCGGCCAGGGCCAACGGCCGCAGGATCCACCTGCTCGCAGCCCTGGAGCACACCACCGGCCTGGTCCTGGCCCAGCTGGACGTGCAGGAGAAGACGAACGAAATCACCTGCTTCCAGCCGCTGTTGGAGACCGTGGCCGACCTGGCCGGGGTGGTCGTCACCAGCGACGCCATGCACACCCAGCGCGAGCACGCCGACTACATTCTCGGTCGCGAAGCCCACTACATCGTGATCGTCAAGGGCAACCAGAAGAAGCTCCGCAAGCAGCTCAAATCCCTTCCGTGGACAGAGATCCCGCTGCAGGGCCGGGTGAGGGGCACCGGCCACGGACGCTCGGAGATCCGACGGATCAAGGTGGCCACGGTCAACGGCCTGCTCTTCCCCGGAGCCCGGCAAGCCGTCCAGGTCAAGCGCCGCCGCACCGACCGCAAGACCGGCAAGACCACCATCAGGACCGTCTACGCCGTCACCAGCCTCACCGCCGAGCACGCCAACCCCGCCCAGCTTGCGACCCTGATCCGTGACCACTGGCAGATCGAGGCCCTGCACCACGTCAGAGACACCACGTTCGCCGAAGACGCCTCGCAGCTGCGAACCGGCAACGCGCCCCGCGCGATGGCCACCTGGCGCAACCTCGCCATAGGCGCCCTGCGGCTGGCCGGCGCGACCAACATCGCCGCCGCTCTGCGACACAACGCCCGCAACGCGGACCGCCCGCTCGCCCTGCTCGGGCTCAAGTGATCACGAAACGGACGCCCGACGACTACGCCGAAGCCCTGCCGCAGCCGTCCCCTGCAGGGGAGAAGATCCGCTACACCGAGCTGGTTCCGCTGTATGCGCACCGGAAGATCAGCCTGGTCCGTGTCAGCGAGGTTCTTCAAGAACTTGGGCTGCTGGACGACGACCACCCCGACACCTTCGAGGTGTGGCTGGACCGCCGCACAGAACCCTTCGCACCCGAGATCGGCGACGATGTCCGCCGTTGGCTGGCAGCCGCCCATCGCGGCGGTCCCCGCCGGCTGCCCCGGAGCCGCAGTAGCAGCAGGGGCATGCTGGCCGCCACATACCCCACCCTCCTTACCTGGTCGGCCCGTTACCGCCACCTGCGTGAAGTGAAGCGCACCGACGTCCAGATCGCTCTGGAAGCCCACGACGACTGGAGACGCAAGCAGCTACACATCGGCCTGCGGTCCCTCTTCGGACACCTTCGCCAGGAGAAGACCGTCTTCCAGAACCCGACCAACGCGATCAAGGCCTGCAGCCACCCACGGCGGCCGATCCTGCCATTGTCGGACGACTGCTACACCGACGCTGTCACCGCTGCCACCACGCCCGAACAGCAAGTCTTCCTCGTCCTGACCGTCGTCCATGCCGCCCGCCGCCCCGCGATCAAGGCCCTCACCCTCCAAGACCTCGAACTCGGGGATCGTACCCTCACTATCGGAGGTCACCGCCGCCCTCTGGACGACCTCACCCACCGAGTCCTGCGCACCTACCTCCTGGACCGGCAAGAGCGAGGGCCCCACACAGCCAACCGGCATCCACGCCACGCTCGGCATTGTCCGGACGCACCCGAGCCGGACAGGCGAGTGGGCATACAACGGCCAACCATGCTCGAAGCGACACGAAGCCCTTTTGGGGGACAGCCCCTGGGTGAGCCTGTCGGGAAACGTGCCCTGCACCTCCCGGCACCCGAGTGTCGCCTCGAAGTCGCGGCACTACATGGTTCTACCTCCCTTCTACCTCACCCGGTCGGCTCGACGGCAGGGCAACTAGCACCGGGGGTAGGGACCTTCAGCGAGATCAGGTAGGCGTCGATCATCTCCTGTGCGCAGGGGCTGGTGCTGTACGTGCCGTGGCCCCAGCCCTCGTAGGTGTGCAGGACCGCGCTGCTTCCGAGCTGCTCAGCTACATGGGTGGCCCAGTTGTAGCCGGACGCCGGGTCGTGCACCGAGTTGGTGAGCAGGAGGGGCCTGCTGTTCCTTACCTTCAGCCGGTGCTGCGGGTTGTCCGGCTCGGGTGCGCCGAGGCAAGCCGAGACGGACATCAGGGCGCGGGGGTATTTCATGTCCGGGGCGATCCTGCCGACGCGGCGCAACTCCCGTGCGTATCCTTGGTAGCCGCGGACTGGCAGACTCCAGTCCTGACAGAAGATCTCGAACGGATTCGCCCCAAGCGCCGGTTCGGGCCTGCCCTCGGACGTTCCAGCCACCCGCGTCGCCTCCGGATTGCTCTCCTCCAGCCCGCGCAGATACTTGCCCAGCCTCGTCCACTCGGGGCCGTACAGCCGCTTCATCACCATGACGTTGAGGTCGAACTGGGTCAGCGCCGTGCCGTTGTCCGACAGCTTCCCTTGCTCGGCGCGGTCCAGCAGATCCGCCCAGCGGGCCCGCACGTCCGAGCCGTGCAGGGCACAGCTCTCGGTCCGTCCGCACCACGCCACGAACTCGTCGAAGGAGTCCTGGAGCGTGGCGGCCTGCGTGGAGAGAAACTCCCTTGTGCCCAGGCTGTGGTCCACCACGGCCTCCAGGACGAGGGCACGGACCCGCTTCGGATACTGTTCCGCATACAGCTCGCCGAGCAGCGTGCCATACGAACTGCCATGGAAGGTGAGGGACTTCTCGTCGAGAGCTGCCCGGATGGCATCGAGGTCCTTCACCATGCTGAGGGTGTCGACGTGGTCGATGAGTCCGTTCTCGGTGTTCTTCCTGCAGTCCTCTCGCAGGTCACGGTTGTACTTCGCCGTGGCGTCGAACTCGGCCCGGCTCTTCATGACCGGTGACGGACGCCTGTCCAGGAGCTCTTGCGAGCAACGGATGGGGTTGCTGAGCCCCACACCGCGCGGATCGAAACTGACGATGTCGAACCGGCTGCGGAGGTCGTCGCTGAAGCGGCCCATTTTGCCCGTACCCACGATCCGGTCCACGCCCGAATCCCCAGGTCCGCCGGGCCCGAACACCATGGAGCCGACCCGCGTGCCAGGTCCTGTGGCCCTGCGCCGGGCGAGCTGGAGGTCGAACCGCTCCCCGTCCGGCTTGCCCCAGTCCACCGGTACCGAAAGTGCGCCGCACTCCGCCGAGGCGTCGACCTCGCACGGCTTCCACTCGATGCGCGAACCCGCCCCAGCGGGCCCCGGCACCCGCCCTCCACTCGCCGTTCCGCCCTCCCCTCGACCTGGCGCCCCGCTCGCGGTCTCCGCGCCCGTGAAACTGACCGTTACGGCCAATACCGCACCCCAAGCTAAGTGCGACCGCCCTCTCCAGCGGCGGCTGCGCCGTTCACCCGATGCATGACTGTCCACCACGGTGACTGCCCCTCACTTTGTCCGAGGTCTTGAGCATCGTCCGCGTGCGCTCCACCCGGTATCCGGTAAACCCCTGCACTGCCCCCTAAGGGCTGCCCGTAAATAATCTTCTGGTCGCTTCGGGCACGATAGTGGGCCGGTTACTGAAAGCGGGAGCGACGCTGGCGAGGGTCTGGGCGCCCCTGCTGGGCTGCCCGGCTGACGTGCGGGAGTGGGCAGGGAGCTATGCGGCAGTGCCGTAGTCGTCCTGCTGGGGAGCGTGCTTGGCGACGGAACGGGAGGTGATGTCCTTCGATGGTCGGGCGGAGGAATCAGACAGCTCGTCGGCGCCGGGCTCCAGGTACCAGGGGCGCAGGTCGAGCATGGCGGCGCGCATGCCTGTGGCGAAGCACAATGCGGTGCCCTTGGGGAGGGCGCGGATCGCGTCGGCGGGGAGAATCCGCTCCTGCCGCGTTGAAACGGAGGCCGACTTGCCGGACTCGGAGTGCGAGGTGGACGTGATCTCCACGTCGTGGTCGCCGATCAAGCGGCTCAGCTTGTCCGCGAAATCGGCGTCATCGATCCCGCTTCCGATCACCTTCACGGTCGAGGCGGACCACGTGGCGTCCCCCTGGCGGTAGGACTGGAGGATCGTGATGGGGATGATCCATCGGCTTCCGAGGTGGGAGTACAGGTCCGGCACGTTGCTGATGTACACCACTTCCCTGGACGCAACCATGGCGCGCCCTTTAAGGTCCGCGATTCGATGCGCACCGGTTCCTGCTGAAACGGAGAAATCCGCGTTCGATGCGCACTCGTCGCGTCGGTGGAGAACACGCAATCCGGGCCGACCTGGGCGCTGAGGTTGGCCACGGTCGGTGGGGGATGTCAGTACGCGTTCATCGTGAGGACCAGGAGTCGACGTACGCCGGGGTGTGCCCAGGTGGGTGCGGTGCATGGTCATGGTGGGCGGGGTGTGACGCCGTCGATCTCGACCAGAAGGTGACGGGGGCCGCGCAAGGACGGACTCGCCCGGTAGGGCGGTGGGTCGGCGGCGAGTCGGGGGTTTTTCAGCCGGTGTGCCAGCTCGGTCAGGGCGATCTGCGTCTCGGGACGGGCCAACGGGGCACCGAAGCAGTAGTGGATGCCGCCGCCGAAGCCGAGGTGCTCGTTGTGCTCGCGATCGGGGTCGAATCGGTCGGGGTCCGGTACGAAGTCCGGGTCGCGGCTGCCGGCGGCGAGCGCGAGTGTGACCGGTGAACCCTTGGGGATGGTGGTGCCGGCTATCTCGATGTCGTCGACGGTGTTCCGGTTGGTGGACAGAAACTGCACCGGTGGTTCGTAGCGCAGGAGTTCCTCGACCACCCGGGCGGCCAGATCGGGTTCGTCGCCGTGGCGTAGCCGGTCGAGCACCTCGGGGTGCCGCAGGAGGGTGAGCATGCCATTGGTGATGAGGTTGACCGTCGTCTCGTGGCCGGCGACGAGCAGCAGGGCCGCGTTGCTCAGTATCTCTCCGGGTGACATCGGCGCCTCGTCGCCGTCGCCGCCGAGCAACCCGGAGAGTAGGTCGTCGCCCCGTTGACCGTGGCGGGCATCGAGGAGCTCGGCGAAGTACTGACCGAGGTCGGCGGTGGCCTTCGCGCGTCGGCGCTGCCGCTCCGAGAGCCCTCCGGTGGTCGGGTCGTTGGCCTGGATGACCGCGTCGGACATCGCTTGGAACCGTGATTCGTCCTCGCGAGGCACTCCCAGCAGTTGGCAGATCACTGTGACCGGAAACGGATAGGCGAAGTCGTCGACGATGTCGACCCAGGTCGTGCCCGACCGGTCCTTCGCCACGAAGTCGTCGATCTCGCTGGTCACGATCTCGAGCATGTGGGGAATCATGCTGTCGATGCGACCGGGACGGTGCGGTGGGCCGAAGTTCCGCGTCAGAAGGCGCCGGAGCCGGTCGTGCTCGGGTGCGTCGGTCTGGATGAAGCTGGGCGGGAGCGTGGCAGGGCCCTCGTCGGACCCTTGCGCCGACGCGTCGGCGGCCAACTCGGGGAGGTTACGCATATCCGAGCTGAGCCGTGGGTCGTGGAGCAGGGCGACGATCTCCCGGTAGGTGCTCACGACATAGCTCCCGTCCTCCACTCGTACCACGGGTGTCTTGCGCAGCTCGGCGTAGAGCGGGTACGGGTCGGCGCGGTGGGAGTAGTCGAGGATCTGCTGCCAGATGCTGGTCTGGGTCATGGGGGGCATCTCCCGCAACTCGGAGGTCCGGACGCGTCGTGGGTCTGGCAGGCGTCACAGGTACGTTCTGCGGACCAAGGTGGCCCGCCGCTCGCTGGGCCCGTGACCGGTCACCACGACGGTGGCGTGAGGGGTGGGCCGGTCCGGGACCTCGGCCGCGACCGGCCGTGCGTCGGCGGGCTGGTCGGTGGTGCGGAAGGACGGCGGGAATGGCGCCGCCCGGTCGATCAACCCCGTGTAGAACTCCAGCCACTTGGACTGGTTGAAGCCGACCGCGGCGGTGATGCGCCCGTGGTAGCCGTAGACGGCGACGAACCTGCGCTGGGTCACCGATCCCTGGGCGATGACGACTTGGTCGGCATAGGTCGGGACGCCGACCGACTTGATCTCGGTGCCGAACTGAGTCGACCAGAACTCCGGAAGCGCCAGGTGCGGCCACCGTTCGCCCTCGGCGCTGATCATGTTGTGTGCGGCGATCTTCGCCTGGGCGACGGCGTTGCCCCAGTGCTCCAGGGAGAGGTACTGGTAGTCGTAGACGGGGTGCGGGCAGCGGGCCACGTCGCCCGCGACGAACACATCGTCGGTGACGACGCCGTTGACGTCGACAGCTCGGCAGCCCGCATCGCATGCCACCCCCCAGACACCGGCCGCCAGTCCCGAGCCTTCCAGCCATTCGACGTTGCGGACGCTGCCGAGCGCGGCCACCGCCACGTCGACGTCCAGGACGCTGCCGTCGGATAGCCGGGCCCGCCGCAGCCGCCCGGCCCCATCGCCGTCCAGCGCATCGACCTGAACCCCGCACCGCAGATCGACCCCGTGGTCACGCTGCATCCGCGCCGCGACGCCGCCGATCACTGCGCCCAGCGCCCCGACGAGCGGGGTCCGGCCCCGCTCGGTGACTGTCACCGGCACGTCCAGCTCGCGACAGGCGGAGGCGACCTCACAGCCGGTGAAGCCGCCACCGATGACGAGCACCCGGCCGGGTCGTGCTTCCAGCCGATGCCGCAGCCCTTCCGCGTCGGCCGGCGTGCGCAGCGCGAACAACCCGTCGAGCCCGGCCTCTGCCTCATTCGGCCACGGGCGGGCCCGCACCCCGGTGGCTATGAGCAACCGGTCGAACCCCACCCTCTCGCCGTCGGCCAGGACCACCTGCTTGCCGCCCAGGTCAAGCCCCGTGGCCGCGACCCCCAACCGCCAGTGTGCGTCGAACTCCTTGCGGCGGGGAAGTGCGGTCCGACGCGCATCAACCTGCCCCAAGAGGGCCTGCTTGGACAGCGGCGGCCGGTCATAAGGGGGATCAGGCTCGTCCCCGATCACGGTCAGCGAGCCAGTGAAGCCGTCCCGGCGCAGCACCAGTCCAGCCCGCATCCCAGCCAGAGACGCCCCGACGATGACGATTCTGCCGGTCCGCTTGCACGCCTCCTCAGAGAATGGAACGGCCACCTGCGCCCCGGGCCCAGGCTGCCGGTGCCCGGCGTCCTCACGTTCAAGAAAGATGGCCTGGACCGGGCAGGCCGCCGCTGCTCGCGCGATCTTCTCCCGCTGCGCGTGGTCCGGATCCGGGTCGTACAGCAGCGCCTCGTCTCCGCGTATCGCGAACACATCCGGTGCGGCAAAAGCACACTGGGCGTATCCCTGGCACCGCGTAAGATCCACAACGATCTTCATGTGGACGCCCCTTCCGACACCCTACGGGTCGGCTGTTTCGTCCCACGCCCTCGCACGGACGCCATCACGTCTGCTCTTTCAGTGGATCACGGCACACTTGAGACCGCATCCCGCCACAGACCAGAAGTCACGTTCCGTAGTCGTCGCGCACCGAGTCCCGGGTCGAACAGGCCCAGCGGGATGACCTTGGCCAACGAGGTGTCCGTGCCCTCATCCGCCGGTTCGCCGTCGGTAGGCGGATCGGGGATCTCTCGGTCCCGCGAGGTCCTCGCCGCGGCCGTCATCACGCCGAAGTCGGTATTGCCGGTGGCCAAGCCCTCCGTGGAGCGCCGCTCCTTCGCCACCGCCCGCAAGATGTGGCCCGAGATCGAAGTGATCTGTGCCTCGGAGGCGCAGGAGTTCGACGATTGCCTCAAGAGCATCAGCGACGACAAGATCGTCTTCAACACGCTCGTCGCCGACCTCCAGCGGGTGATCGAGTATCCAGCGCTCGGGTTTCCCCGCAAGGTCCTCGGTTGGAAGACACCCGCCGAAGCCCTCAACGAACATCTCACGGGCAGCGCCGACCGGGTCAACGGGGACGCCTTCTTCAAGCTGCCGGACTACGGGTGGGAGACCATGGCGGACTGACCTCGGCGGAACGGGTCCCGTGCGCAGGCACGTGACCCACGGCAGCGACGCGGCCCGCGGCAGGTTCCCAACCTGCCGCGGTTACCAGTCTGTTCGTTGCCTGCCTGTTCCATGGCGGCCAGGCCCAGGCGGGTCTGGCAACCTGCGGCGATCTCGCTGCGTGTCTGCGGCTCGTAGGGCGAACCGCTGGTCGGCGTGGAGGGTGGGTGGAGGGTCTGGCTACCCGGGCCGGACGCTACTCCCGGAACCCGCGGCGCTGTCCAGTGTGGAGAAGAGGTCATCGAAGCGTGCGGCGTAGGCTTCCAGCGGGCCCGGAGCAGGCGGACACGGCAACCGACGGGTCATCACAAGCTCCCAGGCAGCGACGCAACGTTCCTCTGCTACTGGCCCAATACGGACCTGACCCTCCGTCACCAAACCACCACTAGT
Source organism: Streptomyces sp. NBC_01320 (assembly GCF_035974375.1). Classification (NCBI taxonomy): domain Bacteria; kingdom Bacillati; phylum Actinomycetota; class Actinomycetes; order Kitasatosporales; family Streptomycetaceae; genus Streptomyces; species Streptomyces sp. NBC_01320. The sequence goes on from NZ_CP108390.1 coordinate 10,398,978, forward strand.
ACTGCAACCGCATCTGGAGGATGTGGCCTCGGCGTTTGTAGTGGGAGCGGCGGGCTCGGGCCTGGCTGCGTCGTCGGAAGCGTGACCAGTGCAGATGGTGTTCGTTGGTGTGGCAGTGGCGTGTGACGGCGATGCGGCCCATCAACCGGCGGATCTCCGGGACGCTGAGGGGTATGAGGTCTTGCTCGTCGTCGAGAGTGCCCCTTTTGCGGCTTCTGCGGCGCGGATGGCGGTCAGGTAGGCGAGGGCGGCCATGGCCAGGGTGATGTGGCGGTACCAGGCCCGGTAGAGCCGTACCTGGTAGTGGTCCAGACCGCACTTTCCCTTCGCGGTCTGGAAGCACTCCTCCACGGCCCACCTCGCGGCAGCCACTTTGACCAGGTCTTTCAGTCGGGAGGCGACCGGGCCGTAGCAGACGTAGTAGGCGATCTCGCTCGGGTCGCTGACGCTGCGTCGGGCCAGTACCCAGTGCCCGAAGCCGTTCTCCCAGTACGGGCGGATCGCGACACGCGCCCAGTCGTAGATCCGCTCACCGTGCGCGCCGGCCCCGCCGGAGATCCGTTTCCACCGCTGGCGGGGCAGCACGGCGACCAGCTGGTCCACCCGCGCGTCCGCTCCGCGCGCGGTGATCACGGTGTCGTTGACCTTCGTGGCCAGCACGTGCGCGACCCGACGTTCCTCCAGCCACACGCGCAGGTGCTTGACCTGCCCGTATGCCTCGTCAGCGGTGACCCACGCGAACGGGACACCCGCATCGATGGCGCGTTGCAGCATCCACTTGAAGTGCTCGTTCTTGGTCGCGAAGGGGACCTCGTCGTCGATCCCGGCCGCGCGGCAGCGGTCACGGTCATCGGTCCAGGAGACGGGGATGTAGAGCTCGCGGTCGATCAACGCCCGCCCCCTGGCGGAGGCGTAGGCCAGGAATGTTCCGACCTGGCTGTTCTCCGTGCGGCCGGCTGTGCCGGTGTATTGCCGCTGGACGCCGGCGGACTTGGTGCCCTTCTTCAGGAAGCCGGTGTCGTCACCGATCAGCACCGCGTCCTGGGTGCCGATGGTCTCCACGACGAAGTCCCGCACATCGTCGCGGACGGCGTTCTCGTCCCAGTCGGAGTGGTTGAGCAGGCGCTGGACGCCGTCGGGGCGCAACTGCCCGACCTGCTCCGACAGCGTCCACCCGTTCTTCTTCTCAAGCGGCGCGAGCAGCCCGTTCAGGTAGTCCGACGCCCGCTCGCGGGGCTCCGACCTGCCGAAACGGTGGGCGAACCGGGCATGGAACCCGGCTATCCCCTCGGACCACGAATCGACCTGATCAACCGTCAACGATTCATCGCACAGTCGGAACAACGAGCCAGTCCAGCACCTGTCACGGCAGATGCGGTTGCAGTACTAGGGCTGTTCGTTGGTCCACGGTCCGACCCAGGATTCGTCCTGCAGCTTCCTTGCCTCCATGTATTTGTGGGTGAGGTGCCCGTCGAGCCATGCCTGCATCCACTGGGGGAAGGTCAGGTCGAGTTTGTGGCGGTCGCCTTGATCCCACCACCACATCTGGCCCTCGGGATGGCGGCAGTCGAGCAGCGCCCACATGATGCCGCCGAAGTCGCAGAAGAACAGCACGCCTGGTGGAGGGGCGGGCGGATCCTCTGGGGCCAGCTCGGCGTTCAGGTAGTCGAGATAGCCGTTGACCATGGCCAGCTCTTCGTCGTTCAGAGGCGAGAAGCCGCGGGATGGGCCGACGCCGCCGTCGGCGATCTCCAGGTAGAGACGACGGAGCAGTGGCGGCAGCGGGAAGCCGATAGTGCGCTCCGCGTCCTCGACCGTGTCCAGCGAGGCTGGTTCGGGCGTCGTTAATGTTGAGGTCGAGTCGGTGGGCCGTCCCGCCTTCACGCGAGCGCGGACGGCTTCGAACAGTTCGTCATCAGGCACTGAGCGATCTTTGTGCGTCCGTGGGGGAGCTGGCTAGTAGCGTGTCGCCGCTTAGTTATGGTGCACCTGACTGGGAGGTTGGTGTCTGGCAGATTCCTTCCCCTTTGCCAGATAGGACTGTTGTCATGGGTTCGCAGAAGAAGCGGCCGGTCAGTTTGACCGCGCAGGATCGTGAGGATCTGGTCCGGGTGACCACGACAGGTGTTCGTGGAGCCTCGATGATCATGCGTGCGCGGGTGCTGCTTGCGCTGGACAGCTCGGTGGGTGAGGTGGACACCAAGGAGGTGATCGCGGCCCGGCTCGGCGTCTCCGGTGAGACGTTGCGGCTGGTCGCCAAGCGTTTCACCGAGACCGGTGGCGATGTGCACGCCACGATTGCTCGGAAGAAGCGCGACCTCCCGCCGGTGCCCTCGCCGGTGACCGGTGAGGTCGAAGCCCGGCTGATCGCGATGGCGTGCTCACAACCACCCCAGGGCTATACCCGGTGGTCGCTGCGGCTGCTGGAGAAGCACGTCGCGCTGGTCGAGGACATCCCCGACCTGGACCACTCCACCATCGGGCGGGTCTTAAAAAAACGGAACTGCGTCCTCACCTGAGAAAGTGCTGGACCATCCCACCACGAGCGAACGCGGAGTTCGCGGCCCGGATGGAAGACGTGCTGGCCGTCTATGCCCGGCCCTACGATCCGGCACGTCCCGTGGTGTGCATGGACGAGAAGCCCTACCAACTCCTCGACCATGCCCGCGACCCGCTCCCGGCCCGCCCTGGTCACGACGCCTGCCAGGACAGCGAGTACATCCGCCGCGGCACGTGCTCAATCTTCGTGTGGGCCGAACCCCTGCGCGGATGGCGTCGAGTCCAGGCACTGTCCCAGCGGACCCGGATCGACTGGGCCGGCCAGGTCAAACAGTTACTGAGCGTGGACTACCCCGACGCCAAGGCCGTGGTGCTGGTGATGGACAACCTCAACACCCACGGCATCGCCTCACTGTACGAGGCATTCGAACCAGAAGAGGCCTTCGCCCTGGCCCAACGCCTCGAGATCCACCACACGCCCAAACACGGGTCATGGCTCAACATCGCCGAGATCGAACTCTCCGCGCTGACCCGGCAATGCCTCGACCGCCGGATCAGCAACCTCGACAACCTCAACACCGAACTCTCAGCCTGGCAGAACGCCACCAACACCGACCAACGTCAGGTCGACTGGCAGTTCACCACCCACGACGCACGCATCAAACTGCGCCACCTCTATCCCAAAAATTAGCTGCGACGGTCTACTAGGTGTAATCGGTCATGACTTTGGTGACAGTCGGCTGATCGGGGACTGACCTGCGAGCGCGGTGTGTCGGCGTCGAGTGTTGTAGAAGGTCAGCCACGGCGCCAGTGCGTGGGCGCGTTCGGTGTTGCTGGTGAACACCTCGGCGGTCTCCACCGTCAGCCGGTACTCCTGCTGCTCGGCCCAGGCCGCGCGCTCCAGCTCCATCAATTCGACACTCAGCTCGATTGCCACGGGGTGGGATCGTACCGGCGGAGTGCGGGCGCCGGCGAAAACAGGCCCGGTTACCGCATCCCCCGTCGGCATCCGGGCCCCTGTATGCCCTCACGGGATCGACCTGTGACTTACGCGGTCAGGCGGGCTGCCACAGCTCGACCCGATTGCCCTCAGGATCGGTGACCCAGCCGAATCGACCGACACCCTCCATGTCCTGCGTTTCTTTGGCCACGTCCGCGCCCTTGGCGCGCAATTGCGCGAGCATCGCATCCAGGTCGCGAACCCGGAAGTTGAGCATGGTTTGCTGGGCGCGGGACCCGAAGTAGTCGGTCTCGGACTCGAACGTCGCGAACACCGTCAGCCCGGCTCCCTGACGCCACAGGCCGTTCTCATCGGCGTCAAGGCCCAGGCAATCGCGATACCACGCGCTCACGGCCGCCGGGTCGGCGGCCCGCATGAAGTATCCACCGATTCCAAGCACACGTTCCATGTCGCCATCTTGCCAGGACGGCGATCGGGCGGGCTGGCACCACACCATCGCCCGATTCACACCCCATCTCAATCGAGGGGGAACTCGTCAGCTGGAGCCCCGTGACGGCACCGGGTCCGCAGAGGTGTCGCGGGGGCCGTTCGTCGGCTCCGCAGTTGCAGCGTCCCCTTCTCCACGAGAAGCCTCGCACATGAGCTGCACTCTGGCTGTCGGTCCGATGAAGGGCTTGAGGAACCTGCTGAGCAACGGAATCGATGAGACCAGTCATAGAGCAGTGGACATGTAGAGGAGCAACAGGGGAGGGACGAAAGCGCCCACCAGCAGCATGACGAATCCGGCACCAGCGATCATGGTCACGTTGCGGGCCATGCCGGGGGAGGGAGCTCGTTCGGTGGTGGCGAGCCAGCGAACGAGGTACAGCTCTGCCAGAACATGGAGGACGGCCAAAACGCCCCAGACAACGGCGAAGAGACCCTCAAAGATCTTTGCTTGCCCAGGAGGCTTCCGGTTCTCAGCCGCCTGGCCGGATGAAGTGTCGGCATCGGCTTGGCTGCCGGCCTCCTGGCTCAGGATCCGGTACATGGCCGCTCTGATCTCACGGTCGAGCGGGGGTGCCTTCTTGGCGACGTACGTGGTCGAGAGCTTGTGGACCTCGGCCCAGCCCAGCAGCAGGATGATGGGGATGACTGTCACCATCGCCGAGGCGAACTCCTCGGTCATCTTGAAGCTGCCCGTCATGTAGCCGCCCGTCGCGCCTCCCCGTAGCCCAGCCGCCGGATAGGAAGGTAGCGGAACATTGCTTCGCGGCCGAACCGGTCACACGGGCCAACTGCTCCGCATCGAAAGGCAAGTCAGCAGTCGGCAGCCGCGCGGGCGACAACGGTGAAGTGCGCGCCGACGAGCGCTTCCTCGAGCTCCTCGGCGTCCAGCCGTTCGCGCACTATGCGCAGCAGCGACTGTGCGGGGTCCTGTCCGTCGCCTTCGGTGACCGCGGCGATGCGCTGCATGCCGGTGTCGGTGAACAGCTCCGTCATGGCCGGGACGGTAGCAGCGCGCCGGCGCGCAGCGGGGCGCCGAAGACCTGCATCACCAGGGTGCGGTGCGCGGCGTGCAGGGTGTGCACCGTCCTGGCCGACGCCGAGCCGGACACCATGCGCTTCCGCCTCTACCACCTGCCTGCCCGCCTCACCGACCGCGTCCGACGTCGATGGCTGCACGTCGACGCGACCCGACCCTGGGTGGAAGCGTTTACCACCTGCTGGCAGCGGATCACTGCCCTCGCGGCTGTCACCTGACGGCCGGGCACTGCCCCGACAAGGATCAGGAAGGAGAAGGTCGGCGGCAATCCGGGCCCGTGTCGCGTTGGTGCCGGCGAGGACGGTGGAGGTGATCGCGTTCGTGGTCACGAGTGGGCCGATGAGGGGGTGCCGCCAGGTGTAGGCGAGGCCGGCCCGGATCTCGCTTCGTAGGCTCGGTCTTTCGGCGCGCGGGCCTGGGGCGGCCTCGGGGATGCGAATGGGCAGGGTGCACCAGGCGGTGACGAGGTAGGAGACCGCATCGGCGGCGACCGCGCGGGCGGCGCCGATCACGCCGATCACTGCGTCGGCGAGGGCGGGGCCGCCGATGTCGGCCAGTGTGTTGGCGCTGGCCAGTTTGGCGTTGGCCTCAGGAGCCGGTGCGGCGGCAGGAGGTGGGGAGTGTACGAGAGGCTGGCCGCCATGCCCACGACGTGGCAGAAGCCGACCACGAGGGCCGCCACCCACAGCTGCATCAGGGTCAGCCTGCCGCAAGCGGCAGCCAGCGGAATTGCCCCCACTGCTGCCGTGCAAACCAGACTTGTCGCCATCATCAGGGGCCGTTTGCGGACGCGGTCGCACCAGGCGTCGGCGGGCAGCGAGAACAGCAGGGGCCGCGTCTCCTGCACGGCCGCAAGGATGGTGGCCTGCCACGTCTTGGCGTGCAGGCTCACGACCGCGACCAGGGGGATGGCCTTCGAGCTGAGCGGGGAGCCCAGGACGTCACTGGCCTGGCCTGTCCAGTAGAGGCGGAAGTCGCGGTGTTGCCACAGGTGCGAATCGGCGGCGTCTGTCACGTGAGGCCGTCCACCGGGGGCGTGGAGTGAGGTGTGCCGTAGGCGAAGGGCGTGAAGTGTGCCGGGGTGTGGTCGATGGGTAGGTCGGGTTGCCAAGCGGCGAGGATCTGCGCGCTGCACACGAACAGCCCGTCGGGCAGCTGATCCAGGGGATACCAGGCCCAGTCGCCGACGCTTTCGTGCGGCTGCGTGGTTGGCTGGCCCTGCCAGGCATGCACCAGGGCGCCCACCGTGACCCGCACGACGCCGCCGACGTGGTCGACGAGCGTTCCCAGGAGCCTGACGTCGTCAAGGCAGGCAATCAGTCCGGTCTCCTCGCCGAGTTCGCGGATTACCGCACCTTCGAAGGACTCGCCGGCCTCGACGGTTCCGCCGGGCAGTTCGAGGGTGCCGCGCCGATGGCGCCCCAGAAGCACTTCCTGCTCGCTGAGGAGGATCGCACCGACACCGACGGCCGCGTGCGGGGCCGGCGGCCGGTTCGTACGGGGTCGGCTGGAGGCGCGGGGCGGCTGTCTGCGCGGCTGGCGCCTGGCTCGGATGAGCTGGATCACGCCAGGGTTATCGTCCTCCGGCGCGCGCAAGAGGTCCACCGCCTCGACGGTGAAGCCGTGATCGGTGAGCAGGTCCTCCCACAGCTGGGGTGTGAGCACCCACATCTGTGTGGGGATGGGTTCCTCGTCCCGGAGGCGGATGGCCTGCTCGCGCGGAGCCACCGTGCTGGAGGGTCCTCGTCCCTCACCGTCGGTATGTAGGGCGGAGAATACGAGGGGCGCCGTCTCGGCGAGGCCGTCCCGAAGGGCCGGGAGCAGATGGTGTGGGTCGATGCAACCGAAGGTGCGGATGCCGTAGGCGGCGTCGTAGGGATCGGTATGGCGCAGGTGCTGGACGACGTCCGCGCATACGAAGCGAACTCCGGGTTCGGTGCCGTGAGCCTGCAGAGCGCGTTGGTGCTGGGTGGGTGACAGGTCGATCCCGTCCACGAGGGCACCGTGTGCTCGGGCCAGGTGAACGGCGTGGTGGCCGGGCCCGGATCCGACGTCGAGCACTCGCTTGCCGTCGATGGAGCCGAGGACCTCGGCGCCGGGGCCGACAGCGGGCCAAAATCCCCAGTCGATCCGCTCCGGAACAGGCGGTGTGTAGCCGTAGTCGAGTTGCCTTTGGCCGTAAATGGTCCAGCTCTGTTCGTTCGCCGGGGATGCATTCACTGGGCTCTCTGATGTCGGTGGGTAGTTGCTGGCGGCCTTCAGGGCCGCAGTGCGTAGCAGCGGAGTACGTCGAGGTCGGCGATTCGAACGACTGACCAGCCGGCGGTGAGGGTCTCGGCTTCGGCGGCGGTGATCCCGAGGCCCTTGAGGCGGTCAGTGTCCTCGCGTCGGCCCGCGATCTCGGTGACGACCCAGAAGCAACCGCCGGGTGCCAGCAGCTGGCGCACACGGTCGAGGAAGAAGGGCTTGTCTTCCATCCACCGGTAGACCAGGCGGCAGGTGATGGCTGCGTACGCCGGGTCCGGCAAGGTGTCGAGGTCGTCGGTGGTGATGTCCGTGCATCGCCAGGTCGGGTTGGTGCCAGAGGCGGTGCCTTGGGCGGCGGCGAGGGCGACGGCGCTGGGGGCGCAGTCGATGCCGGTGGTGCGGTAGCCGAGCTGGTGGTGGAGGTGACGGGCGAGGGCACCGTCGCCGCTGCCGATGTCGAGCGCCGGGCGCCCGTTGCCGGGGCCGAGGTGCTCGGCCAGCAGTTCGGTCTCGGCAGTGACGAGCTGACGGTAGCGGCGTCCGTTTGACCACAGCGGCTCCCAGTAGGCACGCGGGGACGGGATCATGTGCGTCCTCCTTTGGGCCGGTAGGCATCGCGATCCTGTTGCAGGCGCCACAGGTCCTGCATGAGGCCGGGCTGGTTGATCAGCTCGTGGAAGGTGCCGTTCTGCACGATACGACCCTCGTCCATCACCACGACGCGGTCGGCGACGGAGGTATTGGCGAGGTTGTGGGTAACTAAGACGACAGCTCGGTCGCCGGCCAGGTCGCGAAGTCCGGTGAAGATGCGGTGCTCGGCTCTGGGGTCGAGGTCGCTTGTGGGCTCGTCCATGACGAGCAGGCCCGCGTCGCGGTGTGCTGCTCGGGCCACCGCGATGCGCTGCCATTGACCTGGGGAGAGTGCCACCCCGCCCCACCACTCCCGGGCCAGCAGGGTGTTCAGTCCGGACCGGAGGGTGGTGAGGACGTCGTCGGCGCCGCTGGCCTCGGCTGCGCGGAGGACGGCCCGGTCCCCCTCCGGCCGCGGTTGGCCAAGGGTGATGTTCTCGCGTGCGGTCATGGGCCAGCGGGCGAAGTCCTGCGGGACCACCGAGGTCTGCCGCCACATCGCGTGCGGGGCCAGGTCGGCGGTGCTGATGCCGTCCCAGGTGACGGTGCCGCTGGTGGCCAGGTTGAGCCCGGACAGCAGCTTCATCAGGGTGCTCTTGCCGGACCCGTTCTCTCCGATCACGGCCACGATCTCGCCCTGGCGGACGTCGAAGTCGACGGCGTGCAGGGTGTCCTGTGCGGCTTCCGGGTAGCGGAAGGTGACCTGGCGAAGAGCGATGTGCTTGGGCCGGCCAGGTGCGAGGGTGCCACGGTCCAGGCGCTGACCGGCTGCCTCGTTGACGAAGCGCTCCCAGTCGTCGAGGTACAGCCCGGTGCGGAGCAGGTCCCGGCCGTATCCGACGAGCCCTTGCAGCCCGGTGGCGGCGGAGCGCAGGGCGAACACGGCGGTGCCGGCTGCCGCGGCGGAGATCCGTCCGGATCCCAGCAGCAGGAGGACCGCGCCCCAGACGACCGCCGACCCGAGCCCGGTCGCAGCGGCGCCCACGAGAGTGACCTTGGCTCGCCTCCAGGTGGCGGCGTTGCTGGTGGCCTCCACACGCTCCGCGCTCGCCCGGTACTTCTTCAGGAGGTAGGGGGCCAGGGTGTCGGTGCGGACCTGGTCGGACTGGTCCTTCGCGATCAGGTGCCAGCGGAGCATGTACATCACACGACGGTCCTTGTGGGTGGCGACCGTCGCCAGGTAAGTGATGCGTTCGCCCCGGATGCCGGCGATGACCTGCGGTACGGCGGCCAGCACGAGCAGTGGAAGCAGGAGGGGATACAGGCTGGCCAGTACCACGGCTGCCCCGAGGAGGGTGGCGAGGGAGGAGACGTAGTTCTGGGACTGGCCGATCATGTCGCGGCTGACGTCGACGCCCCGCTCGGCTGCATCAAAACGGTCATTGAACCCCGGGTGATCGTAGGCAGCCTGCTCGGCATTGGTGGCTGCCTCCAGCATCCGGAACTCCGCCTCACGGCAGATCCGCGGGGACAGCCGGTTGGACAGGGCCTGGATCGTGATGCCGAGCAGCGCCCGCAGGCCGGCCGTCCCGGCAAGAACGGACACGGCCGGGATCGCCCCGCTCAGTCGACTCGTGTCGTGAGCCGTCGCGATGAGCGCGGAGAACGCCTGGGTGGTGGCGAACAGGCCGAGTGCCCCCGCCACTCCGGAGACGATTTGGCAGGCGAGCAAGACCGCGAATGCCCGGGGGGCGACTTCCCATGCCAGGGAGGAGGTCCGCCGAATCAGGGAGGGGAGACGGCGGGCCATGCTGCGTCCGGTCAGCAGGTCGGCGAGTTCCAGGCTGTCCCCGCCCGGGTGGTCGAACGTCAGGGTCTCCTCGATGAGGGGCGTAGTGGAGGCATCGTCGTCTTCGCCGTGCTCGTCGTGCAGCTTGCTTGTGGTCTCCGTCAAGGCCGGTTTCCTTCCGCGGAAGCAAGGCCGGCTGCGGGGGTGCCGTCCGGGACGATCACGGAGCGCTTGAGGCGCCGCTCGGAGAGCGTGCAGATGGGCACCGCCACGGCGTTGATCGCACTGGCGGATAGCCCCGCGCGCCGGCTGGCCAGGAGCAGGCGGAAACTGCGGTGGTGCCACGGTCGCCAACCGTCGATAGGGGGCGGCGGTGGAGAGGACGGTGTCTTCGCGTTTACAGGCGTGGTGTCAGTCACAGGCACCCGGGTCCTTCCTGAAGGGGGAGTGCTACACCTGGGGCGCTCGGCAGCGCATGGTCTAACGACGCGACGGGAGGTTCGAACGTGCTCGATTCCGGACGGACTGAAGCCCTTCAACAGCACGGCCTCGACTGTGGAGGGCCTGCACTGGAGGCGTCTGCCGAATGCTCGACTTGGCCGAAACGGCCACGTTGCGAGGTGGGGCGAACTGGGGAGCTGCCCTATGCGCGAGGCCGTCAGTTCCAACGTCGGAGGAGGGCCGCTCTGATCTCCTCCGACGTTGGCTTCAGGACCCGGCAGACCGACCTGCCGCGACGATGTCGTTCGCGTCCAGCAGCGCGGCGACCTCCTGGAACGGCGTGTTGGGGCGGAGGGTGACGACCTCCCCGGCCATCACGTCACCGACCGTGCGGCGATGCAGCATGGCATCGGTCTCCTCCGCTTTGCTACGGAGCGGCCGCGGTCGGACCGCCCTGGCGGACGAAGCGTTGCGCGCCAGCATCCGTGGACCTGCCGCCTCGCCCACGCCGTCTTCCCTACCCAGGACAGCACCGCGCCGCTCCGACGACCAGTGATGTTCGGCCTGGCGGGGAGGGCCAGCGGCCCCACGGCCAGGAGTGCGGTGCGCGATGGATGCTGGCGACGCTGGGCACCTGGCCCGTGTGCTTGTCGATGGCGGTGATCAGGTCGCCCCCTGACTGCTCACTCAGCGTCATTGAGCTATGGGCTTCAGCCGTGAATGCGTGACACCTCAACATGCGACCTCACCAGTCTGAGGAGCGATCACAGGCGAAGTATGCGGCTTAGAGCGAGGCGAGTTCGTCGAGCTTGGCCTCGCGCTGGGCCTTGTCGGCGCGGGCGGTGTCAGTGACGCAGTGCCGTACGCGGTTGTGGAGGAGGCCGAGTACGACTTCTTGCAGGGATCGGTTGACGGTGCAGATCTGGGTGAGGATGTCGATGCAGTACCGATCGTCGACCATGCGGGTGATCCCACGTACCTGGCCCTCGACCTTGTGCGGCGTAGCCGTGCAGGGCGGCGCTCCGTGCAGGGCGGCGCTCCGTGCCGAGTCCGGCGTCTGGGGCGGTCAGGGATCGTGGTCATCTGCTCTTCCCTCAAGTGTCCCGCCTACCGCCGGCGTGGGGTTAGCTGGTCCGGGGTGGTGCCGAATCTGGCTGCGTACTGCGCGGAGTAGAAGAAGTGGCTACCGATTTCGGTGTCGCGCCGTTCGGGGGCGATGGCTGGGTCCAGGTGCATGCCGCAGACCGGGTCCACCGCGTCTTCCTCGGCGTTGCGCCTGTGGTCCTGCCTGGCGCCGGACTCAGGCGAGTGGTGCGCCTGGCGTCCTTCACCTGCCGCAGCCGACTGGGCCAGGGGCCGGTCAGCTACGGATTCAACCCGGGGTTCAACGGATTCGGGCGGCAGGACTCACCGTTCGTGACCGGGCCTGCCTGATGGTGGAGCCGGCGGGTGCCGTCCCTGTCCCTGAGGCAGGCACGTGCAAGATAGACGGCATGCCGAACGTGTTGGATCACCCAGCCTCACTGACTCAGTGCGCACTCAAGTTCCTGCGCGAGCACGCCGAGGTGATCGATGCAGACCGCGGCATGAATGATGCGGAGTGCCGAACCCGTCTCGACGGGGTCTTCGGCTCGCACGACGGCCATGTGATCGCCTCGCTTCGACGCCTCCAGGACCGCTACACGGGGCTGAGCTACCAAAGCCCCTACTGGGGCGAGCGAATCTTCTTCGCACCTGTTCTGGACCCGGACCCCGGTGACGAGCGGGTCGAATTCCTCTACGCGATCCACCCGACCACGGCCAGCGGCACGGGCGCTTCAGTCCTACCCGACGGCACCGTGATGATCGGCTGGGGGACGGACGAGGTTCGAGCATTCCCTTCCCTGGACCACTTCATTGAGTGCGATGCGCTCCTCGCCGCCGCAGGGCACTTCACTCTCGTCGAGCGTGTCCACGGCGACGAGGTCGATCAACATCTGTCTGAGCTCCGCTCCCAGCGGCCGACGTTGCGGCTTGTAGAGAAAGCCTCTGGGCACACCTCACAGTGGTGGGCTGATCATCAGGTGCTGGTCCACCTCTGTCGTACGTGGGCTGACCTGTGGCAGAGATCCCAGCCGACCCTGCAAATCTGGACGGCGCCACCCGGCTGGTCGGAGCAACCTGACACTCGCCTGTGATCGACCGGACCGGGCCCAGTCAGGTCGCGAGAAGGATCCGTTTGCGGGGCAGGTCGAGCATGGCGCGGCCGTAGCCCTTCCGTTTGATCAGCTTGATTCGCGTCACGTGGCTCTCTACCTGGCTCGAACTCCAGGAGCTGGACAGGCCGGCGACGACTGCGTCCTGGTCCCGACGTGACCGGTGACCAGGGAGTGCAGAGCTGGTAGGTCGTCGGCGAGGACGCGGTCCATCCAGTCGGGCAGCAGGTCGTCGCGTCGGTTGTGGAGCACAGAGGCGAAGTCGCGGACGTGTCCGGCCGCAGCGTCCAGGTGTGGGCACGCAGCCCGGATCTCCTTGAGCTCCTGGGCGTCGCCGGTGGGGAGACGGCCAGGGTTCGTCATGATCCAGCGGACCACCCGACGGAGGCGCGGAGGGGGCCGGGGTGTCATTGGAAGGTCATGCTCCTTCGATGACCGCAGGTAGCGGCGGACGGTCCGGATGTCGCCGGGGAAGCCGAGCCCCCGGAGTTCACGGTGGAGCCGGGGGATGTCGTGACATCCCTCGTTCCACCGTTGGTGCAGGTAGGGCTTGTACTTGTCGAGGATGGACTGCCGGTTGACCGCCTTGACCAGTAGCTCGTCGATGATGGCGGCGCGGGCGAAGCGGCGGACGGTGGAGTGATCCAGCCGCAGATCCCGGCCGATCGCGGTCAGGGACTTGCCCTGGGCCAGCCGTTCCTGCACCGCCGCGTAGCGTTCCCGGGTGCGGGCGACCAGGCGCCGCGGGCGGCCGAGGCAGTCACGCGTCCCATCGGGAGGGTCGAAGGGCTGAGTCCTGCCGCCGGCCATCTCCAGCTCGGTGGTTGGGCTCGTCGCGAACGCGGAACGGATGCAGGTGTGGTGCGAGCCGACGGTCTTCGCCACGTCCTCGGCGAGGTTCCGCCACAGGCGCCAGCCGTCGGCAACCTGCACGGCCTGCGGGGCGCCGGTTCGGGCGCCCTTGGTGTAAGCACCGGCCCGGTCCCGGCAGATGATCTCCACCTCCGGGTGCCCGGCCGGCCACGCGGCCAAGGGCTCGGCGTCCCGACCTGGCAACACGTCGACGGGCCGGCGAGCCTCCAGATCCACCAGAATGGTGGCGTACAAGTCGTCCTTGCTTAGTGCGAAGTTGTCCACGCCCAGCACCCGTACCGGGCCCACCCGCCGGTCGGGCATAGTGCGGAGCAGGTGCAGCAGGGTGTCCTTGGCGACCCGGATGCCCAGCAGTGCGGCGAGACGGGCACCAGGTCGGCCGGCGAGCATGCAGGCGATGGACGGAGGCACCGACCGCAGCAGCGGGGTCTTGCGAGCGTGAGGCGTGGTCAGCCCCTCGATCTGCTCGGCGAACGTCACCGCTGTGCAGGCGCCGTTAAGGCAGCGGAAACGGCGCACAAGCAGCTCGACGACCACGGCCCTGTCCCCGATCGCCGCGTCCGCCAAGCGCCGGAAGTATCGGCCGTGCACCCGCCAGACGCCCTGGAACAGTGCGGATACCTCGCCCTGGCCGCTCGCGCGTGGGTGTGCAGGACGATCTGGTCCACTGAATGCTGAACGAACTCGACGACGACATCGGCCAAATGGGGAAGAAGCGCCTCAAGACTCCGCGAACCGCACGCCTGACATCGTCATAGGAGGCCCTGGTGTCACGGGCCGGATCACAAGATCGTCGTCAGAGCCGATTTTGGCGAGGGAGCAGGGCCGTAAGTTTGCGGCGCGTCCGGCAGTCTGTAGACCTGCTGGGTAAGGAGCGGCGTTGAGGCCGTGATCTTCGTGGATCGCGCCAGAGTGGCTGCCGTGGAGCCGACCCTGCCAGCCACGACGGACCTTCTCTGGCATCAGGTGACTGATTGCTGTGAGCGCGGCGTGGGCACCGGCCGGGCTGGAACGGGGCGGAGACTGGAGCGCAGGCCCGGCCGGGGGCCGGGCCTGCGCGCGGTGAGCGGAGCGAGCCGCCTTGAATCAACGGAGAAAGTCGTAACTCACACGAGGGCCCCACGGGGTTCGCTGTCTGCGACTGGAGCAGCCGAGGCGGCAGGGTGATTGTGCTGGGGCCGGGACGGGCGCGGACACTCGGAGGTGGCGCCATCGTCCGAATCGACGGCAGGCCTTGATAGCTGTTCCCCGCGGCTTCGGCCTGTCGCTCGATGCGAGTTCCGAAATCCACCGATGAGTTCCGCAGGCTGGGCTGGTCTACCCCGTCGTACATCATCGAACCTCGGACTGGAGACCCATCATGACCACTCCCGCACACGCCGGTCGCATGCTGTTCGTGAACATCCCCGTGGCGGACATCGAGCGCAGCAAGGCGTTCTTCGCGCGGCTCGGGTTCAGCTACAACCCGATGTTCACCGACGAGACCGCCGCCTGCATGCTGGTCGGCGAGCAAGCCTCCGTCATGCTGCTCAGCCACGAGACGTTCGCGCAGTTCGCGAAGCTGCCGATGGCCGATCCCACCACGCACACGCTGGCGCTCTACTGCTTCAGCGTGTCAGCCCGCGATGAGGTTGACAGGGTCGCTGAGGCTGCGCTCGCCGCGGGCGGCTCCGAGGCGGATGGCCCCGAAGACCACGGCTTCATGTACTCACGCAGCTTCTTCGACCTCGACGGCCACGGCTGGCAGGTCATGTGGATGGATCCGTCGAGCACCTCGGACAGCTCGACTTCCTGCACGCCCGCGAGAACGTGATCCTGCTCGGACCGCTCGCTATCCGGAGTTCGAAGATTCTTTGATAGCTACTTCCCAGTTCGGGATGATGTTGCGACGGCTGTAACGACCTCGAGCGCGGCGCGTTATCGCGGCCTTCTGGTGGTCTGTTGCTTGGTGCCGTCCTGGCGCTGGCGGTGATCGGTTAGCATCCGGCGTGGTCACGCACTGGAGGAACAGTCCTGAGATGTTCGCGCTGATCCTTCGACGTCATGGACTTGACCCGGATGCGGTCGACGACGTTGCGCGGGCCTGGTCTGCGTTCCAGGAGTTCGTCCAGGAGCAGATCGATGGGATTGAGCCTGCAGAGGACGACGGCGACGGGTTCATCGTGCAGTGGGGCCGGTGGAGTTGGAATGATGACCGCCCCGCACTGGCCTTCACCAGGCAGCTCGCGGTGAGCGACGAGGGTGACCAGGATGACGAGTTCTGGCAGCCGCAGCACTGGAACGTAGAACTCGAGCTGTTCTTCGCCGACGCTCCGGCCTGGGCCGACCTGGGCGATATGGCCTGGACCAACAGCATGGGCTTTGACTTCGATCCCATCGGTCCTGAACGGGCCGCAGCGCTGGCCCAGATCGCCACGCTCATCGAATCGCTTCCGCAGGTCAGCGCGATGTGGCGGGCGACCCCGGTGGGTAGTGCCCTCGGGCTGGAACGCGCGGACTGATCTGTCAGCAGGGCCCCTGCTCCTGAGGTCTGGTCGTGTCGCGACCGCGACGGTCGAGTTCACGGCGGAGGTCCAGGTTCTCGCCGTGAGCTTGTTCGAGCGCGTCTCGCAGAGCCGGTACTTCTTCTCGGTGCCGCCTCTTCAGGCGGGTGATCTGACTGGTCAAGCGTGCGAGTGCGCCTGTCATCCGGTCGACGACCGCAGGACTCCGAGGGAGGTACCCCAGTGAGGGGATGGGCACCCAGCGGTGCCCTTGCCTCCAACATCGAGATCACCTCGGCCACCGTGCAACTCGGAGACGTCATCCAGATCGGCGGCACGCCGTGCCGCGTGGCCGACCTCTTCCAACTCCCCGGCGGCGCCAAACGCCTCCTCTTCGAATCGGGTGAGTTGCTGACGATGCGCTCCCGGACCCGGCTCATCGCCCTGCGAATGCTGAGAGGCGGTGACTCACGCCGTGCCTTCCCGCCGTCACACCATCGCCGCTGACCTGCGAACCCAAATCTCGACGGGCAACCTCAAGGCCGGCGAACGCCTCCCCTCGGAAACCCAGCTCGCAGCCCAATGGGTGCAGACCCGCCGCCGCGAACTCCTGGATCGCACCTTGATCTGGAACCAGCGCCATCTCCGCCATGCCCTGCGCGAGTTCGAGCGGTTCTACAACTGCCACCGACCCCACCAGGGCATCGCGAACGCCCGTCCGCTACAGCCCTTGCCCGCGGCGATCGACGATCCAGGTCAGATCGCCGACCTCGGCATACGGAGGCGTGAACGCCTGGGCGGCATCCTCCACGAGTACCAACATGTCGCTTGACGTGCACGGATGAGGTTATCGGCAAGGGCAGGACCCTGGTGGTCATTCGCTGAGTGTGCTGTTGGGCTGTCTGTCTGCGAGATGATCGTGGTGCGGCCGGTTTCTTCCTGCCTCCGGTCGCGGGGGTGGGGCCGGGATGACGATGGTGCCGCAGCCGTGGCCTGAGCCGACGGCGGAGGTCGCCAGGGCGGTACGGGCCAGGTTTCACGGGCGGGAGATGCCGCTGCCGGTGGCGGTGCGTGACCGGTTCGGGGAGTTGTTCGCCGACGTGGAGTTCGCGTCCGCGTTCGGGGTGACAGGTCCGTCGGGCTGGTCACCGGGGCGGCTGTCGTTGGTGACGGTGTTCCAGATGGCGGAGAACCTCACGGACCGGCAGGCGGCCGAGGCGGTGCGGGACCGCTTGTCCTGGGCATACGCGCTGGGGCTGGACTTGGCGGACACCGGGTTCGACCACACGGTGCTGTCCGAGTTCCGCTCGCGGGTGGTCGCCCACCACCTGGAAGAGAAGGTGCTCGACCTGCTGCTGGCCAGGCTCAAGGAGATGGGCCTGGTGGAGGCCGGGGGCAAGCAGCGCACCGATTCCACCTCGGTGGTCGCGGCAGTGCGGGACCTGAACCGGCTGGAGTTGGTGGGCGAGTCGGTCCGCGCACTGGTGGAGACGCTGGCGGCGGCGGCTCCCGACTGGCTGGCCCAGGTCATCGACGTGCCCGGCTGGTCGCGGCGCTACGGACGCCGGGTCGACTCCTGGAAGATGCCGGCCTCCAAGACCAAGCAGGACGCCCTCGCGATCGACTACGCCCGCGACGGCTTTGCCCTGCTCGGCGCGGTCTACGCACCCGAACAGCCAGGGTGGCTGCGGGAACTGCCCGCAGCCCAGGTCCTGCGGATCGTGCTGCTGCAGAACTACACCCGCACCACCGCGAGGAACGGGCGGGAGGTGGTCAAGCGGCGGGAGAAGAACACCGAAGACGGTGACGGACTCCCGCCCGGCAGTACCCGCCTGGCCTCCCCCTACGACACCGACACACGCTGGAGCGCCAAACGCGACGCCTTCTGGAACGGGTACAAGGTCCACATCAGTGAGACCTGCGCCACCGCGGCCGACGATGCCGGCCGCACCGAGCACGTGCCGCCGACGGCGAAGGCCGCAGCCAAGACCCCGCGCAGGCCGAAGCCCGATCGGGCGCCGAGGCGGCCCAATGTGATCACCAATGTCGCCACCACCGCCTCGACGCTGCCCGACAGCAAAGCCCTGGAAGGCATCCACCAGTCCCAGCAGCGTCGTGGCCTGCTCCCCGATGAGCATTACATCGATTCCGGCTACCCCAGCGCCGAACTGATCACCGGCTCCGCGGCCCGCTACGGCGTCGCCCTGATCACCCCGGTCCTGCTGGACACCTCCCGCCAGGCCAAGGCCAAGGAGGGTTTCGCCGCTCACGACTTCACCATCGACTGGGAGAACCATCAGGCTGTCTGCCCCACAGGCAACACCAGCACCGCCTGGACCCCGAACATCCAAAACGGGGTAACCAAGACCGTCGTGTCCTTCGCCGCCCTGGACTGCATCCCCTGCCCCTTCAAACAGCAGTGCACGACCGCGAAGAGCAACCGCCGCCAACTGTCCCTGCACCCACCGCAGATGACCGAGGCCCTACGGCACGCTCGCGCGCGGCAGCAGACCAAGGACTGGAACACCGAATACGTCCTACGCGCCGGCGTCGAGGGCACCATCCGACAGGCAGTCGCCGTCACCGACCTGCACCAGGCCCGCTACCGCGGCCTGGCAAAGACCCACCTCGAACACGTCTACAGCGCCGTCGCACTGAACCTGATCCGACTCGACGCCTGGTGGAACGGCCACCCTCTCGACCGCACCCGAACAAGCCACCTCGCCCGACTCGAATTACGCCTCGCCGCTTGACCAAGCCGAATGACCACCAGGGTCGGGCAGGTACTGTTTTTCGGCAGACCTCAGCGTCATGAGTCGTTCAGCCTGAACCTTGATCACCGTCGGCACGCGATACGCCACGCTGCCCGGCACCCGCATATGCGAGTGCCGGGCAGCCGCTAGGTCATCCGTTCTTTGAGATGCTCAGCGGGAAGGTGGGGGTGCCGACGTTTTTCAGCGTGGTGGTGTTCGCCCTCACGTACGTGTCCAGGTACGGCGAGCGGTCACCCTGGGTCGGCGAGTCGAACCGCGGGTCCTGCACCTCGAGGGCGAGCCGCGCGTCGGAAACCGTGATCATCTCACCCGAGGGAATGCTCCGCCAGCCGTTTGAGGTGATGGTTCCGATCTGGACCCCCAGTTGGTGCCCTTGCTCGAAGGTCCAGTCCGTCGCCTTCAGAGCGAAGGAGGTTGATCCGCTGCTTTCCAGCAGTGCGACGTTCTCGTTGAACATCGTCGCCTTGCCGTCCGGAGCGACGTCCCACAGCCGTGCCCAGACGTTGCCCTGACCCCTGGTCTTCAGCGTGATCTCCGGGCTACCCGTGATCCGCACCTGCTCAGCGGCGGGCGTGGACCAGGTCCAGTAACTGTTGGCGGGTGCGTCGGCACTGATCGCACTCGTCTGGTCAGTCGTCAGCGAGTCGACCTCCGGCGAGTACTCGATGTCCCAGCCCTGAGACTCCGGCGCCGTCATCGACAAGGCGGCCTTCTGAGCCTTGCCCCCGTCGTCGACGTACTGCCCGGGAGCCAGCCGCACCTTGTACGAGTCGTTGGTCACCGGCCAGGTCGGCTCGGCGCGCCAGTGGCCGAGGCTGTCCTCGAGGGAGAACGCCGGGTCGGTCACCGACGGTTCAATGCCGCGGAGGTACTGGTCGTAGAACCGCATCACCTCGTCGAACCAGCCCGCCCGTCCCATCTTGAGCTGGCCCCTGGCATTGGTCTCGTTACCGCGCACGTGTTCCCACTGGCCGATCCAGCCGCGTTGCGGACCCTGATGGTTGGCCAGGTACTTCTGCATCTCCTCGGGCTTGGTGTTGTCCTCGATGAAGCCCGACGTGACGAACAACGGCGTCTGGGATCCGGCGGCGCGAGAGGCAAAATCGCGGGCACGCCAGAACGACGACTTCGGGTCGGGGTTCTGGGTGTTGGTGAGATTGTCACTCTCGCACTCGGGGTGGTTCTTCTCGTACCCCGCGTTCGCCTTGTAGTGGTCGCTGTCATCGGCCAGCGTCGCCATCGTCGCGATCGAGTAGTAACTCCGCGGGGTGCTGGTCACGTTGGAACGCGGCACCCCGTTGCTGTACAGGTAGTTGTACCTGTTCCACGTCGGTTCTTGGGAAACGATCGCCCGCAGAGGCTTGAGCTTGAGGGTATTGGCCGCCAGTCCGGTGTTGGCGTCGTACGACTTGCCGTACATGCCGACCTTGCCAGTCGACCACGGCCGGCTCGCTGCCCACTCGACGGCCGCCTTGATGTCAGCCTGCTCCCCCGGGCCGAGAAAGTCCAGGCACCCGGTGCTGCCGCCGAAGCCGCGCAGGTCCACCATCACGAAGGTGTATCCACGCTCCATGAGCCGCGCGCCGTCGATGAAATCCTGAAAGCGCGCCGATGGCCCGACCCGGTCCCACCCTGCGGGAGAAGTCTCCCCCGCGTGGGAGAAGTACGGGCCCACCGACAGGATCACCGGCGTCTTCGCATCGCCCGGCAGGTCTGCCGGGCGCAGCACGTCGGCGTGCAGCTCGACCCCGCTGCCGTCCGAGGAAGGGAAGTAGTGCTGCGTCCAGAGCGAGCCCTCCGGGACGCGGGCGTTCTCCTCGTGCGTGACGGGGTCGGTCGCGGTGGCCACCACCTCCGACGGGGCCTGCGCTGTGGTGGCAGACCCGGATGTCGCGCCGGGCGCTGCGGCGGCGGGTCCGGCGAGCGTGCCGGTCAATGCGAAGGTGGTGATGACGGCTGATGCGGCCCAGGCGGCCGCGCGACGTCTTCTCACTTGCTGCTCCCGGAGTTGTCGGTACGGGGCGGTGCAGGTGGTGCTGTCGGGCAGCGACCCCTGACCCGCCGTCGACGGCTCGACGAGGGGCGGCCGCGCGCAGACGGACGGAATCTGGATTCCGGGTGCGTGCCGGAGCCGACGGCGAGGCAGCCTATGGTGATCACTGGCACGCGTCAACAGGGCAGTGTGAGCGACGTGTTGCTGGTGTGGTCGCAGATGTCCCGACCGGGGCTGGTCACGGCGGCTCACGGGAGCGCGTAAAGCGACGGAGCCAGGGCGCGTCCGAGGGCAGGGTCGAGCAGAAACTCCCTGGGCTGCCTGAGCATTTCGCAAGCCGTTGTCTTTCCGATCGTGTGGTCGTTCATGATCGGACATGGTCCTGGATCGGGTGAGCTGGCCGCCGTGCGCGCATGAAGGAAGTGCCTCTTGGAAGCTCGCGGTTGTTGAAGTCGGCGAGGAACAAGAGGCGGCGACTACGACGGCACGCCCGCACTGCCGCCCGAATTCGCCGACGTCTCCCGCTACCCGGCCCTGTTCGACGAACTCGCCACACGTGGCTGGACGCTCGCTGAGCTGCGCGCTCTCGCATCCGACAACATCCTGCGCGTACTCGCCGCCGCCGACGACGCCTTTGCCGCCCAGCGATAGAACTGCGGTGAAAGGCGGTGCAGGTGACAGGCTCGTAGCGCGGCCAGGTTTAGGTGGCCTGGCCGCGCTTCATGGCCACCGCGATGCAACACGGCACCAACTGCCTTGACCACTCCTTCGCCGGCGAACCCACAGCCTGTGCGGGCGAGCTGAAAGGCCGGCGATCAGATCCCCGTCGTCGGCGGCGCCGACCTCAGCGTCCTGGACACCAGCCAAGACACCGAGACTGACGCCGCCACCGTGCACATCGACGCGGCACCCAGCGGGCCCGGCCCGTTCCTGCTTTCCTCCAGCAGCCTGCTCAACGTCCGTCGGCCGGAGCCCGAGCAGGCGGAGCACGTGGGCGAGGACGACGAAGAGGTCACGGTGACCGTCTCGCTGGCCGTCACCGAACAGGTCACCTACGAATTCGAGACCGAGGCGATCGAGCCGCCCAGCCGCAACCGGCGCCTGGACTTCCTGCGCCGCGTCCTAACCTCGGAGAAGATCAACACACTGGCGCACTACCGGCCGATCGCCGAGGGCACGCCGAGCGGCGCTACCTCCAGCTGCGTACAGATATCGACGAACTCATGGCACTGCGCTGACCCAGCAGGAACGAATCGAATACGCCCGAGACCAACGCAACCGGATCGCCGAGCGGGCCTGGGCGGTCATCAACGCTTCCGAGATCGATAGGTCTCGGCGGGACCGTCCTCGCTCGGGTGTGTACTCATCCAGCGCTTGGGTAGGTTCCTGTGCGCTGCTGTGTTCTGGATCACGTGCGTCGGGTTGAGTGCGGTGCCGGGGCGATGTGCGTATCCATGCAAGAGCACCGATGTCCTGTGAGGATGAGGCGCCATGACTGCTGGGTGGTCTGCTCGCACGGTTCGGGCCGCGGTGTTCGCGGCCGTCTGTGTGCTGCTCGCCGCTCTGGGTCACGTCATGATGTCCGGAAACACCGTGTCCGCGTGGGCCATGGCCGCCGGCGTGACCGTGACCGGCGCCGGGGGCTGGTGCCTTGCGGGACGTGAGCGCGGGCTTCCGCTGATCGTGTCCGTCGTAGTCGCCGCCCAGACGGCCCTGCATTCGGCGTTCTCGTTCGCGCAGTCGGCGGCTGCGGGATCGGCGAGCGGCTCGGCCTCCGGGGGCATGGCTTCCATGGATGTGCTCTCCACGGGGCATGGCATGGGCTCCATGACCACGGATACGGGCTCGATGCACATGGACTCCATGGGCATGGGCCACATGAGCATGAGTCACATGGATCACGCAGGGCACGCGATGGGCGGCTCGTCGTCCTTGGGCATGCTCACCGCCCACCTGCTGGCCGCGCTGCTGTGCGGCCTGTGGCTCGCCTACGGCGAGCGCGCCGCGTTCCGCATCCTGCGGGTCGTGGCCGGATGGCTGGCCGCGCCGCTGCGGCTGTTGCTCGCCCTGCCCGTGCCGCCGCACCGTTCGCGCCTCCGCGTACGCCGCCGCACCACGGACCGGTCGCCGCTGCTCCTCCTCGTTCACGCGATCACCTCTCGGGGGCCACCTCCGGGGACCGCTGTCGCCTGACGACAGCCGGCATCCCGAGGCAGCCGGCCTTCGCCGCGCCTCGGGCCCCGGCCGTGCGCCCGCACGGGTGCCATGGCCGCTTCCCCGTTCTCCGGATCGCGGATCGTCGCGCCCTCGTGTGCCGTCGTCCGCACCCCGGATGACCGCCTTCGGATTCAGGAGATCAGACCATGTCCGTCACATCGCAATCCCGCACGTCCGGAGACAGCCAGGAGGTCACGGAGGCACAGACCTCCGGGGACCGGTCCGCCTGGGCGTCGTTGCGTCCGCTTGTACTGCGCCTGCACTTCTACGCGGGTGTGCTCGTCGCGCCGTTCCTGCTCGTCGCCGCCGCGACGGGATTCCTGTACGCCTGCTCGTTCCAGGCCGAGAAGATCGTGTACGCGCACGAACTGCGCGTCCCCGTCGGCAAGAGCGAGTTGCCGATCTCGCAGCAGGTGGCCGCGGCCCGCAAAGCACATCCCGAGGGCACCATCAGTGCGGTCAGACCTTCACCGGAGGACGGCGCGACAATGCGCGTGCTGCTCTCCGGTGTGAAGGGCATCGAGGCCGACCACACGCTCGCTGTCTTCGTGAACCCGTACACAGGCGAGGTCCGTGGGGCGCTGGAGCAGTACGGCTCCACCGGTGCGCTGCCGCTGCGCACCTGGATCGACGACCTTCACCGCGATCTGCACCTGGGCGAGCCGGGCCGCATGTACAGCGAATTCGCCGCCAGTTGGCTGTGGGTGATCGCGGGTGGTGGCCTGGTGCTGTGGTTCGGGAGGCGTCGGGCCCAGCGCAAGGTGCGCGGTACGAGCGGCCGCCGGCGCACACTCACCGTCCACGGCTCGGTGGGCGTATGGGCCGCGGCGGGTCTGTTCTTCCTGTCGGCCACGGGACTGACCTGGTCGACCTACGCCGGGGCCAATATCGACGACCTGCGGACTTTGCTCGGTCAGGCGACGCCCACGGTGGCTGCCGGCGTCGCCGCCGGGGGCGAGCACGCCGAGCACGGCGGCGGAACGGCGGGCGGCACCGAGGGCGCGACGGGCACGGACGTCGGCCTCGACGTCGTACTGAAGGCCGCCCGCTCCGAGGGCCTGTCGAACCCGGTGGAGATCGTCCCGCCCGCCGACGCCTCAACCGCGTACGTCGTGAAGCAGATCCAGCGCGGCTGGCCCGAGAAGCAGGACTCGGTCGCGGTCGATCCGGCGACCGGCGAGGTCACCGACGTGCTGCGGTTCGACGACTACCCGCTGCTCGCCAAGCTGACCCGATGGGGCATCGACGCCCACACGGGCGTGCTGTTCGGCATCGTCAACCAGATCGCGCTGGCCGCCCTCGCCCTCTGCCTGATCCTGCTGATCG
Organism: Streptomyces sp. NBC_01320; assembly: GCF_035974375.1. NCBI lineage: Bacteria > Bacillati > Actinomycetota > Actinomycetes > Kitasatosporales > Streptomycetaceae > Streptomyces > Streptomyces sp. NBC_01320. Next base: position 10,422,871 of record NZ_CP108390.1, read on the forward strand.
TGCTGGGCTACCGCATGTGGTGGCAGCGCGGCCGCGGCTCCGCCTTCGGCCGTCCGCTGTCCCGCGGGGCCTGGCAGCACGTTTCGCCGTACCTGCTCGTCCCGCTCTTGGCGACGATCGCGGTGCTGGGCTACTTCGTGCCACTGCTCGGCATCCCGCTGGCCGCCTTCCTCGCCGTGGACATCGTGCTGGGTGAGATCGCATACCGACGCGGGAAGCGCACGTACACGCCGGCCGCCTGACGGCTGACAGGGCGGCGCGCGCGTCCGGTGCGCCGCCCTACCGGTCGTCCGCCCCGGAGTCCCGCCTGGTGCAACCGCTGTGGTGCAGACGCTGCACGCCTGGAACGCCACCTACGAAGCGCTCGCCGCGCCCCACCGCCCTGCGCCGCCGCGTACTCCGAGCCGATCGCCGAAGCGGCCCGCATCTGGGACGGCAGCGATCCGATCCGACGCCGCGACTGAGCCGGTGTCGATCAGACGGGGTGGGAGGGGTCTTTCGGTCCTGCCCGCCCCGCCACAGCCTCCGTGGGCGGGCCCGATCGGCTCAGTCGTAGATGGCGACGAGTCGCCCCACCACTTCGCCGCGCTCGAGCCGCTCGACGCCCTCGCCGATCTCGTCGAAGCCGATCCGGGTGATGCGCGAGCTCACCTTGCCATCGGCGATGAGGCCGATGACCGCCAGGCAGTCCTCGGGCGTGCCGGCCTGGGAGCCGAGCAGGACGACCTGGTTGAGGGTGAGTGTCTGGAGGTTTATGGTGCCCTCCGCGACGCCGAGCCCCACCTGGACCACGCGGCCGTCGCGCCGGACGACCTCCACGGCGCCCGCGGTGGTGGTGCCGTATCCGGCGAAGTCGACGACGACGTCGAGCCCCTGGTCGGCGAACGCCTTGATGTCCGTGGCCACGTCCTTCACGCCCAGCTCACGGGCGTAGTCGTGCACCTTCTCGTTCTTCTCGGCCACGTAGACCTCGGCGCCGAGCGCGAGCGCCACCTGCGCACCGATCGAGCCGAGCCCGCCGATACCGATGATGCCGACCTTGCTGCCGGCGGTGACCTGCCCCTGGACGACGACGGCGTGGTACGAGGTGAGCCCCGCGTCGGTGGCCGCGGCGGCCTGGTCCCAGGCGATGGTGTCCGGCAGCGCGATCACCAGGTCCTCGCGGACGGCGACCTTGGGCTGGAAGCCGCCGTCGGACGAGGTGCCGGGACCTTCGATCGCGGCGGGCACGGCGACCCGGTCGCCGACGGCGAACCGGGTGACGCCCGCACCGACATCCGCGACGACACCGGCGATCTCATGGCCGAGGGTGATGGGACGGTACGGCAGCAGGGGCGTCAGCGTGCCGTCGAGGAAACCGACGTCGCTGTGACAGAGGCCCGCCGCCTTCACGGCGATGACAATCTCGCCGGAGCGCGCGGTCGGCTCCGCGACCTCATTGCGGCTCAACGGCTTTCCGACCTCGGCGAACTGCCAGGCTTCCATGCGTGCTCCCAATGTGTGATCCTTACCGGAATGCTATTAATGGTACTCGGTACCGAAAACAGGGAGTAGGGAGGGAGGTCCCGGATGCAGCAGGCCCGAAGGGGGCGCGGACGGCCGCCGGTGGCATCGCGCGAGCAGATCGAGGCGGCAGCTCTCGATCTCTTCCTGAGCCAGGGATACGGCGCGACGGGCATCGCCGAGATCGCCGCGGCGAGCGGCATCAGCCGCACCACCTTCTTCCGCCACTTCCCATCGAAGTCGGCGATCGTCTGGTCCGCCTTCGACGACCACACCCGCACCCTGCGCCGCCTGCTGGCCGAAGCCGACGACACGGCGCCGGTCATGACGGTCGTCCGCGCGTGCATCGTCGAGGCCCTGCGCGGCTCCGTCGACGAGCAGGGCATCTGGCTGCGCCGCTTCGTCGTCCTCGACGGCTCCGCGGACCTTCGGGCGGAGGCCCTGGCGCACTGGGTCAGCTGGGCCGACGCCGTGGCCGACTACGTGGCGGCACGCACCGGCGGCAGTGGGGAGGACTTGCGGCCCGCGAGTATCGGCGGGGCGATGCAGGCGGCGTTCCTGGCCGCCCTGCGTGGCTGGCGCACGACGTCGAAGCCTGCCCCCGAGCTGCTTGCCGCACTGGACCAGGACCTCGTGCCGCTGTGCGAGGTGCTCCAGGGGTGGCTCGACACGACGTGGGATGGGGCGGTCCCCCGTGCCGTCCCGAGGGTCACCGGTTCAGGTGCCGGCCCCCGTCTACGAGGTACTCCGAGCCCGTGATGTACGCGGCGGCATCGGAGGCAAGGAACGCGATGAGCTGGGCCACGCCCTGCGGCACCCTCCTGGCCGGCCGCGGTGCCGAGGCAGTCTAGGACGCGATCGCCGCCACGATCACCACGCTGCCCGAGCACGTGCGCCGCTCGCTGACCTGGGACCGCGGCCGCCCCGACAGGCCCTGGGCATGGAAAAGATCTTTTCCATGCCCGCCTCGTTCGGTAAGGTCGCGGAGTTGTTTTCGCTGCTGGGAGCCCAGAGCTGCGCGCGTGGCCTCGGCGGCCCGCCGACTGAGAGCAGGTTTCTTCATGGCATGTCGTATCGGTGAGCTTGTGCTCGGTTGCCGCGACCCCGAACTGTTGGCGCAGTTCTGGTGCGAGGTCTTGGGCTACGTCGTGGTCGGCCGCGAGGAGGGCTGCGTGGAGATCGGGACGCCGGAAGGGTTCGGCGGTCCGCAGCCCACGATCTTCTTCAGCGTCCGGGACGAGCCGGAGCCGGGGAAGTCCCGGTTGCACATTGACCTCAACCCCACCGACCGCGACCAAGACGCCGAGCTCGAGCGCCTCCTGAAGCTTGGTGCCCGCCGGGCTGACATCGGCCAGACCGGGGACGAGCAGTGGCATGTCCTGGCCGACCCCGAGGGCAATGAGTTCTGCCTGCTCAAGGCCCGCATCAAGGCGCTCTGACGCTCGTCCGAGGCCCATCACGCCGCGGCCTGCGGTGCCCCCGCAGCCGCGGCGTGATCCGGGGTTGCCCGGGAACCAGCACGCACCGCCTTGGTGCAGAGAAGATCTCGCCCCGCAGCGTAGGCGCCCGTTGTCCACGATCAGGGGGAATTTCAGCGTGAGGGTTCAGTTGGTCGACGTCTCGATCGTTGTAGCGACTGATCGGCGTTGCAGCTTGTCGGCAATGAGCTCCATCTCGACCCGCGTGCCAACCAGGCCGGTCTCTTGGAGCGCGCCGGCCATCACCCGTGCCTGGCCCAGGGGCAGGTGGAGTATCTCGCGCAGGACTCGCAAGACGGGGACGAGGCTCGACTCGTCGTCCGCGAGGTGAAGCTGTGCGGGTCCATGCTCTGCCAGCAGGGCATTCCTGATCTCGTCAGGAGTCGCTCCACCCGTATCTTGCTCGCACCACCCATTGGGACAGGCGGTGCATGCGCCTTCGGTGCCCCACCACAGCTGCCCATGGTCGATGTATTGGCCAACGTCGAGTATCAGCACGCCACCGCAGTCGTCGCACCGCGCCGTGATCTTTACTCCTTGAGTGATCACCGGGCTCCTCACCGACGGGTCCCAACAAGCGGATACTCCCACGAGCCTGCCAGTCAGTCGAACTTGATACCGCTGATCTGGCAGATAGGCAGCGGGACAGAGGCATCACGCAGCAAGCACCGCTGGTGGCAAGGGCTCATAGGTTCGTCCGTGGCGTAGAAGGGCCCGGAGGACGTTGACGCGACGGCGGTCCCGGGCCAGGACGGCCTGGGTGTGGCGCTTGCCCTCGGACCGCTTGCGATCGTAGAACCGGCGGAACTCCTCGCACCCTCGGATACTGAACAGCGCCGAGGTGTAGAAGACGCGCTGGAGTCCGCGGCTGTATCGCTGAGGGCGCCGCAGACTCCCGCTGATCTTGCCGGAGTCACGGAGAACCGGTGCGACGCCGCCGAAGTCGGCGAGGCGGTCAGAGGTGCCGAAGGCACTCATTTCGCCACCGGTGGCGGCCAGGTACCACGCCCACCGGACCATGCCCCTGCTGGCCTTCGCCGCGGCCCCCGACACCACCGCAGCCCTCACCCAGTCCCGGCGAACCCACCCACCCGGCACGATCGACGCCCTCCAGAACGCGATCACCGACTACGAAAGCAACACCAGGTCAGGCAGTGGTTAGTTGACGGTTCCTCACCAGCTGGTCTCGCCCGCAAAACACTTCGCGGCCGGCCTTCGCAGGCTCTCGCTCCAGCTCGAGCTCCTTGACCTGGGCCCCGCACCCGCTTGTTCTCCCTCTCCAACGCGCCGGCCTCCACCGCGCCGGGCACGGCAGCCTGCTCGGTATCCCGCGGCCGCGTGCGGAGCGTCTCGTGGTTTTCACCCCGAGATTCTTGGCCACCGACGCGTACGTCCGCCCCGGACCGGAGCGGTACAACGCGACAGCATCGGCCCGGAACTCAGGCGAGTACTTCGATGTCCCCAACGGGAACTCCTGTCCTTCGGATCTTCACGATCCAATGATCAGGGTGTCCACGATCAAGGGGGAACGTCCGGTGCCCTCCAGGTGGGCGGTGAGGGAGTCGGACACCCAGAGGTCGAACACGGAGGTGCGCAGCACCGGGCCGACCAGGCTGGGTTGGTTGTCGAAGCGGGGGAATTGGTAGTCGATCGACGCGACGATCTCCTCCGTCCGGGGGCGCGCAGGGCGCGGGTGTCTGCTTGCGGTTGTCGACCGCGCGCCCGGACAGCGGGATCAGAAGCGTTTCCTGGATCGTGCCCAGCCGTACCGTGCGCCGTGTCGCCATCGCTGCCTCCTGATGTGGAAGGTCTCAGCCGAGCTGAGTGAAAACGGTCGTCGGTTCGTGTGCCATGAGGCAGCGGTGCCCCTGGCGAGGGTGCCGTGCCTGGCGAGAGCTGTCGGTGGTACCTCAGGCAGGTTGCCAGATCCGGGCAAACGTCGAGGGGGTGAGGACTTGCCGGGGATGGCCTTGGCCCACCAGGCGCCCCTCGCGCAGCAGGAGGCAGACGTCGGCCGAGCGGGCGGCGTCCAGGTCGTGTGTGGCGTGGACGACGGTCACGCCGTCGGCGACCAGCTCCGTCAGCAGCATCGCTATGCGTTCCCTGGCCTCGGGGTCGAGTCCCGTGGTCGGCTCGTCCAGCAGTAGCAGGTCCGACTCCTGAGCGAGCCCTTGGGCGATAAGGGCGCGCTGCCTCTGCCCGCCGGACAGCTCTCCGAGTTGCCGTGTGGCCAGGTCGGCAATGCCCAGGCGTTCCAGGGCCGAGTCCACCGCGGCTCGGTCCTGACGGGTGAGTCGGCGCCACAGACCGCGTGCGCCCCAGCATCCCATCTCCACGGTCTGCCGGACCGTCAGCGGTAGTGCGTCGCCGACGGCACCGCGCTGGGGGACGAATGCCGCTGGCCGGCCGCCGGCGTGGTGGAGCTCGCCTGCTGTCGGCTGTATCACGCCGGCCAGAACGCCGAGCAGGGTGGACTTCCCGCTGCCGTTCGGGCCGACGAGTGCGGTGGTGGTCAATGCCGCTATTCCGGCGCTGAGTTGGTGGAGCACCAGGTGGCCGGCGTAGCCCGCGGACAGCTCTGCGAACCGGATGCGAAACGTCGCGTCCTCGACGGCGGTGGGTGAGGGGCCGTGTTTTTTGAACATGGTTTTCATTGTAGTGTGCTCGTCATGGAGTGGTTGACCGGTCCCTTCGAGGTGACCTTCGTGCAACGGGCCTTGTGGGGCGCAGTCCTGGTGTCGGCGATCTGCGCCCTGACGGGGACCTGGGTGGTGCTGAGGGGGATGGCCTTCCTCGGTGACGCCATGTCGCACGGTCTGCTGCCCGGCGTCGCGCTCGCCGCGCTTCTGGGAGGCAACCTGCTGGTGGGGGCGCTGCTGAGCGCGGCCGTCATGACGGCAGGTGTCACCGCCCTCGGCCGCAGGCCCCGGCTGTCCCAGGACACCGGAATCGGTCTGCTCTTCGTGGGAATGCTTTCGCTCGGCGTCATCGTCGTGTCGCAGTCGCAGTCCTTCGCAGTGGACCTCACCGGGTTCCTCTTCGGTGACGTCCTCGCCGTCCGTGAAAAGGACCTGGTGCTGCTGGGTGGGGCCCTGCTGCTGGCGCTGGTCGTCTCGGTCCTCGGCCACCGGGCCTTCCTCGCCCTGGCGTTCGATCCGCGCAAGGCCCAGACGCTCGGTCTGCGTCCACGCCTGGCCCACGCCGTGCTGCTGGGGCTGTTGGCGCTGGCCATCGTCGCTTCCTTCCACATCGTGGGGACGCTGCTGGTCCTGGGGTTGCTCATCGCTCCGCCGGCGGCCGCGCTGCCGTGGGCGCGCAGTGTGCGGGGCGTGATGGTGCTCGCGGCGCTGCTCGGCGTGATCGCCACGTTCGGTGGCCTGCTGCTGTCCTGGCACCTGAGCACCGCGGCCGGTGCGACCGTCTCGGCTCTCGCGGTGGGACTGTTCTTCCTCTCCCACCTGGCGTCCGGCATCTGCCACCGCCGCCGTGCGCGCCCGGCCGCCATCCGCTCCGCAACAACCAACTGACAGAGATTTGAGAGGCTATGCCCTTGCTTATCCGAAGAAACGTCACTGCTTGGGGACCGACCGCGCTTACGTCCCTCGCGCTGCTCGCCACGAGCTGTGTGGGGCAGGACGACAACGTGTCCGCCCCGAAGGCGGGTTCCTCCGCCTCCGCCACTCCGCACGGCTACATCGAAGGGGCGCAGGAGGCAGCCGAGCAGCAGTCCCGGCTGCTGCTCAACGACCCGGCCACCGGTGCCACCCGGGCACTCGACCTGATCACCGGAAAGGTGCACGAGATGTCCCCGATCGCAGACGCCTCGGGCCTCACCACGGACGGCCGGTTCGGTTACCTGCACACCGCGGGCGGTACGCGGATCCTCGACGGCGGTGCCTGGACGGTGGACCACGGCGACCATGTGCACTACTACCGCGCCGCCATCCGCGACGTAGGCCGCGTGCCGGGAGACGCCGGCGCGCGCGTCCGCGGCGACGCCGCCGTGACCGCCGTGACCGGCGAGGACAACCGGGCCGCGATCTACCACCGCGCCGAACTCGAGAAGGGCGAGGTGGGCAATCCTCGCGCGCTGCCCGGGACATACGAAGGCGCCGTCATGCCGTACGCGGAGCATCTCCTCGCCCTCACGGACGAGGACGGCTCAACGAAGGTCGTGGTGCACGACCGGGAGGGCAAGCGACTCGCCTCACCGGACGCGGAGTGCGAGGCCCCGCGGGGCGACGCCGTCACCCGGCGTGGGGTGGTTCTCGGATGCGCGGACGGCGCCCTGCTGATCAGCGAGAACGACGGCGGTTTCGCGGCCGAAAAGATACCGTACGGTGCCGAAGTCCCCGCAGAGGAACGCGCGTCGCACTTCCGCCACCGCGCAGGGAGCGACACGCTCACGGCGCTGGCCGCGGACCGTGCGGTGTGGGTGCTGGATGTTTTGGAGCGCACCTGGACACGGGTGAAGACCGGACCCGTCGTCGCCGTCAACACCGCAGGCGAGGGCTCACCTCTGCTCGTCCTCCAGGACGACGGGGCCCTGCACGGCTACGACATCACCACGGGCAAGGAGGTGTCCGAGACCAAGCGGCTTCTGACCGACGTCCCTGAGGCCCGCACCGACGGGGCCGCAGGCCCTGCCATCGAGGTCGACCGCAGCCGGGCCTACCTCAACGACCCTGCGGGCAGCCGCGTGTACGAGATCGACTACAACGACAACCTGCGTGTCGCCCGCACCTTCGACCTCGACATGAAGCCGGCCCTGATGGTGGAGACCGGACGATGACGACGCCGAAGCGAACCGTTCTGCGGCTGCGCCGACTGCTGCTGACCCTGCTCGCCCTCGCCTTCGCCGCTACGGCCACAGCCTGCACGAGCGGCGACGACCCGCCCAGAGTCGTGGTGACGACCAACATCCTCGGAGACATCACCCAGAAGATCCTCGGCGACGAAGCCGAGATCACGGTGTTGATGAAACCGAACGCCGACCCGCACTCCTTCGGCCTGTCGGCCATTCAGGCCGCCGAGCTGGAGCGCGCCGACCTCGTGGTCTTCAACGGACTGGGCCTGGAGGAGAACGTGCTGCGGCACGTGGACGCCGCCCGCGACGCAGGGGTGGCTACCTTCGAGGCCGGCAAGGCGGTCAACCCGCTCACCTTCCAGGCGCGGGACGACGGCGGCCCCGAAGCGGAGACCGGGCAGCCCGACCCCCACTTCTGGACCGACCCCAACCGCGTACGCAAGGCCGCCGGCCTGATCGCCGACGAGATCGTCGAGCACGTGGACGGCGTGGACGAGAAGGTGGTCCGGGACAACGCCGCCCGCTACAACGAGCAACTCGCCGACCTCATCACCTGGATGGAGAAGTCCTTCCACCGCATACCCGAGGAGCGGCGGGCGCTGGTGACGAACCACCACGTCTTCGGCTACCTCGCCGACCGCTTCGGCTTCCGGGTGGTCGGCGCGGTCATCCCCAGCGGTACCACGCTCGCCTCGCCCAGCTCCTCCGATCTGCGCTCGCTCACCCAAGCCACGCGCGAGGCCAGGGTGCGGACCGTGTTCGCCGACTCTTCTCAGCCCAACCGGCTGGCCGAGGTCCTGCGCACCGAACTGGGCGGACAGGTACGTGTCGTCGAGCTCTACTCCGAGTCGCTCACCGACAAGGGCAAGGGCGCCGACACCTACCTGCAGATGATGCGTGCCAACACCACCGCTATGGCCGACGGCCTGACCGGCAACTGAACCCCGCGCCACCGTGCCGGTACCGGCACGGCCGACCGTCACCAAAAGACACACTCACGCCGCGCCCGCGCGGCCGGAAGGGAACACACACAGTGAGCAAGACGATACGCAACAGAGCCTTCACCGGAACCGCCCTCGCCCTCGCCGTCTCCACGGTGCTGACCGCCTGCGGGGGAGGGGACGGCGCCTCCTCCGACGCGAAGTCGGCGAAGGGCTCGCCGAGTGCCCAGTCCTCCGCGACGATCAAGGACCCGCTGGTCGCCACCTTCGACGGCGGCCTGTACGTCCTGGACGGCGAGAGTCTGAAGCTGACCAAGACGATCGATCTGCCCGGTTTCAACCGCGTCAACCCGGCAGGCGACGACTCCCACGTCATCGTCTCCACCGACGCCGGCTTCCGGGTCCTTGATGCCGCCGAGCAGAACCTCACGGACATCACCTACGAGGGCGCCAAGCCCGGGCACGTCGTGCGGCACGCAGGCAAGACGGTCCTGTTCACCGACGGCACCGCCGAGGTCAACGTCTTCAACCCCGCCGACCTGAGCGGCGGAGAGAAGCCCGAGGGCCGCGCCTACACCTCCACCGAAGCGCATCACGGCGTCGCCATCGAACTGAGCAACGGCGAACTCCTCAGCACCCTCGGCACTGAGGAGAAGCGCACCGGCGCACTCGTCCTGGACACGAACAACAAGGAGATCAAGCGCAACGAGAAGTGCCCCGGCGTCCACGGCGAAGCCGCCGCCCAGGGCGAAGCCGTCGCCGTCGGCTGCGAGGACGGCGTCCTGATCTACAAGAACGGCGAGTTCACCAAGGTTGACGCCCCCGACGACTACGGCCGCATCGGTAACCAGGCGGGCAGCGACGCATCGCCGATCCTCCTGGGCGACTACAAGACCGATCCGGACGCAGAACTGGAGCGACCGACCCGCATCTCCCTCATCGACACCGAAACGGCAAAGCTGCGCCTGGTTGACCTGGGCACCAGCTACTCGTTCCGCTCGCTCGGCCGCGGACCCCACGGCGAGGCACTTGTCCTCGGCACCGACGGCACCCTTCACGTCATCGACCCGGAGACCGGCAAGGCCGAGAAGAAGATCCCCGTAGTGGACAAGTGGCAGGAGCCGCTGGACTGGCAGCAGGCCCGTCCCACCCTCTTCGTCCGCGACCACACCGCTTACGTCTCCGAACCGGGCAAGCGCACGTTGCACGCCGTCGATATCGAGTCCGGCGAGAAGATCACGTCGGTGACGCTGCCGAAGAGCACGAACGAACTCTCGGGCGTCGCCGCCGGCCACTGACATCCGGCTCGGCAAGGCCGCCGCGCACCCGATCTGTCGGCCGGCTTCGGCGCTACCGGGCGCTGCGGTCCACCCTGCCACCACAAGACGCGCGTGCCTCGGTGGGCCGACTGCCAAACCACCAGGCAAGTTGATCCAGAGCGTGCCAGGCATCGGTTCCCGGCGGTGCTGTCGAGGTGGACGACATCGTCCTGTGTCTGCTGGGCGGAGCGGCCCGGCTCAAGGACGAGGGGTCCAGCCCCGGTGCGGAGCTGAGGATCGCCGGCGTCGGCCCGCTCGTCAGCCTCCTTCTGGCGGGCTGCTCACACTCGGGGCCTGGCTGCTCCACCTGGCGTCCGTGTCCGGGATCGTGGTGGAGATGGTGGCGTGGCTGGCAGGCATCAATGTGCTGCTCGCGGCCTTCAACGCGGGCCCGCCGCACCTCTCGACGGGGGCAGGCTGCTGCGCGCGTTCCTGTGGTGGCGCACGGGAGACCGGCTGCGGGCGGACTGCGGCGGAGCGAGTCCTCGGGTGGCTGCTCGTGGTGTTCGGGCTGATCGCGTTCATGCGGACCGGCGCGTTCGGCGGTCTTTGGCAGGCTCTGATCGGCTGGTTCCTCATCGCGGCCGCCACAGCCGAGGGACGTCAGGCCCATTTGCGCGGCGTGCTCGCCGGTGTCCCGGTGCGGGATGCCATGACGTCCGAACCTCTCACGGTTTCCGCCAACACCACGGTCGCCGGCTTCCTCACCGGTTCGCGCTACCGCTACCGGCATTCGGCTGCCGCGCATGGAACCGGGCGTCGAATACCGGGTCCTGGTCATGGATCACGGCAGGCCCGTCGCAATCGTCTCGCTCTCGGACGTCAGCCGCACGGTGACATGGCCGATGAACACCGTCCCCGGGCAGCGCGGCGGTCTCTGACCGTGGCCCGGCATTGTCGGACGGGCTGCGGCGGGCAGACGTTCGCCCGGATCCGGTCACCCCACTGGCGGACACCGACGTGGGGTGTGAGGCCGCAATCGGCGGCCATCAGTCGAAGGTCCGAACGCAGTTCCGCCTGGCTTTGTACGTCGCCGGTACGCAGTTCCTTGGTAAGTGGTGAGAGAGGCGCAGACCGTCACCTCGAAGCGCTTGTGGACCCCGGGCAGGTCCCGTCGAGCACGGCCTCATGCGTGCTCGCCTGCGTAACAAGCATCAGCGAAGGGGCGAGGATGGAGGTAGGGGGCGCACGCGTCGCCCACGTGTTCCTCCGGGACGAGGAGGTCGGATCGTGTTCTTCATGGATCGTCGTGATGCCGGCCGACAACTGGCCACCCGGTTGGCGCACCTCAGGGGGTGAGGTGGTGGTACTTGGCCTGCCCCGCACAGGGGTTCCGGGCGCCGCGGAGGTCGCCGAGGCGCTGGGCGTGCCGCTGGATGTCTGCCTGGTGCGGAAGCTGGGTGTGCCCTTCCAGCCAGAGCTGGGAATGGGAGCGATTGGCGAGGGCGGGGTACGCATGATCAATGACGTGGTCCGCACGGCGCACATCACGCCGGATGAGCTGGCTGAGGTCGAGGCCCGTGAGCGGGAGGTGCTGGAGAGCCGTGCCCAGCGGTACCGGGGCGGGCGGGAACCGATCAGGCTGGAGGGCCGTACGGTGCTGGTGGTCGATGACGGGGTGGCCACGGGGTCCACAGCGCGCGCGGCCTGCCGGGTCGCCCGCGCCCGCGGTGCTGCACGGATCGTGCTCGCCGTCCCCGTGGTACCTCACGACTGGACCGCACGGCGCGGCGAGGAGGCAGAGGAACTGATATGCCTTGCACACCCCGCGGAACTTCTTTGCGGTCGGACAATTCTACACAATCGACTTCTCCCAGATCGGCGACGATGAGGTTGTCGCCTGTCTGGAAGAGGCGGTTGCCCGCCCAGTGAGTACCCGCTGGGCTGAGTCGCGTCATGCCGTGCTCGAGGATCAGGAGGTGGGCGTACGGGCTGGTGCGGTGGTGCTGCGTGGGCAGTTGACTGTGCCCGACCCACACCGCGGCGAACGGGAAGCCGATGCCCTCCCCGTGACACCGCGGCGACGCTCGCAAACATGAAGGAGGCGACCATGGAGGAGCAGCAGCCGGGGGCGGTCCACGGTGAGCAGGAGGTCTTGGCGCGGACGGTCGCCGTCGTGATGCGCGCCGCCGTGGTCACGATCGATGTCGACGAAACCGTGCTCGTGGCCTGGGAGTTGCTGGAGCGATCCGGCTCCCGTCACCTTCCGGTCGTGCATCCGGACGGTCGCTGTGCCGGCCTGCTGGACAGGGCCGATGTGGCGGTTGTCTGTGCGGCACCGGCCGCCTCGCTGTCCGGCCTGCGCGTGCGCGACCTCCTGCCCGCCCGCAGGTCGGCGCTCGTACATGTCGAGCAGACCGTACGCCACGCGGCCGACCTCATGAGTTATACCGAAGCCGACGCCCTGCCGGTGCTGGAGGAAGACGGGCGTCTCGCCGGGGTGCTGGCCGCAGCCGACATCGTCGCGGCCCTCGCCGGTCATCCGGTGCAGAAGGAGCCCGCCGATATGCGGCCGCGGGTCCCGTCCACGGTGTTGCCTGGGCTCCCGCCTCGGCGGGGCTACCGTGGAACGGCGGTGCCCTGAGCGCCCGCCACCGAGTTGAGGTGTTCTTTCCCAAGTGGCACACGGTGAGGCTGTCCTGGTGCCACCTGACGCGCTCCGGGGCGTAGTAGCCGTTGCTGAACTCCATGGCTTCTCCGACACGGGGGTCCCATCGGTCGGCGAAGCATCCGGCGCGCGCTCAGCGCCGTCCAGGTTGCGCATCGGTCCGTCGCGGGAGACTGCACCCACTCTTCGCCGGCGGGCCGGATCGCCCGACGTCACTGCTGGCGGCTCACACGATCGAGGCGATCGGCATCACCAGCGCCGTAACCAGCATGGTGAGCGGCAGCCAACGGCCCCTCAGCATGGTCACCGGGGTCCCGGTCGGTGGTCGGCGAGACGTTTGCGTGCCTCGGTGTACGCTTCTGCATCGATCTCGCCGGAGGCGAAGCGGCGGTCGAGGATCTCCTCCGGCGTTTCCCTCGGTGCCTTCCGGGGGTCGTCCGTGGCGTCGTGGCGACCAGCCGAGTGCTGCGTCAGGCGCAGGACCGCCCACACCACAAGGCCGATCAGGGCGATCCACAGCAGGGGCATCAGGGTCACCCAGGCCCAGCCACCATTCCAGTACATCACCGTGGCTCACCTCCTGGCGACTCTTCCACCCTCCACCCGTACCGGTAGTACCAGGTAGTGCGCCAGTGCCCATTGGCCTCGCCCCTTGGGCCGTTCGGGCCCTCTGGTGTCCACATGGTGGCTGTTCGGTCCCTCGCCGGGCACCCCGGGCACCTGAACCCTGTCACAGGGCGACGCCGGAGTCTCGGCCTCCGTCGGCAGGCACGCGGTCCACGCACGCGTCGTCCGGGCTTTCGCTCGACCGGGTACCCGAGCTGTCGCCCAGCGTGATGGTGATCTCGGGAGGGACTTCGAGCGTGTTCGGACCGCGAAGGCGAAGTCATGAGACTGGTGCAAGTCCGTCAGGAACCCGCCTGATGAGGCACCCGCGCACTCAGTCGCCCCAGGCCCAGCCTCCGCCGCAGTCAGCAGCACGGGCCGGGCGAGAGCGAATACCGACACCCGGCCACCGGGCGCGAGCCGGCCAGCCCGCACTCGCACAGACAGGCCAGGTGCTCGAACCTCCACCATTCTCGCTTCGCTGACCGCGAGCTGCCGCACGATCTCCAACCGGGCCGGGTCACCAGCGACCGGAACAAGGTGGCGGCCGGAGCCGGCTCGACACGCCGGGTGGCTGAAACGGTCACCGTCACATAGCGATGGCAGTGTTGAGCGAGGTGCCTTGGTGTTCAGTGAGGGCCGACACGGTATGGCCGCATCATCTCGTTGTCCTCGTGTTCGAGCATGTGGCAGTGCCACACATACTGTCCCGCCCGGTCGAAGGTGGCCTTGACCCGGGTGATGGCGTGCGGATAGGAGATCACCGTGTCCTTGAAACCGCTCTCCCAGGGCTCTGGAGGCCTTGCGTTGTGCCCGGTGCTTTGCCGGTCGACGACCTGGAACTGAACCTCGTGGATGTGGATCGGGTGGGCATCGCGGGTGGAGTTGTGTATTTCCCAGATCTCGGTCGCCCCGAGTGCCGGGTTCTCCGTGATGGGATCGGCCCATCCCATGGGGGTCTGGTGTCCATGCCGGTCCACGGTGCCGAGCATCACCACGCGGGGGCCCACGCCCCGCAGGACGGCGGAGTTCTGCTCCTGCAAGGAGACCTGCCGCGTGTGGCTCGCTGGACCGAGTGGTTCGAATGGTGGAAGGGTGAGGTGGGCGGGGGGCACGGTCCTGTCCGACGTGGCGAGCGGTCGTGCCACCGTGAATTTCATGACCTGTCCAGTGGTGCCGGGGGCCGCCGGCCGGAAGTCTGTGCCTGCTCTCCCACCCTTGAACGGCTCGTCGGGGCCCTCGTTGATGAGGTACAGATCAGTGCCGACCGGGATGGAGGTGAAGTCGACGATGACGTCCGCGCGTTCGGCGGGGGCGGTGAGCAGTTGGTCGCGCTGCACGGGTGACGGCAGGAAGCCTCCCTCCGAACCGATCTGCCAGAAGGGGAGGACCGGGGCCGCGGGACGTGGGGCCATCGGGTCGGTGACGATCTTCAGGATCAGGAAGCGTGCGTTGCAGCCGTTGAGAAACCGCAGGCGGTAGCGGCGCGGCTCGACGGAGAGAGCCGGCCAGGTACGGCCGTTGGTCACCATGGTGTTGCCGAAGAACTCCGGGTTCCAGATGGGGGAGATGTCACTGCCGGGGATGTAGGGCCCGGTGAAGTGGTCGAAGGATGCGCGGCTCGCCGGGTAGAACAGGCTGCCGTCGGTGGAGAACGACCGGTCCTGGATGACGACCGGGATCTCGTAGTAGTGCCTTCCCGGGGGGTCGCCGAGTTTCGGCGCCGGCCCCGGAAGCACACCGTCCGGGAGGTCGGCGGGCCCGCCGCGCAGGAGGTAGAAGCCCGCCAGCCCCGCGTAGACGTTCAGTCGAGTGACCCCCAGGGCATGGTCATGGAACCAGGAGGTGGCGGCACGCTCCTGGTTGGCGTACTGGAATATGGCGGTTCCTGGCACCCAGGCCGCATCGAACTGGCTCTCGAATATCGTCTTGAATTGTTCATAGAAGGAGCCCACCCGTGCGTATCCGTCGGGGATGTCGGAAGCGCGGGGTAGATACCACGCCTCGGGGTAGCCGTCGCTCTCCTGCGTGTTGTGCCCCCCGTGCAGGTGGGTCACGATCGGCACGGGTCCGGTATAAGGGCCGGGTGTCGAGGTGAAGGCCGGCCGTGCATCACGCCGTGAAATTCCGCCTTCGGGGTTGGCCCAGTGCAGTGTGGGGTCTACCGGCAGCAGGTGCGGCAGATGGTTGCCGTGGCGGTCGAGCAGTTGGTTCACCCACGTGACCCGTATGGCCCGGCCGAAGGTCGCCTCGACGGTGCGTGACGGATAGGAGAAGCTTCCCGGATGCCGGGTCGACCCGTATCCCCACACCGTTGTGGCGGGCATACCGGCCGGCAGGATCTGCTGCCGCAACTGCCGAATACCGATCGTGTAGTGGTCGACGCGTCCTGCGTCGTCCCTCTTGGCCCAGGGCATGACCGGCGGGACGGCAAGCTCGGTGACGTACTTGTCGATGCGCGTCGGGTCCAGGACGCGGCTGGGGACGCCCGGCCAGGCCCGCCTGGACGCAGACCCGGCCGGGATGAAGAGGCACGTTCCGCCGGCGAGGCCGGCCTTGATGAATTGTCGCCTTGTGGCCATCTGAGTCCTCCTGGACACGGCCCCCCATCGGCTGCAGTCCCAGAAACCGTCCCAGTGTTTCCGACGCAACGAAGAAGAGCCACCCGGAACGTCGCGGGCCGAGATCTTCGTGCAGGCCGCAGCGCTTCAGCTCGCCCGGCTCTCCACGCCGTGGCGTTCACAGCGCACGGCTTATGACTGTGGTGACAGTCGACTTGATCAAGGAGACTGGTACGGCCCGGCCGAGTTTCAGTAGCAGCGCAGTCACGACACTGCCCCCGCACGGTTGAGGTCGAGTGTCCACTCCGCCGGAGGAGCTTCACCCAGTCGATACCCCTGCTGGGTCGCGACCGCCCGCATTGCGGAGCCGGACCAGCTGCTGTGGGACGTAGTGCCTGGAGGGAACGTCAGCCAAGCTCCATGCGCACGTCCACGACGCCTTCGACCGCGTGAATGGCCCGAGCCAGAAGCGGCACCAGCGAAGGGTTCTGGAGAGGTCCCCGCAGGGTGACGACACCATCCAGCACAGAGAATTCCACCCGGTCCGGGGGAGAGCTCGGCGACAGCAGCGGTTCGGATCCCCTCGTCGATCTCCTCGTCCGGGCGCAGGAACACCTTCAACAGGTCGCTGCGGCTCACGACGCCCTCCAGCATGCCGAGATCGTTCACGACGGGCAGTCGTTTCACTCGCTTGCGCGCCATGATGCGGGCGGCCTCGGCGAGCGTGGCGTCGGGGTGGACGGTGACGGCCGGACTCGACATCAGCTCCTCGGCCAGTACAGCGTCGGCTTTGGACGCCGCCTCCAGTTGGCCGGGCAGCTTCGGGCCGTCCTACCGGAACTTCTCCTTCGGCAGCAGGTCCGCCTCGGAGACGACGCCGACGACGCGGCCCTCGCCTTCGAGGACCGGTACGGCGCTGACTTTCCACTGCTGCATCAGCTCGACGATCTCCTTGTACGAGGCCTCGCGGCCGATGGCCACGGCCGTGTGGGTCATGACGTCGCTGACGGAGTGCCGGGATACAGCCATGGGGTGCTTCGTAAGTTGTCGGGTGGCCAGGGAGGGCCAGATGTGGTTTTGGGGTTTTCCTTCAGTGGCTTCCGAGGAGTGGCCGTCCGGCTCTCTTGGGCACCCTGGCTGCTGATTGAGATGGGCGTTCTGGTCGCTGGTTACGGAGATGGCAGCGGGTTGTTCCTCGGACCGATGGCATGCTGCGTGGAACGAGAAGGGGGCAAGTGTGTGAAGCGCCGCGCCAACGCTCAGCCTGGGGCGCCCTTCGAACCAGGCGCTCGCCGACAGCATCGTCGAATGTGCCGCTGAACGTGCCCGCCGCCGTCATCCGGACGTCGACGTCTCGGTCGAGGTGACGCCCGAGGACGCGGTGATCGCCCTTTTGTACGAGGGGCGCAATGCCCAGGCGCTGATCACCGGGGAGCGAGGCCGTGGCGGACTCACCGGACTTCTGCTCGGCTCGGTCAGTCTGGCCGTGGCCGCCCGGGACTCTTGTCCCGTCATCGTCGTGCGCGGTGACAGGGCGTGTATCGAAGGCGTGCGCGGGCGGATCCTCGTGTGTGTCGGGGAACCGGGGAGGGGCGGCGGTCCGGTTTGCCTTCCACGAGGCTGGGGCAAGGGGCTGCGAGCTGGATGCCGTACATGCCTGGCGCTGCCCCTCGCACGACCGCGCCGATCATCAGCGCACTGCCGGTGAGCCGCACCTTTACCGTAAGGAACGTGCGGCGACCCTGATCGACGAAGCGGTGGTCGAGCCCGTACGCGAATACCCGACGGTCCGGCTGCACTCGGCGGCGGCTGAGGGAACGGCCGCAAAGTGCTGGTCCGGCGCGCGCCGTTGCAGACCCGATCGTTGTCGGCGCGCATCGCCGCCGCAGCCACCTCGGACTCCAACTCGGCCGAGTTGCTCGTCCCCTGCTCCACCACGCCGAGTGTCCGGTGGCTGTCGTACCACTGACGGCCCGATCGTGCGAGACCCCTCGCCTCACTTCTTGAGTTGTGACGCGCGGTCGGGGACGTACGTCTGAAGGTTCCTCGGCGGCCGTTGGTACCCGGTGGCCGGAGGCCGCTGAGGCAGTTCGATCAGAGGCGGAGTGATTGCCTCGTACGGCACGGTCGACAGGAGATGGGCGATCATGTTCAGGCGGGCCCGGCGCTTGTCGTCGCTCTCGACGACGTACCACGGAGCCTCCGAGATATCGGTATGGACGAACATCTCGTCCTTCGCCCGCGAATAGGCCTCCCAGCGGGTGATCGATTCCAGGTCCATCGGCGAGAGTTTCCACCGGCGGGTGGGATCCTGCAGTCGGCGTCGGAACCGCTCCTCCTGCACCGCGTCACTCACCGAGAACCAGTATTTGCGCAACAGAATGCCGTCCTCCACCAGCATTCGCTCGAAGATCGGGCACTGGCGAAGGAACCGCTGGTGTTCTTCCATGGTGCAAAAACCCATGACGCGCTCGACGCCCGCGCGGTTGTACCAGCTCCGGTCGAGCAGGACCACTTCCCCCGCGGCTGGTAGATGCTCGGCATAGCGCTGGAAATACCACTGGCCGCGCTCACGCTCGGTGGGCCGCGGCAGAGCGACGATACGCGCCAACCGGGGATTGAGGTGTTCGGCGACGCGCTTGATCGTGCTGCCCTTACCCGCCGCGTCACGTCCCTCGAACACCACGACGAGCCGTGCGCCTTCGACCCGCACCCACTCCTGGAGCTTCACGAGCTCGGTCTGGAGCCGGTACAGCTCCCGCTCGTACAGCGAGCGCGGCAGCTTTCCGGGCTCGCTCGAGCCTTTCCTGTCGGACATGGGATGACGTTATGGAGGAGACCATGGTCGAAGTCAAGCGTCAGCGCCGAACGGGCTTCGCTGCGCGGACCCGGTACGGCGTGCTCGATGGGGCAGGCCGGCGAGCGGATCGGTTTCACCAGCTCGGCGACCACGCTCGACCACGCGTTCCGTCCAGATACGGATCGCCCTGTTGCCGCCTCTGTGCCGTGCTCTCGCTCGTAGACGCAGTCAGTCACCTGCCGGTGGTCCCGTCACCGGCCGCACCGATTGTTGCCGACTGGCAGAAACTTGTTGCCGACTGGCAGAAACGGCCGCAGTCGTTCCCACTCGGTATCCGTCAAGTCGCCCCGCCCCATGCTGGAACAACGACCCACCGGTCAGACAGTCACATAACCGAATGGGCAACCTCTAACGGGACGCCTCCCTCAGGGCGTGCCGCTGCCCTGCCGATTACCGCGCGTGCGATGGCTCAACATCATCATGATGAGGCCGGTCAGCAGGAGCGCGCTGCCGCTCAGCGACCCCCACTGGCGGGTGTCGGGGTCGCTGGGCACCCAGAAGAAGACCTGTTGCGAGCACAGGGCGAAGGCACCCACCAACTGGCCCCACCCGTAGAGGCGGGGGCGGTGGACCGGCCGCCGGTTCGTGGGAAGCACCCAGCCACGCGTAATCCCCGCTACGCCGGAGGCGGCGATGAGCAACGCCAGCAGAACAACAGGTATGGCGACGTAGAGCTTCATGGTCCCTCCCCGCGCACCGGACCCGCGCCGGACGCCCGCGTGATCATGACACCCGCCGCGCTGCGCGTCCACGCGCTCCCCGCAACCCTCATGATCGGCCGGACAGGTCCTAGACGGTGGTCAGGATCGGGCCCCGGAATCCAGGGCGGACGAGGTGGGGCAGGTATCCGCAAGGGTCCAGATGAGCGTGAGTCACGACCACGGCGTGGATGTCCGAGGTGTCACAGCGGAGGGGCCGCCAGTTGCGGCGCCGCAGGTCGGCGAGACCGTGGAAGAGCCCGCAGTCGACGAGGATGCGGACGTGGTCGCTTTCGACGAGGACATAACTGAACAGGTCACGGCAGACCACCTCGAAGTCATGGTCCGTCAACCACCTCAACTCGAAGGAGTCCACGCCGTGTTCGCCCCATGAGTACCGCCACCGACCTCCGTTCTCCCCGCAGCGGTCCGGCGCCGACCGTAGGGTCAGGTCTTTCGTTCAGATCCTCTCCGGGGCCGTGTTGGAAGGAAGCGGTCAGCTGTCGAGTAGACCCCGGAGTGCCTCCGGTGGCGAACGGGCCGCCCTGCTGTCCGTCCGCAAGGACGAGTTCGTCGCCGTGGTCCTCAACGGCTACACCGGCATGCGCTGAGGCGAAATCGTCGGCCTGGAGACGGAATCCGCCCGCTCGGGCTCCGTCCGCGTCGAGTGGCAGCTGTACGAACTCGACACGGGCGAGCTGGTGCGCTGCCCGCCCAAGGACGACAGCTACCGCACCATCCACGCGATGGACTGGCTGTCGGCCCTGGTCGCCAACCACATTGCCCGTACGAAGCTGACACCCTGCCCATGTCACAGCAAGACCTACGTCTTCCGGGGGCAGAGCGCGGCTCGCACCGGTGGCCAACAAGGCGCAAAGCTCGTCGACGTCGCGCGCCGTGCCGAAGTCTCCGCAGGCACGGTGTCCAACGTCCGCAACCACCCCGACCGCGTCACCGAAACCCAGCGGATGAGGGTGGAGCAGGCCATCGCGGACCTGGGGTTCGTACGGGGCGGTGCGGTGTCGGAGCACGCTGCCCCCCCGGCGTCGAAACGGTTTCGCGACGTGGCTGTTCACCACGGCGGTCTCCGGCTGGTGCCCGAAGAAGGCACCGCAGGAGGCCCGCCCCGTACCACGCTCGGCGAGCCGTGGCCTGGTGCCCCGGCCCGAGGGCGTGGTGCCAGTGACCGGGCCGACGCTTGCTGGGACCCGATTGCCAAGGGCCCTCACGCCTCACGGCCCGCGCCATACCCACCGGACCGTGATGGAGGACTTCGGCACCGAGAAGGTCCTCATGGACGAGCGCATGGGCCACATCGACGGCTCCGTTCGGTGACGACGGAAGTGGGGCGGCCGGTTGGCTCCGCCGAGCTATGAGGTATTGGTCGAGCAGCGCGGACAGCTCGCGCTTGAGGTCATCCTTCTCCTTGGAGTAGGGGCGGTCCTGCCCCTGGACCCACCACTGCGCGGAGGTGCGGAGGGTCGGTCCCTCGGGCCCAGGGACATTCACGGCGTGGCGCAGCGTGTCGAAGATGACGGCCTTGAGGTATTGCCGTCGCAGCGCCGCGTCGAGCCAGGTAAAGACGGCCCTGTCGAGGTCCCGTCCTCCCGTCGGGCCCGCGGCCTGACGTAACAGCGCGCGCCAGCCGGTCACGAGCCCCCGCACATGGGGGCGGTAGGCGCCCCCCTCATCCGGACTTACCTCCGCCATAGCCTGGAGCAGGAGTGGGAGGTCTCGCGCCGCGCGACGCCTGGCGGCCGGGACCCTGTGGAAGGGTTCCGGCCGCTGTTGTTCGTGGTGGTCGTGCTCGTCAGTTTCCGGTGGCGTACGGGGAATTGCCGGCGGCAGTACGGATCCCCGGGAGCGCGGAGTACAGGCTCGCGCCGGGGCAGAGCGTGGCGTAACCGTCGCGGTGCCCTGAGACGGTGTTCAAATTGGCGGCCTGGCCCTTCGTCCACACGCCGGTGTCGGCGGCAGCGGTGAGCGTCACTTTCGCCTCCGGGTCGACGCCGTGCAGACCGAGCTTCCAGGCGGCCAGGTCGGCGATGGCCTGCTTGGCCGCGGCCGTCGGCGTGCCGCCGTTCTCGTAGTCGCCGAGCAGGGAGATGCCCGAGGAATAGCTGTTGAATCCATAGGTGTGGGCCCCGAGCACAGGCCGGTCCACGCCGCCCGCACGGCCCTCGAAGACCGTGCCGCACTTGTCGACGAAGAAGTTGTAGCCGATGTCGTTCCAGCCGTTCGTCTGCACGTGGAACGTGAGGATCGCGCGGATGATGGCCGGAGAGTCTGCGCAGGTGTAGTCGTTCGTCCCGGCCGTGTGGTGGACGAAGACGGCGTCGACCTTGTTCAGGTACGCGGGCGGGTCCTGGACGAGTGACTCGTCCGCGCCCCAGTCGGCACGGCTGACGATGGCGGGAGTGGTCGGAGCGGTGGCGCTGGGCTCGGGGGTGCCGCTCGGATCGGTGGTGGGAGCGGGTCCGGTGGGCTCCTCCGTGGGCACCGTGCCGGGGGTCGGGTCCGTAGGGGCCTCGCTGGTGGGAGGCTCGGCCGAGGGCCGGCCGGTGGGCTCGTCGGTGGGCGCGCCGGTGGGCTCGTCCGGCGGTCATTCCGTCGGGTCCGTGCCAGGGGTGGACTCGGTCGGGGCGGTGGACGGAGCCGGCTCCTCGGGCGCACTGGCCGAACCCGTCGGCTCGTCGGTGGGAGGCTGCGAGCCCTCGCCGCCGCCGGAGCCTCCTGTCGTATCGCCCGGATCGGCGCTGGGAGCGGCCGTCGTGGGCGCGTCGGTCGGCGCGGGATCGGAGGGCTCCGGCGTGGCGTCGGGGGAGGCGGTGGGCTTGCCGTTCCCCTTCCCGTTCCCGTTCCCCTTGTCGCCGCCGTTCCCGTTGCCCTTGCCCTTGCCCTTGACGGTCTTGCCGGGGTCGATCATGTCGAGCCGGAGTGCATCGGGCACCGCGGTCTCCTCGCCGTCCGCGACGACCCGCGCCTCGACCCCGTCCGACGGGCCGACCCACAACGGCTCCGAAGCGCCGCGCACCTCCGACGCGTCGCCCTCAGCGGACTCTGGCGCCCGTACGTCGAAGTCGAGGTCGCGCCACTCGCTCCACTCGCCAGTGGCCGCCTTGCGGGTACGTATCTGCGCGGTGCCCGCGAAGGTGTCGCCGCTGTCCTCCCACGAGACGCCGATGAGAGAGAACGTCTGCGTCTCGGTGCGCGGGAGCGCGCGCCTCTTCGGGTCCTTGCCGTCCAGGGCCAGCACATGCGCATTCGCCGGCCGCGACCCGTCACCGGGCCCGGCGTCCTCGCCACCTCCCGAGACGGCGACGGCCGTCACACCCGTGCCTCCCAGGACGACGACTCCCGCCGCCAGCCAGACCGCGCGCTTCTTCCCGTTCGCCCGCCTGGCGCGGGCTCCTCTCGGACTCATATCCCATCCCTCGTACGCAGTTGATCAGTGTCCGCGGCCGGCCGCGGGCCGACGGCAGTTCATGCCGTGGGACGGGAAACGAGGGGGTGGCAGCACGGTTTCGGAGGCCTTGGGGCTCAATCGTGCTTCGGCTGCGGGGAGTTCGGACCCCGCATTCCCGCCGCGCAGCGCAACGGTTATACACGACGTGCCTGCCCCGGCACGCCCGAGCGGACAAACCGGACAGTGGGTGTCCTGGAGGGTGCTGCGTCACCCCTCGCCGTCGCCGGGGGGCAGATCTCCGGTGCACGTGGCGCGCCCGAACTCGCCCATGGCGGTGGCGCGCTGGACGTGCTTGCCGCGGATCGCAAGAGTGCAGGCCGCCTGTCCGCCCTTTCCGTCGAGGATGATGGCGACGGTCGGAGCCTTACCGAGGGGCACCTGAACCGACTTCCTCCACGGAAGCGTGACGCCCTTCTCGACCGTGGCCGTGTCAACCTCGATACAGGCGAGGTAGGAGATCTTGGCGATCCCCGACCCCGTGACCTCGTACGTCACCTCGGCCGTCGGCACAGCGCGCGGCTTCGGCTGCTCATCGGAGCTGGCCGCGGCGCGAGCGGACGATATGGACGCCGACACCGTCAATCGGGAGCTGTCCATTGCCCGCAAAGCGATCGGCTGGTGGCAGCGCCAGGGCTGGATCGAATGCGATCCGACGATCGGCATCGAGCGGCGGCCGGCACCGCCGGACCGCACCAAGGCCCTCGCGGAGAACCAGATCGCCGCCCTGTGGCGGCTGGACGTCGCCCTGCGGGAGAAGACGTTCTGGAATTTGCTCTACGAGTCCGCGGCCCGGGCCGATGAGGTGCTGTGCCTGAACGTGGAAGACCTGTACCCGCAGGACAAGCGCGGGAAGATCACCGCCAACGGCGGGGCGACGGAGTGGATTCACTGGCAGTCCGGCACCGCCCAACTTCTGCCTCGCCTGATCGGCCGCCGCACCTGAGGCCCGCTGTTCCTCACCGGCCGGAAGGCCCCGGCCGGGACGCCGTCGCTGGACGTGTGCCCGGAGACGGGCCGGGCCCGGCTCTCCTACCGGCGGGTCAACCTGCAGGAAGGCCGCCACGCGCTCGCCCGGAAGATCTTCCACGGCCGCGCCGGTCAGCTCTACCAGCACTACCGGGAGGGGATGGAGGACCAGATCGGCGCGCTCGGCCTGGTCCTCAACGCCCTGGTGCTCTTCAACACCCGCTACATGGACGCCGTCCTGGTCCGGCTCCGCGCGCAGGGCTTCGACGTCCGAGAGCAGGACGTCGCCCGGCTCTCCCCGTTCATCCGGCACCACGTCAACATGCTCGGCCGGTACTCCTTCCTCCTGCCCGAGATGCCCGGCGGCCTGCGGCCACTGCGAGACCCGGAGCAGGCCGACTGGGGCTGAGCACACGGCACACGCGCCCACCTCGCCGAAGCCCCCGGGGGAGGTGTTCAGCCCTCCAGACGGCGCTTGCTGAGCCAGGCGACCATCTCGGGTTCGTGGTGGTCGAAGAACAGGGTGGCGCCGGTGTCGAGGGCGGCGATGGCGGACATCTGGTCGTCGGTGAGGCGGAAGTCGAAGACGTCGATGTTCTGCGCCATCCGGTCGGGGTTGACCGACTTGGGGATGGTGACGATGTCGCGCTGGATCAGCCAGCGAAGCGCGACCTGGGCCACGGACTTGCCGTGCGCCTCGCCGATCTTGCTGAGGACGGGGTGGGTGAACAGGTCATTCTTGCCTTCGGCGAAGCCGCCCCACGCCTGGTGCTGCACACGGTGCTCGCGCATGAGGTCGTGGTCGGCGGTGCGCTGGAAGAAGGGGTGGGTCTCGATCTGGTTGACCTGCGGGGTGATCTCGTTGTTGAGGATCAGGTCCAGGAGGCGGTCGGGGTAGAAGTTGGCGACGCCGATCGCCCTGGCCAGGCCCTCACTGGTGGCGGCCTCCATGGCGCGCCACTGGCCGTAGACGTCGCCGTAGGGCTGGTGCATCAGGTACAGGTCGACGTGGTCCAGGCCGAGCTTGGTCAGGGAGGTCTCCAGGGCGCGGCGGGTGTTGTCCTGGGCGGGGGCGTCCTGGACCCAGAGCTTCGTGGTGACGAACAGTTCCTCGCGGGGGATGCCGCTGTTCTTGATGGCGTGGCCGACGGCTTCCTCGTTGCCGTAGGCGGCGGCGGTGTCCAGCAGGCGGAAGCCAGCGCCGAGGGCGTCGGTGACGGCCTGCTCGGTCTTGTCGGCGGGGATCTGGTAGACGCCGAAGCCGAGGATCGGCATCTCGACGCCGTTGTTCAGGGTGACGTGCTGCACGGGGGACTCTCCTGGAAGGACGGGTGGTCGGCGGATGGTGCCGGTTCAGTCGGTGGGTTCGGTGACCGTGGCCAGGACGCCGGTGGCGCTCACGGCGGCGGGCCAGCCGGCGTAGAAGGCGAGGTGGGTAATCGCCTCGACGAGTTCGCCAGTGGTGAGGCCGTTGTCAAGGGCACGGCGCAGATGGCCGGTCAGCTGGGCGTCGCGGCCCAGAGCCACCAGGGCGGCGACGGTGATCAGGCTGCGGTCGCGTGGGGACAGGTCGGGCCGCTCCCAGACATCGGCGAAGAGGACGTCGTCGGTCAGATCGGCGAGTTTCGGGGCGTGGCGGCGGACGAGGTCCGGTGCGACGCGCGGGTTGGTCCCGGTCATCAGCGCTCCATCATCCGCATGCCGGCCTCGTTGTGGGTGTCGCCGGCGGCCGGGGGCAGGCTGTTCAGAGCGGTGAGCTGGCCAGCGGTGAGGCGGACAGTGTCGGCGCCGGCGTTCTCCTCGATGCGAGCCACGCGGCGGGTGCCGGGGATGGGCGCGATGAAGTCGCCCTGGGCGAGCAGCCAGGCCAGTGCCACCTGCGCCGGGGTGGCGCCGATCTCGGTCGCGATGGCGGCGACCTGGTCGGCCAGGTGCAGGTTCTGCTGGAAGTTCTCGCCGGTGAACCGGGGGTTGTCGGCGCGGAAGTCGGTGGGGTCGAACTGCCCGGTGGAGCGGATCGTGCCGGTCAGGAAGCCGCGCCCGAGCGGGGAGAAGGGCACGAAGCCGATGTTCAGTTCCCGCAGCACGGGCAGGATGCGGGCCTCGGGGTCGCGGGTGAACAGCGAGTACTCGGACTGGACCGCGGTGATCGGGTGGACGGCGTGGGCGCGGCGGATGGTCTCGGGGCCGGCTTCCGAGAGGCCGATGTGTCGGATCTTGCCCTCGGCTACCAGCTCGGCCAGGGCCCCGACGGTCTCCTCGATGGGCGTGCCCGGGTCGACGCGGTGCTGGTAGAAGAGGTCGATGCGGTCGGTGCCCAGGCGTTTGAGCGAGCCCTCGACGGCGGCGCGGACGTTGGCCGGGCTGCTGTCGGTGGCACCGGGGCGGCCGGTGTGGGAGATGAGGCCGAACTTGCTGGCGAGCACCGCCTGGTCGCGGCGGCCCTTGAGGGCGCGGCCGACGAGTTCCTCGTTGGTGTAGGGGCCGTAGACCTCGGCGGTGTCGATGAGGGTGACGCCCAGGTCCAGGGCGCGGTGGATGGTGCGCACGGATTGGTCGTCGTCGGTGCCGGCGCCGGTGTAGCCGTGGGACATGCCCATGGCTCCCAGGCCGATGCGGGAGACGTCCAGGTCGCGCAGGTGGATGTGCTTCACGAGAAATCCTGTTCGTTCGCTGGTCGATGCCGGTTCGCCGAGCACCGGGTACGGGTCGGCTGCGCGCGGGCGACCCGTACGGGAAACCCCCAAGGACTCCCGCGCCGCGGCCGGCGTCGGTGCCGCAGCGGGGTGCCCTCGTTCCGTGCGGGCGCGGACGCCGCTCGCGCACGAGAGGTGATCAGGTCAGAGTGCCTGGCTGGCAGGTCGGAGCAGGATCTCGTGGATGGCCAGGTGCCGGGGCGCTGGAGGACGAAGGTGATGACCTCGGCGACGTCCTCGGCGGTGACCTCGGCGACGTCGTAGAGCTGCTGGGCGCCCTGGCGGGTCGCTTCGTGGGTGATGTGGGTGGGCAGCTCGGTGGCGACGACGCCCGGCTCGATCACGGTGACGCGGACGTCGGGCAGCAGCTCCTTGCGCAGCGACTCCGACCAGCCGTTGATGCCGAACTTGGTGGCCGCGTACACGCCGCTGCCGACGTTGGCGACCCGGCCGGCGACGGAGGAGACGTTCACCAGGTCGCCGACGCCGTCCTTGAGCTGGTCGAGGAACACCTCGGTGGCCGTGATCGCACCGAGCAGGTTGACCTCGATCATCTTGCGGTAGTCGTCGCGCCGCTCGGCGGAGAACGGGCCGAGCAGCATGACCCCGGCGTTGTTCACCAGCACGTCCGTGCCGCCGAACTCCTGCTTCACCTGTTCGGCCGCCGCGACGAGGGCGCCGCGGTCGGTGACGTCGGCGGAGATGGCGATCGCACCGTCGCCGAGCTCGTCGGCGAGGGCCTTGATGCGGTCCGTGCGGCGGGCAAGAAGCGCGACCCGGTAGCCCGCTGCGTGCAGGGACCGGGCGGTCGCGGCGCCGATCCCGGAGGAGGCCCCGGTGATGACGGCGACGCGTCCCTGCTTCTGGTCCTGGCTCATCGTGTTTCCTGTCCTTCGTGGTGACAATGCGTGGCCGGCCGCCCGATGGCGGTCGGCGCTCGGCGGTCCGAAGGGTCCGGATCGCCCCGACGTAGCCATTGCAGCACCGGCCTCCAGAGGGCGCGAGGGACGGCTTATACGTGTACTGGCAGTCACTCCTACAGATCCTCGACCGGCCGTACCGTGGATGACATGGACAACCAGGCCGAGGTGCGGGACTTCCTGCGCACACGACGCGACCGGATCACCCCCGAGCAGGCGGGGATCGTCGGCGGCGGCCGTCGCCGCCTGCCCGGCCTGCGCCGCGAGGAAGTCGCCATGCTGGCGGGGATGAGCAGCGACTACTACGCGAAGATGGAACGCGGGAACCTCGCCGGCGTCTCTCCCCAGGTACTCGACGCCTTGGCCCAGGCGCTTCGCCTCGACGAGGCGGAGACCGAGCACCTGCACGACCTCGCCAGGGCCGCGAACCCCTCACCGAGCCGACGCCGCTCCCGCCCGGCACAATCGACGATCCGGCCCTCGCTCCAGCGCTTCCTCGACGCGATCACCGGAGCACCCGCATGGATCGTCAACCAGCGGGCCGACATCCTCGCCACCAACCAGCTCGCCCGCGCCCTGCTCGCCCCGCTGCTTGAGGACCCGGACGCCCGGAACAACGGCGCGCGGTTCATCTTCCTCAGCCCCGCCGCGCGCTCCTTCTACCCGCAGTGGGAGCGTGCCGCGGACACCTCTGCCGCGAACCTGCGGACAGCCGCAGGACGAAACCCGCGCGACAAGGCCCTGACCGACCTCATCGGGGAACTCGCGGCCCGCAGCGACGCCTTCAGCAGCCGCTGGTCCGCCCACGACGTCCGCCTGCACCACACCGGCACCAAGCACATCCACCATCCCGACGTCGGCGACCTCGAATTCGTCTACGAGGGTGTCGAGCTGCCCGACCACCCCGGATGGAAGATGTACGCCTACATGAGCGCGGCGGGATCCCCGACCGAGGAACGGGTCAAGCTCCTCGGCAGCCTCGCCGCCACAGCGGTCGATGCGCAGGCCACCGCACCCGCCCTCCAGCCGGACGACCTGTGAGCCAGTTCGGCTTCGGGGATCAATAGAACCGTGACTATCGGTGAGAACGATCATGGGGCCTGAGTGCGTTCCGCTCGCGAGTCGAGACCACCCAACTCACCGTCGACGACGGCTTCTACCTCATCCCCCGCAGCCTCCCGCCCGGCAGCCGAGACGCCGAAACCCTCGACCTCCTCGCCAGCTGGAACGCCTCCGCACCGACAGCCTCACCGTCCAGCAAATGACGCGGTCCCTCCCGGTCCCACCCACTACCGACCGGTCAGGACGCCGTCGCCCCTTCCCTGCGGCAGCTCAACGCCGGGTGTCGCCCGGCGCGAGCAGGCTCGTGACGTCCGCGATGGCCTCCGCCGAGGGCTTGAAGTACCGGCGGACGCTCTCCGCCTTCTTGTGCCGGGACTTGGCCATCAGCATCAGCTCGGACGCGCCCTGCTCGCCGAGGTGGGTCAGGGAGGAGTGCCGGTACTCGTGCAGGTCCCAGCCGGTGCCCGGCCCGGCCAGCGCGGTGTGCTGGTCGAGCAGCGCGCGGGTCTGGCCGTAGGAGAGACGGGCCAGGCCGGTGTCCGGGCAGACGTCCCGGGCGGAGAGCACCTTGCCGGGGCCGGGGCGGCGGTGGGTGACGAACACCGGCCCGCGGGTGCAGCCCCTCAGCAGGCGGGGCAGCAGCCGGGCGGTGCCCGCGTCCCAGAACACCGTCTCCAGCACGTAGTCGGCACGGGCGGCGCCACGGCGGCGGACCTTCGGCTGGGCGCCCTTGGACTTCACCGGGCAGCGGCGGCCGGCCAGGTCCAGGTCCTCGATGTTGACGTTCGGGATCTCCTCGGAACGGGCACACATCTCGCAGAGCATCCGCCACAGGGTCTTCTCCCGCAGGTGGACGTCCCGGCGGGCGATCAGCCGGTCGATCGCCATCTTCGAGCGCACCGGGGTGTCCGAGTCCGGCGGCGCCAGGCGCTTCGCCCAGGCCGGGACCGCCGGCCCGTCGTACCCGCGCTCGGCGCACCAGCTGGTCCAGGACAGCACCGCGCCGCGGCGGGCGTTCCAGGTGTTCACCGCCGAGCTGCCCCACAGCAGCTCCAGCGCCTCGCCGATCTCGTCGTCCGCCACCGCGGCGAGCGGCCGGCCCTCGCCGACCCGCTCGGCGGTCTTCCCGACGGCGATGCCGTAGTTCCGGAGGGTGTTCGGGTTGCCGAGTGAGTCGAGGAAGGCGTCGGCCGCCGTCCGGACCGTCAGCACCTTCCCGGTCGGCAGCAGCAGGACTGCGGGCACCGCCCCTCCCTTGCCGCAGATAACAGGGTCGCTTCACGCAGCGTGCGAAGAACGTCTCCGCAGGTCACGCTCAGTGATACCGCAGATAATAGGGCGTTATCTGGGAGAAAGTGCCGTGAATTGCATCAGGTGAGAGGACTCACCCCTGGCTGGTAGGGGGCGCCTGAGCAGGCAGGCATCGGCTGGTCGCAGCCCGGAGACACCCCGACGATCCGCCCTGACCGCCTGACGGCTGCCCGCGTGACCTGCGGCACCCCGCTCGTTCTCATTTAATGAACGATTCATTCGCCTTTCTCGCGGCGTGTTGGGGGTTGGCGTGGGCGGTTCCTCATGGGATGTGCCGGGGGCGGCACCGTCACTGTTCATCGTGGGCGGCGCTCCGCTGCTGCACCCGGAGCCAGGTCTTCGAGGGCATGCTGTCGGGGTGGCGAGATCAGCAGCTGGCCCCCAACGACCCGTGACCGCCAGCGCCTTCCTGCGTGCCAAGCAGCACACGACCGTCGCCATCCAGTTCCTGCGCTGGCTCGGCGACCGCGGAAGGAGCTTGGACGAGTGCAGTCAGCATGACGTCGATGCCAGGTTCGGCAACGGCACCAGCACGCGCGGACACGCGAACAACTTTCTCTGCTGGGCTATCAAGCAGCGGCTGGTCAGCGGGCTCGCCGTTCCCTGGGCGCCTCACGGCAACGGCCCACTCGCGAGCGAGAAGGACCACATCGAATCGCTCCGCGCTCTGCTTCTCCATCAGACCCTGCCGGCAGCCCACCGTGCCATCGGCATCATGCTCGTCCTTTTTCGGACAGCCCCTCGTCAGGGTCGTTCCGATGCGCATGGACGACTTCCGCGAAGGCCCAAACGGGCTGGAGGTGAAGCTCGGCAGAGACTGGATCGGGGTTCCGGAGGCGGCAGCCGCCGTGATCCGGGTCCATCTCGCTTCTCGACCCGGCCTCAGCACGGCCGCGAACCCGGACTGTCCGTTGGTGTTTCCCGGGCGCATGCCCGGGCGGACGATGCACGTCTACAGCGTTGCAACGATTCTCCGCGAATCCGGAATCCCGGCCATGGCCTCACGCTCCAGAGCCTGGATTCAAATGGTCCGCCAAGCCCCGCTGGCCGTCCTGGCAGACGCCCTGGGCGTGAATCCTCAGACGGCGATGCGCTATGCCGAGCGAGCCGGAACGGACTACCTGGGCTACGCGACCCTGCGAAGTCTCCAGGGACCCGAAGGCGCTTGAGGCGCTCGCCTCAAGATCAGGACGTAGCCCAGGCTTCAGCGCGCCAGCCCGGCAGTTCCTTGTCCAGCCACTCCTCGACGGTCCTTCGCCAAGGATCCGATGGATCGCCGTCGGCGACGTCGGCCCAGGCGTCCTCCGCCATGTCGGGGTCGATGAACAGGCTGTCCAGGTAAGCGTCGAAGTTGTCGGCGACCTTCGTGAAGACATGACTGCCCAGATACCCCGGCCAGGCGATGGCATGGACGAACGCATGGAGCTGGCCATGAGTGGCCAGGTTCAGGTCCAGGAAGAGGGTGTCGCTGCCGCCGTTGCGGGCGATGGGCAGCAGGCCAGTCAGAGGCACATTCTCCGCGAGCCACCCATCGCGACTGCGCCGGTACTCTCCCAGAAGAGTGCCCCAGCCGTACTCACCGGCGTCGTCACGGCCCAACTGATAGAGGTCGTCGAAGCCCTGGAGCGGTTCGGGTTCGCAGGCTGAGAGATGGACTGAGTAGGCCAGGCTTCCTCCGCCCGCCACCTCCAAGAACGAGCGGTACGCCGTCGGCAGGGCCAGTCCGACCGCGCGTTCAAGGGCGTCGAACTCGTCCTGGTCGAACGGCCTGAACGGGCCACTTACCAGGCGACCCCGATACCAACGAGAGAGCTCCTTGGGCTCGAAGTCGTGGATCAACGGCTACTCACGTCGAACTCGGTTCGGTTATGGGCGATGGTGGCGAGCAGGTCTTCAATGCGGCAGTCCACAGCGGTGTTGGTGACAGGCTCGAAGTCGACGACGTTCCGGGCTGTGTCAGCGATGTCTGAGGGGTAGAAGCTCCAGCCCTCGATGAGGCTCCAGCCAGCCTCCACCCGAGCGTGATTCCCGTCTGGGGACGTCACGCGAAGCCACCCCGTGCACTCGTCGGAGAAGTCGAACGGCAGGAAGGCTGTGCCCCCGGTCGGCCTCAGCTGCTGGACTTGCTCACCCCATTGTTCGAGGAGGCGGGCGAGTTGTTGCGCCACGTCCGCGCCAGTCGTCGGAGTCTCGTCGCTGGCGAAGTAATACGAGTCGCACGCGTGCCGCCACACGCCGAGTCGCAACAGAAGGTCGTCGTGAATGCCTTGATCGGTGGTGCGCTTGAGATGCAGTGCGACACGGTTCACGGCCAGGACTCTAGTCGCGGATTCGAACGCGACGCAGCTCAGGGCTCACAAAGTCCTCCGTAGCTATTCGCCCCTCACCAACAGCCGTCCTTACCAACACGACTTCGGACCAGTCCCGCCGCCGGCGACCCACCGGCCGCCCACCAGGGCCGACGAAGGCTTAGCGCACGATCTGACACCGATGTTCGAATCCCACGGGTACCCGAAGTACTCGTCGCCACCGAGGTGGAACCACGGGCCGGGGAGAGGTCGGCGTACTCCGCGATCAGATCCTGCATCAGTCTGCGGGCCGCGGGCTTGCTGTAGTCGAGTTTCCCGGGGTCCCTGGTGCCGTCGACGCGGATCAACTGGAGTTCGGGGTGCGCCCGGAGCACAGCCTCCATGTGCCCCGGCGAGTCGATCTCGGGGACGACGGTGACGTGATATCGGTCGGCCACGGAGACGAGATGCCGTACCTCGTCCTTGGTCAGGGCCGGTCGCGTGACGATCTCGGGATGCGATGCGCTCTCGATACGGAAGCCCAGACCGTCGCTGAGGTGGAGGTGCAGCACATTGAGCTTGAGCCAGGCCAGTTCGCGGATCTTCCCTTCCAGCCAGCCCGGTGTGAAGTGTCTGCGGCCGACGTCGACCATCAGGCCGCGCTCTGTATACGTGGGCCAGTCGGTGATGCGCCCGCTCACCTCGCCCTTTTGGCGGAGGATTTGGAGCAAGGTCCGGGTGCCGTGGAAGACCCGGTCGCGGAGCTGCCGGTGATCGTCGTGACATCACCGGCCGTCTCGACGCGATACGCCTCGGGGGAAGCCGAACCGGGCACCCGGCCGAGCTGGAGGGCCAGGTCGTGAGGCGCGGGGTGTGGCTTCACCACGATCTGCGGCGACCGGTCCAGATGGCCCTCCTGGACCAACTCGGCCGCCGTTGTGCGGGCTTCGTCGCGCAGTCGCCCAGAGGAGCCCGGCACCAGGACGATGCGGGTGGCGGCGCCCGGCCGCCAGCGCCCCGGCGCCGCCGCGACATCGCGTACGGCCATGATCGTGGGTGGCGCGCATGTGTCCCCGGCCCCTGATGCGTACCCTGCGGCACGCCTCACCTCGGCGGACGCGCGAGCGGCACCCCCGACGCCGCTGAGCAGGGCCGACGTGGTGAGCGCGCCGCATGCTACGGCCGACCTACGGTTGAGCACAGAGCTTTCCCCTTCATCGTGTTTGCCTTGGACTCCGTGGTTGGCTCCAGCGAAACGTAGCGAATCAAGTGGTCTAATCCAATAGGTCGGACCTGTTGACAGTGAACCGAGTTCCAGCAGTAACCTTTTGAGGTCATTATGGTCTAGACCACTCTGGAGATCTTCATGGCAAGACGCAGGATCGCCGCCGGAATGTTCGCAATAGCAAGTGCCATGGTGCTCGGGGTGCTGCCGCACGCCGCCAGTGCCCAGTCGGTCCCGGACACGGCCTCGGCCGACGCCGACCCTCTGCCGCCGGTTTCCCCCACCCCGCAGTCCATCTCCCGCGCCGGACGCGACGCGACCGTAACGGGCCGGGTGCTCGTAGTCGCGGACGACCACACGGACGCGGCCGCCCGTGACCGGCTGATCCGCGAAATGAAGAAGCACGGCGCCGCGCGTGTCGATGTCGTCACCCCCGGCGAAGTCCCCTCGGGGGCAGCCGGTTTGCTCACCATCAGGCTCGGATCCGCCGAACGCCCGGACATCGCACGCGCGCTGGGTGACACCGCCGTGTCCGACCACGCCGAGGGGTACGCCCTGCGCGTGTCGGGACGGGCTTCGCACCAGCAGATCGCCCTCGGAGGCACGGACGCGACGGGCCAGTTCTACGCGGTGCAGACACTGCGTCAGCTCTTCCAACGCCAGGGCGACGACTGGCAGGTGGTGGGCGCACAGGCGAGCGACTACCCCTCGATGCCGCTGCGCGGCACCATCGAGGGCTTCTACGGCCCGCCGTGGACGACGGCCGAACGCCTGGACCACATGGACTTCCTGGGCGACGTGAAGTCCAACACCTATGTCTACGCGCCGAAGGACGACCCGTACCACCGCGACAAGTGGCGCGAGCCCTACCCGGCGGACAAGCTCGCCGAGCTGAGCGACCTGGTCGGGCGTGCCCGCGCTAACCATGTGCGCTTCACCTTCGCCGTCTCGCCCGGCGCGTCCATCTGCTACTCCGACCCCGCCGACACCAAGGCGCTCACCGACAAGCTGCGGGCCATGTACGACGTGGGCGTGCGGTCGTTCTCCATTCCGCTGGACGACATCAGCTACACCCGCTGGAACTGTGCCGGCGACCAGGAAAAGTTCGGCTCACCTGGGCGCGGTCCGGCCGCCCGCGCGCAGGTGAGCCTGCTGAACAAGGTGCAGCGCGACTTCGTCGCCCAGCTGGATGGGACCAACCCGCTGCAGATGGTGCCCACCGAGTACGGCGATCTGACCGACACCGCGTACAAGGAGACGATCCGTTCCACGCTCGACCCCGCGGTGCAGGTGATGTGGACCGGGACTGACGTGGTGCCGCGGGAGATCACGAACGCCCAGGCGTCCAAGGCCGCCGAACTCTTCGGCCGGAAGGTCTTCGTGTGGGACAACTATCCGGTCAATGACTTCGGCCGGACCGCGGGACGGCTGCTGCTCGCGCCGTACGACAAGCGTGAGCCCGGTCTGTCCGACCACCTCAGCGGCATCGTCTCCAACCCGATGAACCAGGAGGCCGCCAGCAAGCTCGCCGTCTTCACGATGTCGGACTTCTCGTGGAACGACCGGGGTTACGACCGGGCCCGCTCCGGACGCCAGGCCGCTCTCCACATCGCCGCGGGCGACCCCGGTACGGCCGACGCGGTGCAGGTGTTCGTCGATCTCAACCACGCGGCCCCGACCTTCGGTTCCGAGCTGTGGCAGCCCCAGGCGCCAGTGTTCAGCGCCCGGCTGGATCGGTTCTGGCAGAACCGCGGAACCGACGCGCGTGGGGCCATAAGGGAGTTCCGTCCGTACGTCCGCGCGGTCACGCGAGCACCGGCCGTTATCCGGGACGGCGTACCCGACAAGCTGTTCCTCTCCGACGCCTCCCGCTGGCTGGACACCACGGAACTGTGGGGACGGGCGATGGAGCACGGACTGGACGTCCTCGCCGACATCGATGCCGGGAACGCGGCCAAGGCGGCCGAGGAGCGCGAAGCAATGGACTCCCTTGCCGACGCAGCATCGAAGATCACCGTCGACCCGGCGGAGCACCACCAGCACGGCCAGGTGAAGATCGGTGATCCGTTCATCGAGGACTTCGTGACACGCGTACAGGAGCTGCATGACGAGTCCATGGGGCTGCCGCCGCTCCGTGAACTCGCCCGTGGCAGGACGGCGACGCAGAGCTCGGACTACGACTGGGGCGGGACGTTCCCCTTCAGCGCCGACAAGTCCGTCGACGGTGACCGCTTCGACTTCTCCACCACCAGCGGCAAGGAGGCGCAGCCGTGGTGGCAGGTCGATCTGGGAGCGACCGCGAACCTGGAGCGGATCAGGATCTACAACCGGACGGACTGCTGCGCGGGGAGGCTCAAGGACTACTACGTGCTGGTGTCCGACCAGCCCTTCTCCGGAACGCTGGCGGACCAGCTCGGTAAGCCGGGCGTCTGGAGCCACCACGAGACGGACCAGGCCGGGAGCCCCACCACCGTCGAGACCACGGCCGGGGGCCGCTATGTGCGGGTGTGGCTCGCCAGTGCGTCCCCCGTCGAGCTCAACATGGCCGAGGTCGAGGTCTTCGGCCGTGTGAAGGAGGGATGACGCCGCCGGGTCATGCGTCGCACGGATCCCTCGGATCGTACGGATCGCACGGATCTCACGCGGTCGGGGCGAGCCGGGCGGCGCCGTGCTGAACCTACGGTCCGGTGATCGCTCCGCTGCGGGCGAGCAGGAGACAGGCCGCGCCCCGCGCGTGCTCCGTGTCCCGCCACGGCGACACGGTGATCTCCAGGTCCCGTAGCGGCTCGATCGTCCCGGCGACGGCCGCGGCTGTGAAGGCCGGGCCGAGGAAGGGCCACCGCACGTGGCTCTCGCCGATCACCTTGATGGCCTTGATCGCGAGGACGTTGACCAGGCCGGCGACACTGCGCCCGAGCGGCTCGCCGGCCTCCTCGAGGATGGTCAGAACCGCCCGCTCCCCGCCCTCCGCCGCGTCGATCAGCTCGGCGAGGCCGTCGCGTAATCCGAGCCCGACCCCCGCACGCCGGGCCCGTTCGAGGAGCGCCGTCTGCCCGACCAGAGCCTGCAGACAGCCGCCGTTGCCGCAGTTGCATCGCGGCCCCGCCGGGTCGACCGGCAGATGACCGAACTCGCCGGAGAATCCGTTCGCGCCGCGCTGTACGCGCCGCTCCAGCACGACCGTTGCTTTGATCATCAAGCGATCTCAGCAATCCCGATGTTTCCACCGGAATGGTCCGCAACTGAAGCACCTCACCGACGACCAACTCGACTCGCTGTGCACCGTGCTGGCTCTGGAGCTCCACGGCGAACTCGACCTCTATCGCACGCACACGCGGGACTAGACGATCACGTCCGATGTGTTCGGTCGCACGTTGTGGCCGACTGGAAGGTGGGCGTGCTGGTTTCTCGTGAGGGTGGTGGCGGCGTGCCGCAGCAGTGGCATGCTCCTCGTTATGTATGAAGATCCGCATGACAAGACAACGCTGGGGTTGTGGGGACGCATAGCGTGTGCCTGGGCGGTCGCTTTCGCCGTGCTCCATTTTTACTGGGCGCTGGGCGGCAGTTGGGGCCTCAGCGTCTCGGCGGGGCCCTTGGCCGAGGAACGCCCCGGGTGGTTCGTGGTGGTGGGCTTGTGGGGCGTGGGATTGCTGTGCCTTGTCGGCGGTGTGCTGGGATGGCTTCTCGCCAGGCCGCGGCCTCGTGGTCTGGCAGGACGGGTGGTCAAGGCCCTGGGGTGGTGTGCCTGCGCTGTGCTGCTCATACGTGGCATCGCCGTCGAGGTGCTGCTGCTGACCGACGTTGCGGGCTCGGAAATAAACGTAAGCCCGGAACAGCGGCTGTGGACGCTGCTGCTGTGGAATCCCTGGTTCCTGGTCGGTGGTCTCGTCTTTGGTTTGGCCGCACGGAGGTCCTGGACGCACGGATAGCCCGAGTAGCGGCTTCGCCTGACTGTGCGTTGGAAAATGCGAACGGGGTGTCCAAGATCGTGGCGTCAACGACGAACTGGACACCCTGCTGACCGCGCTGTACGTGAAGATCGAAGACGAACCGAGACCAACCGATGGATGGGCAGGCCGCCGAAGCTTACTGATGCCGAGGTGGTCACGCTCGCGGTCGCGCAGGCCCTGCTGGGGTTCCACTCCGAGGCACGCTCGCTGCGGTACGCGAGGCAAAACCTCGCGCCAATGTTGCCGTACCTGCCACAGCAGTTCGGGTACAACAAGCGCCTCAAGACAGCATTGCCGCTGGTCAAGAAGGCAATACGGATGCTGGCGGTGGACACGGACTTCTGGTTCGACAACCACTGGATCATCGACTCCACGCCGGTGGAGTGTGGCCGCTCGCGTCCGACGGTGAAGCGGTCGGACATGGCCGGCTGGGCCGGATACGGGTACTGCGCCTCGCACTCCCGGTTCTTCTGGGGCCTGCGCCTGTTCCTGGTGTGCACCCCGACCGGGATGCCCATCCTGTGGGCACTGGCGAACCCGAAGCTGGACGAGCGGGAGGTGCTGTCGGCGATGCTGGACCGCGAACCGCACCTGGCCACGCACTTGCGGTTGACCGTGTGGCCGAAGCCGCGCAGTTCGGCATGGACTCGAAGCGCGCCGTAGTTCCCGCGGTGTTCGGCATGGATTTCGCGGATCTCCTCGACCAGGGGGTCCTTCTCGAACTGCCGCCCCGCCCGCGCCTCGGCGCCGGCGATCCACCGGTAGTAGCCCGAGCGGGAAACCTCCAGCACCCGGCATATCCACTTGATGCCGAACATCCCGGCATGGGCGGAGACGAAGTCCCAAGCGGCGGTATTCACTTCATCTCCGGGCATCCGGTTCACCACGATCCCCCCTGGCTTCGTCGCCACCGAGCGCATCAGCGAAGACGGCCTGCCCAAGCCCTTCCAGATCAGCCAGGAGCAGGCGGCCTGGCACGTCGTACGCGCCCTGAAGAAGGAACTGGCGCAGGCAAAATTCCCCTGGCCCAAAGCGGCACCGGTCCGCACGCTGCGCGCCCTGCCCACACCGTTCTCCTCACTGCTTTTGCGAAAACTGGCCTTCCCATAGGGACGCTCTCCACCGGGGCACCATGGCCTGAAGAAGCGATCTCCGTTCGGTCAACCGGACCGCGACGCCGGGGTGGATGCCGATGCGATGAGGTGGAGAGGTGGACGGGGTCGGCGGTGTGCGGGCCAGGCCGTGGGGTGGATAACAGCGGCCCCTTCCCCGCCCTGTCTCCGTCATCCGCAACCTGGTGCCTAAGCAATCTCCAGGCGAGGTGGGTACGCCCCCGGTGCCAGAGGGGAGCGTCAGGGACAACTGGTGGCGATGCGCGCGGACCTCGATCGAGCGGACCGTGTATCCGGTTCAAGCGGCTGATCACCGTGCATGAGCTGCCTCTGTTCTTCTCGCCGACGCGCTGAGCGCTGTGGCGATCGACGATCGGCGGAAGTCGGTGCGCCAGACGTCGATCACATCACCGTGGTCGTTGGTGATGAGGTACTCGGGCCACCGGTCAAATGCCGAGCACGGGTGCGAGATCCCGAACTCGACGACATCCGTCACCTCAAGATTCCATGCGTCGCAGAGCACGGTGTGGTGGTCGTACAGCGCGCGCACACGTCCGCGGACATCGGACTTGTCCTGTCCGCCCGCCGTGCTGGCGGACAGAAGGATCGGCGTCTCGGTGTCGTAGGGAAGGTCGCGCTTCCCGGCCCCGACTACGGCGGTGCCGTCCTCGGCGGCGGACACGACGACCGCGCGCACGGCCAGGGCTGGGACGAGGCCGGGAATCGGGCTCACGCGGGCGTAGACGCCGTGATCGTGCGTGACATAGCAACCGGACCTGAGCAACCGGATTGTGCCCGGAACGTCGTCGTCCGTCGGGAGGAAGTCGACGACACGGTCAGGAAAGGCCGATCCGCCCATCGAGTACACGGGGCGGTCGGTCTCGAAGAGTTCGGCGACGTCGAGGTAGACGTCGCGGACCTGGCGGCAGTGTTCGTCCACGGCCGCAAGCGTTTCGTCGGTCCTTGTGTTCGGGGCGACGCCTTCGTACCCGGCGACTCCCACGAGCCGGAGTCCGGGGGCGGCTCGGACGAGCTCCGCTGTGTGGCGAGCCTGCTTCGGGTCGCGGATACCGGTGCGGCCACCCGGGGTGCCGATGTCCAAAAGCACCTCGAGAGCGGGGCCGTGCGCGCCGAACACTTGATTCGCTGCGGCGATCCCGGCCGCGGAGTCGACGAAGCACCGGATCTTCCGTTCCGGTTCGGCGGTGAGCCAGGCCCGAAGTCGCGCCAGTCCGAATGGATCGACGATCTGGTTCGCGATGAGGACGGTGTTGTGTCCCCAGCCGAGCACGGTCGCGACCTGGTCGACGGTGGCAACGGTGACGCCGACGGCGCCGGCCGCGATCTGTCGTTCGATGATGGGAGCGGACATCGTGGTCTTGACGTGGGGAGCAAGCGCGACGTCATGGGTCTTGCACCAGTCGGCCATGACGTGGATGTTGTGATCGAGGGCGGCGGCGTCGAGACGCAGCTGGGGGTATGCGGCGGGAATCACGGCTGTTCCTTCAGGTGGCTGCTCGGCAGGGCGTTGGCGCACGTGGATGGACTCAGGGCTCACAGCGCGCTCGGTGCCCGGGCCGGGACGTGCTCCTTGCGGGCGGAGTTTCGCGACGACATCCGGTAGCCGCCGATGAGAACCGTTGCCCAGACCGGCAGGGCGTACAAGGCGATGCGCTGACCCTCGTCGAACGCGAGGAGAATCGTCAGAGCTGCGAGGAAGGCGAGGGTGGCCCAGCACAGGGCCTTGGCGCAAGGGAGCCGGAACGTACTCGCGGGTGCCTCACCGCGTTCGACGCGACGCCGGTAGACGAGGTGGCAGACGACGATGACACCCCAGCTCCAGATTCCTCCGAGGGTGGCGACCGACGAGATGTACGAGAACGCCTTCTCCGGGACGATCGCGTTGACCGCGACGCCGACGAGCATCAGAGTGCCGGAGGCGATGATGGCGGCTGCAGGCACGTGACCACGGCTGGTCTTCTCGAACACCTTGGGTGCGAGTCCGTCCTCGGCGAGCTTCTTGAGCAGGCGCCCGTTGCTGTACAGCCCGGCGCTGCACGCCGACAGAGCGGAGGCGAGGACGACGAAGTTCATGACGCCGGCGGCCGCGGGAAGACCAATGTGCGAGAAGCTCTTGACGAAGGGGCTCTCGTCCGCGCTGAACTGATCCCAAGGGAACAGTGACATCAGCACGATCAGGGTGCCGACGTAGAAGATCCCGATCCGCCAGGGCACGGAGTTGATCGCCTTCGGTATCACGGACTCCGGGTCCTTGGTCTCGGCTGCGGTCATGCCGATGAGTTCGACGCCCTGGTAGGAGAAGACCACGATCTGGAAGGCCAGAAGGACCGCGAGCAGCCCGTGCGGGGCGATGCCTCCGTGATTCCAGAGGTTCTCGATCCCGCCTGCCTGGCCGGCTTTGCCGACGTTGAAGACCAGTGCGAGGATGCCGCCACTGATTAGGGCAAGGATGGTGACGACCTTGATCGATGCGAACCAGAATTCGGCCTCCCCGAAGAATCCGACCTTGGCCAGGTTCAATCCGACGAGTGCGAGCAGCGCGATCAGTGCCGTGAGGTATTGCGGCATCGACGGGAACCAGGACTTGACGAAGACCCCGGCTGCGGTGAGTTCGGCCATCCCGATGATGGTCCAGGTGATCCAGTAACCCCAGCCGGTGACGAAACCGTATGCAGGGCCCAAGAACTCGCGCGCATACTCGGCGAAGCTCCCCGCGACGGGCCGGTACATCAGCAGCTCGCCGAGGGCACGCATGATGATGAAGATGAACACGCCGGTGACCGCGTAGACGCCGATCACGGCCGGCCCGGCGTAGGAGATGCCTTTCCCGGACCCGAGGAAGAGCCCGACTCCGATGGCGCCACCGATCGCGATCATGCGGATGTGTCGTTTGTTGAGTCCTTGCGCGAGGCTGTCCTCGTTCGCCTCTTCGAGGGAGCTGTCGACTGTCATGATGTGTCCTTGTTTGAGGTCAATTTTTTGATATAGGCGTTTTGGGTTGGCGAGGACAGTCGTGGCAGACCGTGCCGGGCGTCGCTCGGTCGGGTCCGGCTGGGTGTCGGGGGTCAGGCAACCTCGACGATGAGTTCGACTTCGACAGGGGCGTTCAGTGGCAGTTCGGCGACGCCGACAGCCGAGCGCGCGTGTGTACCGGCATCGCCGAAAACGCTCGCGAGCAGATTCGAGGCGCCGTTGACGACGTCGGGCTGGCCGGCGAAGTCGTCGGCGGAAGCGACGAACCCGGTCACCTTCACGATCCGTACGACCGAGTCGAGGCTGACGAGGGCATCGATCGCAGCAAGTGCATTCAGAGTGCAGATTTCCGCTGCCCTCGACGCGTCCGTCACCGACACCTCGCGGCCGACCTTTCCCGGTCGTTCGATCGATCCCCGCACCAACGGCAACTGGCCAGAGGTGTAGACCAGATCACCGGTCCGCACCGCCGGAACATAGACGCCGATCGGCGTGGCCCTCGACGGCAGTTCGAACCCGAGCTCGGCGAGGCTTTCCGCCCATGACGACATGGACGACGCGGAGACAGCGCACCGCGCGTCGTCGGATGCACCGTTGGTGGATGGTGTCGCGAACATGTAAACACTGCCTGCTTTCGGGGGTGGGGTGTTGATGTGCACCAGCGTGCTGCGCGTCACCACGACGTGCATCGTGCGGCAGCACCAATCACGACCGGGATGTGGTGCGGATTCACGAACGACGTACCGTTGGGTGCAGCAGGAAGCAAACGAAGGGTGCCGATCATGACCAGCCCTGGAGCCAGGCTCGACAACGTCGTGAGCAACCTCGCCGGCACCCTGCTGGAGGTTCTTGCGGGGACCGTCGACGGAACGACGTTGATCACCGACGTCGTCGTCGACGATCCGCGGGAACAGGTACCGGTTCGCCCCGGGGCCATGCTTCTGTGTACCGCCGCCGACGTCCGAGATCTGCCGGCCTTGCTCGATCGTGCGGTCACACGCCAGGCGCCCGCCCTTGTGGTACGTGCGCCGTTGGATCTCGAGCCGGAGCTGCGTGCTTGCATCGAACGCAGCGGTGTGGTCCTGCTCGGCCTCGCCGGCGGAGCAACGTGGGCACAGTTGGTCGTCCTGCTCCGCTCGCTGCTCTCCAGCAGTGCGAGCGGCGAGGAACTGCTGGCCGGAATGCCCGCGGAAGACTCGTTCGCCCTGGCCAACGCAATCGGATCACTGCTCGACGCGCCGATCACCATCGAAGATCGCGACTCACAGATTCTGGCGTTCTCCGATCGCCAGAACGAGGCTGATCAAACACGGATCGAGACGATTCTCGGACGTGTCGTCCCCCAGCACGCCCGCCTCGCGCAGGAACGAGCGGGCGTCTTCAAACGGCTCTACGCCGGCGAGAAACCGATCTTCATCGACACACCGCAGATCGAAGGAGTGCCAGGTCTTCCGCGCGTGGCGATTGCCGTACGAGCAGGTGACCAAGTGCTCGGCTCGATCTGGGCGGCTGTCCCTGGGCCCCTGAGCGACGAAAAGGAGCAAGTATTCGTCGATGCCGCGAAAGTCGTTGCGCTGCAACTGCTGCGGCACCGTATCGGTGTAGACATCGACCGGCAGGTTCGCGCGGACCTCATCACAACCGCATTGACGGGAGGCGCCCCGGCGTCGGGCGCGATCGAGCGTCTTGGACTGGCGCACCGGACCGTGACGGTGCTCGGCCTGTCCCTTCCGAATGGGAACTCGGCCGACACTGCCGTCTCCGGGCAGACGCGACGGCAGGCCTTGGAACGGATCACCGACTCCTTCGCATTTCACCTGTCGGTCGCGGCACCCGGCGCGGTTGCCGCATTGGTCGGCGACGTGTGTTATGCGATCGTGCCGGCGCCGATCAGGAAAGGAAAAGAAAACGTCACGGCCATGGCCCAGCGGGTTTCGAACGATTTCCTCGACCGCGCACGGGAAAGACCTGGAGGAGTGGCGATCGGCATCGGTCGCGACGGCTCGTCATCCGATCCGGCCGACCTCGCTCGCTCGCGGCACGATGCGGACAGAACCCTACGTGTCCTGCGCCAGGAACCGGCGGGCCGAGTCGCGATGTTCGCCGACGTCCAACTCAACGCACTCTTGCTGGAGATCGGTGACCAACTGCGCAATGAGGGCGGACTGCTGGACGGCCCCATTGCCCGGCTGCATCACCACGATCGAGAACACGGAACCACGATGGCGGAAACCGTGGCCCAATGGCTCGACCACCTCGGCAACACCCTGAACGCATCTGCGGCCATGGATGTCCACCCCAATACATTCCGATACCGCCTTCGCCGAGCGGCAGAAATCGCGCAACTGAACCTGAATGATCCCGGCGAACGCTTTGCGGCGATGCTCGAGTTCCGGCTCACTCGGCAACGACCGTCCGCGGAAGCCACCGCCGCAACTTGACGCTTGTCCGCGTGGGACGTCTTGTCAGCGGCGACCGCGCCCGGCCGTGTGCGGGGCCAGGCGAGCGGCCCGCGGACGCGGATCTTTTTCAGCACGGAGACCGCGCCCCGCGCGGCGGCAGTCAGCCAGGTTTTCATGTCCCCAGCCCGCTGGCAGGGGCCGACCTCTCAGCAGTTCGCGAGCCGTAGAGCTCTCCCGAAGACCGAGGTCCCTGTCGGTCGCTGGAGACACGAACGGCTCATGAGATGGCGTGCCTCGAGCACTCAGTCGCTGCGGCGTTCGGGAACACCGGCGCCATCATGGAGATGTCGCGCCAGCTCGCGTCTTTGGCCGGGATCTGGCGCATCGATCAGCGTCTCTAGTATCAACGGCGTACGGCGTTGTCTCGCCGAGAACGTCCTCGCTGAGCTGCTGTCGGGCCAGCGGACGCGTTCAGCGGGGCCTGCGCCGACCAATTCGCTGGCCTGCACGGGCCGAAGGGCAAGCCGTGTCGGGCCCGGCCCTGGGTCTGCCTGCTCTGCCCCCTGGCGCTGTTCGCCCCGCGTCAC
The DNA here is from genome assembly GCF_035974375.1 of Streptomyces sp. NBC_01320. Lineage (NCBI taxonomy): Bacteria > Bacillati > Actinomycetota > Actinomycetes > Kitasatosporales > Streptomycetaceae > Streptomyces > Streptomyces sp. NBC_01320. The sequence continues at coordinate 10,467,231 of NZ_CP108390.1, forward strand.
CTGCCGAATCTGCCGCGGCTGAAAGCCTTCTTCGCCCGGCAGTACCGCCAGATGCCGCGCGAGCAGTTCGCCGCCGTCTTCGTTCCCTACGCCCGCCGACTGTCGGCGGATATCCTGCCGCGTTTCGGGAAGGCCGCCATCGCGGCGGCACAACGCGACGTCGGTGACAAGGACGCCGAGCTGCCGCTGCGAGCCGAGGAGACGGCGTCGTGAGCCTGCTTCCTGACTTTGCCGAGCCTGCCGGCCAGTCGGTGTTCGCTGGAGCGGACATTGCCGCCACCGCCCGCCTGGCCTGGCGAGACGGCTACCCGCGGCCGCGCTTCGAGGGCTGTCAGAACTTACTGAGCTGGTGGGTGTGTTCAGTCGAGAGTCGGCATCAGTGGCGGGCCATCTGACTCCGCTGCCAAGGTGACTTTTCGCAGCAGGATCACAAGTTGCTCCCGCTCCGCTTCGCACAGCGGCGCCAGTAGTGCGCGCTCAGTCGCGATCTGATCGCCGATCGTGGATGACCAGGCATTGTGTCCCTTTTTGGTCAATGTGACGAGCAGGCTCCTGCGATCTTCCGGGGCATGCTCCCGGGTCACATAGCCGGACTTCGTCAGACGGTCCAGCCGGTTCGTCAGCGTCGCCGGATGGGTGTCCAAAACTTGAGCCAGCCGCGTCGGCGACATCTGGTACGGCTCCCCGGCAGAGCGCAGGCGCCAGAGGACCTCGTACTCCCACATCTCCAGCTTGCGCTTGGCGAGCCCTGCCTTCTTACAGCGCTGGAGATGTCGAACCAGCATCTGCATCCGCGTGACGACGCCTTCGATCTTCGGGTCCAGGTCGGGAACCTCGTGCCCCCAGCGAGCAATGTGCCGGTCGATCGAGTCCGCAGATGAGAGCGGACCGTGCTGCGTTGCGTCCATGACACCAGCATACAACCAGTTATTTCGGATTCATATATTTTGAAATCATAGTAGTGTCGAACCTCTCGCTTCCGAGGAGGTTCTGATGGCTCCATTGCCCACCGCGCTCGCAGGCCGCATCGACGAGCACGTCATCGACAGCACCCTGCTGCGCGACAATCCGCTGGGAGATTCGGCGCAAAGGCCGTTGTGGGTCTACACCCCGCCCGGATATGACACCGACCCCGAGCACCGATACCCCGTCACCTATCTGCTGCTCGGCTACGCCGGCACCCTCCCGATCTGGCGCAACTGCACCCCCTACCGCCGGCCGGTACCCGAACTCATCGACGGAATCTTCGCCCGTGGCGAAGCGCCGCCGATGATTCTGGTGTTCGTGGACGCCTGGACCACGTACGGCGGCAGCCAGTACGTCGACTCACCAGGGACCGGCCGGTACCACTCGTACCTCTGCGAGGAGATCGTGCCGTGGGTCGATGCCCACTACCGGTCGCTCGCCGACCGCAATCACCGGGCACTGGCGGGGAAGTCCAGCGGCGGGCTCGGCGCGATGATCACATCGATGCTCCGACCCGACCTGTTCGGAGCGTTCGCGACACACTCAGGCGACTCATTGTCGGAGGCCCAGTACATCCCTCATTTCCTCATGGCGGCACGTCACTTGAGGGCGTACGACGGCGACATCTTCCGCTGGTGGGACGACTTTCGCTCACGAGTGGCCTTCACCAAGGATGAGGACCTGCGGCTGCTCGAACTGCTCGGTGTCTCGGCCTGCTTTTCGCCTGCTCCGGACGGCACACCGCAGTTGCCCTTCGATCCGCGCACGGGCGCGATCCGAACGGAGATCTGGCAGAGCTGGCTGGGCTGGGACCCGGTGAGGATGGCGCCGCTGCACGCCGAGGCATTGCGATCCCAGCGCGCGATCTGGATCGACGCGGGCACCCGCGACGAATGGTTCCTCGACCTGGGTGCACAAGCATTCCGCGACGCCCTCACCGAGATAGGAGTGGATGAGGATGTCATTCGCTTCGAGTTGTTCGACGGAGGGCACCATGCCGTGGAATACCGGATGCCGCCCGCGCTCGCATGGCTGTCCCAACGGATCGCGCGCCCGTAGCACGTAGCAGGGATCCCTCTCCGGAACCGGGACTTTGACCGGCACCGAGCTGCTGAGGCAGCAGGGCGGCGGGCACCCGCGCAGCAGCGACGTGCAGCTGCGCGGGTGCCCGCCGCCGCGTGACGATCCGATGCGTTCATGGGGCGTGGCTCGATGCCCGCCCGCCGCGCAGGACGTGTGCGAGGTCCAATCCCCGGCCGTTCCCGCTGGACGACCCCGTGTCGGGGCCGAGGGCATCCAGTCATCTCGATGAGGGCTCCCCGGCACGTCGCCGCCCGGGACCCGGCCGCCCGCCGCCGCCAATCACCTGACCTCTCGAGGTCCGGGCCCCGCCCGAGGGACGCGCTGTGCGCCCCCATGGATCCCTGAGGTGCACTATCCCAAGCCGGCGGAATTCTTCGGCTGTGGCTGCCTGAGAAGCCAGGCGGGAAGCCCCGGGCACCAGAAAATCACGAGCCGGTGGCACGGGTGAAGCGGGCAGCCCACTCGCGGATGAAGTCGACGAACTCGGGAGGGCCGAGCACCTCGAACTCCGCACCCACATTGCCCAGTGCCTGAGTCGGCCAGTCCAGCGTCTGCGAGGTCATCCGTACCCGGCATCGCTGCTCGTCGACCTCCTCGACCGTCGCCCACGGGCCGATCCGCGTGCGGACAGCCGCCGCGGTGGCGTACACGAGCACTTCGACGCTATGCGGCGCGGGGACACCGGCGCCCCGTGAACGGACGAACGCCGCAGCGTCCTCGGCGGGTAGCTCACGCTGGCGAAACCGTTCTCCGGTGCTGCGCGGATCGTCGAGGCGGTCGAGCCGGAAGTTACGCCAGTCCTGCCGGGTCAGGTCGTAGGCGACCATGTACCAGCGGTACCCGAGCGAGACCAGCCCGTGCGGCTCGACATGGCGGGCGCTCCGAGCGCCACCGCGGGCGGTGTAGGAGAAGCGAAGCCGTTCCTCGTCCCGGCATGCCTGCGCGATGGCGGTCAGCACACCGGTCTCGACACTCCCCCCACCACCCTCGACGGAGGGCACGGTCACCACCCGCAGGGCGTCGACCCGTCGGCGCAGTCGCGCCGGCATGACCTGTACGACCTTGGTGAACGCGCGGATCGAGGACTCCTCAATTCCGGTGACCGCGCCCTGGGCAGCTGCACGCAACCCGATGGCGAGCGCTACTGCCTCCTCGTCGTCGAGGACCAACGGCGGCAGGGCGGCGCCTGCCGTGAGCTGGTAGCCGCCTTCGACGCCCCGACTGGCTTCGACCGGGTAGCCCAACTCGCGCAGCCGGTCGACGTCGCGCCGCAGGGTGCGCACGGAAACACCGAGCCTGTCGGCCAGCTCGCCGCCGGGCCAGTGCCGGTGGGTCTGGAGCAGGGACAGCAGCCGCAGAGTCCGGGAGCTTGTGTTCGCCATGACCTCAGGATGGCGGCAATTGAGGTCAGAAAGTGACCGTTATAGCTCGTAGCGTGGATCTCGCGAGGACGGCACGGGCCCCGGGCCGGGTGCGCCGACTGATCGAAACAAGGAGAACGATGACCGACAGCACGATGCCGACGATCACCCCCACGGCGTGGGAAGTGCGGCTGGCCAAGCACCTGAAGACGGAGCTTGGGCTCGACAACTTCGACCTCGTGCAGGTGCAGACGCCCGAACCGGGCGCCGGAGAGGTCTTGGTCCGCACGGACTACCTGGGCCTGTCGGTCGCCTATCTGGAGATGATGCGCGCCGACTCCCATCTGCCGATCCCGCCGTGGCAGGTCGGCCAGCGCATCGGAGGCGGCGCGGTGGGCACGGTCGTGCGCTCCAACAGCGCGGACCTGGCCGTCGGCGACCTGGTCCGCACCATGACGGGGTGGTGCGAGTACTCGGCCGGGCCTGCGGACCAGTACCCCAAGCTGGACCCGGAGTTGTTCCCGAGCCCGGTGCACTACCTCAGCCAGGGGCCCACCGCGTACTACGGGATGGCCGAGGTCGCCAAGGTCGGGGCCGATGATGTCGTCTTCGTCTCCGGTGCGGCGGGCGGCGTCGGGTCGCTGGCCGGGCAGATCGCCAGGTGCCGGGGCGCCGCGAAGGTGATCGGCAGCGCGGGAAGCCAGGAGAAGATCGACTACCTGGTCAACAAGCTCGGCTTCGACGCCGCGTTCAACTACCACGACCGCCCCCTCCTCGATCACCTGCGGGAACTGGCACCCGAGGGCATTACCGTCTACTTCGACAACGTCGGCGGCGAACAGTTCGAGGCAGCGGTCGTAGCGGCTGCACCCGGTGCCCGGTTCGCGCTCTGCGGTGCGCTGGCCACCCAGATCGGCGACCACGAGAACCGGTTCCCCGAGCCGGACCTCACCGCGGCGACCGCCAAGAGGATCGAGGTCCTGCCGTTCTCCACCTACCACACGCCGGAGCAGGTCGCGGCGTGGACCGAGCACTTCAGCACCTGGTTGGGCGAGGACCGCTTCGTGTTCCCCCACACGATCGTGGAAGGTGGCGTCACGGCCGCTCCTCAGGCGCTCGTCTCCCTGCTGCAGGGCAACTACAGGGGCAACGTCTCCGTGAAGATCGTCGGCTGAGGCTCAACGCGAACCGCCTGTCACATACTGACGGGCGGCTCGTTCGCTGCAGCGTCCCCACCACATCCAAGGAGATCCGGCACCACATGCCCGATATCCCCGTGCTCTCCACCCGCACCCTGAACCGGACACTGCTCCAACGTCAGTTCCTGGCGGCCCGAACCTCCCGCCCAGCGCTCGACGTCGTCGAGCACCTGGTCGCCCTGCAGGGGCAGGAGCCCAACTGGCCCTACGTGGGCCTGTGGACCCGGCTGGCCGACTTCCGGCACGACGAACTGACGGCACTGCTCCACGACCGGCGCGTGGTGCGCTCCGCAGTCCTGCGCAGCACCCAGCACCTGACCAGCAGCGACGACTTCCGCTGGCTGCGGCCAGTCGTCCAGCCCGTCCTGGACCGCACCACGCGGGCGCGGTACTTCGCCGCACAGACTGCCGGGCTGGACCTCGACGAAATCGCCGCCACCGGCACGGAGCTGATGGCTGGTCGGACCCTGCAGCGGCACCAGCTCGCCTCGTCGCTCGCCGAGCGCTTCCCCGGCCGCGACGGCCGCGTGCTCGCGGGGGCGGTAGAACTGAGGGTACCGATGGTGCATGCCCCGGCCACCGGCGCGTGGGGAGCTTGGGGCACCCGTGCCGGCATCGCCATCACGGTCGCGGAGCAGTGGATCGGCCGACCGATGGCGGCGCCGCAGGTCGCGAGGCTGATCCGCCGCTACCTGGCGGCGTTCGGCCCGGCCGGTGTGAAGGACATCCAGGCATGGTCGGGGCTGACCCGCCTGCGCGAGACACTCGACGAGCTGCGGCCGCAGCTACGCGTCTTCCGCGACGAGCAGGGCACAGAGCTCTTCGACCTGCCCGACGCGCCGCTCGCCGACCCGGACCGACCCGTCCCGGTGCGCTTTCTGCCCGCCTTCGACAACCTCCTCCTCGGGCACGCGGACCGCGCCCGAGTGATCAGCGAGACGGATCGTAAGCAGGTGATGCCGGGTCAGGCGATGGTGCGGCCCACCTTCCTGGTTGACGGATTCGTCCACGGCACATGGTCGAAGATGGGCTCCACACTGCTCATCTCCCCGTTCCGGCCGCTGTCGCAGACAGACACCGCGGCGGTGCTGGACGAGGCCGAGGCACTTCTCGCCTTCATCGCACCGGATGCCGCCAACCGGAGCGTCACGTTCAGCTGAGATAGGAATTGTGAATGATCGCTCCGTAGGGAATCGACAGCGAGGTCGTCCGTCGGCAGGCATCAGCACACCGCACCGTATGGAGGCACCATGGCCGTGATCTGGGCCGGCATCGACGCAGGTAAGAGAGCGTCTCATTTGGTGAGTCGGCGGTAGCAGATGAAGATGCAGGCGACGCTGGTGAAGACCAGGAAGTGTTCGGCCTTGCGTTCGTAGCGGCGGTGGCGTCTGCGGCAGCCGGCAAGCCAGGCCATGGTGCGCTCGATGGTCCAGCGGTGGCGTCCGAGTCGCTCGCTGGACTCGATGCCCTTGCTGGCCATGCGGGGCGTGACAGCGGCCGTTCGCGTCGGCGGTGTTCTGTCCGGCATTCCGGCGCGGGCGTTGTGCGGCGCTCCAACGGAACGGGCTTCTCGCCGGGGTCACTGGGTTCCTCCGCGATCCGGTGAATCCCTGGCCCATGGCCCGCGTGCCCACGGCCCGCGGCCTCACGGGCCTTGCCGCGCAGGCGGTCGTGCAGCTCCTTGACCAGGCCGTTCTTGCGCCACCTGCGGAAGAAGGCATAGACGCGGTCCCATGCGGGGAAGTCGGCGGGAACGGAACGCCACTTGACGCCGTTGTCGGTGACGTAGAAGACCGCGTCCAGCATCTGCCGGTGACAATAGCCCTCCGGCTGGCCGCCCCGGCCCTCCAGCCAGGCCGGCACCGGCAGCGCGTCACGTACCACCGCCCACTTCGCGTCGGTCATGTCCGACGGGTACCTCCGTCCTCTCTCCGGCCGGTCGGCTGCGTTCCCGAACCGGTGAGCGAGGCAATCGCACGCCGACGGCGCCGAGTTGAACTCGAAGGACGAAACCGCGTACAACTGCATCAACAGGGCCGCCGGTCTCACGAGTTGGCTTCAACAACCCTCGTGCTGCACCAGAGGCCCTGCTTTCATGCCCCCACCCGGTCAAGATCACCCGACCAGGCACCCTGTTCGACCAGAACCGTCCTCGTGATCGATAGGCATACGGCTTCTAATTCCAATTTACCTGCTGTAAGCCGGAGTTGATTGCTGAGGAACGACAACTCCAGGGGTGGGATGATGCTGGTCGTTGACCTCGTCGTGGTTCCTTGGGGATTGCAGTGTGTCGTGTTGAGTTACCTTGATCTGGGTCCGGCGCTGAGCGGGTCGCTGGACCCTGACAGTCGGATTGTCAGTTGCTGAGTGCCAGCCTGATACCGAAGATGCCGATGACGGTGCCGGTGATCCGGTCGAGCAGACGGCGGGCCTGGGGCTTGCGGAGCCAGCCGTGCAGGACGCGAGAAAAGCCGATGAGGACGGCAGACCAGAGCAGACCGATGAGGATGTGCACCATGGTGAGCAGGAGGCCCATGGTGAAGTGGCCGGCGCCTGGGGGGATGAACTGAGGCAGGACGGCGACGTAGAAGGCGCCCATTTTCGGGTTCAGGAGGTTGGTGAGCGTTCCCTGCCGCCAGCCGCCGCTGACCGAGTCCGCACCGGCGGCCAGAAGGGAATCGTCCGTATCTGGCGTGGGCAGTCCCCGGAAGGTGTCCCGGAGCATGCGGGCCCCCATCCAAATCAGGTAGGCGGCGCCGATCCAGCGCAACGCGGTGTAGGCGAGGTGGGAGGCCGTGAGAAGCGCGGTCACTCCGAGGGAGGTGAACGCACCCCACACCAGGGTGCCGGTCTGGATTCCGAGGACGACGCCCCAGGCTCTCCTGCGCCGGCCAAGGGCCGACGTGCGCAAGATTAGCGCCGTGTCGAGTCCGGGAGTCAAAGTGAGAAGCCCTACAACTAGGGCGAAGGACCACAGGGCGGAGCTTATTGCCATGGAATGCCAGCTTACCCCGCCAGATCGCCTGCTTTGTTAGCGGGTCCGGTGGATCTTGAGCCGTTGAGCTTCTACTCCAAAGAGACAGGCCCTAGCTTGATCTTTAACGTCCGTCGTCGAATGGTGCGTCGAACTTGATCACTCGGTTCGGTAACCGCCGTACACGGAGGCGGCCTTCGTCCGAACATGTGCTCCGACCAAGGAACACACACATTCAGCACGAAGGCCGTGAGGATGAGTCTGCTGCATCGCGATGCCCGGCGAGAGACGTTGGCGGGGCGTTGTCAAGTTGTTGATGTAGCAGCCGCTTGAGGATGGTCTCTCCCCCCACTCCACGACGTACCAGTGGTGAGGGAGGGCGCCCATCGCAGACGAAGGTCTGGGTAGCCGTACAAGTTCCCCCGCGATTGAGTTCGGGGCATGCAGGCCTGGTGGTTCGGCTGGTGGATGATCAGCAGGCGGCGTTGTCGGCGAGGACGAGTGCGGTGCTGTGCTCGCGGCGGGTGGGCCTCTTTGCGGCACGGTCAAAGATCAGGGCGGCGGTGGCCTGCTGGGTCTCGGGGAAGGTTTCACGGCGTCCGGTGAAGCGTCTCATCGGGGCCCGCTGCCGCAGTTCGGCGTTGGTGTGCTCGACGCAGATCCTGGCCGATGACTGCCGTCGCCTCGCCTCGCGCCAGGCGTGCTTGTTGCCGTCGCAGTCGTCCTCCTTCGGCTTCTTCGGCGGAGCGGTGACCTGACGGGGGAACTCCTTGGCGAGGCCCTGGTAGCCGGAGTCGACCTTCGCTCTCACGCCGGGACGGGTCCGGAACTGCTCGGCGATCCCTTCAGTGCACACGGCGGTCTGGTCGTGCATCCGGCGGGGCCGTTCCGCCCCGGAATAGAGCAGGCGGCCCTGGCCGTCGCTGAACGTGGTGGTCTTGATGGTGTTCTGCTTGCGTTTGCCCGAGACGAACGCCCGGCGCCCGGGGCGGCCGGCCTGTGGGCGGCGGACCTGGGTTTCGGCCCCGTCGAGCCGCAGCTCGATGTTCTCGGCCTCGGCGTAGGCGAACACGTCCTCCACCGTGCGCAGGCGCAGGCCGGGCCGGTCGGGGACGGCGAAGCCACGGGCCGCGAGCAGGGGCCTGACCTCGCCGATCGCCCTGCCGACGGTCGAGGAGCCGACGCCGTGGACCACGGCGAGGGCATCCTGGGGCAGACCGGTGCGCAGGTAGGCCGGCGTGATGACCAGCCGGTCTCGGAAGGCGAGTTCGTACTTCGGGCCGGCCCCGGCCGGACGGCGGCGGCCGTGTCCGCGCCGGTCGTGACGCTCGCTCTCGCACCGTGATTCCCCCCGGTTCGACCTCGTCGACCAACTTGCCGAAGTGCTGGCGGCTCACGCCGCAGAAGGCAGGATGGGACAAGGCCGCGCGGGCCCACTTCTTGATCACACTCGAAGAACCCGCGCGGCCCTCGTCATGTCACGACCCCGCCCCGATCGATCGCGGGGGAACTCGTTATCAGGTCGATCACCGGGGACCGGCGACGCCGACCAACCGTCCGTACGTCCCTGTCGATCGTCCAGGGATGTCCGGCTTCGACCGCTGCTGCTCGCGCTTAACGTGTCAGCCGCTGATGCCAGCCGCCGCATGCGATCTTGACAAGCGCGGCTCCTGTCTGTGCGACAGGAGTTTGTCAATGTGGCATGCCCACGCTTCTCCGCAGGGTCGGGACGCCATCCAGGGCCTCGACCCGAGGTTCCGGCCAGACCCATATCGGCTGGCCGCGCCACGTGACCCCTGCTACACCAGAGAGAAGGGAGGTGTGCATGCCTCGTGGTCTCGTCAAGGGGTTGACCGCGTTCCTTGCGGCAGTGGCAGGCCCACTCGCCGTGTGCGCGCTCCTGACACCTATCCGAGCCACCCTGTCCCAGACCAACGTAGCCCTGATCCTGATGTTGGTCGTCGCGGCGGTGGCCGCCCTCGGCTACCGGTGGGTCGCGGTTCTGACAGCCCTTTCCGCCGCCGCGTGGTTTATTTTCTTCTTCACCACTCCGTACGAAAGCTTCATCCGCTTCAAAAACGCGGACGACATCGTCACCGCCGGGCTGCTGCTCGTTGTCGGCCTTGCCGTCTCTCAGCTGGCTCGCCGCTACACCCGCGAGCACGCCATCGCCACCACGCTGCAGCGCAGCCTGCTGCCTCGTGCGCTGCCGGACACTAGCGCCGTCCGGCCGGCGTTCCGGTACGTGCCCGCCGAGGCTGAGGTCGGCGGGGACTGGTTCGACGTGATCCCTCTCCCGGGATTCCGCACCGCCCTGGTAATCGGGGACGTGGTTGGCCACGGCCTAGGCTCCGCGGTCACGATGGGGCGGCTACGCACCGCGGTCCGCAATTTCTCCACCCTCGACCTACCGCCCGACGAGCTACTGGCCCGCCTTGACGACGTGGTCAATCAGATGGATGTGGAGGCGGGCGACAGCGAGGAGGGGACTGTCGCGGCTACGTGTCTGTATGCAATCTACGACCCGGTCTCCTGTAGCTGCACGATGGCAAGAGCCGGTCACTTTCCGCCCGCTATCGCCTATCCGGACGGCCGCGTGGAGATTGTCGACCTGCCCGCAGGCCCCCCGCTCGGCGTAGGCGGCCTGCGCTTTGAGGCCGTCGAGCGGAGGCTGCCGGAGGACACGCAGCTCGTGCTCTACACCGACGGGCTCATCCACAACCGTCACCGCGACATCGGGACCGGCCTGAAGCTACTGTGCGACACGCTCTCCGGCGTGGGGCTCGACCCGGAAAAGACGTGCGAGATGATCCTGGAGGCGGTACTACCCGCCCGTTCAGTCGATGACGCCGCTCTCCTGGTCGCCCGAACCCGCGCGTTTCCCCGTGACCGTATCGCCGAATGGGACATCCCAGCCATTCCCGCCGCGGTGCCCGCCCTGCGCGCCGAGGTGCTCGCGAAGCTGGCCGACTGGAACCTGGAGGAGACGGTATTCGCTACCGAGCTGATCCTCAGCGAGCTGGTCACCAACGCCATCCGTTACGGGGCACCCCCTGTCCACCTGCGCCTTCTGCGCGATACGAGCCTGGTGGTGGAGGTCAGCGACAGCAGCAGCACCTCCCCGCATCTGCGCTACGCGACGGCCGTGGACGAAGGCGGCCGCGGGATCTTCATCGTCGCCCAGCTCGCCGAGCGGTGGGGAACCCGCTTCACCCCCACCGGGAAGATCGTCTGGGCCGAGCAGTCGGCCCCATCGGTTCCCGTCGTCCCCGTCCTGGCCTCGGTTCCGTGACCGGGCTTGACTGCCCGAAGCCCTCCACAGGGCCTGCTGCCCGGGCCAGCCTCCGATTCGGCGCAGCTAGTTTGGAAGACCCCGTACGCGGATGCTTGCTGACCTGCGATGTCGTTGACCTGCGTGGGAGCTCCTCGCTGTCCGCGATTCCCTGTGGTTCCCCGCTCGTCTCCTGGTGATCGGGCACGCAGGGGGCACGCCGCTGGGGAACGGGCTGCACCTACGATGTCGAATCATCAGGTTGTCGGCTTGCTGTGGACGTGGGGAGGCGGCATGAAGGTTCCAGTGGCCTTGATCGGCTCTCGAGCGGAGCGCACGGCATTTGATCAGCAAGTGCGGCTGAGCCTGTGCGCCCTCGATCCGGACGAGAGGTACCGGCTGGATGCCGAGTTGGTGGTGGAGGCGCCGTTCCTGTTCCGGGATGCTGCTGGCGAGTGGCACGAGCTGGACCCCGGCACAGGTGTGAGCCTCGCGCCTGTTCTAGCGCTCTACTGGCAGTCGGTCACCGCGGTCGACGTGCGTGACCATGGCGCGTTGGTCATCGACTTTCAAGAAGGCGCAGGGCCCTGGATCGGGCCAGACCCACAATTTGAGTCCTGGCATCTGACCGGGCACGGAATCGACCCGATCACGGTCGGTCCTGGCGGTGAGGACGACTGGGTGCGCTGACTGGCGACAGCACGGATACGGCGGGTGACCTTCGCCGCGAGGTCGGTGGAGTCTCAATGACTCATCAAGCCCAGGGGGCGCCGGGTACCAGTTGGAGGTGGCGCCCCGACGGCACGGCCTTTGCGGTCTGACTACATCGTTATCAGGTCGATCACGGGCAGTCGATAAGGTCGACCAATCGCCCGGAGTCCTCGGCTGACCATCCGTTGGCATCCGGCGTCGGTCGGCGCAAGAACGGCGCCACCAGCCAGAAGCCGAAGCGGCGCACCGGCACCGTCGTACGGCGTGACGGCCGCGAGCCCCTCGGACTCGGCAGCCGGATGATGACCGAGCGCGGCATGGTCGCCCCGGCCGCCGGCGGAAGCGTCCTCGCCCTTCTCTGCACCATGCCGACAGGTGATCTACTCGGTGTGCAGCACCGAGGCGATGGTCATCCGGGCCGCCGACCGGGCCGGGACCAGGGCGCCGAGGACTGCGATCGCCACACCCGCCAGGAGCATCGCGGCCAGCTGCGGCGCGTGCCACACGTCCTTCATATACGCGGGGAAGTCGACCACCCCGACATGGTCCACGACGAGGCGGTGCGCCTCGATCCCGAGCGGGATGCCGAGCAGCCCGCCGACCGCGCCCAGCCCGGCGACCGAGGTCACCGTCATCACCACCACCTGCCGGGGCGTCATCCCGATCGACTTGAGCATGCCCAGGTCCCGGCGCCGCTCACGGGTGTTCAGGAGAACGGTGTTGAAGACACCGAGCGACGCGACGAGCGTCAGCAGCACCGTGAACACCGTCGAGAAGGTGATGACGGTGGCGGTGCCGGCGTTGCCGGAGTCCATCACCGACGCGTGCAGGCCCGGGTCGAGCGCCGCGACCGCCTCGGCGTAGGCGCGCGCGTCGGCGCCGGAGGCGAGCCGTACCGTGTACTCGGTGGCGTGGGCGTCCGGTGCGAGTTGGGTGAGGGTCTGCCAGGTGGCCTCCAGGGCCCGGGCGTTTCCCTCGATGAGCTGGCCCACGACGGTCGCGGTGATCTTCCTGCCGTTCAGCTCCAGCGTGACCCGGTCACCGAGCTTCAGTCCGCGCTGGGTCAGGAAGGCCGGCCCGGCCACGATCTCGCCCGCCGCGGCCGGCGCCCGGCCCTTGACGATGGTGTGCTCGTACAAGGAATCGTCGCCGCGGTAGAAGTCTGTGAAGACGGGCTGGGTCTGCCCGGTCATGTTCGCCTGGGACAGCGCGCGTGCCCGTACCCCCTCCGCACCCGGCAGGGACCGCAGCCGTTTCTCGATCTGCAGGTCACTGAGCCGGGGCGGGGTCCGGTCGTTGCCCGACCCCCCGGTCGTCACGTGGATCCTGGCGCCTCCGTCCTCCCGCCCGACATTGCCGTACGCCACCATGGTGCTGGTCAGTCCGGTCGACAGGGTCACCGTGGTGACCCCGAGGACGATGGCGGCCATGGTCAGCAGGGTGCGGCTGGGGCGGGCGAACGGCTGGCCGAGGCCCAGACTGACCGGGCGCGGCAGCCGGGTGGCGCCGAGCATCCGCTGGACGCGCAGCCCACGCCCGGTCCGCGGCGCGCCGCCCGCGCTGATCGCCCGTGCGGCGGGTAGCCGGTGGGCGCGCAGGGCGGGGACCAGCGCGGCCAGCAGGACGAGGGCGGGCATGCCCACGAGGCAGGCCACGGACACCCACGGGCTGATGTCGCCGACCGAGGCCCGGCCCACGTCGATGCCGGTGAACGCGACCTTCAGGATCGGCCCGGCCAGCGCGTTGCCGGCCAGCGTTCCCAGCACGCAGCCCACCACCGCCGGTACGGAGAGCATCGTCAGGTAGACGGCGACGACCTGGTTCGGGGTGAAGCCCAGGGCCTTGAGCACCCCGATGTGCCGGTTCCCGGAGACGACCGCCCCGCTGACCACGTTGCCGACGATCAGGGTGGAGACGAGCAGGCCGAGGACGCCAAAGAGCGTCATGAACGGGAGGTAGGAGTCGGCCAGCGCGGAGAAGGCCTGCTTGAGGGTGAGGTAGGTCTGTGCGCCGGTCAGCGATTCCTTGGGCAGTCCGGTGGTGGCCCGTGCCAGCGAGGCGCTCAGCTGGGCCTCCGTCGAGGAGTCCGTGAAGCGGTACAGCATCTGGGCGGAGGTCGGGTGCAGTGCGGCCATCTGATCGGGCGAAACCCAGGCGCTCGCCGACTTGCTCATGCTGGTGGCGAATCCGACGACGGTCAGCGTCGCTCCGCCGGGGGTCTCCAGCTTGGTGCCGAGCAGCGCGGTGCCGGGGGAGCCCTGGACGCTCCAGTTGACGACGATCTCGCCGGGTGCGGTGGCCCAGTGGCCCTCAAGGAGTTCGATCCGGTCCACGGGGCCCGCCGGATCGGCCCGGCCCACCACGGTGAGGGTGCCGCCCGCCATCCAGAGCCAGTCCTTGGGGATGTCGACGACGGCCTGCCCGAACGGTCCGGCCGCGGCCTCCACCCCGGGCTGCCGGGCGGTCCGCGCCAGCCGCTCCTGTGAGACCTTCGTAGTGTCGAAGGTCGCCACCGTATGGGCGCCGCGCTGTTCGGCGTAGGCCTTGTCGAAGGGGCCTGATGCGGCGCTCAGCAGCGCCAACGCGAGCAGGACGGTCGTGGTGGAGCAGAGCACGACGAGCCCGATGACGAAGGTCTGGAGCCGGCGGCGTTTCACGGCCGCGCGCGAGGCTCTCCATACGGCGCTCACGCGGTCGCCTCCAGCGTGCTCTCGCGGGCGACCCGGCCGTCAGCGACTTCGACCAGCCGGCTGGCGCAGCGGGTGGCCAGCTGCGGATCATGGGTGACGATCAACAGGGTCTGGCCGATCTGGTTGAGGTCTATCAGCAGATCCATCACCTGCTCGCCCGACCGGCTGTCGAGGGCGCCGGTCGGCTCGTCGGCAAGCAGCAGGGCCGGGCGGTTCATCAACGCCCGTGCGACGGCGACGCGTTGGCGCTCGCCGCCGCTCAGCGTCGCCGGATAGTTGTTCCGGCGCTCGGTGACACCGAGTTCGTCCAAGAGCTCCAGGGCACGGCGGCGCGCCTGCCGGGCCGGGGTGCCGGTCAGCTGCGCGGCCAGCGCCACATTGTCCAGGACGGGCAGATCGTCGATGAGGTTGAAGAACTGGAAGATCATGCCGACGTTCCGTCGCCGGAACAGCGCCAAGCCGGTCTCGTTCAGTTTCCCGAGGTCATGACCATGCACCTCGACTGTGCCCGAGGTCGGCCGGTCCAGGCCGGCCACCATGTTGAGCAAGGTGGACTTGCCGCAGCCGGAGGGGCCCATCACGGCGACCGCCTCCCCCGCCCCGATCTCCAGCGACAGGCCGTCCAGGGCCTTCGCGTCGCCGTACTCCTTGTGCACGCCGTCCAGCCGCACCACCACTTGCCGGGCACTGTCGTGATCAGTTGTCATGGCTCGAACTTAGGACGGAGTCCGCGGACGAGGCGTCACCCCCCGGATGTATCCGTCCGGGCAGGTCATCCCGGGGATGTACGGAGCTGCATCCAGGGGCTGATGTGGGCCGCGTCGTGCAGCTGCGAAGATGATCCGGTGTGGGGATCTGGGACGATCTGGCTGACCATCGCCCTGGCGGCGGCAGTTGGCGCCGCCGGGTGTCTGTGCGTGGCGGTGGTCCGGGCGCGGCGGCTGCACCAGGCGGCCATCGAGGAGCGCGGCTGGCTGCTGGAACGGGAACGCGAGAGCGCGACGCGGACCGCGGTTGACGCCGAGCGGGCGAGGATCGCCACCGAGCTCCACGACATCGTCAGCCACAACGTGAGCCTCATGGTGGTCCAGGCCGGGGCTGCCCGCGAGGTGCTGGCCACGATGCCGGACGAGGCCGCGGCGGCGATGAGCGCCGTCGAGACCGCCGGGCGGAACACGATGACCGAACTGCGGCACCTGCTCGGCCTGCTCGCACCCGCGCAGAACGGCGACGACGAGCCCTACGGTATGGACCTGTCACCGCAGCCGAGCTTGAGCAGACTCAGCCCGCTGATCGACCGGATCGCCTTTGCCGGCCTGCCCGTGGAGATGCGCGTCTCGGGTGAGCCGCGCCCGCTGCCGACCGGGATCGATGTCACCGCGTACCGGATCATCCAGGAGGCCCTGACCAATGCTCTCAAACACGGGGACGGAGCGAAGGCCGAGGTGACGGTGCGATACACGGACCATTACCTGCGAGTCGAGGTGCTGAACAGCGGACCGAGCATCCTGTCGGACAGCCGGCCCGCGCGGAGAGAGCCGGTCCCGGGCCAGGCGGACGGAACGGGACGCGGGCTGCTCGGCCTGCGGGAGCGGGTCGCCTTGTACGGCGGCGACCTTGACGCCCGCCGCCGCCTCGGCGGCGGCTACCGCGTCCGCGCCCGGATCCCGCTGGACCGGCCATGACGACGCACACCGAACCCGCCCCTCGCGTCGTGATCGCCGACGACCAGGAACTGGTCCGCACTGGCTTCCGCCTGATCCTGACCGCCCGCGGCATCGACGTGGTGGGCGAAGCCTGCGACGGAGCCGAGGCCGTGGCCACCGTGCGGAGGCTGCGGCCCGACGTCGTACTGATGGACATCCGGATGCCCGCCATGGACGGCCTGGAAGCCGCCCGCCGTATACTCGCGCAGGCCCCGGGCTGCCGGGTGATCATGCTGACCACCTTCGACCTCGACCACTACGTCTACGCCGCCCTCGCCGCCGGAGCCAGCGGATTCCTGCTCAAGGACGTCACCCCCGCGCATCTGGCCGCCGCCGTACGCCTGGTCGACACCGGTGACGCCCTGCTCGCACCCTCGATCACCCGCCGCCTGGTGGAGCGCTTCGCCCCCAGCGCCCCCAGAACCGGTTCGGGTCTCGCAACCCCGGCCGTCCACCGAGACCTGGCCGCGCTGACGCCGCGCGAGCGCGAAGTGCTGACGCTCATGGGGCGGGGTCTTTCCAATTCCGAACTGGCGCGGGAACTGACGCTCAGTGAGGCGACAGTGAAGACCCACGTGGCCCGGATCTTCGCCAAACTGACCCTGCGCGACCGGGCCCAGGCCGTCGTCCTCGCCTACGAGACAGGACTCGTCTCACCGGGCGAGTCCGCTGACACCGCCAACCACTGCCGATAGCCGGCATTTTAGGAGCCAGGCATGCTCGACGCCGGCACTCCTGTACCAGACGTGAAAATCCAGTTCACCTTGGCGCTGATTACCCTGGTGTGACCTGAGGCTTCTGGTGAGGGACTACGGGAAGGCCGAGGGAGACCGGGCCGCTTCGCGCGATACGGCGGGCCTGCTCGCGCTTGCCCCGTAGGAAGGTGAGCGTGAGGTCGAGCCCTTCGATCTCGCCTCGCCAGTCCTCCTGGACAGCCCGTTGGCGGCGTGCAATCAGGTCTTCCTCCAGTTCGTCGAGGCGGGGGACCATCTTCGGGTTGATGCTCAGCATGGGGCAGCGGATGCAGGCGTGCTCATGAGCGCACGGAGTGCCGTAAGGACGGCCCCCTCGCGCCTCACAAGCACTTCGCCCGCGGCCTGGCCGGGGCACCACGAAGGGCTGAATCGACTCGCCTCGGAAGAGGCCTGCTACGGCCGTCACAGCCCTCTGCCATCCATCCGCTCATCGACCACCGAGATCACGCCGCTCTGAGCGTTGCTCTCGTCGAAGGGAAGCTCATGGACAGGGATCAGCAACTGACGCGTCGCAAGATGTTGCGCGCCACGGCCGCGGCCGGTCTCGTCGCCACAGTCGCCCCCATTGCCACGCGGGCCAGTGCGAGCGCCGCGACGTCGAATCCGGCGCCGGGCAAGGACTGGGTTGTCCACCCGGTGACCACGCCGTCGACCATCTCCGTCCACGGTCGCTCCGTCACGATGGCCAACGGGATCGTGCAGCGCTCCTTCCACACCGCACCCAACTTCACGACCACCTCGTTGAAGAAGCTGGGCACGGGCCAGGAGATACTCGACCACACCGGCGAGCCGGAGGCCACGATCGTCCTGGACGGCACCACGTACGACGTCGGAGGCACGAACGCGTCCGGTGGCTTTGACGCCCTGCGCGCACAGGTCGCAGAACTCACGCCCCGGGTCAACGAGTTCACCGAGTTCCTCACCGACGTGCTGGGCGTGACAGACGTCGGCGCCCGCTTCCCGTACCGCGTCGCCTACCACCCCACCTGTCACTCCTTGCGCGGGCTCAGGCTCGGCGACAGACCGCACCGACTCCTGCGCCGTCAAGGACATCGAACTCGTCGGCCTCCCGGCCGCCGACTCCTGCTGCGGCTTCGGTGGCACCTTCGCCGTCAAGAACGCCGAGACGTCCGGCACGATGCTCGCCGACAAGACCAGGGGAGTCCTCGACAGCGGTGCCGACGTGCTGTGCGCCGCTTGGAGAAGCTCGCCGACAGGACCGGCAAGACCAACTTCTACCGGCTCGCCTCGCACGGCACGGCGCTTTCCACCTCGACATTCTCTGCACCAACTCGGAAAGTGCTGAGTGCCAGCCACTCAGCAGGCAGTGCGGCCCGTTGACCTGCGGGTGCGATGCGGGTGCGATGCGGGTGCGATGCGGGTGCGATGCGGGTGCGATGCGGAGGCGCTGCACACCGCCCTCTCGCGGGTCGGCAGCCGTGACGACGCTCCCTCAGGCCGGTGCGCCCGCTTCGGCTTTCGCGTGGCGACCGCCGTCATGGGTGCCGTGCCAGTCCAGGCAGAGGACGGTGGCGTCGTCGGTGAGGTGGCCGTTGCAGGCGTCGGTCACTGCTGCGGTCAGGGTCCGCACCACTTCGCGGGGGTGTTCGGTGGCGGTGTCGCGGATGATCCCGGGCAGATCAACGGTTTCCGCTTGGCGTTCTTGCATCCCGTCGCTATAGAGCAGGAGCCGGTCACCGGGGCGCAGGTCGAGGTCCTGCACCCGATACGGGTCGGATGAGGGAACACCGAAGGGCAGATCGACGTCCAAAGACACCTCCTGGACCGTGCCCTCGCGCAGGCGCAGCGGCCAAGGGTGGCCCGCGTTGATCAGCCGCGCGCCGCTGCCGTCCAACGGGATGCGGAACAGCTGGCCGGTGGCCAGGGCTTCCGAGCCATGGTCGAAGAGTGCCTGGTGAGTCTGGCGGGCTTGTTCGCTCAGGTCGGCCCCGGCGCGGCGGGCGCCGCGGGAGGCGCTGATCAGCAGGGTGGCCAGCAGGGCGGAGTCGACGTCGTGGCCGACGGCGTCGGTGACGGACAGGTGCAGGGCGTCGTAGTCCAAGGTGTAGTCGTAGGTGTCGCCGGAGATGGAGTCGGCCGGGGCCAGAGCGGCGGCGAGGGTGAACTGGGACGCCTCGCAGGAGGGTGCCGAAGGCAGCAGCTGGCGCTGGATCTCGGCGGCCAGACTCATCGGGGTGGTGCGCTGGCCCCAGTGATAGAGGTCGGTGAAGCGGCGGTCGGCGATGATGATGTACGCGAGCGCGTGCGCGGCCTCCTCGACGCCGACCAGCACCTCTGGTGTGGTGTGGGGCAAGGTCAGCTCCAGCACGCCGATGACATCGCCCCGGTTGGTGACGGGCGCGACGACCCGATACCCCAGCCTGCTGTCTCCCGCCCGCACCAGTCGCTGGGTGCGCAGCACCTCGTCGTAGACGCTGCCGGCAAGCGGAATCTGCTCCGCATGCCGGCCCCTCTGCGAGGCACCTTCCTTACTGACCCGCACCATCCGCCGACCGATGACATCGACGAACAGAAACGACACGTGCCGCGCATCGAACCGATCCTGCAGATTACGCGCGACCACATCAAGGGACTCCATCGGCGCCGCAGCCTCCGCCGCGGCCAACACCGCGGCCAGCTCGATCCGGTCCCGCGCCATGACAGCCTCCCTTCTCAGCACTTCCCCGAAGTCCCGCAGATCCAACGAAAGCCGATCGCGGTCACCGAGGCGGAGCAACATCCGACCGCCGGACCTGGCCACGAGAGTCACTCACGACCGGGCCTTCGCAGTCCCTTCCCGGCGCTACGAGCCGCTGCGCGTTCGCGAGGTCACCGCCGACCGGACGGGGGCGCAACGACCGGTACCGGGCGCGGTGGGCGGAGCGGCTGGAGGCGGTGGGGTTCCTGGACGTGCGGCCGGGCAAGTGCGGAATGCGCTGCGTGGACGTGGTCGAGGCTGATGTAGCCGCCGCGCTCGTCCCGGCCGAAGACGCCCTTGTCGAAGAACCGGCGGAAGAAGTCGACCAGTGCGGTGGTGGTCCGGGGCACCTCCTCACCGACGGAGACCAGCAGCTCCTGGTGGTGGTGCACCACCCGCATTCCCCTGAGCTGATAGCGGCCCTGGCCCGGCATGAGCAGCACAAGCCCGTCGTCCTGGACCTGCTCGCCCATCTGGAGCCGCACGGCGAAATGGTCGTGGTGCTCACCTGCGAGCGCCCCGATGCGACTTCGGCTTCGACGTGGCGCTCCCCTGCCCCTTCGACGACGAGTGTCCAGGCCGCGCCTGGGCGCCGGCCTACTCGGTCACCGGCCTGTACCGGGCGCTGACTGGCGCCATGGACAACGACCCGGACATCGTCTGCACCGTCCACGCCGACCGCGTCGACGACGACCCCGACAGCCTGGCCGACCTCGAAGCGCAGGCCCTGGAAGCGATCCACGGATGAGCTGACGGACCCTCCGTGCTGCCCCGACCCCGGCCACCGCGCCGGGACCGGGGCGGTCGCGGTGGTCCCTCACCACCGCGATCACGAGAGGAGATGGACGTCATGGCCCACCCGTACTACGAGGTTGACGTCCCGATACACAGCAGCGAGCCGCCCGGCCTGGACGGCGTGCACGTCTTCACCGGCCGGGCCGACAGCCGCAGCGCCGCCGTCCAGGCGGCGCCCGAGGTCTACGACGCGGCGCGCGCCGCGGCGCAGGCCGGGCTCGAGATTCCCCACGGGCGCCCGGACGGTTGGGGCGCCTGCGGCTACCGGCCCGGCTGGGAGCCCGACTGGCCCGCCGCGAAGGCCGGCTCCTGGAGGAGCCCGTACAGCTGGCTCAACTCCAGGCCCATCGACCTGTAGTTCTGCCCCGGGACAGCCGCTCTGCTTGACCGGCTTCGACGACTGTCCCGGGCCCTGGAGCAACAACAGTGGCGCGAGGAGCTGGCCGGGTGGGAAGTGGTCTGGCAGTGCCCGTCCTGCCGGACCGACGTCGAACCGGGCACGGTTGGCGAGGACGGCTACCGTCCCGCTGCCGGCGGTCTGTGCCCGGTCTGCGAGCACAGCCGTCGTGCACAGGTAGGGAGGGAAGTTGCGGTTCAGGACGCGGCGGCGACCAACGGGATCCTCGCCCGCCTGCGCGCCCGCGCCGAAGAGCGGTAGCAAGCCCCTGGGCCACGGCCCTCAGCACCAGACACAAATCCCCTCGGCCGGTACGGCGACTGTTCTTGAGTTAGCTCGTCGTCGACGACTGTTCTTGAGTTGGCTCAAGGAGAGTTCACGACCCGTTCGACCCGTCCGATCGGTCAGCGGACGGGATCTCTGCATTTCCGGCCGATGCAATCAGTCAGCGGCGGACAGCCTGTGCCACCAGTGACCGCATCCGCCGAAGCAGGAGCGCTCGCGGCGCCGTGCGTCGGCGATCGTGAGCACCGCGATCAGCAGCCTGAACGCCTTGCGGCGTTCGTCGAGAGGGGTGAGACAGGCGATCTTCCCCAGTTGCTGGTCGATCCGGCCGCGTGTGATCAGCACTGCGGGCGTATGCGTCGGGCGCAGCCCGGCACGGCGGATGCTCTCCGGTGCGTCCTCGGCGACGGCGCGCGCCTGGACGCAGTGATGGCGCAGGAACAGCAGCACCTCGGACTGCTCTTCCGGGCCGAGGCCGTCGAACCACTCAATGCCCTCTGACATCGGGCGCAGCCCCTGGGCAAGTTCGTTGAGCAGGACATCGCGTTCGTTCATGACTGCCTCCCGTGGGACAGGCGGCGCTCGGCCGCGGTGATCAGGATGCCGAGGAGGACCGCGAGTTCGGCCGCACCCTCGGCGTCGTCGGCCCAGCGAGTGGCCTGCAGCGGGTGCACCTGGTCGAGGGAGACGCCTTCGCGGGCCAGGACGAAGGCCAGCGCCGGCCAGTTCGTCTGCCGCCTCCGCTTCCAGCTCGAACGGATGCTGGCGCGGATCCACGTCCGCCCATGTCAGGGTGTGTGCCCACAGCTCACTCACCACGCCACTCTGCCGTGCGCAGCCGCTCGAACACCAACCCATTACGAGCAGCATCGCCAAAGCACCGGGAAACGATCTCCAGTCAAACGGAAATCGATCTTCATCCGTCTCTGGAGTGCCTGGTCACAGGCACTCGTGAACACCCCTACGGACGCCTCTCGGCGGGTGCGGGCCACCGGGGCCGACATCGAGGCCGCTTTGCTGTACAGACCGGGCGGACTGGACAGCCTCCA
The DNA here is from genome assembly GCF_035974375.1 of Streptomyces sp. NBC_01320. Classification (NCBI taxonomy): domain Bacteria; kingdom Bacillati; phylum Actinomycetota; class Actinomycetes; order Kitasatosporales; family Streptomycetaceae; genus Streptomyces; species Streptomyces sp. NBC_01320. Next base: position 10,489,171 of record NZ_CP108390.1, read on the forward strand.
GCAGCTCCGCGACCGCGGTGGCCTGGGCCCCCAGTACCCCGCCCGCCTGACGCACCGGTACGAACAGCTACGCCGCTTCGTACCGGTGCGCCCTGTCCGCCCCGGCTACCGCACCCGCGGGGGCCGGGCGCTCCTTTCGCGGGCGGGGGAGGTGACGGGAACTACTCGGTGATGCCCGACGTCTGCTGTGCGGGAGCGGCGTGGGTCTTGGGCTTGGTGACCTTCTGGACCCTGTACGTACCGGTCCAGGGCCTGAGGGCGGTAGCGCTGCCCTTCTTCACCCAGTAGTAGTCACCGCACCGGGCGGACGTCGAGGTGGCCCAGAGGAAGTCGGCATGCTGCTCGTAGACGTCGAACTGGTACTGCTTGTACACCCGTCCCGTACGGACCAGGTAGTGGGCCTTGTCCTTCAGGTTGAGTTCGACCTTCTTGCTGAAGCTCTCGGTCTTGTTGATCTCGAATCCCAGACCGGCGTTGATCACCCCGTAGCTCAGACCGAAGGTCGCGCTGACCTTGCCGCCGAAGTCCACCTTGTACTCCCACGTGTTCTTCGCCGGCCCCGGCATGCTCTGCACGTGCGCGGGGTCGTCGGGCCACTCGTATACGGTCGTGACGAACTTCTTGTTCGTGATCTTCTTCTCGCCGATCGCGCAGGACCCCTTCGGGTGCGGGGACTTCTTCTGTGACTGGCCGGCCGCGGCGTTGACGATCGTGTCGGTGGAGCCGGGGTCGGTGGGGCCGGTGGACAGGGTCTGGGTGGCTCCGTACCCGAGCCCGCCGACGAGGAGGGCGGCCGCCAGGGCGATGACGGCGGGGCGGGTTCTCCCGGTGCCCGTGTCGTCTGCGCCCCGCCCGGGGGGTACGCGGGGCGCTGACGACCCTGCCTGTCTTGGGCCGCCGTCGGCACCAGAACAGACAGGAGATCAGCGAGGACCCAGCGGGTCGGCGGACCGCTTCTCGGCCCGCTCCGTGCACGCCTCGGTGTCGGCGCAGGCGCGAGGGAACCACGAGTACGCCGCCCCGTTGGCCGGCCGGGCGCGCTGCTCTCCCAGATCGATGTCGTCGCCCACCGTGAGGGGGTACCGACACCAGACGCAACGCCACCCGCGGCGCTGCTGCTCGGTGAGCTCGTTGACTGGCGGTAAATTCCTCACGGTCATGGCGTCCCCGGGTTGTCTCGTCGGCAGTTCCCTGACGGTACGAGCGGGCGCAGCAAACGAGGGTCAGAAATCCTGCCCCTCGCTCATCCGTTCGAGTCAGGCGGCAAGCAGCCCGAGTTGGTCAGCCAGAGCTGCAGCCCGCTTCCGGCGGGCAGGGAACCTCGACTCGGTCTCTTCCAACACGATGCGCCTGGCGTACCCGTTGTACCGGATCGTCTCCGGTGCGGCCTGGTGCGCCTTCTCCAGGGTGGCGAGCGCCGTCTCCGCCTGCCCGTCGAGCTGGTACGCGCGGGCCTCTTCGATGCGGTGCCGGGCCAGTCGCGGGCGGGACGGGATCGCCACGGAGTCCGCGGCAACGGCCTGCCGTACCGACTCCCCGCCGGCGCGCAGCTCGACAGCAACGGTCACGGCGTGTGCGCCCATGATGGCCCGAGAGAACGATGTGATCGGGTGGTAGTACGTCGGGTTCAACCGGCGGGCGGTGGCCTGTGCCTTATCCCACCACCCCCACGCCGCCCCGTTCTCCCCGCGGCGGGCAGCGGTGTACCCGGCTTCGAACTGCAGCGCCCCCGTGATGGCCACCGTGCGGTCATCCGCGTCGGGCAGGAACCTTTCCAGGTAGCCGAGGGCCTCCGTCGTCATGGCGTCCGCCGCATCGAAGTGCGACGGGCCGCTGTCGCGGTGCGCCTGCGCGGCCAGCCACGCGGCCACGCCGATCGCGTGCGGATCCTCGGACTCCTGCGCCGCGACAATGCCGCGCTCGGCCACCCGCCACAGAAGGGCACTGTCCGGCTGGTACGCCACAAAGAACTGGCTGAGGCTGTACACCTCGGACAGCACCGCCTGTGCTGCCCGCCGGTCCGATGCGGTGTCGGCCTGCCGCACTGCCAGCTGCGCATCCCGGATCAGGCCTGGCAGCAACTCGCCAATGACCTCCCGGTGATTGGGCGCCTGATGCCGTGCCGCCCACGCCTTCGCAAGGCGGGCCGCTAGTGTCCTGCGCCGGAGATCCGTCGGCAGAAGTGGGCGAGGGAGTCGAGGATTTCTTCGGCGGTCTTGGTCCAGATGAACGGCGTGGGGTCCTCGTTCCAGTTCTTGACCCAGCGGCGGATGTCGGCTTCGAGGGCCTGCACGTTCTTGTGCGCGCCTCGGCGGATCATCTGGTCGGCCAGGAAGCCGAACCACCGCTCGACCTGGTTGATCCATGAGGAGCCGGTCGGGGTGAAGTGCAGTTGGAACCGGGGGTGTTTGGCCAGCCATGTTCTGATCGCCGGGGTCTTGTGGGTGCCGTAGTTGTCGACGATCAGGTGGACCGCCAGATGCGCGGGCACCTGCTTGTCGATCTTGATCAGGAACTTCTTGAACTCCGCCGCCCGGTGCCGCCGGTGCAGGGAGCTGATCACCTCGCCGGTGGCGACGTCGAAGGCCGCGAACAAGGTGGTCAGACCGTTACGCACGTAGTCATGAGTCCGCCGCTCGGGCATTCCAGGCATCATCGGCAGCACCGGCTGAGACCGGTCCAACGCCTGGATCTGGGACTTCTCGTCCACCGACAGCACCACCGCGCCCTCGGGCGGGTTGAAGTACAGACCTACGACGTCGTAGACCTTCTCCACGAACAAGGGGTCTGTCGAGAGCTTGAACGTGTCCGTCAGGTGTGGCTTGAGCTGGAACTTCCGCCAGATCCGGCCGACGCTCGACTTCGACAGGCCGCTGCGGTCGGCCATCGACTTCCGCGACCAGTGCGTGGCGTTCTTCGGGATCTCCTCCAGCGTCGCGACCACGACCGCCTCCACCTGATCGACGCCGATGGTGGGTGGCCGGCCCGGCCGTGGCTCGTCCACCAGGCCATCCAGCCGCTCGGCCAGAAACCGCCGCCGCCACTTGCGGACCGTGTCCGCGGTCACCCGCAATTCGCGGGCGACCACGACGATCGGCGGGACCTCGGGCCCGGCACACGCGAGCACGATCCGGGCCCGCAGGGCCAACGCCTGAGCCGTCGTAGCCCGACGCGTCCACCGCTCCAGTGCCATCCGCTCCTCGGCGGACAGCAGTAACGGTTCCAGCTTCGGACCACGACGAGGAATGGATGTACCAGCTGCAGAAGTCACACAACAACTAACGATCAACTACCGGCGCAGGACACTAGGTGCCCAGCAGACGGAGCCTCGCGGTCCCCGCCCAGCGTCAGCGCGTTGACGGCATCCCGGACAGCAGGCAGCCGCGAATGCCCGGGGCCGATGAACAGGTGCACCGGGGCGGACTGGTCGCCGGTGAGGTCGGAGAGGTCGCGAACCCGCAGGAGCTCGGCGATGCGCAGCACGATGGGCAACCTCGGCATACCGATCTCTCCTCGCTCCACCTGCTTCACCCACGAGGGCGACATGCCGAGCAGGCCGGCGGCGACGGGGCGGCTGATGCCGCGCTTGGTGCGGAGGATCTGCATGCGCTGACCGAATGCCATCGGGTCGGCGTATGGGTCCGGGGTAGCATCAACTGGCATGGCCTTGCCCCTCTCTGAGCAGCTCGTCACTGTCAGGGTATTGGGCAAGGCCCTTTCTGTGGGTTGCGTCACTTGATCCAGAACGCACGAAGGTGCCTGTCCCGCTCGAAAATACGATTCGGTGGTGTGAGCTGCGGTGGTGTTGTTTGGTCAGGCGGTGCGGTGATACTGGTTGATCAATTCTCCGAGGATGGGTTGTCGCCGGATCCGGTGGGCCTGGAGGTCGGTGATGGCGGCCGGGTTGGACGGTTGGTCGCTGTCCGGGGGGAACTGCTGGCGGGATTGGTGGGGACGGTGTCCGTTGTAGTGCTGGATGTACTCGGTCAGTACTTTCACGGCGTGGGCCTCGTTGTAGATCGGCATGCGGTCGAGGAGCTCGCGGCGGAGGGTGCCCACGGCTCGCTCGCAGTTCGCGTTCGCTTTGGGTGCCCGTGGTGGGCTGAGCGGAATCTCCACGCTGTCGGCCTCGAAGACGGCGTCGAAGGCGTGGGTGTACTTGCTGTCCCGGTCCCGGAGGAGGAATCGCAGCGAGTCGATGCGGCGGTCCGGGATCACGGCGGGGTTCCTGGCCTGCTGGACGGTTCATTGCGCGGTGGGATGGGCGGTGACGCCGGCGAGGTGGAGGCGCCGGGTGCCGTGCTCGATGACGACCAGGGTGTAGAGGCGCTTGAGTGACACGGTGTCGAGGTGATGTCTGAGTCGTCCTTGCCTGGTGGCTTTATCAATCATGTGGTGCGTGTCGGCGCCACGGTGCGCCGGCCCGCGTCGGCCAGTACGGGGTTCGTTGGCGACCTGCTGAAGATGTTTGAGGCCAGCGGCTGGCCCGGTGCACCGCGCTACTGCGGCATCGACGAGGAGGGCCGGGAGGTTCTCACCTACCTCGATGGGCATGTGGCCTGGGAACCGCAGCAGCCGCCGGCCGTGTACTCCGACGAGAGTCTGCTGCGGGTCACGCAGCTGGTGCGGGAGTTCCACGACCTGACGGCAGGCACGGCACTGGCCGGATCACATGAGGTCGTATGTCATAACGACCTCTCGCCCAAGAACACGGTCTATCGACCTGTCAGCGGTGCCTTGCGCCCGGTGGCCTTTATCGACTGGGATCTGGCAGCCCCAGGCGCGCGCATCCATGATGTCGCCCACGTTTGTTGGCAGTACCTCGGACTCGGGCCGAGCGTCGAAGACGCCTCCGAAGCTGCGCGACGGTTGCGGTTGATCGCTGACAGTTATGAGCTCGTGGACCGGCGTGATCTCGTCTCTGCGATCTTGTGGTGGCAGGACAGGTGCTGGCGCGGTATTGAGACTGCTGCGGACTCTGGAGACTTCGCGATGATCCGTCTCCGTGACGCTGGGGCAGTGACAGAGGTGCAGGAGGCGTATCAGTGGGTCTCCGATCACCGGGTCAACATGGATCGCGCATTGCGCTGACCCACTGGGTGCCGGTCATCTCACGACAAGAGCTGGCTGTGGATGAATAGGGGAAGGATCTCCCACAGCGGTCGCCCGCCCCGGGCCCACTGCTCCAGCACCCGCCGGTCGACCAGGTGCAGGCGCTGCTGCCGGGCGAAGTCGCGGGCAGGCCCGGAGATCCTCCCGTTGGTCACCATTACGACGACGTCGCCGCCGTGCACCGGCCGGCCGGTGCCGTTGAGCGTCTGCAGCTCCGGAGTCCCGACAGCCGAACCGTCCAGCCCCTTCCTGCGGTGCTTGCACTGGATCACCCACAGCCGGCCGAGCGGATCGTGCCCCTTTACGTCGGCGCCGAGGTCGCCCCGGCCGCCGCAGCGCAGCGCGTCGCGAGAGCCGTCCCGGGCCAGCAGGTCACGTACGGCGATCTCGAAGGCGCTGTGGTGCATGGCGTCCAGCTGGCCGAGCGAGTAGGTCAGGCCCTCGACCCGCAGCTGCGCGGACCGCATCTGGTCAACCTGCCGGTAGATCCAGCCCGCGAGGGCGAGAAGCGCCAGCAGGCCGAGCACGACCAGGACCCACCAGTGCGCCCACACCCACTGTCCGACCTTGACCAGCACCAAGCCGGCGACCACGAGCCCGCCCAGCGCGAAGAGCAGATCTTCGTCGCTCTTGCGCCGCCGCCTACGCGGGCTCACCGGAAGACCCCCGCCGCCACGGCGCACAGCGTCCCGGGCACATCCCGGCCGGTGTAATCGGCGCCTTCGTATCCCCTGTTCCCGAGCACAGTCCCCCCTCGTCTGCAGCTCCCTGCCGCCTTCATGACAGCACCCGATACCGACAGTCGGCCCGCCGTCGGGATCACCCGTCCGGAAATCGCTGTCCGCAGCCCAACGGGTGTGCCCAGTAGAGGAGTTGGCCGCATCGGATTGTCAGTGCCGGTCGCTACCGTCAAATGTTGCGCCGAGGAACACCCGGCCCCGCCTGGGGGCATTGCCCCCTTTCACCGCCGAGGACCGCCCGTGCCCTAAGTACGCCCCCACTACCGCCGCGACGGCACCTACGTCAAAGGCCACAACCGCCGCACCCGGCCGCGCACCGCACAGCCCCGTACGGCACCCCGACGCGCCATCCCGCGGCCCCGCCCGGTCCCCGCCGGACCGACGACCTACGTACGCTCCCACTACCGCTCCGACGGCACCCGCGTGCGCGGGCACCACCGGTCCATCAGCCCGCGCACCATCGCCGTGGTCGCGGGCACCGGGGGCGGAGGTCTGCTGCTGTTCCTGTTACTACTGGCCCTGGCCAGCGGACCGGGAGCCAGCAGCAAGGCACCGGCCGGCACCACTCCGTCGCATGCGGCATCAGTCCCGGCCACCGACCACCCGTAGTGCTCACCCCGCACGCCGAGGGCCCGTCAGATCTGACGGGCCCTCGCGCAGCAAGCGGACACAGCAGGGCCCCGGGCGGCCGATGACGCCCGGGGCCCTGTGCTGTCTGCAGGTCAGCCCGCGCGTTCGTAGCGGACGATGGCCATCTACTGGCTGCGGTCCCACCGGATCGGGTACGACACCGTCGGCGTCGGCCGCGGCGCGGGCTTGTCCCAACCGGGGAAGTGCACCGGATACACCCCGGTCTGCTGCGGTCGGGGTAACCGCTCGCCCGACCCAGCGCCGCCGGCCGACCCGCCGCTGCTGCCGAAGCCGACGACCGCCAGGGCGATCACCGCGAAGATGGTCAGCTCCCGCCGGGCCCCCGGGTGCCACCGCGAGTGCGCCCGCACCTTCGTGCCGCCCGCCCGCAGCGCGACCGGTGCCACGATGGGCGCATGAGCACGGCAGGCCGTAACACCGTCTCGGGACGCGCTACGACTCCCTTGAACGGCTCTGGAGCCCGCCGATGCCGTTCCCCTTCCAGCGCCTCTGCGGCCCGGAAGACCGCGCCATCCCACGCAACTACGTCTATACCTGGCTCAACTACGCACTCGCGGCGAGCGGGCTGACCGGCCCCGGCAACGAGCCCCTGCGCTACACCCCGCACGACTTCCGGAGGATCTTCGTCACCGACGCTCTGAGCTCCGGCCTTCCCGCGCATATCGCCGCCCGCATCTGCGGCCACCAGACCGTCGATACCACGCTCGGATACGCTGCGATCTATCCCGAGGACGTCATCAACCACCACCGGGCCTTCTTCGCCCGCCGCAGGTCGCTGCGGCCCAGCAGCGAGTGCCGCGAGCCGACCGCGCAGGAGTGGCAGGACTTCCTGGCCCACTTCGAGCTGCGGAAGGTTGCCCTGGGCGTCTGTGCCCGTGACTTCGGCACCCCGTGCGTCCACGAGCACGCCTGCATCCGTTGCCCTGTCCTGCGGCCCGACCCCGAGCAGCTGCCCCGGTTGGAGGAGATGCGCGCGAACCTTCTCGTCCGGCTTCAGGAAGCCAAGGAACAGGGCTGGCTCGGCGAGGTCGCCGCGATCGAGGCCAGCATCGCCGCCGCAGAGCAGAAGCTCGCCGCCATGCGCGACCTCGCGGCCCGGCACCCTGCCGTCCACCTCGGCATGCCCGATTTCCCTGGCGTCGTCGCGCGGATCGACACCGAGCAGCGAAACGAGGATGCGAAGCAGCAGCCCTGAGGACTACAACGAGGGCATGACCGTCTTCCTCTGTTCCAAGTGCGGCACCGCGATCACGCCGGAGCTGGCCGAACTTGCCGCCATCCCTGACGTCTCCGTCGGCGAGCGCGACCGGGATAAGGAGACACGACGGGCACCTTCCACCGTTCCGCGGGGCTGCTACGCGATCGATCCCGAGCCCTGGGGACCTCCCTACGTCGCGCAGGAGGATCAGAAGAACCCAAAGTCGGCTCAGCCGCGGGGACCTCAGATCTGCCGCGAAGAAGGCTTCGTCATTTCAGCGGGCAGCCGACAGACAGTGTTGGTGCACCCCGACGATGCCGCCGGCCTTCAGCCACTGCCCAACTGGGAGAACAGCACTGGGTGCTGCGGACCGACCGGCGACGAGGGACTCAACCGAGCCTGCCCCTGCGGTGCTCCGGTCGCGACGCTCGCGGCCGACTGCTTCGGGCCCTACGAACTGCACCTCGACCCCGTCCGGACCTACGCGTTCTCCCAGTAAGACCGCGAAGCACACGGTGCCGACGCGATCGACACGCCCGACGGAACGCGCCCACCCAACTTCTTCACGACTACTTTCCGTCGTGAACGTCGGCTCGCAGGCGGACCTGTCCCTGAGTTGGACTAGTTCGGATAAGACCAGCTCGGCGCACTGGGACTGATGCTCAACATCGTCGTCCTGTGGAACACGGTCTAGTTCCAGAAGATCATCGAAGAGATGCGAGCCGAAGCCATCCACGTCCGTGACGAGGACCTCGCCCGGCTCTCGCCGCTGAAGTTCGCCCACATCAACTTCCACGGCCGCTACAACTTCGCCCTGCCAGGCGAGGGCCAGGGCGGACAGCTCCGCTCCACCACCAAGCCCGAAACGGCCTCCACCACGATCTAGACAGGGCCTCCGGCCGGCTCGCCCTTGCCGGCGCGCTGGGCGAGCCGGTAGCGAACCTTCTCGTGCGACAGCCCCACCTGGCCACCGATCTGCCGCAGCCCCCAGCCCTCCGCCTTCGCCGCAGACATCCCCGCATCCAGGGCCGTATCCGTCACCTCGTCCAGCGCGGCCCGCAGCTGGACGAGCAGCCGCAGCCGGATCGGCGGAGCCAGCTCATCCAGACCAGCGCAGAACCGCGCCACATCCGCCTTCAGGAAACCGATCGTCGGGTCGTCGCTCACCCTGGCAGCCTCACTCACCGACCGTCAAAAGTTTTGACAGCTACGACGGTTCTCTGTTCCGTTCCTACTGGGGCCCCCGCTACCACCAGTTCGAGGACGCGGAGTGGGGCCGGAAGTTCCGCACGTTCCTGCACGGGCGGGCATGGACGCACGCCGAGGGGCCGGTGCGAGGCCGGATACGGAGTCGTCCCCGGCAGCCTCAGGGCGGTTAAATGCTCAGGTGGTGAACTGGGCACAGATGTACGACTGCTACGGGGACATCGATCGCGTCCCCGAGCTCCTGGCGCGGGTCGAGCGCGAGGACGATGCAGAGGCATGGGATGAGCTGGGTTACCGGCTGATCCTCGAATGCGACTTGGTGTTCCCCGCCAGTTTTGCCGCACTGCCGCGTCTGGTGCGTCTAGGGTCGCGGAGCGCGCCGGCGCGCGAGCTGGCTGGGGCGATCGTCCGGTGCGCGGCAGGGGGGCACGGTTGCGACGATCTGCTGGCGGGTTGTGTCGAAGCGATTGCGGAGTTCCGTGAGCTGCTGGATCGGCGCCTGCGGTCACGGCCGGACGACTACCTCGCGACCTTCCGCGACTTGATTGCAGTCGAAGGGCACTACCACTGGAGTGCGGTACTGGGGGACTTCTCGGACGACTTTTACCAGGTCGCCTGCCCTCACTGCGCTGAGGAGGTGACGATCGCCATCGGCGACTACGGAAGCTATTCAGCGATCCGGGACTGGAACCTGGGCGACGTGGACCGACGCGACCTGAGGCCGGCGTCCCCCGAGGAGCTCTCCGGCCCCGGTCGTTGGATGCACGAGACCGCCGTACGTGATGGGGAAGTTGTGCTCGCCGACGGAATCACCCATCTCTTCGGCCAGGCGGAATGCCCACGCTGTGCCAGCGTCTTCAACATCGCGGACGAGTACGCGTCTTCCAATCGCCCTCTCATGTGAGCGGTGTACCGGAAGCGAGCGGCTCTGTCTCAGGTGCAGAGCCACAGCCGGATCGAGACGACCGCGACGGTGCCATGGAATACGTAGGCAGATCACTAAACAGCTGGGCCTGCGCTCGTCACTCACGGTGATATCGAGCAGCGGCAGTCACGCAATACGCGACACCTCAACATGCGGGCCTACCAGTCCCGAGGCCGGTACCCCAGGGTCACCACTCCGGCGGCGACGGGCAGGGCGACGACCAGCTCCCCGCTGCGCGCCGCGGTGTCCAGCTCGACGGCGAGCAGGGCCGTCAGCCGGGTCTGCGCCGGAGACATGGCGCCGCCCAGGTACCGGTCGAGCTGGCGGGACAGCGCGGACAGGGTGGCCGCCTCCGGCGCGGGCTGCAATGGGATCTCCCCGCCACCCAGGCGCAGCGCGGGCAGGCCCAGTGCCTCGCGCAGCAGGTCGATGCACTTGCGGCGGATCTCGTTGGTCGCTTCTGAGGTGGGAGGGAAGCCCCCGGCGATCCTCCGGTGCCGCGTAGCGTCGGAGGGTATCGAGGAGGAGGTCACCGTGACCGCACAGCCCGACCACCACGACGGACCCGCGTTCGCCCCGCCCCGTGGTCATCTGTCGACGCCGCATCCCTCGGCTCGTGGACTGCTCCAAGCGGATGTGTCGGCCCGTCGAGTGCTACATCGAGGTGGGCAGGTGCGGGGAGCGGAGCACGAGCAGGGTGATCTCGCTGGGGGCGAAGACGCGGAACGGCGGGCCCCAGAAGCCGGTGCCGCGGCTGGTGTAGAGGAGGGTGCGGGGGCCGTGGTGGCTGAGGCCGGCGAGGGCGGGCTGGTCGATGCGGACCAGGTGGTGGAAGGGCCAGATCTGGCCGCCGTGGGTGTGGCCGGAGAGCTGGAGGTCGATGCCGTCGGCTGCCGCCCGGTCGATGAACTTGGGCTGGTGTGCCAGGAGCAGGACGGGTAGGTCGGGGTCGGCGCCGTTCAAGGCTCCGGCGAGGTGGGCGCGGTGGCCTGCGAGGCCGGAGGACTCGGCGGTGACGTCATCCACGCCGGCGACCACGAGGGTGTCGCCTCCGCGTTCGAGCAGCAGATGGCGGTTGCGCAGCGGCTCCCAGCCCAGCTCGTCCATCAGGTCGACCCAGCCCTGAGCCTCGCTGTAGTACTCGTGGTTGCCGGTGACGTATACACGGGCCCGGGTGGCCCGCACGGTTCCGAGTGGGGCGGCCTGGGCGCGGCGGCGCTCGGCCGTGCCGTCCGCGATGTCACCGGTGTGGCAGACCAGGTCGGCTTCCAGGGTGTTCACCGTCTTGCAAACCTGTGCCGACCAGCGAGTGCGATCGAGGGGACCGTAGTGGGTGTCCGTGATGAGGACGACGCGGATGCCGTCCAACCCGGCACCCAGCCGTGGGAGTTGCACGTCGAGTCGGCGCACGCGTGGCACGCGGCGGGCTTCGGCGTATCCCCAGGCGAGTAGTGCGGCGGTTATGCCGAGGACGGCCCAAGTGACAATTCGAGCCCGGTCCTGACTCTCGTCGACGCCGGCCACGGTCAGGACGAGCCGCAATGGGACGCCGAGCAGAATGGACCAGGTGAACAGAACCCAACTGGTGCCCAGCAGGGTGTCACCGACGATCGCCGCCCGGTCCTGCTGGCGCCGGCCGTGGCCGCGCACCATCGCGAGCGGCATACCGACGAGGCCGAGGGCGAACAGGGCGGTGCCGGCGAGCGTGACGGGCAGCGGCCAGTGCTGGCCGCTGTGCAGGAGCACCCAGCAGGGCACGGCCCACAGCAGGACGGGGGCGATCAGGGGGATGTAGCGCATCAGGCGGTGCAGTCGGCTCTGCCGCGGCGCTTGCGCTTCACTGCCGGCGGGTCGGGTGTCGCTGGTGTCGGTCACGCTTCCCCTCACAAACCAGGCTGCCGTCCCGCGCACTGTATCCGGTCGCCCTCGGGCCGGCCGGACCGGCGTTCATGGGCGCGGTCCCTTGGGGCGAAGGGTTCTCTGCGGGATGGCAAGACTCCGCCGCAGACACCTCCTTTGGCATGAGCGAGCAATCGACAATACCTGTGGATCAGAGGTTGCTCAGCTTCGGGATGATCTGAGCTGGATGAGTCCGTCGACCGCTGAAAGCTCGCCGTTGAGGGGCTCGGCGGCAGCCGGTGAGGTGACGAGGAGAAGTACCGACACGTCGGGGTACTCGTCCTCGTAGAGATCGTCTTCGCCGTGGTCTCCGGGAATGGCGTTCGGCTGGACCTGGATGCGGGTCGTGTCGGCGAGGGCAGCGAGGAAGTAGACGCCGAGGTAGTCACTCTCGCGTTCGGCGAAGGCCGCTGCGAGTCGGTCGGCGAGCAGGACGGCCAACTCCCCGGCCGTGTAGGTGTTCGTGCCATAGATGTCGAAGACGGTCATCGTGGCATTCTCCTCAGGCCGCGGTGGTCTCGGTGCGTTCGACCAGCTGGCCACCCTCGAAACGGGCGCCCGCGCGGACGAGAGGCACCAGGTGGGCGCCGGTGATCGCCCGCCAGTGGCCCTGGGCGGACTCGACGAGCTTGAACATCATCGCCAGGGCCGCAGCCGGGCTGCCGGCCCCGCGGGTGACCTTCGTGCGGAGCTCGACCGTGGAGAACGTCGACTCGATGGGATTCGTGGTCCGCAGGTGGATCCAGTGCTCGGCCGGGAAGTCGTAGAACGAAGTCTTCGCGAACGCTTCGATCGCCTTCTCGGCGTGCGTGCGGTCCTCGGCGTTGTAGATCTCCTGCATCGCCTTCGTCGCGCCCACCTGCGCGGACTTCGGCAGCGAGTTCGTGACATTCCGGGCTTTGTGAACCCAGCGCCTTTGATGCCGTGCGGCAGGGAAGACCTCGGCCATTGCCCGCCACAGGCCCATCGCGCCGTCGCCGACCACCAGCTCCGGGTCGCGCATGCCACGGCGGCGGCAGTCACGCAGCAGGTCGGCCCACGACTCGGTGGACTCACGCAGCCCCTCCGAGAGCGCGATCAGCTCCTTCGTGCCGTCCAGACGGACGGAGAGCAGAACCAGGACGCACGAGTGCGCCTGCCCGAGCCGCACCTTCGGGTGCACACCGTCGGCCCACACGTAGACGTAGTCGCGGTCCGACAGGTCACGCTGCTGGAACGCCGCGTGGTCGTCCTGCCACTGCCTGGTCAGCCGGGTCACGGTCGCCGGCGACAGCCCGGCTGTGCCGCCGAGGAAGTGTTCCAGTGCCGGGACGAAGTCCCCGGGCGCCGCCTGAGCGAGATCATCGGTCCGGACCGCACCACTGTGGAAGGACTGCGATGACCCCCCACATCGAGGCATTCCTGTCCCGGGCCCGGCTCACCGCCACCCCCTACGCCCAGCAGGACATCGACGCCGCCGAGGCACGCATCCTCGCCCGGCTCGAAAATCCCCCCACACCGACGCCGGTCCTGGCGTCCGCGGCTCAGCCGGTGATCCCGGAGACCCCGGAACACGAAGCCGCACAGAGCCTGCAGACCCTGTGCGGGACCGTCGTGGCCCGCACCGGTCTGCAGACCCTGGACGACTTCATCACCCCGCACCTTCCCGAACCGCCCGGCGCGCGGGTGCTGGGCTGCATCCTGCAGCTCGCCGAATCCGAGAACGCCCGCTTCTGGTGGCAATACGCCGCAGGAGCCGGAGATCCCGCCTCCTCCTACTGCCTCTACCTCCACCACCTGGCCCTGGGAGAACAGGGCGAAGCGCGCTGGTGGCACGACCAGACCGAACTCGTCCAGGACGCACTGCCCGCCACCGACACCACCGACAACACGGCCACCACACCCGCCCAGGACGTCCCCTCCGCCGTCACCGCCGCGCTCAAGCAAGTGACCACGACCGACGCGAGCCTGCTGCCCACCGCCCTGCGCATCCTCGGCGCCCTCAGAACCGAGCCCGCCCCCAGGCCCGCCGCCGTCGGAGCCGTCATCGACTGCGTCCCCGCCGCCGTCGGCTGCGTCGACGGACTCGACCTCCCCCTCACCGACCCCGACTTCACCGACTACATCCGCACCCTCACCGCCGACACCAAGCCCGCCCCCACCACCCGCCCCGCACCCACCCACCTGGAACGCCGCCCCAAGGCCGGGCCCGGCATCTCCGCAGCGCGCCGGCACGCCCTGCGCGAAACCTGGTCCCGCCGGTGAACAGCCATGGCCCGTCCAGGCCTTCCCTTGCCCGGTTGAAGGCTGAATGGACGGGGTCACCGCATCCGCACCACCGTGAGCGTTCCGTGCCGGCTCGATCCCGCCAGAATTTCCACCGTCAGGTCGGTCTGGATCCGGGTGTACGTCTCCCCTTCCGCCCGTCGCTCACCCATCACCTCCGCGCCCGCCAAGGGCGGCATCGATGTTTTTATGGCTCTCCTGTCGGATCCGTGGGTCGCTGACCAGGGCTGATACGCAGAACACGCCGTACCCGGGGTACGTTTCGACTGCTTAAGGAACGAAACGGAAGAACCTGGATACGGCGTGCGAAGTACAAGGATATGGACTCGGCTGCTCGATGTCGAAAAGACGGTGATCGAGCAGGTCGAGGCCGAAGAGGAAGGCTCCGGCGAGGATGCCGACGGCAGTGTGGTGATCGTTGTCCATGCCCGTCCGGTCAAGGGGCGGCGGCAGAGGTGCGGGATCTGTGGGCGCAGGGCGGCGAAGTACGACGCCGGTGAGGGGCGGCGTCGCTGGCGGGCCCTGGACATCGGCGTGCTCACGGCTTTCATCGAGGCCGACGCGCCCCGGGTGTCGTGTCCGGTGCACGGGGTGACGGTGGCTGGGGTGCCCTGGGCCCGGCACGGCGCCGGTCACACCCTGGCTTTCGACGCGCAGGTCGCCTGGCTGGCGACCTGCTGTTCCAAGACGGCCGTCACGCAGCTGATGCGGATTGGGTGGCGCACGGTCGGCTCCATCGTTGCCCGGGTCTGGGCGGATGCCGAGGCGCAGACCGACCGGCTGGCCGGGCTCCGTCGGATCGGGATCGACGAGATCAGTTACAAGAAGCGCCACAAGTACCTCACCGTCGTCGTCGACCACGATTCCGGGCGTCTGCTGTGGGCCGAACCCGGCCGGGACAAGGCCACCTTGAACAAGTTCTTCGACCTGCTGGGACCCGAACGCTCCGCGAAGATCACGCACGTTTCGGCCGATGCGGCGGACTGGGTCGCCGGCCCGGTCTCCGCGCACTGCCCGAACGCGGTGCGGGTGATGGACCCCTTCCACACGGTGAAGTGGAGGGTGTTCACTCCTATGTGTAAGTGATGGTCTTGCTGGGTGCTGGTCGGGCCCGTCCTGACCTGGAGTTTGTGACACACAGTGAGTGACTTGATGAACGAGATCAGCCCGCAGGCCGCGCCCATGGACAGCCGTGAGGAGGCCGCCCGACGCCTGGCGGGGGCACTGTCGCCTGCGGCGATCGACCGGATGCTGGCGGACGCGGAGGAGGCCGGGGTCGGCATCGACGGGGCCGGCGGGCTGCTGCAGCAGATGATGAAGGCGGTCCTGGAGCGGGCTCTGCAGGTCGAGATGGCCGACCACCTGGGCTACGAGGCCGGCGACCCGGCCGGTCGGGGCAGCGGGAACTCCCGCAACGGCAGCTTCCCCAAGACACTCACCACGACGGCGGGGCCGGTCACGGTGGACGTGCCCAGGGACCGCAAGGCCGCCTTCGAGCCGGTCATCGTGCCCAAGGGGCGACGGCGCCTGGCCCAGGTCGACGACATGATCCTGTCCCTCTACGCCCGCGGCATGACCACCCGCGACATCACCGCGCATCTGAAGGAGGTCTACGGCTCCGAGGTCTCCCCGGCCCTGGTCTCCAAGATCACTGATGTGGTGGCCGATGAGATAACTGCCTGGCAGAACAGGCCAGTTGACGAGGTCTATCCCATCCTCTATATCGACGCACTCAGCGTGAAGGTCCGCGACGGCGGCATGGTCACCAACAAGTCCGCCCACCTGGTCATCGGCGTCGACGTCGACGGCATCAAGAACGTCCTGGGCATCTGGATCCAGGACACCGAAGGCTCGAAGTTCTGGCTGAACGTGCTCAGCCAGCTGAAGAACCGCGGCCTGCGCGATGCGCTGATCGTGTGCTGCGACGGCCTGACCGGCCTGCCCGAGGCCATCAACACCGTCTGGGACAAAGCCCTGGTCCAGACCTGTGTGACCCACCTGATCCGGGCGTCGATGAAGTACGTCTCCTACAGCGACCGCAAGAAGGTCGCCGCCGCCCTCAAACCCATCTACACGGCCGCGACCGAGTCCGAGGCGCTGTCCGCCCTGGACGAGCTGAGGGCGAACTACGGCAAGAACTACCCTGGTTTGATTGCCAGTTGGGAGCGGGCCTGGGAGGATTTCAGGCTCTCCTGCCGCATGAGTGGGTCACTCTGTGGCGGGTTGGCGTCCGGGGAGGGTGGGGCGGGGGCCGGCGAGGGTGAGCATGACGAGGGCGATGATGGCGTCGGCGCTGTGGAAGCCGAAGCCGCGTCGGATGATGAGCCGGGTCTTGGTGTTGGTGGACTCGATCAGCCCGTTGGACAGGCCGGTGGCCAGCGCGGAGCGGATGGCCTCGTAGCGCCGCATGATCTTGCGCTGGAGGTCGACGAAGACGTCGATGCGGCAGCGGCGGGCCCAGCCGATCCACCGGTCCAGGGCCCGCAGGGCGGCGGTGGGGCGGGACTTGGCCAGGGCGAACACGGCCCGCAGGGCCTCCTTCAGGCGCCAGGCCCGGTGCAGGCGCGGATCGGTGGCGGCGATCCAGGTGAGCTTGGCGGCCTGTCGGTCGGTCAGATCGTCGGCGTTCTTCCACAGCGCGAAGCGGGAGTCCTTCAGCGCCCGGGCCCTGTCGCGGTCGCCGAGCTCGCGGCGGGCCCGGTTCCACGAGGCCCGGCGCTCGGCGTCCAGCGCCTCGGTGGCCCAGGCGACGACGTGGAAGGGGTCCATCACCCGTATCGCGCCGGGGGCCCGATCGAGGAGGACCTCGGCGATCCAGCCGGCGCCGTCGGCGGAGATGTGCGTGAGGGTGCGGGCCCGTTCAGCGCCGAGAGCGTCGAAGAAGCGGTGCAGGACGTCCTTGCCGTGCCCGTCGCTCATCCACACCACGCGGGCGGTGTCGTGGTCGACGACCACGGTCATGTACTTCTGCCCCTTGCGGTAGCTGATCTCGTCGATGCCGATCCGCCACAGGCGGGCCAGCCGGTCGACGGCCCGGTCGCGGTCGGCGACCACCCGCTCCACGATCGCCCCGACCGTGCGCCAGGAAGTCCGCATCAACTGTGCGGTCGCGCTCTTGGAGCACTCGGCGGCCATCCAGGCGGCCTGCTGATCGAAGGCGTAGGTGTGTCCGGCAGCGTGACGAGCCCAGGGCACCGCCGTCACCGTCACTCCGTGTCGGCGGCAGTCCACCCGCGGCGCGTCGGCCTCCAGGAAGACCCGCATCACGCCGTGGTCGAGGTCCCGCCACCGACGTCGGCCCCGCCCGGCGTCGAACCAGGGCGCGCGCGTGTGCGGTTGGAGGCTGACGGCACCGCTGTCGTCCAGACGGACATGACCGATCTCGGCACTGGCACGTACACCGTCCTGACTCAGGTCGCGTCCGACGGGCTCGGACTGCCGCCCGATCGGGTGCGGATCGAGCTCGGGCGTTCCGAGTTTCCCACCAGCTGGGGCGCGGTGTTCAACGCCACCGGCGTGCGCGTGCGCGACTTCCCCATCACCATCGAGAAGGTGCTGCCCGGTCTACCACTGATGGATAACTGAATCCGTGACAACGGTGCCGGTTCGCCGGCCAGTGGGGCTCTGCGTGACGCGTGCACCCGCTATCGCGTCGTGGGGAGGGTGTGAGGATGTCCGATCTGGAGCGGATCACGGCTTGCCGTAGCGAACTGGACGTGCTCGCCGAGGAGTTGGCCAAGCAGCTTCAGGAGGTCGAGGCCGAGCGGGAGGAGCTGGGGATCGCCGAGCGGGTCCTGCGCCGCTTTGCCGAACGGGACCGGGCCGATACGGAGGCTGCTGAGGCGGCGGCTCCAGTGAAAGCGCAGGTGGCGGGGCGTGCGGTGCTGCCAATCCCGCACCGCGGTGAGACGGGCGACAGGGCCGCGCTGCCCGCCGACTTGTCCCGCTCGGAAACGCGATTCTGGGGCCTGACCTGGAAGTTCCCAGATCGAAGGACTGGCCGGCACAGCATCTGCGACGATCCTTCGATGCCGTTATCCGTCGTCACCGCGCTGGTCCGGAATCTGATCACGGTGCCCGCAGCCGTACTGCGCAGCCGCGTAGCGAAGGATGCGGAGGTGATGGCGTTGCGGCACGAGAAAGCGGTGCTGCGCCGCCAGATCGCCCGGGTTCGCTACGGGCCCGCCGACCGGATCTGGCTCGCCGTGCTCTCCCGGCTGGTCCCACGCGAGCGCTGGCGTCAGGTGTTCGCGGTCACTCCTACCAGGCTGCTGGCCTGGCACCGGCGCTTCGTCGCCCGGAAGTGGACGCATCCTCAGCGCAGCCGCCCGGGACGGCCCTCCACCGCGCCCACCGTCAAGCAAATCATCCTGCGCCTGGCGAAGGAGAACCACGCCTGGGGCCACCGCCGGATCCAAGGCGAACTCGCCCGCCTCGGCTACTCGATCGCCCCGTCCACGGTCTGGGAGATCCTGCGCGCCGCCGGCATCGATCCCGCTCTGCAGCGCTCCGGCCCGCCCTGGCGTGAATTCCTCACCGCCCAGGCCCACGGCATCCTCGCTGCTGGCCGAATGGCCCGCCGGCGAGCCCGAGCCGGTGCAGTTCTGGCTGTCCGACCTGCCCTCCGGCATGCCTGTGACCACGCTGGTCCGGCTCGCCAAGCTCCGCCGGCGCATCGAGCACGACTACCGGGAGATGAAACAGGCCCTGGGCCTGGCCCACTTCGAGGGCCGAACCTGGGGCGGCTGGCACCACCACGTCACCCTTGTCTCTGTCGCGCACGCCTTCTGCACCCTGCAACGACTGGCCCAAGCCCCAAAAGACGCGGCGCCAGCCTGAGCCTCTACCAAGTCGTCCGCGAACTCCAGACCCTGCCCCTCTCTGTCAGCCTCGGGTGAGACGTCCCGTTCTGCGGGGTTAGCCTGAGAGGGCACGACAGGAGAACCGCCCCTTATGCCCAGCACTGAGCCCGTCGGGTCCGACCCGGCACCGAGGCCGAAGCGCCGTACCTTCACCTCGGAGTACAAACTGCGGATCGTCGCCGAGTACGACGCCGCGCCCAGGAACGAGAAGGGCGCGGTCCTGCGCCGGGAACGCCTCTACCACTCGCATGTCAAGGAGTGGCGGGCCGCCCGGGATGCCGGGGCCCTGGAAAACCTGGTCGACCGCCGGACCAGCCCCGCCCGCACGAAGAAGTCCGCCGCGGAGGTGGAGAACGAGAAGCTGCGACAGCAGGTGGAGCGGCTGCAGAAGGACCTGGCCCGGAACAAGGCCGCACTCGAGGTGATGGGAAAAGCCTCCGCGCTCTTGGAAATGATCTCCGAGAGCGCGGACTGAAACACGCCACCGACCCCGTGGTGGACACCGCGTTCACCGGCGTTCAGGGCCAGCTGGGCATCACGGCCGCGTGCCGGCTGACCGGCCGCTCCCGGGCCACCCACTACCGCAGGCTCAAGCCCCCGACCGACCGCACGCCCCGCTCCCACGTCCAGGCCCAGCCCTCGGCGCTGACGGATCAAGAGCGTGCGGCAGTACTGGAGTTGATGAACAGCGCCGAGTACGTGGAGCTGCCGCCCGCGCAGATCTGGGCCCGTGAGCTGGACGCGGGCCGCTATCACTGCTCGGTCTCCACGATGTACCGGATCCTGCGTGACAAGGGCCAGTCCGGCGAGCGTCGCCGTCAGGCCACCCACCCGGCCAAGACCGTGCCCGAACTGGTCGCCACCGCCCCATCCCAGGTCTTCACCTGGGACATCACCAAGCTCGCCGGACCGGCCAAGGGCACCTGGTACCACGCCTACGTCGTCATCGACATCTTCAGCCGCTACATCGTCGGCCACACCGTCGAACGCGCCGAATCAGCAGAGCGTGCCGAGGAGTTGATCCGGGACACCATCGAGCGCAACGGCATCGTGCCCGAGACCGTCCACGCCGACCGGGGCACCTCAATGACCTCCAAGAAGGTCTCTCAGCTGCTGATCGACCTCGGCGTCACCCGCAGCCATTCCCGGCCGAAAGTCTCCAATGACAACCCCTACAGCGAGGCCCATTTCAAGACCACCAAGTACATGTCCGACTACCCCGAGCGGTTCGATTCCCTGGCCCACGCCCGTGATTGGTTCGACGCGTTCATCGCGTACTACAACCACGAGCACCGGCACTCGGGCATTGGATGGCACACGCCCGCCAGCGTCCACTTCGGCACCGCCGAGGAGGTCCGCGACCAGAGAGCCGTCACGCTCGCCGAAGCGTTCGCCCGCCACCCCGAACGCTTCGGTCGCCGCCCCACACCGCCCGAGATACCCCAGCAAGCGTGGATCAACGACCCCGCCAAGCGCAGGGAAACCACACCACAGATCTCATAGCCACACAAATGTCTCACTGGACTTGAAATCCACCGTGCTCGCAGTCTGGACCGGCGCCTGCCCCACCTGCCACCGCGACATACCCACCCCTATGCCGACCTGACCAAGCACTATTAGTCGTACGCGGGGCCTGGTCCGTCAGGGTGTCATGGCTTGCGGGCGAGGCCGCCGTGCTCGCCGATGGGTTGCGGGGCGGGGGAAGTGGGGTCCGGGCGCCAGAAGGGGACCGACACCACCCCGGGGTCCAAAAGTTCCAGACCGTCGAAGAACGCCGCGATTTCGTCGACGGGGCGCAGGAAGTACGGTACGGCGCCCGTTTCGTTGTACGCGTCCTGGGCGTGTTCGTAGTCGGCGTCGGTGCCCCGTGAACCGTCGTTGATGGAGAGGTAGCTGCCGGACGGCAGTGCGTCCATCAGGTGTGTGACGGTGGCGCGTGCCTGGTCGTAGTCGGCGACGTGGCCCAGGATGTTGCTGAGAATCAGGGCGGTGGGGCGGGTGAGGTCCAGCGTCTCGGCGGCGGCCGCCAGGATGCGATCAGGGTCGGACAGGTTGGCGTCGACGTAGGCGGTCGCCCCCTCGGGGGCGGAGGTGAGCAGGGCGCGGGCGTGCACGAGGACCATCGGGTCGTGGTCGACGTAGACGACCCTGGTCTCGGGGGCGAGCCGCTGGGCGACTTCATGGGTGTTGTTCACGGTCGGCAGGCCGGTCCCGACGTCCAGGAACTGCCGGATGCCCTCCTGGGTGACCAGGTACGTGATGGTGCGGCGCAGGAAGGCACGGCTGCTGCGGGCGATGGTGACGATGCCGGGGAAGACGGCGCTGTACGCGTCGCCGGCTTTCTCGTCAACGGGGTAGTTGTCTTTCCCGCCCAGCCAGTAGTTCCAGATCCGGGCGGAGTGCGGCACCGACGTATCGATCTTCTGATGCGCTGCGGGTCCGGGCGATGTCGCGTGGTCGGTCATGGGTACCGTCCGTCTTTCAACCGGGGCGTGAACTGTCAACGCACAACCTACGTCCCAACAACCTGGACGCGTAAATCAGTTCGCCTCTCTGCCGCTGATTAGCAGGCGTTCGTTGAGTACGGGGATGCCACGCCGGACCATGCGGTGCGGAGCCGGCGCCGGGGGAGTGGCAGCTCGGCGGAGTTGACGCTGTCGCCGCTGAGTGCGGAGGGCCCCTGCGAACTGGCGCCGGCCTCCTCCAAGTGCTCGGCCAGCGTGACCGACGTATATATTGCGAGCCCGCGTCCGAGTGGTGCAGCAACTCACCCGGAACAGGCGGGTGTTGATCGCACTCGCGTTGCCACAGTCCCATGTCCAGGGCGTCCAGGACGAGCCGGGTCTGTTTCGTGGTCGAAGCGGACCAGCCGACGATGCGGCGGGAGAAGGTGTCCACGACGAAGGCGACGTAGACGACGCCGGAGAACGTGGCGACATGAGTGAAGTCGGCGACCCCGCAGCGGTTCGGCGCACTCGCGACGAAGTTGCGGTCGATCAGGTCCGGAGCGCGTGGTGCAGTGGGGTCCGAGATCGTGGTGATCGCCTTTTTGCCGCGGACGGCCCCGGTGATGCCGAGCTCGCGCATGAGACGTTGACGGTGCAGCGGGCCACTGGCTGGCCCTGGCGGTTCAGGTGCCTCCATATCTTCCTCGCGCCGTAGACACGGTAGTTGCCTTCGTATGCCTCCTGGATCAGGGCCTTCAGTTCGGCGTCCCGAACGGTGCGGGCCGAGGGGGCGGTCAGGCGTTTGTGGTGGGCGTAGTGGGTGGACGGGGCGATCCTGCAGTCGTGCTCGGTCAGAACACGGCAGATCGGATCGACTCCGCCGAAGCGGCCCCGGGCTCGTCGATGAACGCTACGAGCGTGTGTGTGGCCGGTCGATCTCGGCCGCGAAGAAACTCGCCGCCGCCTTCAGGATCTCGTTGGCCCGCTTCAGCTCGGCGATCCCCTTCTTCATCGCCTTGATCTGCGCGGACTCCTCCGTCGTCGTTCCCGGCCGTGTGCCGGCATCGATCTCGTCCTGCCGAACCCACTTGCGCAACTTCTCGGTCGTGCCGATGCCGAGCTTCGCGGCGACCGCTTTCATCGCAGCCCACTCGGTGTCGTAGTTGGGCC
Source organism: Streptomyces sp. NBC_01320 (assembly GCF_035974375.1). Lineage (NCBI taxonomy): Bacteria > Bacillati > Actinomycetota > Actinomycetes > Kitasatosporales > Streptomycetaceae > Streptomyces > Streptomyces sp. NBC_01320. Next base: position 10,511,646 of record NZ_CP108390.1, read on the forward strand.
GCACCTCGGCGACCATGCGCACCGCACGACGGCGCAGATCAAGCGGGTACTGGGAAGGACATGCCATGACTCGATCCTCTCAAACGATCGAGTCCCCACCGAAATCAGAACGGTTCAGACAGCAGCTTGCGGGCCACCGTGTACAGCATCAAGAGGATCACGGCGGACATGGTCCCAGCCGAGAACGCTCCACCATCCCGACCTGCGGCGATGACTTTACGAGCCCCGCAGGATCGAGGTGGTGCCCAGCGGGGTGCGGATACCGCGCATGAACTCGATCATGGATAGGTGGGTGCAGACCTGTCGGCGCGTGCTGCTGGACCGTAACTTGATCTGGAATCAGCGGCACCTGCTGTACGCCCTACGCGAGTTCGAGGACTTCTCCAACTCCCATCGGCCCCATCAGGGCATCGACAACGCCCGCCCTCTGCACCCGTTGTCGGTCCCGATCAGCGATCCGGAGCAGATCGCTCGCCTCGACATACGGAGACGTGAACGGCTCGGCGGCATACTTCACGAGTACCAACATGCCGCATGACCTGCGCGGATGAGGTTCTCGGCAGGCGCAGGTCTGGGAGGAGGTCGAGGAGGAGCGAGCCATGTCGAGGGCGTCGACGACGAGTTCGGCGCGGTGGGGCGTGGTCCGCGGCATGGACGACGAGGCCACGGGTGACGGGGCAGAACCGCGGGCAGGCCCGAAGGCCGTCGCGGACCCCGCAGGCGGTATCCGCCACTGAAGGGCCACGTCGCGGTCATTCGCCGGGCTGGCGGACGAGCGGGTTGACACCGATGGAGTTGTGGATGCGGAAGGTGACCGTACCCGGCCGGTAGCGGTCGTCGGACCACTCCACGGGGCGGCCGGCGTGAGTGGTGGTGACCCGGCGGACCCGCAGCAGCGGGCTGCTGCGGCGTACGCCGAGCAGTTCCGCGTCGCGGGCGCCCGCCGCAAGTGTGTCGATGACGTGCTCGCCGTGCGCGAAGACCACGCCCACCTCATCGAACAGCCGCTGGGTGACCGAGTCGCAGTCGGGCTCGATACGCTCGACCGCGGCCGCGATCCAGTCGGCGTAGACGGTGCGCTCCAGCAGGGCCGGCTGCCCGTCCAGGCCACGCACCCGCAGGACGTGCAACACCTCTGTGCCGACTGGGAGTTGGAGACGCAGCATGTCCTCCGTGGTGGCCGGGCGCCGGAGGGCCTCCACGACGCTGCCGGTGGCCTTGTGTCCGGCTGCACGCGCCCACTGGGCGAAGCTGCGCAGTTCGGTGAAGCTCTGACTGCGGCGGGCGCCGAGCACCACTCGTCGGGTGCCCTGCCGTGAGCCGACCAGCCCCTCGGCCACCAGAGCCGCGAGCGCCTGGCGGACGGTGCCGCGGGATACCTGGTACCGCTCGGCGAGTTCACCCTCGGTCGGGAGCCGGCCCCCCACCGGGTAGTCGCCGCGGTCGATCGCAAGCCTCAACTCGCCGGCGATCTGCTCGTGCCGTGCTGCCACACCCAGCTCCCTCATCCGCAATACCGTCCCCGCTCCGCGAGGCACCGGCGTGTGCACACAGGGTAGGCGATCCCACCGCACCGGGCACACTTGTCCTGCACACAGCAAAGACCGCACCCCCACGCGGCCGGCATCGTCTCAAAGGGTCTTCAAACCGAGAGCGAGCATCTGTTCTCCGTTCACTGAAAGGTCATCGCATTCCGACGTACTTGGGACATCTTGTTTGGACAAGTTGCCTGGGTTTTTGGTAGCACCCGATCACTTTTCCCGCGCAGCTGACGTACCCTCAGGAGACCCTGTGAACCTGCTCTCCGCGCGAACGGCCGGCCTTGCCGGCGTGCTGATACCGCAGCCACGTTCGCGACTTTGACGCTGCCGGCCAGCGCGGTCAGGTACGCGCCGTGCAGCGAGGCGCTGAGGTTGGCGGTGGTGTAGTGCGAGGCGCCTGTGGTCGGGTCCTGCGCGGTGAACGCGCCGTTCAGCGTGGCCGGCGCGGGGACGCCGAAGCACAGCCCGGTGAAGGCAAGCGGTGGTACGGCCGCGAGCGCGGCCGCCGAGCGACGGCGCGGTCGCGGGGCCGGGCGGGACAGCCGGAATGCGAGCCGGGGCCCGGGCGGAGCCGGTTCCGGGCCCCGCACTGTGGCGTCACGCCCCCCGCCGACGGGCACGACAGCGGGGGTAACGGTGGCGGAGGAGTCGGCCATGGGCTGGGTCACCCGGCCACGGCCTTGCCCCAGCCCTGGGCCACAACCTGCTTGGCCTTGTCCAGCTGGGCTTCGGTCGGGAAGGAGGGGGTTCCGGTGACCGGGGGCAGATGGGCGGCGGCCGCGCTGTCGACCGTGCCGCTCCGGGTCATTGAGGACATGAGCGCCGGGCGGGCATAGCCCTTCAGGAAGAGGTTCTGGTGGAGCTGGTCGGCCTGCCTGACCATGGCAGCCGCTACCCGCACCAACTGTCGGGCGGCCAGCAGTAGCGCGTCGCGCTGGCCCGTGCGCTGGCGCTGCGGCCGCGGGTACTGCTCCTGGACGAGCCGCTGTCGGCACTGGACGCCAAGCTACGGCTGATGCTGCGCGAGGAGATCCGCCGGCTCCAGCAGGATCTTGGCATCACCACCCTCTTCGTCACCTATGACCAGGAGGAGGCGTTGTCGATGGCTGATCGGGTGGCGGTGATGCGCGGCGGGCGGCTTGAGCAGTGCGCCCCACCCGTGGAGCTGTAGGCGCACCCGGCGACCGTGTCCGTCGCCGAGTTCGTCGGCACCATGAACCGGCTGCCCGGCTGCCCGGCTGCCCGGCCGCGCGACCGGCGAGGGCGAGGTCGAGGTGCTGGGCCGCCGGCTTCCGGTGACGGGCGGGGCGGCGGCGGGCGCCGAGCTGGACGTGCTGGTGCGGCCCGAGGCCGTTGCCGTGCGGTCCGACGTCGACGGCGGGGCGAGAGTGGTGGCGGCGACCTTCCTGGGCGCGATGACGCGGCTGACCGTACGGCTCACCGACGGCGCCGAGATCAACGCCGACCTGTCCACACCCGACGCAGCCGCGCTCGGCGCCGGTGCGTCGGTCTCCGTGGCCCTCCCCGACCGACCGGTGCTGGTGGACTCCCGCCGCGCCTCACATTCGTTGACACTACGTCACTTTTGACCGGAACAGCAGAGCAGACCTCGCCTCCACACATCGCTGAGTCAGACCGGCTGCAGGCCGTCGTCTTTCGACATGGACGGCACCCTCGTGGACACCGAGTGGGTCTGATGGGACGCCGTCAAGTCGGTCGTCCGCGGCCTCGGATACGCCCTCGGGGAGGCCGACACACCCGACGTACTCGGCCGATCCGTGGAGCACACCGCGGGCCACCTGCACCGCACCACCGGCGGGCGGGCACCCGCGGCGCACCTCGCCGGCGAGCTCCTGAGAGAGTTCGCGGACCGGGTCGCGACGCAGGTGGTGCCGCGATCCGGCGCCCTGGAACTGGTGGACGCGCTTCGCGAGGCGGGCATCCCCACCGCGCTGGTATCCGCCTCCCCGCGCGCCGTGGTGGACACCGTGCTGACGACCATCGGGCGACGCCGGTTCGACATCACGATCACCGTCGAGGACACCCCGCGCACCAAGCCCGCCCCCGACCTTGCCGCCGCCGCGCGCCTGTGTCGCTGTCGAGGACAGCGCGGTGGGCGCCGCCTCCGCTGAGGCGGCCGGTTGCCCGATCCTGGTGGTGCCGTTGCTGATCCCCGTACCGGCAGGGCCCGGGCGGCACATCATCTCCGGCCTCGACCACGCCGACCTGGCGCTGCTCCAGGACCTGGCGGCCGGGGCCGACCGACCGCCACCCCGGACCGCCTGACACATCACCCCATGATGGACCCGGGTCCTGGCCGCCGTCGGCGGCCAGGACCCGATTCGTGTTGCTGCACAGCGACCGCCCGGGAATCGACTGGGCGCCGCGTCGCGAAGGGATCTGCGCTCCCCTGCGGGCCTGTTCCCAGCGTCCCCTCACCTGTCCACGGCCATCGTCCGCGGGTGGCACCGACCGCTGTCTCGGGGCTCGGCGAGCTGCGTACCGCCCGCACAGCATCCGCCGCCTCGCTCCTCCGGCACCCGGTCGGGGCTGCTGGCTGCGGAACCAAAACGGCCGACTGCGGCCCCGGCGGTGTGCTGGGGCCGCAGTCGGCTCGGGTTCGGTGCGGCGGGAGCGTCAGCCGCGAGCGGTGAAGGCGTAGAGGTTGCCGTCCCAGGCGCCGATCAGCAGCGTGTTACCGGTGACGGTCGGGGTCGACAGGATGGGAGCGCCGAGGTCCAGGTCCTGGAGCTTGGCGCCGGTGGTCTTGTCCAGGCCGTACAGGTGGCCGTCGGTGCCGCCGATCCACAGCGTGTCACCGCTGATGGTCGGCGAGCCGACGAAGGCCCTGCCGCTCTGGAAGTCCCAGAGCTTGGTGCCAGTGGCGGCATCGAAAGCGGCTACGCGGCCGTTGGTGAAGGCGGCGTACACGGTGTGGCCGTCGACCGCCGCAGAGGCGCCCGGCTGGCCGGCGTCATCCTTGGAGACTCCGGTGCTCCGGTACCGCCACAGCTCCTTACCGGTAGAGGCGTCGCGGGCCAGGATGGAGTTGTTGCCGGCGTCTCCGATGAAGTCGGTGGTGAACACCCGTCCGTCGGCCACCACAGGAGTGGAGTGGTGGACGCCGCCGACGCCTCCGGCGGAGACGAGCTGCTTACCGGTGGCGGCATCGTAGATGCGCAGGCCACCACGGCTGTCGTGGACGTAAACCTTGCCGTCGACCACGGTGGGGGTACTGCTGTCCCACCAGCCGCTGTCCACCGGGGAATTCCACAGCTGCTTACCGGTGGCGGCGTCCACAGCGACGAGGTGGCTGCCCGTGGTGGTGTAGCCGAAGTAGTAGACGGTGGAGCCGGAGACGGTCGCGCCACCGTAGGCGTAGCCGTCGTAGCGGCCGGTCTCCGAGGAACCGGGGAGGGTGTAGCTCCACTTCTTCGCGCCGGTCGCCGCGTCCAGCGCGGTCAGGGTGCCGCGCATCTCGGTGACGTAGACGGTCCCGTCGTGCACCACGGGCGTGGACTGGACCAGGCTGTCGGTGGCGAAGTGCCACTTGGTCCGGCCGGTGGCGACGTCGACGGCGTCCACGCCATTGCCCTTGGACCCGTCAGTGTCCCAGGTGCCGATGTACGCGGTTCCGTTCGCGACCACCGGGGAGGACATGCCGATGGTGGCGCCGGTGCGGTGGGTCCAGGCGTTGGTCAGGCTGCCGGAGCCGAGGCTGCCGGGCTGCACTCCGGTGTGCAGGGCGTCGCCGTGGAACTCGGGCACGTCCGCGCCCGGGCGCACCTGTTCGGCGTTCCGCACGATGGTGAAGCGGCTCGTGGTGGACCAGCTCTTGCCGGCGTCGTCGTATGCGGTGACCTTGGCGGTGTGGTCGCCGAGCTCCAGCTCGCGGGTGTCCCACGGGGCCGACCACGAGAACTTGCCGGTGGGGCGCAGCTTCTGGACCTCGTGGCCGTCGATGCGGATCTCGACCCGCTTCACATGGCTGGAGGTGTTGTAGGCGTCCACCTGGAACTCGGTACGGCCCTGGCCGACCTGAGAGCCGGGCGCAGGCGAGGTGGTTGCGACCGTGTGCTCCTGGTTGAACATCCGGAACTCGGCCTTCACCTCACCGTCGCGCATAGTGACCTCGCGGAAGCCGGTGGGCGAGTGGTCGTCGTTGTACGTTGCCGAGGCCGTGTTGTACTCCACCGCGCCGTCCAACAGGTGGGGGTCGGTGAAGTTGGTGTGCATATGGCCGTTGAAGATGGCCTTGACGTCGTAGCTCTTGAGTAGTGCGAGCAGGGTGTTGATCTGCCCGGTGGAGCCGCCGGGGTCAGGGGTGTCCAGCGGCTCGTGGGTGTTGACCACGATCTGCTTGCTGATGCCGTCGGCGTTCTTGCCGTTCAGCTCCAGGTCCTGCTTCAACCAGGCCATCTGCACCGGATCGCCGAGGCCGCCGTTGTTCTCGAGCTGGATGAAGTGGGTGTTGCCGTAGTCGAAGGAGTACCAGGAAGGCCCGAGCAACGAGCGGTAGTTGCCGACTCCGCTGTCCCCGCCGCCGTGGTCGTGGTTGCCCGTCAGCGGCCAGATCGGGAGCTTGGAGTTCGCTGAGCCCTTGAGCCATGCCTGCCAGTGGGAGGGCGCACCGTCGCCGCTGAGGTCTCCGGTGGCCGCGATGAAGGCCGGCTTGGTGGGCAATGCGGCGATGTCGTCCAGCTGCTTGGCGAGCTTGCCTGGGGTGACGCCATCGCCGTCCACGGGCGCCTCCGGACCGTCGGGGCTGGTCACGTGGGTGTCGGTGATCTGTGCGAAGGTGAAGTCAGGCCGCTCGCTGGCCTTGTCTCGCCGCAGCTCGAAGTTCTGGGTGAGGGTGGCGTCGGCCTCCGGTGAGCCGAGGTCGCGGTAGAAGCGCGGAACCCGGTTGCTGCCGAGGGTGGCCGAGTAGCCGCGCGGCATGGTGATGTTGACGATGGTGCGGGTCCACTGGTTGAGGTCGGCGGAGAGCACGTAGCGGCCGTTGCTGTCGGTGCGGACGACGGTCGCGCCGTCCGAGACGGACACACCGGCCAGCCCCTGCTCGCCCTTCTCCTGGGTGCCGTTGCCGTTCTTGTCGTCGAAGACGGTGCCCTGGACGGTGGCATGGCGCGGGGGCCGGGGGGCGATATCGAAGTTCACCGGTGCGGCGAGTGCCTGGTACCCGTCGTTGGCCAGCAAGTAGGCGGAGTAGGAGCCGGCCGGCAGGCCGGAGGTGTCCAGGGTCACGGTGCCGCTGGCGTTCGGGACGTAGACCCAGGTGAGCGAGGCCCCGTCGCCGGGCTTGCGGCTCGCCGGGTATATGCCGATCCAGTTCTTGGCACTGGGAGCGTCGGTGGTGTAGCTGAAGCTGAGCTTCTGACCGACCTGGGGCTGCTGGGTGTTCAGGGTGAGGGTGGATGCGCTCACGGCCGACTGGGTGCTGCTGGTCGGTGCGGCGGACGAGACCGGCGAGCCGACGACAGCGAGGACAACGGCGCAGGAGCCGGCCACTACTGCGGACCGGATACGGGAAGAGGGCACGCTGCACTCCTTGAGGCAGGAGAGTTGTCCATACAACTCTGCTCCCCGCAGCACACTCCGGACAGGTGTCCGCCAGGTGTTGCAGCAGCGGACCAGACACGATGATTACGTGTCCCCACGGGACGGCTTTCCGGCTGAGCGCAACGAGCGGCACAATCGCGCACTGCAAGGACGGCACCCTGGTCTCGCCGTACGTGTTCTGCGACGGTGTACGTGGGTTCACGCGGCGCTCCTCTCCGTTGAGCCGGACCGGCCGCGGCTGTGCGGCCCGCACAGGCTCTTGCGCTGCGCGTAGTCGAGCGCGTTCCTACTTGGCAGTGGGGAACTCGACGATCTGCTCGGAACCAGCGAGGAACCCGTCCCCGTTACGCCGGACCGAATCCTCTATGTGGACGAGGTGGCATCGGCTGCTGCCGGACGACGCCGAAGTCGCCGGACTGCTGGCCCTCATGCCGCTCACCGACACCGGGCGGCGCCGCACTGGGAGACCCCACGCGCCTTCGCGTGAATTCCCGTGGACCCTTCGATGAAGATCGCCCTTTCTCGACCGGAAAGTTGTCCGGTCAAGCTAGCCTCGTCGCCCATGAGATTCCTACGCAGATCAGCTGGTCTAGGCCTCGCGCTGCTCTACTTCATCCTGGGCTTCTGTGCGCAGCCTGCCGCTGCGCATGTGTCGCCGCAGCACGGCGAACTCGTCATATCCACCAAGAACGACGTCACCAGCGGGCGGCTGATCGTCCACCGTGACGTGGTGTCACCGCAGAGGGCGGGGGCCTGGGCCTCGCGCCTGCTGAGCACCTCCAGCTGCCCCGCCACCGGCTCCGGCATCGCCGGAGACTCCGGCGGCGTCCCCGGCGGTGTGGTGGTCGAGCTCGCGTGGAGCTGCCACGTCGACAAGCTCGACCTGAGCGCGATGCTGCAGCAGGGCGGGCTGACCCAGGTCGTCGCCGAATTCGACGGCACCACGGCCAACGCCAACGCGCAGACCCCCGTTGTCGACGCATCGGGTGCCCACGCGCTCCCCACCTTCCCGTGGGCAGTGGTGGCGCTCGGCATCGCGCTGGCCGCCGCGCTGCTGCTCGCGGTGTGGCAGATCCGCACCGGACGGCTCCAGCTCGCCCAGCTGGCCGCCAAGGTCGGCGCCAACCGCAAGCCGGTGAAGCTGGCCACCATCGGCGCGTTGGCGCTGTCCTGCCTGGCTCCGCAGGTGGCCTCGGCGGCGCCGCTCGCTGAGGGGGCCGCGGCGACCGCGAACACGGTCACTGTCACGGGCACGGTCTTCGAGGACGCCAACGGCAACGGCAAGCGCGACGCCGGCGAGGCTCCGATGCCCGGCGTCGACGTCACCGACGGCTCCGTCTGGACCACGACCGGCCCCGACGGCTCGTACAGCCTGCAGATGGCCCCGACCCGCCGGGAGACCGACCTCATCAGCATCGTCTCCCCGAACGGCTACACCCCCGCACTGCGCGACGACTACATCCCGCAGTTCTTCCACAAGGTCCCGGAGGAGGGCGGCTCCGGCATCGACTTCGCCCTCGTCAAGGACAAGAACGCCGCCAACCCCACCGAAAAATGGTTGATGAACTCGGACATCGAGGTCAGCAACACCTCGGACGCCGGCGCCGCCAGCGCGGAGAAATGGTGGCCCAAGCAGGTCGAGGCGATGTCCGAGGTCGACGGCGCCACCATGGCGATCACGACCGGTGACAACACCGTGACCGACTACGCGGCGGAGCCGCGCCGCCAGCGCGGCTACGACATCCTGCGCAAGGGCCTGACCGAGGGCAAGCTCGGCATGCCCTTCTACCCCGTGGTCGGCAACCACGACGTCGGCGGCACCGCAACCTCGCAGGGCTACGGCGGCAGTATGGAGTACTACCGCCGCAACCTTGGCCCGGAGTGGTACAGCTTCGACCGCAACGGCCGTCACATCGTCGTCCTTGAGGACAACTACGACTCCAGCGGCCTGAAGCCGCAGCTGGACTGGCTGCGCGAGGACCTCAAGCGCCACGCCGTCGGCAAGCAGGTGATGGTCTTCGCACACCGCTCGCTGTTCACCAAGTGGGGTCCGGGGGCCGGCATGCAGCCGACCATCGACGAGCTGTCGAAGTACGACGTGCGGATGTTCGCCGCGGGCCACAACCAGCAGGCCGAGTACCGCCGTGGCGCCTTCAACCGCTCGGTTGAGATCAACAACCAGGGCGAGTACGGCATCGACGGTGCCCGCGCGGACTTCAAGATCCTCGACTTCAAGGGCATCTACGACGACCCCAGCACGAAGCGCAACGAGGACACCGGCTATGTGATGGGCACCCACCGCCAGTTCGACGTCCGCAACGCCGTCGCGCTGGTCAGCCCCGCCCAGGGCAGTGTGCACGGCAACAGCGCCGGAATCCCGATCGAGCTGTACACCGAGGACGCCGGGCGCACCCCGGACACGGCCTCACTGACCATCCGCGACTCACGCGGCCACATCGCCTGGCACAAGGAGCGGATGAAGTTCGGCACCAAGGTCCGCAAGACCGGTATCGAGAACTGCTACACGGCCCCCGGCGGCACCCCGGAGCCCTGCCCGGCCGCCCGGACCTCCTGGACCCGGGTCAGCGACAACCTCCCCGGCATGCGGCCGGGCACCTACACGGCCGAGATGACCGCGGTCGACACGCGGAGCAAGGCGTGGCCCACCGTCACCAACACCTTCACGGTGGCACCCGAGGACAAGATCGCCAAGCCGAAGACCGGCCAGGACTGGCTGCGTCAGGGCCGCGACGAGGCGGGCCGCTCCAACAGCAGCGACGACCCGGGCACCGAGCTCGACCTGCAGTGGGCGGCCAACACCGGCGAGCAGTTCAACCTCAACGGGTCGGTCGTGGCGGACGGCAAGGTGATCGTCTCCTCCAGGGCGTTCGACTCGCCGAACCACATGATGCTGGCCTACGACATCAAGTCCGGCCGCGAGATCTGGCGCACCTACCTGGACGGTGACGCCGAGTCGGCACCGACCTACCACGACGGCAAGGTCTACATCACCACCGCCGTCGGCCGGATCTACGCGCTCGACGCCAAGGACGGCCACGTCGTCTGGCAGAAGATCGAGGACGAGCAGCAGCACGGCGACACCGTCCGCCGCTATGGGCGCGCCGGTGGCCCGGTCACCGTCTTCGACCTGAAGGACGCGCCGCGCACGGTCGCCGTCTACCAGAACTGGAACAAGATCCAATGTCGTGACGCCAAGACCGGCGACCTACTGGGCGGCTTCAACGGCGCGACGAACTGGGGCCAGTTCCACAGCACGGCTGTTCGCCAGCCCGGCTCCGACATCGCCTACCTGCACACCGACTCCAGCAACACGGTGGTCGCCATGGACCTCGTCGGCTGCCGCCAGCTGTGGGCGAAGGACACCGGCGGCGGCATCGCCAGCCACTCCTCCCCGGCCCTGACCGACCCGGCCACGGGCAACCCGCAGCTGGTGACGATGACGGAGAGCGGCATCCGCGGGCACGACCTCAGCACCGGTGCGGAGCTGTGGAAGTCCCCGCTGGGCGGCGGCAGCGGCTGCGGCGAGAGCGGCCCCGCCCCGCTGACCAGCCCCGCGATCTGGGGCAGCACCGCCTACGTCGCCAGCCGCGACGGAGTCATCCGCGCCTACGACACCAGCGCGGCCGACTCGTCCAAGCCGACCTGGGAGACCAAGGTCGGCTACCAACCCGGCAGGAGCCCCGTGGGGTGCACCGGGGACCTCAACGCGCCCGCGATGCACGCCCTGGCCACCAAGGACCGGGTGTACGCGGGCACCCGCGACGGCCGTCTGGTCGTCCTGGACCGCGCCACCGGCAAGCTCCTGACCGAGTACAACCTCGGCGCGAGTGTGACCTCGGCGCTCTCCGTCAGCGGTGACTGGGTGATCGCCCTCACCGACGACGGCACGCTCCACGCACTGGCCGCCCGCCACCTGCGCGAGCACTGATCCACCGTCCGCGAGTTGCCTCCCCCGCCAGGGGAGGCAACTCGCGGCGCTCCACTCCCGACGGGACCACCACTGTGCACATCCTCCGCACCACCCGCAGCCACGCCGCCCGTCTCCTGTTGATCGGCCTGGCAGCCGCGCTGGCGCTGCTCGGCGCCGCAGGCACGGCCGAGGCACACCCCTTCGGCACACCGCCGGTCGCCAAGGTCAAGGCCGAAGGCCGTACCGTCGAGATTGCCTGGTCTGCCCAGCAGGACGACCTGGACGTCCTGCACCAGGCAGCCAAGGGAGACGAGGCGGCCTACCTCGGCTCCCACATCTCGGTGCACCAGGACGGGCGTGAGTGCCGGCTGGGCACAGTGGACACCCAGCAGCTCGCGAGCAAGGGCGCCGTGGTGCCCTACACCTGCCCCGAACCGGTGAACGCGGTCGCCCTCACCATCACCGCGCTGACCGACGTCAACCCCGCCTATCGCACAATCTCGGTAACGGAGAAGGGCGGCGGCGGCCTGCACACGGCGAGTGACCCCACCCATACCCTTGCCCTCGGCGCCGCCGACACCTCCGCCGCCACCGCGTCCACCGCGCCGGCGACCATATGGACCACAGACCTTGCGGCACTCCTGGACCACGGAGTCGTCCTGCCACTGGCCCTTCTCATCTCCGCGGCGGTGGGCGCCTTCCACGCCTGCGCCCCCGGTCACGGCAAGACGCTCGCCGCCGGGTACCTCGTGGGCGGCCAGGGCAGGGCGCGGGACGCGGTGTGGCTCGGCGCCATCGTGGCCGTCATGCACACCGCATCGGTCGCCGTACTCGCCGTGGGCTGGTGGCTCGCCGCCCAGCAAGCACCGGACGTCGCAGCGGTGACGAACTGGCTTCAGCTGATCGCAGCCCTGGTCGTGGTCGCCGTGGGCGTCGGCCTGCTCCGGCGCCACCTGATCAACCGGAAGCACGGCCACAGCCATGGCCACCACCATGGCCACCAACATGGAAACGATCACGGACATGACCACGATCACCACCACGGCCACAGCCACCACATCCCGACGTCCACGTCCCTGCTCACCTGGCGCGGCATCCTGCTGCTCGGCACATCCGGCGGCCTGCTTCCCTCCCCGTCAGCGTTCCTCGTCCTCCTCACCGGGCTGCTGACCGGCCGGGTCGGCCCAGCCATCGCGATGGTGGCGGCGTTCGGTGCCGGCATGGCGCTGACCCTGACCGGCGTCGGCCTTGCGGTACTGCGCGGTCGCGACGCGTTCCTCGCCCGAGCGACGACCTCACCCGCGCTGCGCACCTGGAGCACCCGCATCCCGATCGTCGCCGCTTGGGCCGTCGTTACCGGCGGCACCGTCGCATCAGCCATAGCCGCCGGCCGCGTCCTGGCATCGTGATCCGAGGCAAGAGGCGGCGGCGCCCGCCATCGCGCCCATCGTCGGTGTCGGCCACCAGGAATTCAGCCGACGCCTCCACGAACGGAAACCGGCCGGGCAGACGATCTCCTTCCCGCGCCCTCCGACCGCATCTGAGGCGACGTCGGCACGGCGCTGACGGCCACCGCAGGCTCGGGGTTGCCTGTCTGCCACCGCGGCCTTCACTGACCCCGAGCACCTCATCAGCGCGCTACGACACGGCCTCCGCCAGATCCAAATACCGCAGCGACATCATCTACGGCTGCCTCGCCGAGACCAGACTCAGGCTGACGACACCACGGCTACAAGCTCAGTAATCACGACCATCAGAGACCAGCCGGGTTGACGCCGGAGCCCCCGCCCAACCGCCTGCCCGATCCGACGGATCAGAAGGTTGCAGGTTCGAATCCTGCCGAGTGCCCAGCAGACCAGAGGCCCCTGTGGAGTGATCCACAGGGGCCTCTGGCTCATGCCTTGACGGCAGCCTTTGACGGCAACCGCGTTCGGGAGTGCATCAGGGGTGTCCGGTGGATCTTGGCGCGCAGCCCTGATCCGCCGGCCCCTGGCCAGGGGCTGGTGCTGGCCATGACCGAGCTGCCGCCTGATGCGCCCTGGTTCCGGGTGATCCCGAACCCTGGCGTCTTCGCTGCCCATCTCGTGGGTGACCGCGGACGCGCTCTGCGGGTGGGATTCCGGTGTCTGTTGGAGGCCCCTCGCCGCCTGCGCCCGGGGTGCTGCCGTTCGCCTACTGGTGACCGGAGTCGTGGGCCGCACTCACGATGAGATCAGTGACCGCCTGGGGGTGGGAGACCAGGGACACGTGCGAGGAGTTGATCTCCACCGTCTTGCGCGCGTGTGCGCGCTTGGCCTCGTACCGCTCGAGGCTCGGGTCTATGGCCCGGTCCTGCGTGCCGACGAGCACGTAGACCGGCTTGTCCCGCCAGGCCGCTGCGGTGAGCTTGTCGGTGAACGCCGACTGCGCGATCGGGCGCTGTGTCGACGCCATGACGGACGCCTGCTGCTGCGGGACGTCCTGGGCGAAGGTCGCCTGGAGCTTGGCGGCCTGGATGTACACGTCCGTGCCCGTGGTGCCGTCGCCGTTGCGGAACGGCACTTGCTTGAGCGCCTTGGTGAGCGGGGCGGCCGGGAACTTGCCGGAGAGGCTCGCGAACGACTCACCCTTGTCCGGCATGATCGCGTTGACATACACCAGTGCCTTGACGTTGTCGAGCCCGGCGGCCGCCTGCGAGATCACCCCGCCGCCGTAGGAGTGTCCGACGAGGACGATCGACCCCTTGATGGTCTTCAGGAGGCTGTTCAGGTACGTCGAGTCCTGGGGTATGCCGCGCAGCGTGTTGGGCCACCGCCAACTTCGGCTCGCGCCCTGGCGAGGCCTTCACCACCCTCGCCACGTTCCAGCCGGACGCCCCGCTGGTCTGCATGGAGTTCTGGAACGGCTGGTTCGACCACTACGGCGGCCCCCACCACGTCCGGGACACCACCGACGCCGCCGAGGCACTCGACGGGATCCTCGCCGCCGGTGGATCGGTCAACATCTACATGGGCCACGGCGGTACCAACTTCGGCTGGTGGGCCGGAGCCAACCACACCGGCAAGACCCTCGCCGACCCCGGCTACCTAGCCACGATCACCAGCTACGACTACGACGCGCCGATCGGCGAGGCCGGCGAACTCACCGAGAAGTTCCATGCCTTCCGCGAGGTCATCGGCCGCCATGTGCCGCTGCCGGACACCGAACTGCCCGCCCAGCCGCGGCGGGTCGACCCGCGGACCGTCCCCGCCACCCGCGTCGCGTCCCTGCGGGGCAGCCTGGACCTGCTCTCCGCCGCGCTGAGGCGCCCGGCCCCCGAACCGATCGAGAAGCTCGGCCACCACTGCGGGCTCGTCCACTACCGGAACCACATCACGGGACCCGGCGGTCCCGCCACGCTGACCGTCGACGGCATCCGGGACCTGGCGCAGATCTTCCTCGACGGGCACCTGGTCGGCGTGCTCGAACGCGACGACCCGTCCCCGACCATCGAGCTGTCCGTCCCCGAGGGCGGCGCGGAGCTGGAGATCCTCGTCGAGCCCTTCGGCCGGGTCAACTACGGCCCTCACCTGGCCGACCGCAAGGGCCCGGTGGCAGGCGTGCGCCTGGACCACCAGCACCTGTTCGACTGGGACATCCGCGTGCTCCCCCTCGACGACCTGACGGCCCTGCCCACCACCGCTGCCGCCGAAACCGACGACGGCCCCGCCTTCCACCGCGCCGTCGTCGACCTGCCCGAGGCCGCCGACGCATTCCTTTCCGTCCCTGGCAGCCACCGCACCCTGGTCTGGCTCAACGGCTTCCTCCTCGGCCGCCTGCGCACAGAGAAGGGGCCGCAGCGCACCCTTTACGCCCCGGCGCCCGTGTGGCGTGCGGGTGCCAACGAGATCCTGGTACTGGACCTTGCCGCAGCCGCCACACCACTCACTGTGGAACTGCGGGCAGAGCCCGACCTCGGGCCGATCGCGGCAGCCCCCCAGTACTGACCGCGAGTAACACCGACCCCCTTGCCCGCCTCGAACGGAGCATGCTTCCGGCCTGGCCGAGCGGCCCCGCGACCTTCGGTACGCCCGGATCTCGCTCCGGCTGTAGCAGTCCATGCAGGAGTGGGGCCGCTCCAGCCAGGGCGCGGCGCTTGCCGGGCCAGGCCAGCCCGCCTGGGGCGGGTCAGGCATCGCGCTCGGGATCCGGCGAGCACGGCATCGACGGCCCGGCCACCGGCCCCGAGGCCGGGGCGAAGGGCGTCGTTAGGCCCGACCGATTTCCGGGGACCGAGTGCCAGCACTCGATGCCAGCGGCACGTGGTCCGGGGCGCGGCCCGGCCGCGACGTCGTCCTGCTGTATGTGAGCCCGCCGACCGATTCCCCGGCGGCCCGCCCCGAACGGTGGCCGGCCGTCTTCGCCTCCGTCACGGCGGGCCCCGGCGCGAGCGTCGAAGCCGAGATCGCCCTGCCCGAGCGCGCCTTCCAGGTCTGAGACACCGCCCTCGGCACATGGACGACGCTCCTTGGCCACCACCTCGCCCGTGCCGCACACGACGCGCTCACGCCCACGCTCTTCGTCGAGCTGGACACCACCGGCTGACTGCCCCCACCGACCGCTGGGGGACCCGGCCTGACACCGGTCCCTCAGCACCCACCCGCGTCACGCCGCATTCGGCGCCGTGGCCAGGTTCTGCTTCACCTGCCGGCTGGTGTCGTCGGCGAGGATTTCGGGCAGGCCCTGCTCGATGCCGGCCAGGGCCTGAGCCGCGACATCGGCGGGGTCGGCCTTCTGGTCGGCGGAGACGCCCGAGGCCATGTCGGTGTCCATGTATCCGACGTGCAGCGCGGAGACCGTGATGCCGCGCGGGGCCAGTTCCTCGCGGACCGCATCGGTCTGGGCCCACGCGGCGGCCTTGGACGCGGCGTAGGAGCCGAGCCCGGCCGGGTGCAGCCAGGACAGGACGGACAGGACGTTGAGGACGGCGCCGCCGCCGTTGGCCTCGATGACCGGGGCGAAGGCCCGGGTCGTGGCGAGCGGGCCGAAGAAGTTCGTCTCCATCTCCCGCCGGACAGCGTCCAGGTCACCGGTGATCAGCGTGGCGGCGGTGGAGATACCGGCGTTGTTCACCAGCAGCGTCGCGTCGGACGCGATGCGGGCTGCGGCCCGGACGGACTCCTGGTCGGTCACGTCCAGGGCGAGCGGGACGGCGCCCGGCACATCGACGGTCTCGGGGCGGCGCGCCGCCGCGTACACCTTCGCTCCACGCTCCACGAGCTGGGCGGCCAGGTGACGCCCCAGTCCCCGGTTGGCGCCGGAGACCACTACGACCGCGTCCTTGAGTTCCATGCTTGCTCCCCATGTCTACGAGCCGTCCGGACGACCGGACGCGATTTTTAGATTACGTTCACAATCTAAAAATCCACTATAGGATAGATGTCGACCGACATTCAAATGGGGAGGTGGCTGATGGGCCGCGTATCGCAAGCTCAGGCACGGGAGAACCGCCAGCGGATCGTGGACACCGCCTCCCGGCTGTTCCGCGAGCAGGGCACGCACGTCAGCGTGGCCGACCTCATGAAGGCGGCCGGCCTGACCCATGGCGGCTTCTACAAGCAGTTCGCCTCCAAGGAGGCGCTCATCGACGAAGCCACGACCCATGCCTTCGGTGAACTCGCCGAACGTCGGACGGTCGAGCGCGGGCTCCGTACGGGGCAGGGGGCCGCCCGGCAGGCGTTCATCGACGCCTACCTCTCCGTCGAGCACCGCGACAACGCGGCGGACGGCTGCCCGGTCGCCGGGCTTGCGGTGGACATGGCACGGGGAAGCGGCGACCGTGGGGCCCACCGGGTCTATGCCGAGGGAGTCAGCGACTTCGCCGAGTGGCTCGGCGCCGACGACGGTGACGGCATCTCGCGGCTGTGCACGATGATCGGGGCACTCGTCCTGGCCCGGGCCACCAAGGGTTCCCCGCTGTCCGAGGAGATCCTCGCTTCCGCGCGCGCGGCCTTGACGGTCGGGGAGTGACCGGGGCTGGGCGCTGCTGGCCTTCGCTTCGTAGCGGGCGCGAGCGCGGCGGTCAGTGCGTGAGGGGATCCGGCTGCGGGCCGGTCGGCGGTTCGCGGCGGGTGAGAAGACCGCGGTGATCGCAAAGGATCTGCGGGTGAGTGTGCGGTCGGTGGAACGCTGGCGCCGCGCCTGGCGCGAGGGCGGGTTGGAGGCCTTGCGCTCGGCCGGACCGGCGAACTCCCCGGCCGTCACCGATGCCCAGTTCGCCGTGCTGGAAGAGGAATTGGGCAAGGGTCCGGCCGCGCACGGCTTCGGGGACGAGCAGTGGACCCTGGCCAGGGTTCAGACGGTGGTCCGCCACCAGCTCCGGCTGAGTCTGTCGGTGGCGACAGTATGGCGGCTGCTGAAACGGCACGGCTGGGCCTGGCAGGCACCCGCCCGCAGGATGACTCCCAGCGCGCCGCGATGAAAGAACTGGTCAAGTCGCCGCCGGTTGCTCAAAACCCGTACCTGGACCTACGCTCCGCACCGGGAGTTAAGGCAAGATGACATGGTGTCAAGTCTTCGCAGCGACCCTCGCACCTCCGCTGCTGTCCGCGGCAGCGGCTGGGTGGGCAACTCGCCACAGAGCGAACAGTTACTGACGCACCTGGCGCCCGGTGAGCGGGTCGAGTTGCTGTTCACCACCCTCCGGTTCCAGGGCGCGCTGACCGGTCGGCGTCTTCTCCTGTGGCGGGGCACCTTCAAGGTGGAACACATGGAACTGCGCCGCCCCCTCACCGTCCTGGGGAGTGGGAGTCAGTCCCGGTTCGGCGAGGCGGTCGTGCTCGACGGCCCCGAAGGGGTGATGGAGCTCAAGCCCCTTTCCCTGGCGGTGGCCCGCGCTTTGATCGACGCCGGCCGGCCGGGCGATGACGATGCCCTGGCCGCTCCTCCGCACGTCGCGCGGGACGACCGCGATGCCTCCGGGACACCCCGAGCGCACCCGCGGACGACCGGCCAGGCGTCCGCACCTCCGCACCTCCGCATGCGGAGGAAAGTACCGGCTCACAGGAGAGGGTGTTCCGCGCGAGAACCATCCGCACGTGGCAGGACGCCGAGCTCGCCGCTGTCGACCACATGCGCAGTATCGGCTTCACTGAGGCGCAGGTGACGGGTTCCGGCGCGGACGGGGGCATCGACGTGATCGCCCGCGATGCCATAGCGCAGGTGAAGCACTACAGTCAGTCAATCGGTGTCGGCCCCATCCGAGAACTGCGGGGGGTGGCGGACTCACACCATCACCTGCTGTTCTACGCGTCCGGCGGCTATACGGCCAATGCCCTGGAGTTCGCCGACGAGAGAGGGGTCGCGCTGTTCTCCCTCCTGGAGTTCGGCCACATCACTCCAGTGAACGCGCCAGCGTCTCGGCTGTCTGCTCGCCCGGCCCAGACCGCCGGGTGGAGCCGGACAATGCCCAGCTGGAGTCAAGTGGCTTCGGGGCGAGGGCGGGACCCGGGGTGCGTTTTGGGCCGTCTGCCTCATCACCTCAATCGTGCCCCTGCCGTGCCCGATGTACAGGGAACTGACGGGGAACCACGGTGTCTGACGGACAGCACGCATGAAGACGACCCCCGACCGATTCACCTGGTCAGGGGCCGTTAACGTGCGGTGGGTGTGGGATTTGAACTCACGGTCACATCGCTGCGACGACGGTTTTCAAGATCGTTCAGGGGTTGCCTCGCCATTTGAGACTCCGTCGACCACATGCCAGTCTCAGGCTGAGTACGCTCCTCACGAGAGGGGGGCTCATGGAGCCAGCCGGGTACGCGTTCACGCTTCTGCTGTGGGGCGCCGCCATCGCTGTGTTCACAGTCAGTGTGATCGTCGCAGTGGTGGTGCCACGTTGGCGCCGAAGGATCATCGCCGGACTGGAACAGGACGAGCAGGACCAGGAGGGCCGTGCCCTTCACGTGCCCGATCAGTAGGCGATGAGCGGGGAACCACGGGGAATCACGGCGCTTGGGTACCCGGGCCCAGGTCTGCGTCTTGCCTGGTCAGACCAGACCCGGGTACGTGGTCTTCCAAACAAGTGCTCAACTTGTGCCGGCGCTTGAGTGGGCCACTGAGCCCGCCGTCCGGGACGCTGAACAGCAGCAGAAACTACGCAGGAGGGGCGAAAGAGTTCCCGCCGGGTACCGGTGGACCACCCCACCAGGCCCCCGGCAGCGGGACAGGAGCCCAATCCGGTCCGCGGTGATCCAGCCACCATCTGCCGATGATGTGGAACTTCTCCTCGAAGGTTCGATCCCAGTTGAGGAACCCTGTGATCGGCGCCCGCAGGCGTGTACGGCGGCCGCCCGCTTCGTAGATCACGACGGTCCGGGCCCCGAAGATGGACTCGACCTGTATGGCCTGCACGTCGGCCCAGGGAATGGTCCGGCGGCGCAGGTTGTGCACGACGGCCGCTGACTGCGCGAGAGTGACCCCGAACGGCCGCGAAGCGATCAGCAGCACGAACGGCAGCACGACTGACGCGAGTGGAGGACCAACCGGCCCCCCGTCCAACCAGATCAACACTTGGAAGGGCGCCATGATCACAATGGCGGGCAGCATGGGCAGCAAGCGTTGAAGGCGCGTCAAGCGGTAGCGGATGCACTCCAGCGGCAAGCCCTCGCTCTGCGGTCGCCCCATCGACCATCCCCACCATTCCCATGCAGCCACAGCTGCGCGTGATCGTCCACGAAGTGTGGCGATGCTCTACCGCGTTGTCCACCCCCCAAACCCGTATCGCGAAATCCGAGGTGCGGCCAGGGCCCAGCGGAGTTTTACGTGGCCTCCGTGCCCCTTCCGTGCCCGACCGAGCGGGAAATCACGGGGAGCACCGGGTGATCGCGGTCGCTGGACATGCCGACGGCCCCTGACCAAGCTGGCTGATCAAGGGCCGTTCACCTGCGGTGGGTGTGGGATTTGAACCCACGGTGACATCGCTGCCACGACGGTTTTCAAGACCGTCAGCTCAGGTAAGGGGTGGCAGACCGGCCACGCAGCTTGCCCCGACTGCCCCGACTACATCCAAAATAGCCACAACAATCAGTCTCCCTCTGCCCATAAGCGAACTCCCCTCACTCCGTGCCCTACGATTTCTGGAACCCTCCAAGGCCAGACCCACGAATCGCAACACAACCAGAGCCAGGACAGCCAGGGCGAGAACTGCCATCTGAGTCGAACAGATGCTCCATGCCCCTTGCCTCAACTGACGGCGTTGCCAGGTTAGTTCATCCGGCCTCCTGCCGAGCTCGAACGGCAGATTTCTGGGTCTCGCTTGAGGATGCCCAGCCCCGTGCAGCAGCGAAGTGCGGCAACTTCCCCGTGCCACAACCGCGCCAGATCGGGCGGGGACTCACGGGGAACTGCGGCTGATGGCGGAGGCCACAGCCAGCAGCTACCAAAGTCGGTATCCCGCAGGTCAGGCCTCAACTCGCCCCACGTTGCTCCTAAAGCGGGTGTCGTAGATCATGCGCGAGGCCCCTAATGAGCTCAGGTCGCTCGGCGGACAATGGCCGCATGACGTTGACGATTTGGATCGATGACTGGCAGATCCAGTGCTGCGGACAGAGCTTCGCGCCAGGGGATGTTGTCTCCTGGACGCTGCTGGAGGTCGACCCGGAGGATTACGCCGACGTCGTTGGCGGCGAACGTGCGGATGAGATCGACTTCCGCGAGGAGCATCACGGCCAAGGGGATGGGCACGCACCCACCTCGGTGGAGGTGGTGTCGATTGCCGAGGTGCACTGCCGTTACGGGGTACCCCCGGGCGCTACGGACAAGGTGAACTACCCCGTTCCGGGCACGACCGTGCTGGTTCCGGTGAAGGAGGCGGACGGGTGGGCGAAGGCCAGGCCGGACGTTAGCTTCGCGGGCTATCTGGTGACGGCTCGGCGTGCCACAGACGGACCGGAAGGTGCTGCTGCTCGCGGTCAATGAAGGAGTCGGCGGGGCAGGCTTCCTGCCCGGTCGCTGTACAGCAGCTCCGTACCGCAACCCCAGCAACCGCCCCTGTTCGGTAGCGTCCCTCCTGGGCCTCGGGGCGGCCGGTATGGCCGTCGCTGACCGATCCGGCTAGAGCTACGGATCAGAAGGTCGTATCCTCGGCCGGTGGTGAGGTCGTCCGCACGGTAAAGGCCGCGACCCGGGGTGCGACAAGGGTCGGCTGTCTCACCACCACAGCAGGACCGTGCCACTCTCGTGCCAGAACGCGCAGGGACTCACGGGGAGTCACCAGTAACAGCGGTGCAGACGCCGGGACGTGCTGCACGACAGATCCACGCAGGTCACGCCAGAGCCGCCCTACCTCGCTCCTAAAGCGGGTGTGATCACATCCAAGGAGCACCCTCCCGGGGCCGTCTCGGGGCCGTGGAAGGGTGCTCAATGATGACCAACGCTGACAACTGCCGACAGCTCAGCAGCAGGTCACAGCGTTGATCGATTACGTCGTAACCGCAGGTGGGAACCCGGCGTGTCACTACTTCGGCTTCTGGTCAACGTACGGGCATTGGTTGCCTAGGAGCGTGTCCCAGTAACCCGCACCCCGCCTGCGGTTCGTGATCATTCGTGCGGGATGATCACGGTATGCGTGATCGGGATGGGCTGTTCGAGATCGAGCCGGGTGAGAAGAAGCAGCCGCAGGGTCGTCCCGCGGCGGTGGACAAGACGTTCCGGGCGTTCGACCCGCACCAGGTCCTGCTGCTGCCGCCGTCGCTGGAGGACTGGCTGCCGGAGGACCACCTGGCCCGGTTCGTCGCCGACCTGGTCGACGAGGTGCTCGACCTGTCGCCGATCCTGGCCGACTACACCGAAAAGCGCGGCTACCCGCCCTACGACCCGCGGCTGATGGTGCGGCTGCTGATCTACGGCTACACCACCGGGGTGCGCTCCTCGCGGGCGATCACGCGTAAGTGTGTCGATGACGTCGCGTTCCGGTTCCTGGCCGCCGACCAGACTCCGGACTTCCGCTCGATCGCCCGGTTCCGCCGCCGCCACCTGGACGCGCTCGCCGGCCTGTTCCTGCAGTCGCTGCACCTGGCGCGGAAGCTGGACATGGTCAAGATGGGCCGCGTCGCGCTGGACGGCACCAAGCTGGAGGCCAGCGCCTCCAAACACAAGGCGATGAGCTACGGCCGCCTGATCGGCAAGGAAGAGCAGATCGAAGCCGAGATCGCCGCCCTGGAGGCCGCGGCCCGGTCCCTGCTGGACGACGCCGAAGCAGTCGATACCACCGAAGATGCCCGGTTCGGCGTGGACGGCAAAGAGGCCGACCTGCCTGCCGAGCTGGACCGGCGTGAGAAGCGCCTGGCCAGGCTGCAGGCCGCCCGCGCGCAGATCGAGGCCGAGGCTGCCGACAAGGCCCGCCGCCACGCCGAGGACAAGGAACGCCGCCGTCAGGAGCGCGCCGGGACCAGCGACGAACGGGCCGTCACCGACGCCGGGCAGAAGGCCGCCGCGAAGGTCCGGCCCAAGCCCAAGGCCCAGGCCAACTTCACCGACCCCGACTCGCGGATCATGAAGAACAGCGACGGCGCCTACATCCAGGCCTACAACGCCCAAGCTGTCGTCGATGAAAAGCACCAGGTCATCACGGCCGCCGACATCACTACCAACGCCTCGGACGCGCTGAACTACACCCCGATGCTCGACCAGTCCGCGCAGAACACCGGCGTCCACCCCAAGCAGGCCCTCGTCGACGCCGGCTACTGCTCCGAAACCAACCTGGAAGCCGCCCAAGAGCGCCAACTCGCCTGCGGCACCGACACGTTCATGGCCACCGGCCGACTCGGCCACGACGAACAGGTCCCGCCCGCGCCCCGCGGACGCATCCCTGCCAGCGCCACCCTCAAGGAGCGCATGGCCCGCAAACTGCGGACCAAGCCCGGCAAGGCCGCCTACAGCCGCCGCAAAGCCATCGTCGAACCCGTCTTCGGCCAGATCATGACCTGCCAGAACGGCCGCCAACTCCTCCTGCGCGGTGAGGACGGAGCCCGCGGCGAGTGGCGACTGTTGGCCGCCTGCCACAACCTCCGCAAGATCTTCCGACACGCCGGAACCGCAGGACTCGCCGCGGCGGTGGATTTCAAGTCCAGTGAGACATTTGTGTGGCTATGAGATCTGTGGTGTGGTTTCCCTGCGCTTGGCGGGGTCGTTGATCCACGCTTGCTGGGGTATCTCGGGCGGTGTGGGGCGGCGACCGAAGCGTTCGGGGTGGCGGGCGAACGCTTCGGCGAGCGTGACGGCTCTCTGGTCGCGGACCTCCTCGGCGGTGCCGAAGTGGACGCTGGCGGGCGTGTGCCATCCAATGCCCGAGTGCCGGTGCTCGTGGTTGTAGTACGCGATGAACGCGTCGAACCAATCACGGGCGTGGGCCAGGGAATCGAACCGCTCGGGGTAGTCGGACATGTACTTGGTGGTCTTGAAATGGGCCTCGCTGTAGGGGTTGTCATTGGAGACTTTCGGCCGGGAATGGCTGCGGGTGACGCCGAGGTCGATCAGCAGCTGAGAGACCTTCTTGGAGGTCATTGAGGTGCCCCGGTCGGCGTGGACGGTCTCGGGCACGATGCCGTTGCGCTCGATGGTGTCCCGGATCAACTCCTCGGCACGCTCTGCTGATTCGGCGCGTTCGACGGTGTGGCCGACGATGTAGCGGCTGAAGATGTCGATGACGACGTAGGCGTGGTACCAGGTGCCCTTGGCCGGTCCGGCGAGCTTGGTGATGTCCCAGGTGAAGACCTGGGATGGGGCGGTGGCGACCAGTTCGGGCACGGTCTTGGCCGGGTGGGTGGCCTGACGGCGACGCTCGCCGGACTGGCCCTTGTCACGCAGGATCCGGTACATCGTGGAGACCGAGCAGTGATAGCGGCCCGCGTCCAGCTCACGGGCCCAGATCTGCGCGGGCGGCAGCTCCACGTACTCGGCGCTGTTCATCAACTCCAGTACTGCCGCACGCTCTTGATCCGTCAGCGCCGAGGGCTGGGCCTGGACGTGGGAGCGGGGCGTGCGGTCGGTCGGGGGCTTGAGCCTGCGGTAGTGGGTGGCCCGGGAGCGGCCGGTCAGCCGGCACGCGGCCGTGATGCCCAGCTGGCCCTGAACGCCGGTGAACGCGGTGTCCACCACGGGGTCGGTGGCGTGTTTCAGTCCGCGCTCTCGGAGATCATTTCCAAGAGCGCGGAGGCTTTTCCCATCACCTCGAGTGCGGCCTTGTTCCGGGCCAGGTCCTTCTGCAGCCGCTCCACCTGCTGTCGCAGCTTCTCGTTCTCCACCTCCGCGGCGGACTTCTTCGTGCGGGCGGGGCTGGTCCGGCGGTCGACCAGGTTTTCCCTCGACTTTCGTCGTTCTGACCAACTGTCAGATAGGTAGCTCGCACGGGTGACCTGTGGCCATCGGCCCGGCCGGGAGGCAGACGCCAAGGAAGCATCGGCGGTGCTTATGTCGCCTGCTGTGAGGGACCCGCCGATGCTTCCGGATCCGACCGTACCCGCATCTCTGCTCGCTGTGCTGGGCGCTTTGCGCGGCAGTTTCACCTCGCCGACCTTCTCCACGTTCGCCGCGCTGGTCACTGGGCTGATCGCGAACACCGGTCGGGGCACGGTCACCGGGATGCTGCTGGGCGCGGGGTTGACCCGTTGCTGGTCCCATGACCGGGCCCACTCCTTCTTCGCCCGCGCCCGCTGGGAGCCGCAGACGCTGGGCGCGTCGCTGTCCCACCTTGTGGTGCGCTCTGTGGTGCCCGACGGCACCCCGCTGACGGTGGCGGTGGACGACACGCTGTTCAAACGGCGTGGGAAGAAGGTCTTCGGCGCCGCCTGGCAGCACGACGGCTCCGCCGCCGGCCGCGACGGGATCGGCTACGGCACCTGCTTCGTCGTCCTCGGCCTGATCGTGGACCTGCCGTTCCTGCCCCGTCCGGTGTGCCTGCCGGTGGCCGCCCGGCTGCACCGCCCGAAAGGCGAGCAGACCAAGGTCGAACTGGCCGCTTCCATGATCCGATTCCTGGCCGCCTGCCACTGGAGCCGACGTATCGATGTGGTCGCGGATGCCGCCTACCACGGCAAGGCGCTGCGTGACCTGCCCGTATCTGTCACCTTCACTACCCGGCTGCCGTCCCACGCGGTGCTCTACCGCCTTGCCCCACCGCCGACCGGACGGCGCGGTAGGCCCCGCCTGAAAGGCGACAGGCTCGGCACTCCGGCCGAGCTGGCCGCCACGCTGGCGTTCACCCCGCAGGCCGTGACCCGCTACGGCCGCACCGAGACCGTGTTCACCGCCGAGACCACCTGCCTGTGGTACGGCTCCTTCCACACCCAAACGGTGAAGGTGCTGCTGCTCCGCGAGGATGCCATCGACACCGGCTACGACCTGGCGTTGATCTCCACCGACCTGACCGCGTCGGCCGGGCAACTGGTGGCCCGGTATGCCGCGCGATGGTCGATCGAGGTGACCTTCGGCGAAGCCCGCGGCATCCTCGGCGTCGGCCAGGCCCACCACCGGACCCGGCGCGCGGTCCAGCGAGGGGTTCCGTTCGGCCTGTACTGCTACACGATCACCGTGGTCTGGTACGCGCTGCACGGCCACCACCCCCAGGACGCGGCCGAGCACCGGGCACGGGCCCCGTGGTACCTCACCAAGACGCACCCGGCGTTCTCCGACATGACCGCCAAGCTCCGCCGAACGATCATCGCGGCCCGATTTATGCCCATCGACGCCGGTCAGCCCACAGATACCGAAATCCGCGCCGTGCAAGAGGCATGGGCCGCAGCCAGCGCACACCTGGCATGACGATCAATCAGAACGTCGAAAGTCGAGTTTTCCAGGGCCCCGGCATCCCGGGCGGCCCGCCACTCCTTGACATGCGAGTGGTAGAGGCGTTCCCGGCGCAGGACCGCGCCCTTCTCGTTCCTGGGCGCGGCGTCGTACTCGGCGACGATCCGCAGTTTGTACTCCGAGGTGAAGGTACGGCGCTTCGGCCTCGGTGCCGGGTCGGACCCGACGGGCTCAGTGCTGGGCATAAGGGGCGGTTCTCCTGTCGTGCCCTCTCAGGCTAACCCCGCAGAACGGGACGTCTCACCCGAGGCTGACAGAGAGGGCGGCGATCAGCTGACCAGCCCGGTCAACGGCCCCCTTCAGGCCGATCCCCAAGCCGACATAACCAGGCCACCCGCCTCAGCAGGCACCCAGCGAGCAACCACCGATCTCACCGTCACGATCACCAGCCGATTGCCCGTTACCGGGACACGCTCCTAGCTATACGGTGCCTGACATGGACCCCCTTCTGAGCGCCGAGGATCACATACCGAACCGGGAGGCCCTGGCTTCCTTTCTGACGCGCCTTCGCGAGGACCATGCGCAGCACATCCCCGCTGGGTGCGTGCGCTCAGTAAGGTGCGCAGAGTGCGATACCTGACGGAGTCCTTGCTTGTCGGTGCCTTGAAGGAGGGCCGGCCAGTTGAGCAGTTCCTTGGGCCGGTCGCCGCTTCCGGCCGAAGCGGCGTCAGCTACGTCGAGATCCGCCCAGTGCGGGGGTCTTATGAGGTCTACGTTCATACGGTTGAGGACGTCGGCCACGAGAGCTTCTTCGACCTGGTCGAATTCCCACCGTTCGATGCCGATGCCGATGCCGATGCCGATGCCGACGAAGAAGACTTCGGCCGTCTCGTCGCCACGGTCCAGGACCCGTTGAGCGCCCTGGCTGCCGCCGAGGAGGTCACGGGCTCGGTGCGGGAGCGATGGATCAACGAGACCATGGCCCACGACGAATACGCCGACTTCGTTCGAGCGGGTCGGCCTTTGTCTGCGTCTCCCGATGGGCAACCCTGGCCGTGCCGGGCACCAGGCAACTGAATCCCAGTCGCCGAGCTATAGCTGCGCTCGCGACACGTCAGAGAGTGCGTGTCTAACTGCGTGACAACGCCGACGAACAATGGCGGACAGGAGCGCACGTCTGTGGACGATCGCAGCAGCTCAGGCGCATAGCAACTCAAGGCCGAGCGCCCATCCAAGTTGCTTCGGGACGAAGCGGTCGCTCCGTTAAGGTGCGCGGAATGACCGACGACTCCCCGACCTGTCCCGAGTGCTGCCAGCCCATGAACTCCGGCGGCTTCGTCCTCTCTCAGCGGGAGGACGATGGCCGGCGGGCCTGCCGGACGCTATGGAGCTGCGCCGGTCGGCATGTCTGGTGGCGCTGGGCCGACCGACCGGATGAGCCTTTGGAAGTCTGCCCGGTGCCGGGACTGTTCCGCTGACATCCAACGCTGACATCAACGACCCCGGACGACGGCAACACGCAGCAGCCAGACGTCGCACTGTTGCGCGGGACGGGCACCGACCAGGCCGAGGGAAGATCGAACTTACAAAGCAGATGTCGGCGGTTCGAAACCGTCCGCGTCCACCAGTCAAAACGCCCCCGCAGCGTGCCGCTGCGGAGGCGTTGACGGCAGTAGGTGACGGCAGTCCCTCAGGCGCGTCGCGCTGGGCGTGAGTAGAAACCTTCTCTACGGGTTCAAGGCTCCTCGCTCCGCTCGTCGCGCGCTCCCCGGCTCACCGCCGGGGCCCTGCGCTCCTGTCTCCGCCCCGCTCTGGGCCCCGGCTACGCCGGTTGCGTAACTAGAGCGAGAGAGCCTGGACGAGGGGAGACGGAAGGCATAAGACGTGCCTCCGGCGGGGGCGCTCAGACTCCGGGATGGGTCGGGGCGCCGTTCGCGGGTGCCGGCCGGAGCGTCGCGAGCGTCGTGGGGCTCCCATCCCGACCACCTTCGACCCAGGCGGAGCCGAGCAGTCGCGGCCCAGGGCGTCAAGGTCGTTCGTACAGTGGCGCGCTCCACCTTGACGCCCTGAACCACGCCCGCTCCACGGTGTGTGGGCCGAAGGCGGACGGGATGGAAGCGGGGGTGGGTTGAGGTGGAGGAGTCTGCGCGGGCCGCGCTCACCCCATCGACCTAGCGGGTTGAGTCGGGAGTGCGCTGCGAGGCGGCCAGGACCCAGGCGGCAAAGGCTTCGACGCCGTCTACGACTGCCTCGAAGCGCGGGGAGTGGAAAATGTCGAACGCGTGCTGCCCGCTGGGCAGTTCGGCGTAGACGACGGTGCTGTCCGAGGTGCGGCGCAGTTGGTCGACGAAGTTCCGGGCGCCCTCGATGGTCGCCAGCGCGTCCTTGGTGCCGTGGGCGATGAGGAACGGCGGCGCACCGGGGTGGATGTATCCCTGTGGCTGGAGCGGGGGCGGCGGCTCGTCCGGCGCATCGCCGAAGTAGTGGCCGTAGTAGCCGTAGAGGCAGATGGCCGCGGTGACCGAGGTGTCGACCGACTCGAATCCGGGCTGGAATACCGGGTCGTTCGGCGTGAGCGCGCACAGGGCCGCCAGGTTGGAGCCGGCGGAGCTGCCCGCCACGAACAGCCTCGACGGATCGGCGCCGTACTCGGGGGCGTGCTCGCGGACCCAGGCGATGACCTTCTTGGCGTCGATCTGGTGGCCGGGGAAAGTGGTCTGGGGCCGCAGCCGGTAGTTGGCGCTGATGCACACCCACCCTTGGCTGGCGAGCCGGTAGAGCAGGGGCCGTGCCTCGCGGTTCTTCGCTCCGCTGGTGTACCCGCCGCCGTGGAAGTAGATCAGGACCGGCCCGTTCTGCGGTGTGTCGCGGCGGCGGTAGATGTCGAGGAGATTCCGGCGGCCGGCGTCCCCGTAGCTGATGTTGGGGATCCGCTGCACGTCACGCCGCCGCATCAGGCCGGGCAGCAGCAGGATGCGGGCCCAGGGCCGGTGGCGGCGCAGCGGTACGTGCACACGATCCCGCCAGCCGGTCCCGAGGCCCTGCTCAAGAGCCCGCCCGACTACCCGATCCGTGCGCAGGCCCCGCCAGGCGGAGACAGCAAGGCCGACGGTGACGACGGCGGCCACCGCGGCCGTCACCTTGGCGCCCGGTGACTCCAGATCACCATCGGCGGCGGCCAGTGCCGTGGAGGCCACCAAGACATAGATGCCCACGAACGGCACCTCGTTGAGGCCCAGGCCGAACCAGAAGCTCATGGTCGCCAGTGGCCGGGGACGGCGTGGCGCGACAACGGCGAAGAAGGTGCACCAGGCGAAGAGCGCGGTCGTCGCCACGTATCCCATCGGCATGTCCATGAAGGTACCACCGTCAACTCTGGGCAATTTCTTGGGATTTCCCCGCCCAGCCCCGCCGTCGCAGGTCACTCACTCGTGAAGATCCAACGAACCCGGTTCAACATCAGCGCACACACGCGTACTCGGCGCCGATGGGAGGGCGTGCCGTGCGGGTGCGGCTGGATCTGATCAGGCCTCCCCGGTCCGGCCGCTGAGCCGGACAGTAGCCGGACAGCAGGTTGACCCAGGTGGCCCTCGGATCGCATCCGGGGGCCACCCGTCCGGGCACTCCACCCGTTCGGAAGGAGATGCAGGGCAAGCTCAAACGGGACACCCCCTCAGCTTGACTCTGTCGGGGATCTTGGAATCAGCGGTGTCAACCACGGCTGCTTCTCCAGGACTTCGGCCGGTGGATGTTGTGCTGGTCCAGGAAATTCTGGAAGGCCGTGGGCTGTCGGGCCGGAGGTGTTCTTCCGGTCGGCGGCAGTCCGCTGAGTCGCTCGATGTTGACGGCGATGGCGGTCAGGACGTGCTGGAGGTGGGTTTTGTCCTGGCCTCGGTAGCGGCAGCGGCGCATGCCGTGGCCGTGGGCGAACTCGTTGATGGTGCCCTCCACCCCGGAACGGACCGCGTACCGCGCCTTCCACTCGGGTGTCTGCTGCTCGGTCCGGACGCGGAGTTGCAGGTCGCGGAGTTCTCGCGGTGGGAAGCCCACGTTGCGGGCGCTTTCGCGGGAGGTGGTGCACTGGGCGCGGACTGGGCAGGGCCGGCACTGACCCTTGGTGAACCGCGCCACGATCAGCGGGGCCGCGGTGGGCGAGGACGTCGGGTAGGGACCATGCCAGCCTCGGCTGACCTGGCCCTGGGGGCAGGTCACCTGCCGGCGGTCGAAGTCGATGTGGAAGTCGTCCCGGCCGAAGCCCTCGCCTCGACGGTGCTGGCGGGTGGGGTTACCCGGCAGCGGTCCGGTGACGGTGACCTGGTGTTCGCGGGCGGCCTGTTCCAGATGGACCAGGGAGGTGTAGCCGCTGTCGACCAGGTGCTCAGCGGGCAGCAGGCCGCGACGCCCCAGGCGAGTGTGGATGCCGGGCAGGACCTGGCTGTCGTGCGTGGTGGCCGCGGTGGTGGCCACATCCGTGATCACGTTGGGGCCGTCAGGAGCACAGGTCTCGGTCAGATGGGCGGAGAACCCTCTCCAGCTGACGATGTGTCCGTGACGTGCGTAGCGGGCCGAGGTGTCGTAGGGAGAGACGATCGCCAAGGACGATGGCGCAAGCCCGGGTCCGCCGTCCTCCTCCGTGCGCCAGAGCAGGCGGCCCGCGGCATCGCGGTAGTAGTTCTGGACCGTGATCTCTCGCAGGGCCTGGACCTGGCGGCCGAATGCCCGGCCTGCTCCGTGCCGGTAGAGGTATTCCAGGAGCCGGGCGGCGTCGTTGCCGGTGGCGAGGATCCTGGTCTTGGGCCGGGTGGGGTTCTTGCCCAGGCGGACCGGTCGGCCGTAGCGGCGCCCCCATTCCTCGTCGACCAGGCCGTCCAGCAGGTGGCCGGCGGTGCCGGCGACTTCCTCCAGCGCGGCCCGCACCGCCTCGGTGATCAGTTCCAGCTGTGTCAGGTCACGCACCGCGGCCAGGACATGGGTGGAGTCGGTGCGCTGCGTGGTGCGCTCGCGCACCAGACCGGCGGCTTTGAGGCGGGCCAGCGCGAGGTCGAGGAGGCGGTCAGCACGCTCGCCCTCGGCGAGACGGTCACGGAAGTCGGCCAGCACGCTGTGGTGGAAGCCGGGGTCGTCCAGTTCCATGGCCATGGCGTACTTGAAGTCGATGCGGCAGCGCACCGCCTCGGAGGCCTGCCGGTCCGACAGACCGAGCAGGAACTGCAGCACACAGACGGTGGCCAGTTGAGCGGGCGAGAGGCCCGGACGCCCGTCGCGCGGGTACCAGTCGGTGAAGTCCTCGTCGCACCACAGCCCATCCAGCCGGTCTCTCACCCACATCGCTGTCGTGCCCTTCGGGTTGCTCGCCCGCGCGACCCGCGCGGTCAAAGGCGGGACTTGCTCACCGGAACGGAGGCGAAGGGACAACGGGCACCTCGGCAGCTGCATCGGTCATCGGAACGACACGAGCATGCTTGTTGACCAAGCCGCCGCACAGCGAAACTCCAAGATCCCCGACAGAGTCAAGCTCAGGGCGTGCCACTGTCCTGCTGATTACCGCCCGTGCGATGGCTCACCATAATCACGATGAGGCCGGTCAGCAGCACGCCGCCGCTCAGCGACCCCCACTGGCGGGTGTCGGGGTCGCTGAGCGCCCAGAAGCAGACCTGTTGCCAGCACAGGGCGAAGGAAGCCACCAACTGGCCCCACCCGTAGAGGCGTGGGCGGTGGACCGTCCGCCGGTTCGCGGGGAGCACCCAGCCACGCGTAATCCCCGCTACGCCCGAGGCGGCGATGAGCAACGCCAGCAGAACAACAGGTATGGCAACGTAGAGCTTCATGGTCCCTCCCTGCGCGCCGGAACCGCGCCGGACACCGGCGTGATCATGGCACCCGCCGCGCTGCGCGTCCACGCGCTTCCCCGCAACCCTCATGATCGGCCGGACAGTCCTAGCGATCCGGGCCGTGCTCGTTGCATGCCCGGCCCAACGGGAAGCGGCGGGGACTCACGGGGAAGCTCGGCCACAGTTCAGTTACGGCCAACGTCAGACGCGTCCCAGGTCAGCCAGCGCCCGCATCCCAGGTCTTCCAAACTAGTGCTCCGGATCCGAGCGCGGCGGCGCTTGACTGAGTCATTGAAACTCCAGCCCAAAGCCGCTACGCCGACCGCTCGGTACCGCGAGCCAGGGAGAGGGCTGCCGTTCAGTACCAGAACGGTGAATTTCAAGTCCAGTGAGACATTTGTGTGGCTATGAGATCTGTGGTGTGGTTTCCCTGCGCTTGGCGGGGTCGTTGATCCACGCTTGCTGGGGTATCTCGGGCGGTGTGGGGCGGCGACCGAAGCGTTCGGGGTGGCGGGCGAACGCTTCGGCGAGCGTGACGGCTCTCTGGTCGCGGACCTCCTCGGCGGTGCCGAAGTGGACGCTGGCGGGCGTGTGCCATCCAATGCCCGAGTGCCGGTGCTCGTGGTTGTAGTACGCGATGAACGCGTCGAACCAATCACGGGCGTGGGCCAGGGAATCGAACCGCTCGGGGTAGTCGGACATGTACTTGGTGGTCTTGAAATGGGCCTCGCTGTAGGGGTTGTCATTGGAGACTTTCGGCCGGGAATGGCTGCGGGTGACGCCGAGGTCGATCAGCAGCTGAGAGACCTTCTTGGAGGTCATTGAGGTGCCCCGGTCGGCGTGGACGGTCTCGGGCACGATGCCGTTGCGCTCGATGGTGTCCCGGATCAACTCCTCGGCACGCTCTGCTGATTCGGCGCGTTCGACGGTGTGGCCGACGATGTAGCGGCTGAAGATGTCGATGACGACGTAGGCGTGGTACCAGGTGCCCTTGGCCGGTCCGGCGAGCTTGGTGATGTCCCAGGTGAAGACCTGGGATGGGGCGGTGGCGACCAGTTCGGGCACGGTCTTGGCCGGGTGGGTGGCCTGACGGCGACGCTCGCCGGACTGGCCCTTGTCACGCAGGATCCGGTACATCGTGGAGACCGAGCAGTGATAGCGGCCCGCGTCCAGCTCACGGGCCCAGATCTGCGCGGGCGGCAGCTCCACGTACTCGGCGCTGTTCATCAACTCCAGTACTGCCGAACGCTCTTGATCCGTCAGCGCCGAGGGCTGGGCCTGGACGTGGGAGCGGGGCGTGCGGTCGGTCGGGGGCTTGAGCCTGCGGTAGTGGGTGGCCCGGGAGCGGCCTGTCAGCCGGCACGCGGCCGTGATGCCCAGCTGGCCCTGAACGCCGGTGAACGCGGTGTCCACCACGGGGTCGGTGGCGTGTTTCAGTCCGCGCTCTCGGAGATCATTTCCAAGAGCGCGGAGGCTTTTCCCATCACCTCGAGTGCGGCCTTGTTCCGGGCCAGGTCCTTCTGCAGCCGCTCCACCTGCTGTCGCAGCTTCTCGTTCTCCACCTCCGCGGCGGACTTCTTCGTGCGGGCGGGGCTGGTCCGGCGGTCGACCAGGTTTTCCAGGGCCCCGGCATCCCGGGCGGCCCGCCACTCCTTGACATGCGAGTGGTAGAGGCGTTCCCGGCGCAGGACCGCGCC
This sequence comes from Streptomyces sp. NBC_01320, assembly GCF_035974375.1. Lineage (NCBI taxonomy): Bacteria > Bacillati > Actinomycetota > Actinomycetes > Kitasatosporales > Streptomycetaceae > Streptomyces > Streptomyces sp. NBC_01320. Next base: position 10,544,971 of record NZ_CP108390.1, read on the forward strand.
CTTCTCGTTCCTGGGCGCGGCGTCGTACTCGGCGACGATCCGCAGTTTGTACTCCGAGGTGAAGGTACGGCGCTTCGGCCTCGGCGCCGGGTCGGACCCGACGGGCTCAGTGCTGGGCATAAGGGGCGGTTCTCCTGTCGTGCCCTCTCAGGCTAACCCCGCAGAACGGGACGTCTCACCCGAGGCTGACAGAGAGGGGAAGGCCTTGACGACGGCGTGCCCCGTGGGGACGGTCCGGGTGTAGAAGGCCTGCAGGTCGGTGTGATGGGTGAGGAACCAGCCCTTGACCTCAGCCTCGTCGAAGGCAGAGAAGGGAGGCAGGACCTTCGGCCGGGCCACCTCCCAAAGATCGTCGAAGGAGACCGCAGCCAGGAAGTCCGCTACATCGCGCACCTGAGCGGGGCGAAGTATCAGAAACGGCGGCTGGTTGTAAGTGGCGTGGTACACAGGGTCGCCACCGAAGACCGGGAGTTCCCAGTCATGAGAACCCTGCGGGGTCAGGTTGCGATGCCACCGCATGATCGTGTCCGGGTGTACCAGCAGCAGGAGCTGGTGCAGCTTCTGCCACGGGAGGTGGTGGAGCAGGCCGGCGAGGACAGTGCGGTCGGTGTCCGTGAACGTGGGCTTGCCGACCTGGCGTTGCAGGACGAGCAGTTGGTGCCGAACTGTAAGGATCTCGATGTCTTTGTCCCGGTGGCTCATCGGCGGCAGGCGCAGGAGCGCGAGGGTTTTGGTCGCGGCGAGGTAGGCCAGGCGCAGCAGCACGAGATCATGATGTCGTCCGTGTCTGTGCACGTGAAGACATCGGAGTGGTCGGCGAGCGTGACCTGAGGGGTCAGTCGATCAAGGCCTCCACCTGGGTGGATGATTTATCGGCACCGGCAGGACTCTGCTGCGCAATTCCAGGGTGTCTCCGCCCTACGGACCATGGCCTGCGACGATGTTGTGACCGTCGCGGCCTGCCCAGCGGATTGCCGCTGCTCGGCCCGATTGCGCAGCAGAGTCGACACTGGCTGCGACGCGAGAAGGCATCCGCCGACGGCAACAGCGTCACGTCTCCTGCCAGCAGCACCACGCATGAAGCCCGTAGGGCCGGCCCGGACGGATCCGGACCGGCCCTGAACGCGGTCGTACTGTGTTGCTAACCCGTCACGGCGCCGGGACGGCGTCCAGGATTCCGATGGCGTCGGTGCCCGGGGCGACCACGAGGCGCCGGGTGAGTGTGTACGAGCCACCCGCCGGTACCTCGACCTGGAACCGGCTCATCACCCAGTTGCCCGCTGCGTACACATCGAAGGCGCTCGCGGGCGTCCCGTAGACCAGGCCGAAGACCTGCGGGTCGGTGCCGGTCATGCCGATGTACGGCTTGGTCGGTGTGTAGGCCGCGGTCGCACCGGGCGCCACCACGCCGGCGCCCGGGATGATGCTGGCCTGGCCCGCGGCGTCGTGGTCCATGGCGTCTCCGGTCCACACGTTGAGCGGGTCGGAGCCGGTGTTGCGCAGTTCCGTCGTCACGGTGGCGTAGGTGTCGCCCGGCTTCAGCGTGTAGGTGGTGGTCGCGGTCAAACCGGTGAAGCCCTTGACCGGACCCGACACGCGGACGACCGCCTGGTCGCCGGTCGCCTGCACGATCTTGACGTCGGTGGCCGCGACCGACCGGATGTCCCACGCGCTGTCGCCGGTCGGCTGGGTGGCCGAGACGTAGGGCAGGTTGATCCAGTCGAACTGGTCGGCCATGCCGCGTACGGCGATGTCGACCGGCTTGCCGCGGGTGCCGCCGCTGAGCTGGCTGTCGTTGTAGGCGTCGGCGATCGCCACGGAGAGCTTGTCGTTCTCGAGCATGACGTCGCCGTAGCCGGCCTCGACCAGACCGGAGCCGATCCGCTTGCCGAAGCTCGCCTCGACCGTGACCGGAGCGAGCGTGACGTCGGCGGTGCCGTTGCCCGTCTCCGGGACGGTGACCCGGCCGGCGGCGGACAGGTAGCCCAGCGCGGTCACCTTGACGTCGTACGCACCGGCCGGAGCCTTGACGGCGTACTTGCCCGCGGCGTCGGTGGTGGTCGAGGCGACGACCTTGCCGGCCTGCTCGAGGGCGACCCGGGCGTCGGCGACCGGAGCACCGGCCGACGTGATGGTGCCGACGGCGCGTGAGGCGTCCGGGACGGCCGGGTCGTGCAGGTCGAGCTCATCGACCCACTGCGCGAGGTTGCGCGTGGGGTCGCCACCCGCGGTCGCGTAGTCGGTCAGGTGGTAGAAGCTGAACTGCTTGGACGCGCCCACGGCGAGGGAGACGTCGTAGTAGAGACCCTCGACGTAGCCGAAGGCGCCGACGGCGTACGGCGTGTCCTGCGCCCAGGCGAGCGCCTGTGCCGGCTGGCCGTTGGTCGTCGCCGTGTCAGCACCGACGTAGACGAACGGCGCGGTCCAACCCGAGGTCTTGAAGCCGGGGTTGGTGCCGGCGACGCCGGGGATCCGGCCGTTGTCGACGGAGCTGTCCGGGTCGATCATGTAGTTGAAGTAGCCCTTGTAGTCGGTCGTGCCGGTGTTGGTCAGGTTGACCGTCATCTTCACGACCGGCGCGCCGGGCAGGGTCGCGTAGCGGACCTGGGCCTGGACGGCCTTGTTCGCGCGGTAGGCACCCTTGCCGACCACCGCAGCGCCGTCGACGGCGAGCTCCGGGAAGTCGATCTGGTCGTTCGGGCGGTCCCACGAGTCCTTCGTGCCGTTGAGGTCCGGACGCAGCAGCATCTCGCCCCAGTCGAGCGTCTCGGCGCCGTTGGCGTCGTTCAGCATGAGGTCCGCCAGGGCACCCTGGCCGAGACCGCCCACGCCGTTGTTGCCGGCGGTGTACGGCGTCACGGACGCCCGGATCTTGTCGTTGGCCAGGTAGTAGTACTTGTTGCCGGTGACGACGTCGGTGCGGGTGCTGCCGTTGCCGTAGTCGGGCGCGAAGGTCGAGACACCGGCCACCGGACGGGTGACCTTGATCAGCTGGAGGTCAGCAGTGGAGTTGCCGGCCTCCCCGACCTCGACGGTGCGGGCGGAGTGCTCGTCGGCGATCAGCCCGCGCTTGACGGCGGTGACCGTCCAGGTCGCGGCCGGCAGGCCGAGCTTGTAGCGGCCCTGGGCGTCGGTGCTGGTGACGGTGGTCTCCTGACCGGACGCCGTGGCGGTGACCTTGGCGCCCGCGATCGGTGTACCCGTCTCCGGGTCGGTGACGGTGCCGGTCACGGTGGCCCAGCGCTGCGCCGCCTCGCCACCAGGGACGTAGGCGTACAGGTTGCCGTCCCACGAGCCCGCGACCACGGTGTTGCCGCTGACCGCGGGACCGGCGCCGACCCAGGTGCCGATCTCGTGGTTCCACAGCTGCTGCCCGGTGTCGGCGGCGAGCGCGTAGAAGCGGCCGTTGTTGGTGCCGACGAAGACGGTGTCACCGGCCACGACCGGGCTCGACATGACGCCACCGTGGTAGGTGTCGCCGGGCAGGACCCGGTCCCAGATCACGTTGCCGGTCTCGGCGTCGAGGGCGACGACCGCACCGGTCGGGAAGCCCATGTAGACGACGCCGTCCTTGACCGCCGCGGCGCTCGGGGTCGAGCCGCTCGAGACGAGCGAGGTGTGCGGGCTCTTGTAGGTCCACAGCGTCTTGCCGGTCCGGGCGTCGCGGGCGGCAATGCCGTTGTCGGCGCCGATGAAGACCTTGCCCTCGGCCGCCGTCGGTACGCCGTCCTGCCAGCTGCCCAGGGACTCGGTGCCGGTCCACTTCCGCTCGCCGGTCTCGAGGTCGTAGGCGAGCACCCGGTCAGCGGTCTGGTTGCCGACGTACACGGTGCCGTCCATGACCGCCGGGGTGCCGTCGCTCATCTGGCTGCCCGACATCGGCGAGGCCCAGATCTCCTTGCCGGTCTTCGTGTCGAGCGCCTTGAGGACGCCCTGGCTGCCGATGCCGTAGCGAGTCTGGTACGGCCAGAGGACCGTGTGCCCGGAGACGGCGGGCGAGTAGTAGCCGTAGGTGCGCTGGTTGTTCGGGGCCGGCGCCTTTTCCGGCACGGCCTTCCACCGCAGCTCGCCGGTGGTGGCGTCGACGGCGTACAGCTCCGAGCCGAGCGTCGGCGCGTAGACCAGGCCGTCGCCGTAGGCGAGGCTGCCATGGATCGACTGCGGCACCTCGAAGTCCCACAGCTTCTTGCCGCTCTTGAGGGAGACGGCGTGGATGCGGCTGTTGCCGTCACCGTTCTCGTCGCGGGTGCCCGCGTAGACGACGCCGTTGTGGATCACCGGCGAGCCCGTGAGGAAGGTGCCCGGGGTGCGGTAGCTCCAGGCGAGACGGCGGCCCGGCTCCTGCGCGGGCGCGATGCCGGAGTGGGCGGCGTCGCCGTGGTGCTGGGTCCAGTCACCGTCGGCGACGGGGGCGAGCGCGGGCTCCTTGGTCAGCGTGAACTCGGCGGACTTCGTCCAGACCTTGCCGGCCTGGTCGGTGATGGTCACCTCGATGCTGTGCTTGCCGACGGTCTGCCGGTTCTCCGGCAGGTTGTTCTGCCAGGTGAACTCCCCGGTGGCGCGCAGCGGGAGCCATACGCCCTTGCCGTCGATGCGGTAGCGGGCCGACTTGACCTCGTCACCGGTGTCGTAGGCGTTGACCTGGATTCCCGGGAAGCCCGCGGCCGGGACCTTCGAGCCGGGGGCCGGGCTCACGATGGTCAGGTGCTCGTTCTCGCCGTACATCCGGAACGGGTTCTCGAAGCCGGAGCCCGCCATGTGGATGTAGCGGAAGCCGCGGGGCGCGTTGTCGATCGTGTAGGAGCTCGACACGGTCTGGATGTGCTTGGCGGTCGAGGCGAACGCCGAGTCGTTCTCGACGTGGTTGGAGTGCTCGTGACCGACGAGGATGAGCTGAGCCTTGTACTTTTCGAGAACGTCACCGAAGGCGTCGTAGGTCGACGGCGAGCCGAACGGCACGTTCATCGGCTGGTGGGTCAGTACGACGACCTCGATGTTGTTGGTCGGGTCGTCGTCGAGCGGGACGCCCGCTGCGAGGTCGTCCTTCAGCCACTGGAGCTGCTCGTCGAACGGTGCGGAGCCGTTGTTCTCCAGCACGACGAAGTGGCGGTTGCCGTAGTTGAACGAGTACCACTCGGGGCCGACGTTCGTGCGGTAGTTCTCAATCCTGGCCGCGTACGCCGAGCCGCTGCCGTACTCGTGGTTGCCGACCGCCGGCCACACGCCGACGTTCGACTGCGCGGTGCTGTTGCGGTAGGTGTTGAACTGAGCCTGGCTGGCGTTGTTCGTGAGGTCACCGCTCACCGCGATGAAGCGCAGGTCGGTGCCTGTCGAGTTGATCTCGCGGATCTGGTCGGGCAGCTGCGCGTTGACGTGCGGGTCGGCGATGTTCGCCCACGAGAAGTTGTCCCCGTCGGAGATCCGGTCGCGCTCGAGGGCGAAGTCCGCCGCGGGCGTCGCGCCGTCGCCGAGCTGGCCGAGGTTGGCCCAGAACCTGGGCTCCTTGAACTGGTCGAGGCCGAACCGGTAGCCGCGGGGCTGACTGGCCCACACGATGTCGGTCGTGCGGCGGTCGGTCGAGATCGTCAGGGAGTAGGTGCCGTCGGCTGCGGTCGTGGTGGCGACCACGCCGTCGGAGACGCGGACGCCGGCCAGACCGGCCTCGCCGTCGTTCCGAGCGCCGTCGCCGTTGGCGTCGACGTACACGACGCCACTGACGGTGGCCTCAGGCGGGTCGATGGCGGTCGCCACGTACGACGTGAGCGGGCCCGCCACGACACTGGTGGCAAGCCCCAGCGTGGTGACGTACAGGACCACGCGCATGCGTGCGTGCGTCCATCTGGACGAGGACATGAGAATCCTTCGGGGAGTGTGGTTGGGGGGTGACGGTTGGGGGCGTCAGGTCAGGAGGGGCGAGCGTTCGACGAACCAGACCAGACCGGAACCGGCGACGGCGAGGGTTGCCGCGACCGTCCCGAGCGTGAGGGTGCGGGCTGCGGCGGGTGCGGTCGCCGCCCGACGCAGGAACAGCAGAGCCGGGAAGGCCACCGCGATAATGGTGAGCTGGGCCAGCTCGATGCCGAGGTTGAAGGAGACGAGGTCAACCAGTGTCGAGACCGACAACTGGCCGTCGACGCTCAGCGCGCCCGCGAACCCGAGCCCGTGCAGGAGCCCGAACCCGAATACGACGGGTAGCCGGTGGGCGGCGCGGGGCGAGAGCAGGTTGTCGATCGCGACGAACGCGATGGACAGCGCGATCAGCGGCTCGACGATCCACGTTGGCGCGCTGATCCAGCCGATCGCCGCGAGCACGAGGGTCACCGAGTGGGCCAGCGTGAACGCCGAGGCGACCTGGACCACGTCGCGCAGCCGGTTCGCACCGAGCAGGAGGGCGAGCAGGAACAGCACGTGATCGAGGCCGAACAGCAGGTGCTCGGACCCCAGGCGAACGAGCCGCGGGATCTCGCTGAGCAGGTCGGTGTGGCCGACCGTGACGCTGGTGTCCGCGAGGTCGAGCAGTGCGGCACCGCGGTGCCCGTCGACGTCGTAAGCCACCTTCGTGGTGGTGTCGTCGACGACTCCGTCGGAGGCGCGGAAGATGTCGCTGCGGACGGTGAATGCACCCGACGCAGGGCAGTCGTAGGCAAGCGACACCCGCACTGCGCCCGCGTCGGTGAGCTCGACGCGGTGGTCGTCCTCCGGGGTGCACCCGATCGCGCCACGGCTCAGTCGCACTCGGCCGCCTACGTACGCCGCCACCTCGGTCGCATGCGCGTCGAGCGCCTTCCGCCGCGTATCGGTGGGCACGTCGGCGACCGTCCCGTCCGGACTGGGCAACCCAGTGTTGCTGCTCAGGCCGTCGAGGCTCAGCAGCTTGCCGAGGACGTCGTACTCGACGTCGACGACGGCGGCGACGCCGTCACCGTGGCTGCGGAGGTCGATGGCGACGGAGGTCGTTCGGACGTGCGCCTGCGCCGGGGCGCCGCACAGGAGCACGGTCACGACGGCGGCAACGAGGGTGGTAAGGAACGCTTTCATGCGCACAGCTGCAACTCCGAGATGGGGGAGGGCGGGCGTTTCATCCTTCGATTCCCGCCGTGCGCGCGTCGTGGCCGCGGAGTGCGGCCAGCGCGGCGAGGTTCTGCCGTGGGGTGAGCGAGGGGTAGAGAGCGGGACCGTCCACGAAGCCGGCGACACCGTCGGGAGCGTCGAGTGCCCGCCCGACCGGTGTGCCCAGGACCTCGAGGCGGCCACTGTCGGTAACCGCGAGCCCCAGCAGGAGGCCGAGCCAGGTCGTCTTCCCGGCGCCGTTCGGTCCGACCAGGCCATGGATCTGCCCCTGCGTCACATCGAGGTCTATGCCGTCGAGGGCGACGACGTCACCGAAACTTTTCGTGATGCCGCGAGCCCGGATTGCGCGGAGTTGATCCATGGGTCCCTTCCTTCAAGAGCCTCAAGGACCATAGGGACTGCTCAGGCTGCTCACAGGGATCGCGAGTTGAATGCTGATGGAACACGAAACGACCAGCACCCTTTGCGATTGCTTGATCAAAAGCAGAGGAGTGGATGGAGAAGTTACGATCGCGAACACTGCGTGGTGTTGGGGGCGATCGAGGAGTCACTCGGCGGCCTGAACGGAGGGGCCGAGGGCGTATTGACGAGAAGTCAGTCACCGGGGCGTGATAGTCACTCGGTGTCACCACTCGGGCAGGACCGAACCGCCCACGCGGGTCCGCATCCGGACGGCAAGGGCAACGGGGCCTCCCCCTTGACCGTGGACACCATCCGAGACTGGACCATGAGGATCCAGAGAAAGATGGTCACGCATGGTGATGAAGGTGTACTCCGCCGAGTTCAAGGCGGACGCCGTCCAGATGTACAAGTCCCGGCCGGGAGCCACGCTTCGGGAGATCGCCCAGGACCTGGGCGTGAACCGCTCCACGCTGCGCAACTGGATCGAAGCCGAGCGACGTCGCGCCGCCGGCGGGAAGCCGGGCGGGAGCTCAAAGACGGCCCCCTCGGCCGCTTCCGCGACGGGCCCGGTATCGTCCGATGACATGCTGGAAGCGGAAAACAAGCAGCTCAGGGCACGTGTGCGGGAGCTGGAGCAGGAGCGCGAGATCCTGCGGAGGGCTGCGAAGTATTTCGCGGGCGAGACGAATTGGTGAGTCGCTTCCAATTTGTTGATGATCATCGCGGCGCCTTCGGTGTCAAGCGACTGTGCAGGGTCCTGGAAGTCTCCCGTTCCGGGTTCTACCGCTGGGCGGCCGGCATCCAGGCCCGGATGGCGCGCGCCCGCGCGGATACGGACCTCGTGGAACGGATCCGGGCGATCCACACGGACTCCGACGCGACCTACGGTGCGCCCCGGATCACCGCCGAGCTGCACGAGGCGGGGATACAGGCGAATCACAAGCGCGTCGAGCGCCTCATGCGCGAGCACGGCATCGTCGGGGTGCACCTGCGCAAGAAGGTCCGCACCACGATCCCCGAGCCCTCGCCGACGCCGGTGCCGGACCTGCTCCAGCGGGACTTCACCGCGCCCGCGATCAACACCAGGTACGTGGGCGACATCACGTACCTGCCGATCGGCGACGGTGAATTCCTTTACCTGGCAACGGTGTTGGACCTGCGCTCGAAGCGTCTGGCCGGGTGGTCCATCGCGACGCACATGCGCACCGAGCTGATCACCGACGCGCTGCGAATGGCGGCGGCCAACCGAGGTTCCCCGGGGCTGCGGGACGCGGTGTTCCACAGCGACAACGGAGCCCAGTACTGCTCGAAGGACTTCGCCGACCTCTGCACCGAACTCGGCGTGACCAGAAGCCGGGGCGCCGTGGGCACGAGCGCGGACAACGCCGCCGCGGAAAGCTTCAACGCCTCCCTGAAACGAGAGACGTTGAAGGGGAAGAAGCGGTGGGACGGGGCCCGTGAAGCCCGCCGGGAAGTCTTCCGCTGGATCACCCGATACAACACCCGAAGGCGCCACACCGCCATCGGGAATATCAGTCCGATCACCTTCGAACGGCGATCGGTTAAGGTGGCGCTCGCCGCATAACGCACGGTGTCCACGATCTTGGGTGAGCCCCCCTTCAAGATCTCCCATACCGTGGACGCGGCCACCTTCACCCCGAGCACGAGTAGTTCGCCTTGCACCCTGCGGTAGCCCCAGTCGGGATTCTCCCTGGCCAGGCGCGGGACCAGCACGCGGATCGAGCGCACGGTGCGCGGCCGGCCGCCGCGCTTGGGCCGGGACCGGGCGGCGTGCCCGGCGGGCGATCAGGTCGCGGTGCCGGCGCAGGACCGTGTCCGGCCGGACCAGCAGTTGCATCCGGCGTTGCACCTCGCGGGGCACGCCGTGGAGCAGCGACGCCAGGAACGCCCGGTCGCCGGCGTCGAACCGGACCCGCTGCCCGTCCAGATGCCGCTCCAGGACGGCAATCTGATGACGCGGAGCCAGGATCTCGACATCCTTCTCCCGGTTGCTCATCGGCGGCAGTCGCAGCATCGCGAAGGCGTTCGTCATGCCCAGGTACGCCAGTCTCAACAGCACGGCCGATCATCATGCCGCCTCCACCGCCCCCCGAGCGAGAGCGCCGACGCGGGTGACCACGGTCGGCATTGAAACCCACTCCCACCTGTAGGGATGAGGTTATCGGCAAGGGCAGGGCGCGCACATCGTGGTCTCTTCGTCGCCGAGGCTCCCGGCTCTCGGGGCCCTTCGCCGACATGGGCGTTCACATACGCCCCATTGACCTTTCCTTGACCCTCGGGTCAGCATCATCCGGAACGCCCCCCACGCCAGTCCCACCCGTAACGTCGTGAGGAGCCCGCCCCATGCGCACCTACCGCAGCACGCGGAACACCCGTCCGCGAGCGCTACGCACAGCCGTTGCCACCGTCGCAGCCTCCGCCGCCCTAGGCACCGTACTGGTCACCTCACCGGCCGCCGCCACCGCCACGGCCGCCGAAAGCGAGCCGGGGAACTGCAAGACCTCCGACGATCCGTCCTGGTCCGGCTGGACCGACCATAATCAACTCGGCGCCACACTGCTGCAGATCGAGAAGACCAGCAAGGGCCGGGTGCAGGTCGAGGTCGCCGGGCGCACCACCCAGGGACGCGAACTGTGGGCCGCGCGAGTGGGCACCGGCCCCCGCGTCCTGATGGTGACCAGCGCTATTCACGGCAACGAGCGCACGGGCACGGAGGCCCTCATCGGCATCCTCAAGGAGCTCGGTTCGAGCTCTGGTCCGAAGACCGACGAACTCCTCAGCAAAGTCACCCTGGTTGCCATGCCGATGGTGAACCCGGACGGCGGCGAGCTCAACCGTCGTATCAACGTACGTTCCTGGGACCAGACCGTCGCGCAGTTCCCCCAGCTGGCCGGGGCCCCGCGTGCCTGGTACCACAGCCTCCGCGGAGACGGCATCGACCAGCCCGGCTATGACCTCAACCGGGACTTCAACCCGGATCTGAACTATGTCCCGCAGGCATCCGACCTCCCCGGCAAGCAGGCCGACGCCGGCTTCTTCCTCTCCCCCGAGTCGCGCGCGATCCGTGACACGTATCTGAAGATGCGCAACGAGAAGGGATCTGTCGACGCGTTCATCGATCTGCACCACATGGGTCCCTGCGAGCGCATCACGGGCGGCCCTCAGGACGGCAAGCTGATCACGGTCTCGCTGGACTATCCGCCGCTCGGTGTGAACGATGGGGCCAAGTACAAGAAGCAGTGGCCGAAGCTGGACCAGGACAAGTCCCGCCGCTATGCGCTCACGGTGGCCAATGGCATCGCCGACGCATACGGAGAGCAGTCGAGGCTCGCCGCGACCGGCCGCTATCTCCACCCCGACGCGCGCGAATACGCCGGCCAGGGCCGCTCCGCTTTCGCCCTCAACGGAACCGGCACAGTCCTCTTCGAAGTCCGCGGGCAGCAGGATGACTTGGGACAGCGGCAGCGCGGGATGTTCGTCCAGTCCGTACGTACCGGAGTGGAGTCCCTGATGACGGGCCTGGCCACGGGCAGCGCCGACCGGGTCAACGGGGACGACTTCTTCAAGCTGCCGGACTACGGGTGGGAGACCATGGCGGACTGACCTCGGCGGAACGGGTCCCGTGCGCAGGCACGTGACCCACGGCAGCGACGCGGCCCGCGGCAGGTTCCCAACCTGCCGCGGTTACCAGTCTGTTCGTTGCCTGCCTGTTCCATGGCGGCCCGGCCCAGGCGGGTCTGGCAACCTGCGGCGATCTCGCTGCGTGTCTGCGGCTCGGAGGGCGAACCGCTGGTCGGCGTGGGGGATGGGTGGAGGGTCTGGCTACCCGGGCCGGACGCTCGGTGATGTCCTGGCCGGGATGGGCCCGGTTGGCGCGCAGGCGCCGGCGGATGCGGAGCGGAACCGGCGCGGGTGGGGGCGGTGTCTGCTCATGGGGCATGGACGCGGGAGGGCCCCCGCGCCGACCGGACCGTGGTGGTGCTGGTGCACGGTGCGGGGCCGCTGACGGTATGCGTCAGTTCAGCGCGGCGGCTTTCGGGGTGCGGTAGAAGGTGATCGTCGGCCAGCCCCGGCGGACGGCGAGATCGTTGAGCAGGTCGGCGATCTCCTGCGAGGAGATGGCGTAGGGGGCGGGCGTCTCGTTGCACCTGTCGCTGAACTTGATCTGCATGTCCGCGCTGTAATCGTCGCCGATGTTCATGCGAGCCGTACCGTCGAAAGGGTCCCCTCGGGGAAGTCGGCAGAGGAGGTCTTCGCCTGGGCCTGCACGGCTTGGGGCTCGGCGGCCTGGGCCGGCTGCGCCACCGCCGCGCCGCCCGGGACCGCACCCGCGGTGGTCGTCCCGGAGGATCCGAGCAGGGTTCGTCTGGAGATGCTGGACATGGTTCCCCTCCCTATTCACCGGCCCTGAGGGCGTGTGCCGTTCAGAAATGCGTTGCTGCGGGTCGTAGGGGGTCTGGTGGCGCTCAGGGTCGCGTGGGAGGATGCCGCGGGCGATTGTCTCGCTGGTCTATCGGGTGACGGGGAAGCTGTTGTCGGTCCCGGTGCTGCTGCGTCGGCAGGTGGCCAGGCACGCCGAACGTCTTGTCCTGCGGCACGAGAACGCGGTGCTGCGCAGGCAACTTGCGGGTCCGGTGCGCTACGAGCCGGCGGACCGGCTGTGGTTCGCGGCGTTGTCCGCGTTGATACCCCGGCGTCGTTGGGCGCAGGTGTTCCCGGTGACTGCGGGCACCGTGCCGGCGTGGCATCGAAGGCTCGTGGCGCGCCGGTGGGACTGCAGCAAGCGTCGGAGCAGGCCCGGCCGGGCACCGACGACGAAGCAGATCCGCCCGCGGGAAGCACCCGCCGACCTCCAGCAACCAAAGCTCCAGCTGGTCACCGACCTCCTCGGCCCGCTCCAGATCCGTGACGTCCAGCGGCACATCCAGCAACTTCGCCTGCATGCCGGCCAGTTACCCGCACCGACAGATCACCGAACTACAGCGGACCAGTCGATCTCCAACTGAAGGGCTAGGAAGCCGTAGACGGCCGCCTGACGGCCTATCTGCTCGGTTCGTTGCACATACATGTGCGAACCTCCGAATCAAGCCGCAAGACTGCCAGCAGGCCACAACTCACGCGTCAGATCTTCGCCTTTGGGGGAGGTAACGCATGACGGCGTCAGGCTCGGCGGTAGCGATCTCGAAGCTCGGAGATGACGGCCTTCTCGCGCGTGTTGACGGCACCGTCCACTGTGGCCACCCGGTCGGCCACGTCGAGGATGTCGCTCAGATCCCCCGGCTCGGCGTCTATGCGCTCCCATACCTCGGCGGGTTCGATGTCGACGAGGTCTGCGAGCTGTCTGTCGACCACCTGATGCTGTTCCCGGACCAGCCTCACCAGGTGTCGCATCAACAGCGCCTCGTCGTCGGCTATCTTCTGGTTCGCCCTGATGACGAGCCACGCGACCCACAGCATCAACCGCGGGTGCTGACTCCGCTTGCTCATGCCCTCGGCGAGTTCGATCACCCGCGCCTCGTTCCGGAAGACGGCTTGCGCGTGCCGCCCCGCGAGCAGTGTCGTATAGCGGTTCAACACCACGGCAAGGGGAACGCCGACCAGGGGGATACCTATTTTGATGACGTTCTTCTGCAGGAGATACTTCCCGACGACGGGGAGAGCCTTCGTGGCGGTGAGTACCTCTCCGGAGTAGAAGCGCTTGATCAGCGGCCGCACGATGGCTGGGACCGCCTTGGTCACACCTTTCTGGACCGTTTCCCCACTCTTGATCGTGAAGGCCACTCGGATGAGCTTCCACATGTCCTCGGGGTCGGACAGGTCGAGCGGGACCCGGTAGAGGACCGCGACGTCGTAGGCCAGGCGGAGCTGGAGCCGGGTGACGAACGCGACGTCGACCATCATGGTCGTGATGGCGGCCGGGACGGTCGCCGGCGAGGCACCACCGGCGCTCCCGAGGGTGGCGACGACGGTCGCCGTATAGGCCCCGGCGGAGAGCCCGCCTTCGAGCGCGGCGTACCGGGCCGCCATCTTGATCCGCTGATCGACGATGGCATCCGCGGGGACGCCCTCGTACCGCTCCTGGAAGTACTGCCAGTCGACCTTCTCGGTGTAGGAACTCATGGCCTGAGCGCTGAGCTTGGTGAACCAGCTGCCCGACTTGATGTCGTCCGCGCTCAGACCCTTGATGAACTTCTTCAGCTCGGCCCGCTCCTGCTCGACGACCTCCCGGTCGGCATCGTCGTCGCCGCCGGCGTCGACAGCGTCAATCGGACCTTCGGTCATGGCGAGTTCTCCCCGCCATGCGTCATTCTCGGCGAGCGACTTCCGTGGCGTTTGGGGGAGAGTGACCTTCTTCTTGGCAGTACGAGGACGCCGTGGCCTCGCGGCAACTGCCTCAGGCGCCTCCGCCGGTGCTGGTACGTGCACTGGACTTTCGGCCGGAGCCTCGACAACCACCGCGGACGGCTCCGCGCCCCCCGCGGGTTCCTCCGACTCTTCCTCAGAGGCGTTGTCCATATCGATACCGAAGTCCGTGGCCAGACCTGCCAGCCCGGTCTCGTACCCTTGGCCGACGGCGCGGAATTTCCATTCCTCGCCCCGTCGGTACAGCTCCCCGAAGATGAACGCGCTCTCCACTCCGGCGTCGGTGATGGAGAACCCGAGGAGAGCCTCACCCGTACGGTCGGCGATCGCTATCCGTAGATCGCCCAGATCACCGAACCGCGCGTCGCCGTAACGGCTCGCTGCCACAACGACACGCTCCACGCCCGACGGCATTGCACTCAGGTCGAGGGTGATTCGATCCTCGCTCCCATCGGCGGTCGGTGTCTTGCCCAGGAGTTGCACACTGCCATCAGCTGCGGCCGGGTTGTTGTAGAAGAAGAAGTCCGCGTCGGTGCGCACCTTGCCGTTGGCGTCCAACAGCAGCACGGAAACATCTGCGTCGTCGTCCCCCGTCGCACTACACCAGGCGAGGCTCAGGACCACGGAGCTGACGTCCTCGCTCAGAGAAGCAAGCCCGGCGTTGGCTCCCTTGACCATTTCCAACATGTCGCCCCCCAGCGCACCCGGCCGGCGCTGAACCCTCCCCAGGGCAGCCCGGTCCATCATGAAACCTGTACAACACATCCCGTTGCACGAAGTGAACCTTAGCTCCCAGGTTGCGATATTCGTCTTACGAAAACAGAACTCGTTCGCTGGTAAGCAGACTTGCACAGTAAGCAGCTCGCGGACAGATGGCACAAGTGGTCATCACTTGACCTGTCGAGTACATGCCGAAGCTCGCGGAGAGTAGAGATCGCCAACGTCGAGATGCACAGGTCAGATACCGTCTCTCCACCCAGCAACCCAGTCTCTTCTAGGTGCTTGCCCGAGCGGACGGGAGCTCGCGCCCTATTGCCTGCGGAACTGATCGGTACCTGGCGGGGCGAGCCGCGCGACCGTCGTAGGGGCACTTCGGCCCTTTCAGGACACGTTGCCGCGGATGTCGTCGCCGAACATGCCGTCGGTGTAGGTGACGTACTTCGGGGTGAAGGCGCCCTTGCCGGTGATGACCCCGGTGGTCTTCTCGCCCAGGGCGAGGTCCATGACGTCCATCTGATCCTCGGTCTCGCCGAGTTCGGCGTTGTGCTTGGCCCCCTCGGTGTCGGTGATGGAGAAGTACAGCGGGTTGACGTCGATCTTCTCGTCGCTGTTGTTGCTGATGGTGACCTGGACGCTGGTGAAGTCGCCGCCGTCGTGGAGGATGCTCGGCTTGAACGCGGTCTTCTTGGCGGTGATCTGCACCGGTGCCAGCTCGGCGGGCTTCTTTGCGGGCTTGTCGGCGGGCTTCGCGTCCGCTTCGCCGTCGCCCTTCTCCACGGCAAGCTGCCGTTCGCCAACCTGCGCAGGGGCAACCGCGACTGACTCCCATGGTCTTGCCATGGCCGTGGTTGCGGGCACGTACATGTCGCTCATGCCACACCATTGAGCGCCTCGCTCTTCAACTTGGAATGACCGCGCGGCCGATAGATCCTCAACCCGCCGGTACTGGCTCCACCGGCTTCAGGTCGAGCCGGTTCTGCGCCTGAGCGACGTGCCGGCCGGCGAGCCGGCCGGAGATCATCGCCCCCTCGATGTGCAGACCGTGGTTGAGCAGCTGGACGCCGCCTTGCCCGGTGGACCCTGCGGCCCACAGGCCCCGGATCGGCTCGCCGTTGGTATCGGTCACGCGTAGGTTGGTGTCGACGGCGAGGCCCCCGTCGGCCAGCGTCGGGAAGGTGCCCAGGCCCGAGGCCCGAGGCCCGGGAGCGGGGGCAGGCCCTGCTCGCCCGGGTCGGACTCGCCGACCGTCCAACTCGACTTCATTGCAGAAGAGTTGGAATGAACCACCAAGATCCTGCTGGAGTCCGGGGCGATGAGCCTGTCGGAGATCGCGAGGGAGACCGGGCAAGACGGTTCGCAAGTACCTGTCGGCACCGGGTCGGCGACGCCTCCGCGGCGATCACCGAGCGGGCGGTCCCACGCAAGGGTGATCGACGAGTTCGGGCCTCTGATCGACTCGATGCTCCGAGCCGAGGTGCTGATGAAGGCCGCGGTCATTCACGAGCGGCTGGCCCAGGAGTACGGCTTCACCGGGAACTATCAGTGAGTCAACCTCTACGTTCAGACGTGTGGGGCTCGGAAAGTCATTGTTGCTACTCAGGTCGCGTAGCGGTACTCGTTGATGACACCGCCGAGGACGCGGGTGCGTAGGAGTCTGCGCGTATCGAAGTCGTGCACGGTGGCGGGCTGTTGGACCGAGTCGGGTGGCAGCTGACTGCGGGCCCGATGAGGCCGATGCGCGTTGTAGTGTTTCTTGTAGGTGGCCAGGACCTGTCGGGCGTGAGCCTCGCCCATGATGAGGACGTGATCGAAGGCCTCACGCCGGATGCTACCGATGATCCTCTCGCAGCGGGCATTCATCCGCGGCGCTCGCGGCGCGCTCTTGAGGATCTCCATATCTTCGGCTGCGAAGACCGTGTCGAAGGTCTCGCCGTACTTGTCATCGCGGTCGCGCAGCAGGAAGCGCAGTGACTCCAAGCGCGTGCCCGGGTTGGCGGCGAGATTTCGTGCCTGTTGAACGGGCCAGGCCTGGGTCGGGTTGGCGGTGACGCCGGTGATGTGCAACCGGCGGGTGCCGTGCTCGACAAATGCCAGCGCGTACAGCCTGCTGCCCAGCGCGGTGTCGACGTGCAGGAAGTCCCAGGGCACCGACCTGCCGCGATGGGATACCGACGAACTCGCGGCTGTTGCTCTCGCACTCAACAACGGTGCGGGTGCCGATAAATCATCCGGCCTGGTCAAGGGGCATGTCGGTACTCATGAGGCATACCACAACGCCACTCTGCACACGTCTACTGGTCCTTCGGCGACGTCCAGCGAATCGCGGGCGTCCTCGCGCTGATTGAGGACGGCGTGACTGACTGAGCTCCGTCCGGGTGGTGAGCGGCTGTATGAGGAGCCGGACCGGAGAGCTCATACGCCCGCCAGACGGGAGGTAACGCAGCCGCTCCCCTTCACCCCGGCCTACAACGCCAACAAGACCGCGGGCCACTCGTTCAGCCAGAGCCTGCGCGTCCAGCCAGTCGCTTCATAATAGACATGCTAATTTGCCTAATCGAATTAGGTAAGTGCATAATCGTCGATGTCAGGGATGAGAAGCGATTCGGAGGATGAAGATGGCACGGGTGGGACGGGTAGGACTGACCACGGAGCGCCTGGTCCGGGCGGGGGCAGAGCTGGCCGACGAGGTCGGCTTCGAGCAGGCGACCCCCGCGGAGCTGGCCCGGCGGTTCGGTGTCAAGACCGCGAGCCTGTACTCGCACGTGAAGAACGCCCACGATCTCAAGACCAAGATCGCTCTGCTCGCCCTGGAGGAACTCGCCGACCAGGTCTCCACCGCGGTGGCCGGACGGGCCGGCAAAGACGCCCTGACCGCTTTCGCGAACGTCTACCGCGACTACGCCCTCCAGCACCCGGGCCGCTTCACCGCGGCCCAGTTCCGGCTCGACCCGCAGACGGCGGCCGCCAGCGCCGGAGTCCGGCACGCCCAGATGACGCGGGCGATCCTGCGCGGATACAACCTGGCCGAACCGCACCAGACACACGCGGTGCGGCTGCTGGGCAGCGTCTTCAGCGGCTACGTCGGCCTGGAGACCGCGGGCGGCTTCAGCCACAGCACCCCCGACTCGCAGGAGAGCTGGACCGAGATCCTCAACGCGCTCGACGCCCTGCTGCGCACCTGGCCCACCACCTCCTGACCAACCCTTCCGGCCGCCTCCAACAACCGACCCTCCCGATCGAAGAGACCAACGAGATGAACACCGAGCACCAGTGGACCACCACCCCATCACCGCCGGCCTCCTGCGCGGCGCCCTCGACCTGGAGCACACCGAACGCGGCGTACTGCCCCACCGGTTGCCCGCGCGCGCCCGGCAGCAGATCCCCGACGGCCAGCTGGCCATGGCGGAGTCACAGCCCTCCGGAGTGCGGCTGGCCTTCCGTACCCGGGCCACCGCCGTCGAGCTGGACGTCGTGGCCACCAAGCGGGTCTACGTCGGAGCGCCGCCACGTCCCGACGGGGTTTACGAGCTGCTCGTCGACGGGCGGCTCGCGGGCCGGGCCAGCGCGCCCGAGGGCGACACGATCACCATCGACCTGGCCTCCGGGGCCGCACAAACCCGTCCCGGGCCGGTGGAGACCCTGCGCTTCACCGACCTGCCGGACAAGGAGAAGGACGTCGAGATCTGGCTGCCGCACGACGAGACCACTCTGCTGGCCGCCCTGCGCACCAACGCCCCCGTCCACACACCACTGCCCAGCGGCCGCAAGGTCTGGCTGCACCACGGCAGTTCGATCAGCCACGGCTCCTACGCCACCACCCCGACCGGGACCTGGCCCGCCCTGGCCGCAGCTCTGGGCAAGGTGGAGCTGGTCAACATGGGATTCGGCGGCAGCGCCCTGCTCGACCCGTTCACCGCCCGCACCATGCGCGACACCCCCGCCGACCTGATCAGCATCAAGATCGGCATCAACCTCGTCAACACCGACCTGATGCGGCTGCGCGCGTTCGGCCCGGCCGTCCACGGTTTCCTCGACACCATCCGCGACGGCCACCCCACCACCCCCCTGCTGGTCGTCTCGCCCATCTACTGCGCCATCCACGAGAACACGCCCGGACCCAGCGCCCCGGACCTCAGCGCGATGAGCGAGGGGCGACTGCGGTTCGTGGCCACCGGCGACCCCGCGCAGACAGCTGCCGGGAAGCTGACCCTCACCGTGATCCGCGACGAGCTGGCCCGCATCGTCCAGCAGCGAGCCGCCACCGACCCGAACCTGCACTACCTCCACGGCCTCGACCTCTACGGCGAGGCCGACCACGCCGAACTGCCCCTGCCCGACGATCTGCACCCGGACCCCGCCACCCACCAGCGCATGGGCGAACGCTTCGCCCACCTCGCCTTCGGCGAAGACGGCGCTTTTGCCGCGGAGAACCATTGACCGCCGACCATCGAGGGGGCTCATGGCCGTAGCCGTGGCCGAGTCTCACGTCCCGAAGTGGGTACCCCCATGCCTCAAACAGCCGCACAGGCTCCCGGTGTCCCGGACGCCGGCCGCTGGAAAGCGCTCGTCTTCATCGCGCTCGCGCAGCTGGTGGTCGTTCTCGACGCCACCATCGTGAACATCGCCCTGCCTTCCGTCCAGCAGGACCTCGGCATCTCCGACGGCAACCGGCAGTGGGTCGTCACGGCCTACGCCCTCGCCTTCGGCGGTCTGCTGCTGTTCGGCGGCCGGATCGCCGACCTGTGCGGGCGCAAGCGGGTCTTCGTCGTCGGGCTGGGTGGATTCGCCGTCGCCTCCGTGCTCGGCGGCGCGGCCACCAACGAGGCGATGATGTTCGGCGCCCGTGCCCTCCAGGGTGTCTTCGGCGCGCTGCTCGCGCCCGCCGCGCTGTCCCTGCTCGCCGTGATGTTCACGGACAGCAAGGAGCGCGCCAAGGCGTTCGGCATCTACGGCGCGATCGCCGGTGGCGGCGGCGCCGTCGGGCTCATCCTCGGCGGCTTCCTCACCGAGTACCTGAACTGGCGCTGGACGTTCTTCATCAACATCCCGTTCGCGCTCGTCGCCGCCGCCGGTGCGTACCTCGTCATCCGTGAGCCGCGGGTCGGCCGCGACCGCTCGCCGCTCGACATCCCCGGCGTGATCCTGTCCACTCTCGGTCTGGTCGCGCTCGTCTACGGCTTCACCCGCGCCGAGTCCGACGGCTGGAGCGACTCCGTGACGGTCGGCATGTTCGTCGGTGCCGCCGTCCTGCTCCTCGCCTTCGTGCTCGTCGAGTCCAAGGTCAAGGCCCCGCTGCTGCCGCTCCGCGTGGTCACCGAGCGCAACCGCGGCGGGATCTACCTCTCCCTGGGCCTGGCGGTCATCGCGATGTTCGGCCTGTTCCTCTTCCTGACCTACTACCTCCAGGTCGTGAAGGGCTACTCGCCGGTCAAGACTGGTTTCGCCTTCCTGCCGATGATCGCGGGCATGGTCACGGGCTCCACCCAGATCGGCACCCGTCTGATGACCCGGGTCGCGCCCCGGCTGCTGATGGGCCCCGGCTTCCTGCTCGCCGCCGTCGGCATGCTGCTGCTGACCCAGTTGGAGATCGATTCCTCCTACGCCGCCGTGCTGCTGCCCGCCGTGCTGCTGCTCGGCCTCGGCATGGGTACGGCGTTCATGCCGGCCATGTCCATGGCCACCCAGGGCGTCGAACCCCGGGACGCCGATGTCGCCTCCGCGATGGTCAACACCTCGCAGCAGGTGGGCGGCGCGATCGGTACGGCGCTGCTGAACACGATCGCTGCCTCGGCCACCACGTCCTACATCGCCGACCACATCGGCGGCGCGGCCACCCGGTCACAGCAGCAACTGGTCCAGCTGCAGGGTCAGGTGCAGGGTTACACCAGCGCGATCCGGTTCGCCGTCGGCATCCTGGTCGTCGCGGCCCTGATTGCCCTGGCCTTCGTCAACGCAGGGCGTCCGGGCGAGACCACCGTCGCCGCCTCCGGCGAGGGCGTCGAGGACGAGCTGCCGGTGCCGGTCGTCGCGCACTGACGCTCGCGGTACCCCTCCGGGCCGCTCGTTCCGTTCGTACGTAAGGGGAGGGGATGCCCCGTACGTACGGTATCCAGGGCCTGCCCCGGCCGCGCGCTCAGCGCAGCCAGGGCAGGCCCGCGCCCGCCTCGCGGGGCGGAGTCCCTCGGCGACGATCCGCATGATCTCGCTGAGGGACTTCTGCTGCTCGGGGGACAGCCGGTCGAACATGGTCTGCCGCACGGCGGCCACGTGACCGGGCGCGGTCTGCCGCAGCACCTCGTTCTCCTCGTCCGTCAACACCGCGAACTGGCCCCGCTTGTCGGAGTGGCAGTCCTCGCGGCGCACCCAGCCGTTCTTCTCCAGACGGGCGACGGCCGGCTCGGCAGGGACGACGCGGCCAGGACAGCGCTCGCCGAGGCCGACCGACTGAACGGCTGCCCGTCGCCGCCGGGGACGGCCCGGCGGAAAGGGGCGGACCCCGCCGCCTGCCCCTGCCCTGGCCGCCGGGAGGCAGCCGCGCTACCCGAGTGCGCCGGGCGCGGGCGCCATCAACTCCCTATGACGGGCACGCGTCGTCCGTCACGGTGACCTCCCAGCCGGCACCCGGCTCCCCGTTCCCGGCCGGGTGCCGGTCGGTGACCTGGACCTCGACCGGGGCCCGCGCCGCGGGCACTGGGACCGTCGCCGGGGCCGGGACGGCGGAGCTCCTCGTCCCGGTCTCCCCGCCCGCGCTCCGTTCCGCAGCACGGTGGGCCCGGGCAGCGGTGCAGGCCAGCTGCCGCAGGGCCGGTTCCGTCAGCCGGTCGGTACCGGCGGGGAAGCGGATGACGACCGTATCGGCGTGGCGGCCGGTCTCGACCGTGATCCGGGACGGGTGCTTCACCGGGGGCAGGGCCGTGGTCAGCCCGGCGGCTTCCACGGCGGTCGGTCCGGCGACGAGCTGCCGCACCGCATAGGAGACGGGGTCGGTGCCGGACGCCGCTGGGCGGGGCACCGCGTGCAGACTTCCGGCACCGGTCGCGGTACGCGGCGTCGCGCCTCCTGTGACGCTCGGGTCGGCGGCGGCCATCCCGCCGTCACCGTCCGGGGACGAGGTGCCCGGGGAATGGGCCTTCGGTGACTGGGAAGTCCCCGTGTCCCCGGTAAGGAAGTAGACCTCCGTCGCCGGAGACATCCCGGTCGCCGGCTTACCCACGTCGATCACTTCCGACGGCGGGACCCCGCACCCCGCCAGGCTGAGGGCGAGGGCCGCCAGCCCCAGTGCTGGCGCCGTCCACCGCAACGGTGCCCAGCCGCCGCGCGGCGCCGGCCGTGCCATGCGTACGGCGGTGGGGCGGTCATCCGCACCATGTCTCACGCGGGGCTCCCTTCGCCACGCTGCCCGGCGTCCGCGTCCCGCGCCTCACGGGGCCCCGCCGGAAGGACGACGGTGAGGACCGCGCCGCCGCCCGGCCGGTTGGCTGCGTGCACCCGTCCGCCGTGCAGGTGGACGTTCTCCGCTGTGATGGCGAGCCCTAGACCGCTGCTCTCGCTGCGGGTCCGCGCCGAACTGGCCTTGTAGAAACGGTCGAAGACGTGGGGCAGCGCCGTCCGGGGGATGCCGAGGCCGTTGTCTTCCACCTCGATCACCACCCACCGGCCGGGTCCGTACTGCTCATCCGCCCGGTCCGTGCCGTCCGTCCGGCCGGAAAAGGCGGGCCGGTCCCGCTGGTCCGCGCGCCTGACCCGCTTGGTATGCCTCAGCAGCGCGGTGTGCTCCAGCCGCCCGGCAGGCTCCGCGCTCTCCATCGCTTCCGCCCCTTCCTCCACCAGGCGCAGGGCCAGTGTCACCGGGCGGCGGCCGTGCCGCAGCGCGTTGCCGACCAGATTGGCCACCACCACGTCGAGGCGGCGGGGATCGACCCGGGCCCGCACCCCGTCCGGCAGGTCCGTGTCCACTTCTCCGAGCCAGCCGCGCGCCGAGAGGGTCCGCCGCAGGGACTCCGCGAGGTCGATGTCGTCCGGGTGGAGTTCCGCCGCTCCCGCGTCGAAGTGGGAGATCTCCATCAGATCGTCGACCAGCCGGGTCAGCCGTACGGTCTCCTCGGTGATGATCCGTACGGCATCCCCGGTGTCGCCCTCAAGAAGCAGTGCCTCGTCGGCGAGGGCATCGGTGACGGCAGTCATCGCGGCCAGCGGGGTCCGCAGTTCGTGCGAGACATCGGCGGCGAAACGGCGGGCCCGGTCCTCCATACGGCGCAGTTCCGTGACGGATATCTCGAGCGCGGCGGCGGTGTCGTTGAACGCCTGTGAGAGATCGGCGAGTTCGTCGGACCCCTGGACGGTGAGCCGGGTGTCGAGGTGCCCGGTGGCCATCCGGCGGGTCGCTCCGCGCAGCGCCCGTACCGGACGTAGTACACCCCGCGCGAGCAGCAGTGCCAGCAGGACGGCGAGCACCAGGGCGGGCACGGTGGCGCGTTCGACTGCGGTGATCAGCGCGTTGACATAGGTCTGTTCGGTCCGCTGCGATACCACGAGGTAGAGGGCCAGGCCGGACAGTGTGCGGGAGGTGTAGGCGTCCTCGGTGTAAGTGACCGGGAGTCCGACGACGAGCACGGACTGGCCGTCCGCCCGTACCCGCTGGAAGACAGCGACCGCGCGGGATGTGACCGACTTCCGCAGCGACGGGGTCAGTTCACTGGAACCGGACGAGGGGGCCGAAGCCGCCGTCAGCCCGCCGTAGGTGGCCAGGACCCGCCAGCCGTCCGTCCGGTGGTCCTGTGCGAGCCGCGTCACAAGGGTGTCGAGATCGGCCTGGGCCGGGGCGAGCGGCAGCTCGGGGATCAGGGTGTCGACGCTCTGCCGGAACTGGTTGACCACGGTGTCCTGGCTCTGCTGGAGAACACCGGTGCGCGCCTCCCGGAAGGTCAGGGCACCGGTGCCGAGCGCGCTCGCGGCGGCGACCAGTACGAAGGAGAGGACCAGCCGGACCCGGAGGCCGCTCAGGGGACGCCGGGCAGCTGCCAGTGGTCTCACTGGTCGTCGCTCCCTTCTCACGCCGACCGGAAGCGGTAGCCGAAGCCGCGCACCGTCTCGATGCACTGGGGCTCCGAGCGGGACTCGCCCAGCTTGGAGCGCAGCCGTTTGACGCAGGCGTCGACCAGCCTGATATCACCGTGGTAGCTGTGCTCCCAGACCGCTTCGAGTAGTTGCTGCCGGCTGAACACCTGGCCGGGTGCGGCGGACAGGGTCAGCAGCAGACGCAGTTCGGAGGGGGCGAGTAGGACCGGAACACCGTGGCGGGTCACGACCAGACCGGCCCGGTCGATGGCCAGCGGACCGTGCGACTCGACGCGCGGCCTGCCCCCCGCCGGCACCGGGGCGTCGGCGCGGCGCAGCACCGCGCGTATCCGGGCGTCCAGCACCCGGGCCCGTACCGGCTTGACCACATAGTCGTCCGCGCCCGCCTCAAGGCCCACCACCACGTCCACATCATCGCCCTTGGCAGTCACGATGATGATCGGCAACTGCTCGCTCTCCCTCACCCGGCGGCACACATCGAGCCCCGCCATCCCCGGCAACATCAGGTCCAGCACCAGCACGTCGGGCCGGAATGAGGTCATCCGACGCAGTCCTTCCTCTCCGGTCACCGCCGTGCGGACCTCGTGACCCTGGCGCCTCAGCCCCAGGTCGACGGCCCTGCGGACGGAGTCGTCATCTTCTATGAGCAGCACGCGGGACATGGTCCCAGTATGCGTCCGCGAACTTCGGTGCCGGGGCGGGCGGCGGGGCTGTGGGGGGCAGCCGTTACGCAATGGTCTTACACGCCGATCCGTACGGCGCGTCATGGCGCCGGCCGTGCGGCAACCCAACCTTCCTTATCTTTCCGTGACTTTTTGCACCATGTCCCATCACGTGGGCTTCCCAGCGTGGGATCACCTCGCTCCTCCCGAGGGACCGACATCCGCCCTGGCTCCCCGGGCACCGACAAGGGAACCGTCAACGCACCATGCGCCATGCCAAGAAGCCATCCGCCCGACGCCCCTCGGGGACCGGTCCGTCCGCAAGGGCGGGCGGATCCGCCACCCACCGCGCTCGCCGATCACCCGCTCACAGGGCGCCTGCTCGGCCTGGTGGCGTTGGGGGGCGTGACGGCGCTGACCTTCTGGTGGTGTAGGGGAACGGTGGCACTGCTCGGTCGGCCACGGCGGCCGGCGCCGGGACCCGGGAGCACGGTGCCTCGCAGCGACCGGACGACTCGCCTTCGGTGTAAAGGGGACTTCGTCGAAGAGCGCCCGTCCTCCGACGGCGTCCGCGTCTCTCTCCCTCTCCCTCCTCTTCGCCCACCATCCCGCATAGCGGGACGGGAACGAGGCCGGGCACCGCATCGGCCACGGCCATGAGACCTGCCCGGGGCCCGGCCTCCCCGCTCCGGCGATGATGCAGCAGATCGACGGGCTGCACGGCTGCCAGGCCGACGCCTGGCCGTACGACAGCCACGGGAAGTACCTCGGGGCCCCGGCGGGGACTGCCCGTATCCCGGCGAAGACACCGTGCTGGGAACCGTTGGAAACGGCCGGCCGCTCTCCTTGCCTTGCTCGCCCCGACCCTGGACCGCCTGGACGACCTGGTTATCTGGGGTGGCCGGATATCTATAGGCACGTGAGGCAGGGGGGACGTCCAGCGCGTGCTGAACAGTTATCTGGGGGTCTGAGGCACGTTGGTCATGTGGGGGTTAACGAACCGCGAGGTCGGCGGCGCGGTGGCAGTTCGTGCCGGAGGCGGCTACAGATCCAGACACCAGGGAACCGTGGGCGTCCGCTCCGTGCGGAGGTCGGCGTCACCGACGCGACGGGGTCGGGCGCTCCGGTCAGCGGCGGACCTTCAGACTCCACTTCTCGGAGGTGCGGACCCCGATCAGGCCCGGCGGGACGAGGTAGGTCCCTGGCTTCCGGCACAGCTGCCGCTCGGGGCGCAGGTACGCGTCCATGGTGGCCAGCACTATCGTGTCGGACTCGGCCCCGCGGGCGAGTCGGACGTGCACCTTCGCGGCGGAACCGGTCATCTCGAGCAGTTCCCAGCCGTGGCCGGACAGCTTCCCTCCCAGCTCGCGGACGTCGTCCAGGGGCAGCACGTCCAGCTTCCACGAGGCCGCGTGGTCCAGCTTCACGACCACGTGGCACCAGCCCTCGGGCCCCACGGCGAGCGGACCAGTCATTGGCAGCCTGGTGCCGATCTGTCCGACCCTGTGGCTGGTGCCGTCGGGCTGGATGGTGTGCACATAGCTGCTGATGTCCTCGGAGCCGTCGCACGTAGCCCGGATCAGGGCGGGCGGGCCCGCGTAGCGCAGCACGGCCTGTCCCCGCCCCTCGGCGAGCTTGCCCAGGGTCTCCACCGTGTCGATCGGGCAGACCCGGAGCTGCCAGTCGCCGGAGCCCTCGACCCTCATCCGCACCTCGGGCTCGCCCTTGGCGAACGCCAGCAGCTGTCCCCGCGCGTCTCTGGTGGAGGAGAAGATGCTCAGCTCGTCCACTTCGCCCTGCTCGTCGAGCCGCCAGATGTAGAACCAGCTGTGCGGCCTGGGTGCGCGGGTCCGCTCGAACTCCACGACCGCCGGCCGGCCGGGCTCCGGGTTCACCACGGTCAGCTCCAGCTTGCCGTGGCCCTCATGGACCTCGGTGGCCGGGCCCGGTGCCTTCGCCAGGGACATCACCCGGGCCCCGCTCACGGGCACGCCCGGGGTCGCGGCCGGGGTTTTGTTCATGGTCAGGCCCGGGATCACGCCCGGGGGCGGGACGGCCTCCTTGTGGACCTCGGCCATCGCGGAGCCCGGCAGCAGCGCGGTCGGCAGGGCCTCCGCGGGTATGCCGAAGTCGGCGGCGAGAGCGGCCGGTCCGGCGCTGTAGCCCTGGCCCACGGCGCGGAAGCGCCAGGCCCCGTTGCGGCGGTAGCACTCTCCGAGCACCAGCGCGGTATCCCCGCCGGCGTCCGTGACCTCGTACCTCGCCACCGGCGGGCCCTCGCCGCCGGCCACCTCCACGGACAGCCCGGTGACCGCGTCGAACGTCCCGCCCGTGGCGAGGACGGCGATCAGCACCCGCTGTACGGCGGCCTCCACCGCCTCCTCGTCCACCTCCAGCCGCTGGACGAGGTGCCCACCCTCCGCCGCCCCGCCAAGGTGCCATACGGCGCCCGAGGGGTGCGGGGTCCGATCGCCGTGGACCACGTCGGCTTCACCACGGACCCGGGCCGCCGCGTCCAGCAGCACCGCCGTGGCGGCCACCAGGGGGGTGTCCGGCCGGGCCTCGTGGGCCACCGTGATGCGGAACGGGCCTCCGGGCAGCGGGGTGTTGGCCCCCTTGATGATGATCGTCATACCGGCATCCTGTCACCGGTCGCCATCCGCGGTGGATGGATTCCGGCGGATTCCGAGGGCGGGTGACCCTCGGCATGCCGAAGGGGCCGGTGTCCGGGAGGACCTTCTCGATCTGGACGCTGCCGGCGGCGGTGCCGCGGGCGTTCAGCAGCTGCACCTGGCCGAAGAACTGCCGACCCTTCGGGGTCCACCACCCCAGCCCGCTCGGCCGGTGCTGCGGGCCGACCGGTTCCGCCTCATCCGCACGCACGATCCCGAGTTCGCCGAACAGATGGAACAGACGCTCGGCGACGAGCCGTAGCGCCGAAAGGCAAGTCCGGGAAGCGTTTCGGTCGAAACTCTTCCCGGACTTGCCTCCCGTCCCAGAATCCTTAACTCGCAACTTCAGGGCCGCTGCCCGACGACATCACCGTGCACCTGGACGCCGGCTACGACTCGGACAAGACCCGCGCCCTGCTCGACGAACGCGGCCTGCGCGGCCGCATCGCGCACAAGGGCGAGAGGGCGCCCATCCAGGCAAGCCAGAGGTGGCACGTCGAACGGACCCACGCCTGGCAGAACGCCTTCCACCGCCTCGCCCGCTGCTACGAACGCCGAGCCACCGTCATCAATGCCTTCTTCGACCTCGCCGACACCATCATCACCGTGCGCAGACTGATCCGCCGAGCGTGGACCACTCACCGCTGGGAGGACCGCCCGCGCCGCTGCCCGTGACGGACCACCATGCACGCCCGCGCGCGAGAAGCGCTCGGCGGGAGCGGGCTCAAACGGAGCCTTCACCGGCCATCGCACCTACTCATTGAGGGAACTTCGCAGTGGTCCATGAGCCGTACCAGTCCAGCCAGGCGGCAAGACCTGGCTGGTAACTTGACCCTATGACGGTGGCATTGATCGACTCAGGGTTTGGCCTCCTTTCCACTACAGGCTGGCTTCGGCACCTCGCCCCGGAACTCGATCTGCTTCTGTTTCTGGACCCCGACGGTGCCCCCTGGGGGTCGAGAACGGCCTCCTTCGTCACGGACCGTCTGTTCAGTGCCGCTCAATTGGCCGTCCAACGGGGCGCGGAGGCCATCGTGGTCCCCTGCAACACCGCCACCGTCACCGCGATCGACGCTCTGCGCGAGAGGTTCGAACCGCGCGTACCCGTGATCGGAACGGTGCCCGCCGTGAAATCGGCCGCAGCAACCGGCCAAGGCATCGCCGTGTGGGCAACCGTCCGGACCACGTTGAGTGACTACCAGGATCGCCTGATCGCGGACTACGCGAACGGTCGGCCTGTCGCGCGTGTCGCATGCCCTGGTCTGGCCGAGGCGATCGACCACGGCGACATGGCCGCAGCAACGGAAGCGATCTCCGACGCGGCCGAGCGAACCCCCCAAAATTGCGACTCTGTGGTGCTGGGATGCACGCACTACCCCCTGGTGGCGCCAGAGATTCTGCAGAGCCTGCCCGTAGGAACCACCCTGTACGACAGCGCGGAGGCAGTCGCTCGCCAAACACTGCGGCGATTGGACCGAACCAGGGAATCGAACAGCACCATGGGCTCCATCAACGTGGTACTCAGCGGTCGCCGCGGAAACCTCCCAACAGGCGCCCACGTCTACCCACTGGGCCGCGCACTCGCCGCAGCAGGGCGGGTACCCCGCGAAATTCTCATCTCCGCCGCAACTCGCTCCCCGATGGCTGCACCCGCGATCTGAGCAAGCCCCAGATCCCCTGCACCTTCTCGGCCAGGTGCGTACAGCACTCCGTTCGAGACAGACCCGGGTGATCACAGAGCGTGTCAGCTCTGTAATCACCCAGTCTGTGCCTGTTTCGCGCCGGGGCTCCTCACCGCGCCTATCTGTGAGGTCCTCTTACGACGTGGTCGGCGATTGAGTGTCCTGGCCAGGGCCGTGACGTGATGGCGGCCGCGCGAGTTCTTCGAGTGTGACCAAGAAGTGGGCCCGCGCGGCCTTGTCCCATCCTGCTTTCTCCGGCCTGTCCGGTGCACATCTCGGCGGTTTGACCGAGGAGTTGTACGAATCCTGGACCGCGCGCCAGGAGTCCGCGCTGTACGAGCGGCGCGGTGGTGTCCGACGCCGTCAGGCCGGTGCCGGGCCGAAGCCGGAACTGGACTTCTGCGACCGCGTCATGCTCACCGTGGTTCACCTGCGCACCGGCCTGACGCACGCCGCGCTCGCCGAGATGTACGCCGTGGGCCGCTCCACGGTCTCCGACGCGATCGGGCAGATCCGGCCCCTGCTGGCCACCCGCGGCTTCTCCGTCCCCGAACGCCCCGGTCTGCGGTTGCGCACCCTGGCCGACGTCTTCGCCTACGCCGAGGCCGAGAACATCGACCTGCGCCTGGACGGCACCGAGGTCCAGGTCAGACGCCCCCGCCCGGGCAAGCCGGGCCGCAAGCAGTTCGTGTCGGGCAAGAAGAAGCAGAACACCTGCAAGACCACCACGATCTGCGACGGTTCCGGGCGGATGCTGTGGTCCGGGGCCGACAGGCCCGGCCGGATGCACGACCAGACCGCGATGCGCACCGAAGGCATCGCCGAGCAGCTCAGACTCCACCCCGAGGTCCACGTCGAAGCAGACAGCGGCTACCAGGGCCTGGCCAAGGAATTCCCCGGCCAGGTCACCGTCCCGCCGCCCAAGCCGGACAAGGACGCCCCGCAGGGCGAGCAACTCGCGCACCGCGAATACCGGCGCCGCCAGTCCTCCCGCCGGATCTGCGTCGAGCACGTCATCGGCGAGACGAAGAAGTGGAGGCCCCTCCAGCGTTACACCGGCCGCCGCGAGACCTACCCCGAGACCCACGCCGCGATCGCCTCCCTGGTTTCTGACCGGACCGCCCTGCGGCCTACCCGGCACCGGACGAGCACCGAACTCGTCCTCGTCCGCGACACCGTCTGCTGATCACCCACCAGCCGAGCCGCCAGGCCAGCACGCCCCGACCTCAATCGCCGACCACGTCGTTAGGGCTCGCAGAGAATCAACATGCTGGTTTGATCTCTGATGGGGGTCGGCTGCCGTACTTGCCGAGGTGGGCGGCCACGTCTGCCGGGGTGCGGAA
Source organism: Streptomyces sp. NBC_01320 (assembly GCF_035974375.1). Lineage (NCBI taxonomy): Bacteria > Bacillati > Actinomycetota > Actinomycetes > Kitasatosporales > Streptomycetaceae > Streptomyces > Streptomyces sp. NBC_01320. The sequence continues at coordinate 10,574,985 of NZ_CP108390.1, forward strand.
CCTGGCGGTTGAAGGCGGGATCGCGTGGTCGCGCTCGGCCAGGAGGGGCCGTACTTCCTGGACTGCCCGCGTGAGGGTGCTCCCGGTGACGCCGAAGAGCTGGGCGAGCAGGTCGTGGGTACCAATCTTGCGAAGGCTGAGCACGGTGGCCAGGATGCGGTCTTCGTCGGAGAGCTTGTCCTTGGCGCCCGCACCGCGTGCTCGTTGGCGCTCACCGCCCCGGCGTTCGCGGCGAGTCTGCTCTCGTCGTCGTGCCAGTGCTGGGATCAACGCGCTGACCAGAACGTCCAGTTGTGGATCGGTCATGCCGGTCAGCTCCGGGTCACGGAGCGAGCCGGCGGCAACGTCATTCGGGAGCTCGGGCGACCGCGCTTCGGTCTCCATGCCCGCGCCCTGGCGTGGGGGCGGGCAGGCATCGCCATGGAGCGTGTAGTTCCAGTCGCCGTGGAAGCGGTGCCGGCTCATCGCCAGCGCGTCGACCTGGGCATCGCTGACCTTCACGCCGGTGTCGTAGCTGTCGGTGTCGAGGCGGGCCTCGACCGTCAGTCCGGTGCGGGTGGTGGTCGCCGCGATCGTCTCCACGATGACGTCATGGCTGCTCAGGGGCCTGCCGCGCCAGTTCATGGAGATGTGGGAGAACAGCCGGTGCTCGATCCGATTCCACTTCGATGTGCCCGGCGGTAGGTGACAGACTGTGATGTCCATGCCGGTCTCGGCGGCCAGGGCAGCGAGTTCACTCTTCCAGGCGCGGGTGCGGTAGCCGTTGGAACCGCCCGCGTCGGCGGTAATCAGCAGCCGTGTGGCGTGCGGGTAATCGTGTCGGCCGCGGGCCTGCCACCAGCGGCGGATGGATTCCACCGCGAACGCGGCGGTGTCGTGGTCGGTGCCGACGCTGACCCAGCCGGTGTTCGCCGCGATGTCGTAGATCCCGTACGGGATCGCCTTGCCGGGCCCCTCCCGGTCCAGGAAGTCATGCGTCTTGACCTTGACCGGCTCGCCCCCCGGTTGCCACTCCCGCCCGGCGTTCTTGTACTGGCCGACCAGTTCCTTCTTCTTGCTGTCCACGCTGATCACCGGATCTCCGGAGCTGATGTGGTCCTTGGCCCGGTCGTTGATGTAGCGGAACTGGGCGTCCCGGTCCGGGTGCTGCTTGCCCTCGACGGTCTTGGAGTTGGCCTGCAGACTGAAGCCCGCCTCCCGCAGCAGGTCACCGACCGTGTCGGCACTGACCTTGTGTCCCTGAAGCGTCAGCTCGCCGGCCAGGTTCCGGGTCGACTTGGTCGTCCACCGCAGCGGCGACATCGGGTCCCCGCGCATGTCCGGCTCGACCAGGGCGAGAAGTGCGGGACGCAGTCCCGCGTCCAGGTCGGCGGCCTTCTTCCGTCCGCCGCCGGGCCGGCGGACCCGCCCCAGGGGCCCTTCGCCAGCCTCCAGCTCATAGACGCCCTTGCGGACCGTCGCCTCGCTGACCCCGGCTGCCCGGGCGACGGCCCGGATCCCGCCGTGTCCCAGGAGCCGGGCCTCGGCTCCCATCAGCAGACGCTGTTGCCGCTCGTCCAGATGCGGGAACAACACCCCGAACTTCGCACTCAGTTGATCTCGAATCTCCTGCGTTATGCCCATACCACATCAACGAGCCGCATCGCCGGAAGCAACACGTTGATTCTCTGCGAGCCCTTAGCTTGACTCTGTCGGGGATCTTGGTGTTCTCCGGTGCGACAGCTTGCTCAACGGGCATGCTCGGGTCTGTTCCGAAGGCCGATGCAGTTGTCGAGGTGTGCGTTGTCGCTCCGTCCCCGTTCCGGTGAGCAGGTCCCGTCTCTGACTACGCAGGTTGCTCGGGCGAGTAACCCGGGCGGTACGACGGCGATGTGGGTGAGAGATCGGCTGGATGGACTGTGGTGCGACGAGGACTTCGTCGACTGGTACCCACGCGACGGGCGTCCGGGCCTCTCGCCCGCTCAACTGGCCACCGTCTGTGTGCTGCAGTTCCTGCTCGGTCTGTCGGACCGGCAGGCCTCCGAGGCGGTGCGCTGCCGCATCGACTTCAAGTACGCCATGGCCATGGAGCTGGACGACCCCGGCTTCCACCACAGCGTGCTGGCCGACTTCCGTGACCGTCTCGCCGAGGGCGAGCGTGCTGACCGCCTCCTCGACCTCGCGCTGGCCCGCCTCAAAGCCGCCGGTCTGGTGCGCGAGCGCACCACGCAGCGCACCGACTCCACCCATGTCCTGGCCGCGGTGCGTGACCTGACACGGCTGGAACTGATCACCGAGGCGGTGCGGGCCGCGCTGGAGGAAGTCGCCGGCACCGCCGGCCACCTGCTGGACGGCCTGGTCGACGAGGAATGGGGGCGCCGCTACGGCCGACCGGTCCGCCTGGGCAAGAGCCCCACCCGGCCCAAGACCAGGATCCTCGCCACCGGCGACGACGCCTTACGGCTCCTGGAACACCTCTACCGGCACGGGGGAAGCCGAGCGTCCGGCCCCCGCGTCCAGGCCCTACGCCAGATCATGGTGCAGAACTACTACCGCGACGCCGCAGGCCGCCTGCTCTGGCGCACCGAGGAGGACGGCGGGCCCGGGCTGCCGCCCTCGTCCCGGGCGATCGTCTCTCCCTACGACACCTCGGCCCGCTACGCACGTCACGGACACATCGTCAGCTGGAGAGGGTTCTCCGCTCATCTGACCGAGACCTGTGCTCCTGACGGCCCCAACGTGATCACGGATGTGGCCACCACCGCGGCCACCACGCACGACAGCCAGGTCCTGCCCGGCATCCACACTCGCCTGGGGCGTCGCGGCCTGCTGCCCGCTGAGCACCTGGTCGACAGCGGCTACACCTCCCTGGTCCATCTGGAACAGGCCGCCCGCGAACACCAGGTCACCGTCACCGGACCGCTGCCGGGTAACCCCACCCGCCAGCACCGTCGAGGCGAGGGCTTCGGCCGGGACGACTTCCACATCGACTTCGACCGCCGGCAGGTGACCTGCCCCCAGGGCCAGGTCAGCCGAGGCTGGCATGGTCCCTACCCGACGTCCTCGCCCACCGCGGCCCCGCTGATCGTGGCGCGGTTCACCAAGGGTCAGTGCCGGCCCTGCCCGGTCCGCGCCCAGTGCACCACCTCCCGCGAAGGCGCCCGCAACGTGGGTTTCCCACCGCGAGAACTCCGCGACCTGCAACTCCGCGTCCGGACCGAGCAGCAGACGCCCGAGTGGAAGGCGCGGTACGCGGTCCGTTCCGGGGTGGAGGGAACTGTCAACGAGTTCGCCCACGGCCACGGCATGCGCCGCTGCCGCTATCGAGGCCAGGACAAGGCTCACGTCCAGCACGTCCTGACCGCCATCGCCGTCAACATCGAGCGCCTCAGCGGACTGCCGTCGACCGGGGAAGCGCCCCCACCCCGCCAGCCGACCGCCTTCCAGAACTACCTCGATCAGCAAGAGATCCACCGGCCGAAGTCCTGGCGATCCACCAGCAGTTGACCGCAGCGAAGCCAAGATCCCCTTAGAGTCAAGCTTAAGGCACCGATCTTTCTCGCGTAGGAAGCCGAGTTCCGGCCGCTGGGTGGCGGCCGGAACTCTTCCGCTCGGGCATCGGCGCCAGAACCGAGCGGAGCCGGCGGGACTGGCAGATGGGTCGCGTCCGCTCCCGTCCTAGTCTCTGCTGCTTCTGAGATACGAGATTTCAGTCCTCTGCGGGCAGCGCTCGAGCGGCGCCCGGGGGAACAGAGACGGAGATCATGTCGCCGGGCGCGGGAAGGCTGAGCGCGGCCGGGTCGGACACCGCGACCCGGAGCCGGACGTCTCCTGTGATCTCAACGACGACCGTGGCGATGTTGCCTTCGTTGACGACCTCGACCACCTGCCCCGTGATCGATGTTGCCGCGCTCTCTCCACCCAGGCGGAGTGCCTCCGGCCTGAGCAGGACGAGGACGGAGTCGCCCGCCACGACTGTCCCGGGATGTCGCGCATGTACGATGCCCGATGCGGGCAACTGGACGTCACATCGGTCGGCTCCCGCTTCTGTGCAGACGCCGGGAATCAGGTTGGACTGGCCGACGAATCCGGCAACGAACGCGTTCGCCGGTTCCCGGTAGATCGTCTCCGGTGTGTCGAGCTGGTCGATGCGGCCGGCTCGCATCACCGCGATCCGGTCGCTCATTACCAGTGCCTCGGTCTGATCGTGCGTCACGAAGATTGAGGTGGTGCCGAGTTCGCGCTGCAGGTGCTTGATCTCCAGGCGGAGCTGCTCGCGCAGCTTCAGGTCCAAGTTGGACAGCGGCTCGTCGAACAACAGCACCTTCGGCTGCACCACGATGGCCCGGGCAAGCGCGACGCGCTGCTGCTGCCCGCCGGAGAGCTGACTGGGCAGGCGATCCTCGTGACCGGCAAGCCCGACGCGTTCGAGCGCCTCGGCCACGCGCTTGCGGATCTCCGCCTTGGGGCACTTGCGCATCTGCAGTCCGTAGCCGACGTTTCGGCCGACAGTCAGGTGAGGGAACAGGGCGTACTGCTGAAAAACCATGGCGGTGTCGCGCCGGTCCGGTGACAGCTGGTGTACGTCCTGCCCGTCGAGCATGATCTGTCCGCTGTCCGGGGTCAGGAAGCCCGCGATCATGTTCAGTGTCGTGGTCTTGCCGCAGCCGGATGGCCCGAGCAGGGTGAGGAACTCGCCGGGGTGTACATCGAGGTCGAGGTTGTCGACGGCTACCGAGGAACCGAACTGCTTGCATATGCCGCCCAATGTGACAGCGTAACCACCGGCTCCTCCCTGGGTGGCCGGTCGCTGGACGGCGCTGAGTGCGGTCACTTGGTACCTCCGTGGATGAACTCGGTCAGGTGGGTGAACCGGGATGCGATGCCTGCGATGGTGCAGATGCCGAGGACGCTGGTGACCGCGACGCAGGCCAGGGTGGGCGAGTACTCGTAGTCCATGTACTGCAAGAGCTGGATGGGCAGGGTGTTCGCGTCGCGTGTGGTGAGGAACAGGGAGAGCTCGACGTTGTTGAACGACATGATGAAGGCGAAGAGTGCTCCCGCGAACATGCCTGATCGCATGAGCGGCAGGGTGACCGAGGTGAACGCGCGCAGGGGCGTTGCACCGAGATCGCGGGCGGCTCGTTCCCACAGGGGGTTGACCCCGAGCAGGCTGACGCCCACGGTGCGCAGGACGAACGGGATGCCGATCACCGTGTGCGTCACCACCAGCAGGGGGGAGCCGATCAGTCCGCGCGCGCTCAGCATCGAGATCAGCTGGACGACGCCGAGGCTGATCACGATCTCCGGCAAAAGCAGCGGGGTGGCGAGGAAGCCCTCCAACGCGGCGCGGCCACGGCCCCGACCGCGGGACAGAGCGTACGTAGCGGCTGTGCCCATGGCGAGGGCACACAGCGCGGAGGCCAGTGCGACTTGGGCGGACAGGGCCATGGGCAGCAGCCACTCGCGGGTGAGCGCGGAGTCCCACCACCGCAGGGAGAGTCCGCTCGGTGGGAAGGCCGGGTAGGTGTCGGGCTGGATGGAGGTCCACACCACGACGACCATCGGCACGGCGATGAAGAGCATGACCAGCGCGAGCAGTACGGAGCGCAGCAGGATCCATGGACGAAAGCGCATGGTCATGATCAGATCCCCTTTCGTGACTGGTTGCCGGCCCACAGCAGTGCGGACACTGTGATGGCGCTCACCACGAGGATGACCACTGCGACTGCCGCGGCCTGACCCCATTCGAGGCTGACCACCATGCGGTCGCGGACCAGGGTGGCGAGGGTCTGGACCCGCCCGCCGCCGAGTACGGCGGCCGTGGCGAACGCGCCCAGGCTGATCGCGAAGGTAAGCATGAAACCGGAGATCAAGCCGGGCCGGATCAGTGGCAGCGTGATCCGGAAGAAGGTGCGGACCGGCCCCGCACCGAGGTCGCGGGATGCACGTTCCAGTGCGGGATCGACGCCCTGCACGCTGGACATCGCGGTGAACACCGCGAACGGCAGGAGCACGTGCACGAGCCCGACGATCACAGCGAACCAGGTCCCGATGAACGCGACGGGTGCGTCAGTCACTCCTGTCCAGAGGAGAATCTTGTTGAGCAGCCCGTCGTCCTGGAGCAGCGCCAGCCAGCCGTAGGTACGGACGACGACGCTGGACACCAGGGGCGATACCACGATGAGCAGGACGAGCGTGCGCAGACGTGAGCGGGTCCGGACGAGGAAGTGGGCGACCAGGAGCCCCATAGCCGTGCATGCCAGGCCCACCACGACGGAGGTCCAGACGGTGTCCCAGAGCACCGACCGGAAGTAGCTGCCGCCGAACAGATCGGTGTAGTTCTCGGAGGTGAGATGAGTAGTGACCTTGGCGCCGTCGTAGGTCAGCACGCTGCTGGCGAGGAGAATCATGGTCGGGACGGCGAACACCACCAGCACCCAGACCGTCGCGGGCAACGTGAGCAACGGCAGCCTGGAACGCTTCCGTGTCGGCGCCGACGCCGGCACGCGCGCGGGCGAGCCCGTCAGGGAGGTGGTCATCGCACGGCCTCCTGCCACTCCTGCTGCCACTCGGTGCGGTGCTTGTTGACCGTCGCCGCGTCAGCGATCTTGACCTTGGCAAGCTTCTCCGGCGTCGTGATGTGCTTGGCCGCGAAGTCCGGGGGGAAGGTCAGGCCGCTGATTGCGGGCCCGACGTTGTAGGCACGCGCCCAGCGCTCCTGAACCTCTTTGGAAAGCCAGTAGTCGATGAGCTTGTAGGCGTTGTCCTTGTGTTCGGCACCGTCCGGGATACCGAGACCGCCCAGGTGCGCGTACGTGCCTTCACGGGGAACGGTGAAGTCGTAGTTGTTGGTCTTGGCGTAGATCGCGGCGCGGCCGTCGAAGTACGGGAAGGCCGTGGCCGTCTGCTTCGCCATGAACGGCACGGCCTCGGCCGAGGTCGTGGGGGTGGCGAGGGCATGCTTGGCCATCTCCTCGGTCCGCTTGAAGGCGGGGCCCATGTTGGTGATTCCCCCGCCGCCTATGTCTGCGAGGTTGAGCAGGGCGTAGACCCCGAGAATGTTGTTCGGGTTGAAGACCAGCGCGCCCTTGCCGTACTTGGGATCCCACATCACGTCCCAACTGGTGGGCGGCTTCGGGAAGTCGTCGCGGTTGTACATCAGGGAGACCTGCTGGACGTCCTGGATGGCACCGACGCTGTAGGTGTGTTCCTGCAGCTTCTGGGGCACATGTGCCATGTTCGGCACCTGCTTGTCGGTCACCGGGGCAAGCAGGTGATCCCGGTGGCCCTGGTCGAGCTCGAAGTAGGTCATCACGGCGAGGTCGAAGCCTGGTTCGCCGTTGGCGGCCCGGATGGCGGCGTAGGTCTCCGCTCCGGATCCCCCAGCTCTGTACTTGACCTGGATGCCGGTCTTCTTCGTGAAGGGCTTCGCGATGTGTTCTTTGAAGAGGGTTTCGTACTCGGCGCCGAAGCCCTGGACGACAACTACGTCCTCTCCACCGGCGCCGGTGTCCAGGCCGGTAGACGTGCAGGACGCCAGTGACGCTGAAAGCCCGAGCACGAGCGCCACGCTGATGAACTTCTTCATGTCGGCCGCACCTCCAATGTGGAACTAGTTTGGATATATCGATTCCGTATGTGCTTGATTGGGCGCTGAACATCAGGAATGGGATGTTCATCCCGTTCACTGAGGAAATTGGAGAAGCTTTGTCTCCGTTATCCGAGAGGTTGCGTAACGGAGATGTGAGGCAGTGATGGCAACCGTCGTCGGCAGAGTCGGCAGACTGGCCAGAGTCGACGGATTGCGAGGAAAGCTCCCCAACTCCGGCGAGGAAAGGCGGAGCCGGGGAGCTGATCGTGGAGGCGCGCTAGCAGCCGTGTGGGTAGCGGTGGTGCTGCGCGCTCAGGGCGTCAACGTGTGGGCCGCGAAACGGTGGCGAGCCCGGTTGATCATTCAGGGAGGTTCTTCAGGAGCCGGCCGCGGGCAGCGTTCATGCGTTCCCCGAGTTGCTGGCAGGCGGCTTCTGTCTGTCCTGCCCGAAGCAGGTCAACGAACTTGTGGTGATTGGCCATGACGATCTCGTGATCGACAACGCCCGCCGTGATGGCGGCCAGTCGAGCCTCCACCATCAGCTGCGTGTGGGCAGTGACCAAGCGTTGCGAGCCGGTCAGGCCGACAACTGCGGTGTGGCAGCGAGCTTCGAGACGGAGCTGGGTGAACCGGTCGGCCGATGCGATCGCTGCGTCGAGCCCCTCGAGGCTTTGGTCCAGTTCCTCGCGGGCCGACGGGGCGGCGGTGGCAAACGACCGGGCGCCGGCCGTCTCGAGATGGAACCGTGCGACGTAGATGTCGACCATCTGGTCACGGGTGATGCGGGTGACTGCGAGTGCCACTCCGCGGCCATGCTTCTGGACGAGGCCATCGTTCTGCAGCCGCAGCAGCACCTCACGGACCGTCGGCCTGGCGATGCCCAGCCACTCACTGACCTGTACTTCTGGCAGTGGCGTGCCGGGGGGCAGCGAACCGTTGATGATTTCGGTGCGCAGCTGTTCGACGGCCTGGTCCACCAGGCTCGTCCGCTGCAGTTTCGTTGCCGGTCGCATCAGGACCCCATCCTAGAGCCTCGCTGTGGCGCCCCGGACTGGGCTCGACGATCTGGAGCGCTTCGGCCGGGCGCCGCCCGGCCGACGACTTCGGCATACCGCCCGTTCATGGTCGGCCGACAGATTTGTGCTGTACCGAATCGTGCGATGTCGGCTCTGGCGCTGCTGTGTGTGCTCATAGCTATTCATTCTGTGTCGACAGGTAGGTGCGGGCCGAGCGGCCGGCGACTGCGTCGTATCCGTCCTTCTCCGCCCGCGTGATGGCGGCATCGAAGGGACTTGCGCCGAGTGCGGCGAGCCGCTCCTTGTTCCAGCGCAGGCCGTCGATGCACTTGTCGGTGAGCACGGACACCACGGAGGCCAACTCGGTGAGTGCCGGGGAGAGACCAGCGACCACTGCGGGCCCGTGCCCGAAGGTGTCGGGGTCGCCGGAAGCGACGGCCATGCCCACACCCGCGGCGGCCGCTCGGATTGCGAAGGTCGCCTGGATGACCATGGTGGGTACGGCCGGGTTGACCTTGCCAGGCATGATCGACGATCCGGGCTGGAGCTTGGGAAGCGACAGCTCCGAGAGTCCACCGTTCGGGCCCGAGCTGAGGATGCGCAGGTCGTGGCATTGCTTGAACAGGATGCTGGCGCACCGGGCTGCGGTGTCGGCCAGCGCGGCGTAGCCGTCGGCGTGCACGAACGCATCGATGGGGTTTGTGCTCGGCCGCAGCGGCAGACCCGTGATGTCGACCAGGTGCTCTACTGCTGAAGCCTTGAATCCCTCCGGCGCCCCGACTCCGGTCCCGAGCACGGTGCCACCGAGCGGAACAGCCATCAGCGTCTGTGCGGCAGCCTCGAACTGGTCGGCGAACCGTCCTGCCGCCGCAGCGTGGGCCTGGTGCGTCGCCGACACCGGGACGACGACGGCGTCCTGCCAGGAGGTGCGGCCCATCCGCTCCAGGCCGACGTTCTGCTCTGCCTGCCGGATGAAGCTGCGCGCAAGCTCTCGCAGGGCCGCCGCGACCTCGTACGCCTGGCGCACCAGAAGCACCTTCGTCGCGGTCGGGTAGGTGTCGTTCGACGACTGGGACCGGTTCACGTGATCATTGGGATGGACCGCGAGATCCGCGTCGCCCGAGAGAAGCTGGTTCGCCCGCGCCGCCAGCACTTCGTTGACGTTCATGTTGGTCGCGGTACCGCCGCCGGTGGCCACGAGTCGCACCGGGAACTGATCTATCAGACCGCCCTGCGCGACTTCGCTCGCCGCCTCTGCGATGGCCTTGGCGCGCACCTCGTCCAAGACGCCGACGTCGCGGTTCGCGCGCACCGCAGCCAGCTTGACCTCCCCAAACGTACGGACGAACGCTGGGAGGTCCCGCAACCGCCGGCCGGAGGCCGGCGAGTTCTGCAGTACCAGCGCAGTCATCGGACCCCACAGCACGGGGACGGCGGTGTCATTCGACTCAGTCATGCCTTACCTCGATCAATCGGCGGGCTACGGAGAGCGTCAAGGGAGCAAAAGCCCAGCGTTCAAGTAGGAACGGATGAACTTTGGCCACCTGTGAGCGACCTTATGACCGAGGAACCAGGCTGTCTAGTTACCAGGTTGTCTAGTTACCTAGCTGCGACCTTGGCAGGGTCAGAGTTTGATCACCCCGTCCGAGGACAGGGACCCGAACCGCAACTACGGCTCCTTCTGGGGCGGCTTCGGTCCAGGTAGGCGAGGAAGCGATCCGGATGGTCGAGGTGGTCGGACGAGAGCGGCTTCCCGGCATTGCTGCGGGGAGAGCAAGCGCACCGGGGAAATTCCTGATCCGTAGCGATGCCGGGGAGGCCGGGCGGCCGTGGAGTGCGGGAACCCGGACGTATTGGCCGCCGGGCGAAGATCGACCCAACACGCAGCCTGGCTTCGGCGGATGACATTTCCGGCAAGTGCAACGTGTCCAAACCCCGGGTCAGACCTTGCGACATCTGTAGGTCGCAGTTCGGCCACCCTGGCATAGATCGTTGGTTGCGCTCAGGCCACCCAGTTGGCGGGCGTCTGAGGCCCGGGTGACACCAAGGAGCCCTGATGCGCAGAATGTGTTTTGCGCCCTCACCGCCGTCGGGTGTGTCGTCCTTGCCGGCTGCTCCGGCGTATCGAGCCAGCACGACCGTCACGGGCCGGTGACGTACGCGAACGACCAGACCTTCACGCTGGGCACGGGACTGGACGATCTCGGCACCTTCGACCCGTACCGCAATCAGCTGATCTTCGGACTCACCGGCCTGGCGTACGACTCGCTGGTCAACTGGCAGCCCAACGGGACGTTCGCGTCGGGACTCGCCGTCAGCTGGAAGACTGACATGCACGGTGCCACGTTCACCCTCAAGAGTGGCGTCACGTGCTTCGGCGGTTCGCCGTTGACGGCAAGCCAGGTGGCCACCGACCTGAAGTTCCTCGCCAATCCGAAGAACGGTTCCTAATTCGTGTGTAGGCGGTTCCAGATCAGCTCGTGGGTGAGCTGCTGGACTGTTGAAGCGGGTTGGGTTCGTAGCGGCCGCGTGGGCACCGGGCAGACTCCTGTCGGTTCCCGGCCCGTCGAGGCCTTATGAGAGAACGGTGGCGCCCGGTGTCTTCGGGCCGCTGCGGAACCCAACCCGGCCTCCCGTACGTAGATCGTTGTGGTGTGAGCCCGTCGCAGGGCGACCTCTTCGCTTCCTCCCGAGCCGCCGAGCTCTTCGTAAGACGGAGGCCCCTGCGGTGCGCTGGTGCCGCGAACGGCTAGTCGGTGACTTCGCACATGGGGATTTAGGTCTCCAGCCAGCGGGGTCTGGTTTCATCGATGCCGAGGAGTTCGAGCAGGTGTGCTTGGACTCCTTGGCTGATGAGGATGGTGGGCGGGTCGGTGGCGGTGCCGGGGCGGAGCATGAGGCTGTCGAGGTGGTAGAGGATCATGCGTCCGGTGGGGCGGACCCTGCGGTTGTCGGGGTAGAGGCCGCTCATAGTCTGCTCGGGGCCCAGGGCCTGGCGTACTTGGCGTTCGATCAGGCAGAACACCAGCAGCGCGAGGCAGATCACGCTGATCAGGGCGGCGATGCGTCGATTGTGTTCCAGGAAGACCGGCGCGACCGCGAGCGGGCCCTTGAAGTCGCTGTAGCGGCGTTCGACTACGCCTTGGCCCTTGTAGCGCCGTAAGGCCTCGGCGGCGTCGGCCTGCTCGGGAGTGAGTCGGGTGACCAGGGCGTACCAGCCGTCGGCGGCGGCCTGCGCGTCCAGGACGTCCTGGTCGAAGTGCCAGGTCAGCGACGGGCGGCCGTCGGTATCGGTGGTGACGGTGGTGCGCAGGCAGCTCGCCACGCGGCGGGTCTTGGTGATCACGCCGATCCGGGCCTCGACCTTGGCGGCGGTGTTGTAGTAGCGGCCGCCGGCGGAACACTGCAGTTTGTCCAGGTCCTCCGCCGCCCTGGCCAGGCGTTTGGCACGGGCGGCCTGCTGGCCTTTGGCGTTGCCGGTGGAGTGGACCAGGATCCGCCGCAAGGTATGTACGGGATCACGCTTGCGGGGCCCGGCCATGACGTGGACGTCTTCCAGAACCCGGTAGGACTCCCGCTGATCGGCGGGGGTATTCCGCTCGCGGTCGCGGTCGTTGACGTAGCCGACCAGCTGAGCGGAGTCCACGTCCAAGGCGGCGTAGACCTCGTCCTTGACCTGGGCGGCCGGGAGCGGGGCGATGAAGTCGACCTTCGCGTCCAGCAGCGCGGTGATGTTCGGGTACGACACGAGCTTGGAGTCCGCGACCAGCAGGAAGTCCTTGCGGTCGGCGATCTTCCGCAGGGCCTTCATCGCGCCGACGACCTGGGCGACCTCGCCCGCGCCGCCGTCGTAGACCCGGTGGAAGAGCGGGATGCCGCCGTCGCGGCTGACGGCCAGCCCGGCCTGGATCTGCTTCAGGTCCACTCGCCGGTCCTTGGGGTGACCGTACCTGACCTGCGGGAAGCCTTCTTCCTGGTCCTCGTAGGCACCGAACAGCGACAGCGAGGTCATGTCCCAGTGAATCTGAGTGACATCGACGCCGAACTCCGTGATGGCCTGCGCGCCGACCGAGCCGGTGATCTCCTCCAGATTCGGCGCGATCGCGTCCAGCGCACGGACGAGCCGATCATCGTTGAGCAGCCCAGGCTCTACGCCGAAGACTTCCTCCACGGCCCACTTCCGTGCCCAGTCCTCCACCCGGACCATCGACGTGGGCGAGGACAGACGGTTGGCGACCAGCACCTCGATGACCTGCCCGTGGGTCAGATGCGCCACGTCCCGCACCGGGCACAGTTCGTCGATGATCCCGGCCACGTCCAGCCGGCGCAGAAACTCGGCAGAGGCAGGCAGAGCGCCCAGACGCCTCTCCACCACAGAGGTCAACTCCACCGCCATGCGGGGACGCTGGACCCGGGAACGACGTGTACGAGATATCGGCACATCCCACTCAACGAACCACACCCGTCCAGGTACCGGCCACATGACCGGATCATCCGATCCGGTCATGTGCGGAGGATGGGGCTAGTGAGATGGCGGACCGAAGAGTCCTGGAATTAGGTCGCCGCGTGGCCCGCACAGGCTCACCACCTGCGCACACAACAAGTGAATGGAGAACCGTGTGACCGTGTTCTGCGGGATCGACTGGGCCGAGAGTCACCATGACGTGGCTCTGGTCGATGACACCGGACAGCTGCTGGCCAAGCGCCGCATCACGGATGACACGGCGGGCTACCGGCTGCTGCTGGACCTGCTCGCCGAGTACGGCGACACCGCCGAGGAACCGATTCCCGTGGCCATCGAGACCGGGCGGGGTCTGCTCGTTGCCGCCCTGAACACCGGAACACGGCCGATCTACGCGATCAACCCCCTCGCCGCGGCCCGCTATCGCGACCGCCACAGTGTCTCGCGCAAGAAGTCCGACGCCGGCGATGCCCTGGTCCTGGCGAACATCCTGCGAACCGATGGACACGCGCACCGCCAGCTGCCCGCCGACACCGATCTCGCACGGGCGATCACTGTCCTCGCCCGTGCCCAGCAAGACGCGGTCTGGGCGCGTCAGCAGCTGGTCAACCAGGTCCGCTCGCTGCTGCGGGAGTTCTTCCCTGCCGCCCTGGACGCTTTCCTGGGCAAGCAGTACGGCCTGGCCCGCCCCGAGGCCCGCGCGGTGCTGACCTCGGCACCGACCCCGGCCAGGGCCGCCAGACTCACCCCGGCCCAACTGCGGGCGGCACTGAAACGCGCGGGCCGCACCCGGGGCATCGACGCCGAGGCCGATCGCCTGCGAACCATTTTCCGCGCTGACTACGCCCACCAGCCGCAGGCCGTCGAGGATGCCATGGGCTATCAACTTCTGGCATTGATACGCCAGTTGCACGCAGCCTGCCTGGCCGCCGAGGAACTCGCGACGGCGGTGGAGGAACATTTTCGCCGGCACCCGGACGCTGAGATCCTCCTCAGCTTTCCCGGCCTGGGAGTACAGCTCGCCGCCCGGGTGCTCGCCGAGATCGGAGACGACCGCAGCCGCTTCGCTGACGCCCGCGCTTTGAAGGCCTACGCGGGATCGGCTCCCATCACTCGCGCTTCGGGCAAGAAACGCTACGTCGGACGGCGCTTCATCAAGAACGACCGACTGATCACCGCTGGATTTCTCTGGGCCTTCTCCTCGCTGAGAGCCTCTTCTGGGGCTGACACGCACTACCGCCGACGACGCGAGCACGGGGACTGGCATGCCCAGGCCCAGCGGCACCTGTTCAACCGCATGATCGGCCAGCTCTACCACTGCTTGCAGACCGGACAACTCTTCGACGAACAGCATGCCTTCACCTCCTCGGCAGCGGTGTTGACCGTCGCAGCTTGACTTCTTAGGCACGTGAGATGTCTCTCAGTACGGCGTGACTGTCCCGACCGTGCCCTTCACGGTCACGGCCGACGACACGAGCCGGACCGTCACCATCGCGATGAGCAAACCGTACGGCTTTCTGCTCAACACGATCGGCCTGGCACCGATCGTGTGTGCCAAGGGCATGAAGGATCCGTCGATCCTGAAGAACAGCTCGAGCGGCACCGGCCCGTTCGTCCTGACGAACTACCAGCCCGGCCGGAGCATGACCTTCATCAGGCGCCAGGGCTACGCCTGGGGCCCCAACGGCGCCGCCACCTCGGCGCCGGGCACACCGGCCAAGATGGTGCTGAAATTCGTCACGGACGAAACGACCGCGGCGAACCTGATCCTTGCCGACCAGCTCAACGCCGCGGTCATCAAGGGCCCGGAACGGCAACGCCTGAACGGCCGCGGGCTCGACAAGGTGGGCTCCGCCGGTTCCGGGGAATGGCTCTGGTTCAACCAACTCGGCAACCGGCCCACCCAGGACCTCGCTGTCCAGAAGGCGCTGTTGATGGCCGCGGACCTCCCGCAGCTGATCAAGGTGAGCACGGGCGGCATCGGCACCGCCGCCACGGGGCTGATCAATGCGCGGCCGACGGCGTGCCCGGGGAACCCCCTCGCCGGGCAGCTGCCCGAACACGACCTCGACGCGGCGGGTGCGCTGCTCGACCAAGCCGGCTGGGTGGAGGGCAGCGACGGGATTCGGCGCAAGGGAGGTGCGACGTTGCACCTCGACGTGCACTACGTCCCGAGCGTCAGCGTCTACGCCCAACCCACCGCAGAGCTGGTGGCGCAGGAGTGGAAAGCGCTGGGGGTGCAGACCAAGCTCACGGCGGACACGACCACCGCGCTGAGCCAAACGATGTTCCAGACCAGCAACTCGGACGTCTATCTGGAGCCGTTCGGGGGGAATCTGCCAACGCAGATGGTCCCGTACGTCTCCGGTCCGACCCCGCCGGACGGGGTGAACCTGGCCGGGATCAACAATGCCGCGTACAACAGCCTCGTCGCCAAGGCCGAGGCCCTGCTGCTCGTCTGGCGGCGGACCTCCCGGCCGGGCGACCCCGCCCCGCTGCTGCGCCCGGCCGGGCTGGATCCCGCCGCCCGCTACCGCGACGTCCGCACCGACGCGGTCCACTTCGCAACTGTGCTGCGGGAGTACGGGATCCGGCCCGAACTGCCCCGTGGGGACTGGGCGAGCGCGGCGGTGCATCTGGTCCGGATGCCCTGAGGGGGACCAAGTTTCACTTAATTAGTAATAAATATTGACGGGAGTCGGATGAGCCGCCACAGTCCTGTCCGTGGCGCCGCCCCCTGATCTCCGGGGGCCGGGCGCCGGACATCCCCAACTCCTGGGAGAACCAGTTGATTTCGCAAGGTGCAAGGATGACGCCTGCCCGGCGCGCCGCGGCCGCTCTGGGCGCGGCCGTACTGCTCGCCGTGTCGGCACCGGCCGCACACGCCGACCAGCGGCCCGCCCAGGGCGCACCGCCGTACTACGACAGCGGCCTTGCCTCGACCCCGTACATGGGCTGGAACACCTACTACGGCCTGGGTGCCCCGACAGAGGCCCAGGTCAAGGGAGTTGCCGACTTCCTGGTCAGCAGCGGCCTCAAGGGCAGCGGTTACGACATCGTCTGGCTCGACGGGGGCTGGCAGGCCGACGATCCGCGGGACGATCAGGGACGGCTGGTCGCACACCCCGACCGCTTCCCCTCCGGCATCCCCGCCCTGGTGGACTACCTGCACCAGCGCGGACTGCGGGCCGGTATCTACACCGACGCCGGGACCTACGACGGCGGCAAGACCTGCGGCCTCGGCAGCCGGGGGCACTACCGGGAGGACGCCGAACAGTTCGCCGGCTGGAAGGTCGACGCGATCAAGGTCGACTTCCTCTGCGGGATCACCGAGAAGATCGACCCGGGGCCCGCGTTCAAGGAGTTCAGTGACGCCGTCGCCAAGTCCGGCCGGCGCATGCTGCTCAATCTGTGCAACCCGCTGACCGATGACTGGGGGCTCCCGCACACACCGGCGCAGGATGCCCACAACGCCTATGTGTACGGCCCGACGACCGCTGACTCCTGGCGGACCGGTACCGACATCGCCTGGGGCACTCCGTCCGTCGGCCAGTGGCCCAACATCCTGCGCAACATGGACGCCAATGCCTGGCACCCGGAGGCGCAGGGGCCGGGCCACTACAACGACCCCGACTACCTGATCCCGATGCGCAAGCTCGCGGACGGCTCGTACGAGCTGACCGCGGAGGAGTCCACCACCCAGCTGGTGATGTGGGCCGAAATGGGATCCCCGCTGGTCATCGGCTCGGACCCGCGCACCCTGCCCCGGCAGATGATCGACACCCTGCGCAACCCGGAGATCATCGCGGTCGACCAGGACCCCCTGGCGATCCAGGGTGTGCGCGTCGCGACCGACGCCACCGGCGACGTCTACAGCAAGGTGCTGAAGGGCTCCGGCAAGCGGGCGGTGGTGCTCCTCAACCGCTCCGACCGGGCCGCCGAGCGCACCGTGAGCTTCGCCGACGCCGGACTGGGCGGCCCGGTCGGGGTGCGGGACCTGCGGGCCAGGAAGGGCCGCGGCACGCACACCGGTTCGTACACCGTGGAGGTGCCCGCGCACGGCACCGCCTTCCTCGCGCTGAGCGGCCGGGACGAGGCCCCGGGCACATCGCTGGGCATCCGGTCCGACGCGAGCCCCGCACTGGTGCGGGACGGCGACCGGCTGAGCGTGTTCACCCGGGGCGCGGACGGTTCGCTGCGGCAGCTCAGCGGGCGCGACGGGCACTGGAACGCGGGGACCACCGGCCTCGGCGGGCCGACCCACGGCAGGATCGCGGGAGCGCCCGCCGCGTACTCGGCCGGTCCCGGCCGGATCGACGTTTTCGCCCGGGGCACCGATGACGCGGCCTACCGGATCTCCTACGCCGACGGCCGCTGGGGCCGGTGGCAGAAGCTCGGCGGCGCACTCGCCGACACCCCGGCCGCCGCGTACGACAGCTCGGGTCGCTGGACCCTCTTCGCCCGGGGCACGGACGGGCGGATCCACACCCGCGGGGCGGCGAGCGGCTGGTCCGCGTTCCAGGGCCCGGAGGGGTCAGCGCTGTACGGGCGGCCCTCGGCCGTCACCGACGCGGCGGGGCGTACGCATCTGGCTGTCCGCACCGACGACGACTCGGTGCGCACCCGGGTGCGGGAGGCGTCCGGCACCTGGTCGGACTGGACCTCGCTGGGCGGCACCGTGAGCGGCAGTCCCACGCTCGTCGCCACTGGGGACCAGGTCCGGCTCTATGCCCGCGCTGGTGACTACACCCTGTGGCAGCGCACCTATGCCACCGCCACCGGCTGGGGTGACTGGTCCCGGCAGAGCGCCTTCGTCAGCGGGGCCTTCGACGGGGAACCGGCCGCCGTGGCAGGGCCCGACGGCGGGGTGCTGACGGCCTTCCGCGGTGTCGCGGGGCTCATCCGTCAGGGCGCGATCTGAGCGAGGGCGCGGCCCGATGCAGGCCCGGTCCAAGCAAGAAAAAATAAATTAGTAATTAATCTTGACGGTGGCTCACCTGCCCCGTCAGTCTGTATCAGCCGAACGAGGGCCCGGCCGTCAGGGGGCCGGGCCCCGTTCCGTGGGCGCACAGGGAGACCCATGAACACCACAGCACAGAGTCGCCGCACCTTTCTCGCCGGTGCCGCGGCCGTCGGCGCCACCGCGTTGACCAGCGGCTGCGTCGCCTCGTCGTCGAGTGGCGGAAAGGGGGGCTCGGGCGGAGCGGTCACCCTGCAGTCCAACCTCTCCTCACCCCAGGCCAAGTCGGCGATGCAGGACGTCATCGACGCCTTCAACAAGCGGGGCGGAGCACGCGGCTCGCTCAACACCGTCGCCTCGGAGACCTTCCGTACACAGCTGCCGACCTACCTCACCTCGGCCAACCCGCCGGACCTCTACACCTGGTACCCGGGATCGGTGGCGGAGTCGTACGCCAAGAAGAACCTGCTGCTCGACGTCAGCGACATCTGGGAGAAGCCCGAGCTCGCCGGCTACTCGGACGCGCTGAAGAAGCTGTGCACCGACTCCGCGGGAAAGAAGATCTTCGTCCCGACGACGTACTACTGGTGGGGCGTCTTCTACCGCAAGTCCAACTTCGCCAAGTGGGGCGTCAAGGAGCCCAGCACCTGGGACGAGTTCCTCGACCTGTGCGACAAGCTCAAGAGCAAGGGCGTCGCCCCGATCGGCCTCGGGGCCGGCGGCAACACCCCCTGGGTGGCATCCTCCTGGTTCGACTACCTCAACATCCGCATCAACGGGGCCGCCTACCACCGCGACCTGCTGGCCGGAAAGCACCGCTTCGACGACCCCGAGGTCCGCACGGTATTCGACCGGTGGAGCGAGGCACTGCCCTACTTCGACCCCAACGGGACCGCGCTGCCCTTCCAGGACGCGACCACCGCACTGCTCCAGGGCCGCACCGGCATGATGCTCATCGGCACCTTCTTCGCCGACGCCGCCCCCAAGGACCAGCTCGGCGACATCGACTTCTTCCGGTTCCCCGTCATCGACCCGAAGGTACCGCTCGCCGAAGAGGCCCCGACCGACGGCTACTTCGCCGGCGCCCGGACCGGCCGCAAGGACGAGACCAAGGAACTGCTGCGCTACCTCGCCACCGCCGAGGCCCAGGAGATCTACCTCAAGGGCTCGTCCGGCACCTCGCTGCCCACCCACCCGGACGCGAAGGACAGCGGAACCCCGCTGGTCATCAAGGGCCGCAAGCTGATCGAGAGCGCCGCGGATGTCACCCAGTTCTTCAACCGCGACTCCAGTGACGCCCTCGCCCCCACCGCCGACACCGCACTCACCCGCTTCCTGGCCAAGCCCAAGGAGATCGGTTCGATCCTCACCACCTGGCAGCGGGACGCGCAGAAGATCTGGAGCCAGTGACATGGCGGTACTCACCGCACCACGGAAGGAGAGCCGGGAGCGCACCGCGGGCCGGCCCCCGGCCCGCAAGCGGGCGACCCGGGTCCCACCCGTCGTCCTGGCATTCGTCCTGGTGCCGCTGCTCGCCGAGGCGTTCTGGGTGTTCTGGCCGGCGCTCCAGGGCCTCTACCTCTCGTTCACCAAGTGGGACGGGGTCTCCGCCCCGGAGTTCATCGGACTGGCCAACTTCCGCGAGATGTCCGGCGACGCCGTCTTCCGGACCGCCGCCCTGGACACCGTCATCTGGCTGCTGCTCTTCGGAGGCCTCTCGGCCGCCCTCGGCCTCGGCGCGGCGCTCCTGCTCCAGCAGGAGCGCAGGGGCGTCGGCTTCTACCGGGCCGCGCTCTTCCTGCCCGTGGTGTTCTCGCTCGTCGCCACCGCGCTGGTCTGGCAGGCGATGTACCAGCCGGACGGGCTGATCAACAAGACACTCGAAGCGGTCGGGCTCTCCGGTCTCACCCACGCCTGGCTCGCCGACCAGGACACCGCCCTGTACGCCGTGATCGTGCCCGCGCTGTGGCGCCAGATCGGCTATGTGATGGTGCTGTACCTGGCCGGGCTCAAGGGCATCGACCCGGTGCTCTACGAGGCGGCGAAGGTGGACGGCGCCACCCGCCTGCAGCAGTTCCGCCACATCACCCTGCCACAGCTCAGCAGTGTCAACGCCGTCGTCCTGTCGGTGATCGTCATCGACTCGCTGCGCTCCTTCGACGTCGTGTGGGCGCTCACCCGCGGCGGCCCGTACCACTCCTCCGAACTCCTCAGCACCTACATGTACTCCACCGCCTTCCAGTCGCTGCGACTGGGCTACGGCTCCGCCCTCGCGGTCGTGATCTTCGTACTCGCCTTCGGCGTGATCGCTTCCTACCTCGTCCGCGCCTTCCGGGAGGCCGACGCATGACCGCCACCCACGCCCCGACCCCGCGCACGGACCCGCAGGAGACCGCCCCGGCCGTGCCGCGCGAACGACGCCGGATCTGGGGCACCGCCGGATTCCACATCGGCGCCGGACTGCTCTCCGCACTGTGGCTGCTGCCCATCGCACTGGTCCTGGTCACCAGCGTCCGGTCCTTCGACGACGTCGCCGCCCACGGAGTCGGCAGCCTGCCGCACTCCTTCACCCTGGACGGCTTCCGCCAGGCCTGGGTCGACGGCGGACAGCAGCGCGCCCTGATCAACAGCCTCCTGGTCACCGTGCCGACGGTGCTGCTGTCGCTGCTGCTCGCCTCGACGGCCGCCTTCGCGCTCAGCCGCTACGACGTACCGCTGCGCCGAACCCTCCTGCTGATGATGCTCGGCGGGAACCTGCTGCCCCCGCAGATCCTGCTGGTCCCGGTCTCCAAACTCAGCGAGCTGCTGGGCCTGTACGACTCGCTGTACGCCCTCATCGGCGTCCAGGTCGGCTTCGGCATCGGCTTCTACGTCTTCGTGCTGCACGGCTTCATGCGGTCCATCCCGCCGGAGATCCAGCAGGCCGCGGTCATCGACGGCGCCGGACCTTGGCAGATCTACACCCGGATCATCCTGCCGCTCGCCAAGCCGGCCATGGCCGCGCTCAGCGCCCTGTCGTTCACCTGGATCTTCAATGATCTGCTGTGGGCCATCACCGTCCTGCGCACCGACAGCCAGATGCCCATCACCGCCTCGCTCATCGGACTCCAGGGCCAGTACGTCTCCATGTGGAACGTCATCGCGGCCGGTTCCGTCATCGCCGCGGCCCCGACCGTCGTCGTATTCGTCAAATTCCAGCGCCACTTCGTGGCCGGACTCAATCTGGGAGCAGTGAAGTGAGCCCGCACGAACGGTGGCTGTTGCGCACCGAGAACACCACCTACGCGATACGGATCGCGGGCGAGGGCCGCTGGGCCGAACTCGTCGCCTGGGGCCCGCACGGGGTCGAGACGGGCGAGTCCCCCTTCGACCGGCCGTACCGCACCCACTTCATCACCCCCGCCGACGCCGCCCCCGCCGAGTACCTCCCGTACGGGCTGCGCCCCTTCACCGGCGCCGAACTCGTCGCCCGGCGCCCGGGGCAGGAGCGCGGCACCTGGTGGACCTTCGACTCCGCCACCCGGGACGGCGACCGGGCGCTCCGCCTCGACTTCACCGACGAGTTGCAGGGACTGCGCGCGACCCTCTGCTATGAGACCGTGCCCGGCACCGATGTGATCCTGCGCTGGACGGAGCTGAGCTGCACCGGCGAGGAGGAACTGCGGCTGGAACGCATCGACTCCGCGGCCGTCACCGTCCCCGTCACGGACGGCGCCCGGCTCACCTACCTCACCGGCCAGTGGTCCCAGGAGTTCACGCGCACGCAGCTCGAACTCACCCGCGGCCGCTTCGAGATGGCCTCCACGCAGGGCGTCCCCGGCCACGCCTACGCGCCCTGGCTCGCCGTCCAGGACGCCGCAGCCCCGGACGGGGGCGACACCCCGACGTACGGCGTCGCACTGGAGTGGTCCGGCAACTGGCACCTGACAGCCGATGCCGAGTCCGGCGGCGCCGTGCGTGTCGCGGCCGGTCGGGTGCCCCACGAGGGCGCCGTCCGGCTCGCCCCCGGCACCACTCTCACCACCCCCCGGCTGGCGTGCGCGTTCAGCCCGGAGGGCCTCGACGGCCTGGCCCGGGTCTGGCACCGCTTCGAGCGCCGGCTCAGCGGCGAGCGGATGAACCGGACCCGCAAGGTCCTCTACAACTCCTGGGAGGCGACCGGCTTCGACGTCGACGCCGCCGGCCAGCTCGAACTCGCCCGGATCGCAATGGACATGGGCGCCGAACTCTTCGTTGTCGACGACGGCTGGTTCATCGGCCGGCACGACGAGACCGGCGGCCTGGGTGACTGGCACCCCGACCCGGCGAACTTCCCCGAAGGCTTCGACCACTTCATCGACGAGGTCCGCGCCACCGGCATGGACTTCGGCCTGTGGGTCGAACCCGAGGCGATCAGCCCGGCGTCACGGCTGTACGCCGAACACCCGGAGTGGGTCTACCGGATCGACGGCCGCCCCGCCACTCTGGTGCGGGAGCAACTGCTCCTCGACCTCGGCCGCACGGACGTACAGGACTTCGTCATCGCCACCCTCGACCGGCTCCTCGGCGACCACGCCGTCAGCTACCTCAAGTGGGACATGAACCGCCCGCCCACCGAACGCGGCCGGCCGGGCGACCGCCTCGTCGAGGAACAGGACCTGGACGCCGCCCATGTCGCCGGATACCTGCGCGTGCTCGACCATCTGCGCGACCGCCATCCGCACGTCACCGTCGAGGGCTGCGCCGGGGGCGGCGGGCGCATCGAGCACGCCACCCTCGCCCGTACCGATGTGGTGTGGCCCAGCGACAACACCGCCCCGCTGGACCGCCTCGCCATCCAGTACGGCTATCTGCACGCACACGCCCCGCACACCATGAGCTCGTGGGTCACCGACTCGCCCGGTGTCTTCGACCCGCGCCCCCGCTCCCTGGGCTTCCGCTTCGTCACCGCCATGGCCGGGGTCCTGGGCATCGGCGCCGACATCCGCACCTGGTCCACCGGACAGCGCACCGAAGCGGCCGGGTGGGTGAGCCGCTACAAGGAGATCCGCGACCTCCTCCACCACGGCGAGGTCCGGCTGCTGGGCACCCCGGCCGACGCCACCTGCGGCATCCAGTACGAGGAGGAGGGCGGTGCACGGATCGCAGTCACCGCCTGGAACACCGGGCGCCTGAACGGGGCGCCGCTCGTCCCCGGACGCGCCGCCCGGCTGCGGCTGCGCGGCCTGGACCCGGCCGCCCGCTACACCGATCAGCAGACCGAGGCCATCCACAGCGGCGCCCATCTGCTGCACTACGGACTGCCGTTCGCCTGGACCGCGCAGTACGACGCGGAACTCGTCGTACTGATCAGGCAGTAGCCACAGGCCGGTGGGCACCGGTCAGCGGCCACCCGCCTGACATGCCGTCACTAGAGTCGCCGACAAGCCGACAACACGTAGGAACCCCGAGGAGTCGACCCGCCCCATGAACCAGAACCCCCGCTTCGCCGACAAGGTGGCCGTGGTCACCGGAGCCGCCTCGGGCATCGGCGCGGCCACCGCCGAACGGCTCGCCACGGAGGGTGCCGCGGTGATCATCGCGGACATCGCGGAGGGCCCCGGCGAGAGAGTCGCCGAGGGCATCCGCGCCCGGGGCGGCCGGGCTCTCTTCGTCCGTACGGACGTCTGCGACGAGGCCGACTGGAAGCGGACCGTGGCCGCGGCGCACACCTTCGGACCCGTCGGCGTCCTGGTGAGCAACGCCTACACGGTCGACGTCACCCCCGCCCACGAGATGACCGTCGCCTCATGGGAGCGCCAGCTCGCGGTGAACCTCACCGGAAGCTTCCTCGGCTTCCGGGCGGTCCTGCCCGACCTGCGTGAACACCGCGGCGCCGCGGTACTGACGTCCTCGGTCCACGCCCACAAAGGCATCCCCGGACACCCCGCCTACGCGGCGTCCAAGGGCGCGCTGCTCTCCCTGTGCGGACAACTCGCGGTGGAGTACGGACCCGAGGTGCGGGTCAACGCCGTGCTGCCTGGACCCATCCTCACCGCGGCCTGGGACCGGGTCGGGGAGGAGGACCGCCGCAAGAGCGTCACCGAGACCGCAGCTGGCCGGTTCGGCACCCCGCAGGAGGCGGCGGCCGCCATCGCGTTCCTCGCCGCCGACGAAGCGTCCTACATCACCGGAACGAGCCTGGTCGTGGACGGCGGCTGGTCCGTCGTCAAGGCTTCGGCCTGAGTGCCGCCGTACCCACATCGCACAGCAGAAAGGCACACAGACATGACGCCATACGCGCGCCGCGGAGTGCACGGCCAGACCGTGGAGACTCTTGCGCGCCGGGTCCTGAGCGGCGAGATCCCCGAAGGGGCGACACTCGACCTCGTCGCGCTCCAGGGCGAACTTGACGTCAGCCTGACCGCCCTGCGGGAGTCCCTGAAGGTCCTCGCGGCCAAGGGGATGGTCGACGCGCGCCAGAAGCGCGGCACCTTCGTCAGAGCCCGCTCCGACTGGAATCTGCTCGATGCGGACGTGCTGCGCTGGCAGTTCGCGGGCGGCCCCGAATCCGGCGCCGACCTGGCGCTGCTGCGCAACCTCGGCGAGGTCCGCGGCATCATCGAGCCGGCCGCCGTCCGGCTGGCCGCCGAACGTCGCACCGACACCGACCTCGACGCACTCGAAGCGGCCCTCACCGCGATGGGCGAGCAGGAGGGCGGCGCGGCCCACGCGGTCGAGGCGGACCTCGCCTTCCACCGCGCGCTGCTCGCGGCCACCCACAACGAACTGCTGGAACGCATGGAGATGGTCATCGAATCCGGCCTCGCGCACCGCGACGAGATCGTGCACAGCTCGCTGCACGGCGAGGACCCCGTACCCAGCCACCGTGCCGTCCTGGACGCCGTGCGCGCGCAGGACCCGGCCGCCGCCGAACGCGCCATGCGGGCCCTGCTCGACCAGGCCGTACGCGACCTCGACCGGGTCCACGGCACTGGAGCGGCCACCGACGAGGGGACCGGGACCCGGTGAAGATCACACGCATTGAGACCTTTCTCGTCCCGCCCCGCTGGCTGTTCTGCCGGATCGAGACCGACGAAGGAGTCGTCGGCTGGGGTGAACCCGTGGTCGAGGGCCGGGCCGAGGTGGTCCGGGCGGCCGTCGACGTCCTTGCCGAATATCTGATCGGAAAGGACCCGCTGCGCATCCAGGACCACTGGCAGGTACTCAGCAAGGGCGGCTTCTACCGGGGCGGCCCGATACTCTCCAGCGCCGTCGCCGGAATCGACCAGGCCCTGTGGGACATCGCAGGAAAGACCTACGGCGCACCCGTGCACGCACTGCTCGGCGGCCCCGTGCGCGACCGCGTCCGGGTCTACGCCTGGGTGGGCGGCGACGAACCCGTCCGGCTCGCCGAGGAGATCACCGCCCAGGTCGAGGCCGGCTTCACCGCCGTCAAGATGAACGCGGCGGGCCGCACGTCACCGCTGGCCACCCCCGCCGAGACCGCCGCCGTTGTCGAACGGGTGGCCGCCGCTCGGGAGGTGCTCGGTCCCGGCCGCGATGTCGCCATCGACATGCACGGAAGATTCGGTCCGGCCGGGGCCCGCCGGGTGCTGCACGCCATCGAGCCGCTGCACCCTCTGTTCGTGGAGGAACCCCTCCTGCCCGAGCAGGGGCATCTGCTCCCCGCCCTCGTCGGGGCCACCTCCGTCCCCATAGCCACCGGCGAACGGCTCTACGGACGCGCCGAGTTCCTGCCCGCACTGACGGCCGGGATCGCGGTCGCCCAGCCGGACCTCTCGCACGCCGGGGGCATCTCCGAGGTCCACCGCATCGGCGCGCTCGCCGAGACCTACGGCGCGCAGCTCGCCCCGCACTGTCCGCTAGGCCCCATCGCCCTCGCGGCCAGCCTTCAGATCGCCTTCGCCACCCCGAACTTCCTCATCCAGGAACAGAGCCGGGGCATTCATTACAACAAGGACGCCGACCTTCTCTCGTACGTCGTCGACACCGAACCGTTCCGCTTCGACGACGGACAGGCCCGGCGGACGGACCTGCCGGGGCTCGGCATCATCGTCGACGAGAACGCCGTCCGCGCGGCCGACCGTGCCGGACATACCTGGCGCAATCCGGTGTGGCGGCACGACGACGGCGCCTTCGCCGAGTGGTGAGCGCCATGACCCCGCCGCGGATCGGGACTGACCCGGCGCACGGCGGACGGTGGACGTCGCTGCGGGCGGCCGGACGCGAATGGCTCTGGCACCGCGACGAGCCGCGCCGCCCAGGCGTCCGTCCGGGCGACGCCTTCGCCGACGCCGGTGGACTGGAGGAGTGCGTACCGACGGTGCGCGGCACTCCCGACCACGGCGACGCATGGGCCCGGCCCTGGCAGCGGGCCGCCGACGGCACCGAGTCGGTCGACTGCCCCGACTTCGGACTGAGCCGTCTGATCCATGCCGACGGGGACGGGACGGTGGTCGACTACCGGCTCACGGCGGAACCCGGCTATCGCTTCCTGTGGGCCGCCCACGCCCTGCTCGACCTCGCGCCGGGCGCCCGCATCGCGATCCGGAACGGCGCGCCGACCCGTTTCTACCCGGACGGTGGCGCGCAGTGGACCCCCTGCTCCTGGCCCTCGCAGCCCGGCCGGGACGGCGGGCTTGACCGGCTCGGTCCGGACGACGGGACGGCCGTCGGCTCGATCGTCGACACCCCGCAGGTGTACGTCCACGACGGCGCGGCCACCCTGCGGCTGGCCGTCGAGGCCGAGGGCCAACCGGTGTCCGTCGCGCTGTGGCGCAACCTCGGGGGCTTCCCCGAGCAGGAGCCGTACCGCTCCATCGGGGTCGAGCCGATGCTCGGCCGGGTCTTCGACCTGGCGGCCGCCGGGGACGGGGACGCCGCCCGCGTCCCGGACAGCGGCGAGGTCCGCTGGCGCCTCACCGTGACGGCGGAAGCGGCACCGCAGACAGAGACAGCAACAGCAACAGCAGTACAGAAGGGAAAGGGAACCCGCACGTGGATCTGCTGACCGCGCTGCGCACCCACCGGATCGTCGCCATCGTGCGCGGCGACGACGCGGATGCCGCGCTCAGGACCGTACTCACCCTTGCCGAGGAGGGACTGGCCCTCATCGAGGTCTCCCTCAGCGGAAAGGACACGCTCGACGTCATCCGCCGGGCCCGCGCCGCCCTCGGCCCGACCGCACCGCTCGGAGCAGGCACCGTCCTTACCGCCGAGGACGCACGGGCGGTACGCGACGCGGGAGCCGACTTCGTCGTCACCCCGGCCGTCTGCGAGGGCGTCACCGAGGCGAAGCGTCTCCGACTGCCCGTGCTGGCCGGAGTGATGACCCCGGCCGACATCGTCGCCGCGCAACGGCTCGGCGCCGACGCGTACAAGATCTTCCCCGCCGAGCAGGCCGGTGGACCCGGCTATCTGAAGGCGCTGCGCGGGCCGTTCCCGGACGCGCCGTTCGTGCCGGTAGGGGGAGTGGACGCCGAACTGGCCCGCAGCTATCTCGCCCGGGGCGCGGTCGCCGTGGGCGTCGGCTCCCCGCTGATCGGCGACGCGGCCGACGGGGGCAGCCTCGACGCGCTGCGCGAACGCACCCGTGCCTTCCTCGATGCCGTACGCCTCCCCACGGACGCCGGGCGATGAGCGTCGGCGCACCGGTCGTCCAGTGGCAGGACCGGCTCGGGCTCGGCGAGGGGATCCGCGCGGTCGACGGCCGCATCGTCCTCGTCGACATCCTCACCGGACGGCTGCTGGCCGGTCCCGCCGACCGCACGGCCCCGCTGACCGAACTGGCCAGGCTCTCCGATCCGTTGGGTGCGGTCGCCCCCGTCCACGGGCGCCCCGGTCACTGGATCGCGGCCGCCGGCACCGGCATCTGCCTGATCACCCCGGACGGCTGCCCCGAATGGCTCGGCCGCCCCGAGGACGGGGCTGCCACGCCGATGCGGATGAACGACGCCACCGCCGATCCACAGGGCCGGTTCTGGGCGGGCAGCATGGCGTACGACGCCGTGGAGGGCGCGGGCTCCCTCTACCAGGTCGGCCATGACGGCACGGTGGCCCGGGTGCTGGACGGCCTCACCGTGCCCAACGGCCCGGCGTTCGGTGCGGACGGCACCGTGATGTATCTCGCCGACAGCGCGAAGGGCGTCATCCGCCGCTATCCGGTCGACCCCGACAGCGGGCTGCCGGGTGCGCCGGACACCTTCGCCGTGTTCGACGGGGGCAGCCCGGACGGCATGACGGTGGACGTCGAGGGCGGCCTGTGGACCGCGGTCTGGGGTACCGGCACCGTCCACCGCTACCGCGCCGACGGCACCCTGGACCGGCGGATCCGGCTCCCCGCGGTGCAGCCCGCCGGACTCTGCCTCGACGGGGACACCCTGTACGTCACCAGCGCCCGGCACGGTCTCGCCGCACCCGGACCGCTGGACGGCGCGGTTTTCGCGGTGCGGGTCGGGGTTCCCGGCCCGCCTGCTTCCGCCTACCGGCCGGGGAGCGCCGAGTGACGGCGATCCACGCGTCCCGCGAAGTCGGCTGGCGGCCCGCCCCGGGACCTGTGACCTGCATCGGTGAGACCATGGCCGCGCTGGTCCCGGAACCCGCCGCCCCACTGGACGGGGCCGGTCTGCTGGGGGTGCGGATCGCGGGCGCCGAGTCCAACGTGGCGATGTACCTCGCCGACCATGGGGTACCCGCCCGCTGGGTCTCCGCGCTGGGCGACGACCCGTTCGGACGCCGGATCCGTGCCGAAGTGGCCGCGTCGGGTGTTGACATCAGCGGCGTACGAACCGACCGGCACCGCCCGACCGGACTCCTCGTCAAGGACCCTGGCACCGACGGCACCCGGGTCCACTACTACCGCCGCGGCTCCGCCGCCTCGGCTCTGACCCCGGACCTCCTGGACGACGACGCCGTGCGCTCCGCCGGGCTCGTCCACCTGAGTGGCGTGACCCCGGCGCTCTCGCCAGGCTGCCGGGACCTGGCCACCGCGCTGCTGGAGCCCGCCGCCGGTGAACGCCCCCGCCCCGTCAGCTTCGACGTCAACCACCGGGCCGCCCTGTGGCCGGACGGGACGGCGGCCGTCGTCCTGCTCGGGCTCGCCCGACGGGCAGACATCACGTTCGTCGGCCTCGACGAGGCACAGGCCCTGTGGGGAGACGGGCTGGGCGACGCCTTCGCCGTGCGGGACCTGCTGCCGGAACCGCGCATCCTCGTCGTCAAGGACGGAGCGCGGGCCGCCACCGCCTTCGATGGCTCCGAGGTCCACACCGTGCCCGCGCCCAGGGTCGAAGTCGTTGAACCGGTGGGCGCCGGTGACGCGTTCGCGGCCGGGTTCCTCGCCGGGCTGCTGCGCGGCGAGGACATCGTACGGGCGCTGCGGCTGGGGCATCTCACGGCGGGCGCCGCGTTGCGTGTGACCGGCGACCACGGCCCGCTGCCGGACCGCGCCCGCCTCGCCGCGCTGCTGGACAAGACCCCCGAGGAGTGGGCGGGAGGGGGGTGACCTGGCGATCGGGCCACCGTTGCCGAGTTCTTGCCGCAGCGGGGCAGTTCCGCTGCCTGGCCCGGTCGCCCGCCGCTGGGACCATCGTGTCTCGGACTCCTCACAAGCGCCGGGCCATCGATCTCCAATGAGGCGCACGGCGCAGGGCGGCCCACTGACCACCGCGTCTCCCCGCGACGGCGGCGAATGCCGTGCGTCGGCGCGGGGAGAGGTGCGGTCAGTGGGACACGGTCAGGGAGAGGTGATCAGTGGGTCTCCGCCACGCAGGCGCGGTCGTGCGAGGGCCGCTCGCCCGTGGTCAGGAAGCTGGTCACCGCGTCGTTCGCGCACTGGTTCTTGCCGTACGGGTAGACGCCGTGACCGCCCTGGTCGGCCGTGACCATCGTGGCCCGCTTGCCGAATGCCTGCCGCAGCTTGCGGGCAGCGACCAGCGGCGTACCGGGGTCGCGCTCGTTCTGCACCATGAGGACGTTCGACGGGCCCCGGTCGCTGATGCGCACCTGCGGCTCGACCGGGTTCGTCGGCCAGTACGCGCACGGGCCGATATTGGCCGCCATCGCGCCCAGCATCGGATAGCGGATCCGGTCGATGGCGACGTGCGCCTGGTAGGACAGAACCGAGCGCGGCCAGCGCGAGTCGCCGCAGATCACGGCGAGACGGCCGGAGGAGGAGTTCTCCAGGTTCTCCCAGGGCAGCACGGGAGGCGGGGCCGGCAGCGGTGTGTCCGTGTCGACGGCTTTCCACAGCTGGGCCAGCCCGGCCATGCCCGCCTCGGTGTAGAGGAGGCCGAAGGTGGCACCCCGGAAGAGGGTGCCGTTGACCTCCTGGACCGGCTTCTTGTCCAGGCGCGCGGCAAGCTCGTAGTACTTCGCGGTCACCTGCGCGGGGGTGGTGCCCAAGCCGTACTCGGGGTGCTCGGCGGCGAACTTCGCGAAGTCCGGGAAGCGGTCCTGGAGGCCGCGGGCGAACATCCGCATGGCGGTCGCGTCGTAGCCGCCGGGGCCCAGGTTGCTGTCGAGCACGATCCGGTCGCTGTGCTGCGGGAACATCGTCGTGTACACGGCGCCGAGGTAGGTGCCGTAGGACGTCCCGTCGTACGAGATCTTCGGTTCGCCCAGCGCGACCCGGATACGGGCCATGTCCCGCGCGGTGTTCGCGGTGGTGATGTGCGGCAGCAGCGACGCCGTCTTCGAGGTGGCGCACTGCTTGGCGACGGTCTTCGCGTACGTCGCCTCCTTCGCGACGTCGGCGAGGGTGTCCGGCTGCTCCGGGAAGTTGCCCCGGACCTGCTGCTCCGGCGTCAGGTCGCAGGTCACGGGGGTGCTGTGACCGATGCCGCGCGGGTCGAACCCGATCACGTCGTAGGTGTCCAGGACGCTCTGCGGCAGACCGCCCAGCTTGAGCAGGGCCGGGTAGTTGAGCCCGGCCCCGCCGGGGCCGCCCGGATTGGTGAACAGCACGCCCCGGCGCTTTTCCGGCTTCATGCTCGCCAGGCGGGAGATCGCGACCTCGATCTTCTTCCCCTCCGGGTGCCGATAGTCGAGCGGGACCTTGAGGGTCGAGCACTCCAGCCCCGGCAGGGCGGAGTCCTTGGGACAATCGCCCCATCGCACGGTGCTCGGCGTCTTCGCGCTCGGCGCCTCCGCCGCCGAGGCCCCCGGGATCGCGACCACCGCCATCACGGCGGCGGTGAGGCTGAGGGACAAGGTTCTGCGCATGTGGCTTCCTCCTGGGCGGCGCTCCGGGACTCCGGGCGCCTGGATCGAAGGGTGGGGGATGTGGGGACGGGGTGAGGTCAGGTGGGGACGAGGTGAGGCCCTAACAGTTCATCCGGACCAGGACGTCGAGCTGAGCGGGGTTGTAGAGGTCGAGCATGGCCAGGACGATCGCGCGCTGGGCGAAGTCCGCTCCGTGCGGGGCGTCGGCACTGAGGTCCTCGAAGTTGGGGAACTCGGTGAGCATCTTCCTGACGGCGGGCGCCTGGAGCATGCGTTCGGCCAGGTCCTGGCGGGTGGCCTCGTCGGCGTCGGTGGCCAACTCGCCGAACTCCGCGAGGGCCGGGTCGAGTTCGTACGTCCGCAGGGTGTCCGCGTAGGCGTCGAGCGCGGACTTGCCGAGCACCTGGGACATGACGACGGTCAGCGCGCGGTCGGCCGCCGAGACGTTGGCGGCGGCGACGACACCGCCCAGCTCGGTCGGAAGCTCGGTGGGTGCCGAGTGACGCAGGATCAGGTCCATCTCCGTACGCAGTCGTTGCTGCCGTTCGATGGACGCGGCGAGTTCGCTGTCCAGCTTCCGCCGCGCCTCCTCGGGGTGTTCGTCGGCGCCCCCAGTTCCGCGATCTGCGTCAGCGAGAGGCCAAGGCCCGTGAGGTGCTTGATCCGTAACACTCGTACGAGGTGCGGCACGCCATAGCTCTTGTAGCCGTTGGACCGGCGTTCGGGCTCGGCGAGCAGGCCTATCTCGTGGTAGTGCGGAATCGCGCGCAGTGTCGTGCCGGCAAGCTCCGCGAGCTGACGGGTACTCCACCCCACGGCATCCCCAGATCCTGATTCACCGGCGCGGACGCGTCAGCAGGGTCAGTTGAAACCATGCCGCTACGGCACAGTCAAGGGAGATCGGTTGTATCCGCGCAGGATCGCCCGCGCCATCTGGGCGTGCCGGACGCCGGCGCCGGCGGCGGCCGTCCGCGGGTCGAGCCGGAACCGGGCTGCGGTGAAGCGCCCCGGGTGCTGGAGGGCGTAGTCGCGGTAGACGTTCGCGAAAGCGGTCAGGGCGTCTTTGCCGGCCCGTCCGGCCACCGCGGTGGAGACCTGGTCGGCGAGTTCCTCCAGGGCGAGCAGAGCGATCTTGGTCTTGAGATCGTGGGCGTTCTTCACGTGCGAGTACAGGCTCGCGGTCTTGACACCGAACCGCCGGGCCAGCTCCGCGGGGGTCGCCTGCTCGAAGCCGACCTCGTCGGCCGGCTCTGCCCCCGCCCGGACCGGGCGCTCCGTGGTCGGTCCTACCCGTCCCACCCGTGCCATCTTCATCCTCCGAATCGCTTCTCATCCCTGACATCGACGATTATGCACTTGCCTAATTTGATTAGGCAAATTAGCGTGCCATTTATGAAGCCACTGACTGAGCGAGAGATTCGTACCGCGTTCGTGAACTGCACCAAGGGCGAGGCCAAGCGCCTGAGCGTCCCCCGTGACCTGGCCGAGCGGTGCTGGGACGACTTGGACTTCCTGGGCTGGCGAGATCCCCAGGCCCCCGACCGGGCCTACCTCGTGACCGAGCTGGACGGCCACCCGGTCGGCGTCCAGCTGCGCTCCTCCGACGTCGGCTCCTGGCAGATGCGGCGCAGCATGTGCTCGGTGTGCGTGACCACCCACACCGGGGGCGTCTCCCTGATGGTCGCGCCGAGGGCCGGGAAGGCCGGACAGCAGGGCAACTCGGTCGGCATCTACATGTGCAGCGACCTGGCCTGCTCCCTGTATGTGCGCGGGAAGAAGGACGCGGGCATCGGCGCACGCCTCCACGAGTCCCTCACCCTGGAGGAGAAGGTCCAGCGGACCGTGGCGAACCTCGCCGCGTTCATCGCCAAGGTGACCGTGTGACCCGGGCCCGCCTCCCGGCCTCACCCCGTATCGCCCCCGCTGCCCGGCCCTGAAGCGCTGACCGGGGCAACGACTCCGCTTCTCGGCCCCGACGCACCGTCCGCGTGTTGTGGCAGCTCCTGGGGACCGCCGACGGGAACGGCTGTCGTGTGGCGACAGCAGGTACGCCGAGCGCGCACAGAGGACTCCGCGGCGCCTCGGGCATCGGCGCTGCCTTCCGGGCAGGCCGTACTCATCACCGGCCCGCCTCGTGCGCCGCGTGGCGCGAGCGCGCACTGCACTGATCGAGCTGCTCACGGACGTGGAGGAAGGCTCTGTGGCCGGAGCAGTCGAACCGCCTCAGCAGCACGGTCGGTGCAGGAGGCCGGCAGCCCGTGTCCGCTCGTCCTGGCATGAGCCAGTGACAGCGGGCCCACAGCCGCGCTGACCCACCGGATGGTCAGGAGTATGCGGAGCCGTCAGTCCATCCGGCGATCCGGCGAGTTGGCCGTCTTCCAGCTGTCGCCGTACCAGCTGACCTACTACCCCAAACTGAGCCAGTAGCCGCTGTGACCTGTTTCGAAAGTGGATCAAGGTCCTGCGATGATCACCTCTCGTGGCCCGGGGAGATCTGACAGACGCTCAGTGAACTTTGCTGGAACCGTTGTTGCCGAAGGGCGTTGAGTGTGCCATCTCCGGCATTGGTTCCTCGCTGTCAGGCTTGGCGGGCGTAGGACGCGAGGCGATCGGCGAGCTCGATGACGAGGTCGCGCAGTTCATCGGGGCGCTCGATGACGAACGGACGGTCGAGTGAGGCGAGTACCGGAGGCAACCAGTCGAGCCGCTCCGCCTGCAGCTCGACGCGCAGCCAGCGCTCGGTCGCCCGGTCCTCGCCTGCCGTGGGCGCGTGCTCGTCCAGGCTCGCGACGCTGGCGGGAAGGTGGGCGCGGATCTGCTCGACGGTCCCGTAGATCCGCAAGGTCACCTCATGCCGGTACTCAGCCGTGGCGAACCCTGACAACACGCGCTGTGCCGGATCGGGACCCGCCGGCGCCTCGAATGAGCCGGGCAGGGTCCTCGCGTCTGCGATGCGATCGAGCCGGAAGGTTCGGTCCTCGCCGATCTCGGGGTCCGTGCCCGTGACGTACCACCGGCCCGAATGGGCGACGACCCCGTACGCGTGCAGCGTGCGTTCGCTGCGCCGTCCGTCGCGGTCGGTGTAGCGGATCGAGACCGGTCGGCGGTGGCGTACCGCATCGGCGATGGTGAGCAGGACCCCGGCGTCCGGGGTGTCGAACTCTCCGGGCTGATCCGTGAAGGCGAGAGATTCCAGGAGTGTGTCGAGCCGGCCGGCGACGTGCTTGGGCAGCACCCGCCGGATCTTGGCCGATACCGTCTCGCTCGCCGTGCGCTCCGCCGTCATCAACCCTGCCCGGCGGCCGGCGGCCGGCGACCAGGCCGAGCAGCACGGCCAGCGCCTCGTCGTCGCTGAGCATGAGCGGAGGCAACCGGTACCCGGGGGCGAGCCGGTACCCGCCGTAGCGGCCGCGCACCGACTCCACGGGCACGTCAAGGTCGATCAGATGATCCACATACCGCCGCACGGTGCGCCCATCAACGCCGAGCCGGTCGGCGAGTTCGGCCACCGTCCGGGTGCCGCCCGACTGCAGCAGCTCCAGGAGTGTCAGCACGCGGCCGGTGGGTCGAGGCATGTGCACAGCCTAACGCGAATACAGGACCGATTCTGTCCACTATTTCTCCTAGCCTGCGACGTGCAGCCATTCCATCTGCCAAGGAGATCACCATGGACTTCGTCTCGATCCGCATCATTACCAGCGACGTCGCACGCCTCGTCGAGTTCTACGAGCGAGCCACAGGGGTGCAGGCGATGTGGGCCACCGAGGACTTCGCCGAACTCAAGACCTCGGGCGCCACCCTCGCGATCGCCGGCACCCGCACCGTCCCGCTGTTCGCCCCGGGCTCTGCCCGCCCGGCGGACAACCAGAGCGTGATCACCGAGTTCCTCGTCGACGACGTGGACCGCGTTCACCAGAACCTGACCGGCTTTGTCACCGACTTCGTCAACGAGCCCACCACGATGCCCTGGGGCAACCGGTCGCTGCTGTTCCGCGACCCCGACGGAAACCTCGTCAACTTCTTCACCCCCGTCACCCCGGCAGCCATCGAAAAGTTCGCACGCTGACGCCACGCACAGCCGCTCACGCGGGAGCCCTGAGATCCCAGGGCTCCCGATGAATGTGGCCGCCGAGTCCAGGAGCGCCAACAGCAGGGGGCACCGGAGCGCACCGCTGACCCCTGAGGGACGTCTGCGGTTGTGCCTGCGGATCGACGCCGGCCGGCCGATCGCGCACGTCGCTGCCGAGGCCGGGCTATCGCGCCGCTGCCTGGCCAAGTGGTACGCCCGCTGGTGCGCGCACGGCGAGAACGGCCTGCTTGACCACTCCTCCCGCCCCGCCACCAGCCCGGCCCGCACCGCCGAGGACATCGCTGACCTGGTGGAGGCATTGCGGCGGCAGACCAAGCGCGGGCCCGCGCGGCTCGCCGCCGACCTTCAGCGGCTGCACGGCGTCACGGTCGCGCCGGCGACCGTCCACCGCATCCTGGTGAGGCGAGGACTCAACCGGCTCCGTGACCTCGACCCGCCGACCGGCGAGCTGCTGCGCGAGGTCATCCGCTACGAGCACGACCAGGCGCGGGGACTCGCCCCAGTTCCAGGTCGTCCTGGACCGTATCCGGGTGCCCCGGATCGGACCGGGACGCCCACGCACCAGGCCGGACAAGGTCCGCGCGGACAAGGCGTACGGCTCCCGCGCGAACCGCGCCTTCCTGCGGCGACGTGGCATCCGCTGCACGATCCCGGAGAAGAAGGACCAAATCGCCAACCGCAGGAAGCGCGGCTCGCACGGAGGTCGGCCGCCGAAGTTCGACAAAGACGACTACAAGGAGCGGCACGCGGTGGAGTGCGGGATCAACCGCCTCAAGCGCCACCGGGCCGTCGCGACTCGGTACGACAGGCTCGCCGTCCGCTACGAAGCGACCGTGCTGGTCGCAGCCATCAACGAGTGGCTGTGACCAGCACTTTCGAAACACTCCCTGGTACTGCAACGGCGCTTGAGGTGACGAGGTTGCAGTTCATGGGCTGTGGCCTCGTTGTTTGTAGTGACTGTGGTGGGCTTGGTGTTGTCTGCGTCGGCGCCGGGTCGACCGGTGCAGGACGTGCTCGGACCGTGGGGCGGGAGGGCTTGCCAGGCGGATGATCAGGCGTCTGAGCTCGGGGAGGCCGAGCGGGACGAGTCCGGATGATGCGTTTCTGCGGCCCCCATTTCAGCTCGGCGGCTCGCTGGACGGTGAGGTGGGCGTGGGATGCCATGGCAAGGGTGATGTGCCGGAACCAGCCTTCGTAGCACCGTACTTGGCAGTGATCCGGGCCGCACTCGTCCTTCGCGGTCTGGAAGGTTTCCTCGATCGCCCAGCGAGTGCCGGCGTCAGCGATCAGCTGGTCGAGGGTGGCCTCGGCGGGCATGTAGGCGATGTAAGGAGGCGATCTCGTGCGGAGCGGTGAGGCTGCGGCGTGCCAGGACCCAGTGCCTGCGGCCCGGGTGGTGCCAGGGTCGGACTTCGGCCATGGCCCGGTCACGCATCCGCTGGCCGTGGGCGTCCGCTCCGCACGAGCGTCGTTTCCCTCTGGTGAGGCAGACCGGCGATCAGTTCGTCGATGCGGTGGTCCATGTGCCGACGGGTAACAACGGTGTCGTTTCGGCGGGTCGCCATCACATGGAAGATGTCCGCCTCCTCCAGCCGGTGCCGCCAGGACTTGCTCCGGTAGTCCGGTCCGAAGCGGCGAGAGTTGCCGGAAAACCACTCGTTATCATTTCGTGATTATCCGAACTCATGGCGGTCATCTGAAATGATCAGTTTGCTGCCATGCATTCGGCACCAGAGCGGGAATCCGCACCACCCACCGGCAGCGCCGTGGCCTCCCACCGCGGTGGCCGTCAGCACCGGTCCTCCCACCGCCGGGGCCGTCCGCGCCGCCGGGGCCGGAGCTATCTGACCGGCACGCTGGTGGCCGCCGGCCTGATCGGCTCAGCGACATACTTCCTGGACGGTGGACGAAGCGATGCGTCGAGCGGTGCGCCGCGCCCGCGGAGCGCGGTGCACATCACTCCCGCGCCCACCCCGCCCCCCACACCCACCCCGACGCCGCCCCCCACGCCCACTCCGCCCCCGGCCCCTACCAAGATCGACATCCCCTCGACGGGCACCGGCACGTTCGTCACCGCGCATGCCAGTGGCACGAAGGTCGGTCGTGGTCCGCGTCCGCTCCGCTACGTGGTGGAGGTCGAGACCGGGCTCGACATCTCGCCGGCCCAAGCGGCGAGCGAGATTGCCGACATACTCGCGGCTCCCCGGGGCTGGACCCACAACCAGGCCTACTCTTTCCAGTTGGTGAGCGCGGGAGCGCCCCACGACCTCACGGTGAAGATCGCGACACCGGGAACGGCGGACGCCCTGTGCTGGGCGGGCATCCACCAGAACACCGAAGGCGAATACAACTGCGAGGTCCCCAACGGGGTGGTGGTGAACCTCAAGCGCTGGGTCGAGGGCTCGCCCACGTTCGATGGTCCGATCCATGACTACCGGGCGCTGATCATCAACCACGAGATGGGGCACTTCCTGGGCTACACGCACAGGACCTGTGCGGGTCCCGGGCAACTGGCCCCCGTGATGATGCAGCAGATCAAGGGTCTGCACGGATGCATCGCCAACGCCTGGCCCTATGACAAGAACGGTCACTTCGTCTCCGGGCCGCACGTGACGTGAACCGGCGGCCGTTCCCGGAGGCGCGCCGCTCAGGGGACCGGACCGGCCGTTACAGCTTGGTCATGAGTTGAGCCGATGGCCATGAACTCCGGGCGCACTCCGAACTCAGCGACAACCCGGTGGTCGTCAAGGCCATCAGGCGCTCACCGTGCCGTGTTCCCGGTGCGCCGGTGCTGTCGCCGTGGGCGGAGCCCCACGATCCTGCGGTTCCCCGCGGCTTGTAGGTAACACCCCCCTCTCGAAAGGTTGGAAGAGAATGTCTGGATCCCGCACTGTTCGGAAACTGGCCGCAGCGGTGAGTCCGCTGCCGCTGCTGGCGGCATGCGGAACCGGCTCTGAGACGGCATCCCACACGGCAGGGAAGTCCTCGGCCGGGTCGTCGGCGCAACTCGACGTTTCCGCGGACGCCGGCGCGGTGCTCAAGAAGCAGTACCTCTTGGAGAACGCGATCGCGGCCTGCATGAAGAAGCAGGGGTTCACCTACACTCCCGTAGCCCCCGAGGATCCCGCGGCCTCCTGGGCCACCGACGGGGCGGACTACGAACTGACGAAGTAGTACCGGCAGAAGTACGGCTTCGGCAACTACTCAGCCAATGTCTACCCCAACGATCCCCAGGCACCGGGCAGCAAGGCGTCCCAGAAGGACGCGAACCACTCGCCCAACGCTGACTACGTCGCCACGCTCACTCCCGAGCAGAAGGCCGCCTACGACAAGGCGTTGGGAGCTCCGCCGGACCCGAAGGCCGGTGAAAGGGACTGGACCGGTTGCGAGGGGTCGGCCAACAAGGAGGTCTACGGCTCCGCGTCGGTCCAAGAGCGAAGCATTACGACCGCGAGCCGGAACCAGGCCAACGCGCAGGCACTCAGGGCAGGTATCGCCTCATGCCGCCCCGGCGGATGGCCGTTGTCAGACCGGCGCGGCCGTGCCGGTGACCTGCTTCCAGGTGGTGAAGCGTTCGGTCATCCCGGTGCGGTACCGGGCTGCGGTCAGGCGGTGACGTTGGGGTCGGAAGTGGGGGTGAGATGCCGCTGAACGCTGAGAGGAACTGCTGCGCGTGGCTGGGCGTCGGTGACCCCCTCACCGCACGGCCAACCCCAAGATCATCCCACGCGCCAGCCGACGTGACAGTGCGCGTTCATGGCAGACCCTAAAACTCGTCCGTACCGTGGGGCCACTCAAGTGCTTACAAGGGTGGGCAGGACGCGGCAATGGGCAGCGGCCCCCTGGTCAGGGGGCCGCTTTTGGGCTGCGGCGGTTTCGCTTAGGCGGCGCTGCGGGTCTTGCGGCGGCGTACTGCGACGGCGGTGCCGCCACCGGCGACGACCAGCGCGGCGGCCATACCGGCGATTGCCGCGGTGTTGTCGTTCGTACCGGTCTCGGCAAGGTCGGAGCCCATGGCCACAGTCGACAGGGCGCTGTTGGTCTTCAGGGCGTGGTGGTTCTTCACGGCGTGGTTGGTCTTCATGGTCTTGTTGATCCAGCCCGCGTAGGCGGGCGCGTTGGTGTAGAGGCCAGGACCCTCCGAGCACGGCACCTTCGGGGCGCCGGGCCCCGAGGTGACGCCGATCAGCTCCCAGCGGCCATTCCGGCCCTTCTGGACCTGCGGGCCGCCGGAGTCCCCGAAGCACGCCATGGCCTTGGGCACGGTGGTGATGGTGCACAGCCGGGTCGGGCCCGCGTAGCCCGGCGCGCACTCGGACTCAGCGCCCCTGCGGGTGTTCAGCTCCTGCAGCCGGTCCGGGAACTTGAGGTCGGTGTCGATGGTGGTGCCGAAGCCCAGGAGCCGGGTCGGCGTGCCAGGGCGCCCTACATGCTCGGCGATCTTGATGGGGTGCTGGGCGACCGGGCGGTCCAGGCGTATCAGCGCGAGGTCGTTGTTGTTGGCGGCCTTGCCCTCGCCGTTCACATAGCCGGGGTGGACGAAGATCCGGTCGATCTTTCGGACAATGCCGCCGGACTTGCGGTGGTCGCTGCCGACGCGCACGATGCCGTCCAGCTCCAGGCCGTCACCCTTCACGCAGTGGGCCGCCGTCAGTACCCACTGCTTATCGATCAGCGACGCCCCGCAGGTCCCGTCGTTCAGACCGAGTGTGGGGGCCGACTCGGGGACGGTCGCCATGAACGGGTAGTGCTCGGTGGAGTCCGATCCGTTGACGATGGCTCCGGCGCTGCCGGCCATGACAGTGGCGCAGGCCGCAGCTGCGAGAACGCCGACGGCAGCGGTTCGGGCGGTACGGCGGCGCAGTAGCTTGAAGCTGTACACAGAGGGTTCCTTTTTTGTTCGGTGGATCCGTGCGCATTCAGCCTCGCTGTTTTGATTCCTGCCAGACCATCCGGGAAACAGGCCAGTCGATGGTATGGCCCTCTTCCCCTCCGTACTGGGGAAAACCCGAGGTCCGGAGTGTGGCTGCCCGGCAAAGGACTTCGCAACTACCGGTTCTCGGCGAACGTGCAGGTCATCGTGGACGCAGACACGCGACTGGTGGTGGCTGCTGCCCGCCCGGTGCTGAGCACGGTGACGCCCTGGCACTGGGCGGGCGCCGTGCGGCGAGACTTTGGAGCACAGTCCCCACCCGCACTCGGGGCAGGTCAGTGGCACGCGCGGGCGGGCCCGGTGGATCTGCTTCCAGGTGATGCGGCCCTCGCACCCGAGACCCTCCAGGGTGAGGTCCAGGACGCTGTGCTCGGGGAACTTGCATCATGGGATCGGGCGTTCCGCTATACACCCTCCTGATGGAAATGCTGGACGATGCGGTTAATTCGGCTCGCGAAGTTGGGCTAGAAGACTGCTGAAAATCTTTTGCGTTCTGGCCCCGGACCGGCAGGTCCGGGGCCAGTCTTGTGAGCATGCAGGGGGAATGGGCCGGGGAGATGGTCGGGCCGGATGTGTGGGAGACCTGCCGGGAGTTGATCCCGGCAGGGAGTGTGTTCGCTTTCCTGGCCGAGCATCGTGAGGTGCTGTTCCCGCCGGAGTTCTTCGCGGACATGTATCCGTCGGCCAACGGACGGCCGTCGTTGCCGCCGCAGGTGCTGGCCGCGACGGTGGTACTGCAGAGCCTGCAGGGGCTGTCGGACTTCGAGACAGTCCAGGAACTGCGATGTGACCTGCGCTGGAAGGCCGCCTGCGGGCTGGGCCTGTACGACACCGCCTTCGATCCCTCGCTGCTGACCTATTTCCGGCGCCGGCTCGCCCGCTCGGCCGACCCGACGCGGATTTTCACCAAGGTCAAAGAGGTGGTGACTGCCACCGGTGTCCTCAGAGGAAAGCAGCGCCGGGCGCTGGACTCCACCGTCCTGGACGATGCGGTGGCCACTCAGGACACCGTCACCCAGATCGTGGCCGCGATCCGCCGCGTGATCCGTGAGGTCCCCGGCGCCGGCGAGGTCGCCGGCCGGTGGTGTACTGCTCACGACTACACCGACCCCGGCAAACCCAGGATCGCCTGGAATGACGAAGCCGCCCGCGAGGCGCTGGTCGACGCCCTGGTGACCGACGCGCTCAACATGCTCGGCCGTCTGCCCGAGCGTGAGCTGGGCGAGCGGGCCGCGAACGCGGTGGGCCTTCTCGCTCTCGTCGCAGGCCAGGACGTGGAGCCGGCCGAGGACTCCGACGGCCGCGACGGACGCTGGCGTATCGCCAGGCGCACCGTGCCCGACCGGACGGTGTCCACCGTCGACCCCGATGCCCGGCACATCCACAAGAACCGAACCCGCCACCAGGAGGGCTTCAAAGGACACGTGTCCTTCGAGCCAGAGGCCGGACTGTTCACTGCCGTCGCGTTAACCAGCGGCTACGGGCCGGACAACCACGAGGCCGCCGTCGCGCTGGACCTGCTGGCCGACGAAGACCACAGCGAGGGCGAGACGCTGACCGTGCTCGGCGATTCCGCCTACGGCACCGGCGACCTGCGTGAACAACTGACCGCCCAGGGCCACGTCCTGGTGGTCAAGCCGCCGCCGTTGCGGCAGGCCGTCCCCGGAGGCTTCACCATCGACGACTTCCACGTCGACACCGACGCCGCCACCGTGACCTGCCCGGCCGGACAGACCGCGAACCTGGGCCGCACCAAGGCCGACGGGGGCCGCACCGCCCAGTTCAAACGGCTGTGCACCGGCTGCCCACTGCGGGAACGCTGCACAACCTCCAAGACCGGACGGGTTATCAACGTCCACCCTCAGCACGAACTGCTGACCGCAGCCCGCGTCCAGGCCGCCACCGACACCGCCTGGCAGGACGAATACCGCCGATGGCGGCCCCCGGTCGAACGCGCCATCGCCTGGCTCGTCGCCCACGGCAACCGCAGAGTCCGCTACCGAGGCGTCATCGCCAACAACATCGCACTCCACCACCGCGCCGCCGCCCTCAACCTCCGCCGACTGATCAACCTCGGACTCACCCGCACCAACACCACCTGGCACCTCGCCCCGGCCACCCCATGACGAAGAAGGGGCCGCCCGGCCTACGGCCGAACAGCCCCTCAACAAGATTTTCAGCAGTCTTCTAGATGAAGTTGCTGATCGTTACCAGCGGGCTCAAGAACTAACCGTGCGCCTTCACCAGGAGTTCGCACACGAACTTATTGGCTAAAGGCTTGCAGAGAATCAACCGCCCGTTCCGTGAGTCCCATAGCACAATGCTGACGGATCATCACGGAACGGGTGGCGCCGCCCTCATGCCTGCTATCGTCCGCAATGTTCCGCCACCGCCGGACGCGGATTGACCTCCTGCGTCGCCAGATTGGGAGCCCCCTTCTGTGAGCAGTGACGATGCCGTCAGCCGACTTCCGGAGCGAGCATTCCGACTCGTTGTCACGGGTGGTGGAACGGGTGGCCACACCTATCCCGCCCTCACAGCGGTTCGAACCCTGCAGGCCAGGCTCGCCCTGCCGGCAGAGCGCTGGATGTCCTGTGGGTCGGCACAGCGGAAGGCCTGGAAGCCTGTGTCGCGGCTGCTGAGCACATCCCGTTTGTCACGGTGGCGACTGGCAAGGTACGGCGTAGCAGCAATCCGTTGAAGCTGGTCTCGCCTGCCAATGTGCGGGACATGGGACGTGTGCCGCTGGGCGTGGCGCAGGCTCGCACGATCGTCTCCGACGCCCGCCCCGATGTCGTGCTGGCCACTGGCGGCTACGTGGCTGTGCCGGTGGGCCTGGCCGCGCGGATGTGCCGCCGGCCGCTCGTCGTCCACGAACAGACCGTCCGCCTCGGCCTGGCCAACCGGGCGCTCGCCCGTGCCGCGACGCGCTTCGCCGTGTCCTCGGAGTCCTCGCTCCAATACCTGCCGGACGGCGCCCGTGCGACAGCGGTCGTCACCGGCAACCCGGTGCGCCCCGAGGTGTTGTCCGGCCACGCCGACAAGGCCATCGAAGCCCTCGACCTGAGGCGGTTCGACCGCGCCCGCCCGACCGTGTACGTCACGGGCGGCGCACAGGGATCCCAGCAGATCAACCGCCTGGTGGGCGAGAGCCTGCCGTGGCTGCCGGCCCAGGCCAATGTGATCCACCAGTGCGGCCCTGCGCACGAGGCCGGGCTGCGCGAGCAGGCCGCGGCCCTGGCCCGTGACCTGACGGACCGCTACGCGGTCATGGGCTTCGT
The DNA here is from genome assembly GCF_035974375.1 of Streptomyces sp. NBC_01320. Taxonomy (NCBI): domain Bacteria; kingdom Bacillati; phylum Actinomycetota; class Actinomycetes; order Kitasatosporales; family Streptomycetaceae; genus Streptomyces; species Streptomyces sp. NBC_01320. Next base: position 10,618,503 of record NZ_CP108390.1, read on the forward strand.
CGGGCCGGAGCTGCCCGACGTCCTGGCCCTCGCGGACGTGGTGATCTCTCGCAGCGGGGCAGGCACGATCGCGGAACTGACCGCACTGGGCAAGGCCGCGGTACTCGTCCCGCTCGCGACTTCGGCGGGCAACGAGCAGGAGCACAACGCGCGTCACCTTCAGGACTCCGGCGCGGCGGTGGCCCTGCTCGGCCAGGCGTCGCCCGACACCCTGCGTGACGCGGTTGCGCCGCTGCTGGCTGATCCCGCTCGCCGCGCCGACATCGCGGCTCGCGCCCGGTCACACGGTCGGCCGGATGCCGCCAACCGCCTGGAGGGGTGGGCGGCAACCCTCACGCTCAGACTCAAGATCATGCGCCCCAGGTGCGCCGTGTCGCGCTCTGCGTGCGCCCTATGGGCACGTCCGATCATTTGGGTAACTTGCGGCTCCATGAAGGGCATAGGGAAATACTGGGGTTGGATTGCCTTCGCCACTCTGCTCGTAGGGTGGTTGACCAGCGATTTCGGGCCAAGCGTGCTGTTGGCACTGTCTGTTCTCAGTACCGTCTATTTCTTCTTCCAGGCTCCGGCGTGGTGCGGCGCCGTAGGGCGAGACGGAGCATGCAGGAACAACAGCAAGGGCGTCATGATGGGCTGCCACTTGCGTCAACATAGTAGGGTCGGGGACTGGCGCGGTTGCTTCAGCGGGCGGTAGGACCTGGGGCCTTTCTTCCGCCGGTTTCCCGGTCGGCTGTGCCACCCCAGTGGCCGTGACCTGCTTCCTCGCTCCGTTTCCAGCCCCCGCCACCTCGATCCGGGCATGCGGTTCTCCCGCACCCGGCTCACCGACGCTGTTCACCGGCGGCATTCGGCTTCCCCCGCCAGTCCCGAAAGGGTCTGGGGGCGACGACGTTCCCGGCAAGACCGACCAGGCCCAGATGGTCCGGGGAGGCGTAGGACACCACCCACCGCCCGAAGCCACGGGAGCGTTTGTGCTTCTTCGCAACGAACAGCACCATCCGCATCCGCGTGAACTCCCTGATCACCGCGAAGCGATCGGCGGAGTTGCCGAACCTGAAGTACCCGGCCCAGCCGGTCAGGAACCGGTTCAACTCCGCCACCACCACCTCAACGGGCAGCAACAGCCGGGACCGGTCGGTGATCTCCCGAATCCGATCCCGGGCATGCCGCATGGCCTTGTCCGCAGGCCAGCGGGCAAGGAAGGGAAACGGCGCCCTGCCGCCCCGTCCCGGCGCGAGCACCAACCGGTGGTGGAAACCGAGGAAGTCCACGCCTTCCCCACCCACCGCCAGGTGCACAATCCGGGTCTTGGCCGCCTTCGGCTCCAAGCCGAGGCCGGCCAGCAGAGCCGTCAACCGCTCAAGAGCGGCCCGGGCCTGCCCACGGGAACGACACATCACCACCGCATCGTCGGCGTACCGGACCAGCTCACCGTGCTTACGCACGTCCCAGGCCCGATCGATCCGATGCAGATAGACGTTGCAGAGCAACGGAGAAACCACCCCACCCTGGGCAGCCCCCCTGTCCGCTTTGCGCACCACCCCGTTCTCCGACACCCCGGCGCGCAGGATCACCCGCAGGAGCGTAAGCACGGACTGGTCACACACCCTCTCCTCCACCGCTTTGATCAACTCGATGTGCGGAATCGCCTCGAAACAGTTGGCGATATCCGTCTCCACCAGCCACCCGCAGCCCCTCCAGGACTCATCGATCAGCACCTGGAGGGCATCATGCGCGCCCCGCCTGGGCCGGAACCCGAACGAGCACGGAAGGAAATCCGCCTCGAACACCGGCTCCAGCACAATCTTCAGCGCGGCCTGCACGATCCGATCACGGACAGCGGGAATCGAAAGCGGCCTCGACTCCCCCGGCTGGCCGGGCTTGGGAATGAACACCCGGCGCGCCGGGAGAGGCCGGTAACGGCCCTCCCGCAGTTCCATGGCCAGCTCACCGAGGAGCCGATCGACCCCGTACTCCTCGACATCGGGCAAGGTGACCTGGTCGATCCCCGGCGCGCCCTCGTTCTGGCGCACCGTCACCCACGCGCGCGCAAGGACGTCTGTGCGCCAGACCTTGTCCATGAGCGCGTGAAACCGTCGTCCTGGATCGGCCTTGGCCGCCCGGTAGAGCGCATGCTGCAAGGCACGGACCGGATCCAGGGGAGAACGTCCTCCGGCGATGGGACTAGCCACGTCGGCACTCATCGAGCCCCTCCACTCAGCATCACGCGTCAACGAAGTAGCGGCCCTTCCCTCCCCGGCGGTTATGTTGTCCGTCCGGGTCAAGCAGTACTACGGCCGCCTCCGACACCCATCCGCCTCGTCTTCACTTCCCGGGGTCACCGGTTATAGAAGACGGTGCTTCCGGTGACATCAAGCCGCACGTCACCGGGGCGGAGAGGGCCTCTCCAGTTCCCGCCGTCACTATCCGAACGTTCCGCGCCCCTTACGCCGGGGAGTTCTTCGCGGCTGCCTTCCAGGGTCTTCACCGCTTCCATGGCCTTCGCCCCGACACTCCGGGCTCGACTCTCCCTTTCCCCCGCTCTCACGGGGATCTTCACGACGCGGCAGGCTTCGCTTGATGCTACGGACCGTCCGTTTGCTTCCCCTCACAGGGCTTTCGACGCTGGGCTTCGACACCAGGCGTTTCCCCCTGATGCCGCCAGCCTGCTACCGGGCCTCCTGGCAGCTACCCGGACCGGACTCGCACCGGCAAGCGACGACGAGCTTACGACTGACGATCAATCACCTAACACGATCAACCTCCAGGCTTCTGGACGCACAGTGGCAGAAAATGAAGATGGTGGTCGTGCGCGAACGGTGGCGCCTCCTCGCGAGGGACCTCTTTCCTAACGCCACAACTGCCTTGGCCTCCTTGGGTGGGATCTTGGCGCTCATTTCGAGCGTCGTCGCCACTCTTCGGCAAGGGCTGGTAAGTGACCGTGCCCCTGCCGTGCCCGATCGGCCGGGGACTGAGGGGGAATCACGGTGACTGACGGACAGCGCCAATGAGAACGGCCCCTGACCGATTTACCTGATCAGGGGCCGTTCACCTGCGCGGTGGGTGTGGGATTTGAACCCACGGTGACTCTCGCCACGACGGTTTTCAAGACCGCCATGGACAGGGAAAGCGCAAGACGCTGACCTGCGCTCAAGCCTGCTTCAGGCCCCCAATGGGGCCCGCTGGCCCACACATGGCCCATAAGGAGGGCCCGGTTGGGCTGTTCTGGCCGGCTGGCTGCCAAGGGCAGGGCGAATCTGGAAAATCGGCGCCCGTGGCACGAGGAGTAGCGTGTAAAAGGCGAGGCGAGTCCCGTGATCGCCCCGATTCACAAAGACGGGTGATCCTCAATGACCCAGGGTCATTGCATGATCGAGATCTGTCTGGGTTCGTCACGTGAGACCGAGGGCTCGTAGGGGCCGGTGGTAGTCGCGGCCGGTGTGGCGGAGGGCGGCGGCGATGTTGGTCTGGCCGTCCTGGCGGAAGACGCTGATGGCGAGGTTGCGCAGGGAGGCCATGGCGCGGGGCAGGGTGCCGGTGCGGACCTTGGAGTCGTCCTCGCGGAACGTGCGGTCCCGCACGTGGTGCAGGAGGTTCTCGATACCCCAGTGGCCTCTGATCCAGGTGGCGAGCTCGGTGCAGGTGGCGTCGAAGACGCTCAGGCTGGTGATCAGGTAGACGCGCTCGATGGTCAGCTTCCTGGTGCTCAAGTCGCGTCGCCACCGTACGACTTGGATCGCCTGGCGGGCGCCGGGGTAGTCGAGGTGGCTGAACGCGGCGACCTTGAGCCGGCGGATCTCGTCGCGGTGGTGGGCGTGGTCGCGAGCGCGGTGCCCGAGCGGGATGTCCCGCCAGGGCAGCTTCCTGACCTGGGCGTACAGGCCCGGATGGTTCTTCTTCACGACGGCCACGTAGTGCGCGCCGCGACTGGTCAGATAGGCCCCGTGGTCGTGCTGGGTGTGCAGGGCGTCGGCGGTCACCACCGTGTTCTCCAGCTCGAGACCGTCCAGCAACGGCGCGAAGGAGGGGATCTCGTTGCTCTTGGAAGCGACCTGCCGCTGGGCCAGGACCACGCCGTGGTGGTCCATCGCCGCCAGCAGCTGGATCGCCGCGGCCGTTGCGGTTCGCGATCCGCGGACCACCTTGCCGTCGACCGCGATCACCCGTCGCACCGGCCGTTTCTCCGCCTCCGGCTCGACCGGGGGCGGCGTTCTGGCCTGCAGATACGCGCTGATCGCCGCGTCCAGCGCGTCACCGTCCACACGCTGCAGCAGGCGGCGCACGGTTGCGGCGTGCGGCACCGGCCGCAGACCGGTAAGTGGATCGGCAGCGAAGCCGAGGACGCCCAGCACATGTTGCGGGGCATCCGTGATCCACTCGCTGATCGCGATGAGCGAGCGAGCGCCGGTCAGCACCGCCGAGACGGCTGCGCACAGCAACGCGAGGGCCGGATATCGCAGTCCTCGCGCATCGCGGGGATCGGTAACCAGGATCAGGAATCGCCGCAGGTCAGCGACATCGCTTGAGGTGAGGGGATCAGTCGGGGAGCCCAGTTGCTCCAGTGCGGAAGGGATGGGCGATGATGTTCGGGCAGGCACGGTCTCGCTCGGTTCTCATGGGTCTCGACAACCACATGATCACCAGCACCGTGCCTGCTCTGCTCTCCCGGGCCCCTTGCCCCACAACGGACATGACGCCACGTCACTCACGAGACCGGCGAACCGGACCAATCCCAATCACGCAATGCCCCTGCTCAATGACCGGCTCCGATGCACGGCCTGTTTCCCGGCATCTGCCCAGTGGCGTTCACGAGGCCGTGCAGCCGGGGTGTGCGTTGCTCCGGCTGGAGACCACGGAGTCGCGCGAAGGTGTCCTCGACGGTGCGTGGTGGCCGCGGTCACGCGACATAGCTGCCGAGCTGCCCGTGCTGCTGAGCGCCCTCACCGGCCACCTCGGCCCCCTCACGCGCGTCGGACTGGACACCACGGCCTGGGAAGGGCTCCCGACGCGGGTCGTCGTCGACGAGCGGGTGGTGCACATCGACTCCTTTCCGCTGGGCGACGACACCGTACTGATCACCCGAGGCGACCAGGACATCTTCTCGCTGCTGGTGGTTCCGCCGGACACAGCACCCGAGGCCGCCCGCGCCGCGATGGCCCAGGCCGTCCGGGCCGACAACGTGACCCAGGCGAATCAGATACTCATCGACACCCGAAGCGCGCAGGTGCCGCCGGAGTGAGGTCAGCCGCGCCACTCCACCAGGAGCAGCGTCGCGTCATCCGTGGTGTGTCCGCCCCGCGCCCGCTTGAGCGTGTGGGACAGGGAGCGCGCCATCGCCCGGATTCCGCGGCCGGTTCTCTCCAACTGGTTCACCCAGTCGATCACCTGGTTCTCCCCGAACTCCTCCTCCCCGGTCTCGTGCTCCTCGATCAGTCCGTCGGTGAAGCAGAGGAGGCGGTCCCCCGGCTCCAGCTTCATCTCGCTCGTCTGCGGCTCCGGACCGCCGAGGCCGACAGGGAGGGTCGTCGGACCGGTCAGCCGGAGTGTGACGCGGTGATCACGGACGAGCATCGGTGACGGGTGCCCGGCGTTGACCCACTGAAGATGCCCTGTCGTGGTGTCCAGCTGCAGCATCTGCGCGGTGACGAAGTGCTCGGGGCCGAACTGGTCCGCCACTGCGCGGTCCATGAAGGCGTAGATCTCCGGCAGTCCGGTGCCAGCGCGGCGGGCGTGGCGGTAGGCGCCCATGGCCACGGTCGCCATCGTGGCCGCGTCCAGGCCGTGTCCCATCGCGTCGATCATGGCCACGTGGAGGACGTCTTCGTTGAGGGCGTAGTCGAAGCTGTCACCCGCTACGTCATAGGCGGGTTCCAGGATCCCGGCCACGGCAACCCGAGACATGATCATCGCCAGCGGTGGCAGCAGGGCCCACTGGTTCTCGGCGGCGACGCTCATCGGTTCACCGCGTCGGACACCGAAGAAAAGGTCGGAGTAGCCGTGCTTGGTCACCAGTAGGTCGGCCACCAGGCCGGCGACGCTGCGCAGTATGCGGCGGTCGTGTTCATCGACGCTGTCCAACGTCACTGCCATGACCCCGACCTGATCGCCGCCGTCCAGCAGCGGCAGGAGGATTCGCACGCCGTCGTCCTCGGGCAGCTCGACGGGGTGAGCGTCGAGAAAGCAGCGGCCCGCCTCGGAGTCGTCGATCACCTGGGGTTCCCCGTCCGTGAGGCCGTCGCCGGGCAGGGGTACGAGCAGCAGTTGGCCGTAGTCCTGCAGCAGCACCTGCGGCCGGCGGCCCCCGAGCCGCTCCACCACGTCAGCGAGCAATGGCCCGATGAGATGGGGCGGCAGTTCATGCGCGCGATCGAGGACCTCTCCCAGCAGAGCTTCCCCGAAGCTCTCGGAACGGTCCGCGCGCTGTCCGGCCGTCATCCCCTCACCCGCCATGATCCGAGTCGATCGGAGCGGCGGGCGGGGACGGCGCAGGGTCTGCCAGTCTCATCGCTCCGTCGAGGGGTCGTTGACGCCCAGGGACTGGCCCGGTCACCCGGGCCCGTCCGGATCGGGCCTCTCACCTGAGTCCGGACCCTCCTTCCGACTCCCATGTGTCCTGTCCGTCGAGGCCGCTCTCGGCGAGTGCCAGCAGGCGCGGAGCCGACAGTGGGTTCCCGGGGTCGGCGGCGGCCGTCAGCAGCCGGGTGGCGGCTCCGGCCGGCTCGTCCGGGGGGATCACCAACAGTTCCCAGCGTCCCACGGTGCCGCAGTCCACGGTGATGGCATGCGCCTCGGCGGCAAGATCGGTCAGGACCACCTCGATCACATGGCCGGGCGCCATCACCTCCTGCGGGGCATCGGGCCAGGCAGCGGTCCCCACGGTGACGTGGGTGACGGTGCCGACGCTCGGATCCAAGGAGCTGACCAGCGTGGGCAGCTCCAGTTCCAGTGCGTCGCAGCGCGGCCACCACGCGCCGTCCAGCGGGCCATGGCTGACGCCCGGCGTGAGGCGCAGCCGGGGCAAGGGCATCCGGTAGGAGCGGCCTTCATCTGGTGCCGTACCTTCGGCGGGCTCTGTGATGGCGTTCATCGTGCGATCCCGTTCCGGGCGGCTTCCGCCCGCCCGTGTCTGTCACTCGCCGGGAACGGCGCCGCCGTGGTCGTGCGCCCGAAAGCCCTCGGTACCTGTCAGGCTACGCCCGGGCGTGGCGGGCGGCGTGGTGCGCAGCCATCGCGGAGAGGCAGACAGCCATCGCGTGGAGACACGTCCGTACGGCGAACGACGGGGGCGTGACCGCCCCGGCCGGTACGACCGTCGGCTCATCGTCCCTCTGCCAATCATCGGCGTGCCAAGGGCAGCCCTTCGACAGACAGGGTCAACACGCAGGGGGCGACGGGGCCGGGCAGCCCCATGACCTCACCCATGTTCTGCCAGCCCCAGGACGAGAAGGCGGCTTGTCCTGCCTGGTCGGCAGGATGCAGCAGGGTGACCCCGAGGGAGGAGCGCAGGTCTGTGAGCAGATGCTGTTGCAGGCGGCGGGCGATACCGCGGTGCTGAGCGTGCGGATGGGCCACGACCTGGGTGAGGACGACGAACCGTGCGCGGGAGGTGAGCCGCTGGATGATCTCCTGGAGCGTTCCGTCGTACCCCCGGCGGCCGGAGCCGTCAGGGCCCACCGGGAAACCGAAGGCGCAACCGACCAGTACCGTCGTCTCTGCGACCAGCAGGGCGAAGCCGGGGCGGTGGGCAGTGACCGCCAGGCGGTGCAGGAAGTCTCCGCGGTCGTGGTACGCCTCGCCGGCGGTGCCCGCGACGGACTCCGCAGCCATGTCCGCGATGTCCTCGCGCATGTCTTCGGCCTGCCAGCGGGTCAGCCGGCGAAGGCGGATTCCGTCCTTGAGGACCGGGTGATCCGGCCGACGAACGGGGTCCTCGGGCGCCCGCGTCCCGGTACTCATGAGGTCGCCGGGCGCGGCGGGCGGCACGGGACTCACGGGGGCCGTAAGGAGCAGCGAAGTGGATCCGGTGGCATCGAGGAGCCGGGTGATCTGCGCGCACGGATGGTGCAGCCGCAGGCAGGCGTGGACCCGGCCGGCGCGCCGTGATGCCGACAGGAGGACGTCCAAGCCCCTGGCGTCGCAGGAGCCGACCGTGGTCAGGTCGATGTCGATCACGGTGACACCGTCCAGCAGACACTGTTCCACTGCGGCCCGCAGCAACGGCGTCGTGGCCGGTCCGATGTCACCGGCGATCGTGACGAGCGTCCGCTCCCCTCGGTTCCGCCGATGGATGTCCAGCCGGGAAAGGGCCATCACGCCTCCCCTTGGCGGGGGTGCGGACCCGCGCGGGTGCTCAGCGCGGCCCCAGCCACGATGAGCTTGCGCGGAGTTGCTTCGACCGCGGCGGACATGATGCCGACCCGTCTCCACGCCGACCACTGGGGCGGCCCGGATTCGTCTCTCGCCGAGGACGACCCGACGTGGCAGCCGGAGTGCGTGATGCCCTCGGTACTTCAACCGTACGTCGGCCGCAACCGGAAGCGGCTGCGTCGACGGGCGCGCGGCACGGTAGGGGCCGCATCACCTCACGGGCCGTCCCCACGGCCCGGGCTCTGCGGCGAGTGCGCATGCGTTCGCGCCGGGCCCGGCTTGCGAAGGCCACCTCCACCGTTGTCCTCCACCCCTATGACGTGGTTAACCGAACGCCCCTCCCGTGAGGCGGCCTGCAGCGCGGGCGGACTTGCCCCGACGACAGGGCGTCCGAAGGATCAGGTTTTGAGGCGGCTGACTGTGACGCGCTGGCCCTTCAGCAGGGGCAGGTTGCGCACGTGCAAGGCGTGGGCGCCCGTGACGTCGCTTATCTCGTCAACGGTTGTGACCGTGAGATCGCCGATCGGCTCGGCTCGATGATCGCAAGGAGCGGGGTGATGTGGACTCTTAGCGGACTATGTGGCATGGGTGTGGCACGGTCGTGATCACAGCAAAGGGCCAGTTCGAGTGGATCACCCCTCTGAACTGGCCCTTAATCGTGTGCCCCCGGCAGGATTCGAACCTGCGACACCCGCTTTAGGAGCTCATAGCTCCGCTGGCTGGGCGGCTCGTACCTATTGGCTCGCGAGCGGCGGCACGGCGAGGCAGGATGCCGTGATGGTCACTCCGTTCGTCAACATCCAGGGGAGGGCCGAGGACTGTCCGTACTGCTGTCCCTGCTGCGGCTCCCTGACGCTCGATGAGCGTGGCAACTACGAGATCTGTCCCGTGTGCTTCTGGGAGGATGACGGGCAGGATGAACACGATGCTGACCGGGTGCGAGGCGGTCCCAACGGCTGGCTGAGCCTCACGGAGGCACGAACGAACTTCCGCGCTTTGGGAGCTTGCGAAGAGCGATGTACCAAGGTCGTGCGTGAGCCTCAGCCGAACGAACACCCCACGGCCTGACATCATCAGCTGACATCAACGTCGCGAAACAACGACGGATCCCGGCGGCTGGTACTGGATTCCGGATCGCCCGGCGAGCACGAATGCGAGCCGTCAGCACGGTTGCCCGATCGAACTTACAAAGCAGATGTCGGCGGTTCGAAACCGTCCGCGCCCACCAGTCAAAACGCCCCCGCAGCGTGCTGCTGCGGAGGCGTTGACGGCAGTAGGTGACGGCAGTCCCTCAGGCGCGTCGCGGATCCCGTAGGCGTTGTCGACGTCGGCGGACATCATGGCGTCGGCGAACGGCTTCACCATCTGACGCAGTAGATCCGGACTCGCCGAGGCGAGGGTCTCCTCCAGCAGCGCGGTAAAGGGCAGACTGCCGGGTGCGGTCATCGTGCTGGTCTCCTTCAAGAGCTTGGTCGTTCTCGAAGGATCAGCCGGTGGCCGTCTTACGTTCAGGCTTCTCACTCAACTACGGGATCAAACCCCTGATTTAGGTGGAAACCTGTACGCCACTTCCCTGGACGCAACCGCCTCGGCGGAGTGATCCACGAGTACCAACATGCCGCTTGACCTGCACGGACGTGATTCTCGGCACGCACAGCGGCTCGTAGCTGTATTGCGTACTTCGGTACTCGTCGCCGGTGAGGTGCTTGTATGCGTTGTCGGGTACGTAGAGCAGCGCCTCGGCCCAGACGAGGTCGTCGACTTATGGCATGAACCGCTGTGGCCCTCGAAGTACGCTCTCGTACTACGCACGGCCAGCTGCTACGACCGCAGCCCGGGTGGGCGGGCGTGGCTGGGCGCGGTACGGCTACCGCCGGCGTGTGGCCGACGCCGCCGAGGGATGAGCGCGAGGGTGCTCTGGGCGTGTGCCTTCGGCCGCAGTGCTGGTCGACGGGAGTACCTCGCGCCTGCTGCCGGCCACGCGGGAGTCAACCGGTGTCAGGGGGCTGGCCGACGGACGTGGTCCGTCGGCCAGCAGGGTCAGAGGTCCAGGACGAGTCGGTCGCTCTGGCAGCGCCCGACGCAGATCATCATGGTGCGCCCGGCGAGGCGTTCTTCGTTGCTGAGCACGGAATCCCGGTGCTCCGGTGTCCCGGCGAGGACGCGGGTCTCGCAAGCGCCGCAGTATCCCTTCTCGCAGTCGTAGGACAGGCCGCTCACGGCATCGCGCAGGACCTCGATGAGGCGGCGGTCGGGCGGTACGGTGAGCGTGCCGCCGGTGCGCGCGAGTTGGACTTCGAAGGTCCGGTTCTCTGTGGCGTCGAACGTCGTTTCGAGGTCGTCGCCTGCGGTGAAGCGCTCCAGGTGCAGCCGGTCGGTGAGATTCAGGAGGGTGCACTCGCGCTCGACTGCCGCCAGCATCGGTGTCGGCCCGCATACGTACACGGCGGTGTGCGCGTCCAGCCCGCCCAGCAGCCGGGGGAGGTCCGGCAGCCCGGCCTCGTCCTGCGGGAGCAGGGTGAGCGCGTCGGCGGCGACGGCGGCGAGTTCGTCGGCGAACGCCATGGTCGAGCGGGTGCGTCCGCCGTACACGACGGTGAAGGGCGTGCCACGTGCCGCGGCCTCGCGGACCATGGCGAGGATCGGTGTGATGCCGATGCCGCCGGCGAGGAACAGGTAGGACGGCGCCTCGGCGAGCGGGAAGTGGTTGCGCGGCCCGCGTACCGCGAGCGTGACTCCGGGGCGGGCGAGTTCGTGGAGTTCGGCCGAACCGCCCCGCCCCTGGGGCTCGCGCAGGACCCCGATGCGCCAGGTCGTGGCGTCGGCCGGGTCACCGCACAGCGAGTACTGACGCAGTCGGCCCGAGGGCAGACGCAGCTCGACGTGCGCCCCGGGCCGCCACGCGGGGAGTTCACCTCCGTCCGGCAGGCCGAGGTCGACGGCGACGACGTCCTCGGTCGCGGCACGCACCGCGGTCACCCGCAGGGGGGTGGGCGTGCTCAGCGCGCGGGCCGTGCCTGCCGTCGCTGCCGCCCGGGGGCCGGGCGCGAAGACCGCCGGGACCGCGTCCCAGCCGGACTGGTTGCCGCGCGTGGGGTAGGCAACGAGCCCCTCCTCGATCACCCGGTAGTCGGGCAGCCTGGTCAGGACCTGCGTCATCATCGCGCGGAACATGGCCCGGGCGAGGTGGGCGCCGGCGCACCGGTGCGATCCGATGCCGAAGCTGAGGTGGCGGCTGGCGTCTCGGTCGAGGCGTATCTGCGTGGGGTCGGGGAACACAGCGGGGTCATGGTTCGCGGCGACCCATGGGATCAGCACCCGGTCGCCCGCGTGCATCGGGCAGCCACCGACCTCGACCTCCCTGGTGACCGTGCGCGCCATCGACTGCGACGGGGCGAACGCGCGGAGGAATTCCTCGGTTGCGCTGTCCAGCAGATCGGGGGAGTCGATCAGCCGCCGGCGCTGCTCGGGGTGGCGGGCGAGGTGGACGAGCGTCGATCCGGTCAGGGAGGTGGTGGTGTCGACGCCGCCCGCGATGAGCAGGCCGATCACCGACACCAGTTCGTCCTCGCCGAACGCGCTGCCGTCGGCGCGTCGGCCGGCAACGAGCGCGCTGACCGCGTCGGCCCGTGGTGCGGAGCGGCGCTCGGCGATCAACTCGCGGATGCGCTGGTCCATATAGGCCAGCCCCGCGGCCCCGCGCACGGCGCGCTCACTGTCGGCCGGTGCGGCGAAGATGTCGTGGATCGGCCCGGCCAGCTTTGCCCAGTCCTCCTCGGGGAAGCCCAGCCAGTCCAGGGTGACCGCGGCGGGCAGCGGGTTGGTGAGGTCGCGGACGAAGTCGCAGGAGCCCAGCTCGATGAAGTCGTCCACGACGCGGGCGGCATGGCGCTCGATCATGGGAACCAGTTGGCCGACCGCCTCCGGGGTCAGCAGCGGGTTGATCAGTTCCCGGTACTCGGTCGCACGCGGCGGGTCCAGCTCGATCGGATACTGTTCGAGCCCAGGTCCTTTGGGGATGACGATGCCGACCCCCTGCCCACCGTGGTCGCCGCGAGCTGAGGAGAACGTCGCGTCGTCGCGGGCGATACGGGCCACGTCGGCGTACCGCGTCGTGTAGTGGAAACCACCATGGGCAGCCGAGCGGCCTACCGGGCAGCTCTCACGGAAGCCCGCGTAGTAGGCGACCGGATCGGCGTTGGCCTCGTCGGAGTGGTGGTCGAAGTCGATGTCGGAAGCGATGTCGAAGTCAGCGGACATGGTGGGCACGCTCCACGTGCTCGGAACTGTGCGCGGTGTTGTCCGGCCGCGCCACCGGATGTCAGCAGCCTCATCGGTGTCGGTCACCCTAAGGCGTGCCGCTGAGCCTGACAACGTCTCGTGGAACGCCGAGAAGGTCGGCTCAGAAGGTCAGCACGGCTTTGCCGACCGAGCCGGACCGGACTGCTGCGACGGCCTCGTTGATCTGCTCGAACGGGAAGTAGGTGATCATCTTCTCGACCGGGAACCGGCCCCTGGCGTTGAGTTCGAGCAACTGCGGCAGGAACAGTCTCGGCAGGCTGGACCCGGCGACGATGCCGGTGACCGTGCGTCCGTTGAGGATGCTGCGCCAGTCGAAGCTCATCGTCTCGCTGGGGCCGACGCCGATGACACCGGCGTGACCGAGCGGCCCGAGAGCCTCCACGGCGGTGCGCAGGACGTCCTCGCGCCCAGTCGTGTCGATCACGAAGTCGAACCCCTCGGGCACCAGGTCGGCCAGTTGCCTGGCGGTCCCCTCGGCCGAGGAGTCGACGCAGTGCGTGGCTCCGAAGCCGCGGGCCGCTTCGAGCTTGGCCGTGTTCACGTCGACGGCCGCGATGACCTCGCAGCCGCTCAGCGAGGCGGCGATGACGGCGGCCACGCCGACGGCCCCGACCCCGAAGACTGCGATCGACGAGCCGGGGCGTGGCCGCAGCACATTGAGCACACCGCCCGCTCCGGTCTGGAAGCCGCAGCCGAACGGTCCGGTCCGCAGCAGGTCCCACGACGGGTCGATCCGGACGACCGCCCGCTCCGGTGCGACGACATGGCTGGCGAACGAGGACTGACCGAGGAAGTGTGCGTTGACCTCCAGCCCCCCGTGGGTCACCGCGGTGGAGCCGTCGGGCCGGCGGCCGGAGAAGTTCACCGCGTCGAAGCTGCGGCAGTAGGCGGGCGAGCCCGTCAGGCACAGGGTGCAGGTACCGCACGATGTGAAGGACATGGCGACGTGGTCGCCCGGACGTACGGAGGTGACCTGTGCGCCGACCTTCTCGACGATGCCCGCCCCTTCGTGCCCGAGCAGCGCGGGCGTGGGGAAGAAGCGGGCGAACTCAAGGTCCGTACCGCAGACACCGACGGCGGCGACGCGGACGAGCACCTCGTCCGGGCGGGGATCTTCCAGGTCCACTTCGGTCAGGACGAACGGCTGTCCGGGCTGCTCCAGCAGAGCGGCGGTGGCACGCACGGGGCCTCCTCAGCGCCTCACAAAGCGAGACTGCATATTGACATGCGTGACAGGGCCGGTCAATGCTCCCTTCATGGCGGCTATTGGCTTTCCTTCCTCCCAGCACTTCATCGACGGCATGTGGGTGGCGGCCCGCGACGGCGGCACGCTGGACGTCCTCGATCCGGCCACCCGGCAGGTGATCACCGAGGTCGCCCGGGCGGGCCGCGCCGATGTGGACGACGCGGTCACTGCGGCGCGCCGCGCCTTCCCCGCCTGGGCGGCGACCAACCCGAGCGAGCGCGGGGCGCTGATCCGGCGCTGGGCCGACCTCGTCATCGCCGAGATCGAGGCGCTCGCGGCCGTCGAGGCGCAGGACGTCGGCAAGCCCCTGTCCGGGGGGCGGGCGAACATCTACATCGCCCACGGCATCATCGACTACTTCGCCGGCGCGGCCGACAAGCTCACCGGGGTCACGCTGCCGACCCGCAGTCCCGACTACCTGGGCTACACGGTTCCCGAGCCGTACGGCGTGTGCGCCATCGTCATCCCGTGGAACGTCCCCGCCGTGCTCACCGCCGCGAACATGGCGCCGGCGCTCGCCGCGGGCAACACCGTCGTCCTCAAGCCGTCCGAGATCGCACCGCTGGCCCCGTTCGCACTCGCCGAACTCGCCCGCCGCGCCGGTTTCCCGGCGGGTGTGATCAACGTCGTGGCGGGCCTCGGCCCCGAGGCGGGCGTCGCCCTCACCTCGCACCCGGGGGTCGACCACATCAGCTTCGTCGGCTCCACCGCCACCGGGCGGGCGATCATGGCGGCCGCAGCACAGAACCTCGTCCCGGTGAAGCTGGAACTCGGCGGCAAGTCGCCGAACGTGCTCTTCGCCGACGCCGACCTCGACACGGCGATTCCCGCGATCGTCACCTCCATCACCGAGAACGCGGGGCAGAACTGCTACGCCGGTTCCCGGCTGCTCGTGGAGGCGTCGGTGCACGATGAGGTAGTGGAGCGGGTCGCCGCCGCCATGGCCGCGGTCACGACCGGGCCGTGGGAGGCCGACCCGGACATGGGACCTTTGGTCAGTGCCGCGCAGTTCGCCCGCGTCAGCGGCTTTCTGGCGCAAGCGCCTCGCGAGGGGGCTCGGCTGGTCACCGGTGGCGGAACCGCCGACGAGGGGTGGTTCGTCCAGCCGGCCGTGTTCGACCGCGTGGAGACGCGCATGCGCGTCGCCCGCGAGGAGGTCTTCGGCCCGGTTCTCGCTGTCCAGTCGTTCCGCGACACCGCCGAGGCGACAGAGTTGATGAACGCCACCGACTTCGGTCTCCTGGCATGCCTCTGGACCAACGACATCTCGCGGGCGCTGCGGCTGGCGAAGGACGTCCGCTCCGGGCAGGTCACGGTCAACCAGTTCCACGACGCCGGAGTGATCGGCTTTCCGTTCAACATGCAGAAGGACAGCGGCTTCAGCAGGGGCGGCGGGTACGCGGCGCTGCGCGAGTACACCCAGGAGAAGGGCGTGGCCATCCGGCTGCTGGCCCGCTGAGACCGGACACGACGGGTGCGACGGGGGTCACCGCCGGAGCGCCGGATAAGCGGTCCGGAACCCGGACCGGTGACTGACCCGCCGCGCGGGCGGCGGACCGTGGCACCGCCCGCGCGTGCCCGAGGACGACAGCGGTGTGTGCCGGCCCTTGGTCCGGGTGATCCGTGCGCGTGGGCGCCGGGCGGCACTGTACCGCACGGACAGCGGCTCACGACCTCGCGCTGCAACGGCACTCGCTCATTCCTTGTCGGCCGGACGCGGAACCGGCATCTCGCTCGTCGCCGAGCTGCCTCGCGGCCCGGCGACGGCTGTCTATTAACCCGCTTCCACCCGTCGCCACCTGGGCTGTCGGCCTTGTGAAGAAGTGAAACGCCGACGAGGCGAAGAAGTGGTGCAGGAGCGTTGACACCATCGGGCAGCGGCGGCAGAGTACCTCACAATACGTTCCACCGACTCGCAATGCGAGACGGGTGAAGGTGAGGAGGCTGCGCGGTGCGAGCCATGGTGCAGACCGAATTCGGCGGGTACGGGGGGGCGTTCCCGCAGGACGTCCCGGAACGGAAACGCAGACCGAGCGACCTCGTCGACGTCGCGTACCGTGGGCCGAACCGCCCGGCCCTGCCACAGGTCAAGGGCGCGGGCCCGACCCCTGGCCGCTGTCCCGCGCACGTGCCGGGTACGGCCTTCGGCGCATCGGAGGCGACGACCGGTGCTGCGGACGGCTCGGTCGTCCAAGACCCCGGGGCCCGGTCGCTCACCGCCCGCGCCGACCGCCCGCATCCACCCATCGGCAAGGGCGTGATCAACCCATGAGCGACCTGCTGATCGTGGGCGGCGACGTCGTCACGATGGACTCCGCGCGGCGCGTCCTCATCGGTGCCACGGTCGCCGTGTCGGAGAACAGCATCGCCGCGCTCGGTACGGCCGAGGAACTGCGCGCCCGCTTCCCTGGAGCGCGGGAGATCGACGCGTCGGGCTGTGTCGTCATCCCGGGCCTGATCGACGCACACCAGCACACGACCGTCGACCCCCTAGTACGCAGCACGATCCCGGACAGCATCGGGTCGCAGGAGTCGATCTTCGACTGGATCGTCCCGCTGCACGCCCACGCCGACGGTGACGACGACGAACTGGCCGCGACCATCACCGCCGTCGAGTGTCTGTCCCGGGGCATCACCACGGTGCTGGAGCCGGGCACGGTGGCATACCCCGAACGCGTCGCCGCCGGTCTGGGCGCGGCGGGTGTCCGCGCACGGGTCGGCGGCTGGGGCTGGGACGCCAAGGACGTGCCGCTCGGCGCGCCCGCGCACGAGGTGCTCGCCCGGCAGGAGGACATCGTCCGGTCCCTGCCCGTCACCGGACCGGTCACCGGGTGGGTGACACTCGTCGGCCACGACCTGGCCAGCGACGAACTGTTCACCGGGGCCGCGAGCCTGGCAGAACGTCTCGGCATGGGGCTGACCTGGCACATCTCGCCGGGACCCGCGGACGTCGAGGCATACGCGCTGCGGTGCGGGCGTCGGCCGGTGGTCCACTTCCGTGAGCTGGGCGTACTTGGCCCGCGTCTGCTGCTGGGGCACGCTGTGTGGCTCGACGACGCGGAGGTCGACGCGATCCTGGAGACCGGCACCTCGGTCGTCTCCTGCCCGGGGGCCTATCTGCGGCTCGCCCAGGGGTACACCCGCGCCTCGCGCCACGCCGAACTGGTGCGGAGGGGCGGCCGGGTGGCGCTGGGCTGCGACGCGCACAACGCGGGCGATGCCCCGGACATTCTCCTGGCCGCCTACCTGTTCGCCGCGCTGGAACGCGACCGTGACCCGCCCGACCCGATTCGCGCCGAGCAGGCGTTCGCGCTCGCGACGGTCGACGGCGCCGAGGCGATCGGTCTGGGCGACCAGATCGGCTCCCTGGAAGTGGGCAAGGCGGCCGACATCGTCGTACTCGATACCAGAGACCCCGCCTGGACACCCCGGGGCGATCTGGCCCGCCAGCTCGTATGGGGTCATGTGTCGCGCACCGTTCGTGATGTGCTGGTCGACGGCCGCGTGGTCGTCCGTGACCGGCGGCCGACAGGCGTTGATCCGGACGCCCTCGCAGCCGCTGCCGCCGACCGCTCCGCCGCCCTCCTGCGGCGCGCGGGTCGCGCACCCCGCCCGACCTGGCCCACGGAGTCGGCCGCGGGCCGGTGAAAGGTGCCCACCGTTGAACGTCGTAGACATTCCGCTTCCCGGCAGCACACAACCCGCGCGCCGAGCGCGCCCGCATCACCACCGATGACTCCTCCGTGGTGCGTCGCCGCGAGCGAGGAACCCCCTTCCCGCACAAGCGTGTCTCCCGTGCCGAGCCACACCGAGGCATCGAACCCGCCGACGCACCGTCACCCCCCGCCGCCACGACCGCCCCGACGGGGCGGTGCCACCCAGTGAATGGACCCACGCACATGACTTCACACAGCATGTTCCGGCGTCGTGTGGCCGCGGCAGGCCTCGCCCTCGCGGGTGCCCTCGCGCTGTCCGCCTGCGCCGACAACGCGGCGACGGCGCCCAAGGCCACCCCTGGGGCGAGCGGCGGCAGCGACAGCGGCTCCGGGCTCAAGGGGCCCGATGTCAACGGCGACGGCAAAGTCGTTATCGGTGTCCTCAGCCCTGGCGACATCAACGACCGCGGCTACTACCAGAGCTTCGTCGACTCGGCGGACGCCTTTGCCAAGGAGAAGGGCTGGACGGTCGTCAAACGCGGCAGCGTGCCCCCGAGCGACGCGCTCACCGCGGCACGCGCGCTGTGCCAGCAGCAGGTCGACCTGGTTGCGCTCGGCGCGAGTGAGCTGAAGACCGCCATCCCTGCCTCGGAGGAGCCGGTCTGTGCCAAGTCCGCCTGGTATGTGCCGATGCAGGGAAACATCGACCAGACCCCGCGCATCGTGCTGTCCACCGACGACCCCAACCAGTCCATGCTCGTCGCCGGCTACGCCGCAGGCCTGAAGATGAAGGCGGCCGGCCACACCAAGGCGGGGTTCATCACCGGTCTGAAGGCCGACTTCAGCGTCGCCGCCTCCACGGCCTTCCTGGCCGGGATCCGGGAGGTCGTGCCGAAGGCCACCCTGACCACCACCTACACCGGCGACTTCAACGACTCGGCGAAGGCCAAGGAGGCCACCCAGGCGCAACTCAGCCAGGGCGTCAAGGTCATCTACCCCTACCTCGGCGGCGCCACCGACGCCTCCGCGAACCTCGCGAACGCGGGTGGCGCGCTGACCCTCACCCCGGGCACCGACCGGTGCGACTCGAACCGCCCCAAGTTCGACATCTCGGTGATGTTCAGCCCGGGCGACTACTTCCGCGCCGCGCTGGAGGAGTTCGCCAAGGACAACCTGAAGATGGGCACGACACGCGCGTGGCAACTGGGCGTCGACCCCTACCCGACCGTCAAGATCTGCGACGGACAGGGCGACGAAGACCAGCAACTCGCGGAGTTCATCAAGAAGATCGGCAGCAAGGAGATCGACCCGGCGGCCGAGGTCGAGCGCCTCGGCTGACGTGCCGACACCCACGAGGAAGATCAGCGATGACACCGACGACCTCAGCGGTTCCGATCCTCGAACTGCGCGGCATCACCAAATCCTACGGATCCGTCACGGCCTGCGACGCCGTGGACCTCAGAGTCGACGCCGGCGAGATCCACGGACTCCTGGGTGAGAACGGGGCAGGCAAGTCCAGCCTCATGAAGGTCCTGCTCGGGCTGGTCCGGCGCGACACCGGCACCGTCCTGGTGCGCGGTGAGAAGGTCGCACTGGACAGCCCGCAGGAAGCGGTCGAACTGGGCATCGGCATGGTGCACCAGCACTTCAGCCTCATCAACGGCCTGACCGTGTGGGAGAACGTGGCCCTGGGCGACACCGGCAAGGTGAACAAGCAGGCCGTCTGCGACGGCATCGCCGAGGTCTCCGCGCGATACGGGCTGCCCGTCGACCCCGAGGCGCGCGTCGACGCGCTCTCGGCCGGCGAGCGGCAGCGGGTCGAGGTGGTCAAGTGCTTGCGACGCGACCCGCAGATCCTGATTCTGGACGAGCCGACCTCGGTGCTGACCCAGGCCGAATCGCAGGAACTGTTCGCCGTGCTCGACCGCGTGGTGGCGAACGAGGGCCGCGCCGTGATCCTCATCAGCCACAAACTCGCCGAGATCGCCCAGGCCACGGACCGGGTGACGGTCCTGCGCAAGGGCCGTGTCGCCTTCCGGGCGGTCACGTCCGACACCACTCCACAACTGCTCGCCCGGCAGATGGTGGGCCGTGAGGTGTCGCTGGGCGAGGAGGGCGCGGCCCTCGGCCTGCTGCCGGTGCAGCAGACGCGCGCCGGCCACGACGGGGCGCACGACCGGCAGCAGGCCGTGCTGCGCCTCGCCGGACTCACCGTCGTGCAGGGCGGGGTCGAGGTTCTCGGCTCCGTCGATCTGACCGTGGGCGCGGGCGAGATCGTGGGCCTCTACGGCGTGGAGGGCAACGGCCAGTCGATCCTCGGCGATGTCCTCGCCGGGCTGGTCGCGCCGACCGAAGGCACCATCGAGGTCGCCGGGAACCGCGTCGATGTCACCCGGCCTGGCGCGTTGTCCAAGGCCGGTCTCGGCATCGTGCCGGAGGACCGGCACCACAGCGGCGTTGTCCTTGACATGAGCGTTGCCGAGAACCTGACGATGAAGTCGTTGGACGAGGTCAGCGGCCGGTTCCTGCTGCGGCGGCGCGCGACGCTCGCCCGGGCCCGCCGTCTCGCGGACGAGTTCAACATCGTCACGCCGTCGCTGGACGCGCCGGTGCGCAGCCTCTCCGGCGGCAACCAGCAGCGGGTCGTCCTCGCCCGGGAACTGTCCGGCGGCACCAGGGTCCTGGTGGCCGCGCAGCCCACCCACGGGCTTGACGTCGGTGCCATCGAGGACATGTACGCCCGGCTGCGCAGAGCGGCCGACGAAGGCGTCGGAGTGCTGCTCATCTCCACCGAACTCGAGGAAGTCATGGCCCTTGCATCCTGGATCGCGGTGATCTCCTCGGGGCGGATCAGCGGAGCGCTCCCCGTCTCCGAGGCGACCCCCGAACGCCTCGGCATGCTGGTGGGCGGTGAGGCAGCATGAGAGCCGTCCCGACGATGGCGCCGGACGATCTCGGCCGGCGCGTCCTCGCCCATCTCCGACCGGGCCGCGACGGCTGGCTGACCGCGGGTCTCACCATCGTGCTCGTCGCCGTCGCCCTGGGCGTGTCCGCGCTCCTGCTCACCCTGACCGGTGCCTCGCCGAGTGCCTCGCTGTCCGCCATCTGGACCGGAAGTCTGGCCAACACCACCGGCTGGACGACGACGCTGCTCAACGCCGCGCCGCTGCTGCTGGTGGCGGTCGGCGCGGCCATCTGTGCCTCCGCCGGCACCTTCAACATCGGACAGGAAGGACAGGTGCTCATCGGCGGTCTGTTCGGCGCCTGGGTCGGGCTGCGGCTGGCCCTGCCCGGCCCGATGCTGGTGGTCGTGGTGATGGCCGCCGCGGCGGTCGGCGGTGGCCTCTGGGCCGCGCTCAGCGCGCTGATGTACCGCTTCCGCGGTGTCAACGTCGTGGTGAGCACCTTGCTGATGACATTCCTTGCCATCCAGCTCGTCACCTTCGCGGTCAGCACCCCGTGGCTCCAGGAGAGCGCCCAGGGCTCCTCGGGCATCGCCGACGCGCAGTCCAACCCCCTGCCGGCCGACGCCCTGCTCGGCGGCCTCGGGCAGTACCCCTCGGTGCAGTTGAACGCGGGACTGTTCCTCGCGCTCGTCGCCGCGGTCGGTGTCGCGCTGGTGCTGAGCCGCAGCCGGTGGGGCTTCCGGGTACGCATGGTGGGACTGAATCCGCTGACGGCCAAGCACACCGGAGTCCGGGTGGCGGCGCTCGGCGGCTTCACCCTGGCACTGTCGGGCGCCTTCGCGGGGCTGGCGGGAGGGCTGCTGCTGGCCAGCCCTGTCAGCCCCAACCGGCTGCAGGCCGGGCTCTCGGACAACGTCGGCTGGGACGGCCTGCTTGTCGCGCTCGTCGCACGCAACCGGCCCCTGATCGCGATACCGGTGTCGTTCGGGTTCGCTGTGCTGCGGGCGGGCGGGGACTTCCTCTCGGCCACCGGGGTGCCGTACTACCTCGTCGACATCGTCAAGGCGCTGCTCGTCCTCGCGTTCGTCGCACCGCCCCTCCTCGTCGGCCTCCTCCGCGGACGGCGTGGTGCCACACCGCCGACGCCGTTCCCCCTGCCCGCTGTCCCGACCAAGATGAAGGCGGCCGTGTGAGCGTTCTGGACAACACCACGACCATTCTGGCGAGCGGTGTCCGGCTGACCGTGCCGCTGGCGTTCGCAGCCTGCGGTGAGTACCTGGCCCAGCGCGCCGGAGCGATGAACATCTCCGTCGAGGCGATGATGCTCGGTGCCGCGTTCACCTCCATCGCCACCGCGAGTGCGACCGGCAGCGCCACCACCGGTCTCGCGGTCGGCGTGGTGACCGGCATCGTCATCGGCTTCGTGCACGGCAACCTCTCCCACCGTGCCCAGATCAACACCTTTGTCGTCGGCCTCGTGCTGAACGCGCTGGTGCTCGGGCTCACCAGCTACCTGATCACCACCCAGCAGTTCGCCTCGCACCAGGTGGGGGTGCTGTCGATCCCGCTGCTGAAGGACATCCCGCTCATCGGCCAGGCGCTGTTCTCCGGACGCTGGCCCGCCTACCTGCTGATCCTGCTGGTGCCGCTCACCTGGTGGCTGGTGGACCGCAGCCGCTGGGGCCTGGAGCTGCGGGCGGTGGGGGAGAACCCGCAGGCCGCCGATGTCACGGGTATCAAGGTCGGTGTGCGGCGCCGGCAGGCCCTGCTGTGGTGCGGCGCACTCGCCGGTCTCGGGGGCGCGTACCTCGCGGTCGGCGAGGTCGGATCGTTCAACCAGAACATGACCGCCGGACGCGGGTACATCGTCATCGCCGCGGTGATCTTCGGGGCGTGGCGGCTCGGCCGTACCCTGCTCGGCTGCCTGGTGTTCGGCCTCTCCGACGCGATGCGCCTGGCCCTCCCCGCGCTCGGTGTCACCCTCAACGCCCAGCTCCTCGTCGCGGCCCCGTATCTGCTCGCGCTTCTCGCCATGCTGCTGTTCGCCACCCAGCACCGAGAACCCGCCGCACTCGGCCGGCCCTTCCAGCGCGGCTCGACCTGACGGCGCGTGGACGCCGTGCGGGCGAAACGAGGAGGCCGACTGTGAACGACACCCGCGCCACGGTCGAGGCGTACCTGGCCGCGCTGAACGCGCACGACGCCGACGCCGTGGCGGCCTGTGTGGCCGAGGACTTCGTCAACGAACACACCTCGTCGATGGGCCGGAGCCGCAAGGGCCGCGCAGAGTACCGCGCGGCCCTGACCGGGTTCCTGGAGGACTTCGCAGACCTGCGCTATGTGCCCGAGAGACTCCTCGTCGACGGCGAGTCGGCTGCGGTGCCGTACGTCATGACGTTCCGGATGCGCTCGGTCGGCGACCGCCCCGTGCGCGTCCGCGGGGTCTTCGTGTTCACCGTCGCGGGCGGTCTCATCACGCGCCGCACGGACTACTGGGACAGCGGCGAGGTGCGGCGCCAACTGGCGTGACACCCCTCGGGAAGACACCGCGAGGGCAGGCGCACACACCGCGACCCCGGCCCGCAACTGCTGCGGCCGGGGTCCGAGATGTCCGTGGTCGCGTGGCGGTCACGCTCCTACGTGGGGGTGGTCGTGGCCGACGCGGCCTGATTTGCGGGCTCCGCCGGGGGAGCCGAGGGGTGGGGTGCCGAGGGTGAAGAACTCGGCGTTGACCTGCTCGAAGTGCTTGTTGTGCGCGGGCAGGTCTTCGTGGTGGAAGATGGAGATCTGCGGGCAGACGGGTTCGCAGCGCCCGCACTCGACGCATTCGTCGGGCTGGATGTAGAGCATCCGGTCGCCCTCGTAGATGCAGTCTGCTGGGCACTCTTCCATGCAGGACTTGTCCATGACGTCGACGCAGGCGTCGGTGATGACGTACGGCACGCTCTTGTCGCCCTTCACACGATCATGCGGAACAGGATGATGGCGGCGCCGGCACCGCAGGCTCTCGGCCGACCCGATCGCCGACGCCACCGCCGATGACCAGCGGGGCGGCCGAGGAGCGTGCGGTCGGTTCCCGGCTCGGCCCCAGAACTGCTGATGCTCAGCCTGAGAACTGCTGACGCTCAGCCCCACAGCTCCTGGATGGTCGAGAACACCTTCTGGTTGTGCGAGAACTCGATGGTGTTGCCGTCGGGGTCGTTCACGGCGCAGATGTACCCGATGTGGGCGGCCATGTCCACCGGCTCCCACCGCAGGTTGCCCGTCTCGCGCGCTTTCGCCGCGACCTCGTCCACGTCCTCGCGGTGGGGCAGTTCGATACCGATGTGCGCGAACGGCGCCAGCGTCGGCACCTTTTTGCCCGGCTCGATGCCGAAGCGCGCCCCGACCTCGGGAAAGAACTCGGCGAGGACAAGGACGAACGCCGAGTCGACCTGGCCCTTGTTCGACAGCCAGGCGCTGCGCCCGTTGTCGTCGTCGTTCTTGGTGACCAGCACCAACGGGGTGATGCGTTCGTAGAACTCGATCGATTGGTCCAGGTCGCTGACCGGGATGGCGACATGGGTCCAGCGGGGTTCGGTCAGTTCTGCCATGGTTCTGCTCTCCTCATTCGTTCGTGTCGTTCGTGTCGTTCGTTTCGTTCGGCGCGACCGCGACGCGCAGCCGTGCGGTCAGACGGTGGGCCACTTGGCCCGGTCGGGCAGGCCGGAGCGGGCCACGATGCCCTCACCGGCGATCTGGGCGCGGCGCAGGAGGTCGTCCTCGTCGATCGTCGTGCAGCGGTAGTTGTCAACGACGCGCCGCCCGTCGACGAACACGGTGTGCACACCCCGCCCGTCGGCCGACCACACGAGCTGGTTGGCGACGTTGTGCAGTGGCCGCCACTCCGGCCGGTTGGTGTCGTGCAGCACCAGGTCGGCCTTCTTGCCCGTCTCGATCGAGCCGATCTCGTGCTCGGCCTGGAGTCCGCGGGCGCCGTTGCGGGTGGCCATCGCGAACGCGTCCTCGGCCGGGAAGATCGTGGCGTCACGCCGGGCGTCCTTGAACAGACCGGCGACGAGGTAGGTCGCGCGCATCAGGTCGTGGTAGTTCGAGGCGTTGTTGCCGTCGGTGCCGATCGCTACATTGACACCGGCTTCCACCATCTCGGGGAACTTGCCGATCTGGGTCACGCCGTACGACACCTTCAGCGCCGTGGTCGGGCAGTGCGACACGCTCGTCCCGGTGCGGGCGAGCAGCGTGACCTCGTCGTCGTCGACGTGAACGGCGTGGGTCAGGATCACGTTGTTGCCCAGCACGCCGAGCTTGTCGAGGTGCACCATTGGCCGTTGTCCGTACGACGCGAGGAACCCCTCGGGGTCCATCGCCGCCGGCGACATGTGGAAGCTGAACCCGGTGCCGTACTCGATCGACAGGGCCTTCGCCGCCCGCCACAGTTCGTCGCTGCAGCAGGTGTGGCCGATGATGATGGGCCATGCCTGGATACGGCCGTCGGCCACTGAGGCGTACCGGTCCATCGAGTCTTCGAGGCGCGTGATCGCCTGTGCGGTCGACATGCGCAGCACCTCCGGCGTGGGGACCAGATCCCACGCCCACGGTCCGACTCGGGCGCGAATGCCGATTTCGCTGAGGGCCTCGACGACCGGGTCGATGAACCGGATCGTGCCGGCCTCCAGGAACGCGGTGGTGCCGCTCTTGAGCATCTCCAGCGCCGCGAGCTGGGCGGAGATGTGCTCGTCCTCCTCGGTGTAGTACGTGTGGATCGGTGTGAGCCATTCGAAGACGTTCTCCAGGAACGGGGTGTCGTCCGGGACGAAACCGCGCGTGAGCGGTTCGCCGGTGATGTGCACATGCGTATTGATCAGCCCCGGGGTGACGACGAACCGTTCACCGGCGATGACGGTGTCGCTGTGCCACTGGGCGGTCACGTCGGCGGTCTTGCCGACGGCCACGATCAGGTCGCCCCGGATGGCGACCGCTCCGTCGCTGATCACGCGGCGGGAGTCGTCCATGGTCACGACGTGGGTGTTGACGATCAGGGTGTCGGCGGGTGCCGTGGTGTTCGGGGAATTCACGAAGTGACCTCCGGGGTGCGGGAGCGGATGAGGCGGACGTGCTGGCGCGGCACCGGCTCGAACGAGTCGACCAGCTCGGCGTCGGCCGCTTCGGCCCACGCGCGCAGGTCCGCGACCGTGACACCGAGCCCCGCTGTCGAGGCCAGCATCGTCAGGGACAGCAGCAGTTCGTGGCGCGCGGCGACACAGACGGCGCTGCGGTCCTCGCCGACACCGTCGTCCTCGCCACCGCTGTCGTCGTGTCGGGTGCGGGCCGGATCGGGACGCGTGTAGTCGACGACCACGACCACCCCGTCCGCACCGGCCAGTTCGACCGCGCGGGCGAGCAACCGCCGGGCACGCTCGGCTGGTTCGGCGCGCAGCACATGCGCCAGGACGACGACATCGGCGGCGGCGACCGGGAGATCGGCCTCCAGATAGTCGCCGGCGACGGTGATCACATGCTCACGCAGGCCGACCTCCCTGGCCGCCTGCTCGGCGATCGGCAGCACGTTCGGCCGGTCGACCGCGATCACCGTGCCGCTGGGCCGGGTGTGCAGCAGTGCAGTCAGCCACGCCCCCGAGCCGCAGCCGAGGTCCACGACCGTCGGTTGCCTCGGCCACCACCCGCGGCGCTCCAACTCGGCGGCGACAGCGCTCGCCACGCGGGCCTGGGTCGGGCCGGTGGCGCGCACGAGCGCCGGGTACAGCGCGGTCAGGTCGGCTGTCACGGCGGGCTCGGGCGCGCCGGTGCGGATGGTTTCGGCCAGGCCCGGCCAGGCTACCGGCGGCCCGGGGGAGTACCGTACGAGTGCGGCCATGGAGGCAGGCGCGGACGACACCAGGTAGTGCTCGGCCACGGGCGTGAGCCGGAAGCGACTCCCGACGGCGGCGAGCAGGTCGAGTGCGACGAGCGTCTCGGCCAGCACGGTTACCGGGGCGTCCTCGGCCGCACCGATCGAGGCCGCCAACTGCTTGGCGTCCAGGCCCTTCCCGGAATCGGCGTGCTCCGCCAGGGCGTCGAACAGGCCGAGGTCGAGCGCGGCCGAGAGCGCCCAGTAGGACGTGAAACCATTGATCACGTCCCATACCGGAGCCGGTCCGGCCGGGGTGGCGCTCGTCGTGTTCATGGGCGCAGCACGATCTTGCCGGTGGCCCGCCGCGACTCCATCCGCTGCTGTGCCGCCGCGGCCTCCGTCAGCGGGAACTCGCTGTCGACCGGGGTACGGAACGTCGAGGCCCAGTAGGCGTCGAGCATCGCGGCGAACTCGCGGCGGTCGTAGGGGTCCGAGCCGAGCAGTCGCAGCCCGAAGTGGTAGGCGTAGACCAGGTCGAACTCGGCCCGGTTGCCTGTGGTGTTGCCGAGGAACACCAGTCGCCCGCGCGGCGCGAGGCTGTAGATGCCGGTGTTCCACGTGGCCGGGCCGACATGATCGAGTACGAGGTCGGCGCCCCGCCCGCCGGTGAACTCGCGCACGGCCGCCACGACGTCTCCGGTCGTCGAGTTGACCACGACGTCGGCACCCAGGCCGCGTGCGTAGTCGGTCTTTGCGTCCGAGCTGACCGTGGTGACCACGCGGGCACCGCCGGCCTTGGCCAACTGGATCAACGCGGTGCTGACACCGCTGCCCGCCGCGTGGATCAGCACCGTCTCGCCGAGGCGGACCTTGCCGATCTCGATGAGCGCGTGCCAGGCCGTCATCCAGATCGTCGGCACGACGGCCGCGTCGACCAGATCGACCTCGTCCGGCACGTGGTGCACATTGGCCGCCGGGACGAGAACGTACTCGGCGTAGCCGCCGGCCAGGGTGGCGCCGATGACACCCGCGCTCGGGCATCCGCCGTCCTTTCCGGCGGCGCAGTTCTCGCAACGATTGCACGGCACGGCCGGGTTCACCACGACGCGCGTGCCCTCGGCGAGCGTTGCCGCCTTGCCCGCCCGCCCGTTGCCCGCCGGGCCGACCGCCGCCACGGTGCCCGCGATGTCCATGCCGCTCACGTGCGGCAGTTTGAAGCCGGGGATCAGCCCGGGCCCGCGTCGTTGCAGGACATCGAGGTGGTTGAGGCCGCAGGCCGCGACGCGTACGAGCACCTCGTCCGGTCCCGGTTCGGGCACCGGGACCTCGGCGACCTGGAGCACCTCAGGTCCGCCGTGTGTCTGATGGAGTACAACCTTCATGGGAGAGACCTCCGCTGGCTGTGTGACTTCTGTCGCCGGCCAGCTCGTTGCACGCCTGGTCGGCATGCAACGGTCTCCGCGGAGCGCCGAAAACGCTCCCCCTGGCCGATTTGTTGCCCATCGACCAAGTGGGCCGGAACGCTATGGCGCCCGTCGAGGGTTGTCAATGCTCCTTACCAAGTCGCCGTGAACCCGGCGAGCCCGGTACCGGCGTCCGTCAAGGTCGGCGCACCTCCGACACCTCGTCCAACGCTGTCCGGACAGGAGTCCTCGCATGCCTTCAGTCCGCACTTGCGTATCGCTTGACATGATGCCATCTCGCATTGAAAGATGCCTGTCATGCAGGTAGTGACGACGCAGGCCGGCCTGGGCCGGATCGAGGACGGGGCTGCCGCCCTGCTGGACACTGCATTTCCACACGTCAGAGCGGTCCTTCAGCAGGAGGGCTCGCTGCGCTGTCTGGCCTCCTGCCCGGTGCGTCGGCGCATCCCGCTCGAAGAGGTCACCCTTACGGCGCTGTTGGGCCGCCCCCGCGCGGTGTGGGGCGTCGGACTCAACTACGTGTCCAAGGCGGCCCGGACCGGCCGGGGACTGCCCGAGCAGCCGATCCTGTACCTGGCCGCCTCGTCAGGCGTATCGGCACCCGGCGCTCAGGTGGTGATCCCGCGGGCCGCGACCGAACCCGACTACGAGGGGGAGATCGCGGTCGTCGTGGGGCGCCGGCTGTACCAGGCGAGCGAGTCGGAGGTATGGCCCGCGGTCGCCGGAATCACCGCCGCAAACGACATGACGGCCCGTGATGTCATGCGCACCACAGGCATCCCCGCCCTCGCCAAGAGCTACCCGGGGTTCACACCGCTCGGCCCCTCGCTGCGCACTCCCGACGATCTTGCGGACCGCGACGCCATCGGCGTGCGGACCTGGATCAACGGCGAGCTTCTGCAGGACGACACGAGCGCCGGGATGATCTTCCCGATCCCCGATCTGCTCAGCAGGCTGTCGTGGTTCGCCGCGCTCGAACCCGGCGATGTCGTTCTCACTGGAACCCCGGCCGGCACCGGCCAGGACCGTGCGTGCTTCCTCGCCGACGGCGACGAGGTACGAGTCGCCGTCGACGGTGTGCTGCCCCTCCTCACCCGCATCGTGCGTCCCTCGGACGCCTCACCGCGCGACCACCGGCCGATCGAACAGGTCGGCTGACCGCCCCTCACCCTGGAGCAGAAACCGATGTCCCACTCCTCTGCGCCGTCCTACGACCTCGTCCTGACGGGCGGCACCGTCATAGACCCGGCATCGGCCACGAACGCCCGGCTCGACGTGGCGGTCACCGGTGACCGTATCGCCGCGATCGGCGAGGGGCTGGCGGCCGACGCGGCCCGCGCCATCGACGTCACCGGCTCCACCGTGCTACCGGGCCTCGTCGAGGGCCACACCCACATCTTCCAGCACGTCTCCGCCGTCGGCGCCCCCGCCGAGGAAGCCCATCTGCGCCGCGGCGTGGTCGCGGCGGCGGATGCCGGCACGGCCGGCGCCTCGACCTTCGCGGCCTTTCGCAAGCTGGTGGTCGAGCCCAACCCCCTGCGCATCGTCAACTTCCTCAACGTCTCCGTGCTCGGCCTGATCGACTTCAGATTCGGTGAGCTGCTGAACCCCGACACCCTGGTCCCCGAGGACGCGCTCGCGACCGCCGAGGCCCACCCCGACATCGTGCGCGGCTTCAAGATCCGTCTCTCCGAGGACGTCGTCGGCGAGAACTGGGAGTCGCTGCTGAAGAAGTCCGTGGCGCTGGCCGAACAGGCCGGTCTGCCGCTGATGCTGCACATCGGCGAGACCGCGGAGCCGCTGCCCGTCGTCCTGGACCACCTGCGCCCCGGCGACATCGTGGCGCACTGCTACACCGGCAAGCCGCACGGAATCCTCGACGGTGACCACGTGCAGCCCGCCGTCACCGCGGCCCGTGAGCGCGGCGTGCTGTTCGACTCCGCCCACGGCAGGAGCAACCTCAGCTTCGAGGTGGCGCGCCGGGCGATCGCCGACGGATTCCTGCCCGATGTGCTCAGCTCCGACACCAGTGCGCGCAACTGGCGCGGCCCAGTGTTCGACCTGCTCACCAGCATCTCCAAGCTGGTCGCGCTCGGCGCGCCGCTGGAGGAGTGCGTCCGGCGGGCCACCGTCGAGCCCGCGCGACTGCTCGGGCTCGACACCGAGGGCTACGGGCGCCTGGAGGTCGGCGGGCGGGCCGATGTCACCGTCGTCACCGAGACCGACGAAGTCACTCTGCCCGACGCCGCGGGCAACACGATTTTCGCGCCGCGCCTGGAGCCGACCGTGGTGCTGCACGGTGGCGCCGAGGTCGACATCGTGCCGTGGCGAGGACTGCGGTCGGCCTGACCAACTGGCACGCCCAGGGGAGGTTCTCATGACCACCGGTTCCGCCCATCCGCTGCGGCGCCGACTGCGAGCGGCCCTCACGGCGGGGAAACCCGCCGTCGGCACCTTCGTCAAGCTGGCGTCGCCCGACGTGGTGGAACTGGCCGCGACGGCCGGGTTCGCGTTCATCGTCGTCGACCTCGAACACTCCACCCTCAGCGAGCGGAACGCCGTCGACCTGGTGCGCCACGCGGACGCCTGCGGACTGGCGACCCTGGTCCGGGTGCCCGAGGTGGACGCCGCCGCCGTCAACCGGCTCCTGGAGGCCGGGGCGGCCGGGATCCAGTTGTCCATGCTCACCCGCGTCACCCAGGCGCAGGCACTCGTGGCGGCCACTCGGTTCGCTCCGGCCGGCCGCCGCTCCGTGAGCCTTGCCAACCGGGCCGCCCGGTTCGGTGCGGCCCCGCTGGGCGGGTTTCTCCGCGCCGAGCAGGACGACCCGCCGGTGCTCGTGGGCCAGATCGAGACCGCGCGGACCGACCCTCTGCCGGAGCTGGTCGCCGCTCTCGACGTGTGTTTCGTCGGCAGCACCGACCTCGCGGTGGACCTGGGTCTGCCGACGGACCCGGCGGTGCTGCGCGCCGCGGTGAACCGGGTGAACGGCGCCGCCCGTTCCGCGGGGGTGGCGTTCGGAGGCTGGGCGCCGACCCGGGCCGCCGCGGCGGACCTGGGCCTCGATGACGCCGGCTACCTCGTGGTCGGTTCGGACCTGCAGATGCTGGCGGCCGGCCTACGGGCGACCGCCGGAGAGGAAGCTCGATGAGCACACGCAACGCAGCGCTGGTCAACACCGTCGTCAGCTGGGACGAGCTGCCGGCGACCCAGGTGCGGCCCGGGGTACGTCGCCGCGTCTACGCGACGGACGAAGTGATGATCTGCCACCACGAGCTGCAGGTCGGTATGGAACTCAACCCGCACCGGCACGAGGACTTTGACCAACTGGTCCATATCGCCGAGGGGCGCGCGAACTACTACGTGGACGGTGTCGCGCACGACATGCGGGCCGGCTCGTTCCTGCTCGTTCCCCGAGGCAGCGAGCACTACGTGGAGCCGACCGAGGCCCCTTGCGTGAACATCGACTTCTTCGTCCCGCCGCGAGCCGACCTGCTGCCCTGAGCGCCGGACGGCCCGCCACGGACCATGGCTGAAGGCCCACCGCGGACCGCGGTGGGCCTTCAGCCGTCGTAGGACGGTCAGCCGCTGTCAGGGGTGCCCAGCCGCTGCGACAACGCGCGGGCGGTCTCCAGCAGTGCCTGGGCCATCGGCGACGTGACATCGTCGGGCACGGTCGCCGTGGTGCCGACGATCGCGAGCGTCCCGCTGATCTTGTCCCCCTCGAAGATTGGCGCCGCGACGGTGCGGACTCCGTTGACCGTGGGGGAGTTGACCGACAGCCCGTGCTGGCGGATGGCCTCCAGCTCCTCGTTGAGTTCGGGCGAGTTGCGGACGGAACGCGGCAGGGTCGGCACCTGCTCAGGGGGCAGCAGCGCGAGGAAGACGCGCCCCTGTGCCGAGGACGTGAGGTTCAGGCGCGAACCGACCCGGACACTGATGCGCACCATGTGGTCGGTGTTGTCCACCGAGCGCACCACGGTCGCCGACTCACCGTCCCAGACCGACAGTACGATCGTCTCGTCGATACGCCGGACCAGATCCTTCATGTACGGCTCGGCGGCGGCCACGATCGGCAGACCGGCCCGCGCCGCCGAGGCGAGCGTGAGCACCTGGGGACCGAGTGAGTACAGCGAGGTGCGCTCGTCGTACCGGAGTAGATTCGCCGCCCGCAGCGCCTTCGTGTAGCGGTGCGCGGTCGCCTTGCTCGCCCCGAGACGCGCGGTGATCTCGTTGAGGCTCATGTGCGGCTTGCCGACCGTGAACGATCCGAGGATCAGGGCCGCACGCTGCACCGTCTGGATCGTCGGGGCGGTCCTGTCCGGGCCGTCCTGTTCGCCGGTGCCGCCCTGCGCCTTTGTGGGCATGAACGTATCGCTCCCAATCGCACTTGGCTTGCCATAAGACACTAAATGAAACGCCGTATTGAATAGAGTAGTGGTACGGGGAGTGTAACGGCGGGGGCGCGAGAGCCCCTGCGCCGCGGCGTGCCCGGGCGGTGGTCCGGTGCGGGGACTTACGCGTCGGAGGAGTGCCCGGGCGTGATCGAACGGGCCGGGTCCAGCAGGGCGGCGACGTGGTTGACGGCGAGAGCCGCCTCGCCGAAACCGATCGAGATGAGGGTGACCTTGCCGTCGTGGTCGGCGATGTCACCGGCCGCGTACACCCGCTCCCGGCTCGACCGCATGGTGCGGTCGACGAGGATGCGCCGACGGCGCAGTTCCAGTCCCCACCGCTCGATCGGGCCGAGGTCGGCGATGAAGCCGAGCGCGGCCACCACGGTCTGGGCGGGCAGAGTGATCCGGTCGCCGTCGGAGGTGGCGACCACGACCTCCGACACCGCGCCGTCGCCGTGGATCTTCTCGACCTCGTAGGGAGTGAGGACCCGCACCGAGGAGGCGTGAACCTGCTCGACAGTACGTTCATGGGCCCGGAACCGGGCACGCCGGTGCACCAGCGTCACCGACGAGGCGATGGGTTCCAGGGACAGCGCCCAGTCGAGGGCGGAGTCACCGCCGCCGACCACCACGACGTCCTGTCCGCCGAGTTCGTCCAGACGCGGTACGAAGTACCGCAGCCCCCGGTCCAGGTACTCGGAGCCCACCGGGAGTTCGCGGGGGATGAAGTTGCCGATCCCGCCGCACACGAGCACCGCACCCGCGGTGATCCGCGTACCGGTGTCGGTGGCGGCGACGATGCCCTCGGCGGTGTCGTCCAGCTCGGTGACCCCGTGTCCGAGCAGATAGGTGGGGTTCCATTGGTCGGCCTGTTCGGCCAGCCGGTCCACCAGCTCCTGGCCGCGGACGGCGGGGAAGCCGGCCACGTCGTAGATGAGCTTCTCGGGATAGAGCGCGGCGATCTGTCCGCCCACCTCGGGCAGCGCGTCGGCGACCGCCACGCTCATGCCGCGGAAACCGGCGTAGTACGCGCCGTACAGCCCGGTCGGACCGGCGCCCACGATGAGCAGGTCGACGGACACCTCGGCGGCGGCGTCCGTGCCCGCGTGGCCGCTCACGCCGCCACCTCCGGGTGGTCGTGGCCGACGCGGCCTGTTTTGCGGGCTCCGCCGGGGGAGCCGAGGGGTGGGGTGCCGAGGGTGAAGAACTCGACGTTGACCTGCTCGAAGTGCTTGTTGTGCGCGGGCAGGTCTTCGTGGTGGTAGATGGAGATCTGCGGGCAGACGGGTTCGCAGCGCCCGCACTCGACGCATTCGTCGGGCTGGATGTAGAGCATCCGGTCGCCCTCGTAGATGCAGTCTGCTGGGCACTCTTCCATGCAGGACTTGTCCATGACGTCGACGCAGGCGTCGGTGATGACGTACGGCACGCGCTTGTTGCCCTTCACACGATCGTGCAGAATGCGAGACGGTGTATCTCAATGCGAAATTGGATGATGGCGGCGTCAGGTCGGAGTGTCAACTGTGCGACGGATGCTTGACACCGTCGAGTTCACCGAGGGAGGCTAATGCGACATACGAGACGGCGTCTCACGGAATGCCGCTCGGGTCGGGACTTGTGAGAGGCAAACTCCCCATGGGAAGCAATCCCCGGACCGCACCAGCAACGATGATCGTCGAAGACTGGGACCAGCTCACCTTCCGGGTCAACCGCGAGGCGTACCGGAGCCCGGAACTGTTCGCCAGGGAACGCGGCTGGGTGTGGATGCACACCTGGCTCTACCTCGGGCACGAGACCGAGATCCCCAACCCCAACGACTTCAAGGTCCGCACTCTGGGCGGTCGACCGCTGATCTTCTGCCGGGACACCGCCGGCGAGGTGCACGCGTTCCTTAACTCCTGCCCGCACCGCGGCACCGTGCTGTGCCGCGAGAACGAGGGCTCGACCAGGCTCTTCCAGTGCTTTTACCACGCCTGGACGTTCCGCAACAACGGTGAGGTCGCCGCCATCCCGGACGCCG
Organism: Streptomyces sp. NBC_01320; assembly: GCF_035974375.1. NCBI lineage: Bacteria > Bacillati > Actinomycetota > Actinomycetes > Kitasatosporales > Streptomycetaceae > Streptomyces > Streptomyces sp. NBC_01320. The sequence goes on from NZ_CP108390.1 coordinate 10,652,672, forward strand.
GCGCGTACGAGTCGAGCGACGAGTTCCGGGCCTCCATGGGACTGCGCGGCGTGCCGCGCCTGGAGATCCACGAGGGGTTCGTCTTCGTCTCCTTCGACCCCGACGTCCCGCCGCTGCTCGAACACCTCGGCGACGCCGCCGACTACCTGACGATGATCGACCAGCAGCACGTCGGCGGCATGACCACACTGCCCGGCACGCAGCTCTACAGCGTGCGCGGCAACTGGAAGCTCGCCGTCGAGAACGCGATGGACGGGTACCACTTCGCACCGACCCACAACACGTTCGTGGGCTACCTGCGGGAGAGCGGCTACGCCGTCACCGACGACAACCAGTACGCGTACAACCTCGGCAACGGCCACGGTCTGCTGGTCCTGACCGGGCACGGCGGGCGGATCAGCATGATCTGGGAACCGCGCTTCGGCGAGGCCGAACGGGTCCGCACCGACGCCCACCGGGCCGAGATGACCCAGCGGCTGGGGGAGAAACGGGCGCACCACGTGGCCGACGAGAGCCACATCCTGTTCGTGTTCCCGAACCTGCTGCTGTTCGACATCGAGGGCCTGTCGATCCGCCAACTGGAGCCGGTGGCCCCCGACCAGACCGATGTGCGCGCCTGGCAACTGGTCCCTCGCGCCGAGGACCGGGAGACGCGCGCCCTGCGCATGAAGACGGTCGTCAGCTTTGTCGGCCCGGGCGGCCTCGCCACACCCGACGACATCGAGGCGTACGAGGCGGTCCAGCGCGGCATCCAGGCCACGGCGGGCACCGGGATCCCCGAGCTGGACTTCAGCGACATGTCGCGCGGCATGGCCGACGAGGTCAAGGGAGCGCAGGGCCGGTCGGTCGACGAAGGCGCGATGCGCGGCTTCTGGCGACACTGGATCGACGCCATAGGGTTCGACGACGGCATCGAGATCCACGGCGAGCGTCCGGCTTCCTTCCCGGTGGGGAGGGACGTGCGTTGACGCTCTCCCTCCTGAAGGAGGGAGATTCTTACGGCTCGCGCCGTGAGACTTCCTGTTTCATCGCCGACTGCCCGCCCGGAGTTCTCCGTTGAGGTCTTACACCAGCTCCACAGGCCGACACCGCCCGTCCGGCGGCCAGCAGGTTGCGTGCGGCGTTCACGTCCCGGTCGTGGGTCGTGCCGCAGGCGCACGTCCAGGTGCGGGCGTGCAGCGGCATCTTGTCCTGCAAGGTGCCGCAGACGGAGCACAGCTTGGAGGAGGGGAAGAAGCGGTCGACCGCGATCACTTCCCGCCCGTGCCACTGGGCTTTGTATTCCAGCAGGCTGCGGAACTCGGCCCATGCCGCGTCGCTGATGGCGCGGGCCAGGCTCCGGTTCTTGACCATGTTTCGCACGGTCAGGTCCTCGATCACGATCGTTTGGTTCTCACGAACGAGCCGAGTGGTCAGCTTGTGCAGGCCGTCACGGCGCCGGTCGGCGATCCGGGCGTGGATCTTCGCGACCTTCAGCCGGGCCTTCCTGCGGTTGGCGCCGTCACCCCTGGCCTTGCGCGCAAGGGTGCGTTGGGCCTTCGCGAGCCGGGCACGGTCCGTGCGCTCATGCCTCGGGTTAGCGATCTTCTCACCGGTGGAGAGCATCAGGAGGTGGTTCAGACCGACATCGACACCGACCGCCGCATCCGTGGCGGGGAGCGGCTTGACGGTGGGGTCGTCGCACAGCATGGAGACGAACCAGCGACCGGCGCTGTCCTGGGAGACCGTCACAGTGGACGGCTTCGCCCCCTTGGGGAGCGGGCGCGACCACACGATGTCCAGCGGCCCGGCCATCTTCGCCAGAGTCAGCCTGCCGTCCCGGAAGCGGAAACCGCTGGTGGTGTACTCGGCGGACTGGCGGGACTTCTTGCGGGACTTGAAGCGCGGGTACTTGGCCCGCTTGCTGAAGAAGTTGGTGAACGCGGTCTGCAAGTGCCGCAGCGTCTGCTGCAACGGCACCGACGACACGTCGTTGAGGAAGGCCAGTTCCTCAGTTTTCTTCCACGCCGTCAGCAGGGCCGAGGTCTGGTTGTAGTTGACCCGCTCCTGCCGCGTCCACGCCTCCGTGCGGCCGCAAGCGCCAGGTTGTAGACCTTCCGCACGCACCCGAACGTGCGCGACAGCTCAGCTGCCTGCGCATCCGTCGGATAGAAGCGGTACTTGAACGCCCGCCTCACATGGTTCGTGGTCACGCTCACAAACTAATGCGACCGCATGTAAAGATCAAACCTGCGGGTCAGAGCACTGTGATCCGCCCTGGCGGTGAATCGCAGCCCTTGCCCTGCTCCGCAGGAGTCCGTTTCCTCTCCGCTCTGAAGGGCGGAGTATCCACGGAGGAATCAGATGACGACGATCGGCAACCGCAGCTCCGTGTGGTGTGCGGGACGCACCGTCACCCGGCAGGACGTGGAGGACTTCCTCTACACCGAGGCCGACATCCTCGACCGCTGGGACTACGACGGCTGGCTCGCCCTCTTCGAGCCCGGCGCCCGCTTCGAGATCCCGACCACCGACTACCGGCCCGGCTGGTCGCCGCACGAGAACGGATCATTCGTCGACGATGACTGGGACCTGCTCCTCGCCCGGGTCAAGCGCCTGAAGTCCCGCAAGGCGCATGCCGAGAACCCGCACTCACGCACCCACCGACTGGTGTCCAACGTGCGGCTCTCCGAGGGCACCGAGGACTCCTTCAAGGTGGCCGCCTCCTTCGTGGTGCACCGCGCCCGCGACGGGCACTTCGACGCCTACGTCGGGTGGTACGACCACCTCCTGGTGCCCACCGAGGACGGGCTCCGCTTCCGGTTGCGGCGTTCCGTCCTCGGTCACGAGTCGCTCGCGGCGGGCGCCCGACTCAGCTTCATCCTCTGACCGGCGACGGACGGTGACCCGATGATCAGACACACCTTGTCCTTCCGTTTCGCCGAGGGGACCGACCGGACGACGCGCGAGTCCGTGCTGGGCGAACTGCGCACCTTCCCGGACCGGTACCCGGCCATGCGCGGCTTCGTTCTCGGCGAGAACATCAGCACCCGCGACCAGACCTTCACCCACACCATGGCCGTCGACTTCGACAGCCAGGACGACCTGCTCGCCTATCTCGGCAGCGAGTCGCACGAACACTTCGTGCGCACTCGCTGGCGGCCGGTCATCGCCCAGCAGGCCATCACCTCGTTCGAGTTCGCCGAGCGGGCGCCGCTCACGGCAGGAAGGAGACCGCCGGTGAGCACCCGCCCGCACGGCCCGTACGGCATGGAGTACGCCCGGATCGAGGTTCCGGACATGGAGGCCACAATCGACTTCCTCGAATACCACGTCGGTCTGCAACTGGAGCAGCGCACGGACGACCACGCCTACCTGCGCGCCGACATCGAGCACCACGCGATCGAGTTGATCCACGCGCCCGAACGCGCCGACGGATGGACGACCGCCGTCGGCTACAGCGTGGAGAGCGAGGAGGTCCTGGAGCAACTGCACAAGGCCGTTCTCGACGCCGGCCTTGAGGTCCTGGAACTGCAGGAGCGGCAGAAGGCGCTGTGCGACAACGGCTTCGCGGTGAAGGACCCCAACGGTCTGATCGTCGAGCTGTTCACCGAGTTCCAGGAGTACGCCGAGCCGCCCCACATCGAGGTCCGGCCGCTCGACCTGGTGCACCCCTTCATCGCCACCCCGAAGTTCGAGGAGACGCTGGACTTCTACCAGAACGTTCTGAAGTTCCTGCCCTCGGACCACATCGTCGGCTCGACCACGTTCTACCGCTGCGAGGACCGCTACCACCACAGCCTCGCGGTGCAGAAGAACACGGAGCACTATGTCGCGCACCTGTGCTTTGCGATGAAGAGCCTCGACCATGTCATGCGGATGCGTGCCCGCGCGCTGTACAAGGGTGCCCCGATCGCCTCCGACATCGTCAACCACTCGGCATCGACGTCGATCGCGTTCTACATGCACGACACCCGCTTCGGCCCGCGATACGAGCTGTGCGATCGGCACCGGGTGTTCACACCGGAGGAGCACGAGACTCACCGGCCCCGCAGAATGCCGGCCGACCCGCGCAACATCGACGTGTGGCGTCCGGCCTCCGACGACTGGGGACGCTTTTGAGACAGCAGTTGCTGGACGTCCTGCGGCTGCTTGACACGACCCCCGCGCCACGAGGTCAGGAACGGACGGCGACCCATCGGTTGCGCAGTTGGTGCGCGGCCCGGTGGCCGCACATCGAGTGGCAGGTGCAGGAGTACGGTCGCGAGGGCGGCAGCCTGGTCGCCGCGCATGGGGCCGGCCCACTGCTGTACTCCCACCTCGACACGTCGCTGAACCACGACGGCGCGGGCATCCGGCTCATCACCGGCGACGCCGCGCCGGTCGGTCCGCTCGGCGTGGCCGGCGACGTGGTGACCGGCTTCGGGCTCGGGGTCGCTCGTGGGCCGGTGGCCGCCGCGCTGGTCGCCTTCGCCGAAGCGGGTGCCGGACGGCTGCTGCTCGCCGGCTCCGGGACACACCGCCGCGCCGGCGGGATCACCGGCCTGGAGGCATATATCGACGCGTACCCGCTGCCGCGGTCCGCGATCGTGGCCAAGTGCGGCCCTCCCACGCTGTTGTGGCACGAGCCCGGGGCGCTCTACCTGACCGTCCGGGTCACCGGCCGCTCAGGGGCCGCGATGGCGGCGGAGTCGGCCACGCCGCCCGGGGGAGTTGTCGCCTCGGCCGGCGTCATCCTGGACGAGCTGGCCCGCTGGCGCACGGCGTACCTGGCCGCCGACCCGCGGCTCGGGCAGACCGGCCGGGCCTGTGGCATCGGTGCGATCGATAGCGGCTGGCCGGACAAGCCGGACCTCCTGCCGGCCCAGATGCGGATCGGTCTGTACGTCGTAGCCGGTGGCCAGGTGGAGCCGAAGGCGCTGGCGGCCGAGCTGGCCGACCGGTTGCGGATGCGGTGCGCGGAGTCGGTGCTGCGGAACTGCGCGGTCGATGTGGAGGCCGAGCCGGTGGCGTCGGCTGCGGCCACGCCGACCGACGCCCCGGTGGTGACGGCAGCCTGGGCGGCCTGGCTCGACGAGTTCGGCTCGCCGCCGCCGACCGTCACCGGCTGGACGGGATCGACCGACGGCGTCGTGCTGCGCGCCTGCGGCGTCGAGACTGTGCGCCTCGGCCCGCAGGCGAAGCCGGCCGCCGATGATCCGCGTTGCGATGAACTGTCGCTGGCGCAGCTGACCACCTATGCGCGCATCTATCGGCGGCTGTTGACAGAGCTGCCGGCGTAGCCCGGAGATTCTGGCGCGGGCGGCAGTTGCCGACGAACCGTGCGGGCAGCTCGTCGACAGCGCGGGCCACCCGCCACACCGGGAAGTCGACGGGACCCGGCGCACGGAGACGATGGGCACGCCGGGAGGTTCCCGCGGGAACGGCGCCGGCCGCTGACGTCCAGGGGAGGTGTGGGCCTGTCCGAAGGGGAAGACCTCGCCAACCGGGCGATCTCGAACAAGGCGGTGACCGGTATCCGCCGAGCCACGGGGCTCGTGCACGGTACCCGCCGGGTGATCGTCACCATGACCCGCACCGTCAAGGACGGCATCCCGAAGAGTGTGCCGGAGCGCGACCTGTCGCTCACCGGGAAGGGCTGCGTGGACCGGATCGTCACCGACTCGGTGTCCTCGACGGCACCGGTGGCGGTTTGGCCCTGTCGAGACCGCCTCCGGCGTCACCGCCCCGGGAGACCAGCGAGGCCGGCCGCGAAGGTGCTCGTCCCCACGGACATGCCCCCCGTGAAGCGTAGCGACGCCGTCCGTACCCGGTCGGAGGGCACGGCGGCTCTGTCGGGTGCGCGCCCCGGACGACCTCACCGCCTCTGTGGTGAAGGCCCTTCCGTATCGCGCCCCGGCGGTTCGGCGCTCCTCGCCGGAGCGTCGGCGAGAGGTCGCCGACCGTAGCCACGTCAACGGGGATTGCCCACCCAGGTCGCAACCGGCGGGGCGGTCGAGTCGGGCTACGCGGGTCGGTTCCATCCGTCTTCTTCGGAGGGAATCCCCGACTTCAGTCGGGGAGGGAATCCGATCCTGGGCCCGGAGGTGCGGAGCGCCGGAGTTCTCTACATCTCCGTTGTGACGGTCAGGTAGGCCGCTTCTGGTTCTCGATGTAGTGACCATCCCCTCGTAGCGTAGAGGCCGTGATTGCAGGGGAAGTTGGGGTCATGGCAGAGAAGCGACGGAAGTTCGACGCGGAGTTCCGTGAGGGGGCTGTGCGGATCGTCTCCGAGACCGGTCGGCCGATCGCGCAGGTCGCGAAGGACCTGGGGATCAACGAGACCACCCTGAGCACCTGGGTGTCGAGGGCGACGAAGGCCGGCGGGGACGGGACGCTGAGCGTGCCCGGGCGCGAGGAACTGGCCCGGCTGCGCAGGCAGGACGCGGAGAAGAACAAGCGGATCAGGGAGCTCGAGATGGAGCGTGACGTCCTCAAACGCTGCATGGCCCTTTGGGTGAAGTAGCTGAGGGGGACCCGGCGTTGCTCGTTGGGGTGATCAGCGACCAGAGGACCGAGTAGGACATCCCGCACACCGTCGCCTGCCGCGCTCTCGGGGTATCCGAGGCGTGGTTCTACAAGTGGCGCCGCCGGCCGTTCGAGCCCACGAAGCGCGAGGCCAGGAGGAGGCAGCTGGAGGAGAGGATCACGTATTCTTCCGCGAGTCGGGCGATACCCACGGCTCCCCGCGGGTCACCCTGGACCTGTGGGCCGAGGGCTGGCAGGTCTCGGTGAACACGGTCGCCGAGATCATGGCCGACCTGGGACTGCAGGGCCGTAAGCCGCCCCGCAGGCGACGCTCGCTGACCTGGGACCGCGGCAAAGAACTGGCCCAGCATGCCCAGCTCCGCATCGACACCGGGCTGCAGGTCTACTTCGCCGACCCGCACAGCCCCTGGCAACGGGGCACCAACGAGAACACGAACGGACTCCTTCGCCAGTACTTTCCGAAGGGCACCGACCTGTCGCGATGGGATACCGATGAACTCGCGGCCGTTGCTCTCGCACTCAACAACAGGTCCCGCAAGACCCTCGGTTGGAAGACACCCGCCGAAGCCCTCAACGAACATCTACTCTTGGTCCAAGAAGCCGGTGTTGCGACGACCACTTGAGCCCGGTGAGTGCACCAGCGAGGCGTACAACAACCGGTGCGACAGGCTGGGCGTGGTGCAGTCCATGGGGCGCGTGGGATCAGCCCTGGACAACGCCGCCGCCGAGTCGTTCAACTCGCTGATCAAGGTCGAGTACATCCACCGCAACCGGTTCGCCACCCGCGCCGAGCCCCGGCTGAAGATCGCCACCTGGATCACGAACTTCTACAACCCGCGCCGCCGCCACAGCGGGGCCGCCGGCCTACTGCCAATCGAGTTCGAACGCACCATCAGCGAAGCACGAGCCGAGCACCATCAGAAGGACCAAGCCGCGTAAGGAAGGCCTCTACGTTTCCAGGGGATTGACAACGTCACACTCCCCAGTCGTCGTTCACGGTGATGGCGTCGGCGATGCGGAATCGGCCACCAGCCAGCGGTGGTCCGGTGTGCTCACTCATTTCCACGACGTGCTTGCCGAACCTGGGCGTCAGCGGGCGGCCGACATCACGCTTGAGCCACAGACGCAGCAGGTGCCGGCGGCGTTCCGGCTGCGGGTGGTCGACGTAGCTGGTACGCGAGTGCAACGCGGCGTAGTTGAGCAGCCACTGCACATCCCCGGGCTGGAATTCCATGTCGATCGGCAGGCCGTGGTGCTGGGAGATCTCGTCGAAGAGGTTGATGGCCTCGACCTGGTCGGGCGTCAGCTTCGGGACGTCGGGGTACTGCTGGGCGCTGAAGACCATCGAACTGCCCGCGTAGGTGCTGAAAACGCCGTCGACGTAGCTGATGATCGGCGAGGTGTATGTCAACTCCGGGGAGTCGGGGTCCTGGCGCCGCCAATCCCAGTGATAGGAGTCGAAGAGCCGAGGGGCGAGGTCCGGTCGGCGGAGCAGCAACTCGTTGTAGATCGTGGTGCCGCTGACCAGACTGGAGGATCCGCCCTCCTTGGCACCTCGCAGACACATGAGGGCGACGACGTCGGAGCTGTCCGAGTGGAACGGCAGTCGGTCCCGCACACGGGAGGGCAGGGCGCCCTCGTCGGACAACGTCTTGTCCGACGTGGCGATCACGTGGTCGAGCAGGTCGCCGCGCTGGTTCTGCCCGATCGGCCGACCGAGGTGCAGGCCCATGACGAAGAAGATGGCCGCGGCCATGACGTCGCCGTATTCCTTGGTGCGCAGGCCACGCACCAGGACGAAGCCCCGGCCGGTGTCCATCTGGCGGGCGCACTCGTCGTTCAGGGCACGACAGGCGTCGAACGGGTAGTCGGCGGCGGTGACGGTGCGCAGGTCTGGGTCGTCGGCGACGAAGCGCCGGCCCAGGTCTTCCAGCTCGGCGCGCTCGGCGTCGCTGAGGACGTAGATCCACTCCGTGGACTTGGACAGCTCGTCGCCGCGCCAGGCGGACGGCCCGGAAATCGGCTCACGGCCGACAATGGAGGTCACGCTGATGCACTCCTCGAATATGTGCTGACAGGCCAGTCGGCGAAGACACGACAGACGACGTTTCGGTGTGCGGTGGCTGCTCATCGCGCGGCGACGAACGGCACTCAGAAAAAAACTCAGAAGACTGGGAACACTCAGAACGGAGTCTGTGGCTCGCTGGCAGCCGTTCCGGGGCGCAGTCCCTCCCGGGGCGGGAAGTAGCTGAGCTGTTGGTCGAAGGTCCGGCGGCCAGCGCACGACACGAGCAAGGCGCCCATGAGAGCGACTGGCCTCATGCTGGTCCCGTCCTTTCGAGAAGTGTCCCCACGGTAGGGGAGGCCCGTGCGCTCGTCAATATACGAGACGCCATCTTGCAAAGCGGCATATTGAACGAACGGTGGCATCCCCGCCGTACGCGGCTCGGTGGCCGGGCGCTGCGACAGAACGTCGGCGCGCGCATGGGGTCGGGGCGACCACAGGTGCCCGCGCGGCAGGTGGCCGGGTGCGACGAGACGGCCGTGGCCGGGTGGAGGGGGCGATCTGGGCCGAGGCGAAAGAGCCTGGGCGGCGTCGACGGCACCAAGCCGCCGCCATTCCAAGTGAACGGACCACCGGTCACGGACTTACGCCATGTAACGATCCATCAGCTTGCAATCCTCAGAAAATGACGGGCTTCTGACCAGTGGGGTGAGCGAGCCGCAAGGGGAGCGCCGGCTCACAGCCGAGTCAACGAACTGCCGGCAGCGTCCGAGTGACCAACTCGCTTCCCACGCCAGCGATATGTCGGCCCGTCAGACCTCTTCGGTCGAGGCGCGGACGATGAGCTCAGGAGGGAACTGCTCGACCCGCTCGGTCCGTTCCCGGCTGGGAGCCTGAAGGAGCGTCAGCGCGCGCTGCGCCATGGCTGACAGCGGGTGGCGGATGGACGTGATGGGTGGGTCGAGGAGCTTGATCATCTCGGTGTCATCGAACCCGGTGACGGCAATCTGCCGGGGTACGGCGACCGACGAGCGGTGCAGCGTGCTCACGAGCCCCACGGCAAGGACGTCCGCTCCGCAGACGACCGCGTCGACCCGGTCGCGCTGCTCGATGATGCGACGCCCCGCCGTCCGTCCGGCGTCCGTGGTGAAACTGGGCAGGAGGATGGTGGTGGCTTCAGGCCCTTGAGCCTCGACGAAGGCCGCCAGCCGTTCGGCACCCGAGGAGGACGCCTGATCGGCGACGAGCGCGATCCGTCGCCTCCCTATGCCCTCCAGGTGATCGAGGAGGAGCCGCACCGCGGACGCGTTGTCGAGCGTGACGGCGACCGTGCCGGATCCCTTGGCCCACCGGTCGAAGAGGACCACCGGACCCCGTCTGGAGGCATCGCGGATAGCGGGTCCGGATGCGTTGACGGACACCGGGATGACGAGCAGACCGTCCACCCGGCCGGCGAGCAGGGTGTCGATCTGCTCGGCCTCGACCGCGGTGTCGTTCGCCGCGTCGGAGATTACGAGCGTTCCGCCGGCGGCACGCACCTGTTGCGCGATGGCATCGGCGAGTTGGACGAAGTAGGGGTTGGCGAGCGTGGGGACCACCACGCCGATGGTCCCGGTGGCGCCGGTCCGCAGCGCCCGGGCGGAGTGGTTGGGCTGGTAGCCGAGCCGGTGCGCGGCCTCTTCGACGCGGCGCGCGAGCTCGGGATCGACGTTGCGCGGCGTGCCGGCGAGGACCCGTGATGCCGTCGCGCGGGAGACCCCGGCGGCCTCGGCCACGTCGATGAGTCGGGGCGCTGTCACGTGGGTGTCCCTCTCGGTTGGGGGGAGCGGGTGCGCCGGAGCAGCGGGAAAATCCGGCAGTACGAGACTACTTGACGGCGCGGGTGAGCTGGTCCAGCATATCGGAAATCGATCTCCCAAGGAGTCCGCATGTCGCTCATCACCGTTGTTGGTTCGGTGAATCGCGACTTCGTCCTGACCGTCAAGAACCTGCCGCACCCCGGCGAGACCGTGCTCGCGCAGCACTTCGTGGAGGGGGTCGGCGGCAAGGGCGCGAACCAGGGCGTCGCCGCCGCCCGCCTCGGACCACGGGTGCGTCTCGTCGCCCGGGTCGGCGCGGACGCGTCCGTCGACGCGCTCGCGTCCGAAGGCGTGGACGTCGGTGCCGTGCGGTCAAACGGGCTGGCCGCGAACGGAATCGCCACGGTGGTCGTCGACGACGCCGGCGAGAACACCATCGTCGTCAACCCCGGCGCTAGCGCCGACCTCAGCGTCCAGGACCTGCCGGCCCGACTCGTCCGGTCACCGGGAGAGGACGTCCTGGTCCAGCACGAGATCCCACCCGACGTGGGCAAGCGGGCGGTCCTGCGCGCCCACGAGCAGGGAGGGGTCGTTGTCCTCAACCCCGCCCCCGCCCGATCGACGCGCAGGTACTGGTCGCCGTCGACGTCCTCGTCCCCAACCTCGGCGAACTCGCCTCGATTCACGGCGCCGACCGGCCCGCCACCGTCGACGAAGCCCGCGCCCTGTTGGAGCGCGCCGCGCTCCCGTGCCGGACCGTCGTGGTGACGCTCGGGGCGGACGGTGCTGCCTGCAAGGAGGCGCACGCAACGCACACCGTCCACGTCCCCGCGCCGTCGGTGGAAGCCGTCGACAACTTCTGCGGTGCCCTGGCGGATGCGCTCGCAAGCGGCACCGCCCTCCCTGCCGCGGTCGAACGCGCCGTGCTCGCGGCCTCGCACGCTGCCACTGGCCTCGGTGCCCAGACCGCCATGCCGTACGCGGCCCAGCTCGACCCACCCGCGGTCATTTCCGCTTCCTGAACCCCTGAGGGTCACCCACCAGCACTACGGAGAACCACGCATGAGGAACCTCAAGATCGGCGTGTTCGAGAACGCGCAGACCAATGCGAGCGGCACGGCCACCTGGCGTCACCCCGACAGCCGGCGGCACCTCTTCGACACCCTGGAGTACTGGCGCGAACTTGCCGCGATCTGCGAGGACGCCAAGCTGGACTTCCTGTTCCTCGCCGACGCCTGGGGCTGGTCCGAGATCAACGGCACGCGCCCGCCCATCGCCACGGAGGAGACCCTCGACCTCCCGAGGCTCGACCCGATGGTCGTGGCGTCCGCGCTGCTGTCCACCACCACCGACCTGGGCCTCGTCGTGACGGGCTCCGTCCTCGTGGAGCCCCCGTACGCTTTCGCGCGCCGCATCGCCACGCTCGACCAGCTCTCCGGCGGCCGGATCGGCTGGAACATCGTGACGACCGGCACGGCCGACACCGCGGTCAAGGCGTTCGGCATGGAGATGGTGGCCCATGACGACCGCTACCGGATGGCCGAGGACTTCCTCGACCTCGTCTACAAGTACTGGGAGGGTGCCTGGGAGCCGGACGCGCTGGAGAAGGACAAGGACGGAAGGTTTGCCGACCCCGCCAAGGTGCACCTCGTCACCCACAAGGGCCCGTTCTTCCGCTCGGAGGGGTATGGCAACACCGCGCGTTCCCCGCAGGGCACGCCCGTTCTGTTCCAGGCGGGAGCGTCGCCCGCCGGCCGCCGGGTCGGGGGCCGGCACGGCGAGTGCATGTTCGTGGGCAGCGGCTCGGTCGAGCAGCTCGCCGGGCACACCGCCTCAATCCGCGAGGAGGCGGTCAAGGCGGGCCGTCGAGCCGACGAGGTGAAGGTGATGTCGGCGTTCTCCTGTGTCGTCGGTGCCACGACGTCCGATGCGGAGCGGCGCTACCAGCGGATCCTTGAGGCCCAGCGGCCCGAGGCGTCCGTCGCCAGCTATGCCATGTTTACCGGGCTCGATCTCTCGTCCTACGCGCCCGAGACGCCGATGACGGATCTGTCCACCGAGCTGTCCCAGACCCAGGTGGCCCGCTTCGCTGGCAAGACGGTCGGCGACGTCCTCACCGACTGGCACAAGCACGGCGTCGGAGCGCGGCCGGTTGTCGGCACGGCCGAGGAGATCGCCGACGAAATCTGCGCCCTCGCGGAAGGCGCCGACCTCGACGGTTTCTTGCTGTCCCCCATGATCCAGCCGAGCTCGACGACGGACTTCATCGAGTCGGTCCTGCCGATCCTGCGGGCACGTGGGGTCTTCCGCGGAGAGTACGCGCAGGGCGAGAGCCTGCGCGAACGACTCACCGGAGCGTCCGACCGCGCGCTGCCGGCCAGCCACCCCGCGTCCCGCCACCGGCACTGAGCACAGAACCCGCGACGAGAGGATGTCGAAGACCATGGCCACGTCTGCCCACAACCCGTCCGGGGCGTCCGCACCGGCGGAGCTGCACGCGGCAACGCTGCGACGCGCCTTCGGGGCCTACCCGACCGGAGTCGTCGCGATCGGCGCGCTGCTCGGGAACGAGCCGGTTGGGTTCGCGGCGAGCTCGTTCGTCTCGATCTCGCTCCAACCGCCCATGGCCGCGGTCAGCGTGGCCCGCACCTCGACCACCTGGCCGCGCCTCACGGGGGCACCCGTCCTGGGGCTGAGCGTGCTCAGCCATGGTCAGGGCGCGCTGTGCCGACGTCTGGCGTCCAGGGAGGTCAACCGTTTCGACGGCGTCGCGTGGCAGGCGACGCCTGATGGCGCCGTCGTGATCGAGGACGCCGCGCTCTGGCTGACGGCCCGGGTGAGCGCGACCTACGACGGCGGCGATCACGAGATCGTGCTCATGGAGTTGCTGACGGTCGAGCTCTTCACCGGTGTGGAGCCGCTCGTCTTCCACACCAGCCAGTTCCGCGAGCTCATCCCCCATGGGTGACCCCCTGACGGTCTCCGCGCACCTCGCGGGCGCGGTGGTGCACGGTGCCGGTCGGGGCCGCGGGCTCGGGTTCCCCACCGCGAACGTCGCGGCCGACCCGGGCTCGCTGGTGCCACCACCCGCGATCTACAGCGGCTGGGTGGTACGCCACTCGACCGGCGTCGTCCACCACGGCACGATCAGCATCGGATCGAACCCGACCTTCTGCGACACCAAGGATGTGCACGTCGAGGTGTATTGCCATGACACCTCGGACCAGTTCTACGGTGAGCGCGTCGGACTGTGGTTCGTGGCACGGATCCGAGACACGGTGAAGTTCGCATCCCCCGAGGACTTGGTGCGCGCCGCCCGGCGGGATGTCCTGCGGTCCGAGGAACTCCTCGCCTCGGACCGCGCGCGGCGCGTCCTCGACGATGCGCTCGCCACGTACCGGAGCACCGCCTCCTCCTGAGGCACCCCTGCGCACGGACTCGGCGCGCGGCGCCGACCTCCCTGCGTCACCACCGGCCCCGTTTCGGGCCGACAGCCCACTCCCAGCCTTGCTCCGAATGAACAAAGGTGTGAGTAATGAGTGCATTCCAGTGGTTGAACGAGCAGTTCAGCTTCTTCGGCTTCCCCGTCTACTGGTCCGACTTCCTCGGCAACCTCCTGGCGCTGGCAACCGTCTGGCTGGCGCTGCGACGGTTCCTGGTTGCCTGGCCGGTGCAGATTCTGGGTTCGATTCTGCTGTTGATCGCGAGCCTGAACGTCGATCTCGGAGGCAACGCCGCTCGGCAGGTTGTGATCATAGCGTCGGCGTCGTGGGGCTGGGCGACATGGCGCCGCAGCAAGGAGAAGGAGGGCACGATCAACGTCCGATGGGCGTCCTGGCGGGAGCGCAGCGTACTGCTCGCCGCCATGACCGCCGGGACCTTCGCGTTCGGCGCCCTGCTCAAGACGACTGACGCGTCGTTCTACCCCGGCGCTCCCTGGTGGATGGTCCTCGCGGACGCCTGGATCTTCGTCGGCTCGATCCTGGCGATGTACACCCAGGCCCGGCGGTACGTGGAGTTCTGGTTCGTCTGGCTGGCCGTCGACCTCGTCGGGGTGCCCCTCGCCATCCACTCCGGGTTGTACTTCTCCGGGATCGTCTACGCGATTTTCTTCGTCATGGTCATCATCGGCATCCGCGACTGGGCCTCCCGCAGCAGGGGCCAGGAGATCGCCTCGCCCCTTGAGCCGGCCGTTGTCCTGGAGGGTCGGAACGACTCGCCATCGGCCACGGGGACGTACGCTCCCAGATCGGGCACGGAAGCGGCGAGCGGCTCTGGAGCTGCCGATTGACCGATGGTCACCGTCGTGGAGAGCCCAGCCCGGGCACACCTGGGCTGGGCATCGCGCCTGACTCATCGTATGCCGAGCTGTGCTGTACCCTCCGGGTGATCAAGGACTGGGGGACGGTGCGTACGGAGCAGGCGGCGGCGATGCGGCCGCCTCGGCGAACCCATGACGGCCGCCGCCGACATCACCTACCACCTGCTCGTGGCCGTCCACGAGGACGCCGCCGCCCACCTGCGGTCCTGGAGCAGGTTCGCTGGCGCGGAGCCCGGCGGGCAGGGAAGCGGAATGAGGTGCCACGCTGTGTGATCCACCCTCTCCAGAACGTCGCGTACGCCAGCTGCCCATAGGTCGGCGATCACGGGGACGAGCTGTGTGTTGAGGCGGCTGCCGGCGAAACCCTCCCGGCTGGCGACGGGGTCGAACTGGGTGTGGAAGCGGGCGGCCACGTCCAGCGGGGCGACGGGCAGGCCGGCATGGACGCTGCCGTTCGTCCCACGCTCCAAGGGCAGCGCGACGCCCACGGGCACGACCGGGCCCAATGCCTTGTGACTCCGTTCCCAGTCGGGGTGCGGTGCTACCTGCGCCGTGTACACACGCCAAAGCGCTGCGTCGGACGTCCGGGCGTGCTGCACATTCACGTCGTGCTCGACGCCGTCGATCAAGAGCTGACGCTGTGTCACATCTTCCCAGGACAGGGTTAGTACGGTGCTGTGCCCGCCCGCCGTCACCTCGAGGCCGCGGAGGTGACGCAGGAAGAGCAGGGAAGCGTCGTTCCAGTCCTCGAACCATTCAAAGAGCTGGGCCGCGGTCAGTGTGCCGGGGGCCAGCGGGATGCGGAAGACGGTCCACTCCGGTCCGGAGATTCCGTCGGGGAGTTCCGGCGGCGCCGTGGGTTCGAGGTTGGTACCGGAGAAGCGCACGTGGAAGGGGTGGCAGTGCACCTCCCACACCGTGGTGAGGGCCCTGAGCGTGGACAGTCCGATGCCGAACCGGCCGGTGGCTTCGGCGTCGGCCGTCTTGCCGCTGAGCCAGGGCATGCCGAGCGGTAGGACATCAGCCAGGCGCAGGCCGGCTCCGTCGTGGGCGACCAGAATGTCGTCGGACCGCAACAGGATGCGCAGTTGTCCGGCTCCCGCATCGTCGGAGTTCTGAACGAACTCGGAGAGGAGCTGGAGCCGATCGGTCGAGAGTGTCTTGGCGCCGTGCAGCGTGCTCTCGGCCATCTTGCGGTGGACCCCACGGCTGCTGCGCAGCCCCTGATCGAGAAGCCGGACCGCGCGTGCCGCTTCTTCCGAAGTCGGCACCTCCACTTCCGTAGATGCATCCGGCCGGTGATCGCCCAACGCCACTCCAGGAACAGGGCGTCGATGTGCGGAACTCCGTCGTCGAAGGTGTACACACCGCCGAGGTCTTCGCCGGCTTCGAGGCGGTCGCGGTCGGCCTGCAGGAAGACGATGTCGTGACCGCCGTCGAGGAGGGCGTCGATGAATGGGCGGCGGTGGCTGCGGCCCCGTCCGGGGTGTCGGTGACCCCGTTGCCGAGGAAGCCCCAGAAGCTGGATCCCCGACGAGGCTACCGGGATTTGGCAGACCGCCGTGGACCGTTGGCACGTCGACTTCGTCGACCTGTCCGGCAAGCAGGGCCTGCTCGGGCAGCGGCGATCCGCCGGGTCCTGCCGCAGGCCACCCTGGTCGTGGACGACTTCCACCTGGTGCAGCTGGCGAACCAGACCCTCACCGAGGTCCGCCGCTGGGTCACCGTGACCCACCGCGGCCGGCGCGGCCGCAAGGGCAACCGCGAGTGGGAACTGCGCAACCGGCTCACCCGCTCCGCCGCCCGGATGCGCGGCGAGCACGTCGACGCTCTCCTCGACGAGCTGTCCAACCTGCCCAGGGTGATCGGCGCGCCGATCACCGTTGCGTGGAACGCCAAGGAAGACCTCCTGGACCTGCTTGCCACCACCCGGACCCGCCCGGACCGGGAACAGGTCCGCGATCTGCTGTACCGGTTCTACCGCCGATGCGCCGACGCCGACCTTCCCGAACTGCAGCGCCTAGCCACAATCGTCGAGACACGGTGGCCAGAGATCCTTGCGTTCCTGCACACTGGGATCACCAACGCTGGCTCCGAAGGCACCAACCGGGTCATCAAGACCATCGCCCGCGACGCCTACGGTTTCTGCAACCCCGGCAACCAGCGCTTACGCACCCGCTGCGCGACCACCCGTCGAGCCCGTGGACACCTCGATGCCCGCTACTGAGATTCCGGGCGTGATGTCGCGCGGCTGTATGGGCCCTGAACTGCGGGTCTGTCCGAACCTTCGGCGACACCACGCAGAGATCGTCAGTAATTTCGTTGAGCCCGCACCCTGCAATCGTGTTGGCTAGCGGCACCGAACTGTCAGTACCGCAGGTGTCCGCTTGGCTGTAGCAGGGAGTTAAACGTGCAGGACATTGTTGTCGACCCCGTTGCCCACAATCGGGCAGCCTGGGACAAGTATGTCCAAGAGGGCAACGAGTGGTCGAGGCCGGTGAGTGCTGAGGATGTCGAGCGCGCCCGCATGGGCGACTGGTCGATTGTTCTCATCGGGCGTGAGCCAGTCGACCGCTCCTGGCTGCCGACGGACCTGACCGGCAAGGACGTGTTGTGCCTGGCCTCCGGCGGTGGCCAGCAGGGTCCGATCCTCGCCGCCGCAGGGGCGCGGGTCACCGTATTCGACAACTCACCCCGCCAGCTCGGCCAGGACCAGATGGTGGCGGCGCGCGACGGACTCGAGCTGCGCACCGTCCTAGGCGACATGCGCGACCTCAGCGCCTTCGGCGACACAACATTCGACGTCGTATTCCATCCGGTCTCTAACCTATTCGTACCAGACTTGGCACCGGTGTGGCGTGAGTGCTTCCGCATCCTGCGACCGGGCGGAACTCTGCTCGTGGGCTTCCTCAACCCTGATGTGTACTTGTTCGACCACGAGGCGCTCGACGAGCGCGGCGAGCTGATCGTCGTGCACAAGCTGCCCTACAGCGATGTCACGCAGTACTCCGCCGAGGAACGCGCCACGAAGTTCGGCGCGGATGCCGCTCTTGAATACAGCCACACCCTCACCGACCAGATAGGCGGGCAACTCGCCGCGGGGTTCGTCCTCACCGGCTTCGCGGAAGCGCCGCACCAATCCAACGCATCCGCTCAATACATGTCGAACTATTTTGCGACGCTGGCGGTCAAGCCGGGCTGACCCAGCCGTGGGGCCGGCCGAGACGGCCGTGTCTCCGAATGGCCAAGTGGAGCGCTGTGCCATCCCGACCCCCACTAACTTCCTAACTTCGCTGAGCCACGATCGTTGGGCCGAAGGCAGCCTTTTGCCGTGTCTGTCAGCGTCCGGTCGTTGTCAGTGCTTGCTGGCAGGATCACGGGGATGACACCGTTGCTTCTTTCCGACATCGAACGAGCCGTCCGGCGTCGATACCCACCGCGACACCCTTGCGGCAGCAGCTGTCAGTCCCATCGGCGCCGTGCTGGCCAGCACCGATTCACCCGCCAACGCCCGCGGCTACCGCCGCCTCCTGGACTTCTCCCGCGAGCACGTCCCCGGGCGGCGCTGCTGGGCTCTGGAGGGTATCGGCAGCTACGGCGCGGGCCTCGCAGCCTTCCTTGACCAAGCAGGCGAGCGCGTCGTCGAGGTCTGCCGGCCCAAGCGGTTGCCCAATCGGGGGCGGGCGCAAGACGGACATGCTCGACGCCATCCGGGCCGCGAAGGAGGCGCTGGCAACCGAGCATCTGATCCAACCCCGGCTTCGCGGCGAACGCGAGGCCCTGCGGGTCCTCCTTGCCACCCGTCACGGCGCTGTCCTCGCCTCCACCGCCGAGGATCTCCGCGCCGGCGGCGGCGAACTCCGCCACCGCCTCGCGGTCGGTCCAATCGGGCAGCGGATGCGCGAACAGCCGGCTCATCGTCGCCTGGTCATGGTCGGGGAGGTCATCGTCGGGCGGGCCAGGCGCAACCGCGCGGGTGCCGGCCAGGGTGAGCGCCGAGAACGCGCCTGGATGGTCGAGCACGGCCACCTGGGCGACCATCCCGCCGACGCCGATCCCCGCGAGGTGCGCGGGCCCCCCGCCGAGCACGCCGGCAAGGGCCGCCGCGTCGGCGGCGAGGTCGCGCAGGGTGTAGGCGGGCGCCTCCGGATCCGTCATCGTCGACTCCCCGCTGTCGCGCAGGTCGTAGCGCACCACACGGCGCCCGCCAGCGGCGAGGCGCTCGCACAGCGCGTCGGGCCAGGAGAGCATCGTCGTCCCGCCCGCGAGCAGGACGAGTGGCGCGTCGTCGTCACCGAACGACTCGATACCCAAGGCGATCTCGTTGGCGTTGACGGTGGTCATCGGATCACCGGAGAACGTCGTAGGTCAGGTGCGTCGCGGTCGATGTCGAGGTCTCGCTCCGCTGCACCAGCGTGTGCGGCGCTGCGCCGGTGAACAGTGGCGTCCCGGCACCCAGCACGACGGGCGCAAGGTGCAGCGTCAGCTCGTCGACCAGCCCGGCGTCGAGCGCCGAGCCGATTGTGGCGCCGCCGCCCATGAGGACGACGTCGAGGTCCTTGCCGCTGTCCGACGACGCCTCCTCGGCGCGCTTGCGCGCGGCGGTGACGGCGCCAGGCAGACCGGTGGTAACGAACGTCCAGTCGAGGTCGGTGAGCCGCACCGACGCCGGCGGCGAACTCGTCACGACGACGAACGCGGGCTTGCCGACCTCGCCGGCGCCGTAGCCGGACTTGTCGTCCCAGCCGTACGGCCTGTCGACCACGTCGAAGAGCCGGCGGCCGAGGACAACGGCGCCCGAGCGGGCGGTCGCCTCGCGCAGGACCCGGCGGTCGTCGGGGTCGTCGGAAAATGCCCAGGTGTGCAGGACCTCACCGCCGCTGCCCAGACCGTTGTCCGGGCCGGGGTCGGGCCCGGTGACGAAGCCGTCGAGAGAGACCGAGATGTCAGCGATGATTCGAGTCATGCCAGGGCAGACCCGATCCGCCGCCCAAACTCATCGCTACTCATCGCTCACGCATGAAGCGTGTGCCGGATGCGAACCCGATAGCACGACGCCCGAAGCGGCGCGTCGGACGTACAGCGGACGGTCGTCCCCGGAGTACCTCAGAGGCGCATATGCACAGGTCAAAGGGTATGGCCACTTTGGTGCTCGGAATGGCCAGGTGAAGCGCTCCTTCCGCGTCCGTCCCACGTACTACGCGGGGGCTATGCGGTGACCACGGGGGCTGTTGCCGTGAAGGCGTCCGCGTGTTCCGCAGCCCAATGGGCGAAGGTGCGGGCAGGGTGGCCAGTGACCTTCTCGACGGTGTTGATGACCGTACGGCCCACCTCCGGGGTGTTCCTGTACGCCTCGATCAGGAAGCCGATTACGTCCTCCGGGTGGCCCGCCGCCCGCCATTGCGCGACAGCCTGCTCCTCTGTCAGCTCCACCAGGGCGATCTCCCGGCCGCGGGCGGCAGCGTGGCCCGCCTCTCTCCGTTCGTGCGGCACCACATCAACATGCTGGGCAGGTACTCCTTCCAGCTCCCCGACCTGCCCGGCGGCCTGCGTCCGCTGCGCGACCCGGACGCGGCCGAAGAGGCGTGAACCCGGTGCGGGTGCCATTCACCGCCGGGGCTATCCCGGCGGTGACGTTTGCACTGGTCACCGGCTCGTAGGGTGCCGGGAGCCGTAACGCAACCTGAGGTCGCGGCGGCTAGGAGTGGCGGCGGGTGCGGTAGGCGGCGGTGAGGCTCCGGGCTGCTGCTGGGTCGGCACTGGGGGTGTGGGCGGCCGCCACACCGGGTGGGTGCGGCGGCCGTGGGTGGGATCGGCTCCTGGTTCGAGTCAGTCAGCCCGGAGCAGGGTGTGCAGCTCGGTGGTGTCGATGATGTGGGCCCGTGAGGGAAAGACATGGTGGAGCAGGACGTTGTGGACTTCGGTGTCTGGGTCGGCGACGCCGTCGGACAGGATGTAGAGCTGGTAGTCGCGGTCGGCCGCGTCGATGACGGTGGACAGGACGGCGCCGCTGGTGCTGATGCCGGAGACGACCAGAGTGGTGATGCCGCGCTCGCGTAGCTGCTGGTCGAGGTCGGTGGTGGACATGCCGCCGTAGCGGATTTTGCGCACGACGATGTCGCCGTCCTGGGGAGCCAGGCGCTCGTGGATGGCAGCGGCGGGGTCCTCGTGGTGCATGACACGGTGTTGGGCCAGCGGGGCGAAGGACTTGTTGGAGGCCGGGATCGCGTCCCAGTCGGCCTCGGTGAAGCCGACGCGTACGTAGGCGATGGTGCCGCCATGTGCGCGAACGTCGGCGATGGCCCCTTCCACACGACCGAGCAGGGCGTTGCGGTCCTCGCCTTCGGGCACAAAGGCCAGGATCGCGGGCTGGTAGTCCAAGACGAGAAGCGCGGTGTGGGTGGGGTCAAGTGTGGGGGCAGTGTTCACGCGAGTGTTCTCCTTAACCGGTGGTGTGCCAGGTCGACGCGGACGCGCACCGGCGGACCGACTGCGGCCTGCGGGTGGCAAGTTGTGGTGCCTCATGAGTGGCTGCGGGACAGTTCCGGCTCGTGCTGCGACGTCTGGTCCTGTCGGGGAAGCAGGAGTGGTGTGGTCAGGATGAGCAGTCCTGCGATCGTGAGGGCGGTGCGTGGGCTGGTGACGTCGGCGAGCAGCCCGGCGAGTGCGGTGAGGACGGCGATGGAGGCCTGCTGGCCGATCGACCAGGCCGACAGGGTGCGGGCGACGAGATGTTTGGGGGTGTGTTCGAGCCGGTAGGTGGCGAGCACCGGGCTGTACAGGCTCATGTTGATGATGATTGCCAGCTCGACGGCCATCACGGTGACGAGACCGACGACGCCGGGACGGACAAAGGCCAGGCCGATCAGCCAGATGGCGCGCAGGGTGCCGACGGTCCGGAAGACCCAGTGCCGGCCGTAGAGGGCCACGACACGCCGGGCCAGCCGGGAGCCGATGAGTCCGCCGAGGCAGGGGGCGGCGAAGGCGAGGGCGTACTGCCAGGGTGGGAATCCGAGCTGGCGGAGGAGGAGCACGGCCAGCAGCGGTTCGGTGGCCATGATCAGGCCGGCGACGAGTATTTGGTTGAGGTAGAGCGGCCGCAGACCGGGGTGGCCCATGATGTGTCGCCAGCCGTCGAGCAGTGCGCCCGCCCGGAGCGGGCTCTTGTCGGTCGCCTGCGGCGCTTGTTCGTGGCCGCGGATGGCGGTGATGCCCAGCGCGGAGAGCAGGTAGCTGAGCGCGTCGGCCACCACGGTGGTGACCGGCCCGAACAGGCCGATCGCCGCCCCGCCGAGCGGTGGCCCCACCGCGATGGAGCTCCAGTTCGTTGACTCGAACCGCGCGTTGGCGACGAGAAGGTCGTCCGGCCGCACGAGGGCCTTGAGGTAGGCGCCGCTGGCCGCGTTGAAGGTGATCTTGGCTGCGGCGACCACGGCCGAGACTACGAGCAGTTGGACGAAACTGAGCCATCCGAAGGCGTAGGCGACCGGGACCGTCGTCATGGCCGCAAACCGGGCCAGGTCCATCATGATCATGACCGGGCGCTTGCGCCGGAACTCCACCCATGGCGCGAGCGGCACCGCGATCAGCGCGCCCACCGCAGGCCCCACCGCGGACAGCGCGGACACCTCAGCAGGGCCGGCATGCAACACCAGTACAGCGATCAGCGGCAATGCCCCGAACCCCAGCCCGGACCCATATGCGCTCACCGCATATGACGCCCACAGCCAGCCGAACTGCCGGCCCAACCGTCTCCTGCCCACCATGCTCAGCGCACTCCCCTTGAGATCCCACCCGAACAAACTGACGTTGACCAATGAGAGGTAAGCGGGCAGGACAACGGCAGGTCAAACAACTGACCTGCCAGCAATCCACAACCACCAGTTGTTCACTAAGGTGGGTCGGCGTGGACCTCGAAGCAGTACGTACTTTCGTCGCCGTCGCGGAAGCGGGCCAGTTCCAGAAAGCCGCCGTCGACCTCTCGATCACCCAGCAGGCCGTCTCCAGACGCATCGCCGCGCTGGAGCGCACCCTTGGCGTGCGACTGTTCACCCGTGCCCCACGCGGCGCTGAGCTCACCATCGACGGGCAGGCGTTCCTGCCCCACGCACGCGAGCTGCTGCGCGTCGCCGAGCGTGCGGGCGCGTCCGTGCGCCCCGACCGCCGTCCGCTGCGCGTCGACGTGATCGCCTCGCGCAGCGCGCAGTCGAGCCTGATGCGCGGCTTCCACCGCGCACACCCCGAGATCGACCTCGACGTGATGATGCTGTTCGACATCGAGACGGCCGTCACCGCCATCCGCTCCGGTTCGATCGACGCGTCCTTCCGCGCCGTCGCCGCGCCCGGCCGGCCCCTTCCCGAGGACATCGCCTCCGTCCGGGTGCTCGACGAGCCGCTCCAGCTCCTCACCGGCCCCGACCACGCACTGGCGGGCGCCCGGTCGGTGACCGTCGCCCAGCTCACCGGGCACCGGATCTGGATGCCCGGCATCGCCCCCGGTACCGAGTGGGGCGCCTACTACGACGATCTCGTGGCCGAGTTCGGCCTCACCATCGAGGTGACCGGCCCCAACTTCGGCTCCGACGCGCTCCTCGACACCATCTCCGACACCCCGGCCCTGGCCACCTTCATGGGCGAGCAGATGCGCCTCATCTGGCCCGCCGGCCACGGCCTGCGCCGCATCCCGGTGACCGACCCGACGCCCGTCTACCCGCACTCGCTCCTCTGGCACCGCGACAACCCCCACCCAGCGCTGGCCACCCTCCGCGCCCACCTCGCCGCCACAACGGCCGGCCAAGACGCCGCCGGGACCTGGGCACCGGGCTGGGTGATTCCTCGCTGAACGGCTCCCCGCCCGTGCGGCCAGCCCCGCCCGGCGCAGGCGGTCAACGGCGGGCGTCGCCGGGGGCGAGCAGGCTGGTCAGCTCGGCGATCGCCTCCGGGGACGGCTTGAAGTAGCGGCGGACGTTCTCCCGTTTTTGTGCCGGGACTTCGCCATCAGCATCAACAGCGAGGCACCCTGCTCGCCGAGACGGGTCAGGGCGGAATGGCGGTACTCGTGCAGGTCCCAGCCCGTACCCGGCCCGCAAAGGGCGGTGTGCTCGTCGAGCAGGGCGCGGGCCTGCCCGTACGACAACCGGGCCAGCCCAGTGTCCGGGCATACATCGCGGGGGCTGACGACCTTGCCCGGCCCCGGGCGGCGATGGGTGACGAACACCGGACCGCAGGTGCGGCCCTTGAGCAGCCGGGGCAGCAGCCGGGCGGTGCCGGCATCGCAGTACACGGGCTCCAGCACGTAGTCCTCGCGTGACTGGCCCCGGCGGCGGGCCTTGGTCCGGGCGCCCTTGGCCTTGACCAGGCGACGGCGCCCGGCGAGGTCCAGCTCCTCGATGTTGACGCCCAGGATCTCCTCGGACCGCCCGGCGGTCTCGTAGAGCATCCGCCACAGCGTCTTCTCCCGCAGGTGCACCTCGCGCCGCGCGATCAGCCGGTCGACCGCCATCTTCGAGCGGGCCGGGGTCTCGGAGTCCGGCACCGCCAGCCGCTTCGCCCAGGCTGGAACCATCGGTCCCTCGTAGCCGCGCTCACGGCACCAGCCGAGCCAGGACAGCACCCCCGCCCGACGGGAGTTCCAGGTGTTGACCGCCGCGGTGCCCCTGCCTCCTCGACGGACACCGCGCTCGCCGCCGATCTGGCGCTGCCGATCGAGGAGCTGGAGCTCACGGTCCGCTCGTACAACTGCCTCAAGCGTGAGGGTGTCCACACGGTGGGTGAGCTCGTGGCGCGCTCCGAGGCCGATCTCCTCGACATCCGCAACTTCGGTGCGAAGTCGATCGACGAGGTCAAGGCGAAACTGGTCGGCATGGGCATGAGCCTCAAGGACAGCCCGCCCGGATTCGACCCGATCGCCGCCGCCTTCGGCGACGCGGACGCGAGCTTCGTCGAGACCGAACAGTACTGAACGCTGCGCCGGGTCGCGCGGAGCCGGGGGGCACCTCCCGGACCGCACGACCAGTCAGGCGAACGGCCACATTACGGCAGCTCAGATGCCCTGCCGGTCATATCCGTTGTCGTGCGGCGACCTCTACGGGAACCCACGTCCCGGCGGGCGGCCAGCGCCGTGCAGGCCCGGTGGCCGATCTCGATGAGGTAGGGGGAGACAAAGCCCCGGAACTGGAGCGCTATCGCTCCTCCCGCCCGATCGCGCTGCGGTCCTTCGAGATCGCTGTCGTCTTCGACGAAGCGGGGGAGGGGGTGCTGGTCTCCCACGGCGACCAGGGCCTTCTGGGCGGTGCGGCTGCTCGCCGCGTGTGCGCTATTTACCGTCGCCCTGCCTGGTCGAGTTCACCCGGGCAATGAGTGCCACTCGGTGAGGTCCGGCGGCTGTTTTCGGACTCACCCTCGCCGGCTTTGGCAGGCCGGCGAGGGCGGGCATCTGCCCCGGCTCAAGTGCTGTTGATCGAGGCGCGTGCGGTCAGGCCCGTGGCGGTCAGGCGGCCTTGAGCAGCTCGGCCAGCTGGGCCGTGTCGATCAGGTGGGCCCGTGACGGGAACACGTGATCGAGCAAGATCCGGTGAACGTCCGGGTGATGGTCGGCAACGCCGTCGGTCAGGACGTAGATGCGGTAGTCGCGGTCGGCGGCATCGATGAGGGTGGACAGGACGACGCCGCTGGTGCTGATGCCGGAGAGGATCAGGGTGTCGATGTCGCGGTCGCGCAGCTGCTGGTGGAGGTCGGTGGTGGAGCCCGGACCGAAGCGGATCTTGCGGACGACGATGTCACCGTCCTCGGGGGCGATCCGTTCGTCGATCTGGGTGGTGGCGTCCTCGTGGTGCATCATCTTCGCTGCCGCGACGCCGCTGAAGGTCTTGTTGGTCGCGGGGACGGCCGCCCAGTCGTCCTCGGTGAAGGCGACGCGGACGTAGCCGATGGTGCCGCCGGTGGCGCGGACGTCGGCGATCGCGCCGCCGACCCGCTCGACGAGCGCGTCGGGCTCGGCGACGGAGGCGACGATCCCGTTCTGGAAGTCCATGGCCAGCAGGGCGGTCCGCTTGGGGTCGATCGAGGGAAGGACAGGGGTGGTCATGCGTGGTTCTCCTTGTGGGGGTGTGTCTCTGCGTTCGCAGTGTTCTCAGGGGTGTCGCTGTGGGGCGAGGCGTCGGAGTCCCGGTCCGCTCTGCGCCCCATGAGGCGCCGGTCGAGGACGGTCAGGAGCAGGACGGCGACGCCCGCGGCGACCAGGACGAAGCCGAGGGTGTGCAGTCCCTGGTCGCTCGTGCCGTCGCGGAAGACGATGCTGCCGATGACGGACGAGGTGATGGTTCCGAGGTATCCGAAGGTCCGGAACAGTCCGGAGGCGGTACCGATCTGGTCGGCCGGCGCCGCCACGTAGAGGGCGGTCTGGTTGCCGACGGTGGTGGCGGCCGATGTGACGCCGAAGATCAGGGACACCAGCACGATCGCGATCGCGGGGCTGGTCGAGGTGAGCAGCATGATGCCGGCCGAGCCGAGCAGCATGGTCAGGGCCGCGACGATCAGGGGACCGCGGACCAGGTTGCGGCGGGCGAGCGGGCGCGAGAGCAGCGCGGACACAGCGCCCATCGGCAGCAGCAGGAGTCCCGCCTGCACGGTGGAGAAGCCGTGTGCGGCCTCCATCCACTGGGTCATGCCGTACATCACGGAGTAGACGCCGAGCAGGGTGAGGGCCTGACGCAGGTAGGTGCGGGCGAGAGCGCCGTTGGCGGCGAGGCCGCGGAAGTCGAAGAACGGCGCGGTGTTGCGCAGTTCCCATACGACGGTTGGTGCGGCGGCCAGGACGAAGACGGCGAGCGCGATCCACTGGGGGTGCGGCAGGCCCATCAGGAAGACGACCAGCGCGGTCATGGAGGTGGCGAAGCCGAGGATGCCGGGCAGGTCGATCCGGTCGGCGATGGTACGGAAGCCGCTGTTCTCGCGGTCGAGCGGCGGATCTTTGGGCAGCCAGCGCACCGCCATCATCAGCGCGATCACGGTGATCGGGATGTTGATGAGGAAGGCCCAGCGCCAGCCCGCTGCACCGACCAGGAGCCCGCCGATCGGCGGGCCGATGGCCGCAGTGGCCATGCCGGCGATGGCAAGGCCGCCCAGCACCTCGCCCGGTGGGGTGTCCAGGCCGGCGTCCTGGGCGCGGCGCCGGATCATCACCATCGCGCAGGGGAACGCGGCCGAGGTGCCGACGCCGATCAGGACCCGGGCGACGGTCAGCATCGCCAGATTCTGGCCGCAGCCGCCGACCAGTCCGCCGAGCAGGACCAGCACGATGCCGGACAGGAAGATCCGCCGCGGTCCGAGCACTTCGGCCAGCTTGCCCGCGGTGGGCTGGGCGACGGCGCTGGCCAGGTAGAGGGAGGAGACGAGGACGGCGGTGGCACCGACCGAGACGTTCAGGTCGGCGGCGATGGGCACCATAGCGGTCGCGATGATGGAGCTGTTGATCGGGTTGAGGGCCGATCCCACGTACAGCGGCGTGGTGAACGGCCACGCGAAAAAGTCGCGCTTGGCCTCGCCCGCCGAAGCGCCGCGCTGCCTCACGGCGGTCCTCATATCGCGCCGCCGCCGAGGTCTGCGTCGGCGAGCCGCTCCAGCAGCTCGATCGCCTTCTCGACGTCCTCGCGCTCGTCCGGGGCGATGGCCTGGTCGATGGCGCGTGCCAGGAAGGAGGCGCGGCCGGTCAGGAGCTTGTCGATCAGTTCGGTCGCCGACGGGTCGGCGCTCATCAGCTTCTTGCGGCCGTCTTTGGGGTCGGGCTCGCCGTGGATCAGCCCGGCGGCCTTGAGCACCGCCAGGCTCTGCGCGATGGCCTGCGCGCTGACGTGCTCCAGCGATGCGAGCCGGGCGGCTGTGACAGGACCTTCCTGTACGACGCTCGCCAGGACGCCGAGCTGCGTCGAGGTCAGACCGATGGTGTGCTGTCCCGACTCGGCGCGAAGGCGCGCGCGCAGTCGCTTCATCGCGTCCTGGAGACGGTGCGCGGTCGCGGCAGATCCGGCGGGCTGCTGCGACCTGGGGTTCGTGGTCATGTGGCCCACCATAAAACTCCTCAAGTAACTTGGCCAAGTTACTTGAGGAGTTTTATGGTGGGCCGTTTTCCGATGCAGGTTACGACGTGGGGCTGCCGTTCCCCGGCAGGGTGACGGCACCCAGCTGGATCAGGCTCTCAGCGGTTGCCACGATGGTGTCGCTGACGTCCAGGGGCACCCAGCCAAGGACGGAGCGGGCCTTCTCGTTACTGATGTCGGGGATCCTGCCCTCCAGAACGGCGGCGTCCCGCAGGGCCGGCTCGGTCTTCGCGGCCTCGCGTACCTGCTCGATGGTCAGTTCCGTGGCGGGCAGCCGGTCGGCCGCGGCGGGGAAGTGCTCGCGAAGGATGTTCGCGATGGTGAACAGGCTCGACGATCCGCTGTTGGCGAGGAAGCGCTCGCCCGCCGCCTGCGGGTGCAGCATCGCGCGCAGATGCAGGTCCACGACGTCACGTACGTCGACGACGCCGAAGTTCCAGACCGGCACCACGGACATCTCTCCGGCCATCAGGGCCCTGATCAGTCCGATTGAGCCGGAGGGCCGGTCCACGAGTTGGGGGCCGAAGATGCCGGTGGGGTTGACGACGGCCAGCTCGATGCCGCCGTTGGTCCGGACGTAGTCCCAGGCCGCCGCCTCGGCCAGCACCTTCGACTTGTGGTAGGCAGGCAGTCCGGGGGTGTCCGGGTCGGTCCAGTTCTCCTCTGTGTAGTGGTTGTCGGGCGTCAGGGTGTAGCCGACCGCGGCGAAGGAGGACGTCATGACGACCCGTGGGATACCGGCGCTGCGGGCGGCGGCGATCACCCGCAGCGCGCCGTCGCGCGCGGGGAGGATGACCTCGTCCTCCGTCTCGGGAGGAGTGGGCGGGAAGGGAGACGCGTGGTGCAGGACGTGCGCGATGCCGTCCATGGCCTGGGCCCAGCCGTCGTCGGCGCTGAGGTCCGCGACGGCGAACTCCAACAGGTCCGCCGAATCGACCCCGGCCTGCCGGAGCGCCGCCAGCACTTGGGCCTTCTGTGCGGGCCCGCGGACCGCCACACGGATGTGATGGCCCTCGCGCAGCAGGCGGACGGCCGTGTGGCTGCCGACGAAGCCGCTGCCACCGGTGACCAGGACCTTCTCGTCTTCGGGGAAGGAGAGGGTGAAGTCTTCTGTGCTCATTTTGTTCAGTCCTTCAGCGTGGAGTGGTGCCCGCGCGAAGGGTTGTCGGTTCGGCCTTCTGCGCCGGGCGTCAGAGATGGTTGATTTCGGGGTCCGGCTCCGCTTCGGTGGACAGTCGACGCATCACGGCGAACAGCCATGGGATGCCGAGGAGTGCGACGAGTACGAGTCCGAGAATCAGCGGGGCGGGGCGTAGGGCGCCCAGGGCCAGGGACCCGAGGGCCATGGCGAGGCAGGTGCGGGCAGGCGGCCGGTAGAGCCCGGGATCCCGGCGCCACAGGCGCAGGGAGGTCGCGAGCACCGCCGTTGCTCAGAGCACGACAGCCCCGCCGCCGCGGAGCGCCCGGGCCGTGGCGGCAGGGGTCCACAAGGAAGATGACCCGGCTGCGTGCGTCCCGTCGGCCGTGCAGTTCGTGGTGGAGGCTGCCGTTGAACCAGGCGATCCACACCAGCGCGAACACCACGGCGAACTCGGCCAGTTCGTGCCGGGTGAGGTGCCCGGCGAATTGGTGGGCGGCCTGCGCCACCAGTACGACGACGACTAGGTCGTAGAAGAGTTCGAGCGGCTCGGCCCTCCGCGCTTGCGGCTGTGCGCCGTGCGGGCGCGGGGGCTGTCACAGGCGGCGCAGCAGGACCCACCGTTCGTGTCGCGAGGTCATGCGCGGAGCGTATATAGCTAGCGGACGAGATCCTCGGATACGGCCCACAGGCGTGCCGCGTTCTCCCGGTTCAGGGCGTACGGTGCGACGCCGGTGACGGCGGTGGCTCGCTCGGTGACCTGGTCGGACTGGCTGCAGTCCTCGAAGTAGCGGCCAGTGACGCCCTGAACCGTCGGTGAGGCGGCCAGCAGCACCGAGGTTGCGGCGCCCTGCTCCACGGTCTTGCCCGGTGGCAGTGCGAGTTCACCCGAGGCGATGAAGTCGGCCACTTGCTGCATGTCCATGTGCCGGGCCAGGGCGGTGTCGGCGATGTTGCCCGGCATCAGTGCGTTGGCGGTGATGCCGTCGTCGGCCCAGCGCTCGGCGGCGCCGACGGCGAACAGAGCGTTGGCGGTCTTCGACTGCCCGTAGGAGGTCCAGGGGTCGTAGGGGCGGTAGCGGTAGTCCAGGTCGTCGAAGACGACCGGGGAGAAGAGGTGACCGATGGAGCTCACCGAGACGACCCGTGCGCCGCCCGCCGCCGCGAGCGCCGGGTGGAGGCCCGTGGTGAGGGCGAAGTGGCCCAGGTGGTTGACGGCGAACTGCAGTTCCCGGCCGTCCGGCGTGCGGACGAGCTG
Organism: Streptomyces sp. NBC_01320; assembly: GCF_035974375.1. Taxonomy (NCBI): domain Bacteria; kingdom Bacillati; phylum Actinomycetota; class Actinomycetes; order Kitasatosporales; family Streptomycetaceae; genus Streptomyces; species Streptomyces sp. NBC_01320. The sequence continues at coordinate 10,682,797 of NZ_CP108390.1, forward strand.
CGGCGGGGCCATCACGCCCGCGTTGTTGACCAGGATGTGCAGCGGGCCCTGCCAGGCGGCCACGAACTCCGCGACCGTCGACCGGTCGGCCAGGTCGAGCCGCCCGACAGTCAGCTTCCCTGCTCGATACGGAAGTTCCGATCCCAGGCGCGCCGCCACCTTGGCGCCTGCGTCGGTGTCGCGCACGGCCAGGGTGACGTCTGCGCCCGCCGCGGCGAGTGCCCGGACGGTCTCCGCGCCGATCCCGGAACTGGCTCCGGTCACCACGGCCCTGCGGCCGTGCAGGTCGACGCCGTCGATGACCTCGGCGGCCGTGGTGCTCGCCCCGAACGTGCGGGGTGTCTGAGGTGCGGACATGAGATGAATCTCCTGATGGGAAGGTGTCTGGTGGAAATGTGTTGAGAGAACCGGGGCAGCGATATCGACGAGGAGGTGTGCGATCCGGCACGGCACCTGTGCCGTATGGCCGGTCAGCCCTGCGCCCTGCGGGAGACGTGCTCCCAGTCGGCCCAGGTCTGCAGGCGCTGGGCGTAGAGGGGCTCGATGACCTCGATGGGTTCCGTGCCGAACAGCACCCGCAGCGGCGGGTTCTCGGCGTCGATGATCTGCAGCAGAGCGGCGGCGCCGTCGGCGGGCTCGGCGTAGCGGGCGTCGCCGAAACGGGCCGCGATGGCCTCGCGGACCTGGTCGTAGGCGGGATTCGGCTCGACCTGGGCGGCGGAGGAGCCGCCCCAGTCGGTGCTGAAGCCGCCCGGCTCGACGATGGTGACCTTGATCCCCTGGCCGGCGACTTCCAGAGCAAGGGACTCGCTGAAGCCCTCGAGCGCCCACTTCGAGGCGTGGTACGCGCCCAGCGACGGGAACGCGGCGACGCCGCCGACGGACGAGATCTGCACGATGTGGCCACCGCCCTGCGCGCGCAGGATCGGCAGCACCGCCTGGCTGACCCAGAACGCACCGAACAGGTTCGTCTCCATCTGGTCGCGCAGCTGCTGCTCGGTGATCTCCTCGATCATGCCGAAAAGTCCGTAGCCGGCGTTGTTGACGACGACGTCGAGGCGGCCGAACTTCTCGTGCGTGGCGGCCACCGCGGCGGCGACGGCCGCCTTGTCGGTGACGTCCAGTGACAGCGGCAGGACCACGTCGTCCCCGTACTTGGTGACCAGATCGTCCAGTGCGGCCACGTTCCTGGCGGTCGCGGCGACCTTGTCACCGCGCTCCAGCGCGGACTCGGCGAATGCGCGACCGAAACCGCGAGATGTGCCGGTGATGAACCAGACCTTGCTCATGACTCAAGACTCCTTTGGGGTCGGCCGTCCGGAACTGCCTCCGGCGGCTGCCTCCACCGTAGCAAAATCTTAGACGCATCCAAATATGAACTCGTCCATTCATGGAGTCGTACAATGACGCTCATGGCAGGAACCATGAATCTGCGGGAGCGCAAGAAGCTGGCGACCTGGCGCGCCATCCGGTCCGCCGCCCTGCAGCTCTTCGACGAGGAGAGCTACGAGGCCACGACCGTCGAGCAGATCGCAGCAGCAGCGAACGTCTCGCGCGCCACCTTTTTCAACTACTTCGCCAGCAAGGAGGCCGTCGTCTTCGATCAGGACCCCGAAGAGCGACGCGATTGGCAGGCGCTGATGAACGGGAGGCCCGCCGGCGAGCCGCTCTGGGACTCGCTCACCGCGATCCTGACGGGGTTCTGCGAAAGCCTGCGGGAGCGCATGCCGCTGCAACGTGAACTCAAGGCGCAGTCGCCCACCCTTGCCCAGTCGGGCCAGAGCTTCGGAGAGCGGTTCTTCACGGACCTGCGCGACTGGGTGACAGGCCGCAACAGCGAGTCCGACGAGCTGACCGTGACCTTGCGGCTGAATCTTGCGGTTGCCGCCACCCTCACCGCCTACCAGACCTGGCCTGCGGACGAGTCCTTCGACGACTTCCTGCAGCGCCTCGAACGCTGCCTCCGTGAGGCGGGCCCCGCCGGTCCCACCGGCTGACTACTTCCACTGTGCTGCTGCCGCCGCCCGGCCGACGACCTGCCGATCGTGCTGTCGGCCGCAGCGATCACATCAGCATGCGACCAAATGCTCGCTCTGATGACCTGGAGTTCTGTCCAGCAGCAGTTCCTCGGCCCCCGGGGCCAGTTCGAGGGGGACCTGACGAACGGTTCCGGATTCGACGACGAGTACGTCGGGGATGTGATCTTTGCAGTCAGCGCAGTTCGCAGTCGGTGAGAACACTGTCGGATGTTCCGGCCTGGCTCACCTGGGCGGTGCCCAAGTACAGGACCTCTTCCTCTGCGCGGACCGCGATGTGGATCGGCAACGAGCTTTCGTCCGTACCCCAGGGCGACCCCATGAGTCGCTCGGTCACTGCTGGCCGCGTAGGCCCCACCCGCGCGGCTCGCCGACGAAGAGCTCCTTCAACTCCTCGTCCAGGCTCGTCCCGAAGAGCGGGACCAGGTAGCCCTCCTGCTCGTATTGGGTGCAGGAGTAGCCACCACTTTGATTCTGGTAGACGACACCCGTGGGCGCCGCCACGATGACGAACATCCAGCCCATGCCCGTGCCGCAGCCGTCCAGGTCGAGGTAGATGTGCCGCTTCCCGTCGGCCTCGCTGACGTGATCCATGGTCCCGTCAACCTCCCACAGGCCGTCGTAGCCGCTGCCCGCCACTGTGCTGGAGGGAAGGGCCGCCGTGGCGGCGGGGCACAGATGGGTTCGGTTCCCGCGGTGCGCTGTTGAGGGCCACGAGGCACGCGCCGGGAACGCCGTCATCATGTGTGAAAGAGCAGAAGGCGGCAGCGCAGATGGTGGTCGCTCAGATCGGAATGACCTGGGGCACCATCTACGCCGTTCTCGCCGCACGATTCGGCAAGGGAGGTAACGCCCTCCGCATCTGCACAATCGTCTACGGCGCCTGGCTCTGCGTGGTCGGCACCTTTGCTCTCGGCCTTCGTCCCTCGGCGACGAGGTGGATTTTGGTGGTGAAGCCGCCGCGGGAACGTCCCAGACACTCGCTGATCTGACCACCTCCTCCAGCCGGACGGCCAGTTTCCGCAGCACCGGATCGACCTGGTTCGTCCCCCGGCCGGCCCCCCTTTTCAGGGACCGCGGCCGCCGGAGCTTTCCTCGCGCCGACGGCGTGCTGGTGGGCCCGCACCGCCGTCGAGTCCACCGACACATCCCAGTCGATCCGGCCTGCGGCGTCCTCGGGCACGCCAGCGTCGCCGAGCTCAATGTTCGTGGCAACCGCCTGAATCGCTACGTTGGTCGGCCCGAACTCGAGGTCGAAGTCGTCGCGGTCGCTTCCCATCGCCTGGGCCGCCCTCCGAGCAGCCTCTATATCCGCTTTGGCCTTGGTGCGGTGGCCTGCGCGTGAGTGGATGAGTGCCAGCACTAGCTAGGGGCGCCGGGTTCGGAGTGCGTCGCAAGCCAGTCAGGTGGTGGGGGCCTTGGAGGCCGGGCTCCCCGACCGGGCGCGCTGGCACCGGGTAATGGACCGCCGTGCCACCACCGCCGTGAACGGCCACGCCGTCATGCCGTCGGCCCTCCGGATGAACAGCAGTGGTTCACCCGGAGGGGTCGGCCGCCGATGGCGGTGCACCTCCCGAGAGTCAGCGGGATCCTGCCGCGGTCGCACGGGGCACGGCTGGTCGGGCGGTCACGCGTGTGCTACCCGCGAGGGATCCACATGGGCTGCCCCTACTCCGTCGCCGGCGCCCAGAATCCGGCGCCGCCGGCGAACCCTGCTTCGTTGCCTACGCGGCCCCACAGGTCGGATGCTCCGCTGGTGCGGTCACCGCCGTTGCCGCCGGCCGCGACCGGCCGGGCATCGCGGTCCGTGGGCTGGAACCCGACCGTGTAGGTCCGGGTGACCGAACCGTTGGCCGAGGTCACCTTGATGGTGCGGGTGGTGAACCGGGACCCGGTCGACGAGAGGACCGAACTGCCCTCGGTGACCTTGACCCGCGCGCCGGACTGGGCCGGCGTGGCGGAGACGGTCGGGATCCTCTTGTTCTTCGGCCAGTCGACGACGTACGTGGACACGTCCGGATCGAACCCGTCGATCGAGACACCTCCGACGGTGATCGCCCTGGCGTCGGCGACGCTGGCCTTGGTGGCGTCGGAGAAGTTCTTCACCGTGACCGACCCGTCGGCGTTGACGACGACCTTCGCCGCCATCGCGGCCGCCAGGTTGATGCGTTCCCAGCTCGCTCCGCCGACCGCGGTGAGGTCGAGCGGGTACCCGGAGTCCGTCGCGGTCTGCTCGAGAATCTGGGTGCGCTGCTCGGTGGTGAGGCCCGGGAAGGCCGTGATCAGCAGGGCTGCCGCGTCGGACGGCGTCTTGAGAGTCTGCCCGGACTTTCCGACCTGGGAGAACCCGTAGGTCAGACACCCCATGTCGTTTGGTGTCAAGCGGCTTGGGGGTGGGCGTGGTGGGACCAGGCGGTTGCTTCGTCGTAGCGGGTGCGGGTTTTGAGGCAGCCGTGGAGGATGCCGACGAGTCGGTTGCCGAGTTGACGGAGGGCGGGGTTGTAGCCGACTTCGCGGGCTCGTTGTTTGTCGTAGTAGTGGCGGGCGCCGGGTGAGGCGCGCAGGGCGGAGAACGCCTGGGTCTGGAGGGCATCGGCGAGGCGGTTGTTGCGGACGTAGCGGGCCTGGACGGTGTGGCTCTTGCCGGAGGCCCGGGTGATGGGGCTGGTGCCGGCGTAGTTCTTGCGGCCTTTCGCGCTGGTGTATCGGGTGGGGTCGTCTCCGAACTCGGCAAGCACCCGGGCGCCGGTGATCTCCGCGATGCCGGGCATCGAGAGGTAGATCGCAGCGTCCGGGTGCGCCAGAAAATGCGTCTTCACCTGCCAATGCCGGTGAGTTAGGCCGTTTCCGCAGGTGGGGACGGGTGTCGGGTGACTTTCAGCGAGTAGCGGACGTTACTGGGAGTGCGCGGCTGGTCTCGTCGCTTGATGGCGAACTTGTTCTTGGGTGGCTTCTTGACGCGCTCGCAGCGCCGGTCCCGGCGGGCGGGGAGAAGGTCGTCGAGGAGTTCGGCCGTGACAGCTTCCAGCGTCCGGCGGAGCCGGTTGGCGGTGGCGGCGACCTGGTTGGGGACGCCGAGGCGGACGAGTTGGACGGTGACGGCGAAGGAGATCCGGGTGGGGTTGATCCCGGCCTGCTGGGCAGTCTGGTGCTCGAGCGCGCACAGCGCGTGGTAGACGGTCAGGAGCGCGTAGACCTCCTGGCCGATGAGCTCGGGAGACTTGGAGCGCAGGGTGAAGCCGGCGCCGCGGAGGCGGTTCTTGATCTCCGCGAAGCTGTTTTCGATCTCCCACCTCGCGTGATAGATCATGGCGATCCGCCTGGCCGGGGCCTGTCGATGATCGAGCAGACTGGTCACAAGTCTGAAGGAGTCCAGGCGAGTTGACCCGTCTTCGGCTCGGATCAGCACGGTGTACTCGACGATCCGGACCAGGTGGCCCTGGGGTGTCTCGGAGATTGCCCGTCCTGTGGCGCGGGCCTGGCCCAGGCGGCGGGTCTCCGCCGGGGTGGGCATGATCGACAGGTAGGAGCCGTCCGGCAGGACGCGCAGTGGCGTGAAGATCTGTCCCTTCTTGACCCGCCAGATCAGGTGGGCGCCGGTGGCCCGGGCGTCCGCCCACAGCTCGTAGCCGACGAAGTACCGGTCAGCCAGCAGCAGCATGCCCGGCGTCAGGCCGGCCAGCAGAGCGCGGCCGAGGGTGTACTCACTGGAGTGCTCGACGCCGTCGAAGGCCGCATCGACCAGGCCGTGGGTGCCGCATTCAACCAGTGCCATCAGCCTGACCTGCGGGTTCCCGCAGGTGTTGCTGGCCGGGCTGGAGTATCCGAAGGCCGTGGCGTTCTCCGCGGAGTCCGGCACATCCAGCGTGGTCCCGTCCCAGGCGACCAGCCGCAGCCCGAAGGCGTACGCCTCGGCGGTGGCGGGCGTCGCCAGCGGGCCACAGGTCTGTTCGAACAGTACGCGCAGTGGTTTCTCGCCCAGTCGCTGGCGGGCCTTGGTCAGGGCCGGGCTCGTCGGCAGCCGCTGAAGTCCGAGCCCCGGCAGGTTCCGCAGCTTCTCGGTGAGCGTGCGCAAGACCGCCCGGTATCCCGGCTGACCTGCACTTTCGGCACTGCTGAACAGGCAGAGCGCCAAGACGAAGTACATCACCGCCCGAGCCGGCAGGAGTCGTCGGCGAAGTTCGACGCGACCAGTGCGGTCCAACACCTCGTCGACGATCTCTGGTGTGATCCAGCGAGTCAGCACCCCAAGGCGGACCCGGTCCCCGAACCGCTCGCCGACCGGAACCCTCGGTGAGAGCTGCGAGTTGTGCGCGTCTACCCTGGCGGGCAGGACGGGCATGGTGGCAGACTGAGCGCCCAACGGAGCCCCCATCAGACAGCCGGATCTTGGTCGATCTTCTGTCTTACCGGGGGCTCCGTTGCTGTGTCCGGCTCTCAGCTGAGTCCTCATCAGAACGTGACGAACTACCCAGCGTCACCAAGGGTGAAATCCACCCAAACCAACCATCGGTGAGCTCCTGACCAGCAGGGTTCCGCTAATTCACCGGCATTGTCTTCACCTGCTCTTCCATCGCGGCGATCTGCTCGTTCAACGCGATGATCAGACGGGCGTGAGCGGTGGCGGTGGCCGCGTAGGCGGCCGTGACCGGCTCGGGCAGGCCGAGCTGCCGCTCACGCAGCGCGGTCTGGATCGTGGCCGCTTTCGCGGCACGGTTGTGGCGGCGGTGCCGGGTCAGGACGGCGGTGATCTGGGTGCGGGTCAGCTTCGCCGCCGCGGCCGGGGCAGGCGCCTTGATCAGCAGCTCCAGCGCGTCTGTGCTGGTCAGGGTCAGGTCCGCGTAGGCGTTCAGGGCGGCGGGGAAGTACTCGCGCAGGGTGGTGCGCAGCCGCTGGAAGGTGCGGGTGCGTTCCCAGATCAGGGTCTGGTGGGCGCGGGCGACGACCTTGACGGCCTGGGCCTGCTCGCTGTCCCCGGCCACCGGCCGCAGCTGGGCCCGGTCGATGCGGACCATGTCGGCGAGCGCGTGCGCGTCGCCCTTGTCGCTCTTGGCGCCGGAGGAGGCATACCGTTCCTTGAAACGGGCGACCTGCCGGGGGTTGATCGCATAGACCTGGTAGTCGGAGGCGATCAGGGCCTGCACCCAGGAGCCGCGGTCGGTTTCGATCCCGACCACCACCTCGCCCGGATCCAGGTCCTCGCCGCCGTGGCGGGCGAGGAGTTCGTGCAGTTTGGCGATGCCCGCCACTCCCTCGGGCAGGTTCGCGGCGGCCAGCTTCCGGCCGGTCTCGTCCTGGATCTCGACATCGTGGTGGTCCTCGGCCCAGTCATCACCGATCAGCAGCAACAGACCCTCCCCAGTCACGTACTTGACACAGCGGTGCAGCCTGCGGAAGGCACGGCACGCGGCCTAATGGATCCAGTGCTCACACCCTGACGGGCGGGCACGCCACCCCATCAGCGGTCTGGCCTCCCGGCCGACCAGCAGGGGCACGGTCTGACCTCAGAAGTCGATGCTTCCGGCGGCGTTAGTGCTCACCTGCTGGCGGCTACGGAACCGAGCATTCCCCAGTTCCGTAGCTCCCATTAGGCGGCGCGTGTACAGGTCGACGTGCTGCGCGGTGCTCAGGCCGGCGTAGGAGTCGCCCTCGCAGGCCGCGAGCGTGTCGCCGTATCCCTCCTTCTCGCACTGCGCGAGCGTTGGCAGACTGCTCGCCGAGTTCACCGACGGCTGCCCGGCGGCCCGGGGGCTGGAGGCGGCCGAAGCACGGCTGGACGGAGCGGTCATCGACCTGACGGAGTGATCTTCGCCTTCGAGAAGGACGTGCAAGACGCCTACCCCGCCGACTCGCCACGGCCTCACTTGGCGAGTCCTTTCGGTGATCCGTCAACCGTTAACTCAGACGGGAAGTTCGGTGATGCTGAGGGCGAAGTCCAAGTTACCCACCCCGTGGTTGGCGAGGCCCACCGTGACCACGCCCGCTCCTTCCAGCCAGTGCGCCATTTTCAGGCCGCCTACGTCCAGCGGGCGCAGCCCGAGGGTTTCGATGAACGCCTCCACACTTGCCTTGGCCTGCGCATTATCGCCAGCGATGAAGACGTCGGGCCGACCCTTCTCCAGGACATGGCGGAAGATGGTGTTGAACGCCTTCACCACGCTGGCGCTTGCCGGGGCGGCCTTGGCGACTTCCTGCGCGATCGAGGTCTCCTCGCGGTGGGCTAGCCCGCCAAACGTGGAGTTGAAGGGATTGCTGATGTCGACGATGACCTTGCCCGCGAGAGCGTCTCCGTACTGGGCGACGACCGGCACGACGCCGTCGTACAGCAGGGCCACGATGACGATGTCCCCGGCCGGGGCGGTGCCCCATTCTCCCGTCGTGGCGCCGCCGCCGAGAGCCTTGGCCAGGTCTGCGGCCTTGGACTGATCGCGGCCCATGACCTCGACGGTGTTGCCGCCCGCTATCGCCCGCGCGCCGATGGTGCGGGCCATGTTCCCGGTGCCGATGATGCTGATGTTGCTCATGAGATGTCCTGCCCTGGTTGTGGTTGTTCGGTTTAGATGGCGGTGGTGCCGCCGTCGGCGACGAGTTCCATGCCGTTGACGTAGCTGGAGTCGTCGGAGGCGAGGAAGAGGGCGGCGGTGGCGATTTCGTCGGGGCGGCCCATCTGGCCGCGGGGGATGAGGGACTCGAACTGGCGCTTGGTGGCCTCGTCGAAGAGTTCTTCCTGCTTGGCGGTGGCGACCTGGCCGGGGGTCAGGACGTTGACGCGGATGCGGCGGTCCTTGAGCTCGTTGAGCCAGACGCGGGCCCAGGCCTGCTGGACGGCCTTGCTGCCGGCGTAGACGCTCCAGCCGGGGAAGGCGCCGAGGGAGGCGTTGGAGCCGGTCATGAGGATGGAACCGCCGTCGTTGAAGAGCGGGAGGGCCTTCTGGACGGTGAACAGGGTGCCGCGGGCGTTGAGGTAGAACGCGGCGTCGAAGTGGGCCTCGGTGATCTCGCCGAGCGGGGCGGGCTCGCCCCCTCCGGCGCTGGCCCACAGCACGTCGAGGCTTCCCTTCTCCCGCTTGACGGTGTCGTACAGGCGGTCCAGGTCATCCAGGTCGGCGGCGTCGCCTTGGACGCCGGTGACGTTGCGGCCGATCTGCTTCACGGCCTCGTCCAGGGCGTCCTGGCGGCGGCCGGTGATGAAGACGTGCGCTCCCTCGTCGACGAACAGCTTCGCACCGGCCAGCGCCATGCCGGTGGTGCCGCCGGTGATGACCGCGACCTTGCCGTCAAGCTTTCCCATAGTCGTTCCCTTGAGTCGGTGGTGCCGTGTGTACCTGGGGCGACGCTGTTATGTACACCGCTCTGTGTGCTTACGGTATCGGGCGGGCGGCCGGGGCGCAAACTATGTACACCGGTCGTTACCTAGCTGCGGTACGATGGAGCCATGACGGAGTTGGAGAAGGGCCCCACGGGCCGCCGCCGCGGCCGGGGCGCCCGCGAGCGCATCATCAGCGCGTCCCAGCAACTGTTCCGCGAGCAGGGCATCAACCGCACCGGCATGGACCAGCTTTGCGCGGCTGCCCAGGTGTCCAAGCGCACGGCCTACCAGCACTTCAGCGGCAAGGACGAACTCGTCGCCGAGTACCTGCGCCGGTTCGACCCCTCCGTTCTGTCCGGCGTGTTCGACCGCACCGACCTCACGCCCCGCGAACGGCTCCTCGCCGCCTTCGACATCCCCCCCACCACCCCCCTGTGCCCCTACATCGCCGCCGCCGTCGAACTTCACGACCCCCAGCACCCCGCATCCCAGTACGCGCGCGAGTACAAGGAAGCCGTCGCCGCGCGGCTCGCCGACACCGCCCGCGAAGCCGGCGCCGCCGACCCTGAACAGCTCGGCGAGCAGCTCGCGCTGCTCATCGACGGCGCCGCGGCCCGCACCCGGGTCCTCAACGCCGACGCCTTCCCCACCGCCGCCGCCATCGCCGCCGTCCTCATCGACAACGCCATCCCCGCCACAGCCAGCGATGACCGACGACGGGAGGAAGTGTCGAGTTAACGTGGCACATCGCGGCCGGGCTGGACGCGCTACCGGTCACGCGGCTGCACCGGCTGGCACGCGATACCAGCCGCCCGGCACCTGGCATTGCAGGCTTTTACGGAATTGGCCGCCCCCCGCCTGTTGAAGGCCGCCGCAGAAGCCGCCGGGGAGAATGACGACCCTCGAAGGTTGCAGGAGTTCGAGGCCGTCGTCTCGGCCCAGGGCGCTGACGCGCCGCCGGTTCGAACAGACGGCTGATCACATACGTCCGTACGCGGTGGCGCATGAAGAACTCGTGACGGAGCGGGGCTGCTTGTCCAGGACGACGGGCGGAGACGATCATTCGGCCGTGAGACCCGAAGTGCAGACGTTCGTTGCTGACGGACCGCTTCCCGACTGGGACGCGAGCGAGGAAGCAGTGGACAGGCGTTACCGCCAGCTGGCCATGATCTCCCGACCCGTCACACCCGACGAGGCTGCGGCGTTGGCCACGTGTTTCGGTCCCGACGACTGCTACGGGGTCGCCTGGACGCTCGTGCATCTCATCGAGACGGCCCCCGGTCCGGTGCCGAGGCTGCCGGACTCCGGTCCGGAGGCGGGCGACTGGGACCAGACTCTGCGGGGGCGATGGGCCAGCGAAGAACCCGCGACTTGACGGCCTAACTGCATGAGGTGTCTTTACCCGCCGAGGGCGGGTAGCCCGATGAGCTTCGAGGCTGTGCTGTGGGCGACGAACGATGCGCCGATCGCCAACGTGAACGAGTTCGCGGTGCTGACGATGCTCGCGGAGAAGGCGGACCCGGATGGCTGCAACGCCTTTCCGTCGCGGCCGACGATCGCGGCCCGGACCACGGTGGACCCGAAGACGGTGCTACGGGCCCTTCAGGCGATGGAGGCTCGGGGGCTGATCGCTCAGGGCGACCAGCGGGCAGCCGGGTACATCCGGGCGGACCGGCGGCCGGTGGTCTACGACCTCCTGATCCCATACTCGTGGTTCCCGAACATCGACCGGATCAACAAGGAGCGGCAGGAGCGCGGGCGACACCCGCTCACGAGGTCCACACGACCGGACATCGCTCCGGCACCGGAGAAGAAGCAGCGGAGTCAACTTCTCGGCCGTAAACGACTCCGTTGGGAAATCCGCAAACCGGTTGCGTGTCCGTGGTTTTAAGCGGCGAGTTCGAGGCGGGCCAGGTGGGAGGTTCTGGTCTTGCGGAGTGGGGTGCCGGTGAGCCAGGCGTCGAGGCGGATGATGTTGATCGCGGTGGCGGCGAGGACGTTGCCGAGGTGGGTTTTGGGTAGTCCGGTGTAGCGGGTGCGGCGGATGCCGGTGCGGCGGACGGCTTGCGAGATGGTGCCTTCCACTCCGGCTCGTGTGTCATAGCGTTGTTTCCACGCGTCGGTTTGCTGCTCTGCGCGTCGTTGTTCGAGGATCTGCTGCTGTTCTCGGGGCAGCAGGGTCAGGCTGCGGCCCCACTTGCCGTTGGCTGCCTTGGTGCACCTCGGTCTCAGAGGGCATGGGTCGCAGTCGGTGAGTGCGAAGTGCACGCGGACGAGCGGGGTTCCGCTGGCTTTGCGTTGTTCGGACCAGCTGACGCTGGCTGCTCCCCGGGGGCAGATGACCTTCCTGGCCTCCCAGTTCGTGTGGAAGGCGGCCTGGGTCAGGTCCGGTGTCTGCGCATCGCGCCCGCTGTGGTGGGTGTCCAGGCCGACCGGCCCGAGCAGTTCGATGCCATGCTTCCTGCGGGCGGCCAGGATGTGGGCGGCGGTGACGTAGCCGGCGTCCACGTCGTGCTCCTCGGGCAGCAGTTCACGTGCGGCCATGCCCTGGTGGACCACCTCGGTGACCTCGGTGTCGGCGACGGTGGCGTCCGTAGTGACGACATGGGTGATCAGGTGCGGGGCGTTGGGCTCGCAGGTCTCGCTCAGGTGAGTCTTGTAGCCGCACCAGCCTGAGCCCCGCTTGACGCTGTAGCGGGCTTCGGGGTCATAGGGCGAGGACAGTCGGCGTCTGCCCGGCGGGAGGTCTTTGCCCTCCCGCCAGCGCACCCCCTCACCATCGCGGTGGTACTGCTCCACCCAGGCCCGGCGCAGGACCTGGACGGCGGGGATCTCCCGCAGCCAGCGCGGGGCCTCGGGCGCGTGGACGGCCCCCAGGATGGTGAAGCCGTCACGGCCTACCTGCTCGGCCCACTCCTGGCGCACATTGTCGCCCTTGGGGAAGCGGTAGGAGTCGATCCGGGCCCCGTAGCGTTTCACCCACTCGGCGGTCACAAGCGGGGACAGCCAGTGCGGAGCGGCTGCGGCCAGCGCCTCCAGAGCCGCCCGCAGCGTTTCGCCGACGAACTCCATCCGGTTCAGCGTCCGCACGGCCGCGAGGACATGGGTGGAGTCGGTACGCTGACGCCCCCCGGAACGCAGCAGCCCGAGGCCGGAGATCCGATCCAGGACCAGGTCAAGGACCTTCTCCTCCAAGCCGTGCTCGATCAGCCGGGCGCGGAAGTCGCTGAGGACAGAGAAGTCGAACCCCGGGTCGTCCAGTTCCAGGCCGAGGAGAAACTTCCAGTCCATCCGGGCCCGCACCTGGTCAGCGGCTTGCCGGTCGGTGTGGCCCTCGGCGTACTGCAGCACCGACACCAGCGCCAGTGCTCCCGGTGACACCGCCGGACGTCCCCGCGTTGCGAACGCCTCAGCAAAGGATTCGTCCTCGAACAGCGGGCCAAGCACTTCGCGCACCCGGACAGCCAGCGTCCCCTTCGGAAACGACGCCCGCACGACCCGAGCAGTCAGCTCCGGCACCCCACGGTCGTCCCGAAACTCCAGCGACACCCAGCCCCCTCGCTCCGACGAACAGAACGATCATGCCAACCCCGGCAAGCCAACGAAGCCGGTTTGCGGATTTCCCAACGGAGTCGTAAACGACCGAGCTTGTTGGCTCAGTCGTCTACACCTTGTCGCGCTCCCGACTGCCCCCTACGACAGGGCGGTCACGGGTCGCATCCACCAGCCAGGGAGGTCAAGCCCTTTGTGGTACGGGTCCGTTGACGAGAACCCACGCTGAGCGTGCACGGTTGCGCACGTTGACCCCGGCGACGTGATCGGCGGGGCCAGCGAGCCCGCACCGACGGCAGGAGAAGGCGTCCCGGGTGGGACGGTTGTGTCTCGCTGTGTGTCCGCAACGCGGACACATCTGCGAGGTGTAGCGGGCGTCCACCGCGATCACCGGTACCCCGGCCCGCCGGGCCTTGTACCGCAGGTGTTCTTCGAGCTGGTGGAACGGCCAGGAGGAGAGCGTGGCCCGCTGGTCGCGGGAAGGCCGTACCCGGTCACGGATGCCGCTCAGTTCTTCGAGGGCGATCCCGCGTCCGGTGCGTTGTGCGACGGCCACGATCTCCTTGCTGATCCTGTGGTTGATGTGCGCGGCGTGCCGGGCTTCCTTCTTTGCCCGGCGCTTGGCCCGGCGGGTTGCCGAACGGCTCTGCTTCGCCTGCAGTTCGGCGCGCTTGGCCGCATGCCGGCGCCGGTACCGGCCGAGGCGCCGCCCCTGGTAGTTGTCACCGTCCGATGTGGTCGCGAGGTTCACGATGCCCCGGTCCACCCCGATCCAGTCCGCCGGCTCGAACCGGTCGGCTTCTGGGACCTCGCACACCGCGATGAGGAACCACTTCCCGTCACGGTGGACGAGATCCGACTCGCCTCGCCGGTACTTCGCCAGCATCGCCAACTGGCCGGGGTGCCCGGTGTACCGGATGCCCTTGATCCGCCCGCCCACGGTCCAGATGCTGACGGTCTGCGCGTCGTGCTGCCACGACAGGATCCGGTCGTCATACGGCTGAGCCGCATCGGGACGGAAGACAACCGGCTTCGACTCCGCACGCCTGCGCCGCCTCGATCCCTCGGGGCCGAGGTTTCCGGCCCGGATGTTCGCACGCAACGTCGCGTAGGCGTCAACAACCTTCTTCACCGTGCGGACAGCCGGTTGGGCAGCGAGCCCGAACTCGGCCTTCACACGAGCGTAGACCAGCTTCTGCAACGCGTTGCGGGACGTGGTGCCCGTCTCGTAAGCCACCACCGATACGGCATCGGCCGCCCGATTGCACGCAGGCAGGGTCACAGCCAAAACCGCCGCCGCCTCGGGCGACGGCAGCAGCTTCACCTGCACCACAATCTTCACCCGTCCAACCTAACCCCGACCACTGACATTGATACTCGTAAGTGGGTTCCGGTGGTCGTGGCTCCACCACTGACTGACGCCCTGCTGGGCTGTCCTCCGGTTGTTCTGTCCGGCTGCCGGGACCCGTTCTTCATGGCTCCGGCCAGGTGGAACATGACCTGATAGGAGCTTGGTCAGAAGCCCCCTCAATGTCCTGTCTGCCCCACCCGGCCGGGCGCCACCTCCGGCTAGGAAGGCACCTTCAGCATGACAGCAGCGGGCATGACGGACACAGCGCACGAGACCGTGTACGGAGGAGTCGACTCCCACAAGGACACGATCCACGTGGCGGTCGTCACCGACCACGGTGGCCACGTCACCGACGCCGAGTTCCCGACCACGACCGCCGGCTTCGCCGCGGCGATCGCGTTCCTCAACGCACACGGCACCGTGACCGCCGTCGGAGTGGAGGGAACCTCCTCCTACGGCCTCGGATTCACCCGTGCCGCCCGCCACGCGGGCCTGGCAGTGGTGGAGGTCAACCGGCCCGACAAGGCCGAACGCCGCCGGATCGGCAAGTCCGATCCGATCGACGCCTACGCGGCCGCCCGCGCCGCCCTGTCCGGACGGGCGGCAGCCGCGCCGAAGGATGACACCGTCAGCGGCATACGCGCCCTCCACAACGCAGCCCGGTCCGCGATCAAGGCCCGCACCGCCACCCTGAACCAGATCGGCCACATCCTCATCACCGCCCCGGACGGCATCCGCGCCAAGTACCGTGCCCTGCACGGCAAGACGCAGATCAACGCCCTCGCCCGCCTGCGTCCCACCGGCGACCAGCTGCATGTCGCCGTCCTGACCGCACTGAAGAGCCTCGCCCAGCGCGTCCAGGCCCTCACCACCGAGCACGACGCACTCACCGCGGCACTGGACGCCGCCGTCACCGAGCAGAATCCGGGCCTGCGCGCCGCCTACGGCGTCGGCCCCGACACCGCCGCCCAGCTCCTTGTCACAGCCGGCGGAAACCCTGAACGCCTGCGCACCGAGGCATCCTTCGCAGCCCTGTGCGGCGCCGCCCCCGTACCCGCCTCCAGCGGCAAAACCAACCGCCACCGTCTCTCCCGGGGCGGCGACCGCGCCGCCAACGCCGCTCTCTACCGGATAGCCCTCGTACGGATGGCCAGCGATGGCCGCACCCGCGACTACGTGACCAGGCAGACCGAAGCCGGACGGACCAAGAAAGAGATCATCCGACTCCTCAAACGCGCGATCGCCCGGGAAGTCTTCCGCTGCCTCACCACAGCGGTGGCCGTCCCCGCCATCGCCGACCTGCGACCCGCGCGCCAGGCCAAGAAAATCACCCTCACCGCCGCCGCCCACCACTTCAACGTCTGGCCCGCAGTCATCTCCTGCATCGAACGCGGCACCCGCCGTGACCACACCCTCGCCAACGCCTACCGCGACTGGCTAACCGCCGCTTGACAGCCAATAGGAGCATCAACACCCGAAAGCACAGGTCACCGCAGGTACGCAGAGAACTCCACCGCTTCACGGCTCCGCTCCAAGGACCCATTCCTCCCCGACCTGAAGGCCGGGGCATCCTGGGAGAAATCAGGTGACAAGGGTAAGCCGCGGGCGAAGAAGCAGGCCGCTGACCAGCACGAATCGTCACGGGGTGACTTTGAGTCCCCCCGTGATTCGGACGGCTACGGGGTGACTCTCAGTCCGCCATGGGGGGACTACAGGTCACCCGAACCAGTCCTGTAACCCCTGTCCACAACCCCGAACAACTCCGTCCTTCCGTCCGTCTGTGACGTACAGGTCCCAGACGCGTCCGGTTCGGGCATGGACGGATGGACGGACGGGGGCGGCGGTGTCATCGGAGACCAGGAGCTGCGGCCAGTGGCAGCCGGTGGGGTGAATGCGGCGGCTGACACCGCGCCAAAAAGCGGCAGCAACAGGGCGGAGGGTGCCTCGCTGGGGCCGGTGCTCGTGGAGCGGGTGGAGATGACAGCGGGGGTTCAGGTGCTGCGGGCGGTTGCGGCGGAGGCGCCTGAGTGGACGATCACGCATGCCGAGTCGCTGCGGGATCAGGGCCTTGTGGCGTCGGGAATGCTGCTGGAGGGCTTCACGCCGCAGGAGATCCGGCACGCGCTGTTGTCGAAGCCGCTGCCGCAGCCGGTACGCACCACGGTTGGTGCCGTCGTGGGACGGCGGCTGCGAGACCTCTTCGCGGCCGGCCCCGCCGCAGGAGTCCGGCCGATCCCTGCACAGCAGCGGTTTGACGGCTACGACGCGTTGGGCCGGCCGGAGGCCCAGGGCGGGGACGAAACCTGGGCGCCGCCGAGTTGGGCGGAGCAGCGCGCGCAGCTGGAAATGGCCGTGTCTGGCCGCGACAAACACCGGCCCTGTGCCAGGGACGGAGACCTGTGTTCGAACCTGGCGCTGCCCGGCTTGGACCTGTGCGCGGTCTGCCAAGGCGGAGAGCAGCCCAGGTGTGCCGACGGCTGCGGGCGCGGAGTGGTCGCGCCCGGGTTGCTGTGCCTGGCGTGCGCCGAGCAACCCGCGACGACCGAGCCGGGCGACTGTCCCGGCTACGGAGGCAAGCCGTGCGGACGGCCAGTCCAGACGGCTGGCCTGTGCGGCCGGTGCAAGATCGCGGCCGAGGAGGCCAAGCTCGCCGCCGAAGCCGAATGGGCAGCCGCCCGCACGGCGGCTGTAGCAGCCGAGACCGCGGATGCCGCCCACACGGTCACCGTCTGACGACATGGCCACAGACCTGACCCTGCCCATCACGACAAGCCACCCCTGCAAACCCCCTGAAAGCGCCACTCGCTGACGATCTGCCACTCCAAAGTCCCCCGGCCGTCCGAGGTGGAGATCGGCACTCAACGGTCCGTACAGACGATCAACGACAGGAGCATCCCCGTGGGCATCATCGGCGACAGCCTCGACAAGGCCGCCGCGAACACCGCGACCCGCCCCATCCCGAAGTCGGCCGGCGCCCAGATACGGTTCCTCGTCAAGCACGAGAAGGGATCCACCCGGATCGTCGCGCAGCGCCTGGGCATCTCACAGCGCACCGTGAGCGTTACCTCAAGGGCCAGATCCGCACCCCGCGCCCGGAACTCGCGGCGAAGCTCGTGGCCGAGGTGCGCAAGGACTGGCAGCCGCGGGTACGCGAGCGGGCGAAGCGACAGGCCGCGACGTCGACCGGCATTGTGATCGAGACCCGGGCCCGGTTCGGATTCACCGCGGCACCCGGCAGCACGGACGACGGGCGGATCCGGCGCATCACCCAGCAGCTGCCACCGCAGTACGCGGCCCGGCTGTTCGACGCGCAGGCCGCCGGCGCCACCGAGCAGCAGCTGCAGAACATCGCCGCCGAAGGACTCCAGGAGCAGTACTTCAAGGACGGTGGCCGCCGCGCCGACGGCCTCGTCGTGGAGTTCACCGACATCGATTACATCGAGCTCGATTACTCGTGAGGCCGCCCAGCAGCCGGTGCTCGACACGAGCTGGGTGAGCCGTATCGCCGGCACGCTCCACCTCGTCGCTCTTACCGCCGCAGCGCGGCGCGACATGGCCGGCATGTTGGACGACCGGTACGACCTGGACCAGGAAGCGTTGCCTGCTCTCCCTGACGGAGACGTCGCGGAACGGGGGGACTTCGGGGAGCAGGGCAGATGAGGATGCGGCCGACGGGGAGGAGGCGCCGGCCGGGCGTTTCCGGTCAGTGTTGCAGTGGCCACCGACAGACCGGGGGAGGACACGGCTGTGCCCCGGGCCAGGGCGCTGATCCGGGGCACATGAGGCCGGGCAAGGCCCTGCCGTTGATCACCGTACCGGGATGATCCGGCGGCGGTCAGCCGGTGTCTGGGAGGTTCCAGTCCTCGGGCAGGTTGAACAGGCGTTGCGCCTTTCGTTCGTTTTCCTTGCGGAGCGCTGTGGCCCACAACGGGGGGTCTTCGGGTTCGAGGTAGGGGCAGACCATGCGGTGCGCGATCCGGCACCGGGTTCCGGGCAAGGGCTCGGCGTCCCACAGGTTCATAGCGTTCCCGTCCGGAGTGAGGACCCACCGCCGGCGCGGGGGAACGGTGTGGGCGGGGACGAAGATCCTCGGCTCGAGGAGTACCCAGTGCCCGTCGTAGAGGGTGGGGTAGCGGTCCTGGGGCAGTGCGCAGTGCGGGCAGTTTGGTGGTGCGGGTGGTGATTGGGCGGTTGCGCCCTCGAGGGCGGCCTGCAGCGCGTTGTCGGGGCGGTCCGGGCGGTCGACGGTGTTCTCGGTGTCCCCCATGCTCACCAGGGTCCGGACGGTCCGTCAGCACGGGTAGGGCGCGATCCGGCCGTGCCGGGTGAGGGAGAATCTGCACGGTGCGTTGAAAGGCGTCACACGGGGCTTGTGGCGGCGCGACAGTTCCGCAGGGGCAGGCCGAACCGCTGCCCAAACCGGCACCATCACCTGAGCTGCCCCGTCCGACGACCTGACAGACCCGGGCGATGAGCACCACCCGTCTGGCTTTGTTTGTGAGAACGGGCAGCAGATGTTCAGGTCCCCGGGCGGCACCTGGATTGAGGCGAAGTCGATATTCACGAGAAGCGACAGCACCTCCCTGCGCATGAGCCAGTACATGGCGGATATTCTCCCGGTGTGAAGATCATGATGGGGAGCGTCGTGGCCGGGTTTGGGGCGGTTACCTCGTTAGTCAACGCGCTTTCGTCCCCGTACGTGGAGCTCGGGATGCCGCTCGCCGGAAGTGCCTGGGCCAAGGCCGCCAAGGTGCTCAGCCTGCTGATGGACGCTGGCTGGTCCTGGGCCGCATTGGCGGTGGGGATGGGCTGGTTGGCCGGAAAATGGGTCCGCGGCGCGCTGGTTGGGGCTCTGACGCTGATCTTGGCCTCGGTGGCGTACTACGTGACGGATGCCTTCGTTCTGCGAACCCCGCTGGCCTTCTTCGCGACGGAAACGATCGTGTGGTCGACGGTGGGTTTGCTGTTCGGGTCGGTCCTGGGTGTGGTGGGTGCAGCCATCAGACGGCCTGGGCTGATCGGCTTGCTTGCCGCGTTGACGGTGCCGGTGGGTGCTGCCGCTCAGATGGTCGTGCTACCGCCTCGCCCGCATCTCACCCTGACCCCGGCAATCATTCTTGCCGAGGTCATCGTCTGGACGGCTGCCGTGCTAGGTGCCAGCTGGGCTGTCTACCGCTTCTGGGCCGCGAGGCGTTCAGCCGAGGTCGGCTAGCGGAGCCAACAGGGATACCTCGTGCTCCTCATGAGCGAGCAGACCGCCGCACCTCCCAGGATCTCGGCGCACTGCTGCCGAAACTCGTGAACATTCCGATGCCACGTCAGCGTCTGCGTGACTTTCAAGCAGTGTCGAAGTGCTGCTCAATCTCGTGGACAGAGCCACCCGTCGCCCTCTTGGAACTGGTACCCGGGACGGCGTCGAGCCGGAGCTGTCGCCAATTGGCGACAGCCATGCGCGCGGCGGTACAGCCGCGGCCCGGGCCGCCGCCAAGCCGTCCGACCGTGCTGCCGAGCACCAGGTGGAGGCGCGATCGCAGGGCCGCCGACAGCTGGGCACCGGATCCTGGCGCACCGAGGAGCGGCAGACTTGACTGCCTGGGCCCTGTGCAGCGGGCGCGAGGCCGAAGAAGTTCACGGAGTGCGTCGGTGGATCTCAGCTCAGTGATCATCGCGGTGGCAGGCGTCGCAGGAACTCTGGGAGGATCGCTGCTCACCCAGCGCGGCTCCGAACGAGCGAAGCTCCGGGAAATAGAGCTCGTTCGTGAACATGAAGAGATCCGCGAGAGCCGTTCACTGCGACGTACCTGCTATGCGGAACTCAACCGAGATGCCCGGCAGTTCAATACCGCACTCAACCGCCACCTGCACGTCATGAGGGAGCGCGGCGCGGAGGACGCCGACAGCGTCGCGCTCGATGAAGCAAAGAACGCGCACCGTGATCGATACTCCGAAGCACAGATGATCGCCCCCGAAGAAGTACTTATGCGGGCGAGTGCCGTCAACCAAGCTCTGAACAAGGTCTACGGCCAGGTCAAGCGCCTCGAACGCGGTGTCCCCGGACCGGGCGAAACGACGGAGACCGCGGCTCAGGCCCAGTACGAGGTCTGGGGCATGCTCCGAACTATGAGAACCGCTATGCGTCACGACCTGGGTGTGTCGCATGAAGATTGAGAGCTGGCACTCAGCTCCGTGCGGTCTCTCTTATCTGCCTCGACCAGCCAAAGGCTGACCGTGCGTGCGGGAGTCCGCTGCCCCCGCCGGGATGCAGGGTTGCGTAGGCCAGGTAGCCCGTCCCGGCTCGTTCGGCTTAGCGCATCGCCGTCTTGGGGCTGATGCCGAGCGCGTCGGCAAGGACGGAGGGAGGGGCTTGCCGGACCAGCTGAATCCAGGCGCGTGAGCGTGTGGCCATGGCGGGGATGCCGCTCTCGCGGAGGGTGTTCGCGACGGTGTCAACGTGCATTGTCCGTCCAGGCATGCGGCCGGGAAACGCCAGGGGCGAGTCCGGGTTCGCCGCCGTGGTGAGTCCGGGGCGTGTGGCGAGATGGACGCGGATCACGGCAGCGGCCGGTTCCGGGACGTCCGTCCAGTCCTTGCCGAGTTTGACCTGAAGTCCGTCAGGGCCTTCGCGGAACTCGACTATGCGCATGGTGACGATCCGGGAGATTGGCTGCCCGAAGAGCACGAGCATGATTCCGATGGCTCGGTACGCGGCGGGCAGGGTCTCGTGGGGCCGGCCGCTACTTCAAGCCGTCCCCGGAAGCGATCTCGGAGCTGGCGAGCCTGCTCGCGCCTGGCGACGCGCGCCGCTGAACCCTGCTGTCACTGGCGTGACGTGGGTCAAGCCGTGGCTGGGCGCGGAGCACCGGCTGCGGGCCGCGGGGGCGTAGCCGCCGTCAGTCGCAGTCCTCGGCGGCGGGGCCTCGCGACTTCGCAGTCGAGGAAGTCCTCGCGCACTGCGGCCAGCAGTCGATCGACCCGGTCGATCGGTCCGGCAGTCGAATGTTCACCCACACGTGGCTGCACGTTTGCAGCATGCGCCATGTACGCCCGAGGGCCGGGCCGGGACACTTCCCTCAGCCCGCCAACAGCATGGTTGCGGGCCAGTTCCGCACGCCAACTCGGAGGGTCTCTTGTCGATGAAACTCAGGCTCCGCGCGCTCACAGGGGTTTTGGCCGCCGCCGTGACGCTGGCAACGCTCACCACCGCCCCCGCGGCGAATGCCGCCGCCTCGGTTCCGTCGCAGGGATCGCCGACACAGCTCGACGTCGGCAACTGGAACGTCGAGTGGTTCGGTGCGCCGGACTTCGGCCCGACCAACGAGGCGCTTCAGCAGCAGAACGTCCGCGACGTCATGGCGGGCGCCGACATGGACGTGTGGGGCCTCTCCGAGGTCGTCAGCACCTCGGCGTTCGACACACTCGTGGCCGGCATGCCCGGGTACACCGGGGTCGTGGCCAACGACCCGATCGTGACGAACGGTGCGCAGTACTACTCGGACTTCAGCAACACCGAGCAGAAGGTCGCCCTCGTCTGGCGCTCCAGCATGGCCACCCTGGTGAGCGCGAAGGTCATCCTGACCGACCAGAACAGCAACTTCGCCGGCCGCCCGCCGGTGGAGTTCACGTTGCGCGGCACGTTCGACGGTGTCACCCGTGACCTCGTCTTCATCGTCCTGCACGCGAAGTCCGGGTCCACCCAGGATGCGTGGAACCTGCGCAACCCCGCGTCGCAGGCCCTCAAGTCCTACCTCGACACGACCTACCCCACACAGAACGTCTTCGTCATCGGTGACTGGAACGACGACGTCGACACCTCTATCACACCCGGGAAGGCTTCGCCCTACGCCAACCTCGTGAACGACGCGGCGCGCTACACGTTCCCGACGCGGGCCCTGTCGCTGGCGGGCGTGTCGTCGACGGCGGGCTATCCGGACTTCATCGACCACCAGCTCACCACCAACGAGGTGCAGGCGAAGTACGTCGCCGGCTCGGCGACCGCCTTCCAGCCCCAGGCCTATGTCCCGAACTACACGACGACGACCAGCGACCACTACCCGGTGCTGGCTCGCTACGACTTCGTCATCGGCGGTGGCGGCGGCGCGAACCAGCAGCCCACGGCGTCGTACACGCACTCCTGCACCGCTCTCAACTGCACCTTCACCGATGGCAGCACCGACTCCGACGGCGCCATCGTGAGCCGCAGCTGGGACTTCGGCAACGGCCAGACCTCGACGGCGGTGAACCCGACCGTGACCTACGCATCGGCCGGAACCTACGCGGTCTCGCTGACCGTGACGGACAACGGCGGGGCCACCCACACCACGACCCAGAACGTCACCGTCACCGCCGGCGGTGGCGGCGGACCCGCCAACGTCATAATCAACGAGGTGCTGGCCAACGAACCGGGCAGCAGCACCGCCGGCGAGGCCATCGAGATCGTGAACACCGGTGGCACGGCAATCAGCATCGCCGGCTGGACCGTCCAGGACGGGTCGGCAGTGCGGCACACGTTCGCGGCCGGTACGACGCTGCAGCCCGGCAAGGCGATCACCGTGTTCGGCGCGGGCTCCGCGATCCCCGGTGGCATCGTGGCGGTGGCAGCCAGCACCGGCGGCCTCAACCTGTCCAACAGCGGTGACCAGGTGATCCTGCGGGATTCGGCCGGAGCGACGGTCCAGTCGATGAGCTACTCCTCAAGCCAGGCGAACTCCGACGGGGTGTCCATCAACCGAAGCCCTGACGGCTCGGCGACCGGCGGCTGGGTCAAGCACAACACCATCAGCTCGCTGTCCCGCTCGCCCGGCCAGCGCGCCAACGGAACGGTGTACTGAGCCCCGATCCACCGGCTTGACTTCGAAGAAGTGAACGCCTGGTCGGCGCTGGTCCAGGAGAACACACCTCCAGCAGCACCTCGGGCAGGTCCACCCGGGGCAGCATCGCGTTCACCGCGGCCCGCAGGTCCAGCAGGGAGGCCGGTTCGGGTTCCGGCTCCAGGGCGGCGAAGTGCAGTCGGCCGTCGTCGTCGAAGACGATCTGCGCGTTGTCCGGGACCCGAGCGGCGACCTCCCGGTAGGTGCCGTCCAGCAGCGCAGCCCGCGCCGCCAGGTGCCCGCCGGCCTCCCCGGGCAGGTTGAGGGAGGCCAGCACGGTCGGCCGGGCCTGCTGCCACGCCTGGCCGGCCAGCAGCTTCGCCCGCGGGTCGCCCCACTTGGAGGAGTTGCGTGCGAAGGGCGCTGTCATGTTGGCTGGCAGGGTGAGACGATCTTCGGGTTGATCGCTGGTGGCGGGGATCGTCCGTGGAGGGCATGTCGCCGTCGTACAAGGGGCACCGGTACCCGGTCGAGGTGATCTCGTACTGCGTGTGGCTGTACTTCCGGTTCCCGCTCAGCTTCCGTGAGGTCGAGGAGCTGATGCTCCAGCGCGGCGTGATCGTCTCCCACGAGACCGTCCGGCAATGGTGCCGGAAGTTCGGGCAGGCCTACGCCAACGCGCTGCGCCGCAGGGGCCCCCGGACCGGCGACAAGTGGCACCTGGACGAGGTCTTCATCAAGATCAACAGCGAGCTGAAGTACCTGTGGCGGGCTGTGGACCAGGACGGCAACGTCCTGGACATTCTCGTCCAGAGCCGGCGGGACAAGGCGCGGCCAGGCGCTTCTTCCGCCGTCTGATGACGAAGACCCGGGCGGTGCCGCGGGTGATCGTCACCGACAAGCTCCGCTCCTACGGCGCTGCCCACCGCGAGGCGATGCCGTCGGTCGAGCACCGCTCGCACAAGGGCCTGAACAACCGGGCCGAGAACAGCCACCAGCCCACCAGGCAACGCGAACGGGCGATGAAAGGCTTTCGTTCCGTCGGTGGAGCGCAGCGGTTCCTGTCCGCGTTCAGTGGCATATCACCCCACTTCCGGCCCCGCCGCCACCTGATGACCGCCCCCGACCACCGCCTCGAGATGACCATCCGCTTCGCAATCTGGGATCAGATCACCGGCGCCACTGACCTGCCCACCGCGGCCTGAACCCAGGCCGGCACCCGGCACCACCACGCCCCGACACACCGTCAGATACCTACGCACCCAACAACGTGACAACGCCGGTGCTGTGGCTGGGCGCAGAGAATCCGCATTGGGGGTGTCGCGGGATCCAAGGCGAGCTCGCGCGGCTCGGGCATCGGGTCGGAGCCTCCACGGTCTGGGAGATCTTGACTGTTGCCGGAGTGGGCCCTGCTCCCCGTAGGGGTGGGCCGACGTGGCGGGAGTTCCTGACGGCGCGGGCCGACGACGTCATTGCCTGCGGCTTCCTGCACATCGACCTGGTTGATCTTCGCCGGGTCTACGCGCTGGTCTTCCTGGAGCACGGCACGCGCCGCCTGCACATCGCTGGTGTGATCGCGCATCCGACCGCGCAGTGGACGGTCCAGCAAGTCCGCAGCCTTGCCGTCGGCCTGGGCCTGCGCGTGGAGTCGCTGCGCTTTGTGGTCCGCGACCGGGACCGCAAGTACACCGAGTCCTTTGACGCGGTCTTCGCGTCCGAGGCATCGAGACCCTGAAGACGGCGCCGCGGGCCCCACGGATGAACGCGCACTGCGAAAGGGTCATCGGGACGCTCCGGCGCGAGGCCCTTGACCACCTGCTGGTCCTGAACGAAGCCCACGCTCGACGTGTGCTCGACGTCTACGCCTTCCACTACAACGGCTATCGCCCCCACCAGGCCCGGGGACAACTTCCTCCTCTCGCCCAGGAGCACCCGGCGCCCGCGACCGACTTGACCGTGCACCGACTCCTTTGCACCCGAGTACGGGGCGGCGTCATCAACGAGGACAGATACGTGGCTTGACCAGCAGCGATGAGTTTCTGAACGGCACACGTCGCACCGTCCCTCTCTCCCTCCCCCATTCCGACCAAACCTTGCCCACACCCCACCCCGACACCGACTCGTCCGAGCCCGCGGCCCACACATCCAGGCCAGCGCACCCTGCCCGACACGGGCATGTCCGCCAGGCGAGCTGCCTCGATCGCAGGCAGTGCCTTCGCACGCCCGCTCCTTGCCCGGTCCCGTTCGGCGGTCCCGGTGGTGTTTCCTCGTCGCGCTCCGTCATTTGGCGCGCCATGTGCTGGCGTCGCGGATCACGGGGTCGCAGATCTCCCGGTGTACGAGGGTTCCCCATACCTCGTACCGCTGTTACATTCCGGAAAACAAGAATTCATTTCAGTTTACCTGGAGGATTCGGCATGACGGTTGTCGATGTCGCTGCTGCCGTGGACATGTCCGCTCGCCGGGAGCTCCCGCCGTCGATGGTCGAACGCATGACGTTGATCATGGACGCGTTCGAATGCCGCACCACTCGGCTGTCTTTGGAGGACGTGGCCCGCAGCACGCACCTCCCGCGTTCCACGGCCCATCGGATCCTCGACCAGCTCGTACGGCTCCAGTGGCTCGAGCACACCGGGTTCGGCTACGGCCTCGGGCGGCGGGCACTCGGGCTCGGTGGGGGCGACGGCACGAACAGTGAGATCCGTGAAGCCGCCGCGCCCAGACTGCACAGCGTCCAGATCCGGACCGGGCTGGTCGTCCACCTCGCCGTGCTCGACGGTGCCGACGTCCACTACCTCGACAAGGCCGGCGGCCGGTTCGCCGCGTCGGTCCCCTCGCGGGTCGGCGGGCGTGCGCCGGCCCACTCGACGGCGCTGGGCAAGGCGATGCTGGCCTGGCTCGAACCGGAGGAGGTCGAGGCCCGGGTGGGCGGCGCCATCACCCGGCTGACTCACCGCACGATCGCCGACCTGGACACCCTGCACCAGGAGCTCAACCGGATCCGGCAACGTCGCGGCCTGGCGTTCGAGCGGGGCGAGTGCTTCCCCGGCATCGCCTGTGCCGCGGCGGCGATCCGTGGCCCCGAGGGGCCCGTGGCCGCCATTTCGCTGATCGGCGACGCGCGGACCCCGCTGGAGAAGGTGGCCCCGTTGGTGGTCGACGCCGCGCGACAGGTCTCCCTGGAACTGTTCCCCGGCCTGGAGACCCCTGGCCGGGGGCACCGCGCGCCCGCCTTCCCGGAGCAGACCTGGTCTCCGCAGGCCATGGACCGGCTGCTCGTCGCCAGCCAGAGCGGCGACTGGCTGTAGAGCGTGTCCGGGGGAGCGCAGCCGGACAGGCCCCTGGAGCCCGGGGCCTGTCGCCGAACCGCGGTCCGCCGTGCGACGACCGGCAGTTCGACGACCGGACCTCAGCCCCAGTGGTCGCCCCAGCCCCAGGGGTCGGGCATGGTGACCGGCTGCTCCTCGACGCCGAACCGCCCGCGGAAGAAGAGCATCGGTCGTTGTTCGGGCATCGTCTCCAGTTCCAGGACCCGCCCGATCACCACATCGTGGTCACCGGCGACGTGCACGTCGTACACCTCGGCATGGACCCTGATCAGCACGCCGCGCAGGGACGGGGTCCCCCAGCGCGAGGGGTCCCAGTCCAGCCCATCGTACTTGCTTCCCCTGCTGGACCCGAAGCGGCCGCACACATCGGTCTGGTCCTCGGCGAGCACGTTGACGCAGAACCGGCCCGACTCCCTGATCCTCGGCCAGGCGCGTCCCTTGTGGTCGGCGCAGAACAGGACGAGGGGCGGTTCCAGCGAAACGGATGCAAAGGACTGGCACGCGAACCCGACCGGATCCGAACGGTCCATCCCGGTGACGACGGTGACACCCGTCGCGAACGCTCCCATGGCGCGCCGCATTTCCTGAGGAGTGGGCGCCGTGACCTCACCTGTCGTGGGTGCGGTCAAGGACTCTGCTGACATCGGATTCACCTCGACGGGGCCGGGTCTGTGACGTGCTCCTGGTGGGGCACGTCCCGACGGTAGGACCGTCGCGTCCGGCACCGGACCGCGCGCTCCCGATGA
Source organism: Streptomyces sp. NBC_01320 (assembly GCF_035974375.1). Lineage (NCBI taxonomy): Bacteria > Bacillati > Actinomycetota > Actinomycetes > Kitasatosporales > Streptomycetaceae > Streptomyces > Streptomyces sp. NBC_01320. The sequence continues at coordinate 10,709,927 of NZ_CP108390.1, forward strand.
GTGGAACACGACAGGCCACAGGGCCGGCCCGTACCGCTCCGGCTGCCCGGAACACCCGCGTCCCGCTGATCGGGATGAGTGAGGCGCCCCTCCGGGGGCCCTGGCTACGTTCCAGGAACCGTTGACCACAGGGACGTCGAAGGCAGGGATGATGATGGAGCTGAGCCACGACTCCACATTGCGTGAACTCACAACTGATCAGGGGGTTCTGCGCTATCACGAGGCCGGGGACGGTCCGCCTCTGCTGATGTTGCACGGTTCGGGCCCCGGCGTCACGGGCTGGCGCAACTTCCGCGGCAATCTGGCCCGGTTCTCCGAGTACTTCCGCTGCCTGGTCCTGGAGTTCCCCGGGTTCGGGGTCAGCGACCCGGCCGACGGGCACCCCATGGCCACCGCCACCGATGCCGTCGGCCGGTTCCTCGACGGACTCGGGCTGCACCAGGTCGACGTGATCGGCAACTCCATGGGCGGCTTCGTCGGCACCCGGTTCGCGTTGGACAACCCCGACCGCGTACGCCGCCTGGTGACGATCGGCGGCATGGGCCGGAACCTCTACAGCCCCGGCCCCGGCGAGGGCATCAATCTGCTGATGGAGTTCACCGAGAACCCGACGCGTGAACGCTTGGTCCAGTGGCTGTACTCCATGGTGTACGACCCGGCCATGGTCACCGAGGAACTGATCGAGGAGCGGTGGGCCCAGGCCACCGAGCCGGACACGCTCGCCGCCGCGCGCAGGATGTACGGGAAGGCCGCGTTCGCCGCCACCGCCGCCGCCGCGGCGAGGTCCGAGGAGGCGCCGCTCTGGGCGATGCTCCACGGACTGCGGGCCAAGACCCTGATCACCTGGGGCCGGGACGACCGGGTCAGCCCGGTCGACATGTCCATCGTGCCGATGCGGACCATTCCCGACGTCGAACTGCACCTGTTCCCCAACTGCGGGCATTGGGTGATGATCGAACAGAAGGCGGCGTGGGAGAGTACCGTGCTCGCCTTCCTGACCCGTAAGGACGCGGCATGAGCGCCGGTGCGAACGCGGGCGCGAACACGTCCTGGGACCACGAGTTCGACTTCGTCGTCGTCGGCAGCGGCGGTGGCGGCATGGCGGCCGCGCTGACCGCCGAGGACAGCGGCCTGTCCACCGTCGTGATCGAGAAGGGGAAGATGTACGGCGGTTCGACCGGCATCTCCGGCGGCGGCATCTGGATCCCCAACAACCCCACGCTGCGCGCCAAGGGCCACGACGACAGCCGCACGTCGATCCGGCAGTATCTGGACCGCCTCACCGAGGGCCGCGTCCCGGCCGCCCGCCTCGACACCTACGTCGACCAGGGCCCGGCCGCCATGGAACTGCTCGGCAAGAGCCGGTGGATGCGGTTCTTCTGGGTCAAGGGATACGCCGACTACCACCCCGAGTACGACGGCGGCCGTCCGATGGGCCGCTCCATCGAGGCGCTCCCCTTCGACACCCGCAAGCTCGGCGAGGACGAGCGGCACCAGCGGCCCAACAACATGAAGGGCCCGCTCGGTCTGTGGATCACCGCCAAGGACTACCGCGACCTCGCGATGGTCAAGCGGACCTGGCGCGGACGCTGGGCGTCCGTCGTCGCCGCCTGGCGGGTCTCGTCCAACGTGGTCCGCCGCCGGCACATGGCCACCGGCGGTCGCGCGCTGGTGGCACGGCTCAGGATGGCCCTGAAGGACGCCGGGGTCCCCGTGTGGCTGCGGACCCCGATGACCGGCCTGGTCGTCGGCGACGACGGCACGGTGACCGGGATCGTCGCGCAGCGCGACGGCAAGCAGGTGCGCATCGGGGCGCGGCGCGGTGTGCTGCTCGCGACCGGTGGCTTCGACCACAACCAGGAGATGCGCGAGAAGTACCTGCCCGCCGGCGGCCGGGAGATCCACAGCGCCGGTGCGCGGGAGAACGTCGGCGACGGCATCGTCGCCGGGCTGGAGCTCGGCGCCGCAGTGGACTTCATGGACGACGCGTGGTGGATGCCCTCGGTGCGCCACCCGTCCGGCGCCACAATCCCCCTGGTGTCCGAGCGGTGCATCCCGCCGTCGGTGATCGTCGACTCCCACGGCAGCCGCTTCACCAACGAGTCCTCCCCGTACGTGAACTTCGTCCACGACCAGTTGGCGGGCGGCCACGTCCCGGCCTGGTTCGTGATGGACGCCAAGGCCCGCGCCCGCTACCCCTTCGCGCAGATCCTGCCCGGAATGCCGTTCCCCAAGGACTTCTACGCGAGCGGCCTGGCACACCGGGCGGACAGCATCGCCGAACTCGCCGTCGCCATCGGCGTTCCCCCCGAGGAACTGGCCGCGACCGTCGAGCGGTTCAACGGCTTCGCGCGCACCGGCAAGGACACCGAGTTCGGCCGGGGCGACAGCGCCTACGACCGCTACTACGGTGACCCGACCCTGAAGAACCCCAACCTGGAGGAGATCGTCAAGGCGCCCTTCTACGCCGTGCCCATCGAGGTCGGTGACCTCGGGACGAAGGGCGGGCTGGTCTGCGACGAACACAGCCGGGTCCTGAGGGAGGACGGTTCACTCATCGGCGGCCTCTACGCGACCGGCAACACCTCCGCGCCGGTGATGGGAGGCGAGTACGCCGGACCGGGCGCCACCATCGGCCCGTCCATCGTCTTCGGCTACGTCGCCGCCCGGCACGCCGCCGGCGAGACGACCGGGAGAGCATCGTGACACTGCCCGGCCCGCTCACCGTCCGCGTCGTCGAAGTCATCCGCGAGACGTCCGACGCCCACTCGCTCGTCCTGGAACCCTCGGACGGGACGCAGGACAAGTTCCGCTACAAGCCCGGCCAGTTCCTCACCGTCAAGGTGCCCTCCGACCACGACGGCGGGGCCGCCCGCTGCTACTCGCTGTGCAGCTCCCCGCTGCGCGACGAAAAGCTCAAGGTCACCGTCAAACGCACGGTGAACGGATACGGCTCCAACTGGATCTGCGACAACGTCGTCGAAGGCCACACCCTCGAAGTGCTGCGCCCCGCGGGCACCTTCACCCCGGACTCGCTGGACGAGGACTTCCTGCTCCTTGCCGCGGGCAGCGGGATCACGCCGGTGATGTCGATCCTCACCTCCTGCCTGCACGGCGGGAGCGGATCCGTCACCCTGATCTACGCCAACCGCGACGAGAACTCCGTCATCTTCCGCGACGAACTCGCCACACTGGCAAGGGAGTACGGCGACCGGCTGACCGTCGTCCACTGGCTGGAGTCTGTCCAGGGCCTGCCCGCGGGCCCCGGTCTGCGGGCGCTGGCCGAGCCGTACACCGGACGCCAGGCGTTCATCTGCGGCCCGGGTCCCTTCATGGACCTCGCCGTCACGACGCTCACCGACCTCGGTGTGCCGCCGCGGCGCGTGCACGTCGAACGGTTCACCTCCCTGACGAACGACCCGTTCGCCGCCCCGCAGACCGCCGCCGACCCCACGGGCCCGTCCGGCACCGTGGAGGTCGAGCTCGACGCGCGGACCACGACCGTGCCCTGGCCCCAGGGCAGCAAGCTGCTCGACGTGCTCCTCGCGGCAGGACTGGACGCGCCGTTCTCCTGCCGCGAGGGCAGCTGCAGCGCGTGCGCCTGTGTGCTGACCGAGGGCGAGGTGGTCATGGAGCGCAACGAGGTCCTCGACGAGCAGGACCTCGCCGACGGACTCATCCTCTCCTGCCAGGCGCTCCCGGTCAGTGAACGCATCAAGGTCACCTACGACGGGTGATCGCCCCCCAACCCCCTCGATTCGGATGAGGTTCGAACAGTGACCAAGGCGACCGCCGCGATCATCGGCTCCGGAAACATCGGAACCGACCTGATGTACAAGCTGCTCCGGTCCGCAGTGATAGAGCCCCGCTGGATGATCGGGATCGACCCGCAGAGCCCCGGCCTCAAGCGCGCGGCCGAGGAGGGCCTGATCGCCAGTGCCGAGGGCGTGGACCGGCTGCTCGCCCAGGACGAGCGCCCGGACCTGGTCTTCGAGGCCACCTCGGCGTACGTGCACAAGGCGAACGCCCCCAAATACGCCGAACTCGGCATCCAGGCCGTCGACCTGACGCCCGCCGCGCTCGGCCCCGCCGTCGTCCCGGCCGTCAACCTGGGCGAGCACCTGGACGCGCCCAACGTCAGCCTGATCACCTGCGGGGGACAGGCCACCATTCCCGTGGTCCACGCCGTCTCCCGGGTCACCGAGGTGGCCTACGCGGAGATCGTGGCCAGCGTCGCCTCGCCGTCCGCCGGCCCGGGGACCCGGGCCAACATCGACGAGTTCACGATCACCACCAGCCGGGGCATCGAGACCATCGGCAGCGCGGCCAAGGGCAAGGCCATCATCATCCTCAACCCGGCCGAACCGCCCATGCTGATGCGGGACACGGTCTTCTGTTCCATCCCGGCCGACGCCGACCGCGCCGCGATCACCGCGTCGATCCACGAGATCGTCGCCCAGGTCGCGTCGTACGTACCCGGCTACCGGCTGCGCGCCGAGCCGCAGTTCGACGAGCCGACCGAGGTGAGCGGCGGCCTCGCCCGCGTCGCGGTGTTCCTCGAAGTGGAGGGCGCGGGGGACTTCCTGCCGCCCTACTCCGGGAACCTCGACATCATGACCGCCGCGGCCACCGAGGTCGGTGAGGGCTTCGCCCGGCGGATCGTCTCCCAGCGCGCCGGATCCTGAGCACCCAAGGAGTTCACCAGCCATGCCCTACAGCGCCGACCTCGACATCCGCGTCACCGACTCGTCCCTGAGAGACGGATCGCACGCCAAGCAGCACCAGTTCACCATCGAGCACGTCCGGTCGATCGTCGGGGCACTCGACGAGGCCGGGGTCCCGGTCATCGAGGTGACCCACGGCGACGGCCTCGGCGGCTCGTCGTTCAACTACGGCTTCAGCCACACGCCGGAGCAGGAGCTGATCAAGGCGGCCGTGCAGACCGCGCGCCGGGCGAAGATCGCCTTCCTGATGCTGCCCGGCCTCGGCGTCCAGGACGACATCCGTGAGGCGGCCGACAACGGTGCCGCCGTCTGCCGGATCGCCACCCACTGCACCGAGGCCGACATCGCGGTCCAGCACTTCGGGCTGGCCCGCGATCTGGGCCTGGAGACCGTCGGCTTCCTGATGATGTCGCACAGCCAGTCCCCGGAGGTGCTCGCCCGGCAGGCCCGCATCATGGCCGACGCCGGCTGTCAGTGCGTCTACGTCGTCGACTCCGCCGGAGCACTGGTCATGGAGCAGACCAGCGACCGGATCGCGGCGCTCGTCGCCGAACTCGGCGACGACGCGCAGGTCGGCTTCCACGGCCACGAGAACCTGGGACTCGGCGTCGCCAACTCCGTGCTCGCCGTGCGGGCCGGCGCACAGCAGATCGACGGCTCGACCCGCCGGTTCGGCGCGGGCGCGGGCAACACCCCGGTCGAGGCCTTCGCCGCGGTCGCGGAGAAGCTCGGCATCCGTACCGGAATCGACACCCGGAAGATCATCGACGCCGCCGAGGACGTCGTACGGCCGGTCATGGACGGCGAGTGCCTCCTCGACCGGATGTCGCTGACCATGGGGTACGCCGGGGTCTACTCCAGCTTCCTCAAGCACGCCGACCGCCAGGCCGCGAAGTACGGCGTGTCCGGCGCCGAGATCCTGCTGGAGGCCGGCCGCCGCAACCTCGTCGGAGGCCAGGAGGACCAGCTCATCGAGATCGCCGTCGCCCTCGCCGAGAACACCTCCGCACGGAAGTGAGAACAGCCATGCCCAATACGGTACTTGACGCAATCAACGAGCACGCGGAGGAGATCCGCGCGCTGGGGCCGGCGAACGAGTCGCTCGGCCGACTGGACGACCAGACGGCCAAGGTGCTGCGGGAGACCGGTGCGATCCGGATGCTCCAGCCGAAGACGTACGGCGGCCTGGAACTGCACCCGCGCGAGTTCGCCGAGACCATCATGCGGATCGCCGCCTGCGACGGCGCGACCGGCTGGGTCGCCGGGGTCGTCGGCGTCCACCCCTGGGAAATGGCGATGGCCGACCCCCGGGTCCAGGAGGAGGTGTGGGGCGAGGACAACGACACCTGGATCGGCTCTCCCTACGCGCCGATGGGGGTGCTCCGCCCCGTGGACGGCGGCTACGTCTTCAACGGCCACTGGCAGTTCTCCTCCGGCACCGACCACTGCGACTGGCTCTTCCTCGGCGCCTTCCTGGCCGACAAGGACGGCAACCGGCTGAACCCCCCGAGGTCGGTGCACGTCGTCCTGCCGCGCTCGGACTACGAGATCATCGAGGACTCGTGGGACGTGGTCGGCCTGCGCGGCACCGGCAGCAAGGACATCGTCGTCAAGGACGCGTTCGTCCCCGAGTACCGCGTCATCGAGTACTCCAAAGTGGTCGACGGCACCCTGGCGAAGGAGGCCGGGCTGACCAACCCCACCTACCGCCTGCCGTTCTCCGCCGCCTTCCCCCTCGGCATCACCGCGGCCGTCATCGGCATCTGCGAGGGGGCGCTGGCCCACCACATGGCCTATCAGCGCCACCGCGTCCAGATCACCGGCACGGCCGTCAAGGACGACCCGTACGTCCTCTACGCCGTCAGCGAGGCGGCGGCAGAGATCGCGGCCTCGCGCTCGGCGCTGCTGGACAACATCTCGCAGCTCCACGACATGGTGGCGGCCGGCCGGGAGGTCACCTTCGACCGGCGGGCCGTGGGCCGGCGTACCCAGGCCCGGGCGGCGTGGCGCGCGGTGCGGGCCGTCGACGAGATCGTCGCGCGCTCCGGCGGGAACGCCATGCGGATGGACAACCCGATCCAGCGCTTCTGGCGCGACGCCCACACCGGCCTCGCCCACGCCATCCACGTGCCCGGTTCGGTCTTCCACGCCGCCGCGCTGACGCAGCTCGACATCGAGCCGCCGAACGGACCGATGCGCTCGATGATCTGACGACCGTCACGGCACCAGCGCCCGTCCGACGAAGGACAGGCAGACCGAAAGACCGGCAGATGAGGGAGGAACACATGACGCAGATACGAGGGCTGGGCTATCTCAGGGTCCAGACGCGCGACATCGACCGCTGGCGCGAACTCACCGTCGACGGCCTCGGTTTCGCCGAAGGGTCCGGGCCGGATCCCGACGGTCTCTACCTGCGGATGGACGAGCGCCGGGCACGACTGGCCGTGCTGCCCGGTGACACCGACCGGGTACTGGCCGTCGGGTGGGAGGTGCGCGACCAGTTCGCCCTGGGGGAGGTCGGGCGCGCCGTCGAGGCGTCGGGCAGAGCGGTCAAGGAGCTGACGCAGAAGGAGGCCGACGAACGCGGGGTGGAAGCGGGCATCACCTTCGACGACCCCGCCGGCGTCCCCGTCGAGGTCTTCTTCGCCCCGATCCTCGACCACAGCCCCGTGCGCACCGGCTTCGCCCAGAACTTCGTCACCGGCGGCCAGGGCATGGGCCATGTCGTCCTGCCCACGACCTGTATGGAGGAGACCGTCTCCTTCTACACCGAGGTCCTCGGCTTCCTGCCGCGCGGAGCGATCAGGCTCGCCGGCACGGATCCCGACACCCCACCTCGCCGCGTGCGCTTCATGGGCGTCAACCAGCGGCACCACAGTCTGGCCATCTGCCCCGCGCCGCACGGGCAGGAACCAGGCCTGGTCCACCTCATGGCCGAGGTCGACAGCCTGGACGCGGTGGGCCGCGCACTCGACAGCGTCGGGCGGCTCGGCTTCTCCATCTCCTCCACCCTGGGCCGGCACACCAACGACAAGATGGTCTCCTTCTACGTGCGCGCGCCCGGCGGCTGGGACATCGAGTACGGCTGCGAGGGCATGCTCGTCGACGAGACGTACTACACCGCCGAGGAGATCACCGCGGACAGCTACTGGGGCCACGACTGGTCCGGCTCGGAGCCGCTCGCGGCCTTCACCCCGCCCGAGGCGGGCCGGTGAGCGCCTCCCGGCCGGTGACACCGGTCCCCGCCTCGTCCGTCTCCCGGTACGACGCCGAGACCGACGTACTCGTCGTCGGCTTCGGCTGCGCGGGCGCGGCCGCCGCCTTCGAAGCGGCCTCGGCCGGCGCCGAGGTCCTGGTACTGGAACGGGCCGGCGGGCCCGGCGGCTCCTCGGCCCTGTCCGGTGGCGAGCTCTACCTCGGCGGCGGCACGCCGGTACAGACCGCGTGCGGCTTCCAGGACGCCGCGGACGACATGTTCGCCTACCTGAAGTCGGCACTCGGTCCGCACGCCGACGAGGAGAAGCTGCGGGTCTACTGCGACGAGAGCACCGGGCACTTCCAGTGGTTCGTCGACCGCGGCCTCACCTTCGAGAAGAGCCTGTGGGACGCCCCCACCTGGATGCCGCTGTCGAAGGACGGCCTGATGTGGCTGGGTGAGAACGCCTGGCCGTACAACACCGTCGCCCGCCCCGCGCCGCGTGGCCACCGCTGCGCCACCGAGTCGTACGGCGGCTGGCTGATCATGGAGAAGCTCGTCGAGGCCGCCGGGGCCGCAGGGGCGCTCACCCACACCGACACCCTGGCCACGGCGTTGATCGTGGACGAAGACGGCCGGGTCGTCGGCGTCACCGCCCGGAGCTACGGCGAGGAGCGGGCCTACCGCGCCCGGAAGGGGTTCACAACTGTTGGGCCGGCACATCGTTTTGGCGAACATGGACACGATGGGGTGATCGGCGCGATGAGCTGCGGGTATGCCCGGCGGGGTGTGGGTAACGTTCTCGGTGCGATCTGGGACGCCGGGTGTGGTGTCAGCAGTCGGGGCCCCCGTGTCACCAGTGAGATGGTTCGGGGCCTCCCCGTCGCCTCTGGCCACACCCATATGGCCAGGTCGTAGGGATTCCGCCCGCCTGGAACGGAGCGCATACGGGATATGCGTCGCCGCCCGGGATGCGAAAGCGGAGGACCAGTGCGCCCAAGACCGTTCGGGGCGTGCCGGTGAGCCAGGACCCACTCCTGTTCACTGCCCAGGAACGGTGGTGCTCACCACCGGCGGCTTCGTCGACAACGAGGAGATGCTGGCCGACCACGCACCGCACCTCGTCGGTCACGGAAAGATCAGCGACGGGCTGGACGACGGCAGCGGCATCCGGATGGCGTCCGCGATCGGAGCGGCCACCCGGCGCATGTCGGTGACCGAGATCGCGCTCACCGCCCTCCCCGCCATGGCCACCCGCGGCATGCTGGTCAACGGCCACGGGCAGCGCTTCATCAACGAGGACGTCTACCCGGGCCTGTACAGCGTGGCGGCGGTGCTGACCCAGCCGGGCCCGTACTGGGTGATCGTCGACGAGGAGGGCTACGAGTCCGTGCCCGAGGCGGAACGCTGGGGTGTGCTCCCGCAGTTCGTCGGGGAGACCCTGGCCGAGCTGGAGGAGGAGCTCGGGATGCCGGCGGGCGCGCTGGAGTCGACGGTGGGCACGTACAACAGGTACGCCGAGGAGGGACAGGACTCGTACTTCCACAAGGACGCCCGGTGGCTGCGGCCGCTGAAGGGGCCCTTCGCGGCGATCGACCCCCGCCTCGGCTTCAACCCCGGGGAGAGCGGGAACACGGGCGCCGGGACGGGGGTCGCCGGATTCACCCTCGGCGGGCTCAGCACGACCGCCGACGGCGCGGTGCTGGACGTCTCCGGCACCGCCGTTCCCGGGCTGTTCGCGGCCGGCCGGGCGGCGTCCGGCATCCACGGCGAGGGATACATCAGTGGTACGTCGCTGGGTGACGGCACGTTCTTCGGCCGCAGGGCCGGGGTGGCCGCGGCCCGCGGATAATTTCCCGGTACAACGGTGAAGGGGTGGCCCTCCCGCTCATGTAAGCGGGAGGGCCACCCCTTCACCGTTGTACCGGGCGACCCGCTCCCTCACTCCTGGAGCACGGTGATCGCACCGCTCAGCGCGGCCTCCCGGATCGTGTCACCGAGCGAACGGCAGCCTTCGAACGCACCGCCGTTCGGTCCCTCGCCACAACCGCCGGCCTGCCGCTCCGGGCAGCCCAGCATGGCCTGCGCGTCCCACTGCACGCTCGTCTGCTGCCAGCTGCTCTTGCGCACCCGCACCTGGTTGCCGCACCGCAGGCAGGACAGCGGCCGCATGGGCGCGCTGTCGGTCAGCCGGTTGTCCTCGCGCGGCATCAGAGGGGCCGGCTCTCGGCCGCGGCCTTGCGGGCGAGGTTGGCCTCGACCTCCTTCTGCCAGGCCTCGACGGGACGGGTGGTGTCGAGCTCGAACTCGAAACGATTCACCATCTCCGGCTTGACGTCGGCGGCATCGACGTAGAACTGCTCGTACCAGCGGCGCAGTTGGTAGACCGGGCCGTCCTCCTCGCACAGGAGGGGGTTGTCGATGCGGGTCTTGTTCTTCCAGATCGCGATGTCCTGTTCGAAGCCCAGTTTGATGAAGTCGGCCATGTTCGTGGCCAGCTTGTCGGCTTCCGCGCCCTCCAGGCTGTCCGAGCGCTTGACGATGATGCCGTACTGCAGGACGAAGCGGTCGGCGCTCACCGGGTAGTGACAGTTGATCAGGATCGACTGCACATCGCCCGTGTCGTAGTGGTAGGTGAGGTCGTCGATCATGAACGACGGGCCGTGGTAGGACGCCACCGACGTGCTGCCGGTCGTCTTCGGCTGGCCGTTCTTCGCCTGCGGGCGCGCGTCCGGGCGGCCCGTGCCCCGCATGAACTGGGTGGCGGTGTGACCCTCGAAGACGTTCTTGAAGAACGTCGGGAACGAGTAGTGCACATAGAAGAAGTGCGCCATGTCCACGACGTTGTCGACGACTTCGCGGCAATTGGCGTCCACGACGGTCTCGTACCAGATCCAGTCGGTCCACGAGTCGCTCGTCGCCCCCTCGATACGGGGGATCGTGACGTCCGCCGGAGGCGGGTTCCCCTCGGGGTCGTTCCAGACGAAGAGCATCCCGTCCTGGTCCAGGGTCGGCCAGGCCGCCGTACGGGCCCGGAGCGGCACGCGCCGGGCGTACGGGATCTGCTTGCAGCGGCCGTCCCCGCCCCAGCGCCAGTCGTGGAAGGGGCAGGCCACCTCGTTGCCCTTGACGGTGCCCTGGGAGAGATCGCCTCCCATGTGGCGGCAGTAGGCGTCGAGGACACTGAGCTCGCCGTCGCTGCCGCGGAACACCACGAGCTTCTGGCCGAAGGCCTGGACCGAATGGGGCTTGCCGTCCTTGAATTTTTCCGACAGCCCCAGGCAGTGCCATCCACGGGCAAACCGGGCCGGTGCGGCCGCCGCCTCGATGGCGCGGACTCCGTCGTGTTCTGACTCGACTGCGGTCACGTTGTTCCCATCCCCTCAAGGACGCAGGGTCTCCAGTGTTCGGACGGTAGGACGGGGCGTTGCCGGCCCACCGGGGCAGTCCCACTGACCGGAATGGCATGCGCCGGGTCCCTGGTGAAGGGCGGTTCCGGTGAGCGGGACGGTGCCGACGCCGGTCATCGGGGCCGGGTAACGTCCGCCGCCCTGCCTGCGGTTGTCCGGGAGAAGGGCCGTCATGAAGCGTTTCGAAGGTGTTGATGTTCTCCTCACCGGAGCGGGGTCCGGTATCGGCCGGGCCACGGCGATCCGCCTGGTGGCCGAGGGGGCGGCCGTGTTCGCCGTCGACCTCTCGGGCGACGGTCTGTGGGAGACCGCCGGGGCGGCCTCCGGGCCCGGGCGGATCGTGACCCATGTCGCCGACGTCTGCGAGGAGAGTGCCGTCGTGGACGCCGTACGGGCGGCCGCCGAGGAGCTCGGCGGCATCGATGTCCTGATCAATGTGGCGGGCATCCACCGGACGACTCCCATCGACCGGCTGACCGTCGCCGACATGCAGCAGCTGTTCTCCGTCAACGCCGTCGGAACGGCCCTGTTCTGCCGGGAGGCGCTGCGGCATCTGCCCGACCGGACGGGCGTCATCGTCAACGTGGCCTCGTCGTCGGCCGCGCACGGGAACCCGTACATGAGCGCCTACTCGGCGTCGAAGGGCGCGGTGCTGGCGTTCTCCTTGTCCCTGGCCGCCGAGGTGGTGCACCGCGGCATCCGCGTTGTGCCCGTCTCACCCGGCACGGTCGCCACGCCGCTGGTGGGGCCGCACGTCCTGCCGCCGGAGCTGGACGCCAGTTACTACGGGCGGATCCGGTCGCTGCTGGGCGCCGCCGACCCGGAGCAGATCGCCGGCGTCATCGCCTTCGCGGCCTCGCGGGACGGGAGCTACCTCACGGGAGCGGAGATCAGGGTCGACGGAGGCTCACACATCTGAGGGGCCGCCCGTCCCGGCCGGCCGGCGGCGCAGAGCCATTCAGTGGGACTGGGTATTGCACCGCACAAGAACGAATTCTAGTTTTTGGGTGCGGTGCTGAACCCCGCGAGCCTCCCGAGGCCGCGGCAGGCGCCGCGACCGACCGGACCAGGCCGGTCCGCCAACCGACCCGGCCCGCCAAGGGCCGCCTCACACCCTACGGAGAACCATGCCCGAGGCCGTCATCGTCGAAGCCACGCGCACACCGGTCGGGCGGCGCCGCGGAGCGCTGTCGGGGCTGCACCCGGCCGAGCTGCTGGGGCTGGCCCAGAAGGGCCTGCTGGACCGCGCCGGAATCGCCCCGGACGCGGTGGACCAGGTGATCGGAGGCTGCGTCACCCAGGCCGGCGAGCAGTCCAACAACGTCACCCGCAACGCCTGGCTGCACACCGGACTGCCGCACGCCACCGCCTGCACCACCATCGACTGCGCCTGCGGCTCGTCCCAGCAGGCCGTGCACCTGATCGCCGGGCTGATCGCCTCCGGTGCGATCGACGTCGGGATCGGCTGCGGCGTCGAGTCGATGAGCCGGGTCTTCCTCGGACAGGCGCTCGCCCCCGGCACCGGCCTGCCGGTGCCGGGGGACTTCGCACTGGACATGCCAGACCAGTTCACCGCCGCCGAGCGGATCGCACACAAACGCGGCATCACACGGGCCGACGCGGACGCCCTCGCACTCGCCTCCCAGCGCAACGCCGCCCGCGCGTGGGCGGAAGGCCGCTTCGACCGGCAGATCATCGAGGTCGAGGCACCGGTGCCCGGCCCCGAGGGCCCGACCGGGAAGACCGCCGCCGTGACCCGCGACGAGGGCCTCCGGGACACTACGACCGAGGGGCTCACCCAGCTGAAGACGGTGCTGCCCGACGGCATCCACACCGCCGGCAACTCCTCCCAGATCAGCGACGGCGCCGCCGCCGTACTCCTGACGAGCGCCGAGCGCGCCGACCGCCTGGGACTGCGCCCGCGGGCCCGTATCGTCGCCTCCGGCATGGTCGGCTCCGACCCCTACTACCACCTCGACGGGCCCATCGAGGCGACCGACCACGTGCTGTGCAAGGCCGGCATGACACTGGCCGACATCGACCTGGTCGAGATCAACGAGGCATTCGCCTCCGTCGTGCTGTCGTGGGCGCAGGTCCACCGCGCCGACATGGACAAGGTGAACGTCAACGGGGGTGCGATCGCCCTCGGCCACGCGGTGGGCTCGACCGGCGCCCGGCTGATCACCCAAGCCCTCCACGAGCTGGAGCGCAGTGACAAGTCCACCGCACTGATCACCATGTGCGCCGGCGGCGCGCACTCGACGGCGACGATCATCGAACGGATCTGAGGGACCGCCATGACCATCGGACTGACCGAAGAGCACCGCGACCTGCGCGACACCGTACGCACGTTCGCGAACCGGCACATCACCCAGGACGTCGTCCACAAGGCGGTGAGCGCCGAGCAGGAGATGCTCCCGCCGTTCTGGCAGACCCTCGCCGAACAGGGGCTGCTCGGCCTGCACCTGCCCGAGAACGCGGGCGGTGCCGGCTACGGGCTCCTCGAACTCGCCGTCGTCGTCGAGGAACTGGGCCGGGCCATGGCCCCGGGCCCCTTCCTGCCCACGACGCTCGCCGCCGCGGTCCTGCACCGGGCGGGACACCGGACACATCTGGCCGGGCTCGCCGACGGCACCACGATCGGTGCGGTGGGCCTGGGCGCCGGCAGCCTCACGCTCTCCCGCGGTGACGACGGCGCCGCGACGGTCTCCGGCGAGTCCGAACTCGTCATCGGCGGCCACCTCGCCGACCTGTTCGTGCTGCCCGCCCGCGACGGCGACCGCACGACGTGGTTCGTGCTCCCGCGCGCCTCCGTGGACACCACCGACGTGGCCGGCCACGACCTGGCCCGCCGCCCGTCCAGGGTGCGCCTGCGGAACACCGCGGTCCCCGCCACCGACGTACTGGCGGTCGACCAGCAGCTCCCGCTCGACCTGGCCGCGGTGCTGTTCGCGGCGGAGGCCTCCGGCATCGCCGACCGGGCCGTCGCCGTCTCGGCCGAATACGCCCGGGTGCGCGAGCAGTTCGGTCGCCCCATCGGCCAGTTCCAGGGCGTCAAACACCGCTGCGCACGGATGCTCGCGCTCGCCGAACAGGCCCGCGCCTGCGCCTGGGACGCCGCCCGCGCCGGCGAACCGGGCGCCGTCCAGGACCCGGCGGAGGCGTCCCTCGCCGCCGCCGTCGCCGGAGCGACCAGCGTCGAAGCGGCGTTCACCACCACGAAGGACGCCATCCAGGTCCTCGGCGGCATCGGCTTCACCTGGGAGCACGACGCCCACCTCTGGCTGCGCCGGGTCCAGACCCTGCGCCTCACCCTCGGCCCGACCGCCCGGTGGCGCCGCCGGGTGGCCCGGCTCACCCTGGACGGCGCCCGCCGCGATCTCGGCGTCGAACTGCCGCCCGAGGCCGAGGAGATACGCGCCGGCATCCGCGCCGAACTGAGCTCCGCGGCCGCCCTGGAAGGCAGGGAACGGCTCGTCCACCTCGCCGACCACGGCTACACCGCACCGCACCTGCCCGCACCCTGGGGGAAGGGCGCCGACGCCGTGACCCAGCTGGTCATCGCGGAGGAGATCCGCGCGGCGGGCCTGACCCCCGTCGACATGATCATCGGCGGCTGGGTCGTCCCCACCATCATCGCCCACGGCAACGCCGCCCAGCAGGAGAGGTTCCTCGCGCCGACCCTGCGCGGCGACATCGTCTGGTGCCAGCTCTTCAGCGAGCCCGGAGCCGGTTCCGACCTCGCGTCCCTGAGCACCCGCGCGGAGAAGACCGACGGCGGCTGGCGGATCACCGGACAGAAGGTGTGGACCTCCATGGCCCGCGACGCCCACTGGGGCATCCTGCTGGCCCGGACCGACGCCGCCGCACCCCAGCACAAGGGACTGTCGTACTTCCTGCTCGACATGACCGCCCCCGGCCTGGACATCCGCCCGCTGCGGCAGATCACCGGCGAGTCGGAGTTCAACGAGATCTTCCTCGACGACGTGTTCGTCCCCGACGACATGCTCGTCGCACAGCCGGGCGACGGCTGGAAACTCGCCCGCACCACGCTCGCCAACGAACGAGTCGCCCTCTCCCACGACTCGTCGCTGGGGTCCGGCGAGGCGCTGCTCGACATCGCCGCCGCAACCCCCCACGAGATGGACGACGAACGGCTCACCACCCTCGGCGGCATCCTCTGCGACGCGCAGTCCGGTGCCCTGCTCGGCCTGCGCACCACGCTGCGCTCGGTCTCCGGCCAGCAACCGGGCGCGGAGGCCAGCATCGCCAAACTCCTCGGCGTCGAGCATCAGCAGCAGGTCTGGGAGACCGCCATGGACTGGCAGGGCAGCGCCGCGCTGACCGGCGAGGGCCGGCGTCACGACGCCACCTGGATGTTCCTCAACTCCCGCTGTCTGTCGATCGCGGGCGGTACGACGGAAGTGCAGCTGAACATCATCGGCGAACGCCTGCTGGGCCTGGACCGAGACCCCAGGCCCACCCCGAAGCGTGCCTGAAGACGCGACCGCGGCGCGGCCGGCCGGGCCGGCCGCGCCACCGGGCCGAAACCCCTCGTGAAGGAAGAACCACCATGCCCATCGACCGCCACAAGGCGCTGAGCGCGGACCCGTCCGTGCGCGAGATCAGCTGGAGCACCCGCGACGTGCTCCTGTACCACCTCAGCCTCGGGGCCGGCTCGGACGCCGCCACCGACCCGGAACTGCACCTGACCTTCGAGCGTGGCCTCCAGGTGCTGCCCACCTTCGCCCTGGTGGCCGGCTCCGGCATCTCGGCCGGAGAGGTGCCCACGATGTCCGTGAACATGCCCGGCATCGAGACCGACCTCCGCTCGATCCTCCACGCGGGCCAGGGACTTGAGATCCACCGGCCGCTGCCGGCCTCGGGCTCGGCCACAGTCACCTCGCGGGTCGCCGAGGTGTGGGACAAGGGGAAGGCGGCGGTGATCGTGCTGGAGTCCGCCGCGGCCGACCCACAGGGCGATCCGCTGTGGACCACCACCATGCAGATCTGGGCCCGCGGGGAGGGCGGCTTCGGGGGAGAGCCCGGACCGGAGACCTCCTGGACGGCGCCGGAGCGCCCGGCCGACCTCGTGCTCGAAACGCCCACCACCCCGCAGCAGGCGCTGCTGTACCGGCTCAACGGAGACCTCAACCCGCTCCACGCCGACCCCGGGTTCGCCCGTGCGGCAGGCTTCGACCGGCCGATCCTGCACGGGCTGGCCTCGTACGGAATCGTCTGCAAGGCGCTCGTCGACGGAGTGCTCGACGGTGACGTCACGCGGCTGAACGGCTTCTCCGTACGCTTCGCGGGCTCACTGTTCCCGGGCGAGACCATCCGCACCTCGGTGTGGCGAGAAGGAGAGGGACTGGTGCTGCACTCCACCTGCCCCGAACGCGACAACGCCCCGGTGCTCACCCACGCGACGGCGAAGGTCACCTCATGAGCACCGGATCCGACACCCGTACCGACGGCGAGACCGCCGCACGGCCGCCGCTGGTGGCCGAGGCCCACGACACCGGACTGGACGCGGCCGTCGCCGCGGCCCGCCGGGTGATCGCCGCGCTGCTGCTGGCCGGCGACCGGTCGGACGCCGACATGTCGTGCGTCGCCAAGCAGCTCCACGCGGTCGCGGACCACCTGGCGGAGCACGCCCCCGCCCGCGAGGAGCGCCTGGTCGACATGTGGAACGGCGAGGGGGTGACCAGGCACGACCCGGTCACCGGACCCGAGAACGCCCTCGCGCCCCCGCTGAAGCTGTACGGCCGGGACGACGGCGCCATCGAGGGCACCGTCACCCTCGGCCTGCCCTACCAGGGGCCGCCCGGACATGTGCACGGCGGCATCTCGGCGCTGCTCCTGGACCACACCCTCGGCGTCGCGAACCACTGGGGCGGCCCCTCCGGCATGACGGCGGAACTCACCCTGCGCTACCACCGCCCCACCCCGCTGTTCGAACCGCTGACGGTCACCGGCCGCCAGGTCCATGTGGACGGCGCGAAGATCCGCACCGTCGGGACCATCTCGGCCGGCGGCCAGGACTGCGTGAGCGCAGAGGGCCTGTTCATCGCCAAGCACCTGGCCCGCCCGCGCTGAACGCCCGGCCGGAGCACACCCGCACACGAAGAGAGGCAGACCGGTGGGAAGTCTTGAGAGCAAGGTCGCGGTCGTCACCGGGGCCGGACAAGGAGTGGGCCAGGGCATCGCCCTCGCGCTCGCCACCGAGGGCGCGTCGATCGCCGTCCTCGGGCGGACACCACAGAAGCTCGAAGCGACCTGCGAACTGCTGCGTGCCCGCGGCCTCCGGGCCGAACCCTTCGTCTGCGACGTGAGCGACACCGACCGCGTCCCCGGGGTGGTGGACGCGGTCGCCGACCGGTTCGGCGGCATCGACATCCTGGTCAACAACGCGTACACGGGCGCCTACGGCCCGCTGCTGTCGATGAGCGACGCGCAGTTCCGCAAGG
This sequence comes from Streptomyces sp. NBC_01320, assembly GCF_035974375.1. Classification (NCBI taxonomy): domain Bacteria; kingdom Bacillati; phylum Actinomycetota; class Actinomycetes; order Kitasatosporales; family Streptomycetaceae; genus Streptomyces; species Streptomyces sp. NBC_01320. The sequence goes on from NZ_CP108390.1 coordinate 10,727,724, forward strand.
GCTTCCACAGCGGCCCCTTCGCGACCTTCGCCTTCATGAAGGCCGCCCACCCCCATCTGAAACGACGGGGCGGCGGCGTCGTCGTCAACCTGGTCACCTCGGCCATGGTCCGCTGGGATCTGCGCAACTACGGCGCGTACGCCGCCGCCAAGGTGGCCGTCCGCTCCCTGACCCGCAGCGCCGCCTGCGAGTGGGGGCCCGACAACATCCGCGTCAACGCGGTGGCACCGCACGCCGTTTCGCCCGCGTACGAGAAATGGCAGACCGCCAACCCGGAGGAGGCCGCCGCGTTCTGCGAGTCCATCCCGCTCGGCTACGTCGGCGACTGCGAGCAGGACATCGGACGGGCCGTGGTGATGCTCTGCGGACCGGACGCCCGCTATTTCACCGGCGCGACCGTGCCACTCGATGGAGGCCAGGCCAACTTCGACTGACGTACCGCTCGTTCCCCCCGGGTGCCGGACAGACCCTGAGCCTCCCGGTCAGCGGGACCGCCCGCACCAGGGGAAACCCTCCCGGCTAACGTCGCGGTCAGCACCTTGACCGGTGCGCCGGCGGAGGACCGGAACGAGGACCGGCCGACGGGTCAGGACCGCGCGAACTCTCCGTCGTGCCACGCCCATCGGGGCATCAGCGCATCACCATTCACGGCGGGCGGCCCGGCGCGCACATCTGCACGCGCCGACGCCCGCACCGACAGCGGGAAACCCCGGTCAACGGGTGAGAGGGACCGACGTTGCACGAGATGATTGCCGACCTGCTGCTCGCCAGGGCCGGGGACGACCACGTGGGTCTGCGCACCCGCGAGCGCAGCTGGACCTGGGACGAGGTCGTCCGGGAGAGCGCGGCGCGCGCGTCCTGGGCCCGGTCGCTGCGCACCGAGGGTCCGTTCCACATCGGCGTACTGCTGGACAACGTGCCCGAGTTCATCTTCTGGCTGGGTGGTGCCGCCCTCAGCGGCGCGACCGTCGTCGGCATCAACTCCACCCGCCGCGGCGCCCAGCTCGAACAGGAGGTGCGGCACGCCGACTGCGGGCTGCTCGTCACCGACCGTGCGGGCCTCGCACTGCTCGACGGCCTGGACCCCGGCGTGGACCGTGACCGGGTCCTGATCGTCGACGAGCCGGGCTACGCGCAGCAGGCGGCGGCGTACGCCGCCGACCCGGTCCGGGACCCGGCCGTCACCGCGGACACCCGGATGCTGCTGCTGTTCACCTCCGGTACGACGGGCGCCTCGAAGGCGGCGATCTGCTCGCAGGGCCGGCTGACCGCGCTCGCCCGGGCCAACTGCGCCAAGTACGACATCGGCCGCGACGCCATCTGCTACTGCTCCATGCCGCTGTTCCACGGGAACGCGCTGATGATGCTGTGGGCTCCCGCCCTGGCCGCCGGCGCCACCATCGCCCTCACCCCCAAGTTCTCGGCCTCCGGTTTCCTCCCGGACGTCAAGCACTTCGGAGCCACCTTCTTCACGTACGTCGGCAAGGCGATCGGCTACGTCCTGGCGACACCCGAGCAGGCCGACGACGGCGACAACCGGCTGACCCACGCCTTCGGCACGGAAGCCTCCCCGGAGGACCAGGCCGCCTTCCTGCACCGCTTCGGATGCCGGCTCATCGAGGGCTACGGTTCGAGCGAGGGCGGCGGCATGCTCAAACAGGCACCCGGCGGCCCGGTGGGGGCGCTCGGTGTGCCCGCACGCGACAGCGTCAGGATCGTCCACCCGGAGACCCGCGAGCAGTGCCCGCCCGCCGTCCTCGACGAGCACGGCAGGGTGAAGAACCCGGAAGAGGCCATCGGGGAGATCGTCGACACCGAGGGCGCCGCCAGGTTCGAGGGCTACTACAAGAACGACGCCGCGAACGCCGAACGCGTACGCCACGGCTGGTACTGGACCGGTGACCTCGGATACGTCGACGAGTCCGGCTGGTTCTACTTCGCGGGCCGTTCCGGCGACTGGATCCGCGTCGACGGGGAGAACACCTCGGCGCTGCTGACCGAACGGATTCTGCGCAGACACCCCGCCATCGTCGCCGCCGGAGTCTTCGGCGTGCCCGACCCCCGCTCCGGCGACCAGGTGATGGCCGCGGTCGAGATCCCCGAGGGCACACGCTTCGAGGAGCTGCGCCTGCCGGAGTTCCTGTCCCGGCAGGAGGACCTCGGTACCAAGGGCGCACCGCGCTTCGTCCGGGTCTCCCACGCCCTCCCGAGCACCGGCTCCAACAAGCTTCGCAAGAAGGAGATGCAGCTCCAGGGCTGGCGCACAAAGGACCCGGTCTACCGCTGGGCCGGACGCGGGGAGCCGGACTACGTACCCATGACCGACGAGGACAAGACGGCACTGCGCGGCGAGTTCCTCGCCAACGGGCGCGCGCGCTTCCTTCCCTGACCACGTCCGTCGGCGACAACGACAGGAGAACCACATGCAACTGCGCGAGAGTGCCGCACAGCGCGAGCTGCGCAAGGAGTTGCGCAGGTACTTCTCGGGCCTGATGCCCGAGGAGGAGCGCCGTCGGGTCGGCGAGGAGGGCGTCGGCGGGGACCGCTTCCGCGAGGTGGTCAAACGGCTCGGCTCCGACGGCTGGCTCGGCATCGGCTGGCCGAAGGAGTACGGGGGCCAGGGCCGCTCGATCGAGGAACAGTACGTGTTCTTCGACGAGGTCCAGCGGGCCGGTCTCCCGTTCCCGTTCGTCACCGTGAACACGGTCGGCCCCACGCTCATGGCGTACGGGTCGCAAGAGCACAAGGAACGCTTCCTTCCGGGCATCCTCTCCGGCGACATCGTCTTCGCGATCGGCTACACGGAGCCCGAGGCCGGCACGGACCTGGCGTCGCTGACGACGCGGGCCGTCCGTGACGGCGACGGCTTCGTCGTCGACGGCAGCAAGATCTTCACCAGTGGCGCCAACACCGCCGACCACATCTGGCTGGCCGTCCGGACCGACCCCGACGCCCCCAAGCACCAGGGCATCTCGATCCTGGTCGTCCCGACCGACGCCGAGGGATTCTCCTGGAGCCCCATCCGGACCGTGGGCGGCATGGTCGTCACCGCCACCTACTACAGCGGTGTCCGGGTGCCGGCCACCGAGGTGGTGGGCGAGGTGAACGGCGGCTGGCGGCTGATCACGGCGCAGCTCAACCACGAGCGCATCGGCCTGGCGGCGCTGGGGGGCCGGATGATCCAGCTGTGGGAGCGGGTCCTGGAGTGGGCCAAGGCCAACGGCACCGTCGAACTGCCGTGGGTCCGCCAGGAGTTCGCACGCACCCACGCCCGGCTGGAGGCGATGCGGCTGATGAACTGGAAGATGACCGGCGCGGTCGCCCAGGGCACCCTGACCGGGGCCGAGGCCGGTGCGGCCAAGACGTACGGCACCGAGACCCACATCGAGGTACAGCGGAGCCTGACCCAGATCCTGGGAGCGGCGGGACGCATCCGGCCCGAGTCGCCAGGCGCGGTACTGGCCGGACAGGTGGAGCAGCTCTCGCGCCAGGGCATCGTGAACACCTTCGGCGGCGGCGTCAACGAAGTCCTCCGCGACATGGTCGCCACCCAGGGCCTGGGCCTTCCCCGCAAGGGGCGTGGCGCGTGAACGAGGAGTACGAGGAGCAGCTGCGGGCCTTCGTCGGCCGTGAACTGAAGCCGCTCGCCCCGGGCCAGGACCCCGTCAACCGGCCGATGATCCGGCACTGGGCGGAGGCGATGGGGGACGACAACCCGGTGTACGTCGACGACGAGGCGGCCCGCGCCACGGGACGCGCCGGTGTGGTGGCCCCGGCATCGATGGTCCAGGCGTGGACGATGCGGGGCTACGCCGCCACGATGGCCCTGCCGGGTGCGCACAGCGGGTTCGACGAGCTGGTCGAGCTGCTGGACGCGGGCGGTTACACCTCCGTGGTGGCGACCGACTCCGAGCTGGAGTTCCTGCGCGAACTGGCGCCGGGGGACCACGTCGGCGTGCAGGAGGTGGTCGAGTCGATCTCACCGGAGAAGCGGACCGGGCTCGGCGTCGGACGGTTCGTCACCACCGTGAAGACCTACCGGGACCAGGACGGGCAGCCGGTCGCCACCCAGCGCTGGCGCACCCTGCGGTTCCGTCCGGCGGAGTCGCAGCCGGAGCCGGAGCAGAAGCAGAAGCAGGAACAGGAGGCGGCCGCGGCGCCGCAGCGGGAGCCGGCGGCGCCGCGGCCACGGCCCGCCGTCAACCGGGACAACGCCTTCTGGTTCGAGGCGGCCAAGGGGCACCGCCTGCTGATCCAGCGCTGTTCCTCCTGCGCGACCCTGCGCCATCCGCCGGGGCCCTGCTGCCCGCAGTGCAACTCCCTGGACTGGGGCACCGTCGAGGCATCGGGGCGCGGCCACGTCTACAGCTTCACGGTGAACCACCACCCGCGGCATCCGGCCTTCGCGTTCCCGATGGTCGTCGCGGTCGTCGAACTGGCGGAGGGCACCCGGCTCATCACCAACCTGGCCGGCATCGCACCCGAGGACGTGGCCATCGACATGCCCGTCGTCCTCGACTGGCTGGACGCCGACCCCGACCTTTCACTGCCGGTGTTCCGGCCTGTCGCGACGGAGGACCACTAGTGGATTTCTCGCTGGGAGAAGAGCTCGAAGCAGTCCGGGACCTGGCGCGTGAGATCTTCACCGACCGGACCACCCCCGAGCGGCTGCGCGAGATCGAGACGTCCGGGACCCGTGTCGACGGCAAGCTCTGGGCCGACCTGGCCGCTGCCGGGCTGCTCGGCACCGCCCTGCCCGAGGAGGCCGGCGGAGCCGGACTCGGGACAGCCGCGCTGTGCGTCCTGCTGGAGGAACAGGGGCGGTGCGTGGCACCTGTCCCGATCTGGCCGGCCGTCGTCGCCGCCCTCGCGGTCGACGCGCACGGCTCCGAGCGGCAGCGCGGTGCGCTCCTGCCGGCCGTGGCCGACGGCACGGCCCGGCCGACCCTCGCGCTGGAGGAATTCGGCCCGGCCGATCCGCTCGCACCGCTGACGACCGCCACGGCCGACGGGGACGACTGGCGGCTCAGCGGCACCAAGGCCGTGGTGCCCTCGCCCGCGGGCGCCGGGCAGGTACTCGTCACCGCCAGAACCGAAGCAGGCACCGGTCTCTTCCTCGTCGCCGCGGACGCCGCCGGGGTCACCTGGGAGCACGCCGAGACCACCAGCCACGACCTTGCCGGGCAGCTCACGCTCGACGGTGCCCTCGCCGAGGCGGTCGGCGCCCCGGGCACCGGAACCGTGGAGTGGACCGTCGAACGCGCCGCCGTCGCGCTGGCCGCCGTACAGCTCGGGGTTGCCGAGGGCGCGCTGCGGCACGCAGCGGGCTATCTGGGCGAGCGCCGGCAGTTCGGCCGTCCGCTGGCCACCTTCCAGGCCGTGCAGCACCAGCTCGCCGACTGCTGGATCGACATCGAGGCGATGCGGGTGACGCTGTGGCAGGCGGTGACCGCGCTCGACGACGGCGAAGGCGCGACCCGGGCGGCGCTGGTCGCCAAGTGGTGGGCCACCGAAGGCGGGCTGAACGTCGTCCACCGCGTCCAGCACGTGCACGGCGGCATCGGCGTGGACACCGACTATCCGGTGCACCGCCACTTCCTGTGGGGCAAACAGATCTCGACCACCCTGGGCGGGGCGGGCGCCGACCTCTCCCGGCTCGGCGCGCTCCTGGCCCGCGAGGCGGTGGCCTCATGACGGCACCGGTCAGAAGCACACCACCGGCCGCGCGGACGACGTCGGCCACGCGGATGTACGAAGAGGTGGCCGTCGGCGACACGCTCCCCGAGCTGTCGATCCCGCTGACCCGCACGCTCATCGTCGCCACCGCCCTGGCGAGCCGCGATTACCAGGACGTGCACCACGACCCCGAACTGGCGCGGCAGCGCGGCTCGAAGGACATCTTCATGAACATCCTGACCACCAACGGGCTGGTCGACCGGTACATCACGGGATGGGCCGGCCCGGCCGCGGTCGTCAAGGCGATCCGGATCCGGCTCGGCGCGCCCAACTACCCCGGCGACACGATGGTGCTCACCGGCACAGTCATGGCCAGGACCGACGAGGACCGCGGGCTGGAGATCTCGGTGCGCGGCACCAACGGCCTGGGCACCCATGTCTCCGGCACGGTGACCGTGCAACTGCCGAAGGGGGCGGGGACCCGATGACCGTCAGCGCCCTGACCGGTGCCGCCGCCGTGGTGGGTATCGGGGCCACCGAGTTCTCCAAGTCCTCCGGGCGCAGCGAACTCCAACTGGCCTGCGAGGCCGTGCTCGCCGCCCTCGCCGACGCCGGGCTCAAGCCGTCCGACGTCGACGGCCTGGTCACCTTCACCGCCGAGACCAACTCCGAGATCCACCTGGCCCGCAACACCGGTATGGGGGAGCTGACGTTCTTCTCCCGCATCGGCTACGGCGGCGGCGCCGGCTGCGGGACCGTGCAGCAGGCGGCCATGGCCGTCGCCACGGGCGCCGCGGAGGTGGTCGTCTGCTACCGCGCCTTCAACGAGCGCTCCGGCGAACGGTACGGACTCGGCCAGGCCGACCGGCCGATGGACACCACCGCCGACCGCGCCGCGTACGCCTGGATGACCCCGTTCGGACTGAGCACACCCGCCCAGTGGGTCGCGATGTTCGCCCGCCGGTACATGCACGAATACGGTGCCACCAGCGAGGACTTCGGCCGTGTCGCCGTCGTCGACCGCAAGCACGCGGCGAACAATCCCGCCGCCTGGTTCCACGGGCGGCCCATCACCCTGGAGGACCACCAGAACTCGCGCTGGATCGCCGAACCGCTGCGCCTGCTGGACTGCTGCCAGGAGACCGACGGCGGCCAGGCCCTGGTGGTCGTGTCGGTGGAGCGGGCCCGTGACCTGCCCCACCCGCCCGCGATGATCCGCGCCGCGGCCCAGGGACTGGGAGCCGACCAGCACATGATGACCAGCTACTACCGGCCGACGATCAGCAGCATCCCGGAAATGGGCCTGGTCGGGCGGCAGTTGTACGCGCAGAGCGGCCTCGGGCCCGAGGACATCGACGCCGCGGTCCTGTACGACCACTTCACCCCGCTGGTGCTGCCGCAACTGGAGGAGCTCGGCTTCTGCGGCACGGGCGAGGCCAAGGACTTCATCGCGGAGGGGAACCTGGAGATCGGCGGCCGGCTACCGGTGAACACCCACGGCGGTCAGCTCGGCGAGGCCTACCTGCACGGCATGAACGGCATCGCGGAGGGCGTCCGGCTGGTCCGCGGCACGTCCGTGAACCAGCCCGACGGTGTCGGCAACGTCCTCGTCACCGCGGGGACCGGGGTACCTACCAGCGGACTCGTCCTGGGAGCCGACCGATGACCAAATCCCCGTGGCACGGCTGCGACCTCGGCACCCGTACCGTCTCCTACACCGAACGCGACGCGATCCTGTACGCGCTCGCGGTCGGAGCGCGGGCGAGCGACCTCGACCTCGTGTTCGAGGAACGGCTGCGGGTGTTGCCCACGTTCGCGCTGACGCTGGCGCAGTGGGCTCCCGACGCCCTCGGCGCGCTGGGCGCCTTCGACATCAGGACCGCCGTCCACGGAGCCCAGCGGCTGAAGGTGCTGGCGCCGCTGGCGAGGAGCGGCGAGGTGGCGATGACGGCCCGGGTCGCCGAGGTGTGGGACAAGGATTCCGCCGCCGTCTTCGACGTCGAGGTGGCGAGCGAGTGCTTCGTGGCGACGTGGTCGCTGTTCGCCCCCGGCTGCGGCGGCTTCGGCGGCGACCGGGGTCCCAGCGCCCCGAAACGGCCGGAGAAACCCGCCGACCAGCGGCTGGCCGTGGCCACGCACCCCGACCAGGCCGCGCTCTACCGGCTGCTCGGCGACCGGCACCACATGCACATCGACCCCGAGGCGGCCCGAGCCGCGGGCATGCCCCGGCCGTTCCTGCACGGTCTGTGCACGCTCGCCGCGGTCACCCTTCCCATGGCCGAGACGCTGGGAGCCCACCCGGCCGACGTGGTGGAGCTCGAAGCCCGGTTCGCCGCGCCGGTGTTCCCGGGCGAGCGGCTCGACGTCCACGGATGGCAGGACGGCGACGCCGGCCTGCGGTTCGAGACATCGGCACACGAACGTACGGCGATCTCCGGTGGCCGTATCCGTTTCCGTTCCACCCGCCCGACCGGCGGACCCCCGATCCAGGAGGAAGACCACGATGCTTGAGCCCTCGCAGCGCGCCGAAGCCGCAGACCTGTTGTGGGCAGCGCAGCGGGACCGGGTACCCGTGGCCCCGCTGACCGAGACGTTCCCCGGCATCGACGTGGTCGACGCCTATGAGATCCAACTGGCGAACATCCGCAGGCAGTTGGTGACCGGGGTCACCGTGAGCGGCCACAAGGTGGGGCTCTCCTCGAAGGTCATGCAGCAGATGATGGGGGTCGACGAGCCGGACTACGGCCATCTGCTCTCGGACATGGTGCTGTCGGAAGAGACCCCCGTGGACACCGGCCGCTACTGCTTCCCCCGGATCGAGGTCGAGATCGGCTACGTACTCGGCGAGAGCCTCCCCGGTGAGGGGTGCACGGGCGAGGACGTCCTCGCCGCGACGGAGTACGTCGTCGCGAGCATCGAACTCATCGACAGCCGGATCCAGGACTGGAAGATCGGGCTCGCGGACACCATCGCCGACAACGCCTCCTCGGCGGGGGTGATCCTGGGGGCCGCCCGGGTCGCCCCGCGCGACCTGGACCTCACCGACATCGGCGCCGTGCTGTACCGGGGCGGCGAGGAGATCGCGCGCGGCAACACCAGCGCGGTGCTCGGAGATCCGACCGAGGCCGTCGCCTGGCTGGCCCGCAAGGTGGCGTCGTTCGGCGTCCGGCTGGAGGCCGGTCACATCGTTCTGCCCGGCTCGTGCACCCGGGCGGTCGACGTGCGGCCCGGGGACGACTTCCGGGCCGAGTTTGCCGGACTGGACTCGGTGTCGGTCCGCTTCGCCTAGCGACGGGGCCCGCACCACTCAGCGGGACACCCCGCCGGGCAGAACTAGAATTCATACTAGTTTCGGGCTCTCGGAATGCAGGTCGCACGAGAGGAATGAGGCAGCATGAGCTCGACGAACAGCCTGGCGGGGCGTACCGCCGTCGTCACCGGCGCCGGCGCCGGCCTGGGCAGGAGCGAGGCGCTGGCGCTCGCGGCCCAGGGCGCCAACGTGGTGGTGAACGACGTGGGGCCGGCCGCCGAGGAGGTCGTCGCGGAGATCAAGGTTCTGGGCCGCGAGGCCGTCGCGGTGACCGGCGATGTCGGCGAATGGTCCATGGGCGACCGTCTGGTGCGGGCCGCGGTGGAGAGCTTCGGCAGCCTGGACATCCTCGTCAACAACGCGGGTGTGCTGCGCGACAAGATGCTCTTCAACCTCACCGAGTCCGACTGGGACGACGTCATCCGCGTCCACCTCAAGGGGCACGCGGCCGTCTCGCGCGCGGCGGCGGCGCACTGGCGGGCGGCCGCCAAGGCGGCCGGCGGCCCCGTCTACGGGCGGGTGGTCAACACCTCCTCCGAAGCCTTCCTCTTCGGGGCCCCGGGCCAGCCGAACTACTCCGCGGCGAAGGCCGGCATCACCGCGCTGACCCTGGCCACCGCCCAAGGGCTGTCCCGATACGGCGTGCGCGCCAACGCGATCTGCCCGCGTGCCCGCACCGGAATGACGGCGGGCGTCTTCGGCGCCGGAGCGAATGCCGACGACGGACTGGACATCCTCGCCCCCGAGCGGGTCGGGACGTTCGTGAGCTACCTGGCCTCGCCCGCCGCGGCAGAGATCAACGGGCAGGTGTTCGTCGTCTACGGCGACATGGTGGCCCTGATGGCGGCCCCCACCGTGGAACGGAAGTTCACCGCGGGCGACGGGGCCTTCACCCCGGAGGAGCTCGACTCCCAGCTGACGCCCTACTTCAGCGGGCGCAACCCGTACCACAACTACGCGGCCTTCAGCGTCGCCGAGCTCGACACCACCGGGGTCGAGAACGTGGCAGCCGCGAACTGACGCCTCGCGGGGCTCACGAAGCGGGGGCCGTCTCCGGGAAGGAGACGGCCCCCGCTTCGCGCTGCCCCCGCACCGGCGCGCTCCGCACGGACCGGTGCGATCAACCGGAGCGCGTCTCCAGGGGCGTGGGGCCGGGCGCGAGCAGCAGCTCGCACGCCATGCGCAGGTCGGACTCCGCGTCGGCCGCGGAGATCCGCTCGTTGAGCCGCGACTGCAGGACGCCGTACCAGAGCAGCGTCAGCAGCCGGACGCGGGTGAGGTGCTGCTCCGCGGGATGCTCCACCCCCCACGCCTTCAGCATGAGGTCGCGGAAGCCGGTGTCGACGCGCGTCACATCGGTGACGGTCGCGGCGCTCGCGGAGTTCGCCGACTGGATCATCGCGGTGGCGAGCGTCGGATGGCGCAGCAGGTTGTGCGTGGCGCTGGCCAGCGTCTCGAAGACGGCGTCCACCGGAGAGGTGTCGGCGCCGCGCTCGGGCAGCCGTGCGCCGAAGCCTTCGATCTGCTCGGCCATGACTGCCGTGAACAGGTGGGTCTTCGACGGGAAGTAGCGGTAGAGCGTGCCGATCGCCACTCCGGCGGCCTTGGCCACCTCATGCATCTGCACCCGGTCCAGATCCTGCTCGGCCGCGAGCTCCGCGGCCGCGCGGAGGATGCGCAGCTGACGCGCCCGCTGCCCGGGAGAGCTGGGCTCGGCACCTGCCCTGGCCTCGGCGATTCTCGGCACTTCTCCCCCTGAACGGTCGCATACAGGAACGACGTCCGAGGATACGCGGCAAGGGGTGGGAAAGGGCGCGGGGTAGTCCCGCTCAGCGCGACCGGGCCCACACCCGATGGCGGCTTCGGCAGCGGGACCCGGCCCGTTTCCGTACGCGACTGCCTGCCCGCATGGGAGCCGGTCCGTTCAGGCGTCCGACCGGGCCCATCTCCTCCCGGTGAACGGGACTGCGCGTACCCGCGATGACGGCACTTCTTCTTACGCTGACCGGCACATGACGACCGGCCAGGAGGAAACCGCATGTCCATTGCCGCAAGCAGTCCGTCCCCAGCCGAAGGATGGGACGCCGAGTGCGACGTCCTCGTGGTCGGTTCGGGAGGCGGCGGCTGTACCGGCGCCTACACGGCCGCAGCCCACGGACTGGACACGATGCTCATCGAGAAGACGCCGCTCTTCGGCGGCACCACCGCCTACTCAGGCGCCTCCCTGTGGCTGGCGGGCAACCAGGCGCAGCAGCGGTCCGGACTCGACGACAGCGCACAGCAGGCTCTCGGCTACCTGCGCGCCACGGTCGGCGAGCGCACCAGGGCGTCACTGCAGGAGTCCTACGTCAACCACAGTGGGGACCTGGTCGCGTTCCTGGAGGAGAGCCGTCACCTGCGCTTCCGCTACGCGGCGTTCCCGGACTACTACGACGCTCCGGGAAGGTTCGACCGGGGACGCTCGATCGTGCCGGAGGAGATCGACGCCGCGGAACTCGGAGACCTGCTGGACCTCCTGCGCCCCTCCTGGGCGGCCGACCGCCTGGGCGCGGATCTGCCCCGGGCCCGACTGGGCGGCGGACAGGCCCTGATCGGGCGTTTCCTGCTGGCCCTGCGGGAGACGTCCCGGGTGCGGCTGAGCCACAGCACCGCCCTGGACGGGCTGATCCAGGAGAACGGCCGCGTCGTCGGCGTCCAGGCTCTGCGGGACGGCCGCCCGCTGCGTATCCGGGCCCGCCAGGGCGTCATCCTGGCCGCCGGCGGCTTCGAGGGCAGCGACGAGTTGCGCCGGACGTACCAGGCCCCCCGGGATGCCCGGTGGACCATGGGGCCGACGGGAGCCAACACCGGGGACGCGCTTCGGGCAGGTCTCTCGGCCGGCGCGGGCACCGACCTGCTGGGCGAATGCTGGTGGTGCCCCAGCGTGGCGCTGGACGAATCCACCGCGTCCTTCACCCTCGGCGCCAGGGGCGGCATCTTCGTCAACGCCCAAGGACGCCGGTTCGCCAACGAGTCCCTTCCCTATGACCGGATGGGCCGCGCCCTGCTCGCCCAGGAGGCCGCCGGCAACCCCCTACCCTGCTACTGGATCTATGACGGCACGACCGAAGGCCTGCCGCCCGGTATCGTCAGCGCGAACCCCGGCGACGCCCGGCCGTACCTCGACAGCGGCGTGTGGAAGAAGGCCGACACCCTGGTCGGCCTCGCGGAGCAGATCGGCGTCCCGGCCGCGGAACTCACGGCAACGGTCGAGCGGTTCAACAGCTTCGCGGCGGCCGGCGTGGACGAGGACTTCCACCGCGGGGAAGACCCCTACGACCGCTTCTTCGCGACGGGTGAGGGCGCGAACCCCAATCTTGTGCCGCTGGAGAAGGGGCCGTTCCACGCCGTTCCCGTCGTACTCGGCGACCTCGGCACCAAGGGCGGCCTGACCACTGACGACCAGGCCCGCGTGACGACACCCGGCGGCGACGTCATCCCGGGCCTGTACGCGGCGGGCAACACCATGGCGTCCGTGAGCGGACTGGTCTACCCGGGCCCGGGTGTGCCCATCGGCTCGGCGATGGTCTTCGCCTACCTGGCGGCCACGGACATCGCCCGGCAGCAGACGAACTGACCGGACCGCGGAACCGGCCGGATGCCTGCCGCGAGCCGCCCCCACCCGACGAGGATCCCGACCAGTGGGATCCCGTAGCCGCACCCCCGGCCGCCCGGCCTATCGTCCCCGGCACACCGCGTTCCGAAGGACGGCCGTCGCGCCGGGGCAGGAAGGAAGCCGATGATCGACAAGAGCGTGTACGGGCCGTGGGCGGTCGTCGCCGGCGGATCCGAGGGCGTGGGGGCCTCCTTCGCGCACCGGCTCGCCGACGCCGGAATCAACCTGGTCCTCGTCGCACGCAAGTCGGGACCGCTGCGCCGGACCGCAGACGAGGTCCGCGCCAAGGGCGTCGAGGTGCGCACCCTCGAACTCGACCTCCTCGACCCCGGCGCACTGGCATCGATCCGCAAGGCGACCGATGACGTCGAGGTCGGACTGCTGATCTTCAACGCGGGCGCCAACAGCTACGGCCACGAGTTCGTGAGCAGCGACCTCGACCGGGTCCAGGGCGTGATCGACCTCAACATCACCGCCCAGCTCGCCCTCTCGCACCACTTCGGCGCGAGCATGAAGGAGCGAGGCCGGGGCGGCATCATGCTCGTCGGCTCGCTCTCCGGCTACCTCGGCCAGGCGCAGATCAGCATCTACTCCGCCGCGAAGGCGTTCAGCCGGGTCTTCGCCGAGGGGCTCTGGCTGGAGCTGGAGCCGTACGGCGTGCACGTCCTCGAACTGGTCCTCGGCGTGACCCGCACCCCCGCGATGGAGCGGGCCGGCCTGCGCATGGACCTGCCCGGACTGCGGGTGGCCGAACCCGACGACGTCGCGGAGGAGGGCCTGGCCCATCTCGCCGACGGACCCGTGTGGGTCGCCGGCGGCAACCAGGCGGCGGCCGAGAAGCGCAGCGGCTTCCCCCGCGCCGGACTCGTACGCGGCGCCCACGAGGCGTCCCGGCGCCTGCTCCCGAGCTCATGAGGGGCCCGCTGACGATTCCCGGCGCGCTCGACCTCGCCGCGACCACCCGTCCGCGGACGGAAGCGGTCGTGGACGACGAGGTGCGGCTGACCTACGCGCAGCTGCGCCACGAGGCCCTGGCGGCCACGAGGTCGTTGCTGGCGCTCGGCGTCCGGCGCGGCGACCGGATCGCCCTGTGGGCGCCCAACAGCCACCGCTGGGTGGTGGCCGCCCTCGCCGTCGCCGGTACCGGCGCGATCCTGGTACCCGTCAACACGCGGTACAAGGGCGACGAGGCGCGCCGGGTGCTCGAAAAGAGCCGGGCGCGGCTCCTGCTGGTCGAGAACGGCTTCCTGGGCAACGACTACCTGGCCATGCTCGGCACGGACGCCACGGGGGAGACCCCGGTCCCGGGGCTGCCCGATCTCGTCGACGTGGTCACGCTGGGCGGTCCGGCGGATTCCGCCGCGCGGCCGTGGGTGGCCTTCGTGGAGCTCGGCAGCCGGGTCCCGGAGGACGAGGCGGTCGCCCGGTGGGCGTCCGTACGGCCCGACGACGTGTCGGATCTGCTGTTCACCTCCGGGACGACCGGCAGACCCAAGGGCGTGCTGACGAGCCATCAGCAGAATCTCTCGACCTACCGGGCCTGGTGCGGCCGGACCGGAGTCACCGGCGACGACCGCTACCTGATCATCAACCCGCTGTTCCACTGCTTCGGCTACAAGGCAGGGGTCCTGGCCTGTCTGCTGCAGGGCGCGACGATGGTCCTGCAAGCCGTGTTCGACGTGACGAAGGCGATGACCGCCATCGAGGCGGAGCGTGTCACCGTCCTGCCGGGCCCGCCCACGATCTACACCTCGATCCTGGACGCGCCGGATCGGACCCGGTACGACCTGAGCTCCCTGCGCCTGGCCGTGACGGGCTCCGCCGTGGTACCGATCGCCCTGGTGCAGCGGATGAGGGCCGAACTGTTTCCCGTCGTACTCACCGCGTACGGCCTGACCGAGTGCTGCGGCACCGTGACCGCGTGTGCTGTCGCGGACGACGACGAGACCGTGGCCCTGACCGCCGGCCGGCCGATCGACGGCGTGGAACTGGCCGTCGTCGACGGCGAAGGCCGGACCGTGCCCGTGGGGCAGGACGGCGAGGTCCTGGTGCGCGGTTACAACGTCATGCTCGGCTACCTCGACGACCCACGGGCGAGCGCCGAGACGGTCGACCCGGACGGCTGGCTGGCCACCGGTGACGTGGGACGCGTCGACGAGCGCGGCAACCTGACCATCACCGGCCGGTCGAAGGACATGTTCACCGTCGGAGGCTTCAACGTCTACCCGGCGGAGATCGAGCAGGTGCTCAGCCGGCACGACGCCGTCGCCGAGGCCGCGGTCGTCGGCGTCCCGGACGACCGGCTGGGCGAGGTCGGACGGGCCTATGTGACCCTGCGGCCGGGCGCGGACGCCGCAGCCGCCGAGCTGATCGGCTTCTGCCGCGACAGGCTGGCGAACTTCAAGGTCCCACGCGAGGTCGTCGTGCTCCAGGAGTTCCCGCGCAACGCCTCCGGCAAGGTCCACAAGGCCGGGCTCCAGAGCACATGACGACGCACGGACATGGAGGACTGCACGATGGGCAACGAGGTTCTGGAGTCGGTACGCGCCCTGCTCCCCGCGATCGCGGAGCGGGCGCAGACCACCGACGAATCGCGGCAGGTTCCTGAGAAGACGATCCGCGAACTCGTCGACGCCGGCGTCTTCCGGATGCTCCAGCCCCGGCGGTACGGCGGGCTGGAGGGCGACCCGGTGGACTTCTACGAAGTGGTCCGGGCGATCTCCGCCGTCTGCTGCTCGACCGGCTGGGTGGCCTCGGTGCTGGGCGTGCACCCCTGGCAGCTGGCACTGTTCGACCGGCAGGCGCAGGACGAGGTGTGGGGCGAGGACCAGGACACCCTGGTCTCGTCGGCCTACGCGCCCGTGGGCCGGCTGACCCCGGTCGACGGCGGCTACCGGCTCTCCGGCCGGTGGAGTTTCTCCTCCGGCTGCGGGCACGCCGGATGGGCGCTGCTGGGGGCCCTGGTCGTCGGGGCGCAGGGCCGTCCCGTCGACTTCATGACGGTGCTGGTACCCCGCTGCGACTACCGGATCGAGGACGTCTGGGACGTGGTGGGGCTGCGGGGCACCGCCAGCAACGACATCGTCGTGGAGCCGGTGTTCGTCCCGGCTCACCGCGTGATCCGCAACTATGAGCAGGCGCAGCTGAAGGGGCCCGGCCAGAAGGTCAACCCCGGGCCGCTGTACCGGCTGCCGTTCGCGGCAGTCTTCACCAGTGCGATCACCGCTCCGGTCATCGGCGCGGTGGCCGGCGGCTACGACTCGTACATCTCCTTGATGAAGGAGCGGGTCCGGCTCAGCCTGGGCGGCGGCAGGTTCGTCGAGGACCCCTTCGCCCAGGTCGCGATCGCGCGGGCGGCCTCCGACCTCGACGCGACGCTGCTGCAGATGGACCGCAACCTGCGCGAGCTGTCGGCACTGGCGGCGGAGGGGCGGGAGATCCCCGTGGAACTGCGCCTGCGCACGCGCCGGGACCAGGTGCGGGGCACCGAGCGGGCCGTCGCCGCGATGGACCTGCTGTTCAAGACGGCGGGCGGCAACTCGCTGCGCCGGGGCAACCCCATTGAACGCGCCTGGCGGGACGCCCACGCAGGCAGTGTGCACGTGGCCAACGACGTCGAACGGGCGCTGGCGATGTACGGCCGCGGCGCTTTCGGGCTCACCGTCGAGGACAACCTGGTCTGAGACGACGAGGCGCCGCTGCCGGACTCCGGCGGTGGCGCCTCGTCGCGTCACGGCGAGACGGAATGTCCGGTCACGGCGAGACGGAAAAGGGAAACGGCCGCGCGGCACCCGCGCGGCCGTTCCCGTTCGGGCCCCTGAGGGGCCCGAACACAGACCTCAACCGGCCCGTCCGCCCGGCCTCACCCTCACCCTCACCCCGTCTCGCCGGACTTCACGGCGAGATAGCGGGAAGGGAACTCGCCGCCGCCGTGCACCGCCAGGTCCGCGCCGTTGACGTAGGAGGCGAGGCCACCGGCGAGGTAGAGACAGGCGCCCGCGACATCTTGCGGGACGGCCATCCGCTCCATCGGGACGACCCGCGCCACCGCGGCCCCGCCGTCCTCGCCGTAGACGGCCGCGGCGCTCTCCGTGCGGATCAGGCCGGTGGTGATGTGGTTGACCCGCACTTTCGGCGCCCACTCCAGGGCCAATGCCCTGGTCAGGGTGAGCAGACCGGCCTTGGCGGCGGAGTAGGCGGCCGTGCCGGGCTGCGGGTCGTGGGCGGAGACACTGCCGATGTTGATGACCGAGCCACCACCGCTCTGGGTCTGCATGACCCGGTTGGCGGCCTGGGCCACGTAGAACGGGGCCAGCAGATTGAGGGCGACGATCTTCTCGACGAACCGCGGCGAGACCGTGGCCGCTTCGGCGTCGGGTGAGCCGCCGGCGTTGTTCACGAGGACATCGAGCCGGCCGAAGCGGTCCACGGCGCCGTCGACGAGCCGCGCCGCCGCCGCGGGGTCGCGGACATCGGCCGGGAGGAACACGGCGTGCCGCCCGTTCGAACCGGGCAGCGACCCCGGCTCGTTGCGGCCGCAGACGACCACATCCGCGCCCGCGCCGAGGAACGCCTCGGCGATCGCCGCACCGATGCCCTTGGTGCCCCCGGTGACCACCACGACCCGTCCGGTGAAGTCAATCGGGTTGTTGCTGTCCATGGTCCCGCCTTCTTTCAGGCTCCGGTCGGTCTTACTGGAATCCGTGGCTGGAACCACGGACCCGGGTGACCGGGCTTGTGCCCGGCCGGTCACGCGGCGGTCAGCCCCAGGCCGGTGGCGAGCCGGCCCCGGTGCCACGACGGCGGGCCGAAGAGCCGGCCGGAGCCGTGCGCGCGTTTGAAGTAGCGGTGCGCGGTGTGTTCCCAGGTGATGCCGATACCGCCGTGCAGCTGGATCATCTCGCCCGCCACCGCGGAGAACGCCTCCGAGCAGGCGGACTTGGCGACGGCCGCGGACCGGCTCAGCTCCGACGAGCCCTCGACGGCCGCGAAGGCCGCGCCGAGTGCGGCCGAGCGCGCCGACTCCACCAGCACGTACGCGTCCGCGAGCCGGTGCTTCACCGCCTGGAAGGAACCGATGGGTCGGCCGAACTGGACGCGGTCCTTGGCATACGCGACCGTGAGTTCGAGACAGCGTTCGGCCGCGCCGACCTGCTCCGCGGCGAGCGCCGCGCAGGCCAGGTCCAGTACGTGCCGCAGCACCCGGTCGCCCTCGCCGTCGGTGCCGATGAGTCGGCCCTCGGCGCCGTCGAGGACCACGCGCGCCTGTGGCCGCGTCAGATCCATCGTCACCACCGCCTCGCGGCGTACTCCCGCACCGTCCACGGCTACCTCGAAGAGCGAGACCCCGGCCGCCGTGCGGGCCGCCACGAGCAGCACATCGGCCTCTGTGCCGTCCAGCACGTGCTCCTTGGTTCCGGTGATCCGCCAAATGCCGCCGTCGCCGGGGACGGCGACGGCCCCGGCCCGGATCGCCGCCGGGTCCCAGGAACCCTGCTCGGCCCACGCCAGCGTCCCCACCGCGTGGCCCTCGGCGAGCCGCGGCAGCAACCGGGTGCAGGCCGCCGCGTCACCGGAGGCGAGCAGCGCCTGCACCGCGAGCACCGCGGAGCCGAGAAAGGGGACCGGGCTCAGCTCCCGCCCCAACTCCTCCATCACGACGTGGACTTCCGCCGCTCCGCAGCCCGCGCCGCCGTACTCCTCGGGGACCGCGAGCCCCGCGACGCCGATCTGCCCGGTCAGCGGACGCCAGGCCGTCGCACCCTCGTAACGTGCGAGCAACGACCTTACTGCGGACCGCAGTTCCTCCTGTTCCTCCGTCAGTCTCATATGTCTGCTCCCTGGAGAACGCGGGCCCGGCACGCGGCGGGGGTGCCCCAGGCGTCGCGCAGCGGGCGGGCCTTGCGGATCCACAACGACAGGTCGAGTTCGTCGGTGTAGCCGAGGGCGCCGTGCAGTTGCAGGGCCGTGCGGGACGCGGCGTACGCGGCCTCGCCCGCCGTGACCTTGGCTGCCGCGATCTCGCGGGCCGGCGCCCGGCCGGAGGCCAGGGCCAGGGCGGCCGAGTGGACCAGCGGCTGGGCGAATTCGAGGGCGAGGAGGGTGTCCGCCAGCCGGTGCTTCACCGCCTGGAAGGAACCGATGGCCACCCCGAACTGGGTGCGCTGCCGGACGTATTCGACCGTGCGCGCCAGCAGGGCGCGGCCCAGCCCGAGGGCCTGGGCGGCGGCGGCCAGCGCCGCGACGTCGGCGGCGTACGCGGCCGCGGCGACCACCTCGGGCCCCCGCGCCAGCACGGTTCCCCCGACCGGCCGGGCCGGCCGTCGGGCCGGGTCGGCGGACGGCTGGACGGGGCCCGCCGACTCCGCCAGGCGCAGGGTGTCGCCGTCCACGACGAAGACGGCGTCGGCGGCATCGGCGTCCAGGGCGTAGGGGCTGTCGGGGGAGAGCAGGCAGAGCGAGGCGACCGTCTTGCCGGAGGCGATCACGGGCAGCCAATCGGCGGCAGCGGCCTCGTCGCCGAGCCGGTCCAGGAGCGCGGCGGCGGCGACGGTCTCGACCAGCGGTCCGGGGACGGCGTGCCGTCCCAGTTCGGTGAAGGCGACGGCCAGTTCGAGCGGGAGCGGGCCGAGGCCGTCGTGCTGCTCGGGTACGGCGAGGGCGAAGACCCCGGCCTGCGCGAGCCGGTCCCACAGCGCGCGCCCGGGTCCGTGGTCGCCGGACGCCCAGGCCCGTACGGCACCCATGGTGTCGTACGAGCCGAGCATGCCGTCCAGGGTGCGGGCGAACTCCCGCTGTTCGTCGTCGAGGAGGAACCGCATCACCGGCGTCCCTTCGGCAGGCCGAGCAGCCGCTCGGCGATGATGTCGCGCTGGATCTCGTTCGTGCCGGCGTAGATCGGCCCGGCGAGGGAGAAGGTGTAGCCCTCGGCCCAACTGCCGTGTCCGGGCGCCTCCTCGGCGCCGTCGGCCAGCTCGCCGTACGGACCGAGGAGGTCCAGGGCGGTTTCGTGCAGGGGGATGTCGAGCTCGGACCAGAAGATCTTGTTGAGGCTGGACTCGGCGCCGATCGCGCCGCCGCCGGCCAGGCGCGAGGCGCCCGCGTAGGTGAACAGCTGGTAGGCGCGGGCACCGATCACCGCATCGGCAACCCGGTCGCGCAAAGCCGTGTCGGCGGGGTCGGCCCGCTCCCGCCACAGCGCGGTCAGGCGGTCGGCGGCCGCGGTGAAGCGGCCGGGGCTGCGCAGGGTCAGGCCGCGCTCGTTGCCCGCGGTGCTCATCGCCACCCGCCAGCCCTGCCCGGGCTCGCCGATGACGTCCTCGTCGGGCACGAACACGTCGTCGAGGAAGAGTTCGGCGAAGGCGGGCTTGCCGTCCAGCCGGCCGATGGGCCGTACGGTCACGCCGTCGGCGTCCAGCGGGAACATCAGATACGTCAGGCCCTGGTGCGGCCTGCCGGCATCCGGGTCGCTGCGGAAGAGGCCGAAGGCCCGGTCGGCGAAGGCGGCCCGCGAGGACCAGGTCTTCTGGCCGCCCAGCAGCCAGCCGCCGTCGGTGCGCACGGCCGTCGAGCTCAGGGAGGCGAGGTCGGAGCCGGACTCCGGCTCGGACCAGGCCTGGGCCCAGATGACCTCGCCGCTCGCCATGCGGGGCAGGATGCGGGTGCGCTGCTCCTGCGTACCGTGCTCGAAGAGGGTGGGGGCGAGCAGGTTGATGCCGTTCTGGCTGACCCGGCCGGGCGCGCCGGCCGCGTAGTACTCCTCCTCGAAGATCAGCCATCGAAGGATCGAACCGCCGCGTCCGCCGTACTCCTCGGGCCAGGAGACCACCGACCAGCGGTCCGTGAAGAGGGTGCGTTCCCACTGCCGGTGGGCGGTGAAGCCTTCGGCGGTCTCCAGGGAGGGCAGCGGGGTACCGGGGACGTGCGCGGCGAGCCAGGCCCTGGCCTCGGCGCGGAAGGCGTCCTCCTGCTCAGTGAAATCGAGGTCCATCAGGATCCCGCCTTCTTCATCGCGCGGATGTCCATGCCGCCCAGCGCGTCGGGGGCGGTCTCGGCGTTGTGCGCGTGTGCGAGGTGGTGCAGTCCGAAGACCGAGTCCATGCCGGTGTGCAGACCCTGCAGGTCCTCGGCCTGGTTGACCGCGCGCTTGGTGAGGGCGAGCCCCATGCGCGGCATCTCGGCGATCCGGGTCGCCAACTCCGTGACACGTTCGGTCAGTTCGGCGCGCGGGACGACGCGGTTGACCATGCCGACCTCGTACGCCCGCTGGGCGCTCATCCGGTCGCCGGTGTACAGGAACTCCTTGGCGATGCGCGGCGGCATCACCCAGGGGTGCGCGAAGTACTCGACGCCGGGGATGCCCATGCGGACCACCGGGTCGGCGAAGAACGCGTCGTCGGAGGCGATGATGAGGTCGCAGACCCAGGCGAGCATCAGGCCCCCGGCGACGCAGGCGCCCTGCACCGAGGCGATGACGGGCTTGGGCAGTTCGCGCCAGCGGCGGCACATGCCCAGGTAGACCTCGGACTCGCGGGCGAAGCGGCTCTCCGCTCCCTGCTTGTCCGAGTGGTCCCACCACAGGCCCGCCTTGCGGTCGAACGGCAGATGGGCGTCCCGTTCCGGCGTGCCGATGTCGTGGCCCGCGGAGAAGTGCTTCCCCGCTCCGGCCAGGACGACGACCTTGACCTCGTCGTCGTCGGCGGCGCGGTAGAAGGCCCGGTCCAGGGCGTAGGTCATCGCGGAGTTCTGGGCGTTGCGGTAGTCGGGCCGGTTCATGGTGACGGTCGCGACCGGGCCTTGCCTCTCGTAGCACACCGGTTCGTCATGGGCAGCGGTCATCGGGCCCCCTCCTTCCCTAACAAGTGTTTGGTAGACTACCGTACGGCCATGAGCAGCGTCGAGGAGTTCCGTACCGAGTTCCGCAACTGGCTGGCCGCCCACCTCACAGGGGAGTTCGCGAGCCTGCGTGGCCGCGGCGGCCCGGGCCGGGAGCACGAGGCATTCGCCGATCGGCTCGCCTGGGAACGGCACATGGCGGCCGAGGGCTGGACGTGCGTGGGCTGGCCGAAGGAGTACGGCGGCCGGGGCGCGACCCTGGAGCAACAGGTCGCCTTCCATGAGGAGTACGCCCTGGCCGACGCCCCCGCCCGGGTGGGCCACATCGGGGAACAGCTGCTCGGCCCCACCCTCATCGCCTTCGGCACGCCCCAGCAGCAGGAGCGGTTCCTGCCACCGATCGTGGAGGCCCGGGAGCTGTGGTGCCAGGGATACAGCGAGCCGGACGCCGGTTCCGACCTGGCGAACGTACGGACCCGCGCCGAGCGGGATGAGGGGGGCACCTCCCGCTCGAGCGGAGCCGAGAGTGGGGGAGATTGGGTCGTCACCGGGCAGAAGATCTGGACCTCACTGGCCCACGAGTCCGACTGGTGTTTCGTCGTCGCCCGCACCGAAGCCGGATCGACCCGCCACCAGGGCCTGTCCTACCTCCTGGTGCCGCTGGACCAGCCCGGCGTCGAGATCCGGCCGATCAACCAGTTGACCGGTACCTCGGAGTTCAACGAGGTGTTCTTCGACGGTGCGCGCACCCGCGCCGGACACGTCGTCGGCGCCCCCGGAGAGGGCTGGAAGGTGGCCATGGCCACCCTCGGCTTCGAGCGCGGGGTCTCCACCCTCGGCCAGCAGGTCGGCTTCCGTCGCGAACTGGAGTCCCTCATCGAACTGGCCCGGCGCAACGGCGCGGCCGACGACCCGCTGATCCGCGACCGGCTCGCCCGCGCCTGGGTCGGTCTGGAGACCATCCGCTGCAACGCCCTGCGGATGCTCGACCAGGTTGCCGCGGGCGCCCCCGGCCCCGAGGCGTCCATCGGCAAGATCTTCTGGGCGACCTGGCACCGGGAACTGGGCGAGCTCGCCATGGACGTGTGCGGCGCCGACGGCATGCTGGCGGCCGGTCAGCCGTACGACCTCACCGACTGGCAGCGGCTGTTCCTCTTCTCCCGCTCCGACACCATCTACGCCGGTTCCAACGAGATCCAGCGCAACATCATTGCCGAGCGCGTCCTCGGCCTGCCCAAGGAGGCCCGCCCATGACCACACCGCCGCCCTACGTGCCCGGCCACGCACTGCTCGACGGCCGCACCGCCGTCATCACCGCCGCCGCGGGTGCGGGCATCGGCGGGGCCACCGCCCGCAGATTCCTGGAGGAGGGCGCCCGGATCGTCATCGGCGACGCCCATGCGCGCCGGCTGAAGGAGAGCGCCGAAGCGCTCGCCGAGGAGTACGGCGCCGACCGGGTCGCCGCACTGCCGTGCGACGTCACCGACGAACAGCAGGTCGCGGCCCTCTTCGACCTCGCTCAGGAGCAGCACGGCGACCTCGACATCGTCGTCAACAACGCCGGACTCGGCGGCACCGCCGACCTGGTCGAGATGACCGACGAGCAGTGGTCCACGGTTCTCGACGTCACTCTGAACGGCACCTTCCGCTGCACCCGCGCCGCGCTGCGACGAATGAAGGAGCGGGAGCGCGGGGGCGTCGTCGTCAACAACGCCTCGGTGATCGGCTGGCGCGCCCAGCGCGGCCAGGCGCACTACGCCGCCGCCAAGGCTGGCGTGATGGCGCTCACCCGCTGCGCGGCCGTCGAGGCCGCCGAGTACGGCGTGCGCGTCAACGCCGTCGCGCCGAGCCTCGCGATGCACCCGCACCTGGTGAAGGTGACCACCCCCGAACTGCTGGCCGAGCTCACCGAGCGCGAGGCGTTCGGCCGCTATGCCGAGCCCTGGGAGGTCGCCAACGTGATCGTCTTCCTGGCCAGCGGCTACTCCTCGTACATGACGGGCGAGACGGTCTCCGTCAGCAGCCAGCGGGCGTGACGGGTGATGACCGGATACCGAAGCGCAGCGCGCCCGGCAAAGGCGAGAAGACCACGATGAGCCCGTCCCCCGAGCGGCACAGCGAACTCCTGGCCGCCGCCGCCGAGGTGTTCGCCGCGCAGGGATACAACGCCACCACCGTCCGCAAGATCGCCGACGCCGCCGGGATGCTCGCGGGAAGCCTCTACTACCACTTCGACTCCAAGGAGTCGATGCTCGACGAGATCCTCTCCACCTTCCTGGACGACCTGTGGACCCGGTACGACGCCGTGCTCGCCGCCGGACTCGGCCCGCGGGAGACCATCGAGGCCCTCGTCACCGAATCCTTCCGGGAGATCGACCGGCACCGTGCCGCGGTCGCCATCTACCAGAAGGAGTCCAAGCACCTCTCCTCCCAGCCACGATTCCAGTATCTCGCCGACTCGCAGGTGAAATTCGAGAAGGCGTGGCTGGCAACCCTGGAACGCGGCGTCGCCGCCGAGATCTTCCGTGCCGATCTGGACATCCGGCTCACCTACCGCTTCGTGCGCGACACCGTCTGGGTCGCCGCGTCGTGGTACCGGCCGGGCGGACAGCACAGCCCCGAGGAGATCGCCCGCCAGTACCTGTCCATGGTGCTGGAGGGCATCGCCCTGCGGGACTGACATGTCACTGTGAACACAGAACAAGGAGCAGTCATGGCCGAGGCCTATATCGTCGAAGCAGTCCGTACCCCGGTAGGCAGGCGCAACGGCGGGCTCGCCGCCGCGCACCCGGCCGACCTGGGAGCACACGTGCTCACCGCGCTCGTCGAGCGCACGGGCATCGACCCGGCGGCCGTCGAGGACGTCGTCTTCGGCTGCCTGGACACCGTCGGCCCGCAGGCCGGGGACATCGCCCGCACCTGCTGGCTGGCCGCCGGGCTGCCGGAGGAGGTGCCGGGCGTCACCGTGGACCGGCAGTGCGGTTCCTCCCAGCAGGCCGTGCACTTCGCGGCCCAGGGGGTGCTCTCCGGCACCCAGGACCTGGTCGTCGCCGGCGGCACCCAGAACATGTCGCAGATCCCGATCGCCTTCGCCAGCCGCCGGGCCGCCGAACCGCTCGGACTCACCGAGGGGCCGTACGCCGGCTCCGCGGGCTGGCGGGCGCGCTACGGCGACCAGCCGGTCAACCAGTTCCACGGCGCCGAGCTGATCGCCGCGAAGTGGGGCATCACCCGGGAGCAGATGGAGGAGTTCGCGTTGCGCTCGCACCAGCGGGCGATCCGGGCCATCGACGAGGGCCGCTTCGACCGGGAGATCATCCCTTACGGCGACGTGACGAGCGACGAGGGCCCGCGCCGGGACACCTCGCTGGAGAAAATGGCCGGCCTGAAGCCGCTGGTCGAGGGCGGCCGGCTGACCGCCGCCGTCTCCTCGCAGGTCTCGGACGGGGCCGCCGCGATGCTCATCGCCTCCGAACGGGCCGTCCGCGAGCACGGCCTGACCCCGCGGGCCCGAATCCACCACCTCTCGGTGCGCGGCGAGGACCCGATCCGGATGCTGTCCGCGCCGATCCCGGCGACGGCGTACGCGCTGAAGAAGACCGGGCTCTCCCTCGACGACATCGACCTGGTCGAGATCAACGAGGCGTTCGCCTCGGTCGTCCTGGCCTGGCTGAAGGAGACCGGAGCCGACCCGGAGAAGGTCAACGTCAACGGCGGCGCCATCGCCCTCGGCCACCCCCTGGGCGCCACCGGCACCAAGCTGATGACCACCCTGCTGCACGAACTCGACCGCACCGGCGGCCGGTACGGCCTGCAGACCATGTGCGAGGGCGGCGGCCAGGCCAACGTCACCATCATCGAACGCCTCTGACGTGTTGTCAGACAAGCATCCGTGCGGGGTGCGGTTCCCGGTCCGGGACGCCGCACCCCGTACGGCGTCGCCCGGATGTCCGGCGCACCGAAGCGCGAGTGCCCGCGGCCGTCAAGGCCGCGGGCACTCGCGCTTCGCCGTGCTCGTTCTCAGCGCGGCAGGGGAAGGGGCAGACCGCGGAGCGTGGCGTCCGCCTCGGCCATGATGCGGTCGACGAGTTCGGCGCACGACGGCAGATCGTCGATCAGCCCCGCGACCTGGCCGGAGGCCATCACCCCGAGATCGGTACGCCCGTCGACCATCGACGCCTTGAGCAGCATCGGGGTGTTGGCGGCCAGCAGGACCTGGCTCCAGGTCAGTTCCTTGCCGTGCTTCATCGCCAGGCCGTCGCGGATCATCCGCGCCCAGCCCAGGCCCGATTCCTTCTTGAAGGCCGCGGCGTGCCGGACCGCCCGCAGCAGCGCGGCGGCCCGTCCCGAGCGTTCCAGCGCGTCCACCATTTCGGTGCGCAGCATCCGGTGCGGCAGGCCGTCCACGGCGGTGGTGACGGTCACGTCCGTCACCGCCGCGGCCAGATACTTCGCCTTGACCGCCGCGGGCACGGTGCTGTCGGAGGTGAGCAGGAAGCGGGTGCCCATGGCGATCCCGGCCGCGCCGTAGGACAGCGCGGCGACCAGGCCGCGGCCGTCGTGGAAGCCGCCCGCCGCGATGACCGGGATGTCCACCGCGTCGACGACCTGGGGGAGCAGGACGGTGGTCGCGACGCTCCCGGTGTGGCCGCCCCCCTCGCCGCCCTGCACCACCACCGCGTCGGCGCCCCAGGCGGCGACCTTCTCCGCATGCCTTCTGGCGCCGATGGACGGGATGACCACCACCCCGGCGTCCTTCAGCCGCGCGATCAGCTCACGGGAGGGCGCCAGCGCGAACGAGGCGACCTTGACGCCCTCGTCGATGATGATCCGTACCCGCTCGGCCGCGTCCCCCGCGTCCGCCCGCAGGTTGACGCCGAACGGCGCGTCCGTGCGTGAGGTGACCTCGCGGACGGCGGAGCGGAGCTGTTCGACGGTCATCGTGGCGGAGGCGAGGATGCCGAGCGCGCCCGCTTCGGCGGCCGCCGTGACCAGGCGGGGACCCGCGACCCACCCCATCCCGGTCTGCACGATGGGGTGGCGTACGCCGACCAGTTCGGTGAAGGGGGTGGTGATGCCGGCGCCGCTCATGCGGGGACCTCGCGCTCGCGCACGCCCTTCGGGTCGATGACCTCGCGGATCAGCCGCAGCTCCGCGGCGGTGGGCTCGCGGGTGTACGGCACCTCGTCGGGGATCGTGAGCGCGAAGCCGGTGGCCTCGACGACCTCTTCGGCCGTGACGCCGGGGTGCAGGGAGCGCAGCCGCATCGTGCGGTCCGGGGTCTCGAAGTCGAAGACGCCGAGGTTGCTGATGACGTCCGGGATGCGGTGGTAGCGGGTTGCGGCGGGGCCGGCCGCGGCGGCGCGGTCGTAGCCGACGCCGCAGACCATGTCGACCCGCTCGACGAACACCCGCGCCGAGTGCCTTGGGATCCAGTAACTCGTCGGGTTGTTCAGGGTGTTGAGCGGGGCGCCGCGCACCCCCAGCAGCTGCCGCTTGGGGGCGGCCCAGTCGCCGATGCAGGAGATGTTCTGGTTGCCGTGGCGGTCGATCTGGGTCGCGCCCATCATCACGTGCCGCCGTCCCGTGGCGGTCATGGTCAGATGCTGACGGTACGGCAGCCACCCCTCCGCCACCTCGGACTTCGCGCCGACCGCCGGCACGTCGCCGATGAGCAGCGCCTCGCCGTCGGTCAGCAGCAGATCGGGGGAGAAGGTGAGCTTCGCCAGCCGGGCCCCGATCGTGGGGACGGTCCCCATCGGGCTGGCCAGGACCTCGCCCGCGTCCCGCCATGCCTCGGCGCAGGCCACCACGCAGTATTCGGCCCGCGTCGCCGTTGTCGTCGCTGTGCTGCCGCTCACTTTTCCTCCTCGTGGAACGCCGCCACCGCGGCCTGGTACGCGGCCTCGTCCCCGGACAGGAACCGCTCGGTGAACGCCTGCCACGCCTCGGGGTCGCGGGCGGCCTGGACGTAGGTCCGTTGGAACGTCTCGTCGCGGTCGTGGTCGGGCACGCACGACGTGAAGTGCGCGCCGTTCGGGGTCTCGACGACACCGTTCACGAACGCGCGCTTGACCAGCAGCGTCTGCGGTCCGTTCTCCTTGAGCAGTTCCGCGGTGTCCACGATTTGCTCGCAGGAGACGTATGCGGTGTCGGCGGCCTCGCAGAACAGGTCGTCGAAGTACGGGTCGGGGCCGAGGTACTGGGCGTTGCCGTGCACATCGGCGCGGTTGAGGTGGACGAGCGCGGCGTCCAGCCGCAGTGCCGGGACCGCGACGAACTCCTCGCCGTCCTCGTACGGTGAAGTGACCGTCCGCAGCTGCGGGTTGACACGCATCACGTCCGAGGCGAGCCCGGCCCGCACCGGCATGAAGGGCAGTCGTTGCGTGGCGGCGGTCAGCCCCCACATGAACATGGCCTCGTCCAGCTCCACCATCTCGAACGCACCCCGCTGCCGGGCCGCACCGAAGTGCGGTTCGAGGGGGATGGAGTCGAGCGTGGCGAAGGCGGCGATCAGCTTGCGGATCCGTCCGGCGGCGGCGAGCAGCCCGACGTCCGGACCGCCGTAGGAGACGACGGTCAGGTCGGTGACGTTCGAGCGCAGCAGCGCGCGCACCAGCGCCATCGGCTTGCGCCGGGAACCCCAGCCGCCGATGCCGATCGTCATGCCGCTCTCCAGCCGGCCGACGACCTCGTCGGCGGTCATGGTCTTGTCCCTGCTCACGACTGCTGCTCCTGTTCCGTGCCGAAGGTGTTGCGGACGCGGTCGGCCACGCCGCTGAGGTTGGCCTCGAAGGTGAAGCCCTGCTCGAATCGGTAGCTGCGGCGTACGTCGACCGGGTCGATGCCGTTGATCGCGGCCTTGGCGAAGCGGATCAGCGTCCCGTCCTTGGCGGCGATCTCGCGGGCCAGCTCCAGCGCCGCGTCCGTCAGTTGCTCGCGCGGTACGACCCGCCACACGGAGCCGTGCTGGTGCAGCTCCTGCGCGGTGGCGGTCCGCGAGGTGTAGTACAGGGCCCGCATCAGGTGCTGGGGGACCAGTCGGGCGAGGTGGGTTGCCGCGCCGAGCGCGCCCCGGTCCAGCTCGGGCAGCCCGAAGGTCGCGTCGTCGGCGGCGACGATGGCGTCGGCGTTGCCGACGAGGCCGATGCCGCCGCCCAGGCAGAAGCCGTGCACGGCGGCGACCACCGGCACCTCGCAGTCGTAGACCGCGGCGAACGCCTCGTAGCAGCCGCGGTTTGCGCCGATCAGGGCGTCGTGCCCGGTCGTGCGCTGCATTTCCTTGATGTCCACGCCGGCGTTGAAACCGCGGCCCGCGGCGGTGAGCACTACGCAGCGCACCTTCGGATCGGCCCCCGCGGCGCGTACCGCGGCGGCCAGGTCGTACCAGCCCTGTACGGGGAGGGCGTTGACCGGGGGGTAGTCCACGGAGACGAGGGCGATGCCCTCTTCCGGGGCGGAGGTGGAGACACCCATGAGCAGATCAGCTACCTTTCCACCAAGCGTTTGTTAGGTTGCAAGCTAGCAGTGATCGGCGTGCGGCGGGAGATGTCCATGGCAGCGATCGCCGAACCGACCGGACGCGCCGCTTCCGACACCGGCCGGCGGGTTCTGGCCGCAGACCAAGTGCGGTGACCGGCAAAGCTTGCCGGGAGGGGCACTGGATTCGCTCACCGAAAGGACACACACCCATGACCGGACTGTGCACGGGACGCGTCGCCGTCATCACCGGGGCGGGCCGCGGGCTCGGGCGCGCGCACGCCCTCGCCCACGCCGCCGAGGGCGCCAAGGTCGTCGTCAACGACCTCGGAGTGGGCCTCGACGGCACGGGAGGGGCCACCGGGCCCGCCCAGCAGGTTGTCGAGGAGATCCGCGCACTCGGCGGCGAGGCCGTGGCACACGGCGGCGACATCACCACCACCGAGGGCGCGGCCTCACTGATCGCCACCGCCCTCGATGCCTTCGGCCGCCTCGACACCCTCGTCAACAACGCCGGATTCCTGCGCGACCGCATGCTCGTCAACCTGGACGACGACGACTGGGACGCGGTGATGCGCGTCCACCTCAAGGGCCACTTCCTGCCGCTCAAGCACGCCGCCGCGCATTGGCGCGCCGAGGCGAAGGCCGGCCGTACGCCCGAGGCGCGGGTTGTCAACACCAGCTCCGGGGCAGGTCTCCTGGGCAGCGTCGGACAGGGCAACTACTCCGCCGCCAAGGCAGGGATCATCGGTCTGACGCTGGTCGCCGCGGCCGAGATGGGCCGCTACGGCGTCCAGGTCAACGCCATCGCCCCGGCCGCCCGGACCCGGATGACCGAGCAGACCTTCGCCGAAACCATGGCGGCCCCCGAGGACAGCGGATTCGACGCCATGGCCCCGGAGAACGTCTCCCCCCTCGTCGTCTGGCTGGGCTCCGCCGCGTCCGCCGGGGTGAGCGGCCGGGTCTTCGAGGCCGAGGCCGGCCGGATCACCGTCATGGAGGGCTGGCGGCCGGGGCCCACCGCGGACAAGGGAGCCCGCTGGACGCCGGCGGAGGCGGGGGAGGCGGCGCTCAAGCTGCTCGCCGACTCCGAGCCCCCGCAGCCGGTGTACGGGGCGCGCTGACGCAGAGCGGCGGGGGGGGGGCACCCACCCGGTCCGGTGGGTGCCACCGCCCCGCCACGCGGCCCACAAGCCCCCTGCTCCTACCGCCTGGTGACGAGGTCGACAACGTCCGGGCTCATGGAAGGTCGGGGGCCCATGCCACTCCGTTGATGTGCGCCCCGCCGTCCACGAAGACCGTGTTGCCGGTGACGTAGCGCGCGTCCTCCCCGGCGAGGAACAGCGCCACCGGGGCGATGTCGTGGGCGGGGTCCCCGACCCTTCCCATGGGATTCATGCCGCTGGTCTTCGCCTCCAGCTCGGGATGCCGACTCATCATGCTCCGGAAGGCCGCACTCTTCGCGCCGGGACAGATCGCGTTGGCCACCACTCCGGTGGGGGCCCACTCCCGGGCGGCGGTCCGGGTCAGGGTGCGCAGGGCCTCCTTGGCGGCGTTGTACTCCAGCGTCCCCATGTGCGCGTTCACGCCGTTGAGGCTGCACATGTTGACCACCCGGCCCCAGCCCCGGTCTCTCATGTGGGGGAAGACCGCCTGCATCGCCCAGAACGGTCCGTAGAAGCCGATGCCCAGGCCGCGAGCCAGCATCTCGTCGGTCTTGTCCTCCACCCGACCGACGTTGCCTGCGGCCCAGGCGTTGTTGACGAGGTCCGTACGCAGGAAGAGGCCGCCGGTTTCGTCGGCCACGGCGTGGCCCGTCTCCTCGTTCACCTCCGCGACCAGCACGCTGGCCCCCTCGGCGGCGAACCGCCGGGCGACTGCGGCGCCGATGCCGTTCCCGGCGCCGGTGACGATCGCGACGCGCCCCTTCAGCCTCATGCCTTCTCGCCCCGCACTCCGCTGTTCAGTAGTCGGGGGGACTCCGGTCGCCCGTCGAGGATGCGGTTGGTACGGGTGGTGACCCGCCAGCCGGTCGCGGCGCGCTGCAGTTGCCAGTGGTTGGCCGTGGCCCGGCGGACGATGTACCGGCCCTCCTCGTGCACGACCATCAGCGAGTGGCACACCGCGACCGCCTCGTCGCCGTCGACCGTGATGTGCGGGGGGCCCACCACGTGCGCGCATCCTCCTCGGATCCAGCTTTGGTGGGCGTCGGAGCGCACCATCGCCCCGATCTGCTCCTGACCGGCGAGGTAGACCTCGTCGATGTCGTACACGCCGTCCGGTTCCCAGAGCGCGGCGACCTCGTCCGCCGCCCCGCTGTCAACGAGCGGCCCGTACGACGCCATCAGGCGGGCGATCTCCCGCTCGTCCTCCAACTGCCGCAGCCGTGCCTCGAGCGCGGCCATCCGGTCATCCATCATGGTTTCTCCTTGTCGGAACGGGGGCGGAGATCTGCGGAGTTCAGGTGAGATCGGCGGCGATCGCGGCCAGCGCCTCGACCTGCTCGACGTAATGGGCCGCCGACTCGGCGGCGAGGGAGACGCTCACCAGCGTGGCCCCGGCATCGGCGACCTTCCGCAGCGCCACCGCCAAACGCTCCCCGTCCCCGGCCGGATCGAGCGGACGGCCGGCGCTGAGGACGACCTCGAAGCCCTCGGGCAGGTCGGCCGCATCGACCATCTCCCGCAGTTTCTCCAGCGAGAGCCCGAAGGGCACCCAACCATCGCCGTACGTCGTGGCGCGGCGCAGCGAACGCGGTGTGCGGCCACCGATCCACAACGGCACCCGCTCCTGCACGGCATGCGGCTCCACCATGAAGCCCTCGAAGTCGAAGTGCTTGCCGTGGTAGGCCGGTTCGCGCTGTGACAGCCCGGCGCGCAGCGCCGCGATGGCGTCGTCGGCGATCGCGCCACGGCCCTCGAAGGCCGCGCCGAGAAGGGCGAACTCCTCCTCCAGGCTGCCGACACCGAGCCCCAGGACGAGACGGCCGCCCGAGATCCGGTCGAGCGTGCCGTAGCGCTTCGCGATGGCCAGCGGGTGGTGGTAGCCGAGCACCAGGACCTGGGTGGCGAACCGGATGCGGCTGGTGCGGGCGGCGAGGTAGCCGAACGTGGCGAGCGGGTCCCAGTAGGTCCCCCCGCGCTGCTCGGCGATGCCGGTGGGGACGGCCACGTGCTCGGAACAGGTCAGGTGGTGAAAGCCGAAGCGGTCCGCGGCCTCGGCGATCGCCCCGAGCTCCTCGATGCCGGCGGTGCGCTCCCAGGGGGAGTGGGCGCCGGGGACGGCCGTGACGACGGGACTGGTGATTCCGAGTCGCATGGGCACCTCTTTCGTACGGTACGGGAGCTCACATCCAAACCGGTGAGGCGGGCACCGGGCGGGCCTCGTCCCGGTGGGCGGGAGACGTTCGCCGCCGTCCCGCCCGCTTCCCGGTCACCGGGAATCGGCGTCCCCGGCCCCGCACGCTCGCCGTAGCGTCGGGTGCGGACCCGAGTCCCGGACGAACGGTCCGTCCGGTCCGGCCCGCGCCGGGCTCCGGTCGGACGGCGGTCCGCACGCCCGACCCTTCGATGTGAGGAGATGCCATGACCCGCTGCGTCGTCGTGACCGGAGCCGGCTCCGGGATCGGAGCGGCCCTCGCCGCACTGCTACGGGCGCGGGGCGACCGTGTGATCGGGGTCGACCTGCGGGGTGCGGAGATCGAGGCCGATCTGGCCACGCCGGACGGCCGCGCCGCAGCGGCCGGGGCCGCGAGGTTGGCGGCCGGCGGAGTGGTGGACGCCGTGGTCACCTGCGCCGGCACCTCGGTGCCCGGCGAGGCCATGGTGACCGTGAACTACTTCGGCAGTACCGGGTTCGTGACGGCCCTGCAGCCCGCACTTGCCGCATCGTCGGCCCCGCGCGCGGTGCTGATCGGGTCGATCTCCGGCACCCAGCCGGCGGACCCGGCCGTCGTGGCGGCCTGCCTCGCCGACGACGAGGAGACCGCCCTGGTCCACGCCCGGGCGGCGATCGCGGACGGGCGGGAGCGGCAGCTCTACCCCTCGTCGAAGTCGGCACTGGCCCAGTGGGCCCGGAGGACCGCCGTCGCCGATGGGTGGGCCGATGCCGGAATCCCGGTGAACGTGGTGGCCCCCGGCGTGGTGCTCACCCCGATGAGCGCGGGACTCTTCGACGATCCGGCGATGAAACGGGCGATGGACACCGCCGTCCCGATGCCGCTGGGCGGCTACATGGAACCCGAGGTCGTGGCCCGGGCGGTGGCGTTCCTGGCCTCGGCCGAGAACACCCACATCACCGGACAGGTGCTCTACACCGACGGCGGAGCCGAGGCGACGCTGCGCGGACCGTCGGTGTTCTGAGCGCCCACGTCTCTCAGGCCACCGCCGTCCCGGACCCACACGGTCCGGGACGGCGGGGGACAGCGCCGGAGTCGGCGGGTCAGGGCCGCACGGACGCGCGGATCACCTTGCCCGTCGCGTTGCGGGGCAGGCTCTCGGTGGTGAGTCGCCAGCGCGTCGGGACCTTGAAGTAGGCGAGCTCGCCGACGGCGTACGCGCGCAGGGCCTCCTCGGTGACCGCGGATCCGGCCCCGGTCACCACGACGGCCGCCACTTCCTGGCCCAGGTCGGGGTGCGGGGCGCCGAGCACGATGCACTCCAAGACCTCGGGGTACGCGCTCAGCACCCCCTCGATCTCGGCGGGGTAGACGTTCTCCCCACCGCGGATGATCAGGTCGGAGCGGCGAGTGGTCAGATAAAGTCGCCCCTCCCGCAGGCAGCCGATGTCGCCGGTGCGCAGCCAGCGGTCCTCGCCGATCGCGTTCCCGGTGGCCTCTTCGTCGCCCCAGTAACCCAGCATGTTGAAGGCGCTGCGGACGCACACCTCGCCCTCCTCCCCCTCGGGAAGCGCTTCGCCGAGGGGATCGCGGATCTCCAACTGGACACCGGTGACCGGCCGGCCGAGCGATCCGGGTGCCTCCGCGAGGTCCTGGGAGGTGGCCACGGCGATCGCGGTACAGGACTCCGTCAGGCCGTAACTGTCCACGAGCGAGTCCTTCGCGAACGGCAGTTGTTTGCGCAGCCGCTCCTTGAACCGGGTCGAGGAGGGTGCGGAGGCCAGCGAGAACGCGGTCAGCGAGGACGTGTCGTACCCGCTGACGTCGCCGTGTTCCAGGAGCCGGTTGGCCATCGTGGGGACGGCGCCCCAGTTCGTGATCCGCTCACGCTCCACCATGCGCAGCACGGCATCCGCCTCGAAGGCGCCTTCGTACAGGGCGATCTTGCTGCCCGTCGCCAGGCGCGGCACGACCAGATTGTGCAGGCCGGCGATGTGGAACAGCGGCAGGGCGAGCAGATGGACACGGTCCATCGGGTCCAGCGGCTCGCCGAGCGCCTTCAGCAGGGCGTCGTTCAGCCGGTGGTACTCCACGACGGACAGCAGGTTGCGGTGGGTATGGACCGCGCCCTTGGGACGGCCGGACGTGCCGGAGGTGTAGAGGATGACGGCCGGGTCGTCCTCGGCGACGTCAACGGAGGGCAGCGGCTCGTCGCCGTACGCGGCGGCGAAGCGGGAGATGTCCTCCGTGACCGAGAGCACGGGCACCTCGACCCCGGCGAGCAGGGCGGCCCGCTTGGCGTCGGCCACGACCAGGGAGGGGGCCGCGTGCCCGACGCCGTACTCCAGCTCGCGCGCCGACCACCAGGCGTTGAAACCGACCACCACGGCGCCGATCGACACGGTGGCCCAGAACGTCTGGATCCACTCGACCGAGTTGGCGGCGGCGATGGCGACCCGGTCGCCCTTGGCGACGCCGTGCTCCTCGCGCAGCACCCGTGCCAGCGAGGCCACCTGGGCGGCGTGCTCGGCGAACGTCAGCCTTCGGTCCCCCGTGACGACGTACTCCCGGTCGTCGAACCGTACGGACTCGTGGAGCACCTCGTGCAGCGCACGACGGCGATGGGTGAAGACCGGGAGACGGGTGCCCAGGACGTCGTCCTCGGCGAGTTCGAACCGGCAACCGGGGCCGGTGAGCCCGGCCATCACGGCGAGGGCGTCGGAGCGGGCGTCGGTGTCGCTGGTCATCGGGGACTCCTCCGGGGGCATCGGGACTCCACTGGGATCGCGGTCGGGCCAGTGTCGGCCAGAGTCCGGCCTCCGTTGCCCGTGTGGTTCCGGTCACTGGGACACCTCGACACGACTATGCGGGAACTGCTGACGACGGCCCGGTCGGGCACCGGAGCAGAGCGACCTGCATCTCCACCAGTTCCCGCACGGTCCGGGCGAGCGCCCCGGGTTGCGACCCGCCGTCGTGGTGACGGCGCTCGTGCTCCGCGAGCAGGCGCAGGCTGACCATCGCGGACCATTCCAGACGGCGCTCGACGTCGTCGCGGGGGAGATCCCCGAGCAGGGCATGGATCCGGCGGTGCACGAGATGGACCGAGGCGGGGGTGGTGGCGGTGTCGCGCCAGGCCGCGCGCACGGACGGCTCGTCGAGGGCCCGCGCCAGGAAGCGCAGGTAGTACGTGCTTCCCCCGGTGCCCTCGATGGTCTCGGCCAGCGGCTGGACGAGCAGGGTGACCAGGGTCCGCAGGTCCGGCGGGGGCGTGGCGCCCCGCGCCCGTGCCACGAGCTCGGCGCGCCGCGCGTCCACCGGCGCCGAGCGCGCCGCGATGATGGCGTCGATCAGGCCCTGTCGGGAACCGAAGTGGTACTGCGCCGCCGACTTGTTGCGCTGCCCCGCCTCCACGCCCACGGTCCGCAGGGAGACGGCGTCGATCCCGCACTCGGCGAAGAGGCGCTCGGCGACGTCGATGAGGAGGGCGCGGGTATTCGCGCTGGGGTCTGCCACGGGGTCCTCCGGTGAGTGGGACGGATCGTTGACCACATTAAGGCATGCGCCTTAATGTGCGCCCGCACGAAGGAAGCTCCCTTTCCCGCGAACGGACGACGTCATGACACTCACGTTCCCCGAGAACCAACAGGCCGCGGCCCTGGCCGCGTTCGGTCTCTTCAGCCCCGAACAGGCGAGGCGCATCTTCGACCGCTCCCAGGGATCGGGGTTCGAGCCCCGTATCGTCGAGGTCGCCCCGCGCACGTGGTTCATCCAGCCCGGCATGGTGAACGTCGCGCTGTTCGAGACGGACGAGGGCCTCCTCCTCGTCGACTGCGGGTGCGCCGGCGACGGACCGGCGCTGCTGCAGGCGGTGCGTTCGGTCAGCGACAAGCCGCTGCACACCGTGGTCTACACCCACGGGCACAGCGACCACGCCTTCGGCCTGTGGGCGTTCCTCGACGCCGGAGAGCGTCCCCGGATCGTCGCGCACCGCGCGCTGCCCGCCCACTTCGAGCGCTACGTCAAGACATCGGGCCTGAATGCCCGGATCAACGGCCAGCAGCCCGGCGCGGCCGGAAAGGCCTGGCCCGACGCCCGCGAGGACTTCGTCTGGCCCACGCGGCTGTTCGACGACCGCCTCGAACTGACCCTTGGCGGCGAGCAGTTCGTCGTACGCCATGGCAAGGGCGAGACCGACGACGCCGCCTGGGTGTGGGCCCCCGAGCGCGGCGTCATCGCCGCCGGCGACCTGGTCACCGGCTACCTCCCCAACGCCGGCAACCCCAAGAAGGTCCAGCGGTACGCCGAGGAATGGGCCGACGCGGCCGAGGAGATGGCCGCGCTGCGCCCCTCGGTAATCATCCCCGGCCACGGTGACCCGGCCACCGGGACGGAAGCCGTCGCCGACGAGCTCATCTCGCTCGCCCGCTACCTGCGGATCATCGTCGACCACACCCTGACCGGGCTCAACGACGGCGTCCTGCCCGACGAGATCGTGGCCACCCTGGCGATCCCCGAGGACCTGCGCAACCACCCCCGGCTGCCCGCGATCTACGACAAGCCCGAGTTCATCTGCCGCAACGTCATCCGTCGCTACTCCGGCTGGTGGGACGGCTTCCCCTCCCACCTGCTGCCCTCCTCGCAGGACGCACAGGCCGCCGAAGTGGCGCGCCTGGCTGGGGGAGTGGCCACACTGGTGGAGCGAGCCCGCACCCTGGCCGGCACGGACCTGCGACTGGCTTGCCATGTCGCGGAGTGGGCCTTCCTCGCCGACCGGTCCGACAAGGCCGCCCAGGCCTGCTACCGCGAGGTGCTGGAGGCCCGGGCCCAGGTCGAGCCCTCGCTGATGGCCCAGGTGAACCTCCGGATCAGCGCCCGCTGGGTGCGTAGCGCGGGTGTTGAAGCATGAGCCCCCGCCCGAACGTCGTCGTCCTGCTCGACGACGTCGGCTTCGGCGCTCCCGGTACGTTCGGTGGCCCGGTGGACACTCCGACGCTCGACGCATTGGCCGCTCAGGGGCTGCGTTACAACCGCTTCCACACCACCGCGATCTGCTCGCCGACCCGCGCGTCTCTGCTGACCGGCCGTGACCCGCACGTGACAGGCGTGCCCGGACTCCTACGCGCAGTACCCCGCCGGGTGGGCGATGACCGCGCCCTTCCAGTGGATGAAGCAGATCGCCTCCCACCTCGGCGGCACCCACAACCCGATGGTGCTCACCTGGCCCGCCGACATCACCGACCGCGGAGCCATCCGCGAGCAGTTCACCCACGTCAACGATCTGGCACCGAAGATTCTCGAACTCGCCGGGATCGCCCAGCCCGACACGGTGGAGGGGGTGGCCCCGCTACCGATGGACGGCACTTGCCTGGCCTACTCCTTCGCCGACCCCGAGGCACCCGAGCGGCACGAGACGCAGTACTTCGAGGTGAACGGGCACCGGTCGATCTATCACCGGGGCTGGATGGCCTCGGCCCACCACGGCGGGGTGTCGTGGACGGTGGGCCGCCCCGGGACGCCCCGACTGTTCGAGGACGACGAGTGGGAGCTCTACGAACTGCGCTCCGACCTCAGCCAGGTGCACGACCTCGTGCAACAGGAACCCGAGCGGCTGGCCGAACTGACCGCGCTCGTCACCGAGCACGCCGAACGGGTCGGGATCCTGCCCCTCCACGACGCCCGGGTCTCGCGCACCCCGATGCCCAACCTGGTCGAGGACCGCACCAGCTTCACCTTCCACGCCGGCACCGTCGGAATCCCGGAGAGCCAGGCCCCGCGCATGGTGGGCCGCTCCTGGCACCTGCGCGCCGTCCTGGACGTGGGGGAGGGCACCGCGCAAGGGGCCGTCGCCTCGATGGGTGGGCGCGCCGCGGGCTGGGCCCTGTGGCTCGCCCGGACGGCCGGCCTGTGCTGACCTACCGCACTTTCGAGATAGCCGAACTCGTGCTCACCGGAACGCCGTTGGCGCCCGGGCGGCACCAGGTCGAGGTGGTCCTGCGGTACGACGGGGGCGGACGCGGTCGGGGCGCCACGATCGGCCTCGTGGTCGACGGGAAGACGGCCGAGGACGGCCGCGTCGTCGCGACCCCGCCGACGGTCTTCTCCATCGACGAGACCTTCGATATCGGCCTCAACATCGGTTCCCCGGTCGGCGATTACCCGGTGATCAACCTGTTCCGGGGCGGGACCGTCGCGCGCGTCGACATCGAACTCGACGGCTGACCGGGATCACCGGACCGTGCTGCTCCCCTCCCGGCCCGCCGGGAGGGGAGCGGTCCGGAGCCCACGGCCGCACCCGCGAGGCGGCGCGACCTGACCGGTCAGCCGTCGATCCCCGGCGGCGCGTTCGCGATGGGGGACGCCTTCGGCGAGGGCCGCCCCGAGGCCGGCGAGTGGCCGGTGCACCAGGTCACGCTGCCCGGCCTTTGCCTGGACGCCACCGCCGTGACCAACGAACAGTTCGCCGCAGCAGCTGCGGGCACCGGGCACATCACCGGCGCCGAGGAGTTCGGTGCCTCCGCCGTCTTCCACCTCGCCCACCGCGGTCCCGCCAGGGAGGTCGCCGGGCGGGTCGACGGAGCCCCGTGGTGGCTGGTCGCAGAGGGAGCGGGCCGGCGCCGGACGGCTTCGACTCCGCCGACCGGCCGGACCATCCGCTTGTCCACGTCTCCTGGCGCGATGCGATGGCGTACGCCGCGTGGGCCGGCTAGCGACTGTCCACCGAGGCCGAGTGGGAGGCCGCCGGTATCGTCCGGCCAGCGGCACCCGGCGGGTCATGCGCCGCGGGTCTTCCCTGTGCAACGCGTCCTACTGCCACCGCCATCGGGTCGCTGCACGCTCCGCGAACACCCCGGACTCCACCGCCGGAGACACCGGATTCCGATGCGTGAGAAATGCTGGACACCAAACCGCCCTCCCGGCCAGTGGGATGCGTCATGTGCGGGCCTCGGGGGCACTTTTAGCGTCTTCACTTCAGGCATGGACCCAACGGAGTTGCCCCACCGCGCGCCACCTATTCACCGGAGGGACACAGTGAAGCGAGCAGCACGAGTCAGGACTCGCCTCGTGGTCGCGCTGACGGCCGGCATGATGGTCACGTCAGCGTGCTCGTCGCCCTCGGGTGACGACGCCAAGCCGGCCGCCGAGCACGGCCGCTACCCGTTCGGGCTGGTGGGGGAGCAGTCGTCGGGTGGCGACGCGGTCAAAGGCGACACCCTCACCATCGCCGACTACTCCGAGCCGCGCAGCCTGGACCCGAGCAAGACGGTCTTCAACGGCGCGTCCGGCGGAAGCGCCTTGGCGGCGGTCTACGACACCCTGATGTGGTGTGAGCCGGAGAGGAGCGAGTACGTCCCGTGGCTCGCGAAGTCACTGACCGCCGGCCCAGTACGACTCGGCGTCGGTTCTGAACGCGTCCGGCTACAAGAACCCCGAGATGGACAAGCTCCTCGCCCGGCTGCAGGCCGAGACGGACGAGGCGGAGACCCCAGAAGATCCTCGACGCCATCCAGACCCGCTGGAACGAGGACGTCCCCGCGGTCGGCATGGGTGCCACAGCCATCCTGAGCCCACCAGGTGGCCTGCCACCACGTCGTCCGCTGACCCATACAGACAGGCATAGCCATGGATGCTCCCGATGTCCTCACCCCCACACCGGACCGTCGCGAAGATTGCCCTGAGGTCGTCCCCCCTGAGAGTGTCGCCATCTCGGCGCGGACGGTGCAGGTACTCGTCGTACACCGGCGTGTTCGACCCGACCGGGATGCCGGCCATGTCCGTGCCGTTCAGGACGACGCCCGACGGCCTGCCGCGCGGGGTGCAGTTCGCGTGCGACCTTGGTGCGGAGCCGGTGCTGCTCGGCCTGGCTGCGCAGCTCGAGGAGGCCGCCCCGTGGCCACGGACCTTCCGGTGACCGGTGGCTGACCTGCTCCTCGCCGCCGCCTCGTTCGGTGTCTTCCTGTTCGCCGCGCTCGCCCAGGCGGTGACGGGCTTCGGCTCCGCCCTGGTCGCCGTACCCCTCCTTACGCTCGCGGTCGACCCGGTGACCGCGGTGGTCGCCAGCACCACGGTCGGTCTGGTGCTCACCGCCGGTTCCTGGCGACACGAGCGGCTCCACGCGGATGCTGTGCAGGTCCGGCGCCTCACCCTTGCCGGGGTGCTCGGCATGCCGCTCGGTCTGGTAGCGCTGGCGCTCTGCGACGAGCACACCCTCACGCGGCTGATCGGTGGTGTGCTGCTGGCTCTGGTCGGGCTGCTATCGCTCGGTGTGCGCCTTCCCGAGGGAGGCGCCACGGCGTGGACAGCCGGTGTCGTCAGCGGTGGGCTCCTTACCTCGACCGGCATGAACGGCCCCCCGCTGGTGCTGGCCCTGCAAGGGCTCGAGCCGCGCCGCTACCGGGCAACGCTGCAGGCGGTGTTCTGCGGACAGGACGCGGTTGCGGTCGCCGCCTTCATCGCCATGGGGCACCTTTCCACGGGTGTGCTGCTCCTGACGGCGACGGGTGTGCTGGGCCTGCCGCTGGGTTGGGCGATCGGTGACCGCGTCTTCCGGCGCGTCCCGGCGGAACGCTTCCGGCTGATCGTGCTCGGCGGGCTCACTGTCACCGCGGTTACGGTGCTGGCCGGTGGCCTCTAGCCGGGTCCTCCGCGCACCGTGAGGCAGCGGATTCTGCGGTGCATCGGACAACGAGTGACGAGTCGGCCGACTGGGTCGTCGTGGCGGTTCTGGCACGCCTGAGGGTAAACGCGTCCCTACTGCAGACGTTCATCCGGTCGGCGATCCCGGACCTCCCGCGGCTCCTCGACACCGACCCGGCGGGGCGCGTCGTGGGTGCTGCTCGCGGCGCCGCGGCGATGCCGGTTGGTGGACGACTCGGGACATCGCCGGCAAGCGCCGGCTCTTGGGCGCGTCTCTGCTGGCTCTCGGCCTCGGGGCCATCACCTGCGCGCTCGACGGCTCGCTCGAGCTCGTCGTCCTCGGCCGGGCGCTGCAGGGAGTCGGCATCGGCGTCGTACCGTTCGTGCTCAGCATCCTGCGCGGCGTCCTCCCGCCCGCGCGAGTGCCCGCGGGCGCCGCCACGATCAGCGCGATGCTGGGCATCGGCGGGGTGGTGGCCCTGCCGCTCGGCGCCGTCCTGATCGATCACCACAGCTGGTGTTCGATGTTTTGGGTCTCTGCCGCCCTGGGCGTGGCCTGCCTGACGTGGTGTCCGACGCGGTCGTCCGTTTGGTAGTGCAGCGCTGAGTTGTTGGACTGTCCCGCGGCGCGGTTGATGTCGCGCAGGTTCGCCTGCTCCATACCCTGCGCCGCGAAGACCTTAGTGGTGGCATCGAGCAGGCGCTCCCTGGTGGCTGTCGCGTCTCGTGCCATGCCGGAATTCTAAAGGTGTAGGGGGTGGTCCCCGTGCGCCGCCGGGGTCGGACGGAGTCGCGGTGGGGCGCTTCCTACCTGTGCCATGCGTCGTACTGCGACCGCTACGGGGTGGCCGTCAGGTCTGCCAGCACCCCCGAGTCGGCATCGGGAAACCTCGGATTCCGGTGCGCCCAACAGTGCTGCCGCCGGTTCCTCGTGAGCGAGATGCGTTAAAGGTTGTATTCACCCTGATTCCGGCGTGACTGTACTCCCCGTTTGCCAGCCACGTCGGCGGACGGTGTGCTGGCAGGCAGGGTCACCCGGCAGTGCCCTGACCCGGCGCCGGCGCGGAGGGCAGCCGGCCGGAGCACCCTGAAGTCGCCGATCTGGATCTGCATGTCGAACTCCCGGCGGCTCAGCCGCCAACCGTTCTCGGTGCGCACCCATCGGTCGTCGTACTCACCCATGCACTCGAAGGACTTGCCCTGCATGCTCTCGGCCCCTACGTGATGGACACGCGCGTAGCTGAGACTCCGGGCACGGTCGCCCTCAATGGTCAACCGCTCGTTGCCGAGCAGGTGCTGGGTCGGGCCGCAGCCGCCGAGGTGGTCCTGCATGATGGCCAGAATCTCGTCGACCCCTGTCCTGCCGTACCCCGTCCCGTCGGGGGTGAAGGTGTCCCGGATGGTGTCCCAGTCGCGGGCGTCGATGGCACTCTGCAACCGGTGGAGCTGTTCGAGTACAGCCACTCGATCATGCGCCGAACCCTCATCGGCTGCCTCCGTGCTCTCCAACTGCCGCAGCCTGCGCTCCAGCAGGGTCAGTCGCTCGTCGATGCCGCTCATGGGGGTGCGAACCGCTGCCGGTTTGCTGCACTGAAGTGAGTTGTAGTGAGCGGGAGTGAGTTCTGTCGGCGGGTTCGTGGGGTGGGAACGGAGGTTCTGGGGCCGAATGGGTGACCTTGGCGGCTG
Source organism: Streptomyces sp. NBC_01320 (assembly GCF_035974375.1). Classification (NCBI taxonomy): domain Bacteria; kingdom Bacillati; phylum Actinomycetota; class Actinomycetes; order Kitasatosporales; family Streptomycetaceae; genus Streptomyces; species Streptomyces sp. NBC_01320. The sequence goes on from NZ_CP108390.1 coordinate 10,770,336, forward strand.
CTGCTCGTTGGGCTGGATGGCAGGTGCCCGGCCTGGTGGGAGGAGGTGACGCGGTGGGTGGTGTGCGGGAGTTGGCCGGGTCCTTCGTGGTGCCGGGGCCTTGCGGGGTGGCGGTCCGGGACCGGCTCAAGCACCTCACTCCCCGGGACGAGGAAGTCCTGCGCGCGGTCGGTGAGCATCAGGGCCGTCTGGCTTCGCGTGATCTCAAGGCGCGCTGTGCGGATGGGGTGGAGCACGGCGCGGACAGCTGGGCGTTGCGTAAGCGGGACCTGACGCCGCTGTCGTCTTCGCGGATCGCGGGTGCGATCACCAAGGCCACGCATGACCAGTGGGCGCTGGCGCGCCGTTGCCAGGCAGCGCACATCCAGACGCTGGAGGCCGGGATCAGGACGCTGCGGCACCGCCTGTCCCTCCGAATCGGTGAACCCGGAACGAAGCGGGCCGCGGGGGGCTACCGCTCCCGGGGTGAGTGGTTCCGCAAGTCCCGCCGTCTCGCTGCACTGGAGGCGCGGCATGCGGCCGTTGTCGCCGACCGGCAGGCCGGACGGGTCCGGGTGGTGCGGGGCGGCAGACGTCTGCTCAACACCCGCAACCACCTCGCCGAGGCCCGGCTCACCGAAGGACAGTGGCGGCAACGGTGGGAGGCGGAGCGCTGGTTCATCGTGGCTGATGGTGAGTCGGGGAAGCGGTTCGGGAACGAGACGATCCGCGTCACCCCGGACGGCGAAGTGTCCATCAAGCTGCCCGTCCCGCTCGCGCACCTGGCCAACGCCGGGCACGGCCGGTACATCCTCACCACCCGTATCGGCTTCGAGCACCGGGGCCACGAGTGGGCCGACCGCATCACCGCGAACCGGGCCGTCGCCTACCGCATCCACCTGAACGTGGACCGTGGCCGCTGGTACCTCACCGCATCCTGGCAACGCCCCGCCGTGAAGACCATCCCGCTGGAGGCCGCCCGCGCCCGGGGCATGATCGGGGTCGATACCAATGCCGATCACTTCGCCGCCTACCGGCTCGACCGGCACGGCAACCCCGTCGGCGGGCCCCGGCGGTTCTTCTACGACCTGTCCGGCACCGCCGGTCACCGCGATGCACAGATCCGCCACGCGCTGACCCGCCTGATCAACTGGGCCAGGCAGGTCGGTGTCGCCGCGATCGGCATCGAGGACCTCGACTTCACCACCGAGAAGACCCGCGAGAAACACGGCCGCCGCAAAAGGTTCCGGCAGCTCATCTCCGGCATCCCGACCGGCAGGCTCAAGGCCCGGCTCGTCTCCATGGCCGCCGAACAGGGCCTCGCGATCACCGCGGTCGACCCCGCCTACACCTCCCAGTGGGGTGCCCAGCACTGGCAGAAACCGCTGACCACCTCCCACCGCAAAATGTCCCGTCACGATGCCGCCGGTATCGCGATCGGACGACGCGCCCTTGGACACCCGGTCCGGCGTCGGACGGCACCGCCCCCGCACGACCGGAGTGATCGTGCGGGGCATCGGACCGCCCAGGCCGGACCAGGCACCCGAGGACGTGAGGGAACCCGCCCACCCACCACGGACCGGCCCCCTGGAGGGCCGTCACCGAACGGGACGCGAACGCGGGAACCCAGCGCATCCAACACCGTTCGGGATGCGCCCAGTACGCAGCAGTGGGTCCAGGACTCACTCATGCGCACTGGATAGGAACGGTTCACTCCCTGTTCAGGTCGGTCGGCCCGCGATGTCGCTCGCACCCGTTGCGGCCTTTGTAGTGCGAGGGCGCCACACCGCGCCCGACAGGTCCCGCTCAGCGGGTGACCGTGAGACGCGTTTCTGCTGAACCGACTCCTCGCACGGGCTCTGCCGAACATCCCCGAATCGGCATCAGGGCGGCTCGGACACCGGTGCGCCCCCGCGTCGCCGTCGGCCGCTCCCGGTCAGTGGGATGCGCCACGGCGGCCGGATCTCGCTCACCCTAGCGTCCGCCCCACACCGCACGGTCCCGATCTGCTTTCCGCCCTATACGCCCTGAAAAGGCTCCACGCCCCGCGAAAACCGGAGGAAGAAATGCAGCGAGCATCACGCGTCCGCACCAGTCTCGCCGTCGCCCTCGTCACCGGAGCGATGCTCACCTCGGGGTGCGCCTCCCCGGCGGGCGGGAAGAGCGGCAGCGGCAAGAACACGGCAGCCGAGCGCGGCCGTTACCAGTTCGGGCTCATCGGCAAGCGGCCCGACGCTGGGAAGCCGGTCCGCGGTGGCACGCTGAACTTCGCCGACTACGCCGAGGCCCGCAGCCTCAGCCCGGCGGTCACCTTCGCCACAGGCGCTTCGGGCGGCTCCGCGATGGCGGCCGTCTACGACGTGCTGGTGCGCTACAACACCGAGACGAAGAAGTACGAGCCCTGGCTCGCCCAGTCGCTGGAGAGCAACAAGGACGCCACGACCTGGACGCTCAAGCTCCGCAAGGGCGTCAACTTCTCCGACGGCACGCCGCTGAACGCGAAAGCCGTCGTCGACAGCATCACCTGGTACCAGAAGAACAAGGGCGCGGACACCGCGCTGCTCGCCCCGAACATCGCGGGGATGAAGGCGACCGACGACCTCACCGTCGTCTTCACCATGCGCACCTCCTGGGCCAAGTTCCCCGCCATGCTCGCCCAGGCCGCCGGCATGATCGTGGCCCCGGCCGCCTACGCGGGCAAGGAGTTCAAGCCGATCGGCGCCGGTCCCTTCACGCTCGACCGGTATGCGCCCCAGGAGGAGATGGTCCTCAAGGCCAACACGAAGTACTGGAAGGGCAGGCCGCACCTCGACGCGCTCCGGTTCTACTGGCCGCAGTCGGACGAGGCCAAGCTCGACGCCCTCAACGACGGCTCCGCGGACGTGACCTACATGCGCGGCCCCGACGTGGTCGACAAGGCCGTCAGGCAGGGCCACCCGGGCGAGTTGACGCTGACCGCCATGGGCAATGTGATCAACATCAACAGCCGTGCGGAACGCCCCGGGCACGACGTCCGGGTGCGCAAGGCGATCGCCCTGGCCCTCGACCCGCAACTCGACGCCCAGCGGAGCTACAACGGCAAGGGCCTTCCGGGCAAGGAGTTGTTCCCGCCCGAGTCGCAGTGGCACTCGACGGTCAAGCCCCTCGGCGTCGACCTCGACGAGGCGAAGAAGCTTGTGACGGAGGCGAAGAGGGACGGTTTCGACGGCACCGTCAGCTACATGGACGGCACGGATCCCGTCTCCCGGGCCAAGGCGGTCACCCTCAAGGCCATGCTCGAACGCGTCGGGTTCACCGTGAAGCTCGACCTCGAGGCCTCGATCGCGGACCGGGTGAAGAAGACCTACGTCGACCACGACTTCGACCTCAGCCGCGGCGCACTCAGCGTCTCCGAGGGCAACCCGTACCACCGCCTCCAGAACGCCCTGAACTCGAAGAGCTTCGGGAACCCCGGAAGCTATGCCGACCCGAAGATGGACGAACTGCTCGCGGAGCTGCACGCCGCGGTGACCGACGAGCAGACGCAGAAGGCCCTCGACGGCATCCAGACCCTCGTCAACGAGACGGTGCCGCTGGCGAATCTGGGCGCCAGCGCAGGCTTCACGGCCTGGGGCAAGAACGTGCACGGCATCGCACCCACCGAGGAGTACATGGCGCTGTTCGGAGAGGCCTGGATCAGCAAGTGATCCCCACACCCCGGCGGCGGGCGGGCCGCCGCGAGGCCACGACGGCCTTCCGGCCCGCCCGCACCACCGATGCACCGGCCGACGACGGCCGGACCTGGCCCGGAGCACGGTCCGTGACCGGGCGACGGCCACGGGGTCCCGGTCACCGGGACGCGTCCCGGCCCGGTCACCGGGACGCCCCTAGCGTCACCTCGATGTGGAGCGGCTCTCATCGGCCCGTCCGCAGGCACCACGCAGATCAGGAGGAAGCATGAGTCTTGCCGCGGTGTACAGGCTGGCACTGAGGGCCGCCGAGCTGGTGGGCGTACTGCTCATGGTGAGCATCGGGGTCTTCTCCCTGGTGACCCTGCTGCCCGGTGACCCCGCGGTCGACATTCTCGGAGCTGGGCACCCGCCTTCGGCCTACGCCGATCTGCGCCATGAGCTCGGCCTCGACCAGCCGCTCCTCACCCGCTACTTCGACTGGCTGGGCGGTGTCCTCCACGGAGACCTGGGCCGGTCGGTCGTACCGCCGCAGAGCGAGGTGGCCTCCCGGGTGCTCTCCGCGCTGCCCGTGAGCGTCGAGATCGCGGTGCTGGGGCTGCTGAGCGCGCTCGTCGTCGCCGTCCCGCTGGCCATGTGGTCGGCCTACCGCGAAGGCGGCCGGGCCGACCGGATCATCAGCGCCGGTACGTTCGGCGTGTTGTCGGTGCCCAGCTTCCTGGCCGGACTCCTGCTGGTCCTGGTGATGGTCACCTCGCTCGGCTGGTTCCCGCGGTCCGAATGGGTGCGGCTGGGCGACGGGGACCTGTTGGGTAATCTGCACCACGCCTTTCTCCCGGCACTGACCGTCGCCCTGGCGGAGCTCGCGATGTTCACCCGGGTCCTGCGCGGGGACCTGATCGTCACACTGCGCGAGGAGTACATCCTCGCGGCCCGGGCCAAGGGGATGGCACCGCTGCGCATCCTGGTCTCCGACGCCCTGCGTCCCTCGTCGTTCTCCCTGGTGACCCTGCTCGGCCTGAGCCTGGGCCGGCTGATCGGCAGCACTGTGATCGTGGAGTACCTCTTCGCCCTGCCCGGCATGGGGTCCCTCGTGGTCAACGCCGCGAACCAGGGGGACTACCCGATGGTGCAGGGTGCCGTACTCGTCATCGCCGCCATCTACGTGGTGATCAACGCCGGTATCGACTTCTCCTACGGCTATCTCGACCCGAGGACGCGACGTGTCCATGTCTGACATCGCTCCGCGCAGGCGGACCGCCTTCCCGCTGCCCCTGCTGACTGCGGTGGTGCTCGTCGTCATCGGCCTCGGCCTGACGGTGTTCGGCGCCACGACCACCACACTGATCGCACCCGTGAAGGCGGCGCTGGCGCTGGCAGGCATCGGCCTCCTGCTGAACGGTGTCTCACGCCTGGGCAAGGCCTGGGCCGGGCCCGGATTCGACGTGGTGTTCTGGTCCGCCGCGAGCTGGCTCGTGCTGCTCGGCCTGGCGATCCTGATCAGCCCCTGGCTGCCGCTCGCCGAGGACCGGGACGTGGCTGCTACCGTCACCGAACCGACCTTCGCGACCCCGGCGTTCACCGGACCCCACCCGCTCGGCACCAATGGCTTCGGGCTCGACCTGCTCGCCCAGTCCCTCTATGGCGCCCGGTCCTCGCTGCTCATCTCCCTGTCCGCGGTCCTCGTCGGAACCGTCGTCGGCGCCGTGATCGGGCTGGTGGCCGGCTACTTCCAGAAGACGGTGGACCGGGTGGTCGGCATCGCGACGAACTCGCTGCTCGCCGTGCCCCCGCTCATCCTGCTCATCGCGCTGGCGACCGTGCTGGAGCCGAGCGTGCGCAACGTCGCGCTCTCCCTGGCCCTGCTCACCGTCCCGGGCATGGTGCGGCTCAGCCGCGCCACCACGGTGGCCTATACCAACAGGGAGTTCGTGATCGCGGCCCGCGCGATGGGCGCGAAGCATTCGCGGATCATGGTGCGCGAGCTGCTGCCCAACGTGCTGCTGCCGATCATGTCCCTGGCCATCGTGATGATCTCGGTCCTGATCGTCGCCGAGGCATCCCTCAGCTTCCTCGGACTGGGCATCCAGCCGCCCGAGCCGACCTGGGGAAACATGATCGCCGAGGGTGAGGGGCACGTCTTCGAGGACCATCCGCACATCGTGCTGGTGCCCGGGGCCTTTCTGTTCCTCACCGTTTTCGCCTTCAACATCGTCGGTGAGAAGGCTCGCCGGCGGTGGGACCCCCGGAGCGTGAAGCTGTGACCACCCCACCCCTCCTCGACGTCACCGACCTGCGCACGGTCTTCCACACCCCCCGCGGAGAGGTGCGGGCCGTGGACGGCGTCTCACTGTCCCTGTCCCCGGGGGAGACCCTCGGCATCGTCGGGGAGTCCGGATCGGGCAAGTCCGTCCTCGGACGCACCGTCATGGGCCTGATCAGCAACGGGCCCGGCACCTCGGTCTCCGGATCCGTGCTCATCGGAGGCAAGGACGTCCACGCGCTCACGCCGCAGCGGCGGCGCGGTCTGTGGGGCACCGAGGTGGCCATGGTCTTCCAGGACCCGATGACATCGCTGAACCCGGTGAAGAAGGTCGGCACGCACCTGTCCGAGAGCGTGCGCCTCCACCTCGGCCTGAGCCGCGCCGAGGCCCGGGACCGGGCCGTCGACCTGCTCCGGCAGGTCGGCATCCCCGAACCGTCCCGGCGGGCCGGGCAGTACCCGCACGAACTCTCGGGCGGCATGCGGCAGCGGGTCGTCATCGCGATGGCGCTGGCCTGCGGTCCGCGCCTGCTCATCGCCGACGAGCCGACCACGGCGCTCGACGTCACGGTCCAGAAGCAGATCCTCGACCTGCTGCAGGCGCTCGGCGAGCAGCTGAGCATGGCGACGATCCTGATCAGCCACGACCTCGGCACCGTCGCCGGACGGGCGGACCGGGTCGCGGTGATGTACGCCGGCCGCATCGTCGAGCACTCCGACACCGCGTCGGTGTTCGACAGCCCCCGGCACCCGTACAGCCAGGCCCTGATCGCCTCGATCCCGCAGCTGGACACGCCCCCGCACACGCTGTTGCCGACCATCGAGGGCCGGCCCCCGAACCTGTTGTGTCCGCCGGCCGGCTGCCGCTTCGCCGCCCGGTGCGGCTTCGCCACCGACCAGTGCGCGGACGAGGCCCCCGAACTCGTCCCGCACAAGAGCGCCGACGGCGTCGTCGCCTGCCACTACCCGCTGGGTGTTGCCACTGCCGAGGAGGCCCCGGTATGACCGCGAACGGTGCCGTCGCAGAGACGCCGCGGAGGCGTGCGCTCACCGCCGAGAACCTGGTCGTGGAGTTCCCCGTCGGCGGCGGCCGGAAGGTGCACGCCGTCTCCGGAGTCAGCCTCGAACTGGCGGCGGGGGAGACGCTGGGGATCCTCGGCGAGTCCGGCTGCGGCAAATCCACCGTCGGCCGCGCCCTGATCCAGCTACCGCCCCCCGATTCGGGCACCGTCAGCCTCGGTGACGTCCGGCTCGGCGGGCTGCGGCCGGAGGAACTGCGCAAGGCGCGGGCGCGGATGCAGATCATCATGCAGGACCCGGTTTCCGCGCTGAACCCGCGCCGGAAGGTGAAGGACCTGGTGTGGGAGGGCCCCGCCATCTGGGGACACGACGGATCCGACAAGGACGCCGGGGTCGATGAGGCGCTGCGGGCCGTCGGACTGGATCCGGAGACCGTGCGGGACCGCCGTCCCCACGAGCTCTCCGGCGGACAGTGCCAGCGGGTGTGCATCGCCCGCGCGCTGATGCTGGACCCGGAGGTCCTGATCTGCGATGAACCCGTCTCCAGCCTGGACGTGTCCGTGCAGGCCCAGATCCTCAACCTGCTGGAAACGACCACCCGGCGCCACGGTCTGAGCATGGTGTTCATCGCCCACGACGTCTCCGTCGTGAAGAACATCAGCGACCGGGTGATGGTGATGTACCTCGGCAGGACGTGCGAGGTCCTGCCGTCGGACGGAATGCACCTGGAAGCCGTCCACCCCTACACCCGCCTTCTGCTCGCGTCCCTTCCCGAGGCCCAGCGCAGCGCCCACACCGACGACGCGGTCGAGGTGAAGGCGGCGGCCGAGTTGCCCTCGCCGCTCGACCCGCCATCGGGTTGCCGGTTCCGCACCCGGTGTCCGCTCGCCACCGGCCTGTGCGCGGACGAGGTGCCCCGGCTGCGGGAGATCGGGCCGGGGCACCGGGTCGCCTGCCACCACGTCGAGTCAAGGAGGAACACCAAGTGACGAACACCGAGGCCCCCGAGGTCCTCGCCCCCGCCACCCTGGGGCCGGTCCAGCTGCGCAACCGGATCATCAAGGCCGCGACGTACGAAGGTCTCAGCCACAAGTCCCTGGTCACGCGGGACCTGGTGGACTTCCACGTCGCCTACGCCCGCGGCGGCGTCGGCATGACGACCGTGGCCTACTGCGCGGTCGCCCGGGAAGGACGCACCGACCGGCACCAGATCCACTGGACCGACGAGGCGATGCCCGGCCTGCGCAAGCTCACCGACGCGGTGCACGCCGAGGGCGCCGCGGTCTCGGCCCAGATCGGCCACGGCGGTCCCGTCGCCAGCCCCAAGGGGAACGGCCTGCCGGCCCTGGCACCGACGAAGCACTTCCACGCCACGACGCTGAGCTGGGCCAAGGAGACGACGCTCGACGACATCTCGCGCATCACCGAGGCCCACGCCGAGGCCGCCCGCCGCGCCATCCAGGCCGGTTTCGACGCCGTCGAGGTGCACCTGGGCCACAACTACCTCGCCAGCTCGTTCCTCAGCCCCCGGATCAACAAGCGCACGGACACCTACGGCGGGAACCTGGAGAACCGCGCCCGGTTCGCCCGGGAGATCATGCGGGCGGTCCGCGACGCGGTCGGCGACCGCATCGCGATCATCGCCAAGATGAACATGGACGACGGCGTGCCCGGCGGATTCTGGCTCGACGAGGCGATCCCGGTGGCCCAGTGGCTCGAACAGGACGGAACCGTCGACGCCCTGGAGATGACCGCCGGCAGCTCGCTGCTCAACCCGATGTACCTCTTCAAGGGCGACGCACCGCTCAAGGAGTTCGCCGACGTCATGCCGCAGCCGATCAAGCTCGGCGTCAAGCTGGTCGGCAAGCAGAAGCTGCGCAGCTACCCGTACACCGACGCCTATCTGCTGGAGGACGCCCGCCAGATCCGGGCCGCGGTGAAACTGCCGATGATCCTGCTCGGCGGAATCACCGGCAAGCCGGTCATGGACCTCGCGATGCGGGAGGGCTTCGAGTTCGTGGCGATGGCCCGGGCACTGCTGCGGGAGCCCGATCTGGTGAACCGGATCCAGGCCGACGCCACCACCCCGTCCCTGTGCATCCACTGCAACAAGTGCATGCCGACCAACTTCACCGGCACCCGCTGCGTCCTGGTCGACCGCAGCACCACCCGGCGTCAGGACTGGGGCCGGCCCGCCGGTTACGTGTCCTGAGGCGCGCCGCCCGGGGACGGGCGTCCTGACCAGCGAGCGCGAGAGCTCGGACAACACAGCTGAGGAGGGGCCGATGACCGGCAGTTGGGACGCCGTGGGGACCGCAGCGGCGGTCAGGAGCGGCGACGTGGACGCCCGCGCCGTGGTGGAGGACGCGATCGCCCGCATCGAGCGGCTCAACCCCGAGTACAACGCGGTGATACACACCCGGTTCGACCGGGCCCTGGAGGAGGTCGACGCGGGGTTGCCCGACGGGCCGCTGCGCGGCGTACCGGTCCTGATCAAGGATCTCGGCACGGACGTCGCCGGCCTGCCCTCGACCGGCGGCAGCCGCCTCTTCGCCGAGGGCCTCGCCGCCCGCGACAGCGAGCTCGTGGCCCGCTACCGGCGCGCCGGGATGGTCGTGCTCGGCACCACGAACACCCCCGAACTGGGGCTCAACGCCAGTACCGAGCCGGCGCTGTTCGGCCCGACCCGCAATCCGTGGAGCACCGCCCATTCGCCGGGCGGCTCCAGCGGCGGGTCGGCCGCCGCGGTGGCCTCGGGAATGGTCCCGGTCGCGCACGCCAGCGACGGCGGAGGGTCCATCCGCATCCCGTCGGCGGCCTGCGGTCTGTTCGGTCTCAAGCCCAGCCGCGGCCGGGTGTCCCCCGCACCGCGGCCCACCACGCTGTCGGGGCTGGTCTCCGCGCATCACGCCGTCACCACCACAGTGCGGGACAGCGCCCTGCTCCTCGACATCGCAACGGGACCGCTCCCGGGGGACGCCTACGCCGCCCCCACGCCCGCGGACTCCTTCGCCGCCCTCGCACGGCGGGAGCCCGGACGTCTGCGGATCGGACTGGTCACTGCCCTGCCGGACGGCCCCGAGGTGCATGCGGAGTCGGCCGCCGCGGCGATCGCGGCGGCCCGGCTGTGCGAGAGCCTCGGACACGAGGTGGAGGAGGCCACGGCCGCCTACCGGCCGGGGGACGTCGCCGCTGCATCGGCCGTGGTGATGAACAGCAACCTGGTTGCGCAGATCGACGCCCGTCTTGAGCAGCTCGGCCGCCCGCTGGCCGACGACGACCTCGAACCGTTCACGCGGGTGATCTACGACACCTACCGGGCCCTCACCGCCACGGACGTCAGCCGGGCCCTCGGGCGCATGCAGGAGATCGGCTGGGCGGTCGGCGCTGCGTTCACGACGTACGACGTGCTGTTGAGCCCGACGCTCGCCCGGCCGACGCCCCTGCTCGGCACGCTCGACACGGGCCGGCCGGAATCGATCTACGAACACGCCTCGGTCTACTCCGCGTTCACCAGCGTCCACAACGTCACCGGCATGCCCGCGATGTCCGTCCCGCTCGGCCGGGACGGCGACGGGCTGCCGCTGGGCGTCCAGTTCGCCACCGACCTCGGGGGCGAGGGGCTCCTGCTCTCCCTGGCCGCGCAACTGGAACAGGCCGCGCCCTGGGCGGCGACGTGGGTCCAGGAGGGACCGCTCACCTGACGCCCCGAAGACGGCCTTCCGGGTGAGTCGTTCTGCCGGCTGGGGATGCCGCCGAGGACGGTGCCCCGGTCCACGAGTTCCACGAGTCGGGTCAGACGCCGGGCTGCTCGGCGGTGATCGCCAGCACGAGGGTGTTCTCGCTCTGCTTCCTGGGGAATCCCGAGGCGATGACGGACTCCTTCGCGGCCCGACGTTGTTGACGTACTGGCCGGTGTTCCAGCCGCTGACGAAGATCTGCCCCCGCTACTTGTCCGCACTACGCCGAGATCCCGCGAGGGGCGTTTCCGACCGAGTCGATCAGCGGTGCGAATCCGGCATAGGTGGGGGCGGGTTTGGGCGATCCCCACACCTGCTGCGAGAAGGACCGCAGCCAGGGGCGGACGCTGTCCGACACCTCCTGCTCTGTCTGGAAGCCGGGGTTGTCGCACCAGATGGACAAGTGGGCCCCGGACACGGGGGCGTCGGCGGGGAGCTGCGTGTCCTTCGTCGGCCTGCGCAGGAACGTCCGCGGAGTCCACAGGTCGTAGATGCCCTGTGCCGACTTCGTTTCGGTCTCGTGCTGCTACCCAGGCGTGAGAATGAAGTACACGTGGTCGCCGGGGCCGTTGACGACGTCGTATCCGGCCCGCATGTAGTCCTCGACCGACGGGTCGGCGGTGTTCCAGCGGATCCAGACCTCGACCTGCACGCGGCGGTCGATGTCGACGACACCCTGTCCGGGATGAATATGGTCGTTCCACATCTCGGAGGTGGCTGGCGGTCGGGTCGAGGACGAGCGTCAGTCGGAAGCAGCGGCCTGGGCACGCGGCCGTGGAGGATGGCGTTGGCGGAGAGTTCCGCGACGACGACGTCGGCATGATCCGTGAGGTCCTGCGGGGCACCCCAGGACCGCAGCTCGGTCAGGCGAGGAGCCGGTCGAGCCGGGTGCCGCGCCGCGTGGATGACAGCAGTTGTGTGAAGGTGCTGGTTAGGTGGCCGACTTGGGGTGTTACGTGGTTCATGACGCCAGGGTGACGGTCGGGTGTGGGTGGGGACGAGTGCGGTGCTCCGTACGCATAGTCATCTTACGGGCACTCAGAGTGGACAGTGCGCCGGATCTTCCGTCACGCTGGGTGGTGAGCGCGGGACGGCGTAAGGGGCCGTCGGGGCGCGGTACGGAGAGAGGGGCGGCGGATGGACATTGTCGAAGGGGAGGCGGCTGGGGGTGTTGGCGCGCGGGTAGTTCCGGCGGGGGAGTGGGAGCGGGAGCCTCACCCGTCCGACAGTCTGCGCACGTTCGGCGCCTTCGTCCAGGCGCTGCGTGAACACGCGGGGCTGAGCCGGGTCGACCTCGGCGCCCGGGTTCAGTACTCCAAACACACGGTGGAGTCGGTGGAGTTGGGCCGTCGGATGCCGGACGAGGGTTTTGTGGAGCGCGCGGAGGAAGCGCTCGGCAATACCGGTGCGCTGCGGAAGGCCGCCCGCCATCTCACCCGAGGTGAGGCGGGCCTCGCGGCGTGGTTCCGGCGGTGGGCGCGGCTGGAGCGGGAAGCGGTGAGCCTGTGCACCTACGAGTGCCGGCTGGTCCCGGGGTTGTTGCAGTCGGAGGCGTACGCGCGGGCGGTGTTCGAGGGCACGATCCCGCTGCGGACGGACGAGGAGCTGGAGGTGCAGCTCGCGGCGCGAATGGAGCGGCAGGTGATGATGCGGGAACGACCGACCGTGCCGTTCAGCTTCATCGTCGAGGAGCACGTGTTCCGGCGGCGGTTCGGCGATGTGGAGGCGATGCGCGAGCTGTTCGATCATGTCCTGGAGCGCAGTGCCCCGCGCAATGTGACGCTTCAGGTGGTTCCGCTGGAGGCGGGGCTGCATGCTTGTCTGGATGGGCCGGTGCAGGTGCTGGAGACCCCGGAGGGGCGGCGGCTCGGCTACTCGGAGGGGCAAAAGAACGGGCGCCTGATCTCCGATCCCAAAGAGGTGAGTGTGCTCTGCCAGCGCTATGAAACACTGCGCTCGCAGGCCCTGAGCCCGAACGATCCGTGGACCTGCTGGAGCGACTGCGAGGAGAGCTATGAGCAGCTGTACGACGGAACTCGCCTGGTTCAAGTCCAGCTACAGCGGCAGTGAGGGCGACAGCTGCGTGGAGGTCGCGATCGCCGAACAGGCCGTCCACGTAAGGGACTCCAAGGACGTAACCCAGCCAGCCTTCGCGGTTGGCCGTGAAGGCTGGGGACAGTTCGTGCGGTTCGCGACGGAGCGCTGAGCGACTTGAGGGCGTGCCGTCTGCTGGAGCAGCGTTCGGCACGCCCTCACCGCGTTCGGGAGCCCGTGGTCTCATCCGTGGGGCCGTAGCCGATGGCCGCGCGGTTGATGAAACGGTCACCGAGGTCGTGAACAAGTGCGGGCTTCGGCTTCTGCTCCGCGCTTTTCGCTGTGGCCTTCTTCGAGGCAGGCTTCTGAACGGCACACCGAAGCGCGACCACGTCCAAAGCAGCAACTTGCAGCGTGGTGGTCCCGGTGCGGGCGGCCGGCGACTGACGTACATCCCCGTACAGCGGCGGCGGCTTCGGGGCGGCCGGGCGCTGTGGTTCCTGCCGGGCCGGGGACCTGTGTGGCTGGGGGTGGCGCCCGGGGGCTTCGACAGGATGGGGGTGCCCGAGCTATCGCCCGTGCCCTGCCCGCCGGGCGTGGCCGCCCTCCGGCAGCCGGAGGGCATGTTCCCTTTCGCTTCGGCGCCGCCACACGTGCCGCGGGACGGTACGAGCTGCCAAGCGATCACGCTCACCGCGCCGACCGCCGCCCCGTGAGGAACGTGCGCCCACGGCGCCGGGCCCGGAGCGCTCCGGGGGCGCGGGGGCCGCGGACTTGCCGTCGATCTTTTGGCCAAGCGTGTCCAACGCCCGTCGCACGACGTCGAGGGGGTCCTTGGTGCTGGTTTTTCGCCGAGCCGGTCAGCGCCCCGGTGCGGGCGGCCTACCTGGCGGGTGTCAGGTGATGCTTGGCGGCGGAGACGACATGGTGATGGGTCGCCCGAGCGCACTCGTGCCAGAACGGTTTGGCGGTCAGGTATGCGCCGAGCACGGAAAGGATGCCGAAGGAGACATCCACACTGAGGCGCCCTTGTTTGGCCCAGTAGACGTCTTGCAGATCGAGGAGCAAGGCGAATTCGTCGGCGATGAGGGCGGTCCCTGCGCCGTAGGCAGCGGCGACGGCCGGGTGGCCGACGGCGCGCTCGTCGCCGCGTACGGCGATGATGCCAATGCCGGCAAGGGTGCCGATGCCGAAGTTGTAGTGGTGCAGGTGTTGACCGCCGGCGGAGATGTTCCCCCAGGGCAGCCATCCGCCGCGAATGCCGTGGGTAATGGTCCGCACGGTTCCCCACGTGACGCCGAAGGCGATCCACGTCACAATCAGTGATCTTTTCGTGGGGGTGAGGTGCTGGTTTGCCGATTCGCGCCAGCGTGCGATGAGCGGCGGCCGGGACCGGTTCAGCTCTTGGGACGTGTCAGTGACCACGAGGGTGACCTCCGGGGTTCGGCGCAACGAGGTCCGCGTTCTGCTGCGTGGCATCGCCGACCGGAGTGGATGAATCCGCCGCGACGGGAGAAGGACGAACTGCACCTCCCACTCAAACGCCGTTGCGGTGCAGCTCAATGAAAAGCCCACGTCATTCAAGGCGGCGACTCAAACGCTCCAATCGAGTGAACTGCGGTGGGTTCTCGCATTGTCGTCGGGTGGTGACTGTTGGTGATCCCTGCTGTATGCCGGTGGTATGCGCGTACCGCCCACAGCTCCCGCCGCGACCCCGTCCCCGACTAGCCGCTCGGCAGGCAGAAGACGTTCGCCGGGAGCAGCATCCGACAGAGCAGGGGCAGGCAGGGGTCCAGAGCCCAACGGCGGCGCACAGTCACCCGGAGATCATCTCCCGCCCAGGTGTGGGTTTGCAGACGTCGCACGCTGTGGCCCACCCGTGCTGGACAAAGATCGCGGCCTCTTTATCGCTGGCCCGGGCGAGGCGCCCTTCGGCGGCCCAGCAATCGGCCCTGTGAAGGACGAGGGCGCGCTGATTAGCCGGACTTCTTCATTAGCGCTGGTCAACGGCTTGGGCGTGGAGAGTGTAGCGGGCTGGAATGGGGGTGGGGCGGTCTTTGCCGGGCCGTCCCACGAACGTGTGACCGCGCTGCTTGTAGTGGCAGCGGCGGGCGCGTGCTTGGTGGCGGCGACGCCAGTGAGACCACGTCATCGCGTGGTCGCGGTCTGGAGGCGGTGGGGTCCAACTGCCAGCAGACGTCGAATCTCAGCCGGTGTGAGGTCCACGAGGCCGGGTGTGTCCCGCTCGGTTCCCCCTTTTGTCGTTCCTGGGCGGCCAGGACGGCGAGGAAAGCGTGCGCGAGCATGGCGAGGGTGATGTGCCGGTACCAGCCCACGTAGCGGCGGACTTCGTACTGGTCCAGGCCGCATTCGTTCTTCGCGCTCTGGAAGCATTCCTCGACCTTCCAGCGGCAGTCGACGATGCGTACGAGGTCGGCGACGGTGGCTTCCAGGGGTCCGCTGGCGAGGTAGTGGGCGATCTCGTCGGGTCTGGCGATGCTGCGGCGGGCCAGCATCCAGCGCTGCCGGGTGGGCTCGTCGCCGTCGAACTCCCACACGGCCGGCTGGCGGGCAGCGGCCCAGTCGTAGAAACGCTCGCCCTTCGCGCCACTTCCTGCGGACAGCCGCTGCCAGGCTTCGGGCGGGGCCTGGCCGATGAGAAAGTCGATGCGCGGGCCGTGGACCTGCTGGGACTTCGGGACGGCCACGACGTAGGAAAGCTGGTGGCCTTCGAGGAAGCGACGGAAGTGGGAGTCCTGGCCGCAGGCGGAGTCCGCGGTGACCCAGCCGATGGGCAGGAGTGAGGCAAGGGCCCGCAGGATCATGGCCCTCGCCAGTTCGCCCTTGGTGGCGAAGACGCGGTCGTCAGGAGGCCTACGCATCGCCGATGTGGGCCCGGTCGTGGTTGCCGCGCATGACGAAGTAGTCCTGGCGGTAGTCCCCGAAGCGGGTGAGCAGCCGGCCCGCGCGGCTCAGGTCCACGGGCAGGGCCTCCGCGGAGATGTCGCCGGCCGCGAGCAGGTAACGGGCGCCGGCTGCCTTGACGTCGTCCACCAGCGATTCGAGCATGACCTCCGGGTAGGGCGGCAGACCAGGCGCCTGTGTGATGCCGATGTACTGCGGCGACCCACCGACCAGACCGGCCTGTGTCTCGCCCATGTGCAGGTCGTTGCACAGCGCGATGGAGAACAGGAAGCGGCCGCTCGGCGGCTCGGGCGTGGTGAAGGAGAAGGTGCCCGTGGTGCCAAGACCGGTGCCGTCGGTGCCCACGGCATTGCCGTTGACGAGTGTGAAGGGGGTGGGGGAGGCAAGCTTGCCGTTGGAGCGCGCTTGGTAGTAGTACGTCTGTCCGGGCTCCAGGTCCCGCAGTTCCACGTAGTGGTGTGGGAGGAGATGCCGCCCGCGACGCGGTTGAGGCGGTCCGGGTAGGTGCTGTAGGCGACCTCGCCCGCCCTGCGGGGCCCCGTCCGGATCTACCCGTCACCGGGTTCCGCGGGCTCCGGTCTCGGCGTCCTGATCAAGCGCTCCGACATGCTCGGTGGCGCCTTCCGCTTCCCGGCTCAGGCCGTGATCACCTTCACCCTCGGCTGAGGCCGAGGCGGACTCGGAGGGATTCTCGGGACGACGACGGCGGCTCCGGGATACCCATCCGGCGGCCACCAGCCCGCACAGGACGACGACACAGAGCAGCAGCGTCCAGGGAATGGTCCAGGCGTGCGTCGTGGTCTCCACGTCGGGGAGCGGCGCGACCGAGCCCGACACGTCGGTCAGGAGCGGAACGAGGGTGACCGTCCCCGCCGCCCGCAGCGCGGGAGCCACGCCGTGGACGGGCACGGTGACCTTCCAGGTCTCGCCGGGGAGCAGCGCGGGCGAGTCGTCGATGTGGCCTGCGCGGGCCTCCACGAGCCCGAAGGGGCCGGACAGGGAAGCTGTCTGACGTGCCGTCAGGATGACGTTGCCCGTGTTGTGGATGGTGTAGGTGACGGTGGCGTCTCCTTTGCCGACCGGATTCGCCGTGCCCGAGTACCGCACGTGCAGGTCCTGCACCGACAGCTTCGGCTCGAGCGCTCCGCCCACGCGCAGCCGGATCCGGATGCCGAGACGACGGCCTGCATCGGTCCCGTCCGCCGACGAGGTGACGATGCCACCCATGTAGTCGCCGGGCGCCGCGTCGTGCGGGACGGTGAGCGTGAACGGCACCTCGACCGACCGACCGGGCCGGACCGTCACGTTGGGCCGGTTTGTACGGACCCAGGCGCCCGCGCCCTTCGACTTCGCGTCCTTGGCGACCAGGTCGAGCCTGCCGGCCTCGTTGGTGAACGCGTCCGCGGCATACACGGCCAGGTGAAGCGGCGTGGCGCCGTGGTTGACGACCACGAGTGCGTCGTCGACATGCCCGCCGGCACTGACGGTGTGGCTGTAGTTGGGCCGGTCGGACCCGAAGTCGTTGGAGGCCGTCCTGATGGCCCAGGAGACGTTGCCGTTCGCCGCCGCTGCGGGTCCGGCCCCCGTTCCGAGGAAGGCGAGCACGGCGAGCAGGGCCACGACGGCGGACCGGGCGAGGGCTGCGGCAGCGGTGGTGGTACGCGGTCTGGGCGGGCGCATCTGAAGATCCTCGGGCGAGTGGGAGCGGAACGGGGGGTGGGGTGGGTACCCGGCGGTACCCACCCCACCGGTGGAGCGGGCCGGAACGGCTCGGCGCGGGCGGCGCGAGAGTCCCGGCGTCACCCCGTGTCGACTACTGGAGCCAGTTGGACCCGGCCGGGGTGGTGGTGGCCACGTTGGCGCGCTTGTCCCAGCCCTCGCCGCGGTAGGGGTGGATCACCACGGAGTCGACGGCGGAGCCGACCGGCTGAGCCGGGGTGGCGCCGCTGTCCGGGCCGCACCACTTCACCTTGTTCAGCTCCACGGCGGCGTTGGGCCCGGCGCACGTGCCGCTGCGGAGGTTCTCGACGACGAGCTTGTTGTCGCGCACCTGGACCTTGACGTAGGTGCGGACGTGCTCCTGGTTCTCGACCGAGTTGGCCCAGTGGTTCTTGGGGTTCAGCGGGTCGGGACCGTAGTTCGGGTCCTTGCTCGTGTCGGGAGCGGTGAGGTCGTAGTACTTCGACCCCGACGCGGAGTTCGCCGTCACGTAGATGACGCCGCCGGGACCCTGGGCCACCTGGGCGGCACCGGGCTGCTCGCCGGGGTGCGCCTTCTTGCCGTTCTTGATCACGTAGCTACGGGAATAGGCGTGGTCGTGACCCTGAAGGACCAGGTCGACGCCGAGCTTGGAGAAGGCGGTCGGGAAGTCCTGGCGGCGCTGCTTGTTGTCGCCGTCGTTGGCGTGGTCGGCCGGCGAGTAGATCGAGTGGTGGTAGACGAGCACGGTGTACTTGGCGTCGGCACCGTGGTTCTTGATGACGTCGCTGACGAAATTGATGTGCGCGGCGTCGGAACCGTTGGAGTACGCGTTGCTGTTCAGGTCGATGAACAGGACGCCCTTGTACGTGTACCAGTAGTCGCCGCCCGACCGGGTGTCCGAAGCGCCGTTGTAGTACGGCGCGGAGCGGTCGGTGTTCGGCGTCCAGAAGTGCTGCTCGTACGCCCTGCCGCCGACGTCGTGGTTGCCGATCGTGGCCGCCCACGGGTACTGGCGCAGCTTGTCGGGCCCGAGGAACGCGTTCCACTGCGTCTCGGTGTTGGCGCTGTCCACCTGGTCACCACCGGAGACCAGCAGCTCCGCGTTCGGGTTCGCGGCGAGGGAGACGTCCAGGGTGTCCTTCCACCCGGCGCCGTCCTTGTCCACGTTGCCGGACGAACCGATCTGCGGGTCGCCGTAGAACAGGAAGTCGAAGTCGCCCTTGAATTCCTGCGTCTTGAAGGAGTACGCCGGGGACCAGCTGCCCTGGGATCCGACGCGGTAGGAGTATGCGGTGTTCGCGCGGAGACTGTCGATCGTCGCGTGCCCGTTGTAGCCGCCGTTGACCTTGTTCGCGGCGACGGTGGCAGGGAAGGTGACAGCGTCCGCGGGGAACTCGCCGCCCACGAGCTGGGAGGTCGGCGCGACCTGGACCACCTGGGCCGAGTCGGCCGGGGTGTACCAGGACACGACGCGCTGCGATTCGTTGGCGCCTACCCCGAGGACGATTCCGGCGGGCGTCGCGGAGGTCTCGGCGTGGGCCCCGGTCATGACGCCGCTGCCGAAGGCCATGGTCACGCCGAGGGCCACCGCGGTGGCGCTCATGGCCACTCGGTGACGGATGAGCCCAGATCTCTGGGCCCCCTTGTCGAGCTTCATCAGCTTCCGTTCGTTTGAGAGCTGGGGGGGTGGTGGTAAGAACTCGGTAAAAATCACATGAGAACGTGATGTCCTGATGAACCGGGGAGAAGCGGACCGTTCCACTTACCCAAAGTCTGACCGTCCGTCAGATCCCGAAGGCCCGCTGCACGAACCACACCAGGCCCATGACGGACACACCCGCCGCGGCCGCCCCCGTCGTCCACAGCCCGGCGACCGGCCGACGCCGGCGCAGCAGGGCAAGGACCGGGAAGACTGCCGCCACGATGGCCAGTTGGACGGTTTCGATGCCCACGTTGAAGACGAGCAGCGACCACAGGAGCGTCCACGACCAGGCGCGGTCGATCCCGAGCGCCGAGGCGAAGCCGAGTCCGTGCACGAGGCCGAAGCAGAACACCACCGCGAGCCGCGTCCAGCCCGCGCGGTCCAAGGTGAGATGGCCGCGGCCGAACGTCTTCAGGTCCGTGGCGTGGGACCGGCGTCGCCACAGCCGCCACAGGTGCCAGCCCGCGACAACCGCGATCGAGAGCGCGATGGCGGGCTCGACGAACCACGCCGGAACCTGCACGAGCCCCAGGGCGGCCAGGACGAAGGTCACCGAGTGGGCCAGTGTGAAGGTCGTGGCCGCCAGCACGATTTCGCGCAGCCGGCGTGATCCGACGACGAGCGCCAGCAGGAACAGAATGTGGTCGAGCCCGGCGAGCAGATGCTCGGCTCCGAGCCGGAAGAAGGTCCAGAACCGCTCGGCCCCGGATTGCCGGGTGGAGAACGACCGGTGCTCGGCGTCGAGGGCCGTGCTTCCGGACGTCAGGTCGAGGTCGTAGGCGACGATCGTCTTGGTGTCGCGCACATAGCCCTCGGAGTCCGGGAACAGCCCACTGCGCACCTCGTGCGCCTCGGCGGACGACGGGCACCGGTAGTCGAGGACCAGCAGGGCGTACGGCACTCCCTCGCGTCGCTCGATCGTGAAGTCGCCGTCCCTGACCGGTATGCACTCCCGGCCCCCGGCCGTGACGCCGAAGCGGCGGGTCACGTAGGCGACGACCGAGTCGGCGTGGCCGTCGAGCGACGCCGCCTGTTCCTTCGCGTCGCCGTTGTCGAACGCCGCGGTGCCCGCCCGGAACAGCGGATCGTCCTTCTCGTAGTCGGCGGCGGAGACGACGAGCAGGTCGTACTCCAGCTGGAGTTCGGTACGGACATGCCCCGCCTCGGGCGACGTGAGATCTGCGTACACGGTCGAGCTGAAACCGTGGGCGAGCGCCGGCACGGCGCCGAGCAGGACGGCCGCGACGATGACGGCGACGGTGGCATAGGCGCGACGCCCGGCGGCGGAAAACATGTGACTCCATTTCGGTCGGAGCACGGAATCTGCTGGGCCCAGACGAATCGCCGGTGGCGCGTGCATGAACTGACGCGGAAGCAAGATCGGACAAGTCGGCCCACTGGCCGAAAATCGCGCGCCATGAGGTAGGAAGTAGGCGCACTCACGCCACTACAAAGGACGATCCCCATGCGCTCTCGGCTTCTGCCTGCCTGCACGCTGGCCGCGGCAGTCGCGACCGCCGTACTGGTCGGCGGATGCAGCTCCGGCGACGACTGGTCCGAGCCGCACCCGAAGCCGAGCGCCGTCGGCACCCTGAGCCCGGGGTTCTCCGATCCGACGGCATCACCGGCCCCGGAGGCGACGATCACGCCGCGGCCCGCCTCCTGGGACGGGGTCCGCCCGTCGGAGGACTACCGCGTCGTGCTGCTCACCGCGGGCAAGGACCGCCAGACCAGAACAGTGGTGAGCGCGGTGGAGTCGTGGGCCGAGGAGGTGCACGCCGACCTGAGGACCCTCACCGCCACGAAGCCGGACCAGTTCATCCCGCGCATCAGCGAGGCGATCGGCATGCGGCCCGACCTGATCATCAGTGCCGGCAACGACCTCGTCGACCCCCTGGCCGTGGTCACGGCCAACCACCTCGACCAGCAGTTCCTCGTGGTCGGCGCCGAGTTGGCCGAGCCGACGGAGAACGTCACGGCCGCCGACTGGACCGGTGCCTCGTTCCGCGGCGAGGGACTCGGCATGTCCTCGTCGTACGACCCGGCCACCTTCACCTCGGAACGGGCCGGGCGTGCCGTACGGGCCGGTGTCGCGGCCGTGCTCAGCGATCTGACCGGGATCGTCGTCTGGGTCGCCTAGTACTGCAACCGCATCTGGGGGTTGTGGCCTCGGCGTTTGTAGTGGGAGCGGCGGGCTCGGGCCTGGCTGCGTCGTCGGAAGCGTGACCAGTGCAGATGGTGTTCGTTGGTGTGGCAGTGGCGTGTGACGGCGATGTGGCCCATCAACCGGCGGATCTCCGGGACGCTGAGGGGTATGAGGTCTTGCTCGTCGTCGAGAGTGCCCCTTTTGTGGCTTCTGCGGCGCGGATGGCGGTCAGGTAGGCGAGGGCGGCCATGGCCAGGGTGATGTGGCGGTACCAGGCCCGGTAGAGCCGTACCTGGTAGTGGTCCAGACCGCACTCTCCCTTCGCGGTCTGGAAGCACTCCTCCACGGCCCACCTCGCGGCAGCCACTTTGACCAGGTCTTTCAGTCGGGAGGCGACCGGGCCGTAGCAGACGTAGTAGGCGATCTCGCTCGGGTCGCTGACGCTGCGTCGGGCCAGTACCCAGTGCCCGAAGCCGTTCTCCCAGTACGGGCGGATCGCGACACGCGCCCAGTCGTAGATCCGCTCACCGTGCGCGCCGGCCCCGCCGGAGATCCGTTTCCACCGCTGGCGGGGCAGCACGGCGACCAGCTGGTCCACCCGCGCGTCCGCTCCGCGCGCGGTGATCACGGTGTCGTTGACCTTCGTGGCCAGCACGTGCGCGACCCGACGTTCCTCCAGCCACACGCGCAGGTGCTTGACCTGCCCGTATGCCTCGTCAGCGGTGACCCACGCGAACGGGACACCCGCATCGATGGCGCGTTGCAGCATCCACTTGAAGTGCTCGTTCTTGGTCGCGAAGGGGACCTCGTCGTCGATCCCGGCCGCGCGGCAGCGGTCACGGTCATCGGTCCAGGAGACGGGGATGTAGAGCTCGCGGTCGATCAACGCCCGCCCCCTGGCGGAGGCGTAGGCCAGGAATGTTCCGACCTGGCTGTTCTCCGTGCGGCCGGCCGTGCCGGTGTACTGACGCTGGACGCCGGCGGACTTGGTGCCCTTCTTCAGGAAGCCGGTGTCGTCACCGATCAGCACCGCGTCCTTGGCGCCGATGGTCTCCACGACGAAGTCCCGCACATCGTCGCGGACGGCGTTCTCGTCCCAGTCGGAGTGGTTGAGCAGGCGCTGGACGCCGTCGGGGCGCAACTGCCCGACCTGCTCCGACAGCGTCCACCCGTTCTTCTTCTCAAGCGGCGCGAGCAGCCCGTTCAGGTAGTCCGACGCCCGCTCGCGGGGCTCCGACCTGCCGAAACGGTGGGCGAACCGGGCGTGGAACCCGGCTATCCCCTCGGACCACGACTCGACCTGATCAACCGTCAACGATTCATCGCACAGTCGGAACAACGAGCCAGTCCAGCACCTGTCACGGCAGATGCGGTTGCAGTACTAACCCTGGGTCACCGGGCCGACCGAGAGGATCAGCCCACGCGGACCGCGTCGGTGACGGTCTGGGTGATCGCGGAGCCGGAGGCGTCGTTGCCGCTGATGCGCAGGGAGATACCGGTGGCGTTCCGCGGCACGTCCAGCTCGGTGTGGGCGGTGGCCTGGTCGAGCTTGACGCGCTGGGTCTTCCAGGTGGTACCGCCGTCGTAGGAGACCTCGATCTTCGCCGAGGTCAGTTTGACGGGCTGGTCGGCGCCGATGCGGAACTTGAGTTTCAGGTCGTGCTCGCGGCCCGCGCGGACGGTGTTGTTGATGGAGACGTCTTCGAGATCGTAGTCGGCCTCCAGGATCGGCAGGTCGACCTTGCCGTCGTCCTCGGGGGCGGCGGAGGTGACGGTCCACTCGGTGTGGGCCTGGGTGCTCACCGACCACCAGGGGGTGGTACGGGTCTGGTCCAGCTCGAACCGGTACTCGTGCGCCTCCGGCGCCAGGTTCTTGACGAGGGCGCCCGTGGAGGGCGTGCTGCCAAGGAGCTGCCCGTCGGCGTAGACCCGGAAGGCCTTCTGCTCCTCGATCCGGGGGCTGCCGCTCTCCACAAAGCGGCCGTTGGCTGAGACCCGCGGGTAGAACACGACGGACATGCTGTTCTTGTCACGGAACGGACGGGCGCCGGAGGGCGCGTCCGCGTTGGTGGCGGGGTGCAGCACCGATTGGAACCAGTGCTGGTGCTCGTAGCTGCCGGCCTTGTAGGCGCGGAACGAGGAGATCATCGACGCACTGGCGTTGGCCGGGTAGGCCATGCGACTCCAGGCGGTCTTGTCCGCCCACAAGTACTCCGTGCGGCTGGATCCCATCTCGAAGAACGGCAGCGAGTTCATGCCGGTATTGGTCTCGCTGGATACGCCGGTCCACGCTTCCTGGGTATAGGCGGCGGCGTTCCGGTCGGCCGCGGGCAGGTGGTCGGAGACATTCACGGTCGCGAAGCCCCGCTGTTGCGTCGTGACGGACTGGTCCTGGCCGATGCCCTCCATCTGAGCCTTGACGACCTTGTAGGCGTAGCTGGAGTTCAGCGTGCCGGTGAGCCGGACGACGACGGTGTCCTCGGCCGCGGCGTCGGCCACCCGGTCTCCGAGGGACTTGGTCACCGAGAAGATCGGCAAATCCCGTACGGGAGCGGAGGAGTACGTCCACTGATTGTTCGGGAGCACCACCATGACGCCGGCCGGTGCCTTGGCCGCGAGCCGCTTCAGTACGGTGGGCATCTCTTCGGTGCCCTGGCGGACCAGGGCCAGCCTGCCAGCGATGTCGGTGGTGGCGAGGTCGGTGTCGGTGCCGTGACCGGCGTCGGCGACCTTGAGGTTGCGGGTGCCGTCGAAGCGGGCGGCGAAGTTGAACCCGGCCGCGTTCAGGTCCAGCTGCCCGTCGGGCAGCAGGGCCTTGGCGCGGTACACCGGCGACTGGGCGTTCCAGAACTTGGTGTAGTTGAAGTACCCGTCCTGGGCGGGGGTGGTGGTCGGCAACGCGTAGAACGTGGTGCCGACGGTGCCGCCGGACAGGCCGACGGAGACTCCGAGCTGCTGCTCGTCGGAGCGGCGGGCGATGGCGAGCCCGACGTTCGCGCGGTCGGTGCGGCCCGGGACCTGGACGGAGATCTCCTTGGCCTTGGTGCCGTCGGCCGTGAGGCTGACGTCCTGGTCGGTAACGTTGATGTCGGGGAAGGCGAGGCTGAGCCAGACCGCGCCGGAGGTACCGGGCACGTTGCCAAGGACGGTGTAGCGGCTGGGCAGGACGTTGGCGGTGGCGACCCCGCCGGCACCGAAGGCGACCGACACCGGCGGCTTGTTGTTGCGCAGGTCGTACAGGGTGAGACGGGCACCGGAGGGCACAGGGGTGCCGTCGGGCATGGTGGCCTTGACCCGGATCGCGTACCGGCGCAGGCCGCGCTGGAAGGCGACGGTGGCGTGGGCCGTGACGCCGTCCCCGGTGGCGGTGACGGTGCCGGTGAAGGCGCCGTCTCCGGTGGCGGCGTCCGGCGCGGCGGTGACGGTGACGTCGGCGGTGCCGTGGGCCGGGATGGTCAGGGTGTCCGCGCCGAGGGTGAGAACGCCGTTGTGGACCTGTCCCCGCTCGTCCTTGAGGATCGCGCTGAGGCTGGCGGTGGTGTCGTGGCCGGCGGTGTTGTGGAAGGTCAGCGTCCGGGTGATCGGGGCGACCTGCTGGCCGTACGGGAAGCGGCCGAAGGAGGCGTTGTCGGCCCAGACCGTCTGGTTCAGTGCGGCGGGGATGTCGACCCGGCCGGAGCCCTCGGCGTAGGCGCTGTGGCCGAGCACCTTGGCTGAGGCCATCAGGGCGCCCTTGAGGTCGGCGGCCTTCCAGTCGGGGTGGCGCTGGGCGAGGATCGCGGCGGCGCCGGAGACATGCGGGGTGGCCATCGAGGTGCCGCTGGCGCTGGTGTAGGAGGCGTTGAGCGGTGCGCCCATGGCGGTGCCGCTGGCGCGGGCGGCGACGATGTCCACGCCGGGGCCGGCGATGTCCGGCTTGATCGCGTGGTTCAGGTAGCGCGGGCCGCGGCTGGAGAAGGAGGCGATCTTGTCCTGCTTGTCGACCGCGGCGACGGTGAGGGCGGAGTCGGCGGCTCCGGGGGTTCCCAGGGTGGTGGCGTCCGGGCCGGAGTTGCCGGCGGCGATGACGAAGAGGGTGCCGGTGGCCGCGGTGAGGTTGTTGACCGCAGTGCTCATCGGATCGGTGCCGTCGGATATGAAGGGCGCGCCCAGGCTCATGCTGACCACGCGGGCGCCGCTGTTGGCGGCCCATTCCATGCCGGCCAGAACGGAGGAGTCGCTGCCGTTGCCGTTGTCGCCGAGGACCTTGCCGACCAGCAGTTGGGCCTTGGGCGCGACCCCCTTGTAGAGCCCGCCGGAGGCGGCGCCGGTGCCGACGACGGTGGAGGCGACGTGGGTGCCGTGGCCGTGGCGGTCGACGGCGTCGGCGGAGTCGGAGAAGTTCCTGGCCTCGACCAGAGCGCCGGAGATGTCGGGGTGGTTGGCGTCGATGCCGGTGTCCAGGACGGCGACCTTGACGCCGGTGCCGTCGTAGCCGGCGGCCCATGCCTGCGGGGCGCCGATCTGCGGGACGCTCTTGTCCAGCTGTGCGGTGACCTTGCCGTCCAGCCAGACGTGCTTCACCCCGTCGGCGAGGCGGGTACGGCTCGCGCCGTCCTCCTTGTCGCGCAGTCCCTGCCACATCCGGCCGGTGTCCTTGGCCTTGAGCCTGGCGGCCAGACCACGGACCGCGTGCAGCGCGCGGGTTGGGTGCGCGCCTTCCGGGGCTTTTGACGAGCCGTCGGCGTTCTGCACGATCAGCGGCAGGTCACGGCCGTCGGTGTAGCCCTGGGCGATCAGGTCGTCGATCTCGAACAGCCTCGGGTCCAGCACGCCGGCATCCAGCAGCGGCTGGGCCTCCTCAGGGACGATGGTGATGTCCTTACCGTGCCGGATGATCTGGGCGACCCCATGACGCCGTCGCCTCCATGCCGATCCGGGCGATCTTGTTCTCCACCAGCCAGTCCCGCAACTCCAGCAGGCCGTCGTTCATCGTGGCCCCACGAGGAATTCTCGTGAGCCAGGCGCAGGATCAGAGTGCGGATCGACCGGACCGTGGGTGGGCGTCCACGCCGCTTCGGTACGCAGGTGGCGGCATGTCATCGCTCGAGCAGGTTGCGATGCCACCGCATGATCGTGTCCGGGTGTACCAGCAGCAGGAGCTCGTGCAGCTTCTGCCTCGGGAGGTGGTGGTGCAGGCCGGCGAGGACAGCGCGGTCGGTGTCCGTGAACGTGGGCTTGCCGACCTGGCGTTGCAGGACGAGCAGTTGGTGCCGAAGTGCAAGGTTCTCGATGTCTTTGTCCCGGTCGCTCATCGGCAGCAGGCGCAGGAGCGAGAGGGTTTTGGTCGCGGCGAGGTAGGCCAGGCGCAGCAGCACGAGATCATGATGTTGTCCGCGTCTGTGCACGTGAAGACATCGGAGTGGTCGGCGAGCGCGACCTGAGGGGTCAGTCGATCAAGACCTCCACCTGGGTGGATGATTTATCGGCACCGGCAGGGTCGACGCCGAAACCGAAGCGCTGTTCCGCGTGGTCCACGCGCACACCCTGGCCAAGATCGGCAAGCGCCGTGGCGCCCTCGCCGAGGCCGAACAGGCCCGCGTCCTACTGACCGCCGCCCCCGGCGATGAGGTCGAGTTCTGGGCCCTGACATGGGGCCCGCCTGCGGCCTCCGTGTACTCCCGCACCGCTAAGATCCACGAGACCCTGGGCGATTACGGGGCCGCCGCCGAGCAGTACGCCCTCGCCGCCACCGCCCGCCCAGCCGTAACCTACGCCCGGATCGTCGCTCTCGACCTGGTCGCGGGCGCCGAGATGCACCTCAAGCGCGGCGGCATCGAGCAGGCATGCGCCACCTGGCACCGGGCGATCGACCACATGGACGGCGTCCGCTCCGTCCGCACCCGCAAGGCCGTCAGCCGCATGAGGGGCGAACTCTCCAGGTTCCGGGCCCGCGGCCTGCGGTGCGCGGCCGAACTCGACGAACGCGCCCGCGACTTCCTCGCCAGCGGCTGAGTCAGGCGTCGTTCCGAAGCGGCGCCTGCGTGTACCGGCGGACGACCGGCTCCAAGTAGTCCGCGTGCGGACCGATCAGGCCGGCCAGCTCGTCCGGGGAGCGCACCAGCGCAATCTCGTCGAGTTCGGGGTCACGGCCCTGGGCGCGCTCCGCCCTCGCCGCAGCGGCGAAGCCCTCGCGCAGCACTGACTCCGGCAGGGCCGGGGCGAGGTAGGTCAGGCCGATGCTGCTGTTCTCGCCACGGGTAACGGCCCACAGTCGCAACGTGCCGGGAGGCGTGTCGATGCCCATCTCCTCGACCAGCTCCCGCGCTGCCTGGCCGCCCAGTGCGGCCTCATCCAGAGCTTCGCCGTCCTGAGGCGGCTCTACCGAACCTCCAGGCAGCTGCCAGCGGCCCGGGGCAGCAGTGGACGGCGACATCCTCGCTGCCAGTACACGACCGTCATCTGTCGGCTGGACGATGTTGACGAACAACGATGGCAGCGCGGTGGCGCCCGTTACCCGGCGCAGGGCGTAGTGCCGGTAGGTCACACGTACCCAGGAGAGGCTCAGGGTGCGCGACCCGGCCCACCCCAGTCCCGCACACGCCACCACCGGCCCGTCGAAGAGGGTCGGGTTGGCCTGAACCGCCCTCTCCCACACATGGTCTCTGGCCGATTCATCCTCGGGTGACAGCGGTGGCGCTTCAGCCTCCTTCAGTTGAAGCCGTTCAACATCGAAGAGGTCAATACCCACGGGGGGCAGCGTCTCGGGCACCGGCTCATCGTAGAGGCCGTTCCGATCCTGAAGCAGGCTGTCTGGATCTCCTCGGGACTCACCGGACCGCTGGAATAGACGACAACGACTGGCAGCGGAAGCTGTCCGCCCTGGTAGGGCTGGCCGACGCCAAGCGAGCCTGGCAGACACTGGGCCTGCCGCCCGTCGAAGGCCCAACTGGACGACCGCGTCGTTAACGCGTAGGTGATGACGCGCAAGGCGGGCGACCCCCTCACGGAGCACGTCCGGCTGCGGTCGCTCCCTGGCCTGGAGTCGGACCCCCAGTGGGGACTCGAACACTGGGGTCTCACCCGGAACGAACCGAGCCGAGTCTCACGTGGTGCGGCGGTGACGGTGCCGATGGCGGCGGTGAGTAAGGACAATCTACGTAGCTCCGTTCGTCGACGTCCCGCCTGCGGCGGGGCGCGTAGTCGAGGCTGGTTCCGTGTCATCGCGAGGTCAGCGGGTGAACGCTTCGGTCACGCGCACGCGGTAGCCGCCCTCATTCATCAGCACGGCGGTGACGCCGAACGGGTTGGGGTGGTCCAGCTTGATAGGGGTGAACGCGAACGAAGTCATCCGCCGCATCGCCACCCACCTGCAACTCGCCGACGCCAACCACGGCCGCCTACGCCCCGAACAGATCAACGACCTTTGCCCTGCCTCTACGGACTGCACACGTCCTGCAGTGCATTTCTCCCGGGAAGAGGAGGGCTCCGGGTGCTGTTCCATACGTGCGCACGCCCCCGTACTCGGATGTGTCTGCCCAGATAATGCCCGAAACACAGTATTTTGACCTGATTTGCCGTGTAGGCCTGCTGGAGGAGGTCTCGTGAATGTCGGGCTGATCAACGGCCTTCCTGGCCATCCCCTCTTCGTTCACGGCGCAGTGGTGCTGGTCCCGCTGACGGCGTTAGCGCTCGTCGCCTGTGCGCTGTGGCCTTCGGCAGCGCGCCGGCTCAGCTGGGTGCTGCCGGTACTGGGGCTGATCACCCTTGCTTTGGTGGTGCTGACCACCGAATCCGGCGAGTGGCTGGAGGAGCGGGTTCAGGAGGGCGCGCTGCTGGAAAAGCACGCCGAGATGGGCTCCGGGCTCACTCCGTGGGCGATCGCCCTGCTCGTGCTGACGGTCGCCGTCTGGCTGCTCGGCCGGGCCGGCCCTCGCCGAGAGCGTGAGCGCAGCGGTGCGGCCGACAGCCCAACGGAGGGCGGGGTGTCCGTCGTGGCTCGGCTGGCATCTTCCGTTGCGGCGCGCGTCGTGGTGCTGGTGATTGCTCTGGTCGTGGCCGTCGGTGCGGCCATTGACGTGTACCGAATCGGTGAATCGGGTGCGACGGCGGTCTGGCATGGCCGTTTCGCAACAACCGAGTCCGACGGCGGGGGGGGTGCCTCTATGTTCTTCGTCAAGGTCATGCCGCCTGGTTTGTGACTGTTTGGGTTGGTCATGCAGCGAGGGTGACGGCGGGGGTTCGGGGTTCGTAGAAGGTTCCGTCGCGGAGCATGGCGAACAGGACGCTGATGCGCTGGCGGGCGAGGCGGAGGAGGGCCTGGGTATGGGTTTTCCCTCGGGCTCGTTGGCGGTCGTAGTAGGTGCGGGAGGCGGGATCGGCGTTCATGCAGGCGAAGGCGGAGAGGAACATTGCACGTTTGAGTTGCCGGTTTCCGCCTCGGGGTGCGTGTTCGCCGTGGATCGAGGTGCCGGATTGCTTGGTGGTTGGGGCGAGGCCGGCGTAGGAGGCGAGGTGGGCGGCGGTGGGGAAGCTGGTGCCGTCGCCGACGGTGGTCAGCAGGACTGCGGCGGTCCTGACGCCGACGCCGGGCATCGAGGTCAGGACCTGGGAAAGAGGGTGGGATTCCAGCAGGGTGCTGATCTGGGTTTCCAGGGCTCGGCGTTGTTCGTGGACGGCGCCGAGCGAGCGGGCCAGGGAGGGGATCACGACGTCGAGGGTGCCGGTGCCCGGGACGACGACGGTCTGTTCGTCGAGGGCGTCGAAGACGTCGTCGATCAGTCGGGTGGCCATGCGCGGGGCCTTGGGGCGGATGAGCTCGGCGAGCCTGCGGCGGCCGGCTTTGCGCAGGGCGGCCGGGGATCCGTAGCGCTCCAGCAGCCAGGTGACGGCCTGGTGGTCCAGGCGGGGCCCGAGGACGCGTTCGAGGCTGGGGTGGAACTGGGTGAGCAGGCCACGTATCCGGTTGGAGGTGCGGGTGGCCTCGGCGGCGAGGTCCTGGTCGAAGCCGACGAGCACGGTCAGCTCGGCGGTGATCTCGTCGGTCAGCTCCAGGGTGCGCAGGGTGTGGGGCATGGTGCGGGCGGCGTCCGCGATGACCGCGGCGTCTTTCGCGTCGGTCTTGGCCTCGCCCGGGTAGAGATCGGCGATCCGCCGCATGGCCAGGCCGGGCAGGTAGGCGACCTTGCAGCCGGCGTCTCGGGCGACGGTCAGCGGGAGGGCGCCGATGGAGGCGGGCTGGTCCACGATCACCAGCACGGTGCCGAACTTCGCCGTGAGCTTGTCGAAGACGGCCCGCAGTCTGGGTTCACTGTTGGGCAGCGGCTTGTCGAAGACCTTCTTCCCCGCCGGGGTCAGCCCGTGCCCGTGATGGGTGCTCTTGCCGACGTCCAGGCCCAGGAAGACGCCCACCTCGGTCGTGTCGAACATCGTTACTCCCTCTCCCCAAGGGGTGTTCTCAGTGCCGGCCTCGGCGTCGGTGTCGTGCTCGCGCATCCACGTTATGCAGACCTGCCGCCCGCGAACTGCCCGGCATTGCGCCGGACCAGACGGTGGCCGGACCTCTCATCAGCGTCTCCGACGACACCTCCCGGGCCCGGTGACACCACCCCCCAGGTCATGCCTTCGACAGGGGGACACAGTCATGCCGGGCCGGGAGGCCAGCGGTCCCGTTGCAGGACCGCGAAAAAGATAACGGGTGCCTCTATGTCCTTCGTCAAGTTCGTGCTGCCGGTTTTGAGGGTTTTCATCCTGGTCATGCGGCGAGGGTGACGGTGGGGGTTCGGGACTCGTAGAAGGTGCCGTCTCGGAGCATGGCGAACAGGACGCTGGTGCGTTGGCGGGCGAGGCGGAGGAGGGCCTGGGCGTGGGTTTTGCCGCGGGCGCGTTGCTTGTCGTAGTAGGTGCGGGAGGCGGGATCGGCGTTCATGCAGGCGAAGGCGGAGAGGAACATGGCGCGTTTGAGTTGCCGGTTGCCGCCTCGGGGTGCGTGCTCGCCGTGGATCGATGTGCCGGACGATTTCGTGGTGGGGGCGAGGCCGGCGTAGGAGGCGAGGTGGGCGGCGGTGGGGAAGTTGGTGCCGTCTCCGACGGTGACCAGCAGGACGGCGGCGGTCCTGACGCCGACGCCGGGCATCGACGTCAGGACCGGGGAAAGAGGGTGAGCCTCCAGCAGGGTGTTGATCTGGGCTTTTAGAGCCCGGCGCTGTTCCTGGACGGCCGCGAGCGAGCGGGCCAGGGAGGGAACGACGATGTCGAGGGTGCCGGTCCCTGGCACGACGACGGTCTGCTCGTCGAGCGCGTCGAAGACGTCGTCGATCAGCCGAGTGGCCATGCGCGGGGCCTTGGGCCGGACGAGTTCGACGAGGCGGCGGCGTCCGGCCTTTCGCAGTGCGGCCGGGGATCCGTGGCGTTCAAGAAGCCAGGTGACGGCCTGGTGGTCGAGACGGGGGCCCAGGACACGCTCCAGGCTTGGGTGGAACTGGGTGAGCAGGCCGCGTATCCGGTTGGACGTGCGGGTGGCCTCGGCGGCCAGGTCCTGGTCGAAGCCGACGAGCACGGTCAGTTCGGCGGTGATCTCGTCGGTCAGTTCCAGAGAGCGCAGGGTGTGCGGCAGGGTGCGGGCCGCGTCCGCGATCACCGCCGCGTCACGAGCGTCGGTCTTCGCCTCGCCCGGATAAAGGTCGGCGATCCGGCGCATTGCCAGGCCGGGCAGGTAGGCGACCTTGCAGCCCGCGTCGCGGGCCACGGCCAGCGGGAGGGCGCCGATCGAGGCGGGCTGGTCCACGATCACCAGGACGGTGCCGAACTTCGCGGTCAGCTTGTCGAACGCGGCCCGCAGCCTCGGCTCGCTGTTGGGCAGCTGCTTGTCGAGGACCTTCTTCCCGGCCGGGGTGAGTCCGTGGCCGTGATGAGCACTCTTGCCGACGTCCAGGCCGAGGAACACGCCCACGTCTTCGGTATCGAACATCGCGCCCCTCCAGGCGAGTTGAACGTGCCGGCCTCGGCAGTGGTGTCGTACGCGCGCATCCACGTTATGCAGACCTGCCGCCCGCGAGCTGTCCGGCATTGCGCCGGACCGGGCAGTGGCCGGACCTCTCATCAGCGTCTCCGACGGCACCTCCCGGGCCCGGTGACACCACCCCCCAGGTCATCTGTTCGACAGGGGGACACAGTCATGCCGGGCCCGGAGGCCAGCGGCCCTCTTGCAGGACCGCGAAGAACATAACGGGGGCGGGTTACTGAGATTCCGGGCGTGATGTCGCGCGGCTGTATGGGCCCTGAACTGCGGGTCTGTCCGAACCTTCGGCGACACCACGCAGAGATCGTCAGTAGAGCCGCATGCGCACTTCCTCATCTCGCCGGTGGTCGAGCATCTCTTCGCTGATGAGTTGGGACGGCCACACACAGACGGAGTCTGGCCCAGGGGTCATCGCACAGGACGCCCGGCAGCGCGTTGTTCAGCATTTGATCGAGGGTGCGGTCAAGCCCGTTGTCGTCGACATGTGCAATCCACGGCACATCATCGAGGACGTCTGCCAGGCCATCCGTGACCAAAACATCCAGCGTTGCCCGCAGATCGTCCGGGACGGGATCGTTTACGAGGCAGAGCCAGGCCAGTGCGGCAGCCACTCGGACATCTGCGGGCTGTGTGGGATCAGCCCAGAGGGCACGGGCCCAGACGGCGGTGCCGGCGACATTGTGCTCGCGGCCCAGCTCCGCAACGGCCAGCACGAGGCTCGCGCTAACCCGGGGAGTCCTCTCAACGATCAGGCGAGCTCGGAGGGCGCCTATGATGCGGCCTGCCTCGCCCGAAGCAGTGGCCAGGGTGTAGCAAGTGGAGGTACGAACGTCGGAGTCCGCATCGTCGAGAAGCGGAAGGAGCAGGTCGACATCAGCGGTGACGGCGTTGCGAGACGCTTCGATGGACCAGTTCATCAAGTAACCGCCGCAGTCGCACAGCAGTTCCTGCGTGGCCACCCTGAGGAAGGTACTGCGAGTGCCGTATCCCCAGTGCGCTCGTCGCGCCGCCGCGGCGGCCAGACCGAGTACGCCTGCACGTCCATACGCCGACGGGTCGGCAGCGATCCGTAGAAGGAATGGCACCGTCAGCGGGGCCACCGAGCCGACCGTGCCCTGGTGAACGACGCTGCCCCACAGTAGATCCAGGGCCAGCCCGGCCGTCTCGGCATCCGGGGAGCGCAAGCGGGTCAGTCGCTCAGGCACATCGTGACCCGAGCCGTAGGCATGCCCGAAGCGGCTCCAGGCCACCTCTTCGAGAAGGAACCCGTCCTTGACGTTTTTCGGCATGCCCGAGATCACCGCGCGCACGTCGAGCTGAGTTCCCTCGTACAGCTCGAATCCGTGAACCCGTACCTCCTCCTGATCGAATACCAGCTCCTCAGTCATGTTTCTCCCCTGCTGCGCCGCCGGTCGGAAATCCCCCCTTTCGTATCACGCTGCACCGACACCGCCGGCCGAGCACCCCTGGCTCACCTCCCGCTCCTCAGTGAATGCCAGTTCACCCTTCATCTAGACGCCCGACCGCGGTCAATTGGGCGGTTTCAAACCCTGTCCACAAGATCCCCTCGATTCCCTGCTCCCGCAGAACGTCGTACCAGAGCGCAGCCACCTCCCCGTCCTCGGTCGCGGGCACAGCCTGAATCGGCGGCCCGCCATCGGCCAGCAACTCCATGAGGTAGGCGCGGCGCGGCGTGTATGGGCGGCTCCGGCAGTCCCCGATCGCCGGGTCAGGGTGCTGCAGGACGTCCCAGCAGGCGTACGAGGCAGGATGTCGGGCGGCAAGGGCACGTGCCCGGGTGACCGATGACGCGGCCCGTGACTGCGCCGCGGCGAAGTCGAGCCGGCCGTCCCGCCAGATCACCGCCTCACCGTCCAGGACCGTGCCCGGCCTCAGGGCACCGGCGGGGCCCTGCGCAGAGCCATCGCTCCGAAGGCCGCAGGCCACCTCACGTGGGCCGAAGAGACCTCCAGCGGGCGCCGACGGAACCTGTCCTATGAAGAAGAGGAAGCCTTCTGGGCGTTCGCCGCGATCGAGGTCCTGCGTCTGACCGGCGTTCGCAACGAGGAACTCCTGGAACTCACGCACCACAGCGTCACCCAGTACCGGCTCCCAGCCACCGGCGAGGTCGTCCCGCTGCTGCAGATCGCTCCGTCCAAGACCGACACCGAGCGGCTCCGGCTGGTTAGCCCGGAACTCGCCGACGTCCTCAGCGCCATCATCAGTCGACTGCGCGGCTCCGGCGGGATGGTTTCGCTGGTGGCCGCCTATGACGTCCGCGAGAAGGTCTGGAACCCGCCGATGCCGCTGCTGTTCCAGCGCGGCATCGGCTCCGAGCGCCGCGCTTTCACACCGACCGCGATCCGCAAGCTGCTGATCAATGCGCTGGCCGCGACCGGGCTGACCAATGCCGAAGGTGAGGCACTGTCCTTCTCTCCTCACGACTTTCGAAGGATCTTCGTCACCGACGCCATCATGAACGGACTGCCCCCGCACATTGCCCAGGTCATCTGCGGTCACAAGAACATCGACACCACGATCGGATACAAGGCGGTCTACCCTGCCGAGACGATCGAGGCCCACCGGGCGTTCATCGCTCGCCGACGGGCATCCCGTCCCGGCGAGGAGTACCGGATCCCGACAGAGGAGGAGTGGGACGCCTTCCTCGCCCACTTCGAGAAGCGGAAAGTGTCCATCGGTACCTGCGCACGCGCCTTCGGATCCCCCTGCATCCATGAGCACGCTTGTGTCAGATGCTCGCTCCTCCGACCTGACCCGGCCCAACGGGTACGGCTGGCCGAGATCCGCGACAACTTGATCGCCCGAATCGCCGAAGCCGAGACGGAAGGCTGGCTCGGCGAGGTCGAGGGTCTCCAGGTCAGCCTGGCTGGCGCCGAGGAGAAGCTCAGCCAGCTCGATCGGGGCCACGGGCAGCATACGGCCGTGGACCTTGGCATCCCCACCATGCGTGGTGATCGATGAACCCACGAAGGTGGACTGCCGCATGGACCTCAACCAAGATCGAGAGCAGGTTTAAAGCAGCGTGCATCAAACGCCCTTCAGAACACGATCAAGTGCCGCCCGGCCTGCAGGTCCCCAGTGCGGCTTGCCGCCGGGAAGGCCCCGGTCTCCGTTCTGCCCCATGAGCATCAGGAACAGGCTCTTCATAGCAGCCAGCCCGCGGGCGCGCTGGATCGCCGCCTCGTCCGCATGCGCGTACATGTCGAAGAACCGTGCGGCCGTGCCCGCGGGCAGCAGCACCCATGCGGCGGCTAGGTCCCACGCCGGATCGCCGGCGAACATGGCACCGAAGTCGACGATGCCCGAGAGCGTTCCGTCCGAGACGACGACGTTCGCGGGATGGAGGTCGCCGTGCACCCACACAGGCGGGCCCTCCCACGCTTGGGCCGCAACGGCGTCGTCCCAGACGACCCGGACGTCGGCAGCGATGTCGTTGGGGCCAACGGCCCGGAAGAAGTTCTCGAAGCCCTCCGTGCAGTTCCTGGGATGGGCACCGAAGTCCGTAGAGATCGGAGCCTCGGCGGGCGCCTCCACGTGGAGCGCCCGGAGGAAGCCCGCCAGCGTGTCGGCCGCGTGGTCGCCGCGGCTGATCGAGCCGTGGTCCAGCGGCTCGCCGGGAACCCACGTCATCACGGTCCAGTGCTTGGGGAAGCGCTCGGACGGTTCGCCGAACCGCACCGGAGTCGGCACCGGGAGCGGCAGGCGCGGAGCCAGCACGGGTAGCCACCGCCGCTCCTTGAGCTGGAGCTCCGGGGTGGGGTCCATGCGCTGCATGCGCACGGCCAACTCGTCCCCGAGACGCCACATCTGGTTGCCCCACCCGCCTGCCACCTCACGGATGGCCAGCCCTGCAAGGTCTGGATGTTGCTCCTGCAGCAGGTCGCGGACCAGGTCTGCGGTGATCTCGATCTCGGTGTCGGTCATGCGAAGTCACAGTACTGAGGCGGCAGGGGGAGCGGCTCGCGCTCTCCGGAACATCTCGCTGTGATGCCTCTGCCATCACCGATTCGGTTTCAGAGAGCTGCAGATCAGAGGCTTCGGGACGGACCGGCCCCAAGTTCAGAGAAGCGTGTCTGAGCTGCCCGATGTTCATCACAACTCCGGAGTTCCTGCCGCAGCATCACCAGCAGCGCAGCCAGATCGTCCAGATCATTTCCGCCGCAGAGGCCCGAGGGCAGCAACGACTGGTGGAAATGAACCAGCAGGTGCTGGGCAACATCGATCGGATCATCACGGCTCTGGAGATCGACGACGAGTCAGACGGACAGGAAGTCTCCGATGCGGGCTGACAACACACAGCACCTGATTACGGCAGCCAAACATCGACATGAACTCACCCGAGCCAAGACCATCCGTGCTCTTCGCGAACTCGACGACGTCGGCACCGCGGTGACCTTCGAAACCGTCGCCCGAAAAGCCCTGGTCTCCCGCCCCTGGCTCTATACCCAGCCTGATATCCGCGCCGAGATTGGACGCCTCAGAGGGCTCGACCGGCAAAAGGCCGAGCCATCGATCCCGTCGCGGCAACGCAGCAGTGACCCGTCCCTTCGACGCCGCCTCGAATCTGCGAACTCCCGTAACCGTGAACTCGCAGAAGAGAACACCCGGCTCCGCCGACAGCTCGCCGAAGCTCTCGGACGCCTCCGCACAGCTGGACTTCACGATCTTGATGGCCCAGCACCGGACCCCGTTCCCACACGCCGCTCTTCGGTATCGATCGGCCCGCGCTGATCCAAGGGCAGTCGACTCCGCCGGTCCTCGTTGCGGACGTTGTCCGCAACGAGGACACCCAGGTCACAGCCCTGACCATCTCGGGGGCTCAAGATAACGGTCATTTGTGAGAAGTGGGGCCCGGGCGCGCGCTCCGGGACGAGACGTATGCGAGCGAACGGCGCACCCCCGACGGAAGAAAAGTTAACCAAATGCTTGACTATTCGCTGCCGGCATCGAATAGTTAGGCGCATGCTTAACCAAGCTGGTTCGTTGGACCGGGTGTTCCAAGCGCTGGCGGACGCGACTCGCCGGGACATCGTTGCGCGGTTGATCCGCGGGCCTGCCTCGGTCAGTGAGCTGGCCCGGCCGCTGGCCATGTCGCTGCCAGCGGTGATGCAGCACCTACAGGTACTGGAGGCGTGCGGACTGGTCCGGTCTGAGAAAGCCGGAAGGGTACGCACCTGCCACATCGAGCCGGGTGTGCTGCGAATGGCCGAGGACTGGATCGTTGCGCAGCGCACTGTCTGGGAACACCGCCTCGATCGCCTCGGCGACTACCTGACCGAACACTGCGACAGCCCAGATCAAGGGAGCGCACAATGACCGATCACGTGGTCACGCATGCCACGTTCACCCTCGAACGCCTCTACGCGGCCTCACCGGCCACAGCGTTCGCCGCGTGGGCCGCCCCCGAAGCAAAGGCCCGCTGGTTCGCCGGCCCCGACGCCGAGCACGAGCTTGATTTCCGCGTCGGTGGGCGGGAGGTCAACCGCGGCCGCTCTGGCGGTGGGCCGGTGCTGACTTTCGAGTCCTGGTACCGCGACATCGTCCAGGACGAGCGGATCGTCTACACCTCCACTCTGTCCGAGGGGCAAGACCTTGCGACAGTGTCGCTGACGACGGTGGAGTTCCACCCTGAGGGTGGTGGCACCCGGCTGCTACTCACCGAGCAGAGCACCTTCCTCGACGGCCGCGAAGAACCAAGCTGGCGGGAGCAGGGCACCGGCAAGTGGCTTGACGCGCTCGCCGCCGAACTGCTGCGAAGCATCGAGCAACAGTGATGACCACGAGCAACCTTTCGCAGACTCGCCGTTGGCGGGTGCTGGCGCTGCTGGGCACGGCGTTCTTCATGACGATTCTGGACGGCACCAGCCTGCTCGCCGCTCTGCCCGCGATCGAAGGCCACCTTCGCCTGCACGGTCCTGCCATCCAATGGACCGTGACGGCCTACGCGCTGGCCTTCAGCGGGCTGCTGTTGTTATGCGGCCGCGCTGCGGATCTGCTGGGCCGTCGGCGTGTGTTCATCGCCGGGATGGTGCTGCGGGTCGTGGCCTCGCTGGCGTGCGGGCTCGCTCCATCCATCCAGGCCCTGGTGGCCGCCCGGGCGGTGCAGGGCGTCTCGGCCGCGATCATCGCTCCGGCCGCATTGTCGATGGTCATGAACACTTTCCCCGAAGGGATCGAGCGGAACAAGGCGCTCGGTATCTGGGGCGGCCTCGGCGGGTTCGGCGCCACCGCCGGTCTACTACTGGGCGGCATCATCACCGATATCTTCGGCTGGCAGTGGGTGTTCTGGGTCAACGTCCCGGTCGGGACCCTCGTGCTGGTGCTCGCCCCCGCCATGCTGCGCGAAAGCCGGGACCGAACACGCTCCCGTTCCTTCGATTTCCCTGGTGCGCTGACCATCGCCCCGGCACTCGTCCTGCTCGTATACGTGATCACCCGGGTGCCGACATCCGGGTGGGCGAATGGACGGACCATCGGGCTACTGGCCGCCGTGGCCGTGCTGGTCTGGATGTTCATCCTGATCGAGAAGCGATCGGTGGCCCCCCTCGTTTCCTTTCAGTCGCTGCGCTCGCGCATGCTGATCGGCGGCAACCTCCTCCTGCTCATCGCCGGCATGACCGTCGACGGCATGCTCGTCACCCTCACCTCTTTCGTGCAGCAGGTGCTCGGCTGGCCGGCGGCGCAGTTCGGGCTGGCGGCCGCGATGATGACCGTCACCGCGGCCGCAGGCGCCCTGCTGAGCCAACGGATCGTGCCCAGGCTCAGCCTGGGGCGGGTAGCTGCCGCCGGGACCGTCCTGCTCGGTTGTGGCTGCCTGCTGCTCACGCGCATACCGGCCGGTGGCCCGATGAGTCTTCTGCCGGCGGCCCTGTTCTTGTTCGGGGCGGGAATGGGCGCCGTCACGGTATGCGGACAGATCGCCGCGCTGACCGGCGTCACCGAAAAGGACTCAGGCCTGGCCGCCGGCCTCGCCGACACCTCCTTCGCCGTCGGCACCGCCCTCGGCACTGCCATCTGCACCAGCGTCGCTGCCGCCCGCACGTCCGCGATCGGTGGTCCGACACCGCTCGCACTCACCACCGGGCAGCATGCCGCGTTTGGGGCAGCTGGCGTCTTCGCCGCTCTCGCCTTGATCACCGCGTTGACGCTCCTCAGCAAGCGATCCGGCCTATCCCGCAGTGTGTCGGCAGACGCAAGCGAGAACGTATCTACCAGGGCACCGTCGACCTCACCTTGATCTACGGGACACACCCTTGGCTCGCTCCTGGCGTGATTCCTGTTCCGCATTCCATGGAGGGCCGGACCCGAATCCGGCGATAAGGCCCCAGCCTCACCAGCGCACCCCTGCGCCCCCCTGCGCCGAGGTCCTCGGTGTCGCTGCGGGTGCGGACGGCACCCGGCTCACTCCTCCTCTCCGTCGTCATCGTCGAGGTCGACGGCGTCCGGGTCGCGCAGGGGCCGCAGGCCATCGACGGGCTGGGAGGCGGTGAAGTTGTAGCGGCCCAGGCAGTTCAGATTCTTGTGCTTGAGCGGGGACAGCCGGGCGATGTCCTCGTCCCTGATGTCGTGGCCCTCGGCGCGCAGCTGGGCGACGGCGGCGTCGATGTAGCGTGTCGTCCAGAGGGCTACCGCGTTCAAAACCATTCCCAGTGACCCTAGTTGATCTTCCATCCGTCTTCTTCGGAGGGAATCCCCGTCTTCAGGCGGGGAGGGAATGCGATCCTGAACCCTGTGGCGCGGAGCGCCGCGGTTTCGCTCCGGAGTGCCTCGCCCGCGGAGCCGTGCTCAGTCGGGCCGCTTCTGGTTCTCGATGTAGTCCTTGACCATGTGGAGGGGTGCGCCGTCGCATGACCGTGCGAAGTAGGAGCCGGACCAGAAGCGGCCGTGCATGATGGTCTGGTTGACGTGGCCGGTGAGCTCCTGTCTCAGCCGGCGCGAGGACACGCCCTTCACACTGTTGACCAGGTTCGACGGGGCGACCTTCGGCGGGTGATGCACGAGCAGGTGCACGTGGTCTTCTCCGCCGTTGAACTCGATCAGGTCCGCCTCGAAGGCCTCGCAGACCTTTCGCATGATCTCTTCGCAGCGTGTCAGCATCTCGTCGTTGAAGACGGTCCGCCGGTACCTGGTGACCAACACCAAATGCGCGTGGAGGTGGTGGACGACGTGACGGCCGCGCCGTACGTAGGGGTTTGGTTCCCAATGTGGTGACATGAACCAATGTTACGGTTAAGGCCGATTCGAGTCGGAGGGGGTGGGCTGAATGATCCGTGCGTACACGTTCCTCCTGCGGCCCACCGCCCGGCAGGAACAAGCGCTCGGTGAGATGCTGCGCGATCACTGCTCGCTCTACAACGGCGCGTTGCAAGAGCGTCGTGACGCCTACCGGCATGTCTCGAAGACGACGGTCCGGTACGGGCAGCAGTCCGTGCAGCTCAAGGAGATCCGGGCGTTCGACCCGGAGCGTCAGGGCCGTTGGTCGTTCTCCAGCCAGCAGGCGACGCTGCGGCGTCTGGACAAGGCGTTCGCGGCGTTCTTCCGCCGTGTCAAGGCCGGTGAGAAGCCGGGCTATCCGCGCTTTCGTGGACTTGGCCGGTTCGACACGGTGGAGTTCCCCAGGGATGGCGACGGCTGCCGCTGGGATGCCACCCCGCACGACCCCGTCACGCGGGTGCGCCTGCAGGGTGTCGGGCACGTCAAGGTGCACCAGCACCGGCCCGTGGTCGGCCATGTCAAGACGATCAGCGTCAAGCGCGAAGGGCGGCGCTGGTACGTCATCCTCACCGCCGACCAGGAACAGCCCGAGCCGCTACCGGCGACCGGCAGCGTGGTCGGCATCGACCTGGGCGTTGCCAACTTCCTCGCCGGCTCGAACGGCGAGTTCGTGCCCAACCCGCGTCACGGGCGAAAGGCCGCAGCGAAGCTCGAAGCAGCTCAGCAGGCACTGAGCAGGTGCAAGCGCGGAAGCAAGCGCCGCCGCAAGACCGTGGAGAAGGTCGCTACCCTGCACCGCAAGGTGCGCCGCCAGCGCCTCGACCACGCCCACAAGACCGCGCTCGACCTCGTGCGGGAACACGACCTCATCGCGCACGAAGACCTCAAGATCCGCAACATGAGCAAGGCCCCCGAACCGAAGCCCGACCCCGACCAGCCGGGCGGCTTCCTGCCCAACGGGGCCGCGGCCAAGGCCGGGCTGAACCGCTCGATATCGGATGCCGGATGGGGGGTGTTCCTCGCGATCCTGAACGCAAAGGCTGAGAGTGCCGGGCGGGAAGTGATGGCCGTGGACCCTCGCAACACCTCCCGGCGATGCCCCGAATGCGGGCATACCACCAAGGAGAACCGGCCCACACAGGAGACGTTCCACTGCGTCTCGTGCGGCCACAGCGCGCACGCGGACACCGTCGGTGCTCTCAACGTTCTACGGGCCGGGCTGGCCCGTCGCGAAGCCCAACCGGCATAGCGAGAAGCCACCCCGTTCACGGGGTGGAGGAGTCAGTACGCCCGACATGGGCAGGGCTTCGGCGTAGTCGTCGGGCGTCCGTTTCGTGATCACTTGAGCCCGAGCAGGGCGAGCGGGCGGTCCGCGTTGCGGGCGTTGTGTCGCAGAGCGGCGGCGATGTTGGTCGCGCCGGCCAGCCGCAGGGCGCCTATGGCGAGGTTGCGCCAGGTGGCCATCGCGCGGGGCGCGTTGCCGGTTCGCAGCTGCGAGGCGTCTTCGGCGAACGTGGTGTCTCTGACGTGGTGCAGGGCCTCGATCTGCCAGTGGTCACGGATCAGGGTCGCAAGCTGGGCGGGGTTGGCGTGCTCGGCGGTGAGGCTGGTGACGGCGTAGACGGTCCTGATGGTGGTCTTGCCGGTCTTGCGGTCGGTGCGGCGGCGCTTGACCTGGACGGCTTGCCGGGCTCCGGGGAAGAGCAGGCCGTTGACCGTGGCCACCTTGATCCGTCGGATCTCCGAGCGTCCGTGGCCGGTGCCCCTCACCCGGCCCTGCAGCGGGATCTCTGTCCACGGAAGGGATTTGAGCTGCTTGCGGAGCTTCTTCTGGTTGCCCTTGACGATCACGATGTAGTGGGCTTCGCGACCGAGAATGTAGTCGGCGTGCTCGCGCTGGGTGTGCATGGCGTCGCTGGTGACGACCACCCCGGCCAGGTCGGCCACGGTCTCCAACAGCGGCTGGAAGCAGGTGATTTCGTTCGTCTTCTCCTGCACGTCCAGCTGGGCCAGGACCAGGCCGGTGGTGTGCTCCAGGGCTGCGAGCAGGTGGATCCTGCGGCCGTTGGCCCTGGCCGCTCCGCGCAGGCTCTTGCCGTCGACCGCCAGGCCGCGCAGCCGGCCCTCGGCTCGGTTGCGGCGGTCGGCGAGCCAGCGGCCGACCGCCAGGTCCAGCGTGTCGCCGTCGATCCGGGCCAGCAGTCGTCGAACCGTTGTTTCCGCAGGCAGAGACCGTTTGGGGAACAAGGGATCGAGTCGCATGCCGACTTGTTCCAGCACGTGGGGCGGAGCGTCGGCGATCCATTCGCCGACCGCCAGCAGCGACGTTGCCCCGGCCAGCACCGCGCAGGCGGCCAGGGCAAGAACGCCGACCAGCGCGTGGCGCACTCCGCGGGGATCACGCGGATCGGGCACCTGGGTGAGGCGGTCCAGCAGTCCGGGCACTTCTTCCGGCGCGGCCTCGGGATGCTCGCGAAGTTGGTCAAGGGCAGGCGGGATCAGCGATGATGCTTCGGCAGGCACGGTCTTCCAGACAGGTCACGGGGCGTCGAGAACTCCATGATCTTGGAGGCCGTGCCTGTTCCGCTCTCCCCGGCCGACCAGACCGTCATGAACCGGATGCCCGTCGACTACGCCGAAGCCCTGCCGACATGGGCAGCAGCTAAAGGGTGAAAGTCCCGACGAGAAGAGGTGAGACTAACTCGCTAGCCGAACGGCAAGGGCGTCATCGCGAGGTGGGGTCCGAAGGAAGCCGGAGGCAAAACCGGGTACCGATGTACAAGAACCGCATTTGAGGCTAGTACTGCAACCGCATCTGCCGTGACAGGTGGCGGAGTGGCTCGTTGTTCCGTCTGTGCGATGAATCGTTGACGGTTGAGCAGGTCGAGTCGTGGTCCGAGGGGATAGCCGGGTTCCATGCCCGGTTCGCCCATCGTTTCGGCAGGTCGGAGCCCCGCGAGCGGGCGTCGGACTACCTGAACGGGTTGCTCGCGCCGCTTGAGAAGAAGAACGGGTGGACGCTGTCGGAGCAGGTCGGGCAGTTGCGCCCCGACGGCGTCCAGCGGCTGCTCAACCACTCCGACTGGGACGAGAACGCGGTCCGCGACGATGTGCGGGACTTCGTCGTGGAGACCATCGGTGCCAAGGACGCGGTGCTGATCGGTGACGACACCGGCTTCCTGAAGAAGGGCACCAAGTCCGCCGGCGTCCAGCGTCAGTACACCGGCACGGCCGGCCGCACGGAGAACAGCCAGGTCGGAACATTCCTGGCCTACGCCTCCGCCAGGGGGCGGGCGTTGATCGACCGCGAGCTCTACATCCCTGTCTCCTGGACGGATGACCGTGACCGCTGCCGCGCGGCCGGGATCGACGACGGAGTTCCCTTCGCGACCAAGAACGAGCACTTCAAGTGGATGCTGCAACGCGCCATCGATGCGGGTGTCCCGTTCGCGTGGGTCACCGCTGACGAGGCATACGGGCAGGTCAAGCACCTGCGCGTGTGGCTGGAGGAACGTCGGGTCGCGCACGTGCTGGCTACGAAGGTCAACGACACCGTGATCGCCGCGCGCGGGGCGGACGCGCGGGTGGACCAGCTGGTCGCCGTGCTGCCCCGCCAGCGGTGGAAACGGATCTCCGGCGGGGCCGGCGCGCACGGTGAGCGGATCTACGACTGGGCGCGTGTCGCGATCCGCCCGTACTGGGAGAACGGCTTCGGGCACTGGGTGCTGGCCCGACGCAGCGTCAGCGACCCGAGCGAGATCGCCTACTACGTCTGCTACGGCCCGGTCGCCTCCCGACTGAAAGACCTGGTCAAAGTGGCTGCCGCGAGGTGGGCCGTGGAGGAGTGCTTCCAGACCGCGAAGGGAGAGTGCGGTCTGGACCACTACCAGGTGCGGCTCTACCGGGCCTGGTACCGCCACATCACCCTGGCCATGGCCGCCCTCGCCTACCTGACCGCCATCCGCGCCGCAGAAGCCACAAAGGGGCACT
Source organism: Streptomyces sp. NBC_01320 (assembly GCF_035974375.1). Lineage (NCBI taxonomy): Bacteria > Bacillati > Actinomycetota > Actinomycetes > Kitasatosporales > Streptomycetaceae > Streptomyces > Streptomyces sp. NBC_01320. The sequence goes on from NZ_CP108390.1 coordinate 10,814,738, forward strand.
CTCGACGACGAGCAAGACCTCATACCCCTCAGCGTCCCGGAGATCCGCCGGTTGATGGGCCACGTCGTCGTCACGCGCCACTGTCACAGCAACGAGCACCATCTGCACTGGTCACGCTTCCGACGACGCAGCCAGGCCCGAGCCCGCCGCTCCCACTACAAACGCCGAGGCCACATTCTCCAGATGCGGTTGCAGTACTAGGCGTCTTGGGCAAGGTGGCTGACTGCATCGAAGCCCGTTCTCACCAAGAAAGACGCAGAGTATATGCGGCGGCGATCCGGGGAAAGTTGCTGTTCTTATTCGGGGAGGTCTGCCCGGGTGTCACCTGTAACGGTGTGTCGGCCGGGATTGTGACGACCGATGCCAGCAATGGCACTGGTTTGCCGGACAGAAGTCAGCAGAGGTCATAGTACCGAGACGGGAAGGCAGTAGGCCGACAAGGACTCGGGAAGGGCCGAACGTTTAGCGGATTGGAAGAAGGGTGTCTGCTCGCGCAGGTCACGATGACCGCCGTAAATCTGCCCCGGCAGACCCTGGGGTGACGGGGTCGGTGCATACGACCGCCCAGCCCAAGGGGCGCAGTGACCAGCCGGCGCTACACGCGGACAACAATCACCGCGAGGTCTCCCTCTGGGAGACGGTGTTCTCGAAGGAGAACCTTCTCGCGGCGCTCAGGCGCGTCGAAGCAAACCGGGGTGCCCCCGGCGTTGATGGGATGACGACGGATGAACTCCGGCCATGGATCGCCCAGAACTGGCCCAAGGTATGGGCTGAGCTCGATGCGGGGACATATAAGCCCGCTCCTGTCCGTCGGGTGACCATCCCTAAGCCGAATGGTGGGGAGCGGATGCTAGGTGTCCCACGGGTGCTGGATCGCTTGATCCAGCAGGCAATTGCGCAGGCCCTCGTGCCCGTCTTCGATCCCCACTTCTCTGGGGCGTCGTTCGGGTTCCGACCAGGGCGTTCGGCCCACCAAGCCGTAAGGGTTGGTCGCCGGGCCGTCCAGGACAGAAACCGTTGGGCCGTGGACCTGGACCTCGACAAGTTCTTCGACCGAATGAATCACGATGCGCTTATGGCGCGGGTGGCTCGCCGGGTGAGGGACAGAAAGGTCCTGAAGTTGATTCGGCGGTACCTGGAAGCCGGGATTATGAGCGACGGCGTGATGGTGAGGAACGAGGAAGGGACCCCGCAGGGTTCCCCTTTGTCCCCGTTGCTGTCGAACATCATGCTGGACGACCTTGACCGCGAACTCTTCAAACGCGGACACCGGTTCGTGAGGTACGCGGACGATGTGATGATTTTCGTCCGGTCCGAGCGAGCGGCGCAGCGGACCCTCGCCTCGGTCACGGCCTTCATTGAGAAGACCTTGAAACTGAGGGTGAATCGTGAGAAGTCGAAGGCGTGCCCCATCTGGTGGACGTCACTCCTGGGATTCGGGTACTACCTCGCCAAAGGGCAGGTGAAGATCCGGGTGGACCGGAAGGCCGTGAGACGGCTAAAGTCCACCGTTCGGCGAGTCACCTCCCGGACGTGGGGCGTATCGATGGCCCACAGGATGGACAAACTCAACCGTTTCTCGGTCGGCTGGGTGGCCTACTTCAGTCTCTCCGACAGCCTTCGGGTTTTCGAGGAGATTGATCACTGGACCCGCCGCAGGCTACGGCAGGCCCAGTGGGTGCAGTGGAAGACCAGTCAGCGCAAGAACTCCATGCTCCAGAAGCTCGGTTACGAATTTGGAGACCAGGAGCAAGGCGTTGCAGTGCAACGCAAGCGATACTGGCGGGCCTCCCACCTGAAACCACTGGAAATCGCTATGAATAAAGCCTATTGGGATGCGCAGGGCTACAAGTCGTTCAAGGGCTCGTGGTCCCGCCTGAAGCTCGCCTGAGATCAGCTGGACGAACCGCCGGATGCGGGCCCGCATGTCCGGTGGTGTGGGGGGCGGGCCGGGCAAACCGGCCCGCCTACCCGATCAGCCGCCAGCAGATGAGCACTACCGCCGCTGGAGCGGGTCTGTGTAGCGAACGGTGGAACTCGGTCGGTTTTGTTCAGCGGCGTCCGGCGGTGAGCCGGCCGTCGAAGGTGATGTCGAAGGCTTGGAGCGCATCGGAGTACGGCAGAAACGGACCGCGCTCTTGACCATTGGTCGTTAGACTCCTGGAGCTCGCGCTGGCGGGTGACGGCTGCCGGGGGTTCGGGTGGCGTCGATCGACCGGACGGCGTACCCAAGGTTCGCGCGTGCGGTGTCGGCCCGGTCGTTGACGAAGGTGTTCACGGATCGCGTGGTCGGCGAGTGGAGGAGGGCTGTGGTGTCTGAAGGTCAGGCTATGGACGATGACCGTTGGTCCAGGTGGCCGGAGCCGTGGGCAGGCACGGATTACGACATGCGTACGGTCGTGAGCGCGATCCCGCGAGAGGTCAAGGACGGGTTCAAGTACGACGAGATCCCTTGGCAGCGGTTTTCGCATTTCTATGGCCCTGGCGAGGAGATTTCCGGACTCCTTGCAACGCTCGCTTCCGGAGACGCTGAAGCCGCTGGCGAGGCTTTGTGGCACCTGTGGACAGATCTTCACCATCAGGGCAGCACGATTGCGGTGGGAGCACTTGCGGTGCCGTTCCTGCTCCGGATCGCGGCTACCGGATCCCCCGGGCTCCGCGCGGAAACCCTTCGCCTGGTCGCCGCGATCGGACGTCAGCACCTTGGAGACGGATCACGTGAAGGCCTTCTCGAGGTCTCCGAGGATCCATTGATGATGGAGGGCACCACGGAATGCCCGGTGGACTGGACGATTGAGGCCGCTCGCGATGCCATCACGGGCGACCTGCACCTCCTGTTCCCTCTTCTCCCCGATCCCGATCCCGATGTCCGCTCGGCGACCGCCTTCGTCCTGGCGGCGGCGACCAGCGAGATTCCACGCGTCTCCTCAGCCCTGCACCGCAGGCTGGCGGTGGAAGACGATCCAGTGGTCCAGGTGAGCTTGATCCTGGCGATCGCCCAACTCGCCCGCGAACACCAGGATGAACACGCTCCCGCGTGGGCCCGGGACCTGTGGTCAGATCCCGGACGACCGACTGAGATCCGCATCGGTGCTGGCCTCGCCTGGCTGTGCCTGGTCGACGACCCCGTCCCTGACGCGCTCCGCGCCCTCCTGACCGACCCGAGTACCGATCGACGCAGCGACCTGCTTCAGCGGGTGCCATGGCTCCCACCGGTCGACTCCAACAGCGGACTACGCCGCTGCATCCACGAAATGCTCACGCCGAGTATCCCCTGGAACAGCGCTTGATGGTCCTCCGCCCTTCGGGTGGAGGACCATCAAGTTGGAGCCTGCAGCGGTCAGCCGGCCTTGGCCGGTTCCTCGGCTCGGGCTCGGGTGCTGGCAAGGCGGTAGGAGTCGGTGCGGGTTTCGATGATGGTGCCGTTGAAGGTGAGGCGGTCGACGATGGCTGCGCAGAGGCGGGGGTCGGTGAAGGTCTTGGTCCAGCCGCCGAAGGATCCGCGCGACCCGGCGCAGCGTTCAGTACTGTTCGGTCTCGATGAAGCTCGCGTCCGCGTCGCCGAAGGCGGCGGCGATCGGGTCGAATCCGGGCGGGCTGTCCTTGAGGCTCATGCCCATGCCGACCAGCTTCGCCTTGACCTCGTCGATCGACTTCGCACCGAAGTTGCGGATGTCGAGCAGGTCCGCCTCGGAGCGCGCCACGAGCTCACCCACCGTGTGGACACCCTCACGCTTGAGGCAGTTGTACGACCGGACGGTGAGCTCGAGTTCCTCGATCGGCAGCGCCAGATCGGCGGCGAGCGCGGTGTCCGTCGGGGAGGGGCCCATGTCGATGCCCTCGGCGTCGATGTTGAGCTCGCGGGCCAGACCGAACAGCTCGACCAGGGTCTTGCCGGCCGACGCCATGGCGTCACGGGGACGCATGGCCTGCTTGGTCTCGACGTCGACGATCAGCTTGTCGAAGTCGGTGCGCTGCTCGACACGGGTCGCCTCGACCTTGTACGTGACCTTGAGCACCGGCGAGTAGATGGAGTCGACCGGGATACGGCCGATCTCCTGGCCGACCTGCTTGTTCTGGACGGCGGAGACGTAGCCGCGACCGCGCTCGACGGTCAGCTCCATCTCCAGCTTGCCCTTGCCGTTCAGCGTGGCGAGGACCAGGTCCGGGTTGTGGACCTCGACACCGGCCGGCGGGGCGATGTCAGCAGCGGTGACCAGGCCGGGACCCTGCTTGCGCAGGTACATCACGACCGGCTCGTCGTGCTCCGAGGAGAGGTCCAGCTGCTTGATGTTGAGGATGAGGTCGGTGACGTCCTCCTTGACGCCCGGCACGGTGGTGAACTCGTGCAGGACACCGTCGATCCGGATGCTGGTGACAGCAGCGCCGGGGATCGAGGAGAGGAGCGTGCGGCGGAGAGAGTTACCGAGGGTGTAGCCGAAGCCCGGCTCCAGCGGCTCGATCACGAACCGGGAGCGGAACTCGTCGACGACCTCTTCGGTCAGCGACGGACGCTGAGCGATAAGCATGGGGCGGTACCTCCAGATTTCGGCGCCCGCTATTTGACGCCGTAGACACCACACAGTATCGGTAATACGACCTCAGATGAGGCCGCACCGCCGACGCCGCCAGGTGCCAGCTCAGCGAGGAAGGCGTCGGGCAGGCCCCGATGCCGCCGATCGACAACCCCGAACTCGCCTTGGTCCTTGCTGGGGTGCCGGACTCCCTCGCCCAAACCGGCGGTGACCTGTATGCGGCCATCATCAACGTGGCGGTCAACGCCTGGATCTGGATGGCGGGCCACATCCACGGTGAGGACGGCTACACCGGGTGCGACGGCAGCCGCGGCGATGTCGAGCACGACTGGCAGGCCCGGATGCGCACCATCACCGACATGCAGCCCAATATCACCAAGTGGTTCGACCGCGACGTGTGGACCGCCGCTGTCAACGACAGCGGCTACACCGTCACCCGCCGCTGACCCGCAGCTCAGCTCTCGCCGAAGCCATGGTCGAAACCCTCGAGGACGGGGCCAGCTCTGCACCGCGCTGGGCCGAACAACCATCACTGGCCGATAGAGCATGAGTTCGGGAAAAACCCGTCGAGTCCGGTCAGCAGGCGGGGAGGATGACGTCATGACTTCGTTACACGAACCAGTGATGGAACTGGTGCGCGCATCCCTGAACCCCCTTGTACCGCCGGCGCGGTCACGTGGCGACGACCGCGCATGCCAGGTGGTCATCCGGGCGGCGGACGCCGACTTGAAGGCAGGCGGGCTCGACCACGTCAACCGGCTCGCCATCGGTACAGGCGTGGCGGCAGCCGGTCTGACGTCATGGCTCGCGCAGGAGCGTCACCTGGAGACAGAAGCGGTGATAAGTGAGCTTGAGCAGTCGGTCGCCCAGAACGGCGGCGGCCCGCTGAGTCCCGTGGTGGGGATGCTCAAGACGCTGCTGACCGGGCCACCCGGAATGGCTCAGGTCGCCGACTTCATGGTGACCAAATTCCACGAGGACGAAGAGAAGTACTACGACCTAGTCGTCGACCTCGGCAGATACGCCGCTTCGTGCATCGACATGCTGAACGCACTCAACATCAGCAGCCAGGAAGACACCCTCGACTGCCTCGACGACATGCTGCAGGAGTTCTTCACCAACTGAGACGCTGCGGATCAAATGGTGCCAAGGGGCAGCGGACCAGCCCAAGCCTCATGACCTGGTGCATTCTCCGAGTGCGAACGACGCCCGTTCTTGCCACTTCACGCCGTCGTGCACTATGAGTTCAACCGACGCGACGTGAGAGGTAAACGGGAGCCTGCCTGCGAGGTCGGCCTCGATCTCCTCCAGGACGGCGTCTTCCTGACCTTGAGCGGCGGTCAGGTGCGGCACGATCTCGGCAAACCGGCCGCCATACGGCGGAGCCTCAGGCCAACGATCAGCGATCGCCTCCGTGAGCTGCCGCAACTGCGTGTCAGGCTCGGGGACGAGGTACAGCACTTCCGGGAGCCGTCCACACCTCTCGAACCGCAGGTCAAAGGCCTGGTGGCCGCCCAGCACGTCCGCGAGAGCGGAGTAGACGAGCGCATCTATTCGGCTCTCATCGAGAAACGGGAAGAGTACGGTGACGTGGGCTGGAACCCCGGCCTGGGCTGAGGGGTCGAGCCGTTTACGCCACCCGCGGACGGCCGGCTCTGCCTCCGGGATCCGGACGATGAGCCCCGTCTGGCCCGCCTGAAACGTGCTGGTGCTGTCATCTGCCATGACACCGCATGGTGTCACCTCTGCCGCAGACAGCACGGCTCCTTTTCGCTGAATGATCACGTCGATCTGCGAAGCAGGTCGACGAGCGCGAAGACCAAGACGCTGCCGCTATTTCCCTTGAACATCCAGAGTGCCGGTGATCACTGAACGCCGCGGAACCCACGAACAAACGCTGTCGGTTGAAGTGAACGAAGCCACCCTGGGACCATCCCCGCGGGTGCGGGGCCGGCCTGGGTTGAGCTGGCCTATCTGCCGATCCGGGCCGAGATGGCCGAGGCATTGCGTGCGCGGACGCGGACCAGTCCCCCCGTACCGTGGCGTCTTCCATTGATCGCCGGGTTGATCACGGTGGCCCGTTCTCGTTCTTCTCCTGATGCTCGAGGTGCCCAAGGGCGTGACGGTAGTGGCGGCCATGCCAGGCCTGGGGGCAGTTCTGGGGAGCCTCGCGGGCGGGTGGGTGAACCACATCAGTACCGAGTGCGACAGATGACCAGGTACGCGCGCGCCCAGGGCAGGTACACCATGCGGGCGGACGGCGACGGCGTATAGGGCGCTACGGCGGTCGCGGAGAACCGGATCCCCTGGGCGTCGTTCCGCCACTACATCGAGACGGTGAACCTCTTCGTACTAGCTAGGAGCGTGTCCCAGTAACCCGCACCCCGCCTGCGGTTCGTGATCATTCGTGCGGGATGATCACGGTATGCGTGATCGGGATGGGCTGTTCGAGATCGAGCCGGGTGAGAAGAAGCAGCCGCAGGGTCGTCCCGCGGCGGTGGACAAGACGTTCCGGGCGTTCGACCCGCACCAGGTCCTGCTGCTGCCGCCGTCGCTGGAGGACTGGCTGCCGGAGGACCACCTGGCCCGGTTCGTCGCCGACCTGGTCGACGAGGTGCTCGACCTGTCGCCGATCCTGGCCGACTACACCGAAAAGCGCGGCTACCCGCCCTACGACCCGCGGCTGATGGTGCGGCTGCTGATCTACGGCTACACCACCGGGGTGCGCTCCTCGCGGGCGATCACGCGTAAGTGTGTCGATGACGTCGCGTTCCGGTTCCTGGCCGCCGACCAGACTCCGGACTTCCGCTCGATCGCCCGGTTCCGCCGCCGCCACCTGGACGCGCTCGCCGGCCTGTTCCTGCAGTCGCTGCACCTGGCGCGGAAGCTGGACATGGTCAAGATGGGCCGCGTCGCGCTGGACGGCACCAAGCTGGAGGCCAGCGCCTCCAAACACAAGGCGATGAGCTACGGCCGCCTGATCGGCAAGGAAGAGCAGATCGAAGCCGAGATCGCCGCCCTGGAGGCCGCGGCCCGGTCCCTGCTGGACGACGCCGAAGCAGTCGATACCACCGAAGATGCCCGGTTCGGCGTGGACGGCAAAGAGGCCGACCTGCCTGCCGAGCTGGACCGGCGTGAGAAGCGCCTGGCCAGGCTGCAGGCCGCCCGCGCGCAGATCGAGGCCGAGGCTGCCGACAAGGCCCGCCGCCACGCCGAGGACAAGGAACGCCGCCGTCAGGAGCGCGCCGGGACCAGCGACGAACGGGCCGTCACCGACGCCGGGCAGAAGGCCGCCGCGAAGGTCCGGCCCAAGCCCAAGGCCCAGGCCAACTTCACCGACCCCGACTCGCGGATCATGAAGAACAGCGACGGCGCCTACATCCAGGCCTACAACGCCCAAGCTGTCGTCGATGAAAAGCACCAGGTCATCACGGCCGCCGACATCACTACCAACGCCTCGGACGCGCTGAACTACACCCCGATGCTCGACCAGTCCGCGCAGAACACCGGCGTCCACCCCAAGCAGGCCCTCGTCGACGCCGGCTACTGCTCCGAAACCAACCTGGAAGCCGCCCAAGAGCGCCAACTCGCCTGCGGCACCGACACGTTCATGGCCACCGGCCGACTCGGCCACGACGAACAGGTCCCGCCCGCGCCCCGCGGACGCATCCCTGCCAGCGCCACCCTCAAGGAGCGCATGGCCCGCAAACTGCGGACCAAGCCCGGCAAGGCCGCCTACAGCCGCCGCAAAGCCATCGTCGAACCCGTCTTCGGCCAGATCATGACCTGCCAGAACGGCCGCCAACTCCTCCTGCGCGGTGAGGACGGAGCCCGCGGCGAGTGGCGACTGTTGGCCGCCTGCCACAACCTCCGCAAGATCTTCCGACACGCCGGAACCGCAGGACTCGCCGCGGCGATCAGCTGACCAGCCCGGTCAACGGCCCCCTTCAGGCCGATCCCCAAGCCGACATAACCAGGCCACCCGCCTCAGCAGGCACCCAGCGAGCAACCACCGATCTCACCGTCACGATCACCAGCCGATTGCCCGTTACCGGGACACGCTCCTAGCGCATCAGGCAACGTTCGCTTCGTTGCATCGTGCTGGTCGATTCCTGCACCGGGCGACACCAGACGGCGTTTCTACGGTGTAGAAGTCAGTGCACGACCCGTTGGTGAGCCGTCGCTCAGCTTGCCGCTGGACGACGGCCGACGAGTCCGAGCAGCCGCTCCAGGGCGGGAGAGCCCGCGGAGATCTCGACCGCCGGGGCGAACGGAGTCCTTGCCCGGTCGTCGGATGGTGCTCCGGTCGGGATCCGCGCCGCGACCTTGAGTGAGTAGCGGACGAGGTCGGCGCCCGGATCGTAGGCAACGCCGATGGTCTGAGCGACGTCCCAACCGTGGACTACGCAGTCGAGCACATGCATACCGAGCGCGACCCGGCCGGGAAAGAACCCGAACTCCCTGATCTGGAGCGAATGGTCCAGGACATCCTCGACGAACGCCCTCGTCATGGCGTCGGCCGAGTCGAGGTACGCCTGGTAAGGATCCCCACCCAGGTTGCCCTGGTCCCAGGCTCGGAGGTCACCAGTGACGCCTGCTGCGGCGGCTGCGAAGCCGAGGTTCTCGCTCACTTGGTGGCGGAGTAGGCCGTGCAGTGTCCAGTCGGCGCAGGGCGTTGGAAGACGAAGCTGGTCCGGGCCAATCTGCGCGATCACCGCTCCCAAGGTGGCGAGGGCACGGCGGTCCAGTTCCCTGATATCCACGGCAGCGACGTTAGCCGTGCCCCCGTTTTCGGGCCACTTGTTTTCGGAGGCGCCTCTGTCTGTCCCGATGCCTGTCGGGGGCGAACGTTGCCTGAAGCACACCAAGTTCTGGCTACTAGTCGAGCACGGCAGCGACGGCTTCGATCTCTACGAGCTGGTCGTCGTAGCCGAGCACGGTGACTCCGATCAGGGTGCTGGGGACGTCGTGGTCTCCGAACGATTCCCGGACTACCTCCCAGGCGGCCACCAGATCTGCCTGGCTGGTTGACGCGACGAGCACTCGGGTGCTGATGACGTCCTCGACCGATGCACCAGCGTCGGTCAGGGCAATCCGCATGTTCTCAACGGCTTTCGCCGCCTGCCCTGCGTAGTCCCCGATAGCTGCCGTGGACCCGTCTTCGTTCAGTGGGCATGCCCCGGCGAGGAAGATCAAACGTGATTCGGCTGGCGCGGTGGCCGCATACGCGTACTCGGCGACGTCGGACAGCGAGCTGGAACGAATCAGGGTAATAGCACGAGCCACAGCAGTTCCCTTCGGTGCGTGTGAGACCCAGTCATCCTCTCAGGCGCCGACACACCACGGCGCATCAATTACCTGCCGGCGAAGCCGCATCAGGCAACGTTCGCCCTGTCGGCCACGGCTCGTAGCCGTTCGTCGGCAGCGTGACGGTTTCGCCAGATATCTGATGCGGTTGGTCTGCCAAGCGGCCTCAGCGAGGTCGGGTGTCTTGGGGGCGGGGAAGGCGATTGCCTCGTCGTAGTCGGTGCGGCCGGCGAGGCAGTGGTGGAGGCAGCCGAGCATGCGGTTGAAGAGGTTTCCTTGGGCTGGGGTGTGCCGGTCGCCAGCCTCTCTGCGACGGTCGTAGTGGGTGCGGGCGTCGGGTGAGGCGGTCGGGGCGGCGAAGGCCCAGACGTAGCCGACGTCGGCCAAGCGCTGGTTCTTGGCCCGGCGGGCCATGACCGCCACGCTCTTGCCGGACGCCCGGGTGACCGGTGCGGCCCCGGCGAAGGCTTTGAGGCCCTTGGCGTCGGTGAAACGGGATCGGTCGTCACCGATCTCGGCGAGCACCCGGGCACCGGTGAGTGACCCGAGCCCTGGAAAGCTGGTGATGATCCGCGCGTCCGGGTGCTGCTCAAAAGACTCCACGGCCGCCTGCGCGAGGTCGTCCGCGCTGGAGCGGGCGATCTCCAGTTTCCGTACCAGCGTGATGGTCTGGCGGCCCATCGCGTCTTTCTCCAGCGGAAGTTGCCGTATGTGCGGCAGCCGGAAGACCTCGTGCAGCCGTTCGGTCTCTGCGTCGATGCCGAGCTGGCGGTCGGCCTTCTTCAGCAGCGCCCGCAGCTGGGCGCGGGTGAGCTTGGCGGCCTGCCCCGGGGTGGGGGCGGAAGCCAGGATGACCAGCGCCGCGGGGGTGCACAGGCCGTCTCGGGTACTGAACGCGTCCAGCGCGGCGGGGAAGTATTCGTGCAGGTGGGAGCGGAGTTTGTTGCTGGCCTGGGTGCAGTCCCAGACCGCGTCCTGCTGCTGGTCGCAGCCGCGCAGGATCACCCCTCTCCCTAATGGAAGGGCTCGATGGCCCAGCATCCGATTAGCCGTTCGTGACCCCAGCTGTCTGCAGGGCCCTCGGGCCCGCACCGCTCGGCCAGCCGCAGCACCGGCAGCAGCCCGGCACACGCGATCAGGCTCGGGTCATCGAACGCAGCGAAGACCGCTGCCGGAGTATGGGAAACTTGCATCTACGAGGTGCCTTGCTGATTGTGCGTGCTGAAAGCGTCAGAACCAGGGCTGCCGCAAAGTCGCATTTCATGAGGAAAGCTGCTGGTCAGCGGGCACTCCGAAGAGGTCGAGTGGGGCCTTGTGCGGTGCCAGTGCGAGGCGTCGTTGCGCGTCGGCGATGGAACTACCGGTCCAGCGCAGGAAGTTGATGGTGATCGATCTCAACGTGGAGACGTTTTGCGGGCCGTGGCCAGTGCGGATCCGCGCGGCGTCCTCGCCGAAGGTCACATCCCGCACATAGTGGATCTTGTTTTCCACTCCCCAGTGGCCCCTCGCGTACCGCGCGACGACCTCGGGAGCCGCCCGTTGCGAGGTGAGGTCGGTGATCAGGTAGACGATCTCGCGGGTCCGTTTCCCCGACGCCTCCACGGTGCGGTGTCGGACGACACGGGCGACCTGCCGCACATAAGGGAAGGCCAGATCGCCCCAGGTCACCACCTTGGTCACCCGAGTCTCCAGCCGGCCATGCCCTCGCCCGCTCTCCTTGTGCACGGCCGTCACCTCGTGCCACGGGATCGAGCGGCACGTCTCCCACAAGGTCGGCTGGTTCCGCTTCACGGTAAGAACGAAGTGCGCGCCCATCTCTTCCACCAGCACCTTCGCGGTCTCCGCCTGGGTGTGCAGGGCATCGGCCGTGACCACCACACCCCGCAGGTCCAGGACGCTGAGCAGCGGGGTCAGGGCCGGGATCTCGTTGCTTTTGTCCGCGACTCGCTGCTGAGCAACCAGCGTGCCGTCCTGAGCCATCGCGCCGATCAGCATCACCGCGCTCTCCGTTCCCCGACGTGATCCCCGCAGGGCCTTGCCGTCCGCCGCCACCGTTTCCAGGGCCACCTCCCGCACCCGCAAGAGAACCTCCAGCTCACCCGGCCTCACCGCCGACAGCACCCTCCGCAACGTGTCCGCCCCCGGCGCCCTCACCAGCCCGAACGCGCCGACGGGCACCAGCCCCAGCCGCAACTTCTCCTGCGGCTCCGCGGCAGCGGCCCACTGCGCCATTGCCCGCCAGGACCCGAAACCCGCCGCCGTCGCGCACAACGCGATCACGAGCAGGACCGACAACGGGAAACGACGCCCCCGTGCCTTGCGCGGATCGCTCACCTCGCCGAGCCGCTGCCACAACGCCACCTGCGCCGACACCAGCGACAGCGACTCCGACCGGGGCACGGACGCAGGGGCATTGCGTGATTGGGATTGGTCCGGTTCGCCGGTCTCGTGAGTGACGTGGCGTCATGTCCGTTGTGGGGCAAGGGGCCCGGGAGAGCAGAGCAGGCACGGTGCTGGTGATCATGTGGTTGTCGAGACCCATGAGAACCGAGCGAGACCGTGCCTGCCCGAACATCATCGCCCATCCCTTCCGCACTGGAGCAACTGGGCTCCCCGACTGATCCCCTCACCTCAAGCGATGTCGCTGACCTGCGGCGATTCCTGATCCTGGTTACCGATCCCCGCGATGCGCGAGGACTGCGATATCCGGCCCTCGCGTTGCTGTGCGCAGCCGTCTCGGCGGTGCTGACCGGCGCTCGCTCGCTCATCGCGATCAGCGAGTGGATCACGGATGCCCCGCAACATGTGCTGGGCGTCCTCGGCTTCGCTGCCGATCCACTTACCGGTCTGCGGCCGGTGCCGCACGCCGCAACCGTGCGCCGCCTGCTGCAGCGTGTGGACGGTGACGCGCTGGACGCGGCGATCAGCGCGTATCTGCAGGCCAGAACGCCGCCCCCGGTCGAGCCGGAGGCGGAGAAACGGCCGGTGCGACGGGTGATCGCGGTCGACGGCAAGGTGGTCCGCGGATCGCGAACCGCAACGGCCGCGGCGATCCAGCTGCTGGCGGCGATGGACCACCACGGCGTGGTCCTGGCCCAGCGGCAGGTCGCTTCCAAGAGCAACGAGATCCCCTCCTTCGCGCCGTTGCTGGACGGTCTCGAGCTGGAGAACACGGTGGTGACCGCCGACGCCCTGCACACCCAGCACGACCACGGGGCCTATCTGACCAGTCGCGGCGCGCACTACGTGGCCGTCGTGAAGAAGAACCATCCGGGCCTGTACGCCCAGGTCAGGAAGCTGCCCTGGCGGGACATCCCGCTCGGGCACCGCGCTCGCGACCACGCCCACCACCGCGACGAGATCCGCCGGCTCAAGGTCGCCGCGTTCAGCCACCTCGACTACCCCGGCGCCCGCCAGGCGATCCAAGTCGTACGGTGGCGACGCGACTTGAGCACCAGGAAGCTGACCATCGAGCGCGTCTACCTGATCACCAGCCTGAGCGTCTTCGACGCCACCTGCACCGAGCTCGCCACCTGGATCAGAGGCCACTGGGGTATCGAGAACCTCCTGCACCACGTGCGGGACCGCACGTTCCGCGAGGACGACTCCAAGGTCCGCACCGGCACCCTGCCCCGCGCCATGGCCTCCCTGCGCAACCTCGCCATCAGCGTCTTCCGCCAGGACGGCCAGACCAACATCGCCGCCGCCCTCCGCCACACCGGCCGCGACTACCACCGGCCCCTACGAGCCCTCGGTCTCACGTGACGAACCCAGACAGATCTCGATCATGCAATGACCCTGGGCACGGACGTGACAGACTGACGTTTCACCGAAGCTCCGTTGGGTCAGGGCGACTTGCGAGGTCACCCACCCCAACGGAGCTTCGGTCTTTCCAGGCACGGGCCTCTCACCAGCGGAAACGCGTACACGCAGGACTTTGCGGCAGCCCTGGGTCTTGTGTCCTGAACATGAAAGGGAGTTGATCGTAGGCAACTTCCGGAAGTGATGTTGTGTGGAAGATGAAGGATTAGTGGCCCTTCGAAGTCGCCCTGCGGGGGGAGGCTTCAAATCACCTCATGCTGCGTTGGGTTGAAGACCGTCGAGGTGAGCGATGAGGAAAAGGCGTCCAAGAGGCGTCAGATGGGGATCGGGAAGACGAACGCAAGTGAATCGCTGCTGACGTGTCGAAAAATGAACAGACGGCATCGAAACCGGAGTGTGACCTGAACTCCGGGATGAGCCTGGCGGGTGTCCGCTTATTGGCCAGGCGGTGTCCGGCATATAGGCGACGTGAGTCCGGTCTGCGGCTTCCGCATGGAACAGGAGAAGGCAGGTCCCGATACTGCCCGCCGGCAGGCGGGCGAGAGGGAGAGCCCCAAGCAGCAGACACTGCAAGGGGTCGAGTACCGACGCGGGGCCTGCTGGCGGACCGGCTTGTAGTAGTGATGAAGCCCCTGTAATGGGGGTGGAGCGAAGGGGCCGGGTCGTTCATGACTGAGTTGATCGCATCAACCGGACTGTGTCCGGGAGGAGTCCGATGGGCCAGTTGAAATCATCGGTCAAGCCGTTTGAGATTTCGAAGTGGGAAGTCAAGGAGGCGTGGGAGGAAGTCAGGTCTAACAAGGGTGCACCCGGTGTGGACGGGCAGAGTGTCGCCGAATTCGAGAAGGACCTGAAGAGTAATCTCTACAAGGTCTGGAATCGGATGTCGTCGGGCTCCTACTTTCCACCCCCGGTGCGTGCGGTGGCCATTCAAAAGCCGCATGGAGGCGGTGAGAGAATCCTCGGGATTCCCGCTGTCATTGATCGTGTGGCTCAGACCGTGGTGGCCCGGCATCTGATGCGAAGGGTGGAACCAATTTTCCATCCGGACAGCTTCGGATACCGGCCCGGACGGTCCGCCTTGGACGCGGTAGGGAAATGCCGGGAACGCTGTTGGAAAACGGACTGGGTGGTGGAGTTCGACATCGCCAAGTTCTTCGACAGTGTGCCCTGGGATCTGCTGGTCAAGGCGGTGGAAGCGCATACCGACGCCGTCTGGGTGAAATTGTATGTGCGGCGGTGGCTTGCCGCCCCGCTCGTCATGCCCGACGGCTCCCTGCTGGAGCGGGAGCGGGGGACCCCACAAGGCGCCCCGGTTTCTCCTGTCCTGGCGAACCTGTTCCTGCACTACGCGTTCGACACATGGATGGATCAGAAGTTCCCGTCCGTCTGGTTCGAACGCTACGCGGACGACGCGGTGCTGCACTGCGTCTCCGAGCGCCAGGCCCGCTATGTGCTGGCCACGCTCACGGACAGGATGGTCGAAGTCGGGTTGCAGCTGCACCCGGACAAGACCCGGATCATCTACTGCAAGGACGGTCGCCGCCGTGGCGCTTACGAGCACACGGACTTCACCTTCCTCGGGTACACGTTCCGTGCCAGGAAGAACCGGAGTCGGCACGGGAACCAGTTCCTGGCGATCGACCCGGCGGCCAGCAAGGCTGCCCTGAAGAAGATGGGGCGGGAGTTGCGGTCCTGGCACCTGCACACCCGCTCGGAACTGTCCTTCCAGGAGCTCGCCCGCAGGATCAACCCTGTGGTGGCGGGCTGGATTAACTACTACGGGCGTTTTCGTCCGTGGGAGCTGGACCCCATCTTGATGCGCATCAACGCCTACTTGGTGCGTTGGATCCGCCGAAAGTACAAGCGGCTCGCGGCCAGACGGAAGGCCATCGCGAAGATGCAGGAGATCGCCCAGCGATACCCCCGCATGTTTGCGCACTGGCGCTACACCGTGAACGCCGTACAGACCTGACGATCAGAGCGACAAGAGCCGTGTAACGGGCGACTGTTACGCACGGTTCTGTGAGAGCCGGGAGGTGAGATCCCTCCCGGCTACTCGGCAGCAGGCACCTCTTCTTGAATGCTCATCCACGGCACGCGAGTCCCTCGGTGGATCGAGGCGTACGTCCAGCAGTCCGAAACGTCGGACGCGAAGGAGGTTCGATGTAATTCGGGCGACAAGTTCAGGGCAGCCAGCCGGTGCAAGTCCGGTCCGAGGAGACGCCAGAGTCCTCGGTAGCGGGGCTCCCGGCATCGGTCGAGAGGCCGGTGTCGAAGTGGAGCGACGATCACCCCTTGGGGGTGCGCAACCGGCCGGTCCGCAACATCAAGTGAAGCCTGCAGCGTCGTCAGCACCGACCCGCGTGAGCGGGGCCAAGGAGGAGCCGAGCCCGTGCCTTAGAGGGCGAAGGCCAGGGAAGACGCCTGGGAATCTGGAGCGGGCGTCGAAGAACCTCCCGGCGTAAGGGGCGTGGAACGGTCGGAAGGTTGTCCTGGGAACTGGAGAGGGCCTACTCGGCCCCGGGTCTGCGGCCCGGGAAGCAGGGCCTGCCTATAACCGGTGGAGCCGGGAAGTGGCGGGCTGCCGAGAGGCAGTCGGAGGGGGCCGTAGTAGTGCCGATCGGCGGGACAACACAACCCGTCAGGAGCGAAGGACCCCTGCTTCATCGATGCGTGTCGCGTGTGAGGAGGAGGCTCGGGTGAGTGCCGGATTGGCTAGTTCCGCCCGCCGGGAGGAAGGCGTCGCACGACTGGATGGCCGGCCTTTGGACAAGGTCCGTGCCTTGCAGTGGACGCTCTACCGCTGTGCCAAGCAAGATCCTGAACGTCGGTTCCATGCCTTGTACGGCCATGTCTCCCGCAGGGACGTCTTGTGGCGGGCCTGGTCCGGCGTGTGTGCGAACCGGGGCGCTCCCGGCGTGGACGGGTTGACCGTCGATGCCGTGGCCGCCGCCGGGGTGGAGGAGTTCCTCCGCGACTTGTCGCAGCAACTGCGGGCGTATACGTATCGCCCGTCACCGCTGCGGCAGGTCCTGATCCCCAAGCCGGGGCGGCCGGGAGAGTTCCGGCCGCTTTCGATCCCCACTGTGGCTGACCGGGTGGTGATGACCGCCGCGAAACTGGTTCTCGAACCGGTCTTCGAAGCGGACTTCCTGCCGGTCAGCTATGGGTTCCGGCCCAAGCGGTCCGCGATCGACGCGTGCGAGAGCGTGCGCGTGGAGGCGAACCGGGGCCGGGAGTGGGTGCTTGAGGCCGACATCCGCGACTGTTTCGGATCGATTCGGCATGACGCCCTCGTGGCCCAGGTGGCCCGGCGCGTCGTGGACGGCCCGATGCTGAAGCTGATCCGGATGTGGCTCCGGGCGGGGGTCCTGGAGGACGGGGCGACCGGCTCACCAGGAGCAGGGACCCCACAGGGCTCACCGATCTCACCGTTGCTCGCCAATATTGCTCTGCACGTCCTGGACGTGGCATGGCAGCGAGACGGGCACCGGTACGGGGTGCTGGTGAGGTACTGCGACGACTTCGTGATCCTGTGCCCGACCAGGGAACGTGCCGTGCAGGCGCGGGAACTGGCCGGGACGGTGCTGGTCGGCCTCGGGTTGCAGCTGCATCCGGAGAAGACCGGCATCGTCCACCTCGCCAGGGGTGGGCAGGGTTTCGATTTCCTCGGCTTCCACCACCGGAAGGTGGAATCGTGGCGCCGCCGTGGCAGGTTCCACCTGCAACGATGGCCGTCTCAGCGGGCGATGGGGGTGCTGCGGGACAAGATCCGGGCGGCGACCGACCGTCGTCACGTGGGACGGTCGCTGTCGGCCGTGGTCGCCGACTTGAACCCGGTCCTGCGAGGCTGGGCGGCGTACTTCCGCAACGGCAATTCCGCAGGGAAGTTCTCCACGATCGACAGCTACGTCCACGAGCGTCTCGCGATCTTCGACAATCGCAAGCGCGGCATCCCGGGCAGAAAGTGGGGCAAGCGCCACGACGGCGCGTGGTTCGCCAGGCTCGGAGCCTTTCGCCTGTCTGGAAACGTGCGCAGGGTGGCGGTGCATGCCAGCCGGTGAACGATGTCGGTAAGCCGTGTGCGCGAGAAGCGCATGCACGGTTTGACGGGCGGGGGCTGGAAACGGAGCCTCACAGGCCACCGCGCCAGTCCCCGACCCTACTCAGCCCTCACTGACTGGCCTGACCAGTCCACCACCCACTGGACACCCTTCCTGGACGCCCGCAGCAGCACCGCGAGAGTCCTACGGGCGGCGTTCGGGAACCGATGGTTTCTTGAACGTCGCGGGGTGTCAGCAGGCCTGCGGGGTCGTTCCTCATGGCTGCGCTTGCTTCGGCAAGGTAAGGATTTCGGCTCCATCGTCGGTGATAGCGATCGTATGCTCACTGTGTGCTGTCCGGCAGCCTGTCGCACTTCGGAGCGTCCACCCGTCGGCATCAGTGACCAGTTCAGCGGTGTCCGCCATGACCCACGGCTCCAGTGCCAGCAGCAGCCCAGGGCGCAGTTTGTATCCACGGCCAGGCCGTCCGGTGTTCGCAACGTGTGGGTCCTGGTGCATCGTTGATCCGATGCCATGCCCTCCGAACTCGGTGTTGATCGGGTACCCGGCCTCGCCGAGGACTGTGCCGATAGCATGCGAGATGTCGCCGATGCGGGCCCCGGGCCCGGCAGCGGCGATCCCTGCGGCCAGCGCGCGTTCGGTTGCACTGATCATCGCGACGCTCTCTGGGGGCTGTGCGTCGCCCACGATGAAGCTGATGGCGGCGTCTGCAGCGACTCCGCCCTTGGAGACGGCGAGGTCGAGTGTCAGTAGATCGCCGTCGGCAAGCGTGTAGTCGTACGGCCGTCCATGGAGCACGGCGTCGTTGACGGCCGTGCAGATGTAGTGGCCGAACGGGCCGCGTCCGAAGGAGGGCTCATAGTCGACGTAGCAGGACGACGCTCCCGCCGCGACGATCATTTTCTCGGCCCACCGGTCGATGTCCAGAAGGTTCGTGCCGATCGTGCTACGGCTCTTCAGCGTCTGCAGGATGTCACCGACCAGGGCGCCGGTGGTTTTTGCCCGGACCAGCAGGGTGGAGTTAAGGATCTCGATCATGCGGCGCCCTTCTCATGCAAGCAATAACTATACCGGCCTTACTATACCGGTATTAGAATTGGGGTCATGGTCGGGTTGCCGCTCACTCCCGCAGAGGTCGAACGCGGACAGCGCCTCGGCGCCCTCCTGCGTCGGGCCATGGGAGAGAGAGCTCGATGCTCGATGTCGCGCTCGACGCACGGGTCTCACCGGAGACCCTCCGGCAGATCGAGTTGGGCCGCGTGGCCACCCCTGCTTTCCCGACCATCGCGGCGATCGCCGATGTCCTCGGCCTCTCCCTCGATGCGGTGTGGGCCGAGGTCAGCCAGCCCAACGTGGCGTTACTGAGCTTGTAGCCGTGGTGTCGTCAGCTTGAGTCTGGTCTCGGCGAGGCAGCCGTCGATGATGTCGCTGCGGTATTGGATCTGGCGGAGGCCGTGTCGTAGCGGGCGGATGAGGTGGTCGGGGTCGGTGAAGGCGGTGTTGGCCTGGCTGCTGCGGCGGAGCAGGGACCAGATGCCCTCGACCGGGTTGAGGTCGGGAGCGTAGGGCGGTGGGTAGTAGACGGTGATCCAGTTCGTGGCGTCGATGAAGGCCCGCATCCGGTGGTCTTTGTGGACGTTCAAGTTGTTCCAGATGAGGACGATCGGGCCGCCGAGCTGCTGGTGGGCGGCGATGAGAAGGTCGCGGTACTCGGTCCAGGTGAAGCTGCGCCGGCCGCCTTGCTTGTGGTCGGTGTGCCGTTTGGGCCGGTAGATCAGGCGAGAGCGTTCGCCGGGTTTGTAGCAGGTCAGGGCAGCGATGGAGTAGCGGCGTTGGGAGCGGCCGCGGACCTTGATGACGGGTGTGTGCCCGCGTTTGGCCCATGTCCGTGAGGTCGGCGGCGTCATCGAGAATCCTGCTTCGTCTTCGAAGATGATCCAGGCCCCGAGCGCTGCCGCGGTGGTTCCGCCTGTGGCCAGGTCTCCGTCACCCAGCCTGCCACCGCGTCCTCGTCACGCTCGCGAGCACGCCGGGCGGGAACCTGATGGCTCCAGGCGTTCCGTCGCAGCATCTGCGAGATGCCCGACAGGGTCATGGTTTTGTGGAATCATCGGCCGATGAGCGTCTTGATCCGTGCCAGGGTCCACCGCTGGTCCGGCCATCCGTGCGCGACCGGCCCCTTTCCCAGCTCTTCCTCCAGTACGGCAAACAAGTCCTCGCTCAGCTTCGGCCGGGAGGCGGGGCCACGTGAGCGCAGGGCCTGCTGTCCGCTGTCCTGCCAGGAGCGCCGCCATCGCTGAACCGAACGGACGCTGACACGTAACTCCTTCGCGATCACGGCATTGCCGAGATCGTCGGCGAACATGCCGGCTGCTTCCATCCGGATCCGCTCGCGGAAAACCTGTCTCTCCGCGGTCAGACCCCCACCCTGCGGATGCCTCATACCTCCGGCTTACCGCAACGATCACGGTGCGTCAGCCCCTACGACACCACGGCTACAAGCTCAGTTGTCGGCGTACGGGTCAATCTGCACAGTCGGGTACGCGCGAACGTGCACCGGTGCGGGTGGCTGTCCCTGGGCGGAGGGCGCCGGGTAGGTTGATCGTTTGTGCCGTTCGGGCGGTTCAGCCCGCCACCACGGTTCGGAAGAACAGCCGAAGGAATTGTTTCGTGCCGGATGTCGAGGACCTGTGCCCGGCTCCGACTGAGGGGTGCAAGCGCGCCGAGTGGGCGCGCGGGACACAAGGGGACACCTGATGAAGTACGTTGCGATGATCTACGGCAACCAGGCCAAGTGGGACTCCTTCCCGGCCGATGCCTGGCCCGAGGCGATCGCCAAGCAGGACGCGTTCAACAAGAAGTACCGCGACAGCGGTGAACTGCTGGGCGCCTACGGCCTGGCGGACTCGGCCAACGCGCAGCTGGTGCGCCGAAAGGACGGCGTCCCGGCGGTCACCGACGGGCCGTACCTGGAGACCAAGGAGTACATCGCCAGCTTCTACATGCTGGACTGCGAGTCCCTGGAGCGCGCGCAGGAGATCGCCGCCGACATGCCCTTCGCGGACATCGAGCCGGTCGAGCTGTGGCCGGTGCTGCACGACGCCGCGACGGACCTGTGACCGAGAGGCCCGGCGTCGAGGACCTGCTGCGCGAACTGGCGCCGCAGGTCCTCGGCGCGCTCATCCGCCGGTACGGCGTCTTCGACACATGCGAGGACGCCGTCCAGGAGGCGCTGCTGGCCGCCGCCCTCCAGTGGCCCGCCGAGGGAACTCCGGACAATCCCCGGGGATGGCTGGTCACCGTCGCTTCCCGCCGGCTGGTCGACCAGGTCCGCAGTGAGCAGGCGCGCCGGCGCCGCGAGGACCGGATCGCCCTGGCCACTCCGCAGGCCGAGCTGCTGAGCCGCGCCGCCGACGCCGAACCGGACGCTGACCGGGACGACTCCCTGGCGCTGCTATTCCTGTGCTGCCACCCGGCACTGTCCGAGCCCAGCCGGATCGCCCTGACACTGCGCGCGATCGGCGGCCTGACCACCGCCCAGATCGCCGCGGCCTTCCTCGTCCCCGAGGCGACCATGGCCCAGCGCATCAGCCGCGCCAAACAAACCGTCAAGACCTCCGCCACCCCGCTGTGCATGCCGAGGGCAGCCGACCGGGCCGAACGGCTGGAGGCGGTGCTCCACGTGCTGTACCTGATCTTCAACGAGGGCTACACCGCCACCGACGGCGCCGACCTGACCGCGCCGGCCCTGTCGGCCGAGGCGATCCGGCTCACCCGCCTGCTGCACCGCCTGCTGCCCGACCACACCGAAACGGCCGGGCTGCTTGCCCTGATGCTGCTCACCGACGCGCGCCGCCCCGCCCGCACCGGACCCGACGGCGACCTGGTGCCGCTGGCCGAGCAGGACCGCACCCGTTGGAACCGCCGACTTGTCGCGGAGGGCCTCGACCTGATCAGCCGCACCCTGCCCCGCGGACAGGTGGGCCCGTACCAGCTGCAGGCGGCCATCGCCGCCGTCCACGACGAGGCCGAGCACGTCGACGCCACCGACTGGCCGCAGATCCTCACCCTCTACGACCTGCTGGAGCACCTCGCACCGAACCCGATGGTCACCCTCAACCGCGCGGTAGCCGTCGCCATGGTGCACGGACCCGCTGCCGGGCTCGATCTGCTGGCGGTACTGGAATCCGACAAACGGACGGCCCGCCACCACCGCCTGCTCGCCGCCCGCGCCCACTTCCTGGAACAGCTCGGCGACCTCGACGCAGCGGCCCACGCCTATCGCGAGGCAGCCCAACGCGCCACCAGCACACCGGAACGGCGCCACCTCACAACCCGCGCGGCACGCCTCGCCCCCGAGCAGAACTGACCGGCAAAGCCGCACCACCAACGGAACTCGGGCACCACCGCTGTGCACGTTCGGCTGTACTCGCCTGTGCACTTTCAGGTGTACGCCGACATCAGTAGCCCGGGTTCTGGTCACCACGCACGTGAGCAGTTGACCTTGTAAGTCTCCATCCCGCAGCTGTGTTGGAGGCGTCGGCACCGCTTGCCGCCCCCGCGGAGGGCAGCACGTCACAGTGGCCGACGGAGAGCACTCCGGCGTCAAGCTCGACCCAGGGGAACAGCTTCTGGACGGGGTCGGTCCACGCCCAGTGGGTGGTAGCCGGGCGCTCATCCAGGAGGCCGGCGGCCGCAAGCAGGAAGGCGCCGGTGCAGATGGACTGTGCGACATCCCGTGAGTTCCCCTGAGCCCCGCTGAGTTCCTGCGCCCGTGGCCAGGGGGTTCTTCCTCCTTCGTGTGCTCTGCTGGCTTGTGACGTAACTTCGGGATTCTTGAAGCTGAAGTTCCCCCCGGGTCCTGGACAGCGGGTGTTTACGCTGCGGGGGTGAGGTCCTGCCTGAGCAAGGTTCTCGTTTCGAGCGGGGTGACGTACCCGTACTCGGGATGCCTGCGGAGTCGGCTGCGGTTGTACTCGATCTCGATGTAGCGGAAGACATCGGCCCGGGCGGCCTCGCGGGTCTCCCAGACGGTGGTTCCGATCTCCGCTTTGAGGACGGCGAACCAGCTTTCTGCAGCAGCGTTATCGTAGCAAGAGCCGACACGTCCCATCGATTGCCTCATGTGCAACTTGCGTATCTCGGTGCGGAATTCGTCACTCGTATATTCGCTGCCGCGGTCGGTATGCATGATGCAACCCTTCTCCAGGCCGCCGCGTCCGGCCGCCATCAGCAGGGCGGCAACCGGCAGCTCAGCACGGTGGTGGTCGGCCATCGCCCAGCCGATCATCTCCCGCGTCGCGAGATCGATGCAGGTCGCCAGATACAACTTCCCTTCCAGCGTGACGAGTTCGGTCATGTCGCCGACCAGCCGCATCCCGGGACGGGGTGCGGTGAAGTCCCGGCCGATCAGGTCGGCGGCGAACACCGCCCGCTTCGCCTGCCGGGTCAGGCCCCGACGCCGGCGGCGGGTGATCCCGACGATCCGGTGCTTGCGCATCAGCCGCTCGACCCTCTTCGAGTTCACCGCCCGCCCCGCCCGCCGCAGAGCGGCGTGGATCCGCGGGGCCCCGTAGGCACCACGCGATCCGGCGTGGAGCACTCGGATCTCGTCCACCAGGCGTTCCTCCTCGCGCCGCGCGGCCCGGCGCGCCGACGCGGCCGCCTGGTGCGCGTAGTAGGTAGAGCGCGGCACTCCCAGTGCACGGCACAGCAGCGCAACGCTGTGCCCTGCGAGATTGTCGTCCGATGCCTTCTGCGCGTCGATGAAGCGGCACCGCGTGGCGGTGTCTACCTCATCTTGTCCTGCGCGAAGAAGGCGGTCGCTTTTCCCAGGATGTCGACCGTCTTCTCCAGCTCGCGGACCTTGCGCCGCAGCTGGGCGAGCTCTTCCCGCTCGGCGCTGGTCAGAGCCCCCACAGGCCCCTCGCCCCGGTCGACCGCGGCCTGCTTCACCCAGCCACGCAGACCCTCCGGGCTCACCCCCAGGTCCCGGGCGACCTCGGTGACCGTCTTTTCCGACGACAGCGCCAGCGCGACGGCATCCCGCTTGAACTCCGCCGTGTACCGCTTGCTCGTATTGCTCTTCTTGCTCACTACCTGTGACTACTTCCTCCGGGACCTTCCGTCCCAGTATCAGGCTGTCCAGGTCAAAGGGGGAGCTTCAAGCGTTCTCATCTTGTCCGACCGATCCGCAGTCGGGTCGAAGGTGAGGAGGCTCGGGTTGGCGGCGCTGGCAGTCGTACGGGACCTGCGTGAGCACTGGGCGCCCGCGTCGGCTGGGGAGCTGGAGCGGTTCGAGACCGATGTGCTGTCCGGGTTTGTCCTGGGACGGGCCTCAGCAGGGCTGGCGGACGGCACCATCCGCGGGGACGTCGGTCACCTGGATCAGATCAGGACCTGGTTCGGCCGGCCCTTGTGGGACATGGAGCCCGCTGACGCGGACGTGTACTTCGGGAAGGTGTTGCGGCACTCGCCCAGCGGCACCCGGCCGGGCCGGTCGCAGGCGTTGAGCACGTATTTCATGTTCTTGGAGCTGCGGCACAAGGTCGAAATCCATCGGATGACCGGCCGGGTGGTCGAGTGCCCGATCGACGAGATGAACCGGCCGCGCGGGGCCAGAGACGCCCAGCTGCGGATCCCGCCGAGTGAGCCGGAGATCGGGACGTTGTTCACCGGCTGGGGCGGCGAGCTGGCCACCTGCCGGAAGTTCGCTCCGACCGCCCGGAACTACACCGCCTCGAAGGTGATGTCCCAGGTCGGCCTGCGGGTGAGCGAGGCGTGTGGGCTCGACCTGGACGACATCAAGTGGGACCTGGGCCGCTTCGGCAAGCTCCACGTCCGCCACGGCAAGGGGGCCCGCGGCTCGGGGCCCCGCGAGCGGATGGTTCCGCTGATCAATGGTGCCGACCGGACACTGCGGTGGTTCATCGAGGACGTGTGGGGCCAGTTCGACGACGATCACACTCGCCCGGGTGCCCCGTTGTTTCCCTCCGAGCGCAAGAACACCGACGGCTCCGCCCGCCGGGTCGGCGATGACGCCCTGCGCAACGGGCTCGACAACGCGGTCGCGGCTCATCTGCCGAGCTGGACGGACAGGTTGACACCGCACGTCCTGCGGCATTTCTGCGCGTCCCAACTCTACGGAAACGGCCTGGATTTGCTCGCAATCCAGGAGGTTCTCGGACATTCCTGGATCGCTACGACCATGCGGTATATCCACGTGCAGCAGACCCGGGTCGAGGACGCCTGGGTCGCCGGGATGGAACGGGCCGCGAAGCGGCTGGAAGGACTGGCCCGATGAGGTGGAACCTGCGGCTGACCGCCGCGAACAAGGGTATCTGGAAGGCGTCCGAGCTCCAGCGGAGCCTGGCCGAGCACGGCCTGGTGATCTCGGCCGGCAAGATGTCTGGGCTGTGGTCCGGTCAGCCGGTCTCGCTCAAGCTGGAGGACCTGGACGTCATCTGCGTGGTCCTCGGCTGCGAGATCGGAGACCTGCTGATCCCCGAACCGCAAAAGGTCCGCCGCCCTGGCCAGGCAGAGGAGACGGAACGAACCGCGGTCGGCGCGGGACCCGCCGCGCCGAAGGTGATCTCCAAGCGCCGGGACGGCCGGTCGCTGCCGCCGAAGTGATCCGGTGGCACGGTTCCCGAAGGGCTACGTCAAGCCCACCGACTCCTGCGACAGCTGCCTGGCCTGGGGAAACTTCAGCGGCCGCCTCTGCTCCACCTGCTACATGTTCGGCCGCGGCCACGACGCGGCCGCATGCACTGGCTGCCGGCGCGTCCAGCCGCTGAAGTGGAACTACTGCCGCCTGTGCTGGTGCCAGGCCCGCCTCAGTACGAAGGCCGTCGTCGGCCAGTCCGCGGACGAGACGGACGTGCGGGACCGGCTCGCCGCCGTCCGGCATCACCAGCTGTTCTTCGTCGGGATGCACTACCGCAGGAGACCGACCCCCGCGGCTCCGGTGGATTTCAAGTCCAGTGAGACATTTGTGTGGCTATGAGATCTGTGGTGTGGTTTCCCTGCGCTTGGCGGGGTCGTTGATCCACGCTTGCTGGGGTATCTCGGGCGGTGTGGGGCGGCGACCGAAGCGTTCGGGGTGGCGGGCGAACGCTTCGGCGAGCGTGACGGCTCTCTGGTCGCGGACCTCCTCGGCGGTGCCGAAGTGGACGCTGGCGGGCGTGTGCCATCCAATGCCCGAGTGCCGGTGCTCGTGGTTGTAGTACGCGATGAACGCGTCGAACCAATCACGGGCGTGGGCCAGGGAATCGAACCGCTCGGGGTAGTCGGACATGTACTTGGTGGTCTTGAAATGGGCCTCGCTGTAGGGGTTGTCATTGGAGACTTTCGGCCGGGAATGGCTGCGGGTGACGCCGAGGTCGATCAGCAGCTGAGAGACCTTCTTGGAGGTCATTGAGGTGCCCCGGTCGGCGTGGACGGTCTCGGGCACGATGCCGTTGCGCTCGATGGTGTCCCGGATCAACTCCTCGGCACGCTCTGCTGATTCGGCGCGTTCGACGGTGTGGCCGACGATGTAGCGGCTGAAGATGTCGATGACGACGTAGGCGTGGTACCAGGTGCCCTTGGCCGGTCCGGCGAGCTTGGTGATGTCCCAGGTGAAGACCTGGGATGGGGCGGTGGCGACCAGTTCGGGCACGGTCTTGGCCGGGTGGGTGGCCTGACGGCGACGCTCGCCGGACTGGCCCTTGTCACGCAGGATCCGGTACATCGTGGAGACCGAGCAGTGATAGCGGCCCGCGTCCAGCTCACGGGCCCAGATCTGCGCGGGCGGCAGCTCCACGTACTCGGCGCTGTTCATCAACTCCAGTACTGCCGCACGCTCTTGATCCGTCAGCGCCGAGGGCTGGGCCTGGACGTGGGAGCGGGGCGTGCGGTCGGTCGGGGGCTTGAGCCTGCGGTAGTGGGTGGCCCGGGAGCGGCCGGTCAGCCGGCACGCGGCCGTGATGCCCAGCTGGCCCTGAACGCCGGTGAACGCGGTGTCCACCACGGGGTCGGTGGCGTGTTTCAGTCCGCGCTCTCGGAGATCATTTCCAAGAGCGCGGAGGCTTTTCCCATCACCTCGAGTGCGGCCTTGTTCCGGGCCAGGTCCTTCTGCAGCCGCTCCACCTGCTGTCGCAGCTTCTCGTTCTCCACCTCCGCGGCGGACTTCTTCGTGCGGGCGGGGCTGGTCCGGCGGTCGACCAGGTTTTCCAGGGCCCCGGCATCCCGGGCGGCCCGCCACTCCTTGACATGCGAGTGGTAGAGGCGTTCCCGGCGCAGGACCGCGCCCTTCTCGTTCCTGGGCGCGGCGTCGTACTCGGCGACGATCCGCAGTTTGTACTCCGAGGTGAAGGTACGGCGCTTCGGCCTCGGTGCCGGGTCGGACCCGACGGGCTCAGTGCTGGGCATAAGGGGCGGTTCTCCTGTCGTGCCCTCTCAGGCTAACCCCGCAGAACGGGACGTCTCACCCGAGGCTGACAGAGAGGGCTCGGACGCGCGGAGGACGGCGGGGAGCCCCGCGCAAGCCGCCTCCTGCACCGGCCTGGCGCCCGGATCCCGGCTGGCGGCAGCTACCGCTGTTCGCACAGATCCCCCGTGACTACAGCCGGCTCGGCCTGGCCGACGCCGACCTGGCCAGCCCGTGGCTGGCCTGGGCAAAGTACCTCGCCCCACCGGCTCGCCGAGACCCGCGGCTGGGGCCGCAACATCCGCTTCGCAGTCAACCGCGCCCTGACCCTCGTCCTCACCGGCTACGTCGAGGGCGACGTCATCCGGCACACGGAGATCTTCGCCCTGCTGCGGGCCCTGGACCTGCCGGTTGGCCACACCGTCACGGTCCTGGACGAGATGGGGATCTTCGAGGACGACAGCGAACCCTCCTTCGAACGCTGGCTCGCCGAGAGGCTGGAAGGTCTCGCACCCGGCATCCGCTCGGAGGCCGAGCGCTGGACCCGCGTCCTGCGCGACGGCGGCCCCCGCAGCCTCCCGCGACGGGAAGGCACGGTCTGGCTCTACCTCAACCGAGTCCGCCCGGCCCTACTGGAATGGTCGAACCTCTACGACCACCTGCGGGAAGTGACCCGCGACGACGTCCTCACCTACATCAGGACACTGCACGGCCACCAGCGCCACGACCAACTCGTCGCCCTGCGCTCACTGTTCACCTGGGCCAAGCGGAACGGGCTGATCTTCCGCAACCCCACCAGCCGGATCAAGGTCGGGCAATACGAGTACGCCGTGCTGCAACCGCTCGTCCCGAGCAGGTCGACCGCTCCGTCGCGGCGGCCACCACCCCGGCGACGCGGCTCATCCTCGCCCTCGCAGCGGTCCACGCCGCCCGGGTCGCCCAGATCGCCACCCTCATGCTCGACGACGTCGACCTCGGCAACCACCGGCTGACCATCACCGGACGCGTCCGCCCGCTCGATGACCTCACCCGGAAGCTGCTGCTGGACTGGCTGGAGCACCGGTGCCGCCGGTGGCCGAACACCGCGAACCTTCACCTACTGATCAACAACCAGACTGCTACCAAGACCAGCCGCGCCAGCAACCACTGGATCAGCGCCGCGATGCGCGGGCAGGACGCGACACTGGAGCGGCTCCGGGTTGACCGGCAACTCGAAGAGGCCCTGACCCACGGGCCCGATCCACTCCACCTTGCCGAGGTGTTCGGACTCGATGAGAAGACCGCGATGCGTTACGCCGACTCGGCCCGTCAGCTGCTTCTGGCCTCGCCTGGTGAGCCCCCCGGCGGAACTGTCAGAGAGGCCGAATAAAGTCCAGTGACGTCCGTATCCAGTAGGAGAGACCGTGGCTCTCGACGCCGTTGAAGCGATCCGCCAGCTTCAAGACCGGAGTTCCGCCAAGCGCCGCTCGGCCGCGAAGCGACTTCGAAAACTGGGCGACTCAGATGCCGGTCCTGCCCTGCTCGAAGCCCTGGAGAATGAGGTGAGGGATTCGCGGACCTGGGAAACCCAGTACCAGATAACGATGGCGCTCGGTACTTGCGGCTCCCCGTCCGACCTTCCCTACCTCCGAGATCTCGTCCTTCAGCGCGACACTCTCCATGCGGTTCACACTGCCGGGGGCGACGCCATTGTCCGGCTGAGCTACATGGAGCACTCCCACACTGAGGCGATTCGCTGGTGCATGAGTACCGGTAACGAGACTCTTGTGGGTGGAGCGTTGCAGGCCGTGGCCATGCTCCGGCTTGCCCTGGATCAGGAAACCGTGACCGACGTCCTCGACTTCATCGAAGCTAGGTCCCCACAGGATGGGATCTACTTCTGGCCCGCTGTTGCCGCGGCCGGCTGGCCGGGGCAGCGAGCGCACGACTTCCTCACCTCATGCGTCTCCAGCCCCCGATCCGATGTCGCCGAAGCCGCCACGAGCTCCCTTGCCGGGAACTACGGCACCTACCGACCCTTGTAAGCGGTCCCGCACCCCGGGTTCGTCGTGAACCCGGGCCTCCTCGCCTGAGAATCGGCTGTCGGACCCGTGGGTTCCTACCGAGAACCCTTCAGTTTTCGCGAACTCACGGGGCTCACGGGGGTCGAGGAACATCGGAACGAAAATCGGCGCTAGTACTGCAACGACACTCCGTGATGTCCTCTGCGTTTGTAGTGGCTGATGCGAGCTCGTGCTTGGCTCTTTCTTCGCCATACGGACCAGGCGAGTACGTACTGGAAGCCATGGCGGACGGGAAAGCAGATGCGATTGAAGAGACGCCGGGCCTCGTTCATGGTCACGGGTATGAGGGATCCCTCGGTATCGGTTTCGGGACCCCCTTTTTTGCCTCCGCCCGCAGGATGGCGAGGAAGGCGAGGGCGGCCATGGAGAGAGTTATGTGCCGGTACCACGCGGTATAGCCGCGGACTTGGTAGTGATCAAGTCCGGTCTCGTTCTTCGCGGCCTGGAAGCATTCCTCGACCATCCACCGGGACCCCGCGATCCGCACGAGTTCCCCAAGAGGCGTCCCGGTCGGGGAAAAGCAGATGTAATAGGCGATGTCCGTGGGGTCGGTAAGGCTGCGGCGTGCCAGTAACCAGTGGTCCCAGCCCTCGCGGCGCCAGGGCCGGATCGCGGCTGCCGCCCAGTCGTAAACCCTCGGCCCATGAGCACCGTTGCCGCAGTTCAGAGACTTCCACTCATCGTCGGCAGGCTGGCTGATCAGCTCGTCGGCGCGGGCCTGACCGAAGAATTCCATGGTGATGACCATCTGCGATTTCGGAACCGCCAACACGTGAGGTATCTCGTGGTCCTCCAGCCACAGCCGGATTCGGCTTGTCTGGCCGTAGACTTCATCAGCAGTCACCCAGCCAAACGGGATCCCAGCCTCCACCGCGCGTTGCAGCATGCGCAGTCCCAGGTCCGGTTTGGTGGCGAACTCGACATCGTCTTCGATACCGGCCGCCCGGCAGCGTTCACGGTCCGACGTCCAGCCCTTCGGAAGATACAGCTCACGGTCTATCAGGGCACGCCCCTTCTCGGATCCGTAGGCCAGGAAGACTCCGATCTGAGAATTCTCAATCCGGCCGGCCGTCCCCGAGTACTGTCGGGCCACACCCGCCGACCGGACGCCCTTCTTCAGGAATCCTGTCTCATCGAGGATGAGAATTCCCTGTTCGGGATCCCCGAGGAGTTCCACGACCGCGTCGCGGACATCGTCGCGCAGAGCCTCGGCGTCCCACACGTAGTGGTTCAGCACACGCTGCATGCCCTGGGGGCCGTCATCGCCGACAGTCTCCGCCAGGGTCCAGCCGTTCTTGCGTTCCGTCTCACTGAGCAGTCCCCGCAGGTAGGACACCACCCGCCGCCGCGACTCCACACGACCGAACCGACCCGCGAACCGCGCCACGAAGTCATCGAACACATCTGACCAACCGTCAGTTATCTCTTCCTGCATGCAGCGATCAACGAGGCAGCGTCCACAACGTCACGGAGTGTCGTTGCAGTACTAGTGGTGTCGGCGACGTCCCAGCAGGCGATGCCCGCCGTTGATGAGAGCGGGCCCGGGGGGCGAGCAACGCGGATCCCGGGCGGTGGGGTGGTCATGCGCGGGCCTCGATGCCGAGTTCGGTGAGCAGGCTGCGGATGCGGCGCTCGATCTCGTCGCGGATGGGGCGAACGGCTTCGACACCCTGGCCTGCCGGGTCGCCGAGCTTCCAGTCGAGGTAGCGCTTGCCTGGGAAGACGGGGCAGGCATCGCCGCAGCCCATGGTGATGACGACGTCGGACGCCTGAACCGCTTCTGTGGTGAGGATCTTCGGGGTCTCGGCGGAGATGTCGATGCCGGCCTCGCGCATGGCCTCGACCACGGCCTGGTTGACGGTGTCCGCTGGGGCGGAGCCGGCGGAGCGGACCTGGACGCGGTCGCCGCCGAGCGGGTGAGGAAGGCCGCGGCCATCCGGGAGCGTCCGGCCACCGTCCGGCCCGCCGCGTCGCGCGCCCGGACCGGGTCACCATTCACGGGCACCGTCGCGCCGCTCGCGCCACCGGCACCGGACCGCGGGTCCTGTGCCAGCGGTCGTACGACGACACCGCGCACCACGCCCACGGCAGGCTCGGCCTTCGCCCCGCAGCCCAGCGACGCCAGAGCGACCAACACCATCACGGCACCCCACACCGCAGCCAGCTGACCCCGCCGTGCTTGCATGCCGGACCACCTCCCGCTCCAGTCTGAGCTAAGGCACCGAAGCTGGCCGGCGGCATCAAGAAACTCTGGCTCGACAAGCCGGTGCATGTGACGCTGGACCAGAGCGTGCCGCAGGTCGGCGCCCCGGAGGCCTGGGCGGCCGGCTACGACGGCACCGGCACCAAGGTGGCCATCCTCGACACCGGTATCGACCCCGACCACCCCGATGTGGCAGGGCGGGTGAAGAAGACCCAGAGCTTCACCGACGACCCCGACGCGGTCGACCACCACGGTCACGGCACGCATGTCGCGTCGACCATGGCCGGCTCGGGCGGCAAGTACAAGGGGGTGGCGCCAGGTGCCGGTCTGTACATCGGCAAGGTCCTCAACCATGCTGGTGTTCGCTGGCCGGCAGTGACGGCACCGACCCGCTGAGCCAGGCCGTCAACGAACTCACCGAGTCCTCCGGCACGCCGTTCGTCATCGCAGCCGGCAACACGGGCCCGGGCAAGGGGACCGTGGGCTCGCCGGGCGCCGCCGCCGACGCGCTGACCGTCGGCGCGGTGAACAAGCAGGACCAGCTCGCAGGCTTCTCCAGCCGCGGCCCGGTCACGGAGACCTTCGCGGTCAAGCCGGAGATCACCGGACCGGGCGTCGACATTGTCGCCGCGCGTGCGGCCGAGACCGCGATGGGTACCCTGGTCGACGGCAACTACACCTCGGCCAACGGTACCTCGATGGCCACCCCGCATGTGTCCGGCGCCGCGGCGATCCTCGCGCAGCGCCACCCGGACTGGACCGCCGACCGGCTCAAGCAGGTGCTGGTGAGCACCGCCAAGCAGGGCTCGTTCACCGCCATGCGCTGGGTGGAGGGGCTCATGGCCGGCACCCCCGACGGCGGCCGCGACCACGGCATGGACGCCCGTACCCGCACCTTCGTGACCCGCACTACGGAAAACCTCCTGCGCGCCTTCGCGGAGGGCCCCGCCGCACACCACCGTCCCGCACCGCGCGCGAACGTCGGCGAGTTGTACAAGAGGCGCGCGGTCTGAACGGCGACCAGCCGTTGAACGCGACGCGGGCCGGTCCCGAGGGACCGGCCCGCGCTGTTTTCACCGGAACTGGGTCACGAGACCTTCTTCAGCGTGAAGTTACCGGTGACGGTGCCCCCCTTCGCGAGCTTCACCGTGGTGGTCACCGGCTGGTAGCCGTCCTTGGACACGATCACCTTGACCGGGTTGAGGCGGCTGTCGAACCACAGGCCGTAGGTGCCGTCCTTGGTCGTCCGCAGGGTGTAGCTCGTCGTCGAGGCGTTGATCTGGATGGTCGCCCCGGCCAGCGGCATGGTGCCACCCTTGCCGTCCTCGCCGAGCACGGTGCCGGCGTACTTGCCCCAGTCCTTCGGCGGGTTGACGTGCATCTTCACGCCGACGTTGGCGACCGAGTACGGGGTGTCGGTCTGGGCGGTCAGCACCGCGGTGTAGTCGCCGGGCTGGGTGACCTCGGCGACCGTGGAGTCCAGGCTGACGGTGATCGTGGTGCTCTCCCCGGGCTGGAGCGTCACCTTGTCCTTGCTCGTGGACAGCCAGGAGACGTCCGAGGACTCGCTGCCCTGGTCGTAGCCGGGCAGCATCTCGACGGTGGACACCGGCGGCGTACCGCTGCCACCGGTGTTGCCGCCGATCTTGTAGAAGCCGGTGGCAGCACCCACGCGGTAGACGCTGGTGTTGGCGTTGGGCAGGGCGGTCCAGCTGCCGGTGCCCGGGTCGAAGGCGTAGCCCTGGTTGGTGATGGCGGCGCTGTTGTTGACGACACCGCTGGAGATCACCAGCTTGCCGCTGCCCACGCCGTACGCCGAGCCCCACAGGTCGGCGGGCATGTCGGCGATGGGCGACCAGCTGTCGGCGCCCGGATCGTAGACGTAGGCGTGCTTGGTCGAGCTGCTGCCGCCGTTGCCACCGGCGCAGTAGAGCTTGCCGCCGATACCGCCACAGGACTGCCAGGCGATCGGCTCCGGGTAGGAAGCGATCTGGGACCAGCTGTCGGACGACGGGTCGTAGACCGTGACGTCCGTGGTGCCGCAGGTGCTGGTGCAGCCGCCGACGACGTACAGCTTGCCGCCGAGCACCGCGCTGCCCGAACCGGCGTACGGCTTCGGCGAGGACGCCTTGGTGGACCAGCTGTTCGACGCCGGGTCGTAGACCTCCAGCTTGGCGTCGGGGTCGCCGTCGGCACCCCAGCCGCCGACCACGTACAGCTTGCCGCCGATGAAGCCGTGGGCCGGATTGCCCTCACGGGTGTCGGCCGCGGAGGCCAGCTTGGTCCAAGTGCCGGCGCCGGGGTCGAGGGCGTACAGCGCGTTGCTGTCCGCGCTGCCGGTGTAGCCGAAGCCGGAGTAGACCTTGCCGTCGTAGACGGCACCGATGTTGTCCTGCACCGCGCCCGGCAGGTTGGCCACCGGCTGCCAGGCGTCACCCGCCGCGTTGGCCGCCGGAGCCGCATCCGCGGTCTTGCCCTTGCTGAGGGCCAGCGGGGAGTAGTCACCCTCCACCAGGTTGAGCGGCGCGCCGCCCTTGACCTGCTGGGTGAAACCGCCCGGCTGCTCGCCCAGGGTGAGGCTGGCAGGCGCCCCGCCAGTGTTCTTCACCGTCAGGTCCTGGGTAGCCTTCGCACCCCAGCCGACCGTCTTGTCGACCGAGTTGGAGGTGAACGCCAGCTTGCCGGCCTTCAGGCCGAAGTCCGCCTTGTTGGTGCTGTCCGCCGCCACGTCCACCGTCTTGTCCACGTCGCCGTAGTGCGACTTGGAGGCGGTGAACTTGTGGCTGCCGGTCTTGGACGTGAACATCCAGTAGAAGCTGCCGCCGAGCGCCGGGTCGTCCGGGGTGGCCGTGGTGGTGGCCTTGTCCTGCGGGGAGTCGGCGTTGACGACAGTGGCGCCGACGACGCCGTCGCCGGTGTTGGCGTCCTTCACCGTACCGGCCACCAGACCACCGTTGACAGGCTCGTAGGTCCGCTTGCCCACGAACACGTTGTCGAGCTCCCACCAGTAGCCGTAGCTACCCGTGAAGTGGAACCGCAGCTGCACGCCGGGCTTCCCGGCGTAGTCGGTCAGCGGAACCTCGACGTGGGCCGGGCCGGTCAGGGTGGTGGTGCGGTTCCAGACGTTGGTCCAGGTCGCACCGCCGTCGGTGCTGACGTCGATGTTGCCGGTCTGGTTGCTGAAGCTCTTGTAGTCGGTGTCGAACTCCAGCTGCGGGCTGTTGTTACCGGTCAGGTCGAAGACCGGCGTGATCAGCGAGCTGTCCTGCTTCTTGCTTGCGCCGATCTTGTCACTGTCGACCATGGCGAAGGCGCCGGAACCGCCGGTCTTGTTACCCCGGTTACCGAAGTCGTTGAAGGCCCAGCCGCCGGTGGTGCCGTCGGCATTGACGATGGTCCAGCCCGCGGGGGCGCCGGCGGTGGAGTCGAAAGGCTCGGTCGAGCCGGACCGCTTGACCTCGTAACCGGGAGCCTTGGCCTCCTGGGCGTCCGCCGGGACCGCGACGTTCACGGTCTGCGCCGCGTTGTCCACGGTCACCTGCTTGGTGACGGCCTTGTAGCCGGGGTACACGGACGTGAAGTTCAGGGTGTAGTCGTTACCCTCAGGAAGGTCGACGCTGTACTCGCCGGTGAACGGGTCGGTGAAGACCGGGGCGCCAGGCACGTCGTTAATGGTGATCTTCGTGTAGAGCGGCCAGCCGTGGCCGGAGCCATCGGTCACCTTACCGGTGACGGTCTGGTGGGGCACCGCGTCCAGCGCGAAGTTGGTCGTGACGGTACCGTCCGCGTCGACGACGACGCCGCGGACCTTCTTGGCCTTGTACCCGTAGCCGTACGCCGCCATGTCATAGGTGCCGGGCGGGATCGTCAGGGTGTAGTGACCCTGGGCGTCGGTGGTCGCCCGGTAGTCACCGGCCACGACGGAGGCGCCGGCGAGCGCCTTACCGGAGCTGTCGGTGACGGCGCCGGTAACCTCGCCGTGCGAGCCGATGGCCGCGGTTGCGGCGGTGCCCTGAGTGACTGCCGTGGCGCTGGTCGCCTGGGCGACGGGGAAACCCAGGACGGCGATGGCCGTCGCGGTCAACGCAGCCAACCGTGCGGAGTTCTTCCGCGCGGCCGGTCTGGAATACCTAGAAGTGCGCAATGTGTGACTCCCATGCTGCTGAGCTGGGGTCGACCCGTGCGCTGGTTCTCGGTCGACAGTGGATGGATTCATCCACCGAGATAACTAATGCATCATGGGCATGTCCTCGACAAGAGGGCCGTGCGTGGCAAATGCATGACATGAACCCGCCAACGCGACGCGGAACCACCACAACCTGGTAGGCCGTACCCACAAGCGGCGGAGACCATTCACGCTCTCCTGGTGCAAGAAGTGCCGTCGTGGTCAGCGCGCGGCGGCGCTACCGCGGCCGGGTCTGGGTGACGCGCCACTGGTGGCGTTGTATCTGCGCCAGTTCAGCCAGCCGCTCGACGAGATCCTGGTGCGGGTCGAGCAACTGCAGAGCAGCGGCGCCTCCTTCGCCCGGGTGGAGGGGCTCGCCCGGCTCCCCCGTTCGGTGCCGGAGGGCGAGGGTCCCGCTCCGGCGGACGACCGGATCGATGTGACCGGGGTGCGCTACGCCTACGACCGCGGAGGCGAGGTGCTGCGCGGGGTGGACCTGACCGTGCGGCCCGGGGAGCGACTGGCGGTGGTGGGCCCCTCCGGCGCCGGAAAGACGACGCTGAGCAGGCTGCTGGCGGGCATCGACGCGCCGACCTCGGGTTCGGTGACCGTGGGCGGGGTGCCGGTGGCCGGTCTCGCACCGGAGCGGCCGCGCCGTCAGGTCGTCCTGGTCACCCAGGAGCACCATGTCTTCCTGGGCGCGGTACGCGACAATCTGTGGGTCGCCGAGCCGTCCGCCGCGGACGAGGAGCCGTGGGCGGCCCTCACCGCCGTCGGCGCCGACGACTGGGTGCGCGAGCTGCCCGAGGGTCTGGACACCGCGCTGGGCGAGGGCGGCCACCGTACGGACGGCTCCCAGGCCCAGCAACCGGCCCTGGCCCGGATGGTTCTGGCCGATCCGCACACCCTGATCCTCGACGAGGCGACGGCCCTCCTCGACCCGACTACCGCCCGCCGCACCGAACGCGCACTGACCGCCGTGCTGGAGGGCCGTACCGTCATCGCCATCGCGCACCGCCTGCACACCGCGCACGACGCTGACCGTGTGGCGGTGATGGAGGACGGCCGACTGACCGAGGTCGGGCCGCGCGACAACCTGGTGGCGGCGGACGGGGCGGACGCGGCGCTGTGGCGCTCGTGGCACGGATGACGGACCGGCGGCGCCGACCCACTTCGGTGAACGGTTCGTACAGCGAACATGACCATCCGACCAACGACCGATTCCAGCCAAGTTCTTGATGCGCACCTGACAGTTCACGCGTTCTCCTGTCAGGCTTCCCAAGGTCACTCCACAGCAGCCCCGCTGTGCCACCGCTGTGTCGTGGCTCATCACCTTCGTGCATCTGGTTCCGCGTTCCGCCTTGTTCTGCCCGGACGGTCACCCGCCGTCCGGCCCCCCTTGGCCGCGCGATCCGCGGCCACGCAGAAGGAGACAGTGTTGAGACGCAGTTCCTCTCGCAGACCCACCGCCCACGCCCCCTCCCGTCGTGCCGCGGTGGTCGCCCTCGTCGGCGTCTCCGCCCTGCTGGCCGCCGCCGTCCAGGCGGGCACCGCGAGCGCCGCCCCGGCCGGGCCCGCCCCGTCGAAGATCAACCCCGCCCACACGGCCGTGAAGCTCTCCCCCTCGCAGCGCGCCGAACTGATCCGCACCGCCGACGCGGCGAAGGCCGACACCGCCCGCGACATCGGCCTCGGCGCGCAGGAGAAGCTGGTCGTCAGGGACGTCGTCAAGGACGGCGACGGGACCGTCCACACGCGCTACGAGCGCACGTACGCCGGACTCCCCGTCCTCGGCGGCGACATGATCGTCGACACTACTTCGGCCGGGAAGACCAAGCAGGTCATCAGGGGCTCCAAGGCCACCATCAAGGTTGCCTCGCTCGCACCCTCGATCGCCGCCTCGAAGGCGGAACAGCAGGCGCTGGCCGCCGCCAAGGACGCGGGTTCGACGCGGACCGATGCCGACGGCGCCCCCCGCAAGGTGATCTGGGCGGCGAGCGGCACGCCGGTTCTCGCGTACGAGACGGTGGTCGGCGGCCTCCAGGACGACGGCACCCCCAACCAGCTGCATGTCATCACCGACGCCTCCACCGGCAAGGAGCTCTACCGCTACCAGGGCATCCAGACCGGCACCGGCAACACCCGGTACAGCGGGCAGGTCCCCCTGACCACCACGCAGTCGGGGTCGACGTACACGATGACCGACGGCGCGCGCGGCGGCCACAAGACGTACAACCTCAACCACGGCTCGTCCGGAACCGGCACGCTGTTCTCGCAGACGAACGACACCTGGGGCGACGGCACCAACACGAACGCCGCCACCGCGGGCGCGGACGCGCACTACGGCGCCGCCGAGACCTGGGACTTCTACAAGAACACCTTCGGTCGCAGCGGCATCCGCAATGACGGCGTGGGCGCCTACTCCCGCACCCACTACGGCAACAACTACGTCAACGCCTTCTGGGACGACAGCTGCTTCTGCATGACCTACGGCGACGGCTCGGCCAACAACAACCCGCTGACCTCGATGGACGTCGCCGGCCACGAGATGAGCCACGGTGTCACCTCCGCCACCGCGAACCTCACCTACAGCGGCGAGTCCGGCGGGTTGAACGAGGCCACGTCCGACATCTTCGGCACCGGCGTGGAGTTCTACGCCAACAACGCCTCGGACCCCGGTGACTACCTCATCGGCGAGAAGATCAACATCAACGGCAACGGCACCCCGCTGCGCTACATGGACAAGCCCAGCAAGGACGGCGCCTCCCTCGACTACTGGACCTCCACCGCCGGAAACAAGGACGTGCACTACTCGTCCGGTATCGCCAACCACTTCTTCTACCTGCTCAGCGAGGGCAGCGGCGCCAAGGTCATCGACGGCGTCAGCTACGACTCGCCCACGGTGGACGGGCTTCCGGTCACCGGCATCGGCCGGGCCAAGGCGCTGCAGATCTGGTACCGGGCGCTGACCACCAAGTGGACCGCCTCCACCAACTACGCCGCGGCCCGCACCGGCACGCTCGCGGCGGCGGGTGAGCTGTACGGCACCTCCAGCCCCGAGTACAACGCGGTGATGGACGCCTGGGCGGCGGTCGCGGTCGGCTCGCGCTCCGGTGGCGGCGGCAACCCCGGCGGCACCGTGTTCGAGAACCAGTCCAACGTGTCGATCCCGGACGCCGGCCCGGCGGTCACCTCGCCGATCACCGTCTCCGGGGTGAGCGGCAACGCCCCGTCGAACCTTCAGGTCACGGTCGACATCGTGCACACCTGGCGAGGTGACCTCCGGATCGACCTGGTCGCCCCGAACGGGACGTCGTACCGCTTGAAGAACAACAGCATCTCCGACTCGGCGGCCGACGTGCACCAGACCTACTCGGTCAACGCGTCCTCCGCCCCGGCCAACGGCACCTGGCAGCTGAAGGTCCAGGACATGTACGCCGGTGACACCGGGTACATCGATGGCTGGAAGTTGACCTTCCCGTAAAACCCTCCGCTAGGTCACTCGAACCTCGAGGACAGGGCGCCGTTCCGGAGATTGCGCATCCGGAACGGCGCCCGTTCATTGCGCCGAAACACAGATCAGGCAGACGACTTTCGGCCAACATCACCTCGGGATCCTGACATGTACGCGACCTTGATGCCACGCTTCCACCGCACGGATCACCCGCACCGCAACTCACATCTTCCGCACGGCCCCCCATTCGTGCGGTCGCCCCGACGCCGCCACCGGCAAGAAGCTCCACGAGTACCAGGGCATCGAGACCGGCACCGGCAAGACCCTCTACTCCGGCACGGTCACCGTCGGCTCGTACCTGTCGGGCTCGACGTACCAGCTGTACGACACCACGCGAGGCGGCCACAAGACGTACAACCTCGCCCGCGGCACCTCCGGCACCGGCACGCTGGTCACCAACACCACCGACGTGTTCGGCACCGGAACGGCCTCCAGCTCCAGCACGGACCAGACGGCGGCCGCGGACGCCGCCTACGGCGCGCAGGCCACCTGGGACTTCTACAAGAGCACCTTCGGCCGCAACGGCATCAAGAGCAACGGCTGAGCTCACCGGGCCCCTTCGCCGCCAAGTTCAGAGAACAGATCTGTGTCCGGATGAACCGCTACTCGGTCCCGGTCCGGCTGATCGGACGCACCGTCCGCGTCATGCTCCACGCATCCGAGCTCGTGGTCTACGACGGCCGCGAGGAAGTCGCCCGGCACGAACGGCTCATCGCCCGCAATGGAACTCTGCCCGACCCTGGTGGTCATTCGGTTTGATCAAGCGGTGAGGCTCAGTTCGAGTCGGGCGAGGTGGGTGGTTCGGGTGCGGTCGAGGGGGTGTCCGTTCCACCAGGCGTCGAGGCGGATCAGGTTCAGTGCGGCAGCGCTGTAGGTGTGTTCTAGTACTGCAACGACACTCCGTGACGTTGTGGACGCTGCCTCGTTGATCGCTGCATGCAGGAAGAGATAACTGACGGTTGGTCAGATGTGTTCGATGACTTCGTGGCGCGATTCGCGGGTCGGTTCGGGCGTGTGGAGTCGCGGCGGCGGGTGGTGTCCTACCTGCGGGGACTGCTCAGTGAGACGGAACGCAAGAACGGCTAGACCCTGGCGGAGACTGTCGGCGATGACGGCCCCCAGGGCATGCAGGGGCATTGCGTGATTGGGATTGGTCCGGTTCGCCGGTCTCGTGAGTGACGTGGCGTCATGTCCGTTGTGGGGCAAGGGGCCCGGGAGAGCAGAGCAGGCACGGTGCTGGTGATCATGTGGTTGTCGAGACCCATGAGAACCGAGCGAGACCGTGCCTGCCCGAACATCATCGCCCATCCCTTCCGCACTGGAGCAACTGGGCTCCCCGACTGATCCCCTCACCTCAAGCGATGTCGCTGACCTGCGGCGATTCCTGATCCTGGTTACCGATCCCCGCGATGCGCGAGGACTGCGATATCCGGCCCTCGCGTTGCTGTGCGCAGCCGTCTCGGCGGTGCTGACCGGCGCTCGCTCGCTCATCGCGATCAGCGAGTGGATCACGGATGCCCCGCAACATGTGCTGGGCGTCCTCGGCTTCGCTGCCGATCCACTTACCGGTCTGCGGCCGGTGCCGCACGCCGCAACCGTGCGCCGCCTGCTGCAGCGTGTGGACGGTGACGCGCTGGACGCGGCGATCAGCGCGTATCTGCAGGCCAGAACGCCGCCCCCGGTCGAGCCGGAGGCGGAGAAACGGCCGGTGCGACGGGTGATCGCGGTCGACGGCAAGGTGGTCCGCGGATCGCGAACCCGGGTGGCCGCGGCGATCCAGCTGCTGGCGGCGATGGACCACCACGGCGTGGTCCTGGCCCAGCGGCAGGTCGCTTCCAAGAGCAACGAGATCCCCTCCTTCGCGCCGTTGCTGGACGGTCTCGAGCTGGAGAACACGGTGGTGACCGCCGACGCCCTGCACACCCAGCACGACCACGGGGCCTATCTGACCAGTCGCGGCGCGCACTACGTGGCCGTCGTGAAGAAGAACCATCCGGGCCTGTACGCCCAGGTCAGGAACCTGCCCTGGCGGGACATCCCGCTCGGGCACCGCGCTCGCGACCACGCCCACCACCGCGACGAGATCCGCCGGCTCAAGGTCGCCGCGTTCAGCCACCTCGACTACCCCGGCGCCCGCCAGGCGATCCAAGTCGTACGGTGGCGACGCGACTTGAGCACCAGGAAGCTGACCATCGAGCGCGTCTACCTGATCACCAGCCTGAGCGTCTTCGACGCCACCTGCACCGAGCTCGCCACCTGGATCAGAGGCCACTGGGGTATCGAGAACCTCCTGCACCACGTGCGGGACCGCACGTTCCGCGAGGACGACTCCAAGGTCCGCACCGGCACCCTGCCCCGCGCCATGGCCTCCCTGCGCAACCTCGCCATCAGCGTCTTCCGCCAGGACGGCCAGACCAACATCGCCGCCGCCCTCCGCCACACCGGCCGCGACTACCACCGGCCCCTACGAGCCCTCGGTCTCACGTGACGAACCCAGACAGATCTCGATCATGCAATGACCCTGCCAGGGCATGCAGCGTGTGCTGAACCACTACGTGTGGGACGCCGAGGCTCTGCGCGACGATGTCCGCGACGCGGTCGTGGAACTCCTCGGGGATCCCGAACAGGGAATTCTCATCCTCGATGAGACAGGATTCCTGAAGAAGGGCGTCCGGTCGGCGGGTGTGGCCCGACAGTACTCGGGGACGGCCGGCCGGATTGAGAATTCTCAGATCGGAGTCTTCCTGGCCTACGGATCCGAGAAGGGGCGTGCCCTGATAGACCGTGAGCTGTATCTTCCGAAGGGCTGGACGTCGGACCGTGAACGCTGCCGGGCGGCCGGTATCGAAGACGATGTCGAGTTCGCCACCAAACCGGACCTGGGACTGCGCATGCTGCAACGCGCGGTGGAGGCTGGGATCCCGTTTGGCTGGGTGACTGCTGATGAAGTCTACGGCCAGACAAGCCGAATCCGGCTGTGGCTGGAGGACCACGAGATACCTCACGTGCTGGTGGTTCCGAAATCGCAGATGGTCATCACCATGGAATTCTTCGGTCAGGCCCGCGCCGACGAGCTGATCAGCCAGCTTGCCGACGATGAGTGGAAGACTCTGAACTGCGGCAACGGTGCTCATGGGCCGAGGGTTTACGACTGGGCGGCAGCCCCGATCCGGCCCTGGCGCCGCGAGGGCTGGGACCACTGGCTACTGGCACGCCGCAGCCTTACCGACCCCACGGACATCGCCTATTACATCTGCTTCTTCCCGACCGGGACGCCTCTTGGGGAACTCGTGCGGATCGCGGGCTCCCGGTGGATGGTCGAGGAATGCTTCCAGGCCGCGAAGAACGAGACCGGGCTTGATCACTACCAAGTCCGCGGCTGTACCGCGTGGTACCGGCACATAACTCTCTCCATGGCCGCCCTCGCCTTCCTCGCCATCCTGCGGGCGGAGGTAAAAAGGGGGATCTCGAAACCGATAGCGAGCGATCCCTCATACCCGTGACCATGAACGAGGCCCGGCGTCTCTTCAATCGCATCTGCTTTCCCGTCCGTCATGGCGTCCAGTACGCACTCGCCTGGTCCGTATGGCGAAGAAAGAGCCAAGCACGAGCTCGCATCAGCCACTACAAACGCAGAGGACATCACGGAGTGTCGTTGCAGTACTAAGGATTCGTTACGCCTGGTGGGCGGCTGACGAGCCGCCAGCGGCAGAAGGGTTCTGAAGTTCTCCCACAGATAACGCCCCAATATCTGCGGTAGCTTGAATCGTCACCTGCGGTGACGCTCTCCGGCCGCTACGTGAAGCGGCCCTGTTATCTACGGCAAGGCGGAAGTGGTGCCCACCGTCGTGCAGCTGCCGACCGGGAAGGCGTTGACCGTCCGGACGGCGGCCGACGTATTCCTCGACTCTCTCGGCAACCCGAACACGATCCGGAACTACGGGATCGGGGTGGGCAAGACCGCCGAACGGCTCGGCGAGGCTCGGCCGCTGGCGTCGGTCGCGGACGACGAGATCGGTGAGGCCCTCGAACTGCTCTGGGGCACCGCGGCGGTGAACACCTGGAACGCACGCCGGGCAGCGGTGCTGTCCTGGCTCGGCTGGTGCCGTGAGCGCGGCTACGA
This sequence comes from Streptomyces sp. NBC_01320, assembly GCF_035974375.1. Taxonomy (NCBI): domain Bacteria; kingdom Bacillati; phylum Actinomycetota; class Actinomycetes; order Kitasatosporales; family Streptomycetaceae; genus Streptomyces; species Streptomyces sp. NBC_01320. The sequence continues at coordinate 10,857,946 of NZ_CP108390.1, forward strand.
CGGCCCCGCCGTCCCGGCCTGGGCGAAGCGGCTGGCGGTGCCGGACTCCCAGACCCCGGCCCGCTCGAAGATGGCGATCGACGGCTGATCGCGCGGCGCGAGGCGCACCCGCGGGAGAAGACCCTGTGGCGGATGCTCTACGAGACCGCAGGGCGGGCGGAGGAGATTCTCGGCGTTAACGTCGAAGACCTGGACTTCGCCGACCGCCGCTGCCCGGTCAAGGCCAAGGGCGCGAAGTCGAAGTCCCGCCGCCGGGGCCAGGTGCGCAAGGAGTACGTGCTGGAGACCGTCTACTGGGACGCTGGTACCGCCAGGCTGCTGCCCCGGCTACTCAAGGGGCGCACCCGCGGGCCCGTGTTCGTCACCCACCGCCGCCCGGGGCCGGGCAAGGTCGTCAACCCCCGCGACGTGTGTCCGGACACCGGGCTGGCCCGCCTGTCGGACGGGCAGGCCTGCGCGCTGCTTGACGAGCACACTGCCGTGCATGGGCCCGGGACGGGCTGGGACCTGCACGAGTACCGGCATTCCGCGTTGACCCACCTCGGCGAGCAGGGCGCGTCGCTGCTGATGCTGATGGCCAAGTCCCGGCACAAGAAGCCGGAGAACCTCCGTCGCTACTTCAAGCCCTCGCCGGAGTCCATCGCCGAGATCACCAGCCTGCTCGCACCCGGCGGCAGCAGGAGCTGAGCGCCGGTGGCCGGCGGCTTCACTTCACCATCTGGTCTCCGGAGATGGCGCCTGCCCCGCGCAGGGTGAGGAATGCCTGGTCCACCAGCGAAGGCAGGTCTTCGGCGCCGTCGCTTTCCACCCAGCAGGTGAGCGCCGTGGTGAGGGCGGCCAGCGAGGCCGCGGCGAGAACGCGGGTGCTCAGCGTGGCTTCTTTCTGGAGACGGGCCGCGAGGGCCTCGGCGAACAACTCCTCGGTGGCGTACTGGTTCTCCCAGACGCGGGCGCGTAGCGCCGGTGTCTTGAGGACGAGGCGGGTACGGACCAGGAGTGCTTCCTTGTCGGTGGCATAGACGGTAGCCAGGCCGTGGGCCAGAGCCTGGTGCAGGGCGGTGAGCGGGTCTTCCTCCTTGGGGCGTTGTTCAATAAGACGGACGATCATCGGGTCGTAGTCGTCGCTTTCGACGACGGCTTCCTTGGTGGGGAAGTGACGGAAGAAGGTCATGTGGGAGACCCCGGCGGCGGTCGCGATCTCTTCGACGGTGGTGTTCTCGTATCCCTGGCTGAGGAAGAGCCGCAGTGCCTGTTCCTGGATGGTGCGGCGGGTCTGGGCTTTCTTGCGTTCACGCAGGCCCGTTGGCGCGGTCGGGGGCGAGTTCATGGCCGTATTTCCTTCTTTTGCTGGTTCATGGTGGCGGGCAAGGGCGCTTGGCGTGGTCACCGGGTGTGGTCGTGGCCGAGCGTGCGTGTCAGCCACTGGCTCAGCGCGGCCGGGGATGTGCCGCGCCAGGCCAGGTGAGCGTCGGGCCGCACCAGCATGATCTGCTGACTGCGAGGGTCAGCGCGAGTCAGCACGGTCACTGTGCCAGTTTCGCCGAGGTGTCGGCGGGCGATGGCTGCGCAGGGGTGCTCGCTTGTGGTGGGTAGGAGGAGTGCCCAGTGTGATCGCAGTTCCGCGTGCAGACGCGTCGGGCTGCCGTCGTCCCGGACGCATTCGAGGTCGGGCACCCGGTCGCCGGCGTGCGGGCCGCGGGTGGACCAGTTGGGGAGGGAGCGGGGTGCCAGCGGGCCGTTGCGGTAGGTGACCTTCAGCTGGGAGGACTTCTCCCAGATCAGCCGCTGCACCAACGGCCGGTTCATCAGCGGGACAAAAATACGGTCGCGCACCGCCCGAGCGAGTGGCGTCTCGCCGACGATCATGCGGGTCATGGCGCTGGTGGACTTCAGTACCTCCTGCGCGATGGGCCGGCGCTCGGCCTGATACGTATCCAACAACGCAGTCCCGGCCCGGCCGGTGGCGACAAGAGCGAGCTTCCAGGCCAGGTTCTCGGCGTCGCCCAGGCCGGTGTTCATGCCCTGCCCGCCGAACGGGCTGTGGATGTGCGCCGCGTCCCCGCCCAGCAGGATCCGGCCGCGTCGGTAGCTGGACGCCAGCCGACGGTGGATACGGAACGTGGAGGTCCACAGTGCCTCGCGTGCCACGGCGGCCGGAAGACCTGCATGATCCTGAAGCACTCCGGCGAGCGCGGCCAGCAACCCGTCGGGCTCAAGATCCTCTGCGGTACCCGCAGGTGCAGGGGCCATCAGGCGCCACACGTCGGTGCCGGGCAGCGGAAAGGCTCCAACCATCTGGTCCCCGCGCAACCACACCGAGACCGCGTCGCGGGGCAGAGGCAGATCTGCTCGCACATCCGCAAGCAGAAAGCGCTCGATGACAGCAACCCCGGGGAATCCGATGCCTGCCGCTTTACGCACCCGGCTGTGCGCGCCGTCGCATCCCACCAGCCAGTCGGCACGCACCTGCCCGTCGGCAAACCGAACGGTCACGCCCTGGCTGTTTTGGTCGGCAGCAAGTACTTCGCGCCCCCATTCCACTTCGACACCCAAATCGCTGAGCCGGCGCCGGAGCCGGGCTTCCACCTCGGCCTGGGAAATGATCAGGCCGGGTCTGGTCACCAGCTTGGTGCGCTGACCGACCTTCAGCCGCGCCATGGGCTCGCCATTGACATGGGTGATCACCTGCCCGATATGCACCGACCGCTGCGGCAAGTCCACCAGGGCACCGAGGCGGTCGAGGACTTCCGAGCCCCGCGGCTGCAACCCGAGCGCTCTGGAAGTCGCCGAGGGCCCCTCCGCCTTGTCCACCACGCGGACCGGCACCCCGCCCGCCCGTAACCCGCAGGCCAGGGCGAGCCCGGTCGGGCCCGCCCCGGCCACCACGACAGTTGTATCCGACATCTCGAACTCCAAATGTTAGCCACTAACTATAGTTAGAAACTAACTTCAGTTGGGGTCGAGGTCAAGGCCGTCGTCGTGATGACAACAGGCCACTGCGGTCACTCCTCCTTGGTGGCTTCCCGGTCGCGTAGCGGACGCAGGCCACCGGGCAGGTCGGGGAGCTGGAAGGAGTACCGGCCCAGCATGTTGATGTGGTGCCGCACGAACGGCGAGAGGCCCGCCACGCCTCATCCGCATCCGAGTCCAGCGGCGGCGTCAGCTCGAACAGCGCGGCCATCGCGGCGGCCAGCTCCTGGCGCGGCACCACCGCCTCGATCTGCTCCCACATCGCCTCGAACGACTCCACCTTCGGCCCGCTGACCTCACCGGTGTCGGTGTCGACCTGCTCGCTGGTGGTGTCGAACACCACCTGGAACGCGGTCGCCAGCTTCGCTGACGCGCGCTCCACCCTCGGCAGCGTCTTGATCTTCTCCTTGACCGTCTCCCGCTCAGCCTTGGCCAGCAGTTTCGTGGCGATCAGCACCTCCAGCAGGTCCAGCGCGTCATCCACCGCCCGCGTCGTCAGGTACACCGCGGTGGCCAACAGCGTCGCCAGACGCCGCGAGTCACCGTGGCGCCGCAGCAGCGTCGCCTTGCCGTCCAGCTCTCCCATCCCGAAGTCGGCGATCTCCTACGCCCGCTGAAGGGACCACTTCATCTGTGGACCCGACACCCGCACCGGACCGCGCCGCAGCCGATCCAGCTCCGAGACCCGCGCACCGGACGGCACGGTCAGCAGCGAGTCGAGCACCGCCCGCTGACCGGTGTTCAGCAGCCCGTAGAGGGTGTCCCACAACCGGTTGTTCGCCGCCTCCCGCACGCTGCCCACCGGCCGGGCCAGACGGCTCGCTCCGGGCAGCAGCACCCGCCGCGTCGAACAGTGCCTTCGGCCCGTCGCCGGTCGTCCAGGCCCGCGCGTCCAGTCATTCGCTCAACTGGTCCGAGACCTCGGCGAAGTCCTTCCAGCCGCCGGCCTCCTGGATCTCCCCGGCGTGGGTACGGGCCGTCCCGTCCCGCTCGCCGTACTGCTTCAGGCACGACGGGTCCGCGACCTCCAACTGCTCGGCCAGGTACTCGACGACCTCCGTCGGTACCTGCCGCGGGTCCGGCATGAACCGCCCCAGATACCGCACGCTCGTCAGCTGGACCGCGAACCCCAGTCGGTTGTGCGCACGCCGCTTGGCCTGCACCGCCTCCCGGTCCGCGTCGTCCAGGAAGAAGTACCGCTCCAACTCCGTACGAGACGGCGACCCGTCAAAGGCCCCATACCGGGCCTGCTCATCCGAAAGATACTCGACTGCCACCACAGCTCTCCGAAGGTCGACAACAACGACCCGCGAAGACTCCGATGCGCAATCACCCCAGGTCAAAGCGCCAATCAGCTCGGAGAAGGCCTAACGCACGATCTGACACGGATGTTCCTCAGCCCCCTTCTCTACGCTCTGTAACCTTGGACTGCCGTGCCTGCCGAAGCGACGCAGCCGTATAGGGCGTCCACGCAGAGAGTAGTGGGGAATGAGTGTGGTGGAGAGCTGGTCCCGCGTGATGAGTCTTCTTCGGGAGCACGCCCCGGCCGATCATGCGGATCTGCCCGGGCCAGCCACGGAACAGATGCTTGCGGCCGCCGAGGAACGGATGGGCATCCAGCTTCATCGGGAACTGCGGGCGTGGCTGTTGCAGAACAATCTTGATCTTCCTGAGGAAGATGTGGACGACGATGTGGCGTGTTGCGGTTTCGCCGGGTTTCCGGACGAGGGAAGTTTCTTTCTGGGCATCCGGGCGATGGAGACGCTCTACGCGAACCACTCCATGCCCGGTGGGGTCAACCCTCCGGATCAGCCGGACAATCCGTTCTGGCGCAATGAGTGGATCCCGTTCCTGTCGGACCAGGACGGCTGGATGGGAAAGTTCATCGACGTGCGGGACGGCCGTATCGGCAGGTGGTTCGTGGGTGAGATCACGACCACGGGCGAGTACGCGTCACTGGCTCACTATTTCGACTCCGTGGCAGAAATGCTGACGAAAATCGCCGATGGAAGCCATCCGACCTGCTCGGTCGCCGAAGGACGACTCGTCTGGTCGTGAAACCAAAGTGCCCCCCGGTTGTTCCGGGGGGCGGAGCTTCGGCGTTGTCCGGCCTCGTCTGTTTTGATCATGTGAGGCCGAGGAGGGCGTGGGTACGGGTTTGGTCCCGGGCTGCTCGTCGGAGTCCGGAGGCGATGTTCCGGACGCCGGCCAGGCGAAGGGGTCCGATCGCAAGGTTCCTGCAGGTGGCCATTGCTCTGGGTGCGTTCCCGGTCCGCACCTGAGAGGCGTCCTCGGCGAACGTGACGTCCCTGCCGTGGTGCAGGGCCTCGACGGTCCAGTGCCCTCGGATCAGTCGGGCGAGCTGAGCCGGGCCGGCCTGTTCGGCGGTAAGGCTGGTGACCGCGTAGACGGTCTTGAGGCTGATCTTCCCGGTCTTGCGGTGGACGCGGCGGCGAACGATCTGGACGGCCTGGCGGGCACCGGGGAAGAGCAGGTTGTTGACCGTGCAGACCTTCAGTCTGCGGATCTTGTGGCGGCCGTGACCGGTCGCGCGGGTCCTGTCCTGCAGCGGAATCTGTTTCCAGGGAAGGGACTTGAGCTGTTTCGGCCTTGGGGCACTTCGGTACAGCGGTTAACGCTAAGCCGATGATCTTGGGCGGCTAGCTAGTGCCGCATCAGGCAACGTTCGCCCTGCCGGAGGTCCTGCCTGTCGACGGGTTCGGCCACTGGCGATAATCGACCGATGAGCGATATCGAACGCCCTTTGCCGCCCCTGAACGCCGACGAGCGCATCACGCTCGAAAGCTGGCTTGAGTTTCACCGCGCCACCCTCGCCATGAAGTGCGAGGGCCTAGACGATGAGCAGGCTGCCGTCGCGTCCGTGCCACCGTCCGGTTTCACCTTGACCGGCCTCGTTCAGCACATGGCGGAGGTGGAGCGGAACTGGTTCCGCCGGGTGTTCGCCGGAGAACAGGCCCTGCCCATCTACGACCCGCAGGCTGACCCCTCCGCCCCCGACGGCGGCTTCGAACTGGCCGAGGACGCCACACTGCACGACGCCCTCGCCACCTGGCACGCGGAGATCGCCCGCGCCCGCGAGCTCTGCGCCGACCGCGCCCTGACCGACACCGGCCGCTTCATGGAGCAGGACGTCAACCTCCGCTGGATCTACGTCCACATGATCGAGGAGTACGCCCGCCACAACGGCCACGCCGACCTGCTCCGGGAGCGCATCGACGGCACCACTGGTGTATGACGCGAGATCAGGTAGGGCCGTCCTGTTGTGAGGTGACGCGCCGCCGGGTTCCGAGCCGGGCGGCGCGTCGTGTCAGGGTGCTCGGGTGGCTGAACGTGTGCGTGTCCGTGAGATCGATGACGACGAGGGGCAGCGCCTGCTGCGGATCGTCCGTAGAGGCACCGGATCGGTGGTGACCTGGCGGCGAGCGCAGATGCTGCTGTTGTCCGCGCAGGGCATGGACGTGGTGAAGATCGCCGAGGTGACGTTCACCAGTGCGGACCGGGTCCGGGATGTGATCCACAACTTCAACGCCGACGGGTTCGCCTCGCTGTACCCGAAGTACAAGGGCGGCCGGCCAAAGACCTTCACCCTCCCGGAACGCCGCGAGATCAAGAAGATCGCCAAGTCCAAGCCGGCTGAGCACGGCCTGCCGTTCTCGACCTGGAGCCTGGCCAAGCTGGCCGACTTCCTGGTCGCCGAGGGGGTGGTCGACGACATCAGCCACGAGGGCCTTCGGGTCCTGCTCCGCCAGGAGGGCGTGTCGTTTCAACGCATAAAGACCTGGAAGACCTCCCGCGATCCCGACTATGCCGCCAAGAAGGCCCGCGTCGAGCACCTCTACGCGATCGCCGACGGCGAGGTCATACCCGAGAACGGGGAACCCGAAGTCGTCTTCTGTCTGGACGAGTTCGGGCCGCTCAACCTCCAGCCCCACCCCGGCCGTCAGTGGGCCGAGCGCGGCGGACGGCACAAGGATCCCGGCCGGGAGCCCAGGCCGCGCAGGCGGGCGACCTACACCCGCCCGCACGGGGTCAGGCACCTGTTCGCCGCCTACGACCTGGGCAAAGACAAGCTCTACGGGCACATCAAACCGAGGAAGAACCGGACGAGGTTTCTGGAGTTCTGCCGCTACCTGCGCAGCCTTTATCCGCCGAGGATCCGCATAGCGATCGTGCTCGACAACTTCTCCCCGCACCTGACCACGAAGAAGGACACCCGGGTCGGCGACTGGGCCGAGGCCAACAACGTCGAGTTCGCCTACACGCCGACCAACAGCTCCTGGCTGAACCGCATCGAGGCCCAGTTCACCGCCCTGCGCTACTTCACCCTCGACGGCACCGACCACGCCAGCCACAAGGAGCAGGGCAGCATGATCCGCCGCTACATCATCTGGCGAAACCGTCACGCTGACGATCAACGGCTACGAGCCGCGGTCGACAGGGCGAACGTTGCCTGATGCGGCACTAGTCGGCCAGGTCCGCCGCCAGCTCGTCGCGCCAGTGCACGGACATGCGCAGGCTCAGGACCGTCTCCGCCGCCGCGGGCAGGGGCAGCAGCAGGAACCGGCGCAGGGCCCCGGCCGCCGCGTCCCGTCCGTGCCACGCCGCGAGGTCGGCCGCGGTGACGGGCGCCGGGTCCGGTTGGTGGCGGGCCGCGTCGAGCAGTCCGCGGACGGCCCGGGTCTCCGCCCGGATGGTCCGCATCCGCAGGTCGAGGGCCCCGTCAGCCGTCAGGTCCACCGGCTCGCCCCGGCCGGCCTGCTCCAGCGCCCGGGCGATCTCCGGGTAGCTGTCGATGCCGGTCTCCGACGCCAGCCGGGCGAGCTGCGCCACCACCGCGGAGCGCAACCGCTCCGGCGGGGTCCGCTCCACAAGGGCGCCAAGGTCGAAGTCGCGTACGACGGTGACCGGGTGCCGCGCCTCCGGCACCTCGTCGAGGACCGGCAGCAGCAGCGCGCTGGCCAGTGGCGCCGCCGCGTCGTCCGCCGGGTCCCAGCTGATGCCGTGCTCCGCCGTCAGGCCTGCCAGCAGCCGCGCGTAGGCGGCCGTCGAGCCGGGCCAGGGATCGACGCCGATCCGCTGCCACTGCTGTCCGCCGGGTCCGAGCGCGGGCTGCCCGTCGGGTCCGGTCACGTAGTCCTCGCGCGGCGATTCGACCCGGTGGCCTGCCTCCGGCCGCTCCGTGCAGTCCTCGACGACGGTCACGCGCACCTCGGGCCCCTGCTTGGCCAGCCGCACCACCCGGGTTCCGCGGGAGAGCCGTCTCAGCACCTCGGGACGGCCGAACTGGGCGTCACCGCCCTCTTGCATGGCGTACGACCACCCATCGCCGCAGGACCCGACCCGGACCATCGGGCGGTGCGCGGCCCAGGGCGCGCCGGCGGACAGCCTCGCCTGTTCCCGGCTGCGCGGCCCGGCGGTCGCGGGCACGGAGCCCAGCCGGTCCAGCAGCTCCCCGGGGTCGATGCCCGCCGCGAACACGACGTCCGGCTGCACGGGCGGTGCGGGTTCGGGTCCGAAGAATCCGCCGCTCCCGAAGGTGATGACGGCGTATGCCCCGTCGGGCTGCGGGACGGGCGGGGCCGGCTCGGCCGCGGAGACCTGCGGCTCGGGGGCCCCGGCGGCGACGTCCAGGGCGGAGGTCGGGTCGGCGACGACCGTCCCGCCGCCGTCCCAGATCAGCCGGCCCTCGTGGGCCAGGGGTGTCCGCCCGTCGAAGGGAAGGCCGTTGTCCAGGGCCGTGGCGAAGTCGGAGAGGACGTGCCGCAGTCCCCGCCAGGGGGTGAAGGTCGAGCCCGTCTCGTCGAAGTACCGGCCGACCCGCCCGTGGTGCGGGCCGGGGCGGGTGACCAGGAAGAGTCCGTCGGAGGACTGCCAGCCGATGCCCAGGGTGATCAGCAGTCGTTCGTGCGGCCAGTACGCGTACTCGTCGCGCTCCTCCTCGTCGAGCTCGGCCTCCTCATCGGCAACGTCCTCCCCGACCTCGCGCAGGAACTCGGCGCTCCGGACGATCTCCCCGACTCCGGACGGTGGTCCGTAGTAGTCGAGCCGGAGCGTTCCGTCCTGGAGCTCCACACCGTCGTGCCGCAGCAGCGACTCCCTCAGGTCGGGCGGGAAGGCCACCCCCAGCCGGAGTTCGGCCGCCGCGATGTCCGCCAGGACAGCCGGCGGTCGCAGCAGCCCGTGGGTGACGGGGGCGTGCCGCGCGAGCCAGCTCTCGATGCGGTCCCAGGACTCTTCGACGGTGAACGTGATCATGCCCGGCACCCTAGGCGCGGGCACTGACACCCGGACGGCGGGGCTGCCCGTGGTCCCGTCACCCGCAAACGGGCGCGTCGTCCGGCACCGCTCCGAAGGCACGGCGGGCACCGGACGACACAGACCCGGAAAGATCCGAAAGAGACGGCCTAGCACACCCGGTCGGCCTGGTGGCAGGGTTCGGCGGAAGATCTCTGGTCAGCCGCGGACGCTCATAGCGTCAGGTTCATGCCAGTGGAGTTCTTGACCGACGAGCAGGCCGTTATCTGGATCTCTTGCACTTGGCAGGCGTGATGAGATGGTCTTGTGTGTGGCTGACAGTGTCAGCCACCTCTCCTAGAGTTGCTCAGTGTCACCGGAGCTGATCCGGCTGGCACCGCACGAATGGGAGGACCCTCCCGCATGACCACCCCGCCGTCCGAGCGCACCCTCATCTACGCTGAAGACCTCAGGCCCGAGGACGTTCACGCCCTGGAGACGTTCCTCAACGCCCAGTTGGGGCGGGTGTACGAGGAGGTCGGCGAGACTGGTGAGACGTCCTTCGCAATGCGGTCTCTGCTCATCCTGGTCTGCGACTCGGCCGGGCTCCTGCACACGCTGCTCGTGGTGGAGCGGCCAGAGGCGTGGCAGCGGGCCGCGATCGTGCGCGAGTGGCAGCGGCTACGCAGTACGGCCCACGAGTTCAACCACTGCGAGGGCTATGACCATGATCGCTGGTGGAACCAGGTGCGGCACTTCGACGCTTCCGACGAGACCAACGAACAGGACCGGATCCGCCGGTTCGCCGACGTCGGGCCGCGCCCCGAGACCGGACATTAGGTGACGTTTGGTCGATTATGGCCTTCGTATCTGGGGACCGCCCGCGGACGAGCCGTAGAGGAGTGGCGCAGGGCCGGGCGGTTCTGCTCGGCGGTCAGGCGGGAACGTCGGCCCGGTCTAGGACAGCGGCGATCTCGTCCTCGGGGAGCGCCGGGTTGGAACCCGCGCTGGAGGCCAGATCAGGGACATGAAGCGCCTCGCGGAGCCGGTGGAACGGGAGGCGCGGGTCGCCAACCGCCGCCTGGCGTGTCCAGACCGCAGGGTCATGGCTGAGCCGTTCGATCAGCGTGGGTGTGGCGGCCGGGTCCCGGACGGCCAGCCGACGGTAGTTGCCGTCCGGGTGGTCCGCGTAGCGCGCGGCGAGACCCTCGCGGGGAAAGCGGGGGTGCGTCTCCGCCATCCAGGCGGAGAACGTGCCACCGAGCCGCGCGTACACACGCATCAGGACCTCCTCCGGGGTGTCGGGGTGGTACATGCCCAAGAGGTCTTCCACCAGCGGGTCCTCGGTACGTACGAGCAGGCGCAGAAGGTCGGGCGACAGGTGGGGGCTCTGGGCGACGGTGCGCCGGAGCAGCGGGTGGGCGGAGGACGCGGCCCTGCGCAGCACCTCGGGGTCGGCGAGCCCGTCCCGTACCCACTCCACGTCCCCCCTGGCGAAGGCCTCCACTGTGAAGTCGATCGACATGCGTCGTGTCTCGTCCAGTTCCGGCCTCAGGGAGACCGCGAGCCGTACGGCCTCGTCGGGGTCGACGGCGAGCCGCTCCACGAGGTCGATGGGCAGCGACGGGTTCTCGGCGAGGGCGGCCAGGTGCGTCCGCTCGGCGACGCACCGTTCGGCGTCGGCGCGGTGGAGGAGCCCACGGCGCATCACCTCCGCGGCGGACTTCGGATCGCGGAGGAGTTCGGCGGTGACGCGTGCGTCCCGTCGGCACTCCCTCAGCGCGGCGGTCCGTCGCACCTCGGGGTCGGGGTCGGCAAGCAGCGCCGACCGCTCGCCCGGCGGCAGCTTCTCCCATGCGCGCGCCGCGCTCCGGCGCGCTGCCGGTTCGCGGTGCGTGGCCAGCGAGGCCACGAACGACGGCACCAGATGGGGCGAGTCCAGCAGGGCCATCCGTACGGAAAGGTCGGGGTCGTCGAGCAGGCGGGCGCACACGTCGTCCGGCAGCGGCGCGACCGTCGTACGCGGGTCGCGCCACTCGGGTCCGTACGCGAGAGCGGCCCGCACCTTGGGAGAAGGGTCGTCCGCGAGCCGGGCCCGCTGCGCGGGCTCGGCCCTGGTGCTCATGGCGAAGTCGATCCGAGCGCCAGGGTTCGGGTGAGCCAGGATCACCGCGATGGCTGGCTCGGGAAGTCCAGCCCGCTGGAGGGCGTGACGGGGCGGGCCGTCACCGCCGCCGTCGAAGGCGAGCAAGCGCAGCAGCAACGGTGTCGGCAGCGCCGGGTTGCGGGCGACTCCGTCCAGCGCGGACGCGTGGAACGCGACCATGATTCCCCTACCCCTGTGTCTCCGTCGGCTGGTTCGCGACCATGATCCCCCTACGCCCGTCAGGCCGTCAGGCCGTCAGGCGGTCGGACCGTCATGATCGGCCGGACAGCACCTAGGGCGGGGGTCTGCCCGCTGTAGAGCACGGCCGAGTTGGAGTCGCCCGTGCGGACTTCGATGCGTGTGCCGTCGGGGCGGCGGGCGGTGAGGACGTACGTGCGTTTCGTGCCGTCGATCTCCTCCTGAGGCCCCGCGATGTCCCAGTCGGCCGGGCTGAGCAGGCCGGCCGCCCGGGAGGCGACGTCGGCAGCGCCGACCCCTTCGGGGCGTTCCCCGCGGAACACGGACGAGTAGCTGTAGCGCAGAGGCTCGTGCCAGTCGGCGACGTTCGGCTCGTCGAGGAAGAGGAGGCCGAGGTCGGCGCCGGGGGTCAGGTCGTCGATCAGCTCGACGAGCTGCGCACGCAGGGCACGCCCGAGCCGGTCCAACTTCTCACGCGCACCTGGTATTTCTCCCACTGGAGCCCCCTCTCTCGCTTGATCACAGGCATCCTATGCGGGTGAGAACGGTGAGAACACAAGCAGAGGCCCGTACCCAGCTGCTACGGCACTTCACGGAGACGCTCCGTGCGCTGCCCCCGGAACTGTCGCTGGCGCTACGGCATCCGGACTTGCCCCACGCGGGCCTGCACCGCGGGGTTGTCCTGTCCGAGGACCTGAACCATCCCGATGACGGCTGGGCGACCTTCGACATCCGGTACTGGGTGCTGGGAACCACGCCGGACACCTGCGACCGGTATTTCGACCTGGTGACGGGGGTGTGGTGCGAGTGGGGCTGGGCGACGAGGGACGGAGGGGCTGCCCGTACGAGCACGGGTTGGGCGGACACCCCCGACGGCTACGCCCTCGTCCTCACGCAGAGTGTGAACGGCTACCTGAGCATGGCCGGCTCGACACCGCTGTTTCTGCGGGACTCGGTGGTGGGGGACCCGATGCCGACGCGGATCGCTCGGCGGGACGGGGAGGCGGTGTCCTCCTTGTAGTCAGGCTCGCAGAGTGAGTGGTGTGCATCGTGACGTAGCGGGTCACGGGCCTGGCGTGCGTCGGTGTCGGCGTGCTCACGCTGGTTGTGGGCGGATGACTTCGGTGCAGATCGTCGGTCAGCGGGCGACTTCTCGGTTCGTCAGGACCAACAGGGCCCGCACCAGCGCGGTCGCCCCCTTCGGGCGTGTCTTCAATTGATCTTGAGTAGTGGATCACGGACGGGTGATACGTCGCCATGAACTGTCCGATGCGGAGTGGGAGTTCCTCCGTCCGTTGCTGCCCCAGTCCTTGCGCGGACGGAAGCGGCTGGACGACCGAACCGTGCTCAACGGGATCGTGTGGAAGTTTCGGACGGGCACGGCCTGGCGGGCCGTGCCGGAGCGGTACGGCTCCTGGCACACGCTGCACACCCGCTTTCGCCGGTGGGCCCTGGACGGCACCTTCGAGCGGATGCTCCGAGCCGCCCAGGCCCGGGCGGACGCGGCGGGCAAGATCGACTGGGTGGTGTCGGTCGACTCCACCGTCGTACGCGCCCACCAGCATGCCGTCGGAGCCAGAAAAAGGGGGCTCCGCATCCCCGCACTCGGACGCTCCCGGGGCGGCCTGACCAGCAAGATCCACCTGGCCTGCGATGCCCTGGGGCGCCCGCTCGGCTTCGTGCTGACGGGCGGCAACACGAACGACTGCACGCAGTTCACCGCCGTGATGGAGGCGATCCGGGCGCCCCGCCTCGGGCCGGGACGGCCCCGGCTGCGGCCCGCTCATGTGCTGGGCGACAAGGGCTACAGCTCCCGCGCGATACGCACCTGGCTGCGGCGGCGCGGCATCGCCCACACCATTCCCGAGCGGGCCGACCAGAAGCGCAACCGGGCCCGTCGCGGCAGCAGAGGCGGACGCCCGCCCCGCTTCGACGAGCAGCTCTACAAGCAGCGCAACGTCGTGGAACGGTGCTTCAACCGGCTCAAGCAGTGGCGTGGCATCGCGACCCGCTACGACAGGCCGCCGAGTCCTACCAAGCGGCCGTCACCCTCGCCTCGCTCCTGATGTGGGCGTGACATTTGAAGACAACTCCTAAGCGGCCTGGCCGAGGTTCGTTTCGGTACGGCCGTGCCCGATAGGGGCGCCGAGATCAGCGGCGCACTTCGCCGCGCCCGCTTGGCGCCGTAACCCGAAAAAGCAGTGGCCGCGCGGGCTTGGAGCCACATATGTTCGCCTCCATGGTTGACGCAACTTTCGGGCATCCGCGCCTTGCCGCCATCTACGACCGACTCGATCCGGACCGCAGCGATCTCGACGCGTATGTCGCGATGGCGGAGGAGTTCGGGGCGCGGTCCGTGCTGGACATCGGGTGCGGTACGGGCGTGTTCGCGCTGATGCTCGCAGAGCGCGGGATTACGGTCACCGGGATCGATCCCGCGCGGGCGTCCGTCGACGTCGCGCGTGGCAAGCCGGGCGCGGAGCGGGTGCGCTGGCTCGACGGCGACGCGGGGGACCTGCCGCCCATGCAGATCCACCTGGTGACGATGACCGGGAACGTCGCCCAGGCGATCGCCGATCCGCAGGCGTGGCGTACGACGCTGCGCGGTGCGTACGAGGCGCTGCGGCCCGGCGGGCGGCTTGTCTTCGAGACGCGCGATCCGGCGCAGCGCGTGTGGGAGGAGTGGGCGGAGTGGACGCGCGGGACCACGTACCGCATGACGGACATCCCGGGCGTCGGCCACGTCGAGACCTGGGCCGAGCTGACGGACGTGAGCCTGCCGCTGGTGAGCTTCCGGGGTACGCACGTGTTCGCTGCGGACGGGGACGTACTGACCTCGGAATCGACACTTCGCTTCCGCGAACGTACGGAGATCGAGCGGGACTTGGACGAGCACGGCTTCGTCGTCGAGGACGTACGCGACGCACCCGATCGGCCGGGCAGGGAGTTCGTGTTCGTGGCGCGTCGCGGTACCGCGGAGCCCGTCCCTCCCGGAATGCCCTAGGGAGCGTGTGCACCACACAGCGCCGGGCAGACGGGACTTTGAAGACACTCCCTAGGCCGGGGAGGAGTCACGGCCCGAGGCTTTATCTGCCAGCTTCCTGTGTACCGGAGGTTTCCACGACTAGCCTCCGCAGCATGCTGCGTATCGCCGACGCCCGCACGGGTCGCCTCGTGGAGCTTCCCTCCGCGCACCGCCACCTCCTGCGCATCTGCGTCCATCTGCCGGTCGCCGACAACGGGATCGGCGCGGTGCACCTGCGTGTGCTGCTGCTCGGCGACGTACTGGCGCGCACCGCTGAGCTGCACAGCCTGCAGACCCTCACGGTGCTCACCGTGCCGGACCTTCCACAGGAGCAAGTTCAGGCGCTCGACCGGGTCATGGCCGTACTCGGCATCCACCCGCCCGCCACCGTCCGTGCTCACGATCCGAGTGGGACGTCGAGCGCTGCTGCCGACGTGCATGTGCTCGCGCACGGTACCGACCAGCAGGACAGCGTCGGCGGGGTACGGATCGATGTGGGCCGGGTCGGCACAGCACCCCCGGACGAGGGCGGCCCAGGCTCCCCGGACACAGCCGCCCCAGAGGGAACCGACCCGCTGGCTGTCAGGATGCTGTTGCTCGGCCATGCCTACCGCACGCCCGTCATGGTCACCGGTGCCGCGCTCGTCGAGGCCCGGCGGACACTGCGGCACTGGCGGCAACTGGTGGCCGACTGGGCGCAGGAGCCATCCAGGCCGATCCCTGTCGACCTGCTGCGACAGGCTCATGCCGCGCTCGCCGACGATCTCGGCGTCCCCGCCGTCCTGGACCTGTTGCGCAGCGTGGAGAGGGACGCGGACGTGGCGGCCGGTGCCAAGTTCGAGACGTTCGCCCATTTCGACCGCGTCCTCGGGCTGGACCTCGCGCGCGAGGTCGGCCACCAGCACCAGGTGACACCATGACTTCGGGCGACTCCCGATGCCTGGTCGTGCTGCGGCACGCCAGATCCGCCTGGCCCGACGACGTGGCCGACCACGAGCGGCCTCTCGCCCCGCGCGGCCGTCGTGACGCCCCGGCGGTCGGCCGCCGGCTGCGCGAGGCCGACTGCGTTCCCGACCTGAGATTCCGGGCGTGATGTCGCGCGGCTGTATGGGCCCTGAACTGCGGGTCTGTCCGAACCTTCCGCGACGCCACGCAGAGATCGTCAGCAGGAACAGTACGCGGCGGCAACGACGGCATGAACGGATTACGCAGCTCCCCGTACGGCCGCTGCTGCCAGCCCACGGCGATCCACTGATGCAGCATCCTGTTGAGCTGGTCCAGGCGCCACAGTCCTTCGCCGGATACCTTCGTGCCCCGTTCCGCGAGGCTGGAGCCGATGTAGCCGGTGACGTACTGGCTGAACAGCGTTTTCACCGACCGGAACATGCGCTCGATGATCGCTTTGCGGGTGGGGGAGTGGTAGCAGGCGGGAGGCGCCGAGATGCCAAGTCCTTGCACTGCCCGCCGCACCCTGAGTCAACAGTCGGCGCGGCAGGCGACCAGTTCCCCGGTCGTGCCTCGTCGAGTCGTGCGCAGCGTGACCACCTTGTCGATGCGGTCCTGGTGCTCGGTGAACCGGAAGCTGGCACGGCCCACCTCGGCACCGTCGGCGGACTGGGAGCGGATCATGCAGTAGCCGCTGGTGGCGCTGTCCTTGCGGGCACGTACCGCCAAGTCCTCCCGCAGCGCCGGAACCAGCAGGGCCGCCGGGTCGGCAGGGGCCAGCTGGGACAGGACCTCGTCGAGGGTGGGCCGCCGGGACGGTGTCTTGTCCAGGCAGCGCTGCAGCACCGGGTGCAGGGCGTGGGGTACGCCGGACAGGTCGGGCTCCGCCGTCACGACGCGGTGCAGCGCCCCTTCGTCGCCCGTCCCGAAGGGGCCCTCCCCGCAGGCCGCGTACACGAGCAGCCCGGCCAGGGAGAAGACGTCTCCCTCCGGGCCGACGTCGTGGGACGAGGCTATCTGCTCGGGGGCCATGAAGGCGGGTGAGCCGATCACGGTGCCGGTGCCCGTCAGCCGGGTCTCGCCGAGGGCCTTGCTGATCCCGAAGTCGATGACGCGCGGCCCGTCGGCGGCGAGCAGTACGTTGCCGGGTTTGAGATCACGGTGCACCAGCCCGGCGCCGTGAATGGCCTGCAGCGCCTCGGTCAGCCCGGTCCCGAGCGCACGCAGCGCGGGCTCCTGGAACGAACCGCAGACCCGCACCGCCTGATCGAGCGTCGGCCCCGGGATGTACGCGGAGGCCACCCACGGCCGGTGTCGTTCGGTGTCCGCGTCCATAACGGGCACCGTGAACACCCCGCTGACCCTGCGCGCTGCCGCCACCTCCCGGCGGAAGCGGCTACGGAAGGCGGGATCGTCGGCGTACTCCTCCCGCACCTGCTTGACAGCGACGAGTCGTCCCGAGGTGGTCCGACACAGGGACACCACGCCCATCCCGCCGCCGCCGAGCGGACGCATCACCACGTACGGCCCGATGGTGGCGGGCAGCACGACGGTCATGTCCTCGGACCCCGGCCACGCCTCCGAGCCCGGCATCGGTGCTCCCACGCTTCCCAGCCCTGACCTGCCTCCCCTGCGTCCGAGCATGCGCTTCGGGGCGCGTGCCGCCCCTTCGGCGAGGGAAAGGACGTCCTGCCCCCGCACACCGGTTCCGCCGCGGAGGCCACGGTGACACGATGATCGCCCGAAGGGAACCGCACAGGCTGTGCGGTTCGACGAGGCTCACCGCTGGTTCACCAAGTGGCGCCGGGATCATGGTAGCTCGGAGGGTTTCTACGCCAACGAGCTTTCCAGGAGGCCCTGTTCCCGTGGCCCTGGTCGGCGGCAATCACCCGATCGAGACTCTCGTTCGACGGGCACCGCTCAAGATCGATAAGACAATGAGGCGTGCGCGGCGCTGCGTAGGTTGGCGCGGAAGGTACGCGGGGTGAACTCGCCTTCTGTGGCTGCGCAGTGATGTTGAGGAGAGTCCGCTCTTTGCGCCGTGTGGTTGGCGCGCGTAAGGGCGCGGGAGTTATCGGCTGATCCTGTGGGCGCCGGCGCAGCGAAGCCTGGCCCCCACTGAACCAACGCGCCGCTCAGTCTCTCTATGCAACAGCGGGCCGCACAAGATCAATAACCAAGAGGGAAAGCTACGCCACTGGCGAGAACAGCAAACGCAGCCGGCGTGCGCGTTCCAGATTTGGCGTCGACACGTGCACCTGAAATCCGGTGACCGGCTGGTGTCCGACGAGGGTGATCGGGAAGGACAGCGCACCACTCGGTGTCCACCGTTCCGTACTCGAACTGGGGAGTACTCCACGTGGCGCACAGCGCTCATGGTGAGTTGTCGGGTTCTAGACATGACCAGTTTCGGACAATCATCGCCCGTTCACTAATTGGCAGTCGGACTCACAGACTGGCGACGCCCGGGGTTCCCCCTACCGGGCACTCTCGAAAGGAACCCCCCCGTGAAGAAGACCCTGTCCATGGCGGCGAGCCTGGCCATCGCCACGACCTGTGCTCTCGGCATGACGCTTCCCGCGCACGCCGCCGACGCGACCGGGACCACGACCGTCACCAGTCGGTCGCTGCCGTCGTCCATCGACACCTCGGGAATGGACCCGCAGACCAAGGCCATCGTCGACAAGATCCAGGCCAAGCTGCCCGCTGACTGGGAGTCCCGCATCAGAGCAACCCGTGCGAAGTACGGCCTGAACGAGTCGCCGTGGAGCGAGATCCGCGACAGCGTGATCAACCCCGGCGACTACCAGTGCCAGCGGACCGAACTCACGACGTACACCAACTCTCTCCTCAAGGGCGTACACCCGGGTGTCCTCGGCAACCTCCAGTTCTACGGTGGCTTCGACTGGGCGGCCTACGACGCGCTGATTTCCGGCACGGAGTCGAAGTCGAACACCTTCGGCGTCAACGGCGAGTACACCCAGAAGCTCACCGCCGAGACGAAGAACCTCAAGCGCTTCTGGGACATCGACTCCGCGGGTATCCAACTGGTCCCCATGCACGGAACGGATGTCTTCTCCAGCCCCGAGCGGCTCGCCCACGTGCTCTCCGTGATGTACGGCAACCCGATCGAGGAGACCCCACGCGAATGGGCGGTCGGCCTGGCCGAGACGTTCATCGAACTGGTCGACTCGGAACCGGTCCTCCAGGGCGGTGCAAACCCGATCTTCACCTTCAACGCCTTCGCCTACAGTGAGAAGGGCGATCCGGAGCCCCTCGGCATCTCCGACCGGATCGTCATGGGTGACGGCATCCTGCAGGGCATGGCCGCGGTGGGGCTGGGCGATGTCGCACCGAAAGGCATCATGAGCCACGAGTTCGGTCACCATGTGCAGTTCCAGAAGAACCTCTTCGAGAGCGACCTGACTGGTCCGGAGGCCACCCGCCGCACCGAGCTCATGGCCGACGCGTTCGGGACGTACTACCTGACCCACGCCCGCGGCGAGTCGCTGAACGCCACCCGGCTCCTCGAGTCCGAGAAGTCGTTCTACCAGGTCGGCGACTGCAGCTTCACCAGCCGCGGCCACCACGGCACGCCGAACCAGCGGCTTGCCTCGTCCAGTTGGGCGGCGAGCGTGGCCAACGACGCGTCGAACCAGGGTCACATCCTGCCGTCGCTCAAGTTCGACGAGCTGTTCGAGGCCAAGCTCCCCGACCTGGTCAAGCCGGACGCCGGCTGACGGCAGCCGCCGCCCCCACCGCAGGTCGGTCATCGTCTGAGCGGCCGAAGACCCGCGCGGGCGGGCCGGATCACGCACCGGCCCGGCCCGCGTGCCCATCGCACGGGCCAGACCAGGGCCGTGGTTCAGAGCCAGCCACGGCGGCTGGCCTGGACACCGAGCTGGAACCGGGTCTGGGCGCCGAGCATCTCCTGCAGGCGGGCGATGCGTCGGGTGACGGTCCGCTCACTCACCCCGAGCTCACGGGCGATCGACTCGTCGGTGAGTCCGGCGCTGAGGTAGCTCAGGAGCTGCCGGTGACCATTCATCGGACTGGTCCCGCTCTCGACGGACTCGCCGGCAGGAGGGAGCGGAACGGCTATCCGCCAGTACGACTCGAAGACGCCGATCAGCCCGTCCAGGAGCCCCGACGGTTGGACGACGATGCTGTGGTGTCCTGTGCGGTCCGGCGCGGTGACACCCACCACGGCGAAGCGGTCGTCGCAGACCAGGACGTTCAGCGCGACGTCCGGGAAGACCCGCGCATGCTCCCCGCGGTCGACGCACTCGTGCGCCACCGCCAGTGCCTTGGGGTCCTGCAGGATGTTGGCGCTGTACACCACCCGGTAGGCGATCCCGCGGTCCAGCGCGTCCAAGATTCCGAGGCTGACCTCCGGCACACGACCGCCCCCGCCCACCGGCCCTATCGACAGCCCACGCACCTCCGCCACGGCCTCTTCGTGGACCCGTTGCTGGACCGCCATGTGTCCGTCGGAGGAGTCGACGACCTCGACATAGCTCGATCCCGAGGTGTGGTCGAGCCAGAACCGTGACAGGACCGTCGCGCTCTCGTAGGCGATCCGGGCTTCGCGTGCGCGTCGTTCGGCGACGGCCTCCAGCATCGCGCGAGGCGGCTGGGCGGTCAGCCTGTCGTCCGTGCGCGACACCAGACCGATGTCGCTGAGCTCGGTGACCCCGTGCTGGAGGCTTTCGAGGGGCGACCCGACCAGCGCCGACCGATCGGCGAGCTCGGCCAGGGTCTGCGGACCCCGTTCCACGAGCACGAGGTAGGCAGCCTCCGCTGTCGCGGAGAGGCCAAGAGCCTGCAGTGGGCGCATTTTAAGCATTTCCCCCAATTCGGCGGCGCTGTGCGGCACCGTCCGCTGACTCCATGTCTACGGTGATTGTCCGCCTGCCGAACATCGCCAGCGTAGCACCACGTGATCACGTGGAAGGGCGAGCGGAAAGGCGGGGACGCGAAAGCGGCCGCAGCTGTGGCGGCCGTGCGGCTGCCGACGCCGAAGACGTCCTTCAGAAAACCTGGTTGCGGTGAGAAGCCGTTGTCCTACCGAACTTGAGCGGTGAGTTTCCGCAGCTCAGGCATGAAGTCGCTCTCGGCGAGGCAGAGTCGTGCCGTTGGATCGTCTCGTCGGTGGAAGTGCCGGAATGCCGTCTGTGTTGGGCCTGCTGGAGCAGCGGGAGCTGGTTGCGCGCGAGCGCGTGGAAGCGCTTCGGGAGGAGGTGGACCGGGTCCTGGCCCGGCAGCGCGTCGGGCAGGTCATGTCCGCGCCGCAGGCGGTGGAGGCGGTCTCCGAGGCGGGCCAGGGAGGGGTGGGCCGGGTGATCCGTGCGTACAAGTTCCTGATGCGGCCCACCGTGGGCCGGCAGGGGCGTGCTCGCTGAGATGCTGCGTGACCACTGCTCGCTCTACAACGGCGCGTTGCAGCAACCCGGATCGCCCGCTCCGCCCGCCGCATCACCCTGCACCTACCACACAACTGGCCCTGGCAGCACGCCTGGACACACCTGTTCTCCACCGCCCACGGACCGGCCGACTGATACGAACAGCCCCTGCCCGCCCCGCCCGCAAGGGCCCGACCGGAACCGAACCATGGAAAAGCTGGGCAGACCAGCGGACACAACCTGCCCTCACCCGGCCACCCGACCCGAAACCGATCAAAAGACCACTCTCAAACCACATCGGTGGATCAAGGCTTAGCCGGCTCGATGCGCAGTCGCGTGAGGATGATGCCTGTGGTCAGGTGGGGGGTGCGAAGGAACGCTGGGAGACGACGATGGCCAATAATCGGATCGGGCTGGCCGAGCTTTTGGCCGCAGCCGAGGATGCGGCGCCGGTAGCGTCCTTGGACACAGTCGCGGACAACCTGCGGGACCGTTTCGGCGCGCAGTACGTGAGCTTCCTGTTCGTCGACGTCGTCGGCCGGCAGGTGGTGCGGGTCAGCGAGGAGGCCGCCCCGCAGCAGGGTCGACGCGCCGACCAGATCCCCCTGGCCGGCAGCATCTACGACAAGGTCCTGCGTACCCAGAAGCTGGTGCAGGGCCCGGACGGCGACGTGCAGCAGGTGGTCGCACCGGTCACCAACCGGGGTGACACGATCGGCGTGCTGGAACTGTTCCTTCCTCAGTCCACGCAGGAGGTGCTGGAGCAGGTCGAGGAGGCCGCGCACGCGCTGGCGTACATCATCGTCACCGACCGCCGCTTCACCGACCTCTATCACTGGGGCGAGCGCACCACCACGCTCAGCCTGGCCGCCGAGATCCAGCGCCAGCTCCTGCCCTCGGCCGCCTCCTGCGAGGCCGCTGAGTTCGCCCTTGCCTGCGCCCTGGTTCCGGCCGACACCATCGCAGGGGACACCTACGACTACAGCCTCGACCACGCCACCCTGCACCTGGCCGTCACCGACGCCATGGGCCACGACGTCGACGCCTCCCTCATCGCCTCCCTCCTGGTCAACGCCTCCCGCGGCGCCCGCCGCGCCGAGGCGGACCTTGCCGAACAAGCCCGCCAGACCAATCAGGCCCTTTTCGACCACGGCCGGGGCGCCTTCGCCACCGGCCAGCTCCTGCGCATCGCCCTGGACGGGTCCGGCGCACAGCTCGTCAACGCGGGCCACCCCTGGCCACTGCGCCTGCGCGATGGCACAGTCGACGAAGTACGCTTGGACGCCGACCTGCCCTTCGGCGTGCACGCACCCGGCCGCTACCGGGTCCAGAACCTCGACCTTGACCCAGGCGACCGCCTGGTGCTCTACACCGACGGCATGCAAGAACGCCTAGCGGAATCCGTCGACCTGCCCGACGTGATCCACAACACCGCTGGCGAACACCCCCGCGAGGTCGTCCGGACCCTGACCCAAGCGGTCACCGATGCCTGCCACGGACACCCGGTAGACGACGCCACCATCGTGTGCCTGGACTGGCACGGGCCCCAGCCCGCTGGCCGCCACGCCCAAGCCGGAGCCGACAGGTAAGCACTGCCGCGCCCCGTGCGGCCCGGCCGCGCACTCGGCGCCCGGGGTGCCCGATCGACGAAAGACCAGTCGGCGAACCTATGGGGCTGGGTCAGAGGCCCCCGAGGTAGTTCGCGCGTTCCTCGTCGTCGAGCTCGAAGGCGCCCTCAGGGATGATGCAGAACTTATTGCTCTCAAGGTCCGCCATCACCAGGAACCCCCCGTCGTCGTACAGTGGAGGCGGCCTCGGCCGCGAGGGAGTGCGGCAGCGGGCCAGTGCTACATGTCTTTCTTTCAGTGCCTGAAGGTGTCCTTGCCCTTCTCCACTGCCTGCTTCACTTTGCCTTTCATCTTTTGGGCCCTCCCCTTTCCCTCCAGGCTTTCGTTACCCACGGTCCGCCCGACCGTTTCCTTTGTTTTCCCCTCCGCGATTTTGCCAATATTCTTTGATTTCTTTCCGATACCCATGTCGTTCTCCCTGGGATCATTCAGGTGGTGGCAGCAGAGATCCGAGAGGTCCGAGATTCAAGTTGAGATCTCGCATGGAAAGGTCGTATCAAGAGCAGAGTTCAATTATACGACTGCGCAGAATCATCAAAGTTGCTCCGAGTCGCTCCTCCTGTTCCTCAGTGAGGTCTCCTGCGTCGACCCGCTGAAGGGCCTGGCGTTCCATGAGCTGTCGTAGCAGCTCGACGAGTGTGAGTACGAGTTTGATCAGGTCCCGTTCCACTGTGTCCGGACCGGTAGTGATCCGGTGGGGGCCTTCGCACCTCCGCACCGCCTCGGGGCAGGATGTCCTGCGGCACTGCGGGCAGCATGCGGAAGGGGCGGGCGGCGGCATCGGCGATCTCGTCCAGGCGGCTTCCGGGCGGACGGTCATCACCCGTTAGGGTCGTCTCCTTTGGGTGCTGAGATGGCATGCCACGGGGAAGGATTTTGTTCGCTGATGGAGACGATCAGCGCGCGCAGCGATATGCGTACGAGGTCGATATCGGCGATGGAGAGCACGACGTCACCAGTGAGGACCACGCCTCCGCTGAGCAACCGGTCCAGCAGGTCGATCAGTGCGATCTGCCGTTGCGGCAGTGGCTCCTCCAGCGGGGCCTCCGGCCTGCCCGCCGCCCTCACTGCGTGGCCCTCTTCAGCGGTTCGGCTTCGGCGAGGGTGGCGAAGGAGTACGGGGCCCACGGCCCGGTGACTTCGACGCGTACCCCGGGTAGTCCTTCTGCGGCCTGCATGACATCGGCGCGGAAGTCTTCGGCCTGTTGCAGCGGCACAAGGTAGGCGTCGTTGATGACGTTCTCTCCCGGCCCGCGGGCGAGTTCGCCTTGCTGAGGCCGGTGCTGGACGCGATCAACCGCATAAGCGCGGGCGGCGGCCTCGACCCGCTCGGCTGCCTGTTCGGCGCTCCGATAGGCGTCTTCGCGGGCGTGTCGCTGTGCTCTGCGCTGGCTGAGGTAGGCCCGCCCTGGGCTCAGACCCGCATCTGTGGATGGGCCTGCTGGCCTCTCGGACTCAGCGGCCGCTTCGACATAGATCTTGATGCCCCACTCCACCTGCGCTGCCAGGTCGGTCAGTCTGCCGGCAAACGCCTCGTGGCGGGCCCGGAGCATGAGTCGCACCCGCTCGTCGTCGAGGTATACCGTCGCCAGACGCAGTGGCAGGACGGCGGTGCGGGCGGCCAAGGCCTCGATCACCCGGTGATGGGCGCGGGCGACTGACTCCAGCCAGTCCAAGTCCTCAAGATGCGCTCGCAGCGCGGCTTCTTGGAAGTCTTGCTCGGGTACCGGACTCACGGCGACCACCACATCGTCGCTGTGTTGTACACGCACTAGATGCACCGGCGCCTCCGCCACTCCAGGGAGCCCGGACAGAGCTTTTTCCAGCGATCCGTCGGCGTCCCGTGCTACGGCGTACGCATAGGAGACCGTGGCGGTCATGGCTCGTCCCGCCTCTCGCTGCGGGGGCTGGGCTCTGTTCGTTTGGTGCGTGAGGTGCGCCGGGGAGCCGCAGCGCGGCTCTCCTTGTCCTTGACCCGTGGCAGCTCACGGTCCTCGCGCAGCGCCGTGATTTCAGCCTGCAGCCGTTTGTTCTCCTCGGCGAGTGAGCGGTAGCCGTCGTTGGCGCGTGACGACAGTGAGGGATCGTGTTCCCACCAGTCAATGCCCATTTCCTTCGCTGTGTCCACCGAAGCGATCAGCAGGCGCAGCTTGATGGTAAGTAGTTCGATGTCCATGAGGTTGATCTGGATATCGCCTGCGATGACGATGCCTTTGTCCAGGACGCGCTCCAGGATGTCGGCGAGATTGGCCGAGGAGCCCTGGCCATACGGGGCGGACTTGGACGGGAGGTCGCCCAGCCCCCTGGCGACGGGTTCGGTCACGGCCGCCGCACCTCAATTCCCTGGTGTCCCGGAGCTTTGACGGGAGCGCGTGGTAATGCGCCCGTTCCACCGTCTGCCGCGATCAGGTATCGACGCCCTGGACATGGGCCCTGATCTCGTCCAGCCGGTCCAGCAACTCGTCCTCGCGCCGGTCGAAGGTTTCCTCGTCGATGTCTCCCGCCACGAGCGCTCGCTCAAGTGCGGCGAGTTCCCGTTCGACGGGTGCCCGGTCGTAGTACTCGTTCTCCGCGGTCTCGACGACCCGCTCCATGACCCAGGCCACGCCGCGCACCGGCGCCAGCGGAAGAGTCGCGAGTTGAGTCAGCAGTCCCATGAGGACCCCTTAGACGAAGCTGTAGGCGGGCAGCGGGCCGACCAGTCGCAGGTCGAAGTCCTCGCCCAGTTCCTTGGCGATGTCCTGTTCCGCGCCGAGGAAGCTCTTCTCGTTGTCCCGCTCCACAAGGTAGGACACATTCAGGAAGTCGTTCCCGGTCGGCTGCGACGAGCGTTCTTCCCGCGCGAATCCGCGCAGCGCATCGAGGACTCCGACGGCGAGCCGATCCTGCCGCGCTTGCACTTCCTGGGAGACCAACTCTCCGAGGGCGAGCGGCAGTTCCGGGCTGCTGCGGCCGCTTCTGATTTCCTCGTTGAGCTCGCGCGCCTCGTCGGACTCCTGAAGGATCTGGCGCAACAGCGCATCCTCGTCCTGGGCGGCCTTCAGGTGGTATTCCACGCAGCCCTCCAGCGCCCGGAGGCGTTCGCTGAAATTATCCTTACCGTCCTCCAGGACCGCTCGTACAGCTTCGTCGTCCGTGGCGGTGAAGCCGAACTGCAGCGGCAAAACGGTGCCGTCGGCCATCAGCTGTTCTTGGACGGCCTGGTGCGCGCTGAGGTCTCGGCGTTTGGGACGCAGCTCCTCGGGCGCGTCGCTGACGACCGCGGACAGCATTTCGGTGCGCACCGTGCGTAGGGTCGCAGGCGGGTCCCCCACCCCGTGGCCTTCCAAGCGCTGCGGATGGGTGGCCCTGACAATGGAATACACGTATACGGCCATGGTTCACTCCTCGCGGCGTCGGGCGGCAGGCCGACGCCGCGGCCGCTCCCGCCTCTCCTCGGGCTCCTTGCGCCTCTTTTCTGACTGCTCGGCCTCGTCGTCGTCATGTCCTCCTTTCAGGGCATCGGTCAGCACGTCAGCGGCCCCACTCAGAGCACCCTTGGCTTTGCCATGCGCCCCGCCCTCGGTCACCTCGCCGACCAGGTCGGTCAGCTGAGACGGAGCCTTGCGGCCCTCCTCCAGGTCGAGGCGGTTGCACGCTTCCGCGAAGCGCAGGTATGTATCCACGCTCGCCACGACGATGCGGATATCGATCTTGAGAATCTCGATGCCCACCAAGGACACACGTACAAAGACATCGATCACCAGGCCGCGGTCCAGAATCAGCTCGAGGATGTCGTAAAGGCTCCCCGACCTTCCCCCGCCGGCCCTGGAAATGGTTCCTCCGCCCTGCGGCACCATAGTCATGGTGCCTCCTTTCAGCAGCTCACCCGTGGCTCCGGACGAGGCCGTTTCCGTTCGTCCGGCGAGCGGTGCAGCAGTGGTACTCCGGCCCTAGCCACGCGGGTCGATCTGGGCTCGGGTGTAGCGGCGGGTGCGCTCGTACGCCAGCAGTTCGCCTTCCTCGTCCAGCGTCACCCGGTAACTCGCCATCACGCTGGTAGTACTGGGGATACGCTCCAGCTCCAAGACTTCTACGTCCGCCTGCCAACCACCCTCCGTCGGCTTCAGCGCTGAGACGGATTCGGGTGCTCGCCCCAAAAGCTCCTGGAGCTGCTCAGCCGCATACCGCATGGCTCGCGGGGCCGAAACCCGACGGGCCGCACGCTTCGTTTCGCTTGTGCGGCTGCTGGCCCGTCCGGTGCTGGTTTTTCTGGCGGTCTTCTTGACGGGCTTCTTGCTGGACGGACGCTGGACGCGCCCTGTCTCGTCCTCTTCGCCTGCGGCCATGTTCCCGCTCCGGGATCGGAGACGACATGATGCCCCGCGTCACCTTCACGAGACGCCGTTCCATGATATACGGCCTGGGCTGACCGCATCTTGGAGCTCGCACATTGCTTCAGCGCCGGGCACAGCCTCCTAACTGCGTGCCGTAGCCTCCCCACTGGCTGTATAGCGCCATCGCTGCCGCATAAAAGACGCTGTGAGTGGTGGGGTGGTGGGCACGCCCGCAAGGAAGGAATCGCTTCCACTGAGGCCCTGGGCGCTGATGACGAACGCAAACGGCGATCAGTGTCATGTGCGTTTCGCAAGTGGTGGAACGCCGGTGTTCACTCTTGTTGACCTGCTTCTCCGACGGCCCACCGTCGGAGAAGCAGGTCATGGCAGGCGCACGTGTCCATTCCCTGAGCAGTTGCCCTTGCGGTGTACAGGGATCACAGTAAAAAAGCGAGGGCATGTGCGAGATCGGAGCACACCGTGATCATTCTCGGAATTATTTTGCTTGTCGTCGGGTTCGTGACCGGGATCTCCATCCTGTGGACAATCGGGATTGTTCTCGCGGTTATCGGGGTTGTCTTGTGGATCTTGGGGTCGCTGGGGCACGCGGTCGCTGGTCGAAGGCACTACTGGTAGCCCGGCAGAGTCTCGCCACTCAGCGACTTGTAGAGGTGTTTTCTGACCTTTGGTTGGAGGCCGCCGCAGTTTTCAGGTACTGCCGACTCCGAAACACTTCGAGCAGGCCTTCGAACTGGTCACCGAAGGCATAGTCCGTGACAACGTCGTCTGCGGCGACGACGACGTGGATGAGCATGTGCGGACGATCCGCGCCTATATGGAGGCCGACTTCGACGAGGTGTACGTCAACCAGATCGGACCGGATCGGCAGGGGTTCTTCGACCTCTACAGCACCAGCATCCTGCCTCAGCTTCGTGATGGCTGCAGACTGATTCATGACCTGACCGTCCCCCGCCACGACGTTCACAACGGGGCACTCAATGTCCCGGTCAAAGCGGAAACCGAGGAGCCATGGCTACAGAACGCCGGACTGTTGACGAGTCGTACTGGATCGCCACCACGCCGCGTACCGGCTATCCGCCAAACTGACGGCTGCGCACGCCTTGGTGTACGCGCAGTTGGAACCGATGCACGGCGCCAGCAGCGCCCGGCTGTACGCGCTATCACAACAGGACGCGCTCGACCGGACGGCCGCTCTCTGTATCGAACTGAACATCGACGCCGACCTGGAGTACGCACCCGCCTACACCTACACACGGGATCCGCAGCACATCGATGAGGTCAGGGACGAGGCATAGGCCGCACGGCTGGCAGGGCTCGACGCGTCCTTCGTGACCGACACGGAACTGCCCTTCGAGGTGGCCGGTGCAGTACGCGTGGCGGGGCGGTTGCACTTCCACCCGCGGAAGTTCCTGCTGTCTCTGGCTCAGAAGGTCGTCGCCGCAGGGGGGCGGATCTACGAGCGGACCCGGGTCACCGAACTCCACCTCAGGCGTCCTGCGGGTACCAGCGCAGTTCCACGGTGTTGCCGTCCGGGTCCTGCACATAGAGGGAGGCCGCAGTGCCCTGGGCGCCGAAGCGCTCGCCAGGACCGTCCAGCACCGTGAAGACGTCGGAATCGATGACCTGCTGCCAGTCGAGCGGCTCGACCACCAGGCAGATGTGGTCGACGTTGGAGCCCTCCGGCCGCTCGGTGGGCGCCTCGACGAGGTCGATGATGGTGGTGGGGCTCACCCTCACGGACGGGAAGGAGACCTTGCCGGCCCGCCACTCCTTCACCCGCACCGGTTGCAGCCCCAGCGGGCCGGTGTAGAAGGCGAGCGAGCGCTCGATGTCGGCGACGTTCAGGACGAGGTGGTCGAAGGCAATCACGTGCATGGATGTCTCCGCAGGGTCGGGTCGGCCGGGGCACCAGTGGTGGTACGACGGGGCCGGCGGCTCCGGGCCTCGCCGGTCCGGGGCGGTGGCTGTTCGCTGACTGCCGTGGCCTGCCCTTAACTTCAGCATCGCCGAGCAGGCATCCATTGGTCCAACGCATGTTTGTCATCTGATCCATCGTGTTTCACGATGGATCAATGGAGATTTCCAGCAGATGCGCTACGTCCTCGCGGTAGCGGAGACTGCGAGCTTCACCCACGCCGCCGAGCGGTGCCACGTCGTCCAGTCCGCGCTCAGCCACCAAGTGGCCCGGCTGGAGAAGGAACTGGGTGCCCGGCTGTTCGAGCGGACCAGCCGCTGGGTGCGGCTGAGCGGGCCAGGGCGGAGGTGGCGGCGGCCACCGGCGAGATGCGGGGCGATCTGATCGTCGGATCGATTCGCATTGCTGCGCGGACATACGTACGTGACGTTGCTTGTGGGCCTCGAAGCCCGGTGATCGATCGATGTACTGCCCGGCAGGGAATCCGTGCCAGAGCCCGCTGGCTTGCCGACCATCCTGAGGTGGAGGTCATCTCCCACGACCGTCGTTCCACCTACGCCGTGGCCGCACGCGCGGCGGCACCGCAGGCCGTCCAGGTCGCGGACGCCTGGCATCTGTGGAACACCTCGGACAGTAGCTGTGGAGAAGACCGTGCCAGGACACTGCAAATGCGTTCGGTCCGCGTTCGCCGATACGGGCCCGCCTCTTCCGAAGCGGAGCCACCTTTGGCCTCGGACGGAACCAAGGACGTCAACGGCTGTCCGCGCCGCATCGTCGCCGGTATTCGCGAACGGCGCCAGGCCGTGCACGAACTCCTCTCCCATGGATGCCCGTTGCGTGGAATCAGCCGGGATTTGCAGCTCGACTACTACACGGTCCGACGCCATGCCAGAACGCCAGATGTCGACGATCTGCTGGTCAAGGTCACCTCCCGCCGGACGCTGCTGGACGACTTCAAGCCGTACGTCTACAAGCGGTTCGCTGAGGGCTGTCACAACGCCGGCCAGCCAAATCTTCCGTGAAGTCCGCGACCAGGGTTTTCGAGCCGATCTCAGTGTCGTCAGCCGGTACATCCGTCTGCTCCGGCAGTCCGCAGTCCCGCCCCCGCCGCACCGGCCGATGCGCAAGCCGCGCAAAGTCCTGCGGTGGATCACGACCCATCTGGACAGACTGCGACCCGACAAGATTGGTGGTCTGCGGCCCCGAATCGGGGTAGACCCCCTGCCTGAAGTCGACGTCAGTCACGGCGTCACCTCTGTCGCCTTTGCTCCCTGGAGGGGGTTACGTCCTCTTCCTCTCCTTCTTCCCCTTCTTCTTCCTCGTATTCGCCTTCTTCTTCGTCCTCGTCCTCAGGTTCGTCCTCGTAGTCTTCGTCTTCGTCTTCGCCCTCAGGTTCGTCCTCGCCCTCGCCCTCGTCCTCGTCCTCGTCCTCGCCCTCGTCCTCGTCCTCGCCCTCGTCCTCGCCCTCGTAGTCTTCGTCCTCGGGCTCGTAGTCCTCGGGCTCTTCCTTGTAGTCCTCGTCCTCGGACTCCTCGCCTTGTGCGTCCTCCCGTTCGGCGGCCTCTTCTTCTTCCATGGCGTCTTCGTGGGACACGACGACTTCACCGTCCCGGATTTCACCGCGCCAGCCCTCGGGCTCTTCCTGGGCGAGGGAGACGTATCGCTGAAAGTGCTTGAAGTCGAGTCGCATTCGGCGCCCTTGGGCGCGCCACAGGTTGCCCGTCTTCTCGAAGAACCCGGACGGGTAGTACTCCACGACCAGGACGATTCGAGTCAGGCTAGGTGCCAGCTCATGGAAGCTAACCGCACCACGGGTACTTCCCTTGGCTCCCTCGGACGTCCAAACGATGCGGTCGTCGGGAATCTGTTCCTGGACAGTCGCTTTGAAGCTGCGCGAGGAAGGGCCGACTTTGACCTTCCAGTTGCTGGACATCTCATCGGTCTTCGAGACGTCGCGAACGCCCTTCGCGAAGCTGCTGAAATGGTCATACAGCGTCCAGTGGTCGTACGCGACACGCAGGGGCACTCCCACATCGAGAACCTCGATGATGTTCATGACCTTGCCGCCGCTCGACTTGCGTTTCCCCTTTCCGCCGCCGAACGCTTCCTTGACCTTCCCCACGACTTTGTCCTTGACGCCCTTGGCTTTCTCCCCGACGAATGCCTTCAGCGGGGAGTCGCCCTGGAGAATACGGGAGCCGATCGCGGGAAGCGACCCACTCTCGGCCACATCAGTGAGCTGCCCAGTGACATCGGCCAGTTTGTCGCCCGCCTTCTCGGCGAGCCTCTCCACCTGTGCACTGAGGAATTTGGACGCCTCTTCGCGAAGCCGGTCCGCACCCGACATTTGTGCCGTGGGCTGGTCTGTTCCCGTGCTGGTCATGACTGGCTACCTCCGACGATCGGCGCGCTTGGACGCTGCTTGCTTCGTCGACGTCGTCTTCCGGGCGGCGGACTTCTTGGCCGGAGCTGTTTTCTTCGCAGCCGTCTTCTTTGGCGGGGCCGTCTTCCGGGCGGCGGACTTTTTGGCCGGAGCTGTTTTCTTCGCAGCCGTCTTCTTTGGCGGGGCCGTCTTCCGGGCGGCGGACTTTTTGGCCGGAGCTGTTTTCTTCGCAGCCGTCTTCTTTGGCGGGGCCGTCTTCCGGGCGGCAGACTTCTTGGCCGTCCGAGGCTCCTCTCCGTGGGCAGGAGCGGCCTTCTTGCGTGCCGCGCCCCCTCTGGGCTCGGCGCGACTGCGGCGCCGCTTCGGCAGCCTCTCTTCCGGCTCTTCCTCTTCCCCTTCCTCGTATCCCTCTTCCGGCTGTTCCTCCTCCTCTTCCTCCTCTTCCTCAGCCTGGCCCTCTTCGTACTCGGCCTCCGGCTCTTCCTCTTCCTCTTCCGGTTCCTCCTCTTCCTCGTACTCCGCGCCTCCCTCTTCCGGCTGTTCCTCCTCCTCCTCCTCCTCCTCCTCCTCCTCCTCAGCCTGCTTCTCACCGAGCCGGGCCGTGCGGTCGCTGATGGCGTCAGCCAGCGAACTCATGCCCCGGTCGGCGGCGGCAGCCACGGCCTTACGGCCTGCTTCGAAGACTTCCCCTTTCAGCTGCTCCTGCAGCTCGGCGAACTGGGGAATCTCTCCGAGTCTGCGCATCCCTTCGGCGGCAAGCTGTCGGGGTTCAAGGCCGAATCGTCTCCCTGCCAGATACGTCGCAATTGTCAGCGCCAGCCGGCCCTTCTTCGTCCGGCCCAGCACATAGCCGCCCACTACTGCGGCCGCGAGGGTCACCTTGACTGTGTCATCCATGAGTGCGTCACCTTCGACTGTTCGGTGCGGCGCCGACCTGTGCAGCATGCAGTCGGTCGAGCAGCCTTCCCTCTTCCCGGTTCGAACTCCTCCGTGCTGATATCTCCGTCTTCAAGCTCCCGGTTCAATACAGCCAGCTGGGCACGGAACACTCCTGGGTCGTGCAGTTCGTGCTCGGCAGCGTCGTTGAGCTTCTCCGCCACCCAGATCACTGCGCGGACCGGTGCGTTGGGGGAGCGTGAGTAGTCCCGTGATCAGTCCCAATGTCAGACTCCGGCGGCCTGCACGTGAGTGCCTGCAGCAGCGGCGAAGTTGCAACAGGGCAGCGGGGCCGCAAGACGCAGCTGGACGTGTTCGCGGTGCGCGCTTCCCAACCGCTTCGCCGCGCTTCGGAAGTCGTCGTCTTCGCCACGCGGCTGTCGTCGAAGTTTTCCCGCCGCGTGGCCGACGTTCTTCTGCCATGCATCCAAGTCTGATCGGTATCGGGCGCCTCGCACCTTGAGGAGCTGTCGGGCGCACCAGCCAGGGTGGGCGACTGCTTTGGTGATCGATGTTTTGGCGGTGTAGCGGACGACGGTGCACGAGCCCGTCCCTTTCATGGCTGCGGGGTCCAGGTGCCGGTCGTGCGGTCACGCTGTTGGCCGGGTTCACGAAGGGCTGTTCCACGGCTGTGGTCGTGGCGTGTGCGAGTCCACGCCGGGCAAGGGCGAGACGCTCCGTGTCACTGCGGCGCGCGACGTTGCAGCCAGGAACTCATCGCCACCCGGCGGTCGAGCGCTCCACCCGCTATCTGATGCTCGTACATCTGCCGCGCGGCCACAGCGCCCTGGCCACCCGCAACGCTCTCGCGGCGACCGTCCAATCCCTTCCGCCGCACCTGTGGCTTTCCCTGACCTGGGACCAGGGCGTGGAGGTGGTGGCCGCCGACCTCAACAGCGACCACGAAAGAGGCTCGGCTGGGAAGCCCCAGCCGAGCGTCTCGCTGAAGCTACTGGACTCAGCCAGCTGACCAGCAGTGTTGCGACGACCTCTCGAATCCGCCGGCCACCGGGCATCGGTGGGAAGACGAACTGTTGGGGCTGGTCCTCTCGTCCTGTCGCTCACCCCGTGTCCTGGGGCATTCCTTCGACGACTTCCGCAAGTCGCCGCAGCATGCTGCGGTGCCGGATCTGCGCAAAGGCGTCGAGAACTGTGTTGTGGAGCCTCCCTCCCAGTCCGCGCAGCGGATGCTCGTCGAGAATGACCAGAGTCTTGTCGCCCCACGGCCGGACATCGAAGGCGATCCGTGCCGTACCCAACGGCCCTGCGTGCGCTTCGAGTTCCAGCGCGCGCGGCGCGTCGAGGCGACGGACCGTCGTGCGTCCGTGGAACTGCTTCGGCCCCACACGCACCGTGTATTTGATCGACGATCCGACTTCCGGCCAACGCCCATCGCCCGGGCCGGAGTCGAAGGTCCCCACCACCCAGTCCGTGTAACGGCTCTCGTCCTCCAGAACCGCCCAGAGTACGGACGGTTCCCGGGCGATGAGCTGATGACGTACAGCCATGTGTGCTCCCATCCGGGACGCTGAACTTCCGATCCTGGTAGCGATCTGCAGGCCGGCATCAACATCTCCATCGAGCATGCGGCACCCGAGCACACCGAGATCACAGCCGCCGCTGGACATCACATTGGCCGCACGGGGAGCCGGAACAAGCAGCCCTACCAGTAATGCCGTCGACCGCCCACCGCATGCCCGACGGCACCCAGGATCCAAAGAACGATGCCGATCGCGACGAGCACGATACCGATGGTCCACAGGATCGATATGCCGGCCACCAGACCGATGACCAGCAGAATGACGCCGAGGATGATCATGGCGTCCTCCGTTCTCCCACGTCTTTTCAGTATGCGCCTCACACATACACACGGCGATGCAGACCGCGCGAGGCGATCGTCCACCAGACCAGGGAAAAGGCCATGCCGCGAGGGCAGGCACATCCTGCGCTTCCGCCTGGCCCCCAGAGTTCGCGCCGGTTTCGCGTGAGGCTTTAGCAACAGCCGTACTCGTGCGGCCGGAGCAGCACGCCGACCCGTCAGCCGCACATGAGCCCGCGAGATCCCGTCCAGGGCCTGCGCCTCTTCCTCGACTGCGTCCTCCAGCGCGCGGCCGTTGAGTCGGGCCGTCGAGTCGTCTTCACTCTCGATGAGGACCTGGCCCAGCCGGTGTCTGCGCAGTTGCGCCAGAAGCCACCACAGCAGCAGCGCGAGAAGCACGGCGAGCACCGCAATGACGGCCGGCCACCACCAGTCATCTTCCCGCCACCGGGTGCGTCCCTCGGTGCCCAGCACGACATCGTTCGGACCTCGGAAGGGCCACCAGCCCGGCACGTCGAACCCCCAGTGGTGCTGCAGATCCAGCCCACCCAGCAGCACGGCGCCACCCAGGGCGAACAGTCCAAGGCCGAGTAGTCCCAGCAGCACCCGGTTCACCGCCTTGAGCATGGGACACTTCACCCCTCCTTCGGGCGCCGGACGCGCACGTCCAGCGTGGGTTGCTGGGCGAGCCCCAAGTTCGTTGCGGCTTCGC
Organism: Streptomyces sp. NBC_01320; assembly: GCF_035974375.1. Taxonomy (NCBI): domain Bacteria; kingdom Bacillati; phylum Actinomycetota; class Actinomycetes; order Kitasatosporales; family Streptomycetaceae; genus Streptomyces; species Streptomyces sp. NBC_01320. The sequence continues at coordinate 10,892,617 of NZ_CP108390.1, forward strand.
TCAGCGCGGCGTCCAGATCTGCGTGGACCTCGTTGAGATCGCGGAAATGTGCCTGTGCCCGGGCTTTGACCTTTCGGCGGCCGACATCGACCCGTGCCGATTGCACACCGGACACCCGTACGGCTCGGTCGCGCAGAATCAGGGCGGCTGCGTGGCGGTCGAGCCCGGCGCGGCGAGTTGTTTCCCGTCTGGCGTTACCACCCGTTCTTCACCGACCAGCCCGCACAAACCCTCCAGGCCGAACGCGAACACCGTTACCACGCGGTCATCGAGCAGGTCATCGCCGACAGCAAAGCCTCCGCCCTGGCCCACCTGCCCTCCGCACACTTCAACGCCAACGCCGCATGGCTCACCCTGTGGGCGATGACCTGCAACCTGCTGCGGGCCACCGGCGCACAGGCCTCCGCCTTCCACGCCAGGGCCACCACCGCCACGATCCGCACCCACCTGGTCCACGTTCCGGCCCGGATCGCCCGCTCCGCCCGCCGCATCACCCTGCACCTACCGCACAACTGGCCCTGGCAGCACGCCTGGACACACCTGTTCTCCACCGCCCACGGACCGCCGGCTGATACGAACAGCCCCTGCCCGCCCCGCCCGCAAGGGCCCGACCGGAACCGAACCGTGGAAAAGCCGGGCAGGCCAGCGGACACAACCTGCCCTCACCCGGCACCCGACCCGAAACCGATCAAAAGACCACTCTCAAACCACCTCGGTGGATCAAGGCGTACGTCCAGCAGTCCGAAACGTCGGACGCGAAGGAGGTTCGATGTAATTCGGGCGACAAGTTCAGGGCAGCCAGCCGGTGCAAGTCCGGTCCGAGGAGACGCCAGAGTCCTCGGTAGCGGGGCTCCCGGCATCGGTCGAGAGGCCGGTGTCGAAGTGGAGCGACGATCACCCCTTGGGGGTGCGCAACCGGCCGGTCCGCAACATCAAGTGAAGCCTGCAGCGTCGTCAGCACCGACCCGCGTGAGCGGGGCCAAGGAGGAGCCGAGCCCGTGCCTTAGAGGGCGAAGGCCAGGGAAGACGCCTGGGAATCTGGAGCGGGCGTCGAAGAACCTCCCGGCGTAAGGGGCGTGGAACGGTCGGAAGGTTGTCCTGGGAACTGGAGAGGGCCTACTCGGCCCCGGGTCTGCGGCCCGGGAAGCAGGGCCCGCCTATAACCGGTGGAGCCGGGAAGTGGCGGGCTGCCGAGAGGCAGTCGGAGGGGGCCGTAGTAGTGCCGATCGGCGGGACAACACAACCCGTCAGGAGCGAAGGACCCCTGCTTCATCGATGCGTGTCGCGTGTGAGGAGGTGGCTCGGGTGAGTGCCGGATTGGCTAGTTCCGCCCGCCGGGAGGAAGGCGTCGCACGACTGGATGGCCGGCCTTTGGACAAGGTCCGTGCCTTGCAGTGGACGCTCTACCGCTGTGCCAAGCGAGATCCTGAACGTCGGTTCCATGCCTTGTACGGCCATGTCTCCCGCAGGGACGTCTTGTGGCGGGCCTGGTCCGGCGTGTGTGCGAACCGGGGCGCTCCCGGCGTGGACGGGTTGACCGTCGATGCCGTGGCCGCCGCCGGGGTGGAGGAGTTCCTCCGCGACTTGTCGCAGCAACTGCGGGCGTATACGTATCGCCCGTCACCGCTGCGGCAGGTCCTGATCCCCAAGCCGGGGCGGCCGGGAGAGTTCCGGCCGCTTTCGATCCCCACTGTGGCTGACCGGGTGGTGATGACCGCCGCGAAACTGGTTCTCGAACCGGTTTTCGAAGCGGACTTCCTGCCGGTCAGCTATGGGTTCCGGCCCAAGCGGTCCGCGATCGACGCGTGCGAGAGCGTGCGCGTGGAGGCGAACCGGGGCCGGGAGTGGGTGCTTGAGGCCGACATCCGCGACTGTTTCGGATCGATTCGGCATGACGCCCTCGTGGCCCAGGTGGCCCGGCGCGTCGTGGACGGCCCGATGCTGAAGCTGATCCGGATGTGGCTCCGGGCGGGGGTCCTGGAGGACGGGGCGACCGGCTCACCAGGAGCAGGGACCCCACAGGGCTCACCGATCTCACCGTTGCTCGCCAATATTGCTCTGCACGTCCTGGACGTGGCATGGCAGCGAGACGGGCACCGGCTCGGGGTGTTGGTGAGGTATTGCGACGACTTCGTGATTCTGTGCCCGACCAGGGAACGTGCCGTGCAGGCGCGGGAACTGGCCGGGACGGTGCTGGTCGGCCTCGGGTTGCAGCTGCATCCGGAGAAGACCGGCATCGTCCATCTCGCCAGGGGTGGGCAGGGTTTCGATTTCCTCGGCTTCCACCACCGGAAGGTGGAATCGTGGCGCCGCCGTGGCAGGTTCTACCTGCAACGATGGCCGTCTCAGCGGGCGATGGGGGTGCTGCGGGACAAGATCCGGGCGGCGACCGACCGTCGTCACGTGGGACGGTCGCTGTCGGCCGTGGTCGCCGACTTGAACCCGGTCCTGCGAGGCTGGGCGGCGTACTTCCGCAACGGCAATTCCGCAGGGAAGTTCTCCACGATCGACAGCTACGTCCACGAGCGTCTCGCGATCTTCGACAATCGCAAGCGCGGCATCCCGGGCAGAAAGTGGGGCAAGCGCCACGACGGCGCGTGGTTCGCCAGGCTCGGAGCCTTTCGCCTGTCTGGAAACGTGCGCAGGGTGGCGGTGCATGCCAGCCGGTGAACGATGTCGGTAAGCCGTGTGCGCGAGAAGCGCATGCACGGTTTGACGGGCGGGGGCTGGAAACGGAGCCTCACAGGCCACCGCGCCAGTCCCCGACCCTACTAGGCTGATGCGACAAGTGGACGACAAGCGGTTGCCATCTGTTGTCGCGCGCGTCAAAGGACGGAGCAACCCGTGGCCGAACCAACCCCATCCGTAGGGCGGCGCCCGCCGACGATCTATGACGTCGCACGGGCCGCGGGGGTGGCCGCCTCGACGGTCTCCCGGGCCTTCTCCAGGCCTGGCCGGGTGAACGCGGAGACCGCCGAGCGGATCCGGCAGGTCGCCGCCGACCTCGGCTACCGCACCAACCCGCTGGCCCGCGCGCTGCCCACCGGGCGCACCTCGATGCTCGCCTTTGTGATCTTGGACATCACCAACCCGTTCTACGGGGAGATCATCCGCGGTGCGCAGTCCGCCGCAGCCGAGGCGGGGTACGTCATCCTGCTGGTCGACGCCCAGGAGTCGGACCGGCTGGAGCGGGAGGCGCTGGAGCGGGCACTGCCGACCGTGGAGGGTGTCGTCCTCGCCAGCTCGCGGATGTCGGACTCGGCGATCCGGATGACCGCCAAGCAGCGGCCGATGATCGTGCTCAACCGGCACGTCGCCGACGTGCCGAGCGTCGTCACCGACAACGTCCACGGAATGCGGCTGGCTGTCCAGCACCTGGCGGACCTGGGGCACCGCACCGTCACCTACGTCTCCGGGCCGGAGGCGTCGTGGGCGGACGGCATGCGGTGGCGCTCACTGCGCGAAGTGTCAGCAGAGCTGCAGCTCCGGGTGCACCGGATCGGGCCGTACCCGCCGACGGTCGTCGGAGGGAGCATGGCTGCCGAGGAGCTCGGCCGCCACGGGGCGTCGGCCGTCATCGCCTACAACGACCAGCTGGCGATCGGTCTGATGCGCGGCCTGCAGGCGGCGGGGCGGCGAGTGCCTCAGGACGTCAGCGTCGTCGGCTTCGACAACATCTTCGGCGCGGAGCTGGTCACCCCGGGCCTGACCACGGTGGCGGCACCGCTGCGGGCCCAGGGGTACACGGCGGTCCGCGATCTGCTCTCGGTCCTGGGCGGTGCCCATGCGAGCACCGGCCGACCGATGATACTGCCGACCCGGCTGGTGGTGCGCGGGTCGACCGCCCCGCGCGGTCGGGGGCAGGCCCGTCCCGCAGCCCCGGACGGCCCCGCCCCCGGCCCGCGGTGACAGGGCCTGCCCGTGGGGCCATGCGCTCGCGGCCAACCAGTGGGTTGCGGCCTGCGGGACGAAGGTCCGCTGGTCGGGCCTTGCTGCTCAGCCGAGCCGGAACAGGACCTCGCCGGCCCGGGGAACCACCAGGTTGTCAGGGTCGGCGGTGAATGCCTCGATGTCCACCTTGGACGGGGCGAGGTGGTTCAGGTTGGCGCCGCGGACGACCTCCTCGGGGATGCCGGTGGCCAGGGTGACGGTGACTCGGAGTCGTTCGCCGTGCTGCTCGTCCCAGGTGCCGGCGCCGCGCAGGTGGGTGGAGTGGGCCAGGACGCCCCAGTGCAGGCCCTTGAACCGGTCCCACTCCTTGCTGAAGTAGCCGCGGTAGTGGTAGCCGATCTCCGCGATCTCCGGGTGCCCGCTCCTCCTGCGGTGACGGGCCATCAACCAGTCCGGGTCGTCGCGACGCCGCCCGCCCCGTCCGGACCGTTGAGGGATCGGGTCCGGACGGGGCGGGCGGCGTCGGTGCGGTGGTCGGCTAGCGGACCGTGCGGTACGACGCGCCGTAGCCGAGGCCGTAGGCCGTGCCGTTGTGGTCGCGGTAGACGTATCCGGGACCCTCGTCGTAGCCGGGGACGTCGGGCTTGCTGATGTCGACCGCGTGCTTGTCGGCCGGCAGGGTGATGGGCAGTTTCCCGGTGGGGGCGAAGCGACCGCGGACGACGTCCAGTAGTGCCTCGGACTTCACGTCGAAGGTGCCCAGCACTGCTGCGGCCCCGGCCTCGATGTCCTTGATGATCCAAGGGTTGGTGAGGTTGACGGCCAGGGCGGTCGGCGCCGCGGCCTCGATGGCCTTGATCCGGGCCACGTCGATGCCGGTGTCGGCATTGAGCTCCAGGGACTGGCCCTCCGCGTCGGAGACGGTGAAGGTGTTGGGCCTCGCCCAGACCAGGGCGTGCGTCGCCTCGTCCAGGTTGTCGGTGAGGACCACCGACGGGTCCGTCCTGCGGATCAGCGCCTTCAGCGCCTCGGTCTGGGCGGCGCCGCCCGTCTTGGTGACGACCTCCACGAACAGCTTGCCGCTCCTCGCCTTGCCATCGGTCAGCGGCAGCAGCCCGCGGTCGTTGCGCAGCAGCACGACGGACTTGCGGTTCGCGTCGTCGGCCTTGGCCTGCGAGGCCGGGTCGGTGGCAATGGCCTGGGCCCGGCCGGGGTCGACGTAGGGGTTCTCGAAGGCGCCCGTCCGGAAGAGCTCGGTCAGCAGCATCTGCGCCGACTCGGTGAGCTTGCTCTCCGGCGCTAGCCCCGAAGTCACCGCCTGGACCAGCAGGGCCGGGTCGCCGGTCACCGAGAACAGGTTGCTGCCGGCGTTGAGGGCCTTGGCGTACCGCTGGGGGACCGTCAGGTCCTCCACGCCCCACGGGGTGGTGGTCATGATGCCGCTGTCGGTGTTGACGTAGCCCTTGAAGCCCAGCTGCTTGCGCAGCAGGTCGGTGATGATTGCTTTGTTGTAGGCGCCTCCCACTTCCTCGAACGGTGCGCCGCCCTTCAGCTGGGGAACGCTGAGCGCGTTGCTGGGGGCGTTGTAGTAGCTCATGATCGAGGTCGTACCAGCCTTGATCGCCGCTTCGAAAGAGGGGAGTTGATACTTCGTCAGACTTCCGGGGGTGGGGTAGGTCGCGAACCGGCCGGGTGCGAAGTGCGGGTCGAGGCCCTTGTCCACGGCGCCGTCGCCGGGGAAGTGCTTCACGGTCATCGACACGCCGTCCGGGTCGAGCTTCTTGCCCTGGAAGCCCTCGACCAGCGACTTCGTGATCTCCGCGACCAACTGCGGGCTCTCACCGAAGGTGCCGCTGACGCGGGTCCAACGCGGTTCGGTGGCGACGTCTGCCTGGTACATGTAGCCCTTGTGGATGCCGGAGGCGACCCACTCCTTCGCGGCGATCTGTGCGAACTCCTTCACCAATGCGGGGTCCGCCGTCGCTGCCAGGCCGAGTGTGCCGGGCCAGGTCGAGAACTGGCCGGTCGCCTCGCTGATGCCGAAGGCCTGGTCGGGGTTCACGTGGTTGCGCGGGTTGGAGACCATCATCGCGGGGATGCCCAGTCGGGTGTTCTCCGCCACCTCCTGGACCCGGTTGATCCAGGTGGCCAGGTCCTTCGCGGTCGGGTTGTCGCGGATGATGAAGTAGCGCTCGCCCAGGTCCTGGATGCGCTTGGTGGTCCCGAATGTCGCCTCCGCACCCGACTTGCCGTTGCCGGTCTCGCACAGCAGCCCGTTGCCCGGGCCTGCAGGGCAGGACCGGCTCGACCCCATGTTCAGCGAGTCGGCGAGCATCAGGCCGGCCTTCTCCTGCAGCGTCATCCGGGTGACCAGGTCCGCCGCGCGTTGCTCGGCCGATAGCCGCCAGTCCTCGTAGCGGTCGAGTCGGCCGTTGCCGTTGGAGTCCTTGAACCGCTTCCCGTGGACGGTCAGCACGTTCTTCGTCAGTGCCCCGATCTGCGGGGCGTGGCTGTCGCCCCCGGGGGCCTGTGCGGGTGCCACCGCCGTTGCGTTCGTGCCGAGGCCCACCGACAGCGGCAGGGCGAGCACGAGCAGGGACAACGTGGCCTTTCTTGCGTACGGTGCGAACGAGTGCATGGGGCATCTCCTCTTGGCCGTCGTCTGTACGAGGCCGTCGTCTGTACCGGGGGAGCGGCGGGGGCCGAGGCACGGCATTGCGTCGGCGCGGGGCAGGGCGGACCGCTCCTGGGGGATGCAGAACCAGCGTTCGGTAGCGGATCTTGGGCCGCGGCGAATAGCGCCAGCGCTGGGTTCTGAGTCGGCTGAGCCGCCACGGGTCGGTGCGGGGTGGGTGGCGGCTGTCGATCGTCGGTGTGCCGATTCTGAAATCGTTCGCAGGGCCCTGGCAAGGCGCGGGGCGATGAATCTTGTTTCATGTCAGACAAGGAGGCCGGGGGACCCGACCGAGGCCGTCGCGGCGGTAGCGCCCGCGCTGGAGGTCATCGGCTCCCGCTACGAGGCCTTCCGTTTCGACCGCCGCCGACAACACCTCGGCCGCCGGCTACGCAGCCGGCTTCTGGCACGAGCCCGTCGACTCCACTGACCCGGCCGTGCTGCTGGAGATCGACGGCCAGGTGGCCAAGACCGGCTCCACCGACGCGATCCTCGGCCGTTTGCTGCGCGCCCTGGAAGCCGCGGCGCGGCTCGCGACCGCAGCGGGCATCACCCTGGAACCGGGCTCCACGATCCTGGCCGCCACCGCGGCCTTACCGCTGCGCCCCGGGAACCGCGTCCGGGCCCCGTGGCAGGCCTCGGCAGTGTGGAGATTTCGGCGGACGGGCGGCGCTGAGGTGGCCTGCCGCGCGTTGGACGCCGCCGCCCCTGGCGAGCCGATCGCCGTCCTGTTCGACATCGGCGCGGCGGGGCTCGCCGTCCGGGCCCGCGCGGTGGATGCCGGAACCGGCGCGAGGCCGGAGCGGACCGCGGCTCCGGTGGGGGCAAGTTGTCCGCCGCCTGACGCCCCCTATTCCCGTCCGTCCGCCGGCCGGCGAATCCCGGTGCCTCCGAACCGTTCTGACGAAGGATCTGCCGACACAGTGGCGTGGCCCGGTCCGAAGACAACAAATGGCAATCGGTTGCCAGAGTGTGCCGGTGGCAGTCACCATCGTCCGCAACTCGGCGCTCCTACCCACGCACCGCGAAAGCCGGTGGCCGCACACCGCTCGAGCGGCCCGTTCCGTGCGCCGTGTCGCGTCACTCCCGCACCTCTCACTCGACGAACCGTCAAGAAAGTTGGAGGCCTCACAGTGCCAAGACCCCCCGGATCCACCGGACTGCGCACGCTGCGCAGACTGCGCCTGCTGTGCGTCGCTCTCAGCGCCGTCGTCGCAGGTCTGGCGTCGCCGACCTCGGCGGCCGCGGAGTTGCCCTGGATGAACACCGCGCTCACGCCGGAGGCGCGCGCCGATCTGCTTGTCGGCGCGATGACGATCGATCAGAAGATCCAGCAGATCGCCATGAAACCGGTTGCCAACACCGATATCCCCGGCTGTGACTTCACCTCGTCCGGACGCCATGTCGAGGGGATCTCCGCGCTGGCGATCCCGACACTGCGGATGACCAACGGCCCGTTCGGGGGCGGGGACTGCCAGGTGGCCCCGACCTCGACCGGCCTCACCAGCGCGCTCTCCGTGGCCTCTTCTTGGGATCCGGGCGCCTCGGCCGAATGGGGCGACATCCTCGGTGAGGAGACCCGGGCGAGCGCTCACAACGTGCTCCTGACGCCCGGCATCAACCTGGGACGCATCGCCAACGCGGGCCGTAACTTCGAGTACTTCGGCGAGGACCCGTACCTCGCAGGCCGGATGGCGGTTGCCCAGGTCAACGCGGTGCAGGCGCACGGCGTTCAGTCCGTCGCCAAACACTACGCAGCCAACGAGCAGGAGACGCAGCGGCAGCAGATGGACACGGTCGTCGACGACCGCACCATGCACGAGCTCTACCTGCTGCCGTTCGAGATGACCAGCCGGGACGCCGGTCTGGCCTCGGTCATGTGCTCCTACCCGCACCTCAACGGCGTGTACGCGTGCGAGAACAAGCAGCTGCTGAGCGACTGGCTCCGCGGTGACCTGGGCTTCGACGGCTACGTGATGTCCGACCGCGGCGCCACCCACAGCACCGCACCGGCCATCAAGGCCGGTCTGGACCTGGAGTTCGCCAGTCCGCGATGGTTCACTCCCGAACTGATCCATGCTGCTCTGGACACGGGCGACATCGTGACGGCCGACATCGACCAGATGCTCGAACGCCGCTACAAGGTGATGTTCAAGCTCGGCCAGTTCGACGATCCCGTCAACTCACTGACGCCCATCGACTTCGCCACCAACGGCCAGCGGATCCGCGACCTGGGCGAGCAGGGCAGTGTGCTGCTGAAGAACGAGAAGAAGACACTGCCGTTGGACGCGGGCTCGCTGAATTCCATTGCGCTGATTGGTGGTCAGACGTTCGCGGGGCAGGCGAAGTTCAACTCCCAGGGCCCGTCGGACAACATCGTCGTCACCTCCCCGTACACCGTGACGCCGAAGCAGGGTCTGGAGGACGCCCTGGGCAAGCTGGGCTCGGACGCGTCCGTGACGTACAACAACGGGACCGACCTGGCTTCGGCAGCTGCCCTGGCAGCCAAGTCGGACGTCGCCGTGGTCATGGTGGGCGACGTCTCCCGTGAGGGCGTGGACCGGTCCGACCTCTCGCTGCCGGTCAGCAACGGGGTCGACCAGGACGCGCTGGTCTCCGCGGTGGCGGCCGCCAACCCCAAGACGGTCGTGGTGCTCAAGAACGGCGGGCCGGTCCTGCTGCCCTGGCAGGACAAGGTTCCCGCGCTGCTGGAGGCGTGGTACCCGGCGCAGGAGGACGGCAACATCGTCGCCGATCTGCTGTTCGGCATCACCAACCCGTCGGGCAAACTGCCGATGACCTTCCCTGCCGGGCAGCGGGAGGGCGCCAACGCCACCGCGGAGCAGTGGCCCGGGGTCGACCCGGACGGCGACGGCAAGATCACGGCGACCTACAGCGAACGGCTTGAGATGGGCTACCGCTGGTACGACGCGAACAACGCCAAGCCCGCGTTCCCGTTCGGTTTCGGGCTCTCCTACACCGACTTCACGATGTCGAAGCTGGTGGTCACCCCGAAGACGTCCGACGGAACCAAGCCGGTCAAGGTCCGCTTCTTCGTGGAGAACACCGGGAAGGTGGCCGGCGCAGAGGTCGCCCAGGTCTACCTCGGCCTGCCGTCCACCACAGGAGAGCCGCCTCGGCGCCTCGTGGCGTTCCAGAAGGTCCAGCTCGAGCCGGGGGAGAAGCAGCGGGTCGAGCTGACCATTGATCCCGCGGCGTCGAACCACCCGCTCTCCGTTTGGGACGACGGGGCCGAAGGGTGGAAGACCGCCGACGGCGCCTACCGCATCGAGGTGGGCAACTCCTCGTCGAACCTGCCGCTCACCGAGACGGTCACGATCCGCACCCCCAGGGGCCACCAGGGATAGTGCCCGACGGGTGACCGCCTTCGTCGCCGGCCCGGCCGCCACCGCGAGCGCTCGACGCTCCGGGGCCGGGTCGGCGCCGGGGTTTCTGCATCGGGCCGATGGCCGTAACTGTTCGTGATTCTTGAGTAGTTGACGGGATCTTCGGGCGCGTCGAGGCCGGTGCGGCGTGGTCGTGAAGGGTCGGCGTCCGCGCGTCCTGAGTGTGAGTGGCGACATGCGCGTCGAGGACTTCCTACGTCGTGAACCGGCGCGCGCCTTCCAGGGGGCACCGCGCACGGGCCCCGGGCCCGGGATCCGGTGCCGGTCGGCCGACGCGGCGCCTCATGGAAGCAGGGCCGGTGTCTGCCCCACGCTCCTGCCTCCCTTGCTCTTTGGCGTGCTGTCTCCAGCAGGGGGGGCCAGGAGGTGACGGTCGGCCGGCGCTTCAGCAGGGCGCGGCGCTCGCGTTTGGTCATGCTGCCGCAGATGCCGTGTTCGATGCCGTGCTCGATGGGGTGGTCGAGGGCGTGGTCAAGGCACTCGCTGCGGACGGGGCAGCCTGGCGGATCGTTGGCGCCACACCTTCGGGTGGTCTGCCCTTCCGCGGGATCGCACCCTTGGGGGCCGGGGCCCCGCTGGGGCGGATGAAGGCACGGTCAGTTCGGAGTGAGCTGGAAGTACGCCGTGTCGCGGTAGCCGGCGTCCGGCGGAGCGACCTCCACGGTGACCGAAATTCCATTCTTGCCGGGCTTGATACGGACCGGCACGGTGCGCGGCTCTCCCTCTCCGAGGGGCGGTATGAGGACGGACGCGGAGTCCTGCCGGTTCAGTCACGTCAGGTCGTATTCGGAGACGTAGTCGTCGAGGGACTTGCCCGCGCGGACGACGAGGGGTGCGGAGCCGACCGCGGAGACGCTGCTGTCCTGCGATTTCCCGCCGGGGGGTTGCGTCCTGAGAAGTGGTGTACAGGCTCCCACCTGATCCTGGCCCAGTCGTGAGCGTCCCCCGCGTGGCGGCAGGGGAGATTGCTGGAAGTCGGCTGTGCGGTGCGGCAACGGGTGGGAAAGGCCTGACGGCACCTGATGAGTTCAGGGGGATGGGCGAGTGATCATGGATGGCAAGGACGTAGTGAAGCTGTATCTGTGGGTGATGGGGCACTGGCTGCTCGGGGGCGCGGCTGTCGCCGTTGTCGCGGTGCTGTACGTCCCTGTGCCCGATGTGCTCGCAGCTCTCGGCGGCCTCTTTCTCGGCACGGCCGCGACGTTGTATCTCACCGGCCATCCCAGCCTGAGCAAGTGGGCCACCCTGCGCAAGCGTGAAGGCTTGAAAGTGCCGCGTGTCAAGGACTGGGACTACGTCCAGTTGTGGCTCGCCGTCGGCTTGGTCTGGCTGGCGTCGGCCGCGACGGCGGTGGCGCTGGAGGCGCTGTAGGGGCGTGGTGGGCAGCCGTTGGGTTGCCGCCTCACGGGAGTGGCGCTGTCTGAGTTCTGGTCTCCGACTTCCAGACAGTTGACTGCGCCGCGTCGCCCCGTCGACGGGCGCGGGCGCTCGGCCGGCAGGTGACCGCTGTTCTTCCAGCCGAACCTCTTGACGGGCCGATGAGTACGGACGAAAGACGAGATCACCCAGTGGCCGTCGATACACCACTCCAGCGGACGTGACCCGCCGGGGCGCAGCTCTTCGTCGGTGTCGTAGGTGATGTAAGCGGACGGCACACGATCACGAGCGGATGTACTCAAAGAGCGGTTGAGTACATCCAGCGGACGCTCGAAGCGCCGGGCACGCGCTCCCGGGCGTCGCGTACAGAAGGAACGCGACGCCCGGGAGGACCGCACAGTCGCGCCCCGTGGGCGTTGCAGAACTGGGCGCGCAGGAGGCGAGGCTTCACTCGCCGTGGACGGCACCGGCGATGCTGAAGACGCATCCGCCTGGGACGTGGCGCGGCCCGGGGCCGTCCTTCCCGCCGACTGCAGTACATCCCCCACGGCCGACGGGCCGGGGCGGCGCCCGTCGGCGCCTCCCCGGCCTGTCGGCCGACCAGGTGTCAGGGCTCCGGCTGCTCCTTCACCCGGGCCACCAGTTGCGTGGGGTTGACGAAGCGCAGCGCCGCCACGAGCAGGACCAGCATCATCGTCATGTAGATCACGGCCATGGCGTCGACCGACTGCTGCGCCCGGATGCCGGAGGCCGACATCGAGTAGAACAGCGCGACCACCAGGGTCTGCGAGTCCGGCCCGGCCGTCAGGAAGGTCAGCTCGAACATGCCGACCGTTCGCACCAGCACCAGGATCGCCGCAGCCAGGATGCCCGGGACCAGCAGCGGCGCCAGGATCCGCGTGAACACCGACCACAGGCGGGCCCCCGACATACGGGCCGCCCGCTCGATCGCCGGGTCGATCTGCTCGATGAACGGCGTCATCGTCAGGATCACGAACGGCACCGACGGCACCAGGTTGGCGAGCACGACACCGGAGAGGTGGCCGGCCAGGCCGAACTTGTAGAGCACGGTCGCCAGCGGGATGCCGTAAGTGATCGGCGGCATCAGGATCGGCAGCAGGAACGCCAGGTGGATGATCCGCTTGCCGGGGAAGTCGCGCCGGGCCAGCACGTACGCCGCGGGCACGCCGACAAGCACCGACAGCGCCACCACCGTGAGACACACCTCGAGTGTCACGGTGATCACCTGCAGCAGCCCGAAGCCCTCCCACGCCTGGGAGTACCACTGGGTGGTCGCTCCCTGCGGCAGCCAGGTGTCGAACCACCGGGTCCCGAAGGAGTTGACGAGTACCGATCCGACGACACCGAGCAGGCCGAGCATGAAGAGGACAACCGCCCCCCATACCAGCCACGCCCCGGGGCCGGCCACGATCCTGGGCCGTGCCGCCGGGCCCGAGGCAGCGGGTACGCCGAGTACGTCTGCCATCAGCCCTTCCCTCCCGTCGATCCGGTGTACAGGCGCGAGCGCCACAGCATGACCACCGCGATCACCACGAGTTCGACGACACCCATGATCATGGCGATCGCCGAGGCGGACGGGTAGTCGTAACGCTCGTACGCCGCCTGGTAGGCGGCGATGGAGATGACTCTGGTCTCCCCGCTCGGGTTGCCGACCAGGATCGCCGACGGGAAGACGCTGAACGCCAGCACGAAGGTCAGGCAGAATGTCGTCGCCAGACCGGGAGCCAGCAACGGCAGGGTGATCCGGCGGAAACGCGCCCACCGGTCCGCACCCAGGGTGGCGGCAGCGCGCTCCAGGGTCGGGTCGATGCCGGACAGGTAGGAGAGGATCAGCAGGAACGCGAACGGGAATCCGGTGATCACCAGGGAGAAGAAGACCCCCCAGTAGTTGTTGACCAGCTGCACCGGATTGTCGGTGAGCCCGGCGCCCTGCAGGATGCGGTTGAACCACCCGGTGGGGCCGAGGAAATTCAGCAGGCCCTCGGCGGCGAGCACCGTGCCGAGCGTGATCGGTACCACCAGCAGGGTCGTGACCAGTCGCTTGCCACGGAACCTGCCGCGCATGCGCAGTGCGATCGGCACCGAGGCCAGCACGTTCAGCAGGGAGACCGGCACGGCCAGCCCCAGCGTCCTACCGATCGTGTCCCGCTGGTAGGGGTCGGTGAAGAACCGCTGGTATTCCGTGAAAGGACTGCCGCCGGAGGTCGGCTGGAACGACAGCCCCAGGCCGTACAGGAACGGGTACACGAACAGGCCCAGTACAAATACCACCGCGGGCACCAGCAGCAGCAGCCGGCTGTCCACACCGCGCTCCGCCAGCCGGTGCCGCAGGCCGGGGCCGCCCACACCGCTGTCCGCGCGGGGGGTGGTCTCGACGGGGCGCGGCATCGTGCCGGTCATGACGCACCTCCTGCGGTCGCCCCGGCCGGGGCGACCGCAGGAGGTGCGGTGGCCCCGGCCGGCGGCACCTTGTCGTCACTCTCCGCCGGGAACGCCAGCAAGCGGGAAGGGTCGGCCGTCAGCGTCAGCACGTCGCCCGGCACCGGCCGCTCGCGGCTCTTCAGATGCAGGCGCAGTCCCTCCGCCGTGCGGGCCTCCACTGCCAGCTCGTGGCCCTGGTACTCCACCACCTCCACCACTGCCTGGAGGGTGTCCGGCGGTGTACCCGTGCCAGGGGCGCCGCCCGCGGCGTTCGGGTCCACCACCGTGAGGTCCTCCGGACGGACGCCCACCAAGACCGGCGCCCCCGCCGGTATCCGGCCGACCGGCGTGACACGCAGCCGCAGTCCGCGCCCTTCCACCACCAGCCCGTCCGCGTCCCCGGTGCCGGCGGTCAGAGGCAGCAGGTTGCGGAACCCCATGAAGTCCGCCACATGCCGGTTCGCCGGCCGGTTGTGCAGTTCCTCAGGGGTGCCGACCTGCTGCACCCGGCCACCGCGCAGTACCACCAGGCGGTCCGCCATGGACAGCGCCTCCTCCTGGTCGTGCGTGACGTACACCGTCGTCAGTCCCAGGCTCTGGTGCAGCCGCCGGATCTCGGTGCGCATCTCAAGCCGCAGCTTGGCGTCGAGGTTGCTGAGCGGTTCGTCCATCAGCACCAGTGACGGTTCCAGCACCACGGCACGGGCGATCGCCACCCGTTGCTGCTGGCCGCCCGAGAGCTGACCGGGCAGTTTGCCGGCGTGCTCCTCGAGCTGGACCAGGCGGATCGCCTCGTCGGTGCGGCGCTGAACCTCCGGCTTGGGCAGCCGCCGCATCCTCAGACCGAAGGCGATGTTGCCGCGCACCGACATGTGCGGGAACAGCGCGTAGTTCTGGAACACCATCCCGAACCCGCGCTTCTCCGGCGGCAGCACATCGATCCGCCGGCCGTCCTGCCAGATGCTGCCCGCCGTCAGCGGGAGCAGCCCGGCCAGGCAGTTCAGTGCGGTGGACTTGCCACAGCCCGACGGCCCGAGCAGGGCGATGAACTCACCGGCCCGGATGCTGAGGTCCAACCCGCTGAGGGCGTTCTGGCCGCCGAAGCGGCGGCCGACCCCGTCGAGCCGGAGTTCCGCGAAACGATTCTGAGCAGCCGTCACTTCTTCGCTCCGCCGATCTCGCGGTCCCACCGGTCGAAGGCCTCGATGACGGACTTCGCATCCAGCGGGGCCTCCTTGGGGTTGTCGGCAATCAGCGCGTCGTACTCCGGCCGTCCGAACTTCTTGATCGCGTCCTGGCTCTTCTGCGGTGCCATGGAGAGATCGACGCCCTTCACCGCCGGGCCGGGGTAGAAGTAGCCGTCGTCGTACGCCTTGGCCTGCTGCTCCTTGGTGAGCATGAACTGGATCAGTTTCAGCACCGCCGACTGCTGGTCGATCGAGGCGCCCTTGGGGATCACCGCGTAGTGCGCGTCGGTGACCCAGTGGAAGCCCTCCAGGGCGCCGACCTTCGCTTCCTTCGGCACGGTGCCGAGCACCCTCGGGTTGATGTCCCAGCCGGTCGTGGTCACGATGATGTCGGCGGTGCCGTTCGCAAGGTCCTTCATCGTCTGCGTGGTGCCGGAGGGGTAGGTGCTCACGTACTTGTTGAGCTCGCCCAGGTACGCCCAGGTCTTTTCCCAGCCGTTCACCGGGTCCTTGGGGTCCTTGTCGCCCAGGATGTACGGGAGGCCCATCAGGAAGGTGCGTCCGGGGCCGGAGTTGGCGGGGCGGGCGTACTCGACCTTGCCCGGGTGCGCCTTGGCGTAGTCCAGGAGCTCCTGCGCCGTCTTCGGCGCCTTCGCCACCTTGCCCGGCAGGTACTCCAGCAGCGGGCCCGACGGGTAGTAGGTCACGGTCACGCCGTGGTCCCCGGCGAGGTCCTGCATCTTCGCGGCGGGCTCCTGGTACTCCTTCATGTTGGTGAGCCGGTCCGCGTGTTCGGGCAGCAGCTGCTCCCACAGCCCCTGCTCCACGCCGGCCGCCATGCCGTCGACGCCGGTCAGCACCAGGCCGATGTCGACCCGGCCGGCTCCCTGCTGGGCCTTGATCTTGCCGACCAGGTCGGGGGCGGGCGCGTTGGAGTAGGTCACTCTGGAGATGACCTTGGGGTTCTCTTCGACGAATTCGTCGATCATGCCCTGGGTGAGCTGCAGGTTGCCGGCGACGTCCAGCACGTTGAGGGCGACCGGCTTGGACGGTGTCTCGGGGACGGCTCCGGAGGTCGCGCCGCGGTCCTGGCCGGAGGTGGCCGGGGCGCCACAGGCGGTGAGGAGGCTGAGTGCCACCGCGGCTGATCCGAGCACGGCTGTGTAGCGGGAAGTGTGCATGACGGGTCCCTTCTCGGCGCCTGCGCAACGTGTGCGGCGCGAGGGCCTGGGGGTCAAAGGGGGGGAACGGTGGTGGTGTTGCGGACGATCAGCCTGGTGGGAAGCTCCCGCTGCGGGCGGGCGTCGGCCTGGGGATCGCCCAGTAGCTGCACCATGAGATCGACGGACACGCGCCCGACTTGCTCCTTGGGAACGTAGAGGGTGGTGAGCGAGGGGTGCACCATTGCAGACGTGGGGATGTCGTCGATGCCGATGACGCTCAACCGTCGCGGCACCTCGATGCCGCGGGAGGCCAGGGTCTGGATGAGCCCCAGTGCCATCAGGTCGTTGTACGTGATGACGGCGGTGATGTCGGAGGCGAGTGTGGCGTCGGTTGCCGCGACACCGCCCTCGAACTGCGGGGCGAAGTTGCCGATCTCCACCAGCTCCACCCGTACCGCCTCGACGGCCGCCCGCAGCGCGCGCAGCCGCTCGCTGCTCGACCAGCTGGAACGCGGGCCGGCGATGAAACCGATCCGGCGGTGGCCGAGCGCGACGAGGTGATCGACCGCCTCGCGCAGGCCGCCGGCGTTGTCCACCAGGCTGGCGGGCAGCAGTCCGGAGCGCCGGTTGGCCAGGACGACGGGTACGCATCCAGCAGCCTCGCGAAGCTCGGCGTCGGACATCCGGGGAGAGCACAGGATGATGCCGTCGACCTGTACGGCCAGGGCGCGCACCAGACCGATTTCGAGGGCGGGCTTCTCGTCGCTGTCGGCGAGGAAGACCGCGTAGTCGGCATCCATGGCCTGCGCCTGGATCCCCTTGATAACCATGGGGAAGAAGGGGTTGGCCAGGTCGGGGACGATCAGCCCCAGGTTGCCGGTGCGTCCGGTGATCAGTCCGCGTGCCGCCCGGTTGGGCTGGTAGCCCAGCTGGTCGGCGGCCCTCAGCACCCGCTCGCGGGTGCTGGGGTCGACGATGTCGGGCAGCGACAGTGCTCGTGACACTGTGGAAGCTGAGACGCCGGCTGCCTTCGCAACGTCACGGATGGTTACTGCCATGCCGGTCCTCTTCGGGGATGCGGGGATGTGGATCGAGGTGGAGCTGATGGCACTGCACTCTGAAACCGTTTGCAGGCTGTGTCAATGGCTCGCTCAGAAATTCCTCTGCGACCTCGCCGACCGAGTTGATGTCGCGTCAACCAGCTATGTTGGCTCGCGGCTTGTATGTGCAATCCTTTGCAGCCGCGCGGGTCGCGGGCGGGTGTCATGAAACAAGATTCATGGTTCAACGACCTTGTGCGCGCTCGGACGAGAGTCCATCCTCGTAGCCGGCAGTCACGGAACCGCGGACGGGAGAAGTGCCATGCCCGATGGGTTCATTGAAGACACGGTGAAGACGTGCACGAAGGAACTCGCTCTTCGGCAGTCCCTCGATCGGGCAGCGGAACAGCGGGCCCGAAAGTCCGACGAGCCACCGACCTCCAGCTACTGACACCCGTCTTGTCGCCAACCACTGATCGGGTGGTCCGGTCCGGGATCTGGACCAGGTGGCTGCGGAGGGTGGCGGTGGT
The DNA here is from genome assembly GCF_035974375.1 of Streptomyces sp. NBC_01320. Classification (NCBI taxonomy): domain Bacteria; kingdom Bacillati; phylum Actinomycetota; class Actinomycetes; order Kitasatosporales; family Streptomycetaceae; genus Streptomyces; species Streptomyces sp. NBC_01320. Next base: position 10,910,328 of record NZ_CP108390.1, read on the forward strand.
GGCCTTGGCATGGAGGGCGAGGTCCGTGCACCGGCGGCCCGCAGCAGGTTGTAGGTCATCGCCCACAGAGTCAGCTAGGCCGCGTTGGCGTGGAAGTGCCCGGAGGGCAGGTGGGGCCAGGGCGCTGGCTTTGGTGTCCGCGATGAACTGCTCGACCACCGCATGGTGGCGGTGTTCCCGCTCGGCCTGCAGGGTTGCGGCGGGCTGGTCGGTGAAGAAGGGGTGGTAGCGCCAGACGGGAAACAACTCGCCCTGTTCACCCATGACGGCGGGTTTGGCCAGGTCACGGACCCGTCGCACGAATAGCCGGGCGGTGACCCGCTCCGCTTTCTTTCGGCTCGTGAAGGCGGTGAATTGGGGTATCTCGGCGACTTCGGCGTCCGAGGTGAGTTCACCGGTATCGGCGTCGGGTAACTGATGTGTTGCCAGGCGTCCTCGGGAATGCTGTGGACGGCTCGCTTGATGGAGAGGTTCCTGCCGGTGGCGATCGAGATGTGGGCTCCGGCCCGGTGGCAGGCGATGATCACCCCGGCGGTGTAGAACTGCGAGTCGGTCCGAAGAATGCGCATCCCGGTGCAGCCGGCCTCGACGGCGGTGGCCAGGGCCTCGCTCACGAATTTCGGGGGGCCTCGGGAGTCTGCTGTGAGCAGGTGGAGGCCGGTCCCGGGTGGGACCGGCCTCCGGCCGTTCGTCGGGTCAGCGGCGTGGGGTCAGGGCGAGGATGTGGAGTGTGGACTGGGACGGGAGGGTCAGCGAGTGGAGCTCCTTGTCGGGGTTCACGGGCACGGTGTTGACGTAGAGGCGGTAGTTGAGGCCGTAGTTGGCGGGGCCGGACGGGGTGACCCGGTGGTCGGTCGTGACGGCGGTGCGGGCCCCGTTGGCCGTGGGGGCGTCCGTCAGCCAGTTGGGCAGATACAGGTTCGCAGTGTCGGTGGTGCCGTCCGTGTAGTGGACGGCGACCTGGCCGGTGATGCCGCCCGCCGAGGCGCCGAGGAAGCCGATCTCGCGGGCACGGCCGCTCAGCGCGATCTCTCCGCCGCCACCCGCGGCGTTGTCCCAGCGGCCCGGACCGTAGTCGGGGAGCGTAAAGGACAGTCCGTCGACGATCAGTTGGGTGCCCGGTGCGGCTCCGGCCGCCGTCAGTGCCTCGGCGGAGTAGCTGTTGCCGCTGTCGAACGAGCCCTCTGCCGGATGGGCGTCGCGGGCGATCATGGTGCTGTTGTACGCATCGGAGAGGCGCGCCAACGGCGGGGTCGCCGGGACGGCCGCGGTGGTGACGGCGGTGCCCGAGGCGAGCGGGTATGCGGCCCGGGCCCGTCCGGAGCCCGCGGACTCCCTGAGGTCGGCGGCGGGCGGGGTGACCGTGAACTCGGCGGTGGCGGTGGCCCCGTCGGCTACGGTGTCCAGGGGCTGCCGGTCCGGGGTGACCTGCCAGCCCTCGGGGGCGTCCAGGGTGAGGACCACGCCGGAGAGTGGGGCGCCGGTGCTGTTGGTGAAGCTCACCTTCACTGTGCCCGGGGCGCCGCGCGTGTAGAGGGCCGGGGCGACGGCGACCTGGGCGGGCGGTGAGGTGGGGCAGAGGGCGCCCGTGTCGGCCGGGCCCAGGTCGTCGACGACCAGGTCGTCCAGGACGAAGGCGGCGCCCCGGTTGTGCTTGATGCCGAGCCACATGTCGCCGCAGCCGGCCCCGCCGGTGATCACGGTCTGTTCGTACACCCGGTGCGTGGCCGAGTGCTGGGGCGGCAGGCTGTCGTCCCAGCCAGCGGGAACGGGAAGGTTGTTGGGCGGTGCGGCGTCGAGGGCGCGGGTGGTGGTGGGCGGCAGCAGGTCCTCGGTGACGGCGGAGCCGCCGTCCCGGGCGACGACGGCGCGGTAGTCCGATCCGGGGTCCGCCTGGTACGAGAAGCGGATACGGTAGGCGCGGCCCGGGGCGAAGCGCAGGGTCTGCGGCATGGTGCGGTAGACGACCCCCGTGCTGTCGGAGAGGGTCTTGAGGGAGAAGCGGCCGCTGACGGTGTCACGGGTGTAGTTCTCGTGGGTCTCGGAGAGGTGGGTGCGGTTGCCTTCGCCCCCGCCCGTGTAGACGAATGGGCCCCAGCCCTCGTCCACATGCTCGAAGTCCTCGGCGAACCAGTGGCCGCCGTACTCCGGATCGGCGCCCTCGTTCGCGACCACCCGTACGTCGGCGAAATCCACCCGGGTGCCCTCGGCGCCCGCCTCGGCGGACAGGGTGAGCAGAGCCGTGCCCCTGGCGTCCCCGGGAACGGTGAACAGAACCTTCATCCGTTGGAACGAAGTGCGGTACCAGCGGGCGTTATTGACCTTGTGGGTCAGCGGTGAGGTGGTGGCGCAGACGGTGGTCTCCGGGCCGCCGTGGCCGCTGACGGTGAGGGCGGCTTTGCGGGTGCCCGTGATACGTACCCACACTGAGGCGGAGTAGGTGCCGGGAGTCAGGCGGGCCAGCCGCTGGGCGGCGGTGCGCGCGCCGGTCGCCGCGATCCGCAGATACGGGAGACCGTTGCCGTCGTCGGTGACGGTGACCTGGCCGGATTCGGGCACCGTCCAGCCGTCGGTGGTGCGGCTCGTGAAGGAGGGGTTGGCGAGGAGGCCGCCCCTGCCGTAGTCGGGGTCGCGCAGCGAGGACGGCACGGTGCGATAGAGGACGTACGCAGTGGTCGCGTCGGCGGTCACGGTGACGGTGCCGCGGGTGACGGGAAGGTCGCCGATGTGGGTGCGGCCGTCCTCGCCGAGCCGGTAGAGGCCGACGGTCTCGCACTGCGCCCACTTCGCCGGAAGCTGCCAACTGGTCGTGCCGCCTGATGAGTTCCAGTGGTAGATCTTTCGCGGATCGGCCTCGTCGGTGGGCTCCCAGGGGAGGAAGACGGTCGTGCCGTCCGCTATCAGCCGTCCGTTCCAGGTGATCTTGGCCGTGCCGGTCGCGTCGCTGACGGAGACCCCGCTCGTCAGGTCGACCTGATGGGCGGTCATCCGCTGGATCTCGAAGTGCTGGAGGAACTTCGTCGGCAGATTGACGGTGAAGGTGGCCTTCAGCCAGTTCTTCAGGTTCTGCTGGCTCTGCCAGCCCATGTAATGGGTGTTGTCCGCCCCGCGCAGCAGTGGGGTGCGGTTCCAGGCGTCCCGCTGGTGGTTGCGGATGAACCGGATGATCGTCGACTTGAGGCCACTGCCGGTCTGTCCCGCGTACGTGAAGACGCTGTCCCGCTCGAACTGGGCGTCCGCCTCGCCGCCGAGCGGCAGTCCCGCGCCGGTGATCACCTGCCCCTGACGGGCCGGGGCCCAGCCGCCGGTCCAGTAGGTGTCGGAGTAGACGAAGCCGAGGTGCGGCAGATCGTCGGTGAGTCCGGCGAACCGCTTCGCGAACGCCCCGGTCGCCTGGTCCTTGACCGTGTCGGTGTGCCACGACTGGTCCATCCACCGCCAGCCGAGGTCGGCCACGCCGTTGCTGCGGTCCCAGCGGAAGCTGCGCGACTCCGGATACTCCTCCCAGGCGTTGATGTGCACGCCCACCGCCGCGTTGTAGCGGCGGGACTCCTTGGTGAGCGTGCGCAGCGCCGCAAGGCCGCCGGCCCGGGTGTTGTAGTGACCCCCGTAGTCCATATGACCGCTGTCGTGCCCCTCGGACTGATAGCCCTTCAGGAGGATCGCCTGCGGAAGCCCGTCCGTGTGCAGGTAGGTGCGGCGGATCTCGTCGAGCGTGGTGAGGAACGGCTGGTCCGCGTTGCTGGCGATGTTGATCGCGATGCCCTGTACCACGCGGGTGCGGCTCCAGTCGTCCGCGTACGGGTTGCGCATGATCGTACGGAAGGCGATGGCGGCGTCCTGCCAGTCGGCGACGCCGTCGCCGTTGCGGTCGGCGGTGACGACGACCGCGGCCTCGGGCAGGCCGAACACCTTGCCGTCCGCGCCCCGGTAGACCCATTCACCGCTTGCGATCTCCGTGTGGTGGACCCCGGCGACATCGCTGGTGCGGTACATCAGCCGGTCCTGGGCGCAGGTGAACGACTCGACGGCGGCGGCCAGTCGACCGGTGTCGAGCATCGCGTAGGAGGTGCGCCGCCAGGTGGCGTCGGCGGTCGCGTCGGCGGACGCGACGAACACGTCGGCGGCCTCGGGGCCGCCGAGTCCGTACGTCAGAGGGCAGTGCGAGAGGGTGGCCTGCTGGGCGGCGGAGGCGGAGACCAGGCCCAGGCCTGGGAGTCCGAAGATGGAGATGCGGGTGGCGCCGCGCTCCGTGATGCGTACGGCCCTGAAGCGCAGGACGTCGCCCTTGAGGGTCAGTTCGACGTCCACGGATACGTCCAGTTCGGGGACGGAGATCCGGTAGGCGGCCCGGTCCGCGGAGAGCTGCGAGGTGACGGCCGGGGTGTAGTTGCTGCCGTTGATGCGTACGGTACGGGCCGATTCGACTGCGCCGCCCAGGGTGTCCCCGGTGGCCGTCCAGCGGTAGCCGACAACTCGGGGGAAGTCGGGATCGACGGTCACCGTCAGGGTTTCGGAGACCAGCTCGCCGCGGCGGTCGGACGCCCATGCGGGCAGTGCCCCGGATGCCCAGATTCCGGTGACGGCGCCTGCGGCCGCGGTGGTTCTCAGGACGGTGCGGCGGCTGGGGCCCGGGTCGGTGGATTCCTGCCTGTCCATGGGGCGGTTCCCTCCTGCGGGTGGGATGCGGTCCAAGCGTGAGGGTCAGTCTGAGATGTGACGATTCATCGGACCATGGACAGAGCTGTGGAGCCCCTTGGACTTTCCTCCCGTCGGGCCGACGATCCGCCAATTAGGCAGTGGAGCCCAGGGAGTGGTGCGGTGAAACGGCTTCATGAGTCGGATCCAAGGGTGTCAGTATCAGCACCCAGAGCGGAGTGTATGGGCATCCATTCGAAGAAGTTCGAAGATAGGTCGGATGTATGCATGGTTCGTGCTGGGGTGCGTTGCCGCTGGGATGCGGCTGCGGCCGTGTGCCGCCCACCACGGCCGGTGACCCGCCAGGCCAGGTGGGCGCCGGTAGCCCCGGCCAGGCCGCACGGTTCGTACCCGGAGAAGTTACGGTCGGCCAGCACCAGCATTTCCGGGCGCAGAGAAGCCAGTAGTTGACGGCTAGCCGCTGCTCGCTGAACGTGGCCACGGCGTCGAAGGCCTCGTCGACCAGGGCATGGGTCCCGCACTCGGTCAGCGCCATCAGACGTTACCTGCGGGTGTCCGCTCTGATCGACGCCGCCTTTGCCTGTGAACCCGAACTCACGTGCATTGGCCGGGGTGTCGCGGACGTCCAGCGCGGCGCCGTCCCAGGCGACCAGCCGAAGCCCGACCGCGAACGCGCCCGAGGTCGCCGTCGTGACCAGCGTGCCGCAGCGCCGCTCGAACAGTATCTGCAACGGCTTGGCGCGCAGCCGCTGCCGGGCCCAGGTCAGGGCCGAACCTCACGACCGAGTCCATACCAATCCCGGGCGGTTCACTCCTGGCTTCCCCACCTGGTTGGTGATCATCACAAGGACCACGATGGTGATCAGGGTGACCGGGCCGTGTGTCGCGCTCCAGCCGTTCTGGTCCGGCATGTACGTACAACCGCTTGATCACTCCCTCGGGACGGCGGGGCCAGGGCGGGGGTTGACGCGTGCCATGCTGGAACTTCCGGTTTATGGTGGCGAGCGGGGAAAGCGGCAGGGTGAGGCCAGTGGCACGGGCGAGCCGGACTAGGATCTGGGACCGGTTCTCGGCCTCCGACCCCGGACTGTTGCGGCTGATGGCCGGCCTGCGGACAGTCGGCGCCATCGCGCTCACGCTCGCGGTCCTGGCGCTGCTCAAGGCCGATGTGAGCCACATGGTGGCCGGTGCCATCTCAGCCATGGTCGCGACCTTCGCCATCAAGGAGAAGCAACGGCGCGAACAGGCCATCACGCTCGCGCTCGGCCTGCCCGTGGCCCTCGTGGCGATGTCACTGGGAGCACTGTTGAGCACCCAGGTCGTCGCGGGCGACCTCGTCTTCCTCGCCTTGATCTTTGCCGCGGTCTACAGCCGTCGGTTCGGTGATCGCGGTACGGCCCTGGGGCTCATCGGGTTTCAGATCTATTTTGTGTCCCTGTTCGTCAGGGCCGCGGTCTCTGCGCTGCCGGAGCTGTGCGGAACACTGGTCGTCGCGTTCGTCTGCAGCGCGGTCGTGCGGTTCGGCCTGGTTGTTGAGACGCCCGAACGCATTCTGCTGCGACTGCGCGAGGCATTCCGCGCCCGCTTCGCCCAGTTGGTATCCGCCCAGATCGAGTTGCTCGTCGCCGGGCCGGACCACGTGGAGAAGGCGCTGGAGGACGTACGCCAGCACACCGCGCGCCTCCATCAGAGCGCGATGATGATCCAGGGGCGGCTGGAGGAGGGCACCAGCGACAGCGCCACCGCCTTGCTCGTCCAGCGCCGTGTCGCCGACGCCGAGATCGCCGCCGAGCGGCTCGGCGTACTCATCCTCACCGCGCGCAGCTCCGAACGCGCCGACACGCTCACGCTTCATCTGCCGCACGCGCCCGCGCCGGCGCCCGGCAACCGACTGCGGACACAGGACGACATCACCGCGACGTTGCGACGTGATCTCAACGCGTTGCGCCTGCTCGTGGCCCGCCCGGCCTCGAACAATCGCGGCGCCGCGGTGGCCCATCTGCGCAACCGGCTGCTCGGCTATCGGGACGAGGAGAATCTGCCGCGCACCTCGGTCCCCGTCCAGGACGTCTTCCGCGGCATCGGGGAGGCGGCGCGCGGTGTCATGGGCCTGCGGCTGGCTCTCGACGGGCCCCAGGACGAGTCCGACGACACGCCTGCGACGACGCGTTCCCGTGAGGAACTGGATGCCGAGGACGTCGCCATGGCGCGGGCCGAGGAGACCGAGCCTGTCGAGGATGTCCGCAAGGGACTGGAGCGTCCCACGACGCGTGCCGCAGTCCAGGTGTCGGTGGGTTCGGCGCTGGCCATCGTGGGCGGGGAGTTCCTCTCCAGTCAGCGCTGGTACTGGGCGGTGCTGACCTGCTGGGTCGTCTTCCTGAACACGGCGTCCACCGGGGAGATCCTGGTCAAAGGCTACCGTCGGCTGCTGGGCACGGTTCTTGGCGTTGTCGCCGGTGCAGGCCTGGCGGGCCTGGTGGGCCACCACACCTGGACGGCGTTCGTACTCGTGCTGGTGTTCGTCTTCGCCATGTTCTTCACCGCGCCGCTGTCGTACGCGCTGATGTCCTTCTTCGTCACGGCGGCACTGGGACTGCTGTACACCCTGCTCAACACCTACAGTTCCGCGGTGCTTGTTCTGCGCATCGAGGAGACCGCGCTCGGCGCCGCCTGCGGCGTGATCGCGGCGGCTGTGATCCTGCCGGTGCACACTGATCGCCGTACCGACGAACTCCTCGGCACGGTGCTGACCCGGCTCGGTGTCGTCAGCGATGCCGCGGTGGAGCAGTTGAGCGGCGGGCCCGCGCGCGATCTGCTGGACATGGCCCGGGAGCTCGATACGGCACTGGAGAATCTGCGGTCCTCCACACAGCCGTTGACCCACCCGATCACTCCGCTGCGGACCCGCCGCCAGACCGCTCGCTACGTAGTGGCGCTGCTGGAGACGTGCGCCTACCACGCGCGTTCGCTGGCGGCGACGGCCGAACTCCTCCCGAACTGCAAGAGCGTTGCTGCGGATCCCCTCCTGAAGGGGGCAGGTCGGCGCATCGCCCACAACATCGACGTCCTCGTCGCGCGTGTCGAGGACGACGACAGCGACGGCGTGGTGGAGACGGGCGCGAGCCTGGCCTCCATGCTGGAGACGGACACGCCCGGCACGCCCCGGCACGATCGTGTCACGGACCGTGTCTTGCGGCATCTGCAGCGCCTGGACGAAGGGTTGATCGGTCTGGCCCGCCCCCTCGGGGTGTCTGTCGCGACACCCGACCGGGCGTCGTCTCGGGGCGGGCGCGCGTAGCCGGGGCCGGCTGCCGCAGCCGACCTTCTGGCCTCGGCGAGGCCGGGGCGAACAGTCCGGGGTCGCCTCGTCCCGCAAGTCCCGATCCACCACCCGCTTCAGCTTCGTGCCCTCGGCCTTCCCGGTCTCCGTCGGAAGCCCGATCTCGGAGTGATCCGCTTCGGCACCCTTGGTCCTCAGGTGGCCTGGGGCGTACTGCCTGCTTGTGCTGTCTGGACGGCCTGGATGTCCAGCTCGATGCGGATGGTGGCGCCGATGGCGGCGATGCCGTGGGCGAGCATCTTCTGCCAGGTGAGGGTGAAGTCCTCGCGGTGCAGTTCCGTGACCGCCCTGCACGCCGCGCGCGGCTCGCCCTCCATTCCGGTGCCCAGTCCGAGATAGGTGGTGTCCAGCTTCACCGTGCGGGAGACGCCGTGCAGTTCCAGCACCCCCGTCACGCTCCAGCGGGAGCTGCCGCGGTGCACGAAGTCGCCGCCGCTGAAGCGCAGATACGGGTAGGCAGCGACGTCGAGGAAGTCCGATGAGCGCAGGTGGTTGTCGCGCATACGGACGCCGGTGTCAATGCTGTCCGACTCGATGTAGACCTCGATCTGGGAGTCCCGCATACGCTCGGCGATCCACAGGCTGCCGGAGAAGCGGTTGAATCGGCCGTGGATCTCGGCCAGTCCGATATGCCGGGCGATGAACCGGACCGCGCTGTGATGCGGATCGATGTCCCAGCGGCCCCGGGCCGGGGCCGGCGGCAGTGGGGCGGCGACCAGGCCGATCACCCCGGCCGAGGCTCTGGCACCTGGGAACACCTGGACAGGTACCCGGTGCGGCTGGAAACCTTCGCAGACCACCGACAGTTGGTAATCGCCGGGCGGTATAGCCGCGGTGAACAGACCGTACGCGTCGGTGCCGCCCTCCGTCACGGGTTGTCCCGCCCGGTCCAGCACGGTGACCGTCGCCTGCATCGGCAGTCCCACCGGGTCCACCACCTGGCACTCGGCCCGGCCCGCTCCCTCGGGTAGTGGCAACCCTTCGCGCGCCGTTGTTCCGCTGCTGATGTCTCTGGTTCGCCGCCACGGCAAGGTGAACATGCCCGAGCCTTCCGTCGTCTGTCCGAAAAACGACCCTCACCTTGACAGGGTTTACGTGCCCTCTACACCGTGCGCCCGCGATACGGACCGGTAACGGTCCGTACCACCTGCGTATGCGGATCGTGCGCGTCGGACACCAAGGCAAGGCGGTTGGCCGCCGCGGACTGGTCTGGAACGTTCCGAATCGGACAGTCGGCAGAGTGTAGATTGCACGCGATCCCTACTCGGCAACTGCGTATCCGTTTCATACGGACCCCGGGCCGCACGGTTCGCGAACGAGTGCGAATTTGGCCTGTCGATGTCCCAGCCGGGCTACGCGAGGCCGCGTCGCCCGGGCGCGAGCGGCCGCCGACGGTCGTCCACGGTGGCGGCGCTCACTGGTGCGTCCTCACTCCGTGGAGGCTGCCGTAGGGTGCGGGGGCGACGTTGCTCACCTCCGGCATCGACGGTGTGGGGTGGCGACGCCGGCGCAGCCAGACGTACAGCATGAGGCACGGCAGCAGCAGGCCGCCGACGCTGAGGGCGAGGAACGCTGTGAAGCTGCTGATGTGCCCGACCAGCCATTCGAAGTTCTGCCCGAAGAAGCCGACCACGAAAGACAGCGGGAGAAATACGGTCGCGATGATCGTGAGCCGCTCCATCGTGGCGCTCTGCCGAAGATTGATCTTGTTCTGCTCGACGGAGATCACCGCGATGTTTGCTTCCAGGACGGTGGTCAAGAGGTCGCGTTGGGCGGAGACCTCCTCGTTGACCAGCAGCAGGTGGTCGTGCACGTCGCGGAAGTACGGCAGGAGCTCGGTCGGTGACTTGTCGGGCTGCAGCCGCCGGGCGAGCACGGCGAGCAGCGGGTGCACGGCACGGTAGAAGTCAGTGGCCTCACGGCGCAGGGAGTAGATCCGTTCGGTCGGGGCGACCGCCCCGGAGAACACCGTGGCCTCGATCTGCTCGATGTCGCGTTCGAGTTCCGCAACGACTGGCGCGTAGCTGTCGACGACCTGGTCGAGGATCGCCCACAGAGTTGAGGTGCTGCCGGTCCGTAGCAATTCGGGGCGGCGTTCGAGCCGGCTTCGGGCACCGTGCAGCTCGCTCGCGATGCCCTGGCGAACGGTGATCACGAAGTGTTCGGCGAGGAAGATGCTGATCTCGCCGGTGTCGATCTCCTCGCGCTCGTCGTCGTAGCGTGCCGTGCGCAGGATGATCAGCTCGGTGCCGTCCTCGTACTTCTCGGCCTTCGGCCGCAGGTGGAATGTCCGGGCGTCCTCGACGGCGAGTTCGTGCAGTCCGAAGTTCTCGCGCACCCTGGTCAGTTCCTCAGGACCGGGTTCGAAGATGCCCAGCCAGACAAATCCGCCCTGCGCGCAGTGCGCGGCCGCCTGCTCCAGCGACATCGCACCCTCGTGCTGCCGGCGCCCGTCGCGGTAGTGTGCGCAGTCGACGATCATGGCCTTCCTCCTTGCGTCCAGCCGACGTGCGCCACCTCTTGCCCCCCCGGCGGCGTAGCGCGCCGTACAGGCCTCACAGCAATAGATCCTCCTCCGACTCGTCCGGAATGTCCTCACGCCCGGCCCGGAGACCGGCATCGGGGGACGGAGCAGGCACTTTGCTGTTCGCACCCGCTTCCGCCGGCACCGGTCGCCCGGAGGAAGCCTGGTCATCGTTGGCCCCTCCCGCGCGCAGACTCCCGGAGGCAATCTGCTCGGCGCCGCTGAATGCGCTGCCCGGGCCGGCATGGCCGGTACACCCTCACGGCTACCGTGGCGTTCGTGTACCGGGGGTGGAGTGGGCCGACCGCATCACCGCGAATCGGGCCGTCGCCTACCGCATCCACCTCGACGTGAACCGTAGCCGCTGGTACCTCACCGCATCCTGGCAGCGCCCCGCCGTCCGGACTGTCCCGTTGGAGACTGCCGGCGCCCGGGGCATGGTCGGTGTCGACACCAACGCCGACCACTTCGCCGCCTACCGGCTCGACCGGCACGGTAACCCGGTCGGTGACCCGCACCGCTTCCCCTACGACCTGTCCGGGACCGCCGGTCACGGTTCCGCCACGCGCTGACCCGCCTGATCAATTGGGCGGCGCGGGCCGGGGTCGCCGGGATCGGCATCGAAGACCTCGACTTCATCACCGAGAGGAGCTGCGAGAAGCACGGCACCTCCCAACGCTGCTCAGCGTGCGGCTTCACCACGCCCGGCAACCGGCAGAGCCAGGCTGTGTTCGTGTGCAAGATCCCGGACTGCGGCTGGTCGGGCAACGCCGACCACAATGCGGCCCGGAACATCTTGCACCTGTACCGGATGGGCCTCGCGCTCGTCGCGGCTGCCGGGAGGGCAGTCGTCAGGCGCGCGAAGCGCGTCAAGCCCGCTGCCGCAAGGTGAGCAGGCATTTCCTGGCTTCAGCCGGGAGAGCACTTCAAGTCTGACCGACCATGGCGGCGGGTTGGACGACGCGGTCGAAGTCCTCGGCACTGATGTAGCCAGAGGCCAGCGCTGCTGCGCGCAGGGTGGTGTCCTCGTCGTTGGCCTTGTGTGCGATCGCGGAGGCCTTGTCGTAGCCGATCACGGGCGAGAGTGCGGTGACCAGCATGAGGGACCGGTCGACGTAGCTGTCGATCTGGTCCCGGTTGAGCTGCGCGCCCTCGATGCAGTATTCGCGCATCTTGGTGCAGGCGTCGGCGAGGATGGTCGCCGCGTGCAGGAAGTTGTTGATGATGACGGGGCGCATGGCGTTGAGCTCGAAGTTGCCCTGTGTGCCGGCGAAGGCGATGGCCTCGTCCTCGGACAGCACCTGGATGCAGACCATGACCATCGCCTCGCACTGGGTCGGGTTGACCTTGCCTGGCATGATCGAGGAGCCGGGCTCGTTCGCCGGGAGGATGAGTTCGTCAAGGCCGCAACGAGGTCCGGAGGCCAGCCAGCGGATGTCGTTGGCGATCTTCATCAACGGTACGGCCAGCGCCCTCAACCCGGCGGAGGCGCCGGCCACGGCGTCCAAACCGCCCTGGGCCGCGAACTTGTTCTCGGCAGTGGTGAATGGGTAGCCGGTCATGGCAGCGATCTCAGCTGCCACCTGCTCGCCGAATCGGGGTGGAGCATTGAGTCCGGTCCCGACCGCGGTGCCGCCCATCGCGAGCTCGTACAGGCCCTCGGCGGACCCGGTGACCCGGTCGATGGCTTGTTGCAACTGGTGGGCGTAGCCGGACCATTCCTGCCCCACGGTGAGCGGGACGGCGTCCTCCAGGTGGGTGCGGCCGATCTTCACCACGTCGTGCCATTGGTGTGCCTTGGTCTCGATGGCATGCTGCAGCGCCTGGACGCTGGGCAGCAGGTGCTCGTGGATCTCCTTGACCGCGGCGATGTGCATGGCGGTGGGGAAGGTGTCGTTGGAGGACTGCCCCATGTTGACGTGGTCGTTGGGGTGGATGGGGGATTTGCTGCCCAGTTCTGCGCCGACCAGTTGGATGGCGCGGTTGCCGATCACCTCGTTGGTGTTCATGTTGGACTGGGTCCCGGAGCCTGTCTGCCACACGTACAGCGGGAAATGCTCGTCCAGCTTGCCCGCGATGACTTCGTCGGCCACACGCTGGATCAGGTCGGCCTTCCAGGCCGGCAGGCGTCCGGCGCGCCCATTGACGACGGCGGCGGCCTTCTTGACGTATCCGTAGGCGTGGTAGACCGCTTTGGGCATGCGGTCGTCCCCGATGGAGAAGTGGATCAGGGAGCGTTGTGTCTGGGCGCCCCAGTAGTGGTCCGCGGGGACGCCAATGGCTCCCATGGAGTCGGTCTCCCGCCGGAAGCCGGTCGCGTGCAGTCCGATGGGGATGTCGAGGATCTTCGGGGCTTCGCCCTGACCGGCCGATCCGGCCCGGTCGGCGGCGGGGTGTCGCGTGTTCATGCTGCGGCTCCGTCGGTGTGGACCGGCTGCCACATGGCCTCCCGGACAGCCTCTGCGGTCTCGATCGGCTTGGAGGTGGCCACGCCGTCCTCGAGTGCCGCCTTGACCACCGCAGTCGCAGTGATCGCCGAGGACTCCCGAAGATTGTCCACGGGCGGCAGCAGGGACGCGCCCGGCCCCGATGGGTCGACCTGGTCCGCGACCGCCTGTGCGGCCGCGAGCAGCATGCCCGCGGTCACCTGGGATGCACCGGAGACGATGGTGCCCAGGCCCAAGCCCGGGTACAGCAGCGCGTTGTTGGCCTGCCCGATCTGGTAGGTCACGCCGTCGTATTCCACGGGTGGGACGGGGATGCCGGTCGCGACGAGCGCCTTTCCCCTGGACCAGGCGATGACGTCGGCGGGCATGGCCTCGATCCGGGAGGTGGGGTTGGAGATCGGGAAGATGATCGGCCGCTCGGTACCCTCGGACATGGCCTCGACGACCTCGCGCGTGAACGCGCCATGCACGGTGGAAGTGCCGAGCAGGATCGTCGGCTTGACCTGGCGAACCGTTTCCAGCAGTGAGATCGCGCCATCGCGTCGCGCCCAGTCTGCGGCCTCGGCCGGATCACGTGCGTAGCGCTGCTGGAAGTCGCGCAGGTCGGTCATGTCTCGGGTGAGCAGCCCCTGTTTGTCGATCAGCCACACTTGTGCGGCGGCCTGCTCCGGATCCGCGCCGTCGCGGATCATGGCGTCGCGCAACTGGTCGGCGATGCCCACCCCGGCGGTCCCGGCGCCGAAGACGACCAGCTTCTGGTCCCGCATCCGCACACCGCTCACTTTCACGGCCGACAGCGCGGCAGCAAGCGTGATGGCGCCGGTCCCCTGCATGTCGTCGTTGAAGATCCGGTAGCGGCCGCCGTACTGCTCCAGGATCCGTCGCGCATTGCTGGGACCGAAGTCCTCGAAGTGCAGCAATGCGTTCGGGAACATGGACGATGTAGTCTCCAGGTACTTCTCTATGAACGCGTCGTAGTCGGTGCCGCGGACGCGGGGGTGCCGGTTGCCCAGGTACAGCGGGTCGTCCAGCAGTGACTTGCGGTCGGTGCCCACATCCAACGACACGGGAACGACGCGCCGCGGGTCGATGCCGGCGGCCGCCGTGTACACGGCCAGCTTCCCGACCGAGATCTGGATCCCACCCACACCCCAGTCGCCGATGCCCAGGATCTCCTCCGCGTCGGTGCACACGATCAGGTCGACGTCCTCGGGCCCGACGTGAAGCGTGGCGAAGGCCTTCTCCATGTCGTCAGGCCGGTCGATGGACAGGAAGATGCCGCGCGGGCGCCGGTACTCGTGGGAGTACTTCTCGATCGCCTCGCCCACCGTGGGGTCGTACACAACCGGCAGCAGTTCGGCGAGGTGCTCGGCGAGAACCTTGAAGTACAGGGTTTCGTTGCGGTCATGCAGCTGTTCCAGATACACGTTCTTGGCCAGGTCGTTGCCCTGAACCTGCATCTGTTGGTAGGCACGCTGAGCCTGCCGCTCGAGCGTGAGCACCCCGGAAGGCAGGCGCCCGGTAAGACCGAGGGCATCCCGTTCCTCCTGGGTGAAGGCCACACCATGGTTACGTAGCGGATCTACAAGAACGCTGGGGGTTTCCGGAGTCCGCGCGTGGCTCTCGGTCATGAGAATCTCCCTCTGTGCGAATGCCGTATGCGCTTTGGCCGGGATGATCACGCGGGCACACTCCATGCCACGGCCACCGGCAGGTCGAAGGGTGCCGGGGACGCTGTAGTGCCATGCCCACCACGCAGACAGCAGCCACGAACATCGCCGCAAGGGTCAGCGAGAATGCGACCTCGATCGGAACCTGTGAAGGTCGGAGCGGCCCGGGGTCCTGGGGAGTGTGCAGGTGTGACGCCGGCGTCCCAGTGCTGCGCTCGCTCGCAACAGCACCGCCCGGCGGGTCCACCACGCACTTCGCGTTAGACGCCTCATCGATGCCACGGTATGAGTTCAGGCTAACTACTAGCCGACGGTCTGCGCGACTTCACTCGTCGATGCGTCGGATGACCTCCACGGCCACGTCGTCCAGGTGGATTATTGCGACCGTGGCGTCGAGGGTGCGGTCAGCTGTCTCCTCGGCGTTCAGTCCGTCGCGGAGGGCCGCGCCGACCAGTGGGCCGGCTCGCTCCAGTCGTTCCTCCAACGTCAGGCCCGGCCCTTCGACCACGCCGTCGGTGACCATGACCAGCGCGCTGTCCTCGTCCAGGGTGAAGGTCTCCTCTGCGTAGTCCGTGCCGGGCACGACTCCCAGAACCGGCCCGCCCGGCCGCTCGCCGGTGCTGTGGCTGCCGTCCTTGCGCGCGCTCAGCACTGGCACGTGGGCGGCGCCGGCACCGGTGGCCCATCCGTCGCGCGGGTCTTCGGCTCGGTGTCGTCGCGGATCAGTTCGAAGATCCGCTCGGGGCCGCCGAAGCCCAGCCGGATCCGGTAGGCCTGGCACATCAGAGCGTGCCGGTCATTGCGCTCGGTGAAGAACCGCAACTTGATCCAGCGGGACTGGGGGGCGCCCAGCGAATGAGCCGTCGCAGGGCCTGTCGGTCATCTGGGTGGACTCGCCGCACCACCCAGAGCGGAAGAGATGCCGAGGCCTCGGGGCAAAGCGCTGAGAGGGCGGATGCGCCACCCAGCCATTCCAGCTGGTGCGCGTGCGGTGAATACATGCACAGACCGAGGTCCGTGGACGAGGCCGCCAACCGGTACGGGATCAGCAGGCTGCCCAGGTCGTTTCCCGAGTCCAACAGGTGCACCCACACCACGTGCTCACCAGTTGCTGGATCCCTTACCACCGCATCCGACCTGTGCCGCCTGCGCACCCCCGGATCGAACAGACCGTTGCGCACCAGGACCCGGTGGACGGTTGCGGAACGACTGCAACGGCCGTGGCCGTGAATGGGGCCGACGGTGCGATCTCGCGATGCGGGGAGGCCGCCTGGTCGCGTCAGCTCGTCACGATGCCGTGCAGGAGGAGGTCGATGAGTCTGGTCGCCAGATCGCGCCGTTCCTCGCTTGCGGCCATCAGGCTGATCCCGCCGAGGGCCATGAGCACGTCCCGGGCATTGATCCCTGGCCGCGCCGGTGCCTGGCCCTCCACGGCGGCGAGTAGGTGGGTGATGGCGTCGGCGAGCAGGGCCCGGGTGTGCAGCTTCTCGCTGTCGTCGGTCAGCACCACGGCCAGCGCGTCGGCCATGCCCTGCTTGGCGGCCATGAAGTCGATGAAGCGCTCCATCCAGATCCGCAGCGCGTCCACCGGTGGCTCTGTGGCCGTGAGGCGCGGTGCCGCCTCGCACAGGCGCTGCACTTCTTGTCGGTAGATCGCCTCGATCAGCAGTTCCTTGGACGGGAACCGGCGATAGAGCGTGCCGACGCCGACGCCGGCCGTGCGGGCGATGTTCTTGACCGAGGCACCCGCTCCCTCGCGGGCGAAGGCGGCCGCAGCTGCCTCCAGCAGCCGGTCCTCGTTACGTTGCGCGTCCGCGCGCAGGGGCTTGCGCTGCCGCACCGTGTCCCCCTCGTGGCCGGTCACTCACGACTCCCTTCCTGTCAGCTTGTAAGCGGAACTGGTTCCGCTTACTCTCGAACCCGAACCGGAACCAGTTCCGGATGTGAGGGTAAGACGGCCCGCTGCCTGCGCGCCACCGGCCACGCACTCGTCACCCCGTTCCACCGTCTTGCTGGAGAAACTCATGACCGACAACCTCGTCCCGACCCCGTTCGGTGCGCAGACGACCGCGGCCGAGGTGCTGGCCGGTATCGACGTCAGCGGCCGGCGTGTCATCGTCACCGGGGGAGCCTCCGGCATCGGACGCGAAACCGCACGTGTCCTGGCCGCTGCCGGCGCCGAAGTCACCATCGGCGTCCGCGACCTGGCCTCGGCCTCACAGGCCGCCGAGGAGATTGCCCCAGCAAGCGGCCCGGGAACGGTGCGCGCCGAGATGCTTGACCTCGCCGACCAGACCTCGGTAGGCGCCTTCGTGGAGGCGTGGCGGGGGCCGCTGCACATCCTGGTACTCAACGCCGGCGTGATGGCTTCGCCGCTGGAGCGGACGAAGGAGGGCTGGGAAATGCAGTTCGCCACCAACCACCTCGGCCACTTCGCCCTCGCCACCGGTCTGCACAGCGCCCTGGCAGCAGCCCGCGGCGCGCGCGTGGTCGCCGTCAGCTCGGTCGGCCACGTCAACGGCGACGTACTCTTCGACGACATCAACTTTGAGCAGCACCCATACGACCCGTGGGCGGCCTACAGCCAGTCCAAGACCGCCAACGTCCTGTTCGCGGTCGAGGCGGCCCGCCGATGGGCGCCCGACCTGATCGCCGTCAACGCCCTCAACCCGGGGCGCATCACCAGCACCCGGCTCGGCCGCCACATCGGAGACATCTCCAACAGTCCGGCCTCGTTCGACGCCGCCAGCACCGACGTGTCCTGGAAGAACGTCGAGCAGGGTGCCGCGACCTCGGTGCTGCTCGCCGCCTCCCCGCTGGTCGAGGGCGTATCCGGCCGGTACTTCGAGGACTGCAACGAGGCCGGCCCGCACCGGCCCGGTGTGCGCCGGGGAGTGGCCACCCACTCCGTAGACCCCCAGAACGCGTCCCGCCTGTGGCAGATCTCCCTCGACATGCTCGCGGGCGCCGGTGCTACGGCCGCGTGACGGCCGCACGCCCACGCCCACCCCACCAGCACCGCCGAGCCGGGCGTCCCCCGACCACGTCCTACGCCTGCTCGCCGCACGGACTCGCAAGCCCGCCACCGGCGGCCCTCGGCCACCGTGCCGCTATCCTGGTCCCGCAATGGACGAAGATGACGACATCAGGGCCGCGGACGGCGCCGACAGCGTGGACGCGATGCTGGCCGAGTGGCAGAACGAGTGGCCCGAGCTCAACGTGACGTCCAGTGAGGTCGTGGCGCGTTTGCTGCGCGCGGCTCGGCTTCTGGAGGAGCTGTTCGCGACCCGGCTGCGCCGCTCGGCCGGCGTGCCCCTCGCGAACGTGGGCGACTTCGACCTCTTGCAGACGCTCCGCCGCAGCGGCCCTCCCTACGCTCTGACGCCCGGCCAGTTGCGCCAGGCGCTGGTGGTGTCCTCGGCCGGACTGACCGGGCGGCTCAACCGGCTGGAACGGGAGGGATGGATCGCCCGTGGCGCCTCTCCCGTCGACGGCAGAAGCACGCTGGTGGGCTTGACGGAGGAGAGGCGAGCGACTTTCGACCGCATGGTGGAACAGCACTTCAGCCTGGAACGTGACATTCTGTCCGTTCTCGAACCGGAAGAACGCACCGTGATGGCGGACGCACTGCGCAAAATACTCGCCTCCCTTGAGCAGGACGCCTGCTGACCTCAGTCGTGCGGCGTCAGGCAGAGCCGGCTGCCGTGCCCAGGATCACCGCGATGCAGAGGCCGATCAGCCCCATCGTGACAACACCCATCGCGACAGCCGTGTTCCGGGCAAAACTGCGGTGACGGGCCTCGTACTGAGCCTCGACCTGGCCGATGCGGTCCGCGATGTGCTGGGCGACTCGGCGCGCGTTCTCCACGTCCTTGTGCGCGTAGGCCTCCTCGATCACCAGTCGCTGATCGGTGGTGAGGCCGGGCAGCTCCCAGGCGAAGTCCCGGGCCCTGCGGTGTGCCTCGCGGCGGTTGGCTTCCTGGTTGAGAAAGCCCTCGATCTGATGCAGCCCGAGGGCCGCTTCGTAACTGGCGTCCATGGACGACTCCTGAGTACGTGATGAAGGCGGCGGTTGGTGCGGATCAGCCCTGGCCGCGGGAGGCTATCGGGTTGTCCCCGGCGTCCTCGCCGACGGTGATGCCGGGGTGGTGAAGGTCGAAGGCGGGCGACTCGCTGCGGATGCGCGGCAGCGTGAGGAAGTTGTGCCGCGGCGGCGGGCAGGACGTTGCCCACTCGAGCGAACGACCCCAGCCCCACGGATCGTTGACGCCGACCGGCTTGCCGTACTTGGCCGTCTTCCAGATGTTGTAGAAGAACGGCAGGATCGAAAGGCCGAGCAGGAATGATCCGATGGTCGAGATGGTGTTCAAGGCGGTGAAGCCGTCGGCCGCGAGGTAGTCCGCGTACCGGCGCGGCATGCCCTCGGAGCCCAGCCAGTGCTGGACCAGGAAGGTGCTGTGGAAGCCGATGAACAGGGCCCAGAAGGTGATCTTGCCGAGGCGTTCATCGAGCATCTTGCCGGTGAACTTCGGCCACCAGAAGTGGAAGCCGGAGAACATTGCGAACACCACGGTGCCGAACACGACGTAGTGGAAGTGCGCCACGACGAAGTAGGAGTCCGTTACGTGGAAGTCGAGCGGCGGCGACGCCAGGATCACGCCGGTCAGCCCGCCGAACAGGAAGGTGATCATGAAGCCCATCGCCCACAGCATCGGAGTCTCGAAGCTGAGCGAGCCCTTCCACATGGTGCCGATCCAGTTGAAGAATTTCACACCGGTCGGGACGGCGATCAGCATCGTCATGAAGGAGAAGAACGGCAGCAGCACCCCGCCGGTGGCGTACATGTGGTGCGCCCACACCGTCACCGAGAGGCCGGCGATCGCGATGGTCGCGCTGATCAGGCCCATGTAGCCGAATATGGGCTTGCGGGAGAAGACCGGGACGACTTCGCTGATGATGCCGAAGAACGGCAGGGTAAGGATGTACACCTCGGGATGGCCGAAGAACCAGAAGAGGTGCTGCCACAGCAGAGCGCCGCCGTTGACAGGGTCAAAGATGTGGGCGCCGAACTTCCGGTCGAACTCCAGCGCCAACAGTGCGGCCGCCAGGACCGGGAACGCCAGCAGGACCAGCACGCTGGTCAGCAAGACGTTCCAGGTGAAGATGGGCATGCGGAACATGGTCATGCCGGGTGACCGCATGCAGATGATGGTCGTGATGAAGTTGACGGCGCCCAGGATGGTACCGAAACCCTGGAGCGCCAGCCCCATGATCCACATGTCGCCGCCGGCGCCCGGCGAGTGGACCGCGTCCGAGAGCGGGCTGTAGGCGAACCAGCCGAAGCTCGCTGCGCCTTGCGGGGTGAGAAAGCCACCGACGGCGATCAGTGATCCGAACAGGTATAGCCAGTAGGCCAGCATGTTCAGTCGGGGGAACGCCACGTCGGGTGCGCCGATCTGCAGCGGCATGATCCAGTTCGCGAAACCGGAGAAGATCGGCGTCGCGAACATGAACAGCATGATGGTGCCGTGCATCGTGAATGCCTGGTTGAACTGCTCGTTCGACATGATCTGCGTGCCTGGACGGGCCAGTTCGGCGCGCATCAGCAGTGCCATGAGGCCGCCGAGGCAGAAGAACGCGAACGAGGTGACCAGATAGAGCGTCCCGATCCGCTTGTGATCCGTGCTGGTCAACCACTCGACTACAAGGCGCCCGGGAGAGCGGTGCCGCCGCGGAAGAATTGTTGTCGGCGGGACGGGCGGTGATGGAGCGGGCAGGGTCACGGCAATCCTCCATACGTGCGATGCGCTCGGGCATGCGGCGTTTGCGCGCCGCCGTCCGACCTTGGAACAGAATATCTCGCTCGCGAGAGAAATAAATGCAGGGGTCGTGTGTGCGCCAGAGCTGAGCGCCGCGGATCGTCGGCCAGGCGTTGAGATTGGCGATGCGCGAGCTGATGTTCTCTGCCCGCCGAAGGGGCGGACGCCCTTGGCATACCGGCCCGGGACGGCGGATCCGCCGCATGGGTGGTCCGATCGGCGGCGGGCAGTTCCGGGCGCGCGTCGCCGGGAGCCAGGTGTCGCCGCCGACATGCGCTCAGCCTGGTTACAGGGCCTGTGGTGGACGGGTTGAGCGAGGATGCCACCGTGGTGTTGCTCGGGGAAAGCAGTGGTCCGGGGTCGTAAAGTTCCGCGGCGAAGCCGAAGTCGCAGGTGCCGATGTGGCGTGAGGGGCTGGCCCGGTCGGTGCTGTCGGTGGACTACCAGCGCATCCTGCAGGTGCTCGCGGTCCGGGCCCGGCTCCATCAAGGGCCGATGACCTGCAAGGAGATAGCCACAGTGTTCGGCATGGACGTGGTGCCGGCGCGGGTGGAGGCGCTGCGGTCGAAGGCGAAGCGCCTGGTCGCGCGCGACTGGCCGGCCGAGCAGCCGCCGGGCCGGTTCACGCCGGCTGCGGGCGTGGCCGCGCCAGGCGGCGGGTGCGCATCAGGTGGGCGAAGAACCGCTCGACGATCCACCGCCTGGGCAGCACCGCGAACCCCTTCTGGTCGTCGCTACACTTGACGATCGCCAGGACCAGCGCGAGCGTGGCCATGCAGCACTCGACGAGGCTGCCGGTGCAGCCGCCATCCCCCAGACCAGGGCCAGCAGGTGGTGCGCGTCGGCGCTTGCCGCAGCGGGACCTGGGCGGCAGTGCGGTCGCCGGTGTCCGCTGCGGTGACCATCACGCCCAGCAGCAGGCCGAGCGTGTCGACCTCGACATGCCGCTTGCTGGCCGTTGATCTGCTTGCCGTCGTCGTAGCCGCGGCTGTCGGTTCCCTTCCCGGCCGCGCATCCAGCCCGGCACCGGCAGCAACGGCCGGATAGCCGCTCACTCTGCGTCCGTCATGTCCGTCGGGTAGCGCGACTGCCGAAACCCGTTGTCAGCGGCGTTTCCGAACCGGTGAGCCAGACAGTCACACTTCAGGGCGACGGAACTGGACTGCCCGGCCATCGACACGGAAGACTGCTGCACCAGGGCCCCCTGTTGCTCGGTGATTCGACACCAACGAGCTGTTCAGGAGGCCCTGCTCGCATGCGCCCAGCGCCCCGCGACCACCCAATCGAGACTCCCGTTCGACAGACCTCGCTCAACATCGGAACTACAGCAGCTACTTACAGTCCCAGTTCTGGGCCGCGCGGTGAGAACTCCTCGCCGTACGCGAGTTCGCTCGCCAGGAGCGCGGCGGTCCTCGGCCACATGGCCCCTCACGACCCCGACCTCCCGGAGTTGCCCGGACCATCGCGAAAGATCGAGGTTAGGGTCTGCCGTGAAAGTGGATCAAGGTCCTGAAATGATCACTCGCCCGGGGGCGTGGTGATGTGACGAACGGTCAGTGGGACCGGCTTGAACCGTTGTTGTCCGGGCTCGACCACTCGGAAGCCTTCGGCAACGACGAGAGTGTCATCGTCAACGACTGGGGTGCGACCCAGGAACCCGCTCACGCCGTCGCTCCGGAAGAACTCCTCGTGGGCGGCCCGCCACTGTGCCACGTCGGAGTAGCCGCGCCCCTCAGCTCGCGCGAAGTCGTCGTCGATCTCCTTCATGGGAACGACCCGTACGTCGACGAGTTCGATCGTGACGGCCGGACGGCCCTCGGAATCAAGCACCGAGAAGCGTTGACCGGTCTGCGGTACCGCCTCGCCGGCGTGCTCGAAGATCTCCAGGAGGCCCGTGAGCGCGGTCTTCTCACCGCTCAGGATCGCCGCCACACCACGGTCACGTTCCGGACCGGGAAAGGCGAGTTCAAGAGTCGGAAGGTCGTCATGTCCCATCGAGCGAGGGTACGAAGCCCGGTCGCGGTGATCAAGGCCACCGCCCCGCTCGCTCCCGGCACCGCGCACCCACGGCAAGCACCTTCACAACACCGCTTGGTCCCGCAGAGCGTGCATTCGCAGGCCGTGGCAGCCATCGTCGCCGAACAAGCCAAGGTAACCGAGGTCTCGGGGGCCTACGACGAGGCCCTGGGCCTGGCGGTGATGGCGAACTGCACCAGTCGACTCGCGAAGGTGCCACGTTCGCGGCCACTCAGTCGAGACAGAACTCGTTGCCCTCGATGTCCTGCATCACGAGGCACGACTCGTTGTGGTCATCGGCAAGCAGTAGTCGCACGCGTACCGCGCCGAGCGCGACCAGTCGTGCGCATTCGGCCTCAAGTGCCGCCAGGCGCTCTTCACCCACGAGCCCGGTGCCGACCCGCACGTCAAGATGCAGCCGATTCTTGACGACCTTGCCTTCGGGAACGCGCTGGAAGAACAGTCGCGGGCCCACACCTGAGGGATCCATGCATGCGAACGCTGAACCCTGACGCTCAGGCGGCAGTGCGCGATCGAAATCGTCCCACGTAGCAAAACCCTCCGGTGGCGGCGGTACGACGTACCCCAGCACCTCGCACCAGAAGCGCGCGACGCGCTCAGGTTCTGCGCAGTCGAAGGTGACTTGAATCTGCTTGATCGATGCCATCGGTCCATCGTAGAGGCGGGGTCTTTCGTCGTCTCCACGGGCCCGCCCCTGGCCAGGTTGTGGCGCATGCGGCCGACTCTTGGCGATGAGTGGGACCTTGAGCCGTGGGATGACGGTCCTGACAGTGTGCCAGGCATCTGGCCGGCATCGCCGACCCTGAGCACGTCAAGACGATCAGGCTCTTCGCGACTTGGCGCGTCCTCCCTCGGCTACGGGCCCGCGCCGAGCGGAGCCACATCACACCCAGCGTCCGACAGTTCGCCGCCGAGCAGATCAAGTACGCGACTGCTTTCCTGTAATGGCTCGGTGAACGGAACAGCACCCTCGCGTCCTGCAGCCAGACCGACGTTGATGCCTGGTACGCCGAGAACACCGAACACGGCCGCACCTGCATGCGAGCCTTCCTCAACTGGGCCATGCAGAGCCGCCACTGCCGACGCTCCCTCTCCATCCCCGCGATGAAGGTCTCCCGGCGGACCGCGCTCAGCGAAGACGAACGCCTCGACGCCCTTGGCCGACTGCTGACCGACACAGAGATGCCGATGCGGCTCCGTGTCGCGGGAGTCATCGTGCTCCTCTACGCACAGCCCGTGAGCTGCATCGTCCGGCTCACCGTCGACGACGTGATCCGCGGCGGCGACACCGTGCTGCTACGGCTCGGGGAACCAGCCTCACCTGTTCCCGCACCGGTCGCCGCCCTGCTGCTGGAGCACATCGCGAACCGCGACAACATGACCGCCGCCACCAACCCCGCATCCCGCTGGGTCTTCCCCGGCCGCCGGGCAGGACAGCCAGCCCGTCCCGACCACCTGTGCGTGCTCCTCAACGAAGTCGGGGTCCCGTCCGCAGCGGGCCGCGGCGCCGCCATCCGGCAGCAACTCCTCGAACTGCCCGCGCCCGTCGTCGCGGACGCTCTCGGCCCTCAGGCCAAGACCACCACACGGCTCCGCAACGAGGCCGGCGGGACATGGAGCCGATACGCCCTGGGGGATCATGCAACATCGCCAGGGGGCTGGGTCCCTCGGGGAACCGGCGACCGTTGAATACGAAGGCCCACCAGCAAAAAGGTGCTGGTGGGCAGACAGATTGGCTCTCAGCTTGAGATTTAAGCACGACAAGATCGTCTCTTGACGGGGTTCACCGTTCTCCTGACAGCAAGCGCGGCCGTCCGTGATCCTTCGGAGTGTCGAGCTCGAAGGTGTCACAAGAACGGCCGCTGCAATGAGTGTTGTTGATGACGCTGCCCGCGTCGAGTCCTTGTCCGTGTTGTCGCGATTCCGCGCCGACTTCTACGAGTGCCTGCCCAGCCGGGCCGACACGCTGTTCGATCTCACCGACGCGGTGCTCTGTGCTGAGGGCCCGGTCACCTCACTTGTCGAGCTGTCGCTGCAGTCGAACTTCCGACGCGGGCACGGTGCTCTGTATGACGCTCTGGCCCACGGAGCGATCGACGAAGAGCGACTGCGCTCTCTATTGGCGGGCCAACTGCCTGACGGGCCATTGATGTTCGGTGTCGATGCCTCGACATATCCCCGGCCGAGTGCGGAGTGCTCACCGGGCCGGGGACACCACTACGCGCCCTGCCGCTGCGATGGCGACCGCAAGACCGTCCCGGGCTGGCAGTTTCAGTGGATCACCGGCCTGGAATGGGGCTCGTCCTCATGGACGCTCCCTGTCGATGTGGCCCGGGTCCCGGCCACGTTTTGCTCCGTGGCAGCGAGCGCCGAGCAGATCCGCCGCGTCACCCACCACCTCGACCACCTGGGCAGACTCCGATCCGACGGCCTCCCGGCGCCGCTGTTCATCCTCGATCAGGGCTACAGCGCCTCCGGCCTCACCCACGCCCTGGCCGACGTACCGGTGCAACTGCTGGTCCGCATCGCCGGCGACCGCGTCTACTACGACGGTCGTCCGGGACCGCGCAAGCCCGGGCCCGGCCGCAACGGCGTGCACGGCCACCGCTTCGAGCTGTCCGCATCGGTCAACCTCCGCCGTCCCGACCAGATGCTCGTCGTCCCCGACACCCGGCGCTACGGCCGCGTCGAGGTCCGCGCCTGGCACCGCATGCACCAGAAAGTCCAGCGAAACGGCTACTTCGCCGACCAGTACCCGCAGCTCAACACCCGCCTGCCTGTCGTCGAGGGGACTGTGATCGAGGTACGGGTCGAGCGACTGCCCGACGGCCGCAGCCCGCACCGCACGATGTGGCTCTGGCACGCCGACCCCACCGGGACCCCACCGGACATCGATGTGCTGTGGCGGGCCTACCTGCGGCGATTCGACATGGAACACACCTTCCGACTGCTGAAGTCGGAACTCGGCTGGACCGCCGCCCGCCTGCGCACGCCCGCGCAGGCCCTGCGCTGGACCTGGATCGTCGCCGTCGCCTACGTCCAACTCCGCCTCGCCCGCCACCTCGTCGCCGATCTGCGCCGCCCCTGGGAGAAACCACCCCGAACGGGGCGTGGACTGAGCCCGCACCGAGTACGTCGCGGATATCGACATCTGCGCGACCGGCTGGGCACCCCGAGCCGTCTGCCGAAAACCAGCACTCCTGGCCCCGGCCGCCCCCGCGGCGGCAAGAACACCCCAGCTCAACGACACCCTGTCGTCACCAAGACCGTCAAAACGAACACCAAGAAGACCAAGGGACGCAAGGAGAAGGCTTAAATCTCAAGCTCAGTGGGCCTGCGGATAACCGATTTCGGAGATGTCTTGGGCCAGGTCCGCCAGGGTGACCTCTTCGTTCAACGACGACACGAGTTCCTGGTCCAGCGGCCGCAAGGCATACACGTCACTCACCGTTCTCAAGTCCACAGGGACCTCGTAATAGTCCTCCGCGAAGCGCTGGAACGCTTCGGGAGAGCGGTCGACCAGAAGCGCGAACAGCCCCGTGGCCCCGTCAGGGTCGGCACGGTCCGAGGGGAAATCGATCGTGCCGTGGTGCCACTGATCGTCCGTCGCCTCCCGCCACAAGCAGGCGGTCACGACGGGCACGCTGTCCTCGTCGGTGAAGGCCGGCTCCTCGATGAAGGGCTTGAAGACCTCGGGAACATCGTCGATCACTCCCGGCCAGGGCTCGCCATCGTGTCCATATGGGCTCATAGGTGCTTCGTGACCAAAGCCGCGGACATAGACCCCAGCCGCCGAGAACACGAGGGAGTACTCGTCTCCCGACCCGTTGCGCATCGAAGCCATCTCCTCGCCTTCAGCCCAAGTGGCATTGAACGAGTAGTACCGGTTTTCCCAGTCCGGGCTCAGGATCGCATCGAGCATCGCAAGCGAGCGGCACAGATCTCGCAGGTCGGCGATGGTGGGGAGCCGGCGGGCTACGTCATAGACAGTCACGTGCTCATCCAACCGGATGCCTCTGACATCCGTAGCCCGCCGGCAGGCGTCACGATCAGTAGCAATCGAGGGCCGGGCAGGCCAACACTCGACAGTTGAATACGAGAGCCGGCCAGTATCAACCCCCGGGCACTGCCCGAGCGGCCGGGCCGGGTTCCTCGGCGAGGAGGTGCTCGGCATACAGACCGACCTCGATGCGCCTGCCCAGTTCCACCTCCTGCTCAGCGGTCAGCAGCCGGACCCGGGCGATGAGCCGCAGGTAGTCCTTCACCTGATCGACTGTGCCGGCGTCGGAGGAGAGCCGGGGGGCCGGTGCGTCGCTCTCGTCGTGCACCGCGAGCAGGAGTTCCTCCGGGGCCTGCACGTCCGTGGTCATCACCGCGGCTCCAACAGGGGGCGCAGGAATCGCCCGGTGTGCGAACGGAGTTCGCCTGTGATGTGTTCCGGAGTTCCTTCGGCGATGACCTGTCCGCCGCCGTGACCGCCCTCCGGCCCCATGTCGATCAGCCAGTCGGCACTCTTGATCACATCGAGGTTGTGCTCGATGACCACCACCGTGTTGCCGCCGTCGACCAGGCGTTGGAGCGCCGTCAGCAGCCGCTCGACATCGGCGACGTGGAGACCGGTGGTGGGCTCGTTCAGCACGTAGAGGGTGCGTCCATCCCTGATCTTCGCAGGGAATCCCGGCCTTCGGGCCGGGCGGGAATGCGATCCCGAACGCGGAGGCGCGGAGTGCCGGAGTTCTCTGCGTTGTCAGTGGCGCCAGCTATGTTGACCGCACTGATCGAAGGAGGGCGGGCCGGATGATTCGTGCGTACAAGTTCCTGATGCGGCCCACCGCCCGGCAGGCGGTCGCGCTCGGTGAGATGCTGCGCGATTACTGCTCGCTGTACAACGGGGCGTTGCAGGAACGCCGCGATGCCTACCGCCACCCCTCGAAGACGAGCATCCGCTACGGGATGCAGTCGGCCCAGCTCAAGGAGATCCGGGCGTTCGATCCGGAGCGTCAGGGGCGTTGGTCGTTCTCCTCGCAGCAGGCCACGCTGCGCCGTCTGGACAAGGCCTTCGCCGCGTTCTTCCGCCGGATCAGAGCCGGCCGGACGCCGGGATATCCGCGTTTTCGTGGGGTGAACTGGTTCGACACGGTGGAGTTCCCGAAGGACGGGGACGGGGTCCGGTGGGACTCCACCCCGCACGACCGGGTGACCCGCGTCCGCTTCCAGGGCGTCGGGCATGTCAAGGTCAACCAGCACCGGCCCGTGGCCGGCAAGGTCAAGACCGTGTCGGTCAAGCGTGAGGGCCGCAAGTGGTTCGTCGTGCTGACCGCCGAACACGACCGGCCCGAGCCGCTCGAGGCAACGGGCAGCATGGTCGGCATCGACCTCGGCATCGCCAACTTCCTCGCCGACTCGGGCGGCCGGTTCGTGCCCAGCCCGCGCCATGGCCGCCGGGCCGCCGCAGGGCTCCAGGCCGCGCAACTGGCCCTGTCCCGGTTCCCACGCTGCAAGGCGAAGAACCGCACGGCCAACCACCAACGTGCGGTGGAGAAGGTCGCTGCCCTGCATGGCAAGGTGCGGCGTCAACGGCTCGACCACGCGCACAAGACCGCCCTCGACCTGGTCCGCGCGCACGATGGCATCGCGCACGAAGACCTCAAGATCCGCAACATGAGCAAGGCCCCCGCACCCAAGCCCGACCCCGAGCGGGCGGGCGCGTTCCTGCCCAACGGGGCCACGGCCAAGGCCGGGCTGAACCGTTCGATCAACGATGCCGGTTGGGGGGTGTTCCTCGCGATCTTGAACGCAAAGGCTGAGAGTGCCGGGCGGGAAGTGATGGCCGTGGATCCCCGCAACACCTCCCGGCGGTGTCCCGAATGCGGGCACACCGCGAAGGAGAACCGGCCCACACAGGAGACGTTCCACTGCGTCGCCTGCGGCCACACCGCGCACGCCGACACAGTGGGAGCACTCAATATTCTCCGGGCCGGGCTGGTCCGTCGCAACGCCAACCAGGCATAGCGAGAAGCCCCGTCCCTTCAGGGCGGGGAGGAGTCAGTACGCCCGACATGGGCAGCAGCTAAAGGGTGAAAGTCCCGACGAGAAGAGGTGAGACTAACTCGCTAGCCGAACGGCAAGGGCGTCATCGCGAGGTGGGGTCCGAAGGAAGCCGGAGGCAAAACCGGGTACCGATGTACAAGAACCGCATTTGAGGCTAGGCGTCTTGGGCAAGGTGGCTGACTGCATCGAAGCCCGTTCTCACCAAGAAAGACGCAGAGTATATGCGGCGGCGATCCGGGGAAAGTTGCTGTTCTTATTCGGGGAGGTCTGCCCGGGTGTCACCTGTAACGGTGTGTCGGCCGCGATTGTGACGACCGATGCCAGCAATGGCACTGGTTTGCCGGACAGAAGTCAGCAGAGGTCATAGTACCGAGACGGGAAGGCAGTAGGCCGACAAGGACTCGGGAAGGGCCGAACGTTTAGCGGATTGGAAGAAGGGTGTCTGCTCGCGCAGGTCACGATGACCGCCGTAAATCTTCCCCGGCAGACCCTGGGGTGACGGGGTCGGTGCATACGACCGCCCAGCCCAAGGGGCGCAGTGACCAGCCGGCGCTACACGCGGACAACAATCACCGCGAGGTCTCCCTCTGGGAGACGGTGTTCTCGAAGGAGAACCTTCTCGCGGCGCTCAGGCGCGTCGAAGCAAACCGGGGTGCCCCCGGCGTTGATGGGATGACGACGGATGAACTCCGGCCATGGATCGCCCAGAACTGGCCCAAGGTATGGGCTGAGCTCGATGCGGGGACATATAAGCCCGCTCCTGTCCGTCGGGTGACCATCCCTAAGCCGAATGGTGGGGAGCGGATGCTAGGTGTCCCACGGGTGCTGGATCGCTTGATCCAGCAGGCAATTGCGCAGGCCCCCGTGCCCGTCTTCGATCCCCACTTCTCTGGGGCGTCGTTCGGGTTCCGACCAGGGCGTTCGGCCCACCAAGCCGTAAGGGTTGGTCGCCGGGCCGTCCAGGACAGAAACCGTTGGGCCGTGGACCTGGACCTCGACAAGTTCTTCGACCGAGTGAATCACGATGCGCTTATGGCGCGGGTGGCTCGCCGGGTGAGGGACAGAAAGGTCCTGAAGTTGATTCGGCGGTACCTGGAAGCCGGGATTATGAGCGACGGCGTGATGGTGAGGAACGAGGAAGGGACCCCGCAGGGTTCCCTTTGTCCCCGTTGCTGTCGAACATCATGCTGGACGACCTTGACCGCGAACTCTTCAAACGCGGACACCGGTTCGTGAGGTACGCGGACGATGTGATGATTTTCGTCCGGTCCGAGCGAGCGGCGCAGCGGACCCTCGCCTCGGTCACGGCCTTCATTGAGAAGACCTTGAAACTGAGGGTGAATCGTGAGAAGTCGAAGGCGTGCCCCATCTGGTGGACGTCACTCCTGGGATTCGGGTACTACCTCGCCAAAGGGCAGGTGAAGATCCGGGTGGACCGGAAGGCCGTGAGACGGCTAAAGTCCACCGTTCGGCGAGTCACCTCCCGGACGTGGGGCGTATCGATGGCCCACAGGATGGACAAACTCAACCGTTTCTCGGTCGGCTGGGTGGCCTACTTCAGTCTCTCCGACAGCCTTCGGGTTTTCGAGGAGATTGATCACTGGACCCGCCGCAGGCTACGGCAGGCCCAGTGGGTGCAGTGGAAGACCAGTCAGCGCAAGAACTCCATGCTCCAGAAGCTCGGTTACGAATTTGGAGACCAGGAGCAAGGCGTTGCAGTGCAACGCAAGCGATACTGGCGGGCCTCCCACCTGAAACCACTGGAAATCGCTATGAATAAAGCCTATTGGGATGCGCAGGGCTACAAGTCGTTCAAGGGCTCGTGGTCCCGCCTGAAGCTCGCCTGAGATCAGCTGGACGAACCGCCGGATGCGGGCCCGCATGTCCGGTGGTGTGGGGGGCGGGCCGGGCAAACCGGCCCGCCTACCCGATCGGGTACGACGCTGGAGCTCGGCGGCGAGCTTGACCCGCTGAGCCTCACCGCCGGACAGGGTGGTGGCGGGCTGGCCGAGCTTCACATAGCCGAGCCCGACGTCGTCCAGAGTTCGTAGGTGACGGGAGATGATCTGGTGGCCGTCGAAGAAGTCCAACCCTTCGGCCACGGTCATGGCGAGGACGTCGGCGATGGACCTGCCCTTGTAGTGCACGTCGAGGGTCTCGCGGTTGTACCGGGCGCCCTTGCAGACCTCGCAGGGGACGTACACGTCAGGCAGGAAGTTCATCTCCACCGTGATGGTGCCGTCGCCGTAACAGTGTTCGCAGCGGCTACCCTTGACGTTGAAGGAGAACCGGCCGGGCTGGTAGCCGCGGACCTTCGCCTCCGGCGTCTGGGCGAACAGCTTGCGCAGATGGTCGAAGACGCCCGTGTACGTCGCCGGGTTGGAGCGGGGGCTGCGGCCGATCGGGGACTGGTCGACCTGGACCACCTTGTCGATGTGCTCGACGCCGGTGATGGTGCGGTGCCTTCCCGGCACTTTGTGCGCGCGGTGGATGTGCTGGGCCAGGGCGGTGTGCAGGATGTCGTTGACCAGGGTCGACTTGCCGGAGCCGGAGACTCCGGTGACCGCGGTGAACAGGCCGAGCGGGAAGGACACCGTCACGTCGCGCAGGTTGTGCTCTGACGCCGCGTGCACGGTGAGGGTACGGCCCTGAGCCGGCTTCCTGCGCTGCGCGGGCAGGGGGATCGTACGGCGTCCGGAGAGGTACGCGCCGGTGACGGATTCAGGGTGTTCGGCCAGCTCCTGCGTGGTGCCCGAGAAGACGATCCGGCCGCCGTGCGTGCCGGCGCCGGGGCCGATGTCCACTACCCAGTCGGCGACCCGAAGGGTCTCCTCGTCGTGCTCGACCACGATCACCGTGTTGCCGCGGTCGCGCAGCCGCTTCAAGGTCTCGATGAGCCGCTGGTTGTCGTGCTGGTGCAGCCCGATGGACGGCTCGTCCAGTACGTACAGCACGCCGGTCAGCCCCGTTCCGAGCTGGGTTGCCAGCCGGATTCGTTGCGCCTCCCCGCCGGAGAGGGAGGCGGCGGGCCGGTCGAGCGAGAGGTAGTCCAGGCCGACGTCGAGCAGGAACCGCAGCCGTTCGCCGATCTCCGAGAGCACGGCCTCGGCGATTCGTCTCTCACTGCCCGTCAGTTCCAATGACTTTACAAACTCGGCGAGTTCACCGAGCGGCAGCGCGGCCGCCTCCGCGATGCTGCGGCCGCCGACGGTGACCGCCAGGACATGCGGGGCGAGCCTGGCGCCCTTGCAGGCTGCGCACGGCACCTCGCGCATGTACCCGGTGAACCGGTTCTGAGCAGTCCCGCCCTCGAGGTCCTCGGTGTAGCGGCGCTCAATGTGCGGAAGGACTCCCTCGTAGCGGGCCAGGTGCGAGCGATCGCGGCCGAACCGGTTCCGGTACGCCAGGTGCAACCGGCGATCCGCCCCGTGCATCACCATGTCCCGTATTGCAGCGGGAGTTCGCGCCACGGGGTGGTGGTGCTGAAGCCGGCGTCGGCGGCCAGGGCTTCGAGCAGGCGGGTGAAGTAGTCGGCGCCACTGGTGTTGGTCCACGGGGCGATGGCGCCCTCCGCCAGAGACTTGGTGTCGTCCGGCACGACGAGAGCGGGGTCGATTTCCATGCGGGAGCCGAGGCCCGAGCATGTGGGGCAGGCGCCCCAGGGCGCGTTGAAGGAGAACAGTCGGGGCTCCAACGACTTCAGGCCGATGTCGTGGGAGCGTGGGCAGGACATCGTCTCTGAGAACACCAGTTCGCGGCCTGTCGCACCTGGTTCACGATCCACGAACTCGACCTGGAGGACACCGCCGCCGCGCCCCAACGCGGTCTCCACGGACTCCGTCAGCCGCTGCCGGACACCTGGTTTGACGGCGAGCCGGTCCACGACCACGTCGACGGAGTGCTTCTTGCGCTTGTCGAGCGCGAGCGGCGCGGCCAGCGCGAGTACCGTTCCATCCACCCGGGCCCGGCTGAACCCGTCGGCGGACAACTGCCGCAATACCTCGGCATGTTCGCCCTTGCGGTCGCGGACGATCGGAGCCAGTACCTGGAAGCGGGTCCCCTCGTCCTCGTCCAGCAGCAGGTCGACGATGTGCTGTGGGGTCTGCCGGCTGACCGGCTTGCCGCACTCGGGGCAGTGCGGGTGACCGATCCGCGCGTACAGCAGCCGCAGGTGGTCGTAGACCTCGGTGATGGTGCCGACCGTGGAGCGCGGGTTGCGACTCGACGTCTTCTGGTCGATCGCGATCGCCGGCGACAGCCCCTCGACGGCGTCGACGTCGGGCTTGTCGAGCTGCCCGAGAAACTGCCGCGCATATGCCGAAAGGGATTCGACGTAACGCCGCTGTCCCTCGGAGAATATGGTGTCGAACGCCAGACTTGACTTTCCGGATCCGGATACGCCAGTGAATACGATCAGTGTATCCCGGGGAAGTTCGACGGACACGTCACGGAGATTGTGCTGACGGGCGCCCTTGACGATGAGCCGATTTCTCACTTCTTGAACCTCAGGTGTTTGAGAGCTGGCCGACGCCAACCGTAACACCGCAACATCACTGGTCACGGCCGTTGTTCGGTCTCGTTTGGTTGTGGTGAAGATCGCCCTTGACAGGAAATCCAGCCGTGTGAGGACAGGAAAAAAATTCTGCCGGGAAGGGGTGTGAAAGGGCATGCGGGCTTGCCTTGACTTCTTTTTGGGTGTGTGGGCAATGAAAATGTCTGAAGTGCTGTCCCGAGTTGCCGGTGGGTGATTGGCCTCGGCGTTTTGTGACGGTCCGTCGGATCTTCTGGGTGACCCAGTTCAAACGTTGCAAGGCCGGCCTGGCCGGTGCCGCCGTCGCAACGCCCGACCTCCACGTCCTCAACGGCACCGGGCGCCCCGTGCACACGGGCGACGTCATTGGAACTGAGGCCGCCCGCGCCGCCAACCGCGAGTTGGCAAGAGCCCTGAACCAGCGCGCGTGAGCCTGTGTGGCACGGCTGCCCGGAGAAGTTCACCGGATCTGCGGGAGCTTTCCGGGCGCGACACCGAGGGCCGGTGTCGGTCTTTGGAACTCCTACCGGGATGGCTGTCGATGGGGTCGGCTCCTCGTCGTGGAGTGCTGTCGGTCAGCATGGGACGATGCGCTCGGATCTGCTACTGCCTCGTGAGGTGAAGGTCATCGACACGGCCTCGCTGCTCAGGCTGGAGGAGCGGGCGTGCGAGCTCAATCTCAACCAGCGGTTGGATCCGGCGTGGGTGCTGGAGCACGCGGCGCCCGATGGAGTCCACTACCTGTGGCCGGCCCTGTGGAACTATCGCCCGGACGTTCCGCGTCAGCTGCGGTGCGAGCTGCTGCTCACGCTGCATGCCGGAGAGCGCGTGATGAGCCTGCTGGACATGCTTCCCGACGACTTCACCCCGCTGCCGAGGGTGACCTCGCGCGAAGAAGGCATGCAGGTGAGCCGACTCCTGGACCGCGTTCCGACGGTCAAGGAATGGCTACTGCGGGAAGACGGAGGCTCCTCAGGCCAGCTGTGAAAGGCGGCGCCAACAGATCAGCGAGCACGCGAGCTTCAGGAGCGCCGGCTCGTCCTCGACATGCCCTGGCTTCAGGCGACCCACTCCACCCCCGTGTGACGGAGCGCCGTAGTCGGCCAGTCCGAGCATCCAGATGGCCACATCGTCTGATCTGCGCCGATGCGAACGCGGTGGCTCCCCGAGGCGCAATCCGCTCGTGTGATGGAATCTCCACCGGCACGGCGGGCGCGCGGACACAGCGCGACGGGCACGGCGGGACAGGGAGACGGGGGCGCCATGACGAGCGGACACGACACCCACGTGGCAGCCTCCGGCGCCCATTCGCTGCTGACGCGCGCCCTCACCCGAGAATCCGGGCGGGCCCGGCAGCTCCTGGCCGTCGGGGAGTGGCGTCCCGCCTCGTCGGATGCCGAGGCAGCGGCGGCCGTCCTGGCCCGCCTCACCGCCCCGCTCCCGACCCGGCGGGCTGCGGCGGCACGGACGCCGGCCACGGACCGGGACCGACGGCTCCAACGCATCCTGCGCACCACCCTGCATCACCTCGACGCGGGCGCCGTCAGCCCGCCCACCGCTGCTCTCCTGGCCGCCGTCGCTCGCGCCCTCCTGCCCTGGCACGCCCACCCGAATCCACCGGCTGCGGCGGCGGCCCCGAGATTCGGGGACGCGCCGAGGGCAGCGGACGGTGTGGCGGTGCCGCCGACCGAAGCGGGCGAGGCCCTGCTTCCTGATCTGATCGCACTGTTCGCCACCCTGGCCGAGACGAGCCCGCCCGAGGTCATCCCGCTCACGCCGCCGGTCGAGCCCTGGCAGGTCCAGTACACGGGCCGGTTCCGTCGTCACGGCAGACCTGCCACCGGCGTGTGGACGGCCGAGACGGTTGGCTGCCCAGGATGCGGGGGTACGGCCGGGCCGTGGACGGTGACCTGCGACTGGCGTCTGATCGCGCTGGGCTGCCCTTGCGGAGTCGTGACCCACGAGCACGGCCTCGCCTTCTCCGAGGTCTGGCTCCTCCTGCCGGATGCCTGACGAGCCCCGTAGCCGGCCTGTCCCAGGCGACTACGGCTCAAGTGGCCGACTTGAACGCTCACCGGCCAACTGGAGCGCTCACCGATCACACCTCGGATCGACAGTCCCGGAGTGATCCAACCACCTCGAAGATCATTTCGTGAGGAGTTCTCAGACGGTGACCTGGGATTGTGCCGGGCTGAGTACATACACGGCGGTCTGTTCGGCGTGCGGGATGAGCAGGCCCTGCAGCTCCCGCGCCGCGGTCTTGACGAGGTGGCCGTCACGGGTGGCGTGGAGGGTTTCGATGACGAAGGCCACGTGTGTGGAATCCACGGTGACGCGGGTGCGGTGGGCGTCGCGGTGGTTCCAGTGGCGGGTCAGGACGCCGGTGGTGTCCGCGTAGATGATCTCGCCGGTCTTGGGGTTCTCGGTGGTGTCGGGTTCGCCGAGCGGGGTGAAGGACTCGGTGCCGTCCGCGTGGCGGATGACGACATCGCCGGTGACGTGGTCCAGGTCGAAGGCGCCGACGGGCAGGCCGTGCTGCACGGAAACGCCGTTGTAGGAGTCGACGGCCGGGTTGATGCGCGGCAGGGTCCCCTTCTTGGCGAGGCGGCGGCCTAGCGCGTCGACGCTGGGGCGGATGCGGCGAGGGTTGGTGCCGAAGGAGCGGTAGGCGGTATGCCACGCCTCGATGCGGGGGTCGCTCTCGTCGGCAGGCTGCCAGGTGCCGTCGGCGAGCTGTTGCTCCAGGTCCTCCAGGGCGGCGGTGGTGTCGGGCCAGGGTTCACGGCCGCGCAGGCCGGTGGCGGTGACCAGGGCGACGAGGGCGTCGGGGAAGTCGTCTGCGACAGCGGGGGTGAGGCGGAAGGCGGTCATGGGTGAGGGTTTCCGTTTCTGTGCCGGGGTGGGGCGCGGGGTCAGGGCTTCCAGGGGCCGATGCGGTCCAGTCGGCGGCGCTGCTGGAGTGCGGTGGGGGCGTCGAGGCCCTGGCCGCGTGCGTTGAGGTGGTCGGCGACGGCGGTGCGGTGTGCGACGGGTTTGTGGTCGTCGTATTTGAACTTCGCGACTACTTCGGTGATTTCCAGGCGCAGGCCGCGGATGCCGGGCAGCATCCGGCCGTAGGGTGGCTGGTCGACGGTGACGGGGGCGTGGTCGCCGTCGGGCTGGAAGAGGGCGAGCTGGCGGCGCAGCAGCTCGGCCTTGGCCTCGGGGTCGTCGACGATGTTGGCGCGGCAGGTGAACTGGACGGCCGTGTAGTAGCTGGTGGGAACGCCGTTGGTGGGCGGGGTGTCGGCCTTGGCGCGCCAGGGGCCGGGGATGAAGGCGTAGTCGCCGAAGACGGTGAAGAGGACGTTCGGGTCGTGCTCGATCGCCTTCCAGACCGGGTTGGGCCGGGCGAGGTGGACCAGGAGGTGGTTTCCGTCGCTGGTGAAGTGGGTGGGGACGGCGACGGGCGGGTGGCCGGGCAGGCCGTTGACGCTCAGCTGTCCGAAGTCGTGGTCTTCGGCGATCCAGGTCTGCCATTCGGCTTCGTCCAGGCCGGCGTCCCAGGGTTGGATGAACATGCTGCTCTCCTTGCGCAGACGGAGGAGGGGTTGGGGGGTGGTTCAGGTGAGGGCGAGGAGGCCGACGGCGGCGGCGGCGGTGCCGAGTCCGATGAGCTGGCCGCGGTGGATGCGTTCGGCGAGCACGCCGCGGGCGAGCAGGACCGTGCCGGCCGGGTAGAGGGCGGTGATCACAGCGACTACGGTGAGGTTCCCGCTGCGGGCGGCGAGCAGGAACAGTAGGTTCGCAAGCGAGTCCAGCACACCTGCGGCTGCTGACATCGCGTACGCGGGCCGCGCCGAGCCGAGCTTGCGGTGCATCAGCCCGGCCGCGGCCAGGGTGACGGCCGAGGAGACCGCCCGGCCCACGATCAGTGGAGCGACTCCGCTGTCGGACGGCGCCTGGTGCAGAAAGATCAGCTGGAGGGCGATGGCGGCGCCCGCGCCGAAGGCCATCAGCAGCGCGGTGCGTGAGGGGCGCGCCGAGCCCGCGCCGTGTCCGGCGCTGACCAGTACCACCGCCACCAGGGCGAGCGGCAGACCCACCAGTCCGGCGGCGGCCAGGTGCTCGCCCTGCAGAAGACCCACACCGACGGGCAGCGCCGCGGACACCAGGGCGGTCACGGGCGACAGCACGTTCATCGGACCGATCGCCAGGGTGCGGTAGAGCAGGGCGAACGCGGCGGCCGAGGCGACCCCCGATGCGGCACCCCAGCCGAGAGCGCCAGTACTGAAAGAGGCGCCGAGGAATGGCCACAGCAGCAGCTCGACCGCGAGGCTGGCCGGGGCCGCGATCATCACGGTACGCAGCACATGAGCCTTGCGGGCTCCGAGGCCACCGAGGAAGTCGGCGCACCCATAGGCGAGTGAGCTGCCCAGGGCCAGCAGCAGAGCGATCACGGTACATCCCTTAGTATTCAATGGAACGACTAAACCGTACAACGGATCGACCGAGGTGTGTCAACCGAACGACCGCACGGTGCATTCAAGTGGTCCACTTGTGAGGATGGTGATCAGATGGCCGAGACGGCCGCAGCCCTGCGGACACTCGCGCACAACGTCAGGGCGGCCCGCACCCGCGCCGGTCTGTCCCTGGACGAGCTCGGCCGGCGTGCCCAGGTCAGCAAGGGTGCATTGGTGGGATTGGAGAAAGCCCAGGGCAACCCCAACTTCGCCACCCTGGTCCGGCTGGCCGACACTCTCGGCATCTCGGTGTCCGCGCTGATGGAAGGACCGGCCGAAGGTAGCGTCCGTGTCGTGACCGCCGACGCCGTGGCCCCTCTGTGGACCGGAGCGCAAGGCAGCGAAGCCCGGCTCATGCTGACGACCTCAGGCCCGGCCCCGGTCGAGGTCTGGCGCTGGCAACTGGAGCCTGGCGAGGAGTACCCCAGCCACCCCCACCAGGCCGGAGTCGTGGAAACCGTCAGTGTCACCTCCGGCCGGATGACGCTGGTCGTCGACGGCACCGAGCACTCCGTCGAAGCCGGACAGACCGCTACCTTCGGCGGCGATGCCCCCCATACCTACCGTGGTTCCGGCGCCGCAACCTGCCACCTGATCATGACGGTTCACCTGCCACCCGGCCCTGCCTCCACAACCTGACCCGCGCAGTGCGGGTCAGCCTGGTGATCCATACGGCCCCCGGCCTTGCAGATCACCTGAACCGGCGGTAGTGCCACACCGGTTGCGCTTGCAACACGAACGACGACCGCCGTCGGGACGCCAATTACCGAGTCGCGTCGGGTGAGGGCTGGCGCCGGCATACCGATCGGATCGGAGGGCGTCGCCACCAAGGCCAACTATGGCCTCAACAAGGTGCGTTCTCGCGCCCCGGTGAAGGTCGGCTCGCGCATCCGTCTGGCCGCCCGTCTCGCCAAGGTCGAGGAAGTGCCCGGTGGCCTGCAGATCACGGTCAACGGCACGATCGAGATCGATGGCGAGGCGAAGCCGGCCGCGGTGCTGCAGAGCGTCTCGCGCTTCTACGCCTGGCAACGACCCCGGAGTTACGCCCCAAGGGCGGGGCGTGTCATCGTCGGAGGATGAGCGCGAACAGCGAGGTGGGGCGTCCCAAGATCCTAG
The DNA here is from genome assembly GCF_035974375.1 of Streptomyces sp. NBC_01320. Taxonomy (NCBI): domain Bacteria; kingdom Bacillati; phylum Actinomycetota; class Actinomycetes; order Kitasatosporales; family Streptomycetaceae; genus Streptomyces; species Streptomyces sp. NBC_01320. The sequence goes on from NZ_CP108390.1 coordinate 10,949,024, forward strand.
TGCGGTGACCGGCAGGGTTGCCCCATGAGGAGCGTTGTCCCGTCGCGCCGCCCCGTACGTGTAGCGATTTCGTGTCGCACACCGAGCGCTGTAGTTGACAGATTTCGTCAACTACAGCGCTCATCGCGAGGCAAAGAGGCGTTGCGATTGTGGGCTGTCAGGCCAAGCCTGCAACGTTCGCCGTGTCAACGGCTCTCGTTCACCACCATGGCCGAGCCGCCACCTCGCCGCTTGGGTTCGGCGACCGCCGTGACCTTCCCGTCGCGCTGGAACTCCAGTGCGGCCACCGCTCCGATCTCCGGGGAGGGGGTGAAGGTCTGTGGGGCCAGGACGAAGTGTTGGCCGAGGCCTTCGAGCGCGGTGCGCTCGGGTGAGTCGAGGAAGGCGGGTTCGGCGTCGGTCGTGGTCCGGTTCCGCTGCGAGATCCGCGGAGCGGCGACCGCATCGGGCAGCGACATGCCCAGGTCGAGACGGTTGACGAGAGTCTGGAGCACCGTGGTGATGATGGTCGCGCCACCCGGCGAACCGGCCGCGATCACCGGCTTCCCGTCCCGCAGCACGATCGTCGGTGACATGCTGCTGCGCGGGCGCTTGCCCGGGGCGGGCAGATTCGGGTCGGGTACCCCGGGGGTGAGCGGGGTGAAGTCGAAGTCGGTGAGCTCATTGTTGAGCAGGAAGCCACGTCCGGGCACGGTGATGGCCGAGCCTCCGGTCTGCTCGATCGTCAGGGTGTACGAGACCACGTTGCCCCAACGGTCGGCGGTCACCAGATGGGTCGTCGAGGGCCCCTCGTAAGGCTCCTGAGTGCCCTTCCCCCGGGCACAGCCGGTTGTCGCGCCGCGCGGGTCCGCCGGGGCCAACGGGCTGGTCAGCGTCGCGTCGGAGCGGATCAGGCAGGCCCGGTCCTTCGCGAACTTCTTGGACAGCAGTGCCTTCGTGGGCACGTCCGAGAAGGCGGGGTCGCCCACCCAGCGGTTGCGGTCGGCGAAGGCGATCCGGCTGGCTTCCAGGTAGTGGTGCAGCGCCTGGACCCGGTCGGCGGACGACAGAGGGAAGTTCTCCAGGATGTTGAGCGCTTCGCCGACGGTGGTGCCGCCGGAGGAGGACGGGGCCATGGAGTAGACGTCCAGCCCGTGGTACATGGTGCGGGTCGGTTCCCGGCGCACCACTGCGTAGTTCGCGAGGTCGCGCCGCTCCATGAGTCCGGGCCGGAACGTACGGTCGGAGCCCGCGGTCACCGGCGGGTTCTGCGCGGTGCGCACCACATCACGCCCGATGTCGCCGTGATAGAGCGCATCTGTGCCCTCGCGGGACAGTTCCCGGTACGTACGGGCAAGGTCGGGGTTGCGGAAACGGCTGCCGACCACGGGGAGTTCACCGTTCGGCAGGAACAGCTCGGAGGTCGAGGTGATGTCCCGGAAGCGGGCCTCGTTCATCGCCGTCTGGGCGCGGAATTCGTCGTTGACCACGAAGCCGTCGTCGGCGATCCGGGTGGCCGGGTGCAGTGCGCGCCCGAGCGAGACGGTGCCCCAGTCGTCCAGGGCCTTCTGCCAGGTTGCCGGGGTGCCCGGAACTCCCACGGACAGGCCGGAGTTGACCGCTTCCTGGAAGGGGATGGCATTGCCCGTGGACGGGTCGATGAAGGAGTCGGAGCGCATCCGGGCCGGGGCCGTCTCTCGGCCGTCGATGGTGTGCACCTTCTTCTTGGCGGCGTCGTAGTACACGAAGTAGCCGCCGCCTCCTATGCCTGCCGAGTACGGCTCGACCACTCCGAGCGCGGCCGCGGTTGCCACCGCCGCATCGACCGCGTTGCCGCCGCGCCGCAGCACCTCGATGCCGGCCTGCGAGGCGTATGGGTTCACACTGGAGACTGCGCCCCCGCTGCCGGTGGCGACGGCCTGTTTGGGCGGCGGCTGGAGATTTGAGCCGGAGGGTGCTGCGGCAGCGCCTGCCGGGGATGAGCCGGCGGCTGTGGTGGGGAGGAGCAGAGGGAGAGCGAGGGCTGCCGCCGACACGGCAGACACCAGGGCACGGCGGGCGATCATCGAGCCTCCGAGGGCCTCGGGCGAGGGTGATTGCTGGCACTTTGGCAACAGTCGGCCTCATCAGCAATGGATCTTGGAGATCTTTGCGGAACATCTGAGGTTCCTCGGCAGTAACCAGTGCAGTTCAACGACTTTGCGCCTGCCGGAATCCCCGTCCGCCTGGGGCACCCCAGTGACAGCTACGTCGGTGGGGGCGGCATGATGAGCGCTTGCGCTACTCCGTCTGGCCTGTCTGACTGGCACGAACGGTTTTGCCCCATCCGGCGGGCGGGCGGGTGCTGCTGACGCGGCTGGCAGCTGCAAGCCCTCGGCACCACGGGCATGACCTGCGACGGGACGAGGTACTTGGAACCGTGAATTTGTGGTGACCTGGCGGTTCGTTTCTCGCAGGACACGCATACTCGAACCAAATGGTCATGCTTTTGTAGCCTGCGGTGAATCGTCATTCTTGTTGGAACCAGTTCCGAATGTCCATCGCACTTTCAGGAGTTCGTGAGGGCTTGGAAGGGCACGGCGATGTCCAATACGTGCTCGTCCGCATCCGCATCGGCCCAGTTCGGGTAGCAGATCTCGCGTGCAAGAGGCGCTCGGTTGCAGCCCCGCCCGTCGAGCCACGAGGCCAATGCAGCGAAGGCCCCCGCCACTGTCGGGTACTCGCTTTGCACAACTCGGTGAACGCCTTGGTGCGCCGGCTCCAAGCACACTCCGATGCGCCCGGTGGGCTGGACCGGGGAATCGGACAGGCGTCCGCTTCCACGCGCTTGAAGTCGTCACTCATGATCCGGAAGCGTTTCATGGGAGTGTTTCAGACGTTCAGTGGGTTGAAACAACCCATGGAACACGAGAAGCCCTGCATGATGGGGGGTGTGTTTCATGAGTGTTCGCCTATGAAACACAGCCCACCCGGCAACAGCCGTGCTACTGAACTTGATTGGGTGATGTCGGGGCCGTTCGCCTGGCACCCGCAGGCTGGTGCTGGCAGCTCTGGGACGTGAGGTATGCGCAGGGTGGTGGGCTGACCGACGCCGAGAGGGGTAGGCGGGAGCGGTTACGGCTGCAGGCCGTGGAGCGCTTCGAAGGCGGGCAGAAGAATGGGGAGATTGCTGCCGCGTTACGGGTGAGCGAGCGGTCGGTGGAGCGGTGGCGCCGGGCCTGGCGCGAGCAGGGCGAGGACGGGGTGCTGTCGAAGGGCTCGCCAGGTCGACCGCGACTCGTCGAGGCCCAGATCATCAGGCTGGAACGGGAGTTGGAACGGGGCCCGCTGGCACATTGCTGGGCCGATCAGCAGTGGACCCTCGCCCGGATCAAGACATTGATCGGCCAGCTGTTCCACGTCTCGTACACCGTGGAGGACACCTGGCGGTTGCTGAAGCGGCACGGTTGGTCCTGGCAGCAGCCTGCCCGAAGGGCGATCGAGCGCGACGACGAGGCGGTCGAGGCCTGGAGGAAGGAGACCTGGCCGCGGGTAAGAGCATCGCGGCGGAACGCGACGCCTGGGTAGTCTTCGAGGACGAAGCCGGGCAGTCGATGACTCCGCCGCGTGCCAGGACCTGGGGCCGGATCGGCCAGACCCCCGTCGTCCGGGTGCGAGGACGTGGCTCCGGACGCGTGTCGATGGCGGGTATGACCTGCTACAAAGCGGGCGAGCGGCCCCGGCTGATTTACGCGATACGCGAGTACCGGGGCCGCAAGGACGAGCCGAAGGGCTTCGGCTGGCGGGACTTCCGCGATCTGATCGTCCGCGCGCACGCTCAGCTCGGCGGCCCGATCGTGCTGGTTTGGGACAACGTCCGCCTCCACCCGACCGCCGGAATGCGGGATTTCATCGCAGCGAGCGCCGAGTGGCTCACCGTGTTCCAGCTGCCGACCTACGCCCCGGACCTCAACCCGCAGGAGGGCATCTGGTCGCTGGTCAAGCGCGACCTCGGCAACTTCGCCGCCCCCGACCTCAGCCAGATCACCAGAGCCGTAAAGCGTCGGCTCAAGAAGATCCAGTACCGTCCAGAGCTGGTCGACGGCTGCCTTGCCGGCACCGGCCTCATCCTCGACTAGCCGCCGAGCCCGCATTGCCGGAAGCGACGGTCACCACCAACGACACTCACCTCTGACGTGGGCGGATAGAGGTCGAGAACGACGTCGAGCCCCAGCCTGCCGACCTTGGCGAGCAGGTGGGCCGGCAGGACGCAGCCTCCCTGACCGTTCTCACTGCCGAAACCGAGATACAGCTCCAGATCACAATCGACGGACAGGCGCGTCAACTCCTGATGACACCCGTTGACCAGTCGGACCAGCGCCGCAACGTGCTCCTCAAGCTGGCTGTCGCTTCCCAGTCCACTCCGCCGGATCCAGACGCTGGTCTCCCGCCGGGCGCTGCTCGGGTTTCGGGGACTCATCAAGCTCCCCTGCTCGAGCTGCTCGTCGGGGACGATCCCCAGGCGAACCGAGATCTCCTCGGCGCGGACCGTTCGGCTCGTGATCCGGATCGACCCGCCCGACCACTTCGTATCCGGCAACGGCGAGTGCATCGTCAAGTGTTCTGGCACGTCCTCACGATCGCAGGCCAGTCAGCGGCAGGCCAGCGCATTCCTCAGGATCCCGTGCAGCCTGCCCACCCGACATCACCCAATCAAGTTCAGTACCGGGGCCTCTGCACGGAAAACTCGTTGCCGTCGGGGTCGAGCATCAGCACCTGGCCGCCGTCGCCCTCGTCGGTGTCGGTGCGCGTCGCGCCGAGCGAGATCAGGCGGTCGACCTCCGCCTCCCAGTCAGCGTCGGCGGGGAGCACCAGCTCGAAGTACAGCCTGTTCGTTCCCGTCTTCGGCGCCACCGGAGGACCACCCCACGTGATCTTCGTACCGCCGTTTGGCGATTGAATCGCGGTCTCCTGGTCCTGGTCCCAGACCAGCGGCCACCGCAGCGCCTTGCTCCAGAAATAGCCGACCTCCTGCGTACCGTCGCAGGCCAGCGCTCCGATGAAGCCGGTGTCGGCGAGGAACTTGTTGCCCGCCTCGATGACGCAGAACTCGTTGCCGTCCGGATCGGCGAGCACCACATGCCCATCTTCCGGGAGTTGGCCCACGTCGATGTGCTTCCCGCCGAGTTCCAGCGCCCTGGCCACCGTCTGCTGCTGATCCTCCGGGGAAGTGCTCGTCAGGTCGAAGTGCGCCCGGTTCTGGCCGATCTTCGGCTCCTGGCTCGGCAGGAAACGGATGCGGAACCCGGCGGGATCAGGGGGCAGGATCGCGAGGTCGTCGTCCGGACCGTCGGCCAACTCCCAGCCCAGGACCCCGGACCAGAACCGCGCTAGGCCCGACGGCCGGGTCGCATTGAAGCAGATCGCGAACAGTTGACTGGTCATACCTCGTGCATCTCCGATCCATTGACGGTCGATACGGCGCCTCGCCCGCCCCGCGAGCGCAGCCTAGTGGTGGCAGTGCGGCACCCGCAGCCGGGTTTCCGTCGCGGGGGAGCGCGGTCACGCGCCGGGGCTGCCGGGCCGTTCAGCACCTGACCCGACGAGGACGGGCAGGAATCCGATGTCCCACAGCTCGGCCGTCTCGCCGGTGATCCGGCTGATCGCCGCCAGCGAGGCAGGATCCTTGTTGGAGTGGCCGATGGAGCAGTGGAGTGAGCACTTCGCCGCGATGCGCGGAGCCAGCCATGACCAGAACGGACAGCTTGCGTTCCTGCGCTACGCGCATGAGCATCTGGAGGATCTCGCCTGCGGCAGCGGCTGGGAGAGCGAGTTCCCACGCGATGTGTGGGTGCTGCGTCGGCTGGGGATCGAGGGCACCCGGGCCCGGTTGCGGTTCGACCGCATCGCCCAGCCGTGGCTACGGGAGCCAGCCAAAAGGTTCGTGCGCTGGCGGCTCAGTATCGGCCGCAGCATCAACCAGGCCGTCGTCGACATCCTCGCGCTCAACCGGTTTTCCGGTTTCCTGGCCGACCCACGGGTCGCCGCGGGTGGTCTGGTTGCGGTGGACCGGAAGGTACTCGAACGCTACCTGGCCGATCTCGCCGTCGATCCGCGATCGACCCACTCGCGCGGCCGGGGCATCGGCTCGCTGAACGCGTTCTTCCACGCCGTGCGCCGCCACGGCTGGGACGAGACTCTTCCGGCCAACGCGACCTTCTACCCCGACGACTTCCCCCGTCCCGACAAGCGGTTGCCCCGGGCGCTGGCCGAGCAGGTCATGGCCCAGGTCGAGCAATCCGCCAACCTCGACCGCTGGCACAATCCCGAGGGCCGCGTGCTGACCTTGGTTCTCATGCGGTGCGGGCTGCGGGTCGGTGACGCTTGTAACCTGGCCTTCGACTGCATCGTCCGGGACGCCGACGGCGCCGCCTATCTGCGTTATCTCAACCGGAAGATGAAACGCGAGGCACTGGTCCCCATCAACGAGGAGGTCGAGGGCGAGATCACCGCCCAGCAGCAGCGCGTCCTGGAACGCTGGCCCGGCGGCAGCCGGTGGCTGTTCCCGGCCCCCCGGATGAACCCCGACGGCACCCGACCGCTGACCACGCACTCCTACCGCGGGCAGCTCGATCTCTGGCTGGAGCGCTGCGATGTCCGCGACGAGCACGGCCGGGGTGCACCTGACGCCCTATCAATGGCGCCACACTTTTGGAACCAGGCTGATCAACAGGGACGTCCCGCAGGAAGTCGTACGCGTCCTTCTCGATCACTCTTCCGGCGAGATGACGGCCCACTATGCCCGGCTGCAGGACACCACGGTCCGCCGGCACTGGGAGAAGGCCCGCAAGGTCAATATCAAGGGCGAGAGCGTCACCGTCGACCCTGATGGCCCGCTGGCGGAGGCCACCTGGGCCAAGCAGCGGCTCGGCCGCGTGACCCAGGCTCTGCCCAACGGCTACTGCGGTCTGCCGGTGCAGAAGACCTGTCCGCATGCCAACGCCTGTCTGACGTGCCCGATGTTCGCCTCGACCCCCGAGTTCCTGCCGCAGCACCGCGAGCAACGCCAGCAGTTGCTGCAGATCGTCTCCGCCGCCGAGGCCCGCAGCCAAGTACGCGTGGCCGAGATGAACCGCCAGGTCCTCAGCAACCTGGAGAAGATCATCACCGGCCTGAAGTCCGACCCCGGACAGCCGGAGGCGACCGCCGATGCGAGCTGACAACAGCCAGCACATCGTCAACGCTGCCCGTCGCCGCAGCCAGTACACCCGCGCCAAAGCTGTCCAGGCACTCCGCTCTCTCGATGCAGCGGGTGAGCCGGTCACCTTCGAGGGCGTGGCGAAACAAGCGGGCGTCTCGCGGTCCTGGCTCTATGGTCAGCCGGACCTGCGGGCTGAAGTCGAGCGCCTGCGGGCAGCACACCGCCGAGCGCCCTCGTCCACGCTCCCTGTACGTCAGCGCGCGTCGGACGCCTCCTTGCTGCGGCGCCTGGAAGCGGCCAACGCCCGCTTCCAGCAGTTGGCGGAGGAGAACCGGGGTCTTCGGGATCAGCTCGCTCGCGCACTGGGCGAGCAACGAGCAGACAGAATCACGAGGATCGAGCGAAGGGAAGATGATGAATACCGCTGACGAGCAAGACCGACTTCTGCGTGTGCCGAGAAGGGACCTCGAGCGAGCTCGGCGGGACCCGGAGACGTGGCTCGACCTGGCCTTCTTTGCGGAGCACACCGACGAAGGTCACGTGATCGACCGCAACAAGGCCGCCCGCTTGGGAGTTCTGTGGGCACTTCAATACGACCGCCACCCCCAGGACCTGCAGCTCCTGCGCTTCCTCCTCCAACAGGAGACCACGTTCTACCAAGAGGTCGTCCCCTGGGGATTGGCCTCGGACTTGACGCTGGCCGGCTTCCTGGTTGCCGAGCACCGGCAGGTGGAGGATCTATGGCTGCACTGGACCGCCAAGAACATCAGCTTTAACACGGCTCTCGGCTACCACCTCTACCATCTGCTCACTGGAGGTATCACAGCTGCCGTCGAAGCAGTGCGAGCCAGTGCCCACCCTGATCGTGGCCGCATCCTGGGCGACATCACGTCGGACCGCCACACTGACGCCGCCGTTGACGAGTGGCTCAACGAACAACGTGCACAATTCCCTGCAGCCCCGGCCGACGAGAGCCTCAAATCATGGGCCCACCACGCCGCGAGCCTCGGCGAGCGCGAGGCATCCCGCCTGTTCATGACCGCGTGGGCAGTCGGCGAGCCACGCACCGAGGACACACTCAACACTCTGCAGTTTCACCTGGCCCAACTCGGCTACCTCACCGAAGCAGTGGCGGTGCAGCGAGAAGTCATCGCGGTCAGTGATGCGTCATGGCCGGGGGCAAGAGCGTTCAACCTGCTCACGCTTGCCCGGCTGCAACGACGAGCCGACGACGCTTCGAGCGCGTGGAAAACACTCGAAGAGATTCAGAATGTCATGCCTCCCGACAAGCAGGGGTTGCGCGCGGGACTGTGGCGGCACTTCGTCAAGGAGTGTTTCCTCGTTGCCCCGCTCACACCTGACGACACCACAGCTCGTCGTCGGCTCGCCGTGAGTGACGAGCACCTGCAAGGGATTTCTCGGCTCTGGATGGACGGAGTCCTCAACGCCGCAGTCGCGGCTGCCGAACAGGTCGGCGATCCGCAGACACTCCACCGCTACCGCACGTTGCAGCAGGCCGCAGCTCGTGAATTCGAACAGGAAGCCAGTTAGGCGACCCGCCGTACTGCGTCAGGACCGACAACCTCGTGAACCCCAGCATGTCCCCGCGAGGAGATGAGCGATCCCAACATGATCCGCCACAGCGCGTCTCACCCTGGTAACGATAAGTCAGTGACGTGTCATGCGACAGGAATTGCCAACCGCGACTCGACGACAACGTGCTCAACGCAAACACCCAGCTCACAGACACGAAGCACGACCGGACTCAAGATTATCCAGGAGCAGGTCGGCCACGACCACGCCTCCACCACCGCGATCTACACCTGCGTCTCCTCCGACTTCCGCACCCGTTCCCTGCGTCGTGTGTTGGACGCCACCATCGAGGCCGCTCTGCGGCCGGGAAGGACCTCCTGATGCCACGCCAGATCAGCTACCGGTGGCGCCTGCGCGAGCTGATGGCCGCCCGCGGCATGTTCACCGTCGCCGAACTGATGCCGCACCTGACCGAACGCGACATCACGCTGTCCGCCTCCCAGGTCCACCGTCTGGTCTCCGGCACCCCGGAACGACTATCCCTGCCGGTGCCGGCCACCCTCTGCGACATCCTCGACTGCACGCCCACCGACCTGATCGCCACCTCGGCCCAGAACCTCCCGACCCGCCGCGCCGCCGGCGAAGAGGCGCCGATCAACCTGGCCGCTCGCCGACCCACACGGGTTCGGCTGATGCCCGAGGGGTGAGCGGTGACGCCCGAGGAGTACGAGCGGTGGATGATCCGCGACTGCGCACGCTGCGGCCGTCGCGCCTCGAAGTCCGCCGAGTGGTCGGACGGTCCGATCTGCCGAACCTGCTACGACCGCGCGATGCGAGTCCGTGGCCGCTGCCCCTGCTGCGACACCGACCGGCTACTGCCCGGACGGGACACCGACGGCGCACCGATCTGCCGCGACTGTGCGGGCATCGTCCGCGACTTCTTCTGCGATCGCTGCGGCTTCGAGGGCCTGCTGCTTGGCGGACGCCTCTGCGAACACTGCACCCTCGCCGACACGGTCGCCCGCCTCCTCGACGACGGCACTGGACGTGTCGCCAACTCGTCCTCCAGGCCCCGGCTCCCGTCATCACGAAGGCGCTCGGCTACCACGACAAGACAGCCACCCGGCCGGTCGGTCGGTACGGGCGGGGCAGCGATGCTGATTCCTTCGGCCGCTGCCCACCAGTGCTGATAAGGGACCTGGCCAGCTGGGTAGCACCCTGAGCAGCGACATCGTCGCGCTGACCGCCCGCCGCCTGGCCCGGACCTTTACTGTAACGACAACCCCGTGGGGACGTTCTCCCTCGGTGCCTCGACTCCAGGATCCGACGTCGGAGGTTCTCTCACCTGCACCGGAGTTCACTGACCAGGTTCGGTGAACCAGCCATCTGAACAACAGTGGGGGCAGGTAAAATCCGCCGCCTGCCCCCACCTCCGACTCTTCGAGGCGTGACATATGGAGATCTACCTTGGCCCCGTCCTGGCCATATGCCTCGGACTGCTGTACATGGCCAATCCCCTGGGGCTCGGCAACGCGGCTTTCCGGCAACTGAATAAATACCCCAAGATCGACTGGTCCGCCGAAGCGGCGCGACGTCAGGCCTTCGCCCTGGGCAGAACGTTGTTCGCGATCGGCACCGGCGCGCTGATCTGGATCCTTCTCCTGGAATTCGAGGCACGCCATCTCATCAAGGTCGCCTTCCTGGCGGTCGCGATTCCTTCCGCGCTCGCTCTTCTGCCCTTCACGATCATCGACACCAACAGGCGCGCGGCGGCGGAGCGCCGACCGTAGTCAGCCGTCCACCGAACAAGGGTTGTGTCGTGTCCCTACCTCACCCGCCGTACTCGCACCAGCCGCCGCTGTCGACCAAGACGCTGAGCCGGGAGAACCCGAGCTGGTGGATCAGCCGGGTGGCGCCCGAGACGCTGTAGGAAACGTGGAACTTCCGGCCGATCAGCGTGGCCACCCGCGCAGCGGTCCTCACCCAGCCGCGCGCATTCGGCCCCTCCTCCAGATTCGCGGCGAGCTTCTCCAGGCAGCGCGGCGACAGACGGCACCGTGATCCGCTCGGCCCGCGCGAGACCAGGGCCTCGATTCCGCCGTTCCGCCACAACTGGTGCCACCGGTAGGCCGACTTCCGGCTCACCCGGAGGCGCTGGGCGACCTCCAGCGGCTTGATCTTCTGCTCGAACAGCTCGGCCGCCTGCCGCCGTACGGCCTCCCGACGCTGCCGCCCCGCAGCGGTCAGCCCGCCCCCATCCGCATATCTCATACAGCACGAGATGCAGCCCGCACCCCGGCCCCATCAGGCACATCGACAAAGATCACCCTGACGAGCCGAAGTCAGTAACGCGACTGGCCGGCCCGGGAGGTCGGCCCACCCCACGACATCCGCTGTCCGGCGTCACACGTCATGGCGGAGCCTGCGGACCTTCTCCCTGCTGTACGACCATGTGGCGCGCCCGTCGGGCCCCAGGTCAGTCATCTTGTTCCTCCGGGCGAATCCAGGTCCGGGCGAGTTCCGCGACCCAGGTGGCCGCCGCGTCGGGAGCGGGCGGGGGTGCGCCGACGACGACGAGTTCGGTGACGCCCGCCGCACGGAGTGCGGGGAGGTGCTCCGGGATGCCGTCACTCAGTGCGACGGCGACCGTGAGCTCGTCAAAAGCGCGACCGTGGCGGGCGCATGCATCGGTGAGAACGGCGATGCGTGTCGGGACGTCGGCCGCCGGGACGTTGAAGCCGTACCAGCCGTCGGCGAGCGTGGCCGCGCGGTGCAAGGCGGCGTCGCTGTTGCCGCCGATTAGGACCGGGAGCTGGCCGCCGCGCAGCGGTTTCGGGTTGACCCGGATCGCGTCGAAGCGGGTGAACTCCCCTGTGAAGGAGGCCGGGTCCTCGGCCCAGAGGGCACGCATCGCGGCGAGGTACTCTTCGGTGCGCCGCCCGCGCTTGGCGAAGGGGACTCCGAGCGCTGCGAATTCCTCGGCCGACCAGCCGACCCCGACCCCGAGGCTGAACCGCCCGGCGGAGAGCACGTCGAGTGTGGCGGCCTGTTTGGCGACCAGGACCGGGTTGTGCTCAGGCAGCAGGAGTACGCCGGAGGCGAGCTCGATCCGGCTGGTGACCGCCGCTGCGAAGGTCAGGGCAAGCAGGGGGTCCAGCCAGTCCGCGTCCGCGGGCACGGCGATCCGGCCGTCCGCTGAGTAGGGGTAGCGTGAGGCGGGCGCGTCCACGAGCACCACGTGCTCGCCGCACCAGAGCCTCGCGAAGCCGTGCGTCTCCGCGGCTGTGGCCACCGCACGGATCACCTCGGGACGGGCACCGTCACCGATACCGAGCGCGTGCAACCCCACTCGCATTCTCCACCTCCGGGCGTCACCTCAAGGTCCGGTCCACGGGGCTCGGGTCCGCAAGTTCAACCCTCGTTTACTGCGGACAGCCGGCTCGCCGTGACCTTCGCGGCGACCTCGCCGTCGCGGGTCAGGTCAGTGACGGCCCGGACCCTTTCCTTCACCGCCACCGGTCGGTCAACCTTCTGCCCGATCAGGCGTTTCCCCCGTGAGTCGCCCACTATCGTGTGCTTGACCGCATGTTGAAAGGTTCGTCCTGGATCGCTGCCGACCGCTCGTGCTCGTCCTGGACCGAGGCCAGGGTCTTGTGGACGGTGAACGAGATCCGGGCCTTGCGCTGGGCCTGCGGCCAGCACGAGGCGGTCCACCCGGTCCTCCACCTCGAGCGGGCCACCCTGGTGTCGTCGGCGAGCATCTGCACCGAATCCTCGACGGTGAACAGGTCATCGGTACCCTTGGCCACCGACCCGCCCGCTGGTGAGGACGTTGGAGGACCGGGTGTTTTCCTGCCGGGCTGTCAGGAGGTCGCTGCCCGGTGCGGTTCGCCGAGGTACGGGAACCTGTCCAAGGTGTCGGTGTGCGGCGTCAGACCGGTGGGCGGCGCCTCGTTCTTAGTGAGGAACGCGACGCGGACGTCGATGACGTCCTCCGTGAACGTCCGGCCATTAGGGTACGCGGCGGGCTTTGAGGGGTCGAAGTGCAGCACGTCCGGCAGGATGCCGTGCTGGTCGAGCGCGGTGATCGCCTCCTCGCGCGTGTAGCCGCCGGTGTGGCCCAGCAGGTGAACGAACTGGTCCGTCCACCTGGCCCGGTCGTTGACCGGCTCGCTGGCGTTGTACTCCTCCTTCGTGTCGTCGGTGTTGAAGAAGCTGCTCACCGACGGGTGGCCGGCCCGGTCCACGTGGACGAGTTCGCCGTCGCGCAGGACGCTGCACCGGCCCCAGATGTGCAGCTCGGGCTTGGGCGCCAGCTTCGCGGTCGGCAGTTCGATCGCCATGGAGAAGACGTTTGCCGTGCTGTTGGAGTCGATGCCGGTCCACGGGGACTGCCCGCCCAGATGGGGGGCGGTGAAATTCCGGCCGCCGCTGGTGTCGAAAAGCTTCTGGATGCCGTCGAAGTCGAAGAAGAAGGCGTCACTGCGGCTGCCGGCGGCCACCTGGTAGTCGCCGCTGCTGACCACGTTGGCCTGGGGGCCGAAGGAGACGGCGGCGTCCGAAACGATCACGGTTCCGACTGCCTCGGCCTTGCGGGACTCCGCCCCGGTTGCCATGAAGATGCTGTAGGTCTGTGAGCCATCGGCTGCCGGCGGGCTGAAGACCCAGCTGAAGGCGACGTCGGTCAGGTAATCGCCGTCGTTGTCGATGTTCAGCCGGTACACGGCGTCGGGGTGCAGGGCATCGGCGTTGGGGTTGGCGTTGAGGATGAGAACGGTCCTGCTCGGATCGCCGGGTGCCCCGAAGGCGTACAGGTCGCACAGATCGAGGCGCTGGTCGCCGAGCGGCGGCCCAAGGTTGAGGCCGGTGAAGTGGTTGGACATGTCAGGCCCTTCCTCTGCTTGCTCGCTGGAAAACTGCCAGAGCGCTCGAACGGCCGTTCCGCGGCTCGCGAGGTTTACCTGCGCCCGGGCGGTAGAGCGACGCTAGCCCGCCACAGCAGTCCGACCGTCGATGGAGGAAGTGCCGCCTTCAAACAACCCTCGAATGGGTCACCGACGGGAGCAACGGCTGGGCGACGCGCTGCATCCAGCGGCAGGCTCCAGGGGCGGCCCTTGCCAACCGGATCAGAGCCCTCACGCCGCAACGCGGTGACCAGTTTGTCGAACTGACGCGGACTGAGCCCCGTGAACCGGGCTTGCGGGAGGGGAGCGGGCGGTACGGAAGCGTGACGTGTTCCTGGCCCGGCCGCGGGGCTGGCGCAACCAGGTGTCTGGGAGACCGACCATGTCCAGGCCCCACTGCTGGTCGATGTCGACGGCGCCGCGCGGTGGTCGTGGATCACATGGTTCACCGACTGCGCGACGAACGCCATCACCGGTGCCGCGGTCACGTCGGGGCATCCGTCGCGGGAGTCGGTGCTGGCCGCGCTGCGCTCCGCGGTCCTGCGCGAGTACCCCTACGGCCCGTTCGGCGGTCTGCCGAAGAAGGCGTGTGGATCGGGGCAAGGACTTCCTGTCCAGGACGGTGACTGCCGCGTTCGATGTCCTGGACGTGACGGTGGAGGACCTGCTCGCCTACGGGTCCCCGGGCATGGCCCGCCACTTGATGCCGTTGTCGACCAGGTAGGGGATCGCGCCGAACAGCTGCCGGTGACAGTAGGCCTCCGGTCGTCCGCCCCGGCTCTCCATCCGCGCCGACGTTGGCAACGCCTGCCGGACCACCGCCCACTCCACGTCCGTCATGTCCGAGCCGTAGGGGAGCTCCCGGCCCGGACGATCCGCCACGTTCCCGAACCTGTGGGCGAGACAGTCACATCCAGGGGTGACGAGGTCGACTCCACGGACGTGACCACGTAGAACTGCGACACAGGGCCTCTTGTCTCTCGCCGGCTTCAACAGCCGGGAGCTATCAAGAGGCCCTTCCTCTATGCGCGCACGACAGCCAAACCACCCGATCCAGGATCCTGTTCGATCAAGAACGACCACACGATCGGAAAAACAACGGCTTGTCAGCCGGGGCCAACCGGCACGACACACCGCTGCTCGTGCCCACCCTGGAAGGCGAAGGAGCAGGTCGGGCTGCTGCCCGAGCACGTCGATGTCAACCTGGACCGCGGCTGCGGCAAGACTCGCACCGCGCTGCCGAACTCGGCTTCATCGGCGAGATCGCCCGCAAGGGCGTGCCCGCTCCGATCCAGGCCGACAAGAGATGGGTGGCAGAGCGCAGTCACGCGTGGATGGACGGCTTCGGCGAACTCCGACGCTGCACCGGGAAGCGCAGCCAGGTCTCGTCGACCTCTACTTCTACCTGTCCGCCTCGATGGTGACGCTCCGTATGGTCATCCGGCGTGCCACCCATCTCTACCGCTGGGACGGCGCCCGACCACCAAAAGGCTCAAGTGACGCATACTGCAGGGAATTCCAACGAACACCACAGATCGATCAAGGGCGGATTTCGGTCAAGTTGGCGCCGCGTGCATGACGGGTTCCCGTCAAAGCTGGCACGCTTCTGTCCAGTCGCCGCAGAGCACCCCTGCAAACGCACGCGCACCACACGATGCGGCGATCACGTCGGACACCGTCCGACCCACTCGCACCTCCAGCTCTACCGGGCGGCAACACCCCCGCCTGCCCGGCTGACTCCGGCCATACAAACCCGGCCGCCGCAGAAGGAGTTCCGTGTGACTCGATCCTCCCGAAAGGCCGTCGCCGCGAGCGCGTTGGTAGTTGGCGCCGCGATGATCGCGGCCGCGCTGCCTTCCGGTGTCGCCACCGCCGACACCATGAGCCAAGCCCCGGCCAAGCCCCAGGCCCGCGCCGGCGCCGTGCCGGTGCAGTTGTCGCCGTCGCAGCGTGGCGAGTTGCTGGCCGCGGCGAACGCGTCCCGGGCGGTGACCGCCAGGTCGCTGCACCTGAGGTCGCAGGAGGCGCTGATCGTCAAGTCCGTCCTGAAGGACGCGGACGGCAGCCTGCACACCCGCTACGAGCGGACCTTCGCCGGACTGCCGGTCCTGGGCGGCGACCTGGTCGTCCACACTGCCGCGAACGGCTCCGCCGAGGGCGTCACCAAGGCCACCAACGCGACCATCACCGTCGCCTCCACCACTGCCGCCAAGAGCGCCGGCTCCGCGAAGGCCCTTGCGCTGGGCCGCGCCAAGGCCAAGGGCGTCGCGAAGGCGACGGCCGGCAGCGCCCGCAAGGTCGTCTGGGCCGCGTCCGGCACCCCGACCCTGGCCTGGGAGACGGTGGTCGGCGGCACCCAGGCCGACGGCACCCCCTCCGAGCTGCACGTCATCACCGACGCCAAGACCGGCAAGAAGCTGTTCGAGTTCCAGGGCATCGAGACCGGCGTCGGCAACAGCGAGTACTCCGGCCAGGTCACCATCGGCACCACACCGGTCGACGGCAGCTACTCGATGACCGACGGCACCCGCGGCGGCCACAAGACCTACGACCTCAACGGCGGCGGCTCCGGCACTGGCACGCTGTTCACCGACGCGGACGACATCTGGGGCGACGGCACCACCAACAACCGGCAGACCGCCGGCGTGGACGCCGCCTACGGCGCCCAACTCACCTGGGACTACTACAAGGACGTCCACGGCCGCAACGGCATCAAGAACGACGGTGTCGGCGCCTACTCCCGCGTCCACTACGGCAACGCCTACGTCAACGCCTTCTGGTCCGACTCCTGCTTCTGCATGACCTACGGCGACGGCGCCGGCAACACCAAGCCGCTCACCTCCATCGACGTCGGCGCCCACGAGATGACCCACGGCGTCACCTCCAACACCGCCGGCCTGATCTACAGCGGCGAGTCCGGCGGCCTCAACGAGGCCACCTCCGACATCATGGCCGCCGCCGTGGAGTTCTGGGCCGACAACGCTTCCGACGTCGGCGACTACCTCGTCGGCGAGAAGATCGACATCCGCGGCAACGGCACCCCGCTGCGCTACATGGACAAGCCCTCCAAGGACGGAAAGTCCGCCGACGCCTGGTACTCCGGTCTCGGCTCCATCGACGTCCACTACT
This sequence comes from Streptomyces sp. NBC_01320, assembly GCF_035974375.1. Classification (NCBI taxonomy): domain Bacteria; kingdom Bacillati; phylum Actinomycetota; class Actinomycetes; order Kitasatosporales; family Streptomycetaceae; genus Streptomyces; species Streptomyces sp. NBC_01320. The sequence continues at coordinate 10,965,749 of NZ_CP108390.1, forward strand.
CCTCCGGCCCGGCCAACCATTGGTTCTACCTGGCCTCCGAGGGCAGCGGCGTCAAGACCGTCAACGGCGTGGATTACGACTCCCCGACCTCCGACGGTCTGCCGGTCACCGCGATCGGCCGGGACGCCGCCGCCAAGATCTGGTACAAGGCCCTCACCACCTACATGACCTCCTCCACCAACTACGCCGCCGCCCGCACCGCCACCCTCCAGGCCGCCGCCGACCTGTACGGGCTGGGCAGCGCCACCTACATCAACACCGCCAACGCCTGGGCCGCCATCAACGTCGGCCCCCGCGTCATCGGTGGCATCCTGCTGACCACCCCCGACGCCCAGACCAGCGCGGTCGACACCGCTGCCAGCCTCCAGATCAAGGCCACCGGCTTCAACCCCGGCGCCCTCACCTACTTCGCCAGCGGCCTCCCCGCCGGCCTGACCATCAACCACACCACCGGCGTCATCTCCGGCACCCCCACCACGCCGGGCACCAGCAACGTCACCGTCACCGTCCGAGGCTCCATGCACGGCCTCAACACGGCGACCTTCACCTGGCACGTCGCCAGGGGTATCGTCGAGAACACCACCGACGTGCCGATCCCGGACATGGGCGCCGCGGGCCCCGCGGCCTTCTCGGACATCGACGTCACCACGATCTCGGGCCAGGCGCCGAGCGACCTCAAGGTGGGCGTGGACATCAAGCACACCTGGCGCGGTGACCTGGTCATCGACCTGGTCGCCCCCGACGGCACGCTGTACCCGCTGAAGAAGAGCAACTTGTCCGACTCGGCCGACAACGTGCTCGAAACCTACACGGTGGACGCCTCCAGCCAGGTCGCCAACGGCACCTGGCGGCTCCAGGTCCGCGACGTTTACCGAGGCGACTCGGGCTACATCGACAGCTGGAGGCTCATCTTCTAAGAGCGTCTGGCAGTAGGCGCGCACCGGCGGGCAGAAGGTGCCCCCGGATGAAGAGCAGGCACGAGCCGCGGTGATCACGGAGTTCTTTACACTCGGCGATCACCGCAGGGCTCGTGCCTGTTCTGCCATCACGCCTGCTCGAACCCCTGCGGTACCCATACTCCGCGCTCCTGCCTGAGCACTTGGACACCTAGCCGGTGGGCTTCCACAACCCGCACGTCCCCGACCGCGTTGGGATCACGCGGCGTTGATCCGCTTGGCGATGGAGGACCTCGGGCGATGCGCACCACCCTCACCCCTGATCTGACCGCACTGCAGTGGCGCAAGTCCAGCCACAGCAACTCGGAGGGCGGCGAGTGCCTCCAAGCGGCCGACGACTTCGCTGTCGTTGTCCCCGTCCGCGACAGACGCGGTGCCCAGGAATGAGCGTCTCTCAAAGGGGAAGACCAGAAGCCGGTCCGCGTCAAGGAGTGCCCGTTGCGGCGGATGCCGGCCTCGGGGTCACTCGGGGGCTGGTCTCCCCCTGGGAGACGCGGACGGTGCGGCCGATCAGCCTGACCGGCACCGAGTAGCGGTTCATCCGGACACACATCTGGCTGTAGCGGTCGACCCGCGGGGTGGAGAGCCGGACCGTCTTGAACGGCTCCACCGAGCGGTGTGCATCGTGAATTTGCCGGTCACGGGTCTGGTGTGTGCGGGGTTCTGGGTGCTCAAGCTGGTCGCGGTTGGATGACTCCGGTCAAGATCGTCGGTCAGCGACCGACTTCACGGTTCGTCAGGATCAGCAGAGCCCTCACCAGCGCGGTCGCCCACGTCGGGTCGGTGCGCACTTTGCCGAGGACGCGCCAGTTCTTCAGGTGGGCGAACCCGTGCTCGACCGGTGCCCGGACGGCCGCCAATGCCTTGTTGGACGGCTTCTGCCCACGCGTCAGAGGCCGGTTCCGGGCAGCCTTGTTGCCGGTGATCACTGCCGGGTCGGCGCCGGGATCACGGTCGTCGAGCCCGACGAATCCCAGATCGGCGATCGCGCCGGGCCCGGCCGCCCGCAACCTCTGCGTGAGCCTGTCGTGACAGGGCGGCCTCGTCGGGAGTCTCGCTGCGGTGCGGGACCAACAGCACCCCCGCCCCGCCACCCGGGCGGGAGCCGGGGCAGCGGCCGCGGCGGCCTCCGCCGCGGCTTGGTCCTGCTCGGCCAGCCGGACCAGGACCCGCTCGGCGATCAACAGTTCCTCCCGCTCGGCCCGCGTCTCCTGCAGCTGCTTGGTCAGCTCCTCGGCGAGCGCGTCCAGTTCACTGCGGCGAGCCGTGATCCGCTCCAGCTACAGAGATCAATGCGATCTGCATCGACCCGGCCTTCCGCGGGCAGGGCCTGGCCGCCCGCCTGGTCCTGGCGGTGGCCCCCGGCGTCCGTGCCCGCGACGCGAGGCCCTTCCTGCACACCTCCGCGCGCAACACCAACGCCATCCGGCTGTAGGAGTCGCTGGGCTTACGGCTGCGCCACCGCACGGCGTTCCTCGCGGCGCGGGTGCCGGAGACAGCGTGGCAGCAGTAACGCAGATGTGCGAACGAGCGGTGGGCGATTACCCCCGCGGCTGGGCGTACACTGCACACATGGGTCGCACATGCGCAGTGAGGGAGTGCCTGTTCCAGGCCACCCGTGCCCTGTGCCCGTCCGCCGCGTGCGCGACGGCCGTCGACCCGGTGAACGCGCCGGCGATCTACTGTCGCGCGTTGCACGGCCACGGCTAGCGATTCCGGGCAATTCTCGGAATTTCCCAGATCATTCCGCCCCTGCAGGTGGACCATTTTCTGCGCGGCCGCCCCTCCCCACCTCTGTAACCGCACGGCGACGGTCCTCCCCATAATTTCCTGCTTTGTCATCCTTTGGCGCCCTGGTGCCGCCTGCGCGCCGACCGCCGGACGACCGGCAGCCGGCGCATCTTCGAGAGGACCCCTGTGAAGTTGAGCGAGCTGCTCGCCGGGCACGATCATGAAGTCATCGAGGGCGATCCGGAGACGAGGATCACCGGAGGCACCTGCTTCGACGCCCACCGCGCCGCTCCGGGATCCCTGTTCATCGCGGTACCTGGTCATCGCGAGGGCGGCCCCGAGTCCGTCGGACCGGCTCTTGCACGCGGCGCGGTGGCGATACTCATCTGCTCCGCGACGGCACAACTTCCGGTCGCGCCCTGGGCGTCGGCAGCTGGTGTATGCGTCGTAGCCGTCGAGGACACGCGCAAGGCGGCCGCGGTCGTCGCCTCCCGCTACTACGGGGAGCCAGGCCGGCAGATGAAGATGGTGGCCGTCACGGGCACCAACGGGAAGACGTCGGTTTCCTCCATGGTGGAGTCGGTGCTGAGGGTCGCCGGGCACGCCAGGGTGGGGGTCATCGGGACGGGCGGCAGCCGGATCGGCGACGAACTGATCCCGATGCCGAGGTCGGTACTGACCACACCGGAGTCGCCGGACTTCCAGTATCTGCTCGGGTGCATGCGCGACCGCGGTGTCGGCACCGTGGCGTTCGAAGCCACGTCGATGGGCCTGCTGACCCACCGTCTCGACCACTCGTTCATCGACGTAGGGGTGTTCACCAACCTGACGCAGGATCACCTGGACGACCACGGCACCATGGAGAACTACCGGGACGCCAAACTGCGTCTGTTCCAGGGGCTGTGCCGACGTGCGGTGGTCAATGCCGACGACCCGGTCGGAGCCTCCATCGGGGCGATGATGCCCGGCGCGGTCGTCACGTACGGCATCGACGCGGAGGCGGACTACCGGGCGACCGATCTGACCATGGACGCCGTCGGCACCCGCTTCACCCTGCACCACGCCGGCCACAAGTATCCGGCGGCGATCCCCGTGCCTGGACGGTTCTCCGTCTCGAACGCACTGGCCACTGTCGCAGCCTGCCACCTCATCGGGCACAATCTGGCCGGACTGGTTGCCGCACTCGAGCGGATGCCCCCGATCCCGGGAAGGTTCGAACGCTACGAGACCCCGGACGGCACGTCCGTCATCGTGGACTATGCGCACTCCCCGGACTCACTGGAGAAGGTGCTGACCACCATCCGCGGCTTCGCCTCTGGCCGGGTCGTCACGGTCTTCGGCTGCGGCGGGGACCGGGACGTCACCAAGCGCGCCCGGATGGGGGAGATCGCCGGCACCTACTCGGATCTGTGCGTTCTCACTTCGGACAATCCCCGGAACGAAGACCCCCGGGCGATCATGGATCAGATCGTCCCGGGCCTGCTCGCGAGCGGCACCACTTTCGAGCGGTTCGCCGACCGCCGCCGCGCCATCTCCTTCGCCCTGTCCGCCGCAGGGCACGGCGACGTCATCCTGATCGCGGGCAAAGGCAGCGAGCCCTACCAGATCGTCAACGAGGAACTGCTGCCGTTCAGCGACATGGCGACGGTGCGCGAACTCGCCACGCGGTAGGCGTATCAGCCTTCTTGACGCCCGGCGCTGGTTGCAGTGCCGGGCACGAGGACGTGCAGCTACTCCAGACGCCGACCTGCTGGCTGATGCGCAATGGCAGGTCCGCGGCCCTGGCCGAAGCGATGGTGGTCGTCCGGCACATCGTCGGCCTCCAGCGCCGTCAGGGACCTGCTGCCCGCTACACACGAGACCTTGTGGCCCCGCGGCTACCTGGGGGACGTGCGGGCCGCCCGCATTTCCGTCGGCGTGGACGCCTGTTGGCGCTGATCGGGGCGGGCTGGGGTCGGCCCGTCCGGCTACTCCATGCCACAGCTCGGTGCGTTCAGCACCCGGCACCAGACCAATCGGCCACCTCAAGAACTGGCGCGTGCTCGGCAAGGTACGCACCGACCCGAAGTGGGCGACCGCCCTGGTCAGGACCCTGTTCGTCCTGACGGACCGCGAAGTCGTCCGCCCTCAACCAGCACGAGCATTCAGAATCCCGCGCACGCCAGACCCGTGACCATCAACTTCACGATGCACACCACTCACCGGCAGGGGAGCCGGCAGCGGCTGTTCAGCCGCGAAGTATTCGCCAATGGTGCGGGGACGGGAGCAGATTCGGCGGGCGTCGTCATCCTGGTCCCACCGGTCGATCGCCGCGTTGAGCTCGGCGAGCGTGTCGACTTCGGGGACTTTTTCTGAACTACCGATGGCCCCTCGACTTTCGATGTTCTGACAGGTTTGGGTGATCAGGCTGCGCCGGCTGCGGCCCACGCCTGTTGGACGGCGCGGATTTCCTCATCCGTGGGCCGGCCTGGGCGGGTGGGCGTAAATCGGGCGGCGATGATCACCCGGCGGAGCTTGGCGGCCATGTCGGACAGGGCCGGCTCGGCCTTGGTGGTGTACCACGGGGCCCGCTCGCGGCGCTCGACGACGTCGCGGGGGTGGTGGCCGTGCAGCGCGTACCAGGCCACGGTGATCGTGTAGCAGTACAGACCGAACGGGACGGTGCGCTCGACGGCCGAGCGGGTGCGGTTTTGGGCCTGACCGACGCCGAGCAGGTCGCGGGCCTCGGCGAAGGTGACCTCGATCGACCAGCGTGACGCGTAGCGGGCGATCAGGCCGGCCGCGCGGGTGGTGAGGTCGGTGGTGACCAGCGCCAGGTCGTAGCCGGTGTCGGTGGTGTCGTCGCGCAGGAGGATCACGCGGACGGTGCGGGTGTGGAAGGAGCCGTACCACAGGCAGGTGGTCTCGGCCAGGTGCACGGTGTCGGTCCGCTGATACCGCTTGACCTCGGTCCTGGTGAAGGCGGCGGTGGTGGCCAGGTCCTTGGGTGTGCCAAGGCGTTCGCCCTTGAGGGCGGGTCGGCCGCGGCGCCCGGTGGGCGGCGGGGCCAGGTCGTACAGCACCGCGCTCGCGGGCAGGCGGGTGGTGAACGTGCAGGTCGCGGGCAGGCCGCGGAGCGCCTTGCCGTGGTAGGCGGCGTCCGCGACGACGTGGATGCGCCGCCCGTGGTGGCAGGCGGCCAGCAGGCGGATCATGGACGCGGCGAGGCCGACCTTGGACTGCTCCTGCTTCGGGCGCCACAGCCGGGCCATCACCGGCAGGCACACCGGCCTTGCCAGGAACGGCAGTTGGACCACGATGCCGACCACCACGAAGCAGGTCCCGCGCCCGACCGGCTTCGGACCCCGGGCCGCGCCGTCGTGCTGCCAGGCCGCGCCGAAGACTTTCTTCCCGCGCCGCTTGAACAGCGTGTCGTCCACCGCCACTGTCAACAACCCATCTGCTGGCAGGAGTTGGCGCACAACCAGATGGGAGAGGGAGATGCCCAGCAGGTCGGGGTTCCAGCTCGCGCGGGAGAAGAAGGCGTGGGCACGGTCGTGGGACCAGGTGCGCGTCAATCCCGCGCCCGTCACCATGCCGGTCACCGTGCCCCGGCCGGTCTGCGCGATCAAGCCCGTGACCAGCGCGGCGAAGGTGGTGAAGGTCGGTGTGGTGAAACAGCCCCGCAGGAACGTCAGCACCGCCAGCAGCGAAGCGGGTACGGTCGTGTCCGGAAGCATCGGCGGGTCCCTCTCAGCAGGCGACGCAAGCACCGCCGATGCTTCTCTGCTGTCCCGCCCCGCACCGCCAGATCAGGCCCCCATCACCCACCCGAGCGACCCCAACGACGATCAACGGAAACGTCGAAAGTCGAGTGGCCCAGGCGAACGGGCGGGAGGGAAGATCGTGATTCTCTGGCTCGCCTCAGCGCCAGGGACTACGGTCGTGAGCGTGATCGAACACGATACCCTCAGTGTCACCCGCGAGGCCTACGACGCTGCTGCCCCCATGTACGCGCAGCTGTTCCGCGACGAGCTGCGTGACAGGCCTTTGGATCGCGCGATTTTGAGTGCCTTCGCCGAAGTCGTAAGTGCGAGTGGGGACGGTCACGTCGCAGATCTGGGGTGTGGGCCTGGCCATATCACCGCTTACCTGGATGAGCTGGGGCTGGCGGCATTTGGCGTTGATGCCTCTCCTGCGATGATCAAGTTGGCTCGACAGACTTACCCGGGCCTGCGGTTCGACGTGGGCTCGATGGCCGCGTTGAACATCGCTGACGGTGTGCTCGGAGGCGTACTTTCACGTTGGTCCATCATCCATACTCCGCCGCGAGAACTCCCCGTCATCTTGGCGGAGTTCCACCGTGTGCTGGCACCGGGCGGCCACTTTCTGGTCGGCTTTTCGGCCAGCGATGATCCGTCTCACTCGACGCAGGTCTTCGATCACGCGGTCGCGCCGGCCTATCGGTGGTCGCCGGATCACCTAGCCGCGATGTTGCGCACGGCCGGTTTGGCCGAGGTAGCCCGGATGGTTCGCGAGCCTCAGCCCACCGACCGGCGGCAGTTCAAGGAGATTCACCTGCTCGCCCGCAAATCCGAGGCAGGGTCTGCCCAGTCGAACGCATGACCGCATCCAGCCTGCCGGACGGGGAACCGTTGGGCTCCAGGCGTCGACTCATGATCAGGGCTCACCGCCCGTTCGGGCGCCACGGATATTCAAGGTTACTGCGGTTCCCTTGTCGCAGAAGGGGTGCGCGTGACTCCTCCACGCAAGATCAGGGATGGCGATGTCGGCAAAGGTCGGCATGCCCAGGTCGATGGCTGTCGAGCGCCGTGCGATGAGGTTGTCGAGCTGAGCGAGTTTGGCGTTTGCCGCGGCCAAGCTGACCTCGAGGCCCTCGGCTTCGCCGACCCAGCGTCTCTAGAACTCTGTGTGTGCCTGTGGTTTTCGGGCGCGGCGTGGCCGTGTGCGGTTGCCGCCCGATGGTCCGATCCTTGGGGTGAGGGGGGTGGACTGCGGTGGCGTGCAGGTGGTGGAAGCCGGTCCGCTCGGCGGCGCGGGTGCGTCGTCGACAGGTTCTGCGTGAGAGCCGCCTGCGTCCGGGTGGGGAAAGTCTTCCACCACACCCAGGTATGGGCGGGCACTCCATAACTCTTGACAAATGATCACGCTCCTGACAGCAGTGGCTCTGTGCCACTCCCACGAACGGAATACCCTGAAGGGGGCGATCAGCGCATGACCAAGCCCGAGAGCGCGGGATACGACTACGACGTCGTCATCAGCGGAGCTAGCCTCGCAGGCAGCGCCGCAGCGATCTTGCTCGCTCGACGCGGGGTTCGCGTCGCACTGCTGGAACGTCGCTCGGACCCCGATGCGTACAAGGTGCTTTGCACTCACTCCCTCCAGGCCAGCGCCTACCCGGTGCTGGACGAACTCGGCCTCGTCCCCGCTCTCGAGAAGGCTGGAGCCGTCCGCAACAAGGCCCGCTGGTACACCCGCTGGGGATGGATAGAGCCGAGGGCCGCGCCGGCAGGCCCCGAGCTGCCGTACGCGTACAACATTCGGCGCAGCACCCTCGACCCGCTCATCAGGTCTCACGCGTCGGAGACCCCTGGCGTCGATCTGCTCCTCGGTCACCATGTGACCGGACTGGTCCGGGAAGCCGGGCGAACCGTGGGGGTGCGCGCATCGACACCACAGGGCGAGCGGGAGATCCGGGCCCGTCTGGTGGTCGGCGCCGATGGCAAGGACTCGGCCGTTGCGAAGTTCGCCGAGGTGCCTGCTCGGCAGTACGAGAACGCGCGGTTCGGCTATCTCGCGCACTTCCGTAATCTTCCGCTCCACGGCGGGATCGGTCACGCATGGTTCCTGGAGCCCGACATGGCGTACGCGTTTCCGAACGACGACGGGGTTACGGTGATCGCGGTGCTCCCGGACAAGAAGCGGCTGCCGGCTTTCCGGGAAGACCTGGAGGGCAGCTTCTTCGAATTCGTCCGCGCCCTGCCCGAGGCACCACTCATCGACTCCGCCGAGCGCATCACGAAGATCACTGGCACTGTCAACTACCCGCTTCTCAGCCGCGAGCCGACCGCACCGGGCGTCGCGTTGATCGGCGACGCCGCCCTGACCGGCGATCCCCTGTGGGGAGTGGGATGCGGGTGGGCTCTGCAGTCCGCGCAATGGTTGGCAGAGGCGGTCGCCTCGGCCGCAACCGGTCGGGGCGACCTCAATAGGTCGCTCGTGCTGTATGCACGCAGACACCGGCGCCGACTGCGCGGTCACCAGTATCTGGCCGTTGACTACGCCAAGGCCCGTCCGTTCAATCCCTTGGAGCGGCTGATGTTTTCGGCGGCAGCGCGCGATGAGTCGGTGGCGCGGCACCTGTACCTGTTTGCCTCCCGTCTGATCGGTCCGCTGCGTTTCTTGAACCCCGTGGCGCTGGCCAAGGCTTCGGCCGTCAACATCAAGCATCGGGGGGCGGCCGTGACAACCGCGCACATGTCACACACAGAGTCATGACCGGCTTCCGCCAGCGGATCTGTACGGTGACCGGTGTAACTCCCGGGCTGGAAGCGAAGCGACAGTTGATGACTGACGCGACGAGTGAAACTGAGGCCGGGCAGTTCACCGAGACCGGGCAGACCGCATGGACCGTACAGGTTCAGGAACTCCTCTTATAGAGGTCGTCTCGTTCGGTGCCGAAGGGACAGGAGCTGAGCTCGACGGGTTCAGATATTCAGAGGCAGCGAGTGCCGTTAACGGGCGGCGTAGGGCGATTCAGCCGCCAGACCACGCCGATCCCGCTGCCAGAGGGAGCTACGGGCGGCGTTACCTGTTCACGCCGGACTTCGGTGAAGCCCAACCGGCGCGGTATGGCGGCGCTGGAGGTGTTGGCCAGGTCGTGCGCGATTTCCAGGTACTCCACGTCCGGCAGGGTAAACATCTCGGTGACCATGGTTGCTGCTGCTCTCGTGGCGATGCCGTGGCCGGGGGCGGCAGGGTGCAGCCAGTACCCCATGCGCCGGCCCTGAGGTTCGGCCCCGCGGTAGGTCTGGCACATGCCAATGAGAGTGCCGTCTGTGGCGATGGCGTAGTTGTACACGTCACCGCTTGCCCACTTCGATTCGGACTTCGCGAGGAAGTCTCGGGTGCTTTCCTCGCTGTGACGGGCGACCCACGGCTCCCAGGGGCGCAGGTGGTCCAGAGACTCCTCGATCAACTTGAATGCCGGAGCGAAGTCGCTCTGCCCCCGCCAGCCTCGCAGGACGAAGTCTCCGCACTCGATGATATGCCTCGGTCGCTCCATGACGGCCATGATTGTTCGCAGAACGGCTCTCTGCAATGGGATGCGGAAGAACTGGTGGGCCGTCCACCTGGCAAGACGGCGGTAGCAGATCAGAGCGGCAGCGATGGCGCCGAAGGATAGTGCCGCGCCCGGCAATGTTTGCCCCGTCGCACGGTTTCAGCTGTCGTTTCCGGCGGATGGGAACGTGCATCTTCTGGAGATCGGGCTTCAATCAATCCGGTCTTCGCCATATCGCGCGGGCCGCCCAGCACACCTTCTCTGACAACTGAGCCCGGTCGCTGCTTTTCTGAGTGCGTTGTGGCAAACCGGATCTTGTTCGAGGTGTGCGGCAGCGGGGTGTGAGGGGCCCTGCGCTTCTCGGACAGCGGTGTTGAGGGTTCTTCTTACGCCGCTGCCTGCAACTGCTCGTACGCGGCTTGGACTTCTGCGGGAGTCTTGTAGCCGAGTCCGGAGTGGAGGCGTTGTCGATTGTAGAACATCTCGATGTAGCGGACGATCGCCCGGTGGGCATGCGCGCGTGTTGGGAATGCAGTTCGGTGCACGAGTTCGTTCTTGAGGGCACCGTAAAATGATTCAGCGATCGCATTGTCCCAACAGACACCGGTGCGGCCGACCGACGCTCTCAGGCCCAACGAGCGAAGCTTGCAACGAAGTTCCCGAGACGTGTATTGACTGCCGCGATCGGAATGAAATATGCAGCCTTCGGCGAGGTCGATGTTCGGGGCCGCCATATCGAGTGCATCCGAGATGAGAGAGGTCTTCATGTGGTCAGCCATCGCCCAGCCGACACAGCTTTGGTGTGGCAGTCGATGACGGTCGCGAGATAAAGGAACCCGGCCCAGGTGTGAACGTAGGCAATATCGCTCACCAGTTTGCGCCCGGGAGCGTCAGCGGTGAAGTCACGGGCCAGCAGGTCGGGCGTGGCCGGCGCCGCATCATCGGCGATTGTGGTCGCCCGCCAGGGCCGCGGCTGGCATGGCGCCAGGCCGAGCTCGCGCATCAGCGCGCGGACCAGTTCCGCTCCGGCCTGCACATTCAAGCGCTGAAGCGCGGCGTGGACACGCCGGTAGCCGTAGGTCTCCTGCGAGTCAGAGAAGACCTGGAGGATGATGGCCCTCAGTTCCGCACGGCGCTTCGCGGTGGCCGACAATGGCCTCGATCTCCAGTGGTAGAAGCCCGACGTGGATACTCCCGCCCGGGTGCACATCTGCTGCACGGGAAAGTTGTCGGCCTCGCCGTCGATGAACTCGTACTTCTCCGTCACCGGTATTCCTGGACGAAGAAGGCCGCCGCTTTTCCCAGGAACTCGGTCTTCATACGGAGTTCCCGGTACTCGCGTTCCAGCTCACGCAGGTGGGCGCGTTCGCTGATGTTCAGGGGAGGCTCCCCCCGGCGTGCTCTTGCCGGTACCGGCTGACCCAGGTGCCCAGCGTTCCCTCGTTCACTTGTATCTCCCGGGCGACCTCGGCGATCGGGCGGGACTCCACGACCACCATCTTGACCGCCTCGTCCCGACATTCAGGACTGAACTTCCTACGCTTCTGTGCCAAGTGCTCTCTCCGCCGTTCTGGACTTCGATCCTATGGGGACCGCTGTCCGAGAACTTCGGGGCGCCTCAGTGGGGCGAGCCCTGGTGGTCGAGTTGGCTCGGCAAGCGGCTGCAGGCGGTTTCACTCGGATCTGCCTGAGTGCCGAGCGGGGTGAACCGCGCGCGCCGCCTGTACTTTGAAAGGTTCCGCTGGCCTGTCTCCCGTATGGAATAGTTCCGCCTCGCCCGATGGATTAGGGCGAGGTAGGCTGATGGCAAGGGCATCGACATTAAAGGCGCACTTGACCTGGCGTGATGTCTACGGCTTGAGATGGGGGACTGTTTTCCCCAGGGTGCTGGTTCCGAAAAGGCCATCCAGCGTACCGCACCAGCAGGTCACTCGACCGTCGATAGATGACTCGACCTGCGATCGAAATCGATCACGACTGATCGCAGCATCCAGCAGATTGCCTATATGGCTCCCGAGGTCCTCGCTGATGCTGGGGGTGAGGCGCGAATCAATCCTTCTGCCACCTGCTTCGATCGGATTCGAGGGTCGGCAGACGTAAGTACGGCCCTCGCGATCGAGGGGAACGACTGAGGGGAATGAGAACAGTGCAGATCACGGGCTTCAATCCTACGAACGGCCCCGTCGACACGAGGGTCACCTTGTCGCTGACGGATATGCCGTCAGATGCGAGTATCAGCAACACCACGGTGCTGCTGAGCGGATCGCCTACGGTCAATGTGACTGCTGTCGACACACGCGGTGGCACGATCGACGTCACCATTCTGGCCAATTCGCAGAGCGGCGACTTCGAAGTGACGGTTCAAAAGCAGCCGGTTCCCGTCACTGCGCAGAGCTCGACCATCTTCACCGTAAATGCAGCGCCTGGGGCGGCGCAGATCACGGGCATGCAACCGCGCACAGTAGTTCGAGGTGAGACACCATTGACCCTGAGTGGTCAGAACCTCGACCAGATCAAGTACCTGCGCATCGGCGTCGTGAATGTCCTGAGCCTGACGCACTTGAACTCTGAAATGGTCCGCGTGACGGTTCCTGCGGCCGTACAGCCCGGCCAGCAACGCGTCACCGGACAGACACAGGATCGCCAGGTGAACTGCCCCTTCATTCTCACCGTGCAGTAGCCGAACTCCGTTGCAGAAAGGAGGTGGCATTCATGGCCACCCCGCAGGATGTGGTCGACGCCTGGGCGGATATCACGACATGGGTGCAGGACACGCTGCCTGAACTGGCGCAGCAGCAGAGTTTGCCTGTGGAAACGTACGATGCCGGCGACCTTGGCGCCTGCAGTGCTTTCAACACTCCCGGGGAGGGTGTGGTGGGCTGGGGCAGTGACGGTGACGCCACCATTACGCTGACCTCTCTCAAGATCGTCAGTATGTCCGGTGTGAAGATCCAGACCGCAGCCGCAATGGACGGCACCACGGTGCACCTGCCGTTGTCGTTCTCCCAGCTAGAAATCTCCGGCAACTACGGCTATGGCCAGCCCTGCGCGCTCTACGACTTGGGGAAGAAAGCGGATTCCGCAACCGCCAGCGGCCACGGCGCCATCGTCCAGACCATCAGCAACAACTCGCTCTACTACGTCGCCAAGTTGGGAGGCGCCGTGACCCTGAGTAACGTCGTGGTCAATGGCGCTCCGGCGGTCACCGTCACCCCCGATACAGGTGGGATGCCTTCCTGGCTGGTAGCGATCGGCGACTTCTTTTCCACTTTCAAGGAGGCGGATGCGATGCGCTCGACGCTACAGAACGTCTTCCTGACTGCTGACTTCAGCAAAACGTTGATCGCGTTGATCAACCAGCAGACAGGTGGCCGAACATGACTGCGAATCCGGAGAGCTCAACCGTCGAGGTGCATCTGCAGACTCCTTCTGGGGATGTGTCAGTCGGCCAGTTCAGCCTGAACGATGGTCAGGTCACGGGAACGGATCACCGCGGCATCACCTACCGAGGCACCTGCACGCCCATGCCGGACGGCGGCCTGAACGTCGAGCTGATGGCTAGTGTGCCGGCCGGTACCCGGATCGGGGAGAGCAAGGTCACCGAGACAGACGCCGAGCACAAACTCGCCTTCCATCTCAACCAGGAACAGGTGGCCGGCCAGCAGACCAAGGAGATCCTGCTGTCCGGCTTCGGCTCCGCCGATGTGCGATTCGAGGTGCGCTGACAGAGCTTTGTCGTGTCAGTACCTGAGGGCGCCCACCGCAACCTGATGCCACACTGCACCGACACACCGGTACCCGCTCACGTTCGACTGATCCGCTTTGTGGAGAGACGTTATGACCGGGAGCCAACAACAGCAGCCGCAGAACCCGCTACAACTCGGGCAAACGCTGTATGAGATTTTGGATGTCACGGTCATCGGCACTCCCCGGAGCGCGACCGCCCCCCGCTATAACCGGGTGACATACAACGCGGACGGTGGCAGCCCGGTCGAGCCGCTCGACCTGCAAGCACAGGATCAGATCCGGGACGTCAAGGCGGCCACCAATATGCACGCCGCCGTGCAGAACGTCTATGTGCTGACAGCCGACAAGGTGCAGATCATCGGAAGCGACCACGACAAAGCCACTTCGCGAACCTGGGCCGTCTCCAACCTGAGCAACATCGTGGATCTCGATCCGCAGCAGATTCAGGATCCACACCTCCTGCTGCTCGGCCAGGATGCACAGAGCATCTTCCTGCAATCGCTCGATTGCTCCACCGGGCACCTGTCCAGCCCAATGTGCCTGCCGACCACCGTCACGGGCAGGGTGGTGGGCGCGCTGCTGGCACGCAATCAACTCGATGCGCACGCGATCGTCTGCACCGTGCACAACGGGCAGTTGATGGTCAACGATCTCGGTTCGAGTGTGCTCGGTGCGAATCCAGCGATGTCATCGGTCAACACCATTTCGCTGGGCGCGGTACAGAATGCGGCTGTCGTCGACATCACCACAGCCTCGCTGGCGGCAGGCACTTCGGACCAGCAGGTTGTAGTGACCCATCTCGATCCCCAGGGCGTCCTGAACGTTACTGTGCTCGGCTGGACCAAGCAGACTCTGGTTTCGGTCGCGACGGCCACCCCTGATCTCAGCTTCGCCCCGCCCGAGGGCGCGGTGTTCCGGGTGGCCGCCGGCGACCTGCTCGGCAATGGCGTCGACCAGCTGGTGGTCGGATACAGCGCGACCTATCAGTCCGTGAAGGGCTGCGCTGCGCTGTTGCTGTTCGAGCTGGAGGAGGGGGCCCACGGTACTCAGAGCCTGAAGCAACTCAGCAAGTACGCCGCGGCGAACACCGGTTCACAACCTCTCGCCTCAATCGACCTGCACTTGGCGGTGGGTCTGTTCGGGGAGGCACTGCCTCCGGACCAGACGGCGGTATCGGCCGATGCGCCCGCAGGAGTGCTGGGGGTGCTGGTCGTCGGCGGTGGCGCGACCTTCGACCAGCTCATGAAGGGGGAGGCTTCCATTCTGGCCGGCCTGGTGCCCGTTGATGCGGTCGAGAAGACGTTCCCACGGTTGAACAATTCGCCCGGTCTCCCACAGCACCTGACGGACGTGATGACCATCGACTACCAGTCCGGTTTCTTCGCGTTGTCGAGCGATGTCACTGGGCAGAGCGTGATCCTCGGTCCGCCGACGCTCAGCCAGTCGGTGGGCAAAGGGCAATTGCTGGCCGTCATTCAGGCGCCGCCGTTCGAGTCCGGTGATGTGTCGATCAGCAACCCGACCCTCACCTTCGGCCAGACCGTCTCCAAGGTCACGGGATGCAATGTCTCGTCGAACAAGGTATGGACGTTCAGCAAGGACACCGGCATTTCCATCGGAATTGCCGGGCAAACCTTGGGGCAGCACGTCAACAGCTCCTATGGCTACAGCTTTGACCAGCTCGACGACTACTCCACCAGCACGCTCGTGCAGTCGACCACAACGATCTCCGTGGACGACCTGATCGTGCTGTACGCCATGAGCTACTACGTCTGGACCTACCCGGTCTACCGCAAGGCCAGCCAGGACGCCCCGGACGGCACTATGGCGGTGATCTTCCCGATGGCGCCGGAGCCGGTCCAGAGCACCATCCCCGCGAGCGATCCCAGCCTGGGCTACATACCCCCCTCGCAAAACGGCGTCCTGTTGAGCTATGTCAACCTGCAACCGGACGGTTACGACGACTCCCAACTGCTGTTCAACTTGACCACCATGTCGGTAACCAACGAGCCCAGCGGAAGCACCCTGAACTACGACCGGACCCAGATGGTCAGCGAAAACATCAGCAAGTCATTCATGGTCCACAACTCCACGACGGACAGCGCGCACTTCTCCATCAGCGCCAACCTGCTCGACTACATCCCGATCGATTTCGGGCTGGACCTGAGCGAAGGACAGACATACTCGGAGTCGGACGTGCAGACGACGATGCTGTCGCACACCACCACCATGAACATCATCGTCACGTCGGGAAGCGTCAAAGACATCGGCTACGAATACCAGATCACACCCTACATTTATTACCATCAGACGATGGGATGCCTGATGGTAAGTTATAAAATTACCATGCCCGGCAAACTGTGGGCCAGCTATTACCGACCCCGTGTCATGCTGCAGTCGCTGTATCCGAATTCCACGGATTCGGTGTTGCAGGGGTTCAGCCGATCGATTTCATTCCAGGACAACGACGACGGCACGGTTGACGTCAAAGTCGAGGTCTTCAACAACAGCTTGAAGGAGATCCAGAATGTCGCCTGCGAGTTCTACCACGGCGCGCCATCGGTAGTCGACAACAAGCTAACGCCGTCTGGGAATATGGTCGGACGTCAGAGCTTGGAGACGTTGCTGCCGACTGGGCGCGCCACGATGAGCATGAACATGAGTTTGCAACAGAAAGACCAGGTCGTTGTCGTTGTGGTGTACGGCGCGCCGGCACCGGACGGCATGCAGGAGCATGAGGTGTATTGGGGTATCTACCCGCCCTCAGCCTTCGCGGACTGGCATGCGCAGCAGGTGTCATTACCGGCTGGGGAAGGGTGATCCGGCTATGAGATTGTCGGCCGTCGAGCGGGCATCGTGTGGATTCACCGAGGACAGTGCGGATGATCTGGGACCGCTTCCGGACGGGACTTCCTCCGACGCTGCCACAGCGGTGCTGCGGGCCCGGCAGTTCGGTCGTGGCTTGCACGTGACCCGCGCGGCCAGGCGTGCCGTGGCCAAGCTTCGTGCCAGCGCACCGGAACTCGCCGAGGGCGGCCACCTCGGGCTGATCCTTGCCACCGAGCGCGGCGACCAACATATGGTGGCCCGGCGCACAGCCGATGTCGCGCAGCGGATGAGCCTCGGGGAGCGGGCGCCGACCGATCTCTTCCGGGCGATCGCCTACTTTCCGGTGGGTCGGGTGGCGAAGAGCATCGCGGAGAAGCTGCAAGCTTGGGGGCCGGTCGTCAGTGTCCCCGCCGACCTCGAGCGAGCTCGGACTCTGGCTGAGGTGTGGTTGACGGCCGGGCGTGCCGAGCAGGTGGTGCTGGTGGCTGCCGACGCGACGGCCGATGGTGCCACGGCGCACGCGACAGCGGAATTGTGGCTCGGAGGCCGGCGAGTCGACACCGCGCCAGCCCTCACCATGACCGCCTATGTCCAGCGGACTCACCAAAGCGAGGGCGTGTCGTGCGCGGAGATGGCAAGCCAGGTCATCGAAACGCTGGCCCCGGTCGGCGGCCGGCGTACCGCACTGATCGTGGGTTCCATGCTCGCCGACGCGGGCGAGGCGTTGCTCGCCAAGGTGTCTCCCCGTGACCCCGGTCCGCCCTTGGAGGGCGCCATCCGCTCACTGGCGGGCCGGCTTGGCTTCAGCGAGCTGTTCGTCCTCGTAGGTTCCTCCGGGGGCAGCATGACCGCCCTCGGGCTGGCCCAGGACCTCATAGCACTGGACCGGGTCGACTCTGTCGTGGTCTGCGGCGTCGATCTGGTCCACGGCGTCCTGGCACAGGCCCTGGGGCTGCTGCTCTGCGACGACCTGCCGCACATGCGCGGGGGAGCAAGCGCTCTGATGCTGCAACCGGGTAGGCCAGACGGCGGCCACCCCATCCTGCAGGCATGCTCGCTGGTCAGCCCAGCCGTCCCGTCCCAGCCCACCGCCGCGATGGACCTTGCCGGCGTCCCCACCGGTCTGCCGAACGGCAGGAAGCCGTCGCATGTCGTGCTCAGCGGACTGAGCTCCCTCGATCTGCAGTGCGCCGAGCAGCTGGCTGGCCACGTCTGGCCAGGCGTCCCGATCTCCAGCCGCGGTGACGTTCGCGGTGTCGGCGACGATGTCCTCCGGCTGGCGGGAACGGCCAGTGGCCTGGACCTGCCCATGGGCATTGTCGGGGTCCACTCCCTCGGCGGGACAGGATGCTGCCTACTGACTTCGGCGCTTTGAGGAGTTACCAGCAGCAGCTCGCGCCGTCCGGGATCAACGACTTCGGTGAACCGCCCCGGTTCGAATGGAGACTCGATTTCGTAAAAAGATCGGGTCATGCCACGACCTTCCCGTTACCCGCTTGAGCTCCGTCGCCGTGTGGTGCGCATGGTCGCCGAGGTGCGCGACGACTGCGGGCTCGGCGGGTGGTGACGCAGAGAGCATCTTGTTGACGAGATGGACGACGTGGAAGTGGTCCACGACCACGACGGCGCCCGGGAGTCCGGTGCGCACGGCAGCCCGGTAGGTGGTGGACATGTCGATCGCGACGTACCGGATGTTCTTTCTCCACTCCAGGCCGGTGGTGGACAGCCAGGCCAGGACGTCGGCGACGGTGCGGCCCTCGACCTGGCGGAGCAGCCCGCCGGCGCCCAGCGCGTCGACGAACCCGGGTGCCACCGGTCGCGCACCAGCTGCCACTTGCCCGACTCCGGGTCTTGTGCCCACGTCGTCTCGCCCCGCCGGGTCTCATCGATGCCCAGGACCTTCACCTCGGGGAGCGGCTCCGCGGTGACCTCGCGGGCCTGGGCGCGGACGGCGTCCATCACGGTCGGCCAGGACAGGTGCAGCGGGCGGCCTTGAGCGCGGTGGATCCCGCGTCGCGTACCCGGCGCGCGGCCACAGTGCGCAGCCGGGTGGTGAGCCGCGCGCTGGCCGGTATGTGGGGGATCTGCTCGGTGAATGACCGGCGCGGGCAGCAGGGCTCTCGGCACCACCAGCGGCGCTTGTGCCAGCGGAATTCCAGCCCGCCTTCGCCATACGGAAGGTCGCGGCACTCTGTTACGGCTGGATCGACGGCCAGAAGGCCAAGTTCGACGACCAGTGGCGGCTCCAGCGGTTCAGCCCGCGCAAGCCGAGCAGCAAGTGGTCCAAGGTCAACCGGGACAGGTTGGCCGCCCTGATCGAGCAGGGCCGGATGCATCCGCCGGGGCAGGCCGAGGTCGACCGCGCCAAGGCGGACGGCCGCTGGGAGGCGGCCTACGACGGCACGAAAACCGCAGCAGTGCTGGAGGATCTCGCGGCGGCCCTGACCGCCGACCCGGCCGCGGCGGCGTTCTTCGAGACGCTGGATCGGCATAACCGCTTCGCGATCCCGTACCGGATCCAGGATGCCAAGAAGGCCGAGACCCGGGCGCGCCGGATGGAGAACTACGTAGTGATGGCGAAGGGCGAGAAGCTGTACCCGTAGTCGCGGAGAGAACCCGCTGCGTGGTGCCCTGGGCTCCTGGCGCGCCTTCGGCCCCGGCAGCAGCCACCCCTCACTGAGCGTGACGGAACGTCAGAGGTCCTACGCAGGCGCACCGCTCAAGATCGAAGACCCAGTTTGGCCGGTCGCCTGCGGCGGGGTCTGCCAGGCCGGGCCGAAGACCGGTGGCAGCTGCCGCTACGTACAACCCGAGGTGACCACGAAGATGATCGCGGCCAGAGTCCCGCGGTCACCGGCCCGGCGTCGGCCGCCGCCCTGCGGGCGCCTCACTTCCGTGGGCGACACCACCCGCCGGAACAGCACCTACAACTCATCCGACACCAACCGCTCAACCAAATCCGTCATGCACTGCTCAACGAACGATCGCGTCATAAGAAACGACGTCCTGGGTATCACTCGGCGCTCCGCTTTGCGAAGTGCAGAGAAGGCGGATCCTGCGGGCGTCGAAGAGGCTGGTCGCCGTCGGCAGGGTCATTGCATGATCGAGATCTGTCTGGGTTCGTCACGTGAGACCGAGGGCTCGTAGGGGCCGGTGGTAGTCGCGGCCGGTGTGGCGGAGGGCGGCGGCGATGTTGGTCTGGCCGTCCTGGCGGAAGACGCTGATGGCGAGGTTGCGCAGGGAGGCCATGGCGCGGGGCAGGGTGCCGGTGCGGACCTTGGAGTCGTCCTCGCGGAACGTGCGGTCCCGCACGTGGTGCAGGAGGTTCTCGATACCCCAGTGGCCTCTGATCCAGGTGGCGAGCTCGGTGCAGGTGGCGTCGAAGACGCTCAGGCTGGTGATCAGGTAGACGCGCTCGATGGTCAGCTTCCTGGTGCTCAAGTCGCGTCGCCACCGTACGACTTGGATCGCCTGGCGGGCGCCGGGGTAGTCGAGGTGGCTGAACGCGGCGACCTTGAGCCGGCGGATCTCGTCGCGGTGGTGGGCGTGGTCGCGAGCGCGGTGCCCGAGCGGGATGTCCCGCCAGGGCAGCTTCCTGACCTGGGCGTACAGGCCCGGATGGTTCTTCTTCACGACGGCCACGTAGTGCGCGCCGCGACTGGTCAGATAGGCCCCGTGGTCGTGCTGGGTGTGCAGGGCGTCGGCGGTCACCACCGTGTTCTCCAGCTCGAGACCGTCCAGCAACGGCGCGAAGGAGGGGATCTCGTTGCTCTTGGAAGCGACCTGCCGCTGGGCCAGGACCACGCCGTGGTGGTCCATCGCCGCCAGCAGCTGGATCGCCGCGGCCGTTGCGGTTCGCGATCCGCGGACCACCTTGCCGTCGACCGCGATCACCCGTCGCACCGGCCGTTTCTCCGCCTCCGGCTCGACCGGGGGCGGCGTTCTGGCCTGCAGATACGCGCTGATCGCCGCGTCCAGCGCGTCACCGTCCACACGCTGCAGCAGGCGGCGCACGGTTGCGGCGTGCGGCACCGGCCGCAGACCGGTAAGTGGATCGGCAGCGAAGCCGAGGACGCCCAGCACATGTTGCGGGGCATCCGTGATCCACTCGCTGATCGCGATGAGCGAGCGAGCGCCGGTCAGCACCGCCGAGACGGCTGCGCACAGCAACGCGAGGGCCGGATATCGCAGTCCTCGCGCATCGCGGGGATCGGTAACCAGGATCAGGAATCGCCGCAGGTCAGCGACATCGCTTGAGGTGAGGGGATCAGTCGGGGAGCCCAGTTGCTCCAGTGCGGAAGGGATGGGCGATGATGTTCGGGCAGGCACGGTCTCGCTCGGTTCTCATGGGTCTCGACAACCACATGATCACCAGCACCGTGCCTGCTCTGCTCTCCCGGGCCCCTTGCCCCACAACGGACATGACGCCACGTCACTCACGAGACCGGCGAACCGGACCAATCCCAATCACGCAATGCCCCTGTCGCCGTCGGCGCCGCGAATTCGCCGGGCGAGGGCCGATGACTTCCCGCTGGGCGGGGAGTCGTTAATCCCAGACAACCACCCGATCGTCCGGAGGCACCATGTCCACTACCCCGAACCCCCTGCCGCCCGTCGTCGACGCCGCCACCTGGGACAAGGAACTGGCAGCGCTGCGCGTCCGGGAGAAGGCCGCCACCCGGGAGCTCGATGCCATCGCCGCCCAGCGCCGTCGGCTGCCGATGGTCGAGATGCCCGACTACGTACTGGAGGGAGAGGACGGTCCGGTCCGTCTCGCCGAGATCTTCGGCGAGCACCCGCAGCTGATCGTCTACAACCACATGTGGCACGAAGGCGCGGAGTGGCAGTGCAGCGGCTGCACCGGCTTCACCTCGCAGTTCACCCGGCTCCTGGGCCTGGAGAAGTTCGATGCCCGGTTCGTGATCGTCACCCAGGGCTCGATCGACGAGGCGCTCGCCTACCGGCGCAAGGTCGGGAACACGATGACCTGGTACTCGACGGCGAACAGCTCGTTCGGCAGCGATGTCGGCGCCCCGCCGAACGCCGGATTCGCGGTCAACGTATTCCTGCGCGATGGCGACACGGTGTACCGGACCTGGCACACGGACGGTCGCGGCACGGAGCAGATGAGCAACCTGTTCGGCCTGGTCGACCTGCTGCCGTACGGGCGGCAGGAGGTGTGGCAGGACTCGCCGGAGGGGTGGCCGCAGTCGCCGACCTACAGCCGGTGGGCGGGGTCGGAGGAGATCGCAGCCGCTTACGGCCAGAACAGCTGACCTGCGGGGTCGCCAGGGTCAGTTGGCGTCCTCGGGAGCGGTCCGGATGGTGTTGCAGCTGCTGGGCCCCCGAGCTTGGTAGGAATCCGCCTGCTGATGCGGCCGGAGACGGTCAAGAGCACGGCCACTGCCAGCACAGGCGGCGCCACCCGGTTCGGGAACGGCCGTGAAGTGACTCGCAGCCTTACTGGACGAGCGTTTCGCGCCGTGGGCCGACCCTCACGGTTGACGCAGGCGATGCCCGGCCGCCGGATGGCCAAGGTGCGTTCGTAGGGGCGGGCCGATCACGTGCGCAACGCGCGGATGACCCCCACCGCGGTGGGGGCCATCCGCGCGCCGGGGCGGCGGATCCGTCTCACGCCGCTGTGATCGCCCCCGCGCTGCTCATGACCTGCACGCTCTCGTCGAGTACGTCCGTGGCCGGGGTGCGGTCCGGACTGTAGTCCGCCAGGTCCGGGACGGAAGCGCCGCTGATGAGTTCCTTCGCGGCGAGCAGACCGAGCGCCGGCGCCAGGGTCACTCCGCTGTGCGTGACGACCGTGTAAAGACCGGGCGTTGCCGCCGAGCAGCCCACCAGCGGCAGCCCGTCTGCGGGGACGGGGCGTATTCCCAGCCGTACGCCGGCCATCTCAGCAGCGCGCAAGGGGGCGTACACCTCACGGCCCAGGCGGTGCAGTGCCTGTTCCAGCGCCACGTCGGCCTGCCGTGCCGGGTCCGACGCACCCTCGACGTCCGGCGGCAGTACGGCGTCCACCGGCCAGGAGATCGACACGACGCGACCGTCGGGCGCGGGCCGCAGATCGACACCGGGAGTCGCCAGGATCGCACCGAGGCGGTCCTGATCCGGCAGCCGGGTGCTCTCGCCCACGAGCCCCGGCACACGGTTGAGCGGCAGCGACCCGCCGGCCAGCTCGGCGATGCGCCCCGCTTGTGGGCCCGTGCAGTTGACCACCCAGTCCGCCTCGAAACGGCGGCCCTCCGCCACCACGCCGGTGATGCGGTCGCCGGTGCGCAGCATGCCGGTGACCCGCAGCCCGTAGCGGATGTCGGCGCCGTTGAGTGCCGCGCGGTCCAGCAGTCGCCGGGTGAACAGCGGAGCGTCGTACCAGGACGCGTGCTCGTGGACGACGAGTTCGTCGGCCCGGCAGGCGTCAGGGCTCACACCCGGGGCCAGCTCGGCCAGTTCCGACGGATCGGCCGACCGGCAGGCGTGTCCCCAGCTGCGCAGGCGTTCGGCGCGCTCCCGGATGACGAGCTGTTCCTGCTCCGTGTGCCCCCACTGCACGAGCGGCACGGGGTGACGCCAGTCGGTTCCGCCCAGCTCGTCGCCGAGCCGCACATGCAGTTCGGCGCTGCGCCGGTTCAACGCGTAGTAGGTGTGCGGTGTCTTGAGGTGGGTGACGTCGATCGCGAAGGTGGCGCTGGATGTGCCGGCGGCCGGACCGCCTGCCTCGATCACTGTGACATGGGCGCCGCCGGCCGCCAGATGGTGCGCGACGGAGGCGCCGACCACACCGGCTCCGATGACGAGGACACGGGGCATGGGTCTTCCTTTGCGGTGCGTGGATGAAGGGTGGTGGGTGGGGCGTCGGGCCGGTCAGCGGACCTTGCCGAGGAACGCCTGGGTGCGCCCGTGGCGAGGGGAGCCAAGCACGTCCGTCGGCGTGCCGGACTCGACGACGACACCGCCGTCCATGAAGACGAGGGAGTCGCCGACTTCCCGGGCGAAGCCCATCTCGTGCGTGACGACGATCATCGTCATGCCGTCGTCGGCGAGCCCGCGCATCACATCGAGGACCTCGCCCACGAGCTCGGGGTCGAGGGCGGAGGTGGGCTCGTCGAACAGCATCAGTTCGGGGCGCATCGCCAGCGCCCGGGCGATCGCCACGCGCTGCTGCTGACCGCCCGACAACTGTGAGGGGTAGGAGTGCGCGCGGTCGGCGAGTCCGACTCTGGCGAGGAGCGACCGGGCGCGCTCTGTGGCCTCGGCTCTGGATTCCTTCCTGACCTGCACCGGCGCCTCCATCACGTTCTGCAGCGCCGTCATGTGCGGGAACAGGTTGAAGCGCTGGAAGACCATGCCGATGCCGCGCCGCTGCCGGGCGACCGCCGAGTCGGTCAGCTCGTGCACACGTCCGTCGCGCTCCTCGTAACCGATCAGTTCGTCGCGTACATACAGACGTCCCGCGTCGATGGTCTCCAGTCGGTTGATGCAGCGCAGGAAGGTGGACTTGCCGGAGCCGGACGGGCCGACCAGACACATCACCTCGCCGGCCGCGACGCTCAGGTCGATGCCCTTGAGCACCTCGGTCCTGCCGAAGCTCTTGTGCACACCTTCGGCACGCACCACCGGCGCGGTGCTCGTCTTCATCGGTTCTCCAAGGGTGCGGGCCGAGGTTGGGCGAAGGTGCCGCGCATGCGCTGGAGCGGGGTTGGCGGCAGGTCACGGCTCGCCCCGCGCCCGTATCGGCGCTCGAGGTAGTACTGGCCGATGCTCAGGACCGAAACGGCCAGGAGGTACCAGGCGCAGGCCACGGTCAGCAGAGGGATCTGTTGGAAGTTGCGGGAGTAGATGGCCTGGATGGAAGTGAGCAGCTCGGGCACGGCGATAACCGAGACCAGCGACGTGGTCTTGAGCATGGAAATCACTTGGTTGCCGGTGGGCGGGATGATGATGCGCAGGGCCTGCGGCAGTACGATCCGGCGCAGGGTCTGACGGTGCGTCATGCCGAGCGCGTTCGCCGCCTCCGACTGCCCGTCGTCCACAGAGGCGATGCCGGAGCGGACGATCTCCGCCATGTAGGCGGCCTCGTGCAGTCCGAGTCCGAGGAGGGCCGCCGATGTCTGGGTCACCAGCCCGTTCGTGTCGAACTCGATAAACGTCGGCCCCCATGGCACCCCGAATCCGACCCGGGGCACGACCGCGGCGAGAAAGTACCAGAACAGCAGCTGGACCAGGAGCGGTGTGCCGCGGAAGACCCAGATGTACAGCCAGCTCAGCCGGGACAGGAGAGGGTTGGCCGACCTGCGCAGAACAGCCAGGACGACACCGCCGACGGTGCCGATCGCCATCGCGGCCGCCGTCAGCCAGAGCGTGGTGCCCAGGCCCTCGAGGACGACGGGCGCGAAAAGGTGGTCGCCGACGGTTGCCCACTGCATGCGCGGGTTGGCAGCCCACCCTTGGAGGAGGAACACCAGGACGAACGCCAGGGCGGCCGACGCGATCCAGCGGCCCGGCCGGCGCAGCGGCACCGCATCGATCTCCTTGCGGACCGCGGGCGTCTTTGCGATGCCGGTGGTGCGGAGAGTGGACTCGCTCATGTGGTGGTGCCGCCGTTCACCGTGGCGCGGTCCAGGGCGCCGGATTCGACATCCCAGCGCTTGAGGATCTTTCCGTAGGTGCCGTTGTCCATCACCTTCTGGAGGGCCTGCCGCACGGCCTCGACCAGCTTCTTGTCCTGCTTGTTGACCAGGATTCCGTACGGCAGGAAGCGGTACGGCTTGCCGACCTGCTTCATCTGGCCGTGGGACTGCTCGGCCTGGTAGGCGACGGTCGGGGTGCCGCCGACGAAGGCGTCGGCGCGACCGGTGGTCAGGGCCTGGAAGCAGCCGACGGAGTCGGGGAAGACGAGCGGCTTGGCGGCCGGCTTGCCCGCGGCCTTGCACTTCTCGGCCTGCGCGTCGACGTCGTCGACCTGGGCCGTGCCGTTCTCCACGGCAGCCGTCCGCCCGCACAGGTCGTCGAGCGAGCCGATGGACTCGGCGTTCTTCTGCTGGACGAGGATGGAGCTGCTGGTCTTGAAGTAGTCGACGAACGTGACGTGCTGCTGGCGTTCAGGCTTGTCCAGCATGGCCTGGATGGCGAGGTCGTAGCGGCGCGACTGCACACCGCCGATGATGCTGTCGAAGCTCGCCTTGGAGAACTTCACCTTGACGCCGAGGACTTGGCCGACCGCCGTCATCAGCTCCGGTTCCACGCCGATCAGCGTCTTGTTGTCGGAACCGAGGGACACCAGGGGCGGATAGTCGTCGCCCTCGGCCACGACGAGCTCACCGGAATCGCGCACCCTCTGCGGCAGCAGCGCCGCGAGTTTCGCGTCCTTGCGCTGCGTGGCCGGGCCGGACTTGGCCGCGGGTCCCTTGTCGGCCGCGTCGGTCGAGGGTGAGCCGCCGCACGCGGCGAGCAGCAAAAGAAGTCCGGCCAGCGCGGCGCCGGCAGACGCGGCGCGCTTCGTCCGGCGGGCTCGGGGCCTCGGGAGCCGTATTTCCATGGCAATGCCCTTCCCTGGGTCGGCCGGCCATGTCCTGGCCGGTCAATGCCGCTCAATCTGCGGCAGCGGGGACGGCAATACAAGATGAAGCAGAATGAACGTTGCCGCACACGTCGTTCAGTTGAGCTGTTGCTCGTAAGGGAGGCGAACTCCGTTCTCACCTGCGGATAATCTGTGGAGCGGCCGATTCCACCTGCTCACAGGGAACCTCATGGGAGCGAACTCTGGCGGCGACTGCGGGCCGGTTGTTAAGTTCTCCTGATGCTGACCCCGACGCAGTTGCAGGCGATCCGAGATGTGGTCGCCACAGGCTCACTGCGCACCGCCGCCCGCCGCCTCGGCTACTCACCGTCCGCGATCTCGCAGCAGATCGCCTCGGTCGAGCGAGTCCTGGGCGTGCCCCTCTTCGAGCGTTCGCCGCGCAGTGTCAGGCCGACCGCCGCCGGCGCCCAACTCGCCCGCAGGGCGGTCAGGTTGCTTGCAGACTTGGAGGCGGCCGAGGACGAGATGCGGTCCTTCGCGGCGGCCGAGCGCGGACGACTGCACCTCGGTAGCTTCTGGTCGGCCGGCTTCCGCCTGATGCCCGCGGTCCTCACCGACTTCCTGCGTGACCGTCCGCACGTCGATGTCCGTTACGAGGAAGGCGACCCGCCCGTCACACTGCCCGCCGTCACCGAGGGCCGACTCGACCTGGCGGTGATCTTCGAGTACGGCACAGTACCTCGCAACGACCCGCCCGACCTGGAGCGCACACTGATCCTTGAGGAGCCGCTGTACGTCCTCGTCCCCAAGAAGCACCGCCTCGCCCGCCGCAGACGCATCCGGGTCGCCGACCTCTCGGCCGAGCGCTGGATCTGCTACCGCGAGGACACCGACGCGGCCCGCTCGCTGTTCCACATCTGCGCCGAGGGAGGCTTCCGTCCCGAGGTCATCTTCCGTACGAACGACTACAACCTGCCCTTCGAACTCGTACGGAACGGGCTCGGCGTCGCCATCGTGCCCGAACTCGCCCTGAGCAAGTCGGAGGACGTACACCTGATCCGCCTCGCCAACCCCACGCACGTACGGCGGGTGTTCGCCGTGCGCCGATCGGGAGACCCCAACCCGTTCCTCGACCAGGCCGTCGCGGTACTGCGCGCGGCGGCAGCCACCATCGACCGGGAACTGTCACAGACGATCGACCCGCCCACGGCGGTGTAGCAACCCGGCCTGGCCGCCGTACAGGCTGAGAAGGCCATCGCTCCGCTTTGCCGAGCCGACCATCGGCCTCAGGGCTGTGTCGCCTCAGTGAAGATCCACCATCTTGAAGTCGTGTCGCTCTCCTGTCGGGTATCGGACGCCTGGGGCCCCGGGGTCCGTACGAGGGCACGGCGCCGCGCGGCGCACGGACGGAGCGCTCGGCGGCGCGGCGTCTCAGCGCTGCGGGCCGACGGTTCCGTGCGCTCTGCGACACACGAACACACGACTGCTCGGCACCATGCGCACTGCGGCCCCCGACGCGTCCGTCGGAGGCCGCAGTGCCCGCTCACCTGCTGGCGACCACGCCGGCCCCGGCCTCAGAGCCTGTCGAGCAGGCGTCCGGTGGGCTCGGAGAGAGTGCCGCGGTCGGCGATGCGCTCTCCGCGCAGCCAGGTGGAGGTGATGACGCCATGCAGCGTCTTGCCGGCGTAGGCAGTGACCCGGTTGCGGTGCTCGAGCTCGGCCGGGTCGACGGTGAAGGTCGCGTCGGGGTCGAGGACCGCGAAGTCGGCGTCCCGGCCGGCCTCGATCGCGCCCTTCCTGTCCAGGCCCGCGAGCCGTGCGGGTGCGGTCGACATCCAGCGGACGACGTCCTCAAGGCTGCGGCCACGGCGGCGCGCCTCGGTCCAGATGGCGGGCAGGCCGAGCTGGAGGGAGGAGATACCTCCCCAGGCGGAGGCGAAGTCGGGGCTCTTGAGGTCCGCGGTCGAAGGTGAGTGGTCGGAGACGATGCAGTCGATCGTCCCGTTGGCGAGCCCCTCCCACAGGGCGTCCTGGTTGGCGGCCTCACGAATCGGCGGGCAGCACTTGAACTCGGTGGCGCCGTCCGGGATCTCCTCAGCCGTCAGGGTGAGGAAGTGCGGACAGGATTCGACCGTGATCCCGACTCCTTCGGCCTTGGCAGCGGCGATCAGCGGCAGAGCGTCCGAGGACGACAGGTGCAGCACGTGCACACGGGCCTTCAGTTGCCGGGCCTGGGTGATCAGGTTCTCGATCGCGGTGTTCTCGGCGTCGCGTGGCCGGGACGCGAGGAAGTCGACGTACTTCTCCCCGCTCTTCTGCGGGGCCGCGGCCAGGTGGTGCGGATCCTCGGCGTGCACGATCATCAGGCCGCCGAAGCCGGCGATCTCGGCGAGGGAGTTCGCGAGCTGCTCCTGGTCCAGCTCGGGGAACTCGTCCACGCCGGAGGGCGACAGGAAGCACTTGAAGCCGAAGACGCCGGCGTCGTGCAGGGGCCGGAGGTCCGTGACGTTGTCGGGCAGCGCGCCGCCCCAGAAGCCGACGTCGATGTGCGCTTTGGTGCGGGCGGTCTCCTGCTTGACGCGCAGGTGCTCCACGGTGGTGGTCGGCGGGAGGGAGTTGAGCGGCATGTCGATGAGGGTCGTGATGCCACCGGCTGCGGCCGCGCGGGTGGCGGTCCAGAAGCCCTCCCATTCGGTGCGCCCGGGGTCGTTCACATGCACGTGGGTGTCGACGATCCCCGGGAGTACGACGTCGTCGCCGACGTCCTCCAGACGGGCACCGGCCGGTACCTCGGCGTCGTACGGCAGCACCGCGGCGATCGTCCCGCCGGAGACGGCGATCGACGCGGGACGCGTCCCCTCGGGGGTGATGACGCGTGTCGAGCGCAGTACAAGTTGTACGTCGGGCAACGGATGCCCCTCCTCTTTCGCGGTTGATTGTGTCTTCATGGGCCGTTCGCCCCGGGGCGGGGCGGGGCGGGGCCGGGCACCGGTCACCTGTCGTGCGCGACCCGCTTCAGCGCGCCTGCGGGGGCCAGTTGACGATCTTCTTGGGCCGGGGTGTCGCGTAGGTGCGCACTTTCGACGTGGTCAGGCCGAGGCGTACGAGGGACTCGGCGATCGTCACCGCGGTACTCACGCCGTCGACGACGGGCACCCCCGTACGCTCGACGACGCGTTCGGTGAGGCCGGACATGCCGCCGCATCCCAGGCAGATCACTTCCGCCCGGTCGTCCTCCACGGCTCGGGCGGACTCTTCGACGATGGCTTCGACTGCGGCCTTCTCGTCCCGTTCCAGATCCAGCACGGCAAGACCGCTGGCGCGCACGGAGGCGCAGCGCGCACTCAGACCGGCGGCGTGGAGACGTTCCTCGATCAGCGGGACGGTGCGGTCGAGGCTGGTGACGACGGAGTAGGTGCGTCCGAGGAACTGGGCGGTGCTCGCGGCGGCCTCGGTGATGTCGACGACCGGGACGTCGAGCAGTTCCTGGAGCCCTTCGCGGCCGTGCTCGCCGTAGCCGGCCTGGATGACGGCGTCGAACGGTTCCGGGTAGGCGCGGACGGTCTCCATCACGGCGATGGCGGCGAGGTAGCTCTCGTAGTTGCCCTCGACGGACTCCGCCCCGAAGAGCGGGGTGAGCGGGACTGTCTCGGTACCGGGTGAGGCCGCAGCGGCCGCCTGCCTGCCGATCGAGTCGGTGATCGACTGCGTGGTGTTGACGTTGACGACGAGGATGCGCATGCTTCGGCCTTCTGCTCGGTGGTTCATTCGGCGGCGACGGCGATGGCCTCGCCGTCCACGTCGCGGACCGGCGTTGTGCGGTCCGCGATGAGCGCGTACAGCGCGGCGGCGAGGAAGGCGCCCACGAACCAGGAGAATCCGGCCACGGCGTGGAAGGAGGGCACCAGGGCGACGACGACCGCGATGGCCGCGCTGGGGGCGAAGGCTCCGACGGCGCGGGGGTTGAAGCCGCGGCGGTAGTGGTACTCGCCCTGCGGGTCGTCGGTGTAGAGGTCCGGCACGTTCACCCGGGACCTGCGCAGCAGCCAGTAGTCCGCCATGATGACGCCGAAGAGCGGTCCGAGCAGGGCTCCGAGTCCGCCGAGGAAGTAGTTCACCACGATCGGGCTGTTGTAGAGGTTCCAGGGCAGGATCGCCAGACCGACGACCGCGCTCACCACGCCGGCCCGGCGGAAGTTCAGCCGGCGCGGGAAGAGGTCGATGAGCGCGTAGATCGGCGCCACGAAGTTGGCCAGCAGGTTCACCGCGACCGTCAGGGCGATGAGGGCGAGCGACGCCGTCGCCAGGAGGAACATGTTCGGGATGGTCCGGACGATGTCCGTGGGGCTCGTGATGATGTGCCCGTCGAGCTTGAACTGCGCTCCGCTGAGGACCACCACGATCACGGCGAAGAAGATCATGTTCAGCGGGATGCCGATCACGTTGCCGCGGACGATGGAGCCGCGGCTCTTGGCGGACCGGGTGAAGTCGCAGAAGTTCAGCACGAATGTCCCGTAGATCACCACCCACAGCGCGGCTGCCTGCAGGATCTGGAGCCACATCTCGCCGCCGACGAGCGGATCGTCGATGGACAGGGAGATCGAGGCGTCCGCCCGTACGAACATCCAGACCGCGAGGGCGCACATGGTGATGAGGGTCGTGGGCGCCGCGAAGGCCATGTACCTCCGGATCATTTGCATCCCGTAGCTCACGATGAGCAGCTGGAGGGCCCACAGGGCGAGGAAGGTGATCCAGCCGAGCGTCGACTGGCCCAGCACGGAGTTCGCGTCTATGTCGCGCAGTCCGGGGAACATCGCGATGAGCAGGGCGCTGAGGACGGCGGAGGCCAGGTAGGTCTGGATACCGAACCAGGCGATGGCGACGATCCCGCGGACCGCGGCCGGTATCTTCGCGCCCTTGATACCGAAGGCGATGCGGCTCATGACCGGGAAGGGGACGCCCGTCTTGTGGCCCATGAACCCGGAAAGCGTCAGCAGGAGGAAGAGCAGAACCGATGCGAGCAGGAACGCGGCCAGGATGCCCCACACGTTCAGTCCGAGCGCGAAGAGGCCGATGGCGAACGCGTAGTTCCCGAGACTGTGCACGTCGTTGGCCCAGAGCGTGAAGACGTTGTAGGCACCCCAGCGGCGCCCCGCCTTCTTCGTGGGGGCCAGATCGTAGGTGTACAGAATGGAGCTGGTCGCCCCGGTGGCCGTCTTGGGCGGCCGGTCCTCCACTGCAGTCATCGATCAGCCCTCGAGTCTTCGCTAGAGGGTCGCGACGGGGCCTGTCGGTGCCGTGCTTCAGGGAGGGCGCGCGACGTGGGCCCCGGCGACCGAGGTTCAGTAGTTTCCACAAAGCAGAAGTTGATTTCCGCGAAGCAAAACGTAGTTTTCGCCGAAGGGCAGCGTCAAGGGTTACAGGCAGACGACTTCGGCATACGGACATCACACCCGAAAAGGCATGGAACGCCTCGAGTTCAGGCGATCACGGGTGCGCCGCGGCGGAGAGCCGGGGCGAGCCGCCTCCGCGTGGTCCCACCCCTGGTCACGTACGCGCCGTGGGTCACGATCCGCTGCGGTCGCGCAGGCGGCGTATTTGATGGCGAACCTCTTCGTACACAACGGCTCGATAGAGCTGAGTGGTGTTCGCCCCAGGCAGAGCCACATACAGGTGGCCATCGGGGGAGACCAGGCCCCGTGTCCGGCGAAATGCACAAGGAGCGCGTCCTGCGCTGCTGCCGCCGCCTCGTGGACGGCGTCCAGGACCGCTTCGGGAACACGCGGTTTCCTGCCGCTTCACTCCGACGAGCTGTCAGGCAATAACAGGTGCCGCCGTATCCGCCCTGCGCGGCGCGGGGAGGCTCACCACCACCCGCCCGGGCCGCTCGGTCCGCGCTGTTGCTCGGCCTCCCCGGCCGTGCCCGCAGGCGCCGACCCGGAGGCTTCACCGCGCGCGGACCGGGTGCGTAAGGTACGAGCGGCCCGGGAGCCGTGCGCGCCGGGCCGCCCCGGCCGCGCGGACGGCGCGACCGAGGGTCCGAGGACCGGGGGTGGCGGGGATGGCGGACGTGGGGCGTGCGGACGGGGCCGGGGAGGACGGCGGGCGGATCGCACCGCTGGACCGGCGGGTGTTCGCCGTCGCGGGGGTGGTCCTGGCCGTGCTGATGGCGCTGTCCCCGCGCTACGGCTTCCACCGCGACGAGCTGTACTTCCTCGACTCCGCCCGGCACCTCCAGGCGAGTTATGTGGACCAGCCGGCGCTGGCGCCGGTGCTGGCCCGGGTCTCGCTGTCGCTGTTCGGGGTCTCGGCGGTGGGCCTGCGGCTGTGGGCCGCGCTGGCCGCAGCGGGCACGGTGGTCGTGGGCGGGCTGACCGCGCGGGAGTTCGGCGGCACGCGGCGGGCGCAGCTGCTTGCGGCGATCGCGACGGGCACCATGCCCGTGCTGCTGGGCAGCGGGCACGTCGCCAATACGACGTCGTACGAAGTACTGGCGTGGGCGGCGATCGCGCTCGTGGTTGTGCGGATCGGCCGCACCGGTGACACGCGGTGGTGGCTTGCCGCGGGAGCGCTGGTCGGCCTCGGCGCGGAATTCAACCACCTCGCGGCGATCTTCGGGACCGTGCTGCTGGCCGCGGCGCTGCTCGGCCCGCCGGACCGTAGCTGATCGCCGCCTGCTTGCGGGCGCGGTGATCGCCGTGCTGCTCGTGCTGCCCGACCTGTGGTGGCAGGCGCGGCACGGCTGGGCCATGTTCGCGATGACGCGGGCGCTGAACGGGGAGCACGGAGGCGCGGGGAACATCCTCACCTGGATCGTGGGGCAGCTCGGCATGTCCTGTCTGGCGATGACGGTGCTGTGGGTGGCGGGCCTGCGGTTCCTGTGGCGGTCCGGGCGGCCGCTGTGGCGGTGCCTGGTGACCGCATACGCCGTGCTGTTCGTACTGTTCGCCGTGACGACCGGAGCACAGATCTACTACCTGGGCGGGCTGTACGTGTGCCTACTGGCGGCCGGCGCGGTGGGACTCGACGGGGTACTGCACTCCCGCCCGGACCGGCTGCGCGGCCTGATGATCGGAACCGCCGTCTCGGCCGCGCTGTCCGCCGTGATCGTGCTGCCGGTGCTGCCGCCTTCTTACTTGGCCTGGACATACGGCACCAGCCCGATATCGGGGGAGACCCTGGGTTGGCCCCAACTGGTCGGCACCGTACGGCAGGTATGGACCGGGCTTCCGGCCGGGCAGCGCGCGAACTCGGTGATCTTCGCGGCGGACTACGGCGAGGCCGGCGCCATCAACGAACTGGGCCGCAGCGCCGGACTGCCCACCGCCGCGGGCGCCCAGAACACCGACTGGTGGTGGGGCCCCGGCAACCCGCACGCCACGACCGTGGTGGCCGTCGCCCCCGGCCCCGACTACGCCCCCGGGTACGCCGCTCACCTGCGCCGGTACTTCCGGCACGTCCGCGTAGCCGCCACCCTCTCCAACCCAGGCGGCGTGCACAACATCGAATGGGGCGGCCACGTCTACGTCTGCACCGGCCCCCGCCGCCCCTGGGGCGCGATCTGGCCCGAGCTGCGCAACTACGCGTGACGCCCGCGTGGCCGCGGTGAGGGACGGACGGCATGAGGCGTCCTGACCACTGCACCACTGACGTCGCGCTGGGTCCAGCCTTGAGCATTACCCAGCGCTACATGTCCGTTCGTCGTAGCTATATGAGAACAGGGCCTTGATCCCCGTGGGTTCAAGGAAACCGAAGGTCCTTCAGCCTGAACCCACGGGTCCATCGGCCTGCTTCAGGCCGGTGCATCCGTGGGTTCGGTTGGAACACGAGGATGCTGTGCAAGCCGAAGAGCTTCGGTCGTGACATCGGCGTCGACCTGCGCCCGTGTTCTGTTGCCGTATTCGATGACGTCGTAGTCGTCGTCCAGGTTGGCGAGTCGTTCGACCAGAGGCAGCTCGTGCCCGAAACGATGGTGGATCCGAAAGGCCAGCTCGCGTGGTGTCAGCTCGCCGGCCAGCATCCGGGCGGCAAGCGCTCGCGCGGCGGCTTCCTGTCCGGCAACGCTGCCCGCTGGGTGGTAGGTGAGGCCCAGTTCGTCGAGTGCTGGGGGAAGGAGGTGGGGGACGTCGTAGTCCGCCTCCGCGCGTGTGCACGCGGCCAAGATCCGCAGGGCTGGACTGTCGAGGCCGGCAACGAGTGCATCACAGGCAGCAGTGACGACGTCGGTTGCGCGGACCTCGCTCATGCTCCAGAGAACGGCACGGTCCTGAAGCTGGCGGGCTGCTGGTTCGGCCGACGGCATCTGCCCATGATCTCGTCAGTGGGTTGAGCGGGGCGAGTGGTTTCACGGCGATGCCTGCTCGGCAGCCTCTCCCAGAAGCGCGCGTGCTGAGTCCGCGTAGCGGATGGCGGTCTTCTCGTCGATGCCGAAAACGAGAGCGAGGTGTAGTGGGTCGGCGCTGTGGGTGAGAGCCTCTTCGCCTTCACGCCGATCACAGATCGATCGGACGAAGTGAGAACGCTTCACGAATCCTGAAGTTACGTCACCAGCTCGAAGAATGGAGACGAACACGCCATTGACGTCCGGCCGTCGGTCGAGCAGTTCGGCCATCGCGCTGGCGCCGCTCTCCTCGGTGAAGTTGCCCTGGCACAGCAGCGTGGGATCGGCGTTGAGCCGGACGTCGTGGTAACCGTCAATCCGGTCCAGCGCTGACACCTGGTCGCGAGAGCCCGCAATGTGCCGGCGGCCGAGCGACACCAGATGCCCGGGGTTCGGGGGAAGGGGGAAGGTGCCCGGCCAGGTCCTTCGCCACGTGGTGCGCCGACCTGGCGGCTATGAGCGCGTGGGAGCCGCAGGCGCCGCGCGAGGCCGTGACGCGGGCGACGGCCTCCAGGGCCGGCGCCCGGTCGCGCGGTTCGGTGTCGAGCGAACAGTGTCCCCGGGCCTCACCTATTGCCTGGAGGGAAGATCGTTCGGCTGAAGCCCTGCAGTGCCTTTCGCCGTGTAGGCGACCGCCCTTCACGACCGCGTCTTCGTCTGTGGCCCTGGCCGGTTTCCCGGCCAGGGCCATACGCGTGACTGCGGCATAGCGCACGATGGATCCTCAGCCCGCTTGAACGGATGCCATGTACCGCCGAGTGCTGGGTGACGCGAAGTGCGACGAGTTGACACAGCTCAGCGCCGGTAGCGCCGGCCGCAGCGCATGCAACAGGTGTGGTCATCGCCAAGTTGAGCGTGACCGCTCACGCGAGACACGGTCACGCTCGGGGACCGTTCAGCGTGTGGCGAGGAGTTCCAGCGTGTCGATCACACGGTTGGAGAAGCCCCACTCGTTGTCGTACCAGGCGACCACCTTGACGTGGCGGCCGTCGACCCGGGTAAGGGCCGCATCGAAGATCGACGAGGCGGGGTTGCCGACGATGTCGGACGACACGAGCGCGTCGTCGGAGTACTCGAGGATGCCGGCGAGCGGACCCTGCGCGGCGGCGCGGTACGCGGTCAGCACGTCGTCGCGGGTCACATCGCGGGCGACGGTGGTGTTGAGTTCGACGATCGAGCCGACCGGCACCGGCACACGGATCGAGTCGCCCGACAGCCTGCCGTCGAGGTTGGGCAGCACGAGGCCGATCGCCTTGGCCGCGCCCGTCGTGGTCGGCACGATGTTGACAGCAGCAGCACGGGCGCGGCGAGCGTCGCGGTGCGGACCGTCCTGCAGGTTCTGCTCCTGTGTGTAGGCGTGCACCGTGGTCATGAAGCCGTGCTCGATGCCGGCGAGCTCATCGAGTACCGCGGCCAGTGGCGCCAGTGCGTTGGTCGTGCACGAGGCGTTCGAGACGATCGTGTGCACGGCCGGGTCATACGCTTCGGTGTTGACCCCGTACGCGAGCGTGACGTCGGCGCCGTCCGACGGCGCACTGACGAGAACCTTGTTCGCTCCCGCGTCCAGGTGGGCGCGGGCTGCCTTGGCCGATGTGAAGCGGCCTGTCGCCTCCAGCACGATCTCGACACCGAGGTCGGCCCACGGCAGCCGCGCCGGCTCCCGCTCGGCGACCACGGTTATGCGCCGGCCGTCGACGACCAGGGCGTCCTCGTCGACGGTCACCGGACGGCCGAGCCGTCCGGCGGTGGTGTCGTAGGCGAGGAGCCGGGCAAGGGTGGCGGGCTCGGTGAGGTCGTTGACGGCGACGATCTCGAGGCTGCTGTCGCGTTCCAGCAGGGCGCGCAGCACGTTGCGTCCGATGCGGCCGAATCCGTTGATGGCGATGCGAGTCATGTGTGGTGTCCCTTCGTGTTCATCACCAGCCTCGCGTGCGGGATCCGGCCATGGCCGTGGCGAGAGCGCCATGGTTCGAAAGGATCGCGCCAGGCGCCGGACGTCGGGCTACTCGCCCCGGGTGAAGGTGCGCCGGTACTCGCTAGGGGTGGTGCCGAGAATGCGCTGGAAGTGCATCCGCAGATTCGCGCCGGTGCCCAGACCCACGTCGTTCGCGATCTGCTCGACGCTGCGCTTTGAACGCTCGAGCAGCTCACGGGCCAGGTCGATGCGGGCACGCATGACCCACTGCATCGGCGTATACCCGGTGTCTTCGACGAAGCGCCGCGAGAACGTGCGCGGTGAGACCGCCGCGTGTTGGGCGAGGGATTCGAGGCTGAGAGGTTCGTCGAGCCGGTGCAGGGCCCATTCGCGGGTGGCGGCGAACCGTTCCCCGAGCGACTCGGGCACGCTCCGCGGCACGTACTGCGCCTGGCCGCCACTGCGGTAGGGGGCCGCGACCAGGCGCCGGGCCGCGTGGTTCGACGCCGCTACCCCGAGATCGCGGCGCAGGATATGCAGACACAGATCGATGCCCGAGGCGGCGCCGGCCGACGTCAGCACGCTGCCCTCGTCGACGAACAGGACGTTCTCGTCGACCCGGACGAGCGGATGCTTCTGTGCGAGCGCCCGCGTGTAGTGCCAGTGCGTCGTGGCGCGCTTGCCGTCGAGCAAGCCTGTGGCGGCGAGCGCGAAGGCACCCGTCGAGATGGCGGCCAGCCGTGCACCTCGGTCGTGTGCGGTGATCAAGGCATCGACGACGGCCTGTGGTGGGTCGTCGCGGTCCGGGAACCGATAGCCCGGGATGAAGACAATGTCAGCCCATGCAAGCGTGTCGAGACCGTCGGCGACGTGGTAGGCCAGTCCATCGCCTCCGGTCACAAGCCCGGGTGACGCGCCGCACACCCGTACCTCGTACGGCATACTTGCCCGGGTCGTGAAAACCTGCGCGGGAATGCCGACATCAAGCGGCTTCGCACCCTCGAGGACGAGGACGGCGACGCGACGCAGGCGGGAAGAGGGCATGGGAAACAGGGTACGAGGGCTCGCATGACGACCGATGACGTCGCCGCCGCGAACCTGCGCGGCCTGGAGCTGCGCGAGACCGCCTGCGGCCCAGGCCGTGAGGACGCTGGCCTCTTGGACGCGCTCTGGCCCAGGCCGACCCCGCCGCCTTCGGGACGCTGAGCACCGCGCTCGCCACGCGCGAGCGGACCACCTGACATGCCCCAGGTTCCCGGCGACCAGCAAGGCCAGATTCTAAAGTCTTGACGGACATTCGCTGCCCCGAGGACGAGACCATCAGGGTGTCCTGAACCGGCCCCAAGACAGGTCGTGATCAAGCAAAGTCAGGTAGTGCACCAGCGCCGTCCCCCTGGCGGGCCTCCGGCCGACGGGTCTTCGCGCGCCGGCCCGCGCCGGTCCCCGCCCACCGTCGGACGAAGGACCCGCCATGACCAGCCACATCCCCACGCCCACGCCCGCGCCCCGGCCCGACCAGGACCCCGCGTCGCTCGTCCGTGCCGCCTTCGCCGCGCTGAACCGCCATGACCTCGACGCCTGCACCCGGCTGATGACGGAAGACTTCGCCATCAACATCGCGGGGATGCCCTTCCCGATGCGGGATGCGACGCGTGGCGGCGGAACGCCGAGGTGCTGCGCGCCGTCTTCCTCGACTTTGAGGTCCGATCGACGACGTCTTCGGCTCGGGCGACCGGGTCGCGGTGCGGCTGACGATCCGGGGTACGCACCGCGGTGAGTTCCGGGGCTTCCCGGCCACCGGCCGGCTGGAGGTCGCTGATGGCCGTAGCCGCAGTCAGGACGAAGCCGCTGAAGCAGAAGCGGCTGCCTGCCGGGCAGCCGCGCGAATGGTACGAGTCCCACAACCGCAACCTGAAG
This sequence comes from Streptomyces sp. NBC_01320, assembly GCF_035974375.1. Lineage (NCBI taxonomy): Bacteria > Bacillati > Actinomycetota > Actinomycetes > Kitasatosporales > Streptomycetaceae > Streptomyces > Streptomyces sp. NBC_01320. The sequence continues at coordinate 11,004,035 of NZ_CP108390.1, forward strand.
GACATGCGCCTGGCCATCGCGCTGCTCGACACGGGTGTCTACCGCGCCGAGCAGACTCGTAACCGGCGGATATGCGCCACCGCCGCCCGGATCGGGAGCCACCCGCCGTCCAACACCACGTGCCGACTGGTGCGTTCCCTCATCCGCGACGCCCACTGAGTCGGGCGACCGGCGGCCCGCATCGGGCCGCCGGTCGTCACTTGACGGGGCGTAGCCGGAGGTGGGCGACCCCGGGGCGGCCGATGACCCTGGTGGTCTCGAACTCGCGGGTATGGTTGCCATCTCCTTGAACCGCCGCACTCCGAACAGCCGCACTCCCCCGCCCAGCAGCACAGGGACCAGGTGGATCTGCAATTCGTCCCGGGTCTCGCGGTCCGGAGCCCGGAGCAGCGTTCGGGCCCGACCGGTCACGGCCGGCCGGGCCCGGGCGGGAGGGGGCCCGCCGCCTCAGTGTGCTGCTACTGAGGTCAGAAGGTCAGCTTCCAGCTGTTGATGAAGCCGCTGTCGCCGCGGAACATGTCCTGGACCTTGAGCTTCCATGTGCCGTTGGCGGTCTTCTTGGAGGCGTCCACGGTGTAGGTGGCGAGTACGTCGTCGGCCGAGTCGCTGATGTTGGAATCCTTCAGCCGGTACAGCGTGCCGTCAGGGGCCACCAGGTCGATGACCAGGTCACCGCGCCAGGTGTGCTTGATGTCCACGTCGACCTTGAGGGCACTCGGTGCCTTGCCGGCGATCCCGGTGACGTTGACGTCCGAGAAGACCGCGGCGCCCCCGTCCGGGATGGCGACATCGGTGGTGTTCTCGAAGGTCTTGATCACGCTGACGACGTTCCAGGTGAACGTCGCGGTCGAGGAGGCGTTGGTCGAGTCCGTGACCGTGACCGTGACCGTGCTGGTGCCCAGCTTGGTGGGGGTGCCGGAGATCAGGCCGGTGGAGGCGTTGAGCGACAGGCCGGCCGGAAGGCCTGTCGCCGTGTAGGTCAGCGCACCCGGGTTGGTGCTAGTGGCCTGGATCTGCAGGCTCGCGGACTTCTTGACCAGCGTGGTCTGGAGGCCGGGGTCGGTGACCGTCACGCCCTCGACGATGCGGCTGCCGACGTTGATGGCGGCCCAGGCGTTGGCGGTGTTGTTGTAGGTCTCGCTGCCGAGCCCATACAGGTCGGCGGCCGCCTGCAGGGTGGCGGTGCGGGCGGCGGCGTAGTTGGTGGAGGAGGTCATGTAGGTCGACAGCGCGCGGTACCAGATCTTCGCGGCGGCGTCGCGGCCGATCGCGGTGACGGGCAGGCCGTCGGAGGTCGGGCTGTTGTAGCTCACGCCGTTGACGACCTTGGCGCCGCTGCCCTCGGAGGCCAGGTAGAACCAGTGGTTGGCCGGGCCGGAGGAGTAGTGGACGTCGATGCTGCCGATGCCGGAGTACCAGGCGTCCTTGGACCTGCTGTCCTTGCTCGGCTGGTCCATGTAGCGCAGCGGGGTGCCGTTGCTGTTGATGTCGATCTTCTCGCCGACCAGGTAGTCACCCGGGTCGGTCTCGGAGTTCACGTAGAACTCGACCGCCGCGGCCATGATGTCCGAGGTCGCCTCGTTGAGGCCGCCGGACTCGCCGCTGTAGATCAGGCCGGCGGTGTTGGAGGTGACGCCGTGGGTCATCTCGTGGGCGGCCACGTCGACGGCGGTCAGCGGCTTGGCGTTGGCCGAACCGTCGCCGTAGGTCATGCAGAAGCAGGAGTCGGACCAGAACGCGTTGACGTAGGCGTTGCCGTAGTGCACGCGGGAGTAGGCGCCGACGCCGTCGTTCTTGATGCCGTTGCGGGCGTGGACGTCCTTGTAGTAGTCCCACGTGGCCTGGGCCCCGAACGCGGCGTCAACACCGGCGGTCTGACGGTCGCTCGGCAGGCCGTTGCCCCAGACGTCGTCCGCGTCGGTGAACAGCGTGCCAGTGCCGGACGTGCCGCCGTTCAGGTCGTACGTCTTGTGGCCGCCGCGGGTGCCGTCGGTCATCTCGTAGGTCGAGCCCGACAGCGTGGTGCCGAGGGTGACCTGGCCGTTGTACTGGCCCGTGCCGGTGCCGGTCTCGATGCCCTGGTACTCGAACAGCTTGGCACCGGTGGTGGCGTCGGTGATGACGTGCAGCTCGGACGGGGTTCCGTCGTGCTGCACGCCGCCGATCACGGACTCCCAGGCCAGCACGGGCTTGCCGGAGGCGGCCCAGACGACCTTGCGGACGGTGCCGGCCTTCGGGGTGGTGGTGCCCTTGGCCTTGGCGCGGCCGAGTGCGAAGGTCTTCACCGAGTCGGCGCTCTTCACGGCGGTGGTCGAGGCGACCTTCACCGTCGCCTTGGTCGCCTTGCTGACGCCCTTGACGGTGCCGTTCGCCGCCGCGTGGACGACGAGGTCGCCGCCGAGGACCGGCAGGCCCGCGAAGGTCCGCTCGTAGCGGGTGTGCACCGTGCCGTCGGCGTCCTTCAGGACGGACTTCACCAGCAGTTGCTCCTGGCCGCCCAGGCCCAGGGTCCTTGCGGTGGTGGCGACGGTGGCCTGCGCGTCGGCGAGCAGCGTGGCGCGCTCACTCGGGCTGAGCTGGACCTGCAGCGCGCCGGCCCGGAGCTGCGCCTTGGGCGCTTCGGCCTGGGTGCCGGCGGTGGCGGACGTGGGGAGTGCAACGGCGATCATCGCGGCGGTTGCTAAGAGCGCGCTCGCGGCAACAGCCTTGCGGGGGGTCTTTCTCACGCGGAACTCCTTCTGCGGCGACCAGGGTTGCGGTCGGTGACAGCCCGGGCAGGGGGTACTGCCCGAGTAGAGCTGGTGGTGCGGTGAGGAGGACATGACTGCAGCGGTGCGAGATCCCTGTGGGGAACGTCTAGCCCCGTGCGGCCGATCAAGAGCCTGCCACTGTCGACCTGTGCATGTCATGTCCTTGATGGTGTCGGGTTTCTGACATGCCGGATTCCGACAGCCCGGGCGACTCCTTCCGGTGCTGGCCGCCGCGCACGGTGGTGCAGCGGCAGTACTCCGGCACCGCCGGATCTTCCGCACCGCCGCCCTGTGGGGCTCGGAAAGTTGTCGCTGCAGGTCAAGCCGCGTAGCGGTACTCGTTGATGACGCCGCCTAGGATGCGGGTGCGCAGGAGTCGGCAGTTTTCGGGCTCCAGCACGGTCGTGGGTTGCTGGTCGGCGCCGCTGCCTGCACCCGTCGCCGATCTCGTACGCGCCTACCTGGCGGAACAGCCCCGCCTCGTCCGCGCCAGCAGCCGCAGCACGGCCTGGCTGTTCCCCGGCCGACAGCCCGGACATCCGATGGACCCGACCAGCCTGCCCGACCAGCTCCAAGCCGCCGGAGTTCCCGCCCAGCGCGGCCGGACCTCAGCGATCCGCCAACTGGTCCTCCAAGTCCCCACTCCCGTCGTCGCTCGGGCCCTCGGCTACCACGACAAGACCACCACTCACCTGGTCGTCGAAGCCGGTGGAACCAGGAGCCGAGACGCCCCGGGCGATCACCGAAGGTGAGTCCCAGCCGCGAACTCATGCGGCCCCGGCTGTCTTGGCAGCCCACCCGCTACCTTCCTCACATGGAACGGGCCATTGGGGCCACTTCGGGTTCTCGCAGCGGAGCCCAAAGAAGTGCTTACAAACACGGCGACCATCACCGCCCCGCCCGAGGTGTTGGAGAGCAGACCGACCGGGACCATCGCGATGGCGAGGCCGACCGGCCACAGGCGCCGCAGCCAGGCCGCCGCGCAGGCGAGCGCGCCGAGCGTCTGGTCGAGGACGGCGGGGGAGTGTGGCAGGTCTGGTTCGTCGGGCATGGAGTGCGCGGCCGTCAGGCCGAGGGCGACGGCCAGCAGGAAGCAGGAGAAGTCGACGACCCAGTCGCGCGGTGCGCCGCGGCCGCCGGCCGGATGTGCGGGCGTCCGGGTCCAGCTCGTGGACCAGCGCGGACGGGAACAGTCACCGGCACCCCGCCAGGGCCTGAGGCGCCCGCGTCGGCTCGTCGGTACTCACGATCGACACATTGGACCTCGCGCTATCACGTGGCTGCCTGTCCACCCGATGATCGCGTAAGCGAAAGATGCCAATGGTGCCGCGTCACATCCGATGTGGGCGGGTGTGGCGTGCGTGGCTGGTTGTTTCATGTGGTGATCTTGGCGATGAATGCGGCGAGGTTCGTGACGGTCCGCTGGATCTTCTCCTCCAGGGTGAGGGACTCGTGGAGGCGTGCGCCGGCGCCCGCGTCCTTCTTGCCTCGCACGTACAGCGGGCAGGCGAGGTCGCTGCACATGTAGACGCCGACCGAGTTGCCCTGCTGCCCGGCCTTCCCGGACTTCGGTGCGACCATCAGGGAGACGCCCCCGGTGTGGGTGGTCACACACACCGAGCACATGCTGCGCCGCATCTGCCAGGAGCCCACGTCGGAGGAGCGCAGCTGGATGCCGACCGGGCGGCCGTCCAGTTCGGTCACGAGGTAGGCCCGGTCGGGGGCCTGGGGGTCTCGCCAGCCGAGGAAGTCCAGGTCGTTCCAGGGCTGCTCGGCCAGGTCGCGGGGGACGGACAGACGCTTCGCCTCGCCCTTGGTGCAGTTCACGAACGCGGTACGGATCTCTTGCTCAGTCAGCGGCTTCATGAACGACACGCTAAATTGCCTAAAGCCATTAGGCGAATGCATAATGGTTGTCGTTGGATAGGAGGAAGGTTATGGTTCGAGCAGGACTGACCACGGAGCGTCTGACCCGGGCGGGAGCGGAACTGGCCGACGAGGTCGGCTTCGACCAGGTGACTGTCTCGGCGCTCGCCCGGCGGTTCGACGTCAAGGTCGCGAGTCTGTACTCGCACCTGAAGAACTCCCAGGACCTCAAGACCAGGATCGCCCTGTTCGCGCTGGAGGAACTCGCCGACCGGGCCGCCGAGGCCCTGGCCGGACGGGCCGGCAAGGACGCCCTGGCAGCCTTCGCGGATGCCTACCGCGACTACGCCCGGGAGCACCCCGGTCGCTACGCCGCCGCCCGGCTCAGGCTCGACCCCGAGACGGCGGCCGCCAGTGCCGGCGTTCGGCACGCACAGATGACGCGGGCGATCCTGCGCGGCTACGACCTGACGGAGCCGGATCAGACACACGCCGTCCGGATGCTGGGCAGCGTCTTCCACGGCTACGTCAGCCTGGAGCTGGCCGGAGGCTTCGAGCACAGCCTCCCCGACGCGCAGGAATCCTGGGCCTGGATCGTGGATTCCCTCGACGCCCTGCTACGGAACCGGGCCACACCCTGACCAGATGAGGGCCGCACCGCCCGAGGCGGCCCGCCGCGCCGCGCCGCGGCGCAGATGAACAATCCGAAATCCTTGATCAACAGGCTGAGGCAATGAACACTGAGCACGACACGATCACCACACCTGTCACCGCGGACATTCTGCGCGGTCACCTCGACGTGGAAACGACCGCGCACGGTCTGTTGCCGCACCGGCTGCCCGCCTGGGCGCGCCGGCAGATCCCCGACGACCAACTGGCCGTGGCCGAGGCCCAGCCCTCCGGTGTGCGGTTGGTTTTCCGCACCCGGGCCACCACGATCGAACTGGACACGCTGCCCACCAAGCGGGTCTACCGAGGTTTCCCGGCCCCGGCGGACGGCGTGTACGACCTGCTGGTCGATGGCCGTCTCGCTGCCCAGGCCACGGTGGCCGGGGGCAACGTGCGGACGATCATCGACATGATCACCCAGTCCTCCGAGCTGTCGGAGGGGCCTGCCGGCACCGCCCGGTTCACCGATCTGCCGACGGGTGACAAGGATGTCGAGATCTGGCTCCCACATACGGAGATCACCGAGCTGATCGCCCTGCGCACCGACGCCCCCATCGAGCCGGCGCCGGACAGCGGGCGCAGGGTGTGGCTGCACCACGGCAGTTCCATCAGCCACGGTTCGAACGCCACGCATCCGACCGCCATCTGGCCGGCGCTGGCAGCTGCCCAGGGCCAAGTGGAGCTGGTCAACCTGGGGTTCGGCGGCAGCGCGCTGCTCGACCCGTTCACCGCCCGTGCGATGCGGGACACCCCCGCGGACCTGATCAGCGTCAAGCTCGGCATCAATGTCGTCAACTCCGACGTGATGCGCCTGCGCGCCTTCACCCCTGCGGTGCACGGCTTCCTCGACACCATCCGCGAGGGGCATCCGACCACGCCGCTGCTGGTCGTGTCCGCTGTCCTGTGCCCGGTCCAGGAGGACACCCCGGGCCCTCTCGCGCCAGACTTCGGCGGTGGGACCTTGCGGTTCAAGGCGACGGGCGATCCGGCCGAACGCGCCGCCGGGCGTCTGACGCTCAACGTCATCCGTGACGAACTGGCCCGGATCGTCCACCAGCGGGCGGCCGACGACCCGAACCTGCACTACCTCGACGGCCGTGACCTGTACGGCGCGAAGGACTACGCCGAACTGCCACTGCCCGACGAGGTCCACCCTGACCCTGCGGGACAGCGCCGCATCGGCGAGAACTTCGCGCGGCTCGCGTTCGGCGATGGCGGCCCCTTCGCCGCCAAAACCGCCTGACCAGATCGCGGTCACGCAGACCGCCATCTCTGCGTAGCCGCGCTGGTGCTGGGGGAGTTCCCGCCCGCGCGGCCGATGCGGGCCCGGGCTCCAAGTGCAGGCACATGAGGCTGGCTGCGTGGTGGTGATGGCTCCCCTCGGTGATGTCTCAGCGGACGGCGATCGCGGAAGTCTCGACCTTTGCGTCACGCGGCAGGCGCGCGACCTCGACGGTGGTCCGGGCGGGCGGAGCGCAGGAGCCGAAGAACTCGGCGTATACGGCGTTGAGATGAGTCAACTTCTCGGCCGTAAACGACCGAGCTTGTTGGCTCAGTCGTCTACACCTTGTCGCGCTCCCGACTGCCCCCTACGACAGGGCGGTCACGGGTCGCATCTACCAGTGGAGGAGGTGTTAAGTCCGTTGTGGTAGGGGTCCGTTGACGAGAACCCACGCCGAGCGTGCGCGGTTGCGCACGTTGACCCCGGCGACGTGATTGGCGCGGGGCCGGCGAGTCCGCACCGACGACAGGAGAAGGCGTCCCGGGTGGGACGGTTGTGTCTCGCTGTGTGTCCGCAACGCGGACACATCTGCGAGGTGTAGCGGGCGTCCACCGCGATCACCGGTACCCCGGCCCGCCGGGCCTTGTACCGCAAGTGTTCTTCGAGCTGGTGGAACGGCCAGGAGGAGAGCGTGGCCCGCTGGTCGCGGGAAGGCCGTACCCGGTCACGGATGCCGCTCAGTTCTTCGAGGGCGATCCCGCGTCCGGTGCGTTGTGCGACGGCCACGATCTCCTTGCTGATCCTGTGGTTGATGTGCGCGGCGTGCCGGGCTTCCTTCTTTGCCCGGCGCTTGGCCCGGCGGGTTGCCGAACGGCTCTGCTTCGCCTGCAGTTCGGCGCGCCCCGCTGGCTCCGCCGACCAGCACGACGGTCGCGCCCAGGGCGACCAGCGACCGCCGGAGCCGGCCGTCTGCATGGACAGCGGCGGCCCGCTGCTTGGCCGCACCTCCGCAGCCGTCCTGGCAGCTCTACGCCACCCGGCCACCACCGCCGCGGTGGCCGATCGAGTCGACATTTCCGTACCCTCCGTCGGCCAGCACACCATGATCCCGGCAGGCCCCGTATCGGACCTCAGCGCCGGGCCAGCGCCAGCACACTCAGACCGAACATCAAGACACCCAGGGGGAGATGGACCGACGGGACGTGAGCGATGCCGAGCACGACCTGGACCGAGGCGAGTACGAGGAAACCTGACGCGTGCCAGACAGGCCGGGGTGAGCCGCCGCCCGGCTTCCACGCCAGCACCGCCGCGAGCACGTACAGCATCGACGCCCCGTACATCACACGGGCTCCGACACTGTGCAGTGTCTCTCCGTAGGACGAGGTCAGCAGCAGTCCGGCGGAGATCGCCTGAAGGAAGATGGTCAGGGTCTGCAGGGCGATCGCGATCTGCAGGAACGAGGAGCTGCGCTGTGCGTTCGCCGTCGCTGTCACCTGAGTGGCCATGTCACAATCCCCTTTTTCCGCCCTCGGGCAGTAGATCGATAAGGTCTCACCAGCCCGACGACGCGGGCCTGTGAAAGGTAAGGCGAGGGGGCGGCTGGAAGCATGGGGACTGTCGGGACCAGCACAGATGAGATTGCCGGCGAGCGACGCCAACTGATCAATGTCGCTTACCGGTTGCTCGGTTCGGTGACCGAGGCTGAGGACGTCGTGCAGGATGCCTACGCACGCTGGTACGGACTGCCACGAAGCCGACAGGAGGAGATCCTTTCCCCCGGCGCCTGGCTGACGACGGTGACCAGCCGCGTCTGCCTGGACTTGCTCGGCTCGGCGCGGGTCCGCCGTGAACGTTATGTCGGCGTGTGGCTGCCCGAGCCGCTGCCCGACCGCACCGATTGGGACCAGGCGGGCGGCGCCGACCCCACTGGCCTTGCAGACCCCGCCGACCAGATCGTCCTGGACGAGTCGGTGGCCATGGCCTTCCTCGTCGTCCTGGAGTCGATGACGCCTGCCGAGCGGGTGGCGTTCGTCCTGCATGACGTCTTCCGGTACCCGTTCGCCGAGATCGCCAACGTTCTCGGCCGGACCTCTGCGGCCTGCAAGCAGCTGGCGGCCTCCGCCCGGCGGCGGGTGAGCGTCGCGCGCGCTCCGGTGACGGCGACCGGCCAGGCCGACGTGGTGAGGCACGTCAAAGAGGCATGGGAGACCAAGGACATTGCAGCCCTCGTCGGTCTCCTTAACCCGGACGCCGTGATGACCGCCGACGGCGGCGGCATGGTCGGCACCGTCCTGCGCCCGGTCGAGGGCGGCGCGCGCATCGCCCAGTACATGGTCGCCATTGCCGATAAGGCTCCGGGGCTCGAACTCCTGGAGCGGTCGGTCAACGGTGTGCCGGGCCTGGTGGCCCAGCGTGCCGGCGTCGTCATGACCGTAGCCGCGTTCGACGTCTCCGACGGGCGCGTCACCCGGATCTGGGCGGTCCGCAACCCGGAGAAGCTGAGGCCGTGGGCGCGGGAGGGCTAGGTGTGTTGTCCCGGGATGTTAGTGACGGGCGAGATGCGCTTCGTGGTGATTGAACGGATGTGGGCCTTCTGGGTTCGGTGTGGATTGCGACATCTCCACCGACCCGCAGGAGGCCCTCGTGTCCCACCGTAATGCCCTGCTGACTCCGACCGGCGGACTGCTTCTGGCCCGGTGCGTCGTGGAAGACGGCCGGCCACTGCGGCGGGCCGCGGAACGTTTCCAGGTCAGCCACACCACCGCGGCCCGGTGGGCCGACCGCTACCGAGCGCACGGCCTGGCAGGAATGGAGGACCGCTCCAGCCGTTTGCACCACCAGCCCCTCCGCACCCCTGCCGCCGTCGAGGAACAGGTCATCCGTCTGCGGCGCGAACACCGCATCGGCCCACTACGGCTGGCGGCCCGTGCCGGCGTCGCCGCCCCACCGCTCACCAGATCCTGCGACGTCACGGCCTGCCCGTTCTCACTGGGAGATCCCCCGCGCCCGCTGCGCTACGACAGGACCGTGCTCCCCGGCGCGGTCCGCGAGAAGCTGCGCACCACCGTCGCCGCCGAGCGCGGCCGGGCGTATGACGTCTTCGCGCACCGGCAGGCGGCGAAGCCCGAGCAACTGCTCGCGTACCCGGACGCCGAACCCGAGCACGACGGCCAGGAGCCAGAGACGCAGGCACGGCCTGGCTGAGAACGGCGGCTCCACCACGGCAGGGGAGTCCCTGCGGAACTTGGACCATCAAGGGCCTGGAAGCAGCCTCCTACGAGCTCCAGCGCCCGGTCACGGAGATGGGCTCCACCGCCCGCGGCGCAGGCTCCAGCGGGGTCCACCCACCCCGTCGCCGTCAACGGACCGTCATCGCGATGCTGCGCCCGAAGCCGGACCTCGCCCGGCTCACCGGGCAGCCGGCCGAAGCTCAGGCAGCCACCGAGGCTGCCGTCGACGCGCCGGACGGGATCTGCGGCTTCGGGTCGGAGGAGCGGTACATCCGCATCGCACGCTCACGCAACTCCAGCGGGTACTTCCTGAGGGCAGCCATGGTCGATGTTCCCCTCATGAGAACTATCTGACCCTCTGTCAGCGTCCTCCGCGTCTCGGGGGAACCTCAGTCACGCGTGTGTACGACTGGAGAAGAACGGCCGGGCGGCGGCCGGGGCCGTCAGCCGAATCCGCAAGGGGCCGTCACGTGATCCATGACCGGGACGCGCCCCGACGGACCAGCGGGTCCGCCCGGCCACCGTTCGTCGCATCCTCGCTCTGCGTTTTTGGTCTGCTTGGTGATGAAGTTCAGCAGCGTGTCGTGCACGACCAGCGCGTCGTCGTCCACGTCATGCATCGAGACGGGATCCATGGCGGCAAGCGTAGGCGCGAGACACAGTCGTGGCTGGTTGCCGGCCTCGGATCGCGAGACGTGTCGGTCAGGCAGGCGACAAGCCGTTGGTGTCCAAGTCCACGCCGAACGGCTCCGGCAGGCGCGGCACCACGTCGACGGGCTGCGGGCCGTCGACGTGGTGCAGCCGAGCCGCCCGGGTTCGGAGAACAGGGTGACGCTGCCCTGGATCCGGTCGACGAGGAGGCAGAGGGAGCGCCGTACTCGGCGTACCGGCGGCGATTCACGGCCGTCGGCGAACGGCCGGCTCGGCGAGCGTCTCCGGGTCAGTGCCAGTCGCTGATCTTCACGTCGCGCGGCTCGGGGGCACCTTCTCCGGTCTCAAGGAGCTGCTTGAGGCTCATCAGGAAGGTGCCCCACTTGGTGCTGCAGTGGTGCATGAACTCGACCGGCTCACGCCAGCCCTCGTGCTTGAACAGCACGATCGTGTAGTCGCCGTCCTGACGGAGGTTCCACTGCACGCTGGTGCCGATCCACTCCTGCGGTCCGTCCACGACGTCCCAGCGGACGAGCCGGCCCGGATCGAGCTCGGAGACCTTCATGTCGAACCCGCCCGGCCCGAACCGGAACTCGATCACGCTGCCGAGGTCGGTCTGCCCCGACGCCTTCTCTGTCCACCAGCCGGACAAGCCGTCGAGGGTGGTGAGCGCGTCGTACACCTGCTCCGGCGAGGACTGCTCGACGCCGATGCGGTGAAGGATGTCTGCCATCTCCGTGTTCCTCTCTACTGCTTCTTCTCGGTCTCGTTGTTCGTGTCCTGGCCGCGCTGGATCGTCTCGGCGATGCGCTTGATGCGCTGGAGACGGGAGCTCCAGGCACTTCCGACGTCGGCGAGTTGGGCGACGGCGCGGGCGAGCTGGGCCTGATCGACGCGGAACTGCTTCTCGCGGCCGGCGGTGGTGGCGTGCACCAGGCCGACCCGATCGAGGACGACGAGGTGCTTCGCCACCGCCTGACGGGTCACCGGCAGGTGCTCGCTCAGGCTGGTCGCCGTCCCGCTGCCTTCTCTCAGCAGCAGGTCGAGCATCCGGCGCCGGGTCGGGTCACCGACCGCCGACCAGAGGTCGTCGTCCACCATCACGCTTATGCACCCACTCCGACCTTCGCGGCGTACGCCGGGAGCCGCGGGAGGTAGAAGTCCCAGCCGGTGACGTGCTCGGCGTACTCGGCGGCGGCCTTCGCCTCGTCCCAGCCGCGCTCGCGGAAGCCGCTCTCGGTCATCCGTAGGAGCGTCCCGGTCCCGGCGGGCCTGAGTTCGAAGACGACCAGGTTCGAGTTGCCCGGGGCTGCCGTCTCCCCCTCGTCGTGGGTCCATCGGAAGGAGAAGTGCCGCGGCGGCACAGCATCGACGACCGTGAACTGCACCCAGGTGCCGCCCTGTGAGAAGTCCCCGAAGCCGATCCGCCCTGCTCCCCCGGGCACGGCCGGGAACTCCGCCTCGTCCGGCCACCACTCGCGTAGGTGCTCGGGACTGCTCACCACGTCGAAGACGACCTCGGGTGAGGCGTCGATGTGAATCTCCCGCTCGATCGTTCCGAATTCCATGCCTGCCACCTTCTGCAACGTTTGGTTGCACATCAACCTAGCCGACCTCTCCAGGTATGTGCAACCACTGGTTGCGCAATGGTGCCCCGGCTCCTGTCCATGGTTTCCGAGTGGGCCTGCACCAAGCTGAACCGGATCGCCACTCGCAAGACCCGCCCACCCAACCAGTGCACCCGGCCGCCGGTCGCGAGTAACGAAGGAGCGGAGCCGACCGGCGGGAGAAGGCCATCGTGACGACCGCCCATCACGCGGCGCCCGAGCCGGCCCGGTCGGAGCGGGAGACCCCTCCCGGATCACGGAGGGGCGGCGCTCGGTGCGACCTCCGGATCCGCTGCTCGCCTACACCCGGGTGGCCATGCCCCCACCAACTCCACACCTGGCGGACTCCGACGGCGACGGACACCATCCGCAAGCACCTGCGCGGCATGGCGAAGGACGGCCTGGTGGCCGCGAACAATCAGCGGTGACCGCACATCTGGTTCCTCGGATCGAGGAACTGAAAGACCGTCGGCGCGCCTTGCAGGAAGGCGACGAGCACGCCTGACTTCATCGTGGGGCACCTCCCAGGTAGTGCCTGATCTGTCCGCTCCACTGCCCGGAGAGTCCTCGTGGACGCTGCCGGTTCCTGCTTACTGTGTCCGGGTGAATGATGTGACGAGCGAGTGCACCGGACGTGTGATCGTGCTGGTGCTGCCCGAGGTGAATCTGCTGGACCTCGGTGGCCCGGTGCAGGTCTTCGATGCCGCTGCCCATTTGGGGGGCGGTTACCGGCTGGAGTACGCCGCCGAGACCGGCGGGGTGCGCTCGGCGCAAGGTCTGCAGCTGACCGGCCTGTCGCACCTGGCAGCGACGCAGGCCGAGCCGGGCGATCTGGTACTGGTTCCCGGGCCGAGGCTGACCGGATCCGGCCGACTGGTACCGGATACCGCGGTGAGCTGGGTACGGGAAGCCTATGACGCCGGGGCCCGGGTGGCGTCGGTGTGCAGCGGTGCCGCCGTACTCGGGGAGGCGGGACTGCTGGACGGCCGGGCGTGCACGACGCACTGGTCGCTCACCACGGCGATGCGTGAGCGGTACCCCGCGGCTCGGGTGCGCGAAGCCGCGCTGTACGTCCACGACGGACGAGTCAGCACCAGTGCGGGCATCTCGGCCGGAATCGACCTCTCGCTGTCTCTCGTCGAACAGCACCGCGGCCCGGAGCTGGCCGCCGCGGTCGCCCGTGAGCTGGTGCTGTATCTGCGACGGGACGGCGACACCGCGCAGATCAGCCCGTTCCTGCGCTACCGCGACCATGTGCAGCCCGCAGTGCACCGTGTGCAGGACTACCTGGCCCAGAATCTGGACGCCCCTCACACCCTGGATGAACTCGCCACCATTGCCCACCTGTCTCCGCGCGGCCTGACCCGGGCCTTCACCAAGGCCACCGGCATCACCCCGCTCACCTACCAGCGGCAGCTGCGCCTGGAGCGGGCCCGCACCCTGCTGGTCGGGACCGGCCTGACGGTGGAGGCCGTCGCGGCCCGCTGCGGCTTCCGCGACGCACGACAGCTGCGCCGCCTGATCACCGAAAACTTCGGCGCCTCACCGTCCGGGCTGCGGACACAGCGGTTGGCCGGCTGACCATCCCGTTCTTCGGACGGAGGCTGCTCCCCGGCCTTCCCCGTCCTCCCTCTTCCGTTTCCCCTGCTTTGGGCCATGGGCGCGCAGCACTGCCACCATGCGTCCGAATTATGGAGGTATGTCTTGTCCGAGGTACGTTCCGAGATAAGTAAGGGCCGTAAGGCGGTCCGCCGTGCAGGCTGGGTCCTGACGGGCATGGTGCTGTCGGTGGCGTCGTTCGCCGGGATCGCGTTCGCCGGGGTGAGTGCGTCCATGGCGGACAGCTTCGCGCCCGCTCCTGCCGCATCCGGCACGCGGTCCTGGCCGGCCGCCCTGGCGGTACCGAAGGACCGCATCACGGTGGCAGTGGTGGTCAGCAACGAGGGCTCCGTGGCAACCGACGTCCTGGCGCCATATCAGGTATTCGCCGAGTCGGAGAAGTTCTTCATCTACACCGTGGCGGCCGAGCGCCGAGTCTCCCCGTTGTCCGGCGGAGCGCACCTGCTTCCCGATCACACGCTGACGGAAGTCAAGCGCGGCACGCTGCCCGAGCCCGATGTGGTGGTCGTGCCCGCGGTGACCGACCCGGCCGACGCCAAGGAGGCCCGGACGCGCCAGTGGATCGCCGAACGCCACCACAAAGGTGCGCGCGTCCTCGGCGTGTGCGCGGGCTCGGAACTCCTGGCCGCCTCCGGCCTGCTGGACGGCCACGACGCCACCTCGTTCTGGTCCAGCATCAGCTCCCTGAAGCGCCACTACCCCCAGGTGCACTGGAAGCGCGGTCAGCGGTACGTCGAGGATGGGCGGGTGACCACCACCGCAGGCATCACCTCCGGCACCGTCGGCGCCCTGCGGGTGATGGAGGAACTGGCAGGCAAGGACGAGGCCGCCCGCATCGGGAAGAGACTGTCATATCCGGGCTGGACCCTGGACGGGCCAACCGCGATCCCGGCCAACCAACTCGCCATCGGCGACGTGCCGTACGCACTGAACGCCGCATTCCCCTGGCTGCGGCCCACCGTGGGCATCGGCCTGGTCGACGGCGTCGGCGAGATCGACGCGGCTGCGGCCTTTGAAGCCTACGCCGGGGTGTCCTTCACCGCGCGAACGGTGGTGCTCGGGGCACGCGACACCATCACCACCCGTCACGGCCTGGTCCTGATCGCCGAGACAGCACGCGGTGGCACCCACGGGGTGGACCGCTTCGTAGTGCCCGGCGTCGCAGGCACCTCGGCCGTGGACACCCCGCTGCGCACGTGGGCGCGCCGCAACGGACTGGCCGTGGAGTTGCCAGGCGGAGGACGGCGTGAGGGGGAGTTCGGTTTCGACCCGGTCCTGCGCGACCTCGCCGAGCACAGCGACGTCCGTACGGCCCTGGTCACGGCGAAGTTCTCCGAATACCCCTCGTCCCATCTGGAGCTGACCGGCGCGACCTGGCCTGGGCGGTCGACTCTGCTGGCCGCAGGAGCAGTTGTGATCAGCGTTGGAGTGGGGTTCGTCCCCACGGTGATCCGGCAGGCGGTGCGGCGCCGGCGCGCGGCGTAAGAATTATCGGTCACTGTAGAAGCCCCACCGGAATTTTCTGGTGGGGCTTCTACGGTCTT
Source organism: Streptomyces sp. NBC_01320 (assembly GCF_035974375.1). Taxonomy (NCBI): domain Bacteria; kingdom Bacillati; phylum Actinomycetota; class Actinomycetes; order Kitasatosporales; family Streptomycetaceae; genus Streptomyces; species Streptomyces sp. NBC_01320. The sequence continues at coordinate 11,019,194 of NZ_CP108390.1, forward strand.
GGGTGAGCAATAGTCCGCGAGTTCCGCGTTCGTCCCCCAGCTCCTGGCACGACTGAGAGTGCCTGGACCTGGGCCTGTTACCTCTTCCGGGTGGCCGTAGGCCGTTCTGACCCAGCTTCGTCCGTAGTGCGCAACCCTCATCCCTGTCGGGATTCCTTCAGTCTGGGTGAAGTCGTGGAGGTGTGGGTTGGCTCTGGCCGTAGTGCGCGATCTGCGTGAGTACCGGGCGCCGGTGAGCGAGGAGGATCTCGCCGAGTTCGAGACCGATGTGCTGGCGGGGTTCGTGCTCGCGCGGGCATCGGCCGGTCTGGTCGACAGCACCATCCGCAACGACACCAACCACCTGGAGCAGATCCGCGACTGGTTCGGCCGTCCGCTGTGGGAGATGGAACCGGCCGACGCCGACGTCTACTTCGGCAAGGTGCTCCGCGACGCCAAGCCGTCGACGCGGACCGGGCGGGCCGGCCCCTCCCAGCCGATCGACGACGAGGCCCGCTGGGCCACAGCCCGCCACCTACTCCATGACGAGTCGCTCAAGTCTGAGGATCGCCTCGCCGGCCTGTTGTTGCTCCTCTATGCCCAGTGGCCCGGCTCACCGTCGACCACATCGAAGAGACAGACGGAGCGGTCCGCATCCGCCTCGGCGACGTGCCGGTCGACCTGCCCGGACCTATCGCTGAACTGGCCCTTCGGCAGGTCGCGGTTCGCCGCAGCCATGCCGTTCTCGCCCAGACGGATTCGCCCTGGCTCTTTCCCGGAGGCCAGCCCGGCCGCCCGATCAGCGTCTGGGCCATGGGCGAACGACTCCGCAAGTTCGGCATCCGCCTCGCGGAAACCTGCTCAACCGCGCTGTTCCAACTCGCGACTGAACTACCCGCCGCGGTCCTCGCCCGCACCCTCGGCATCGACATCACCGTCGCCGTGAAATGGCAGCGAGCCGCCGCCGGCGACTGGGCCACCTACGCAGCCGCCGCCAGCAGAAGACTGTCAGATCAGAACTGAAGACAAGAGAGGACGACACATGGGCGTTTACGTCTCGATCAGAGGATGGCTGGAGTGCGACGAGACACAACTCACCGCCGTCCGCCAAGTCATCTCGTCTCATGAAGACAACCACTACTCCAACGGGTGGGGCTCACCGCGCCAGCACACAAACTGGACCCACTACATCTTCTACGGAGCTGACATCCGTGAGTCGGCCCTGGACTGGTTCATCGATCAGATCAAGGAGATCGCTCGGATCCCCGCTTCCGACGACGACGGGGACCTCGTCCAAGGTCTGTTCCTCGTCAGCCACGAAGTCGATGGAACGAGCGAATGGCAGGTCCGTGATGGCCAGCTCTTCACCTCGCCGGCCGACACCAGACACCGATACCTCGACGGGTAGCCCACCCATTCCGAGAGTTCCAATACCCGATCCCACCATTACACGTCCATGGCACCCATGTCGAAGACGCCTGGGTCGCCGGACAGCAGCGCGCCACCGACCGGTGGAAAGGACTGGCACAGTGAAGTGGAACCTTCGCCTGGCGGCTGCCAACCGCGGCATCTGGAAGGCCAGCGAACTCCAGCGGATGCTCGCCGAGCGCGGCGTGGTGATCAGCGCGGGGAAGATGTCGGGCCTGTGGTCCGGCCGACCGAACACCGTCAAGCTCGACGAGCTGGACGTCATCTGCGCCGTGCTCGGCTGCGGCGTCGAGGAACTGCTCCTACCCGAGCCGGAGCAAGTACCAGAGCCGACGCCGGCGACCGACTCACAGGCCACCGCGGTGGGCCAGCCCCGCGCCGTCGCCCCGCGTCCCAGCACCGGCAGGTCTCTGCCCCCTCGATGAACTGCGTGCACTGCGGCTAGCCGTTGCCCGATGGATCACGGCGGGACCCGGCCTACTGCGACCACAAATGCCGGGGCCTGGCCTCCTCCTACCGACGCAAGGCAGGCATCCCGCCCCCGCTGCACTGGCAGCATCCCGCCCTGAATTCGGACAACCCCGCGCTGCGGTCGGCCGCAGCCCACGCCAAGCAGCTCGGCGAGACCAACGGATGGTCACCATCGCTCATCCGGTGCGCGATGGACGGCCTGACGGCGGTGCTGGAGGACCGCCCGCCCGGCAAACCCATAAAGCTCACCGAAGTCCGTACACGAATACCGCGGCACGCTTCCAGCCACCGGGTCGCCGAGGTTCTCACCGACCTGGACCTGCTCGAAGACGACAGCGCCTTGGCGATCCGCTCCTGGATCGACGACCGCACCGCCGCACTGCCCGCCGGCTTCGCCAGCGACGTCCGCGCCTGGCTACTGGTCCTGCTCGACGGCGACAGCCGTGCCAAGCCCCGGTCCCACACCTGCCTCTACGTCCACTTCGGCTGCGTCCGCCCCCTGCTGGAGAACTGGGCGGCCACCCGAGGGCACCTGCGCGAGATAACCGCCACCGACGTCACGGTCGCGCTGTCACCCCTGCGCGGATGGCAGCGGCGCAACACCATCGCCGCGCTGCGCTCACTGTTCCGCTTCGCCAAGAAGCGCGGCCTGATCTTCGCCAACCCCACCGTCCGCCTGAAGAGCGAAGACATCCAGCGCAACCTGCTGCCGATGACCGAGACCGAGGTCCTCGCCGTCCAGCGGGTCGCCATCACCCCAGCGCAACGGATGATCGTCGCCCTGGCAGCCGTCCACGCCGCCCGCGCCACGGCCATCCGACACCTCACCCTGGACGACCTCGACCTACCCAACCGCCGGATCACCATCGCCGGACACGCCCAACGGCTCGGCGAACTGCCTCATCAGACCCTGCTGGCCTGGCTCGCCCAGCGTGGCATCACCTGGCCGAAGACCCCCAACCGGCACGTATTGATCAACGCGAAGACCGCCCTGGGAACCGGGCCTGTCAGTGCCGAATACCTCAAGCGGCACCTGCTGCGCCAGGGCGTCCACCTCGAACGCATCCGGGGCGACCGGGTACTGCACGAGGCGCTGACCGTCGGCTCCGACCCACTGCACCTCGCCCTGGTCTTCAACCTGTCCCACACCACCGCGAGCCGCTACGCGACCATCGCCCAGAACCTACTCGACGACCAGATCTGATGGCGCTCTTTGATTTTGGTTCTGACCGCGACTCCGTGAATCCACAGGTCAGCTATCCAGCGCACCTTCGGTGCGCGCCGGGGGCGTGGTAAATGTCTCCAGCACGCGGGAGTGCTTCGTATGCGCTCTGTTAGTACTGCAACCGCATGTGGCGTGACGGGTCGTCGTTTTGGTCGTTGGGCTGACTGTGTGATGAATCGCTGACGGTCGCGCAGATCGAGGGCTGGTCCGATGGGATAGCCGGGCTTCATGCCCGGTTTGCGGGACGTTTTGGCCGATCGGAGCCACGTGAGCGGGCGTTGGACTACCTGTCCACGTTGCTCGCGCCGCTGGAAAGGAAGAATGGGTGGACGCTGGCTGAGCAGGCTGGCCAGCGTCGCCCGGACGGTTTCCAGCGGCTGCTGAACTTCGCCGACTGGGACGAGCACGCGGTCCGCGACGATGTGCGCGACTTCATCGTCGAGACGATCGGCAGCAAGGACGCGGTACTGATCGGGGACGACACCGGCTTCCTGAAGAAGGGCGTCAAGTCGGCCGGGGTCCAGCGGCAGTACTCCGGAACGGCCGGGCGCACGGAGAACTGCCAGATCGGCACGTTCCTGGCCTACGCCTCCGCCGCAGGCCGGGCCTTGATCGACCGCGAGCTGTATATCCCTGTCTCCTGGACGGATGACAGGGAACGGTGCCGGGCGGCGGGGATCGGTGACGAGGTGCCCTTCGCCACGAAGATCGAGCACTTCAAGTGGATGCTGCAACGCGCGATCGACGCACGCGTCCCTTTCGCCTGGGTCACCGCGGATGAGGCATACGGCCAGGTCAAACACATGCGGGCCTGGCTGGAGGAACGACACGTCGCCTACGTCCTGGCCACCAAGGTCAACGACACCGTGCCCACCACCGGCGGCACGGACGCCGAGGTCCGCGACCTGGTCACCGCCGTGCCCCGGCAGGCATGGAAACGGATCTCCGCTGGTGCGGGCGCGCACGGCCAGCGGTTCTACGACTGGGCCCGGATCGCAATCCGCCCGGCATGGGAGGACGGCTTCGGGCACTGGGTCCTGGCCCGCCGCAGCATCAGCGACCCCACCGAGATCGCCTACTACGTCTGCTACGGCCCCGTCACCTCCCGGCTGAAAGACCTGGTCAGGACCGCTGGCGCACGTTGGCAGGTGGAGGAATGCTTCCAGATCGCGAAGGGAGAGTGCGGTCTGGACCACTATCAGGTCCGTCTCTACCGGGCCTGGTACCGGCACATCACCCTGGCAATGGCCGCCCTCGCCTACCTGACCGCCATCCGCGCCGCAGAAGCCGCAAAAGGGGCAGCGGAAACGACGAGCAAGACCTCATACCCCTCAGCGTCCCGGAGATCCGCCGACTGATCGGGCACGTCGTCATCACGCCCCACTGCCATTCCAACGAGCACCGTCTGCACTGGTCACACTTCCGACGCCGCAGCCAAGCCCGAGCCCGCCGCTGCCACTACCAACGCCGAGGCCATGACCCCCACATGCGGTTGCAGTATTAGGACCGGTGGCGAGGTCGGGACGATGATCGAGGGTTGTCCGTTCCGGTCGAAACCGATGCCGCTGTGATGCCTGCAGCTCGTAGGTCAGCTTGGTGCTGAGGGACGTCCACGGGAACCGTGGAGTGTTGCTGTGAGCACGAGCGTCAGACTCCTGTACTGCCCTGTCCCTCCCGGGACGGGCCGGCCGCTCGTGGGTGCGCTGTCGGCCGGGAGAAGGGAACAGGATCATGGACGTGCTGCATGGACGGTGCGCGGGCATGGACATCAGTAAGCGGGACGCGAAGGTATGCGTCCGGGTGCCGAGCGCGAAGCGCCGCGGGTCGTTCATCTCCGAGACGACCACCTGGGGTGCCACCACCAACAGCATCCTGGATCTGCGGGATCACCTGATCGAGGCGCGGGTCACGCTGGTGGTGATGGAGGCGACCAGTGATTACTGGAAGCCCTTCTACTTTGTGCTCACCGAGGGCCTGAACGTGGTCCTGGTCAACGCCGCGCAGGTCAAGAATCTCCCCGGACGCAAGACGGATGTCTCGGACGCGGCCTGGCTGGCCCAACTCGGGGCGCACGGCCTGGTGCGGGCCTCGTTCGTCCCGCCGCAGCCGGTGCGTGAGCTGCGGGACCTGACGCGCACCCGTACGCAAATGACCCGCACACGGGGACAGATCGTCCAGCGGGTGGAGAAGATGCTGGAGGACTCCGGCATCAAACTCGCCGCGGTGGCCGCCGACATCATGGGGGTGTCCGGGCGGGCGATGCTGGAGGCGCTGATCGCCGGTGAGCGGGACCCGCAGGTCCTGGCCGAGCTCGCCCGGCGTAAACTCCGGATCAAAATCCCGGAGCTGACCGAGGCACTGACGGGCCGCTTCCGTGAGCATCACGGGTTCCTCGCCCGCCTGCACCTGGACCAGTACGACCAGCTCACCGAGGCCATCGGGCAGTTGAACGAGCGGATCGAGGAGGCGATGTCCCCCTTTCGTTCCGTCCTGGACCTCCTCGACACCATCCCCGGAATCAGCCGGGCGGTCGCCGAAGTGATCGTCGCGGAGACCGGCGGCGACATGAGCCGTTTCGCCAGCGACAAGCACCTCGCCTCCTGGGCCGGAGTCTGCCCCGGCCACCACTCCTCGGCCGGCCGCGCCAAGAGCATCAAGGTCCGCCCCGGCAACCCGTATCTCAAGGGTGCCCTGGGCATCGCCGCCCTCGGCGCCGTGCGCACCAAGGACACCTACCTCCAGGCCCGCTACAAACGGCTCACCGCCCGACGAGGCATGATGAAGGCCCTGGTCGCCGTCGAACACTCGATCATCACCGCGATCTGGCACGTGCTCACCGACCACAAGCCCTACCACGAACTCGGCGGGAGCTACTTCACCCAGCGTGACCCCGAACGTTCCACCCGCCGCGCGATCACCCAGCTCAACCAGCTCGGCTACCGTGTGACCCTCGACCCACTCGACACCACAGCCTGACCCGGACGCCCCGCACTCGACAGCCGACACATGGCCGCCGGGCACACCGAGCTGCCCGAAACCCTCCTGACGTGCATGTATTTACGCGTCAGCCGCTGGCTTCCGGAACGTTCGTCCGGCACCTGACCCGCCAATTCAGTCCCACCAGAACGACCAGTGCGTCCGCGGCGGCAGGCTCGCTGCGTACTCGGGGAAGGGCGTCGGCGGGTCGTCGACCACTCACGATGATCACCGGTGGCCGCACCTTTTCGGTGTCCCCGTCAGTCCCGGACGAGACAGAACGGGTGTCCTGCCGGATCCGCAAAGATGCGCCAACTCCGCTTTCCATCACCCTCGTCGAGCAGTGTGGCGCCCCGCTTGAGGACGTCTTCCTGGGCTCGTTCCAGATCCTTGACCCCCAGGTCAAGGTGGAACTGCTGGGGGTGAGCAGCCTCCGGCCACCGCGGCGGCCGATGGCCTTCCACGCGCTGGAAGGCCAGCACCAAACCACCGTCGATGTGGAGCGTCGCCCAGCCCTCGCCAAGCGACCACCGCGGATCTGGCTGGTTCACCACGCCGCCAAGAAGCGACTGGTAGAACCGGGACAGCTCAACGACATCGGCACAGTCCAACACCACACACTGCAGCTTGGCGATCACGAAGGGCAGCGTCTCATGATGTGACTCAGCGCTCCAGTTGGCGAGTTTCGCCAGGTATCACGCTCAGGCTCACGGTGTGGCGTGTGCCTTGTGCACCCCTCCACTTGGGTCGATGCTCCAGGAGCTGCGCGACTGAACGTACAGAAGACCGGCCTTCCTCGGCGCGATGGCCGCTGCCGTGAACTGCCCGTTCCCCTGGCACAGGAGCGCCCCGAGCGTGAAGTTCGATCGAAGTACGTGGAGCGAGAAGGCGGTCCCGTCATGCTGAGTGATCCGCAGGGGCACCTGGCCGCCGGGGTGCCGCAGGACGTAGGAGCCGGTCGATTCCAGCTCTCCCTCCAGGAGCGGGATCTCCTCCGGCGGATGCAACCAGATCCGCCACCCTCCCTTGGTGTTCATCTGGAGGCGTATCGCGTCCCGACCGTCGGCCTCGACCGGAACAATCGCCCGCGTCAGCGGGGAGCCGTGCGTGAGGATCTGCCTGGGCCGCCCGTTGCCGTCGGGCGGGCTGGTCAGCTCGACCCAGGAGTCCGCGGCCCGCTTCAGGTGGACCACGAGCAGGGCGGGCTTCCGAGGGTCGGTGCGGACCAGCTGGACTCCCGTGTCGCCGTGGCTCTCCCAGCGCTGCCGCGCACCCGTGTTCCCGGGCCAGGTCTCGTAGGGGTCAGGAGACGCGAGCGGGGAAGCCGGGGGCGGAAGCGCTGCGGTCGGGCGACGCTCCGGGCGTCTCTTCGCGCCTGCGGCGGAGGCCGGGTTCGGGCTCGGTCCGGGCCGCGGGTGCGGAGCGGGCCGCCGCTCCCGCAGACCGTTCTCGATCGACGGCATCCCCTCCGCCAGGCGTACGGCGTCGGCTGCACACACGGCGATCATCCGGGCGGCCCCCTCGGAAGGCGCCCAGCGGACATCCTCGGTCGACTGCCCGTGGCGGGGGTCGAAGAAGCACAGCGGACGCCGCTGCGGGCGTGGCTGTCCTTCGATTGCGGCGTCCACACAGGCCAGCGCATGACGCCCCTCGTCGAGAGTGCGCAGCACATCGGCGGCGTCCCGGAGGTTCCGATCGCCGACGAAGTTCTGCTTGGCCTGCTCGTACGCGTCAAGCGCCCGTTGGTAGTCAGCGAGGAGAGCGGGAACGTCCTCGTGGTGGCCTGGTTCGAAGGAATGCCCAGCGAGCGCCTCCCCGAACGCGGTGATCTCCGCATCGACCTGGGCGAGTTCATCCTTGCGCCTGCGTCCCCGGAACAGACCGGTGATCGCTCCCACTATCCCGTCAGTCACGCAGGTGATCGTAATCGGGTCGGCCAGGTCGGGTGTGCCGCTTACCGCCTGCACGTCCCACTTTTCCCCGCTGCCTCGGACGCCCGGCCTCCGCCAACTCAAGCGCTCACCCGCCAACTGAGGTGCTCAGTCACACATGACACCTGATCACGATCTACAGCTGGAGTATTAACCCCTTCAGTTGGAGATCGACTGGTCCGCTGTAGTTCGGTGATCTGTCGGTGCGGGTAACTGGCCGGTATGCAGGCGAAGTTGCTGAATGTGCCGCTGGACGTCACGGATCTGGAGTGGGCCGAGGAGGTCGGTGACCAGCTGGAGCTTTTGTTGCTGGAGGTCGGCGGGTGCTTCCCGCGGGCGGATCTGCGGCGGCGGGCCGCTGTGTGCGTGCGAGGGCTGCTGGCGCCGCTGTCGCGCAAGAACGGCTGGCAGTTGGCCGAGTACGGGGGTGACTCTGAGCCGTGGGGGCAGCAGCATCTGCTGGACCGGGCCCACTGGGAGGCGGATGAGCTGCGGGACTTCGTGCGCCGCTATACGGTGGCCGGCCTGGACGACGGCGGGGCAGGTCCCGGCCCGGGCGGGGCCGGGGTGCTGGTGGTCGATGAGACCGGCTTCGCGAAGAAGGGCCGGGCCTCGGCCGGGGTCGCGCGGCAGTTCACCGGCACGCTGGGCGGGGTCTTCCCCTGCCAGATCGGGGTGATGGCGGCCTGGGCGACCTCACGCGGACAGGCCCTGATCGACCGGGAGTTGTACCTGCCCAAGGAATGGACTTCGGACCGGGCGCGCTGCCGGGCCGCCCACATTCCCGACGAGGTCGGCTTCGCCACCAAGCCCCGCCTGGCCGAGAAGATGATCGCCCGGATCGTGCCCGACCTGCCCGCCGAGCGGGTATGGGTGGCCGCCGACGAGGTCTACGGCCGTGACGGCGCCTTCCGTGCCTTCCTGGAGGAGCGGCAGCTGCCGTACGTGGTGAACGTGCCGTCCGATCAGACGGTGCTGCCGCGTCCGGGCTGGCGTCACCTGGCCCGTCTGGTCGAGCGGGCGGCCGACGATGAGGACTGGGTCCAGCTGTCGGCCGGCCCCAGCCAACTGGACTCCCGCTGGTGGCAGTGGTGGGTGCGCCGTCTCCCGGACCCCGAGGCGCTCATCGGCACCGGCGGGCAGGACTGGGCCCGGTGGGTGATCGCCCGCCGCCGCCCGGGTGAGGCAGATCCCTCCAAGCGTGACTACTACCTGGCCTGGGGGCCGGAGCAGACCACCGTGGAGGAACTGGTCCAGGTGCCCGGGGCCAGGTGGCGGGTGGAGGAGGGGATCAAGCTGGCCAAGTCGGCGGCGGGAATGGCCGATTACGAGGTGCGTTCCTGGCACGGCTGGTACCGGCACATCACCCTGGCCCAGCTCGCCGCCGCGTTCCTGGCCGCCCAGGCCGCAGCCGCCGCCAACGAACAGGACGGCGCCCCCGGCGCCGACGGCGATCCGCTCACCGTCCTGGCCCGACTCGCCGAACCGCCGGCCCAGAGAGGGGGCCCACCCAGGCCCCACCAGCAGCAACAGTCTCACCCCGATTCCCCTGACGGCCTATGAGATCCGCCGCCTGCTGGCGATCACGACCCCGCATCCCGCCCCGGCCCAGCGCATCCGACACGCACTGCACTGGTCAAGATGGCGCCGCTGCCACCAGGCCCTCGCCCGCGCCTGCCACCGCCGACGCAACCACAACAAGGCCCTCACCAGCACCGAAGCGCGACCACCACCCCACCTTTACCGAACTACAGCGGACCAGTCGATCTCCAGCTGAAGGGTTAACCAGCAGGATCGGTGACAGCATTCTTACCGGCACGTCGGCCGTGAGTTCAGCGTGACTGAGGCGCTTTCACCGAGAACCCACGACGTCTTCGGCAGGCACGCTCGAAAGTGGGATGGGTTCGTCGCCTCTGAATCGGCAGGATACTCATTCGCTCTCGGCGGTCTGCTCGATCTGATGCCGATCTCTGAGCTGGGCTCAGTGAACGGAGAACCCGCCGTCGACGAAGATCGCCTGCCCGGTGACGTAGCCGGAGGCGCGGCTGGCCAGGAACACCGCCGCTCCGGCGAAGTCCTGGGCCAGGCCGTTGCGCCCGACCATCGTGCGCGCGGCCAGCGCCGCCACCTTCTCCGGGTCGGACGACAACCGCGCATTGAGCGGGGTCATGACGAAGCCGGGCACCAGCGTGTTGCAGGTGACGCCGTGTGGCGACCACGCCTCAGCCTGTGAGCGGGCCAGCGACTCCAGCGCCCCCTTGGAGACCCCATAGGCACCGCTCTGGACGAACGCCCGGTGCGCCTGCTGGGAGGTGATGTGGATGATCCGCCCGAAGCCCCGCTCGGCCATGCCGGGCCCGAACCGCTGGCCCAACAAATAGGGTGCCTCCAAGTTCACCGCCATCGTGGCGTCCCACACGTCCTCGCCCAGCTCGCCCATCGGCGGACGCAGGTTGGTCCCGGCGCTGTTGACGAGAATGTCGGGCTCGCCGAACACCTCGGCGGCCTGCTCCGCCGCCGCGCGCACCCCGTCACGGGTGCCCAGGTCGGCGCTCACCCAGGCCGCCCGGCAGCCGTCCGCCGCCAGCTCGTCGACTGTGGCGGCCAGTTCCGACTCCTTGCGAGCCACGATCACCACGCTCGCCCCCGCTCGCGCGAGAGCCCCGACGACAGCTCGGCCAATGCCGGAACTGCCGCCCGTCACCACGGCGACCTGGCCGTCCAGCGAGAACAGTTCGGAGAGGTAGCTAGACGAGATCATGCCCGCACCCTAGGAGCGTGTCCCAGTAACCCGCACCCCGCCTGCGGTTCGTGATCATTCGTGCGGGATGATCACGGTATGCGTGATCGGGATGGGCTGTTCGAGATCGAGCCGGGTGAGAAGAAGCAGCCGCAGGGTCGTCCCGCGGCGGTGGACAAGACGTTCCGGGCGTTCGACCCGCACCAGGTCCTGCTGCTGCCGCCGTCGCTGGAGGACTGGCTGCCGGAGGACCACCTGGCCCGGTTCGTCGCCGACCTGGTCGACGAGGTGCTCGACCTGTCGCCGATCCTGGCCGACTACACCGAAAAGCGCGGCTACCCGCCCTACGACCCGCGGCTGATGGTGCGGCTGCTGATCTACGGCTACACCACCGGGGTGCGCTCCTCGCGGGCGATCACGCGTAAGTGTGTCGATGACGTCGCGTTCCGGTTCCTGGCCGCCGACCAGACTCCGGACTTCCGCTCGATCGCCCGGTTCCGCCGCCGCCACCTGGACGCGCTCGCCGGCCTGTTCCTGCAGTCGCTGCACCTGGCGCGGAAGCTGGACATGGTCAAGATGGGCCGCGTCGCGCTGGACGGCACCAAGCTGGAGGCCAGCGCCTCCAAACACAAGGCGATGAGCTACGGCCGCCTGATCGGCAAGGAAGAGCAGATCGAAGCCGAGATCGCCGCCCTGGAGGCCGCGGCCCGGTCCCTGCTGGACGACGCCGAAGCAGTCGATACCACCGAAGATGCCCGGTTCGGCGTGGACGGCAAAGAGGCCGACCTGCCTGCCGAGCTGGACCGGCGTGAGAAGCGCCTGGCCAGGCTGCAGGCCGCCCGCGCGCAGATCGAGGCCGAGGCTGCCGACAAGGCCCGCCGCCACGCCGAGGACAAGGAACGCCGCCGTCAGGAGCGCGCCGGGACCAGCGACGAACGGGCCGTCACCGACGCCGGGCAGAAGGCCGCCGCGAAGGTCCGGCCCAAGCCCAAGGCCCAGGCCAACTTCACCGACCCCGACTCGCGGATCATGAAGAACAGCGACGGCGCCTACATCCAGGCCTACAACGCCCAAGCTGTCGTCGATGAAAAGCACCAGGTCATCACGGCCGCCGACATCACTACCAACGCCTCGGACGCGCTGAACTACACCCCGATGCTCGACCAGTCCGCGCAGAACACCGGCGTCCACCCCAAGCAGGCCCTCGTCGACGCCGGCTACTGCTCCGAAACCAACCTGGAAGCCGCCCAAGAGCGCCAACTCGCCTGCGGCACCGACACGTTCATGGCCACCGGCCGACTCGGCCACGACGAACAGGTCCCGCCCGCGCCCCGCGGACGCATCCCTGCCAGCGCCACCCTCAAGGAGCGCATGGCCCGCAAACTGCGGACCAAGCCCGGCAAGGCCGCCTACAGCCGCCGCAAAGCCATCGTCGAACCCGTCTTCGGCCAGATCATGACCTGCCAGAACGGCCGCCAACTCCTCCTGCGCGGTGAGGACGGAGCCCGCGGCGAGTGGCGACTGTTGGCCGCCTGCCACAACCTCCGCAAGATCTTCCGACACGCCGGAACCGCAGGACTCGCCGCGGCGATCAGCTGACCAGCCCGGTCAACGGCCCCCTTCAGGCCGATCCCCAAGCCGACATAACCAGGCCACCCGCCTCAGCAGGCACCCAGCGAGCAACCACCGATCTCACCGTCACGATCACCAGCCGATTGCCCGTTACCGGGACACGCTCCTAGGCGGCGCGTCCACGGCGACAGCGCCCGGGGTGGAACGCATGGGGTGGGGAGATCAACTGAGCAGGTTTGGCCATCCCATGAGCATCAGGTGGCGAAAATCAAGGCTCTGACTGCGCTTGCGTGAAGAGCCAGGTCAGCACGTGCACGCGGAATCGTTTCCCTGGGGCATCTCCTGTTCGTGGGCCTGTGCGTGATCAAGGATGCGCTGTTCTCCGGAGTCGACGTCGAGTTGGAGCGGTTGGCCATGGAGCCCCAGCATGTGGTGCTGGAGGTAGCGGCATGCGGGCGCCCGCCATGCTGCACGGACTGCGGAGGCCGGGGACGTCGAGTCCATTCCGCCTACTGGCGAACGCTCGCCGAACTGCCCCTCGCTGGGCAGAAGTTCTCTGTACGGCTTCGGGTCCGGCGGTTCTTCTGCGACCGCGAGCGGTGTGAGCGGCGGACTTTCGTCGAGCAGGTAGAGGGCCTCAGCGAGCGACGCAGGCGGTCCAGCCTGCGGATGAAGCCATGGCTGCGGTCGATAGCGACCGAGCTCGGAGGCCGAGCCGGTGAGCGCCTGTGCCGCAAGATCAGCCTCGCGGCCGGCCGGACCCGCCTCTTGGGACTTCTGGAAGCGCCCGAGGTACCCGAACGCGCGCCGAGGGTGCTCGGCGTGGATGAGTTCGCATTCCGACGCGGACGCCGCTACGGGACGATCCTGGTCGATGTGGAGAGCGGCCGTGTCGTCGACGTACTGCCCGACCGAACCTCGGAGACCTTCGCCGCGTGGCTGACCGCCCACCCCGGCGCGGAGATCATCTGCCGCGACCGCGACCGCGCCAGCGCCTACACCAAGGCCGTCGAAGAGGCGGCCGCGGGCGCCCTGGAGGTCGCGGACCGTTGGCATCTGCTCCAGAACCTGTTCGCCGCGGTCGAGAAGACCTGCCATCAGCACCGGCCCTGCGTGCAGAAGCACGCGGAATGGGGAGGCGACCAGCCGATTCAGATGCCACTGGTGGATGCACTGCCACCCACGCGCATCGTGCAGCGCGTCCTGCATGTCGCCACACCGAGGTCACCCGCATGGTCGCCGCCGGCCACCCGCTCAGCGACATCGCACGCCGCCTCCAACTCGACCGAAAGACAGTCCGCCGCTACCGCGACACCAGCCTCGACCACCTCCTCAGCAGCGCCCGCGACCGCCGCCACGAGCAACTGGACGCCTTCAAGCCGTACCTGCAGCAGCAGTACGCCGCAGGCGTCACCAGCGGCCTGACGCTGTTCCAGCGGATCCGCGAGCGTGGGTTCCGCGGCGGCTATTCGACCCTCACGGCCTACCTGCGCACCTTGCAGGCCGGTACGGCCCCGCCGGCCCCGGGCGAGATTCCAAGCCCGCGCCGGATCACCGCCTGGATCATGCGGAACCGAAACGGCCTCAGTGCCGAGGAGATCGAGCAACTCGACCAGGTCCGCTTGGCCTGCCCCGACATCGCACGGACCTGCGACCTTGCCAGAGTCTTCACGGGCCTGGCCCGCGACCGCCGAGGCCACCTGCTGGCCGACTGGATCCGCCAGGCCGAACACTCCGGCCTCATCCCCGTGGCGAAGTTCGCCGCATTCCTCCGCCAGGACCTCGACGCGGTCACCGCCGGACTGACCCTCGAATGGAGCTCCGGCATCGTCGAGGGCCATGTCAACCGCGTGAAAACCATCAAGAGAGCCATGTACGGGCGGGCATCGTTCCGGCTCTTGCGGATCCGTATCCTCAGCCGCCCGTGATCGTCAGGTGAGCACGGCCAGAGGTCCGAAAGGGCATCTCTGCCACGTCATTCGCGCTCAGGGTTCTTCGCAAGCGTGGCAATCATGAGCTCTGCCTCGGCGGGCTGACCTGCCAGGCGGCCAGCTTCGAGGATCGATTCGTCCGTCATGCGCTTGCCGAGCTCGTGCGCTTGGTGGACCGCGTCGACGTTCAGCTTTGCGGTCAGCCCCAGGAGCCAGCGCATTGCCTGCACCAAATCAGGTGCGGTGCCGACGCCGTCCCGGTACCAGTCTGCCGCGACGTCTGCCGCGCCGTCGTGGCCACGCTCCGCAGCCCAGAGATACCACCCCAGGGCTTCCTCTTGGCGGCCGTCAACTGCCAGTTCGTCGCCCAACTTCGCGGCGGCTCCGACGATGCCGCTGTCGGCGGCCTGAGTCAGCAGCCGTATGCACTCACCGCGATCGGAACTGTCGGCGGCTTCGAGCTGGATGACGGCGGCGTTGAAGGCCCCGTATCCGTCTCCCTTGCCCGCAGCCGCACGAAACAACTCCAGGGCACGAAGACGGTTCTCCTCCACCCCCAGGCCGCGTAGCAGCATGAATCCGAAGGTTCGCAGGCCAGCGGCATGGCCGGCGGCGGCCGATGCCTTCGCGTAGCCAACTGCTATCGGGAGGGCATCTTCGGTGTAGTAGTCCATCAGGATCCCAGCCATCAGCGCCTGGGCGTCCGGATCTCCCGCATTCGCGAGTGGCTTGATGCGCGGTGTCGCCACCCTGCTGGTGGCGTTCGCACCCTCCAGGCTCCCCAGCTTCGCAGCCTCGATCCAGGCGAGCCCAGCGGCTACCCAGCGTTCCTCTTCGGCCGCCTCCTGGCCGGCGACGAGGAAGTCCTCTATCTGCGCCGATCGGGGCGCCGGCATTGCGGGGGTCACAGATGACTCCTGGTGAGTGCGAGCGGACAACCCGCCGATTCAACCAGAAGCACCGCGTCGTCAGAACCGCATCCAGCGGGGCCAGTGTCTGATCAAGGTCATTCACGCAAGCGCGGTCAGAGCCAAAATCAAAGAGCGCCATCAGATCTGGTCGTCCAGCCCTGGTGCCGGTCCAGGTATGTCCGAGTAGCTCCTGGATCGCGAATAAGGTCATGCCGGCGAGATAGAGCTGGGAGGCGCAGAAGTGGCGCAGCTCGTGCGGGGTGAGCTTCCCAGCCCAGGTGGGCAGGTGCTGGACGGCGGCATCGGCCAGCGACCGGCGGAAGACGTCGGCGGTCGCCCGCGAGCAGGAGCCGTCCCGGTTCTAGCGCTCGGAGGGGAACAGCGGGGCGCCCGGCCTGGTGTGGTCGGCGTCGAAGTGGCCCCACACGTCCTCCATGAACCACCGCAGGTTGCGGTCGGCGCCATTGATCAGCGGCACCAGTCGCGGCTTCGGGCCCCGTCGCCGGGATCCCTTGCCATGGCGGACGTTGAGCTTGCCGAACCGCCCCAGTTCCCACCGGACGTCGTCCAGGTCGAGCATCCGTGCCTCGTTGATCCGCAGTCCCACGTCCGCCGCCAGCCGGGCCACCGCGTAGCTGCGAGCGGCCGGGCCGAACTTGCGGCAGGTCACCAGCTCCTCGCGCCATCCGGCGAACAGCTCCTCGATCTCTGCTTCGCTGGGCGGGATCCGCAGTTGCGGTTCCACCGCAGCCCGGGGCCGGTTCATCTCGTCCAGCGGGCACTCGACCACACGGCCGGTGAGGTTGTGCAGCTCGACCTTGTGCCGCAGCTCAAGGAACTGGAAGAACACCGCCAGCGCGCCAGCCCTGCCGGTGCGGGTCGACGGTTTGGCGTCGCGGAGCACCTTGCCGAAATAGACGTCGGCGTCGGCCGGTTCCATCTCCCACAGCGGACGGCCGAACCAGTCGCGGATCAGCTCCAGGTGGTTGGTGTCGTTGCGGATGGTGCTGTCGACCAGACCGGCCGATGCCCGCGCGAGCACGAACCCCGCCAGCACATCGGTCTCGAACTCGGCGAGATCCTCCTCGCTCACCGGCGCCCGGTACTCACGCAGATCGCGCACTACGGCCAGAGCCAACCCACGCCTCCACGACTTCACCCAGACTGAAGGAATCCCGACAGGGATGAGGGTTGCGCACTACGGACGAGATTGGGTCAGAACGGCCTACGGCCACCCGCAAGAGGTAACAGGTCCAGGTCCAGGCACTCTCAGCGGCGCCAGGGAGCTACGGACGAACGCGGAACTCGGGGACTATTGCTCACCCGTCTTGACGGCAGCGCTGACGGCATCGTCAGCGGACGACGGTTGCGGCGGGTGAGTCGTCGGGGTCGTCGTCGGCCGACCGAGCACGTCGCCCAGGGTGTTGATGGCTTGGCGTTCGAGGCGGAGCCGGACGTGGGCATAGACGCCGACGCTGACGTGGCCGAGGAGTTCCTTGATAGCGACGAGCTCGACGCCTTGCTCCAGAAGCAGGGGGCGGTCGAGCGGCGGAGGCTGCACCGACCAGGAAGCCACCCGTTTCCACGCCATCCAGCAGGCCCTGCACCAGGCGCCGCCCCGGATGCGATTCGAGCGCACGGCACGGGCCGCGCGCCTCTGACCGAGGGCCCCTCAACATGTTTGCCGCCTGGCCACCGGAGCGGGTCCGGACGACACCAACGAGGGTGCGATCGCCCGCGTCCCGGGAGCGCCAGCGGTTCTTGTCGGCCTGAGTTTCTCCTGCTGCGGCGCGCCCCAGCAGGAGGCAACCGCACAGTCCTGCCGAGTACCGGGAGCGGGGGCCGGGAGGTCAGTCGCGGTCTGCGTCGGCCTCGGTGTGCGGTTCGACGGGTGTTTCGGGTGATTCGGGTGATTCGGCCACGGTCACATGGGCGGGGCGTAGCAGGTGCCCGCCGACACGCTGGCCGCGCCCAGGCATCGAGAGCGCGACATACGTGGCCGTCCCGCCCCATGCGCTCCCAGCAAGCCGGGCCCGTATGCCGCATCGTCGGCCTCTCCTGTACACGGGGACCTGAGCGCCGATGACCTTCCGGAGCCGGGTCACGCGCCCACTGCGCTCACGGTCTGCCAGGAAAAGACGAGCCGCACGTGCTTCGGCGACCGGTGTCCCGGTTGTGCCGTCGTCGGCAAACCGCTTCGGCTGGATCTTCCACGGATGCTCAGCCTGCCCCCGCTCACCTGCACGCAACTCTTGCTGCTTCCGGACTTCAAGCTTCCGGATACGGCGCCGGACCTGCCGAATCTGGGTGGAGGCCGGGCCTTTCCGGGGCGTGCTGAGTCTGTGTACAGTGAGTGGCTGCGAAGGGGAGTAGCCCCGCAAACCGGTCGTCGACATGCTGGAGTCCTCGTGGCTCCCGGTGGCCGGGCCCGTGCAGAATCTGCCGGGTGGGCGAGACCTTCGGCTCTTTGTCGACGATGTACGTACGTCGCGGGGCCGAGGTCGTACGCCGGGACTCCCGCCGCGTATCGCCCAGGAACCCGCGGTGCGGGAAAGCCGGGCGGTCAGTGTGATCCATTTCGTTTTGCTCATCGTGTGTGCGGTGGCGATCTATCTCTCGTGTGAGTGGTTCGTCAACGCGGTCGAGTGGCTGGGCCAGCGCCTCAATGTCGGGAAGATGGCGGTCGGCACGATCCTGGCCGCGTTCGGCACGGCACTGCCCGAGTCGGTGGTGACGCTGGTCGCGGTCACCACAGGCGCCACCGAGGAGGCCAAGAACATCGGCGTCGGCGCGGCGATGGGCGGCCCGCTGGCGCTGGCCACGGTCGCCTACGGCGTGACCGGCGCGATGCTGCTCCTCAAGCGCCGCAAGGAACGCACCCTGGTCCTGGCCACCACCGGCATGCCGGCCAGTGGCCCCGACGGAGCCCAGGCGCTGGGTGATGAGAAGGACATGAAGCGGCTGGCCAAGGACCAGAAGTGGTTCCTGCCGATCTTCATCGTCAAGGTTGCTCTCGGCCTGGTCGCCTTCGCCTTCAAGCCCGCCCTCGGCCTGCTGTTCTTCGGCGCCTACGCCGTCTACTTCTGGCGCGAGATCCGCAGCGGCGACGACGGCGAGGAGGACGAGGAGCTGGAGCCGCTCAAGCTCCAGCCCAAGGCCGCCACCCCGGCCACTGGGGCTGTCGTGGTCCAGACCCTGGCCACGCTGGCCGTGATCTTCTTCGCGTCCCAGCTGTTCGTGAAGCAGCTCGACGCGATCGGCCCCATGCTCGGTCTCTCGGCCGCGGTCACCGCGCTGCTCCTTTCGCCGATCGCGACGGAGCTGCCCGAGATCATGAACGCGATCATCTGGGTCCGCCAGGGCAAGACGAAGCTCGCCCTGGCGAACATCTCCGGCGCCATGATGATCCAGGCGACCGTCCCCAGCGGCCTGGGGCTGCTGTTCACCAGCTGGAAGTTCGACGGAGCCCTGCTCTGGGCCGGGCTGATCACCATGGCCGCGATCGTCTACCTCCTGGTAACGATGCGCGCCCACAAGCTCACCCCCGGGCGACTGGCCGTGGCATCCCTCTTCTACGTCGTCTTCGGCCTTGGACTCATCCCGATCCTGGCCTGACGGCCCGCCCTCACCGTGCCGTGGCTGCCCGGGAGGGCCGCCACGGCGTTTCCCGGACTTCGCGTCCCCATGCGTCACCCGCGCCCCCGCACACGGCGGGGGCTTCCCTCGCGCCCAAAGCTGGGCGCCCGGACGAATGCGTGATCATGACCGCCGAGCACCAGATACCCAACGCCCCCGCCCAGCGACCACCTGCTCCAGACCGCACATCACCGTCCCCGCAGGGCCGGGGCCGGCGTCGCAAGCGCCCGGCCGACCCGTCCGGTGCACGCCGTCGGCGCAGGCCCCGCAGCCGCAAGAAGCTGTTCCTGGCCGCCACGGCAGCGGTCATCGTGCTGGCCGTCGCGGCAGGGGGCGCCGTCTACCTGCGGCTGTCCGGCAACATCAACACCTTCGACGGCAAGGGGCTCAGCCACCATCGCCCGCAGGAAACCCCGGGCGACGCGCAGAACATCCTGCTCATCGGATCCGACAGCAGGTCCGGCGACAACGCGAAACTCGGCGGCGGCAAAGACCCGGTGGGCCGCTCCGACACCACGATCCTGCTGCACGTCTACGCCGACCACCGCCACGCGGTCGGCGTGTCCATCCCCCGCGACTCCCTGGTCGACATACCGCCCTGCCTGCTCCCCGACGGCACCTGGTCACAGACACGCACCAACGCCATGTTCAACTCCGCCTTCACCCTCGGCAGCACCGCGGCCGGCAACCCCGCCTGCACCCAGAACACCGTCGAAGCACTCACCGGGCTGCGCGTCGACCACACCGTCGTCGTCAACTTCGCCGGCTTCGCCGCCATGACCGAAGCAGTCGGCGGCGTCCCCGTCTGTCTGCCCAAAGACATCCACCAGAAAGACCTCAACCCCAACCGCCCCACCCAGGGCAACCTCGTCTACCACAAGGGCGAACAGAAAGTCTCAGGAAAGGCCGCCCTCGATTACGTCCGGCTGCGCCACGGCATCGGCGACGGCTCCGACATCGGGCGCACCAAACGCCAGCAGGCATTCATCTCCAGCCTCATCGGCCAGGTCAAGAAGGAAGGATTCAGCCCCACCACCCTGCTCCCCCTCGCCAACGCGGCGACCAAGTCCCTCACCGTCGACCCCGGCCTCGACTCCGCGGGCAAACTCCTGTCCTTCGCCATGTCGCTGAAGAACATCGACCTCGCCAACATCCAGTTCCTCACCGTCCCCTGGCAGTACAGCGGGGCCCGCATCGCCCTCGTCCACCCCGACGCCGACAACCTCTGGACCACCCTCAAAGAAGACCGCACCCTCGACGGCAAACCCACCGCACAGCACACCGAGCAGAAGAAAGCCGGCCCGGCCCCCACCGCCAGCACAGTCAGCGGCGCCGGCATCACCGTCGCCGTCTACAACGGCACCACCACCCGCGGACTCGCCGCCCGCGCCGCCGACCTCCTGCGCGCCCAGCAGTTCACCGTCTCAGGCACCGCAACAGCCAGCACCCAGAACCACACCACCACCGTCATCGAGTACGGCACCGGCCTCAAAACACAGGCACAGACCCTCACCGCACTCTTCCCCCACGCCCAGCTCCAGCCCATCCCCGGCAACCAGATCAACCTCATCACCGGCCAGGACTACGCCAACACCCCCACCACCTCCCCAACCCCCGTCGCCCCAGCCGAACTGCCCTCAACCGTCACCGCACAGGCACGCCCAGCCAACCGCAGCATCTGCTCCGACCTCTCCTACGGCTGACCCCCTCACCACGGAGAGGCCCTGCATGCCGAGCGCCACCTCAAGGCGTTCGGCGCCGGTGAATCACATGTACCGGAAGCTGCTGTCACGGGCTGAACAGGTTGACCTCCGCAGAGGGGCTCGCCGCGCCGGACGAGTCGGGTGGCTTTGGTAAGTCCGTTTCGAGAACGCTCGTAGACGGGAGTCGTCCCCTGGCTGCCTCCAGCCGCATCCGCGCCCCGCAGCTCGACGCAGCACGAGCCGGGCCGCGGGGCGAGCACCGCAGTGGTCTTGTCGCTTCCCACGCCACGCAGGTGGCCGGCCAGAAAAGGCCCGGGTTCGGACAAGGGGCCTGCGACTCCCGGCTGTCGGTGTCACCAGCTGCCGTGGCCGCCGTCCCCGTGCCCGCCGCCGTGGTGGCCGGTGCCGCCTGCGCCGCCCTCGGACCAACTGCCCGGGTCCAGGTCGTGGCCGAGGCTGTGGCCGCCGGTGGTGAAGTCGGCGTAGAGGTCGCTGAGCTCGCCGAGGAGTTGGCGGGTGAGGACGTCGGCGCCGGTGGTCAGTGCCGCAGCGAGTTCCTCGTCGGCTGACGGGTCCGCTTTGGCGGTTGCGGGGGTGAGACGGTCGTTTGCGGCGAGGGTGGCCAAACGGCGGCGGCCGGTGATGCCCCGCAGGCCTGGGTAGGCGGCAGGTGCGAGGCCCGCAGCCTGGACGAGGGCGGCGAGGGTGAGGTCGCGGTCGGCGATGGAGATTGCGGAGCCGGAGCGGACCACGCTGTCGAGACGGGCCAGCAGCGCCTGGCGGCGCGGTAGGTCGACGGAGAGAATGTCGTGGCGGGTACGACCGCTGGGGTCGCGCCAACGGCGGACCCGGACCGCCTTCTGGTCCTCCAGCCGAGAGAGATATTCGGTGGTGAGGGAGCGTGGTGTGCGGCGCAGCCAGTCCTTAAGACTGGGCGGGGGAGCGGTTGCGCCCAGACTGTGCAGGACGTTGTTCAGGCGGCGGTCCTCGACGCGCTGGGAGTCCATCACCTCGATCCGTCGGGGGCCGATGGTGATCCGTCCGGCCAGGCCCAGATCCGCCAACTCCGATGCCCGCAGGGCGAACCGGAGCCGGTCCTCGGCCCGTATCCGTATTCGCCGCCTGCCGGGGCGTATCGCGAGCAGGAGCAGTTCATCCCCCGTGGTCATGCGTGCCAGGGTATGCGCGGCCGTCCGTGGAGCGGAGTCCGCCGCGCCAGCTTCCGCCGGCGATCCCGCCAGGCGCCCTCAAATGCCCAAGCGCGGCAGGGGTTCCCAGCGCGCCGGCCGTACCGGCGTGCGGCAGCTCCTCTGCCACGTCATGGACTCAGGGCTCGGCCGCACCCGGAGCACGGGCATGCCGCGAGCGCCGCCACCAAGGGGTCATGCCTGCTGGTTCCCGTCACTGGTGATCGCCTCACCGACCGCACCACCGGCGGAAACACCGCGCTCACCCGCCGCCGGAACACTTTCGCCCGGCGTCGTCGAGCCCTGGGCGCGAATGGCATTCCCGCAGGCCCCGCACCGATGCACACGATCCTCACTGTCAGCACATCCATCCGGACTACGGAACGGATGAGACGCATGCCGCTCCACACGCGTCCGGATGCCCGAGTAGCTCGGGCATCCGGAGGCGGCACTCACAAACTGCCGCGTGTTGATCGCGAACTCACCGCGCTGGAGCCTCATCGACCATGGTCACCGCCGCCGAAGCCATGGTCACCACCGCCGAAGCCGTGGTCACCGCCGCCGAAGCCGTGGTCACCGCCGAAGCCATGGTCGAAACCGAAGCCATGGTCACCGCCGAAGCCGTGGTCGAAACGGAAGCCATGGTCGAAACCGAAGCCATGGTCGAAACCCTCGTGACAGCGGAATCCCCAGTCCCAGTTGTCACCGAACTGGCAACCGTGGCCCCAACCCGAGCCGCCTTCCTGAGACGGGACGGAGGCGACGGAGGCGACGGTGGACGACGGGGGAGAAGCGGCCGCGCTGACAGCTCCGGCGCTGGCCGCGATAGCGAGGATTGGTGCCGTGCACACCGCGGCGGCTATTCGCCGCATCCTGGTCGTATTCGCGCGCATGATGATGTCCCCCTTCTGGGGGTCGAGAAAGGGATCTCGGGCGTTCGCAGGGGACGCCCATCCGCACCAGATCCTGCGCGCGGGTCTGGTGCACGATGATCCGCCCATCGGAATTGCCAGTTCCCCGATGGGCTTCAGGATCCTACTATTGAGTATGAAACGGATTATACGGTACGAAACGCCTCGTATCGCTAGGATAGGGTCTCTTTTAGGGCAAAATCAAAGGGCGCACCAGTGGCTCACAAAGGAGGCACCCGGTGGTTACTCCCAGGCAGCAGAACGGCCGTCAGGACCCTTTGGCTCCCGAGTACGCCGCCCAGCACAACCGCATCGTGCCTCGCTCCGGGCGGAGACGTCGGGAGTCTCACGAAGCCGTGCTCCGAGCCACGAAAGCCCTGCTCAGCGAGGTCGGATATCAGCGACTTTCCTTCGAAGGCGTCGCACGGAGAGCCGGAGTCAGCAAGGCGACGATCTATCGGTGGTGGCCGAACAAGGCCGCGCTGGTGATCGAAGCCCTCAGCGGGGACGTCCCACTTCCTCCCATCCATGAGACCGGCGACCTGGAAGCCGACCTGCGAACCGCAGTCCAGCTGACCATCGAGCTCGTCTCCGCCATGCCCACGTGCCTGATCCTCCCGGCCCTGCTCGCCGATGTGATCGAGGATCCCACCGGTACCGGAGCCTTCGCCGAGCTCATCGAACCCCGCCGCGCGTCGGTCGTGGAAATACTGGAGCGAGCCCGACTCGAAGGCCGGTTGCAGCCCGACACCGATACGTCACTGATGGTCGACATCTACTCCGGAACCATCGTCTACCTGGCCGCGGTGCGCCGCGAACCGCCGGGCGAGGCGGTGATAGACCAGATCGTCAGCCTCCTCCTGAACGGCCACCTTCCAGCCCAGACCCCTCCGACGACAACGACGGCCTGAGCACGCGGGTGCGGCGGCAATCGCCCGTGGCCTCGGCGCCGGCCTCGGAGGCAAGCACTTGGCCGAGGAAGGGCACGCCCGTTCATGCAATGAGGAATCGGCGGGAATCGGGTGCGCCTGAGCCACCGCCAGCATGTCTATCAGGCTCTGGAATTCCGCATCTAGTGCTCTGACCGCATACGTTCACCGGGTCGGCCCTGTCTTTGATGAGGCATGCCGGAGCTGCGTCGTGTGCGATCGCGGACGAGGCTCCAGGCGGGCTCAGCCGTGGAGGAAGGAGGTGACTTCGGAGAATGGTGTGGCGGTCTCGGGTGTGAAACGCCTGGTCTCGCCTCGGAAGGAGCGGACCTCCAGCCAACTCTGGGATGCCGCAGTCGGGAGGACGTCCAAGAGCGCCTTGAGGTCTGCGGATGTGAAGACCTTGAAGGTCTGCGTCCGCCGGTAGTTGGACGGCTGGACATCGAACCTGAGATCGACGACCGGCTGTGGCTGGCGGCTCCAGTCGCTGTAGGGCAGTGCACCGTGGCCGCGGATTCGCGCGTCGACGAGGACTTCCGGATCCGCGTCGCCGATCTCGCAGTCGAAGATTGGGAAGGCTGTCGCGACGCGAGCGGCGATGGCTGGATACGCGATGCAGGCTTGCCCGAGTGCCGGCGCGCAAAACAAGGCGTGACTGAAGGGTCCCACCGGTGTTGACAGCGGCACCTTGTGGTGGGATTGCCCGTCGAAGGGCAGGTCGCGCCCGGCGCCGAGGACGGCCAGGAAGGACGACACGGCCGCGGGGTCATGGCACTGTCCGCGCACGGTGAAGCGCACGGCGCTGCGTCCCTGGTCTCGCAGCACGAAGTACTCGTGAAATCCCATCGGGTGATCCGGGGCATGGCTGCGGTGGTACGTCTCGTCAAAGCCATCGATCGGCAGATACTCGGGGACCGGGGCATGCGGCTGGGTGCTTGACTTGGTCACGTCGAGGACGGGCGTCTGCTGGTCAAGTTCGGCGACGTCAACCGGCCGCTCGACCTCGGAGAAGCCCTTGCGGAGCCATTCGTTGATCTTGCGGGAAGCGTGGCGGCTGGCGTGCTGTTCGTCGTCCAGCGTCGACGTGCTCGCCTTGCCGCTGGTGCCTATCGTGCCCCAGCGGAGGAAGCATCGGATGCCTTCCTGGCGAATCTCCCGGTACTCGGTCTTAGCCTCAATACCGTTCAGTTAGTGGTTTCGGATGGTGATGTGGGGGCTGTGTTTGGGCTGGGGCCAGTGTGCGTGGTGGGAGCGTTTCGCGGCCCATTTCAGGACCTTGCGTTTGACGACTCGCGGGTGTGAGCGTTTTCGGCGGGGTGGGTTGAGGTGTTGGGTGAGCCATCGGATGGCGTGACGCCATGCTGCGTCGGCCGTGTCAGTGCCCGGAGGGGGAAAATGCGCCCTGCGCGACTGAACGGCGGGCGATGCGGAGGGCTTTGACGAAGGAGACTCTGTCGGGGTCCTGGCCGGTGTGCGCGGCGGTGTCGGCCATCAGGGTGCGGATGGCGTAGTGGCAGCACAGGTGTCCCCAGATTTCTTGCTGGACAAGGTCGGGGGCTTTCGAGCGCAGTACCGCGCGGGGCCCGCGTTGATGGGTCTTCAGTTCGTCGAAGGTTGTCTCGATCTCCCATCGTTGGGCATAGACGGCTGCGAGGTCCTCGGCGCCGACGTCGGCCGGGTCGAGGATCGTGGTCAGCAGCCGGTATTCCTCGGGGTTGTCCCGGCCGTCATCGACCGTGTAGTCGATCACTCTGACTGTGAGCGGCTCCGTCGTGGCCCGGTTCGTGCCCGACGTCGGGACGATCCGGGCCAGCCAGGACCCATCGGCCAGTGTTTCCAGATGCCGGGGCCGCAGGTTCGTTTTCACTCGCCAGAGAAGATCCGCGCCCGTGGCGGCGGCCTGCTGCCACAGACGGAACCCGTAGAAGCCCCGGTCGGCCAGGACCAGTTGGCCCAGCTCCAGCCGATCGACGAGCTGCCGGGACAACTCGATCTCCGACACGCTGCACGGGCCGGTGGCAGCGTCGAAGACGGCATGGGTGCCGCATTCCGCCAATGCCACCAGGCGGGCCTGCGGAAACGCGGACTGCTCCCCCCGGCTGGAAGCCGGCCGCCCGAAGAATTCTGCGTTGGCTGCCGTGTCTGCCACGTCCAGGCACGTCCCGTCGATCGCCACCAGACGACGCCCGGCCAGCCACGACCCCGGCGTGTCCGGCCCCGCCAGCGGACGCGCGACCCGCGCGAAGAGATCCCGCACCGGCTCGAACCCCAGACGAGCCCTGGCCTGGAAGATCGCCGACTTCGAGGGCGGCGTGAACGACTCCGACCACCCCGACGCCCACGACAGCCCATCCGTGAGCTGCGCGAACACATCCTCGTAGGAGCCATCCGAATACAGCGCCATCCCCATCGAGAAGTACGCCATCACCCGCGCGGGCAAGGACCGGTGACGCCGCTCAGTACGCCCCGCCTCCTCGATCACCGCGTCAACCACATCCGCGGGAAACACCCGCGTCAGCAACCCCACAGACACCAAATCCGACAAGCGGACATCAGAAGACGGCTTCACCCAACCAGAACGCGGCATCCACCCACAATAACCCAGAAGCCCTTAACTGAACGGTATTGGTCTTAGCCTGAATCCACCGGCTGTCCCGGGTCCTGTGGATAGAGAAATGAAGAGAGGTGCCTGCTGACCTGCGAAGATGGGAGTTACCACACCACCATCACGCGCTATCAGCAAGGCACCTCGTAGATGAAAGTTTCTCACACCCCGGCGGCGGTCTCCGCTGCGTTCGATGACCGGAATCTGATCGCGTATGCGGGGCTGGTCCCGGTGATGCGGCTGGCCGAGCGGTGCGGTCTTTCGCGCCTGGTGGCCGAGAAGGTGAAGCTGCCCGGGGCGGGCAACGGCGCGGGTGCGGCGGCGGACGCCAAGGTCACCAGCATCGTGGGCGGTATGGCCGCGGGCGCGGACAGCATCGACGACCTTCGCCTGCTGCGGCACGGTGCGATGCCGGCCGTGTTCGACGGTATCCGTGCCCCGTCCACGCTGGGCACGTTCCTGCGCGCGTTCACCCACGGTCATGCTCTCCAGCTCCACGCCGTGCACCGCAGGTTCCTCGGCGCGCTGGCCGCACACACGCCGCTGCTGCCGGGCGCCGGTGTGATGGCGTTCATCGACGTCGACTCCACTCATAAACGGGTTTACGGGCGGGCCAAGCAGGGCGCGGAGTACGGCCGGTTCAAGGGCATCCGCACTCTGCACCCGTTGCTTGCCACGATCTGCACCCCGCACTCCCGGCCGGTGATTGCCGCGGTCCGGATGCGACGCGGTAAGGCAGCAGACTCCCGAGGCGCCCCGAAATTCGTGAGCGAGGCCCTGGCCACCGCCGCCGAGGCGGGCTGCACCGGCATGCGGATCCTGCGGGCGGACTCACAGTTCTACAACGCCGGTGTGATCGCAGCCTGCCGCCGGGCCGGAGCCCGCTTCTCCATCACCACCGGCATGAACCCGTCCATCAAACGGGCCGTCCTCAGCATCCCCAACCAGGCATGGCAGAAGATCAGTTACCCGAACGCGGTGGAAGATCCAGACACCGGTGATCTCATCTCGGACGCCGAGGTCGCCGAGATACCCGCATACACCGCGTTCGCCAGCCGCAACAAGAGTGAGCGCGTCACGGCCCGGCTGATCGTGCGCCGGGTCCGTGACCTGGCCAAACCCGCCGTCGTGGGAGAACAGGGCGAGCTGTTTCCCGTCTGGCGCTACCACCCCTTCTTCACCGACAACCCCGCCGGGACACTCCAGGCCGAACGAGAACACCGCCACCACGCGGTGGTGGAACAGGTCATCGCGGACAGCAAAGCCGGCGCTCTGGCCCACCTGCCCTCCGGGCACTTCCACGCCAACGCGGCCTGGCTCACGCTGTGGGCGATGGCCTACAACCTGCTGCGGGCCGTCGGAGCACACACCTCGGCCTTCCACGCCAAGGCGACCACCGCCACACTCCGGGCCCACCTGGTCCACGTCCCGGCCCGGATCGCCCGCTCCGCACGGCGCATCACCCTGCACCTGCCCCACAACTGGCCCTGGCAGCAAGCCTGGACGCATATGTTCGCCATCACGCACGGCCCACCGGGACTGATCTGACACCCCTGTCCACCCCGCCCTCAAGGCCCGACCGGAACCGAACCCGTGGAAAAGCTGGGCAGACCAGCAGATACCACCTGCCCCAAACCGAGCACCGACCCGGCACCAGCTCAGAAAACCGTTAGAAGATCCTTTTCAATCCAAGCCGGTGGATTCAGGCTTAGCCCCCTGCAGGAGCTCGAATCGCCGCCAGCCCGTCAACAGTTCCTCCAGCGCATGTGAACAGGGGAGTGGCGCCGTGCAACCCCGGGCCGTCCTCCGGCCGACACGCTATCCGGTGACTGAGCCGGTGGTCCCCACTCCCGGCGTCGTTCACGCCGCCGCAGCGACTGGTCGTCCGCCCCAGCGGATGTCTTTCTCACTGCGGACACGCGCACGTTCGCGGCGTTGAGCTGCCAGGACGTCGGGGTGACGGGCGTTCTTGTTACGCCTGCAGCTTCTGCCCCTCCTGGTCGGTCAACCTGCGCACACGGACAGGCTCGGCCACCACACCCCCAGCGGTTCGGATCGGACGTCACCACACATCCAACCGCCTCGACCAGCAACCCGGTGAACGTATGCGGTCAGAGCACTAGCGCCGGCTGCGCCGCGGTCTTCGCGGACGCGGGCGAAGGGCGAACTTGCCGAGCGGCGCCGCCAGCGGCAGAAACGGCACGCCCAGGCCCGCCAGGACGCCGCGATGGCCGATCAGCGTCTTCGCAGGCCGCGCGCTGAACAGGCAGACGCTGACGCATCGCTGCAACAGGCATGCGACCGGCACGACCAGGCCCGTCAGCAAGCGACCGAGGCCGAGGAGCCGCTGCGACAGGCACGCGAGGAATCTCAGCGGGCAGAGCACGAACGGCAGGAAGCCGAGGATCGGTGCCAGGCGGCGGCTGATGTTGTGAACCGGGGCCTCGGCGAGTGGGGCGCCGGCCCACGGTTCCTGCTGGGCGACCGCGACAGCGAGTACACCGACGCCTTCGATGCCGTCTTCACCGCCGAGGACGCGCGGGCTGCTTAGCGCGCCCCGGGCACCGTGCATGCACGCGCATTGCGAACGAGTAATCGACACCCTGCGCCGCGAGGCCCTCGACCACGTCCTGATCCTGGGCGACAGAGCCACGCCAGGAAGGTCCTGACTGATCGGACCAACCATCCTCGGCGAAGAACTCCATCATCGGATCGTCCCAAGTGGCGTGCTGTCCCAGGTGCAAGAACCGTGTCGTCGACGTTTTTGCGGGGCACGGGAGAGCGTCGACTCCCTCCAGCTCCCCTCCGAACGGGCGGGCAGGGGTTTTTGGACTTTCTGGACCGCTCCACGCGTAGGCGCGCGTGAACCGGACCAATCCGGACGCAATCTCGTCCGATTGCACAACGTGTGAGGGACCGCGCGTGGGCGGGTCCGTACGTGGAGGGCAGCCGGAGTGCGCCGGAAACAGGCAATAGAGCCTCGGCGACGCATATCACCCCTTGCGGCGGCAGGGCCCGTACATCGCTCGCGGGGTGGGCCCGACGCACCAGTACGGCCCCACCTGGCACGTCAAGGCCAAGTCGGCCGATCAGGTGCCGATACCGCGATTCTGTGTAGCCCCTTCGAGTAATGCATTACCCATAAAGGGCGAACCGGCACTATAAGGGGCGCAGGCTGACAGGAAGATCGACGGGAGAGTGGTGCATGCCCCTGCGGAGACGTAAGGCGCAGCTGAAGGCCCAGTCCGGGCCGGCGGCGGTCAGTGGATACGGCGCGATGGATGGGCGCCTGCCCGTCAGCGAGCTGGCCAGGCCGTTGCTGCGCAAGGCCTTTCCCGACCACTGGTCTTTTCTCCTCGGCGAGATCGCCCTTTACTCCTTTGTGGTCCTGCTCCTCACCGGCGTGTACCTCACCCTGTTCTTCAACCCGAGCATGACGGAGAGTGTCTACACCGGTTCCTTTGTGCCCCTTCAGGGCGAGAGGATGACGCAGGCCTACACCAGCACCATCGACATCAGCTTCGCCGTGCGCGGAGGCCTGCTGATGCGTCAGATCCACCACTGGGCGGCCCTGGTCTTCGTCGCCGCGATCGCCGTCCACATGCTGCGGATCTTCTTCACCGGTGCCTTCCGTAAACCGCGGGAGGCCAACTGGATCGTGGGCGTGACACTGTTCGTACTCGCGCTCCTCGAAGGATTCGCGGGTTACTCGCTGCCCGACGACCTGCTGTCCGGTACGGGCCTGAGGACGGCGGCCACCATTGTGGGGTCGATCCCTGTCGTCGGAACGTACCTGGAGCTGTTCGTCTTCGGAGGACAGTTCCCGGGCGATGCCGTGATCCCTCGTCTGTACCCCGTGCATGTCCTGCTCGTGCCCGGTCTGATCGTGGCGTTGATCACCGCTCATCTGATCCTGGTGGTCTATCTCAAACACACCCACTGGGCGGGTCAGGGGAAGACCAATAGGAACGCCGTCGGCTCACCGGCGTTCCCTCACTTCACTGCGAAGACCGCAGGTTTCTTCTTCATGGTGTTCGGCGTACTGACCTTGCTGGGTGCGCTTGCCCAGATCAACCCCGTATGGAACTACGGCCCCTACCGCGCCAGCCAGGTATCCGGTAACGCGCAGCCGGACTGGTATGTCGGCTTCCTGGAGGGCGCGCTCCGGTTGATGCCGCCATGGGAGACTGACATTGCGGGCCACACCATCATGTGGAATGTGTTCATTCCGACGATCGTGCTGCCAGGCGTGGTCTTCACCGTGCTGTTCCTCTATCCCTTTTTCGAGAAGTGGGTGACGGGCGACCGCACGGAACACCATCTGTGCGACCGGCCGCGCAACCGGCCGACCCGTACGGGGCTCGGCGTGGCGGCCATCGTCTTCTACGCCGTTCTCCTAATCGCCGGCGGCAACGACGTCGTCGCCCTCTCGTTCAGGATTTCGATCGAGTCCATGATCTGGATCCTCAGGATCGCACTGGTCGCCGCCCCGGTTCTGGCCTTCGCGCTGACCAAGCGCCTCTGTCTCGCCCTTCAGATGCGGGACCGCCGACGGCTGACCGAGGGGGAGGAGACCGGCCAGGTGGTCCAGTCGGTGAGCGGCGACCTCTCGGAGAGCCACCGTGGCCTGAGCCC
This sequence comes from Streptomyces sp. NBC_01320, assembly GCF_035974375.1. NCBI lineage: Bacteria > Bacillati > Actinomycetota > Actinomycetes > Kitasatosporales > Streptomycetaceae > Streptomyces > Streptomyces sp. NBC_01320. Next base: position 11,049,964 of record NZ_CP108390.1, read on the forward strand.
GACAGCCCGCTACCGCATCCTGATGCGTGACGTCCCGGCTCCCCTGGAGCTTCCCGCGGAGGGCCCGGTCTCGCGTCGGCGACAGCTTCGGATCGTACTGAGCGGCTGGTACTACAGAGACCTCGTGGAATTGCCCGCCACGGATGAGCAACGGTCCCGGATCACCGAGCGGATGGCGCCGCCGGAGCTGGTTCGCGAGCCTGAGGACTGAGAACCGCCCTCAGTCCTGCACGCGCGCGTACTGGAAGACCATTCCGAACACCCCCGCCAGAACCAGGCCCAGCCCGATCAGGAAGAGCCACAGACCGAACACCACACCGAGAGCGAGCAGGGCGATCCCCGCGGCTGTCAGCGACGGCCAGATGCTGTGCGGAGAAAAGAAGTTCACCGGACCGGACCGCTCATGGATCTGCCCGTCCCCGCGGTCCTCGGGGCGCAGCCCTTTCCTCCGGTAGTTGGTGGCGAAGAAGAATGTGACCAGCAGCGCCATGAGGAACGAGACGGTGAGAGCTGCCGTGCCTGTCGGATCATGGGACCACACGGCGTAGAGAACATCGGTCACGAGGAAGAACCCCGCGACTCCGGCAAAGAGAATGGCCTCGGTCTTCATTGGCCCGACTCCTCTTCAGCGCCCGATGTGGAGCGGGACTCGCCTCGGCCGAGGCCCGGCTTCTCCTTCTCCGGCCCGATGGAGTGGTGCAGGTCGAAGGCCGGCGAGTCGGAACGTACGCGGGGCAAGGCCCGGAAATTGTGCCTCGGGGGTGGACAGGAGGTCGCCCACTCCAGGGAACGGCCGAACCCCCACGGGTCGTCAACCTCGACCTTCGGTGCGTAACGGCTGGTGTGCCACACGTTGTACAGGAACGGCAGTGTCGACAGGCCCAGCAGAAAGGAGCCGACGGACGAGATCGTATTGAGCAAGGTGAAGCCGTCCGCCGAGAGATAGTCGGCGTAACGCCGGGGCATTCCGGCTTCCCCCAGCCAGTGCTGGACCAGGAAAGTCAGCTGAAATCCGACGAACAAGACCCAGAAATGGATACGTCCGAGGCGTTCATCCAGCATGCGTCCGGTCAACTTGGGCCACCAGAAGTAGAAACCGCCGAACATCGCGAAGACCACTGTCCCGAACAGGACGTAATGGAGGTGGGCGACGATGAAGTACGAGTCGGTGAGATGGAAGTCCAGCGGGGGAGAGGCGATCAGCACCCCGCTGAGGCCGCCGAGGAGAAATGTCACGAGGAAGCCCAGTGCCCAGAGCATGGGTGTCTCGAACGTGATACTGCCGTGCCACATGGTGCCGATCCAGTTGAAGAACTTGACTCCGGTGGGCACGGCGATGAGGAATGACATGGCGGAGAAGAACGGCAGGAGAACGGCTCCCGTGGCGAACATGTGATGGGCCCAGACGACGGCCGAGAGCATGGTGATGCTGACCGTGGCCATCACCATTCCGAAATACCCGAACATCGGTTTCCGGCTGAACGCGGGAATGATCTCGCTCACCACTCCGAAGAAGGGCAACGCGACAATGTAGACCTCGGGATGGCCGAAGAACCAGAACAGGTGCTGCCACAGCAGCGCCCCGCCGTTGGCGGAGTCGAAGACATGCGCCCCGAACTTCCGGTCGGCTTCGAGGACGAGCAGCGTGGCAGCGAGCACCGGAAACGCGAGCAGCGCGAGGATCGAGGTGAACAGAACGTTCCAGGTGAAGATCGGCATCCGGAACATGGTCATGCCGGGGGCGCGCAGACAGACGATCGTGGTGATGAAATTGACCGATGCCAGGGTCGTACTGATCCCCGACAGCACCAGGCCCATGGTCCAGAGGTCTCCGCCGGCACCGGGCGAAAAGACGGCACTGTTCAGCGGGGCGTAGGCGAACCAGCCGAAGTGTGCCGCGCCGCCGGGCACCACGAATCCGGACACCACGATGATTCCGCCGAAGAGGAAGAGCCAGTAGGTGAGCGCGTTCAGGCGAGGGAAGGCGACGTCGGGCGCACCGATCTGCAGCGGCATGATGGCGTTCGCGAAACCACCGAACATCGGCGTGGCGAACAGCAGCATCATGATGGTGCCGTGGATGGTGAACAGCTGGTTGTACTGCTCTGTGCTGACGATCTGAAGTCCTGGCCGGGCCAGCTCCGCTCGCATGAGCATGGCCATCACTCCGGCCAGCAGGAAGAACCCGAACGCGGTGACCATGTAGAGATTGCCGATGACCTTGTGGTCCGTGGTCGTCAGCCAGCCCATGAGCCTCACACCGGCATTGATGCGTCTGTTGGCCGACTCGGCCAACGTGGCTTCCTGCAGGTCCTGCGCCATCGGTTCTCCGTCCCGCCAAGTTGACTCGATGGTGGAGCCTGCCACCGTGGACGGCCCGTACGACTGGCGGTGACACCTCGAATTTCACCGGTTCACCGATGCTTCGAACGGGTGTCCCACGGGCCCGCCGCGTTCAGGATGTTTGGAGGGCATGAGCCAGACAGCTGTCAGTTCTGGTGCGAGCGACAGGGCCGACCGGTTGACAGCGGATCTGTTCGGGCGGGAATGCGCGACTGTGCTCTGGCCGCGGACCAGCCCTTCCGGCCCCACAGCCGGTCCGCGAACAGGGCGGCAAGGCGGAGAGACGGGCGACTGGCGCGTACCGCATTCGCTGTACACGACCGTCGCAGCAAGCGCGGACGGGCCGCTGCGGCGCCGGCAGGGGGGCGCGCTCGTGGTTGCGTCCGCTGGTGCCTGCCGCCGCCCGCAGGGTTACCCGTCGGGTGTGAACAGCGGGGTGGTGACCCCGGCGGACCTGCCTTCCGACCGCCCCCGGACTGCTCACCGCGCTCAGTTCCCTCTTCGAAGCGCATTCCGGCAGGGCTGGCGCCTGCTCGACGGCACGTCCGTGAGGGCACTTCGGCCCAGGCCGCGCGGGCGCACCTGAAGGCCCACCAGTTGGCCAAGGGCGCGGGCGTGCGCGTGGACGGCTCAGAGTGGCGTTTGCTTCGGCCAGGGGTTTGATCTCGCTATGGCCGCCGCCCGATCGGGGGTCGGCTCAGCGGGCGGTGTCGAACTCGCGCACCACATGCGGCAGGGCCTTGAGGACCGTCGTGGAGTGGTCGAACTCACCGACATCGCTGAACTGCTGGTCGGCCCCGTGGGCAGTCAGCCGACGTTGGCAGTGCAGGGAGCTCGCGAGGGAGACGTCCTTGTCGCCCGTGGCACCGCTTCTCACCGCCCGGTGCAACCCGTCGCATATGCGCGGGCAAGGCAGAAAGTCGGCGTATCTACGGGTGACCGTCGCCCCCACGGGGGATGCATCAATTTTCTACATCATGTAGTAGTTTATGGTATGCGTGTTCAGCTCAGCTCAGCCTACTCCCGATCCGGATAACGCCGGATGAGCCCGTCGATCCCTCACACCGCCGCCTTCGACCAGCTGCCGCCTATGTGGCAGATCGGCTCGTCGCCCTGACCGGGTGAAACCGGCCGCCTGGAGCTTCCGAGGCGCGGCCGTTCCGGCCTCATCGCCCCTCACGCCTCCGCCGACGCAGCAATAGCCTGAACACGACCATCCCCGGCGCGGCCCGGTTCGAGACGCATGACAACCGGCCTCGCTGTTTTGCGGAAGGAACGAGATCTGCATGAGTGCACCACCGCTACCCGGGGTTCTCGGTGACATCGCACCGATCCTGGACCACTGGGGCTACTGGGCCGTAGGCGGCCTGATCTTCGTGGAGGACTTCGGCATCCCCGCCCCCGGCGAGACGATCCTGATCGCCGCGGCCGTGTATGCGGGGGCCGGGCACCTCAACATCATCGCCGTCATAGCCATCGGCGTCCTCGCCGCCATCCTCGGCGACAACGTCGGCTACCTCATCGGCCGCACCGGAGGGCACGCCCTGGTGCAGCGCTACGGCAGGTACGTCTTTCTCCCGCCCGAACGGTACGAGAAGGCCGAGAAATTCTTCACCCGCCATGGCGGGAAGGTCGTCACCGTCGCGCGCTTCGTCGAGGGGCTGCGCCAGGTCAACGGCATCATCGCCGGTACCGCCGAGATGCCCTGGAGTCGCTTCGTCGCCTTCAATACGCTCGGGGCGGCGCTGTGGGTCGGCTTGTGGGCGGGCGTCGGCTACTTCGCCGGCAACCACATCACCACCATCTATACCGAGGTCAACCGATATTCGACCTATCTCCTCATCGCCCTGGGCGTGCTGATTCTCGCGCTTGTGGCCCGCGCCGTTGTGAGCCGCCGTCGCGCGGTGGGCTGATCATCCCTTCCGCATCCAGGTCTTTGGATCCGGCGACAAGCATCCGCGCTGGTCACAGCCGCCGAGGCGACGTCCTCGGCCAGCGGATACGCCCTCGGGTCGAGTATCCCGAACGTCGACCACTACTTGCCGCCCTTGGTCGGGCTGATCGTCGTCATCTCCTTGCTGCCGCTGGCCCTGGAACTATTGCGAGCCCGCCGCCACGCGGCGCCGCACCCATCCGACACATCCCCCAGTGCGACGGCCAGGGCAAGCAGCGGATCGCCGAGCAGCACCGCCAGGAACCCAGTGCGAAAACCCATCAGACGGTGCTCCAGAGGCAGCGCCAACAGCCACAGGCCACCCGGCGTGACGGCGGCCGCCGCCAATGCGGCGATCCATGGGCCGTGCTGCAGCGGCACCCACAGCCAGGGTATGTACCGTCCGCTCACACCGGACACGATCCCCCGGCGTGCCGGCACTCATGCCCAACCGCCTGGGTCCCGTACGAAGGGGCCCGGGGAGGGCTGTCAGCGTATGCGCAACTGCGTGGCCGTGGCGTGGGCGTGCATGGCGGCCTCGAACAGCCGCTCGGTGTCGTGTGCCGTAACGGCCAGGCTCGCGCAGCAGGCCGCCATGAGGACGGCGAACGCCGCCATCACACCGTTGGGGGAGCGGAGCGGTGGAGCGAGCAGCGCCTGGACGCGTTGGGGCACCGGTCCACCGGTGGCGGACAGCGCCGCCTGCTTGGCCCGGCTCGATGCCAACGCTGCCCGTGCGGTCGCCCGGGCGACCAGCCGGCGGTCCCCCACCACAACGCCCGCTTCCTCATCCGCCCACCGCTCCACGGCAAATGCTCCGGCCCGGTCCAACGGCCTCAGCAACGGATTCACCACCGCCGTCAGATGCAGCACCAGCGAAAACAGATGGTGCCGGTACCTTAGATGCGCCCGTTCGTGGGCAAGCAGAGCCTGCCGCTCCGGTCCGTCCAGCAGCCTCAGCATCCCGGAAGAAACGACCACCCGGCCAGGCATGCCGAGCACGGCGAACGCTGTCGGCACCGGATCGTCGACCACGGCCAGGTCCCCGCCTGCCGCGATGTGCCGGCACCCCCGCCAGGCTTCCACCAGCGCACGCCCACGGCGCCAGGACGCCACGGTCAGGCTCACCAGCACGAGCAGTACCACCCCGGCGCACACCGCAGCGACATTCCGGCTCACTGGGTCCTCCGCCGCCAGCACACGCACCGACCAAGCCCCTTGCGCCGCCACCAGCGGCACCTGCCCTATCGCGGTGAAGGCCAGAATCGCCAGCTCGGTCACCCACGTGCCGGCCACCACCGTTGCCGCGCACACCATCGCCCACGCCCCCGCACGCGGCGGCATCCGACGCCCCGCCCACGGCGCAACCACCGCCAGCACCGCGCTCACGAGCAGCGGTAGATACATCGGTATCGGCCAGAACACGGCTCATCCCCGCTCAGGTAGAGGGATCGCCGTGCAGCAACTGCTCCAGCACCTGCTCGTCCTCCGCCGACAGATCCGACACGAACCGGGCCAGCACCGCCGCACGGTCCCCGCCCTCGTCCAACAGCGAGTGCATCCCCGAAGCCGCATGTCCGGCCTGGTCATCCACGGGTGCATAGACATGACTGCGCCCCTCCCGCTGCCGGGTCACCATCCCCTTGTCGCACAGCCGCGTCAGGATGGTCAGCACCGTCGTATACGCGGCACCGGGCACCTGTTCCTGGACCACAGCCGCCGGCACCGGACCGTCGGCCGACCACAGGGCAGCCAGCACCTCCGCTTCCAGCTCACCCCGCGCACGCCGCCGGGACTCCCCCTGGTCGTCCTTACCGCCCGTCACCTGGCACCTCCCTCACTACTCCGGCCAGGTTGTCTTCGATCGGCCAAACTACTACGAGACGTAGAGAAGCGGCCATCTCGATCGCATGGCGTCTCGAATGACCGCTTGAGCCGCGCACCTGTCGAGCAAGCTCTACAGCAGCGGAGTGCAGCAACCATCACAACCGCAACCGACCGGCGGAGACCGCATGTGCGACGCCGCCTGTCCCTTCGGCCATGCTTGGGCCCTGTTGTCAGCCCGTCCCTCATCCAGGGCCTTCGCCGGGTCGACGTGGACAGGCCAGGCCCTACCGCCGACGATGGGACCTGGCGAGAAGTTCGCGGAGCCGGTTGGTGCATCCGCCGCGACGGCGGGCGCAACACCAGCCGCATGAGCCACATCCGCCGCCTCGCGACCATGCTCAGCAACATGCCAGCCCGGCTCCAGACGGCCATCGCCCGCGGCGCCCGGCCAGCGCCTACGCGAAGGCCACCGCGGGCACCCGTTCTGTTCTTCGCCACCCCGCAGCTGTGTGCGCTGCTCGCCCTCAACCTGGCGGTGGCGGCGGGGAGCGCGATGGTCACCGTCAACAGCGTGGTGTACGTCCGCGACCCGTTGGGGCGGAGCGCTGCGGATGCGTCGCTGGCGGTGGGCGCGTACGGAGGCGGTTCGATGATCGTGGCGCTGATTCTGCCCCGCGTTCTGGACCGGGTCTCGGACCGCGCGGTGATGCTGCGCGGTGCCTTGTTACTCACGCTGGTCTTTGCCGCGCTCGGCGCCGTTACGGCGGCTGGGAGCGGCGGTTGGCAGTGGCCTGTGCTGCTGTTCATCCGGGCGGCGTTTGGTGCCGCCTGCTCGATGGTCCTCACGCCGACCGGTCGGCTGATCCGCCGCTCCGCGCCGCCCGAGGAGCGCACGTCGGCGTTCGCCGCCCAGTTCTCGCTCTCGCACAGCTGCTGGCTGCTGACGTACCCGCTGGCCGGATGGCTGGGCGCGGAGGCGGGACTGCAGTCGGCGGTGGTAGCACTGGGTGCGATCGCTCTGACGGCCGGGCTTCTGGCGGTGCGTCTGTGGCCGACGAAGTATCGGCTGGTCGTCGAGCACGAGCACACCGGCCTGCGCGATGGCGACCCGTACCTCGTGGACGCCGTACGGGCCGAGCGGCTGGCGGCACAGCCACGACTGTCTGGCCGACGCGCTGCACCCCCGTTGAGAGAGCGGGTCGGCCAAGCGGGCTCAGTCCTCGATGGCCCGCCGCACCCGGCGCGACGGCCCGAACGCGTACAGGTCGAGGATCTCGGGCGTCTCGGCGAGGCCCGGTCCTCCGGCGCGTACCCAGGCCGTGATGTCGGCGGTCGCGTCCGGGTCGTTGACCAGCCCGAGCCAGATCGGGCGCCCGCCCGCGGCCCGTCCAGCCGTTGAGGGCTGTACGACGACGATGTTGGCCTGCTCGCAGGCGTCGAGGCAGTTCACTGCCCGGACCCGGGCGTCCGATGCCAGTTCGGTCTTGAGAGCGGCGAGTTGGGCGGCGTGGTCGACGCCGGGGATCTTGTCCGTGCCGCAGCAGCAGCCCCGGCACACGGTGACCGTGCACCGGGGCTCTGCCTGCGTGGAAACCTTGTGTCGGTGGCTCACTGGACTGCCCGTTTCCACGCCGTCTCGCGCAGCAGCCGCAGTCCGTTGAGGCCGACGATGACGGTGGACCCTTCGTGGCCGGCCACGCCGAGCGGGAGTGGCAGGGTGCCGATCAGGTCCCAGGCGACCAGGCAGGCGATGAAGACGCCCGCAATGATCAGATTCTGCGCGACCAGCTGGCGGGCCCTGCGGGACAGCGCGATCACGGCGGGGACCGTACGGAGTTCATCGCGGACGATCACCGCGTCGGCGGTCTCCAGCGCGAGGTCGGATCCTGCCCGGCCCATGGCAACGCCGGTGTGGGCGGCCGCCAGGGCAGGGGCGTCGTTGACGCCGTCGCCGACGACCATCACCCTGCGGCCTGCATGCTCCAGTTCCTTGACCACGTCGGCCTTGTGCTGCGGCAGCAACCCTGCCCGTACGTCGCCAATGCCGACCTCGGCGGCCAGGCGGGCGGCGGCGCGGGGGTTGTCGCCGGTCAGCAGCACGGGCGCGGTCCCGGTGAGGGACGTCAGCGAGGCCACGGTCGCGGTGGCGTCGGCGCGCAGTCGGTCGGCGATGGCGAGCAGTCCGACGGGGGCGCAATCCACAGTGACAAGAACAGCGGTCCGGCCACTGTTCTCCAGTTCGCGCGCGAGGACGGCCGCCCGCGCGGAGTATGCGTCCGAGGATCCGTCCAGCAGCCGTGCCGGTGCGCCGACCGCGACCACCCGCCCGCCGACGGATGCGGTCACCCCGATCCCGGGCGTGGAGTCGAAGTCCTCCGCCACAGGGAGGTCGAGCCCCCGCTCGCGCGCCGCGTCCACGACGGCGCGGGCCAGTGGGTGCTCGCTCGGGTGCTCGGCTGCCGCCGCAAGAGTCAGCACCTCGTTCTCGTCCAGTCCCGATCCGGTGAGCGGGCGGACATCCGTGACGCGCGGCGTGCCTTCGGTCAGCGTGCCGGTCTTGTCGAGCGCGACCGCGTCGGTCTCGCCGAGGCGCTCCATGACCACCGCGGACTTGACCAGCACACCGTGGCGTCCGGCGTTGGCGATCGCCGACAGCAGCGGCGGCATGGTGGCGAGGACGACCGCGCACGGCGAGGCGACGATCATGAAGGTCATCGCGCGCAGCAGTGAACCGGTCAGCTCCGCGCCGAAGGCGAGAGGGACGAGGAAGACGGCCAGGGTCGCGGCGACCATGCCGAGCGAGTAGCGCTGCTCGACCTTCTCGATGAACAGCTGGGTGGGCGCCTTGGTCTCGGACGCCTCCTCCACCATGCGCACGATCCGGGCGATCACCGAGTCGGAGGCGTCCCGCTCCACCCGCACCCGCAGCGCGCCGGTGCCGTTGAGAGTGCCCGCGAAGACCTCGTCGCCCACTTCCTTGGCGACCGGCAGCGGCTCGCCGGTGATGGTCGCCTGGTCGACGTCGCTCGCGCCGTCCAGGACGCGGCCGTCGGCGCCGACTCGCTCACCGGGCCTTACGAGAATGGTGTCCCCGACCACGAGTTCCTCGACGGGGACGATCACTTCGCTTCCGTCGGTGTCGAGGCGGGTGGCCTTGGCGGGTGACAGGTCCAGCAGTCCTCGCACGGAGTCGGCCGTCCGCGCGGTGGCGAGCGCCTCCAGCGCGCCCGAAGTGGCGAAGATGACGATCAGCAGCGCGCCGTCCATCACCTGACCGATCGCCGCCGCCCCGAGTGCCGCCACGATCATCAACAGGTCGACGTTGAGGGTCTTGTCCTTCAGCGCCTGCAAGCCCGCCCACCCAGGCTCCCAGCCACCGGTCGCGTACGACAGCGCGTACAGCGGTCCCCACGCCCACGCAGGGGCACCGGTCAGCTGCAGCGGGAGCGCGATCAGGAAAAGGATGGTGGCCGCAGCGGCCCAGCGCGCCTCGGGCAGGGCGAGGACCCGGGTGCGGCGGCGGGGTGCACCGCCTTCGCGCGGGGCCGCGGCCCGGTCCGTTGAGGGCGCGGTCAGGGTAGAGGGCATGGGAGACGAGGGTCCTTTACGACGGCATGACGAGATGGCGGCAACCGGGACAAGCCCATGCCACCCCTCCACCATACAGGAACGCATGAAGACACATTCATGTGTTCATGTCTGGAGGGTGACGGGCATGGGCCACGGAGCCGACGCCAACGCCACCGCCACCGCACGCGAGCGCCTGGAATCGGTCGGTGCCGCCGACGTGGCCGCCACCCCCCCATCACACCGCCGGCGGTTCCAGGTCGACCCCGTCGTGGAACCGGAACCACAAGGCGTGAACGAGCGCGAAGACCAAGTCCTCCGCCAGCGGATCACACTCAGCCACCAGGGCAGCCCTGAGCGCCACCAGGTCCGGCTGAAGGCCAGCCCCTCGAGCCCAGGCTGCAGCTCGCTCACCTACTTCGACCGAATCACCGATCCACTCACCAGGGAGGCCGTAATTCCGCGCCATCTCCGGCGACAAAGCGCATTGCCATGACAGGCCATCGGGACTCGCTGCCTGAACTGTCGCGAAGTCGCTGTCAATCACATGACAGACCAGAACAGAAGCGCGCGTCTCGCCGATGATCGAAGGGTCCGGATCTGCGACAGGGCACGCTTCTATTGATCAGAAACTCATGGGGTTCTCGTCCAGGATGTAGCGGACGTGTGGGCCGCCGAAGTAGCCGCGGACGATGTGTGGCTGGCGCTGGCGTCTGTAGAAGAAGCGGCGGGTCTCCGCGGCGAGTTCGGCCTGATCGCGGGCTCGGTGCTGTTTGGGCAGGCTGTGTTTGAGGTCGGCGTTGACCAGTTCGTCGGGGTTGAGCTCGGGCGAGTACGGGGGCAGGAAGTGCAGCTTGACGTCGTCGGGGTGGGCGGCGAGCCAGTCGCGGACCTTCTTGGAGCGGTGGGCGGAGTGTCCGTCGACCACGAGATGGACCTTGCGGTCGAAGTGGCCGGCGAGCCGGTCCAGGAAGCGGCACATCACCTCGGCGGTGAAGCTCTCGGTGAAGACCATGAAGTGCATCCGGCCCTTGGTGCTGATCGCCGACATCGCGTTGACCGAGAACCGGTTCCCGCTCCGCCGCACCACGGGTGTTCTGCCCTTCTCGCCCCAGGTGCGGCCGGTGACCTGGTCGGAGCGGATGCCGACCTGGTCGGCGAACAGAATCTCGCCGCCGTCCCTCTTAGCCTTCGCCCGGATCGCCGGCCAGGTCTCCTCGTGCCAGCGGCGCACGGCCGGTACAGCTTCGCGATCAACTCTCCCACCAGCCTCCGCGTCCACAACTGCCCGCTCAACCCCATGTCACAGGGCCGGTGATCGAGGACCGCCTGCCGCACGGCGGCCTGCTCGGCCTCCCCGAGCACCTGGTGCACCCCGACCGGCTTGCCGCGCGGGCGCATGACCAGCGCCTCCCGCCCGCCGGCCTGCCACTTCGCCCACCAGATGTCGACCGCCTTCAGCGACACCCCGAAGACCGCCGCCACGTCCTCACGGTCCCGCCCCGCCACCAACGCGGCCACCGCCCGCAGCCGCAGGGCCTCTTGCGCCGACGGCGACAGATGCCGCGCGTCCCCCACCAGATCGCTCACACCCCACCAACGACCCAGAACCCGAACCGTTTCTGATCAATACTGGTCGAGAGAGGTCGAGAGAGGTCGAGAGAGGTCGAGAGAGGTCGAGAGAGGTCGAGAGGGGTGGGGCGCGCTCAGGCGCCGTGCCAGGACTTCCACAGCGCGGCGTACCCGCCGCCGGCCGCCAACAGCTCTTCGTGACTGCCCAATTCGGTCACCCGGCCGCCGTCCATGACCGCGACCCGGTCCGCGTCGTGGGCGGTGTGCAGGCGGTGGGCGATGGCGATCACGGTGCGTTCCTTGAGCACAGCCGCCAGCGAGCGCTCGGTGTGCCGGGCCGTGGTCGGGTCGAGCAGGGAGGTGGCCTCGTCCAGGATCAGCGTGTGCGGATCGGCCAGGACCACCCGGGCCAGGGCGAGTTGCTGGACCTGCTGGGCGTCCAGACGGAGCCCACCGGCACCGAGTTCGGTGTCCAGCCCGTCCGACAGCTCGTCCACCCAGTCGATATCGACGGCGGCCAGCACCGCGTGCAGGTCCTGGTCGGTCGCGGCGGGCGCGGCGATCAGGAGGTTGTCCCGGACGGTGCCGAGGAAGACGTGATGCTCCTGGGAGACCAGGACGACGTGTCGGCGCAACTGGGCCGGGTCGAGCTCGGCGACAGGCACCTGCCCCACTGTCACCCGTCCGGTGCGGGGCGTCTCCGCCCCGGCCAGCAGCCGGCCCAGAGTGGACTTGCCGGCTCCGGACGGGCCGACGACCGCCAGCCGCTCGCCCGGACGGACGGTGAGGTCGACGCCGTGCAGGACGTCCCGCTCGCCCTGGTAGGCGTACCGGACGTCGACCACGTCGATCCGGTCGTCCTCGGGCCGGCCGCCGCCGGTCACGGCCGGGGCGTCCACCTGGCCGATGCCCTCGACTCGGGCGAAGGAGGCGTTGCTGCGCTGGAGTTGGTCGAGCCAGAGCAGGACCTTGTCCAGCGGCTCGGAGAGCTTCCAGAAGTAGAGAGCACAGGCGACCACCGCGCCGGTGGTGACCGCGCCGGTGTCGCGCAGGGCGGCGCCGAGCAGCAGGATGCCGGCGACCGGGGCGATGTACGAGAACTCGACCACGGGAAAGAGCACGGTGCGCAGGTTGAGGGTGTAGGTACGGGTGACCCGGCAGTGCTCGACCGCCTCGGCCGCGGCGGCGATCCGGCGGCCCTGGAGGCCCAGGGCCTCGACGGTGCGGGCCCCTGTCGCGGTGGAGGTGAGGATCTCGATCAGCGCGGAGTTGGCGGCGCCTTCGGCGAGGTAACCCGCGTGTGCACGGTGCAGGTACCAGCGGGTGGCGAACCAGATCCCGGAGAGGCAGAGCAACCCGCAGATACCGAGCAGCGGGTTGACCGCGAGCATGGCGACCAGGATCAGGAGGATCTGGACGAGCGCCACGGAGACCTCCGGCCCGGCGTCGCGCAGGGTGGTGCCGACGGTGGCGACGTCGGCGGTGCCGCGCGTCAGCAGGTCACCGGCGCCGGCGCGTTCGGCCACCGAAGCGGGCAGGGCGAGGGAGCGGTCGACGAACCGCTCTCGGATCCGCGCCAGAGTCCGCTCGCCAAAGCGGTGAGCGGCGTAGCGGGCGAAGCGGCCGAGGAGCAGCTGCGCGAGCGCGAAGCAGAGGATGCCGAGGGCGAGTCGGTCGACGTGTCCGACCCCGGCGCCGCCCCGGACGTCGTCGATGATCCGGCCCAGCAGCCAGGGGCCGCCCAGACCGGCGGCCGCGGCCAGTCCGTTGAGGGTCAGCATCGCGGCGACCGCACCGCCATCCTGCCCCATCAGACGCACGGCGGCCCGGCGGACCTCGGCGGGACCGGCGATCGGGAGCCGCCCGGGGGCGGTCTCGGTCTGAGCAGTCATCGGACGGCCTCCTCGGCGGGCGTGGACTCGGTGGCGGTTTCGCCGCGGGCCACCAGCGCGCGGTAGCCGGGCTCTGATGCGAGCAGCTCCTGGTGCGGGCCAGCCGCCGCCAGACGGCCGTCGACGAGGTAGCAGACGGTGTCGGCCTGCTCCAGGAGGACGGGGGAGGTCGAGGTGAGGGCGGTGGTGCGCCCGGTCCGCGCCCGGCGCAGCCCAGCGGCCATGGCGGCCTCGGTGTGGGCGTCCACGGCGGAGGTGGGCTCGACCAGCAGGAGCACCTCCGGGTCCGCCAGCAGGGCACGGACCAGCCGCAGCCGCTGGCGCTGACCGCCGGAGAGGTTGCTGCCCTGGGCCTGGATCATGGTGTCCAGGCCATCGGGCAGTGCCTGCACGATGTCCTCCGCCGCGGCGTCTCTGACGGCCTGGGCGATGGACGGGCCGGTGTGCTCGGACCGGCCGCCGACCACGGTGCGCAGCGTGCCGGAGAAGAAGTCGGCGTCGTTGTCCGCCACCACGATCCGGCTGCGGATCTCGGCCAGGGCGACCTCGGCGAGCGGCACGCCGCCCCAGGTCGCAGCGGACGCGCTGTACCGGCCGAGCCGGTCGACCACGGCCGCGGAATCGGCCGGGCGAGCGCTCACGATCGCGGTCAGCCGGCCCGGGACCAGTTCCACACCGGTGTCGGCGTCGTACAGGGCTGATGGCTCGTCATGGGTCGGCCGAAGTGTTGCGGCGTCTTCGAAGGCGGGCTTCAGGTCGAGCATCCGGACCACCCGTCGAGCGGCCACCAGACCCCTGGTGAGGTCGTATCCGCCCTCGATGAAGTTGGAGACCGGTACCACCAGGACGGCGACGTAGCCGTAGACGGCGACCAGCGTGCCGATCGTGATGGTGCCCTCGGCGGCCATCCGGGCGGCCAGCCAGGTCACCAACGCGAGGAAGAGGGCGGGCAGGCCGACCGAGAGCGCTTGGATCCAGCTGGTCACGGCGCCGACCCGGTAGCCCTCGGCCTGCAGGTCCTGCGATCCGCGCAGGTAGCGGCCGGCCAGCATCTCCTTACCGCCGATGCCGTTGAGTACGCGCATGCCGCCGACGATGTCCCCGAGCCGGGCGGTCAGCGCCCCCTGCTGCTCGCGGTACTTGGACTCCGCGCCCTGGAGGCGTTCCAGCAGCGGCCCGACCACGACCGCGAGCAACGGCACCCCCAGCAGGACCACGAGGGCGAGCGGGACGGAGACCGACAGCAGCAGCGCGGCCGCCACCAGGTACGCGACGACAGCGCCGACGCCCGGGCCGGTAATCGTCAGTGTCTGGCTCATCTGCGCGACGTCGCCCACACCGATGCTGGCCACCTCGCCGGCCGTCACCTTTCGGGGCAGTTCGGCACCCAGCCGAGTGGAGTGCGCGACCACGACCTTGATGGTCCGGAAGGTGGCGTCCATCCGGACCCGTGTCATGATGCGGTGGCGCATGATGCCGAGCCATGCGTTGAGCAGCGCGGCGCCGACCAGTGCGGCCACCCAGCCGACCAGGACGCCGGTCTTCCCCCGCTGGAGCCCGTCGTCGATCGCACGCTGCATGAGGTACGGCGGCAGCAGGAGGCAGACCATCCAGAGGGTGCCGATCACCGCACCACCCGTCACCCGTCGGCGCTGACTCATGGTCAGCCACCACAGGTAACGCGCAGCACTTCGGTGATCCGGGGTTCCCGGGTCGGCATACGAATCCGTCATGAGTGAAACCCTAACCGTCTTTCCTGGGTCTTATTTGATCAGAAACGGTTCGGGTTCTGGGTCGTTGGTGGGGTGTGAGCGATCTGGTGGGGGACGCGCGGCATCTGTCGCCGTCGGCGCAGGAAGCCCTGCGGCTGCGGGCGGTGGCCGCGTTGGTGGCGGGGCGGGACCGTGAGGACGTGGCGGCGGTGTTCGGGGTGTCGCTGAAGGCGGTCGACATCTGGTGGGCGAAGTGGCAGGCCGGCGGGCGGGAGGCGCTGGTCATGCGCCCGCGCGGCAAGCCGGTCGGGGTGCACCAGGTGCTCGGGGAGGCCGAGCAGGCCGCCGTGCGGCAGGCGGTCCTCGATCACCGGCCCTGTGACATGGGGTTGAGCGGGCAGTTGTGGACGCGGAGGCTGGTGGGAGAGTTGATCGCGAAGCTGTACCGGGTGCGGCTGACCGAGGTGGGGGTGGGCAAGTACCTCAAACGGTGGGGGCTTTCCTTCCAGCGCCCCGACAAGCGGGCCGTCGAGCAGGACCCTGAGGCCGTGGCGCGCTGGCACGAGGAGACCTGGCCGAAGATCCGCGTGAAGGCGAGGAAAGACGGCGGCGAGATTCTGTTCGCCGACCAGGTCGGCATCCGTTCCGACCAGGTCACCGGCCGCACCTGGGGCGAGAAGGGCAGGACACCGGTGGTGCGGCGGAGCGGGAACCGGTTCTCGGTCAACGCGATGTCGGCGATCAGCACCAAGGGCCGGATGCACTTCATGGTCTTCACCGAGAGCTTCACCGCCGAGGTGATGTGCCGCTTCCTGGACCGGCTCGCCGGCCACTTCGACCGCAAGGTCCATCTCGTGGTCGACGGGCACTCCGCCCACCGTTCCAGGAAGGTCCGCGACTGGCTCGCCGCCCACCCCGACGACGTCGAGCTGCACTTCCTGCCCCCGTACTCGCCCGAGCTCAACCCCGACGAGCTGGTCAACGCCGACCTCAAACACAGCCTGCCCAAACAGCACCGAGCCCGCGATCAGGCCGAACTCGCCGCGGAGACCCGCCGCTTCTTCTACAGACGTCAGCGTCAGCCGCACATCGTCCGCGGCTACTTTGGCGGCCCACACGTCCGCTACATCCTGGACGAGAACCCAATGAGTTTCTGATCAATAGGATCTGCCACTCGCCATCACGCGCCCACCAGAACGGCACATAGTCCGAGGCCCGCATCGCCGCCAAATCCGTCAGCGGCCGACTGGCTCGCGCCACGATGAAAGACCCCGAGAACCCCATGACCGGGAACCATAGTCGCGATCACTGACACCGCTGATTACCCGGCCAAGGATGCGTGACGAGCCACTAGATGATCTATTCCAAGGGGTCAGTGATCGTAGGATCAGTGAGCGTAGGACGGTTTGTCCGGTGGCGTCGTTGTGCCAGATCGCGGCGGTCAGCGCGAGGATGCGTTGCATGACGCGGGCTATGACACCTCCGGGTGTGCGCCCTCGGTGCCGTTCGAGGTCAAGCTGTCCCTTGAAGGTCTCGTTGATCGATTCGATGACCTGTCGCAACGGCTTGAACAGGGCGGCGCCAGGCCGTTCCCGTTCACCTTTACGGGCAGGCCGCAGCAACTGGACTCCATGCTCGGACAGTTCGCGTTCGAAACCACGGCCGAAGTAGTTCTTGTCGCCGATGAGAGTCTGTCGGGGGCGCTCTCGCAGAAGCTCGCATTCGGCGGCCAGGAGGTCGAGGAGGGTCTCGCGTTCGTCGGCCTTGGCCCCGGTCAGGGCGAAGGCGATGGGCAGGCCCTGAAGGGTGCAGACCAGGTGCAGGCGCAGGCCCCAGAAGAAGCGGCTGTGGCTGGCGCAGTAGCCGTATTCGGCCCAGCCTGCCAGGTCGGAGCGTTTGACGGTCTCGCGGGAGCGGCCGCATTCCACCGGGGTGGAGTCCACGACCCATACGTCGTCGCTCCACACCGAGGTGGTGGTGGCCAGGATCCGGTTGACGCTTCGCATCAGACCGGCGGCCTTGCGCAGCCGCTTGTTGTAGCCGGGCTGCTGGGGCAGGTAGGGGAAGAGGTGGCGCAGGTGGGCACGGGCATGGCGGAGCCATTTGGCCTCGGAGGTGTAGCCGAGTATGGCCTGCATCGTGGCGAGGGTGACCAGTTCGGCATCGCTCAGGCGGGGCGTAATGCCGACCGGCGGGCGCCACGGCGCCAGGTCGGGATGCTCCTTCAGGATGTCGTCGGTCGTCGCATAGAGTGCTGTCGCGAGGGTGTCCACGTCGTTCGTCACAAAACGATCTTGGACACCCTCGTTCTCGTCTCCGCAGGCACCCCTTGGACCACACCACCAGGAGGAACCAGTGTCATACCCGCAACTGCTCACCCCCGAGGAGAGGCTCGCCGACGCGAAGACGCTGTTGAGCCTCCCGCGTATCGTCGTGATCTGCGGCTCCACCCGCTTCATGACCGAGATGAACGAGGCCGATCTGCGGGAGACCAAAGCCGGAAAGATTGTCGTCAAACCGGGCTGTGACATGAAGTCGCCGCACGAACTTTGGTCCGATCCTGTCGAGGCCGAGGCGCTGAAGGTTCGACTCGATGATCTGCACCGGGCGAAGATCCGGCTCGCTGATGAGGTGCTCGTAGTCGGCGACTACATCGGAGACAGCACCCGAGCCGAAATCGCCTACGCCCGGTCGCTGGGCAAGCCCGTGCGGTTCACGCACCCCGAAGTCGACCCTGACGCCTGACCGCCCGCTGCCACCTCTACAACCAGGGCCGGCAGCCCGCCGCCTGACCGTCTCGCGGTGGTTTCGGCCGCCGCCCACCCCACACCCTCCGCAGGCATCCCTTGGAATTGATCATTAGAAGACTGCTGAAAATCTTGTTGTGGGGGCTGTCCGGCCGGAGGCCGGACGGCCCTTTTCGCTATGCGGTGGCAGGGGCGAGGTGCCAGGTGGTGTTGGTGCGGGTGAGTCCGAGGGTGATCAGTCGGCGGAGGTTGAGGGCGGCGGCGCGGTGGTGGAGCCACATGTTGTTGGCGATGACGCCGTGGTGCGGAACCCGGCGGTTGCCCTTGGCGACCAGCCAGGCGATGGCCCGTTCGACCGGTGGTCGCCATCGGCGGTATTCGTCCTGCCAGGCAGTGTCGGTGGCGGCCTGGGTCCGGGCGGCGGTGAGCAGTTCGTGCTGGGGGTGAACGTTCAGGGTGCGTCCGGTCTTGGAGGTGGTGCAGCGTTCCCGCAGGGGGCAGCCGGTGCACAGGCGCTTGAACTGGGCGGTGCGGGCACCGTCCGCTTTGGGCTGGCCGAGGTTGGCGGTGTGTCCGGCCGGGCAGGTCGCGGTGCCGGCGAACGGATCGATGTGGAAGTCGTCGATGGTGAAGCCACCAGGGACTGCCTGCCGCAAGGGCGGCGGCTTGATCACCAGGGTGTGGCCCTCCGCGTGCAGCCGAGCGCGCAGGTCGCCGGTGCCGTAGGCGGAGTCGCCGAGCACGGTTAACTCGCCGTCTTCGTCGGCGAGCAGACCGGCGGCGATGGCGGCCTCGTGGTTGTCGGGGCCGTAGCCACTGGTCAGGGCAACGGCGGTGAACAGCCCGGTCTCCGGCTCGAAGGAGACATGTCCTTTGAAGCCCTCTTGGTGACGGGTGCGGTTCTTGTGGATGTGCCGTGCGTCGGGGTCGACGGTGGACACCGTCCGGTCCGCCACCGTGCGCTTCGCGATGCGCCAACGCCCGTCGCGCCCGTCGGAGTCCTCGGCGGGTTCCACGTCCTGGCCCGCGACCAGGGCCAGCAGGCCGACCGCGTTCGCCGCCTTCTCGCCCAGGTTCTGCTCGGGCAGATACCCGAGCAGGTTCAGGGCATCGGTGACCAGCGCGTCCACCAGCGCGGCGCGGGCCGTCTCGTCGTCCCAGGCGATCCTCGGCTTGCCCGGGTCGGTGTAGTCGTGCGCCCGGCAGTGCTCCGCGGCCACCTCCCCGGCGCCGGGGACCTCACGGATCACCCGACGGACGGCGGAAATGATCTGGGTGACGGTGTCCTGGGTGGCCACCGCATCATCGAGCACCGTGGAGTCCAAAGCGCGCCGCTGCCTGCCCTTGAGCACACCGGTCGCGGCCACGACTTCCTTGACCTTGGTGAAGACCCGCATCGGATCGGCCGAGTGACGCAGCCGTCGCCGGAAGTACGTCAGCAGCGACGGATCGAACGCGGTGTCGTACAGCCCGAGCCCGCAAGCCGCCTTCCACCGCAGGTCACACCGCAGTTCCTGGACCGTCTCGAAGTCCGACAGCCCCTGCAGGCTCTGCAGTACCACCGTCGCGGCGAGCACCTGCGGCGGCAGACTCGGACGACCGTTGGACGACGGATACATGTCCGCGAACATCCCCGGCGGAAACAGAGCCTCGCGATGTTCGGCCAGGAACGCGAACACACTGCCAGCCGGGATCAACTCCCGGCAGGTCTCCCACACATCCGGCCCGACCAGCTCCCCGGCCCATTCCCTCTGCATGCCTACAAGACTGGCCCCAACTCCACCGAGCCGGGGCCAAAACCCGAGATTTTCAGCAGTCTTCTATAGCTGGTGGGCCCGGCGGAGGCTGGAGGGCCTGCTCAATTCCGAACGTGCGCTATTCGTTTGAGCTGTGCACGGACACCGACATCCGGATCAGGCCGACGGGTCAGAAGTTGCTGCCGCTGTCGGTCGTCTGAGGCTCCTGCCTGGCGGGCCTGCGATAGGTTGCCCGCCATGACTGAGCTTGGACCCGTCAACTGGCCGCCTGCCCCGATCAGGACCGAGCGGTTCGTGCTCCGCGAGTCCGAGGTCCGGGACCGTGCGGCGTTCATCGAGCTGTTCGCCTCGCCAGAGGTGGGCACCTACGTCGGTGGTCCTCGACCGCGTGATGAGCTCGAGCGCGCGGTGCCTGAGGTGCCCGGGCGGCGCCCTGGCTTTTTCGTGATCGATCTCGACGGAGCGATGATCGGCATGATCACGCTCGATCGGCGCGACGCAGAGCGTCCGGGTCACGTCCGTCCGGATGCCGGGGAGGCCGAGCTCGGCTACATGTTCCTGCCGGAGGCGTGGGGGCGCGGGTACGCCGTCGAGGCGTGCGCAGCGGCACTCGACTGGTTCACCGACGCGCTTCCCAGCGAGCTGGTGGTGCTCTGCACCCAGACCGCCAACGGCCGCGGGATGCGCCTCGCGGCGAAGCTGGGGTTCACCGAGGTGGAGCGGTTCGAGGAGTACGGCGCCGAGCAGTGGTTCGGCGTGTGGTCCTCGGTCACGCCGTCCGGTTGAGCTCGTGCTCCCTGTCGGGTCTGATGCGACTCTTGGTGTCCAGGTGGCCTTCAACGATCTCGCTGGCACCAACCTGGAGATCATCCAGCCCAGCGCGGCTTCGCCAACCGGCCCCTGCCGCTCCCTCGGCGGAGGGCGAGGCTGTGGTCCGGGGAAGCCGCAGCCCGGGCACGCGAGATGCATGTCCGGGCTGCACGGTTTGGCCGTGTCACGGCTGTGGTGTCAGGCGGAGAGCGCCTTGTGCAGGGCTTCGAGGCCGTCGCGGTAGATGCCGACGAAGAGGTCTTCTGCCTCCGTGTCGCTCACACCGTTGGGGGCGAAGCGGCCGGACCACTGGACCTCGGCGACGTCGTCGCGGCCGGGGACCGTGTGGACGCGGAGGGTGGAGACGTAGCCGGTGACGGGGAACGGCGCTTCGAGGATGGCGTAGCTGTAGTGGTGCTCGGTCTCGTTGAAGTCGACCAGCCGCTCGGTGATCACTTCGCCGTCCGGGTTGGTCAGCCGGCGGACGCGGCCGCCTTCGAGCGGGGTGCTTTCGGGGATGTAGGGGAGCCAGTCGGGGAGGGCGTCGAAGCCGCCGATGAGGTTCCAGACCTGCTGCGGCGAGGCCGGGACTACGCGGCTGACGGAGGTGGATGCCATGGTCGTTCTCCTGGTGCTGGGGCTGGTGTGAGGGGCGGGGGTCAGGCGTTGTTCGGGAGCGGTGCGGCCGGGCTGACCAGGCCGCTGGCGCGGAGGTCGGTCCAGAACGCGGTGGGGATGTTCTCGTTCAGGGCGGCGGTGTCCTCGGCGATGCGGCTCGGGCGGGTGGCGCCGGGGATGACCGCGGCGGCGACCGGGTGGGCGAGGGAGAACTGCAGGGCGGCGGCCTTGATGCTGATGCCGTGCTTCTCGGCGAGGGCCTTGAGCTTGCCGACGCGCTCCAGGATCTCGGCCGGTGCCTGCTGGTATTCGAAGTGGGTGCCGCCGGCGAGGATGCCGGAGCTGTAGGGGCCGCCGACGACTATGCCGACGCCCTGCTCCTGGGCCATGGGCAGCAGGCGCTGCAGGGCGTGCTCGTGGTCGAGGAGGGTGTAGCGGCCGGCGAGGAGGAAGCCGTCGGGGCGGGGCTCGTCGAGGGCGAGGGTCAGCTCGATCGGCTCGGTGCGGTTGACGCCCAGGCCCCAGGCCTTGATGACGCCCTCGTCACGCAGGCGGGACAGCACGCGAAAGGCTCCGGTGCGGGCCTCCTCGAACTTCTGCAGCCACACATCGCCGTGGAAGTCCTGGGCGATGTCGTGGACCCAGACGATGTCCAGGCGCTCGGTGCCCAGGCGCTTGAGGCTGTCCTCGATGGAGCGCTCGGTGGCCTCGGCCGTCCACACGTGGAGCATCTTGTTCGGGTTGCCGTGCTCGAACAGGCCACCCTTCTCACCGAGGTCGCGAGCCGCGGTCTCGTGTTCGTCGAGGATGACGCGGCCGACCTTGGTCGACAGGACGTAGGAATCGCGGAGCTTGGTCGAGAGCACCTCGCCCAGACGCTCCTCGGCGAGGCCGGCCCCGTAGAACGGAGCGGTGTCGTAGTAACGGATGCCCTGGTCCCAGGCGGCCTCGACGGTGGCGGCGGCCTCCTCGTCGGGGATCGCGCGGAACATGTTGCCGAGGGGGGCGGTGCCGAAGCCGAGGGAGCCGGGAAGGATTTCCTTGAGCGACATGATGGTGCCTTTGTGGGGGAGGGGTGGACGCCCGCGAGTGCGGCGGCTCCGCTGACGGGGCCGGGCACGGAGGAAGGGGTGACCCACCGGGTGAGCGCCGCACATAAATGCAAACGCGCTTTATATGCAGAGACAATACTTGCATGCGCGGGTTAATGCAAGGGGTGGCCTCAGCCCGAGACACGAAAAAGAGGGGCCTTGTCCGTTCCCGAGATACGGGACAGACAGAGCCTTGGTGGCCGGTGTGCGGATCACGGTGCCTCTGTCAGAAGACCGGCGACGTCCTGACGGCTAAGACCTGTCCCGTAAGTCGAGACCTCCCCGTGCCTGCTGGCGACAAGGTGCGGTGGCAGAATGACGCCTTCGACCATCCCGAGAGGCCGTCCTCGTGTCCACGCCTGCTGACTACCTCGCACTGGCGCATGCCGAGACAGGCGGCCCTGTCCTGCAGCGTCTCGCGCAATGTCCCTACCCCTTCGTCTGGCAGGCCCTGGCCGCCAATCCCCACACCCCGCCTGTAGCTCTCCTGGAACTGAGTACGGCCCGTGACAGCGTCTGGAACGACAACAGGCTCCTTCGCTTGCTGGCAGAACATCCCGGCGCGAACCGCATCGTTCTTCGAGCTGTCCTCGATGCCGTGGCGGCGAAGCTCGAGGCGGGAGAGCGGCCCTACGCCGCTGTGCTTGCTCTCGCGGACCGTCTGGAGCTAGAGGCGGAGGAGGTGAGGAGGCTCGGGACTCTTCACGGGGCCTCTGCTCGTCTACGCCGCCTGCTTACCCTGCGGCTGCGCTCCCGCACCTGAGCCATCTCGCCGGCCGACGGTGCGATGATCTTGGTGTGGCTGGTGTGATCACGGCGTCGGAGCCGTCCTCGACCAAGATCAATCGCAGGTCGGACCATTAGGGTCGGAGGCATGACGACACCCCTTGCCGGCAGTGCCTTCGACTCGCTCCGCCTCGACGCCGTGCCCGACCAGGAGGCGTTGCGCCGGGTCTACGAACTTCCCAGCGACGCGGCCGTGCGGAAGCAGATGACCGAACTCACCGAGCAGACTCGGCGGTTGATCGGCTGCTCATCGCTGGTCCTGGTCGCCAGCGCGGACGCCGAGGGCAACTGTGACGTCTCCCCGCGCGGCGGCCCCGCCGGGTTCGTCGCCGTCCTGGACGCACGGACGGTGGCGATACCGGACGCGACCGGCAACAAGCGGCTGGACACCCTGCAGAACGTCATCGCCACCGGACGGGCCGGGCTGCTGTTCGTCATTCCGGGGCGCACCACGACGCTCAGGGTGAACGGCCGGGCCTGCGTTTCCACCCGCCCAGAGCTGCTGTCGCAGCTGACCGCCGTGGGCAAGCCACCGGCCAGTGCGCTGGTGCTGGGGATCGAGGAGGTCTACCCGCACTGCCCCAAGTCGCTGCTGCGCAGCGGGGCCTGGAAGTCGGAGCAGTGGCTGCCGGCGGACGCCCAGCCGGCCTCGGCCGAGGTGACGCTGGCCCAACTGCGGATGCCGGAGCTGACGATCGCCGACATCGAGCAGGCGGAGGCGGACTCGCTGAAGTACCGGTACGAGTAACGGGCCGACCTGCGAGTGAACACCAGCCAGCCGAACCCCCAGGGCCAGCACGCCCCAAGATCAATCGCGGCTCAGCCCGTTAGGGCTCGCAGAGAATCAACATGCTGGTTTGATCTCTGATGGGGGTCGG
The DNA here is from genome assembly GCF_035974375.1 of Streptomyces sp. NBC_01320. Taxonomy (NCBI): domain Bacteria; kingdom Bacillati; phylum Actinomycetota; class Actinomycetes; order Kitasatosporales; family Streptomycetaceae; genus Streptomyces; species Streptomyces sp. NBC_01320. The sequence goes on from NZ_CP108390.1 coordinate 11,073,497, forward strand.
CTGCCGTACTTGCCGAGGTGGGCGGCCACGTCTGCCGGGGTGCGGAACCTGGCGGTTGAAGGCGGGATCGCGTGGTCGCGCTCGGCCAGGAGGGGCCGTACTTCCTGGACTGCCCGCGTGAGGGTGCTCCCGGTGACGCCGAAGAGCTGGGCGAGCAGGTCGTGGGTACCAATCTTGCGAAGGCTGAGCACGGTGGCCAGGATGCGGTCTTCGTCGGAGAGCTTGTCCTTGGCGCCCGCACCGCGTGCTCGTTGGCGCTCACCGCCCCGGCGTTCGCGGCGAGTCTGCTCTCGTCGTCGTGCCAGTGCTGGGATCAACGCGCTGACCAGAACGTCCAGTTGTGGATCGGTCATGCCGGTCAGCTCCGGGTCACGGAGCGAGCCGGCGGCAACGTCATTCGGGAGCTCGGGCGACCGCGCTTCGGTCTCCATGCCCGCGCCCTGGCGTGGGGGCGGGCAGGCATCGCCATGGAGCGTGTAGTTCCAGTCGCCGTGGAAGCGGTGCCGGCTCATCGCCAGCGCGTCGACCTGGGCATCGCTGACCTTCACGCCGGTGTCGTAGCTGTCGGTGTCGAGGCGGGCCTCGACCGTCAGTCCGGTGCGGGTGGTGGTCGCCGCGATCGTCTCCACGATGACGTCATGGCTGCTCAGGGGCCTGCCGCGCCAGTTCATGGAGATGTGGGAGAACAGCCGGTGCTCGATCCGATTCCACTGTGCGTCCAGAAGCCTGGAGGTTGATCGTGTTAGGTGATTGATCGTCAGTCGTAAGCTCGTCGTCGCTTGCCGGTGCGAGTCCGGTCCGGGTAGCTGCCAGGAGGCCCGGTAGCAGGCTGGCGGCATCAGGGGGAAACGCCTGGTGTCGAAGCCCAGCGTCGAAAGCCCTGTGAGGGGAAGCAAACGGACGGTCCGTAGCATCAAGCGAAGCCTGCCGCGTCGTGAAGATCCCCGTGAGAGCGGGGGAAAGGGAGAGTCGAGCCCGGAGTGTCGGGGCGAAGGCCATGGAAGCGGTGAAGACCCTGGAAGGCAGCCGCGAAGAACTCCCCGGCGTAAGGGGCGCGGAACGTTCGGATAGTGACGGCGGGAACTGGAGAGGCCCTCTCCGCCCCGGTGACGTGCGGCTTGATGTCACCGGAAGCACCGTCTTCTATAACCGGTGACCCCGGGAAGTGAAGACGAGGCGGATGGGTGTCGGAGGCGGCCGTAGTACTGCTTGACCCGGACGGACAACATAACCGCCGGGGAGGGAAGGGCCGCTACTTCGTTGACGCGTGATGCTGAGTGGAGGGGCTCGATGAGTGCCGACGTGGCTAGTCCCATCGCCGGAGGACGTTCTCCCCTGGATCCGGTCCGTGCCTTGCAGCATGCGCTCTACCGGGCGGCCAAGGCCGATCCAGGACGACGGTTTCACGCGCTCATGGACAAGGTCTGGCGCACAGACGTCCTTGCGCGCGCGTGGGTGACGGTGCGCCAGAACGAGGGCGCGCCGGGGATCGACCAGGTCACCTTGCCCGATGTCGAGGAGTACGGGGTCGATCGGCTCCTCGGTGAGCTGGCCATGGAACTGCGGGAGGGCCGTTACCGGCCTCTCCCGGCGCGCCGGGTGTTCATTCCCAAGCCCGGCCAGCCGGGGGAGTCGAGGCCGCTTTCGATTCCCGCTGTCCGTGATCGGATCGTGCAGGCCGCGCTGAAGATTGTGCTGGAGCCGGTGTTCGAGGCGGATTTCCTTCCGTGCTCGTTCGGGTTCCGGCCCAGGCGGGGCGCGCATGATGCCCTCCAGGTGCTGATCGATGAGTCCTGGAGGGGCTGCGGGTGGCTGGTGGAGACGGATATCGCCAACTGTTTCGAGGCGATTCCGCACATCGAGTTGATCAAAGCGGTGGAGGAGAGGGTGTGTGACCAGTCCGTGCTTACGCTCCTGCGGGTGATCCTGCGCGCCGGGGTGTCGGAGAACGGGGTGGTGCGCAAAGCGGACAGGGGGGCTGCCCAGGGTGGGGTGGTTTCTCCGTTGCTCTGCAACGTCTATCTGCATCGGATCGATCGGGCCTGGGACGTGCGTAAGCACGGTGAGCTGGTCCGGTACGCCGACGATGCGGTGGTGATGTGTCGTTCCCGTGGGCAGGCCCGGGCCGCTCTTGAGCGGTTGACGGCTCTGCTGGCCGGCCTCGGCTTGGAGCCGAAGGCGGCCAAGACCCGGATTGTGCACCTGGCGGTGGGTGGGGAAGGCGTGGACTTCCTCGGTTTCCACCACCGGTTGGTGCTCGCGCCGGGACGGGGCGGCAGGGCGCCGTTTCCCTTCCTTGCCCGCTGGCCTGCGGACAAGGCCATGCGGCATGCCCGGGATCGGATTCGGGAGATCACCGACCGGTCCCGGCTGTTGCTGCCCGTTGAGGTGGTGGTGGCGGAGTTGAACCGGTTCCTGACCGGCTGGGCCGGGTACTTCAGGTTCGGCAACTCCGCCGATCGCTTCGCGGTGATCAGGGAGTTCACGCGGATGCGGATGGTGCTGTTCGTTGCGAAGAAGCACAAACGCTCCCGTGGCTTCGGGCGGTGGGTGGTGTCCTACGCCTCCCCGGACCATCTGGGCCTGGTCGGTCTTGCCGGGAACGTCGTCGCCCCCAGACCCTTTCGGGACTGGCGGGGGAAGCCGAATGCCGCCGGTGAACAGCGTCGGTGAGCCGGGTGCGGGAGAACCGCATGCCCGGATCGAGGTGGCGGGGGCTGGAAACGGAGCGAGGAAGCAGGTCACGGCCACTGGGGTGGCACAGCCGACCGGGAAACCGGCGGAAGAAAGGCCCCAGGTCCTACCGCCCGCTGAAGCAACCGCGCCAGTCCCCGACCCTACTCGATGTGCCCGGCGGTAGGTGACAGACTGTGATGTCCATGCCGGTCTCGGCGGCCAGGGCAGCGAGTTCACTCTTCCAGGCGCGGGTGCGGTAGCCGTTGGAACCGCCCGCGTCGGCGGTAATCAGCAGCCGTGTGGCGTGCGGGTAATCGTGTCGGCCGCGGGCCTGCCACCAGCGGCGGATGGATTCCACCGCGAACGCGGCGGTGTCGTGGTCGGTGCCGACGCTGACCCAGCCGGTGTTCGCCGCGATGTCGTAGATCCCGTACGGGATCGCCTTGCCGGGCCCCTCCCGGTCCAGGAAGTCATGCGTCTTGACCTTGACCGGCTCGCCCCCCGGTTGCCACTCCCGCCCGGCGTTCTTGTACTGGCCGACCAGTTCCTTCTTCTTGCTGTCCACGCTGATCACCGGATCTCCGGAGCTGATGTGGTCCTTGGCCCGGTCGTTGATGTAGCGGAACTGGGCGTCCCGGTCCGGGTGCTGCTTGCCCTCGACGGTCTTGGAGTTGGCCTGCAGACTGAAGCCCGCCTCCCGCAGCAGGTCACCGACCGTGTCGGCACTGACCTTGTGTCCCTGAAGCGTCAGCTCGCCGGCCAGGTTCCGGGTCGACTTGGTCGTCCACCGCAGCGGCGACATCGGGTCCCCGCGCATGTCCGGCTCGACCAGGGCGAGAAGTGCGGGACGCAGTCCCGCGTCCAGGTCGGCGGCCTTCTTCCGTCCGCCGCCGGGCCGGCGGACCCGCCCCAGGGGCCCTTCGCCAGCCTCCAGCTCATAGACGCCCTTGCGGACCGTCGCCTCGCTGACCCCGGCTGCCCGGGCGACGGCCCGGATCCCGCCGTGTCCCAGGAGCCGGGCCTCGGCTCCCATCAGCAGACGCTGTTGCCGCTCGTCCAGATGCGGGAACAACACCCCGAACTTCGCACTCAGTTGATCTCGAATCTCCTGCGTTATGCCCATACCACATCAACGAGCCGCATCGCCGGAAGCAACACGTTGATTCTCTGCGAGCCCTTAGCGCTGTCGGGGGGCCTGTGCGGGTCGGGCGAAGTGCATGACGATCGCCTTCGAGCCGGCGGCGACTTCGTCGATGAGTTCGTAGCCGTGGGGATCTTGCGGGTGGTTGCTTGTCATGACCGGCATCGCAGGAGCCACGCCCGACAGCTCACCTTCCGGGCCCGGCCAGCCACAGTGTGCGCAGCGGGTACGTGAATTGCTTCGTCGTGGCCGCGGCGTCCCTGTAGGCGGTCTGGCTGTCACTGTCGGGCACGGCTGGAAACGTCCATCAGCGGTTGGGGTGCAGGTGGTCACGCTGCCACGATCTCGGGGCGTTCGACGAGATGGCCGCGTTCGAAGCGGGCTCCGGCGCAGATGCTCGATGGGGTGTGCGGTCTTCCCGTCCACTCCGGCCGTGCGGGCACCCTTGTTGCCCCGGCCCCGCTCCCACGCCGCCAACGGACATGCGGGGTCAGCTTCGTGGCGCACTCACCCGTTACGACAAGAGGGCTTACGTTACGTCTTCCAGGGCACCGTTACACCGCGGCGATCCGCTTATGGCCCCGGACATGATCCGCCGGACTGAACCTAAGGCTGCTCGTTGGCCCACGGTCTGACCCAGGATTCGTTCCGCAGCTTCCTTGCCTCCATGTACGTGTGGGTTAGGTGCCCGTCGAGCCATGCCTGCATCCACTGGGGGGAAGGTCAGGTCGAGTTTGTGGCGGTTGCCTTGCTCGCACCACCACATCTGGCCCTCGGGATGGCGGCAGTCGAGCAGCGCCCACATCGCGCAGCCGAAGTCGCAGAAGAACAGCACGCCTGGTGGAGGAGCGGGCGGATCCCCTGGGGCCAACTCGGCGTTCAGGTAGTCGAGATAGTCGTTGACCATGCCCAGCGGTTCGCCGTTCAGAGGCGAGAAGCCATCGAACGGGCCAACGCCGCCGTCGGCGATCTCCAGGTAAAATCGACGGACCAGCGGCGGCATCCGGAAGCCGATAGTGCGCTCCGCGTCCTCGACCGTGGCCGGCGAGGCTGGTTCGGGCGTCGTCAGTGTTGAGGTCAAGTCGGTGGGCCGTCCCGCCTTCACACGAGCGCGGACGGCCTCGCACAGTTCGTCATCAGTCACTGAGCGATCTTCGTGCGTTAGTTGGGGAGCTGGCTAGTAGGGCTTTGTTAGCGGTGGTTTGTTGACGGCGGGTCAGGGCCGTAGTAGGCCGGTAGCAGAGGAACGTCGCCTCGCCGCCTGGGGGCTTGTGATGACCCGTCGTCTGCCGTGTCCGCCCGCACCGGGCCCGCTGGAAGCCTACGCCGCACGCTTCGATGACCTGTTCTCCACACTGGCACAGCGTCGTGGGTTCCGCGAGTACCTGACGGGGCTGCTGCTGCCGCGGGACCGGAACAAGACGCTGACCTGCCTGGCAGGCACCGAACCCGTCGTCGGGGCCCAGCACCCCTCGGTGCAACGGCTGCAGTTCTTCCTGTCGGAGTCGACGTGGGACCACGAGCGGGTCAACGCCCGCAGGGTGGAGTTGCTGCTGGCGGATCCCGCGACCGCGCCGCACGCGGGCGGGGTGCTGGTGATCGACGACTCGGGCGACCGCAAGGACGGGAAGGCGACGGCGCACATCGGCCGGCAGTGGCTGGGCCGGCTGGGCAAGACCGACAACGGCATCGTCACCGTGACCACCTGCTGGGCGGACGAGAACCTCTACTACCCGCTGCACGCTGTGCCCTGCAGCCCCGCCCATCACTTCCCCAAGGGCAGGAGCGACCCCGGCTTCCGCACGAAACTGCAGATCGCCGCCGAACTCGCCCGCACCGCGAACGCTACCGGGGTGGCCTTCCGGGCGGTGGCCGCCGACTGCGCCTACGGCGACCAGGACAGCTTCCGCAGACAACTCGGCGAGGCGGGGCAGCCGTTCGTGATGGCCCTCAAACCGAGCCACGGCACCTGGGCCTACGGCAAGGACGCCTACACCCCCGCCGACGCCGCCCGCGCCCTGACCTGGACGGACCACAAGCATCCCGGCGACTGGACCCCAGTCGAGCGGACTTTCCGCGACGGGCACACCGAGACATGGTGGGCCGCCGACGCGACCCTTGGCTGGTGGGGACCCGACGGAAACGTCCGCCTGGTCGTGGCGACCGCAGACCCGGCCACCCTGCCCGCGAAGGCCACCTGGTACCTGGCCACCGACCTGCCCCGCCCCGGCGGTCTCCGCGAGGCCGACAGTCCCGAACCCGCCGCTGACCTCGCCGACGTCGTCCGGATCTACGGCATCCGGCACTGGATCGAGCAAAGCTACAAGCAGGTCAAGGACGAACTCGGGTGGGCCGACTTCCAGGTCCGCTCCGACACCGCCATCCGCCGCCACCAGACCCTGGTCACCTGCGCGTTCTCGTTCTGCTGGGACGCCTGGTTCAGTCCACCACCCGAGGTTTCGCCCGGCACAGCACCACCGGAGCCGCCCGAAGAACCGGGCCGGCCCGAGAGGGGGACCAACCAGACCCCACCAGCCCCACACGGCCACCTGGCCCAAGGCGATACGCGCCGTCCGGGCCTGGCTCGACCCCTGGACCAGCCTCCAACGATGCTGGCGAGCCTGGACGAATGCACCCCCACCACCCGAACTCCAAGCCCTGATCAACGCCGTCGGCGCAGGCCACCCGCTTGACCTCTACTCCCCGGCTTAACAAACCACCGTTAGGTACCCCGATTGATCATCTCCGGATAGGTTGTGATGTTCTTTCAGGTGTGACACCTGAGGAGATGGACACGGTCCGCACGCGCTTGGAGGCGTTCGCGGAGGAGATGCTCGGTTCTCTGGCCCGGCGGGATCAGCGAGCCAAGGGCGAGCTGTACCTGCGCGGGCTGATGCTGGACGGCAAGCGCAAGTCGATGCAGCCGATGGCCGAGCGCCTGGGCGTGGACCACCAGCAGCTCCAGCAGTTCGTGGCCTCCTCGACCTGGGACTGGGCCAAGGTCCGTGAGCGGCTGGCTCGTTGGGCTGCCGCTCACATCTCGCCGGAGGCGTACGCGATCGACGGCGTGGGCTTTCCCAAGGACGGCTACGACTCACCGGGTGTGGCGCGGATGTACTGCGGCGCGCTGGGAAAGCGCGGCAACTGCCAGATCGGCGTCAGCGTCAATCTGGTCAGCGACCGCGCTTCCTCGGCGGTCAACTGGCGCCTGTTCCTGCCCGAGAGCTGGGACGACACCAAGAACACCGGCGATGCGCTGCTGACCGGGGCAATCCAGCGCCGACGCGCCAAGGCGGCCATCCCCGACAGCGAGCGGCACAAGGAGAAGTGGCGCCTGGCCCTGGACATGCTCGACGAGGTCCGCGAGGGCTGGGAACTTCCTGACCTGCCGGTGGTAGCCGACGCCGGATACGGCGACGCGACCGGCTTCCGCGAGGGCCTGACCGAGCGCGGCCTGACCTACGCCGTCGCGGTCAAGGGCACCACCACCGCCTACCCGGGCGACGCCGTCCCCGACCGCCCGCCCTACAGCGGCCAGGGCCGCCCGCCCGGACCCGCCTACCCCGGCCGGCACAGCACTCTGCGCCAACTCGCCCTGAAAACCGGGCGATCGGCGGCACGAACCGTGACCTGGCGCCAGGGCAGCAAGACCACGAAGCACAACCCCCACGCCGAGATGCGCTCGCGGTTCCTGGCGCTGCGGGTCAGACCCGCAAACCGAACGATCCGCCGCGCCGCCGACGGCTCCCTGCCCGAGTGCTGGCTGCTGGCCGAATGGCCGCCCGGCGCCGCCGAGCCCACCGACTACTGGCTCTCCACCCTGCCTGCCGACACCCCGCTGCGCGAACTGGTCCGCATCGCCAAGATCCGCTGGCGCGTTGAACACGACTACCGCGAGCTCAAGGACGGTCTGGGCCTGGACCACTTCGAGGGCCGCAACTTCCCCGGCTGGCACCGCCACGTCACCCTCGCCTCCCTCGCCCAGGCGTTCTGCACCATGCTCAGGCTCGACCCAAAAGCGCCTGCGCCGGCCTGACCCTCTACGCGGTCCTCCGCGTGCTTCAGGCCCTCCTGGCCACCTGGACCGGCGCCTGCTCGATATGCGGCCAATCCGCACCGACACCAGAACCACACCACAGGACCTAACAAAGCCCTACTAGTGCTCTGACCGGGAACGTTCACCGGCTTGGGGAGTGGGTGCTCGTGACGGTGCGGACCCACCCAGGTGGAGAAGGTGGTCTGTTCTGTCCGGTGCTGCGCTATTCGCCGGTGGCACCGTCGGCGAGTTCGCGGACCACGTCGAGCTGGCCGGCGTGTCGGGCGTACTCCTGCAGCATGTGGAACAGGACCCAGATCAGGGCCGGGTGGTGGTCAGGGGGGTTGAAGCCGCCACCACTGCGTGCGGGTTCCTGCAGTTCGGCACCCGCCACGATCTTGCGGGATCGTGCGCACTCGTCCAGGAAGAGGGCTCGGATCTCTTCTGTCGATTCCTCAGCTCCGACCTGCCATTTTCGTGTGTCAGGGTCTTCCTCGCCCCAGATGGAATCCACTTGTTCGGCGGCGAACCCCCAGCGGAACCATCGCCGTTCCACGAACGCGAGGTGCTTGAGCAGGACGAGCGGGGCCCAGCCGGACGGGAGCCTGCTGTTGCGCAGGTCCTCCTCGGACATGCCGTCGAGCTTGCGCAGCACCGCGGCACGGTAGTAGTCGAGGTAAGCGAGCACCAGCTCGCGGGGGTCAGTCAAGTTGCCCGGCGGCTCTGCCGCGGGCTCGGGGGAAGCGGCCATGCGCCGGACAGTAGCTTCGGGCGGCCTCTGCGGACCACCCGATATCGCCGGGACAGCGGTCCTGCCACGGTGCCACGATCTTCCCCATGTCTCAGGCCGCCTCGGCGAGGGGGCGTCCTCCCCAGCGGATGCCTTCTGGCTGCGGATGCGGGCGCGCTCGCGGCGCTGGGCGGCCAGCACGTCGGGGTGGCGGGCGTTGGCGTTGCGCCAGCGCGGGTAGGCGTGCAGCACGCAAGGAGCGCGCCCGCAGCTGCAGCGAGAAAGGACTGCGCTGGGGAGGCCGGCCCGCCCTCGCCGCGTGATCAGGTAACCGGCGCCTCACCCATCAGCGCACTAGAAGGAGAGCACCATGCTCTCCTCGGCAGCGATCACCTCGCCCGAAAAGCTGCTGCAGGCATCGGCGGTCGAACGCGTACGGTCGCTGCCGGGCCAGAAGTGAGTGAGAAGCAGGCGCTTGGCCCTGGCACGGGTGGCCCAGGCCCCAGCATCCACGGCGCTCATTAGGTGGTGATCGCCGCTGTCGGCGGATGCGCCCTGAAGCGTGGCTCCCGCGATGAACAGATCTGCCCCTGCCGCCAGCCGGGCAAGGGCAGGGTCCGGTCCGGCATCGCCGCTGTATGCAAGGGTCAGGCCCGGCGCGGTCAACCGCACACCCGCATGCGGAACGTGATGCGGCAGCAGCATGGCATCGAGCCGGAACGGTCCCACCTGGTGGCTCGAAGGGAGCGAGTGCACGTCGAAGACGTTGAGCAGGTCCTCGGTCGGTTCCATCGCCTGGACTCGGCCAATCACTCCAAGAGGGCAGTACAACGGCAGGCGGGCGCCCCGCTCCTCCGCGAAGTGGAGCGAGCGACACAGGGCGCTGAGGTCGGCGCAGTGGTCGGGGTGTTCGTGGGTGACCACCACGGCGTCCACCTGCCCGCCGGCGCAGTATTCCAGCAACCGCGGGAAGGTCGCGTAGCCCAGGTCCAGCACCAGCCGGAACCCGTCGTACTCCAGCAGGAAACCGCTGGCGCTCCGGCCAGCCTCCGGCCAGGCCCCACACGTCCCCAGTACCGTCAGTCTGCGCACCAGCCGATGCTCTCATGGGTAGTTCTGCAGGCCGAACTTGGACGGCCCAGGCGCAACGGCGGTTTTCTGGCGGTGAAGCGGCAGACCCGGCCCGAGCCAGATGATCAAGAAACCCGGCAAACGTTACCGGTCACGCGCACCAGAGGCCTGTTCGGCGGATCAGGGCGCCTACGGGTGGCCATCACCTTTTCGGCGCAGATGAGCATGCCAGGGCCCGCGACCGCCGCAAGATTCGCCGGACAAAGTTTAGAAAACTTATGAAGATTTTGGATTCTGGTCCCGCGCAGCTCAATTGAGTACGCGTACCCACCCCTTACCGGGTAGCTGCGCCCATCCGTCGCGCTTCCACGCTGCCATACCGTCCCCGTATGCCCGAAGAGACCGTACCGACCAACACCACCCCCGCCGCTCCGACCGAGTCGAGGTCCCCCTCTTCCGTCCTCGGGGCCCTCGGATGCGGCTGCGCCGCGCTCGTCGCCGTCGTCGTACTCGTTCTGGTCGTCCCGCTCGTATCTGGCTCATTGGGGTCGACGGGCTTTCCCCGCGTCGCGCCCGAGAACATGGCGAGTCGTGCCTTCCAGCGCTCCCAGGAGGCGTACGACGTCGTGGGGTTCAAGCGCACCGTAGACCCAGGAGTCGAGGACGTTGGCGTCAGCACGGAGAACACGTTCAGCTCCGGCTTCTGCTACGACGGGGGTCTGCTGGGGCTGGAGGACAAGACCGTCGACGGCGCTTACCAGATGAGTCACAGCTGGGCGCTGGACCATGTGCCCGCGAGCCGGGCCGTCTCCGGCCTCCGCCGACTGCACCAGCACCTCAAGGACAACGGCTGGGAGGTCACGTCCTACCGTGACGGCGCGAAGGGCAACTGGGACCTGTTCGTCCAGCGGGACGACGGGGCCGAGCGGATGTCCTTCACCTGGTTCCCGGACCGGGAGTACTTCACCGGCGGCGCCACCGTGTCCTGCGCCTATGACCCCGAGTGGAAGACCGGCGACGCCGGCCCCTCCGGGGACCACCAGACGCCACCTGCCCTCGGGCCCGCACAGCGGGACTAGTGGCTCGTCACGCAGCCTTGGCCGGGTAATCAACGGTGTCAGTGATCGCGACTATGGTTCCCGGTCATGGGGTTCTCGGGGTCTTTCATCGTGGCGCGAGCCGGTCGGCCGCTGACGAAGTTGGCGGCGATGCGGGCCTCGGACTGTGTGCCGTTCTGGTGGGCGCGTGATGGCGAGTGGCAGATCGTACAAGCGTGCCCTGTCGCAGATCCTGACCCTTCGATCATCGGCGAGACGCGCGCTTCTGTCCTGGTCTGTCATGTGATTGACAGCGACTTCGCGACAGTTCAGGCAGCGAGTCCCGATGGCCTGTCATGGCAATGTGCTTTGTCGCCGGAGATGGCGCGGAATTACGGCCTCCCTGGTGAGTGGATCGGTGATTCGGTCGAAGTAGGTGAGCGAGCTGCAGCCTGGGCTCGAGGGGCTGGCCTTCAGCCGGACCCGGTGGCGCTCAGGGCTGCCCTGGTGACTGAGTGTGATCCGCTGGCGGAGGACTTGGTCTTCGCACTCGTTCACGCCTTGGGGTTCCGGTTCCGCGACGGGGTCGACCTGGAACCGCCGGCGGTGTGATGGGGGGCCCGTTCGCAAACTGCGCCCTGCCGACTCGCCAACCGAATTGCTCAGACCCGTCGCACGACCTGCTCGTCGGTCAGCAGACTGTCTCCAAGACCTGATCTTGGAGGTGGTCGTGGGACGACGACCGAGTGTGTTCGTCCGGCCGGTCACGATGGACGAGGGCCGGAGGCTGCAGCGGATCAGCCGGACCGCGAAGGACCCGGTAAAACTCCGCCGGGCGATCGTGGTGCTGATGTCCGCCCAGGGCCAGACGGTCAAGGACATCACCGTGCTGATGCAGGTCGGCGAGGACTACGTCCGCGATGTCATCCACGCCTTCAACGAGCGGGGGTTCGACGCGCTGGACCCAAAATGGAGCGGGGGACGCCCCAAGACGATCAGTGACCAGGTGCGCGAGCACATCTGCCTGATCGCCCGGACGTCCCCCGCCGACTGGAAGATCACCGCCTTCTCCACCTGGAGCCTGAGCAAGCTCGCCGAGCACCTGGTCAAGCAGAAGGTGACTGCGGCCATCAGCCGGGAGACCCTGCGCCGGATCCTGCGTGAGGGCAAGGTCTCCTGGAAGACCACCACTACGTGGAAAGCGTCCACCGACCCGGAGTTCATCGCCAAGATGCATCGCATCCTGGCGCTGTACGACACCCCGCCCGCCGACGGGCGGGTGATATGCGTCGACGAGTTCGGACCGCTGAACCTGATGCCCCGCAAGGGCAAGGCGTGGGGGCCGGTGAGACGCCCGCGCCGGCTGCGGGCCACCTACAACCGCACAAGCGGCGTCAGGCACATGCTCGCTGCCCTCGATCTGGCCACCGGCAAGCTGTACTACCGCATCCGCCCGCGCAAGCGCTGGCGCGAATTCCTCGCCCTCCTCAAGGCCCTGCGCGCCCGCTGGCCCGGGGAGAGGCTGTATGTGGTGCTGGACAACTTCTCCCCGCACAAGCACGCCAAGGTCCGCACCTGGGCGGCCGACAACGACATCGAACTGGTCTTCCTGCCGACCTACGGCTCCTGGCTGAACTGGATCGAGGCCGAGTTCGCGGCCCTGCGCTACTTCGCACTCAACGGCACCGACCACCGCAGCCACGACGAGCAGAACGCGGCCATCGCCGCGTACGTCCGCTGGCGCAATGCCCGCACCGAACCGAAGACCAACTTCGCCCCCGACTCACCCATCCGCACCTGGACGCATTACCCGGCCAAGGCTGCCTGACGAGCCACTAGTTACGCCGTTCCTTCAGGCGGTGGGCTGCCCGAAGGAACAGGTGGGCGTCAGGTGCCGTTGAAGGTTCGACAACTATCTTGCCCGGCTCCGCAAGAGGAGCCCACAGCTGACGTTCTGAGCCCGGATCTATAGGCGCTATCGAGGGTGGGCGCCTACGCGAATCTGGTTCCGCGTCCCCGCTCGCCATCGGCAACTGTGCACGCCCCTCACCGTTCGCTTCGATCAACGATTCCATGACGAAAGTCACGTCTCCCTACGTTTGTTGTACGCAGGTAGCGGACCACCAAAGTCCGCTTCAACCCCACGGCAGAGTAGCGGCGTTGCCCGTCCAGGCAAGCCACAGGGGCGTATCTGCACACCTTCGTAGGTCGAACAGACAGGACGAACTGTGTGCTAGGTCCGTCTGCGTACCTCAGCGTTGAAACGGCGGGCCTTCAGCCCTGTCAGCCGTCCACATGGGTAAGGAGGACCTCGAAGAGGCCTTCATCAGCGATCGACGTGACGACTCCTCCCGCAGCGTGGGCAGCCACAGCGGACCGCAGCGCTGCCAGATGCGTTTGCCGTTCGTCGGCCGACGAACCCCAGTCGCTGAGATCCTCAGCAGCAATCGCCGCGTAGATCCAGCCCCTGAGCTGTTCCGGGATCGGTGCGCCGACCGCCAGAAGAACAGTTGCAAGGACCTGCAGTCCTTTCGGAGCCATCTGCTCGGCATGTCCCTGAGCCCGCTTGAGTACGCCAGGATCCGCAAGACGAGCAGCGACTGCCGCCCGCTGCTCGCCAGACATGTCCGCGAGCGAATACAGACCTTCAGCGCCGACAATTTCCTGAAGCGTGTCAAGGTAGTCCAGCGGCGAATCTCCGCCCATGACCGTTGCGCTTCACCAGCCCATGCCTGCCTTTTCGGATGCTGCACCTGGCAAGCCCGGGCCCACCTTCATAGCTCGCAGGTGCTGTGCGGGCACTCGAAACAGCGTCCCAGCTGCAGGGTCGCCTGCCGGTGGCCGGGGGTGTGCTCCCCACAGCCGAGGCTAGACCACAGCGGAACGCCAGTCCGCCGGCGCTGCGGTCGTAGTCAGGCGACGGTCCAGCTACGCAGCTGGCGGCCGATCCTGGCGACACCGAACGCACCGGAAGCGGCTTCCCCCACGAGCGCGACCGCCGCTTTGGACGGGTACTCGAGCCGGCACCCGTTCAGAGCGCGCCGGTCCGAAGCCCGCGTAGCGGCGGTCAGGCGCGAACCAGGAGCACGACGCCTGCGGCCAGGAACGCGAGCCCGAAGGCGGATAGAAACCCACCCCAGATGCGCACGAACCTCCGCTGGAGTGGGGCGTAGCGGAGGAAGTCCATCCCTGGATGCTCAAATCCCAGTCGGTTGAAGGTCCGCAGGAGGCTGGGGTCGGCGTGGGCAGGATTGAGGTACGTGTCCACGGTCCGCTGGGCGATACCGCGGTGGTCCGTCGCCAGCGCAAGCCCGACCAGTATCAGCCCGAGGCCCAGCAGTAGAGGGAGCAGATACATTCCGTTCCTCCGGTGCAGGGGCGTCGATAGATGCACCGTACGCAGGGATGCGGACAGACCGTCATGCCGGAGACCGGCAACCTGAAGCCCAGTTCACTGCCGGTCAGACACCGACGAGTACGCGCATCCCATCGCCGGCCAGACCGTGACTTGTCCAGGCTGTGGCCTCTACGACGTGTATCGAAAATTGCAGTGCTCATCGGTGGCTGCGGGCAGTGCTGAATACACGAGGCCGGGGTGGTGCGCGCCACCTCTCCAGTCGCAGAGTTGAACGCGTTCAACAGGTCTGACAAGGTATCTCTCCCCGGCCCACTTCTATCGGTTGGCTGGACTGAGCGTGGGAGGTCCTGGTGGAGGGCGGAAGCAGGCTACGTGCGTGGGGGGCGACCCTCGGTGGCTTGATGGTGGTTTTGGCTGTTCTGACGGCGTGTGCCGGCCCCTATCAGTACTACGAGGGAACAGGGCTCCACGACACCACGACGGCCGAAGTCGCCGGGGGCTGGGAAAATGTCGAGGGCACCCGTGTGGTGCTTCGCGAAAACGGAACGGCTCTTTTCGAGAAGCTCGACGGGCAGGACTTCGACTTCGAGGACGGCTGGCGCCTCTCCGGTACGGGAACCTGGCAATTGACCGACCGCGACGGCGGACAGGTCGTCCGGCTCGCGCTGACGGCCCGGACACGAGTGGGGAGACGTTTCCCCGTGACGAGCACCGACGCCTCGACTCCTGAGCCTCCGTCGACATACGCGTGGTCTTTCTACGTGGACCGCGACCCGCATGACGAGTTGGAGCTGTTCTTCTTCTACGGCGATCCCGACATCGGGAACACGTACGTGATGACGCGCGAGACGGGGTCATAGCCACTCATTGATGGCTGCGACAAGCACGGTCCCAGGACCTTCAGGCCCAGGTCCTGGAACGCGCGGGTCGCGTCGACGAGGCCGTCCGCGTGCTTGGGGCAGACATAGCCGCCGGCCGCTTCCTGGTCCAGAACACGCTCACCGCCTATGCCGAACTCCTCAAGCGCAACGGGCGCATGGAGGAACTGCGCGAACTCGGCACCGGAGAGCACGCGCACGTTGGCTTGCCGTACTACGCCAGGGCCCTCGAAGACCGCGGTCAGGCCGACGAGGCCGAGACCGTCCTGCGGCGCTTCATCGCGGCCGACGAGTGGGACCGCTTCCGCTGGCCATTGATCGAACTGCTGGGGCGCCAGGGCCGGATCGAGGAAGCCGTCGAGGTGAGACGACCCACGTTCGACCACCACGACGCCTGCCTTCTCGAAAGCGTCCTCCACCTTCTTGCCGAGGCCGGGCGTTTCGACGACGCCCTGGCCATCCTCGACGAGCGCGATGCCGAATACATTGACGAGCACTCATCCTGGTTCCATACGAACCGGATATGGCTGCTGGGCGAGGCAGGTCGGTACGAGGAAGCCCTCGCCCACGCCGCGATGCTGCCGACGGACCTGTACGGACTGACATCCAGCACCGCGTGGATCCTGGAGCAGGCGGGACGCGTCGAAGAGGCTCTCGGCCTGCTCCGGGCAGATGCCGACGTGGAGGCGTGGGAGGCGGCCGCGCTCCTCGTCAGGCACGGACGTGCAGACGAAGCGATTGACAGCATGCCCTCCATCGCCGATCTCCGCGCAGCCAGTCGGTGGGGGTAGCGGCGGTCATGCAACTTTTCGATGAGACTCCCTGGCCCCGTACAGTCTGGGTCGCCGGCACCGCTCTGCTCTTGGACCTGGCACATGAGGCCGCGATGCACGGCCTCAGCCAGCGTTTCTAGGCCGTGTATGGGAAGTGAATCGTGCGCATAGGGTGTCGGCATGTCGCTGAGCCGCATAGTCCTCTCGTCTGGCCGTTCGATCGAGCTCACCGAGCTGCGAATGTCGTCGACCTACGGGGGGATGTTGGAGGGCTACCCGTGCAAGCCCATCAATGACATGAAGGTCAGCGGCCTTCAGCGGCAGGCTGAACGCGCGTTTCCCTCCACGCCGGTTCATCTGGTTCCGCCCCGCCGCGAGTACCCGGACCAGACCGCCGGCGCCTTCGGCCCTGTTGAAGTACTGGCTTCCGTGGCCTGTATCGGCGTCTTCCGCTCGACAGCAGTCGCCTCTGAGCTCGACCAGGTCCTGCACCGCTCCGCCCTTACTGTGGTCTGGTTCCAGACCGTCTTGGATGTCCCGTCGGGCGAGGACGCCGACCTTGCGCTTCGCGGCATTCGCTGGGAAGAGCTGGCCCAGGACCACGAGCTCTAACGACCTCGGGGGAAATTGAGATTCGGGCGTGCTGGCCCGGCGGCTCGGCTGGTGGGTGATCAGCAGGTCACGTCGCGGACGAGGACGAGTTCGGTGCTCGTCTCTGGGCGGGTGGCCCGCTGTGCGGATCGGTCGGAGACGAGTGAGGCGATCGCGAGGTGGGTTTCGGCGTAGGTATTGCGGCGTCCGGTGAATCGCCGCAGGGGTGCCCACTGGCGGAGCTCGGCGTTGGTGTGCTCCACACAGATCCTCGCCGAGGACTGCCGCCGTCGTGTCTCGCGCCAGGCGTGCTTGTCACCGTCGCACGCCTCGTCCTTGGGCTTCTTCGGCGGGGCGCTGACTTGGCCGGGGAACTCCTTGGCCAGCCCGAGGTAGCCGGAATCGACCTTCGCCTTCACGCCGGGACGGGTGCGGAACTGCTCGGCGATGCCCTCGGTGCGCACGGCGGTCTGGTCGTGCATCCGGCCCGGGCGGACCAGGCCGGACAGCAGCAGGCGGCCCTGGCCGTCGCTGAACGTGGTGGTCTTGATGGTGTTCTGCTTGCGTTTGCCGGAGACGAACGCCCGGCGCCCGGGGCGGTCGGCCTGCGGGCGGCGGACCTGGGTCTCGGCCCCGTCGAGCCGCAGCTCAACATCCTCTGCCTCGGCATAGGCGAAGACGTCCTCCAGCGTCTTGAGCCGAAGTCCGGGCCGGTCGGGCACGGCGAAACCACGGGCCGCAAGCAGCGGGCGGACCTGGCGGATGGCTGCGGAGACGGTGGAGCGATCCACCTCGAAGAGCTCGGCGAGCACCACGTGCGGCAACTGATGGCGCAGATGGACCAGGGTGATCAGTAGCCGATCGAGGAAGACCAGCTTGGGCTTTCGGCCGGCACCCTCCGCCCGCCGACGCTCCCCGCCCCGGGCCTCGCGGAGCGCGGACTGCCGCGCGGCCTCCCACGCACTGGCGAGCTCGGCGAACAACTCGCCGAAATGTGCGCGTGAGACACCGGACAGGGCAGGATGGGAACAGGCCGCACGTGGCCCAGGTCAGCTTCACAACTCACCCAACCCGTGCGGCCCTTCTCATGTCACGGCCCGACCGGGACGATCACCATGTCCGCCGAGGCCGTAAAGCTACGCGGCCACTGAATCGCGTCTGCCGGGACCTCGAAGACGATCGCGAGCCCGTCGCGCTCGTTCCCCTGCTCGCCGACGCGCGTGAAACCGAAGCCCGCGATGGTGGCCAGGGAGGCGTTGTTGTCGGATCTGATCCTGGCCCGCACGGTCCTGACACCGGGTTCGGCGGCGGCCCTGACAAGCAGCGCCGTCAGCATGGCGCGGGCATAGCCCTGGCGGCGGTACCCGGGCACGACGGTGAAGCCGACCTCGACCATCCCGGCCTCGTCCGGCGGCCCGTGGAACCCGGCGTCGCCGACGACGACCCCGTCCGGCTCGGACACAGCGGCCCGCGTGATCCAGGGCGCGGCAGACGGGTCCTCGGCGAGCTGGTCAGCGCGATGGCCGAAGATCCAGCGGGCCCGGTCAGACACGAAGTATTCATCAAGGGCGACCCCGGCCTCGGCGCTGCCGCCAGCGAGGTCACCGTCGGCAAGCACCCGCAGCGCCTTCGCGCTGAGCTCGACGAAGCGGACGCGTTTGGGGATGGAGAGAGGTTCGTTGTTCATCGCGGAGATGCTCGCCCAGCACTGGAGGGCTGTCCACCGCTTTACGGCCTCGGCGGACAGGGTGATCATCCCGGTCTGGCCGTGACATGAGAGGGCCTCACGGACGCCGTGATACCTACGCCGAGACCCATCTCGCGATCGCCTCACTGGTCTCCGACCGATCCGCGCAGCGGTCCCACCACCGCCGGACGAGCACCGAACTCGTCCTCGTCCGCGACACCGCCCGCTGATCCCCCACCAGCCGAGGCGCCGGGCCAGCACGCCCGCACCTCAATTTCCCCCGAGGTCGTAAGCGGTTACGGCGAAGTCGAGTACTGATTCTTTGGCCGCCGAGCCCACGACCAGTGAGCCTGCTCCTTACCTTGGCGCTGAGCGGCTGGCCGCTGTCTTGACGACGGCGGGCGGCTGTGCGGCCGTGTCAGTGGGTTCCTCTACGGTGCCCGGTATGACGGATTGGATACACGGCCCGCTTCCGCACCACGAGGAGACCAACGTGGTCTTCTTCCGCGGCTTGTCTCTGGACTCACTTACGCGAGGACTCCTCGGCCTGCGGCGAACGCCACTCGCCTACGGCAAGGGAACCGACTGGGGGCTGATGATGCACGACATGCTCAGCTGGGACAGCGGCGACTACGACCTTGCCGACTACCGGCGGCTGTGCCCGGACGGCGGCGAACTCGTTGTCTTCGTGACCGAGCCTTGCTGGGCGAAGGCCCATCGCCCATGGTTCGAGTACTACCGCGATGGGAGCCTGGTCACCGGCTTCAGCTTCGAGAATCTGCACGACCGGGTGGGTGAGGACCCTGATCTGCTGCTACCCGTCCTCACGGCGGGGAATCTGATCGGGCCGCAGGCGGATCTTGACAGAGATGACAACGAGGAACGGACGGTGCAGGCAATCACCGGTTTTTTCTCCTTGCCCGAACTCGACATGCCTTGACCGAGGGCATTGAGCGATCTCGGTGATGTGGGGCTGCCCTTCGGGTATGAGACGGGGCGGGGAGGGGCTGCCTCATGCCGAAGATCCTGCGTGCTGAGTTGACGTCTGATCAGGATCCGAGGTGCGCGAGCGTCTGCGGGCACGTGATCTGGCGCCGGGTACCAGACTGCGTCTGGAATGCATACGGCTGATGGGACGGGGCCTCATTGTGCCGGAGGTGGCTGACCTGCTCGAATGCAACGACGTCACCGTGCGCGGTGCGGTCCACCGCTTCGCGGCGGGCGGGTTTGACACGCTGGGGACGCCCCGCGCCCGGGGCGCCCGGCCTCGGTTACCCGCGAGGACCGCGAGGCACTGGCCGCCCTGCTGGACGAGTCCGCCCAGCAGGGACGAACGTGGACTGCCGCCGCGCTGTGTGACTGGCTGGCCGCGGAACGGGGGTGCGGGTCTCGGCAGCCTGGCTGACCGAGTTGCTCCACCGGGACGGGTTCCGGTGGAAACGGACCCGGGACACGCTGCGGCACAAGGCCGACCCCGTCCTCCAGCAAGCCGCCCGGGCCCAGCTGGAGGATTTACGGCTGGGCGCGATTACAGGTATGAGGGACCTGTACTTCCTCGACGAGAGCGGGTTCGCGCCGACCATGCCCACGGGATACACCTGGTCACGGGCAGGGCATCGGGCCGTCGTGCCGCGCGAGGACAAGAAGGGTCGGCGCGTGAACGTGCTCGGCGCCTTGGTCGCGGGACGGCATGCCGACCTGGTGTGGGAGAGGAGCTGCGGAAAGATCGACGCGGCCATGCTGCTTGAATTCGTGTGCACGAAACTGGCCGGCCTGCCTGGCGGTGCCGCCGCACTGGAACAGCCGCCCGCGGGCTTCACTCGTGTCCGGCCGTGCACCGTCGTGCTGGACAATGCCTCCGCGCACGTGGCCCGGGCCTTCAAAGGACGCCGCGAGGATCTGGCCGCCATCGGCGTCGAACTCTTCTACCTCCCGCCCCGCAGTCCCGAACTGAACGACATCGAGCGGGTATGGTGCTCGGCGAAGTACGAGGACTACCCCGAGCGCGTCCACACCACCGCCGAAGCGGTCGGCACCGCTGTCGACCGAGCCCTGAACCGTCAACGCGCACGCGTCCAAGGATCAGCAGCGAACTTCATCAAAGCCGCTTAGTGCTGTGACCGCGAAGGTTCACCGGTTTCTGCGACGATTGCTGAGTGAGCAAGCAAGAGTGGGACACATTGACCAAGTCTGAAGAAGCCTTCATGGTCAATTCCTATGAGATCGACATCCTGGCTGGTGTCTGGGGCGATCTCGATGAAGCCGACCAGTCCCGACCGGTCAACGAGCACGGCTCCGGCCTGGGCACCCAACGCTGGGTCGTGGAGCGCGCGTTCGCTCATCTGCACTGGTTCCGCCGCCTGCGGGTCCGCTGGGAGATCCGCGACGACATCCACGAAGCCTTCCTCACCCTCGGCTGCGCACTCATCTGCTGGCGACGCTTGAACTCAGCTGTCGCTTGTCGCTCGTTAATTTCTCTGCACGGTGCGGGTGACACCCGCGATGACGGCGGTCGTCAGCACCCAGCCGACGGCGATCAGCAGGTAGGCCAGCCACTGGAGGCTGTCGTTCGACCAGTACCACGCCGTGCGCTGCCCCAGACCACCAATGGGGATCAAGAGATCGAGTGTGTAGACGAAGGGCTGGAACGGGGCGCCCTCGCCTTGCTGGGCCGGCCTGGGGGAGCCAGCACCGAATGACAGCGAGCCCAGCAAGGTCAACGCGAGGAGCCAGACGCCAGCCAGCCAGGGGCGGTATCCGTAACCGACGGTCGTGTCGAGCAGGTGCCCCCACACGCGCGCGAGCGGGTGAAGAGTTCGACGCCGATGGCGCTGTTTGGCCAGCAGCACGCGCCGGGCGTCGTCATCGTGGCCGGCCTTTCGGTACCAGCTCGCCAACTGCTCATAGGGCTGGGGGCTGTAGCCCGGGCTGCGTCGTATCCACGCCACGCGGTGCGTGACGGACTCCCGCTGCCTCACTGCCTCGTCCATCTTGATGGAACCGTAGACGAAGCCGTCCAGCTCCACCACATCCGGCCAGCTGTGCTCGCTGTCGTGGAGATAGGACACCTGCGCGCCCCGCAGGTCCACGGTGCCGGACGGTGGGTGGGCCACGGTGAAGTCGAAGTCGACGGCCTGCATCAGCGGGGCGACCAGAGACGGGCCGCGGCCGTCGGGCGACCCGTTTAGCACGGCTCCTCCAAAGGTCAGGCTGTCCGAGATCCGGGCACCCCGCAGCCGGACGGTCCCGCTCGCGGTGAACCCGCCCGAGAGATCGATGGTCGAGGCCACGGCGTTGTCCAGTGCGAGGGCCACTCCACGCGAGGAGGGGCCCTCCAGGCGTGCGCCCCCCATGAACAGCCCGCCCGGCAACTGTGCACCCAGCAGCCGTACTTCACCTCGTGCCACGAACCCGCCGTTGCAGAAGACGCCTCCATCCATGACCAGGCCGCCGGCGGCCACGGCCCATCCTCCGGGCGCGCTTATCTCGGCCCCGTTGAGCAGGACGCCGCCGCTCACCCGGGCGTCGCTCAGCGACAGGGCGGTACTGACGTGGTTGAAAGGCGAGGAATCGAGGCTCTCCACGACAGAGCGTCGCAGGTCGAGGATTCCCTCGATGCGGGCCGAAGCGGCTTCGATGCCCGGCACCTGACTGCCCGAGATCACGAGCGTTTGTGTCGATGCTCCGAGAAGGTCCACAGACTCCTCGAACCAGCAGCCCTCGAGCCATAAGGCGTGAGCGATCTGCGCGCCGGCCAGATTCAAGCGCCCAGATATTCGCGCCCCGGCGAGCCTCAGGCACGCCACAACGCCCGGCTGCGTGGTGTTCGCGCCCAGGAGGAGCGCCGTGATCACGGCAGCCCGAACCCTCCGCCCGGGGCCCCAGTGCCCACCCTCGTCGACACGATCATCCTCGGGCGAACCCGTGCGCAGGTCCACGCGGCGTCCCTCAGGAAACGCGTCCCACAACTCCCGCTCCGGGGAGGTCAACTCGTCGTATGAGAGCACTCATGCAGAGTAGCGATCTTCCTTCGCGCTCGCCTTGCCTGGCCCGGAGCGAAGGGCGGTCCATTCCGTTGCATCAGCGCCGGCAGATACACCCCGCCTCCTCATTGCACCGCCCTTACCTGCGCGCACGCGTACACGCATGGACAAGCTGATGGACAACGAGACAGGCACCTGGCGGGTCGTAACTGAGACGTCCACGTACCTCCTGGACCTTGACTCGCGAACGGTGACCCGCATACCGGACCAGGGCGCAGGGACGCCCGAGGGCCTCGAGCCCGCCATCGTCACGCATCAGAAACTCGACGGCGGCTCACTGGTGACCGGGCAGGTCCGCGCGTACGACCTGCTGCGGATGTTCGGCCGCGAGGGGCGGCCGACCCCGCTGGGCCAGGCGTTCGCCGAGTACGGGCGCATCGCCAAGACCCTGCACCTGCTCCGGGTCGTCGACCCGGTCGACGACACCTACCGGCGCCAGATGAACCGGTAGCTCACCGTCCAGGAGTCACGGCACAAGCTCGCCCGCGACATCTGCCACGGCAAGCGCGGACAGATCATGCAGGCCTGCAGGACGGGGCAGGGGGACCAACTCGGCGTGCTCGGCCTGGTTCTCAATGCCTCCGTTGCTCTGGACAACGCGCTACCTCGACGCCGCCGTCGACCACCTGCGGACCCTGCCTTCCGAGGAGCGGGAGCATGATGTTCTGGACGAGGACGTGGCCCGGGTCTCCCCGCTGAAGCACGCCAACCTCAACTGCCTGGGCCGCTACAGTTTCGCCCGCCCGCCCGCCATGCGAGGGCCTGCGCCCACTGCGTGACCGGGCGACCGTTCACTTCGACGAGGACGACGAGGGCACCGGCGAATGACGCGGCGTCAGGGCGCGTATCGGGTCGTGCTCAATGAGCATCGCAGCTTCCGGGGCGGGTGCCCGTCTGGGGTACGGGGCCCGGCGATCTGCGGCTGCGCCGTGTGGGCGCGAGTGACCAAGAGCGTTGCCGCAGGCAGGCAGCGGCGGGGAACGAGGGCCCCGGCTGCGTGCCCGCCGGGACGGTGTGTCAGATCATGGCGAGCCGGTCCACGAGCAGTTCCACCCTCTGCGCGGCGTCCTCTGGCAGCAGCCGTCCCGCCCGGGTCAGGGTCGCAAGGCCGTGCAGGGCCGCCCAGAACACCTCGGTGAACAGCCCCGGGTGGACGCCGTCCCCGGCGACCTCGCCCAGGCTCTCCAGCAGAGCGGCGAAGGCGTCCTTCAGCGGCTCCTGGGTGTCCTGCTGTGCGAACGTCAGGCCGCCGTCGAGCTGGAACAAGGCGTCGTAGACCGCCGGGTTGCGTGCGGCGAAGTCGAGGTAGGCGCGGGCGAGGGCGGTGACCCGGGGGCGCGGGCCGTCCGCGGCGGCTGCCGCGGCCCGCACCGCCGCGGCCAGCTCGGTGGCGCCCTCCAGGGCGACGGCGCCGATGATCTCGCGCTTGCCGCGGAAGTGGCTGTAGAGGACGGGCTGGCTGTATTCGATGCGCTCGGCGAGGCGGCGGGTGGTGACCGCGTCCCAGCCCTGCTGCTCGGCGAGTTCGCGGGCCGTCGCCAAGATGAGACGTTCGCGCTCCGCCCGTTCGCGCTGCTTGCGTTCCTGTACCGACATGATTCGATCCTAGCACCGCTAGACAATCAAGCGACAGTAGTACTAGCGTTGCCTCATCAGCTAGCAACACTAGATGTCAGGGGGGCATCATGTTCAACGCACTCGAGGTCGTCACCACCGTGATCGTCGGCGTGATGGTGGGGGTGGAGTTCTCCGTCGCCTTCGTCATGAACCCGATCCTCAACGCACTCCCCGAGGACAGTGGCCAACTCGGCCATGCCCATGGGGGCCGGATGCTCGGCGCCGTGATGCCGGTCTGGTACATCGGCTCGCTCGTCCTCGTCGCGGTCTGGGTCATCGCCGGATGGCGCCACCACGGCACCGGCCTCGTCGTCACCGCCGGCGCGCTGCTGATGCTCAGCGTGATCATGTCGATTCTGCTGCTCGTCCCGATCAATAACCGGAACAAGACGTGGACCCCTGACAACCGGCCCGCCGACTGGAAGCAGCAGATGAACCGCTGGGAACGCTTCCACTACGTCCGCGTCGCCGTCATCATCGCCGCCTTCGCCCTGCTGGTCGCCGCGCTCACCTGATACCAAAGCCGCCCCGACATGCGCTGATTCGCCCCGTTATATCGACGGCTTTCGCCCCGTCGGGGTGAGCGCGACAGGGCTTCGGATTACTGACCCCGCGGGCCGACGCCGCGCCGGTGGCGCACAATCCCCACTCCCCGGGCGGCAGCTGGCCACCGAAATCCCGACATCCGGGAATGCAGCTGTCGCTCAGATCCCACAACGGCGATCCCGACAAACTACGCCCCTCGATCAGCCGCGTCCGCGCGGCCTGATCAGGCTCCACACGACTCAGCAAGCTCCACGAAGCTCACCAAGCCGACGAAGACTCGCAAGGAGAAGAACAATGTCGCTGAAGAAGATCAACACCGTCCTGGCCGCCGCCTTCATCCTCTTCATCCTCTGGTTCGGGGCGGAGTTCATCCTGAGCCCGGAGACGACGGCACCGGGCTTCGGCCTGCCGAGCTGGCCGTCCGGCGACGGCAACGGCTTCCTGATCATCAAGGGAATCCGCGACGTCGTCTTGGCCCTGGTCCTGGGCATCCTGCTGGTGACGGGCCATCGCCGGGCGCTGGGCTGGGCGCTGCTGGTGGAGGCCCTCGCCGCGTACGGCGACATGACCACCGTGCTGGCCCACCACGGCTCCGTGGCCACCGCGCTCGGCGTCCACTGCCTGACCGCGACACTGATGGTGGTCAACGGCCTGCTGATAATGCGCGAGACCCGCAAGGTCGCGGCCGCTCCGGCAACGCCCGCCCCGCAGCCCGCCTAACGCCACCTTGGCGCGTGTCGGTATTCGCCTGCCGGGAAAGGCGAGGCGCACGATCTTCTTCCAGCGGTCGGCGGCCTGGTTCCGTTTCTCCGGGACGGCGCAGCGCGGCCCCTGCCCCGATTCTCATCTGATTCCTCCGTGGATACTCCGCCCTTCAGGGTGGAGAGGAAACGGACTCCTGCGGAGCAGGGCAAGGGCTGCGATTCGCCGCCGGGGCGGATCACAGTGCTCTGACCCGCAGGTTTGATCTTTACATGCGGTCGCATTAATTTGTGAGCGTGACCACGAACCACGTGAAGCGGGCGTTCAAGTACCGCTTCTATCCGACGGATGCGCAGGCAGCTGAGCTGTCGCGCACGTTCGGATGCGTGCGGAAGGTCTACAACCTGGCGCTTGCGGCCCGCACGGAGGCGTGGACGCGGCAGCAGCGGGTCAACTACAACCAGACGTCGGCCCTGCTGACGGCATGGAAGAAAACTGAGGAACTGGCCTTCCTCAACGACGTGTCGTCGGTGCCGTTGCAGCAGACGCTGCGGCACTTGCAGAGCGCGTTCACCAACTTCTTCAGCAAGCGGGCCAAGTACCCGCGCTTCAAGTCCCGCAAGAAGTCCCGCAAGTCCGCCGAGTACACCACCAGCGGTTTCCGCTTCCGGGACGGCAGGCTGACTCTGGCGAAGATGGCCGAGCCGCTGGCCATCGTGTGGTCGCGCCCGCTCCCCAAGGGGGCGAAGCCGTCCACTGTGACGGTCTCCCAGGACAGCGCCGGTCGCTGGTTCGTCTCCATGCTGTGCGACGACCCCACCGTCAAGCCGCTCCCCACCACGGACGCGGCGGTCGGTGTCGATGTCGGTCTGAACCACCTCCTGACGCTCTCCACCGGTGAGAAGATCGCTAACCCGAGGCATGAGCGCACGGACCGTGCCCGGCTCGCGAAGGCCCAACGCACCCTTGCGCGCAAGGCCAGGGGTGACGGCGCCAACCGCAGGAAGGCCCGGCTGAAGGTCGCGAAGATCCACGCCCGGATCGCCGACCGGCGCCGTGACGGCCTGCACAAGCTGACCACTCGGCTCGTTCGTGAAAACCAAACGATCGTGATCGAGGACCTGACCGTGCGAAACATGGTCAGGAACCGGAGCCTGGCCCGCGCCATCAGCGACGCGGCATGGGCCGAGTTCCGCAGCCTGCTGGAGTACAAAGCCCAGTGGCACGGGCGGGAAGTGATCGCGGTCGACCGCTTCTTCCCCTCCTCCAAGCTGTGCTCCGTCTGCGGCACCTTGCAGGACAAGATGCCGCTGCACGTCCGCACCTGGACGTGCGCCTGCGGCACGACCCACGACCGGGACGTGAACGCCGCACGCAACCTGCTGGCCGCCGGACGGGCGGTGTCGGCCTGTGGAGCTGGTGTAAGACCTCAACGGAGAACTCCGGGCGGGCAGTCGGCGATGAAACAGGAAGTCTCACGGCGCGAGCCGTAAGAATCTCCCTCCTTCAGGAGGGAGAGCGTCAAAAGCGGTCCTTTGCCCCCAGGTTGTTGGTGTGCCACTTGTCCCCGGGCCGGGGCCGCCGGCGGCGCAGTCCGTCTGCGTAGGCCTGGCCGAACTTCAGACACCAGTGGCGTACCGTCTCGTAGGAGACGATCACGCCGCGCTGCAGCATCAGCTCCTCCACCTCACGGAATGACAACGGGAAGCGGAAGTACAGCCACACGCAGTGGGAGATCGCCTCGACCGGGTACCGGCGGCCCTTGTACGACGGCGACGCGGACGACTCGAGCGTCGAACGGTGTTGGATGCGCTGGGTTCCCGCTTTCGCGTCCCGCTCGGCGACGGTCCTCCAGGGGGCCGGTCCGTGGTGGGTGGGCGGGTTCCCTCACGCCCCGGGGCGCCCGGTCCGGCCTGGACGGTCCGATGCCCCGCACGATCACTCCGGTCGTGTGGGGGCGGTGCCGTCCGACGCCGGACCGGGTGCCCGAGGGCGCGTCGTCCGATCGCGATACCGGCGGCATCGTGACGGGACATCTTTCGGCGTGGGGTGGCCAGCGGTTTCTGCCACGAATGCTCGTCCTCAGTCATGTTACACCATGGTTGAAGGAGCGGACCTGCTGACATATGCGGAGCCGGTGTGCTGCCGGTGTTCAGGAGGCGACAACGCCGACTGTACCGGTCCTGGTCGCCGTGTTGGGGGTGGGGAAGTGCGGCAGGACCGTCTCGGCGAGCTCGTGGAGGACCTCCTCCACGGGGCGGTCGCCGGGGCGGAGGTTGAACGAGACGTGGGCGACGCCGAGTTCCCCCATCGTCCGCAGATGGTCGATCAGGGCCCGGTGCCCGGTGCGCAGACCGAGCCGGATCGGGCTTGCAGCGGTGGACGGATCCCCGGTGAGGTCCAGCTGCATGGGCGTGAGGTACGGCTTGGGCGTGCCGGCGGTCAGCTCCTGCCATTCCCGCGTCTTGAGGCGCAAGGCCCCCAGCGGACGCGGGTAGTTGAGGGACGCGTCCGCGTTCTGCGAGATCCACTCGGCGGACTGCTGGGCGTGCCCGGCGATGGCGAGGGGCACGGACGGGCCCGTCGGTTTGGGCAGGACGTCCAGATGGCGGTCGGGGCCCAGACCGAGCTCGGGCAGCTCCATGCCCGCGCCGTCGGTGTGCCGGGCCCACGCGGCGCGCAGGATCTCCACGCCTCGGCGGAACGTGGTACCGCGGCTCTGGAAGTCCTCCCCGAACAGCGGGTACTCGACGGGCCGGTCCCCGCTCGCGAGGCCGAGGACGAACCGGCCGCCGGAGAGCACGTCGACGGTGGCCGCGGCCTTGGCGACCAGCAGCGGATGGCGCAGCGGCAGCACGACGGCGGCGGTACCGAGCACGGCCCGTTCGGTCACGGCCGCGAGGTGCCCGAGGTGCGTGAACGTCTCGAAGACGGAGCCGGCGTCGCCGAACTGCTCGGGATCGTAGAGGGGGACGTCCCGCACCCAGAGCCCGGCGAAGTCCAACTCATCGGCCAGGCGGGCGAGTTCGGCATGGCGGGTCAGGTCCGGGACGCCGAAGGGGCGGTCCGCGGCCCGGTCGGCGCGCAGCCGGGTCGTGCTCCAGTCGTTGTCGAGGGGCAGTTCGAGACCCAGAGTCGGCAGGCCCGCGGGGCTCACGAGCCGGTCCAGGGCAGTAGGAGTGGAGGACATAACCAGGGACACCTTTCAGCATCGAAACGACGCAGGGGAGGTGGGGTGGGGCGACCGGTGACGGCGCCGGGATGCGACGCACGGCCGGAAGTGGGGGCTCGCGCGGGCGGGACCTGCCATCCACGCCCGCGCGAGCCGGAGCAACCCGGCGGGACGGCGCGGTGCGTCGCCCCGCCCGGGCCGGTCGGAAGGGTCAGTTGAGCTGGTCGGGGTGCGGGCCCGTGCGTAGGTCGCGGTCGAGGGCGGCGATGGCGGTCATCTCGTCGTCGGTGAGGGTGAAGTCGAAGACGTCGAGGTTTTCGCGGATGCGTGCGGGCGTCACGGACTTGGGGATGACGATGTTGCCGAGCTGGAGGTGCCAGCGCAGGACGACCTGGGCGGGCGACTTGCCGTGCCGGGCGGCGATGGTGGTGATGGCGTCGTCCTTGAGGACGGCGCCCTGCGCCAGCGGGCTCCACGCCTCGGTGGCGATGCCGAGCCGGGCGTGCGCGGCGCGCAGCGGGTTCTGCTGCAGGCCGGGATGCAGCTCGATCTGGTTGACCGCCGGGACCAGTTCGGTGTCGGCGAGGAGCCGCTCGAGGTGCGCGGGCTGGAAGTTGGACACTCCCGCGGTGCGGATCCGGCCCTCGGCGACGAGCTTCTCGATGGCCTTCCAGGACTCGCGGTACAGATCGCGGGCCGGGGTCGGCCAGTGGATCAGGTACAGGTCGACGTGGTCCAGGCCCAGCTTGGCCAGGCTGGCGTCGAAGGCCTTGAGTGTGGCGTCGTAGCCCTGGTCGGCGTTCCACAGCTTCGTGGTGATGAACAGGTCCTCGCGGGCGATCCCGGAGTTGGCGAGGGCGCGGCCGACGCCGGTCTCGTTCCCGTAGATCGCGGCGGTGTCGATGCTGCGGTAGCCGGCCTCCAGGGCGGCGCTGACCGCGGCGGTGGTCTCGTCGTCGGGGACTTGGAAGACGCCGAAGCCGAGCTGGGGGATCTCGACGCCGTTGTTGAGGGTGACGGTAGGGATGACGGACGGTGCCATGGTGCGTGTTTTCCTTCAGGCGGTGCGAGCAGTACGGGTGGAGAGGGTGTAGTGGACGGTCTGGGCGCTGATGAATCCGTCCCGGAAGACGAACGTGTCGACGCCGTCGGTGACCTCGTGGGTGACGGTGGTGGCGGTCCACTGCAGGAACAGCACGTTCCCGGCGAACTGCGGGGTCAGCCGCCAGTCGGCGTCGGGGAGGTCGGCGAGCAGTCGGCCGATGCCCTCCCGGACGCCGGCGCGCCCGGTCAGGGCGCCGTCGGGGGTGACGAAGACGGCGTCCTCGGTGTAGTTCCGGCTGATCAGGTCGAGATCACCGGTGCCGAGGCGGGTGCCGTGGTCGGCGAAGACCTCCTGCGGCGTGCGCGTGGCGGACATCAGGACAGCTCCCCGATGGCGGCCCGGGCGAAGCCGTGGTCCTGTTCGGGGGCGCCGCCGCCGACGCCGATGGCGCCGATGAGGCGGCCGTCGCGGTGGAGGGGGAGGCCGCCGGCGATGAAGAGGAGGGGCTGGTCGAGGGCGGTGGGGAGGCTGTGGAAGGGGCCGTCGGGCTTGACGAGGTCGACGAGGTCGGCGGTGGGGGCGTTGAGCTGGAGGGCGGTGTAGGCCTTGCGGGTGCTGGTCTCGCCGGAGATGAGGACGGCGCGGTCGTCGCGGCGGAAGGCGAGGAGGTGGCCGCCGGCGTCGAGGACGGTGACGCTGACGGTGACTCCGGCTGCTTCGGCGGCGGTGCGGGCGGCGGTCACGAGGATTTCGGCCTCGTCGGTGGTCAGCGGGGCGATGGCGGTGGTGCTCATGAGGGGTCCTTCACAGGGGGGAGTGGATTTGATGTGGGGCGGCCCGGTCAGTTCCGGATAGCCGCCGGAGCCTTTTCGTTCACCGTGGTCCTGGCGACGACGCGTCCGGCGGTCCGGGTGCGGCGGTTGAGGTAGGCGGCGACGAAGGCGAGGAGCAGCGCGGCGCCGGAGAGCAGGGCGCCGACCCAGTTGGGGGAGGTGTAGCCCAGGCCCGCGGCGATCACGATGCCGCCGAGCCAGGCCGCGAGGGCGTTGCCGAGGTTGAAGGCGCCGATGTTGGCGGCGGAGGCCAGGGTCGGGGCGGCCGAGGCCTGGTCGAGGACCCACTTCTGCAGCGGCGGCACGGTCGCGAAGCCGAGCGCGCCGATCAGGGAGAGGGTGAGCGCGGCCAGCACCTTGTTGTGCGCGGTCGCGGTGAACAGGAGCAGGACTGCGCTGAGGCCCGCCAGAGAGGTGAAGAGCATCGGCATGAGCTTGCGGTCGGCGAACTTGCCGCCGAGCAGGTTGCCCAGGAACATTCCGATGCCGAACAGGACGAGCAGCCAGGTCACGGCGCCCTCGGTGTAGCCGGCGACCTCGGTCATCATCGGGGTGATGTAGGTGATCGCGGCGAACACGCCGCCGTAGCCCAGGACCGTCATCGCCATCGCAAGCCACACCTGGGCGTTCTTGAACGCCGCGAACTCGCTGCGCACGTCCTGCGTCTTGGGCCGGCCCATCTCGGGCACCAGCTTGGCGACGCCCAGGACGCCGATGACACCGAGCGCGGCGACGATGAGGAACGTGACGCGCCAGCCCGCGGCCTGGCCGATGGAGGTGCCGCCGGGGACGCCGACGATGTTGGCCACGGTCAGGCCCATGAACATCAGGGAGATGGCCGAGGCCTTCTTCTCGGGCGCCACCAGGTCGGCGGCGACCACGGAGCCGATGCCGAAGAACGCGCCGTGCGCGAGGGAGGCGACGACCCGGCCGACGAGCATGAGGCCGAAGCTCGGGGCGAGAGCGGAGAGGGTGTTGCCGATGACGAACAGGGCCATCAGGAACATCAGCATCTTCTTGCGGGACACTTTGGTGCCCAGCACGGTCAGCAGTGGCGCACCGATGACGACGCCGAGGGCGTAGCCGGAGACCAGCCAGCCGGCGGTGGGGATGGTGACGCCGAAGTCGCCCGCGACCTGGGGCAGCACACCCATGATCACGAATTCGGTGGTGCCGATCCCGAAGGCCCCGATGGCCAGGGCCAGGAGCGCGAGAGGCATGGGGAGCTACCTTCCAGGTGATTGCGTGAGGCGCTTACGTTCCAACACAATAGTTGCAAGCGCCGGATAAGTGCAAGCGCGGTAAAAGGTGGAATGAATTTGCCTTCGTATGCAACTATGAGGGCGATGGCCCGACGAAGGAGGCCCGATGACCGCAACCGCCCCCGCGCTCACCGCCCTGGCTCACGGCTGGTGCGCGCTGTCCCTGCTGCACGACAGGATCGAGGCGCACCTGGAGCGCGTCCTGCAGGCCGGGCACGGCCTGAGCGTGCGCGAGTACTCGCTCCTCGACGTGCTGAGCCGCCAGCACGACGGAGAGGGCGGTCACCTGCAGATGAAGCAGGTCGCCGACGCCGTCGTGCTCAGCCAGAGCGCCACGACCCGCCTGGTCACCCGCCTCGAGGACCGGGGTCTGCTCATGCGTTACCTGTGCCCCACCGACCGGCGCGGCATCTACACGAACGTCTCCGACGCCGGCCTTAGGCTCCTCGAAGAGGCCCGCCCGACCAACGAGACGGCGCTGCGTGAAGCCCTCCAGGAGGCGGCCGAAGACCCTCGGCTGGAATCCTTGGTACGCATCTTCGAGACGGTCCCCGTGCCTGTGAGGGCTGCCGCATGAAGGCGATCACCCTCAACGGATACGGCGGACCGGAGACGCTGCGGCTGGCCGATCTTCCGGACCCGAAGGTCGCCCCCGGCGAAGTGCTGGTCCGGGTCAAGGCCGCAGGGGTCAACCCGGTCGACTGGAAGCTCGCCGAAGGACGCCTCGACGCGCTCATGGAGACGCACTTCCCCCTGGTCCCCGGCTGGGATGTAGCCGGAGTGGTAGAGCGGGTCGGCTTCGACGTAGAGGAGTTCGCGCCCGGTGACGAGGTCTTCGGCTACATCCGCAAGGACGCCGTCCAGTTCGGTGCCTACGCCGAGCTGGTCTCCGCACACGTGCGCATGCTGGCTCTCAAGCCCGCCGCGCTTACCTGGGAACAGGCCGCGGGCGTGCCCCTCGCCGGCCTGACGGCATATCAGGCGATCAAGAGGGTCGGTGTCCGCGCCGGTGACACCGTCCTGGTGCACGCGGCCGCAGGCGGCGTCGGGTCGCTCGGCGTCCAGATCGCTGTGGCGCTTGGCGCACGCGTGATCGGCACGGCGAGTGTGCTCAATCATGACTACGTGCGACAACTGGGCGCGGAGCCCGTGACCTACGGCACTGGGCTCGTCGACCGCGTGGCACAGTTGGCGCCCGGGGGAGTCGATGCGGCCCTCGACTTCGTCGGTGCAGGCGCCGTGGACGCATCGCTGCACCTTCTCGGACGGCCGGAGCGGCTCGCGTCCATCGCTGACCCCGAGGCGGCCGCGAAGGGCGGACACCATGTATGGGTCCGCCCCGACCCGGTGGGTCTTTCAGTCCTCGCCGACCTGGCCGAAGGGGGGAAGCTGGGTGTGCATGTCGAGAAGGTGCTCCCGCTCGACGAAGCGGCGGAAGCCTGGCGCCTGAGTAGCCAAGGGCACACGCGCGGCAAGCTCGTGCTGTCCGTGGAAGGGCTTTGAGCGGCTCGGTTGCCTACGTCGGCGGCCGGCCGGTCCAGGGTCGGCCGCGGGTGTGCCGCGAGGCCGCGCCAGGAAAGGGCGGGCCGGGGTGCGCGACTTGCCTGGACCGCTCGGGCCGGCAGTCAGGCAGGTGCGGTTCCGGATTCCACGACCTGCACCAGCGGGGCCAGCTCCGGCCGCGTGTTTGCCTCGTCCAGCGCTTCGCGCAGTGCCGCGTCGTTGGTTGGCCGTGCCTCTTCCAACAGCCTCATGCCCGCCGTGGTGACGTTCGTGTAGATGCCGCGCCGGTCGGTGGGGCACAGGTAACGCATGAGCAGATCCCGGTCCTCGAGGCGGGTGACCAGGCGGGTCGTGGCGCTCTGGCTGAGCACGACGGCGTCGGCGACCTGCTTCATCTGCAGGTGACCGCCCTCTCCGTCGTGCTGGCGGCTCAGCACGTCGAGGAGCGAGTACTCGCGCACACTCAGGCCGTGCTCGGCCTGCAGAGCGCGCTCGATGTGCGCCTCGATCTTTCCGTGCAGCAGGGACAGCGCGCACCAGCCCTGGGCCAGGGCGGTGAGCGCCGGGTCTGTGGCGGTCATGTGGTCCGAAGCCTCCGTGTGAGTGACTGAAGTCAAGGATAGGGCATAGTCGAAATTGCCTGCGATTGCATATATAGCGCGTATGCAAAGTGTTGTCTATGCATGTAGGGCGCGCCTGCATGAGTTGAGTCGCCCACCCACGCGCATCGGAGAAGGTGACGGACCATGCCTCTCGCACTCCTCGCCCTGGTCATCGGAGCCTTCGGCATCGGCACCCTCAAGGAAGCGGTCTTCAGCTCCGACGTCTTCGTAGCCGCCCGAGCCCTTGGAGTTGAGGAGCATGACGGCGAGAAGGCCGAGTTGCTGGGTGATGCTGAGGGGCGTGTCGGTGGCCTGGCCAATGTAGACGGCGGCCAGGGAGAGGTAGATGGAGCTGCCGTCAAGATTGAAGGAATAGCCGGTAGGGACGGTGGGACCCACGATGTCCCGGCGGACGCCGAGTCCTTCGAGTTTGGTCATCAGGCGGGGCAGGGCGCTCTCCGAGGAGGAGGTGCCGAGGACAAGCAGGAACTCCTCGCGCAGGTAGTGCAATAGACGGAAGATGTTGATCTTCAGGAGTGCTGTGACGCTGCCCAGAATCACGATGACGAAGAACGCCGAGGTGCCGTAGAAGAGGCCGATGAGCTGGCCCAGGCTGGTGAAGGTGGATACCCCGTACTTGCCGATGGTGTAGGCCATCGCCCCGAACGCGCCGACGGGAGCGGCCAGCATGACGTAGTGAAGGATCTCGAAGATCACTGCGCTGAGCCGGGTCACGCCGTTCACGAGGGGCTCACCGATCGGACCGACGGCCTTGAGCGCGATACCGAAGAGCACGGAGAAGAAGATGACTTGGAGGATGTTGCCCTCGGCGAAGGCGCCGACGGCGCTCTCGGACACCAGGTCGGTGATGAAGTGCCACCAGCTCTGTCCCTGCCCGTCCTTCACGTACTGGGCGGCGTCGCCCTGCAGGTGGAGGTCGCCTGGGTGGGCGTGGACGCCGGCGCCGGGCTGGAACACATTGACCGCGATCAGCCCGACCAGGAGCGCGACGAGGGTGCCTGCCTGGAAATACGCGAGAGATTTCAGCCCTACCCGGCCGAGGCTGTCGACGCTGCCGATGCCCGCCACGATGGTCAGGACGACGATCGGGGTGATGAGCATCTTGATCGCCGCGACGAAGGTGGTGCCGACCGGCCCGAGGGCTACTCCTGCCGACGGCCACAGCCAGCCGGTCAGGATGCTGGTGGCGATCGCGGTCACGGGGTTGAGACTGGTGAGCTCGCATGTTCAGGTGTCGCGTATTCGCAGCCGAGCCCAGATGGGGCTCGCGCTGAGTGACCTGCCCGAGCTCGGCGGCACCCGGCAGCCTGCCGGTCGGCGATTGGCATGATGGGCGACGGCAAGTGCTCAGATTCTCTAGAGGAGCGACTATGGCGTTCGAGACCGAAGCCGGATTCGGAGGCGCCGAACGGGACGAGTGGTTCTATGCGCCGGCTGTCGGCGTCGGACCGCTTCGCTTCGGTATGACCGTCGACGAAGTGGTCGAGGCGGCTGAGGCACTCGGCCAGACGAAGGTCAGCGATTGTGCACGGGACCACGCGATCTTCTCGCCAACTTGGAAGGTCGAAGTCCACCGTCGCGGGGTCGCTCCTTCTCCGCCTGCCGTCACTGCCTATGTGAGTGAAGCTGTGGGGCTGTTCTGTATCGCTGCCAACGCCGTGCAGGGTCCCCAGGTCGCGTATGACGGGCTCCCGCTGGTCGGGAGAGACATGGCGGAGCTGGAGAGCGACGCAATCGCGTATGCCGAGGCGATGGACGTGCACTTTCGCTACATGCCCGAGGGCTACGCAGGACCGGATGATCCCGGGGTCGTCATGCGCGGGCAACTGGTTGGGAAGGTCCTCCGATCGCGTCCGTTGTTCATGGTGACCCGCGACGGCGCGAATACTGAATGGGACTCGTTGCCCTCCGAGGAGTACCACGTCAACGGCCGCCCTCCGAGGAGTACCACGCCAACGGACAGTCCATGGCCCGACATGGTGTGACCCATGACGAGAGGATAAGGAGATACGCTCGGATAACGCTGCCCCGCCGGTCGAGGACGGGTTCGGGCGCCCGCTAATGCACGAAGTCGAGTTCCTTGATCACATCCGTTGCTGCGGTTCGTGGAGACGGGCGCTAATGGCGGCCTGTAGCGATCACTGGCTGTGGTCACCCGGGGCATACCGGCTCCAGGTTCCGCCAGCTTCGGTGACCAGGCGGGTGGCGGTCTTGTCGTGATAGCCGAGTGCTTTCGCGATGACGGGGGCCGGGGCCTGGAGGACGAGTTGGCGAATGGCGGAGGTCTTTCCGCGCTGAGGTGGGAACCCGATCTCACGCAGGTGGACTTGGAGGCTGACCGGGTTCATGGGATGTCCGGGCTGACGGCCGGGGAAGAGCCACTGTGAGCTCCTGCTGCTGGCGTAGGGCAGGTATTGCCGGGACTGGAGGTAGGCCCGCATCAGGGCGGCGACGGGCTGCGGCAGTGGGGACGGCGGGTCTCCCAGCCGGACGGTGACCGTGGTCTCGTCGTCGGTGACGCCATCGATGGTGAGACGGACGATGCGGCTGACGGGCCGCGCGTAGAGGAGAACGAGCGCGGCGGCGACCCGGGCCCGCGGGGGCAAGGAGTCGTCGTTGAGGACCCGGCGGAGGATCGCGAGCCGGTGGTTCTGGTGCAGCGGTTCCGAGTCCTGGGTGATGACCGCGGGCGGCAGTGTGAGGCGGGGCATCTGGCCGGTCTTCATGCACCACCGCAGGAATGACTGGGACGGGCGGCGGGTGGCCAGGCTCTCGGTGTGCCAGGCGTCGATATCGGCCTGCTGGCACTGTCCAATCGCCCTTCCTCGGCCGGCGAGCCATGCGAGGAAGGCACCGGCCTGGGTGACTTCCTGCTTGGTGTGGTTGGTCTGGGAGCGTCCCAGCGGTCCCTTCTCCGCCTTGGTCCGCAGGCGCCGTATCTGGTGCCAGGTGGCGAAGTGCCGGAGAAGCTGACGGTGTTCGGGGTCTTCGATGGTGGCGAGCCGTTCGTTCAGCCAGCGCTGGTAGAGCAGGAGCTGCCGGTCGACTCGCGGGAGGACACCGCTGTCCATCAGCAGGTCACGCAGGTGAGTGACGGTTCGCCAGGGGGCCTCCTGGTGCAGCCCGTCATGAGAGAGCGGGATACTGCCCGTGGCCAAGCCCTGGAGAAGTTGGACGACGTTGGGGTTGCGCAGCCAGATGAGTCGGCTTTTGGGCCGGTCCATCTCCAGCAGGGTCTTGGCCAGCAGCAGTAGCTGCGGGGCGACACGTCCACTGCCGTCGTCGAGGAGGCGGGCGACCGTGTCGGCGAGGGTGCAGTGTTCGCAGAGACGTCCGCCAAGCAGCAGCCCCTCGAAGCCGCAGCGATCGCAGAAGAAGTCGCGGACGATGCCCGCACAGTCGCGGCAGATCGGTGCGCCGTCGGTGTCCCGTCCGGGCAGTAGCCGGTCGGTGTCGCAGCAGGGGCAGCGGCCACGGACTCGCATCGCGCGGTCGTAGCAGGTTCGGCAGATCGGACCGTCCGACCACTCGGCGGACTTCGAGGCGCGACGGCCGCAGCGTGCGCAGTCGCGGATCATCCACCGCTCGTACTCCTCGGGCGTCACCGCTCACCCCTCGGGCATCAGCCGAACCCGTGTGGGTCGGCGAGCGGCCAGGTTGATCGGCGCCTCTTCGCCGGCGGCGCGGCGGGTCGGGAGGTTCTGGGCCGAGGTGGCGATCAGGTCGGTGGGCGTGCAGTCGAGGATGTCGCAGAGGGTGGCCAGCACCGGCAGGGATAGTCGTTCCGGGGTGCCGGAGACCAGACGGTGGACCTGGGAGGCGGACAGCGTGATGCCGCGTTCGGTCAGGTGCGGCATCAGTTCGGCGACGGTGAACATGCCGCGGGCGGCCATCAGCTCGCGCAGGCGCCACCGGTAGCTGATCTGGCGTGGCGTCAGGAGGTCCTTCCCGGCCGCAGAGCGGTCTCGATGGTGGTGTCGGCGTACACGTGAACGCGCATAGCCGCGTACGGATGAACGTGCAGAGTTCTTGATGTGCTGAGTGCCGGGCAACCGGCTCTAAAGTGGCATCAAGAGTGTCCACCGAGCGGCCCGGAGATTCCAATGCCTGTGCAGATGAAGCTGATCGCGGTCAACCTCGACTGCCCCGATCCGTTGGCGCTGGCGTCTTTCTATCAGCAGGCCACCGGCCTCGAACCCCACCCGAAATCGGACGCCGACTTCGCCGGCCTCAACGGAGACGATGGACTCTTCATCGGCTTCCAACGTGTCGACGACTACCAAGCTCCGAGCTGGCCGGACCAAACCGTTCCTCAGCAACTACACGTCTGCTTCAAGGTCGAGGACCTAGACGAGGCGGAGGCCCAGCTGCTGGAACTGGGCGCCAAGAAGCCGGAGCAGCAACCCAACAAGGACAAATGGCGGGTTCTCATGGACCCAGCGGGACATCCGTTCTGCCTCGTCACATCTTGACTGGCTCGGCCCAGACACCACCTCTCGAAGGAGCGACCACGCCCACAATGAGGAATGGATTGCTCTGCACGTTCATCCGTACCTGACTCTGCACATAGGCATGTACTCCGACAGGTGGCGTCCAGGACGCGACGCAGGGAGCGGGTGCGGAAGTCGGAGGAGACGCATAATGGTGGAGTCGGGTATTGGAACTCTCGGAATACCCCCGCACTCAGAGGGGATCGAGGAGCATCAAGACCTCGTCCCGGGTGTCGTCGGGCGCGAGGCGGAGGGCCCCGGGCCAGCGACCGACTTCACGCCATCCGAGTCGGCTGTAGAAGTCCTCCAGCCCCTCTTCTCCCCGGGCAGCGAGATGGAGCTGTTCGAGCCCCAGCTCGCCGCGGGCAATCTTCCGCAGCTCACGCATGAGGGCGGAGCCGACGCCGCGTCCGCGGAATTCGGGGTGGGTCTGAAGGTGGCTGACCGTGCCCCCGTGCCCGACGAGCCGGTAGGGATCACGGTTGAGGACGACCCATCCGGCAAGAACGTCGTCGAATCTGGCGGTGACGAGTCGGCTGTGTTGCGGGTGGAGACGTCCGAGGAGCTTGTCCGTGACTGGCACGACGTCGTTGTCTTGGACGGGTGGGAAGGGGAATCCTGCGGCGCCGCCCGAGTTGGTGACCGCGATCCAGCAGTCGATCAGCTGGCGTCGGAGTTCGGGAGTGACCTCGTGAGCGTCGGTGATCTGGGCGAGGTCGGGCATGCTTTCGTGCGTTGTCATGAGAAGCAGCATGTCAGCGGCGTCTGACATCGGGATGGGTCAGGCTTTCCTGCGCGACTCACGCGGCGAGTTCCTCCTCTACTCACGAAGCCACCGGCTCCGCCACACGAAGGCGACCACGCTCATCAACGCCGGTGCCCCCATCCACGTCGTCCAGCGCTACCTCGGCCACCTCTCCCCGGAGATGACGATGCGATACGCGGCGACCCTGGCGAGCACTGCCGAGCGAGAGTTCCTTGCCCTGGCCAAGGTCGGGCGCGACGGGAGAGAGATCGGCATGGACCGCCGCGACATGCTCGACCTCGTGCAGCTCGACCGCCGCACCGACCGCATCCTGCCCAACGGCTACTGCCTGCTGCCGCCCACCCGGTCCTGCGACAAGGGAAGCGCCTGCCACGGCTGCGACCACTTCGCCACCGACCGCACCTTCCTGCCGGACATCCAGCGTCAACTCGCCGAGACCCAATATCTGGTCGCCACCCGGCAGGCCCGCCACACCGAGCGCTACGGCGAGCCAATGGCCGGGGCCAACGTCTGGCTGGAACAGCGCAACGCGGAGATCCGCAGCATGAAGCTGGAGATCGTTGCCCTCGAAGCCCAGCCGACCGACAGCACCGCCGTCGTCCGCGGCGCCGGCGTGCTCGGCCGCACCGGCTACCAGGACGCCACCGACTCCTCGGACAGCAACGGGGCAACACGCTCATGAACAAACGGCCGAACGAAACGGCCCCGCAAACCGTGCCCCCTGCTGACCGGCGGATCGCCGCCCTGCGGCAGGCCGCCCAGGACAAACACCAGCAGGCCGTCCAACGAGCGGAGGCGGGCATCCGAAAGCTGATCAAGGAGGGCGAGCAGATCAACTTCCGGGCCGTCGCCCGCGCAGCGGGCGTCAGCCTGGACTTCCTCTATGCCCATACCGACCTGCGCAAACGTATTGAGACCTTGCGCGGCCAGCAACGAGCCGAGGACCGGCCTCCCCCGCAGGCGCCCTCAGCCGACGACGGCACAGTGATTCATACCCTTACCGAAGCCCTCCGCCGTGAGCGCGCCACCCACCGCGAGCGCGTGCAAGGGCTCGAACAACGACTGGCCGCGGCACACGGCGAGATCCTGCGCTTGCAACGCGTGATCCAGTCACATGGCCCGAGGCCGTGACGGCACTCGCCTGGCTGCAGAGCTTACGATCCAGAGCGCAATCCCAGAGCACTGTGCTCCACCACACCCGAGGGAAGATCACTCTTTCCCGAAGCCCGTGCAGTCAGCTCCACGAGTCCGGCCCGGAGGTCGGCGGCTGGCTCACCGAGGACGATCGCGCTGATGACCAGCTCCATCATCAGACGGTCGTACTCGTCGCCCGTGCTCCGATAGCGCTCCCCATCGGCCTCCACCACGGCAGAGGCGATCCTCATCCCACCACCAGTCGCGGGGGCAAAAGACGCCTCATAGATGCCCCGACCGGTCCAACTCCGGTGCATGAAAAGGACGTTACCTTCGGCGAAGACGTTCCACTTCTCATCCATGTCCCGGGCTCGATATCCACGCTGGATGCGGTTCCAGTCCTCGTCAGTCCAGACACGATCCGGCAACTGAGACACCGGCCTGGGCGCGCTAATCGGATGGAGGCGCCGGAACGACTCTCGGGTGAGTGGGGCATCGGCAGTCATGACGTGATCCTACGGATGCCCCACTCCAACAGGACAGCGGATTACCTCCACGCACAAGCACCCTGGGCAAAGGGTGAACCTCAGCCGCCTTCCCGACGCGTCCGGAACGTCCTGAACAGCGACTTTGGCAGGCTCCTTCACCGCTACCCCAGATAACCGCAGGCCTTCGACTTCGACGCCAAACCCAACATCGACGCCGCCACCATCCACACCCTCGCCAGCTGCGAATGGATCAAGAAGAGCCAGCCACTCTGCCTGATCGGCGACTCCGGCACCGGCAAGTCCCACATGCTCATCGCCCTGGGCACCGAAGCAGCCATGAAGGGCTACCGCGTCCGCTACACGCTCGCCACGAAGCTGGTGAACGAGCTGGTCGAGGCCGCCGACGAGAAGCAGCTCAACAAGACCATCGCCCGCTACGGCCGCGTCGATCTCCTCTGCATCGACGAACTCGGCTACATGGAACTCGACCGCCACGGCGCCGAACTCCTCTTCCAGGTCTTGACCGAACGCGAGGAAAAGAACAGCGTCGCCATCGCCTCCAACGAGTCCTTCGGCGGCTGGACCAAGACCTTCACCGACCCCCGCCTCTGCGCAGCCATCGTTGATCGCCTCACCTTCAACGGCACGATCATCGAGACCGGCACCGACTCCTACCGCCTCGCCAGCACCCGGGCACGCGCCGAGGAGCCCGCCAAGGCCGGCTGAGCTGGCGTCCGCGTCTCACCCATCGCGCTGGTCCTGTCGGCCTGAACAGCGGGCAGGCCCAGCGACATCACTGCTCGCCGTTCAGCAGCGAATACATGAACATGTCCCGCCGGTCGGCCCCCACCTGCTGCCAGCCCCGCAGCAGCCCCTCACGTTGGAACCCCGCGCGCTCGGCAGTGCGCACGGAACCCGTGTTCCACGGCTCGACATACAGCTCAAGCCGAGGAATCCGCAATTTGCGCAAGGCCCAGTCGGCGACGGCGCCGACCGAGGCCACGGCCGCCCCCTGCCCCCGCGCCGACTCAACGACCCAGTAGCCCAACGATGCCCGGCCCTGCCCCAGGTCCTTCAGCCACAGCCCCACGTTCCCGACCGGCTGACCATCAGCGCTCACGATGACAAACGGATACCCAGTCCTCGCGGCCGCCCGACCCCACTGCCGCTCGACGAACGCGACAGCTGCCGACTCTGAATAGGGCGAGGGCACCGTCGTGATCAACGGGATGTAATCGTCCTCGGACGCTTCGCGGACAAGCTGAAGATCCGAAAGGCGCCACGGCCGAAGACTGAACTCCGCACCAGCAGCGAGTTCGGGCACGTCAAGTGGTTGCTCCATCCGCCCATCCTGCCGTGACAGGGGACCGGCCGCACACAGGTATTCGGGCCCGTTCCGCGCTCTGCTTCCCCGCTGGATCGACGAGCCGCGCTGGTCCCAGTGACGTCATTTCTCGTGAACATCCGCGAGCCCGCCGACCGCCAATCGCTGTTGAAACTCGTCGACAAATGCTGTCGCTGAACGTGAACGAAGCCAGCCCGCGACTCCAGCGACATCCAACCCCACCCTCGATCGACGAACGACACGATCGTGACAGCCCAGACAGCCCATCATCACCGGCTTACGGATTTCCCAACGGAGTCCTTCAGGTGGGGGAGGAGTCACGGCGTTTCTCCTCATTGAGGAACGGGCGCAGCCGGGACACAGGCGCGGGGGCGGGGCGGCGGGGGAGGAACGCGGCGCGGAAGCAGACAAAAGGGGTGCCCAGCGAAAGGGCGGGAGGGTGGGCCGGGACGGCATCGTCTGTGCCGTCCCGGCCCACGGCACATAGTTCAGCTCACAGGAGTTCGAGGAGCTTTTCGGTGAACTCGGCAGTGCTGGCGGTGCCGCCCAGATCTGGAGTCCGGACGTCTGTTTTCGCCAGAACCGCCGCGATGGCATCGGTGACGTCCTTGCCAGCCTCGGGGTGGTCGAGGTGATCGAGCGTCATGGCGGCCGACCAGACCGCGCCCAGGGGGTTGGCGATGCCCCGTCCGGCGATGTCGGGTGCGGATCCGTGCACCGGTTCGAACATCGAGGGAAACTCGCGTTCGGGGTTCAGATTTGCGGCCGGTGCGATGCCGATGGAGCCGGCCACAGCAGCCGCCAGGTCACTGAGGATGTCACCGAAGAGGTTGGAACCGACCACCACGTCGAAGCGGGCGGGGTCGAGGACGAACTTGGCGGCCAGCGCGTCGATGTGCTCCTGATCCCAGGTCACAGTGGGGTGGGCGGCGGCGCGCTCGGCGACCAGCTCGTCCCAGAACGGCATCGTGTGCACGATGCCGTTCGACTTGGTGGCCGACGTGACCTTGCCGCCCCGCTGAGCGGACAGGTCGAAGGCATAGTCCAGGACGCGGGTTACCCCGGCCCGGGTGAACACGGCCTCTTGTACCGC
Organism: Streptomyces sp. NBC_01320; assembly: GCF_035974375.1. Classification (NCBI taxonomy): domain Bacteria; kingdom Bacillati; phylum Actinomycetota; class Actinomycetes; order Kitasatosporales; family Streptomycetaceae; genus Streptomyces; species Streptomyces sp. NBC_01320. Next base: position 11,116,137 of record NZ_CP108390.1, read on the forward strand.
CATTTCTTCTGGGAAGCCGCGGTTCAGACGTCCGCCGATCTCGCTGTACTCACCCTCGACGTTCTCCCGGACGACGACGAAGTCGACCTCTCCGGCCACTGCACCACGCACCGGGCTGTCGATGCCCTCGAAGACGCGGATCGGGCGCAGGTTGACGTACTGACGGAAGCTGCGGCGGATCGGGATCAGCAGCCCCCACAGGGAGACATGGTCGGGCACCCCCGGGTAGCCGACAGCGCCGAGCAGGATGGCGTCCTTGTCACGAAGCTGGTCCAGGCCGTCCTTGGGCATCATCGCGCCGTCGCGCAGGTAGCGCTCGCAGGACCAGTCGTACGCGGTGTAGGTGAAGCCGAATCCGTGGCGACGGCCGATGGCATCGAGGACCTGCTGGGCCGGGGGCAGCACCTCGGCGCCGATGCCATCACCGGGGATCAAGGCAATGCGGTGGTTCGTCATGCGTCGATTGCAGCAACGCAGCGGTCACGGCGTCCAAGACGCAATTCCAATCTGGCTTATAAGCTGCACTTATCAAGAGTCTCTCGCGGGCAGGACGGTACTCAGGAAGGCTTCGGCGGCGGGTGACAGTCCGGTGCGGCGACTGATCAGTCCGACGCTGAGGGTGCTCTTGGGCTCGATGTCCAGCACCTGCGCTCCGGCACGCTCGGCCAGGGCTCGCCAGGAGTCCGTCACCACGGCCAGCCCCACCCCCGCCAGGACCAGCGGCAGGATGGCCACTCGGTGCTCGGTCTCGGCGGCGATGGCGAACGTTATCCCGCGCTCGACCAGACCGTCAACGTAAGCCCGCATGCCCGTTCCCCGCTGTCCGACGATCAGCCGCTGCCCCGCCAGCTCCTGGCAATCCACGCACTGCCGTCCGGCGAACGGCCCGTCGGGCGGCGCCACGAGAACGAAGCGCTGCTCGCCGACGAGGTGGGAAGCCACTTCCTTGTCCGGCAGCGGCCCGGCGGCGGCCAGCAGCCCCAGCTCGACGGCGCCGGTGCGTACCATGTCGATGACGTCCTGGCGGGTGAAGGCCGCCTTGATGGCTACCGTCACCCCCGGCCAGCGGCTGCTGAAGGCCCGGATCATCGACGTCAGCGGCTCCACCGCCTGCGACGGCATCGCCGCCACGTCGAGCCGGCCCTCGCGCAGCTCATGTACGGCGGCGACGCTGGCACGGGCCGTCTCCAGACTCCGGACGGCGGCGCGGGCGGGCTCGATCAGCGCTTCACCGGCCTCGGTGAGTACCGCCCGGCGGCCGATCCGGTGGAAAAGAGCGCTGCCCAGGTCCCGCTCCAGCGACTGGACCGTCTGGGACAGCGCGGGCTGTGAGACGTACAGGGCCGACGCCGCCCGGGTGAACCCGCCCTGATCCACAATGGCGAGGAAGTGCTCCAGCTGCCGGATGTCCATGGCGCTATCTTCCCCCTCGCCGAAGCCGGGGAGTCCGGCGCCTCAGCCTGGACGTCCCCGCGCCGTCAGCAAGACTTGGACCGTCTGCGGAGCTCCGGCCGCGGCACCCTCGACGAAGAACGGCGCGGTCCCGGCAGACGACCTCGACGCCGAGCCGCTCGGGGAGCCAGGCGGCCAGGCTCGACGCTTCCCGGTCCGGGAGCAGGTCGATCGGGCGGCAGGTCCCGATGTCGACCAGGACGGTGCCGTAGTGGCACCCCTTGCGGGTGGCGCACTCGTCGACGCCGACCACCCGCGGTGCCGGCACCTCCGGCTCGGGCAGATCATCGACCGGGCGCAACACCGTGCTCCGGCTCACGGACATGTCGAGGACAGCAGCCAGCCGGGCACCGGCCCGTCCGGCCAGGGCATGACCGCCGGTCGGCCCTCTCGCCCATTCGGTCCTGACAGCAATCACGGGGAATCAGTCACAGTGTCATCGCAGTCCGCCGCGAGCTTCTCCAACGCCGTCCGCTTCTTGTCGTCTGCAGTCGGCTTCCAACACAGCTTGGTGGCGACCCAGTCGGCACCGTAGGTGTACTGAGCGGACTCGGCCGGCGGCAGCCACCCGCGATCCGGCAGTCGCCGACCATGCCCAGCGTGCCGAAGCACCGCCTCTCCCCGGGCGAGGAGACTCCGTCCTTCGGAAACCGGTGTCGTTCACCACTCACACCTGCGGACGCACCACCGCCACCGCCCGGAGGGCCGACCTCGCACAAAGGTTCTGACATGCCATTGGCTGGAGCAATGGCCGGCCCGAAGCGCCGCGGCGCGGCAAGATGGACGCCCTGACCACCTCATGTGCCAGGAGTCCCGCGTGTACAGGCTGTATGAGTGGAGCCGCCAGGAGCGCCGTCCGCGTACAAGCCACACGGTAGCTTCGTCCTCCGACCGGGCAGCGTCCGTGTTCGCGCCGCTCACTTCGCGCCGGAGTGAGCAGTGAGGCGGCCGGGTCGCCTCGGGGCGGCGAGCGGCTCGGCAGCGCGGCCTGGCGATGGGGGCCCGCAGGTGCCGGCCGCGCCCGCATGGATGCGCTGGCTGCCCGCCTTCTACATCGCGGGCATCCTGGTGCTCGAACCCATTACGCCCGTGCAGTGGCCGGTGAGCTTCCTGCTCATCGCCCTCCCCGTGATTGCCGCCTTCGCCCACGGCCCCGCTACAGTCGCTGCCCTCACTGTGTTCGCGATCGCCTTCGAAGCGGTCCTGGCCGGCACCCCGTGCTGCGCGGGCCGCCCGGTGGCATACGTGTGGGAACGCCATTACGTGGCTGCCTACCTGTGCACAGCTCTGGTCGGCGTCCTTGGAACAATTCTGGCTGCCCACCGCATCCGCCGGGAACGCACTCTCGCCACCGTGCGTTCCGTGGCCGAGATCGCGCAGCGTGTCCTGCTCAGCCCGGTCCCTCACCGCATCGGCCCCATTCTGGTGGAAGACCTCTACCTATCCGCCGCCGCGGAAGCACGCATCGGCGGTGACCTGTATGAGGCCGTCCCCACTACCTACGGACTCCGCCTTGTCATCGGCGACGTCCGCGGCAAGGGACTCCCTGCCGTGGAGACTGCCGCCACCCTCCTCGGCGCCTTTCGCGAGGCTGCCCACGACGAACCCGACCTCGTCGCCGTTGCCCGCCGGGTGGAGGTCAGCATGAACCGCAGGGCCGCCCACCTAGCCGGAAACGACATGGGAGAGCGCTTCGTCACTGCCGTCTTCGCGGAGATTCCCCGCCGCCACGTGGTCCGCATCGTCAACTGCGGCCACCCGCCGCCCCTCCTCATCCGCCCTGACGGAGTCACTGAGCTGGAGACGGCCGACCCCGCACCGCCGCTCAACCTCGGCATGCTTCTCTCGGAGGCCTACCACGTCGACGAATACCCCTTCCGCCCCGGCGACCAGTTGCTGCTCTACACAGACGGCGTCACCGAAGCACGCGACGCCACCGGGACCTTCTACCCCCTCCGCCAGCGTGTCCTCTCCTGGGGCCCCCTCCAGCCCCGGGAACTCCTCGATTGTCTCCATCACGACCTCCTCATCTACAGCAACAACCGCCTCCACGACGACACCGCGGCCCTCGCCGTCTACCATCTGCCCGATTAGGGTGCGTTTCAGAAGTGGATCTTGATGTGTCAAGATCCATTTCGTGGGAAGGCGTGATCTGACGAATGCGCAGTGGGCGAAGCTGGAGCCGCTGCTCCCGGTCGGGAAGAAGCCTGAGCGGCCGCCGGTGCACACCCGGGATGAGAATCAGAACGGGCACGCGTCCACGTGATCACGGGCGTTCTCTACGCTCGGTGATCACGAAGGACGGCCGTGCCCGCACTGCCGTCTTGCCTGCTGGAATCCCTCTGGAACCAGTTCGTGGCGCTCCCGCCTGCTCGGGAGGAGTTCGCTGCGGGCCACCCGCTTGGCTGCCACCGCCGCCGTGTCCCCGACCGGACGGTGTTCGAGCATGTGGTGCTCGCCTTGGTCCACGGCTCGGGCTACGAACGGGTCTCCAGCCCCGGATGTTCTGACCGGACCATCCGTCGCCGTGTCAAAGAGTGGGCGGAGCAGGGGATATCCGAAGTGGTGCACGTTCTCGCTCTGGAAGCGTACGACTGGATGATCGGCCTGGAACTGTCCGAGATATCCGTGGACGGTTGCATCACCAAGGCCCCCTGTGGTGGCCAGAGAGCGGGCCGGTCCCCGGTGGACCGCGGGAAGCAGGGCCTGAAACGCTCGGTCGCCACTGATGCCCGCGGCGTTCCGCACAGCCTGGTCGCGGCGGGAGCCAACCGCCACGACTCGCCCCTGCTCGGACCGACCCTCGGCACGCTCTTAGCCACTCGCAGTGCTACTTGACCACAAAGGCACCCTGGGTGATTTGTCCGTGTGATTCGAGAGGGATTCTGCTGTGCCTGTTCCCGCGGGCCGCACGGCGCTAGCATCGGGGCCCATGATCGTATGGATCAATGGCACCCACGGCGCAGGCAAGACGACGACCAGTGCACTCGTGCAGCAGCTGATCCCGGATTCACGGGTGTTCGACGCCGAGAAGGTCGGCGAGACACTCATGGACATCACGCCGGGGCTGCCCTGGACGGGCAACTTCCAGCACTGGCCGCCGTGGCGGCCGCTCGTCGTCGAGACCGCCCGCCGCGTACTCGACTACACCGGCGGCACTCTGGTGATGCCCATGACTGTCCTGGTCGAGCAGTACTGGCGCGAGATCAGCACGGGCCTCGCCCAACATGCCATCCCGGTACGACACTTCGTCCTCCACGCTGACCAAGACACCCTCCGCGGGCGCATCGAGGGGGACACTCTTATGGGCCCCTCCCCATTCCGTCTCGAATACCTCGAGCCCTACGCCGAGGCAGCCCGCACCTGGCTACACGGCGAGGCCGAGGTCGTCGACACCACGCACCTCACGCCCGCCCAGGCCGCCCTACAGATCGCAGAGGCCGTCAAGAGTTGAGGTCGCCCGCCACCCGAAAACAGCCGCAGGTGGCAACAAGGGACCACTTTCCGCCAAGCAGAGCGCGCGACTCTTGCGGATCGTCGAGCTGCGCAGCCTGCCCGGGCTGGGGTAATCCTGCCAACAACAGACGCGACCTCGCACCTCCGCGATGACGCCGAGGCCGCAGTGGCCAACTATCTATGAGCAAAGTGGCCAACTGTCTTTGAATGCGGGCCGTTCACCAGAGTTCTTGTCACCGTTCGCGGCCTTCTACCCATCGGCCGAGCAGTTCTACGAGGGCCCGGCCAAGTGCTGGATCACGCACCTTCACCAGCTGGAGGTGGTGCTGTTCCACCGCGGCCAGGTCTCCGTTCAGCCGCGCAAGCTGATGCCGTCGTGGAAACCGCCTCTGGCACTGCCGCCCCGGATGCAGGCCGTCGCGGAGAAGTGGCTCGCGGCCCGCAGGCTGACTGGCGCGCCTTCGACGGTGGAGAAGCTGGAGCTCGCGGTGCGGGTCTTCGGGCAGTGGCTCGGTGAACAAGATCCCGGCATCACGACCCTCGCCGACGTCACGCGCCGGCACTGCCTTGACTGGATCGGCCACATCGCCGAGGCGCCGGCCCCGACCACGGGTAAACCGCTGGGCGCTATGTCGCGGATCCAGCGGATCTCCGGGCTGTTGCAGTTCTTCCGGGACACCGCGCTCTGGCAGTACGACGATGTGCCCGGCCACACCCTCATCGGCGCCGGTGACGCCCCGAAGTACCCGCAGAAGGTGCCGCGGTTCATCCCCGAGCAGGACCTCGACCGGCTGATGCCCGCCATCGACGCGATCGCCTGCCCATTCCAGCGGGCCGCACTGCTGGTCGCCCGCTGGTCCGGAGCCCGCCGCACCGAGATCCAGCGCCTTCCGCTGGCCTGCCTGGACCGCTACCCCGACGGCACCGCGCGGCTCCTGTCGGCGTACAGGCAAACGTGCACCGTCAGGTAGGCCCGAACGTACACAGGGGTCTCGGTGCGAAATGAGCTGGTCTCAAGACCATCAGGCGTTGCCCCGTGCCGTGGGGCAACCGGGTAAGACGACGCCATCTGGATCGCGGACTCTGACGGTTGCGGTCCAGATGGCGTTCAGCGGGCGGTGGTTACTCGGCGAGCAACTCGACCGGGATGTTGCCGCGCGTGGCGTTGGAGTACGGGCAAACCTGGTGGGTGGCCTCGATGAGCTCGCGACCGACTTCCCGGGGCAGGCTGTTCGGTAGCTTCGTCCGCAGGCTGACTTCGAGCTGGAAGCCTCCCTGCCCGTTGGGGACGAGGCCGACTTCGGCGGTGACCGACATGCCCGAGACGTCGATCTTCTTCTTCTGCGCCACCAGCTGCATGGAGGTGGCGAAGCAGGCCGCATAGCCCGCCGCGAAGAGCTGCTCGGGGTTGGTGCCGTCGCCGGTGCCGCCCAACTCCTTCTGGAGGGCCAGCTCGACGTCCAACTTGCCGTCCGAACTGAAGGCGCGGCCGTCGCGGCCGATCGCGGTCGCGACGGCGGTGTACAGACTCATGTCCTGCCCTTCTGGTAGACCGATCGGTCAATCTGTTTGGCGCACTCAGGGTATGGAGGTCAGGAGCCGCTCCCCATGGCTCACCGTCTCCGTTTCATGTCTGATCGTCTTGTGCATAGCGGCCTCGCGATACGATCTGGCGATGGACGTGCTCAGCGATGCGATCGGCGTCATGCGTACGGGGCGCCCGCATTCCAGTGAAATCCGCAAGCACGCTCCCTGGGGAGTGCGGGCCGAGCCGTTCTCCGGGGCCGGCTTCCATGTCGTGCTGGAAGGGACATGCTGGCTGGTCCCGCCGGCGGGCGCCGCGATCGCCCTGAGCGTGGGCGATGTGGTGTGCCTTCCGCACGGCTGCGGGCACGTTCTGGCCGACAGCCCGTCGACGTCCCTGACGGGCGCACCCTCGGCCTCCCTGCGGGAGATAGCGCCGAGCGCCGACGACGGCGAGGAAGCCACGACGGTCCTGCTGTGCGGCGCATACACGCTCGACCAGACCCGGCCACATCCACTGTTCGAGGAACTGCCCGAGGTCATCCACCTTCCGGCACGTCTCGGCCACCGCACGCCGCTACATGCTGCCGTCAACCTGCTCGGCGACGAGATTGCCAACCCCGACCACGGAACCGAAGCGGTCGTGTCGGCCCTGCTGGACATCATGCTGCTGTACATCCTGCGGGCCTGGCTCGAGGAGCAAACCGATGACGGCCCGGCCACCGGGTGGGCCGCGACGCTGCACGATCCGGCGATCACCGCAGCGCTGCGCCATATCCACCAGGAACCCGCCGGGCAGTGGACGGTCGAAGCGCTGGGCGCGAAAGCTGGACTATCGCGCGCGGCCTTCTCCCGCCGGTTCACCTCGCTGGTCGGCAAACCGCCGCTGGGCTACCTGACCTGGTGGCGGATGACCCTGGCGGCGCGACTGCTGCGCGACAGCGACAAGCCGGTACAGACCGTCGCGCAGCGCACCGGATACACCTCCGAATTCGCCTTCGCCAAAGCGTTCAAACGAGAGTACGGCTTGGCCCCCGGTCGGTACCGCCAGCAGTCGCGGAGGTAGTCCGGTCAGCACGCCGTGACGACGACGGCCTCCTGTTGGATGCCATCCTGATCTGCCGCTGATCGCTCGAAGCCCGTAATCGATCGGGCGCCGATCTCCCCGGGTTCGTTACTCTCTGCTATGTCGCTCACGGAAATACGGCCGTTGCTCCGTGAATACCGGCGATCTCAACACCACGGTCGCAATCTGACGGTCGCCACGGCGCGAGACCGTTAGCGCCGTGCACGTTTCCCCGTACACGCTTGTGCACGTTGACCTGTACGCCGACAGCTCCGCCTGTCCGGGCGCAAGACCTACAAGGAGCGCGTCGTCCCCCTGCACGAGGACGCTGCCGAGGCCCTGCCTGCACGAGGACGCCGCCGAGGCCCTGCAAAAGGTCATCGACCTGCGCAGGAACGCACCGGAGCGACCGTTCACCGACGAGCGGACCGGCGAGGAGATCCGCTACCTGTTCATGAGTCACGGCAAGCTGCTGTCGACGTACTACCTGTTCGAGACTTCGATCCAGGACGCCTGCAAGGCCGTCGGCCTGGTCCGCCCGGGTGGCCGCGACGGCACTGGCCGCGGCACCGTCTCAGCCCACCGATTCCGCCACACCGTCGGCACTCGGCTCGCCGAACGCGGCGCGAAGCTGCACACCATCATGAAGGTGCTCGGGCACACCTCCGTGAGCATGGCACTCGTCTACGCACAGGTCAGCGACCGGGAGGTCCTGCGCGACTACCGCCCCGTCCTCGGACCCGGGGCAACGATCGCCGGCCCGGCCGCCGAGGAACTGCGCAGCGGCATACTCCCGGACACGTCGATCGACTGGCTCAAGACCAACTTCTTCAAGACCGAACTCGAACTCGGCCGCTGTCTCCGGCTACCCGCCGAAGGCCCCTGCGAGTGCGACCTCTACCTGACCTGCGCGAAGTTCGTCACCACACCTGAATACGCACCACGACTGCGGGCTCGACGTGAGGTCGAGCTCACTCTCGCCCGCGACGCGGCCGAACGCGGCTGGGACCGCGAGGTCGAACGCCACCGCTGCACCAGCGAACGCATCGACAGACTCCTGGCTGACCTCGGCCAACCCGCCCACGTCGAAGCGGAGGCCGACGAGTCCAGTGCTTGGTCACGCCGCAGTGGGGCTACCTGAGGGGCCCTCGCTCGTCGATGAACACAGTGGGCGTCGACAAGAACACGTCGTCGCTCACGGGCCCATAGGCGATGTTGAAAGTGTCCAGCCAGTACGTCCAGTCTCGGATCCCCAGTGCGCTGCTGAAGCGGTAGTTGAGCTGCCATCGGACCCATTGACCGGGGGCAAGGCGCACGGCCGGAGGCCGTCGCGGTCGAGGGGGTATGGCGAACAGGGGCTGCACGCGGGGAAGTACTCGCAATCGGCCGTCGGTTTCGCGGAGCTGGACGTCGACCTTGCGCAGGTCTTCTTGACTGTCATAGGGGTCGAAGCCGCCTCGCTCATGCATGCGAACCACGTCCGCGACTGAAGGCGGCGTATGCGGAACGGTGAAGCCGACCGGGGCCGCGTTCCTGCGAGTGGCAGCCTTTCCTCCCCGGGACTGCTTCGTCCAGGACGTCCGTATCCACTGGACGGTAATTTCCACGGCTCCTACCCTCGCCAGCTCATCGAGCACCCCACTCTATGTCTGCCCTTCCCGCCCAGCCGCGAGCGGCCACCCGATGACGCCGACACAGCCGACGGTCCGAACAACACACCCAAGGAAGATCAACTTGAGCTGCCCACATAAACAGCAACATCGTGTTCGGCCTGCTCACCCTCGCCGGGTTCGCCTATGCGCCGCAGCTCGCGGACCTGCCGGACCAGAAGATGTGGCGCATCGACCGCACCGCCGACTACGGCGCCTTCACCGACGCCGCCCGTGGCCGGGTCGGCCTTGCCCGGATCGAACGCCAGTGGGAGGACATCCTCCGCATCATCGGCTCCGATCCATACCGGTGCGGTCCGCGCGCACGACGTGATCCGGATGCTGTCACGGGACGGGCGCCCGACCCCGCTGGGCGACGCGATCGCCCACTACGGGCGGATCGCCAAGTCCCTGCACATCCTGCGCCTGGCCGACGAGCGCGGCTATCGCCGGCAGATCAAGAGCCAGGCCAACCTCCAGGAGGGCCGCCACGCGCTCGCCCGGAAGATCTTCCCCGGCCGCTCCGGGCAGCTCTACCAGCGCTACCTGGACGGCATGGAGGACCAGATCGGCGCGCTCGGCCTGGTCCTCAACGCCGTCGTCCTCTTCAACACCCGGTACATGGGCGCCGCGGTGAACCAGCTGCGCGCGGACGGCTTGGACGTCCGCGACGAGGACGTCTCCCGCCTCTCGCCGTTCGTCCGGCAGCACATCAACATGCTGGGCCGCTACTCCTTCCGGCTGCCCGATCTGCCCGGCGGTATGAGGCCCCTGCGTGACCCTGACGCGGCCGATGAGTAGACCGGGAGGAAGGGGATAGCCGCCGACCCCGGCCGTTGTCTGGCGGCACACGGCCGCCGGACAAGGTCGCCCACCGCCGAAATCAGACGCCTTCGCGCAGGTACAGGTCGCGCAGCAGGCCGATCTCGCCGCCGTGATGCGCGACCTCGACCAGAGCGTGCAGCGCGAGCTTCAGATAGGTCTCATCGGCCCAACCGCCGGGTCCCAGGCCCATCGGCGCCAACAGGCGCTTGTCGCCGAGGGCTGCGATACGGGAGATGAAGTGCTCCCAGTCCTCGGCGAGCGCCTGGACGCCCTCTTTCGCGGTGCCCGGCCACTCGTGGCGGTCGCCGAACTCGGGGACGTCCTCGAAGAAGTGGATCACATAGCCGCGCAGGCAGAGGCTGCCGATGTGCCAGATGCGCCAGGCGATCGTCGTGAGGGGGTCCGGCGCCTCCGGACTCGATTCCGGAAATAGCGTGGCGACGCGGAAGACGCCGTCGGGGCCGTCGGGGCGGATGCTGATGCAGTCGCTGACCGGCTCCCAGTGGTACTCGGCGTCGGTCAGGTCCTCAAGGCGCTCGAACAGCCGGGATCGCGCGCGTTCGAAGATCGCGAGAATGTCCCGCGTGACGGGGTCGGGCACGTTCATGTCAGCCATGTCAACTCCAGGGCTCGGTGGTTTCGGGTCGGTCGGGATGATCAGGATCGACGGGTCGGCCGACTCGGTCACGTGCCGCCGCCTCGGCGTGTGTCGTCGGGTGCGAGCAGGCTGGTGAGTTCGGCGATGGCGTCCGGCGACGGCTTGAAGTAGCGGCGCAGGTTCTCCGGCTTGCGGTGCCGGGACTTGGCCATCAGCATCAGCAGCGACGCGCCAGCCTCGCCCAGGTGCGTCAGCGCGGAGTGGCGGTATTCGTGCAGGTCCCAGCCCGTCCCCGGGCCCTGTGTGGCGGTGTGGATGTCCAGCAGGGCGCGGGCCTGGCCGTAGGACAGGCGCGCCGCCCCGGTGTCTGGCCACACGTCCCGAGGGTCAATGACCTTCCCCGGGCCCGCACGGCGGGCGGTGACGAACACCGGACCGCGGGTGCGGCCCTTGAGCAGCCGGGGCAGCAGCCGGGCGGTGCCGGCATCCCAGTACACCGGCTCCAGCACGTAGTCCTCGCGTGACTGGCCCCGGCGGCGGACCTTGGTCCGGGCACCCTTGGCCCTGACCAGGCAACGGCGCCCGGCGAGGTCCAGCTCCTCGATGTTGACGCCCAGGATCTCCTCGGACCGCCCGGCGGTCTCGTAGAGCATCCGCCACAGCGTCTTCTCCCGCAGGTGCACCTCGCGCCGCGCGATCAGCCGGTCGACCGCCATCTTCGAGCGGGCCGGGGTCTCGGAGTCCGGCACCGCCAGCCGCTTCGCCCAGGCCGGGACCATCGGTCCCTCGTAGCCGCGCTCACGGCACCAGCCGAGCCAGGACAGCACCCCCGCCCGGCGGGAGTTCCAGGTGTTGACCGCCGTGGTGCCCCAGAGCAGTTCCAGGGCCTCACCGATCTCGTCGTCCGCGACCGACGCCAGCGGCCGGGCCTCGCCGAGCCGTTCAGCGGTCTTGCCCACCCCGATCCCGTAGTTGCGGACCGTGTTCGGGTTGCCGAGCGAGTCGAGAAACACGTCCGCCGCCGCGCGGACGGCCAACGCCTTCCCGGCCGGCAGTTGTACGACGGTGGGCACCGCTTCCCCCTTGCCACAGACAACAGGGCCGCTTCACGTAGCGGCCGGCGAACGTCACCGCAGGTGACGGATCAAGCTACCGCAGATATTGGGGCGTTATCTGTGGGAGAACTTCAGAACCCTTTTACCGTTGGCGGCCCGTCAGCCGCCCACCAGGGCTAACGAATCCTTAGCGCCGATTTTCGTTCCGATGTTCCTCGACCCCCGGGGAGTGCTCACCGCGCAGCCACGACGCCCACTCGCGCCCCGGGACCGGGATACAGGTCCGGGTCCCCGTCCCACAGCCGGGACGCGGCCGCCGGCAGGCCCTCGGCCATCGTTTCGGCCTTGGAAGGTCAGCACCGTCCGCAGCCGCTCGTTGGCCACCGCCTTCAACCCCGCGGTCTGAACGCTGAACGCCACGGGACGATTGCCGCGCCCGTTGTCCGAACGCGACTGGATCCCAGCAGTTGCGCCTGTTTCTGTCGCAGCGGAGCCTGAGCGTTCTCACCGAAGGCTGGTCGGCGGGCCTTCTTCTCATTAGAGGTTGAGTTCGCAGGTCAGAGGCTCTGCGCGGATGCGTCGAAGGTGCTGACTCCGTGCCGCGGGAGGTGGCCGGCCAGGGTCGAGCTCGACGCTCATGGGCATGGACAGCACCTCGCCCGGGTCCCATCTGGCGGGAGGCGAGGTGCTGTCGTCGGCGCGTGGACCGAGGGCTACAGCCGGGGTTCCGTGCCCCGTGCCGACTGGGTCAGCTGAGCCGTGCGGCGGCGTACGCGTCCATGGCGTTGCGCTGGTAGGCGGCCAGGCCAGGGGCGATGGCCTCGTACGCGGCGCGCCAGGCGTCGTTGTCCACACAGGACCGCCCGATGGCCCGGTACTCGTCAGCGGTCACAGTCCGCAGTGCGGTCAGAGCCCGGTACTGCGCGTCGATCTCGGCCTGCACGGACTCGGCGTCGGCCGGGTGGCCCGCGGCCATCAGCTCGGCCAGCCGGATCATTTGCGCCGTGCGCTCGCGCTGCCCGGCTTCGACGTCCTGCGGGGTCATCTCGGAGACCCGGCGGGCGACCTCCTGAGCGTGCTCGGGAAAGTCGCGCAGGCTCTCCTGGTACTGGGCGGGCTGAATACCCTCGAACAGGTTCTCCGGTCGGTTGATGGCGGTCATGGGTGTGCCGTCCTTCCTGGACTGTTCCAGTTCGGCGATCGTGCGGGAGACGGTGGCGGCCAGGGTGTCGAGCCGGTTCCGCTCGGCGAGTAGCCGCCGGTGGTGGTCGCGCAGGGCCTCGACCTCGTCGACCTGCTCGGCCAGGATCCGGCCGATCTCGGGCAGCCCCAGGCCCAGCGCCCGCAGGAGGAGGATCTGCTGCAGAAGCAACAGCTGGCGATCCTCGTAGTAGCGGTGGCCGTTGGCCCCGATCCGGGCGGGCGGGAGCAGGCCGATCTCGTCGTAGTGCCGCAGGGTCCGGGCGGTCACGCCGGACATCCGGGCGACCTCCGCGATCGGCCAGTCCATCACCGTCTCCCTCACGTACGCGTCACCGGGCCGGTCTCTCCGGCCCTGGTTAGGACGGTAGAAGCTGCCGCAACGACAACTTCAACCCCATGCTCCAGGCTTACCGGTCCGGAAACGGCGTCGGTATGGACCACGCCAAGGACAACCGTGTGTCCTGTGCCATCGAAGTTTGAGCGGGTGTCATCGAAGTTTGTGACCTGGGTCACTTAGATGGTGTCCTATGTGGTGAGTTTGAGGAGTCGCCTGTAGCAGCACAGGGCAGCGGCAAGGCCGAGAAAAGCCAGGTAGTTGCGGGGGTTGCGTTCGTAGCGGGGGCTGAGTCTGCGGTAGCCGGACAGCCACGAGATCGTGCGCTCGATTGTCGGCGTCGACGTCAGGGGGCGAATCCGCGGCCGGCAGCACCGTTTGTTGTGCCGCAGCACGACGGCATCCGGTACGGACGCGGAGTCCGTACTCCCGCGTCCTGTCGCAGACGCGGAAGCACAGCTCGCTCGGTCTCTCGATGTGGTGCCCTATCGCAGGTCGTCGACGTCCAGTTCGGCGCCGGCCACCAGGGTGACCTCGCCCGCCGGGGCGGCGGCGTCCTCGACAGCGTGCGCGCCGGGTACCTGGGACGCGAGGACCGCGGCCCGGTCGGCGAGGCCCGGGGGATAGGTGACCGTGGTGCGGCCGGGGTGCGGCGCGTTGCCGGTGCCCGTGACGGTGAACCCGGCCTCGCGCAGTCTCTCGGCGACCGCGGCGGCCTTCCCCTCGGTGTCCGATCCGTTGAGGACACGCACGTGCACGGAGGACGCGTACAGCGGATCTTTCGCGTCCGCCTCCAGGCTCTTCTTGTCGATCTCCCTGTCCTTGGCCAGGGCGGTGAACACGGTGGCGGCCTGCGGGTACTGCCACACCACATTGGCCTGGTCCGTCGGGACGTCGGCTTCGCGCGGATAGCTGGGAACGGTGAGGAACGTCAACCGGTCCTCGGGAACGCCCTTCAGCTCCGACGCGAGGCCGGTGAGGGCTTTCGCACCGGCCAGTTCGTCGTCCGTGGTGAGGGACTTGGTGAGGGACTGCAGCAACTTGTAGAGAGCGACGGGGTCGGTGATCTTCGACTTGGCCTTCTCGGCCAACGCCGACATGAACTCCTGCTGGCGGCCGATGCGTCCGGTGTCGGAGCCGTCGCCCACGCTGTAGCGGGCACGCACGTAGCCGAGCGCCTTCTCGTCCCTGATCGTCTGGCAGCCGGCCTCCAGATCGAGGTGGGCCTTCTTGTCGTGGATGGCCTGCTCAGGGCAGACCTCTATGCCGTCCAGGGCGTTGACCATGCCCTTGAACCCCTGGAATTCGACCGACATGAAGTTGTCGATGCGCAGACCAGTATTGGCTTCGATCGTCTTGATGGTACAAGCGGCAGCGTCGGCCACCTCGCCGCCTGTGCCGCCGAGCGAGAACGCCTCGTTGATCTTGAAGTGATGGACCTCGGAGGTCGTACCGTCGCCCTTGTCGCAGGCCGGTATTCGCACCCAGGAGTCGCGGGGTATGGACACGACCGCGGCCCACTTCCGGTTCGCGGGGATGTGCAGGACCATCAGCGTGTCGGAGTGCATGGTGCCCCCCTCCATGCCGCCGTACCGGGCGTTGGCCCCGGACCTGCTGTCGGAGCCCACGACCAGGATGTTCCGCGACCCGGGACTGAGGTTCTCCGGGCGGTCGTCGCCGAGCTTGCCGTCGAGGTGGGCGCCGTCGATGTTGCCGTCGAGGTCGTTGTAGATCCACGCACCGGCACCGCCGGCGCCGAGGACGCACACGGCGCCGATACCGGCGGTCCAGGCAACGATCCGGCCCCGCCGCGTCAGCCCGTCCGACTTCCCGCCCGATCGCCTACGCGAGCGCCCGGCCGCCGGAGCACTCTTTCGTCCGCGTGTCCCACCCATGTGAATCGCCCCCCCCTGCGCCCCGCCCCGACCACCCGGCGTGACCGGACACCAGACGCCCGATGTCGATCACCGGACTTTATACGATCGTTTCGAACGTGCAGCGGGTCTGTACAGCGAACCGGTGGGACTCGGTTGATTGTTTCTACCGGCGTCCGGCGGTGAGCCGGCCGTCGAAGGTGATGTCGATGGCTTGGAGTGCGGCTTTCCAGCGCATCGTCCAGCGCTTGCTTCCGGTGCCCTTGGGGTCCAGGCTCATCACCGCGAGGTAGACGCACTTGAGCGCGGCCTGTTCGGTGGGGAAGTGCCCGCAGGCCCTTACCTTGGATTCCAGTGGTCGTCGCAACACGTGGTCGGTTGGTCAGGCAGCGATCAGTTTATGCAGGCGCTGGGCCGGGGTTTCCCAGGCGAGGGTCTTCCTCGGGCGGCCGTTGAGTTCGGCGGCGACCGTGTCCAGGTGCTCGCGGGTATGGGCCGAGAGGTCGGTTCCCTTCGGGAAGTACTGCCGCAGCAGTCCGTTGGTGTTTTCGTTCGAGCCGTGCTGCCAGGGGCTGGCGGGATCACAGAAATACACCGGAATGTTGGTGGCTATGGTGAAGGAGCCATGAGCGGCCATCTCGCTGCCCTGGTCCCAGGTCAGCTCACCCTCCAGCGCGGACTCCAGCACCTTGCGCGTCAGCTCCGCCAGAAGGCCGCCCTCGCCGGGCAGCTTCACTCCGCCGGCCCGGGCCCGGGCCACCAGTTCGGCAACCAGACCGTCATCCACAGCATCCAGCGCACCCACGGCGGCCTCCCTGGCCTTGATGTCACTCATCACGTCAGTCATCAACTGTCGCTTCCAGCCCTGGAGTTACACCGGTTACCGTACAGACCCGCCCTTGGGCCAACGGAACGTACGCACAGGCGCGGCGTACTCGAAGCGCACATTCCAACAGGCCCCCAACGACCGCCGAACCTGTACCGCGTCCTCCCGGAACCTCAGCTCGAACGCAGCGAGATCCGGATCCGTGTACGCCTCCGCGAGCTCCCCCGCCGCCACCTTGACCACCCGTACTCCGTACTGATCAAACTTCGATGGCACGAACTTACTGATGATCAACGTTCGATGGCAAAGATCAAAGTTCGATGACACAGGTCACCGCGACAGGACAGCGCCGCCTGGAGCGACGGGTCGGATTTTTATACGCTCATTGTGCGGAGTATGTACGCGTAATGTGCGTTCCTCGCGGTAGGATGGGATCGGAGGTGCTCATGTCCGAGTTGTTCGACGCGGTCGACGCCCTGATCGCGTCCGCGTCCCCGCTGCCCCCGCCCGCCGAGAGGGAACGCCTGCGCAGGGCCCATGGGCTGACACAGGACCAGGTTGCCAAGGCACTCAAGGTGCGCCGGGCCACGGTGGTGTCGTGGGAGAGCGGGAAGACCGAACCGCGGCCCCCGCAGCGCGAGGCATACGCCCGCTTGCTGGAAAAGCTCGCCGACCTCTACCCCGTCAACGCGACCACGCCCAACCAGGTCACCGATACAGAACCGGCAGACACGGCTGCTGAAGCCCGTCCCCTGTCCCCGGGGCCATCGGCTGAACCCGACGCCCCACCACAGTCCCGTGCCCCCATGCCGGCACCGACGCCGACGCGGGATGCCACACCGGCCCGCTCCGCGAGCACTTCGAGCCCGCCGTCGCCGCCACAGGCCGTGAAGCGGTCAACCTCGCGGCCGGTGGCGGCCCATGCGGCCGCCGATCCGCGCTACGCGAACGGTCCGCTCGGCGTGCTGGACGGCGACGGCTCGCTGTACTGCATCGGCGGACTCGTCCTGGACTGTCCCGCCAAGACCATCCCCGCGCTCGTCGACTGGACCCTGACCGAAGCGCACCTGGGTGCGCCGCGCCTGCACCCGTCGGGCAAGGACGCCGACCCTCTGATCGTCCTTACCGGCGCGGCCGCCGAACGCCTTGGCCTGCCTGAGCGGCTGGAGGACCGACGCGGCCTGCGGCTGCCCGAGGACCACAAAGTCGTCAAGCAGATCACCAAGGCGAGGTGGAAGCTGACCCGGCGCGGGTTCGGCCCCTGGGCGCGGATCTACCGCCCCGCCCAGCACGGGCAGCGCCAGTGTGTGCAGTTCGCGGTCCTGCCCTGGGGCGCTCTCGACTCCCGCTCCTGGGGCACCACCGACCACCTCGACCCGGCCGCCATCGCCGACGTACTCGGCACCTACGCGACCCGCGTCATCACCCCCCGCGGCTCCACCGCCGTGTCCGGTCTGGAAACCATGACGGCGCTGCGCCCGCCGACCCGTGCCGTACGCGACGAAGACACCGGCAGCTGGGTCTCCGGACCGGTCCCCGGCTCGCTCACCGAACCCGTCGACCCGGCACCGGTGGAAGCCCCGGATCAGCACCCGGTCGTCGCCGCCCGATACCCGCGCACCCATCAACGCACACCGGACGAGGTCCTCGACGAGGAGGCGTACGAGTGGACGCGTGACCCGCAACTGCTCACGGACGCTGAGTGCACCCGCAGGTTCGCGGTCGGCATCGACGTCAACACCGCTTTCCTCGCCGCCGCGAACCGACTCATCGTGGGCCTGGGCGCACCGGTTCACATCACGCAGCCGGTGTTCGACAAGAAAACCCCCGGCAGCTGGCTCGTCGATCTGTCCGGCATCGAACTGGACCCGCGCGTGCCCAGCCCCTTCACCCCGCACGGCACCCACCCCGACGGGCCTGCCTGGTACGCGACACCGACCGTCGCCTACGCTGCCGAACTCATCAGCACCTACCAGTTGCCAGTCACTCTGCGGCCGCTGGAAGCATGGATCCGCACGGAGTCCGGCGCGTACCTGGACCCCTGGTACAAGCACCTGGCCGAGGCGTACAAGCAGACGATGGCCGACCTCGGCGTCGTCACCGGAATGACCGAAGCGAAGTTCCTGACCGCCATGGAGAACCACAAGCAGACCGATCCCGGCATGGCCGCGGTCCTGTCCGCGATCAAGTCCACCGTCAAGGGCGGCATCGGGAAGTTCCGCGAGGGCCCGCAGGGCGCCAGTTACAAGTTCGGCGAGCGGTGGCCGGCGCTGGAACGCCCGACGTGGCGCCCCGACATCCGCGCCGCGATCATCTCCACCGCCCGCGTCAACATGCACCGCAAATTGCTGAAGACGGCCCTCGCCACCCAGCAGGCTCCGGCCCCTGCCGGACACCTGATGCTCGGCGAGGACGCCTTGCTGCCGATCGCGCTGCTCTCGGACTGCGCCGTCTACCTCTCCGACGGGCCGTCCCCGTTGGACGTCCTGCCGCACATCGCCGACGGGAAGCCGGCCCCGGGCACGTTCCGGCTCGGCGTCAGCCCCGGCATGGTCAAGCACGAGGGGACCCAGGAGATGCTGTGGGCCGTCGCGATGCTCGACGAAGGACATAACCCGGCCCGGCACATCAAGGGCACCGACGCAGCGATCGACGGAGAGTAGGAGCACTCGGTGGGCATCCTTGGAGACAGCCTCGACAAAGCCACCGCCGGCACGGCGACCCGGCCGATCCCGAAATCGGCCGGTGCGCAGATGCGGTTCCTGGTCAAGCAATACAAGAGAACACAGGCCGTGGCCGAACTGCTGGGCATCTCCCAGCGCACCGTCGAACGGTACGTCAAGGACCAGTTCAAGAAGCCGCACGCCGAGCTTGCGGCCCGGCTCGCCGATCAGGTTGGGATCCGGTGGCAGCCCCGGGTCAAGGAGAAAGCGAAGAAGCAGGCCGCCACCTCCACCGGCATCGTCGTCGAGACCCGCGCACGGTTCGGGTTCACCGCCGCACCGGCCAGCACCGACGACGGACGCATCCGGCTCATCACCCAGCACCTCCCACCCCAGTACGCCGCCCGCCTCTTCGACGCACAAGCCGCCGGCGCCACCGACCAGCAACTCCAGGCCGTCATCGCCGAAGGCCTCCAGGAGCAGTACTTCAAGGACCACGGCCGCCGCGCCGAAGGCCTGGTGGTCGAGTTCACCGACATCGACTACGTGGAGCTGGACTACTAGGTTCAGAACGGAGGCCTGAGGCACCCTTGACTGTTGTGACTTAGAACTCCTAACAGAATGGACCGCAGATGGGATGAGCCGAGTGACGGTCACTCGACGCCGTTGCCATGGTGGTCGGCTACCGCCCCGATCCGGCCAAAGGGAGGATTTAACAGCCCACGTCCGCCTGGTCCTGGGCTGGCTGTGGCTCGGAGTGCCTAGGCTGTCACCGCTACGGAAGGGCGGTGCCATGGATGCTGACTCCCGGACCAGAGCCGCGATCGAGCAGCATTGGCGGGCTTCGGAACGCGGGAACACGGAAGCCGAGCACGCCATCTATGCCACGGACGCGATCTTGGACTACCCGCAGTCAGGCGAACGGTTCCGAGGCCGCGCGGCGATTTCGGCGCAACGCGGCAGACACCCGGCCGACAGGCACTTCATCGTCCAGCGGATCACCGGCCGGGCGGATCTATGGGTGAGCGAATGCATCATCACCTACGACGGTGTGCCTTCGTACTCGGTGAGCATTATGGAATTCGCTGACCAGCACGTGGTGCATGAGACGCAGTACTTCGCCAACCCCTTCGGTGCGCCGACCTGGCGGGCCGCGCTCGCGGAGCCGATGCCGGACCGCATCGCCGAAGCCTGATTCTTGACCTCGCTCGGGCCAGCAGACTGACCAGTCTGTCACTTTGCTAGAAGCTCTGCGAACTCCTAACAAGGTGTGAGGTTCCTCAGTCGGCGCCAGCAGATGATGCGGCAGGACAGGCTGAGGAAGGCTTCATGGATGTCGTCGCGGATCTCCCACCGGATGCGCAGGCGGCGGAACCAGTGCAGCAGGGCGAAGCTCTGCTCGACCACCCAGCGGTGTACGCCGAGTCCTGAGCCGTGTTTGGTGCCGCGGCGGGCGATGACCGGGGTGATGCCCACGGCCCGGACCTGCTTGCGGTGGTTGTCGTGGTCGTAGCCGCGGTCGGCGTAGAGCTTGTCCGGCCGTCGACGGGGCCGTCCGCGTCGGCCACGTACGGGCGGGACGGCCTGGATGAGCGCCAAGGGTGTCGGCCCGTATCTCGAGTTCCTCCGCACCCCCGGCGTGAAGACCGTGCCGGACCGCGTCCATCTTGACCTGCTGCCGTACCCCGGTGACGACAAAGCAGCGGAGGTGGCCCGGCTGCGGGGCCTCGGCGCCACCGACCTCGACCTCGGCCAGGGCGACGTCCCGTGGACGTGCCTGGCCGACCCGGAGGGCCACGAGTTCTGCGTCCTCGGCCGTCCTGACGCGGAGCCTCAACGACACCCCGACACGTGAGCCTTGTGTGCTCGTGCGCCATGGCCCCGGGTGGGTGGGGCTGTGGCGTCTCGGTCGATTCGGGCGGCAAGAGCTTGCGTGCAGGGGGTGAGATCAGCTCGCTCGCCAACTACAACACTCAACTCGCCCGTTGAGTTGGCGGGTTATGTGACGCCGATCGATAGTTGGCCCTCTCGATCCATAGTTGCCATGGCCTCGTTTCGACTGCCCAAGGCAGGCCCAAGCGACTGTCGGAGGCTCAGCCGCTCGCCTTGGCTCAGTGACCCGCGTCACATCCGGATCCTGTCAGTAATCGGGGCGCCGTCTCGTTCAAGGGGCACGCGAACGAGACAGGAGCAACGCCATGAAGCACCGCATCGTCGTACTCGGCGCCGGATACGCCGGGGCCTTCGCCGCCGGAAACCTGGCCCGCCGGCTCTCCCCCGCCGACACCGAGATCACCGTCGTCAACGCCGTGCCCGACTTCGTTGAGCGGATGCGGCTCCACCAGCTCGCGATCGGCCAGGACCTCGCGTTCCGCAAGCTCGCCGACGTATTCGCGGGCACCGGGGTGCGGCTGCGCCTGGCGCGCGTCACCGGCGTCGACCCCGAGCGCAGGACCGTCGCCGTGACCGGCGAGGACGGCGACGGCGAGCTTGCGTACGACACGCTTGTCTACGCGCTCGGCAGCTCCGTAGCGGACCATGGCGTCCCCGGCGTGGCCGAGTACGCCTTCGATGTGACCGGCCTGTCATCGGCGCTGCATCTGCGCGAGCGCCTGGCCGGACTGGGTGAGGGCGGCACCGTGCTGGTCGTCGGTGAGGGTCTGACCGGCATCGAGACCGCCACCGAGTTCGCCGAGTCCCGGCCCGACCTCTCGGTCGCGCTCGCCGCCCGCGGAGAGCTGGGCGCCTGGCTCTCCTCGAAGGCCCGCCGTCACCTGCGCCAGGCCTTCGACCGGCTCGGCATCACCGTCCACGAGCACACCGGCATCGAAGCCGTCGAGCCGACACGGGCGATCGCCGCGGACGGTACGTCCATCCCGGCCGACGTAACCGTGTGGTCGGCCGGGTTCGCCGTGCACCCCATTGCGGCCGCCAGCGGCCTGGAGGTCGCCGAGACCGGCCAGATCGTCGTCGACCGCACCATGCGCTCGGTCTCACACCCGGACGTCTACGCCGCCGGTGACTGCGCCTACGCGATCGGCGAGAACGGCCGGCCGCTGCCGATGTCCTGCGCCTCGGCCGGCTTCACCAACATGCAGGCGACCGCCGCGATCATCGCGCGCCTGACGGGCAGTGAGGTCCCGACCACCGGGCTGAAGTACTACGGCAACCACATCAGCCTCGGGCGGCGGGACGCGATCTTCCAGATGGTGGACGGGGACGTTCGGTCGAAGTCCTGGTACCTGGGCGGCCGGACCGCCGCGCGGCTCAAGTCGGGCGTGCTCAAGGGGGCCGGGTGGGGCATCGCCCACCCGACCTTCGGCATGCCGAAGCGCAAGCGCCGCCTGGCCACCGCACCTGACCGGGTCGGTGTGAGGGTCGCCGCATAGGCTGTTCCGCATGGACAGCGCAGCCATCGATCGGTTCGAGGCCAGCCGGGACCGGCTGGCCTCGCTCGCGTACCGTCTGCTCGGCTCGGCGGCCGACGCCGAGGACGCCGTGCAGGACGCGTTCCTGCGCTGGCAGGCCACGGACCGGGAACGTATCGAGGTGCCGGAGGCGTGGCTGACCAAGGTCGTCACCAATCTCTGCCTCGACCAGCTCCGCTCGGCGCAGGCGCGCCATGAGCGCGCTGTCGGAGACTGGTTGCCCGAGCCACTCCTCGAGGGCGACCCGATGCTCGGCCCTGCCGATACCTTCGAGCAGCGTGAATCGGTGTCCTTGGCTGTACTGACCCTCATGGAGCGCCTCTCGCCGGTCGAGCGGGCTGCTTACGTCCTGCGCGAGGCTTTCTCGTACCCCCACGCCGAGATCGCCGGGATCCTCGACATCACCGAGTCCGCGAGCCAGCAGCATGTCCACCGGGCCCGACGCCGGGTCGCCGCCGAGCGCCGCGGCGGCGACGAGGTGGACCCCGCGTCCGCGCGCCGGATCGTCGAAGAATTCCTCGCCGCCGCCACGTCGGGGCGCACCGAACGGCTGGTGGCGATGCTCACCGCCGACGCGACCGCGGTCTCGGACGGCGCCGGACTGGCCAGGCGGCTGCTGCGGTACAAGACGCGCGAGCGCATCGCCTCCTACGTGCGGGCCGGCTTCAAACCCACTCCGGCCAAGCGGCGGCTGGCCGGCGGCTCCCCCGCGATCCACGTCGCGCTGGTCAACGGCTCCCCGGCCGTCCTCGCCGTGGTCGACGACCGGGTCGTGGGCGCCGTGGCGTTCGAAGTCAGCGACGGCAAGGTCGCGTCCCTGCGCGGCATCGCCGCCGCGGACCGGCTCGCGCGCCTCAATGAGGCCTGGCGGCAGCACGAACCCGACGCGCCGGTCATCAACGCATGGTGACCAGAGCCACCGGAATCCAGTGACCCCAGCGAGGACGGCACCCCTTCGGCCCCCGCACTGCACAGCAGCACGGGGGCCGAAGCACGTCGGTCTCCCGAATCGGACTCGGCCGTGCAGTTCGGATCCCCGATGGCCAACTATCGGTCGACACAGTGGCCAACTACGACGTCACCGAGGGCTGACCCGTGAAGGCCGTATGGAGGGCATGCCGCCCCTCGTCGCCGTAGAACTGTGCCGCCAGATCACCGTCCTGGCGCTGCCCGCGGCCCACGCATGGGCGGACTGCGCCGCACGATGGACGCGTCCACGGAGGGGCGGCAGGTCCTGCGGGCGGTGGTGTCGCGCCGGTCGCCCATGCGTATCTGAGGGTCACGTTGCCCGAGTACGGCAAGAACGAGTGCACTCCGGTTGCCGGTGGATCTCCTTGCCTGCTTGATCGCGACCGGAAGAGACTGGAGTCCTTTCGGTGGGGGAGACGAGGGATGACCACGATGAGAATCGGTACCGTCCAGGGGGCGGACGGACCGCCGCTGCCCCCGCCGAGAGCCGGCCTGAACCGGCTGGCGGGTGCGGCGCTGATCGTTCTGTCCCTGGCCGCCGCACTGACCTGCTATTTCGTCTTCACCACCTGGCTGCCCACCGATCGCACCCTGTACCGGGAGTACAAGGCAGCCGAGGCGTGCCCCGCCCGCACAGTGATACCGAGATCGGAGGACTGCCTGCGGAA
Source organism: Streptomyces sp. NBC_01320 (assembly GCF_035974375.1). Lineage (NCBI taxonomy): Bacteria > Bacillati > Actinomycetota > Actinomycetes > Kitasatosporales > Streptomycetaceae > Streptomyces > Streptomyces sp. NBC_01320. Next base: position 11,139,727 of record NZ_CP108390.1, read on the forward strand.
GGTCACCTTCACCGTCGAGGGCACCCGGAAGACCCCCAAGCACATGCGGGCGAACCTGCTCGGCCCGGAGCCCTTCCCGAGGATGGTCGTGCCGTTCGGCGACCCGGGGCCGGTGTTGAGCGGGCTTCAGCGGGGGGACCGGGTCACCGGTACCGTGTGGCGCGGCGTTGTCGTGGTGGTCGCCGAGGGGGACGTTCGGCAGAATTCCGCCGGCGCGCCTCGCGACGAACCCCAAATGACAGCCGCCGTCGGCACGTTCGCGGGGCTGCTGGCGGCGTTGGCGCTGATGTTCGGTGCGATGCATCTGGTCAGGCCTCGCGACCCCGGACTCTTCACCTGGCGGCCGTACGGCAAGTGGCTGCTCATCGTCACGGCAGCCACCTGCGCCGTCGTGGGTCTGTCCACCGTGTGGACAGGCCTCTCGTGGTTGCTCGTGCCCACCGTCTGCGGGGCGGTCGTCGCAGGTACGGCGTGGTTCCTCCACCGAGACCTGCGGCTCGGACGGGTCGGCCGGTAGAACGGGCACGATATTGCGAACAACAGACGTTCAGTCTGGCCTTCTTGTGTATCGCGAAACAACCAGTACCGCTCCGGGGTTGAACCGGGCCCGCGTAGTCCTTCCCGCTGATGCAGACTCAGCGCGACTGGAACACCACGTACCGAGCCCTCGCTGCGCCACACCCGCCGAATCACGCCTGCTACGACGTCGCCTGCTGTACCTGTCCGCCCGGATCCTGTGGCATCCCTTCTGGGGTACCGCCCCCGGCGGGGCCGCAGCGGGTCGCGTGGAGCTTCGGTGCCAGACCCCTACGGATGGCCGATCAGCGGCGAGAGCGGCAGAGCGACACGGGGATGGGGCGTGTCGCCGTGCCCGCTGCGGCTTTGTCGAGGATGCCCATCGAGTGCTCCTACTCTCCGCCGTTTACGGCGTCGGTGCCCTTGATGTGCCGGGCGGGGTTGTGCCCTTCTTCGAGCATCGCGACGGCCCACGGCAGTTCCTGGATGCCTTCGTGCTTGACCATGCCGGGGCTGACCCTGAGGCGGAACGTGCCGGCGGCGGCCTTGCTGTCGGCCGTGTACGGCAGGACGTCGAGCGGGGACGGACCGTTGCTGAGGTAGACGGCGCAGTCCCACAGCAGCGCGATCGGCAGCAGCACGTCCTCGCCGAGCACCAGATGCCCTGCAGGAGCCGGGCCCTGCAGGGCGGCCAGTGCCGTCTTCAGCAGCCTTGCGGTGCATGTTGACGCGGGCAGTGGAGATGATCGCGGCGCGGATGTCGGGGCGCCAGATCGGCCGCTCCAGCGCGGGCCACCGCTCCCCGACCACATACTCGGTGCCCTGCGGGCCCTCGCGGAGCTTGCCGATGCCGCCCTTGACCTTCGCCTTGATCGCGGACAGCACCGCGGCCATGCCGGGATCGGTCTGCTTGTGCGTCTCCATCGCGGTCAGGAACTCCGCCTCCTTCATACCCGCCACGACGCCGAGGTCGGCCATCGTCTGCTTGTACGCCTCGGCCAGGTGCTCGGACCAGGGATCCAGGTACGGTGTGCGCGGCACCTCGGGCGGACCGCCGAGGGCCCGGGAGTCCGGTCGACGCCCGGCGGGGCGCTTCGGGCGACACCCGCCGACCGCCTACGGAGCGGCGCCGCATGGCGCCGGGGTTCAGCCCTTGGCGAGGTAGGAGCCGAGGGAGTCCAGAAGCATGTTGCTGCCCGCTTCGGCCATTTCGCGCTCCTGCGCGCTGTCACAGCTCTGGGACAGCGTGACACGGGTGGTTCCGGCCCCGGCCGATTCCTCGAAGACCAGCGTCATGGTCGCGGGTACGGACCTGCCGGGCACGTCCATGCCGATGACCAGGCGCTCGTCGGGCACCACAGCGAGGTACGAGCCGGTGAGGGGAATCCGTTGCCCGTCGGGGGTGACCATCACCGCTTTCCACGTCCCACCGGGCCGCGCGTCGATCTCCACTGTTCCGGGTGCGGCCCCGGCCCACTGCTCGTACTGCGCCGGGGCGGTCCAGGCATCGAAGACCTGGGAGGCGGAGGCGTCCAGGTCACGGGTCAGCGTGTAGGTGTGCTCCTGCGGCGGAGGGGTGCTCTGGCTCATGAGTTTCTCCTTTTCGGCCGGTGGGTGTCACCGGAGATACAAGGGACATGGATATGACGGACCGGACAGGTCGAACTCATCGCTCCTGGAACGATTCTCTGTCGGGAGTGCAGTCCGATGTCGCGGTTTCGGACCTCCAGCGGAAATCCGGACGGCTACTTGACCGCTCCTGCGGTCAGCCCCGCGGCGATGGGCACGCCCGTGTCCGGGTCTGGGTGCGCATGAGGCGTGAGTCCAGCGGGGGAGTCGTTCTCCCGGCCCGCGGGCACCTGTGGAGCGGGAGGCGCGGCGTGCGGTCAGGGCGACCTGCCCGTGTGTCACCCGGCCAGGGACACCGCCGTTGATCCCAGCAGCAGGCCGATGAACCCACCCAAACCCCGGGATCCGACGACCACCAGGTCGGCGGCCCGTGACTCAGCCTCCAGCACCGCCACCGCGTCGCCGGTCACCACGGACTCGGTGACCTCCACCTCAGGCACCACGCTCTGGGCATGCTGCGCAGCCTCGTGCACCAGGCGATTGAGCGGCGACGGGTCCAGCGGCGCATACATGTGCCTGATACGCCAACTGAAGGCGTGCACCACACGCAGCTGAGCACGACGCCGCTGGGCTTCCCTCGCAGCCGCTTCCACCGCGGAAAGACTCGACGACTAGCCGTCCACTCCCACGACAACCAGATCTTGGCCGGCCCCAGCGGGGACCTGACCCTCGAGAACCCGGGCGCCGTGCTGCCCGGAGGTCTAGACCAAGTGGTCTAGACCTCGACTGGAAACTCGGGTATACCTTCTTCAATTCCGCTCGAACGGAGGTTGGAGTGCGCATAAACAGACATGCTGCTCGACTGGTCAGAGCGATAGCGCTCGGATTGTTCGTGCCCCTCCTGGCAGTGCCGTCAGCAGGCGCCGAACCCGTCCCCGCGAACACCGACGTCAACCCCCGACCCGTCGTGGTGCCCGCTCTTCAGCAGTGGGAGGGCGGAACGGGTTCGTTCGAGTTACGCAAGCACAGCCGGATCGTGCTGGCCAAGAAGCAGGCCGACGAACTCGACGACCAGGCCGCGCAACTCTCGGCCGAGATCGAAGAAGTGACAGGGCACAAGCCGGACGTGTCCCCCCGGATCCCGCAGGACGGCGACATCGTCCTGTCGATCGATCCCTCCCTCGCCGACGCGACGGGTGGCACCCGGTTCGCCGAGGAGGGGTACACCCTCACGGCCACCGATCGCAACGTGACGATCGCCGCGCCGACCGCGAAGGGTGTCTACTATGGCACCCGCAGCCTTCTGCAGATCCTTCTGCTCGACGACGGCCGCGATTCCGTTCCCGTGGGCACGGCAGTGGACTGGCCCAACTACAAAGTCCGCGGCTTCATGCTGGACGTCGGGCGGCGGTTCTTCACCGCCGACTACATCCGCGACTACCTGCGGGTGATGGGCTGGTTCAAACTCAACCAGCTGCAGTTGCACCTCAACGACAACGGTTTCAAGGGCGACAAACCCTGGAGCGAGGTGCAGGCCGGCTTCCGGCTCAAGACCGGCAACCCCGAGCTGGCCGGGCTGGCTTCCCAGGACGGGTCCTATGACCGCGCCGACTGGGACTCCTTCGAGGACACCGCCGCCGCAAACGGCGTCACGATCATCCCCGAGATCGACGCCCCCGCCCACTCGCTGGCGTTCATCCAGTTCCGCCCGTCGCTCGGCCTCAACAACGGCCAGTCCGACCACCTCGATCTGTCCAAGCCTGAGACCACCGCGTTCATGAAGTCGGTGTTCGACGAGTTCGTGCCCTGGTTCCGCAGTCCCGATGTGCACTTCGGCGCCGACGAGTACACGGTGGACAAGCCCCGCTACAAGGTCTACTTCAACGAGATGGCCGCCCACATCCGCGCGCTCGGCAAGCAGCCACGGGCCTGGGGCAGCCTGTCGGTCATGGCGGCCAACAGCGATGGTTACGACCGCGACGTGACCATGAACAGCTGGAACAACGGCTGGTACGGGCCGCAGGCGCTCAAGCGAGACGGCTACTCCTTCATCAACACCAACGATGCCCTGCTCTACATCGTCCCGTTCGCGGGCTACTACCACGGCCACGGGCTGGACGGTAAGTACCTCTATGACCAATGGGAACCGAATGTCTTCCCAGGCGGGCAGAGCATGGCCCCTCGTGACCCGCAGTTGCTCGGAGCCATGTCGGCAGTGTGGAACGACCTGACCGAGGCCACCTACTCGGAGCTGGACGTGCACGGGCTGGTCGAGCCCACGTTCGGCACGCTGGCTCAGAAGATGTGGAGCGGGGCCAAGGCCGATATGCCATACAGCGCCTTCCTCGAAACGATCCGCAAGCTTGGCGTGGGCACCGGGCTGACGAAGGTCTCCACGACACTCGCCGCGTCGGCGTCGGGAGAGGTGAGCCTGGGCAAGGAGGCGACCGCCTCCGCCGGTGATGCGGCGGCAGCCTTCGACGGGGTGCGCACCACCAACTGGGCCAGTGGTCCAGGAGATGAGGCATGGCTGCAGGTCAACCTCGGCAAGCCGGTCGCGATCAGCAAGGTCGAGCTGGACTGGGCACCCGACTACGGGCGGGACTACGAGGTCCAGGTGTCACGTGACGGCGAGAAGTGGACCACCGTCGCGAGCCGTACCGGCCGCGAAGCCGCGGGAGCAGACACTCTGACGTTCGATCCGGTTACGGCGCGGCACGTACGGCTCGTCGGCACGCAGGCGGGCAAGAAGCAGAACGGTTACGCCCTGTGGAGCATGCGCGTCTTCGAGGTGCCGGACCTGGCGCTGCACCGGCCTACCACCGCGTCCTCGACCGAAGTGGCGAGCCTGGGACCGGAGAACGCCACCGACGGTGACGGCAAGACCCGATGGGCCAGTGCCTACCGCGACGGTGAATGGATCCAGGTCGACCTCGGCTCCCCGCAGACCGTCCAGCGTGTCCTGCTCGACTGGGAGAACGCCTCCGGTCGTGACTACGACATCCAGGTCTCCGGCGACGCCACCAACTGGAAGACGGTGGCCTCGGTTCGGGGCAAGCCGTCCGGCGCCCGCGTGGACGAGCTCACCTTCGATCCGGTGACCGCCCGGTACGTGCGGATGCAAGGCATCAAGCGGACAACCGGCTGGGGCTACTCGCTGTGGCGCCTGGAAGTTCGTTCCATGAGCCCGGAGTCCGACCCCGCGTAACCCGCGACCAGGCACCGAGGCTTTGAGATCACGAGGGATCCGCGCCGGTCATGGCGTCGCCTGTGCGACTGGCGCGGATCCCTCGAGTCGAGGCTTCCATTGCGATACCCGCGGCATCGTGGCGGGACATCTTTCGGTGGGGGTGGCCAGCGGTTTCTGCCAGTGCTGACCACCCCACATGCTGGTGTAGGCGGGGTCGACCGCGACGATGCTCAGGCCGTGTTCGGCGGCCATGGAGACGAGCCGAGCTTTGAGCTTGCCGGTCGGGATGCCGGAGATGAGCTGCCGGAATCGTTTGCGGCGGCCGTGTTTCTCGCGGGCTTTCTCGGTGGTGAAGTCGAGGTCTTCGATCCTTGTCCGCGCCAACGGCCTCGACAGTCGCAGCCACGGCCTCGACGGCGAACCGGATGCGGCCCGCGACCGTGCCGCCGTAGCAGTCCGCGCGCTGGTTGGCGTTGGAGGGTGGCACTGCTCAACGTTCGCTGTCGCAGGACATCCGGCGGCCGCCGTTGCACTTTTCGGTGCAACGGCGGCCGCGACGGCGGGATCGTTACTACAGCTCGCGCTCGATCTGGCTCTCGCTGACCTTGTCTTCGCGCATGGTCGCCTCGTTCTGGACGGCGTAGCGAGCTTGCGCCCCGCTGCCCTCGGCGCTCCGGATCTCGCCTCGCTGAAGCTCATCCTGCTGATCCCGGTACTCCACGTGCTGTCCCTTGCGGTAGGGCATGGGAATCTCCAAGTCTCGTGTGGCTCGGTGGGGGGCTGTCCCCGCCCGTTCGGCAGGGGGTGCTCCGCCCTCTTGGCGCCCGCGACTATCGCCAGGCGCACTGACAGTCCACTTCCAACTACGCGCACCAGCAACCACTACGGGCCGAATGGGGGACCCCTCGTCCCCCCTGCCGACACCGCGCCGGCGGGGATCGGTGACACCCTAGGTCCGCTGTCGCGGGACTGGTCGGGTAGCCGGAGACCATTACTGACCTCCGGCCCCCTCAGAACCAGACGTGCGGCGTGAACCGCATCCGGCTCAAGCAAGCCACTGGGGCTTCGCAAGCGCCGGATATCAGCATCGAATACCTGACCCGCATCGAACAGGGCCGCGACCGCAATCCCTCGATAGCGGTGGTGAACGCGCTCGCCGATGCGCTCAGTCGCGACCCCTCGGAGCGCAACCGTGTGCGCTACCTCTCGAAGATCATCGCCGGCGCATGCTCCGGTCACGCCCAGCCCGCACCACCGCGCCGCGACGTCCGTCCTTCCGTCCTGGAGACTCTCCGCGTCCTGGAACCGGGCATCGCCATGGTGACCAACCGGCTGGGCGACGTCCTCGCCCACACCAGTGCGTTCGAGTCGGTGACGAGCGGAACCGGACTGCTCGACGCCGACAACCCGAACCTCACCCGCTGCGTCTTCACCGACGCCCGTGCCCGGACGTTCTTCACCGACTGGGACGATGTCGCGGACGAGCAGGCCTTCGACCTGTGGCTCGCACCATCCGTTGACAACTCCGAGTGGTTCACCACGGAACTCGCGCCCCTCGCTGGCCTCGCCTTCGCACGGCGCCTGAACTGTCATGTGGTTCCGCAACGCGGAGTCCTCCGGCTCAACCACCCCTCCGGGTGCCGACTCGAGCTGCTCCACGAGACGCTCGATCTGTCCGCGGACGCACGACAACTGGTCGTCTTCCTCCCTGTGGACGAGAGGACGGCCCAGGCCGTCGAGCAACTCCGCCACCGGCCTCACTGACGGCTAAGGGCTGTCCGGTAATCCCTGGCGGAACGGCGCGCGGCGTCAGATGCGGTGCATCGCAGGGCTGAGGAGAGTCCTCATACTGGGCGTATTCGGGCGTTCTGACAACGCGGCGAGGTGCCGTAGCTGTTGTCGTGCGCCCGCCAGGGATTACGGAACAGCCCTTAGGTAGCGCGGGCCTGGCGCACCCACGAGCGGAAGATCGTCCCGCTCGTTGTCGGCTGCAAACGCGTCGCCGGGCAGGCGGCCGTAGTCGTGCGGCCAGTTACTCGGGAGCGATCTCGACGGCGGTCACCAGTACTGCCAGTAGTTCGGCGCGTGAGGTGCGTTCCCCGGCGGCCGCGGCAGCGCGGACCAGGGTGTTCAGCCTGTGGTCGACGCCCTCGGACCAGAGCACCGAGGTCTGGCAGCGCTGCTGACGGCACAGCAACTCCACGGTTCTCCCTCGGTGACATGCCTCCGGAGCGCACTGCTCCGGAGGCACGGCGTATCCGGGGAGCAGAAGGGAGCCTGGCCATACCGAGACCAATGTCCGGCTCCCGCCCTGCGTCCTGTGCTCTGACCGCCGTCATGGCCCGAAGTGGGTCCTCGCGCGAAGAGTCGACGACCTGTCTACGCGCTTGTCGGCGCCGCTTGCTGCACGACCTCGAAGGACCACAGTGTGGACCCGCTTGCCGCCGGCTTGGGATGTTCGTCGCTCGGTGCGCCACTGCCTTGGTGGGCGGCCTTCATGGGGCCCTCCATCCAGGCTTGGAAAGAGTCCTCGTCACGCCACCGCGTGTAGACTAGGTAGTTGTCGGTGCCGTCGACGGGGCGGAGGAGTTCGAACCACTCGAACCCGTCGGAACTCTCTACCGCATGGGCACGGGATGCGAAGCGTTTCTCCAGCGTCTCCCGCTGCTCGGCGGGGACGGTCAGTACGTTGATCTTGACTACGCTCATGGCCCCATCTTGCCGCACGGCGGCCGGCAGTATGAGGAGTGGCTCGTGTATGGCGTGGTTCCGTGGGGCGCCGCCCGGATCGGGACCGGCACTCGGGGACGTGACGGAGCCCGTGGTTCCTACGCCGTCCAGCCGAGCCCTAGCCGTGCTGCCCGTGAGCAGTGTTGGTGGCCTGGCCGGGGGTGATCAATTCGGCACCGACTGGCGCGGACTTCACCGGGATCAAGGCACTCCTGGCTCCGGCCCTCAAGTGCGTGACAACGAGGGCCACAGATGGAGTGTCAGCTCGTGCGTTCCGAGGACATGCGACTCCGGGCGCTCACGGGATGGGGAGCCTCTGCGAGTCGCCTAGCGTCGGCCCGCCAGGTGCAGGGGTGGGGCCCGCCGACGCGGCGGACCCCACCCTTCCGCCGCGCCCCCTCCGCCAGGCTGTCCCGCTTCCAGGTGTCATCCCGCTGCCGACGGCGGAACAGGCCGTACACCCGGCCCCAGGGGCCGTACCGTTCCGGCACATCCCCTCTACGGCGTCCCCGTCCGGTTACGTCACCGTATGCCGTCGATCAGCTGCCGCGTCGTCCATATCGGCGGTCGGCCCGGCTTCCTATCCACCGGCAACAACGGTTTCAGGCGGGCCCATTGCGCGTCCGTCAGGTCTCCACGTCCCACTTGGTGATCATCCCGGACCGTGATCAGCTTCCGATCGGGGTGCTGATCGCGAAAGACTGGGGCCATGACCCACCACTGCTGCGAAGAGATGACGAGCCAGGTGAGCTGGCACTGTGACCGGCACGATGACCCCTCCAGCTGTCCGGACGCCCTGGTTGGGTTCACTGCCAAGTTCCAGGAGTACGGGTTGTTTATCCACGACGGGGGCACTTCAAGGATCGGGATCGTCTTCTGCCCGTGGTGCGGGCAGCGTCTCCCCGAGTCGCAACGGGACCGGTGGTTCGAAGAACTGGAAAGTTGCGGGATCGATCCATGGGCGGACGAGGTTCCGGCCGAGTTTCAGGACGATCGCTGGCTCGCCTCACCGCAGGAGAAGCGATGAGCCGGACAGCACCTTGATCGACATTCGATTCACGGCCTAGCGGCGCAGGCCGCATCGCAGGTAGGACCCTGCCGGTATGCAAAGCACGGCGACGCTCCTCAAAGGACCTTGAGTAGACGTTCGGCCAGGACGGCTGCCGAGGCAGGGTTCTGTCCGGTGAACAGGTTGCGGTCAACCACCGTATAGGGCTTCCACATCTCGCCCTTGGTGAACTCGACTCCCAGGTCAATGAGCTCGTCCTCCAACAACCAGCGGGCCCTCGGGCCCAACCCGACCGCGTGCTCTTCCTCGTTGGTGAACGCCGTGATCCGGTATCCGGCGAAGGGCGATACGCCTTGGATCCTGGTCGCCAGCATCGCGGCCGGGGCGTGGCAGACAATGGCGAGGGGCTTGCCAGCGGCGAGCGCCGCGGTCAGCAACCGTCCGGCGTCCGCGTCGACGCACAGGTCTTCCATGGGGCCGTGGCCGCCCGGGAGGTAGACGGCGTCGTAATCTTCCAAGCGGGCGTCCGCCAATTGGATCGGCCGCCGCATCACCTCTGCAGAGCGAATGACCGCCTCCAGATCGAGAGCGATCTGAGCGCTGCCGGCCATCTCGGGGCGCAGGCTCATCATGTCCACGGTCGGGACCACCCCGTTGGGGGTGGCGACCACGATCTGGTGGCCGGCCTCGGTGAGCGCCTTGTACGGGGCCGCGAACTCCTCGGCCCAGTAACCCGTCGCATGCCTGGTGCCGTCCTTGAGCGTCCAGTACGCCGCGCCAGTCATCACGAAAAGTAGCTTCGTCATCGGACAATCGACTCCTCATTCATATTTGATCTGATTAGCGCAGATTCATTACAGGTGCACCTTATGTCGAAGTATGAGCCATGCCACACGCGGCAGCCGATCTGCCGGACTGCGCGAGCCGAAAATGCCATCCCTGATCTTCGCAGGGAATCCCGGCCTTCGGGCCGGGCGGGAATGCGATCCCGAACGCGGAGGCGCGGAGCGCCGGAGTTCTCTGCGTTGTCAGTGGCGCCAGCTATGTTGACCGCACTGATCGAAGGAGGGCGGGCCGGATGATTCGTGCGTACAAGTTCCTGATGCGGCCCACCGCCCGGCAGGCGGTCGCGCTCGGTGAGATGCTGCGCGATCACTGCTCGCTGTACAACGGGGCGTTGCAGGAACGCCGCGATGCCTACCGCCACCCCTCGAAGACGAGTATCCGCTACGGGATGCAGTCGGCCCAGCTCAAGGAGATCCGGGCGTTCGATCCGGAGCGTCAGGGGCGTTGGTCGTTCTCCTCGCAGCAGGCCACGCTGCGCCGTCTGGACAAGGCCTTCGCCGCGTTCTTCCGCCGGATCAGAGCCGGCCGGACGCCGGGATATCCGCGTTTTCGTGGGGTGAACTGGTTCGACACGGTGGAGTTCCCGAAGGACGGGGACGGGGTCCGGTGGGACTCCACCCCGCACGACCGGGTGACCCGCGTCCGCTTCCGGGGCGTCGGGCATGTCAAGGTCAACCAGCACCGGCCCGTGGCCGGCAAGGTCAAGACCGTGTCGGTCAAGCGTGAGGGCCGCAAGTGGTTCGTCGTGCTGACCGCCGAACACGACCGGCCCGAGCCGCTCGAGGCAACGGGCAGCATGGTCGGCATCGACCTCGGCATCGCCAACTTCCTCGCCGACTCGGGCGGCCGGTTCGTGCCCAGCCCGCGCCATGGCCGCCGGGCCGCCGCAGGGCTCCAGGCCGCGCAACTGGCCCTGTCCCGGTTCCCACGCTGCAAGGCGAAGAACCGCACCGCCAACCACCAACGTGCGGTGGAGAAGGTCGCTGCCCTGCATGGCAAGGTGCGGCGTCAACGGCTCGACCACGCACACAAGACCGCCCTCGACCTGGTCCGCGCGCACGATGTCATCGCGCACGAAGACCTCAAGATCCGCAACATGAGCAAGGCCCCCGCACCCAAGCCCGACCCCGAGCAGGCGGGCGCGTTCCTGCCCAACGGGGCCACGGCCAAGGCCGGGCTGAACCGTTCGATCAACGATGCCGGTTGGGGGGTGTTCCTCGCGATCTTGAACGCAAAGGCTGAGAGTGCCGGGCGGGAAGTGATGGCCGTGGATCCCCGCAACACCTCCCGGCGGTGTCCCGAATGTGGGCACACCGCGAAGGAGAACCGGCCCACACAGGAGAAGTTCCACTGCCGGGCCTGCGGCCACACCGCGCACGCCGACACAGTGGGAGCACTCAATATTCTCCGGGCCGGGCTGGTCCGTCGCAACGCCAACCAGGCATAGCGAGAAGCCCCGTCCCTTCAGGGCGGGGAGGAGTCACCCGGGCAGTGCAGGCGACATGGCGGTTCTCATGTGAGGATGCTGCCGAGCCGCTCCCGTCTCCGTATCTCGGGGCAAGCGATCTGCCCCGGATCGGTGGTCGGCGCGGGCGACGAGTGCAGCGGGCGGGCGTTGCCGATGCCCTGATGCAGCTGGTGGGAGTCATGGAATTGTTCGAACTCCCTTATAGCCTGGAGGAGATGGCATTGGATCCAGATCAGGATGCGATCCAGAAGTCCACACCGGCAGATCTGTACCCACCTCTCCCAGATGGAGTTCATTCTCGGCATCTCGATGTCGCCGAGGACGACTCCGACGCCTGCATCGTTGAGGACGGCGTCGAACAGGTCAGGAAACCTCCCGTTGCGGTCCCGCATCGGGAACCGTGCCTGCCAGCCGGCGTCCTCGAGGTCCATGACGAGATTCTTCGCGGCTGCGCCACCCAGAATGTGCCAGGGTGACGGTGGCGCCCAAGATCCGGATCCGTCGGCCGGCGTGCTCGATCACCACGAACAGTGGACTCGGCTGCAGACTCCAGATATGACCAGATTCCGCGGCTGCCCGGTCGAGTGTCTGTGCCGACAGCCCCAAATCTGCGCCGTCCTGGCAAAGGTCGGCAGCCATCCCACAGACTCACGCTATGGACGCAGGACTCGCAGGACTTCTTGGTGGAGTCATCGGAGCGGCCGTCGGCGCACTCGGCGCTACGGCATCCGCATGGATCACCGGACGGAAGGCAGAGCAACAGGCCAAGATCCTGGCGGAAGCACAGGTAGGGCACGTACGCCTTCAGATAGACGCTGACCGGACTCGTGCACTTCGCGAATCGCGCAAGGCGGCCTACGTGGCCTTTGCCGAGGGCTGGAGGCTGCTACACGAAACGCTCCGCGAGGCAGCCATCAAACTGACGCAAGAACGGCCTGCTCGTGGAATTCACCGACATCGATTACCTCGACACCGACTATGCCTGCTGCGGAGTGCCGGTTGCCGCCGCTGCGTCCCGTCCTGCGACAGGCTTGCGGCCTCGCCGCCGCGATACCCGCCCGGGAGTCGGCCGTGGCTGAGGACCTGAGCATGGACACAGTGGCACTGTTCCACGTTTGCTGTCGCAGGACATCCGGCGGCCGCCGTTGCACTTTTCGGTGCAACGGCGGCCGCGACGGCGGGATCGTTACTACAGCTCGCGCTCGATCTGGCTCTCGCTGACCTTGTCTTCGCGCAGGGTCGCCTCGTTCTGGACGGCGTAGCGAGCTTGCGCCCCGCTGCCCTCGGCGCTGCGGATCTCGCCTCGCTGAAGCTCGTCCTGCTGGTCCCGGTACTCCACGTGCTGTCCCTTGCGGTAGGGCATGGGGATCTCCAAGTCTTGTGTGGGTCGGTGGGGGGCTGCCCCTGCATGTTCGGTAGGGGCCCCGCCCTCTTGGCGCCCGCGACTATCGCCAGGCGTACTGACAGCCCACCTCCAACTACGCGCACCAGCAACCACTGCGGGCCGAATGGGGGACCCCTCGTCCAGCCTGCCGATATCATGCCGTCGGGGATCGCTGACAACGGCACAAGCGGATCCGAGCCCGCGTTGAGCACGCTTTCGCCCGAATGAAGACCTGGAAGATCCTCCGCGACTGCCGTCTCAAAGGCGATGGCGTCCATCACGCCATGCTCGGCATCGCCCGCCTACACAACCCGACCCTCGTCGGAGAGACGGCCGGATCGCTCGACGACAGTCCCGCCACTGTGTTTTCGACGCGGTTGCCGGTGCTCGTCGCCCCGCCGAGGACTGTCTTCAGATGGCCGACAACATCCTCGAGGCCCTTGCCCGTCGCGGAGTGCTCATCAGTCGGTGGTGAGGTGGGTGGTGTAGAAGCCGGTGAGCTTGTCGATGGCGGGGTCGATGTACTTCTTCTTGTCGTAGAGGTCGACGTGGCTGGCGCTCTTGATCCAGTGGATCTCCTTGGGGCCGGTGGCGCGCTGGTGGGCTTCGACGGCCATCCAGGCGGTGACGGCGCGTTCGCCGATGATCTGGAGGATGGGGCGGGGGCCGATCAGCGGGACGGCGAAGAAGGCGTCGTGGAAGGCCATCCTGTCGATGCTCTCCCAGGCGAGGGTCTTCGCGGAGCGGTCGTGCCGGCCGCGCGGGGTGCAGTAGTACTCGAAGCCTTCGACGCCGTGCCGGCCGCCGAGCGCGCGGGCCTGCTCGGCGGTCTCCGGGAACATGGTCATCGTGCCGGGGTCCTCGCCGCGTGCGGCGGCGTGCAGCAGGGCCTGGAAGACGGCCGGATCCTGGGTGCCGTCGGCGCCGAGACGGAACTGGCGGGCGGGCTCGGCGGTGGACACGGCTTTGACGCGGTGGTCGCCGCCGGTGGCGGCCAGCGAGTAGCTGCCGGAGGCGCAGATGCCCAGCAGGCCGATGCGGTCGGCGTCGACCTCGTCGAGGGTGGTGAGGTAGGAGACGGCGGCCTTGAAGTCCTCCACCCGCTGGGCGGGGTCCTCCAGGCCCCGCGGCAGGCCGCCGGACTCGCCCTGGTAGGTGGCGTCGAAGGCGAGGGCGACGAAACCGCGCTCGGCCATCAGCTGCGCGTACTTGCCGGAGGTCTGTTCCTTCACGCTGGTGCCGGGGTGACCGACCACGAGTGCCGGCCGCGGACCCGACGCCGGCGTGTCGGGGGTGTAGAGGTGGCCGGCGAGCGGGATGCCGGCGCTGTCGAAGCTGACGGTGGTCTGGGCCACGAGGGATTCTCCGTAAGACGGTGATGACGTGTCGTCACGCACCCGCGCGGCGGACCCGGGGCCCGCACCCTGCTGGGCACACATCCACGTTCCGTCAGTCTCCGCACGAGCGGGAGAGCCAGGTTTCTGCCTGGGAAAGAACGTGACCCCTCAAACATGTGCCGTGGTCCTCGCGGCGCAATGACACTGGAGAGCATGACTTCAGACTCCGACTCCCGGGCGCTGGGCGCCTTCCTCAAGGCCCGCCGGGCCCAGCTGACACCGCGGGAGTGCGGCCTTCCCGAGACGGACTCCGCCCGCAAAGTCGCCGGACTGCGCCGCGAGGAGGTCGCCCAGCTCGCCGCCATCAGCGTGGACTACTACACACGACTGGAACAGGGCCGCGTCCGGGCATCCGTACCCGTGCTCACCACTCTGGCCCGCGCCCTGCGCCTCGACGACGACCAGCAGAAATACCTCTACGAACTCGCCGGCCGAACCGACGCCCACCCACGCCGCCGCCGACCCGTCCAACGCCTGCGCCCCGCCATGCGACGTCTGCTCGACCAGCTCACCGAAACCCCCGCGCTCGTCCTTGGCAAACGCCTGGACATCCTGGCCTGGAATTCCGCCGCCGTAGCCCTCTACACCGACTTCGCCGCCATCCCGGCCCACCGGCGCAACTACATGCGGCTGCTGTTCACGAACCCGGTGGTCCGGCAGCTGCACCAGGACTGGGCCCACGACGCCCGGGAAGCCGTCGCCGCGCTGCGCATGGAGGCCGCGGCCGACCCCGACGATCCCGACCTCGCCCAGCTCGTCGGTGAACTGTGCCTCCAGGAACCCGACTTCCGCACCTGGTGGGCCGAACACCGTGTCAACAGCGCCAGTTACGGCACCAAGCACTACCGCCACCACCTGGTGGGCGACCTCACCCTCGACTGCGACACCTGGAGCAGCCCCGACGGCTCGGGGCAGCGCCTGATGATCCTGAGCGCCGAATCCGGAAGCCCCTCCCACGACGCCCTGCGCATCCTCACCTCATGGACTACCCGGCAACAGAGCACCGACCGGACGGAAGACCTGACGCGATGACGACCTGGACACCCGAAGATCTCGTCCTTCTCACCGGGTCCGAATCCCTCGTCCTGACCGCCGGGGACGTCGGTCCCCCCGGCGTGGAGATCGGTATGGTCCTGGTTTGCGGCGAGCTGTATGTCCGGGCCTACCGAGGGGTCCGGTCCCGCTGGTACCAGGCGGCGCAGAAGCATAGCCACGGACAGATCCGGGTGGGGGCCGTCACCCGCGACGTCCTCCTGGAAACCCGTGACACCAGGCCCGCCTCCGAGATCGACGCCGCCTACCGGAACAAGTACGGACAGGTGGCCGGCCCCCTCGCCGCGAGCCCCGCGGCACACGCCGCGACGATACGGATCGACCCGGAGCCCTCATCGAACGGCGCCACGGGCCTTTCCCGCTGACGGAACGGGGCCCCGGGCAACGTCAGCGCGCAGCAGCGCACGCTCACCGCTGAGCTGTCCGGCGAGACGGCCTGCCACGAGAGTTCCGCAGCTGCCGTGATCTCCCGTTTCGCTAGCATCGGGCGCATTGAAGGAGAAGGTTCCCGCGAGCCGACATATCGTGATGGCCTGCAGCAGCGGTGTTGACGGCTGGTCACCCACCCACGACAGCACGGTGTGGGCCCGGCTCATCGACATCCAGGACGCCGCGACCGACCAGGCGGCCCGCACCAGTGCCTGGTGCGCCCTGCTTCGGATCCAGAAGCGCAAGCTGATCACCTGCGCCCGCACCGGCGCCAAGATCATTGTGACTCTGCTGCGAGAGGACGGCAGCGGCAAGGCGTACGACCGGCCCCGTGGGGAGTCCGAGGAGGAGCGCTTCCTGCAGATCCCGGCGTCCTTTTGGACGAAGGGATACGACCAGCAGATCGACCTGCCCGGACCGGCGCTGCTGCTGACCGTCGCCCGGGAGAAGAACTGGTCGAGCGGCGTGAGCACTACATCACGACCTGGCCGAGGTGCCGCGAGTGCGCTGGGGTCATGCAGTTCCTCGCCCATCTACCCCTCGACATCGGCGTGGTCGCGGTGTTCTTCTGCCAGAACGATCCCGGGATGTGCGACGACTGGGACGCCACTGCCGGCGCCAACCGTGCCTACCTGTTCTCCGGTGAGCTCACTCCGGCCGCTGTCCCGGCCGACGGCGAGACGCTTCTCGGCGCGGTCACCGCTCTGCGCCTTCATCCTGCTGACAAACCCACGGAGGAGCCGGTCCTCGGACGGCTGGGCGGTGAGCCTGACTGGATCCAGGATGATGAGACTCCGGACTGTCCCTTGTGCGCCACCCGTATGACGTTCACGGCCGAGCTGGAGGAGGGTTACGACTTCGCCACCTCCGGGAACTTCGGCGGCGGGGGCCGCGGTTATCTCTTCAACTGCCAGCCCTGCAGCGAGGCCGCGTTCCTCTGGCAGCGCTGAACGCCGCCCCAGGAGTCATGCCGCGTGCGTAGTTCAGAGAAGCGGGCATGCTCGTGCTGGCAGGGTGATCCGTAGGGGCGAGCGCAGTTGCCGAGCTCGACCTTGCGTTTGTCGAAAATGCTCCTGACCGAGCTGGATTGGCATCGGCCCAGGCGTTGATTCCCGGGGGTCAGGAACTGCTCTCGAAGTTGGCGTAAGGGCTTGCGTGCACACTGGAGACGCCATCTCGCTTCGTATGCGGTCCGTTCAAGCAGGAGGGCGGCGTCTGCGCGCGCCTCCGACGTCAGTGGGAGTGGCCGAGTTGGGTGAGGGCGTGGTCCAGCGTGTCGACGAAGAAGTCGGCTGCGGTGGTGTCGATGCACAACGGTGGCTTGATCTTGAGGATGTTGAGGTGGTCCCCGGTGGGCTGGACGATGACGCCGAGGTCGAGCATGCGGTCGCAGAGTTCGGCGGTCTCTTCTGTGGCGGGTTCCAGGCTGACGCGGTCCCGGACGAGTTCGAGGCCGAGGTAGAGGCCCGAGCCGTGGGCGGCGCCGATGATGCCGTAGCGGTCGGCCAGTGCCTCGAGCCGGCGCTTCAGGTGGCCGCCGACGCGTACCGCATTGCCTTGGAGGTCCTCGTCACGCAGGGTGTCCAGGACGGTGAGGCCCACGACGCTGGAGACCGGGCTGCCGCCGGTGGAGGAGAAGAAGTAGCCCTGGTCGCGGTACCGGTCTGCGACCGACTTGGAAGTGATGACGGCGCCGAGGGGGTGTCCGTTGCCCATGGCCTTGGCGACACAGACGATGTCGGGGACGACCTGCTGCTGCTCGAAGCCCCAGAACCAGTGTCCCAGGCGGCCGTACCCGACCTGGACCTCATCGGCGACGGCCAGGCCGCCGTGACGCCGTACCGCCGCGTATACGTCGGCGAGATAGCCGTCGGGAAGGGCGACTCCTCCGGCGTTGCCGTAGAAGGTCTCGCCGATGAACGCTCCTGCCGGGTGGCCGGCAGCGGCCAGCTCGTCGATCACGGCGACTGCCTCGGGCCCGTAGCGCACGGCATCCGCCCCGCGGTGCCGGCCGCGGTAGGAGTTGGGCGAGTCCACTGTGTGGACCCAGTTCGGGCGGGTGGCGAGGGCGTTCGGGTTGTCTTGGAGTGAGGTGGAGACTGCGTCGGAGGCGTACGTCCAGCCGTGGTACGCCTCGCGCAGTGCGACGACGTCGTGTCGGCCGGAGGCGCCGATGGCCAGTCGGAGGCCCAGATCCACCGCCTCGGAACCGGAGTTGACGAGGAACACCGTGTCCAGAGGGTCGGGAAGGAGGGCGGCGAGGCGTTCGGTGAACTCCACCACCGAGGCGTAGTGGAAGCGCGAGTTGGTGTTGAGCCGCCGCAGCTGCCGGGAGACCGCCTGTTCGACGCGGGGGTGGGCGTGGCCCAACGGGGAGACGTTGTTGACGATGTCGAGGTACGAGCGGCCGTCGGTGGAGAGGAGATGGTGGCGCCAACCACGCTCGATACGGGGAGGGCTGGCGTAGTAGTGCTCCTGCACGGTCGCGAATACGGCGTCACGCCGGTCGAGCAGGTCCTCCCTCTGCGGCGTATGGCCGGTGGCCGGGAGGCCGAGGAGCGGGGCGGGGTCGGCGGTGAGCGCGAGCCAGCCGGCGGCGTACTCGGGGCGGACCAGGGGAGGGACGGCAGGGCTGTCGGCGTCGCGCAGCGCGATGTGGAAAGAGGTTCCGGAGGAGAGGTGGGCGACTTCTTCGCCCGCCTGGACCGTTGCACCGGTGATGACCATCGGGTGGACCGTGCCGAAGGACAGCGTCAGCACCCGCGGGCCGTAGGTGATCTCCACACGGCCCGGTGCCGCGGCGAGGACCTTCCCCGCGGTGGGGGCCTGCACCACGGTGGCCGGGCCGAGCCACATGTCGATGCCGGTGGGCACGGTGGCGGGGGAGACGGCTGCCAAGGCGGACGCCTGAGTAAGCCGTGTACGGGCGTACGGGGTGGCGACCGCGACCGCTCCGCCCGTGAGTGCGGTGGCCGCCAGCCGGTCCTCGATGCCGGCTTCGAGCCAGGCTCCGTGGTCCATGGAGTCGGCGCCGGTGGACAGGTCGACGAGGGTGATGTCGTCGGCGGCGAGGTACCGCAGGAGAGGGTGCACCGGCGAATTGGCCTGAGCGGGCACGTCGGCCAGGCCGGTCGCGTCCTTGACGAGGTGGATCATCACCGGCAGGGGCAGGTGGGTGGCCTGCTCGAATATGTGCCACTCGCGGTCGAGCGCGGCCTTGGCATAGGCGTTGTCCTCGTCGACGGCGGCCTGGTGCCGCCCGCTGGCGACCAGGACGGCGGCGCGCAGGACCACCAGCGGCCACAACGCCTCCGCCTCCTCCTGGGAGAGCGGCCGAACGGCGTGGAAGGCGCGGATGGCGGGCAGCACGTGATGGGGCTCGACGCCGTCGTGGTGGAGCATCGAGGAGAGCGATACGGCGAGTTCGCCGACCGCCCAGCTCGTGGTCAGGTCGCCGAAGTCGATGACGCCGTCGGGCATGGTCAGGCGGCCGTCGGGGCAGCGGATCAGATTGTCGTCGGTGAGGTCCAGGTGTACGGGCTGCGACGGCAGCACGGCGGCAACCCTCTGGACGCGTGCCCAGGCCTCGGCGGTCGCGGCCTGGACGGCGGTGCGCCGGTCGGGCTCGTCGATGTGCTCTGCGAGCTTGGCGACAACACGGTCGGCGTGCTGCAGGTCCCACTGGAGAACGCGCTCGAGGCCCGGGTGCCGGAAGTCGCGCAGGGCGGTGCTGACCTTCGCGGCGACCGTGCCCATGGCCGCCACCGTGGTCGGTGAAAGGTGCCGGGGTCCCGACAGCGGGCCACCGGGTAGATAGCGCAGCAGCCGCGCGACGGCCGGCCCGCTCTTGGTCTCCACCGTCGTGCGACGCGGGGAGCCGTCAGGGCGGCGCAGGACGGTGGCGATGCGCAGTTCCGGGTGCGCAGAGGCGATCAGGTCGGCGGCGGTGTCCTGGGCTTCGATCTCCATGGCGCCGAAGGCGGGGTTGGCGATCTTCAGAATCGCCACGGGCGTCCCGTCGTCGGCGTGCAGCAGGAAGTTGACGTCCTGCTGGCTGCCCAGCGCCTGCGCGCGAGCGGTGATGCCAAGGTGCTCGGTGGCGATGCGCTCTGCCTCGGCCGGTGTCACCTGTGGTGCGGGAAGTGCGTCTTCGGTGAAGAAGTCGATCGTGCGGTACTCGTTGTGCAGCATGCAGGGTTCCTCGGCTGGTGCGGGCAGGCTGGGCTGGGACGCTCCGATGCCTCAGTCGACGTGCCACAAGAAGCGGTGGGTGTGAATCGCGAAGTAGGGGAAGTTCTCCACGGATGCGACACCCTCGACGGGCCGTACGACGTCGTTGATGAAGTCCAGAAGATCACGAGGCTGACTGCACACGACTTCCGCGAACAGGTCGAAGCCGCCGGCCGTCAGGACCGTGTACACGACTTCGTCGTGTCGGGACAGTTCATCGGCCACCGCCCGGGGGTCGCCGTCGATGTGCAGGCCCAGGAGCGCCATCGTTTGCTGGCCCATGGTCATCGGGTCGGTCACTCCGACGACCTGGACCGCTTTGCTGTCGATCAGTCGCTGCAGCCGGAGCCTCGCGGCCGAGGGCGACAGCCCTACCTTCGGTCCCAGATCGGCGTAGGGGATGCGACCGTCGACCTGCAGCTCCCGCAGGATGGCCTGGTCGATGTCGTCCATGAGGCACCTCTCTCTCCTGCGTGACCGGCAAGTAATGCGCTTGTTTCAAGCACAATGCCGGATCACCATGCTTGAATCAAGTGTGTTCGCGCTCGAATCGAGCGGATCGTGATTCTGGGCTCTCGGGAGTGCTCCACAGCTCTGTGAAGTTTCCGGCCATGGCGGGGTGCGCTGATCGGCGGTGTCTCCGTGACTCCTCCACCCCGTGAGCGGGGTGGCTTCTCGCTATGCCGGTTGGGCTTCGCGACGGGCCAGCCCGGCCCACTTCGCGGACTGGTAGGCAGTCATCCCCGGGCCGCCGATCCGGCCGCCCAGGAGGAGATCTGGATGATCCGCCCGCCGCCTTGCCGGCGCAGCAGCGGTACGGCGGCCTTGGTCACGTAGACCGTGCCGACGAAGTTGGTCTCCACCTGGCGTCGGAACACCTTCAGGGTGGTGTCTTCGAGCGCGACCCGATTGCCCTGGCCGGCGTTGTTGACGCTGGCGTCGAGGCGGCCGAAGGCGGCGTACCCGTTCTCCACGGCGGCCTGCGCCGCGGCTGCGTCGGTGACGTCGAGGGGCTTGACGTGGACGCGGTCGCCGTACCTGGCGACCAGGTCGTCGAGCGCACTGGCGCGGCGGCAACGACGCGGTGCCCGGCCGTGAGGGCCTCGTCGACGATCGCCCGCCCCAGACCGCGCGAGGCTCCAGTGACGAAGAAGGCCGAACTCGTGATTCCTCCCCTGCTGGCCGCCTCACCCCTGCTTCACGGCGTCACCGGCCGCTGCTTCGAGGACAACCAGGAGGCGCGGGTCGTCCAGGGCGACGAGGACCTCCCCGGAGGCGTGGCCGCCCACGCCCTCGACCCCGAGGCGGCCGACCGGCTCTGGGAGTACGCCACCGCCGCGAACCGTACCGTTTGACCGGCCTTTCGGAGTCGGACGGCACGGCGGTTTTCCGGTCGGCTGTGGGGCCATCGCCGCGTCCACGGCGAGCTGCCAGGACCAGGTGGTGTCGATCTCGTGACGGTGCCTGGGGACTGAAGATCACTGGTTTCGGCGGGCACCGCGGCCTCGGTTCCTGAGCGCGAGCCGCTGTCCGTGCACATCGGGGCCGAGTACCGCTGGTTCGGCTTGCCCTGGAGGTGGCTCCGCTACAAGAGTTTCCGGCGGCCTTGCGATCGCACGCACTGGAAGACGCTCCTCGGGCGAACATTGCCGGTCACAGCAATGGCAAGGCCGCGCGAGAATGGCGAAGCACGAGCGGACCCCGAGGTCAGGCGCCCACCCCAGGGTTCGCCGGTGCTTCAGGGGCCGGTTCCGGTGCCCGCGGCAGGAAGGCGTGCAGCCACCTCTCCGTATGCGCCACATGCGCGGACGCCGCGGCCGCCGCCGCCACTGGGTCCCTGTTCGCGATCGCCGTCGCGATCGCTCGGTGGTCCTCGTCGCTGGAGCGCTTGATGCGGGGGCCCTCGGGCAGGGTGAAGACCTGGTACGTGCGGGAGCGGGCGCGGAAGACTCCCAGGAGGGACTTGAGGGTCGGGTTGCCGCCGACGCGGGCGATCTCCGCGTGGAAGTCCTGGTCGAGCGCCGAGACCCGGTCCGGATCTTCGGTGGCCTCCATCGCCTCCAGGTACGCGAAGATCGTACTCAGCGACTCGGGCGTGATCCGCGCCGCCGCCTGCGCCGCCGCGTGCGACTCCAGGACGCGCCGTATCTCGTACATCTCCAGGAGCCCGGTCAGCGGCAGCAGGTCGACGGTGAGCGAGAGGCTGCCGACGATGTCCTCGGGCCGGAGCTGCGAGACGTACGTACCGGAGCCATGGCGTGGTTCGATCACGCCGAGCGCCGCGAGCATACGGATCCCCTCGCGCAACGAGCCGCGCGAGACGCCGAGTTCCTCGCAGAGGTCACTCTCGGGCGGGATGCGCTGCCCGGCGACGAGACGCCCGTCGGCGATCATGCGGCGCAGGCCGTGGAACGCCTGGTCGACTGCGGACATCGCTTCCCCTCCCAAGACATCGACGGCGGCGGTCCGATGGAACCGCCCACGGTCGAATGTGCTGCCGATCCTACAGACTCATTGGATCTCTTCCACGATTCCTCCCCAAGTCATCTGATGACCTCGCTGGTCTCAGGTAGCCAATTCGTGAACAACCTTGTTCTTTCCCGAGCTCAGTGTCAGGATGCGCCGCAAGTCATCCGACCTCTTTCTGTGACTGTCCGATGTGTCGACCGTGGCGTCCGCCGGGTCGACGAGGCCAAGGGGAGATCTTGAACCACCTGAGCGAGACCTGTGTCACCACGGCGCCCCGCCCCCTGCTGCTGGCCGACGGCCGGCCGGCGATCGAGGCGTGGTCGCTGCTGGCCGCGCACCAGCACCTCAACCACGGGTCGTTCGGGGCGGTCCCGCTCGTCGCGCAGCGGGAGCAGGGCCGGCTGCGCGAGGAGATGGACCGCTCGCCCGGCACCTGGTTCCCGGCCCTCCCGGCACGCGTGGCGGCGGCGCGGACGGAGATCGCTGCGTTCCTGCGGGTCCCAGCCAACGACCTCGCCCTCGTGCCCAACGCGAGCGGTGGCGCGAGCGTGGTCTACGCGAACGTCCCGGCGAGGCCCGGCGGCGAGATCGTCGTGACCGACCACGGTTACGGCGCGGTGACCATGGGCGCCCGCCGTCTTGCACGCCGCTGGGGCGGCACCGTCCGGACCGCGCGGGTCCCGCTCGACGCCGGCGAGGACGAGGCGTACGAGGCCGTGGCCGCCCAACTCACCGGCGCCACCGGGCTGATCGTCCTGGACCACATCACCTCGGCCACCGCCCGCTGGATGCCGGTGGAGCGGATCGGCGCGCTGGCGCGGGAGCGCGGCATTCCGCTCCTGGTCGATGGCGCGCACGTGCCTGGCCTTGCCGAGGACCCGCTCGCGGGCCTGGACTGCGACGCGTGGATCGGGAACCTGCACAAGTTCGGCTGCGCGCCTCGCGGTACGTCGGCCCTCGTCGCCCGGGGACCGCTGCGGGACGCGTTCTACCCGCTGATCGACTCCTGGGGCGCCGAGGAACCGTTCCCGCACCGCTTCGACACCCAGGGCACCATCGACGCGACGAGCTATCTCGCGGCCCCGACCGCTCTCGACTTCATCGACGGCGTCTGGGGCTGGGACACGGCCCGTACATACATGACGGAACTCGCGGACTACGCCGAACGCCTCATCGGTGACGCCTTCGCCGAGGCCACCGGCGTCGGCGCCGCCGTGGACGTCGGCATGCCGGTCAACGCGCTGCGCCTTGTACGGCTCCCCGACGGTCTGGGCACGACCCACGCCGCGGCCGACGCGTTGCGCGACCGGGTTGCCGCAGAACTGGGTGTCGAGGCCGCGTTCACGAGTTTCGGCGGCGCCGGGTACTTCCGCCTGTCGACGCACGTCTACAACACCGCCGCCGACTTCGAGGACTTCGTCGAGCGTTGTGTTCCCGTCCTCGTCGACTGGGCCCGCGCCCCGCAGGCCATGTCCCAGTGACCCCCGCAGATCCCTGTCCTACATCACCGTCACCGATCCCCTGGAACTGGGAGGACAACAGTGTTGAGCAGAAGAAAGACCGCCACGGCGCTCTGTCTCGCCGCCGCTCTCGTGCTGTCGGGCTGTGCCGTGGGAGGAGGCACCGCCGCTGACGGCACCGTCACCCTGCACATGGTCGAGAGCCTCACCAATCCCACCCGTACCGCGGTCCTGAAGGACCTCATAGGGGAGTTCGAGAAGCAGAACCCCAAGATCAAGGTCGATCTGATCTCGCCGCCCACCGATCAGGCGGACCAGAAGATCCAGCAGATGCTCCAGTCCGGCAGCGGGATCGACACCTTGGAGGTCCGGGACATCACGTCGGGGCCGTGGTCGACCAACCGCTGGCTGTACGACATGAGCAAGGACCTGAAGGGCTGGGCCGGCTGGGGCGAGCTGACGGACAACACCGTCAAGTACGCCAAGGACGCCAAGGGCCGCACGTACTACATTCCGTACGGCTTCTACGGACTCAGCCTCTTCTACCGCAGCGATCTGGTCACCGGGGCCGGCTTCGAGAACCCGCCCGCGAGCTGGGACGACCTCCTTGAGCAGGCCACCGCGATCCAGAACCCGGGCAAGCGCCAGTACGGGTACGCGTTCCGGGGCGGGACGAACGCCAACAGCAACGCCGTGGCCGTCATCGAGGCGTATGTCGCCGACAAGATCGACCGCGACAACGGCTTCAAACTCACCGACGGCAGGACGATCTTCTCGGCGCCGGAAGCGCTCACCGCACTCAGGACGTACTTCGCCCTGTTCAAGAAGGCGTCGCCGCCATCGTCCGTCGCCTGGGGCTACCCGGAGATGGTCGAGGGCTTCTCCAACGGCTCGACGGCGTTCCTCCTCCAGGACCCGGAAGTCATCGCGACGCTCGGCGAGTCGAAGGCGATCAGCCAGCAGCAGTGGACCACGGCGCCGCTGCTCACCGGGCCCAGCGGCAAGGCCGTCCAGCCGGTGGCGACCGCGGGCTGGGGGATCGCCGCGGGCAGCAAACACAAGGCGGAGGCCACCAAGCTGATCAAGTTCCTCGCCGAGGGCGACGCGGCCACCACGTTCGACAAGAAGAACAGCCTGGTGCCCATTCTGAAGAGCGCCGCCGGCGACGCGTACTACAAGACCGGCGCCTGGGCGAGCTACGTGAAGATGACGGAGAACCCGGACGCGTACATCACCGTCACGCAGCCGCGTGACTCTTCCTGGTGGACCGAATGGATCCAGAAGTCGGACGCCGACATCCAGAAGGTACTGCTCGGCAAGATGACGCCCGAGCAGCTCCTCACCGGCTGGGACTCCTACTGGACCGCCAAGTGGAAGAGTCAGTGAAGGAGCCGGTGGCGTCCCCCTCCGCGCGGCCGGAGGGGGAGGCGGGCGGGACGCCCACGCCCACCATCTGGAGTACGGACGCCGCAGTCGGGGCCCGCCCGGATGCCGGTACGGGCCTCCGTCCCGGGGCCGGCGGGCGCGGCTTCTCCGCCACTTCCACCTCCGTCCCGGCGGCCCCCCGCCCACGCCGCCCCGTCTTCACCGGCCGTCAAGGGCTGACCGTCGCCGCCTTCATGGCCCCGGCCGCCCTGTTCGTCGCGGTGTTCATCTACTACCCGATGATCGCGGGCAGTCAGATGGCCTTCCGGAACTGGAACCTGAACGACCTCACCGACACCTCCTGGGTGGGGCTGAAGAACTTCCGGGAGATCTTCACCGACCCGGTGTTCGGCACGGTCCTGAGTAATACCGGGATCTGGGTCGTGGGATCGATCGTGCCGCAGTTCGTCATCGGGTTCGCCATCGCGCTGTGGCTGCGCCGCCGGTTTCGTTTCCGCGGGCTCTACCAGGCGTTGATCTTCTTCCCGTGGGCCATTTCCGGATTCCTGATCGGCATCCTGTTCCGCTGGATGTTCAACAGTGAATTCGGTGTCATCAACGACCTGTTGGAGAAGGCCGGTCTGATCAGCGAGCCGATTCCCTGGCTCGCCGATCCGAAGACAGCGATGGTCGCCGTACTCATCGCCAACATCTGGTACGGCGTCACGTTCTTCGCCATCATGATCCTCGCCGCCCTCCAGTCCATCCCGGACGAAATCTACGAAGCGGCCGAGATCGACGGCGCGGGCAGGGTCCGCACGCTGTTTCAGATCACGATTCCCTCCATCCGGGGAACCCTGTCGCTGACCGTACTGCTCCGCGTCATCTGGATCTTCAACTTCCCCGACCTCATCTTCGCGATGACCGGCGGCGGACCGTCCAACGAGACGCACATCGTGACCACGTGGATGATCACTGTGACCCAACAGGGCGACTACGGAAAGGCGTCGGCGATCGGCCTCATCGTCGTTGCGATGCTTCTGGTCTTCTCGGTCTTCCATCTGACGGCCACGCGCGAGAAGTCGGCCACCGGCGGAAGGTCGACCACCGGCGGGAAGCAGGCCACCGGCGGGAAGCAGGCCACCGGCCGTAAGCCGAGGACGCGCAAGACGAAAGGAACAGCTTCGTGATCGGGAAGGAGTCCGCCGCAGGGCGCACGGTCCGTATCCTCTTTCTCTCCCTCTGGCTGGCCGTCACGGTGTTCCCGCTGTACTGGATCACCGTCACGTCCTTCAAGAGCCCCGGGACGATCTTCTCCTTCCCGATCTCCTACTGGCCCACGCATTTCTCCCTGGAGAACTACACCGGGCTTTTCCGTGAGGCGAAGTTCGGGGTCTATCTCACCAACAGTCTGATCATCGCGACGGCTGCCGGAACGGTGGCGACCGCGATATCGATGCTGTCGGCGTACGTGCTGGCCCGTTTCGAGTTCCGCAGCAAGGGTGCGGTGCTGATGGCGGCCCTTGTCACGCAGATGATCCCGTCGTTCATCGCGCTCGGCCCGCTCTACATGATGATGACGGAACTGAACCTGGTGGACAGCCGGTTCGGGCTCACCCTCGTCTATATCGCGGTGTGCATTCCCTTCTGCACGGTCATGCTCCGCGGATTCTTCGAGAACATCCCGGACGCGCTGGAGGAAGCCGCCATGATCGACGGCTGCTCGCGCCTCGGGGCCCTGTTCCGGGTGCTCCTTCCTGTGATGCGGCCCGGAATCGTCGCCGCCTTCATCTTCAACTTCGTCAACTGCTGGAACGAACTGTTCCTGTCGGTGACCCTGATGAACGGCGACGCCCGCAAGACGGTCCCCACGGCGCTGAACGGCTTCATCTCCAGCTTCAACATCGACTGGGGCTCCATGTCCGCCGCGGCGGTCCTCACCATCGCCCCGACGATGATCCTCTTTGCCTTCGCGAGCCGCCATATCGTCCAGGGGCTCACTTCGGGGGCGGTCAAGGGGTAGGGCAACGAAGGAAGCTCCTGCAGGAGCGGGGCATCGAGGTCGCCGTCCACCGAAGCATTCCGCGCGCGACCCCCGTCGAACAGGCCGCGATCGAGCCGGGCCACTGGACCGAACTGGCCGCCGCGCTCGACCCGTCGGTGGACGACGGGGTGCTGCTCAGCTGCGCCGGAATCCGCGTGGGCGGGGAGCTGGGACGGGACCGAGGACCTGCTCGGTCTGCCGGTGGTGGCCGGCAAACGGGCACTGCTGTGGCATCTGCTGCGTACCCTCGATGTCCCTGCCCGCCCCGCCGGATACGGCGCGCTGCTCTCCGGCCGCTTCGACCGACCCGGCCGCTTCGGCCCGACCGCCCGGTGATGACTCCGCTGGGCGGTCCCGCCGTCTCGCTCCCGAGGCCTGCCACGGTCCAACTGGACACCGACGACTATTCGTGCGGAGTCGCCATCGGCGACGCGGAGATGGCGGCCCTACCTTACCCGCCCTTCCCAGCGCCTTTGACCGGTCGGCGCGGCTCGCACACTCCACGAGCGGGCGGCCCCGGCCGACAACGGGCGCAACACTCATTGAAACGCCCCACTCCGTTGAATGCCGGACCGAAGGGGGCGTCGAGTAGGCCTGGCCTTTTTCGAGAATCGCCATCATGGGAGCTGCTTCGCTGCCATACCTGTCGCCCGTCCTCCGGTGGGGAGCCGACCGTGCCCGGAACGGACATGGGTTGGCAGCCGACGGTGGGGCATCCCTGCCTCGGGTGCGTCCGCGGCGAGCGCTTTCCAGACCGCCGTAACCGACCCGGGTCGGTTACGGCCGGGCCGACGGCAACACGCCGACAATAAAATCCTTCTTGACAAATTTTTTTGTCGGTCTGATCCTGGAACGGTGCTGGACGTCGCTGTGATCGAAGAACCCGCCGCGGCCGAGGCGTCCCTGGACCCGATACGGTCCCGGATCCTCGCCGCCCTGGCCGAGCCCGGCTCGGCCGCCATGCTGGCCGCCCGCCTGGGACTTCCCCGGCAGAAGGTCAACTACCACCTGAAGGAACTGGAGCGTCACGGGCTGGTCGAACTCGTAGAGGAGCGGCGCAAGGGCAACGTCACCGAACGGGTTTACCGCGCCACCGCCGCCTCCTACGTGATCTCTCCCAGTGCCCTGGCCGCCGTCAGCCCGGATCCCTCCCGGTCCCCGGACCAGCTCTCCGCCCGCTGGCTGCTGGCGCTGGGGGCCCGGCTGGTGCAGGAGGTCGGCGCCCTGCTGACCGGTGCTTCCCGGGCCCGGCGGCGGGTCGCCACCTTCGGCATCGACGCGGAGGTGCGGTTCGCCTCCGCGGCGGACCGGATGGCCTTCACCGCCGAACTGGCCCAAACCGTGGCTGCCCTCGTGGGCCGCTATCACGACGAGTCCGCTCCCGGGGGCCGCAGCCACCGGGTGGTCGTCGGGCTCCATCAGATCCCCACTTCGGGGTCCGCCGCCCCGGAGAGCCAGGCCGAACCGCAGCAAGAAGCGGCGGGGACGCGCGAGAACGAGTCAGAAGCAGGACAGGGGAACCCACGATGACGCACCCGTTCGAGATCGAGCAGGAGACGACCCTGCCGACGAGCCCGGAGCAGGTCTGGAACGCGATCGCCACCGGACCGGGGATCGACTCCTGGTTCATGGGGCGCAACGAGGTGGAACCGCGCGAGGGCGGAGTCGTCGCCATGGACACAGGGGGCCACCGGGAGGAGGCCGCGGTCACCGCCTACGAACCCGGCAAGCGCTTCGCCACCCGCACGGCCACGGCCGAGGACGGCCGGTTCATGGCCTTCGAGTACCTGATCGAGGGACGGGACGGCGGCAGCACCGTGCTCCGCGTCGTCCACAGCGGCGTGCTCGGCGACGACTGGCAGGACGAGTACGACGCGCTGCGCCGTGGCTGGCCGTTCCACCTTCACACGCTCCGTGAGTACCTGGCGCACTTTCCCGGACGTACCGGACTCCCTGTCTTCGCCATGGCGCCGTCGGGCGAGCAGCCGGCGCAGGAGGTCCGGGCGGCCCTCACTCGTGCACTGTCGCTGCCGAACTCGGTCGCCGTGGGCGCGCCGAGCCGGCCGGCCTGCCGCCGCTGGACGGCGAAGTGACCTGGTCGGACGACGAGCGCATCGAGGTCCGCACCGCCGACGGGATCTACACCTTCCACCACTTCCCCGGCGTGGCGCTGATGTTCCACCACCTCTTCGGCCCGGACACGGACGGCGCCGAGAGTGCCTGGCAGCAGTGGCTGACCGGCCTCCTCGCCTGACATTCGCAGGCGTGCCCCGACGCACGGCCGCACAGTCGGGCCATCCGGACACGTACCGCTCCCAGGACTGCCGGATCAGCCGCTCGCCGTAGCGGTCTTCGGCACCTCACCATCGGGACGCTTTCGCCGTGAACGCGGCTGAAGCGCGCATCGAGCAGTCAAACCACGCACATCCGAGACACCAAGGAAATCTTCCATGCGCACTCTGATCAGCACCGCCTTCATCTCGCTCGACGGCGTCGTGCAGGCTCCGGGCGGCGAGCCCGGCTACCGCAACTCCGGATGGACCTTCAAGGAGGTCGAGTTCGTTCCCGAGGCATTCCAGATCAAGGAGCGGGAGCAGCAGGAGTCAACTGCGATCCTGATGGGCCGGGTCAGCTACGAAGCCTTCAGCCCGGTGTGGCCGGACATGGGGGAGTTCGCCCAATACAAGACGATGCCGAAGTACGTCGTCTCCACCACCCTCACCGAGGACAAGCTGGTCTCCAACTGGGGCGAGACCTCCATCCTGCGCTCGCTCGACGAGGTCGCCGCCCTGAAGGAGACCGACGGAGGCCCGATCATCGTTCACGGCAGCGCCTCCCTGAACCACAGTCTGTCGGACGCCGGCCTGATCGACCGTTACCACCTGCTCGTCTACCCGCTGCTGCTCGGCGCCGGAAAGCGCCTGTTCAGCACCACGGACAAGGACACCCAGAAGCTGAAGCTGGTCGAGCACGACGCCTACAGCAACGGCCTGCAGAAGCAGGTCTTCGACGTCGTCCGCTGACAAGAGTCCGGCGTCTCGCGTTCCCGTCGCCCGCTCGAACGAGCGGTACTCGACCGCTCGCCCGGACACGCCCTGATCCCCGTACTCGTCGTGGGCCAGGCGTCACAGCCTGGCCCACGCCCGGCCCGCCCCGCCATCGACAGTGCCTGCCGCCTGCTGCGGCCGCCCTTGATCCGCAACGAGTTCTCCGGCATCGCCGAGCGGGCGCTGGAGGACCAGATGAGTTACCGCGGGTTCCTCGCCGAGCTGCTGATGGCCGAGTGCGACGACCGGGCCCGCTGTCGCTCGGAGCATCGGATCAAGGCGGCCGGCTTCCCCCGGGGGAAGTTCCTGCGGAGCTTCGACGCCAACCCCACCATCGACCCGGCCACCGTCGCCAGCTGCGAGTGGATCAAGAAGAGCCAGCCGCTCTGTCTGATCGGAGACTCCGGCACCGGCAAGTCGCACATGCTCATCGCCCTGGGCACCGAGGCCGCCATGAAGGGCTACCACGTCCGCTACACGCTCGCCACGAAACTGATGAACGAGCTGGTCGAGGCCGCCGACGAGAAGCAGCTGAACAAGACCATCGCCCGCTACGGCCGCGTCATTGAGCCCTTCTCGGTAACGTCTCGTGACGGTTCGTGATCTTCGTTCAGCTGGTGCGGCCGTGTTCCATCTGAAGCAGGACGAGGGCGGCGCGGGTGATCCGGGTGATCGCCTGGGGGCGAGGCTGACTCTGCGCAGAGCCTTGAAGGTCACCCCCAGCAGGGCGTTGGCGCGTTCGGCCACGCCGTGGACGCCTCGGATGACGGAGTTGAACGCCTTGGCGTCATCGGTGAGTTTGCCGTCCTTGGGTTTTTTGACCGGGTGACGGAGGCCGGCCCCGGCGTTCTGGTAGCCGAGGTCGGTCAGGGTGGGGATGCCGAGGGTGTCGGCGAGCCGGTTCAGGGCGGCGATCAGGCCGTGGGTACGGGCGCAGGTGGCCAGAGCGGCCAGCCGTCGGGTGCGGAAATGACCTGGACGTTGCCGCCGTGGTGCTTGTGCTTGCCCGACCACCACAGGTCGGTCTTGTTCGGGCCGGGGGCGGTGACGCGGTCGGTACGGATGACGGTGCCGTCGAGGTTGAGGTGTGTAAAGCCGGCCGCGGCCGCGCGCTCCAGTGCGGTGGACAGATCCGGGGCGTGGTCGGCGAGCACGGTCAGCCCTTCATGGAGGTAGCGGTAGGCCGTCGGGACGGAGATCCAATTGTCGCGGGCGAGTTGAGTCAGCCGGGCACCGTCCAGGGACCAGCGCAGGATCAACACGCCCTGTTTGAACGGTCCCAGGACGCGGGTGCCCTTGCGGCGCGTAGCGGCGGCGCGCATCGGTGAGGCTTTCCGATCCGTTGGGACCGCCCCATACTTCACCGGCGTTCAAGTCGTCCTGGCCGTCGTCCTCCCATCCGCATTCCTGGCAGATCTCCCACTCAACGCGGGCGTCCAGGGTCGGGAGCTTGCAGCAGGGGCAGGCGTATGGACCCTCGCCCGCCGGGCATGCCTCGCGCAACTCTCTGGGTGTCATCACGCCTTGAGTGTCGCAGCTCCTGCGACTGTGGCCAGCGGCATTACAGGCGCTCGAGGAACGCGAGGATCTTGTCCGTGGGCTGGTAGCGGCCCGGCCGGGTGGTCACCGGTGCGGTCAGCGCGAGCGCTTTCTCTTTGATGGTCATGTCGGCGTGGACGTAGGCGTCGGTGGAGCGGACGCCGGCGTGGCCGAGCCAGAGAGCGATGACCGTGGTGTCGACGCCGGCCTGCAGCAGCGACATGGCGCAACTGTGCCGTAGGACGTGCGGGTGGATGCTCTGGTCCAGCAGGGACGGGCAAGCTCGGGCGGCACTTGGGTGTGGGTGCTCAGACGCTGTGCGTCGGCGTCGCGACTGAGGCGCCGCCCGGTGCGGGTGCAGAACACGGGGTCGCCGCGGTGTCCGGCTCGCTCGTTCAGCCAGGAGCCCAGCAGGTTCTGGACGGGTCGGTCGAGCAGGACGGTGCCCTGTTTTCGCCCTTTGCCCTCGCAGCGGACGGCGGCGCCCTCGCCAAGGGTGATGTCGTCGTAGTTCAAGCTGGTGAGTTCGGAGACGCGAAGGCCGGTCTGGACGGCCAGGGCCAGCATGGCCTTGTCCCGTCGTCCTTCCCAGCGTTTCGGATCCGGCGCGGCCGGCAGCGCGTCGATCTCCGGGCCGGTCAGGAACGTGACGGTCCTCTTGTCGAACCGCTTCGGCGGGATGTCCAGGACGCGCTGGATGAGCAGGGCGTATTCGGGGTGCTGGAGTGCGGCGTAGGAGAACAGGGACCGGATCGCGGTCAGGCGGACGTTGCGGGTCCGGGTACTGTTGCCGCGCTCGTCTTCCAGATGGTTCAGGAACGCGGAGATGACGTCCGCGTTCAGGTCGTTCCAGTCCAGCTTCGCCGGGGTGGTGCCGGTTCGCTGCTGGACGAAGGCGAGCAGAAGTCGGAGGGCGTCGCGGTAGGCGGCGATGGTGCGGGTGCTGGCCTGGCGCTGGCGGGCGAAGCGGTCGGTGAAGAACGCCTGCAGGGTGGGTGCGATCAAGGTCATGGCCGGGCTGCCTTTCCGATGCCTTCGCGGCGGGCCGCGGCCAGGGCGAGCAGTTCCGGGGCCGCGGAGAGATACCAGTAGGTGGAGGCAGGTTCGCGGTGTCCCAGGTAGGTCGACAGGGACGGGATCTTGGCCTGGACGTTGGTGCCGGTGCGATACCAGGTCAGCAGGGTGCGGATGGCGAAGGTGTGTCTGAGGTCGTGCAGCCGCGGTGGGTGGGGAGCATCGATGCCGACCCGAGCGGCATCGACCAGTTGACGGAAGGTCGGGGAGGCGACGGCGTAGAGCAGACGCCTGGCGGTGCGGGAGATGAAGAACGCGGGATCCTTCGGCTGTGGCACCACCTCGTCTCGCAGGGCGTCGAACTCGCGCAGTGCGTTGATGGTGGTGGGCTGCAGCGGGACCAGTCGGGACTTGCCGAACTTGGATTCGCGGATCCGCAGGACGCCTTCGCTCCAGTCGATGTCGTCGCGGTCCAGGTTGATCGCCTCGCCGACCCGCAGACCGGCCACGGCCAGCAGCCCGATGAGCGTGCGGTAGGTCGCCGACCGCGGCGGCGGTCCGAGCGTCTCGGCGGCGGCCATCACCGCGGCGATGTCCGCGTCGGAGTAGAGGAACGGCTGGCGCCAGCGCTGCCGGTAGGGCAGCAGGCCCAGCGGCGGAACCTCGGTGTCCGGGTCGATGCCACTCAGATGACGGGTGAATCCGCGGACCGCGGTGACCCGCCGCGGGCTCACCGTCGTCACCACCTCGCCCTCGCGGCTCTTCACCCAGGCCAGCGCGGCGGCGATGGTCACGGTGCTCTGCCCGCGGTCTTCCAGGAAGGCGACGAAGTCCGGCAGCAGCCAGGCTGCCTCGGCCATCTTGTGCCCGAGCGAGTGGTGGAGCCGCAGGTAGTCGTCCAGAGCTTCACGCAGAGTGTCGGCGTACGGGCTCTGGTGCAGAGGTGCGTACGGGTTGATCTGCAGAGGTAAACCGGCGTGTCGGGGTGGGGTCTGGCGTGCTGAGAGGAGTCTGGCGCTGACCGTATGAAGCGTCGAGGAGGGCCTGCCGGATGTTGCTGGAACCGGAGCGGTGGCTGGAACTGCGGCGTTTCCGGGCTCTGCATGAGGCGGGTGCGAGCATCTCGGAGATTGCCCGGGAGACTGGCCTGAACTGGCGGACGGTCAAGAAGTACCTGGAGAGCGACGGGCCTCCTGAGCCTCCGGCTCCGGCGCCGCGGTCGGATCTGGGCAACCAGGTGATCAAGCCGTGGGCGCATGTGATCGATGCCTGGCTGCGGGCCGAGGTGCTGCTGAAGGCCGCGGTGATCCATGAGCGTCTCGTCGAGCAGTATGACTTCCCGCACCACTACCAGCGCGTCAAGATGTATGTGCAGCAGGCCCGCCCCAGGATTGCGGAGGAGCTCGGATACACCCCGCGCGAGCTGGCCCGGCTGCACCGCCGCTTCGAAGTGGTGCCCGGCGCCCAGGCCCAGGTCGACTGGGGCGATGAGGGCGGCATCCTGGCCCATGTCGGGATCCCGAAGGTCTACTCCTTCCACATGGTCCTGTCTTATTCTCGGGATCCGTTCTGCTGCTTCACCACCAGCCAGAACCTGGCGGCGTTCTGGGAGTGCCACCGCCGGGCGTTCGCGCACTACGGCGGGGTGCCCGGGGTGATCGTCTACGACCGGACCAAGACCGTGGTCCGCCGTCATGTCGCACCCGGCGAGGCGGTCCCCTTGCATCCGGAGGCCGTCGCGTTCGCCGGGCACTACGACTTCGACATCGACGTACTGGCCGCCTACCGGCCCACCGGCAAGGGCCGGGTCGAGCGTCAGGTGACCATCGTCCGTGATCATGTGCTGGCCGGCCGGGCCTTCTCGGGCCTGGACGATCTGGACGGGGCGTTCATGGCCTGGGTCCCCCAGCGCCGGGCCCGCACCCACCGCACCCACGGCGAAGTGATCGGCGTGCGGGCCGGGCGGGATCATGCCGCGCTGCGGCCGGTGCCCGCTCGCCCCTACGTTGTCGCCGACCGGTTTCTGCGGCACGTGGCCAAGGACTGCCTGGTCGCTTTCGACGCCAACTTGTACTCGGTGCCCGCCGTCAAGGTCCGCCACCGGCAGTTGGTCGAGGTCAGGGCGTCGGCGGCCACGGTCGCACTGCATTCCACGGTGCCCGACGCGCAGGGCATCACGCTGCTGGCTGTCCACCCACGCGCGGTCGGCCGCGGCGCCCGCATCGTGGACGAGGCCCACTGGCAGTGCCTGCCCGACGGACATACCCGCGCCACCACCACCGATCCCGGCACCCCCGCAGCCAGGCCGGCCCGCACGGACACCGAGCCCGGCGGGCTTGTCTCCCTGCTGACCCGGGCCCGGGCCGCACAAGTCCACGTCGGCACCCGGCCGCTGGCGCTCTACGACCAGATCACCGGCACTCGCCCCTTCACCCCCGCCCCCATCGACCCCAAGGACATGCGTTGAGCGAGCTGGTCACCGCCCGGATCCGCACCACCGCCACCAAGCTCGGCCTGCCTCACCTGACCCAGTCGCTGGCCGAGTACGTCGGCCGGGCCGATGCCAGTCAGATGGCCTACCTCGACTTCCTCGACCTCGTCCTGGAAGAAGAACTCGCCGTCCATGAAGAGCGCCGCTTCCGTCATGCCCTGCGGCTTTCCCGGCTGCCGCACTACAAGACGATCGAGGAGTACGACTTCTCCTACCAGCCCGAACTCGACCCCAGGAAGGTCAAGGACCTGGCCACCCTCGCGTTCGTCGAGGCCAAGGCCAACGTTGCTCTGCTGGGCCCGCCGGGAGTAGGGAAAACACACCTCGCGGTCGCCCTGGCGGTCGCCGCCTGCCGGGCCGGCTACACGATCTACTTCACCACCCTCGACGACATGGTCCGCCAGCTCAAAGCCGCCGACTCCATCGGCCGCCTGGCCAGCAAACTCCGCACCTACCTGCGGCCAGGCGTCCTCGTGGTCGACGAGGTTGGATACCTCCCGCTGGAGCGTGACGAGGCGAACCTCGTCTTCCAGATGCTCTCCAAGCGCTACGAAAAGGGCTCCACCTTGCTGACATCGAACAAAAGTTTCAGCGAGTGGGGGCAGGTCTTCGGCGACGACGTCCTGGCCACCGCCATCATTGACCGCCTCCTCCACCACTGCGAGATCCTCGCGATCAACGGCGCCAGCTACCGGCTGAAGAACCGCCTCACCGCCATCGAAGGCGGCGTCACCGCCGTCAGCTGACACGGTCTCAAGCTCTGCGCATCAGCCCGTACATACCTCTGCACTACAGCCCGTACGCCGACACAGAGTGGTCATGCCGCCTCCGTCCCGGGCCAGGACTGCGCAACCGCGCGCAGGGCAGTGAAGTCGACCTTCGCGTAGAGCGCGGTCGTGGCCAGGTCCTGGTGGCGAAGCACCTGGCCGATCGCGGTCAGTCCGGCGCCCTGCCGCAACATCTCGCCTGCCAGGGCATGCCGCGGGTGGGCCCGCACCGGCTACGGCATGCCCTGGCAGGCAGGCCCGTTTCACGACATCGCTCACCAGGTCTGCGCGGATCGGGCCGCGCGGGGCCCTGCAGGTCAAGAACAGGTGACGGGATCGCAGTTGGGGCCGGGCGGCTGAGAGGTAGGCGACCAGTGCTTCGCCGACGTCGACCGGCAGCAGGAGCCGGTCCTGCCGACGGCCCTTGCCGCGGACGACGATTTCGCCCGAGCGCCAGTCGACGTCGTCCAGTTGCAGCCGGGCCACTTCGATCGAGCGCAGTCCCAGCCAGGCCACCAGCGTGACGACCGCGTGGTCGCGGATGCCGACGGCGTCTTCGCGGGTGCGGTGGTCCAGCAGCTGCTACACCTCGGTCGCGGCCATCGTCGGCGGGACCGTCGCCAGGCGCCAGCCGCCGACCGGAGGCACCGCTGCACCGAGCCTGAACGGCGTGACACCGTGCAGGTGGAGGAACCTCATCAGAGACCGCAGCTCGGCCACCCGCCCCTTCGCAGAGCCGGCCGAGACACGAGCGCACTCCCGCAGCAGGAAAACGTTCAGGTCCGAGCCGGTCAAGCCACTCGGCACGAACACCCCGTCAGACAACGCCTGCTCGGCCAGGAAACGCCGAGCGGTGTTCTCGTAGCGCAGTATCGTCGCCGCCGACAGGCCCCGCTCGCGCACTATCCAGGACCGGTACTGCACCAGCTGGACGTCCAGCGGCGACAACATCGCAAGTGGGGCAGGTACCACTCCCGCCTCGCGGAGATGCGTCAGCAGCGGCATCATCCCGCGCAGTCCACAGACCCGGCGACGGCCGGCCTTCCGCCGGTCGGACAAGCAGAGCTCAAGCTTCTCTTCGCTGCGGTCGGCGCCCCCAAGCTCCCGCTGAGACAGCCACTGACCGACGTGTCCCAGGTCCTTCAGCATGTTCCTGGCGGTCTGCGTCGTATACCCGTGCTGTGCCAGCCAGACCCGGTAGCCCTCAACCTGCGGTGCCAGAGCGCCGGCCTTCCTACGTGATCCCGCCACGGCCCTGCCCCCTCCGGGGAGCCCCCTGCCCCCACAATCAAGGGCTGCCCGGCGCGGGAACTATGCAGAGACCGACACGACCGCTTTCACATGAGAGACCGTCACCCTGTGAGAGATCGGCATAGTCGCGGTCTCGGCATAGGCCGTTTCATGGCGATATCCGCATAGATTGACGAGCTCGGCTACATGGAACTCGACCGCCACGGAGCCGAACTCCTCTTCCAGGTGCTGACGGAACGCGAGGAGAAGAACAGCGACGCCATCGCCTCGAACGAGTACTTCGTTGGCTGGACCAAGACCTTCACCGACCCACGTCTCTGCGCGGCCATCGTCGACCGCCTCACCTTCAACGGCACCATCATCGAGACCGGCACCGACTCCTACCGCCTCGCCAGCACCCGAGCACGAGCCGAGCAGGTCACCACCGGATGAACAGGTACACGGCACTCCTCAGCATGCGACCGAAGTCCGAACATCGAGAGCGGTCAAAGGTCGAGGCCCGCCCGGTTGATGTCGACCAGGTCCGGGTCCTGTTCAGCGAGCGCCTTCTCAAAGGCTTGCCAGCCCTTGGCGCAGACGAAGTCGGCTTCCGCTGAGGTGATGGGGACGAGCCAGACGATCGCGACGTCACTGCCGTTCTCGATCTTCACGAAGGAGAAATCGTTGTCGAAGTAGACCGGCAGAGCGACATAGAGAGCTGTCTTGCTTCCCCCAGGCAGGGGGATGGGCAGAGGGATCACGTCCCCGCGCAAGATTGCGTGACCGTACTGTACCATGCGCTCGGCTACGAATTCCAACACATCCGGCAAGGGGCCGGATTCCTCAGCATCGTTCAAGTAGTCGCAGGCCAGAAGCTCCAGGTGATAGTGACGATCCGACATCTGGTCTCGCAACGGCGTCCGAAACAGTCCGATCGTGGCAAACGCCTGAACCTGCGGCAGCTGGCCGTCACGGAACCACGCCACCTGGGGACTGCCTTCAGCCGCCCCGTCGCGGGGAGGCCAGGCACCGCCCATGCGCCCGAGCCGGCCCTCAAGGTGGTCTATAAGCTCCGGCATCGGGCACTCCTCGTCTGGCGGTCGCGACCGCGGAACTTGCGTCAGCAGTGATCTCCAGGACATTAACCCAGCCGAGGCTGAGCCGAGTCCTGCCCCCAAGCGTCGCTACCGGCCGTCGACCGCCTCAGTGCGATCCCTCTTCTTCGGAGGGAATCCCCGCCTTCAGGCGGGGAGGGAATCCGATCATGAACCCTGCGGCGCGGAGCGCCACAGTTTCGCTCCGGAGTGCCTCGCCCGCGGAGCCGCGCTCAGTCGGGCCGTTTCTGGTTCTCGATGTAGTCCTTGACCACGTGGAGGGGTGCGCCGCCGCATGACCCCGCGAAGTAGGAGCCGGGCTATCCGCGTCCGTGAGGTCGGAGCCAGCGATCGCACGCTGTCACGGCTGTTCCGCAGCGACCTCGGCATGACCTTCCCACGGTGGCGCACACCGTGACCCGGCCTCATGTGGTGGAACCAGCGGCGATTGCCGGGCCCACCGTCCCCTTGGTCAGCGGGCCCCTTCTGACGGCGGCGACTGGCATCGCCCGTTCCGGTCCCGCGTCGCAGAAGCCGTCACAAGGTCGCGGTGCTCCTTGGACGCCCTGGCCCTGGCGGTTACTGAGATTTTCAGGGTGGGGTCGGTGTTGTGAGCGCCAGTCCGGTCCCGGCCCGGCATCCGTCGACGAGTTGGTGGTGTAGTTGGATGTGCCCGAGGCCTCGGCGGAGCGTTCGGGTGAGGTGGTCCGGGTCCTCGAAGGCGGCTTTCGCCGTCGGGCCGCGCCGAAGAAGTGACCAACGCTCTCTACGGGGGTTGAGGTCCGGAGCATACGAGGGCAGCTGGAAGACGGTGAGCCAGTCGTGTTCGGCCGCGTACTTCTTCATGCGGCCGTGCGATGGGTGTTGAGGTTGTCCCAGACCACCACGATCGGGCCGCCGAGGTGGATGTGCGCGCGCACCAGAAGGTCGCGAGCCGGCAGGGCGACAAGTACCGTTCCGGACCGAGGTGCGGAGCGGCGGCCACGGGGAACTGCTCCGGCTGTCATAAGCGCACAAAGTGATCAATGGAGCCGGGCTTGCCCGGTGATCCGTTGAAGGGCTGCTGCGCTGTGGAAGGACAGTCCACGAGTATGCGGAAAAGTCCGCGTGCCATTCGTCACCACATCAGGTGAATCCACCCGCTGATCAGCCATTTCTGCGCGCGACGCGCGGGACTCG
Source organism: Streptomyces sp. NBC_01320 (assembly GCF_035974375.1). Lineage (NCBI taxonomy): Bacteria > Bacillati > Actinomycetota > Actinomycetes > Kitasatosporales > Streptomycetaceae > Streptomyces > Streptomyces sp. NBC_01320. The sequence goes on from NZ_CP108390.1 coordinate 11,179,247, forward strand.
GGGGTTTCCTGGTAGGGAGCACAGGGAGAGCGCGATGGCACACACACCCGGGGCAGTCACGGCGGCGGCGCGCCGCGGCCTGGGTGCTGTCGTGCTGGTTGCCCTGCTGGCGCTGTTGCACGCGGCGTTCACCTCCAGCACCTCGCATCTGTCGGCGCTGGACCTGGACGGCTGCCTGCGGCGATCCGTGGCGGCCGCCTCCGCCCCGTCCTGCGACACGTCCGCCGGTGCCGCGGTGCTCGACACGCGCGACGGCGGCCATCATCACGATGGCGGGCCGCAGTTGTGTGACGCGTCCGTCGGCGGGCCCCGCAAGGTACCGGGTCACGGCGGCGTCGCCATGGCCCCCGGCGGCGCTTCGTCTCCCTCGGTGGCTCCGGCTGAGCACGCCGGGCTCCACGAGCCGGCCGATGCTCCTCGCGGTCTCGGCCGTTGTGCCGGTTCGGCCGTTCTGCGCTGCTGACCGAGCCCGGCCGCATCCACCCGCGTACCGCGGGGCGGTTCGGCCTGCCGTGCCTCGTCTGCCACGACCGCACCGGAGTCCTGCCATGCCCATGGACGTATACGCCGCGGTGGGCGCCCTCGTTCGCGCCGAGATGTGCCGCGCCCATGCACCACAACCCGAGCCGCCCGCCCTGGCGGATGCCCCGGTCGACCGGGCCGCGTCGCCTCGCACCGAAGACGCACCCGCGCACCAGTTCCGTCACCTGCCGGCGAGGCCCTGGGCCTACCTGCTGCGCCGTCTGACGGCGATCCTCCGCTAGCGCCACCGGCTCGCTCCTTACATCGGCCAACCGCAGCTGGTCTGGCCGATTGCACCCGTGACGCCAGCCGGGATGTTGGCCATCTCACCTTTGCCCTAGAGGAGTTCAGGCGTGATCGAGCACCGGCGGCGGAAGGCGTTTCGATGTCGCCTCGCTCAGAGGGCCGGAAGTCCAAGAGTGATACGTCGTACGACAGCAGCAGTGGTTCTGCTGTCCGCGGCCGCGAAGTCCGTCTCGGCGGTGGCAGCGGCCGTCAAGTCGGTGGCGAGGAAGAAGCACGCGGCGCTCGCCGCACCCCGCGCTCAGGAGTTCTCTGGGGTGCACGAGGAGACCACCGACGTGGCGGCTCGCCCTTCGCGTGCGCTGCAGACTGCCGTGGAACAAGCGGCCTGCCGCACGCCGGCTCAGGTTCCGAGGACGCCTCGGACACCCCGGTGGCGGGATCCGCCCGGCCCCGTACGGCCAGAGACGCCTGGAGTTCCGCCACCGGGACAGCTCCCACTCCCAGCACCCTGCAGACTTTCCGCTGCTGATCGGCCGCGTGCCGCGCGCACCCCGTCCCTTCCTTCACCGGTGGGCACCCGCCTCGCTGATCACCCGAGGGCCGGCCGTGGGCTGCTGAGCCGTATCCGGATACGCGTGGCACGCACTCTTCGCGCCCTTCCTCACCCCGGAGCTCCACAGCTCCACGAAGCGTCACGAGGTCGATTCCATGCAGACACTCATCGAGCATGCCCGTACCTTCCACGCGAAGATCACAGACAAGCAGCAGCAGTTCGCCCAGTTGGCCCATGGGCAGCAGCCGCAGATCCTGTTCATCTCCTGCTCCGACTCCCGCGTGATCCCATCGCTGTTCACGGGGGCTCGCCCCGGTGACCTGTTCGAGGTGCGCTCGGCGGGCAACATCGTTCCCCCCCCGTCGGCCGCAGGCGGCGTGCGCGGTCGCTGGGTCGATCGAATTCGCGGTCCAGGCCCTGCAGGTGCCGGACATCGTCGTGTGCGGGCACTCGCACTGCGGCGCGGTACAGGGGCTGCTGCGCGAGCAGAGCGTCCACACCATGCCGCTGGTACGCCGCTGGCTGACCTGGGCCGGATACCGTGCCCGCACCGACGAGCCCTGGCTGACGCGGGGTCTCGGCGAGGAGGCGACCGAGCAGCATGTGCTGACGCAGCTCGACCACCTGCGCACCTACCCCTTCGTCGCCCGGCGCCTCGCCTTGGGTCGACTTCGACCGCATGCCTGGTACTACACGGTCGAGACGGGCGAGGTCCTGGCCTGCGCACCCGGCAGCCGCGTCTTCAAGTCCCTGTGACGCGAGCGGAACCTGGCTTGCCCACGCCCTGCTGGTCGTCCCTCTATCCGACGTTCCCCCCACCCAGAGAGAACGCCTTGACCATGACCTCATCCCTCTCCTCCCTCCGCCGTGCCCTGCGCACGGACTTCGTCTCCTCCCTGGTCGTCTTCCTCGTCGCCCTGCCGCTGTGCGTGGGCGTAGCCGTCGCCTCCGGTGTTCCCGCCGAGCTCGGCCTGATCACCGGCATCGTCGGCGGCCTGGTCACCGGCCTGCTGCCCGGTAGCAGCCTCCAGGTCAGCGGTCCGGCCGCGGGCCTGACCGTGTTGGTGCTCACCGCGGTGACCGAATACGGACTGCCCGCGCTCGGCATGATCGTGCTGGCCACAGGACTGCTTCAACTCGCCCTTGGTTCAATGCGGTTGGGGCGTCTCTTCCGGGCCATCTCCCTGTCGGTCGTGTACGGCATGCTCGCCGGTATCGGGCTCGTCCTGATCACCGGCCAGATGTACGCCCTCGGCAACCGCAGGGCCCCCGGCAGCGGCCTGTCCAATGTTGCCGGTCTGCCCGGCCTCCTGACCGACGTCCTCGGATCGGGAACGGCCCTGACCGCGATCGGCATCGGTGCCGGGACCGTCGTCGTCATGACGCTGTGGAAGAAGATGCCCGCCAAGGCACGGCTGGTGCCTGGGCCGCTCGTCGCGGTCGGTCTGGCGGTGCTCGCGACCGCCGCCTTCGACCTGTCCGTCAAGCGGGTTGAGGTCAAGGGTCTGACGGAGATGATCCAGCCGCCCGGCCTCGACGGCCTCTCTCGCCTGCCGGACGTCGGTCTGCTGACCACGATCGTCGCCTTCACACTCATCGCGTCGGCCGAGTCGCTGTTCAGTGCGGCGGCAGTGGACCGGTTGCACGAAGGGCCGAAGACCGACTACGACAAGGAGCTGATGGCCCAGGGCGCGGGCAACACGATGTGTGGGCTGCTCGGCGCGCTTCCGATGACCGCGGTGATCGTCCGCAGCGCCGCCAACGTTCAGGCCGGCGCCCGTACCAAGGTCTCCCGCGTCCTGCACGGCCTGTGGCTGCTGCTGTTCGCCGCCCTGCTGCCCGGCGCGCTGGGTATGATCCCGACCGCGGCACTCGCCGGGGTCCTCGTTCACGCGGGCTTCAAGCTGCTGCCCGTCGAGGAGTTCGGCCCTCTGTGGCGTGAACATCGAGGGGAAGCAGTGGTGTTGGCGGTCACCGCCGGGGCGATCCTGGTCACCAACATGTTCGACGGCGTTCTGATCGGGCTGCTGCTCGCGGTGGTGAAGACGGCGTGGGAGACCTCACACGTCCACATCGAGGTCGACGACGCGGGCACCGGCCCGGTGACGGTGCGGATCGTCGGTCACGCCACCTTCCTGCGCCTCCCGCGTATCCTCGACGCCCTGGAACAGCTGCCCACCGACTGCCCCATCGAGCTCAACCTCGCCGGGCTGCGGCACCTCGACCACGCCTGTATGAGCGCCCTACAGAGCTGGGCCGACCAGCACAACGTGCACATCGTCCAGCCCGAGCACGCCACCTCCCGGGCGGCGTGAGCGCGGGTCCGTGGGGCGGTGTCCGGCGGCCCCACGGACTATGGGTGACAGAGCGGGTGAACAGCGACCGGCGTTCGCCCGTACCCCCCTGAGAGGAGCTCACACAATGGCCCGGCAGGCGCCCCCGCGGGGCAGCGGTGGTTCCGCCCCGCGGGTTCACCCGGACTCCTCCGGTCAGCTGTCGGACGTTGCGGCGCGGCGCTTGACCAGCCACCAGGCGCCTCCGCCCAGGACCGCCAGGGCCACGACAACCCCGCCGATGATCAGGCCGGTCGGGCTGCCCCCGTCCTCGTCCTCCTTCTCGGCGGCCGTTGCGGCTGCGTCCGAGCTGCCGGCGGCAGGTGTGGACTTGGCTGCCGACGGCGTGGGAGTGGCCGTTTCGCTCGCCGTGGGGCTGGGGCTGGGGCTGATCGGCGTGGCGCCCGGGGCGGCGGCCTTGAGCTTCAGGACGGGCGCGGGCTGTTCGGGTTCCGCGCCGCCGCTGGGCAGTTCGATCCAGCGGGAGACCTTGCCGTCGCTGTAGGTCTCGACCGTCTTGAACGCGAGCTCCTTGGCGTCCGGCAGTTGCCGGACCTTGACCTTGTACTCGGCGTCCGTTCCGACGGCGAGCTTCGGACCACCCACCGTGTAGCCGTCGTTCGTGGCCGTGAACTTCCAGCCCTTGGGCGCTTTCACGAGCGTGACGTCACCCGGCGCGATGCCTTCGGGTAGGACGACGCGCATCTCGGTGAAGCCCGCGCTGCCGGACTCGGCCTCGGAGACGAAGCTGAGCGTAACGTTCTCGGCCAGGGCCTGACCGGTGTCGGCCTCGACCTCCGCGTGGGCGGAAGCAGGGCCGGCCAGGGCCAGGGTGGCCGTCAACGCGAGGGCGCCGACGAGGCCGATCCGTCGCGTGGTCCGGCCGAGAACGTGCGTGGACATGGACACTGGAGAACTCCTTGCTGATGCTGAAGCCGGGCTGGCCGAAGCCGAAGGGCCCGGATGAGGGAAGGACCGGGACGCGCTCGCGTCCCGGAGGTCCCCTGCGCACCAGCGCATGTTCCAGAGTGTGTGTCCGCGGTGGGGCCGGATCGGTGAAGCGGCCGGCGAGCCCTGCGCACGGCGGCTTGCGGACATCACCGGGGGCGAGGCGTGACAGCACCCGCAACAGGACCGCGGCTGAGACCGCGCGCAGAGTGCGGGCGGCCGCCAGGGCCGTGGTGACGGCAGTGTCGGCGCGGTGCAGCAGCCAGGCCGCCGCAAGAGCGGCAAGGGCGTGAGCGGTGGTCATGGCCGTCCCGGCGTCGTGCCAGGCATGCCCGTTCCCCATCTCCATCGCGGCATGACCGGCGTGGCCCCCTTGATCGGGTTTCGCCTCGTGCTCGCCGCCCACCCAGGTCAGGGCCAGGTGCAATCCGCCCTGGGCCACCAGAGTGCAACCGATGATCACCGTCAGGGAGAAGCGACGGCGGGCGAACGGCCAGGCAACCACGAACTGGACCGCGGCGAAGGCGGTCACCAGGCGCCACGGCACCGCGCCTTCGGCGACCGCGTGGTGGCCAAGGGCCGCCAGAACGCTGCCGACGACCGCGAACAGGCCGGCTCGCACGCACGCCACGGCGCGATCGGGCCGCGGGCGGCCGTTCGGGCCGCCGTACGCCGTTACGTGATCACCTGGCACGGTCGCCCATCATCCTCCCTCGTTCGTCCTGCGTCAGGAGGACCCGCGGATCGCCTCGGCGAGCAGTTGGGGCGTGCGGGTGGAGACGCAGACATACGAGGTGGGGTCATCGGGCGCGACGACCTCGACGCGGACCGCAGTGGGGGTGCAGCTGCGCTGCACCGTATGGGCGCGCAGGTCCGCCTTGTGCGTCCCGCCACGCTCGCGCCTCCTCGCCTTCCAGAACCTGGGGTTCGCCGAGCGCGGCCAACGGAATGCGGGCGTCCCCGATGACGAGCAGAAGCGAGGAAGTGCACCAGCATGAACATGCGGCCGAGGTGGCTGCGCATCAGCGTGTCGAACAGCGAGGTGTAGGCCTTGTACATCGAGCCGTGGCCCATCCGCGTCATCGGTGCCTCGGTGGAGGTCTTGCTCAGCCCCCAGCCGTCGAGCCAGCCCAGCAGCATGCCGTGCTGGTTGGCCTGGTTGTCGATGACGTCGTGCGCGAGCGTGCGTACGTCCTCGTCGTCGGTGCGGTCGCGGACGATGAACGACATCTCCACCGACTGTTGGTGATGCACCGTCATGTCCCGGCAACCCTCCACGGTCTGAATGCCTCGCCTGCGAAGATGCGCATGGATCTCGCGGGATGAGTAGACGCGATCCGCGAGGACGGCCGCCGTCGGGTTCCGGGCCTCCCCGTTCCCGTGCACGGAACCCAATCCTGACCATGGCCGCCAGGAGTCCGGCGGTGGTCAGCCTGTCGTCGTCCACCGACCGGATCGGCCGGCATCAGCGGACTGATCCGGTTCCACATTGCGTCAGTGATCACTAATCGGACAGATATATCCGGTCAACTGACCTATCTGTCAGAGAGACACGCCCTGGCATTCGACCGCCAGACGGCCGACTCGGGCTCATGGGCGCCGCGCTGGGCGGTCGCCTCGAGGCACCATCCCTGTCCGAGTGCGTCCGCGTGGTCGGACAGCGCCAGCCCCGAGTGCGCCGAGCCTCCCTTCTCCGCGCTCGCTGTCGCCCTCGCCATCGCCTCGGGATCGCGCAGCACCGCGTTGCGGGCATCCAGGTCCTCCTGCGTTGCCGGCATGACCACCGTGCCGCCGTTGGTGACCAGCGCCTGGTTGCGCTCGGCGAAGCGCCGCAACCTCTGCTCGTACGCCGTGAAGGCATCCCTGTGGTGCGCGTGTATGGCCAGTTCGCCTGCCAGGACGTACGCGCCGACGAGTGAGACGTTCGACCCTTGTCCGGAAAGGGACGAGGTCGCGTGCGCGGCGTCGCCCGCCGGTGCGACGCGGCCGTGGGACCACGTGGGCATGTGGATCTGGCTCACGATGGTGTGAGTCAGCGATGTACTTCCTGCGGGGCTCCAGCAATGCGATATGGGGGTCGGCGCTTCGTGTGCGCGGTCGGGGCGCGGGTGCCGCCGCCGATGCCGGGTGTCGCACCCGCCCGGCATCGGCGGCGCACATTACATCTGCTGGAGCGGCCTCAGACGGGGCGGCCGCCCACGTTGATCTCCGCAGCGCCCGCGAAGGCGTTGCCTGCCTGGGAGTTGAGGCCCGTCAGACGCACGTACCGCCCGCGGATGGCATTGAACTCGGCGTTCTGGGGAGTGAGCGCCTCGGTGAAGGAGCCGGTGGCCGCCTCTTTCCAGGTGGTGCCGTCGACGGACACCTCGATCCGGTAGTCCTTGATCCTGCCGTTGCGGGCGTTCTGCCGCTGCGTGTACTGCAGGCCCGTGACGTCGTACTGCTTGCCCAGGTCCAAGGTGATGTGGTGGGGGAAGTCGGGGGACGCGCTGTACCACTGGGTGTGCCAGATCGTGTTGAGGTCTCCATCGATGGCGTTCGCGGCGGCGCCGTTCTCGCCGACGGTCTCCTGGCTGTCGACGTCGTGCACGCGGAGCGTGGACTGGTCGATCGGGTTCGGCAGCGGGCGCAGCTCGGACGCGACCGACACCGTTTGGCGTGCCGAGCGGTCGCCCTGGACGGCGCTGATCGTGTGCGTGCCGTCGTAAGTCGCGGCCGGGACGACGCCGTGGCGGGCGAACCGGCCGGCCGCGTCGGCGCGCACCGTGTAGAGGGTTTTGTCGTCGATGCGGATGTCGACGTAGCCGCGTGCGAAGCCGGTCAGCTTCAGCGGGACCCATGTTCCGGCCTTCACGTTCTGCGGGACCTCGAGTGTCGGGGCGGCGGCCGGAGCGTTGTGGTCCTCGGCGCGCGCGTCGGAGACCCGGATGCGGACGGACACCGGGTCGCCCACCGACGGGGTGAGCACACACGTCGTGTCCTCGGGGAACGCCGCCTCCACAGTGGCGATGTAGAGGCCTGCGCCGTGCAGGGAGTCGCGTGCCTGGCCCTGGGTGAACGTCACCGGCAGGACCCGGTCCTCGCACTTCGCGGTCGCGGTCAGGGGCTTGGTGAGCGCGCTGGACGAGGCGGGGTCGCCGTCGGTCGCCACGGTGTCCGGAACGATTTCGGTGCCGTCCTCGGAGATCTTGGTGCCGGGTGCGGCAACGAGCCCCAACTCGTGCCGGGCGGTGACTCCGCTCGGGGCGACCGCGTCGGTGCCGGCGACGGTGGCGGCCCACCGCGCTCCCGGGCTCTCGTAGAAGTTGGTGCCCGTCACAGTGAGGCGCGGGCCGAGCTGGGCGAGGCGGGAGGCGAAGTCGGCGACGTCCTTCTGCGCCTTGGGCGTCCAGCCGGTCTCCAGGATCGCGGCTGCCCGAGGCAGTGTCAGGAACTCCGCCTGGTCGCCGCCGCGCACGGTCTCCGACCACAGCGGGCCCTCGACGCCGAGCACGCCCGCCTCGGGGATGCCGCCGGACACCGTCGTGGTCGGGTCCCAGTCGTAGTAGCGCTGGAAGTCGCAAGTGCCACCGCAGGCCCATGTCAGGCCGATCGGGGTGTCCTTGGTGTACTTCTGGTCCAGGTAGGAGCCGCCCGCGGCCGACACCACGGCCTTGCCGCCCTTGGCGACGAAGTCGCGTATCCAGTCACCGGAACCGACCCAGTACTGCACGACCGAGCCGTCCCAGAAGCCCGGTTTCTGGGACAGCCCAGCCTCGGCGTACTCCGTCCAGCCCATGGTCCCGACGCCCGACGCCGCCTTGATGCGGGGCACGGCGCGGGAGATGAAGTCGACGTAGCGGGTGTGGCCCATCGCGTGGGACTCGTCGCCGCCGATGTGCACGTAGGGGCCGCCGGTCATCTCGGCCAGTTGGTGGAAGACGTGCTCCACGAAGGTGTAGGTGAGGTCGTGTCGCTCGTCGAGGGCGGAATATCCCACGTTGCCGGTGCCGTTCCAGTCCACGACGCCGGTCTTGGGGTCGGGCGCGGGCAGGGACCGGTCGGTGTTGAGCTGTGGGATCGCGTGCAGGGCGGCGTTGGTGTGACTGGGGATGTCGACCTCGGGGACGACGGTGACGAACCGGTCCCTGGCGTAGGCGACGATGTCACGGTACTGCTTCTGCGTGTAGTAGCCGGTGCGGCCCAACTCGCCTCGGTAGCCCTGCTGGTTCATCGCGGTCGCGCCGGACTCGCGCTGCAGCGCGCTGTAGTCGATCGGGTCGCCCGCGGCCTTGCCGTCGTTGGTAATCTCGATCCGCCAGCCCTGGTCGTCGGCGAGGTGCAGGTGCAGCACGCTCATCTTCATCCGGGACAGCTTGTCGATGTAGCCCTTGACGGCGTCGACGTCCTGGAAGGACCGGGCCACGTCGAGCATGACACCGCGATAGGAGAAGCGCGGCGCGTCCTCGATGTGCGTTGCGGGCAGGCGCCAGTCGGTGACGACCGGAGTCCGTGACTCGGCCCAAGCGGGCAGCAGTTGACGCAGGCTCTGCACGCCGTTGAACGCGCCGTGGGCGGTGCGCGCGATGATCGACACGCCCTTGCTGTTGACGTCCAGGACGTACGACTCCGCGGTGGGCGCAGCGCCGTCAACGGTGTACCGCGCCGCCGGGTCCACCGTGATGTGTATGGCGTTTGCTCCGCCGTGCGCGCGCGTCGGCACCCGGAACCCGGTCGCGTCACGCAGCTCTCCCGCGAGCTGAGAGGCGACGCGTGCCGCCTCGCCCTCCGCGACGACGGCGAGCGAGGGTCGCAGGACGAACGGTGCCTTGCCGGAGTCCTGTTGAACGACGACCGGACGCGGGACGAGCGCGGTGTCCGGCGCGACGGACGCGCCCGACGCGGCGGGCTCGGCGACGGCCGACGGCGCGCCGGCCAGACCGGCCATGGTCATGAGGACCACCGCGAGCAGCAGACGCGGCCCACGAGGTCGGACGGGCACAGGACTCTTCTTCTTCCGCAACCGCACGGGGACTCCCTGAGGGGCAACCAACGATGCATGCACTTGCTTGAAGGGCCAGGTTTTCTTACAGGTTCGAGCACCATAGCGCTGCGGCGCGAAGTGGTCTAGTCCCTTGGGTCGACTCCGGTACTGACCTGAACTTCCCCATCCGGGAGGGGGTACTACGACGAGGAAGACCGGCGGAGGGTGAGCGGGTACAGCCCTCGACGTTGGCGTGAGGGCGCCTCCGCGGAGGCCGACGTAACGCGCGCCTGACTGGCCCCTGGGACCGGTGAGTTCGCATGTTGAGCCCGCGGGCTGATTGTCGACAAGGTGGCCCTCGCCGCAATCGTCCACCAGACCCCGGCGCGGCGGCCCAGGGGAACTGGGCAGGGCTGATGTGTTATCAGCAGGTGACCTGCAGCGAGACGGGGTAGCAGGGGCGTGACTGGTAGTGGTCGGCTGCGGCGGCGATGTTGGTTCACCCGGCCTGGCGCATGAGGCCGATGGCGAGGTTGCGCAGGGGGCCATGACGCGAGGCGCGCTGCCGGTGCGGATCTTGGAGGCGTCCTCGGTGAAGGTCACATCTCGAACGTGGTGCAGGGCTTCCACGGGTCAGTGGCCCTGCATGAGTTCGGCGAGCCGTGCGGGGCCGGCCTGGTCGGGGAGGCTGGTGACGGCGTAGGCCGTCTTCGTCTGTACCTTGCCCGTCTTGGTACAGGGCCGGCCGGATGGCACTCGGACTGGCAGCGTTCGCGAGATGCCGGGCGGCCACGGCTTCCTGCTCTGGCAGGCGCTTGCACACGTTGGCCTTGCATTGTGAACGGCTCCGTCATTGCCGTGCCCGCAGAAGTCCGCAGAGCGCACGGATATTACGCGGTGTCACATGCGCCATGGTTGATCAGGTTCGTGCTCAGATCCGTGCGCCAAGCCGAGGCCGGAGCAGTCTTGAGATTTGTTTCATCACCGGACTGAAGCCCCGCGCGCGGCCAATGATCCCAGTAGCGCTGCACCGCGCCGGAGCGGGAGTGTGTGCAGGTCCGCGGACAAAGTGCGACTGCGGCGATCAGCGGTACATGACCGCGGCCGCCCCCGATCGGGGGCGGCCGCCACAGGTTCTGTCGGAGCGATGGCCGACAGGTCAGGAGACTGGGTGCGCGGCCGTGTCCTGGCCGGCGCGCGACCCGTGAGCCGTGGTGCGCCGGCCCGTCCGCGCACTCACTTCGTCGCGTCCGGCTTCACGATGTCGGGGAGCTTCGCCTCGAACATCTCGTCGAGCTTCATCGAGGGCAGGATGTGGCCCTGGTTGGGGGCCTCGTTGGCGATGCTCGCGCCCCATGTGGAAGCCGCGATGCGCTGGTTGGGCGTTCCGTGGTGCCCGTTGCTGCTGAAGCTGCAGTCGCCCACCTGGTAGAAGGACTTGGCGGAGTCGAGCACCCGCTTGGTGTTGAGAGCCTCGCCGCGCGAGTGCGTGAGGAAGTACGTGCCGAACGCGTCCGCCATCAGCTCGGTGCGGCGGGTGGCCTCCGGCCCGGTCAGTGTGGTGTTGTCGAACAGGTTGTTCTCGTACTGCACGTGGTGGCCGAACTCGTGGCCGAGGATGGCGCGCGGAGCGGTGTCGCCCAGGCCGATGGCCTTCATGGCCTCCAGGATGCCGTCGCCCATGACGATGCGGTCGGAGATGCCCAGCGGCTGCGGGTCGCCCTTCTCTGAGTAGGCGAACGCGTTGAACGTGAAGATCGGGTTGGCGCCGCCCTTTAGCACGGGCTCGGAGTCGACCAGCGAGATGAACAGCTCGGCCAGGTCGAGGTTGCTCTCGGGCGTGCCGCCGTACAGCACGGACAGGGTGCGGGCGAGCCGTTCGGGGGAGGAGTAGACGTCGGCGCCGTGCATCGGCATGAGCTGGATGTCGTCGGAGTAGATGTCCCAGAAACGCTTGAGATCCTTGGCCTCGGACGTCAGCTGGTTGGTGTATTCGCCGTTGACACCGTAGGTGTTGGACTTGGACTCGCTGCCGAACAGCAGCGCATCGTACGTGGGGAAGTCGAACCCGCCGAACAGAGAGAGGATGAAGATCGCGAAGGGGTCCTTGGCGCCGTCGAGCAGAGTGTTCGCATAGGTCGTCAGCTCCGTGCTCTGGCACTGGTAGTCGCCCGGGTTGATGACGCTGTTGAGGATGTCAGCCCACTGGCTGTCGCCCATGCCGTACTTGGTGTTGGCGGCCTGGCGGCGCGCCTGCCAGTCGGTCGGCAGCTTGGCCAGGATCTTATCGACGAGGGCCTTCGTCTTCGGGTCGAGCGAGGATGTGTCGATCGCGGAGCCGTAGGACGCGGCGCTGACGGCGGTGGCCGTCGTGCCGTCCGCGGCCGTTGCAGGCAGGGCGGTACCCAACGTGCAGGTGGCCGCGGTCACGAGGGTGACGGCCCAGGCGAAGGTCTTCTTCACGGTCAACTCCTTGGTGTGTTGAAGCCGACACGCCGGTCGTCCTTGTGGGACGGGAGAGGCGGTCGGAGTGCCATGGGCCAAGAGTCTGCAAGGAATGCGCTTTCTGGAGAAGCCGTCTGTGCTGTCGGAATCCGGCATGGCAGGAAAGTGACAGGTGCGACGCCATACATCCCTGTACACCCTCGACGTGACGACCCCTTACCTGACGAAACGTCACTCCGTATATCTTTCCTACCGGACGGGTAGTCGCTAGGTGCACACGACCTTCACATGGAGTTAATCGCATATGCGTGCAATGATTCGAATATGCATCCACTTCGGGTCATAGGTCTCACCGCGACCGCCGAGGACATCTACCTCGCGCTCGTCCAGCGCGGCCCGGCGCCCCCGGCCGGGCTGGCAAGCACCCTGCGCGTGACCCCGGACGCCGTCCGAGCGGCGGCCGACGAACTCACCGGACTGGGCCTATTGGAACCGGACGGGGAACGGCTCGTCGCCCGCCCCCCGCGGGCAGCGCTCGATGCCCTCGCGGAGATCCGCGCGAAGGAACTCGGCACCCTGCGCGACAGCGCCGACGAACTCGCCCGGTTCTGGCGCGACCACCACGCCGAAGGTCCGGGATACATCGAGATAGTCCGGACGGAGGCGGCCCGTGAAGCACTCGCCCGGCGCGTGCAGGACGAGGCGATGTACCAGGTCCGTGCTCTCTCCATCGGCCCCACCGGCCGTCTCGCCGCACCCGCGCAGGTGGCGCCCGGTTGTCTGGAGGCACTCGCGCGTGGCGTCGCGTACTCAGTGGTCTACGGCGCCCAGGTGCTGCGTGACCCGCTAGCCCGGGAGGCCATCCAGACCTGCGTCAACCTCGGCGAACGCGCCCGCGTTTTCCCCAATGTTGCGTTAAACCTGATGATTTGTGACGACCGCTTCGCGGTCCTCACCGCACCCGCGCGCGACCACCAGCGACGCCACTACATCGCCGTGCAGCGATCGGCCCTGCTCGACGGCCTCGTCGGCGTGTTCGAGTCGTACTGGCAGATGGCCGTTCCGCTCCCCATCAGCCACGAGTCCATGGACGACGCCGGCGCTTCCCCCACCGACGACGCCCGGCAGCTTCTCACCTACCTCAGCGGCGGACTCACCGATGAGTCCATCGCCCGTGAACTCGGCGTCAGCGAACGGACAGTGGCCCGCCGCATCGCCCGCCTCCAGGAAGTCCTGGGCGCACAGACCCGCTTTCAACTCGGCGTCCAGGCCAGCCGCCGCGGCTGGCTCTGAGCGCGGAGCCCCAAGTGAACAGGGAAGTGCCGGCTCGGCGGGCCGCGCATCCTCGCTTCCCGCCCGGACGGCGCCCCTGGTCGGGCTGCGCGACAGGGCACTGGTCCTCACCGGTTTCCACCATGGTCCCCGGGGCGGTGACCGACCTGGCTGCTCACCGGCGACGTGACCTGTACGCGGCCGGCATGCAGGTCACCGTCCTGACGGGGAAGACCAAGCACTTGGTGCGCAACGCGAAGATCCGGTACTCGCAGGATCCCGGGGTCTGCCCGGTGAGGGCCTGGACCGCTTGCCGAGAGCGGCTGGTCGCCGAGCATGGGGAAGCGCGGACTGAACTGTCCACCCCGGCCTTCGTCGGCGGGAATCCCCGTGACCGCTGCAGGTACGAGCCGACGACCCGGTCAGCATGCGGCAGATGCCGGCCCCGGTTGGGGCCCGCCGGGTCAGGCTGCCGGATCTCGGGGATGTACTCCTCGTGCCGGGCTGCTTATCGCCCGCCTCGGCATCCCTCGAGACGAACTGCTCCCAGCTTCAGCCGGGTTGCTGCGACCACCCAGCGGTGAAGGTCTCTCACCTCACTCGACTCCATGGCGCCTCGTGGCGCACCCACCCGCCACGACATACGCGGATACGTCTTCCTCGGCACCGTCACCGCTGTCGCACTCCTCATCTGGCTCCGTTCATAATCGAGGAGAAAGGGCGACCGGGCTGCCCGGAACGTTGCCACTACAAGCAGTACGGCCACACCTTCGTGGGACGACCCCCGGAAACACCGCCCCACCCCCGTCTCAGCCCGCTACACTCCCCACACCCAAGCTGCTGACCAGCGCCAATGAAGAAGCCCGGCTGGAGTACCACTGCGTCACGAGTGGTAGAGCACCCGCACGACCATCGTGTCGCCGGGCAGGCCGTCCAGGTAGGCGTTGAACATCCGCTCGTAGTCGGGGCCGCCGCCCTCCACCCACCGCCCGTCGAGGGTGAGCAGGGCGGGGGTGGGCAGCACGGCGGCCACATGGCGGGTCACGTAGGTTTCCAGGTCCTCGTCGAGGTGGAGGGCGGGGTCGGAGGTGAACCGTTCCTCCAGGGCGGGGTCGGCCTCGATCGCCTGGATCAGGGGCTGTTCACGGAAGGCGGCGACAGCCGCCTCCCTGGCGTGCTCCGGCTCCAGGTTCCTGACCCGCTCGGCGAAGTGGTGGAAAGGCAGCGCGGGCGGGTAGCCGTCAGCGAAGGCTCGGTACGCCGTCCAGGTGTCGGCCGCCCGGCGGGCCTCGGCGGTGCGGGGCGTGTCGAGGTCGAGGATGCCGCGCGGGCCGCCGTGGCAGCGGGACGGCGGCAGGACCTCGGGGAGTTCGGTCCAGTCGTCGTATCGCACGAGCCGGGGGTCGTCCTCGTGGCCGGGCAGTACGTCGAAGAGACAGCCCGCCCCGGAAACGAACCAGTAGCTCCACTCGCCCACCCAGTCCGGGTGAGGGCGGTCCTCACGGTCGTACCAGAAGGGGGCCATGGCCTGCCCGATCGCCTGCTTCAGCCCGTCGGGGCGGACGGGCGGCAGACAGACGGTGATGCGCTGTTTGCCCATGGTGTCCCCTCCTGTGGTGCGGTCCGTGCTGGGTGCACGGTCGGACGGCGCGTGGTGCGGTGCGCGACCCACCTTGACAGGCCGCGCCGGCCAGACGACCGGCAGGGGCCCGCAGGAGACGAGCGGGCTCATCCGTCGGCGTGGGCTCGGGCGCGGCGTCCTCGTCACCGAGGTTCTGTCCCGCGGTGTTCCCGCCCAGCATCACGCAACCGCCCTTGGCCGCACACGATGGCGTGGTCCCACCGGCGTCGCCGCCACCAAGCACGCGCCCGCCGTTGCCACTACAAGCAGCGCGCCCACACGTTTGTGGGATGCCCCGGCAAAGACCGCCCCACCCCCGATCCAGCCCACTACACTCTCCACGCCCAAGCCGTTGACCAGCGCTAATGAAGAAGTCCGGCTGGAGTACTAGGCGTCCCGGTATTGATCCCGGACCTCGGGGCGTTGCTTGAAGCCGGCTGACTTGTATGTGGCGATGGCACCGACATTGGCGCTCGGGGCGCAGACGATCGCGCTCGACGAGCCCAACTCCTGGAGTGCGGCCGCCGCGGCGACGGTGATCGCCTCGCCGTAGCCGTGACGGCGATGTTCCCGGTGCACGCCCATCGGTTCGAGCAACCCGGGCCTACCCGGACCGGCCGACCACACCGTCACCGCCGCCACCGCGTTGCCCTGCTCGTCGTACGCGACCAGACACCGGGCGTCCGCGTACGGCAATCCGGCCGCCATCGCGTGCCAGCGCTTGTCTGTGAACCTCGACCCGTCGAACGCTGCCCGATGCACGGCGGCAAACACGTGTGCCTGCTCCGGCCCGACCAGCTCGATCCGCACGCCTGGGTCCTTCACCGGCTCCGTGAGGTCGCGGCGCAGCGGCGTCCACGGCTCGTCGGCGTTCCAGCTGTCCTCGAACAGCAGATCTTGGACCAGTGCACCCGTCGGCGCCTCGATGTTCACCGTCCCCTCGGGCAGCACGCCGCGCTCCGGCTCGGTCACGTCTTCGACCACCTGCTGCGCCAGCTCCTCGTCCTGCTGAGCGTCTGGCGCGATCGTCAGCCGCAACAGCCCGGGACCGTCCAGCAGCCCGACGGCGAGAATGTGTCCGTCCCGGCTCCACGTCCTGACCGCCGCAGCGGTCGCTTCCGCACCTAACCGCCAGAACCAGCCCAGGTCCCCCGGATGCAGTTGCATCGGCGACCCGTCGTACTGCCACTCCCGCAGCACGCCCACAGCCTCGCTCAGCTCGTCGACTCCCGGCTTGCCCAACGCAATCTCCATCCCTGATCTTCGCAGGGAATCCCGGCCTTCAGGAAGGGTGGGAATGCGACCCTTGCCCGAATGGCAGTTCACCGAGGCCGAGTTCGCGCAGGCGGCGGAGTTGTGGGCCAAGCCCGACTACGTCGACGTGGTGATCCACAGCCACCGGCACCGCCTGCCCGTCACTCCCGGTGACCCCCGGTAAGCCGGACTGGAGCAGAGGCTGCTGGACCAGCCGAAGATCACTGTCCCCGCGGTCACTCTGGACGGGCAGGCCGACGGCGTCATCCCGCCGACCGACGGAAGCGGGTAACGCCGCTCACTTCTCGGGCCTCTGGGTGCACCAGGTCGTCCCGGGCGCCGGACACAACCTCCCCCAGGAGCAACCCGCGGCGTTCACCGCCGCGATCCTCGAAGCCGGCGCCATGGGTTGACTACCGGCTGGATCATCCTTGCCTTCAGTTCGTCACCCCCTTGACAGGTGACGATTGGGGGTGCACGCTGATAGTCGTCCCCAGCAGCGATGAGGACGCCTTCCACGATCGACGAAGTGGAGAACGGTCATGAACAAGGAACTCACCCGCGATGCCGCGGCGGCGCGGCACGCGCGCTACGGCAGGCTCCCCGAGCGGATCCGCTTCGAGGACATGACCGAAGAGGTGGAGGCCGGGCAGAGTGGCGGGGAGAACGGCTCGTACAACCCCGAAGGCTCGTGGAAGTACTACTCGTGCCTGGCTCTCGATCTGGGGCTGTAGACCCCGTACGGCATTCCCGGGCGCATGCCTACGGGATCGGCGGCCCGCAGGTGTCTCGGCGCCGTTGACCCGCGCCCGACGCGACGGCCGGTCGCCACTGCGTCGCCCGCCGCGTCCCGCCGGAGGGGAGGCTGATCGGGCGGGACAAGGACCTGGAGTCATACGGTCCCACTCCAACGGTTCCGCCGTCCACGGGCGGCTCTGCTGCTGTCGGGCGGAGCCGGCCACAGGAAGAGACGGCGCTTCTCGAGCGATTCGAGGCGGACGTCAACTACGCCGGTCTCAATCAACGGCTCGTGACGCTCGTCGCCCCTTCGACCTGCTGAATCGCATCCACCGAGACGCCCTGCGTGTCGCGGTGGCTGCGCCAGCGGCCCGCCGGCTCGGCGAGCACCGGGAGGCGATCGCTATCTGCGAGCACGCACCTCCCGTGGTGCAGGAGACCGGGAACCGCCGCAGTGAGGCCGCGACCTGGGACAGGGTCGGCTACGCATGGCAACGTCTGGGCGGTCTCGATGCCGTGATCGCGGACTACCGCCGGGCGCTGCGGCTGTACGAAGAGGTTCTCAACGGTTACAGCCAGGTCGACGTCCTGGACCACACCGCGTCGGCCCAGCTGGAACGGGGCGACGACGACCACGCCCGGGAGAGTTGGGTAGTGGAAGAGCACAGGGCGGCCGAGGACCAGCCAGCTCCAAGGCTTCGACTCGTACGTGTGGGGAGTGTGCAGCCCCACATTGAACCGGTAGACGTCGTACTCGTAGTGCCACAGGTTGCGGAGCGGGGCCGGAATCCACGACCATGTGCCGCCGCGGCCGTCCGCCCAGTGGCGTCCGTATCCGTTGTCGGACAGGAACCAGCCGGTCCATGCTCCGCCGTTGATCCGAGTGTGCAGACAACGCGGGTGTTGCAGCCATCGGACGGATCGGCACCAGCGTTCCAGTGGCGGAATGCGCTGCGGGTGTAACCGTCGCGGGGCTCGGGGCCCAGCGGCAGCGCGGAGACTGCCACCCCGACCTCGGCCGCGTCAAGGACGCGGTGACGCTCCTTCAGCAGCGCATGCCGGTTGAGCCGCTATGGACCGGCACGCTCGCAGGTGATGGATGCTCAGACAAGGCAGGAGTCGGAGCTCGGGACCCCGGCGGACATCGAGGACTCCAGCGAAGGGTCACCAGACTTGAGCAAGAGAATGTCGAGTTGACCACCGCGTTGGAGGAAGCTCTACGAGCTGGACCACTTGAAGCCGCGCAGTCCCCTCGTGCCCTCACCCATCGGAGCAACACGAGGAACGGGTCCGGAGCCCAGCGGGCAGCCGTGATTCGGCGGAAGCCGCGTACTTCGGGCTTCCCTCGGCGATACCCCCATCCTGTTGCCTTCTTGCGTGCTCAAGACGGTAGACAGGTGGTTGTCGTTGGCTGAGAGGACGAGAAGACGTGGATGTGTATGAAGCCGTGCACAGTCGCCGGGCCGTGCGGGCGTTCAGGGATGAGCCGGTACCCAAAGAGGTACTCGAACGAGTGCTGGCCGCAGCGACGCGGGCTCCGTCGAGCGGGAACCTCCAGCCGTGGCATGTGTATGTCGTGACCGGCGAGCCCCTGGCCGAACTGAAGAGGCACGCGACGGCCAGGGCACTGGCGGGTGACCCGGGTGATGAGCGGGAGTATCCCATGTACCCGGCCACACTGACCTCGCCGTATCTGGACCGTTTTTCCGCCGCGGCCGCCCAGCGGTACAAAGCGCTGGGGATCGAGCGCGACGACCTCGACAGGCCCACAAAGATCGCAGCCTTGAACTCGGAGGCGTTCGGGGCGCCGGTCGTACTGTTCTGCTACCTCGACCGGACGATGGGGCCCGGGCAGTGGGGGGACGCGGGGATGTACTTGCAGACAGTCATGCTGCTGCTGAGGGCGGAAGGGTTGCACAGCTGCCCTCAGGTGATGTGGACGTTGTATCGCAAGACCGTCAGCCGGATAGTCGGAGCCGATGACGGGCTCGTGCTGTTCTGCGGTGTCGCGGTGGGATTCGAGAAGCAAGGCGTGCCACGGCTGCGTACTGGGCGGGCGGACATGACAGAAACAGTGAGCTTCATCGGAGTGTGACGTCCAGGACTTGCCGATCATGTCCGTAGCCAGATGGCGACGGCTGCTGCTGTCGCCGTGCCGAGGAAAACGTAGCCGCGCTTGTCATAGCGCGTAGCCACTGCCCGATGCTGCTTCAAGCGGCTGGTTGCCCGTTCGACGGTGTTGCGCTTCTTGTACCGCTCATCATCGAAGCCCGGTGGCCGTCCGCCGCGCGATCCTTTGCGTAGGCGGGCGGCCTGGCTGTCGGTCTTCTCCGGGATCGCGTGCCGGATGCCCTGCCGCCGCAGGTACTCCGATGGATCTGTTGCTGTATGCCTTATAGGCACCGTGGGCCGGCCGTTAGGTCAGTTTTGGCAGGGGCCGGGTGAGACTGTCCGGCTTCCCGCGCGGCCTGCCCAGGCCGAGTCCGGGCACGCGAATCTTCTGCAACACGGTGATGAGCTGGGTGCAGTCAGCGTGCTGACCTGCGGTGACGACCAGAGACAGCGGGGCGGCAGCACCCGTCTGTACTCAGGTGGATCTTGCTGGTGAACCCACCGCGCGAGCGGCCCAGGCCCTCACCTTCCGCACCGCCTCCGCCAGATGGACGACCAGGCCCTGCCGCGGCGTCTCGCTCCGGTGTTCCGTCTCTTCGGCCCCCCTTTAGAACGGGTTCCGGCGGCGGCCTGTTACGGGCGCCGGCAGCATGCTGGTGTGCGCGGACGATAGTGGGGTCCACCGAGATCTCCAATCGATCTCCCCGGGGCCATCGGCGGCGGCCTGGACCTTCTGGAGGAGGCGCTCCCAGGTACCATCGGCCGACCACTGACGGTGGCGTTCGTAGCCGTCTTCCACGGGCCGAACCGCTGGGGGACGTCACGCCCCACTGGCGTACCCGTAGCCTCCACCGCTCACCTGGCCGCGGCGACCGGCTACCACCGGACCGGGGACGGGCCGACAAAGAACGCTGCCGACACAAGCTGCTGACGCGGCGCCAGGACTTCTCCCGGCTCAGGCACGAAGGCGGGCTGTCCGGCTGTCCCTGCCGCGCGGAGTCCGCCCACGAGATCGTGGAGAACCAGCACGCCTCGGTGTCGCTGCCCTGGGCGGCGGATGGCAATCGTGACCGCGCAACGGCGGGGCATGGCCCGTCATGCTCGACGAGTTGGCCGGCGCGCGAAGAGTCTCACCGACACTCCGGCCACCGCAGTGGTCTCCCTCCCCGTGCTGGTCAACGAGTGGTCGACCCAAGGCGGTAGCCGGGCCCCGATTCGGGTCTGTCAAACGAACGGCTCTGCCCCGTAATCGGTTGTAGCGCTGTGTGGTGATCGCTGGAGGAGGATGCGGTGGGGGAGGGTGAGACCGACGTTGACGGCGGCGCGGTCGAGTTCGAGCCGACTCAGCACGCCGATGACGATCGAGTTGATGATGTTTGAGGTCGTCATGGGTCGCCTCTCGCCTTCTGCCGTTGTGGCTACGAGTGACCTCCGGAGGTGGAGGCAGTCCGCTCTGCCTCGCGGGGCCGGCCCGGCGAGGCCCGGGTCAGGCCGCGCTCCAGGTCGTCGAGGGCGCGGCGGGCGGTGGCGATGCGTTCGAGCAGCAGGTGGGGGTCCTCTGGGGAGGCCGCGAGAGGTCGGTCCCGAGCGTCGTTCTCCTCCATGTCGCGTGCTTCGTCCAGGGAAGTGATGACGACGCCGATGAGGACGTTGACGAGGACGAAGGAAGCGAGCAGGACGTAGGAGGCGTAGTAGAAGATGCTCCAGTGGGAGACTTCCAGGCCCGCACGGACCGCATCGCCGATGCCGTCCAGGGTCATCAGGAGGAAGAGGGTGAGGACGGCGCGGCCGATGGAGCCGTAGTGCTCGGGATCGTGGTGTGCGAAGAAGACCCAGCCCACCATCGCGTAGACATACAGCAGCAGAGCGCCGACGACCAGGAAGCTGAGCGTGCCGGGGAGACTGCGGCCGACCGCGACCAGGAAGATGCGCAGCTGCGGCAGGAAGCGGGCGGTGCGCAGCACTCGGGCCAGCCGCAACAGTCGCAGGACGGTGGTGTTCTCGCGTACGACGGGCAGGAAGGCACTCAGTACGACGGCGAGGTCGAAGAGGTTCCACGGGTCGCGGAAGAAGTCCCGGGGGCGGTTGGCGTGGGCGGCCAGGCGCAGCACAATTTCCACCGTGAAGGCGGCGACGCAGGCGTGCTCGGCGAGGCGTAACCACCAGTGCCAGTCGTCCACCAGTCCGCTGTACGTCTCCACGCCGAGCAGCGCGGCGTTGGTGAGGATCAGGGTGAACACGGTGGCGGCGAACCAGCGTGCCTCCGTGATGGCGCGACAATGCCACGCCAACGTCTCCCGGGCGGTCCGAGTCCCGGCTGTCTCTTCCGTCATCCTGCTCTGTTCCTCCGTGCAACACGCTGTTTCCGGCCAGCCGGGCCGGAAGGCGGGCTTGTTGAGCGATCATGCTCCAGGAGAAACTTCTACAGCACTGTAGATAGCGATGTGCTGCCGGTATGCCGTTTCGGCCGCCGTCCGTCCCCCTGGGAGAGCAGATCTGATGTTCGGCCTGAGTGAACTGGCCCTGATCCTCGTCGTCGTTGTGGTGGTCCTGGGGGTCAAGAAGCTGCCCGAGCTGACACGTTCGGCAGGCAAGGCGGCCCGCATCTTCAAGAGCGAGGCCAAGGCGCTGAAGAACGACGAGCGGTGAACATGCGCCGGCCCCAGCCCTGCGAGGGGCTGGGGCCGGCGAGGCGTCCGCCTTCAGACCGTTGGTGTCATCAGGCTGTGGCTCCAGGAAGCGGGCCAACAGGTCGTCCAGGCTCATCATGCCGGTGAGACGGCCGGAGCCGTCACGGACGACGGCGAGCGAAGCCCGGCGCCGACGCAGCAGATCGATCGCGTCGGCGACCGTCGTGCCCCCGGTCAGCTCGGGGGTGGGGCAGGCCAGACTGCGGGCCGTTATGGCCCGGCCCTGGGCGCGGGCCACCAGCGTGTCGCGGGCGTGAACCGAGCGGAGGATCCTGTCGTTCTCGCGGACCAGAAGCCGGGTGTCGTCATGCGCCGCGGCGATGCGGAGGATGGTCTCGGTGTCGGCGTCCGCGCCGACCGAGATGATCGCGGCGGCCAGGACCGGGAGGTCGCCCACCGCAGTCTCGGGCTCGGTCGGCGAGCGCGTGATCAGTTCGGAGTCGCTCGCGCTGATGAGGCCAAGGTGCTCGGACTCCTCGACGGGGTGTGTGAGCTGCTCGCGTGGCAAGCCTGACCGCCCACGTCCTGCACGATGGGGACGCAGTCGCACTTCGCATCAACAGGACGCCGTTGAGGTTGCCACCGCCCCTGGACGCTCTTGTCCTGCAACTCGGCGACATTGCTCACAGCCACGAGCACACGGTGGACAGCAACGAGCTGAACGCACCCTGGCTCTTCCCAACTCAACGTCCTGGGCGAGCACTGACCAGCGGCCGACTCGCAACACGCCTGCGAAACATCGGTCTTCCGTCCGAAGTCGGACTATGCGCCGCCCTGCTCGACCTCTGTGGACAGATGCCATCGGCGGTGCTGCAACGGTTGCTCGACAATTGCACCAGGCTGCGCTCTTCTCCAACCGCATCTGTTCGACCGCGGTAGCCAGGGTTTCCCAGAAGATGAGCGGAAGCGGGTGGACGTCACCGAGTTCTTCCAACAGTCCGAGGGCGACTTCCCACTCGTCCAGGCACCAGTGAGGGCGGCGCTGTCATCCCGGTTCGCATCCAGCGCCGCGTCCTTCCTGCCCTTCGGACGCTGTGCGCGCGCCTTGCTGAACCTAGGTCCAGGTGGTCCACCTTCGTCGCAATCATCGGAGCACTACCGCGGAAACACTGAATAAGTGGATCAAAATGGTGAGTCAGGTGATATCCGGATTCGGTCATACATGGACCATGGGCGGGATTACTCACCTCGCCTGGGAATTTCCTTCGCGCACAGCCGTCAGGGGCAAGTCCCGCCATTCAAGGTCTTGAGACCCTCGATCGCCTTGCGCCATCGCCACACTGTTCCACCTGTCCGCCGGACGGGCCGCACAAAGGAGATCATCATGACCGAGTTCGCGCCTGTACCCGCCTTCGCCCTGGGTCCGGACATCCCGGAGTCCGGGTATGTCGTCACAGATCTGGGCGGTGGTGCCTACTTCGTCACCCAGGGGATGATCAACACGATGTTCCTGGTGACCAAGAAGGGCGTCGTCCTCGTGGACGCCTCACCATTCCTTGGGGACAAACTACTGGCGGCGATCGAGGAGGTCACCCCGAAGCCGGTGACTCACCTTATCTACAGCCACGCGCACGCCGACCACATCGGGGCAGCTCACCTGCTGAACCGGGACGGTCTGAAGATCATCTCCCACGAGATCACCGGCGAGTTCATCAAGGAGGCCAAGAACGACGACCGGCGCCCCCTGCCCACCGAGACCTTCAGCGGCCGGCGCAAGGAGATGGACATCGACGGCGTCAGGTTCGTCCTCGACTACACGGGAGACTGGCACCAGGCCGGCAACCTGTTCGTCCACCTGCCGGAGCAGAAGATCATGGCGGCGATGGACAGTTTCGCGCCGAAGAACGCGCCGTTCTTCCGCCTGTACTTCTCCGCGCACCTGCCTGCGTACTTCGACGCCATGGACCAGATGCTGGAGTATGACTTCGAGACCATCGTGACTGGTCACATGGCCCTGCACGGCACTCCCGAGGACGTCGCGATGAACCGCGAATACATCCGCGACCTGCGCACCGCTGCTTCCGAAGCGCTGCGGACGATCGACCTGAAGGAAGCCACGGCCGCCGCCAAGGTGCCGGAGAACAACAAGCAGGCGGAGCTCAAGGTCTGGATGGACGCGGTTGTCGCTCGCGCCGCAGAGCTGATGCCTCCCTGGGACAAGCGCCTGGGAGGCACCGATATCTTCCTCGCCGACAACCTCAACGCCGTCGCATGGAGCGTCTTCATCGACTAACGGCGTGGTGTACGACAGCGGTTTCGGCTGGTCGGGAACGTGAGGAGAGCCGTACGGGTTGGGATGGTTGTGAAGCGATCCTTGGCCCGTACGGCTCTCTCGCATCGTATCTGCACGGGCATCTCGAGGCGTCGACTCGGGGCGCTCATCGCCGAGTTGGCCAGCCCGTGGATGGCGCGGGAAGAGTCCCGGCTGGGCGAACGCCGAGGCCATGAGCGTCTGCGCGCCGAAGGTGGCGGACCCAGCCATCAACTGGTCTTCACCGACCGGGTGATCGCGACCCTGGTGATCCTGCGGTTCCAGCTTCCGCACGCCGCCCTCGCCGTCTTCTACGGCGTGGACCGCTCCACCGTCACGCGGGCCGTCCATGAGATCCGTCCGCTCCTGGCGGCGCGGGGCTTCGCGGTCCCCGGCGAGGCGGGACTGCGTCTGCACACGCTGGCCGATGTCTTCGCCTACGCCACCGCGAAGGGTGTTGAGCTGCGCCTGGACGGCACCGAGGTTCGGGTCCGGCGTCCGAAGGCGCGCCGCCCCGGCCGGCGTGCGTTCGTGTCCGGCAAGATGCGGCAGAACACCAAGAAGGCCACCGTCATCACCGACGGACAGGGCCGCACTCTGTGGACCGGCGCGGTCCGGCCGGGCCGTATGCATGATCAGACGGCGGTCAAGACCGAGGGGATCGAGGCCCTCTTCGAGCAGTACCCGCAGGTCAAGGCCAAGGTGGATGCCGGATACCGGGGCCTGGCCAAACGGTTTCCCGGCCAGGTCCAGGCGCCGCCGAAGAAGCCCGCCAAGGACGCGTCGGCCGCGGAGGTGACCGTCTGGGAGGAGGCCCGCAAGAAGCAATCCTCGGAGCGGATATGCGTCGAGCACGCCAACGCCGAGCACAAGCAGTGGAGGCCCCTCCAGCGGTACCTCGGCCGCCGTGAGTACTACACCGAGACCCATCTGGCCATCGCCGGCCTCGTCTCCGACCGCACCGCAGAGCGGTAATCACCCATCAGCCAACCCGCCAGGCCAACACGCCCCAACCTCAGTCGCGCACGACACCGTAAGAGGAGCTCACACAATGGGAGTCCGATCAGCGTGCGTGCCAGGCGTCGCGAGGCGGGCGCCCATTGTGTGAGCTCCTCCAAGGCGATGTGTCCTACGTGGTGAGGGGACGAATTGCCTCCACCGGGGTACTGAGCCACGGCAAGCTCGAGGAAGGCCGGAGAGTTGCCGGGCGCAGCGGGGACCGAGTCCGCGATGGCCCGGCAGTCGGGAGATCGTCGGCTTGATCACCCGCCCTCGATGGCAGCTGTTCGCCCGCGGGCCGTGGAATTCAGGGTCGATCTTGTATGCCCCTCCTGGCCCTCACATGGGCGGATCCAAGGGCTTCCCGGGAGGCATCGAGGTCGGCGTCGTCGAGCTGGCGCGGCCGCTTCCTACAGCCAGCCCCCGCTCCGTACCCACAATCCAGATCAGGAACCGGCAGTGCGCGGTCGCCTTCCACAGGCCAGATTACGGCGGCAGAGTCCACCAAGCGCGTCCGGTCAGACATGTTCCAGGCTCCGCCACCCTGCGGGCGCATCTGCCTCTATGAAATCGGTCACCTGGCGATATCCCACAAGCCATCTGGCAATCCCGCCCCTGCGCAGACCACTGCACAGTCACCGCATAGGGCGCCGTCCAACAGGCCATCTCATCAAGACTGTTCGCCCCGCGTCCTGGGGTGAACACGTACGCGGGTGAGGGGCTCACTACTGATCCGGTGCGGGTTCCGGCTTGACCTTCGAGTCGGGTTGAAGGTTTAACGTCGGTGGCATGACGACCTACCGGATCTCGCAGCTGGCCGACCGTTCCGGCGTTCCGGCCACGACGCTGCGCTTCTACGAGGACGCCGGTCTGCTGCCCGCTGACCGCACGCCGGCCGGGTATCGGGTGTACGGCGAGGACGCGGTGGAGCGCCTGGCGTTCATCTCCTCGGCCAAGCTGCTGGGCCTGGCCCTGGAGGAGATCCGCGAGCTGCTGGATATCCGTGAGGAAGGGGTGTGCGCGTCCGTACGGGCGCGGATGCTGCCGCTGGTCGCGGACCGGATCATGCAGACCGACGGCCGGATCGCCGAGCTGCGGGCGTTCTCCGACCACCTGGCCGGAGTCCACGCAGAGCTGTCCGGTCCGGCGCCCGCAGGGGCCTGCGGCCCGGACTGCGGCTGTGTCGCGACCAGCGCTCCGGCGGCCGGGCCCGTGCCGGTGACGCTGACGCCGACTCGCCTCGACGGGGGCGCCGAGCCGTGGCGGGACGTCCCGGTGGCCTGCACTCTCGTCGGTGCCGAACGCGGCGAGCGCACCGAGATGTGGCGGACGCTGGCCGGCAAGGCCGAGGGACGCGAGGAGATCTCCGATGGCGTACGCCTCTCCTTCCCCGCCGGCGCCGAGCTCGCCGGTGAGATCGCTGCCCTCGCCGCAGCGGAGCAGGGCTGCTGTGCGTTCTTCGACTTCACCCTGCATTTGACCCCGACCGCTCTCCAGCTGGATGTGCGAGCGCCCGAGTCCGCCGCCGCGATGCTGGCCGACCTCTTCGGAGCGACCGCATGACCATCTCGTCCCGCCCTTCTCGGCCTTGGGGGACCCTCGGCGCCGGCGCGGCCGCGGTCGCCGCTTGCGCGGTGTGTTGCGCGGGCCCCCTCCTGGCCGTCCTCGGCAGTATCGGCGTCACCTCCGCGATCGGTGCGTTGTGGATGCCCGTCCTGGCGGTGCTGGCCGTGGCCGCCGGGCTCGGCGTCCTGGTTGTGCGACGGCGGCGCCGGGCGGCGGCCTGCCGTACGGTCGCGGCACGGGCCGACCTCGGCATGCCGAGGTCGGCCCACCCTCGGATACGGACGGCAGCAAGGCAGCTCGCTGAGCTGGAGCCGTAGGTCAGGCCGAGCACGGTGGCCCGTGAGATGCCGTAGGCAGCCGTCTCTAGGGTGTGCATCAGGGAAGTCCACTGATCGTCCCGGAGGCGTCATGCCCTTGCAGATGAAGTTGAGCGCGATAACCCTCGACTGCCCGGATCCGCTGGCTTTGGCGGCGTTCTATCAGCAGGCCACCGGTCTGGAACTCCATCCCAAGTCGAACGCTGACTTCGCCGGTCTCGACTGTGAGGACGAAGTCTCCATCGGCTTTCAACGGGTCGATGGCTACCGGGCTCCGCGCTGGCCTGAACAGACCGTTCCGCAGCAGCTTCACATGTGCTTCAAGGTCGAGCAGGACTTGGACGAGGTCGAAGCCCGGTTGCTGGAGCTGGGTGCGGGCAAACCCGATCATCAGCCTCATGGGGCCAGGGCGCGCGTTCTCACCGATCCGGTTGGGCACCCCTTTTGTATCGTCAAGGAGGCTGATTGAGGAGTTCACGACGGCTGTGGGCCCCGGCCATGCATGCCTACGGAAGAGTGGGACTGTATATCGCGGGGACAGGCCCGGGGCGGTGACGCTCTGTCATGCAAGACTCGCTTGCGGAGATGTTCGGCCGCGCCGGATTCCCGCTCCCTCGGAAGCGCGTTCTGCTTGCGTGATGCTTCGTAGCCCGGCTCTGTGTCAGAGCGGGTTCCCCGCGAGCAAGGCACCGCAAAAAACAGTCGCTGTTCGAGGACGCCTCTGGCAGGCTGGCTGACCGTGGTCGACAAGCTATTCTCCGATTCCCGTCTCGCCGCGCTGTACGACCTTTACTGTCCCTGGGACGCGCGCGGGGACTTCACGTTCTATCTGCCCCTGGTGATGTCCGCGCGCTCCGTGTTGGACGTCGGGTGCGGTACGGGCGCGCTGCTGCGCAGGGCACGGGAGGACGGCCACGCCGGGCGGCTGTGCGGCCTGGACCCGGCCCTCGGGATGCTGGAAGTGGCCCGGACGCGCCCGGACATCGAATGGATCCTCGGCGACCTGGCCGCGGCGCCGGACTGGGACCGTGACTTCGACCTGGCGGTGATGACCGGCCACGCGTTCCAGCAGCTCCTCAGCGACGACGAGCTGCGCCTCGCGCTGACGGCGATCGCCGCAGCGCTGACGGACGAGGGCAGCTTCGTGTTCGAGACCCGCAATCCCCTGGTACGGGAGTGGGAGGACTGGCATGTGCGTTACTCGGGCGAGGTGGTGGACTGAAGCTCCCCCTTTGACCTGGACAGCCTGATACTGGGACGGAAGGTCCCGGAGGAAGTAGTCACAGGTAGTGAGCAAGAAGAGCAATACGAGCAAGCGGTACACGGCGGAGTTCAAGCGGGATGCCGTCGCGCTGGCGCTGTCGTCGGAAAAGACGGTCACCGAGGTCGCCCGGGACCTGGGGGTGAGCCCGGAGGGTCTGCGTGGCTGGGTGAAGCAGGCCGCGGTCGACCGGGGCGAGGGGCCTGTGGGGGCTCTGACCAGCGCCGAGCGGGAAGAGCTCGCCCAGCTGCGGCGCAAGGTCCGCGAGCTGGAGAAGACGGTCGACATCCTGGGAAAAGCGACCGCCTTCTTCGCGCAGGACAAGATGAGGTAGACACCGCCACGCGGTGCCGCTTCATCGACGCGCAGAAGGCATCGGACGACAATCTCGCAGGGCACAGCGTTGCGCTGCTGTGCCGTGCACTGGGAGTGCCGCGCTCTACCTACTACGCGCACCAGGCGGCCGCGTCGGCGCGCCGGGCCGCGCGGCGCGAGGAGGAACGCCTGGTGGACGAGATCCGAGTGCTCCACGCCGGATCGCGTGGTGCCTACGGGGCCCCGCGGATCCACGCCGCTCTGCGGCGGGCGGGGCGGGCGGTGAACTCGAAGAGGGTCGAGCGGCTGATGCGCAAGCACCGGATCGTCGGGATCACCCGCCGCCGGCGTCGGGGCCTGACCCGGCAGGCGAAGCGGGCGGTGTTCGCCGCCGACCTGATCGGCCGGGACTTCACCGCACCCCGTCCCGGGATGCGGCTGGTCGGCGACATGACCGAACTCGTCACGCTGGAAGGGAAGTTGTATCTGGCGACCTGCATCGATCTCGCGACGCGGGAGATGATCGGCTGGGCGATGGCCGACCACCACCGTGCTGAGCTGCCGGTTGCCGCCCTGCTGATGGCGGCCGGACGCGGCGGCCTGGAGAAGGGTTGCATCATGCATACCGACCGCGGCAGCGAATATACGAGTGACGAATTCCGCACCGAGATACGCAAGTTGCACATGAGGCAATCGATGGGACGTGTCGGCTCTTGCTACGATAACGCTGCTGCAGAAAGCTGGTTCGCCGTCCTCAAAGCGGAGATCGGAACCACCGTCTGGGAGACCCGCGAGGCCGCCCGGGCCGATGTCTTCCGCTACATCGAGATCGAGTACAACCGCAGCCGACTCCGCAGGCATCCCGAGTACGGGTACGTCACCCCGCTCGAAACGAGAACCTTGCTCAGGCAGGACCTCACCCCCGCAGCGTAAACACCCGCTGTCCAGGACCCGGGGGGAACTTCAGCCGCAAATGTAGATGCACGCTGCGAAGTCGGCTCACGGAAGTTGTGTGCGCCTCGCAGCGATAGATGTCACCGGCGACGCCGACCGGACTGGGCGGGTGCCCCGGATTCTCAGCGGTGGCTGTCACCAGATGCGCGAGCTTGTTGTCACCGACTCGGAGTTCGCAGGGGAACGGTCACCACTCCAGCGATGGCACGAGCCGACGACCTGGTACATCAGGCCAGATCCGTTCGTGGATCCATCGCCCAGTGGTTGGTCTTGAGGACCTGGCCTGCGAAGGTCACGTTGACCTCTGAGACGAACCGGAAACCAACCGAGCGACAAATGCCATTCGACGCTGCGTTGCTTCTTGCCGGGAAGGCATGCCCGATCTCCCAGCGATCCTCGTCGCGGGCCTGCTGCAGAAGGGTGCGGACCGCACGTTTGCCCAGCCCCTGCCCTTGAAAATCAGGCAGAACCATCCAGCCGATCTCAGAGATCGGTCCGTCATCGGTGTCGTGGGACCACATGGTCACCGTCCCTGCGACCGCGTCGGGGCTGGCCGGATCAGGAATGATCATCTTGAACCATGCAAGGTCAGCTGCTGCCTGCCGGGCATCGCGCCGGACTTTGTCCGCCATCCCCTCACGAGGCAACGGTCCGCCGACGTCGGCCATCATGACGGGATCGCATCGCATCCGGATATAGAGGTCGACATCGTCCGGTGAGACGTTGCGCAGATGTACTGACTCCTCCTCGTTTTACCGGGGATGGTCCCACGGGCCGAGGAGAGGATCACCAGCGGTCTGGGCTCGACGAGAGGTGACACAGTCACCAGCCCGCGTACGGGCGGGCGGTACGTCGTGGGCCTTCGGAGGCCTGCTCAAGCCCACGAGCCGTTGCCTGTCGACGCTCGAACGCTTGCCGCCAGACCCAGCCTCCGTACGTCTGCGGGCCGTTTGGATCCGCGCGCCCGCCCGGCGGCAGTGGGCGGTGAAGGGCGCGCGGGCCGCTTGCGGTCACTGGCCGGGCGGGGACTCCACCAACTCCGCCGCGCGGCGCAGCGCGGGGGCCGGGCCGCTCTGCGCCCACTCGCATCGACTGTCTGGACGTCTCATGGCTGGTGACGATCGAGACGGTCGTCTATCCGTGGTCGGGACGTGGTTGGGCGGGGTCGTTTGAGATTGTTTCGGGTTTGGTGTGGAGGACTTCGCGGGCCTGTTCGGCGGCGCGGGTGATGCTTTCGCTGATGAAGTCGAGGAAGCGGGCGATGTTCTCCATGCGGGTGGCGGCGGGGGTGTGGGGGCCCAGGACGGCGACGCCTTGGCGTGCGGTTTCGACGAGCTGGTCGTTGGATCGGGCGCTGGCGATCGTCGCCTGGTAGAAGAGTTCGTCGTCGACGACGTAGCGGTCGCGGCGGCGTTCGTCGCGTTCTCGGCGGACCAGGCTCTGGCTCTCCAGGAAGGTGATCGCTTTGGAGATGGACGCCGGGCTGACCTGGAGGCGCTGGGCGAGTTGGGACGCGGTGAGGCTGCCGGCGTCGGTGGTGAACAGGCAGGTCAGTACCCGGGCCGTCATCTTGGGCAGGCCCGAAGCCATGAGGACGGTGGTGAGTGTCTCCTCGTACTCGGCCACGGCCTCGGCGTTGCGTCCGTGTGGCTGGGGGACTGCCTCCGACCCTCGGGAGGAGGCCGGCTTGCGCCGGTGAGCGCGGCGTTCGGTGGCGCGGTGGGCCAGGTCGGCGCGGTAGGCGGTGGGGCCGCCGTTGCGCATCACCTCACGCGTGATCGTCGAGGTCGGACGGTCGAGGCGTCGGGCGATCTCGGCGTAGGGGAGGCTGTCGGCCAGCCCCAGCGCGATCTGCTGGCGTTCCTGCTGGGTGAGCCTGCCTCCCGGCATCGCGATCTCCTTGGTGATCCTTCGTGGTGGTTCCTGATCCCCTCACTATAGCGTTCACTTCTCATCCATTGCAATGATCGGAGCGGTTGTCGTTGCGTTACTGGCGGGATCGTTGCAACGGTTTCTCGGTCTCTACCTGCATAGATGTTGATTTTGTGCAACGAGACTGTTGCATGGTTCTGGAAAGCAACGTAGCGTTTCCGGTGTCAGAAACAACGAACCAGTACAGGAGAGCACGATGCAGAAGTTCGACACCCCCGCCCCGATCACCGCCGTCCTGGACATCCCCGCCGGACGCATCCAGTTCATCGCCGCCGACCGCGCCGACACCACCGTCGAGGTCCTGCCCGCCAGCCCCTCCAAGAGCCGCGACATCCAGACCGCCGAGCAGACCACCGTCGCCTACGCCGACGGCGTCCTGCGGATCCACACCCCCGAGCCCAACAACCAGCTCTTCGGCCCCTCCGGATCTCTGGAGGTCACGGTCCAACTGCCTGCCGGCTCCCGCATCGAGGCCAAGGCCGCCAGCTCCGAGCTCCGCGGCGTCGGCCGCCTTGGCGACGTCGCCTTCGAAGGCGCGTATCGCCAGATCAAGATCGATGAGGCCGCGAGCGTCCGCCTCATTGCGATCGACGGCGACGTCGAGGTCGGCAGGCTGAGTGGCCCCGCGGAGATCAACACCGCAAGGGGCAACATCCGGATCACCGAGGCCGTGCGCGGCACGGTCGTGCTCCGCACCCAGTCCGGCGACATTTCGGTCGCCGCCGCCGCCGGCGTCTCGGCCGCCCTGGACGCCGGCACCGGCTACGGCCGCATCAGCAACGCCCTCAAGAACGATGGCACCGCTGATCTCGACATCCGCGCCACCACCTCCCACGGCGACATCACCGCCCGCAGCCTCTAAAGGGCAGAACCAGGACTATCCGTCCGAGCCCACCGCGATCGAGATCCTGCCGGTCGTCGCCGACGACGCGGCCGTCCGTCCCCAGGGGCCTGCGATCCACGTGCAGGGCCTGGAGAAGTCGTAGAAGACGCACTCACGCGACCAGGTGGAACACATGATGAAGAACAGCACTTCCTCGACCAATTCGACGTGGACCAGCATGGTGCCGGTTGACGATACGGCCCTGGCCGTCACCGACACCGACGGTCCCGGTATCCCCGTGGTCTACCTCAACGGCCAGTTCGCCACTCAGGGGTACTGGCGGCGGGTCGTCGCTGAACTGGGGACGGGATGGCGGCACATCACCTACGACGAGCGGGCTCGCGGCAAGAAATCGAAGCGTTCGGCGGACTATTCCTTCGAGGCCGCCATCCGGGATGTCGATGCCGTTCTCGCGGCCAGGGGTGTGGACCGGGCCCTGGTTGTGGGCTGGTCCTACGGGGCGTTCGTCGGGGCGCACTGGGCCGGCAGGAATCCGGAGCGTGCCTTGGGCGCGGTCCTGGTCGACGGTGCGTTCCCGTACGACTGGCTCGACGAGGCCATGGAGCAGCGGATCCGGAAGCTGTTCCGGCGGATGAGCTGGTTCCTGCCGCTGCTGCGCCCGACGGGCCTGGCCCCGCGGATGACCGCCGAACAGCAGGCGAACAGCAACATCGAGCTCGGCAGACTCTCCCGCGAGCGCGAGCTGGGCCCCGTGCTGGACAACATCACCGTCCCGGTGCGGTACGTAGTTGCTTCGGGGACGTCCTTCGGAAGCCGCGGTGATGAGCAGGAACGGATACGCACCAGCCTCGATGCGGTGACTGTCCGCAACCCGAACATCCAGATCGGCGCGAAGGTCGCGAGCAACCACGGTGCGATCCTGCGTAAGGAGTTCCCGGCCATCGCCGCGGCCGTTCGCGAGGTCGCCGCCCTCGACCGCGGGGGGCGCTGAAGACATGACCAGCGGACTGAGGACTACTGCACGTGATCGCCTTGAGGCAGCCCTGCGAGTAACCGTGCCGGCCCGGCTCATCACCACGGTGTGCGATGCGTGGACCTCTTCCGTGTGCGCGCCGATTCGGTTGGTCATGTATCGATCGAGGCCGGGCGCGAAGGCGCGCGTCGTCAAGCTGATCGCGGACGACGAGACCGGCGAGGCCCTGGACGCCCGGCTTGACATTCATTCCAGCGAAGTCGCAAGCCCACCGGTCCAGTTGGCGCGACCCTCATCGATGCGATGGTGGACTGGCCTCAGAAACAGGCCCGCCGTCGGCTCCGGCTCGGGCTCCCCGCCCCAACGCTCCCGGCAGGCCCGGGGGCCGTGTGGCCCCGGGCCTGCCGGGCAGTGCCGGTGTTCAGAGCAGGAAGCCGGCCGGGAACGGGTCGGTCGGGTCGAGGTGGAACTGGGAGGTTCCAGTGACCCAGGCCCGACCGGTGATCGACGGCAGCACCGCAGGGAGCGTCCCGACTGTCGTCTCGCCGAGGAGCCGGCCGGTGAAGCGAGTGCCGATGAACGACTCGTTCACGAAGTCGCGGCCGATCTCCAGTTCCCCGCGTGCGTGCAACTGCGCCATCCGCGCACTGGTGCCCGTGCCGCAGGGGGAGCGATCGAACCAGCCGGGGTGGATCGCCATGGCGTGCCGTGACAGTTCGGCGGTCGATCCGGGAGCTTTCAAGTAGACGTGATGGCAGCCGGTGATGTCGGCCCGCTCCGGATGTACGGGCGGGGCGTGCTCGTTCACCGCCTCCATGATGGCGAGGCCCGCGGTGAGCAGGTCGTCGGCGCGGGACCGGTTGAAGGGCAGCCCCAGGTCGGCCAGTTCGACGATCGCGTAGAAGTTACCGCCGAACGCCAGGTCGTAGCCGACCTCGCCGAGGCCGGGGACCTCGACCTTCTGGTCGAGCGCGCAGGCGAACGACGGGACGTTCTCGATCGTGACCGCTGTGGCCGAGCCGTCCTCGACCGTAACGGACGCGACGACCAGCCCGGCGGGCGTGTCGAGCCGGATCGTCGTCACCGGCTCGAAGACGGGCACCATGCCGGTCTCGACGAGCACGGTCGCGACCCCGATCGTGCCGTGGCCGCACATCGGCAGCAGGCCGGACACCTCGATGAACAGCACGCCGTAGTCGGCGT
This sequence comes from Streptomyces sp. NBC_01320, assembly GCF_035974375.1. Lineage (NCBI taxonomy): Bacteria > Bacillati > Actinomycetota > Actinomycetes > Kitasatosporales > Streptomycetaceae > Streptomyces > Streptomyces sp. NBC_01320. The sequence goes on from NZ_CP108390.1 coordinate 11,213,559, forward strand.
CGGGGCGGGTCGGCGGCTGCAGGATCGCGCCGCTCATGGCACTGTGGCCGCGCGGCTCGTACATCAGCAGGGTGCGGATGTCGTCGCTGTGCTCCATGAAGTGGAGGCGGCGCTCGGCCATGGTCGCGCCGGGGATCGTCCCCACCCCGCCGACGACGATCCGCGTGGGCATGCCCTCGGTGTGCGAGTCGACGGTGTGGAACGTGCGCCGGGACCTCACTTGTAGCCCTTCGCGAGGACGGCCTCGGTGTCGGCGGTGATCCGGGTGACCAGGTCTGCGGCGAGCGGCAGCCGCGGCGGACGGCACGGTCCGCCCCGGCGGCCCGCGATGTCCATCGACAGCTTGATCGACTGGACGAACTCGATCCGGGAGTCCCAGCGCAGAAGCGGGTGCAGATCACGGTAGACCGGCAGCGCCCTGGCCAGATCGGCGGGATCTCCGGAGGTGGCCAGGCGGTAGAGCTCGACCGTGCTCTCGGGGATCAGGTTCGGGTACCCGGCGATCCACCCGGTCGCCCCCGCCAGACCCAGTTCGAGCAGTACGTCGTCGGCGCCGACCAGAATGTCCAGGCCTGCCGCCAACTCGCCGATCTGGTATGCCCTTCGGACGTCCCCGGTGAACTCCTTGACGCCCACGATCGTGCCCTCGTGGTACAGCTCGGCGAGCAGGTCGGGGGTCAGGTCGACCTTGGTGTCGATCGGGTTGTTGTACGCGACGACCGGCAGCCCCACCTTGGCGACCTCGCGGTAGTGCCCGAGAACGGCCGCCCGCTCGGCGCGGAAGGAGTTCGGCGGCAGCAGCAGAAGGGACGTGGCGCCGGCCTCGGCGGCCTGCTCCGCCCAGCGGCAGGCTTCCAGCGCGCCGTACGCGGCGACACCCGGCATGACGCCGAACCCGGCGGGCGCTGCCTGCACCGCAGTCTCCACGATGCGGGCACGCTCCTGTGGGGTCAGCGTCTGGTACTCGCCCAGCGAACCGTTGGGCGCCACGCCGTCGCAGCCGCCCGCGGCGAGGAACCGTACGTGCTCAGCGAACGTGTCGTAGTCGACCGAGAGGTCGTCGTGGAAGGGAAGAGCCGTCGCGACATGGACACCGTGCCAGGGCGTAGCGGGGTTGAACATGCTGAAGTCTCCTTGCAGTACGTGAGCGGGTGGTGGGGCGGGTCAGTACAAGGTCACAGAGCTCAATTGGTCGTCGTCCATGGGGAGTCATCCATGGGGAGTCATCCATTTCTCCAGCCCTGAGGCGTCCAGGGAAAGCGTGTCGGACAGCACCTCGGAGCGGTCAGGGGTGACCAGGATGTCGTCCTCGATTTGTCGAGATTTCCGGCGGCGCGCAGCTGCTCGATGGTGTGCGGAATCGTCGACTGCCGGTTCCGGTCCTGCCACTGCCGGAGCAGACCTCCCGTAAGGCGCGCGGAGGTGACCGGGACAACGGCGCCCGATTCGGTCTGCACAGCTCTTGCCATATCGCCTGAACGTGCTCTGACCTGGTCCGATATCATGGAATCTCCAGTGATATGTGGTATTGCACTGTGCAATGGCACTGCGATCTTGCGCCGACCTTAGGCTCATGGCCAGGCGAACGGCAATGGATGTTCCGTGGAATTTACGTGGACTCGGAAGTCGGCCTCAGGAGGTGGGGGAAGGCTCGCGGGCGTTGCTGGGAGCGGATCATGCTCAGGGCTTCGAACCGTTCCTAACCAGTGTGCGTGAGTGAGTCTTGGACCCACTGTTGCGTGCTGGGCGCATCCCGAACGGTGTTGGATGCGCTGGGTTCCCGCTTTCGCGTCCCGCTCGGCGACACACCTCGAGGGGCCGGTCCGTGGTGGGTGGGCGGGTTCCCTCACGCCCCGGGGCGCCCGGTCCGGCCTGGACGGTCCGATGCCCCGCACGATCACTCCGGTCGTGTGGGGGCGGTGCCGTCCGACGCCGGATCGGGTGCCCGAGGGCGCGTCGTCCGATCGCGATACCGGCGGCATCGTGACGGGACATCTTGCGGCGTGGGGTGGTCAGCGGTTTCTGCCAGTGCTGGGCGCCCCACAGGGTGGTGTAGGCGGGGTTGATTTTGTCGGGGTGAACGGGAGCCACTGCATCGGCGAGTTTGGGAGCCACTTTGCTCCATCTGTGACGAGGATGGGCCCGACACAGGCCCATGATCGTCAACGGGTTCGGGAGCCACCCCTGTCGGGTGACGTCACGCCTGCGGATGTGGAGTGTCCGCCGTGGTCCGGAGGTGTTTGGCGATAGTTTGGTTGTCCCGGGTCCTGCTGGCCCGTGTCCCTGACAGGCGCGGTTCGGAAGGGCCTGGCCTCGCGTTCGGTCGGCTATTGGCCGACGGTGTGCTTAAGGACGTGGGCTCAGCCGTCTACGGGGATCGGTCGGTCCGGTGGGCCGTCGGTCAGCAAGGACGCCAATAGTTTCGGCAGCTCAGTCGGCCGCAGCACATCCGAGGTCGCGGCCAGTTCCGCTATGGTCCACCAGCGGTGCCCGGTGATCGCGGCCTTCTCGATCTCCTCGAAAGCCGAGGTATCGACCTGGAACGCAGGCACCCGGGCCATGTAGTAGCGCTGGCGAACCTCATAAGCGACGCCGCCCCGGACCGCTGTCCACGGGCGCCCTCGCCAAATTTCCGGACCCAGCGAGAGGTTCGTCAGCCCGGTTTCTTCTTGCAACTCCCGCAGGGCTGCCTGCTCGTGGGTTTCGCCTGGCTTGAGCCCGCCTCCAGGGGTGAACCACCGAACGGAACCGTCCTCCTTGTTCAGGGCAGAGAACAGCAGTAGCCGACTGGCGTCGTCCAGCAACACCACGCGCGCGCTCGGGCGCGGAACCAGGATCCCCTCCGGTTTCATCACCTCGTCAGATTAGAACCGCGGTCCCTGGGTGACCAACGGGTTTGGTCACCGGGCTGAGCTTTCATGCAAGTCTGGTCAGAGCCGGATTCAGAGAGCCTCAGAAGCCGTATCTCAACCGAACGTGATCGTTTGATTTCTGCTGGTCAGACATGGTCTAGCTCGGAATGAGGGAGGCATCCGGCGTCTTGTTTCCGCTCCATGAGCAAGGGGTGCGCGATGGCGTCGGTGCTGGGAATGCTGGAGGAGCGGGAGACAGCTGCCCGGGTGCGGGTGGAAGGGCTGCGGGAGGAAGTCGCCCGGTTGGCTGGGGTGTTGGAGGCCGCCGAGATCGAGCTGGACCGGCGGGTGATCGCGCGGGAAGAGCTGGTCGAAGCCCTGGCAGCATCGGCTGCCGAGGCCACCGCCGTGACCGAGGCGAAGGCGGAAACCGTGTCCTCGCCCGCGCCGGTGCCGGGCTCGATCGTGCCACCTTGGCGCGAAGGACTGCCGGTGACGGTGCTGGCGCCGGACTACCAGCGGATCCTGGGCGTGCTCGACGAGCGGCAGCCGGCGGGCCAAAGACCGCTGAGGGCCAAGGAGATCACGGTGGAGCTGGGCCTGGAGACAACGTCGGCGAAGGTCGAGGGGGTGCGCTCGAAGGCCAGGCGCCTGGCGGAGCGCGGGTGGCTCGTGCAGGAGACGTCGGGGATGTTCAGCGTCGGCCGGCGGCCCGTGCCCGCGCCAGACGCCGGCCCATCCGCGTGACCATCGACCATCGGATCATCGCCTCGCTGCTGGCCGGCAACGTCTCGTAGTCCCGGGCCAGTCGGCGCGAATGCATCAACCACGCGAACGTGCGCTCTACCACCCAGCGTCTCGGCAGCACCACGAACCCCTCCATATCGTCGGTGCGCTTGACGACCTCCAGGGTGAGCGCGAGTTTCTGCCGGCACCAGTCGACCAGGCCGCCGGTGTAGCCTCCGTCGGCCCAGACCAGGCAGATGTCACGGTGCAGGCGGCGCAGCCGCTGCAGCAGGCCCACCGCGGCATCCCGGTCCCCAACGTTTGCGGCGGTCACCGCGACGACCAGCAGCAGACCGAGGCAGTCGGTCACGATGTGCCGCTTGCGGCCGCCCACTTTCTTCCCGCCGTCCCAGCCGCGTGAGACGGACGGCACCGAGGACGCGGCCTTCACCGACTGCGCATCGATGATCCCGGCCGTCGGCTCCGCCTCACGGCCCTCCCGCTCACGCACCCGTCCGCGCAGCCGGTCGTGGAACTCTGTGATCAGCCCGTGCTCGCGCCAGCGGCGGAAGAAGGCGTAGACCCGGCCCCAATCAGGGAAGTCCACGGGCATCGCCCGCCAGGAGATCCCGCCCGCGACCAGGTAACGGATCGCGTCCAGCATCTGCCGATGGCAGTAGCCCTCGGGCTGCCCGCCCCGGCCCTGGAGCCAGGCCGGCACCGGCAGCAACGGCCGGATGGCCGCCCATTCCGCGTCCGACATGTCCGAGGGATACCGGCGTTCCCGGTCCGGATGGTCGGCCGCGTTGCCGTACACATGCGCGAGGCAATCACACGATGGAGCGGCCGAGTTGAACTGAACGGGCTCGGACGCGTACAACAACGACACCAGGGCCTCCCGGCACTGCTCGGTTAGATTCGCATCTCCGAGCTACCGAGAGGCCCTGTCTTCATGCGCGTACAACGGGAAGATCACCCCGGCGGGAAACCTGTTCGACCCGCCCGTTCCATGATCGGTTGAGATACAGCTACTCATCACCGTGCGGTGGCCTGGCGGTCGGCTTCGGTGGACTGGAATCGGTAGGACTCGGTGCCGGTCTGGATCAGCGTGCAGCGGAACGTGATGCGGTCGGCGATGGCCGCGCAGAGTCGGCGGTCGCCGAAGGTCTTGTCCCACTCGGCGAACGGGGAGTTCGTGGCGACCGCGGTGGCCTTGCGTTCCTCGCGTTCGGTGAAGATCTGGAACAGCAGCTTGGCGCCCTTCTTGTCCAGGTTCGCGTAGCCGAACTCGTCCAGGCAGAGCAGGTCGACCTTGGTGTAGCGGGCCATGAGCGAGGACAGCCGCCTGGCCGCCTCGGCTTCGGCGAGTTCGTTCACCAGGGCCTGGGTGGTGATGTAACGGACGGACAGTCCGGCCTCCGCGATCGCGGTACCGACCCCGATCAGCAGGTGGGACTTGCCGGTGCCGGAGTCACCGATCAGCACCAGCGGACGGCCCTCACGGACCCAGGACGTGGACTTCAGATCGGCGACGACTTCCGGGGAGACGTTGGGGTTCTTGTCGAAGTCGAAGTCTTCCAGCCGCTTGGGCCGGGGGAATTTCGCCGCGCGGACGAGCCTTTGCTGGCGGCGGACGTCACGGTCGGCGACCTCAGTCCGCAGCAGGTCCAGCAGGAACTGCTTGTAGGTCGACACAACGGGCCTTGAGATCACCGGAAGCCAGCGCACCCTGATGCGCACCGACCGCACGCAGCACCCTCTCGTCCTGGGGCGTGAGGTCCTTGAGGCGGTCCCGGACCGCCACCCCGCAAGGCCCGGGCACCACGAAGGACACAGCCAGCTCCCGCACACCACCCACCACATCACCCCCACTCAGGCCGCACCCCTGCCACCCCACCCAACGAGCCACAACCGCCAAGGTCACCCATTCGCCCCCAGAACCCCCGTTCCCACCCCCACAAACCCACCCACAGGACTCACTCCCGCTCGCTACAACACACTTCAACGCAGCAGACCGACAGCAGCTCGCAACCCCTTGGCCAGCAGAGAGGAATGTGACATGGTACTGGCGTGACTGAGCGATTGACCTGCGATGTCGTGGTCGTCGGGGCTGGGATGACGGGCGCTGCGTGTGCCCTGTACGCGGCCCGGGCCGGCCTGCGTGTCACTCTGGTGGACCGCGGCCCGGTGGCCGGGGGTACGACCGGCGCGGGCGAGGGGAATTTGCTGGTCTCCGACAAGGAGCCGGGGCCCGAGCTCGAACTGGCGCTGCACTCCGTCCGGTTGTGGGCTGAGCTGGCCGCCGAGCCGGGGATGGGTGCCGCTGTCGAGTACGAGCGCAAGGGCGGGGTCGTCGTGGCCGCAGCGCCACAAGGGCTCGCCGCCCTCGAGGAACTTGCGGTCGAGCAGTGCGCCGCCGGGGTCGAGGCGGTCCCCGTCGCGGCCGACGAACTCCACGACCTCGAACCGCACATCGCGCCGGGTCTCGCCGGCGCCGTCCACTACCCGCAGGACGCGCAGGTGATGCCGTCCCTGGCCGCCGCCCATCTGGTGCGCGCGGCACGGGCGGCCGGTGCCGGACTGCACACCGGGTGGACCGTCACCGACGTGCTGCGGACCGCAGGCGGGGCTGTGCGCGGAGTCCGCACCGACCACGGGGACATCCACGCCCCGGCGGTCGTCAACGCCGCCGGGACCTGGGGCGGCGAAGTGGCCGCGCTCGCGGGGGTCCGCCTTCCCGTACTGCCCCGGCGCGGCTTCGTCCTCGTCACCGAGCCGCTGCCGCGCATGGTCCACCACAAGGTGTATGCAGCCGACTATGTGGCCGACGTGGCCAGCGACTCCGCTGCTCTGCAGACCTCGCCGGTGGTCGAGGGCACGGCCGCGGGACCGATCCTGATCGGTGCGAGCCGCGAGCGGGTCGGCTTCGACCGTTCCTTCTCCCTCCCCGTCGTGCGGTCCCTCGCGGCGGGCGCGACCCGGCTCTTCCCCTTCCTGGAGCGCGTCCGCGCGATGCGCTCCTACCTGGGTTTCCGCCCGTACATGCCGGACCATCTGCCCGCCGTCGGCCCCGATCCGCGCGTGCCGGGGCTGTTCCATGCCTGTGGTCACGAGGGCGCGGGCATCGGCCTCGCCCCCGGAACCGGTCAGCTGATCTCCCAGGTACTGAGCGACAAGACCCCCGATCTGGACCTTGCGCCGTTCCGTCCCGACCGCTTTCCCGAGGAGGAGGCAGAGTGAGATCCCGTACTCCGCTGGACCTGGTCGAGGCCCGGCCGGGCCCGGCCTTCACCATGACTTTCGACGGCCGGGAGATCGATGCCATGCCCGGCCAGAGCATCGCCGCGGTGCTCTGGTCGGCGGGTGTCACCTCCTGGCGTTCGACCCGGGGCAAGGGCGAACCACGCGGGGTCTTCTGTGGCATCGGTGTCTGTTTCGACTGTCTGGTCACCGTCGACGGGCGCCCCAACCAGCGGGCCTGTCTGCTGCCGGCCGAGCCGGGCCAGGTGATCCGTACGCAGGAAGGGACCGGACACGATGAGCACTGACCCGCATCTCGCCGTGGTCGGAGCGGGCCCCGCGGGCCTCGCCGCCGCGTTGGCCGCTGCAGCCCGGGGACTCCGCGTCACCGTGATCGACTCCGCGGCCGAGGCGGGCGGGCAGTTCTACCGGCAGCCCGCACAGGGGCTCGGCGCGCGCCGCCCGCAGGCGCTGCACCATCAATGGCGTACCTGGGAGAAACTGCGCGACGGGCTCGCCGCACACATCGAAGCCGGACACATCACGCATCTGAAGGGCCATCACGTGTGGTGCGTGGAGCGGAAGCCGCACGCATTCATCATGCATGCGCTCCTCGGTCCCGAGCAGCAGGAGCCGACCGCGGTGCGGGCCGACGTCGTGCTCCTCGCGACCGGCGGCTACGAGAAGGTGCTCCCGTTTCCCGGCTGGACCCTGCCCGGCGTGATCACCGCAGGTGGCGCCCAGGCCATGCTCAAGGGCGGCCTGGTGCTGCCCGGACGTAGGGCCGTGGTGGCCGGAACCGGACCTCTGCTGCTGCCCGTCGCCGTCGGACTCGCCGCAGCGGGTGCGAAGGTCGCCGCGCTCGTGGAGTCCGCCGACCCGAAGGCATTCGTCCCGCACACGGCGACGCTGACCGCTCACCCGGGCAAACTGGCCGAGGCGGCCCAGTACGCGACGGCACTGCTGGCCCACCGGATTCCCATCCGGGCGCACCACACCGTTGTCGCGGCACATGGCACGGAAAGACTGGAAGCCGTCACCGTCGCCGCGCTCGACGCCGACGGCCGGGTCCGACGGGACACCGAGCGGCGCATACCCTGCGACACCCTCGCCGTCGGCAACGGCCTGCTACCGCACACGGATCTCGCCGAGGCGCTCGGCTGCCGAATCGACAGCGGGGGAGTCGCCGTCGACGAGGAACAGCGCACCGACGTGCCCGGCGTCTGGGCCGCCGGCGAGACCACCGGCATCGGAGGCTCGGCGCTCTCCCTCGCCGAGGGCCACATCGCCGGACGCTCCGCGGCCGCCCGGCTGCGGAACACGCAACCCGACCCGGGCGCCTGGACGGCGGCCGCTCGGGCACGTTCCCGACTGCGGCGGTTCTTCTCCGCGCTCGACACCGGCTACACCCTGCCCGCGCACTGGACCGAACAGATCACCGACGACACGGTCGTCTGCCGCTGCGAGGAAGTCCCGGCCGCGGCGATCCGCGAGGCCGTGGACGAACTCGGCGCCGGCGACGTACGCACCGTGAAGCTGCTGACCCGGGCCGGAATGGGCTGGTGCCAGGGCCGGATGTGCGGCCCCGCCGTAGCCGGTCTCACTGGAGACGAACAGCCGCCTGCGAAGCGGCCGTTCGCCTGCCCGGTCCCGCTGGGCGTGCTCGCGCGGGCAGGGGAACCGGGGGAGACCACGCAAGGCTGAGCACGCGGGGCCGACCCCGCCCCACTCCCGTACACCTACCGCACGAAGCATCCCGCTGCCTGGATACTGGTGGCACATGACATGACACCGCACGGCACGGAAGGACACTCGATGGCCGCCCAGCGCACCAGCGCCAAAACCGCCGGCCCCGCTCTGCCCACCCTCGCGGGCACGCGGACCAGCTACCGCGAGCGCGTCGTCGACGCGCTGCGCGCCGCGCTGATCGCCGGCGAGCTGCGCCCGGGCGAGGTCTACTCCGCACCCGCCCTGGCCTCCCGCTTCGGGGTCTCCGCGACGCCCGTGCGCGAGGCCATGCTCGACCTCGCCAAGGAAGGCCTGGTCGACACAGTGCCCAACAAGGGCTTCCGGGTCACCGCGGTCTCCGACCAGCAGTTGGACGAGTACACCCACATCCGCTCACTGATCGAGATCCCCACCACCGCGGGACTCGCGTCCACCGCGGATCCCGTCGCGCTGGAGGCGCTGCGCCCCATCGCCGACGAGATCGTGACCGCAGCGGCCGCCGGCGACCTCATCGCGTACGTCGAAGCTGACCTGCGTTTCCATCTCGGGCTGCTCGGCCTTGCAGGTAACGCGCACCTCGTCGAGGTCGTGAGCGATCTGCGCAGGCGGTCCCGGCTGTACGGCCTCACCGCTCTTGTCGAGGAGGGGAAGCTGCATGCCTCCGCCGAAGAGCACCTCGAAATCCTCGACGCGCTGCTTTCCCGTGACGAGGAGGCCGTCCGCGCGGTCATGACCCGCCACATCGGACACATCCGCGGCTTGTGGGCCGAATAGCGGCCACCACAGACCCGGCTCGAGCTGTCCACCGCGCTCTTCGAGTACCTCGAGATCTTTCACAACCGACAACGCAGGCACTCGGCACCGGGCATGCTCAGCCCGGTCGAGTACGAACTCCGCACACCCCCGGTCGCGTGAAACCAAGTAACGCGACTCCGCGTAATTGGGGGCGCTCCGGAGTCCCTACCGAACCCGGAACGGTTCACCCACCATCTCGGCCGGCCCCTTCAGCCACCGTTCACCGCAGTCGAGCCAACGCCGGTCGATCGGCCTGATCAACCGCACAGCGTCCCTCCTCGAGCGACACATCGGGCACGAACGTGTGGTGCGGCACGGGTGCGGAGCGCGGTCTCGACCGCAGGTGTACGGACGTGTCCGTCCTTCTGGATCTGGTCGATCAGAGCGCTGCGGAGCCGTTGGGCGTGGGCATCGCGCGTGGCGAGCGTGTCGGTGTTGTCACTCGTTCCCACGACTGCCTTTCCTCCGTACCGTGAGCGGCGTGCGACGTTGGGGGACGTGTTCGCCCGGGATGTGCTCGCCGCCCGGTTCGCTCTGTGCCCGCCACCACGGACCGGGCGACCGCGCTGGACTGGCTGGACCCGGCGTGGGGCACGGTCGGCATCGAGGGCGTTGTGGTCAAGGGCAGCCAGCAGCTCTACGTGCCTGGCAAGCGCGCCTGGATCAAAATCCGCTCCCGCATCACCACCGAGGGGCTGATCGGCGGGGTCACCGGGGCCCTAGCGGACGCGGCGGCGTTCACCGCGGATCACCCAGCTCGGCGCCCAGGTCCCGGCGGCGTCGTAGCCGGCCGCTGTGGCGGTGATGTGGGCGCGGAGGGTGGCCAGCGCCGGGTGGGGGTTGTCGCGGTGCCAGAGAAGCGAGTGCGGATAGACGGGCGTCGGGTCGGTCACCGGGATGCGGCGCAGGCCGTGGCCGGCGGGTCAGACGAGGCGGGTCTGCCCGCCCATGAAGGTGGCCAGGGCCGGGGTGTCGGCGACGGTGTCGAGGAGGGCGTCGGAGCCGAAGTTGGGGCCGGTCGCCTCGATGGTGAGGCCGAACTCGGGGACGAGGTCGTCGTAGTGGGCGGCCCACTCGGTACCGGGGACGATGCCGGGCATCCAGATCCGGTGCCGGGCGAGCTGAGCGACGGTCACCGACCGGGCGCCCGCCAGCGCGTGGGCGGGGCCGGTGAGGAGCTGGAGCGGCTCGTCGAGCACCCGGACGGACTCGATGTCCTCGGGGAGGGGCCGGCCGGGCGCGGCGACGGCGCGGAAGGAAGCGTCGATCGTGCCGGAGCGGATGGCGGCGACGGCCGTCTCGATGTCGAAGAGCATCACCACGTCGAGGTCGATCTCGGGGTGCGCGCGGTGGAAACCGCGCATCAGGCCCGTCGCCGCGCCGCGCGAGGCGATCACGTCGACGCGCAGCGGACGGCGGCCGGTGCGCACGGACGTGACCGCGCGCTCGGCGACGCGCAGCAGCTCGCGCGCGTGAGGCAGGAACGCCTGCCCGTCGATGGTGAGCTCGGCGCCGCGCGCGGTGCGGGTGAACAGCCGCACGCCGAGGTTGCGCTCCAGCGTGGCAATGCGCTTGGAGACAGCCTGCTGGGTGACCGCCAGATCGGCGGCGGCCTCCTGGAACTGCCCCGCCTCGGCGGCGGCGACGAAGGTCCGGACGGTGTCGAGGTCCATGCCGACACCCTATGGGTACAACCATTGGTTGTGACCGGGCGGCCCTGCGGTTGCTTGATCCCTGGGTAGGGTGCTCGCTTTGATGCTTCTGATCGCGGATCGGTTGTGCGGGCGAGGGGCGAGGGGCATCAGGCATGAGGAGCGGGCACCGGCTGGGACATCTGCTCGGGCATCGGCTGGGGCGGCAGTTCGGGTGGCTCTGGGGAGCGTACGGGACCAGCGCGCTCGGCACCTGGCTCGCCTTCGGCGCATTCCCCCTGATCGCCATCCAGGTGCTGCACGCCGGACCGGCCGAGGTCGCCGCGCTCTCCTCCGTGGGGGCCGCGGTGGGCGCCGCCGTGGCGGTGCCGCTCGGCCCGTGGGTGGAGTTCCGCCGCAAGAGGCCGGTGCTGATCGCGATGGACCTGGTGCGGTTCGCGGCGCTGCTGACGATCCCCGCCGCGTTCGCGCTCGGAGTGCTCACCTTCCTTCAGCTTCTGCTGGTCTCGGTCGTCGTCGCGGCGGCCGACATCACCTTCCGCGCCGCCTCCGGCGCGTACCTGAAGACGCTGCTGCCGGCCGAGGACCTGCTCGTCGCCAACGCCCGATTCGAGTCCACGGCCTGGACGACCACGATCATCGGACCGCCGCTGGGCGGCGCGGCGATCGGGCTCCTCGGTCCGGTGGCGACGGTGGTGGCCGACGCGGTCAGCTACCTGCTCTCGGCCCTGGGCATCCGCGCGATGGGCGGGCACGAGCCTCGGCCCGAGCGCCGGGAGGCCGCGCGCATGCGGGCCGGGGACCTGCTCGACGGTTGGCGGTACATCCTCGCCGACGCGACGCTGCGGCCGCTGTTCTTCAACACAGCCTTGTTCAACGGCCTGGTGATGGCCGCCCAGCCGCTGCTGGCCGTCCTGATGCTCGGCCCACTCGGGTTCACACCGTGGCAGTACGGCCTCGCCTTCGCAGCGCCCTCAATTGGCGGGCTGCTCGGTTCGCGGCTGGCCCGGCCGCTCGTCACCCGGTTCGGACAGCACCAGGTCCTGGTCGTGGCCGGGGCGCTGCGCGCGCTCTGGCCCGTCGGCCTGGCCTTCCTGGGGCCCGGCAGCGGAGGGTTGCTGCTGGTCATCGGCGTCGAACTCGGGCTCATCTTCTGCTGCGGGGTCTTCAACCCCGTCTACACCACCTACCGCCTCGAACGCACCGCGACCGACCGGGTCGCCCGTACGCTGTCCGCCTGGGCGGTGACGACCAAGGCCACGACCGCGCTGCTGACGGCCGTCTGGGGAGTGCTGGGCAGTCTGCTCGGACCCCGGACGGCCATCGGCCTGGCCGGCGTGCTCCTGCTGGCGACCCCGCTGCTGCTCCCGCGCCGCACAGCAGCACTTCCCTCCGAGCCGGAGCCGGCACAGAGCCGCACCTGACGGGGCGCCACGGCCGTCACTGCGATCGGGCTGCGCCGCCCATCTACGAGCGGTTCACCGTTCCTGGGCAGTGAGCAGGAGTGAGTCCTGGCTCACCGGCACGCCCCGAACGGTCTTGGGCGCACTGGTTCTCCGCTTTCGCATCCTGGTCGGCGACGCATATCCCGTATGCGCTCCGTTCCAGGCGGGCGGAATCCCTACGACCTGGCCATATGGGTGTGACCAGAGGCGACGGGGAGGCCCCGAACCATCTCGCTGGTGATACGGGGGCCCCGACTGCTGACACCACACCCGGCGTCCCAGATCGCACCGAGAACGTTACGCACACCCCGCCGGGCATACCCACAGCTCATCGCGCCGTTCACCCAATCGTGCCCATGTTCGCCAAAACGATGTGCCGGCCCAACAGTTGTGAACCCCTCCGAGTACAGCTCGGAGAGCAGTGCCTCGGAGGCGGCCTGCTTCTCCAGGGCCTGCGCGTGCTGGCGGAGTTGGTCGGCGTGGTGGTCGGTGCGCGCGATGTTCGCACACGACGGCTGGCACCGGTCCAGCCGCAGAGCGTCAGTGGCGTCCAGCCGGTGGCACAGGGGCCGGTCCCGGTTGTAGACGCACATCAGGAAAGCGCGGGTGGTCGAAGACGTTCAGGGCGGGGCTGCCCAGCATGTCGCGGGCCCGGCGGTGGGTGCGGATCGACCCGACGAACGTCGGGGCCTGCGCCGCCGCGTGGATCGCGCACCGCACGGCCGGCCCGGAAATGCCCACACCATGGGTGCGTTCGTCGTGGAGGGTGGTGAGTTTGTCGGTGGTGGCCCGGGCGGTCTCGACGCGCCACCAGCCCGCCCGGGCGTCGCGCTTGTGTCCGCAGAGTCCGTGTCCGGATGGATCTGTATGGCGATTGAGCAGAACGTTTGCCGAGACCGGTTTCGCTTCGACGGTTACGAGCCGTGTCGCGATTCCCGGACAGTCGAGGTGATGTAGACACCAGGTGTTGGAGTTCCTGTTCCGTCTCGACGAGACCTCCTGCGGGCGGGGTTGTCGGTGGTGTGAGGCAGAGTTGCCGTCATGGGAACGAGTCTTGGGACTGTGGTAGTCACCGGTGCAGCCGGGCGAATCGGGTCGGTGGTGCGGATCGGTCTGCGCGGTGAAGCGGAACGCTTGGTGCTCGTCGATCGTGTCGGCCTCGCCGCGCAGTCGCCGGCCGAGGAGGTGCGGCAGCTTGATCTGCGGGACGCTGAGGCGGTGACAGCGGCCCTGCAGGGTGCGGACGCGGTGGTGCATCTGGGCGGAGTTCCGGATGAGGCGCCGCTGCCGGAACTGCTGGACGGCAATGTTCACGGAACGCATAACGTGCTGGAGGGTGCACGTCGGCAAGGAGTAGGGCGGGTCGTACTCGCCAGCAGTAACCGGCTCACCGGCTTCTATCCGGTCTCGACGACCGTCACGCCCGAGATGCCGCCGCGTCCGGACGGTCTCTATGGGGTGAGCAAGGTAGCGGTCGAGGCTCTGGGACGTCTGTATGCGGACAAGTTCGGTCTTTCCGTGGTGTGCCTGCGCATCGGGAGCTTTGAAGACGCGCCGACCGAGCGACGTCATCTTGCCACCTGGCTGAGCCCGCGCGACTGCCTCGGCTTCATCCGCGCGGCTCTCGCCGCCCCCGACATCAACTTCGCGACCGTCTATGCCGTTTCCGCCAATACGCGCAGGTTCTGGGACATCGAGGCAGGGTCGGCTATGGGATACACACCCGTGGACGACGCGGAAGCATTCGCGCCGCGTATTCCGCCGGAAGGGGACGCGGCGGAGCACGATCTGCAGGGCGGCGCATACGCCAACGCGGAATACACGCTCCGACACATCTGAAAGGGGCCAACCGCTGCAGTGAGGCATCTCAGAGCGGCGGCGCCCCACCGGGGCGCCGTTGACTGCTCGATGGGAAGTTCCGCAACGACGTCGTCAGAGGACGTCGCTAGGTCAGGTGCGTCGCGGTCGACGTCGAGGTCACGCTCCGCTGCACCAGCGTGCGCGGCACTCCGCCGGTGAACAATGGCGTCCCGGCACCCGGCACGACGGGCGCGAGGTGCAGCGTCAGCGCGTCGACCAGCCCGGCGTCGAGCGCCGAGCCGATCGTGACGCCGCCCATGAGGACGACGTCGAGGTCCTTGCCGCTGTCCGCCGACGCCGCCTCGGCACGCTCGCGCGCGGTAGCGACTGCGTCGGGCAGACCAGTGGTGACGAACGTCCAGTCGAGGTCGGTGAGCCGCACCGACTCCGGCGGCGAGCTCGTCACGACGACGAACGCGGGCTGGTGCTGTGACCGCATTGGGTCGCCGGGTTGGTGGTTGGGGCGGTTGGATGTGCGGTGACGTCCGATCCGACCGGTGGGGTGCGGTGGCTGAGCCCGTCCACGTGCGCAGACTGAGTGACCAGGAGGGGCAGAAGCTGCAGCAGATCGTGCGCCGGGGAAGCGCCAGTTCGGTGCGCTACCGGCGCGCGATGATGCTGCTGGCCTCAGCCGGTGGGAACCGCGTTCCGGTGATCGCGCGGTTGGTGCCGGCAGACGAGGACACCGTCCGCGACGTGATCCACCGCTTCAACGAGATCGGCTTGGCCTGCCTTGACCCTCGCTGGGCGGGAGGCCGTCCCCGCCAGCTCAGTCCTGACGACGAGGACTTCGTTGTCGCGACGGCCACCACCCGCCCGGCCAAGCTCGGTCAGCCCTTCACCCGCTGGTCCCTGCGCAAGCTCGTCATCTACCTGCACCGCGTCCACGGCCGGGCCATCCGGATCGGCCGCGAGGCGTTACGCGTCCTGCTCGCCCGCCGCGGCATCACCTTCCAGCGCACCAAGACCAGGAGTCGCCCGACCCCGAGCGCGACGCCAAGCTCGACCGGATCGAGCACGTCCCGGACCGCTTTCCCGACCGCGTTTTCGCGTTCGACGAGTTCGGCCCCCTCGCCATCCGCCCCATCGCAGGATTGGACTGGGCGAAGCAGGGGCACCCCGACCGACTGCCGGCAACTTTCCACCGCACTCACGGGGTGCGGTACCTCCACGGCTGCTACTCGATCGGCGACGACACCCTGTGGGGCGTCAACCGGTCCAAGAAAGGCGCCACCAACACTCTGGCCGCGCTCAAATCGATCCGCGCGGCCCGCCCCGACGGCGCCCCCATCTACGTGATCCTGGACAATCTGTCCTCGCACAAGGGTGCGCAGATTTGCCGCTGGGCGAAGAAGCACCGGGTCGAGCTGTGCTTCACCCCGACCTACGCGTCCTGGGCGAATACGATCGAGGCCCACTTCGGGCCGCTGCGGCAGTTCACCATCGCCAACTCGAACCACCCCAACCACACGGTGCAGCCCCAGGCCCTGCACGCCCATCTGCGCTGGCGCAACGCCAATGCCCGCCACCACGATGTCCTGGCCGCCGAACGCCGCGAGCGCGCCCGGATACGCAGCGAGAAGGGCATCCGCTGGGGCGGACGAGCACGAATGGCAGCCTGATCAGTCGCTGACGTTCAAGGTTGCGTACTCCGCGATACCCAGTTCGGACAGCACACCCCGGAGCCGCTCCAGGGTCGCGGTTGCGCCCGAGCCACCCGTGATTTCAAGGTCAAGATGGCAGCGCCCCATACCGCTGCCCGCACCCGTGACTTCGCCGTCGAGCTCGAACGCCGCTTCCAACGCCTCCTCGACCTCGTCACGGTCGATCGGCAGCCCCACGAAGACGATCTCCACGAACACCACAGTCCTCCCACACAACCCGGCGAACCATAGCGGTCACAGCACGTGCCGTGACCACGACTGTTCGCCGGGTCTGGTGACACGCCGGTCGATGTTTCCAGAGATTGAATCTCAAGCTCACTGCTTGAGACTTGACATCAGGTCCCGCATGTCGCTGATCATGGCCGATTGGTACGGGGACAGGTCAGGGATGTCCGGCCCATCACCGGCCTCACCTTCGCTGTGGCCGTCGCTCTGGTACTGCGTGAAAGTGGAGAGACTCAGCGTGAGGACCGCTCCGCCCTCCAGCACCCGCAGCTCCGAGTTACCGTCATCCCGGGTCAGCAGATACGCCTTGTCACCGAGGTCCGGAACCGTCTCCAGCTTCGCTTCAGGATCAACGCCGAGATCAGTCACCCCTCGCCGCGCCTCGAATTCGGCGCCGGGGTCGGTCTTCTTGTGCAGTGCCACCGTGATTTCGACGGCGTAGTCGATGGACCAGCCGTTCTCGGGCCGCTCCGCCCTGGCCCGAGACCGAAGAGGAAGGAAGCGGTGGACCTGGTCGAGGACGGCATGGTTCAACAGCCCTGATTCGACCTTGGGGATGGACTCTCTCGGTGCGATCGCCGCGCCGATCGACTTCAGCTGTATGGATGGGCAAGGGTCTTGGTCCAGCTGGTACCCATGCATGTCCGGCTTCCGATCGCCTACTCCATACAGAAACAGCGCCGCCGTCCAGAGGGCCGACGCCATTACCACTCCGCCCAGCGCCCACAGCCAGGGCCTTCGCGGCCGACGTTCCCCAACGAACTCCCGGTCGAAGTTGCCCATCACCTCGCGGGTTTCAACCCCACCGAACTCCCCCGCCATCTCCGGCTCAGAAATCATTTTGCTCCCCCTCGGCCGTGCCTTCCACCTTCGTCATGATGATCGCAGCGACTCCACCCCCGCAGAGCCGGGCAGACGGATCCCGGACACGGTAAACCTATGTGGTCAGAGCACTACCCGACATCGCCGGCGCCGTAGCCGGACTTGTCGTCCCAGCCGTTCGGCCCGTCGACCACGTCGAAGAGCCGGCGGCCGAGGACGACGGCGCCCGAGCGGGCGGTCGCCTCGCGCAGGACCCGGCGGTCGTCGGGATCGTCGGAAAATGCCCAAGTGTGCAGGGCCTCGCCGCCGGTGCCCAGACCGTTGTCCGGGCCGAGGTCGGGGCCGGTCACGAAGCCGTCGAGGGAGATCGAGATGTCAGCGATGATTCGAGTCGTACCAGGGCAGGCCCGATCCGCCGCCCAAACTCATCGCTTACGCATGACCCCCACCTGCCGGCTCCTCGCCAGCCGGGACCCTTCGGGCGTACGGCGGTAGAGCACCGATCGGCCGACCGGGCGCGGGCGACGAGGCCGGCCCGGTGCAGTACGCCAAGGTGGTACGAAACCGTGGCGGGGCTGAGGAAGTGACGTGCCGCTAACTGCGCAGTGGAGGCCGGTTGTGCCAGCGCGGCGAGCAGCCCGGCGCGTGTGGGGCCGAGCAGTTGGGCCATCTCGACGGAGGGAACTGCTGGGGCAATGGTCTTGGCGATGGCCTTGTCGCGCACGGGATAGATGAGCATCGGGGGTCGGTCTCCGTCGCGCGTGGGGTCCACTGCCACGCCCGGCCGAGGTACGACGAGTGACGGCACGACGACCATCAGGGGCACAGGCAGCGCGATCCGGAACCGGTTCGCGACGCGCAGGGTGCCGTCGGCCCATCGGATGCCGGGGTGCAGGGAGTTGAAGAGCCTGGCCGCTCCGTGCCGGGCCTGCACGCCGGCGCGTCGGTCGACCTCCGCGTCAAGGGCGGCCTTGGCGACCTCCCAGTGCGGGGCGAAGGCCAGCTCCCAGTAGCGCCGTATCTCGTCCGCCGCCTGCCGGGCCCACCTGCGCACCGCCCCGCGCCATGGCCCGCTGCACCCCAGCCGGTAGCTCGGAACCGGCGAGGCCGTTCCGCGGCCGCCCGTCTCGCAACGCCTCCAGCTCGCCCAGGACCCGCTCGGGCGGGGTGCACCGGACCCGTTCCAGCTCCTCCTCGACGGTGGGGGAGGGCCCGGAGGGATGCGGGCTGAGGAAGTCGGGCACGTATCCGGCCCCGTCCAGGGCCAGTTCGGACAGCAGCGGCAGCCGAGCCTGGCGAAGCACGCGCCGTGCACGAGCGACCCACGGGTCGCCATCAGGGGCTGGTCGCAGGCCCCAGGGCAGCAGCGTCGCGACGACCTCGTGCAACGGCGAAACGGCGAAGCGGGAGCGGGCGAGCCCGGCGGCGTCCACTGTTAGCTCGATCATGACCCTCCCGCTGTCTGGTCCTGCTGGTTTCGCGCCCATCCCTTCGAATCTGCTCGAATCGTGGCACGGAACGTCGCGGTGGCGGGCCTGAACAGCGCAAGCTGATGGCCCGCGGTTTGGTGGCCGACGGAGCCCAGGGGGAGCGCACATGCGAGGGGCACGGGGAATTACGGGGGCGCGTCGGACGCCGTAGGCCATCTGTCAGAAAGGAGTTTCGAACCATGCGAAACCGAACCCGGCTGCTCACCGCAACCGCCGTGGCGATGCTGATGACGACTCTTGGTGGTATCTCCACCACACCGGCTTACGCTGCTACGCCGACCTGCAACGAGGTGGTCCGGAAATACAGCGCCGGCCTCGAGCGCATGTTCATCCCCGTCTACTACTCCACCCTCAGCACTACCTGCCTGATGAAGCGTGGTAACAACAACAACGCGGTCAAGTACCTCCAAGAGGTCATGCGGGGCTATGGCTACAACATCGCGGTGGACGGGGACTTCGGCCCGGCTACGGAGAGCGCATTGATCAGTCTTCAGCGGCGCCTCCGCATCACGGCCGACGGCATCTACGGGCCTCAGACCCGGGACGCGATCTGCTGGCCCCTCTACTACGAGCCGAACGCCTGCTGGTGGTACGACGAGTAGATCATCGGCTCATTTATGAAACGGTAACTTCCGCCCAGTGCGCACCAGGGCGTAAGCCTTGTCCCGCAAATGATCTTTGATCAGGTGTGGACGTGGTCCGTGGCCGGTCCGGCCGCTCGCCTGTCCGGCGAGGTTGAGGTTGTGGAGGCGGGCGGCGCCGAGCATGGCGTGGTGGACGCCATCGCCCTTGAGACGGCGGTCGCGGAGTATCTGCCGGGTCTTCATGAGGGCGAAGGCGTGCTCGACACGCCTTGGCCGACCGGGACGGCACCACGAGCGCATTCGCCGAGCCGTAGGCCCAGTTCATCACCGCCCACCGAACGAGGAAGGCCCTGATGTGCATCTGAAACTCCAAGAGTGATCGTTGCTCTCTGGTGGCAGGCCGTTCCGCCGTGTAGCGTCATTGGCAGATGTCGTGGTTCGCAGTTCCTGCCCGCGCCCTGGCGTGGGCGTTTTGCTGTGCAGTGCAGGACCAGGGCGATCACCTCCGGGTCCGCGCGGTGCGGGTCCGATATCGACTGAGAGGCACAAGCATGGCCAGCGGAACGGTGAAGTGGTTCAACGCCGAGAAGGGCTTCGGTTTCATCCAGCAGGATGGCGGCGGTCCGGACGTCTTCGCGCACTACTCCAACATCAACGCTTCGGGCTTCCGTGAGCTCCAGGAAGGCCAGGCCGTGACCTTCGACATCACCCAAGGCCAGAAGGGCCCGCAGGCGGAGAACATCACAGTCGCCTGATTCGGCACGATCAGGTCCCCCGGAGCAGGCTCTGGGGGACCTGGCGCGCGAAGAGGAGGGTATGTGCGGCTGCATGAGCGGCGGCTGCGCCGTAGTTGCACGACCGCGTTGTCCCGTCGGCGAGGTGGACCACGGTTCGCCGTTGTTGCCTGAGCCACGAGCATGAGCGAACGGGCGGTGCGCACAGCAGGAACTCCCCGAGTGGCGCCCCTCGGACAAGAGGCGCTCCCGGCTGCGTGACCATCTCATGGCCGAGCAGCAGGTGCCAGTGGCCGCAATGTCCTCGGCGTGACGCGGGCGCAGGCTAAGTCGGATGAGAGAGGACGGAATGCTTGGCGGTGTCCCATCAGCCGAAGCAGATGCCGCCGCCAGGATTCTCTACCTCCACAACCTGCGGCAGCCCTAGCCATTAGCCGGGCTCGGCGCCCACGGGGGGAGGGGCCGAGCCCGGCCACATGGTCAACATATCGGGCCAGGATGGACAACGGGTCCATTTCCCCGTGAGACCAGCCAAAAACTTTCCTCTGACCGTCCGTGATCGGCCTTGCCACCCCTTCCCGCCTCCCAGTCAACCAGCCTCCCTGCCCGCTCCGTTCGCTGCCAACGACTCCAGATCGGCTCCGAGCTGCGCCTCCCGGCGGGGCGTGACCGATCCGCTCGATTTCACCCGGACCAGCGGGGAGACCCCAACGAGAAAGCCGCCGCACCGCAAGGGGCGCGCCTGATCATCTGGGACTGAACGACCGCGTGGCACCTGCGGCTCGTTCAAGGCGCACTTCTGGGCAGGGCACGACTGGGAACAGGTCCGCGACCATGCCGACCCGGAGGTACGGACCGGGCTGGACACCTTGCTGTGCGGGCTGATCTGGGATGGGCCGGACGATGAGGCACTGCACATGGACCCGGGCTTCTTCACCGACGACCCCGCCCTCTTCTACGGCGTGCTGCTCGCGCGGTCGCCCGACAGCGTGCGGGAGCTGGCCGCGACCTGGGAACAGGTACGGCCCCGGCTCGGCGGGCTGCGCGGGACCTTCACCGAGCACGCAGCCGCACATGGTGCGTGGGTCGGGCACTTCGACGCGTTCACCGACCTGCTGGAGGACTGGGGGCGCGTGTTGACCGAGGCCACCCGGCGGGGGAGGGGGCGTCGTAGGACTGAGCGAGTAACGCGGGGCCCCGCACCCCGCGCGTTACTCCTTCTGGCCTGTCTGACTGTCACGAACGCCGTCGCGGAGCTGCGGGTGCTGCTGATGAGCGACCGGGACAAGAACGTGGAGAACCTCGTGCTGTGGTGTATGTCATCCCCCTCCATCCGACGGAAGGGTGACGGTCGGACGTCCCCGCCGCACGCGGTTGGGTGCGGCGTCCAGAGTGGAGCCCGACCAGGAGGTGGGGCTTCATTCCGTCCGTGACGGTCGAAGCCGACTCCACCCAGGCGATGACAAGCGGCACACGATTCCCCCACGTCACCACTTGCACGCTCCGCCCCTTGGCCCCCTGACGCGGAGATGTTCTGCGCCGATGGCCGCACGTCGGCTGCGGCGGTTCCGGATGACCGTTCGCTGAGGCGGACACCCGTCCGTCGAAGTCCTACTGCTCGTAGCGCCGACGCGCGAGATGGACGGTGATGTCGGCGACAATCTCGACCGTCTCGGGCAGGAGCTGCATGATCTGGCTAAGTACCTGCTCTTGCTCCAAGGCCGGCAATACGAGATAGGCCGAGATGGTCGAGAGATGGCCGACATAGTTGTCGGCACTCATCGTCAAGCGCCGTTCCACCACTGACTGTTGAACACCGGTGAACCACTCCGAACGCTGGAGCTCTGTACCCGGCCACTGCATGTCATGCCCTTCAGGAGTCCCGTCCGGGGACGGAACCTCGTCGCTCTCCAAGAACGGTGCCCGCGCCGCGCGAACAGCTTCCGCCACAGCCGGGTCGGCCAGCCGGACTGGTCCGCCGAAAGAGGCAAACACGCCCCCTGGCTCCAGCAGCTCGGCCATGCGTGACCACCGACCCTCCGGATTCGTCCAATGCAGCGCTGCTGCCGCATAGACCAGCCCGTACCTCTCGCCCGGTCGCAAGTCCTCGAACAGGGCTTGCACCGTCCTGACGTTTGCTGGCACGTGCTTGCGGAGCTCGGCAAGCATGGCTCCGTCAGGCTCAGTCGCGGTGACCCTGACCCCCCGTTGAGCGAGCAGTCGGGTTGCTTTGCCTGTCCCAGCGCCAATCTCGAGGGCAGTCAGAACCGGGTGACCCGCATACGCCATCACCATGTCGAAAATTTCAACAGGATACCCCGGCCGGAACTGTTCGTACGCTTCCGCCATTACTCCGAAGCTGAGTGCGCGTCCAGACATGGCGAGCATCCTGGCACGATCTGCGCCGTCAACGCTTGGTCATTTCGCACAACCGGGCCGCCCGATCACGGGGCAGCAAAACCTGAAGCTCCCCCTTTGACCTGGACAGCCTGATACTGGGACGGAAGGTCCCGGAGGAAGTAGTCACAGGTAGTGAGCAAGAAGAGCAATACGAGCAAGCGGTACACGGCGGAGTTCAAGCGGGATGCCGTCGCGCTGGCGCTGTCGTCGGAAAAGACGGTCACCGAGGTCGCCCGGGACCTGGGGGTGAGCCCGGAGGGTCTGCGTGGCTGGGTGAAGCAGGCCGCGGTCGACCGGGGCGAGGGGCCTGTGGGGGCTCTGACCAGCGCCGAGCGGGAAGAGCTCGCCCAGCTGCGGCGCAAGGTCCGCGAGCTGGAGAAGACGGTCGACATCCTGGGAAAAGCGACCGCCTTCGTGCGTCCTGAACGGAAAGGGGCTGCCGGTGTAGGTCGGTAGCAACTGGATGATGCTGCACAGATGATGAGGGTTTTGGCCCCTCGGAGTCGCCCCCGCGGAGGGAGGCTCCAAATCGCCTCCTGCCGCGTTGGCTGAAGACCGTCGTGGTGAGCGTCGGAGGAAAAGGCGTCCTTGAAAGGGCGTCAGGTGGGGATCGGGAAGGCGAGCGAGAGCGAACCACTGCTGATGCGTCGAAATGCTTGGACGACATCGAAACCGGGGCTTGAAGGCTCCCCGGGATGAGTCTGGCGGGTGTCCGCTTCCTGGCCAGGTGGTGTCCGGCGTGAAGGTGGCGCGAGCCCGATCTGCGGGGTCTGTGCGGAACAGGAGAAGGCGTACGTCCATGCCGGGCGTGCGCCGGCGGACCGGCTCGTAGTAGTGGTGAAGTCCCTGTAATGGGGGCGGAGCGAAGGGGCCGGGTCGTTCGTGACTTGTTCATTCGATCAACCGGAAGTGCTCCGGGAGGAATTGGCGTGGATGAGTTGAAAGCACCGGTCAAGCCGTTCGGTATACCGAAGCTGCTGGTGATGGAGGCTTGGGAGAAGGTCAGGGCGAACAAGGGCGCGCCGGGCGTGGACGCGGTGGCTATCGAGGAGTTCGAGGAGGATCTGCGGGGAAACCTGTACAAGATCTGGAACCGGATGTCCTCGGGCTGCTACTTCCCGCCGCCGGTGCGCATGGTGGAGATCCCGAAGCCGCAGGGCGGCATCAGGGTCCTCGGAGTGCCGACCGTGGGCGACCGTGTCGCGCAGACGGTGGTGGCGATGGTGCTGGAGAAGAGGGTCGAGCCGATCTTCCATCCGGACTCCTACGGCTACCGCCCGGGGCGCGGAGCGATCGACGCGGTGGGCACGTGCCGGGAGCGGTGCTGGAAGTACGACTGGGTGGTCGATCTCGACATCAAGGCGTTCTTCGACTCGGTGCCGTGGGACTTGATGCTCAAGGCGGTGGGCTCGGTCTGTGAGCTCCCCTGGGTCCTGCTTTATGTCAAGCGGTGGCTTGCTGCCCCGCTGCAACATGCGGACGGTGTGCTGATCGAGCGCGCCAAGGGCACCCCGCAGGGATCAGCGGTATCTCCCGTCCTGGCGAACCTGTTCATGCATTACGCGTTCGACATGTGGTTGCACTGGGCCTTCCCGGACGTCCGCTTCGAACGGTATGCCGACGACGCGGTCATCCACTGCCGCAGTCTCGCCGAGGCGAGAGCGGTGCTGGCCGCGCTGGATGCGCGCATGGACTCGGTCGGCCTTCAACTACACCCCGACAAGACGCAGATCGTCTACTGCCGGGACGCGAACCGCAAGAGTTCTTTCGAGCACACGAGGTTCACGTTCCTGGGCTACGACTTCCGCGAGCGCACCGTGGACGGGCGGAAAGGACTGTTCCGGAGTTTCTCTCCGGCGGTCTCGGACAAGGCCCTGAAGCGGATGGGCGAGGTGGTGCGTTCCTGGCGCCTGCACCGGTGGGTGCAGGGCGAGGCCCGAGACCTCGCGGACTGGATCAATCCGGTCGTGCGGGGATGGATGCAGTACTACGGGGCCTACAACAGGTCGGCCCTATATCCCCTCCTGAAACGGATCAACGCCTACGTGGTCCGGTGGCTGCGCGGGAAGTACCGGAGGCTGCGGCGAAGCTGGTCGGCGACCTTCCGTGCGTGGTGGTCCGGGGTTGATCGACATCCCCGGCTTCTCGCGCACTGGGTTTGGGTGACCGAGCCCGCCCGGGTCTGGTGACCAGGACGACAAGAGCCGTATGACCGGAGACGGTCACGTACGGATCTGTGGGAGCCCGGGGGCGAAATCCCCCCGGGCCACCCGACTTCGCGCAGGACAAGATGAGGTAGACACCGCCACGCGGTGCCGCTTCATCGACGCGCAGAAGGCATCGGACGACAATCTCGCAGGGCACAGCGTTGCGCTGCTGTGCCGTGCACTGGGAGTGCCGCGCTCTACCTACTACGCGCACCAGGCGGCCGCGTCGGCGCGCCGGGCCGCGCGGCGCGAGGAGGAACGCCTGGTGGACGAGATCCGAGTGCTCCACGCCGGATCGCGTGGTGCCTACGGGGCCCCGCGGATCCACGCCGCTCTGCGGCGGGCGGGGCGGGCGGTGAACTCGAAGAGGGTCGAGCGGCTGATGCGCAAGCACCGGATCGTCGGGATCACCCGCCGCCGGCGTCGGGGCCTGACCCGGCAGGCGAAGCGGGCGGTGTTCGCCGCCGACCTGATCGGCCGGGACTTCACCGCACCCCGTCCCGGGATGCGGCTGGTCGGCGACATGACCGAACTCGTCACGCTGGAAGGGAAGTTGTATCTGGCGACCTGCATCGATCTCGCGACGCGGGAGATGATCGGCTGGGCGATGGCCGACCACCACCGTGCTGAGCTGCCGGTTGCCGCCCTGCTGATGGCGGCCGGACGCGGCGGCCTGGAGAAGGGTTGCATCATGCATACCGACCGCGGCAGCGAATATACGAGTGACGAATTCCGCACCGAGATACGCAAGTTGCACATGAGGCAATCGATGGGACGTGTCGGCTCTTGCTACGATAACGCTGCTGCAGAAAGCTGGTTCGCCGTCCTCAAAGCGGAGATCGGAACCACCGTCTGGGAGACCCGCGAGGCCGCCCGGGCCGATGTCTTCCGCTACATCGAGATCGAGTACAACCGCAGCCGACTCCGCAGGCATCCCGAGTACGGGTACGTCACCCCGCTCGAAACGAGAACCTTGCTCAGGCAGGACCTCACCCCCGCAGCGTAAACACCCGCTGTCCAGGACCCGGGGGGAACTTCAACCTGAGGCAGCAAACACGTGTCCACCGCTACACGCGGTACACCATGGCCGGACGTGCTCAGTTGGGCGACGAGGATCCGACGGGCCAGAGCTCGCACCTTGCCCCAGGTGGCATCGGCAGCCCAGTGCGCCGGCCCACCGGCCGGTGTGACTACAGACGCCCGCCTCGCCCAAGAGCCGCTCACCCTGGCCGGGGCATCCCGGTCGCTACGCCCGGGCGGGCGAGACCCCCGTCGCCCCCGCGGACTCCACACGTCGACGGTGCGTTCGGACCGGCCGACGGCGCAACTCCGCCTTCGACGCCACAGTCCCGCGGCAGGGACAGCATGTGCCGACTCGCGTGGTCAGGCACACATCTCGGGACGCGCCACACCTCGACTTGATAGGCAAGCGAGTACTTGCCTATCCTGTGGTCGTGGTCGACGACCTTTTCAAAGCCTTGGCCGACCCCACCCGCCGCACCATCATCGACGAGCTCGCGGAGAAGTCCGGACAGACGCTGTTCGAGATCTGCTCGCGACTGAGCATGAAGCATCAGCTCGGCATCTCGCGCCAGGCGGTCTCCCAGCACCTCGCCGTGCTGGAGGGTGCCGGGCTCGTCGAGACCAGGCGGGAGGGCCGCTACAAGTTCCACGACCTGAACACAGCCCCGCTGCGGCAGATCACCGAGCGATGGCTCATGCCCGACACATCCGGACCAAAGGAGAGCACCCCATGAAGATTCATCTGACCAGCGTCTTTGTCGACGATCAGGCCAAGGCTCTGCGCTTCTACACCGAGACCCTTGGCTTCGTGAAGAAGCACGACGTCCCGTTGGGCGAGAAGTACCGGTGGCTGACCGTCGTCTCGCCCGACGAGCCAGGCGGCACCGAACTCCTCCTGGAGCCCGCCGGCCACCCGGTCGTCAAGACCTACCGCGACACGCTCGTCAAGGACGGCATCCCGCTCGCTCAGTTCGCCGTCGACGACGTGAACGCGGAGTACGAGCGCCTGCGCGGCCTCGGCGTCCGCTTCACCCAGGAGCCTCTGGAGATGGGCGCCGTCACCACCGCCGTCTTCGACGACACCTGCGGCAATCTGATCCAGATCGCGACACAGCCGCAGTAGGCGGTCGGCCGCGTGCGGGGCAGCACCCTCTCGTCCTGGGGCGTGAGGTGTTTGAGGCGGTCCCGGACCGCCACCCCGCAAGGCCCAGGCACCGCGAAGGGCACGGCCAACTCCCGCACACCACCCACCACATCGCCCCCACCCAGGCCGCACCCCTGCCACCCGACCCAACGAGCCACAACCGCCAAGGTCACCCATTCGACCCCAGAAACCAGGTTCCCACCCCCACAAACCCACCCACAGGACTCACTCCCGCTCGCTACAACTCACCTCAATGCAGCAAACCGACAACAGCTCGCAACCCCACCGGCACGGCGGCGGCGCCTCGCACCCGTGCCTGGGCCTGTCCCGCCCGGTCAGGACTCCTCGCCGTACGCGAGTTCGCTCGCCAGCAGTGCCGCGCCCACCACCCCTGCACGGGGACCGAGTTGGGACATGACGATCGGCAGATTGCCCGTGGCGAGGGGGAGCGAGCGTTTGTACACGACGCTGCGGATCTCGGCGAGCAGCGGATAGCCGAGCCCGGTCAGACCGCCGCCGATCACGATCATCGACGGGTTCATGAAGCTGACCAGGGTGGCGAGGACCTGTCCGACCCGGTGGCCGCCCGCCCGGATCAGGTTGACGCTCGTGTTGTCGCCGCCGTCCGCGCACTCCGCGACATCCAGGGCGGTCAGCACTCCCCGTTCGGCCAGCCGTTCGGCCAGGGCGGGAGACTTGCCGGACTTCGCGGCCTCAGTGGCATCCCTGGCCAGCGCCACCCCGCCGAAGTACGCCTCCAGGCAGCCGGTGTTCCCGCACGAGCAGACGGGACCGTCCCCCTCGGCCTCCACCTGGACGTGCCCGATGTCGCCGGCGCAGCCCTCCGCGCCCCGGTAGATACGGCCGTGGTGCTGCATGCCGGAGCCGATACCGCTGCCGATCTTCACGAAGAGCAGGTGGTCGACGGTCCGCGCGACCCCGCTGTGCTGCTCACCGAGCGACATCACGTTGACGTCGTTGTCGACCACGACGGGGCAGCCGTGCGCGCGGGCGAGGGTGTCCCGTACGGGAAAACGGTTCCAGCCCACCATGATCGGTGGTGAGACCGGTACGCCCTCCCGGAAGCTGACCGGCCCCGGCAGACCGATACCGATGGCGTCGAGCTGCGTGTAGTGCCCCTGGTCGGCCATCGCGCGCAGGAGTTCGCTGACGCGCCCGAGCACGGCGACCGGTCCGGAGCGGATGTCGGCCGGCTCGGAGCAGGAGGCGACCGGCGCGAGCGCGCCGTCGGTGATCTCGATGTCGACGGAGCTGGCCCCCAGATCGACGGCGGCGAACCGCAGGCCGGGGTCGAGCTGGACGAGAGTGGAGCGCCGTCCGCCGCGTGATGCGGCGGGGCCCGCCTCGCGCACCCGCCCGGCGGCGACCATCCGGTCGAGTTCGCCGAGCAGCCGTGGGCGCGGAATCTCCAGCCGGTCCGCGAGCTGGGCGCGGGACAGCGGGCCGTTGTCACGCAGCAGACTCAACACGCGGTACTGGATGTTCACGGACTCACTTCCTCTGGACGCCTTCGGGGGCAGGGGCGCGGGCGGCTTCCGGCAACTTTTTCACAGAACGTCGAAAGTTGCCGCCTCGTTGACGGAGCACGCTTTGGCAGGGACCACACCGCGCGGAAACGGGCCCCTGACGGAGTCCGGGACACGGAACTGCCCCGCCGGTGACAGCGGGGCAGCTCCGTCAGTCCCGGCGTCAGCCGGTGGCGCCTTCCTTCAGCGCCCGCGCGTCCCGTGCCAGGGCCGCGCCCGCCGCGCTGTCCGGCACCTGGGCGGTGTCGGAGGTATAGCCGACGAACGACTCCAGCATGGCCGCGGCCTGGCTGGTGCGGCCCGCCTTGGCGTGCGCCTCGGCCTGGTCGAGCCGTACGGTCAGTCGCTTCTGGCCCTGCGCCGTGATCAGTCCGTCCGCCCGCAGCTGGGTGATCAGCGCGCGGATGTCCGCGTAGGAGGTACGGGTGGTGAAGGCCACCGTCTTTGTGGTGGCGTTGCCGGCCTTGTCGCGGGCCTTGACCGTGAGGTCGTGGTTCCCGAGCGGCAGCCGCCACAGCTCCAGCGCTTGGCCGGAGGTGACGGCCTTGCCGTCCACCGTGGCTGTCACGGTCGCCCCGCCGGACACTGCGTCCTCCGCCGAGAAGACCGGCGTCGGGCGCTTGGAGTCGCCGTAGACGCCGTCGGCGTCGAGACCGGTGGCCGTCACCGTGGGACCGGTGCGGTCGATCCGTACCGTGAGCGAGCCGACCTCGGAGACGTTGCCGCCGTTGTCGGTCGCCCGGTAGCGGACGGTTGTGGTCCCCTCCTTGGACAGCGTGACGGCCGAGTTGGCCGACTGCCATGTCGCCCCGTCGTCGACCGAGTACTGACGGCTGGACACCGTCCCGTTGTCGGTCGCCGAGACCGCGAGCGACACGTTGCTGGTGTACCAGCCGTCGTCACCGTTGGGCCGGGGCGGATTGAGCGTGGCGGTGACCTTGGGCGCGGTCTTGTCCGCGATGCCCGCGCCCTGGAAGGTCAGCGAGTCCAGGTCGACACCGCCGGAGCTGGTGACGAAGACTTCGCCGCTGCCCGAAGGCGCATTGGAGAGCGCAGTGGTGACGGTCTGCCAGCCCTCGCCGGCCGGGACCGACACTGTGGCGAACGGCTCGGCGTCGGCCGATCCCCAGCGCAGTGCCAGTGTGCCGGCGCCGCTCGCGCGGGTCTTCACCCCGGTGATCCCGGCGAACGACACCGGGTCGTACGCGATCCAGTCGCCTGCGTCGAACGAGGTCAGCTTGCGCTGGCCGGACGCCGTGGTGTCGTCCGTGACCGTCACGCCCTCGGCCGAGTCGTAGTGCTCGGCCTGCATGACGGACGGGTTGAGCACCACCTGGGCGTCACCGGTGGCCGGAGGAACGCCGCCCGCGCCCTTGTCGGTGTAGGTGATCCCGAGGACGCCGAAGACGTTCTCGGTGTCCCCGTGCCCCGCGTCGGTCGGGGTCGCCACGCCGCCCGTGCAGCCGGTGCCGCTGTTGACCGGGTGACCGTGTTGGTTGTGCCCGAGGCCGAAGGTCCAGGCGGCCTTGGCGCAGTCCGGTGTGTTGCCGTCCTCCGGGTCCTCGACAGCGATGTCGTACGGCACGGCGTCGCCCCAGTTGAAGAACCCGCCGTTGGGCGGTGAGGTGATCCGTACCGTCGGCGCCGTGTTGCCCACGGTGATCTGACGGCTCGACAGGCCGAACTTGCCCTGCGGGTCGGAGACCTTGAGCCGGGCCTGGAACTGCCCGTTCTCCGGGTACGTACGGCTGGCCGTGGGGCCGGTGGCGTCGAAGGTGCCGTCACCGTCGAGGTCCCACTGGTACGTCAGCTCGCCGTTCTCCGGGTCGCTGGACCCGGTCGCGCTGAACGAGACCTCCAGCGGGGCCTGGCCGGACGTCTTGTCGACCTTGATCACGGCGGTGGGTGCCTTGTTGCCCTCGGCGTAGTCGATCCGGTAGAGACCCGCGTCGGGGTTCTGACGGAAGAAGCCGTCGCCGTAGTCCAGGACGTAGAGCGCGCCGTCGGGGCCGAACTCCAGGTCCATCGGGTTGTCCCACTGCGGGATGCCGTTCTGCGAACGCTCGCTGTTGGGCAGGACGTTCTCCAGCTTGCTCACGGGTCCGTTCGGCCCGTCGAGCGTGAACGCGGCGACGTAGTCCTGGGAGAACTCCGCGAAGAACGCCTTGCCGTCCCAGTACTCGGGGAACTTGCCGGGTGAGGGGTTGTCCGCGTCGTAGTGGTAGACCGGACCGCCCATCGGGGCCTGGCCGCCGGGGCCGCCGGGACCGCGGAAGGCGGTCAGCTCGGGCCACGGCTGGTCGGTGTCCCGGTCGCCGTACCAGAGCGTGGCCGGCGTGGACGCGGGCAGCTTGGTCAGACCGGTGTTCCAGCGGGAGTCGTTGACCGGCGCCGCGCAGTCGAAAGCGGGGCCGGGCGTGAGGGTGGCGAAGTCGAAGTCCCGGTAGGGCTTGGTGTTGTCACCCGTGCAGAACGGCCAGCCGCTGTTCATGGCCCTGGTGGTGGTCTGCCACTCGACGTATCCCATAGGCCCGCGGTTCGGGTCGGCGGTACCGGCGTCGGGTCCGTAGTCGCCCCACATCACCGCGTCGGTCTCGCGGTCCACCGCCAGCCGGAAGGGGTTACGCAGACCCATCACGAAGATCTCGGGGCGGGTCTTGGCCGTGCCCGGCTCGAAGAGGTTCCCCTCCGGGATGGTGTAACTGCCGTCCTCCTGGACGTCGATCCGCAGGATCTTGCCCCGCAGGTCGTTGGTGTTGCCCGCGCCGCGGCGTTCGTCGAGGCCCGGGTTGTAGCCGGCCGCGTCGTTGATCGGTGTGTAGCCGTTGACGTTCGGGCCCGACGCCGGGGTGTTGCCACCGGTCGAGAGGTAGAGGTTCCCCTTGCTGTCGAAGTCGACGTCACCGGCGACGTGGCAGCACTGCCCGCGGTTGGTGTCGACCCGGATGATCTCCTGCGCGGTGGAGAGGTCCAGCTTGTCGCCGGTCCACTTGAAGCGGGTCAGGGTGTCGTACCCTTCCCACTGCTTCCAGTACGAGTCGTTCTGCCCGGCGGGCAGTTGGAGCGGGGCGGAGCCGGCCGGGGTGTTCAGCGGCGGTGAGTAGTAGAGGTAGACCCACTTGTTGGTGGCGAAGTCCGGGTCCAGCGTGACCGTCTGCAACCCCATCTCGGAGTTCTGGTACACGTCGACGTGGTTGACGACCTTCGTGACACCGGTGCCGGGGTCAGTGAGCCGTAGGTCGCCGTTGCGGGCGGTGTGCAGAACGCGGTTGTCGGGCAGCACGGCGAGGTCGATCGGCTCGCCGGTGTCCTTCGTCAGGGTGACTTTCTCGTAGTTCGACCAGTCCAGGGCGTGTTCGTGGTCCGGGTGCGCCTGGGCGGCGGGCGCGAGGGCCACACCGCCCAGCGCGGGCAGTGCCACGAGCAGGACCCCCGTGATCAGGCGTCTCAGGGTGCGGTGCACGGTGATGCGTCTCCTCGGTCGCTGGCAGTAAGAAGCGGACGGGGGAGGGGCCCCCAGGGACACGGAGGCGCCTCTCTTCTTTCGATGGGGGTGCTGCACGGTGCGTGATCGGCCTCGACGGCGATCGCGCAGCGCCTCGTGACGGGCGGTGGCCCGGCCATGGGGGAGAGACGTGGAAAGACCCGTGAGGTGAACGGCGTTCGTGTGAAAGCTGATCGGCTGCGGTGTTACCGCGACGACACACATGTCTCGGTGGGCCGAGACATTAGAGGGCCGTGTGGGGGCTGTCCAGAGGTTCGGTACGAATCTCTGGAACTTTCTAATGATTCATCAAAAGATGCGAGGCGCCGACAGAAAGGCTGATGGAACGTCCACCGGCCCACGGGGGAGTGCGCCAACGGCACGGCTGCGCCGACGTGTTCGCAGTCGTGAAGGAAGTGGCGCACCGCGACCGGTTCGGAGATTCAAGACGGCCTCACCGACGCATGCGCCGGCTGGCTGCTCCGCGGCGACGCG
Organism: Streptomyces sp. NBC_01320; assembly: GCF_035974375.1. Lineage (NCBI taxonomy): Bacteria > Bacillati > Actinomycetota > Actinomycetes > Kitasatosporales > Streptomycetaceae > Streptomyces > Streptomyces sp. NBC_01320. The sequence continues at coordinate 11,245,676 of NZ_CP108390.1, forward strand.
CTGGTCGAGCGGGCACGCCGCGAAAGCAAGGACCACCTGGACCGGATTCCGACCCGGGACTGGAAGTGGGGCACGGCGACAGCCCGGCAACGGCTCGTCCACCGGCTCGGTGTCGTCAGCCTGATGACCGCCAACCACACTTCTCTCAGCGGCGTGAGCGGCCTCACCGCCGGCATGCGCCAACGATGCTCGCCCGCTGGCCCGCACTTCAGTCAGTCCCGACAAAGCGACCGTAGAGGTCGGCTGCCCCCCAGAATCGTCGGCGAGACCTTACTGACTGCGAAGGAGCTTGGGAGCAGGCAGAAGTGGCCCGGACCGTGTTCCCGGCGGCTTGTGGGGATGCGACCCGGGCCGCCCCCCGCGCCGCGTCGCCAGCGAGGCTGATCAGCGTTCTGCATTCGGTGCCGGAGCGCGTACGGAGAGAACCCCGATCTGGGGGATACGTGCGCAGTCCGATCAGCAGGGGAGGCAGAATCGGTACCTGGCGCCGCCCTGCGGGTGCGGATCAGGGTCGCCGTCATTCAGCCGGCGACGTCGCGGAGTGTCTTCCGCGGGATGCTGAAGAGCGCGAGGGTGGCGGCCGTCAGGTACGCGGCCGCGCCGATGGCCATGCTGGTCCGCAGCCCGGTGGTGAAACTGGCTGCGGCGGCCAGCAGCGACCCTCCCAGCGCGACCCCCGCGGCGCTGCCGATCTGGCGGGTGGTGTTGAACAGGGCTGAGGCGGTGCCGGAGTACGCGTCCGGGGCGGCTGACATCACGGTGGCGGTTGATCCGGTGAGGGCGAAGGATGTGCCGAAGCCCGCAGCCATCATCGGCGCCACGAGCAGTAGGTAGTCCGGGTTCGGTCCAGCGGCGGCCCAGCCGGTAAGACCTGCCGCTCCCAGGACCATGCCCGAGACCACAAGCGGGCGGTGTCCGGTGCGGCGTGCCAGTCGCCCGGACAGGACGGAGGCGAACATGGTCATCGCCACCGCCGGGAAGAGGGCGACCCCGGTGCGCAGTGCGCTCAGGCCGCGCTGGTGCTGGAAGTACAGGCTGGCGGTGAAGATCATGCTGTAGAAGGCGAAGTTGAACAGCAGGCCGACGGCCGCTCCACCGCTCATCGGGCGTGAGCGCAGCAATCGCAAGGGCAGTACAGGGTTGCGGGCCAGGCGCTCGCGAAGGACGAACGCGAAGGCTGCCAGCAGGCACAGGCCGGCGCCCGTGAGGATCAGCGGGTCCGCCCAGCCACGCCGCCCGGCTTCGTTGAGGACAGAGATCAACAGGGCCACCGTCGCGATCAGCGCGCACTGGGCCGGCCAGTCCACGGCGCGGTCCGTGCGACGGGCCGACGCCGGTACGTGGCGCAGCGTCAGCAACAGGCAGGCGCAACCGACGGGCAGGTTGATGAAGAACACCCAGCGCCAGCCCACGGTAGTGACCAGGAGGCCGCCCAGGAGGGGGCCGGCGGAGGCGGCGACGCCTGCCATGGAGCCCCATAGGCCGAAGGCCCGGGAGCGCTCGGCGGGTGAGGGATAGGCCTGCTGAAGAAGGGCGAGGGAGCCGGGCACGATCAGTGCCGCGCCGAGTCCTTCCGCCAGCCGGGCGGCGACCAGGGTCCCGGTGCTCTGTGCCAACCCGCAGCCGGCCGAGGCGGCGGTGAACACCACCACCCCGGTACAGAAGACCCGGCGGTTGCCGAGCCGGTCCCCCAGCGCGCCGCCGGTGAGCAGCAGGCCGGCGAAGATCAGGGTGTAGCCGTCCGTGATCCATTGGATCCCGGTGAGCGAGGCCGACAGTTCCCGTCCCACCACCGGAACGGCGACATTGATAATGGTCACGTCCAGGATGACCATGAAGTAGCCCGCGCAGACCGCGAGAAGCGGTGCCAGGAGCCGGCCCGAAGTCGCAGGCCCATCCGGCCGATCGGCCTGGGGACTACCGGCATGTGCCATGACGACACGATATGCCCGGGAATGAACGCTGCCCGTGACTTGGGAGTCCGACAGCGTGCCGAGCTGTCACGTCGAACCGCGTCGTCACGAGCGGGTTGCTGACGACGCTGTTGCCGGTCTCCGATTCCGCCCTCCCGCGTGACCGAAAGCGATCTTCTTCTGACGTTCTGTCAGCGGTGGCGGCTTTGATGGTGCGGTTGTGGGAGGGGTCGCAGCGGGGAGAGGGCTTCGTCATGCCGTGGGTGGACGAGTATGTGCGTGGTGACGGGACGAAGACGCGCGGGCGTTTCCCTCGATGATCTCCGGCATGGATGCGAGCGCCGGGCCTGGAGCGTGCCACCAGCGATACGAGGAGCCGCGCGTACTCGCGCACGCTGGTGCCCAGCTGCTCCAGCACCGGCCGCAGGGTGCGGGTGTCCAGCTCGTCGACGGCCATGGTCCTTGTCCGGACCAAGGAATGATCGCGATGTGGCTGTCATCAGTTGCGGGTCGAGTGGGAGCGGACCAGACAGTGGCCGCGGGCCTGTGCCCGCTGACGATCTGGATGCGGTGGCGGGGGTTGTCACATTCGTGGGCCCGGCGGTGTCTTCATGTCGAACAGCCACACAGGCAACCGTCCATGGAGGACACCTTGTCGCTACGTGTACCGAAGGCCGAGCTCCCGGCGGAGCTCAAGGAAAACATGATCAAGCAGCTCGGCGAAGTGCCCGAGCCCGTTGAGGTGGTGTGGCACAGCCCCAAGGTCGCCACGTCCAATCTGGAGTTCTCGGCCAAGCTGAGCGCGTGGGATGCGGCCGACGCGGGCCTCAAGTCGTTCGCGCACATGGCGGTCGCGGCACAGGTCGGCTGCAGCTGGTGCCTCGACGTCGGCTACTTCCAGGCGCAGAACCAGAACCTGGACCTGGTCAAGGCGAGCCAGGTACCGCGCTGGCGGGAGTCGGAGGTGTTCACCCCGCTGGAGCGGGACGTCCTTGAGTACGCCGAGGCCATGACGAACACGCCGCCGACCGTCACCGACGAGTTGTACGCGAGCCTGCTCGACCGGCTCGGCCCCGCGGCGATGGTCGAGCTCACCGCATACATCGCCTTCGTCAACATGGCCACCAGGAACAACAACGCGAACGGGGTCGCGTCGCAAGGCTTCTCCGATGCCTGCGAGATTCCCCTGGCCAAGCGCCCTGAGCCGTCCGGCGTAGCGTCGACGGCATGACCCAGGACCCGTTCGTCGCCCATCGCAGCCTGCTGTTCACGGTCGCCTACGAGATGCTCGGGTCGGCCGCCGACGCAGAGGACGTGCTGCAGGAGTCCTGGCTGCGGTGGGCCGACGTCGACCGTGCGCAGGTGGTTGACCCGCGGGCCTACCTCGTCCGGATCATCACGCGGCAGGCGCTCAACCGCCTGCGGACATTGTCGCGCAGCCGCGTGGAATACGTCGGCGAGTGGCTGCCGGAACCGCTGCTGACAAGCCCTGATGTTGCCGAGGACGTCGAACTCGCGGAGAGCGTCTCGATCGCGATGCTGACCGTGCTGGAAACACTCGGGCCGACGGAGCGGGCGGTGTTCGTGCTCCGCGAGGTCTTCGAGGTGCCGTACAGCGAGATCGCCGAGGCCGTCGGAAAGTCCGCGGCCACGGTGCGCCAGATCGCTCGACGGGCACGCGAGCACGTGGCGGCCCGGCGACCACGAATGCAGGTGAGCCGCTCGGAGCAGCAGGCCGTGGTGGAACGGTTCCTGGCCGCACTGCGCACCGGTCAGTTGCAGGAGTTGATGGAGGTCATGGCGCCGGACGTGGTCCTGATCGCCGACGGCGGCGGGCTTGCGGCCGCCGCTCTGACTCCGATCCACGGGGCCGATCTCGTGGCGAAGTTGCTCAGGCGCGCGGACCGGGCCGCGTTCGAGACCACGACCGTATGGCTCAACGGCGCGCCCGCGGGCCGAATCGAGATCGACGGCCAACAGGCCGCGGTGAGCCTTGTGGTGGAGAACGGGCGGGTCACCCGCATCTACGCGACGGCAAACCCACGGAAGCTGACGCGGCTGGACGAACCGGCCACTCTCTCCAGGTAGCCCGCTGCTGCTCCGGCGTCGTGAGTGTTCCGGGCGGTGGGAACCGCCCGGAACACTCACGACCGCACCGTGGTCGGTTACCGAAGTACGGGGCCCTCCATAACGCGAGGCAAGCGAGGCGCACGTCACATTCGTTCATGTCACATCGTGGCGAGCCGTTCCGTCATAGCTGTGTAACCACCGACAACAGCAGAGGGTCCCCCAGCCCACGATCTGAGCAGCGACAACCGCCTGAATGTTCAGGCCACCCCGAGGAGGAGCCGCATGCCAACAGCTCAGGAAACAAGCAGCAGCACGCTACTCAGTCGCTTGCATGACGCCGTGAACACCGGCGATGCAGAGATCATCTCGAAGACTATCGACGAGGTCGTCGCGCCGGACGTGCTGTTCCACGCGCCAGTACCGACTGGTGCGAGGGGGGCGCAGGCACTCAAGCAAGTATGGGCGGTGCTCCTTCGCGCGTTCCCCGACCTTCACGTTGCGATCGAGGATGTGATTGCCAAGGGGGACAAGGTCGTCTTCAGGAACACGGTTACCGGGACCCACCTGGGCGAGTACAGGGATCTCCCGCCAACCGGCAAGTCCGTCAGGTACAACGAGATCTTCATCTTCCGCTTCGCCGGCGGTCGAATCGCTGAGATCTGGGGGGTCGTCGACGTCTTCTCGCAGATGCGACAGCTGGGCGTGATTCCCGGAGGCTCTTCGTGATCACAGCAACGGAGAGACTGGTGAGGGCCATCGGAAGAGCAATGCTCACCTGTCCACGGGCGACTTCGTGCCCGCACTGGAGCAGTTCTTGGGCAGCTCCGCCGGGCTCTCCCCAGCGACCGTTGCCCGCTTGACCGCGCAGTGGCAGGCCGGCCACGCTGCCTTCCAGGACCGCGACCTGTCCGCCACGGACTTCGTCTACCTGTGGGTCGACGGCATCCGCCTGCGGATACGCCTGGACCAGGCCGGAGCCGCGGTCCTGGTCATGATCGGAGTCCGTGCGGACGGAACCAAGGAATTCGTCGCGATGGCCGATGGCCACCGCGAGTCGGCCGAGGCCTGGGGCGCGCTGCTGCGCGACTGCGCCCGACGCGGCCGCGCGCCCCGGCCTCTTATAGAGGTTGTCTCAGTTGGCCGTTGGTTGGACGCGGTGTCGTAGGCGTTCGCCCTGTGGCCCGAACATGATCAGGTATTCGACCGGTCCGCCGAGCCCGGCGTTGGCGACTCCGTGAGGGGTACGGGTGTCGAACTCGGCGACTTCCCCGGCAGTGAGGACGAGGTCGTGTTCGCCGAGCGCCAGCCACAGCCGTCCGGAGAGCACGCACAGCCATTCGTACCCTTCGTGCGACACCTGGCGTGGCCGTGGCGGCTGGTCGTCGGTTGCGGGCAGGACGTGCTTGTGGGCGTGCACGCCCCCGACGTAGTGGGTCAGAGGCAACACCGCCTTGTCGTCCACCGGACGCCGGGGCGGCGGACTGTGCGGTTTCTCCACCGTGGCGGGCGCGGTGCCGGCCAGCTCGTCCAGGGATACGCCGTAGGCCTTCGCCAGGTGTAGCAGCAGTTCCAGGTTCGGCTTGCGTCGACCGTTCTCGACCCGCGACAGCGTGCTGGGGGAGATGCCGATTGCGCGGCTCACGTCGGTGAGCGTGTCCCCGCGCCGTTCACGCGAGACCCGCAACCGCGGCCCCATGGCGGCCAGCACACCAGCGATGTCGTCATCCGTCATTTCGCCTTGTCCCTCTCTTGCCGGTCCACGCACACCGCCCCTGTCCTGCAAGTTTGCCAGAGTGACAACGCTAGTCGCGTCCCCGGGCGCCGCAACGCATGATCGATGTGTACCGCCGCCACCTGGGAACCCGAGGAGAAGCCATGTACCAGCCCGCACCGTCCGCAGACCTGCGCCACCGCACCATTGACGCCCCCGCCGGACGGCTGCACCTGGTCGAGCAGGGCACCGGGCCACTGGTCCTGCTCGTCCACGGCTTCCCCGAGTCCTGGTACTCCTGGCGCCACCAGCTCCCGGCGCTCGCGGCGGCGGGGTACCGGGCGGTCGCACTAGACGTGCGCGGCTACGGCCGTTCCTCCAAGCCGTCCGCACCGCAGGAGTACCGGATGCGCGCCTTCGTGGAGGACAACCTCGCCCTGGTGCACGCCCTGGGGGAGGAAACAGCGGTGATCATCGGGCACGACTGGGGCTCGAACATCGCGGCTACCTCCGCCCTGCTCCACCCCGAGGTCTTCCGCGCGGTGGGTCTGTTGAGCGTTCCCTACGCCCCGCCCGGCGGCCCCCGCCCCAGCGACGTCTTCGCGCAGTTGGGCGGAGACCAGGAGTTCTACGTCTCGTACTTTCAGGAGCCGGGCCGGGCCGAGGCCGAGATCGAGCCCGACGTCCGGGGCTGGCTCGCGGGCTTCTACGCGGCCCTGTCCGCCGACACCATGCCGGCGCAGGGGGAGACCGACCCACACTTCGTCAGCCGCGGCGGAACGCTGCGCGACCGGTTCCCCAAGGACCGGCTGCCCTCCTGGCTCACCGAAGCCGATCTCGACCACTACGCCGGGGAATTCGAGCGCACCGGCATGACCGGAGCCCTCAACCGCTACCGGAATATGGACCGCGACTGGGAGGACCTTTCCGACTTCAGCGGCTCCCCCCTCATGCAGCCGTCCCTGTTCATCGGCGGCGCCCTGGACGCCTCCACGACCTGGATGACCGATGCGATCAATGCCTACCCGGCCACGCTTCCCTCGCTGGTCTCCTCCCACATCCTGGACGGCTGCGGCCACTGGCTCCAGCAGGAACGCCCCGAGGAGGTCAACCAGCTACTGACCTCCTGGCTCGCGACGGTGTCCCCTCTGCGGTAGCAGATGAGGCCACTGGCTATGCCGACGAAGGCGAGGAAGTGTTCGGCCTCGCGCTCGTAGCAGCGCTGGAATCAGCGGCAGCCCACGAGCCAGGACGTTCAGGGTTTGCTCGACCACCCAGCGGTGCCGGCACCAGCCGGTCGGAGGCGTCGATGCCGCGGCGGGCGATGCGCGGCACGATCCGGCGCCATCCCTGATCTTGCGTGGGTATCCCCGGCTTCAGCTGGGGAGGGAAACGCATCCTGAGCGCGGAGGCGCGGAGCGCCGGACTTCTCTGCGTCTACATCGGTGACGGTCAGGTGGGCCGTTTCTGTCCTTCGATGTACTGGCGGATCACGGTGAGCGGTGCTCCGCCGCAGGAGCCGGCGAAGTAGGAGCGGGACCAGAACACGGATCCCATGCCGATCCGGTTGATGCGGCCGGTGTACTCGGCCCGCAGGTACCGGACAGAGCGGACAGCGGGTTCACATGCGGCCGATGCCGCGACGCCGAGAACGCCACCCGCCTACAATGCGAGCGAATATGTCCACTCTTGCAGGCATATAAGGGAACGTTTGATGGATGGTATTGCCGATATGGGGGGAACCCTGGGATGGGGCCCCGTTCATCCGCCGAGACGCGATGAACCTGTTTTCGAGGAGCCCTGGCAGGGCCGGGCATTCGCGCTTGCGATCCTCTCCAGCCGCGTGGCGTGCGGCGGCATCAACACGGACGCCTTCCGGCACGCGTTGGAGCGCCTGGACCGAGCCGCCTACCTGGACGACGGCTACTACGGACGCTGGCTCAACGCCGGGGAGCTGATGCTCACCGACAGCTCCATCCTGGCACCGGGCGCGATCGACGCCCGCGCCCGCAACCTGCGTGGTGAACACGTCGAGGAACCGTCGGTCCCGGAGCCCGCCCGGCCCGACTACGCACCGGCCGCCGAGGGTTCCCTGCGCACCGTGGACACCACCCCGGTCTTCGCCGTCGGCGAGCGTGTGCGCGCCAAAGACATCTCACCGCCCGGGCACACGCGGCTACCGGGCTACATGCGGGGCCGTACCGGCATCGTCGAGTTCATCCAGCCCGCTGCGGTGCTGCCGGACACCAACGCGCACTTCCTGGGCGAGAATCCGCAGCACGTCTACTCGGTACGGTTCGACTCGCGCGAGCTGTGGGGCGCCGACGCCGAACCCTTCGCGCTCACCGCAGAGCTGTATGAGAGCTACCTGGAGACAACCGCATGACCACCACCGGAGGACCGGGCGAGAGGCTTCCCCCGGCTCTGCGCACCGAGGCGCTCGAGCAACTGCTCGCTGAGCGCGGCCTGATCGACCCGAAGGTGATGAACGAAATTATCACCACCTACGAGATCGGCGTGGGACCGCTCAACGGAGCCAAGGTCGTCGCCAAGGCGTGGACCGACCCGGAGTACCGGCGGCGGCTGCTCGAAGACGGCACCGCCGCCATCAAGGAGCTGGGCTTCTCGGGACAGCAGGGCGAGCACATCGTCGTCGTGGAGAACACTGCGAGCACCCACAACGTGGTGGTCTGCACGCTGTGCTCGTGCTACCCGTGGCCGGTGCTCGGCCTGCCGCCGAGCTGGTACAAGGACCCCGCCTACCGCGCGCGGATCGTCAGGGAGCCGCGTACGGTGCTGGCCGAGATGGGACTCGAACTCTCCGACGACGTGCGGATCACCGTCCGCGACTCCACCAGCGAGGTGCGCTGGCTGGTGCTGCCCGAACGTCCGGCCGGCACCGCTCACCTGTCCGAGGAAGAACTCGTGTCGCTGGTGACGAGGGATGCGATGGTGGGCGTGGCGAAGGCCGAGGCCCCATGAACGCGCCGTTGGACATCGAGGGCCCGGCCGCACCGCCCCGCACCAACGGCGAGTTGGTGTTCGCCGAGCCGTGGGAGAGCCGTGCCTTCGGCATGGCCGTCAGTTTGTACGAGGCCGGCGCCTTCACCTGGCCGCAATTCCAGGCCGCGTTGATCGACCGGATCGCTGCCTGGGAGAGCGCGTCGACGAGGGAGGAGCCCTACAACCACTCGCGGGAGGAGCCGTACACCTACTATCTGCACTGGCTGGGTGCCCTGGAGGACGTGCTCGTCGACCTACGCGCCGTGTCCGCGGACGAGGTCACCGCACGTACGAAGGCCCTGGCGCAACGTCCCGAGGGCCATGACCACCGTCACGATGGCAACCACCCGCGCTCACACTGATCCGCGGCGTCCTTGTCCCGACAAGCGGACCGTGCCACGCCGCCACACATTCTCCCCGTGGGGACGTAGCGCGTCGTGCAGCCACGCACGCAGCACTCCGCACGCCGTCCGGTGTCTGAGCCCTGAGGACCGGTCGGCCGCGTTGACGGGTCTTGATCTCGTCGAAGACCAACTCGATTTCCCAGCGCCGGGAATAGAGGACGGTGAGTTCTTCGGTGGGGTACTTCTCGTGGTCGGTCAGACTGGTGATGAGCCGGACGATGTCGGCCTGCCCGTCGACGCGGTACTTGATCAATCGGACCAGTGCAGGCGGGGGTTTGACGGTCCCGGCCGGCTTGTGTGGGGGCGTTCTACGAGGCCCTGCGACATCGTCGGCACACTCGCGGAGATGCGCCAAAGCGGACTCATCCGCCACATCGGCCTGGTCCAACATCAGCGCTGACCAGCTCCGCACCGCCACGGCGATCACCGACATCGCAGCCGTCACAGTGCAGCACAACGTGACGATGCGACAGCACGCGGACGTGCAGCGCCTCACGTACGAGGCCGGCATCGTCTTCTCGCCCTGGCACCCGGGCGACCTCCCTCAGGACGGCGAGGGTGATCTGTTCCGCGCGGTGGTCACCCCGATCGCCGCCGCGCACCGTGTCACTCCGCGGCAGGTCGCCCTCGCGTGGCAGCTGCACCGCGGTCCACAGGTGCTGCCCATTCCCGGCACAACCAGTACCCGGCACCTGGAAGAGAACCTCGCCGCCGCTCGTATCCGCCTGAGTACGGCCGAGGTGGACGCCATCACAGCACTCGTCCCCGAACAACGCTGACCCAGCCGCCCATGGGTCTCAAGGCCGCCTCCTACGAGCTGGGGCGGCCGGTGGGGGAGATGGGCGGCCCGTGGCGCGGGCCGCAGCGGAGCCTCCCCCGCCGTAGGCGCCCTTCGTTCCGGCGTGGATCGCCCGGATCCGCGGGGTCAGCTCCCGCTCGCCCCCAGCTCCGCCTGCCGGGTCGACTCCGCAAGGCGCCACCGGCAGAACCCTGACCGGGAGATCCGCAGAATTCTGCACAGCCGCTGTATGCCGTACTCCAGACGGTGCTCGGAGATGAACCGCCGGCGGCCGGTCAACGACCCATCCCCTTCGCGAAATACTGGGCCGCCTTCCGAAGGATTTCCTTTTCCAGCTCCGGCTCACGGACCTGCTTACGCGGCTGCTTGAGTCTCTCCCGCTCGGACGGCGTCATGACAGCACCGCCCCAGCACCGGCCAGGACCTCGGCCCGGCGAAGCCACTGGCGCAGCGACTCGCTGTTGACCCCGAGTTCCTTGGCCACTACACCGACCGCCCGGCCACTGAACCGCACCAGCTCGACCGCGTCCCGCTTGAACTCCGCTGAATACCGGGCAACACCCACCAGAACACCTCTATCTCGAGTCCCGCGATCCGATCTTCGAGAGATGTCCACAAACGGGAGCAAATCTCACAACGTGCCTGCCCCGCACCCGCGCGACTTTGCCGACACCCTCGCACCGCTCGCGGGCCGATGCCCGCAGGCCGCCGAGGTCCCGGTGCGCAATGACATCCGCACTCCGCGCAGGCCAGGACCACGTCGCTGACCAGCACCTCAAGGGGCTGGACACGCAAGGTCGACGCCTGCCAGGGGGTGGTTCAGAGGAGATCTGAACCAATCCTGGGTGCGCTCTCTTGGAAGCCGGCCTCCTTGACCGAGGCGCGGGGCGGTCCCCTTCCCGGTCCGACGCGACTACTTGGCCAGCTTGCCGTCGGGCCGCACGGTGAACCAAGTGCCGTTCAGGCCCTGGCCGTTGGTTTCACCCGGCTTCTTGTCGCCGGTGTACCAGTAGAGCGGCCAGCAGTCGATGGTGAGCTGCTTCGTGCCGTCGGGGCGGGTGTACGGGGTGATCAGCTTCGGGTCGATGCCCTTGATGTTCTTCTTGTCGACGAGCCCCACTGCTTGAGCAGCTCCAGGGCCGCCTCGGTGCTGTGCATCTCATTGCCGTGGATCTGCGTCTGCACGTACACGACCTTGTCGCCCTCGCAGACGCGCGCGGTGTGGATGGCGCGGCCCTGGTTGGAGTACCCGGCCACCTCCACGTCGACGGTGCAGCCGGTGCTGGTCTCCAGCTGCTGGAGAGCGGTGGTCAGTTGCGTGTAGTCGACAAAGCCGTTGTTGCCGGATCCGGAGGCCTCGGTGCCGCAGTGGGACACCGGCGGGATCGCGCCGTTGGTGGGCTTGCCGGTGGCGTTGGCGGCGACGGTGGAGAGGCTGGTGATCAGGACGGTGCTCGCCAGTGTGGCGACCCATCTCCGAGCGGACATTCACTGCTTCTCAGGTGTCGTAAGGCACTTCCGAGGGGGGGGCGCACGCCACTCTAGGCGGCCGAGAGACATCTGTGAACGGGGCCTTGCTCCTGTCGCATACGAGCCTGGCGCGGCGGGCGGCTGTCCTGCCTGCAACGGCCATGCGCTTCGCGATATTTTCCCGCCAAATGCTCTCGTCTGCAGTAACGCCACTCAGACACACCGGCATTGACTGGTTTTCATCAAGATCATAGGCTCGCCCGCCGTCAGATGCTGCTCACGACACCAGGGAGAAACACATGCGTAGTTCCAGCCTCACCAGATCCGCCCGTGCTACTACCGCCGCCCTCACGGGCGCACTCCTGCTGACCGGTGCCCTGTTCACCGGCACCGCCGCTGCGGTCGGGGAAGGCCCCAACTACCAGGGCAAAGAGACGATCAACACCTCGATCCTGTCCACCTACGACGACGTGGTCCGCTTCCTGAAGGCCCAGGACGCCAAGCAGGACGCCATGGAGCTCGAGGTGATCGGGCAGACCGTCAAGGGCCGTGACATCCACCTGGTCAAGTACGTCAGCAACCCGGACAACCCGACGATCCTGTATCTGGCGCAGCAGCACGGCAATGAACAGCTGACCACCGAGGCCATGCTGCACACCATCAAGTCCCTCGGCTCGCCGTCCAAGGCCTCGATGCTCAAGGACGTGAACATCCTCTTCATCCCGATGTTCAACGCCGACGGCGCAATGGGTGACGTGAACTTCCCCCTCGACGGCTACCTCGCCAAGGGCGAACGCCACCTGACCCGCTACAACGCCAACGAGGTCGACCTCAACCGCGACCACGTGGCCAAGGAGCAGCCCGAGACGCAGGCCCTGCACGAGAATGTGTTGCGCGCCTATGACGTGGACTACGCGATCGACCTGCACCACCAGGGCACCCAGTCCCGCGTGAACGGGGATCTGGTGTCCGGTTCGATCCTGTACCCGACGACCCCGGACGTCTCGCCCGAACTGGTCGAGAAGTCCAAGCGGCTCGGCTCCGTGGTGTACCACAACGTCGACCGCACCGGCTGGGGCCACATCGGCCGGTACGACGGGGGATCGGCCAACACCATCGGCCGTAACGGCATGGCGGCCGAGTACGGCATCGCCACGTTGCTGTTCGAGATGCGCGGGATGAGCGACCACGAGTACGCACCGTATGTACTCGGCCAGAAGTCCAACGGCTACCTGATCCGGCAGTCGGTGCTCACCATGGAAGCCACTATCCAGGCAGTCGCCGACGGCTCGATCGACCAGGCGGACACCTCCTTCTGGGACACCCTTCCCCAGCAGTGCAACACCTGCTGACGACGGCACCACCGCGGTGAACCCTCCCGGGTCACCGCCCCTCGGGGCGGTGACCCGGGGGTTCCGCTGCCCGGCAGTGCAGGTGCCTGGCCTTGCTGCCCGTGTCCTCCCGGTCCATGGCGAGGTTGCGTCCGAGCTGCACCACCCACTTCGTGGTGGGGTGAGTGGTGGCGCCCAGGATCCGAATGCGTCGGGTGGCGTGTTCGATGACGGCGAATACGTACAGACGCGCCCTGGTCAGGGTGCGGGTCTCGAAGAGGTCGCAGGTGAGCAGCGCGTCGGCCTGGCTGCGCAGGAAGTCGGCCCAGGTCGTGTTCTGCCGTTCGGGCGCGTGGGATGTCGTGCTCGCGGATAATCTCCCAGACGGTGGAGTCGGCGACCTTGATGCCCGGAGCCGCGAGTTCGCCGTGGATTCGGCGACAGCCACACGAGGAATTCTCGGGAGCCAGGCGCAGGACCAGGGCGTGGCGGACAGTTGGTGCCGCAGGGCAAGGATCTCGATGTCTTTGTCCCGGTCGCTCATCGGCAGCAAGCGCAGGTGCGACAGGGTGTTGGTCGCGGCGAGGCAGGCGTGGCGCAGCGGCACGAGGTCATGATGCCGTCCGCGTCTGTGCACGTGAAGACATCGGAGTGGTCGGCAAGCGCGGTTTCCGAGGCCAGGCCGGACGATTTGTCGGCACCCGCAGCCTCGGGCTGATCCGAGGCGGCGGGTTGCAAGCTCTCATCCGGGGGATCGTATCGCGGTTTAAGCCAACTGGCATTCGAAATCACATGAGTTGGAGAGCGCGGAGCCCGGCATGCACAGCCGGGCCCCGCGTGGGCTCAGCAGCCCGTACGGTCCTCCGTCAGGGCGCCCTGCTCGGTCCGTAGTGTGCGGTCGTAGCAGCCCTCCGACCCGTCCAGCCGGTAGCGCTCGTTCGACGTGCCGACGGCATGGCGCTGGTCACGGGGGACCCCCAGCGTCCAGGTGGCGTCGCCGGTGTACGTATCGTCGAGCCGCGACCAGGAGATGCGCTTACCGGCGCGTACGACCGAGGTGTCCGCCCGGTCACCGAGTGTGAGGGCGGTGCGCAGCCGGTTGTCCGTGCCGATCGTGGTCTCGCCGTCCATGGTGTAGACGCGATGGGTGTGCGCGACCCGCGCCGGGCCGCGGCCGTCCACGGTCACCGTCTCGTCGTCGTCCCAGCGTGACGTGAGCCTGTCGGTGTTCTCGTCGTCCGTCCAGTGGTGGGCTGAGGTATTGGCGAGGGTGCGCGAGACGGTGGTCTCGACGCGCCCGTGCGAGGTGTTCACATAGCCGGCGACGGTGAGCCGGTGGCCACCCTTGGTGTCGAGCCGGTTCAGTGAACCGGGCGTGATCGTCGTCGAGTTCGAAGGATCACTCTGATCGTTTTTCGTGAGCGCCCCGGTGACGTGCTCGCTGCCCTCGTCCTGCCAGACGAGGACGTTCGTGGGTGTGCTCCAGCCGCTCTGCCCCTCGGGCAGGCCCGCGACCGACACCTCGACGCGGTGCTCGCGCCCGTCGTTGAGGTTGCCGGCGAACGGCGTCAGGTCGTACTCGATCGGCTTCACGTCGAAGGCACGCGGCGCCGGTACGACGTACCACAGGAAGGGGTTGGACCAGCCGCCGGTCCACACGTTCGGGAACGGCGCCGCGATTCCCGCGAGTTGGCCGTCGATCTTGAGCTGCACCTCGCGGTACGGACCCTTGTCCGCTTTGCACGAGTAGGGCGCGGCGTCCGGCACGGTCAAGTACCAGTACTCCTCACAGCCGCCGCCGGATCCGGTGGCGTACACCTCGGCGACGATGCGCTCGGAGTTACGCGGCGTGGTCAGCGTGGCGCCCTCCAGCGGGAGCACCTTGTCGGGCGTCTCGGCGGCCTTCGTACTTCCCTTCGCGGCATAGAAGGTCAGCGTGACCTTGACGTCGATGACGCCGGTGTACGTCTCGTCGACGACATTACCGATGAGCATTTCGACGGGCTGCTCGCGGCGCAGTGTGTCGCTGTAGTGGGTGACGTCCTTCTCCACCGACCAGGTGATCCCGTCGACGGAGGGCTCGGGCGTGGACGTACGGAACACTTCGACGCCGCCCATACGGAGGTAGCCGAGCCGGTCATACTGACGGCCCTTCACCTTTCCGTCGAGGCGCAGCACCACCTTGCTCCAGCGGTCTCCGCACTCCATGGGCGGGGCGTAACTTCCCCTGTACGGCTTGAAATCACGGAACTGCGCCTCGGCAATGGTGACTTCGCAGGATCGGGTGTCGGGCTTCTCGATGGCCGGCGCCGCGGTCAGCGGGTCGTGCCAGTCGGTGCCGAACTCCACAGGAACCGGCTCGGCCGCGGCCGCCGGGCTCGCGCCGAACGCCGATCCGGCGGCCAGCACCAGTCCGGCGAGCATGGACGTGATCTGTCGTTTCATGAGTCAGGAGTGAAGCGCGGGACGAGCAAGTGCGCCAGGGGTGAATGTTCGATCTTGTCGTGATCTGTGTGCTCGTGCGGGAAAATCGATTGTTGCGAACTCCGGCGAAACGCGAACCTTGCACGGTTTCCTCACTCGCCACCCCTCAGCGTTCCATGGGACGTCAAGCAGACTCGCGACCTGCTGCTGCGCCGCGTCGGGGCGGCGGGCCGACCGTGCGCAGAGCCCTCGGGCATGACGACCTCATCGTGATGGGCGTCTCCTGCCAGCGCACCTGGGACCACGCGATCCCCAAGTCGGCGCGGGCGTCCGGGCCCAGGATCAGCCTCCAGTTCCGGCCGGACGGGGAAGCGCTGAGCCGACACCCGGCCCCCTGCCCGCCGCTCCGGCGCCCCCGCCGGAGCCGATGTGACCTGGGGGAACACCAAGTCGCGGAGCCCGACCGCGAGTTCGGATCTGCATGTGCACCGGGCCCGGCCCGTGCCCGCGTCCGCCGCGCCCACGGACCGCGGGGGGAAACGGACTTGATCCCACCCCTTGTCCCGCCGTCCGTCGGCACCGAAGAATGCACACGGCAACCATCGGCTACAGACGTCACACCCGGCGTCGGCAAGGGGGCTCCACCCAATGTCACCCGCAGCACCGATGACACGCACGACACGTCGCTCACCGAGGATCGGCAAGGCGCTCACCGGCGCGGCGTTCGCGCTCGCCCTGGTCGGCGCGGGCGCGGCACCCGCCTTCGCCGGGACCGCGGGCGGGGACGCCGGCACCCGCGCGAGACCGAACGACGCGCCCGTCACGTTCGCGGGCACCGTCGCGCTCAGCAACTGTTCCGGATCCGTCGTGCGCACCCCGCAGTCACAGCCCGACGACCCCGCCCTCGTGCTCTCCAACGGGCACTGCATCGAGGGCGGCTTCCCGAAGGCCGGCCAGGTCATCGTGGACCGGCCGTCCACCCGCACGTTCAAGCTCCTCGACGAGGACGCCGGGGTGCTCGGCACGCTCCAGGCCGACCAGATCTCGTACGCGACAATGACCGACACCGACATTTCGCTGTACCGGACGACCACCACCTACGCCGAGATCGAGAGCAAGTACCACGTACGGCCGCTGCTGCTCGACCCGCGCCACCCGCGCAAGAACACCGAGATCACCGTGACGTCGGGGTACTGGAAGAAGCAGTACAAGTGCTCCGTCGACGGGTTCGTGGACCAGCTCAAGGAGTACTGGTGGACCTGGAAGGACTCGGTGCGTTACACGCCCGAGTGCCAGACCATCGGCGGCACCTCCGGCTCCCCGGTGATCGACGACCACACCGGACGCGTGATCGCCGTCAACAACACCCATAACGAGGACGGCGAGCAGTGCACGCTCAACAACCCCTGCGAGGTCGACCGCAAGGGGCTCATCACCGTCCGCCACGGCACGCGCTACGCGCAGGAGACCTACGGGATCGTGCCGTGCGTCGTCGACGGCAGCAAGCTCGACCTGGGCCGCAAGGGATGTGAACTCCCCGAGCCCCAGGCCTAGTCCACAGAGGGCGTACGCCGTACGGACCGGCCGCGAGCACGTCCGTGCGGCGGCGTCCTCAATCCGCACGATCCGCCCGATCGCGGCCTGGTCGACGGAGTAGTCACAGGTGTCCAGGCGGATGTAGTGGTCCCGGCCGATCCGCACCGAGGTCTGCCACAGGCGCGGCGGCGCGGTCGGCGGCAGTGGCACCATCGCGGCCCGGTCGGCCTCCCACCGCTCGGCCGGACGGGCCTGAAGGGTGAGTATCCAGGACGACGGAGCGGAGGCGGCGGTGGCCCGGGTCGAACACTCCCAGGTCATTCGGAAGCCGGGGCACCGGTGTTTGCCTCTCGTCGAGGAGTCGGTGCTGTATTTCCAGCTCGGCACCGCCGAGTCGGCGTCCACCCAGCTCGGGCACCTGCTGTCCGTCGGGGCGCTACTCGCGGTGTCGCTGGGAATCATCCCGATGGCGACGCGGGAGCGGGCGCTCTGGCCGCAAGAGACCTTCCACGTCTACGACGACACCCTCGTCTCCGTGGAGCTTCTGTCCGCGCAGGTGAACATCACGCAGCCGAGCGAAATCGGGCTCTGCCTCAAGGCGGTGGATTTCAAGTCCAGTGAGACATTTGTGTGGCTATGAGATCTGTGGTGTGGTTTCCCTGCGCTTGGCGGGGTCGTTGATCCACGCTTGCTGGGGTATCTCGGGCGGTGTGGGGCGGCGACCGAAGCGTTCGGGGTGGCGGGCGAACGCTTCGGCGAGCGTGACGGCTCTCTGGTCGCGGACCTCCTCGGCGGTGCCGAAGTGGACGCTGGCGGGCGTGTGCCATCCAATGCCCGAGTGCCGGTGCTCGTGGTTGTAGTACGCGATGAACGCGTCGAACCAATCACGGGCGTGGGCCAGGGAATCGAACCGCTCGGGGTAGTCGGACATGTACTTGGTGGTCTTGAAATGGGCCTCGCTGTAGGGGTTGTCATTGGAGACTTTCGGCCGGGAATGGCTGCGGGTGACGCCGAGGTCGATCAGCAGCTGAGAGACCTTCTTGGAGGTCATTGAGGTGCCCCGGTCGGCGTGGACGGTCTCGGGCACGATGCCGTTGCGCTCGATGGTGTCCCGGATCAACTCCTCGGCACGCTCTGCTGATTCGGCGCGTTCGACGGTGTGGCCGACGATGTAGCGGCTGAAGATGTCGATGACGACGTAGGCGTGGTACCAGGTGCCCTTGGCCGGTCCGGCGAGCTTGGTGATGTCCCAGGTGAAGACCTGGGATGGGGCGGTGGCGACCAGTTCGGGCACGGTCTTGGCCGGGTGGGTGGCCTGACGGCGACGCTCGCCGGACTGGCCCTTGTCACGCAGGATCCGGTACATCGTGGAGACCGAGCAGTGATAGCGGCCCGCGTCCAGCTCACGGGCCCAGATCTGCGCGGGCGGCAGCTCCACGTACTCGGCGCTGTTCATCAACTCCAGTACTGCCGAACGCTCTTGATCCGTCAGCGCCGAGGGCTGGGCCTGGACGTGGGAGCGGGGCGTGCGGTCGGTCGGGGGCTTGAGCCTGCGGTAGTGGGTGGCCCGGGAGCGGCCTGTCAGCCGGCACGCGGCCGTGATGCCCAGCTGGCCCTGAACGCCGGTGAACGCGGTGTCCACCACGGGGTCGGTGGCGTGTTTCAGTCCGCGCTCTCGGAGATCATTTCCAAGAGCGCGGAGGCTTTTCCCATCACCTCGAGTGCGGCCTTGTTCCGGGCCAGGTCCTTCTGCAGCCGCTCCACCTGCTGTCGCAGCTTCTCGTTCTCCACCTCCGCGGCGGACTTCTTCGTGCGGGCGGGGCTGGTCCGGCGGTCGACCAGGTTTTCCAGGGCCCCGGCATCCCGGGCGGCCCGCCACTCCTTGACATGCGAGTGGTAGAGGCGTTCCCGGCGCAGGACCGCGCCCTTCTCGTTCCTGGGCGCGGCGTCGTACTCGGCGACGATCCGCAGTTTGTACTCCGAGGTGAAGGTACGGCGCTTCGGCCTCGGTGCCGGGTCGGACCCGACGGGCTCAGTGCTGGGCATAAGGGGCGGTTCTCCTGTCGTGCCCTCTCAGGCTAACCCCGCAGAACGGGACGTCTCACCCGAGGCTGACAGAGAGGGAGGCGTTCGAGCACCTACGAAGCATGGCTGTGTATGGCGCGGATGGGCGCGCCCCGATCGTGAAGGCGATCGACCCATTGGGCTGATCGTGGCTGCGGATGGGTCTCCGTTGTGAGGGCGTCAACCTGTTCCTGGCCGACGGCGAGGCAGCCTTCCACAAGTTCGAAACCAGCTGATTGACGGGGTTTCCGACTGAGTGCGCGCATCATCTCGCAAGATCCGATGTCGACGGGCCGCATGTACCGAAGCCTCCGTGCATGCGGCCCATCGACGTCTGCCCAGAGGTTCACTGGCTGAGGCGGGTGGGTGGTCCCCACACGAATTTGAGGTCGTCCAGCAGGAAGTCGTCTTCCTCCGCCTTCTGCCACTGGTCACGCATGAGGAACGGGGCGCTCTCCAGGCGTTCGCAGGTGATCAGGCTCTCGGGCTGACCGACCAGCATGTCGCGACCGTGTGCGGCGGGCGCGCCGTCGGGACGGCACGCCCGCACCAGCTGCTCCACGCGCCCGCGATGCCGTGTCCGTTCTCACGCCCGGTGCAGGGCATCCGGCAGCCTAGGATTCTGTCCGCCCGTGACAGGTTGAGGCGTCGGCAGCTCGTTGAAGAACGACTCGGCTTCATCGCGACGGATACCCATGATCATGTCGATCAGTGCGTGTGTATCGGTCTCTCTGTGCTCGGCGGAAGACGGCTCACCCGCTGTCCCGAGGCGGGCGATCTTCCACTTGAGGTACGCATGGCTGATCGCTATCTCCGTATTACGCAGCAGAATCCACGACTGGTCGAAGCGGTAGAAGGAGCGCAGAGCTGTGACTGCAGAGATGGCCACACCCACAAGTGACAGGACCAGTTCCTTATGGGCGAATTGAGAGGTGGCGAGCAGCGGAAGCAGAGCACCGGTGATGATCACAATGATGCCGCTGAACCGATGACCTCGTCTGTGCCAGCGTGCGCGGGCATCGTAAAAGTGCCGCAACTGTTGGACATACCGCTCCACTGCCGCATCCAACTCATCATCGGCAACATCTAGGAAATCGTGCAGGGACGGAGCGCGTAACCTTTGCGCAGGTTTCCCCACGGGGCCTCCCTCATATCGTTGACCCCCGGTGGGCCACCGGTAGATACCCGTCGAAGTAGAAGTTATCCGCCACGCGTGTGGCGCGGGCTTCAGTCTCTGCTGAGGTGATGGTCCAGGCAAGAAGTGGGACGCCTCGCCGCTGCCAAAGTGTGGCGTAGGGGGACGGCAGCATCTCGAACTCGTATGCGATGAAGTCCGGGGATGTCACAAGATTGGTGACCATTGTTCGACCGATCAATGCGGCCGCCCAGCTTGCGGAGCGCAATGCCCCGGAGACCTGCCCAACAGGTCTGTCCTTGATCAGACGCCGTAGCCGGTATACGGCTAGAGGGTCGAAGGATTGCAGAGCGACAGGGCCGCGGTAGTCTTGAATTCTTGCAGCTACTGCTCTTTCCAGTCGTGGGCTCAACTCTGAACTCCAGCGCCGAACATCGATGACGACAGGGATCCGGCCGTCGATGACCTCCAGGGCCTGTTCGAGAGTGGGCACGGGTTCACCGGAGTCACCAAGTCGCAACCGCCCCAAGTCCACACGACCTATCTGGGAGACGTGCAGTGGGGACCCTGTCATCCGCTCCAGCGTGGCATCATGCAAAACGACGAGTGTGCCGTCATGGGCCAACTGGACATCGAGTTCGATCGGGATGTCCCGCTCGGCTGCGCGACGGAATGCCGCCAGGGAGTTCTCGGGGATGCTGAGCGAGGTGTCGAATAGGCCACGGTGCGCGATCGGCGCGGAAACAAGCCAGTTGAAGTCCCGCACAGGGCCCTCCTACGGTAGGCACCACCTTCCTGGGTATCCCCTCAGGGAGTCCGGGGAACCTGATTCCCACTTCGTGCGTGCGGCCCCTGGCTTCGTTCACGTCTGACGGCAGCGTTTGTCGATGAGTTCCAGCAGCAGTACGCGATCTTCGACGGGCCGGCACCTGCCCCAGCTGCCACCGCGACATACCCATCCCCATGCGCAGTTGGTCACCACCGCCGCGCGGCGAGCCGAGCAGATCGAGCCCGACCACGACGCCTCTTGTTTGCTGCACGAGGCCGCCGCCCTGATCACCGACAACGTCGGGATGCGCCTGACCTGGGCTGCCCGCGCCCTCGAACCGCAAGGAGATCCCGAATGACCGCGCTGCTCGATCTGGATCTCGGCAAGAACGCCCTGGTGGTACTCATCGGGCCTTCCGGGGCCGGGGAGTCGACGCTCGCCCGCACCTGGCCCGCGTCCCGGGTGCTCGCCCTCGACGCTCTGCGCGGCGCGGTGAGCGACGACTTCTCTGTCAAGTTGAGCGTGTTGCGGTAGGGAAAGCCCCAAGCCTGCAGAGGGCAAGACTGCCGGGCTGACATTCCCCACTACTCGGTGGTACCGTATAGTGGTACTCGGTACTACGCAGTACCGCTAGGGTCGAGGAGGACTCGCGATGGACGACCTGACGGAGATGCTGAAGGGCACGCTCGAAGGGTGCGTGCTCGAAATCATCGGCAGCGAGGAAACCTACGGCTACGCCATCACTCGTCAGCTGAACGAGCTCGGCTTCGCCGACGTCGTCGAGGGGACGGTGTACACCATCTTGCTGCGACTGGAGAGGAACAAACTCGTCCAGGTGACGAAACGGCCATCCGGGGTCGGTCCGCCGCGCAAGTTCTACGCGCTCAACGACGCCGGACGCGAGGAACTCGCGAAGTTCTGGACGAAGTGGCAGTACGTCTCATCACGCGTCGACAGGCTCAAGGAGGGCGGGAGATGAACTTCTGGGAGACCATCACGGGCAGCGATCTCACCAGGGATTGGAAGGCGTTCGAAGCTCGGGCCGAGGCCCTGCCGGACGACTACCGGGCGGCGTGGGAACAGATCAAGGGCCACCTCTTTCCCCATGGGGACTTCACCGGCCGCAACCTGATGCCGATCCTCGACGCCGCCCTGGGGCTGCTCGAAGAAACAGCGGCGGACGGGCAGAGCGTCCACGAGGTCCTCGGCGACGACATCCGGGGCTTTTGCGCGGCGCTGGCCGGTGGAGAGGGGGCCCGAACCTATCGCGACCGCTGGCGCGAGCAGTTGAACAGGAACGTCGCAAGGAAATTGAGCCGGCTGGGAGGCTGACGTGGGCATCCAGGACATCATCGAGGGCAAGAAGCAGTGGCGGGCGCACATGGCTCGGGTCAAGGCGCTCCCGCCGGACTACCAGATCGTCTACAAGGAGATGCAGAAGTACCTGTTCAAGGTCGGACCGATCGACCTGCCTGACGGGCCTCTGCTCTCCGAGATCGTTGACTTCTTCGAGGGAGGCGTCGCCGCGGGCAAGGGGGTATTGGAACTCATCGGCAACGACGTCGCCGCGTTCTGCGACGACCTGGTCAAGGACTCACGCACCTATGCGGACGTCTACCAGGAGTCCATCAGCAGGGAACCCGGTACGGCCGAGAAGTAGCCCTCACCTCATGCCAGTGGGCGTAGTGGCCCGCACGCGCGGTTCGTTCGCCTCGGCGCAGCGCGAACAGGCGCGAGCCGACCGGCCACCGGAAGCCGCCGCAGATCCTGTCCACCGAGGCGGTCGAGCAGGCCCGCGATACCTGGCTCAGTCCTGCCCATGCCCCCGGCGAGCAGGTCTCCGGCGGCGGGCCGCTCGACACCATTCCCCAAGACGACACGACTGACGTGCAGTACGGACAGTCACTCGGTCCGGGTTCCGAAAACTTCCGCTCTCCCTGCGCTCACCGGAGCTGTCCGCCACATCGGGACCCTTCCGGCCGGCCTCGTCGTGACCTGGTGGCAGCACGACTGACATCCGTGTGATGTGCCGCTTGTGCGCCAAGGGGCTGTTCGGTTATCGCACACCCACCCCCTGGGGGTGGGGGACTGAAGCTCCCCCTTTGACCTGGACAGCCTGATACTGGGACGGAAGGTCCCGGAGGAAGTAGTCACAGGTAGTGAGCAAGAAGAGCAATACGAGCAAGCGGTACACGGCGGAGTTCAAGCGGGATGCCGTCGCGCTGGCGCTGTCGTCGGAAAAGACGGTCACCGAGGTCGCCCGGGACCTGGGGGTGAGCCCGGAGGGTCTGCGTGGCTGGGTGAAGCAGGCCGCGGTCGACCGGGGCGAGGGGCCTGTGGGGGCTCTGACCAGCGCCGAGCGGGAAGAGCTCGCCCAGCTGCGGCGCAAGGTCCGCGAGCTGGAGAAGACGGTCGACATCCTGGGAAAAGCGACCGCCTTCGTGCGTCCTGAACGGAAAGGGGCTGCCGGTGTAGGTCGGTAGCAACTGGATGATGCTGCACAGATGATGAGGGTTTTGGCCCCTCGGAGTCGCCCCCGCGGAGGGAGGCTCCAAATCGCCTCCTGCCGCGTTGGCTGAAGACCGTCGTGGTGAGCGTCGGAGGAAAAGGCGTCCTTGAAAGGGCGTCAGGTGGGGATCGGGAAGGCGAGCGAGAGCGAACCACTGCTGATGCGTCGAAATGCTTGGACGACATCGAAACCGGGGCTTGAAGGCTCCCCGGGATGAGTCTGGCGGGTGTCCGCTTCCTGGCCAGGTGGTGTCCGGCGTGAAGGTGGCGCGAGCCCGATCTGCGGGGTCTGTGCGGAACAGGAGAAGGCGTACGTCCATGCCGGGCGTGCGCCGGCGGACCGGCTCGTAGTAGTGGTGAAGTCCCTGTAATGGGGGCGGAGCGAAGGGGCCGGGTCGTTCGTGACTTGTTCATTCGATCAACCGGAAGTGCTCCGGGAGGAATTGGCGTGGATGAGTTGAAAGCACCGGTCAAGCCGTTCGGTATACCGAAGCTGCTGGTGATGGAGGCTTGGGAGAAGGTCAGGGCGAACAAGGGCGCGCCGGGCGTGGACGCGGTGGCTATCGAGGAGTTCGAGGAGGATCTGCGGGGAAACCTGTACAAGATCTGGAACCGGATGTCCTCGGGCTGCTACTTCCCGCCGCCGGTGCGCATGGTGGAGATCCCGAAGCCGCAGGGCGGCATCAGGGTCCTCGGAGTGCCGACCGTGGGCGACCGTGTCGCGCAGACGGTGGTGGCGATGGTGCTGGAGAAGAGGGTCGAGCCGATCTTCCATCCGGACTCCTACGGCTACCGCCCGGGGCGCGGAGCGATCGACGCGGTGGGCACGTGCCGGGAGCGGTGCTGGAAGTACGACTGGGTGGTCGATCTCGACATCAAGGCGTTCTTCGACTCGGTGCCGTGGGACTTGATGCTCAAGGCGGTGGGCTCGGTCTGTGAGCTCCCCTGGGTCCTGCTTTATGTCAAGCGGTGGCTTGCTGCCCCGCTGCAACATGCGGACGGTGTGCTGATCGAGCGCGCCAAGGGCACCCCGCAGGGATCAGCGGTATCTCCCGTCCTGGCGAACCTGTTCATGCATTACGCGTTCGACATGTGGTTGCACTGGGCCTTCCCGGACGTCCGCTTCGAACGGTATGCCGACGACGCGGTCATCCACTGCCGCAGTCTCGCCGAGGCGAGAGCGGTGCTGGCCGCGCTGGATGCGCGCATGGACTCGGTCGGCCTTCAACTACACCCCGACAAGACGCAGATCGTCTACTGCCGGGACGCGAACCGCAAGAGTTCTTTCGAGCACACGAGGTTCACGTTCCTGGGCTACGACTTCCGCGAGCGCACCGTGGACGGGCGGAAAGGACTGTTCCGGAGTTTCTCTCCGGCGGTCTCGGACAAGGCCCTGAAGCGGATGGGCGAGG
The DNA here is from genome assembly GCF_035974375.1 of Streptomyces sp. NBC_01320. Taxonomy (NCBI): domain Bacteria; kingdom Bacillati; phylum Actinomycetota; class Actinomycetes; order Kitasatosporales; family Streptomycetaceae; genus Streptomyces; species Streptomyces sp. NBC_01320. The sequence continues at coordinate 11,270,225 of NZ_CP108390.1, forward strand.
TGGTGCGTTCCTGGCGCCTGCACCGGTGGGTGCAGGGCGAGGCCCGAGACCTCGCGGACTGGATCAATCCGGTCGTGCGGGGATGGATGCAGTACTACGGGGCCTACAACAGGTCGGCCCTATATCCCCTCCTGAAACGGATCAACGCCTACGTGGTCCGGTGGCTGCGCGGGAAGTACCGGAGGCTGCGGCGAAGCTGGTCGGCGACCTTCCGTGCGTGGTGGTCCGGGGTTGATCGACATCCCCGGCTTCTCGCGCACTGGGTTTGGGTGACCGAGCCCGCCCGGGTCTGGTGACCAGGACGACAAGAGCCGTATGACCGGAGACGGTCACGTACGGATCTGTGGGAGCCCGGGGGCGAAATCCCCCCGGGCCACCCGACTTCGCGCAGGACAAGATGAGGTAGACACCGCCACGCGGTGCCGCTTCATCGACGCGCAGAAGGCATCGGACGACAATCTCGCAGGGCACAGCGTTGCGCTGCTGTGCCGTGCACTGGGAGTGCCGCGCTCTACCTACTACGCGCACCAGGCGGCCGCGTCGGCGCGCCGGGCCGCGCGGCGCGAGGAGGAACGCCTGGTGGACGAGATCCGAGTGCTCCACGCCGGATCGCGTGGTGCCTACGGGGCCCCGCGGATCCACGCCGCTCTGCGGCGGGCGGGGCGGGCGGTGAACTCGAAGAGGGTCGAGCGGCTGATGCGCAAGCACCGGATCGTCGGGATCACCCGCCGCCGGCGTCGGGGCCTGACCCGGCAGGCGAAGCGGGCGGTGTTCGCCGCCGACCTGATCGGCCGGGACTTCACCGCACCCCGTCCCGGGATGCGGCTGGTCGGCGACATGACCGAACTCGTCACGCTGGAAGGGAAGTTGTATCTGGCGACCTGCATCGATCTCGCGACGCGGGAGATGATCGGCTGGGCGATGGCCGACCACCACCGTGCTGAGCTGCCGGTTGCCGCCCTGCTGATGGCGGCCGGACGCGGCGGCCTGGAGAAGGGTTGCATCATGCATACCGACCGCGGCAGCGAATATACGAGTGACGAATTCCGCACCGAGATACGCAAGTTGCACATGAGGCAATCGATGGGACGTGTCGGCTCTTGCTACGATAAACGCTTGTCATCACACTGCACCTCTTTTCCTATCGGGTTCACTTTGCGGGTGTTGTCGCTGGTCGGCGGCGGTCGAGGCGGATGCCTTGCTGGACGCGGGGCGGGTTGGGGCCCGGGGGCGGGTAGAGGCAGGCGTTCTTGTCGTTGTACTTCTCGCCCTCGATCAGTCCGGCCCGGTGCCACTTCCAGACGGTCGGCACGCTGACGTCGAGGAGTACGGCGAGTTCGGGGGCGGTCAGCAGACCGCGGTCGCGCAGGCGGTCATGGCGGTTGCGGAGCTGGTAGTTCTCGCGGATGTCTCGGACCAGGAGGCGGTGGAAGGAGCATCCTTTGCCGCTGGTCAGGCCGCGCTGGTTGAGGATGTCGGCGATCTCGGCGTCGGTGTGGTGCTCGAGGAGTTCGTCGATCGCGTCCACGACCGGACGCGGGGTCTGCCACAGCTTGCCGCCGCCCAGCGGCAACGGGAGGTGGAGGGTGTGGGTCTGGCCGGCGCTGAGCCGGACGTGGACGGTGATGTCGTCGTCCTTGATCAGGGTGACGTCCGCGATCAGCAGGCGGGTGATGCGCTTACGCTCGCGCATCGGGGTGGCCGGATCGTTCCACAGGGACCTGACGTCACCGGCGAGGCGGGCGAGTTGTTCGCGGGTGGCCTGCTGGCGCGGGGCGGCCAGGGTGCGGGCGCGTTCGACGTCGGTCCGGGCGGCGGACACCTCGCGCAGGGCCGCGTTCCAGTCGGCCTCGAGTGAGTCGGCGACCAGGCGGTTGTCCGGGTCGACCGCGAGATAGCGTCGTTTGGCCAGATCGGCCCGGTACTGGGCGCGCTGGAGATGCGTCGTGCGCATCCGGTCGGCCTCGGCAGTGCGGGCGGTGATCTCATCGCTCACCGTCAGGGCCGTCTCCACGGCGAGCGGGGTGAGCATCTGCAGCAGGAGTTCGGCCACGGCCGCCTCGATGCTGGGGCCGGGAATGCGCTGGCAGACCTGTCCGCCGTCCTGGATCGCGTGGGTCATGCACCGGTAGTCGCTGACCTCGTGGTCTTGGCGGAGGTGGTAGGCGATGGTCATCCGCCGCCCGCAGCGGCCGCAGATTGCCAGGCCCTGCAGGAGCGCGGTGCCCTCGCGCGGCGGGCCCGCCCGCCGGTCGTCCCCACGGGCCGCGGCCTGCGTCTGGAGCTGGGCGAGGTTGTTCTCCCACTGTTCGAAGGTGAGGTAGCCCGCGTGGTGATCGGGGATCAGGGTGTCCCACTGCTCTCGCGGCAGCAGCTGGATGCGGACCTTGCCGTGGACGTCGTGGCGGACCTTGCGGCGTCCGTAGCAGAACGCCCCGGCATAGAGCGGGTTGTGCAGGACATTCAGGACCTGCCAGTGCTTGAGCGGCCCCCAGACCAGCTCGCCCTTGCACGGGCCGGTGCGGATCCGGGAGGGGAAGGTGAGCTGGTCGGCGGCGAAAGCTCTGACGACCTGACGGGCCGAGCCGGTGGCCGCGAACAGGCTCAGCACCCGCTCGATGACCTCGCGCACGGCGGCGTCGGGGTCCTTGACGATACGGTCGGCATAGTCGTGGACATAGCCGATCGGCAGGCCCTGCTTGAGTTCGCCGCGGCGGGCCTTGGCCAGCTGCCCGCCCCGCAACCGGGCCTTGAGCAGGTGCAGTTCGGCCTCGGACATGGTGCCCTTCATGCCCAGCACGAGACGGTCGTTGAAGGTGAGGGGATCGTACAGACCGTCCTCGTCCAAGATCAGCGTCCCGGTCAGTGCACAGATCTCCAGCAGCCGGTGCCAGTCGGTGTTGTTCCGGGCGAGGCGGGACACCTCCAGGCCCAGCACGATCCCGGCACGTCCCATGGAGACCTCGGCGACCAGGTGCTGGAAGCCGTCCCGCCCGTTGATGGAGGCCCCCGACCGGCCCTGATCACTGTCGATCACCGTGATCTGGTCCTCCTCCCAGCCCAGGGCGACGGCCCGGCCGCGCAGGGCGTACTGCCGCTGCGTGGACTCGGTGTTGTTCACGACCTGCTTCAGCGAACTCTGCCGGACATACAGATAAGCGCCTCGCCGAAGATGATCAGCACTGACCTTGCCCGTCGATTCCGTCGCCATCACCCGCTCCTCCCATCCTGTGTCTCAGCCGTCACCACAGCCACCGCCTGCGGCGGCCAGCACCATCTGCGCGAGTACCTGCACCAGCTCCTCGGCCTCCGGGCCCCGGTCCACCGCCGGCGGGCTGGCCCGGCGAGCAGGCAGCGCCGCCGCCGGGACCAGGGCCACCGCGAGAAGCCAGGCAGCCATCCCGGAGCGGGCCAGCACCGCCCAGCCGTGCCGCGAGCCGGCGTCCGGCCCGCCGAGGACCGCGGCCCGCAGATCCTCATAACGCCGTGCCAGTTCCACGGCTCCCACCGGCTGACCCGCCGCCGGTTCAGGGACGATGAAGTTCCTCCTTCGGCCGTGACTCGCGGCGCCTGACCAGTGCCTTCTCCACCGAGCGTGGATGCACCGTGATCCTGAAGCGCTCGAGTACAGCTTCCGCCAACTGCCGTGAGCGGAGCGAGGAGTCGGCTTCGAGTAGCTTCTCGAGGAACTCCATCACCTCGTCGGTGAGCTTGCGCGGCCCCTTCGGCCCCGGCTTGCCCGGCACCAGCGCCGCCGGCCCTCCCGCGTCCAGCGCGGCAGCAATCACATAGAAACTCTGGCGACAGAACCCGAACTGAGCCGCCGCCTGTGTCACCGGCACGTTGTCGACCCGCACCCGGCGCACCATCTCGTACTTGACCTGCACCAAGTCGTTCGGGTCGAGGAATACCGAGCGGGCGAACACCTCGTCCACGACCGCCTGCGGACGCGGGTTCAACGTCCGAGAAGCCACCAACGCGGTCTTCTTGCCGTGCTCCAGGCCCTTCGCCGCCATGTCGCCTCCCGTTCGGATCCGATGTCTCAAGAATCCGGCCGTGAGTCATCGCCCCCAAGGGCGCATCCCGGCCTAGAAGAAGCACAAGGAGCAGGTCACAGCAGCGGATGCACCTCCGCACGCCCCCACCGACGAGCACACGCACCCGCCGCAGCGGCCCGATTCCCACGACGGTCACGGCGCCATCTCCCCGACACGACCAAGCCCTTGATCACGGAGATGCTCCACCAGATCCACGAGCACGCACAGGTCCTCGGTCCGGAACGGACACCGGCCCGCGGCCGTCACCACGAACACATCGACTGGCGCGACATCCGTCCACTCCACCGGGAACGAGCAGCGACGACCCGCCGCATCCAGCACCAGGACGACGTCCCCGCGCCAGGAGTTCATCCGCTCGAGGAACTCGAAGATCTCCCCGCTCCTCGGATGGAACGGATGGATCAACCGCACAGATCCATCGTCACCACGGTGAACGAGCGCATTCGACGGCTCACGCCAACGCTGCTGCAGAAAGCTGGTTCGCCGTCCTCAAAGCGGAGATCGGAACCACCGTCTGGGAGACCCGCGAGGCCGCCCGGGCCGATGTCTTCCGCTACATCGAGATCGAGTACAACCGCAGCCGACTCCGCAGGCATCCCGAGTACGGGTACGTCACCCCGCTCGAAACGAGAACCTTGCTCAGGCAGGACCTCACCCCCGCAGCGTAAACACCCGCTGTCCAGGACCCGGGGGGAACTTCAGACATCTCCTCCGTAGGCTCTGGTGCGCGTTGTGCACGCGTGGGCGTTGAGTCGGCCCGCAGCCCGGATCAGACCGTTCCGTGGGGCGGCTATGAGCGTTTTCGGGGCGTGGCAGCGAAGTGCCACGATCGCGGCCTGACGCAAGTTTCCCCCTGCGACGCAACCAGGCCCGAGCCCTCCGCTCCCACTACAAACGCCGAGGCCACATCCTCCAGATGCGGTTGCAGTACTAGGTCCTATAGGTGCCCCCTGCGGGTCCGCGGCGATGGACCTTCCCGCACACGTCAAGCTCCTCCTCGCCCGCCGGGCGGCTGGTCCTGGATGTCTTGCGCGACGAACTACGGCGCCAGACACGGCCCGTTGGGGCCTCCTGGCGACCCGAGCACCATTGACCGACGAGGAGCAGATCCGTAGCATCAGGCCTCGTTGCTGTGCGGATTCAGTTGCGAACGACCCGCATGACGCTTGGATCCGCACATTCTCCGACAGTGTTGGGGGCGAGCCAGTTGAGCGACTTCACCGACGACGAGCTAGGCATGAACCGGAAGATCCGCCGTCGCGACTTCCTGGACGGCGTGGCCCTGGGCGTGGGCGCGCTGGTGGCGGGGGGCATCGCGGGCAGCGCGGCGGCGGGGTCGGCCTCGGCCGCCGAGGCCCCGAGGGCCGATGCACGCTACTACCCGCCGACTTGGCAAGGCCTGCGCGGGTACACCGACGCCGCCATGAAGGTGCCGCACGCCCTGCGAGACGGGACCTTCTGGGACGACGCGCCGGAGCCCCGCGACACCCACGAGAAGTACGACCTCGTCGTCGTTGGCGGCGGCATCAGCGGGCTCTCGGCTGCGCGCTACTACCAGATGGAGTTCGGCAAGAACTGCAAGATCCTCGTGCTCGATGCGATGGACGACATCGGCGGGCACGCGCGGCGCAACGAGTTCCGCACCACCGCTCGAACACTGCTGAGCTACGGCGGGTCGCAATCGCTGGAGTCGCCCTCGACGTACGCACCGCCCGCCCGACAACTGCTCACCGACATCGGGATCCGCGTCGAGCGGTTCGAGAAGTACTTCGACTCCGGCTTCAACGCGCGCCACGGCCTGGGGCGTGGCCTGTTCTTCGACAAGGAGTCCTGGGGCAAGGACCACCTGGTCACCTGGCGGGGAGGCACGCCGTACTCGACGATCCTCGAGGGCGCGCCGATGGCGGCCCAAGCCAAGGCCGACCTCGCCGCCATCTACGACGCCCCCCGGGACTGGATGCCCGGGCTCTCCGACCAGCAGAAGAAGAACAAGCTCGCCGACATCACCTACCTCGACTACCTGCGCGACTACGTCAAGGCACACCCCGACGCCCAGAAGTTCCTGCAGACCACGCCGAACGGCAACTGGGGCTATGGCGCCGACGCCGTCGGCGCGCTCGACGCGTCGATCGAGTTCGCCGGATTCGACGGGCTCGGCCTCGACTGGGACGGTGGCCCTGATCCGCGGATCGCACCCACCGGCCACAAGGTGTGGACCTCGGAGGACGACTACATCTACCACTTCCCCGAGGGCAACGCAGGGGTCGTCTACTCGCTCGTGCGGAAGTTGATCCCGCATGCCATGCCGGGGCAGGGGATGGAGACCATCCCGACCAGCCGGATCCAGTACGGCGAGCTCGATCGGCGCCGCAACAACGTGCGGATCCGGCTGAACTCGCCGGCGGTGCGCGTCGTACACGAGGGCGACCCGGACTCCGCCCGCCAGGTGCAGGTCTCCTACGTGCGCAAGGACCGCTTGGAGACCGTCCGCGCCGAGCACGTCGTTCTCGCCTGCAACAACCAGATCATCCCGTTCCTGACCAGCGAGATCTCCCAGCGGCAGCGGGACGCCCTCAAGGACAGCCCGCGTCTTGCCCTCGTGTACACCAGCGTTCTGGTCCGCAACTGGAAGGCCTTGGACAACCTCAAGATCTCCAGCGTTCGGTTCCCGACCGGCTACTGGACGGGCGCCGAACTAGACTTCCCGGTCAGCATGGGTGGCTACCACTTCCCCGACAAGCCGAGCGAGTCGGCGATCTTGCATGTCTCTCGCGCGGCGTGCCGGCCCGGTCTCCCGCCCCGCCGGCAGGGCGCGGCAGGCCGGGGCGAGCTGATCAAGACGAGCTTCGCAGAGATGGAGCGCAATCTTCGCGACCAGCTGGCCCGCGCCCTCGGCCCGGGTGGCTTCGACCCGGCGCGCGACATCAAGGGCATCACGGTCAACCGCTGGGCCCACGCCTACGCCTACGAGTACGGCCGTCCCTGGGACACGTTCTGGCCCTACGGCGAGCTGCCGAGCCACGTCGCCCGCCAGACGTGGGGGCGGGTCGCGATCGCGAACACCGACTCGGCCCCTCGTGCCTACGTCGACTCAGCGATGGACATGGCCTGGCGGGCCGTCCGCGACCTGGCGGGCAAGCCCAGCGACATCGTCTCCCGCGGTGTCGACGGCATCGCCTTCTGACGGAGCCCGAACTGGCCCGCCGACGTCACGCGTCTGTGGGCCATTCGAGCCTGAGCATCTCGACCTGTGCGGGTATCGCCCCGGCATGACCGGCGAATACGTCGATCGGCACTGGCAGTCGTTCTTGAGGCGCTTCGATCTGGGGCACACCTTCCGGTTCGCAAAGCAGACGCAGCTGGACCCGCCCCAAGCTGCGGACTCCCGAGGCTGCGGACCGCTGGAGCTGTCTCAGACGCTCGACCAGCCGCGCGCATGACGGCACCGCCCGGACAGCCGACGATTCCTGCTGAGGACAACCGAGGGCGTTGGTCAGACGGAGGGCCAGCCCTGCCCTTGCCGAAATCCTCATCCGCCTGCTGGGAGCCGGTGTGCGGGGAGCACTGGATTCTGAGGGCTGTCGCTCGAATCGGCGCTCTGGCGCAGCCGTCGATGGTTGCGGCAACATGATCGATCGTGCTATTGCGACTGGCTTACCTGGGTGTGACCAACGCGTTCGCCGTGCTGCGCCTGCTGCCGATGAGCGGCCGGGACAAGGACGTGGAGTTTCTGGCGCTGCGTCATGAGATCACGGTGCTCGAGCGGCAACTGGGCGGGAACAGTCCGCGGTTCGATGCGAGCGATCGGGCGTTCCTGGCGGCGTTGCTGCACCCGCTCCCGCGGGATGTGCTGCGATACGCCTCGTGCTGCGCACTGGCAGGACACCCTCACGAGAACCGGCCCCGACCCAGCAGGCTGGACCCCTGCAAGACCTACCTGGAACGACGCTTCGCCGCGGGATGCACGAACGTCACCCGCCTGCACCGCGAACTCCTCGCCGAGAACACCCCCGTCACCTACCAGATGGTCCGCGCCTACATCGCCACCCTGCGCGCCGCCCCGCCGCAGGCGCCGCCTCCGTGAACCGCATCAAGAAGATCAAGATCCGGCTCTACGACCGAGCCGGATTCGAACTACTCCGCAAGCTGATCCTGCTTCAGTATCATTCCCCCCTCTCGCGAACAGAGCCAGGGAGCCGCGGTTTCGGCAACGAGGTTGGGAGCCAGCCTGTATGACGGTATGTGACATGCCGCCTTCGGCGTAATGGGTGGGTCGGGCTGTCTCGCCACGCCACTCTGTGCGGGTTGATCACGGGTCGTGTCAGGAGATTGTGGGTGCACCGATCGCGTGAGTGGCTGTATGAGCGGATCCGCTGGGACAAGCGGCAGAACCCGGCCGAACTTGTCGAGGCCGACGCCGCCCGGCTGTCCAGTGTGATCGTCCGCTACAGCAAGGTCGACCTGTTGTGTCTGGACGACTTCGGCTACCTGAACCTGGACAAGAAGGGCGCCAAGCTGCTGCTCCAGTTCTTCACCGCCCGGGAGGAGCGCAAGGCAACCACGGTGGCCTCCAACGCCCCGTTCAGCGAGCGGGACAAGACCTTCACCCAACCTCGTCCGTGCGTGCCGATCGCCGACCGGCTCACCGTCGAGGGCACGCTGATCCAGACCGGCGCCGACTCCTGCCGGCTGAAGGCCGCCGAGCGCGGGTACCGCTCCCGCAGGCGATCGTGATGGCGGCGGGCAAGGAGAGGAAAGGCGCGCAGCGGCCGCCCCGCCCTGACCTGCTGGCGCGTCTGGACGCCGAGCTGGGCCGGATCGATGAGCAGCTGCGCGCTCTGGCCGCCGCCAAGAACCGGATTCAGGGCCTGTTGGAGGCGGTGGTGGCCATCACCCGGGAGGTGGAGCTGCCCGCGGTGCTGCACCGCATCGTGACCACCGCCATGGACCTGGTCGGCGCCCGCTACGGGGCCCTGGGAGTTCTTGACGCATCCGGCGAGTTCCTGGAGCAGTTCATCGTCGTCGGCCTGTCCGAGCAGGAACGGTCGGCGTTGGCCGAGGTGGGGTTTCCTCGCGGTCTGGGCGTGCTCGGACACCTGATCCGCCACCCCGAACCCTTGCGGGTGGGCGACATCTCCTCCCACCCGTCCTCGGTCGGGTTTCCGCCCGGCCACCCGCCCATGCGTACCCTGCTGGGCGTCGCCGTCAGTGTCCGCGGCGAAATCTACGGCGACCTCTACCTCTCCGAGCGACGCGACGGACAGCCCTTCGATGCCCGCGACGAGAGCATCCTCGTCGCTCTTGCCAGCGCCGCTGGCATCGCGATTGAAAACGTCCGCCTCTTCGAACAGGTTCGTGCCGGATCCGAACTGTTCCAGCGGCGTTTGCTGCCGACGCTGCCCGACATGCGGCCCTTCGACGCCGCCGCCGTCTACCGGCCTGCCGCCGAACCCCACCATGTGGGCGGCGACTGGTACGACGCCGTCCTGCTTCCGGACGGTGCGGTGGCGGTCGTCATCGGCGACGTGGTCGGTCACGATCTGCATGCCGCCGCCGCCATGGCCTCCACCCGCAACATGCTGCGCGCTTTGCTGTTCACCCTGCGCACTCCGCCCAGCGCGGTCCTCGCCCAACTCGATCGCACCCTGGAGGCCATCACCGACAACCCCGTCACCACCACCAGCCTGGCGCGCATCGAACCCACAGAGGCTGCCTGGAGGCTGCACTGGAGCTCTGCGGGCCACATCCCCCCTTTGCTGATCACCCCCGGCGGCCGGGCTGAATACCTGTTCGCGGAGCCCGGACTACCACTGAACGTCGACAGCAGGCAGCCCCGCCCCGACCACACCCACCCCCTGCCCCCGGACACCACCGTGGTCTTCTTCACCGACGGCCTTGTCGAACACCCCGACCACCCCATCGACGAGAGCCTGAACGAACTCGCCGAACTTGCCACCACACACGCAGCCCTGCCCCTGCAGGACTTCGTGCAGGCCCTGGCCGACCACCACCCGAGCGACGCGCACGATGACATGGCCATCCTCGCCCTGCGCACCCCGCGCTGAAGCCGCACAGACCCGCAGCGATGCGATTGGGGTGGAACCGTCGGGTTACGACACGCCCCGAGCGGTCACCCGCCGCCATCCCGGCGGAGCGCATGGTGAAAGGGCACACAGATGAGCGGCAGTGTGGTGGACCCGGCAGGATCAGCGGACGATGGACAACGGAGCAAGGCCGAGGGGAAGACTTCCCGATGACGGTTACGAGCCGCGACAGGCTCCGGCGCGGTGCCATGACAGCCCTGCAGATCTGCGCCGTTGCCGCGCTGTATTACGCCTCGGGCAAGCTGGGGCTGCTCCAGCAGCTCGTGCGCGGCCAGGTCACACCGCTGTGGCCCGCGAGCGGCATCGCCCTGGCCGGCCTGCTCCTGATCGGCCCGCGCACCTGGCCCGGGATCACACTCGGCGCGTTTCTGATCAACATCTCACTGAACCTGCCATCGATCACAGCCGTGCTTATGATCACGACGGGCGACACCCTCGCACCCCTGTGCTCCTACGCGCTCCTTCACCGAGCCGGGTTCCGCACCCGGATGAACCGCTGGCGGGACGCACTCGCACTGGTCTTCCTCGGCGCATTCATCAGCATGCTCATCAGCGCAACCGTGGGATGCGGCACCCTGCACCTCACTGGTGCACTCCCCGGAGGGTTCTGGCCGACGTGGTGGGTCTGGTGGACCGGCGACGCGATGGGCGTCCTGGTGGTCGCGCCAGCGCTGCTCGCGCTGCGCTCGGCGCGCTGGCCCAAGGCCGCGCCCCCCTCCCGATGGGTGGAGGGATCGCTTCTTGGGGCGGCCACCATCAGCATGGGGCTCCTCCAGACCTCCCCCACACCGCTGCTCTTCCTCGCCTTCCCGTTGCTGACCTGGGCAGCCTTCCGCTTTCAGCGGGCCGGGGCCGCGCCCTGCGCGCTGGCCGTATCCACCTTTGCGATCTTCGCCGCCACCCGCAGATCGGGCCCGTTCGCCGGTCACGCCCTGCTCGCCAACATGATCTCACTGCAGGCATTCAACGGCGCCGCCGCACTGACGGCGCTGCTGCTCTCCGCTGCCATCACCGAGCGAAACCAGACCCAGGAGAAGATCGAAGAGGCCTGCAGGCGCCTTGCCGAGATGGTGGAGAGAACCGCGCCGGACACAGGCGGCCCGCCAGCGCTTCCCCACGCCCAGAGCGACGGGGAGGAGAACGGCGGGCAGGCCCGAACGTCGTGATCAATCGGCAAGGGGCAATAAGGACCGGGTCCGCCGAACCACGCCTGTCAGGGACGTGGTCGGACAGACCCGGAAGCCCCAATCTGGCGAGCCGTTACCCCGGGCAAGGCCACCAACACTCAGCAGACCACCATCGACCCGCGAAGTCACTCGATCGGGGTGGGGCCGTCGGGCGGTGTTGTCAAGTTGCTGCTCCGGCAGGCGAGTTGAGGTGTGCTGAAGGTGCGTTTGGCCGGGCCGGGGGCATCCTGGGCAGGCGGTCGTGAGGGCTCCCGTGACGGTCTTCCAGATGCGGAACCGTTCGGCCATCTCGGTGCGATAGTCACTCGCTGTGATCAGATGGCGTCGGGGTCGGAAGTGGCTGGAGATCCGGCTGAAGGCGGCAAGGAACCTCTGGGCCGCTCCGCTGGAGCGGAAGCCCTTCATAGCGTGCTCGCGCTGCCTCGTGGGCTGATGATTGTTCTCGGCTCTGTTGTTCAAGTACTTCGAACTGCGGTGCTCGACCGACGGCATGACCTCGCGGTGGGCGCCACCGTAGCTGCGGAGCTTGTCCGTGACGACCACGCGGGGTACGTACTCGAGGCCCTTGAGAAGCTTGCGGAAGAAGCGCCTCGCTGCGGCCGTATCGCGGCGGTCCTGGACGAGAATGTCGAGGACGTTGCCGTCCTGGTCGACCGCGCGCCACAGGTACCGCACCTTCCCGTTGACCTTTATGGACACCTCATTCAGATGCTGTTTGTCGCCGGGACGCGACTGCCGACGGCGCAACTGCGTGGCGTAGGGGGGCCGAACGCGGCGCACCAGGCCCGGACCGTCTCGTGGGAGACCGCGATGCCGCGTTTCAGGAGGAGCTCCTCGACCTCCCGGTAGGACATCGGGAAACGGTGATACAGCCACACAGCGTGACCGATTACCTCGGGCGGAAACCGGTAACCCCTGTACGACGGTGTCGTCCCGCTCTCCACCCGCAGCCTCTCCTCGCGACGATCTACACCAAGATCATCCCACGGCCCGAGTCGAACTTGACAACGCCCGTCAGACGGCCGGCTTCTGGACGGAGGTCGGTTTGGCGGTGAGCAGTGCGGTGATCTCCTGGGCGAGGTGTGGGCCGAGTTCGCCCCAGCCGTCCTTGTAGCCGTAGACGCTCGCCAGGGTGCGGGCGTCGTAGTCGCCGTTCATGATCTCGATGTCGGTGGTGGTGATGAGTGCCGGGTGGGCGACGCCGACGGCTCCCGAGACCTTCAGCAGCTCCTTACGCAGGGTGCGCAGGTAGACAGCGGCCCGGGTGGCCTTCGAGGGCGCGTCGACGCCGCGCACCAGCCACGGGTCCTGGGTGGCGATGCCGGTGGGGCACTTGTCGGTGTGGCATTTCTGCGCCTGGATGCAGCCGATGGACAGCATTGCCTCGCGGGCGACGTTGATCATGTCGACACCCAGGGCGAAGGCGACGGCGGCGTTCTCGGGCAGGCCGAGCTTGCCGGAGCCGATGAAGGTGAGGTCGTCGGTCAGACCCCGCTCGGCGAACGTGCTGTAGACGCGGGAGAAGCCCATCCGGAACGGCAGCGACACCGAGTCGGTGAAGATCAGGGGAGCCGCCCCGGTGCCGCCCTCGCCGCCGTCGATCGTCACGAAGTCGACCCCGCGGTCACCACGCGCCATCAGCGTGGCCAGCTCCTGCCAGAAGCTCATCTCCCCCACAGCGCTCTTGATCCCGACCGGCAGTCCGGTCTCGGTAGCGAGCAGCTCCACGAAGTCGAGCATCGAGTCGACGTCGTGGAACGCGGTGTGGCGAGAGGGGGAGGCGCAGTCCTTGCCGGCCGGGATGCCGCGGATCTTGGCAATCTCCGGGGTGACCTTCGCGCCCGGCAGCAGCCCGCCCAGCCCCGGCTTGGCGCCCTGGGAGAGCTTGATCTCTATCGCCTTGACCGGGGCGCCTGCGACCACGTCCTTGAGCTTGTCGAGGTTGAAGGTGCCGTCCTCGTTGCGGCAACCGAAGTACGACGTCCCGATCTGAAGGACGAGGTCACCGCCGTTGCGGTGGTACGGCGAGAGGCCACCCTCACCCGTGTTCTGCATCGCGCCGGCCAGCGCCGCGCCCTTGTTGAGCGCCGTGATCGCCGCGCCGGACAGAGATCCGAAGCTCATCGCCGAGATGTTCACCACGCTCGCCGGCCGGAACGCCTTGGCGCGCCCGCGCGGGCCGCCCAGCACCTTGGCCGAAGGCAGCGGGCCCTGCGGGTCGTGCAGATCGGGCAGCGTGCCGGCGAACGTCCGCTGCTTCACGTACGCGTGCCCTTGCACGTGCTCAACGTCGACGTCGGTTCCGAACCCGAAGTAGTTGTTCTCCTGCTTCGCCGACGCATAGATCCAGGTGCGCTGGTCACGGCTGAACGGGCGCTCTTCCTCGTTAGACGTCACGATGTACTGCCGCAGCTCCGGCCCGATCGTCTCCAACAGGTACCGGGCGTGCCCGATCACGGGGAAGTTTCTGAGCAGTGCGTGCTTCTTCTGGACGAGGTCGCGGGCAGCCACCAGCGCCAATGCTGTTGCGGCGGCCGCGCCGATCCTCCGGGCGTGCATGAACGTTCCTCCTCGATGCACGACTCCATCGCTATGCGGTGGACGTCGTTGTGTCGTGTTGGGCGTTGGGCGACGGGCACGGCCAAGGGGGCGTCAACGTCCGTCGAAGAATGCGAAATGATATTGGGAGGCCCCGCGGATAGGCGTGTGGTCAGCGTGCTGGTCCGGGCTTCGGCTTCACGCCAGCGGGAGGCGACGGGATAGGGGAATCGGGTGCGGACGGTGCGGCCGAGTTCGTCGAGCAGTGAGGCAGCCTCCACCCGCGGGCGGAGGGCCCGCCCAGAGGCGATCATCTTCGAGCGGGCGACTGCACCGGTCTTCTCCAGGAAGGCTGACGCGAGGAGCTCGTCCGTCTCGGCTAGGAGCTGTCCGGCCGGCATTGTCACGTCGGTCAGCCAACGTGACTGTACCGGCCTTGGTGACCGCGGTCCTCAGCGGTGTGACCGGTCGTGGTGCCCCAGGCCCAAGTAGGTGTGTTCGTGGCCATCGGCCCAGCGGATCTGGGCGAGGACCCATTGACGACGGCCTTCGTCGATCTGCGCCCGGTAACCGTCGCGGTCGTCGTACCGGATCCAGTAGCGACCTCTGTCGTGATCCCGGTTCCAGTAGCCACGACCGTCACCGTCCCAGCCGCCGAATGCGCTGTGCCGGTCCCCGCTGTGGTGGTGGTCAGCGATTCGGGTGGCAGATGTGGCGCCCGACTGGGTGCTGCTCGGATGCGTCGCCGCCGAGGCGGAGCCGCCGGTAGCGAGAAGCCCGGCTGCCGCGATGGCGGTCGAGGCGATCGCGACGGCAGCCCGTCGAACAGTCCTGCTTGTCATGATTTTCTCTCACCCCTCACCCTTTGATCCCAATAGGGGGTTAGTGCGCGTTTGCCTCGCTAGGCACTGAAGACACTAACCGCAGTTTGTTGAATGATGAACCATGTCTGGCGGTGAGGTGCACCACGCGGTGAAAAGCCGTTGCGTCGGAATATTTCTGCGACCCCCGCTGTGGCGAGCCGGTTCTCGGGCGGCAGTCGGGGCCCGCCCCAGTCGGCCAGGTCCGATCTCTTGGCCGTCTCGCGGGAGCAGCCGCAGCCGACCTGGGCGGAGCTGGTGGCTGAGAAGCCCCTGGAGCGGGTGGCACCGAACCGGGTCCGTCTGCTCTGGTGGGGCCTCGGGGGCGGATACGTGCTGGTGGGCGCAGTCGGGGGCCGTCCCGGGTGGCGGCGCCCGGTGAATGTCCACTTCCGGGAGACCGGGCGCCGTGGAGGCCGTTGCGTCACACGGAGAAGCTGCAGGCCAGGCCCATAATCGTATTTTCGAGCGGGGCGGGTCGATGCCCGTTCGTTTGATCTGCAGCTGGAGGCGGTGGCCTTTCTGGCTTCGTTGCGGGCGCGGGGGTGTTCGCCGAATACCGAGCGTGTTTATGCAGGGCGGGTCGCGCTGTACTTGAACTACTGCCGGATGCGGCGGCTGGACTGGAGGACTCCCATGTCTCTGGGGCTGGCCGACCTGCAGCAGTGGCTGATCGAGACTCCCCTCCCGCCCCGGGCCGGCCAGGTGAGGGTCCGGGTCTGTCCGCTACCGGTCGCGGGGTACGGCGAACGCGATCATGACGGTGGTGGGGGAGTTCCTGCGGTTCGGTGCCGCCCATGGCTGGGTGCCGGCCGGCACGGCCAGGCTGCTGTCACCGCCGAAGCTGCTGCGCTTCACCACGCCCGGCGGACCGTTGCTGATCACGGTGAGGGATGGGTGAACGTCGGGATCACGGAGGCAGGTGCCCCGACCGGCGGTCGCGGTCGGGGCACCTGCTGGTGCGGTGCACCGGTCGTCAGCTCCGCCGCGAGCTGAGTGCGTATGTGCCCGGGCCCACGGAGTAGACGGCATAGCCGTCCGCGAAGCCCTTGAATACGGCCGCCTTTGACGCCGACACAGGGCGGCCATCGAGCCGGACCCTGCTCGGGTGGACGGTCGGCACGTGGATCTCGGCTGCCGTGCTCGCCGGGATCGTGACGTCGAGTGCGAGGTCTGCGCTGTCCGGCCCGGAGATCCGCCAGGCGCTGCTGATCCGCCCGCGCGGCCCCTCGTAAGAGCCCTCGACATGTGTCAGTGGGTGTTCCGGCGTCCCCACCAGCTTCGGCTTCACCACTATGCGCTCGTACGCGATTGAGTCCGGCGCCTGCTGGATGCCCGCCAGGCCCGCGCTGAACCACTCGTCGATCTGGAGCAGGATCATGTGGTTCAGCGAGGAGTTGTTGTCCGCCGCGTACCAATGCTCCGGGACCGTCGTCATGCCCTTGGGATTGGAGACGGTCGGGAGCAGGAAGGAGCCATACCCCGGGCGCGTGTCCTCGTGCAGGACCTCCCAGATGACGTCGTCACGGTCGGCGGCGCTCAGCGCCCGGAACGTGGGGCCGAGCGAGATCGTCCCGCCGCTGACGTGCGGGCCGCCGCCGTTCGGGTGGTAATCGCGGATCCGGCTGACCAGGTCGCGCAGGACGTGCTGTTTCTGCCCGCGCGGGACCAGGCCGGCTTCCAGGGCGAGCGCGTTCGCCGCCTGGGTGCCTGCCGCGCCCGCGTTGCCGTCGTTGGTGTAGGTGCGGAGTTCGTCGTTGAAGAAACGGTTGTTGAACGCGGCCTTGATCGCGCCGGCCAACGCCCAGTAGCGGCCAGCGTCGGAGTCCTTGCGCAGGTGGGCGGCCATCTGCGCGAGCCGGTCGGTCATGAGGTAATACGCGTACGTCCCGACCAGGAGCCGGGGGGTGCTCTCGTCGTGGGCGACCCAGTCCTTGAGCGGGCCGTTCACCAGGTGTTCGTCTGCTCCCGAGCCGGCCTGGGTCGTGCGTACGTAGTCGTGATATTCGGTCATGGACTGGTAGTGCACTGCCATGGTCTCCGTGTCGCCGTGGTGCCGCCACAGCCACCACGGCGCGAGGATCACCGCGCTGCCCCAGCTGATGTCGTTCCGGTACATCGCCCACTGGCCGTCGAAGACCGGGAACTCCGGCGTGTGTTCGGGTACGAGCCCGGCATTCGGCCCGTCGACGAGCTGGGCTTCCCGCATCACCCGCTCCATGTGCGGCAGATAGGCCGACATGTCGAAGTTGCGGTCGATGGCGGGCATCGAGTGGAGCATGTCGGCCAGCCAGCCCAGCTTCTCCCGGCCGGGGCAGTCCGTGAAGATCGACATCATGTTGCTGGCGATCGAGTACCGGCTCATCCGGTGCAGCCGGTTGACCCGCTCACTGGAGGTGGACACGTCGCCGGAGACCCGCGCCGAAGCGCGGACGTGGCGTGCCGTCACGGTGCGGGTGTCCGGCTGGTAGCCGGAGGGGAGGCCGGTGACCTGGATGTACTGGAAGCCGTGGTAGCCGAACTGGGGGCGCCACGTCTCGCCGTCCGCCGCGCCGAAGGTGGTGTACGTCTCGAGGATGCCCTTGCCCGACCCCAGGCTCGCCGAGTCGACGGTGCCGTCGGCTTTCAGCGACTCGGCCGGCTGCATCCTGACCACGGTGCCGGCCAGCAGCGACCCGTCGACGTGCAGCTCGGGCAGGGCGGCGGCGTTCTGTCCGAAGTCGAACACCCAGGTGCCGGAGATGGGTTCAGTGATCGCGACCGGGGAGACGGTATCCACGATCCTCACCGGCTGCGCGCGGCGCCACGTGAGCTTCGTCGCGAGGTTGGGCGGCGGGGCGATACCGGCGGCGGCCCAGCCTGTGGGCGAGCCGTCGCGCCGCTTCGCGCTGTCCGTCAGATCCGCTCCCGGGAGATCCCAACTGGTAGTAAAACTCCCTGAGGTGGCCCGACACGCGCTCAGACGCCACGACCGACGCGGGCTCCAGAGCTTGCGTGGCGGTGTGACGCCGCACGACCTCCGGGACGGGCATTGGCAGCTGCGCCCCCGTACCATCCGGCCCGCCGGGCAAGTCGATGGTCGTAATGGCTGACTCGTCCGATGCCGCGGAGAAGTAGTCATACATCACACCCATAGGCGTGATCATGCCAGGGAGTGACACGGCGCCCAGCCTGATAGCCGCCAAGACTGGCTCCGATTCAGGATCCCTCCAAAGGAGTCGCACCCATGTCGGGTTGATCATGTGATGCCGTATGGGACGAGGACGCGGTGGCGTTCGGTGTGGGCTCGGCGTCCGACGGCGGTGTTGACGTAGCCGGCGAGTTTGAGCGCGCTGTGGATCAGGTCGTGGATGGCGGCGAGCACGGCGGGCTTATTACGGGTCCTGACCTGGGACTTGTCTTCGCCGAGGACGACATCACCTACCCAGTGGACGGTGTTTTCCACGGTCCAGTGCCCGCGGGCCCAGGCGGCGATCTCGGCCGCGTCTTTCGGACAGGACCTGGTCGGGTGTACCCCTCCCCACGTTAACCGCGCGCCTCCCCAGCAGGGCATCGCTTCATGATGCTGTTTATCCGCTTGGACCCGCGCTACCCGGCCTCTGCGCCAAGGGCGGCGACGCAGGCCACCCTCTCAGGAGGCAGAGTCCCATGAGCCGAGGCGGAGAAGTAGTCACCGGAACGGTCACGACGAAGGTCCCCGCGAGACTGGACCGCCTGCCGTGGTCGCGATGGCACTGGATGATCGTGATCGGCCTGGGCACCGTCTGGATCCTCGACGGCCTGGAAGTTACCGTCGTCGGGAACATTGCCGGCCGGCTCTCGGAAGCCGGTAGCGGCCTGCCGATCACTAGCGCCCAGGTCACGGGCGTCGCGGCAGCGCTCTATGTGGCGGGCGCCTGCTCCGGCGCTCTCTTCTTCGGCTGGCTCACGGACCGTTACGGCCGTAAGAAGCTCTTCCTGATCACTCTCACCGTCTACCTCACGGCGACCGCGCTCACCGCCATCTCCGTCTCCGTCTGGTGGTTCTTCCTCTTCCGCTTCCTGACCGGGTTCGGTATCGGCGGCGAGTACGCGGCCATCAACTCCGCCATCGACGAGCTGATCCCCAGCAGGTTCCGGGGCCGCGTCGACCTGATCATCAATGGCAGTTACTGGCTGGGTGCGATGGGTGGTGCTCTCCTCTCGGTCCTCGCACTCGATACCGACATCTTCCCCAAGGATGTCGGCTGGCGGCTGACGTTCGCCCTCGGCGTCGTTCTGGGACTGGCCGTCCTTCTCGTACGCCGTCATGTGCCGGAAAGCCCGCGGTGGATGTTCATCCACGGACAGTCCGAGGAAGCGGAGAAGGTCGTCGATGAAGCGGAAAGGGCGATCGAGGAGGAGACGGGCCGCCCGCTCCCCGAGGCGGAGAGCGAGATCACTGTCGAACAGCGACGCAGCGTCGGCTTCATTGAGATCGGGAAGACCGTCTTCCGTGACTATCCCCAGCGTGCGACGCTTGGCTTCGCGCTCTTCGTCGGACAGGCGTTCCTCTACAACGCGATCACATTCGGCTTCGGCTCGATCCTGGTCACGTTCTTCGACGTCTCCACCGGAACAACCGGCTACTTCTTCGCCGCCATTGCGTTCTGCAACTTCCTGGGCCCACTGTTCCTGGGCCGTCTCTTCGACACCTGGGGCCGCCGGCCGATGATCGCGGGGACCTACATTCTCTCCGGAGTGCTGCTGTTCCTTACTGCCTGGCTGTTCGATGCCGGACGGCTCGACGCCATCTCGATGACGCTGTGCTGGTGCGTCGTCCTCTTCTTCGCGTCGGCGGGTGCGAGTTCGGCCTACCTCACGGTCAGTGAAATCTTCCCGATGGAGACACGGGCCATGGCGATCGCCTTCTTCTACGCGATCGGCACGGCGGCCGGCGGTATCTCCGGCCCCCTGCTCTTCGCGGGCCTGACGCAGAGCGGAGTTGTCGGGGACGCCGCTCTCGCATTCTGTGTGGGGGCGGCCCTGATGGTGGTCGCGGGCCTGGTGGCCGTCTTCTTCGCGGTGGTCGCAGAACAGAAGTCGCTGGAACAGATCGCTGCGCCGCTTTCGACGGTCACGTCACAGGACAGCGCTCTGCGCCGCGGGGCCGACGTGAAGAAGCCGGGGTCCCCGCCTGGCACGCCAGCGGGGTGACGCCCTCTAAGGCAGACGATCCAGCGACCCCGTGCTCGCACCTGGCTCCGCATGCGGAAGCGAGCTGTCGACCATGCCTCAGACGGGCCCCGACTCAGCGCGGCAGGACGGACTCGTTTGATTTCCCGCCAGCTGTTTCGATCCACAGCACCACTGATCAAACCGGACATCACTCCGGGGCCCTGACCCCAGGAGCGTTCTGGAAGTGGCATGGCGGGAGGGGGACACGCTTCGGTGAGCTGGCAGTTCGCCGCTCAAGCAGAGCGCAATGTGCACTCGGCGCGGACGCTGCGAATGAATCTCTGGGCGTGGACGTTCGTCTTCGGCGCCTGTGGTGCGTTCTTCAAGATCGATATGTTCTCGCGCGTGAAGATGGTGTCGAAGGCGTCGGTGTACTTCGCGTCCCGGTCGCGCAGCAGGTAGCGGAAGCCGGTGGTGCGCTCGCTGAGGTCGGACAGCGGGTTGCGGGCGAGCTGGGTGGCCCAGGCGGCGGTGGGGTGCGGTGACGCCGAGGACGTGGACGGTGCGGGTGCCGACCTCCATGACGAAGAAGACGTGCCGCCGCTTCAGGGTCACCGTGTCGAGGTGGAAGAAGGCCGCTGCGAGGAGTCCGCTTGTCTGGGTGCGGAGGAACTCGTTGTCTGGGTGCGGAGGAACTCGCGCCAGGTCGGCGCGTTGCTTGACCGTCGGGGTGCGGGGTCGAGGCCAGCGGAGCGCAGGACGCGGCGGATGGTGGAGGCGCTGACACGGTGGCCCAGGCGGGGGAGTTCGCCCTGGATGCGGGTGTAGCCCCAGGAGCTGTTCTCGCGGGCGAGCCGTAGGACCAGGCCGGTGAGCTGCTCGGGTATCGGCGGGCGGCCGGTGCGCGCGGGTTTCTGTCTCCATTTCCAGCGGACGAGGCGGCGGTGCCAGGAGAGCAGGGTGCCGGGGGTGACCAGCCGGGTGCGGCGCAGCGAAGCGGGGAGGTGTCGGGGTGAGGGCGGCGAGTACGGCCCGGTCCGGCCAGGACAGCCGTGGCCGGGTACCGAGTTGGCGGCGCAGCACGGCTACTTCGTGGCGCAGCGCCAGCAGTTCGACGTCCTTGGCTCGTTGGGAACGGGAGAGCAGGAGGAGCAGCCCGAGGAGGCGGACAAAGGCGAGATAGACCATGCGGAGCGCCACGGTGCTCGACCAGGCCATGATCGGAGGCGGGCCTCGAAGTCCCAGGTCGAAGCAGGTACGAGGGTTATGGCACCCCACAGGGGAGATTCAAAAGGCGTCATCATTCGTCCGCGACCGACAGGACGATCTTCGGGATGAACAGCACCCGGAGGGCCACGACGCGTACGTTCAGTCCTGGCGCGATGCCCACGAATTCAGCCAGAACTACGCCACGGCGGTGCAGGCGGGCAACACCGAGGAGGCCGGCCGTCTTCTCGACGCGCTCACGGCCATGGTCGGCCAGTGGGAAAGCCATTCCGCCTTCCCTGGAGTACCTGCAGCCCGTGCCGTTCGCGCAGCGCCAGAGACGATCATCATCCCCGAGATGTGACCGTGAGGCCCTACTGGCTGCTCTCGTCCGGCATGGTCATTGTCATGCTGGTGCTCACGCACTACGTGCTCCGCCTCCGCGACACGTCGTCGATCATGGGGCGTGGGACGGTCGGTCATCCTCGTCGGATCCGTCGCGTTGCTCGTTCTGTTGGGCCTGGTGGAACGCCTAACCGTTGCGGAGAGTCGCCCGGCGCCCGTCGATGGCCTGGAATCCTGACCCGGCACCGCGGGAAGGGTCTGATGGATCAGCTCGTCCAAGTCTTGATTTTAGCGGCGACCTCCCGCACCGGCAGCCCGTCCCGGGCCGCCCGGGCCAAGGGGAGAACGGTGTCTAGGCCGGGGCTCACCGGGAGGCCGCACCCCGACAGGTAGGCTGCCGCCACCGTGGCCGCGAACAGCAAGTTCCTCACCTCCAGGCTGGGGTTCCTCGCCAGCTCGCACAGCAGCGCGGCAGCCTTGTGATGGGGTTCTGGGTAGACCTCGTGGTCGAGGATCTCTGCCCGATGACGTGCTTCCGCTGCCACCGGCACGCCGTAGTCGACGACCTGGGGATCTCCCGGGATCTGCTGTGCGACTGCCAAGACCCAAGCGAGGTCGATTCGAAGATTCACGCGGCGTCCTTCGGCGCGGTCCGCGCCAGCCCCTCAGGGAGACCGGGGTACCGGTCCTCACCGAATTCCGCCTCGAACTCCTCGGCGTACGAGGTCAGGAACGCCGAGGCGCCGGCCATGAACGCGGCACGCGACTCGTTCACATCCTGCTCGATCAGATCAGCCACGTAACCCTGCAGGCTCAGACCGCGGCGCTTGGCCCGGTCTTCGGCGGCAGCCTTGACGGCATCGTCCAGTCGGATGTTCGTCTGCTTTCCCATACCCACCATTATAGCTAGGTGCTGGTACCAGCACCTAGCAAATGGACGGACCAGTCACATCGCCGTGCCGCTGGCCCGGACGCCCCGCAGCACGGCGTCCCGCTCCAGCCCAGGAGCAAGACCATCGTCGCCGAGCGATCACCAGCGCCGCGAACACCCCGACAATGCTCTGTTGGCTCTCCACGCCCTGGCGTCATCGTGCCGCGCACCAGCCCGGGACCGACCGCGACGTCGCGGCCACCGGCTCCAGCAGGACGCTCACCGTGCCTGGAAGGCGATGAACGCCATCAGCTGCCAACGCAGCCTGCGTATCGGTTCCGGCGCACTGCCCGCAGCGCCTCCGCGCTCTCGGTCACGCCGGATGCGGCATTCTCGCGCCGCCGGGCGCGGTCTTCCGCAGGTCCACTGTCGGCTACGTGCGGGCGTAGGAGAAGCGGCGATGGGCGCAGGCTCGTGCGGGGCCGCGGTGCGCTCGGGCGGCATGCCGAGCTTGGGCGGGTATACACAGGCTGACCCCTTGCCGAGGGTGTACCCGGAAGACCCTGGCCTGGGGCTCCGTTCCCGTCGACCGGTGTTCCGTTGAGGGATCCCCTTACGGAACACCTCGGCAGGTCTTTTCGTCAGGGTCGTAGCGGCTGACCAGTGGGATCGGCTTTCCGTCAGGCGTCTGTCGACGGACGATCTGATCGACGACGTGGAAGAGCTCGGCGGACATCGGGATCACCCGCTCGCGGTCGCCCTTGGGAGGCGCCACCACCAGCAGGGCGATGACCTCCCCGTTTGGCCGTTGGTATTGGCGGATGCTGAGGTGGGTCAGTTCTGTAAGCTCCTCGACTCGGATGCCGCTGTGTCGCAGGCAGGGCCCCGGCGTTTGCCTCGGATGTCCGGTGGGTGTGGCTCCTTTGGAGGGACGGCTCCACCAGCTCAGGCCGACGCGTCAGTCCTCTGTGGTAGTGCGGAATTCGGGTCGATCAGACGCAGATCCAGCAGTACAGCCGTTCCCCGCGCCGCTGCGCCCCGCGGGCGAGTTCCGCCAACTCGTGCAGCAGGCTGCCGATCGCGTCGGTATCACCAGAACCCCGCTCTTCAACCCAATGCCGCGCTGCCGCAGTCAATTCGGCGGCCTCCACACTTGCCAGGACGCCTTGAAGCTCATCACTGATGGTGAGCACCAGACGCTCGCCTTCGTCGCGTTCGGCGACGACGTGGGAGGTCCGGGGCCGCGCCAGGAACTCGTCGAAGTCGACCCCGGTCAAGAACCCCTCGATCGCTCCGAGATCGGTCGTCGAGTCGAACCCCTTGGTGGCCACGACGTGGAACCCCCTCTCGGCCAGCCGAAGCCGTGGCCTGAGGAGCTCGCGAAGGCCGTCGCGTCCGTAACGCCGAACGACCTCCGGGACGGGCATTGGCAGCTGCGCCCCCGCACCATCCGGCCCGCCGGGCAAGTCGATGGTCGTGGCGGCCGACTCGTCCGATGCCGCGGAGAAATAGTCATACATCACACCCATAGGCGTGATCATGCCAGGGAGTGACACGGCGCCCCAGCCTGATAGCCGCCAGGCCTGGCTCCGATGCAGGATCCCTCCCAAGGAGTCGCACCCATGTCCGGTTGATCATGTGATGCCGTAGAGGGCGAGGACGCGGTGGCGTTCGGTGTGGGCTCGGCGTCCGGCGGCGGTGTTGACGTACCCGGCGAGTTTGAGCGCGCTGCGGATCAGGTCGCGGATGGCGGCGAGAACGGCGGGCGTATTACGGTTCCTGACCTGGGACTTGTCCTCGCCGAAGACGACATCACGTGCCCAGTGGACGGTGTTCTCCACGGTCCACTGCCCGCGGGCCCAGCCGGCGATCTCGGCCGCGTCGGTCTGTTCGGCAGGCAGGTCGGTGATGGCGTGGACGGTCTCGCTGGACCACTTCTTCGCCGTACAGGCGGCGTCTGCGCTGGATGCGCAGGACCTGGCACGCGCGCCAGCAGGCGTTGACGCCGCAGCAGGAATCGCTGGTCGCGCTCGCCTCAGCCTTGTTACCTGCGGTGGGCTTGGTGGCGTGGACGATGGCGGAGTGCATGCCGTCCGCGACCGAACGGGTGGGGCTGAGCCCGATGTTCGTGAAGCCGGCGGCTTCGAGGCCCTGGCGGTATTCGGTGAAGGAGAGGGCGCCGGCGATGCAGCCCACGTAGTCGCCGCGTTCGGCGCGCTGGTCGGGGGTGAGGCTGCCTTCGGCGACGACGTCGGAGATGCCGATTCGGCCACCGGGCTTGAGGACCCGGATCGTCTCGGCGAAGACGGCGGGCTTGTCGGTGGACAGGTTGATGACGCAGTTGGAGCACGACGTCGATCGTGTGAGCGGGCAGCGGGATCGCCTTGATGGCGCCCTTGAGGAACTCGACGTTGGTGGCGCCGGCCTTCTGCTGGTTCTCGAGCGCGAGCATCTCCTCGGTCATGTCGAGGCCGTACGCCTCGCCGGTGGGGCCGACACGGCGGGCGGAGAGCGGGACGTCGATGGCGCCGCCGGAGCCGAGGCCCAGGACGCGCTCGCCTTCGTGTAGGTCGGCGACGGTGGTGGGGTTGCCGCAGCCCAGCGAGGCGGCGACCGCCTCGGCGGGCAGGGTGTCGCGCTCGTCGGCGGCGTAGAGGGTGGAGCCGAAGTTGTCGTCGATCTCGATGGCCTCGGGGTCGCAACAGGCGGTGCCGCCCTCGGCGGCGGACGCTCCCGGCGTCCCGATGGCAGCACCAACGTTCTGAAGTGGTGGCGGCGCAAGCCTTCACGGCCCGTGGATATCGACTCCGACCCCGCTCACATTGGGCAAGAGCTGAGTGTCACGCCGACGGCTGGTTGAGTTTGGCGGCCACGGCGTCGAGGACCCAGTCCAGGCCGGTCGCGAAGGATGCCTCGGCGTCCACGTCCGTGCCGTCGTACACGGCCTTGGACAGCGCCGGGAAGCGGCCCGTGGCCAACATTCTCGTCACATGCGGGCCGGAGGCGCGCTGCCAGTCGTGCTTGGACAGGCCCGTGGCGCGCTCGGCCCGCAAGTTCGCGATCTCGCGCCTGATCGCGCCGGTGAAGTAGGCGCTGACAGTCTCCACGGCGCGCATGACGGTGTCGAGGTCGGCGAGGCCGTCGAGGGCGGCCAGTGTGGCCTCGGCCACGGCGAGGCCGTTAGGGCCCAGGGTCGGGCGGCCGCCGAGGAGGTCGGCCAGCCATTCGTGACGAAGAGTGGCCTGCCTGGTGCGGTGGGCGAGGATGCGCAGTGCCTCCCGCCAGTCACCGGGCTGCTCCTCGGGAAGAATCTCGGCGTGGACCTCGTCCACCATGAGGTCGAACAGCTCCTCCTTGGTGGAGATGTATCCGTACAGCCGCATCGGGCCGGCGTCCAGCCGGGCAGCGACCTTGCGCACCGACACCGCCTCCAGCCCGCCCTCGTCGGCCAGCGCGATGGCGGCGGCGACGATCCGCTCCCGGTCGAGCGGCACGGGGCGAGTCGGCGGCTCCGGTCGATCCCACACAGTCATGGTCACACCGTACAGTTGCGATGCATCGTATTGGGGAAATACAGTGTATCGGCATGAGACGCCGCATCGCCGTGGTCGGGAGCGGCCCTGCCGGCCTTACGTTCGCCCGCGTCCTGCACCGCCATGATTACCCCGTCGCAATCCTCGAACGCGATCCCGCCCCCGACGCCCGCCCCCCGGGCGGCACGCTGGACCTGCACGAAGGGCTGGGTCAGCTCGCGCTGGACAAGGCGGGGCTGCTGGCGGAGTTCCAGGCGCTGTCCCGTCCCGAGGGGCAGGCCATGCGCATCCTGGACGCGGACGGGACCGTCCTGCGCGACTGGCGACCCCGTCCAGATGACCGGGCGAATCCCGAGATCGACCGCGGGCAACTCCGTGACCTGCTGCTCGGTCCTCTCGACGTCCGATGGGGGCGGGGCGTGACGCAGGTGGTGCCGGGGACCCGGGATGGCGTACTGGTCCATTTCGCGGACGGGCGACAGGAGACGTTCGACCTCGTAGTCGGCGCGGACGGCGCCTGGTCCCGGATCCGCCCGGCAGTCTCGTCGGTGACGCCGGACTACACCGGCGTCACCTTGGTCGAGACCTCCCTGGACGACGTCGACACCCGCCACCCTGACCTCGCCCGGTTGATCGGCGACGGTTCCGTGGCTGTGTACGGCGTGAACCGAGCTCTCGTCGCCCAGCGCAACAGCGGCGGCCACGTCAAGGTGTACGCCCAGTTCCGCGCGCCGCTGGACTGGCACACGAACCTGGACCTGGCCGACGTCGAGGCCGTGCGATCGAGCCTGCTGGCTCTGTTCGACGGCTGGGCCGCTCCCGTCCTCGACCTCCTCCGCCACGGCACCGCTTTCGTCCACCGCCCCCTCTACGTCCTGCCCGTGTCCCACACCTGGACCCACGTCTTCGGGGTGACGCTACTGGGCGACGCCGCCCATCTGATGCCCCCATTGGGGGCGGGCGCGAACCTCGCGATGCTGGAAGGCGCCGAACTTGCCGAGTCCATCGCCACCGGCCCTGGAGATCTGGACGAGGCCGTCCGCGCCTTCGAGGAACAGATGTGGGCACGGGCGGGCAGGTGGGCGAAGATCACGATGGCCGGCCTGGAACGCCTCGTGAGCCCGGACCCCGCTGAAGCCCTCGCCCTCTTCGACCAAGTCCAGCCATCCTGACCGCCAAGCGCGAGAGCACCAGCACTAGTGACGATCTCTGCGTGGTGTCGCCGAAGGTTCGGACAGACCCGCAGTTCAGGGCCCATACGGCCGCGCGACATCACGCCCGGAATTTCAGTAACCGTCGCCCTGCTCGATGTGCAGATGGATAGGCCCGCGCAGAACGGGGCTGCGCCGGTATGGTGGTGGGTCGGCGACCAGCCTGGGCCGGTCGAGGCGGCGTACCAGCTCGGTCAGTGCGATTTGGGTTTCCCTTCGAGCCAGCGGGCCGCCGAAGCACAGGTGAACGCCGCTGCCGAAGCCGAGGTGCTGGTTGTCACGCCGATCGGGGTCGAAGCGGTCGGGATCGTGGAAGCGGTCCGGATCGCGGTTGCCCGAGGCCAGCATCAGCATGATCTGCGAGCCCTTGGGGATCACGGTGTCGGCGACAGTGATGTCGCTGTACGCCGCCCGCCAGGGAATGATGTGCACGGGCGGCTCGTAGCGCAGCAGTTCCTCGACCAGCGGCACGACCAGGTCCGGTTCGTCGCGCAGGCGCTGGAGCACCTGCGGGTGGCGCAGCAGCGTCAGCATGCCGTTGGTGATGAGATTGACGGTGGTCTCGTGGCCGGCGATCAGCAGCAGATTGGCGGTGCTGACGATTTCCTCGTCGGTCATCCGCCCGTCGGGCCCGTCGTCGTTGGCCAGCCGTGACAAGAGGTCGTCGCCCGGCCGGCCGTGGCGTTGCTCCAGCAGCCCGCCGAGGTACTGGCGAAGCTCTTCACGGGCCTGCACGCCCTTGTCCAGCTTTTCCTTGGGGTCGGTCTTGGGGTTGTAGTCGATCGCGTTGATGATGTCGTCCACCCAGAGGCGAAACCTCGGTTCGTCCTCGCGTGGCACGCCGAGCAGGTGGCAGATCACGGTGACGGGGAACGGGTAGGCGAAGTCGTCGACGACGTCGATCTGCTCCTTGCCCGCGAAGTCGTCGATCAGGCCGCTGACGGTGGTGGTCAGGGCGGGTTCCATGCCGGTCACCAGCCCCGGGGAGTGCGGGGGGCCGAAATGGCGCATCGCCATACGCCGCAGGCGGTCGTGCTCGGGCGGGTCGAGGTTGATGAACGCCGGTGTGGTCTGCTCCTCGGCTCCGGCCGTCGGATGCGAGAGATTGCGAGTGTCCGAGCTCAGGTGCGGGTCGTGCAGGATGTCCGTGATCTCGCGATAGGTGCTGACGACGTAGCTGCCGTCCTCCTGCAGCGCCACCGGCGTCTTGCGCAGCTCGGCGTACATCGGATACGGATCGGCGCGGGAGGAGTAGTCGAGGATCCGGCGCAGCATGTCGGGCGTCTCGGTCGTGGTCATCTCGCTTTCCCTCCTATCGGTGCTGGTGCGCGGCCGTGACGCGTCGCTCACTCGGGTCGTGGCCGGTGACGACCACAGTGGCGCCCTGGGCGAGCAGGACGGGGCCCGGGAAGTCGACGGGCACCGGTTTCATGTCGGCGGGCTGGTCGGGCGTGGGACAGGGAGGCGGGAAGGGTGCGGCCGTCTCGATGAGCCTCCGGTAGTGGTCCAGCCACTTCGCGTTGTTGAAGCTCACCGCCGCGGTGACACGGCCCCGATAGCCGTATGCGGCGACGAAGCGGTGGTCGGGCACCGATCCCTGTGTGACGACCACCTCGTCGGCGAAGGTCGGCACGCCGACGGACTTGATGTTGACGCCGAACTGGATCGACCAGAACAGCGGGATGGACAGGTGGGGCCAGCGGTCCGCCTGGCCGCTGACCATGTTGTGCGCCGCGACCTCGGCCTGCTCCACGGCGTTGGCCCAGTGCTCCAGCGAGATGAGCCGGTACTCGTAGATCGGGTTCGGGCAGCGTGCCACGTCTCCGGCGACGAAGACATCGTCGGTGACCAGGCCGTTGAGGTCGAGGGCGCGGCAGCCTGTGTCGCAGGCGATTCCCCAGACACCCGCCGCCAGTCCTGAGCCTTGCAGCCACTCGGTGTTGCGGATGCCACCGAGTGCCACCACCGCCACGTCGGCGTCGATCGTGGTGCCGTCGTCGAAGTGAGCACGGCGAAGCCGCCCCTGCGCGTCGCCCTCCAGCTGGGTCACCTTGACACCGCAGCGCAGGTCGACACCGTGTGCGCGCTGCATGCCCGCCGCGACCTCGCCGATCATGGCGCCGAGGGCCCCGACCAGCGGGGCCGGCGCGAGTTCGGCGACGGTCACCGGGATGTCCCGTTCGCGGCAGATCGAGGCGATCTCGGAGCCGGTGAATCCCGCACCTATGACCAGGACGCGGGAGGGCCCGGCGGCGAGGGCTCGCTGCAGGTCCTCGGCGTGTTCGCGCGTACGCACGACAAAAACCCCGTCCAGAGCCGCCTCGCTCTCGACGAACCAAGGCCGGGCCCGGACCCCGGTAGAGATCAACACCCGGTCGAAGGGGACATCGCGTCCGTCGGCGAGACGCACGTGATTGGTCCCCAGGTCCAGCCCGCTGGCAGGCACGCCCAGCAGCCACTCCGCATCGATGTCACGACGGCGCGGCAGCTTGGTGCTTTCGGCCGGCACCCACCCGGTCAGTACCTGCTTGGACAGGGGAGGCCGGTCGTAGGGCTCGCCCAGCTCGTCGCCAATCATGGTCAGCGATCCGGTGAAACCCTCGCCGCGCAGCGCCTCTGCGGCCCGCAGTCCCGCCAGCGACGCCCCGACAACCACGATGCGGCCATCGCGCTTGAACGCTTGCAGATTGTCGGCGCTGGTCATGACGGCGACGCCTCCGCAGGTGCGTCCCGTCCCTCAAGCTGGTCGACCAGAATTGCTCGGACCGGGCAGGCCGCCGCGGCGCGCAGTACCTGGTCGCGCCGGGCGTCGTCGGGGTTCGGGTCGTACATCAGCGCTTCCTCCCCGTGCATCCGGAACGCCTCCGGAGCCAGGAACGCGCACTGCGAATACCCTTCACATCGGGAAAGATCAACGACAATCCTCATCCCGACCTCCACACGGGCAAGCTGCGGGCCCGGAAGCCGGCGCCACTCGGCGCGCAAGCGAGACGGCGAGAGAGAAGGGATGTAGCCGTTGCCCAGCTCCGCGGACGCGAGGAGGTGCACCGCGCTCGTCGGGTCGCCGCAGAAAGAATTGGTTATCGCGTACAAAGCGACCGGCGGGTTGAACCGCCCAGAGATCCTGATCTTCTGTCAAACAGCCTATCCTGCGCACACATCGCCCGCACCCGGGGGAAGGGCGGCCCTGCCGATCCGCGCCGGAGCCACATGTCCTCAAGGCCCGGTCGTGTTCGACCGATCGGCGCAATCTGCCCGCGCCCGGCGTGTGGCCTGGGCTTTGGAATGGTTCGGTGTCGACAGGAGCCGACCGGACACACATGAGGTCGTGAGGGTCAGCCAGTCGAGGAGGAGAACCGGCGTGAGCGTGACTCAGGGAGCCCTTCAGGGCGTCATCCCCGCGCATCTGCTGAAGGGCCAGAAGGCACTCGTCACTGGCGCGAACTCGGGCATCGGCAAGTCGACGGCCATCGGTCTGGGGCGTGCCGGAGCCGACGTGGTCGTGAACTACGTCGCCGGGCGCGAGGAGGCCGAGCAGGTGGTCGAGGAGATTTCCGGGTTCGGGGTGCGCGCGATGGCGTATGAGGCCGATGTGTCCCAGGAGGACCAGGTCGTCGCGATGATCGATCGGATGGTGCAGGAGTTCGGGACCATCGACATCCTCGTGGCCAACGCCGGGCTGCAGCGCGACGCTCCGTTCACCGAGATGACGACGGCCCAGTGGCAGAAGGTGCTGGACGTCAACCTCACCGGCCAGTTCCTGTGCGCGCGGGAGGCGACGAAGGAGTTCTTGAGAAGGGGGGTCGTCCCCGAGGTGTCGCGCGCGGCCGGGAAGATCATCTGCATGAGCTCGGTGCACCAACTCATCCCTTGGGCCGGCCACGTCAACTACGCGGCCTCCAAGGGCGGCGTGCAGATGATGATGGCGACGCTCGCCCAGGAGCTCGCGCCCCATAAGGTCAGGGTCAACGCAATCGCTCCGGGAGCCATCAGGACGCCCATCAATCGCAGCGCCTGGGACACTTCCGATGCCGAGAAGGACCTATTGGAGCTGATTCCTTACGGGCGCGTCGGTGATCCGGAGGACATCGCCCGCGCGGTCGTCGGGCTTGCCTCGGACCTCATGGACTACGTGGTGGGTACGACTCTCTACGTTGACGGCGGCATGACCCTCTTCCCTGGTTTCGCCACCGGCGGCTGAGGGTGGTTCTCAGTCGCGCTGCTGGTCGAGGGCGTCGTCCAGGGTGGTGGCGGCCATGATCAGGGACAGATGCGTGAAAGCCTGCGGGAAGTTGCCCAACTGCTCGCCACTGGGGCCGATCTCCTCGGCGAACAGGCCGACGTGGTTGGCATAGGTCTGCATCTTCTCGAAGGCGTAGCGTGCCGGACGAATCCGTCCGGCACGGGCAAGAGCGTCCACGTAGAGGAAGGTGCAGAGGCTGAAGGTGCCTTCGGAGCCCCGCAGACCGTCCGGGGAGGCCGCGGGGTCGTAGCGGTAGACGAGGCTGTCCGACACCAGCGTGCGTTCCATCGCGTCCAAGGTCGACAGCCAGCTCACCGTCCTGGGCGCCAGGAACCCGACGCGCGGGACGAGCAGCAGTGAAGCGTCGAGGACATCGCTTCCGTAGTGTTGGACGAGGGCCTGCTCCTTCTCGTTCCAGCCCCGCTCCATCACCTGTTCGAGGATGGCGTCGCGAGCCGCGGTCCACCGAGGAGCGTCGGCCGGACGGCTGTGCTCCCTCGCCAGGCGCAGCCCCCGGTCGAAGGCCACCCACGTCATCACCCGGCTGAAGGTGTAGTCCTGGCGCCCGCCACGGGTCTCCCAGATGCCCTCGTCGGGGCGGTCCCAGGAATCGGCGAGCCAGTCCAGCGTGCGCGCGACGTTCTTCCAGCCGTGGTAGCTGCCTCCCATGGTGACCTGGCGCCCCTCCGACAAGGCGTAGAGCGCCTCCCCGTAGATGTCCAGCTGCAGCTGATCGGCCGCTGCGTTCCCCAGCCGCACCGGATACGAACCCCGATAGCCCTCGAAGTGTGAGAGAATCTCTTCCGGCACCTCGGGGTCTCCGTCGACGCGGTACATGATCTGCAGCGGCTCGCCACCGACGCCCTCCCGGGCCTGGAGGCGGTCCCCCATCCAGCGTGTGAACTGCGCCGCCTCCTCGGCGAACCCCAGGTCGAGCAGGGCACGCACGGACAGGGAGCCGTCGCGGACCCAGGTGTAGCGGTAGTCCCAGTTGCGTTCACCCCCAATCTGCTCGGGCAGACCCATGGTCGCGGCGGCGACGGGCGCACCTGTGGGCGCATAGGTGAGCAGCTTGAGCGTGATAGCCGAGCGGTGCACCACACCCGGCCACCGGCCGCGGTACTGCGAGGAGCGCACCCAGCGCTGCCAGAAGTCCACCGTGTCCCAGAACCGTTCCATCGCCCGGTCCGGAGTGACCGGCGGCGGTGGGTCACCATCGGGCCCGCAGACGGTGAACACCGCCGCAGCCACCTCACCCGCCCTCAAGGTCACCGCACCCCGCACGTCCGTGCCGTCCTGGTGCAGGGGGAAGGTGCTTTGCAGATAGGCGGTGACGTTCGGTGCCCGGAACGTGGCGGTACCGTCCTGCATGTCGAGATCGTGGGTGGCCCGGCCGTAGTCGAAGCGCGGACGGCACTCCAAAGTGAAGTGCACCGTTCCGCGCACCGCCCGCACGCCGCGCATCAGTACATGCCTGTCAGTGGGGGTGCCGGCGCGATCCGGTGGCATGTAGTCGAAAACCTCGCCGACCCCGTCCGGCGACATGAACCGCGTAACCAGGACCGCGGTGTCGGGGTAGTAGAGCTGCTTGCAGGTGGTGGCCCGGCTTTCAGGCGCGAACAGGAAGTAGCCACCCCGGTCGTGGTCGAGCAGGGCAGCGAAGACACTGGGCGAGTCGAACCGGGGAGCCGTGAACCAGTCGACGACCCCCTGGGACGACACCAGAGCAGCGGTCTGCAGGTCGCCGACGAGGCCGTGGTCGGCAATGGGCGGGTAACGGTCCATGATCAGCTCGCCTCCCTGATGCCCCTGGTTCCACTGTCCGCCCTGTGCGACGCGGCTGCCACGGAATGCGGCACGAGGGGCGAGGGGGGCGACGGCCGCCGCCGGGAGATGAGAGTGCTGATGCGACCCCGACGCACTTCAGCCGCTGCTCCAGCGCCTTGCGCCCGGTGACTGGCTGGAGCACTACATCGAGCCGCGCCGCAAGCTCAGCACCTACGACCAGTACGAGGCGCACGTGCGGCTCTACCTGGTCCCCATGCTGGGCACCAAGCGACTGGAGTCGCTGAGCGTCGCCGACGTGCGCCGGTTCATCACCCGGGTGCAGAGCGCACAGACGGCCGCGACCGCGAAGGAAGCGCACCGGGTGCTGCGTACAGCGCTCACGGCGCCGGTCCGCGAAGAGCTGAACCGCGCCGGCGACGATGACGATGCCGACTTGACCGCCGGTGATCTTGTTGAGATCCAGTCCACCAACCCTCTGGAGCGGATCAACCGGGAGATCAAACGCCGGACCGACGGCGTCCAGGTCTTCCCCAATCCGCCCGCGCTGGAGAGACTGGTGAGCGCCGTGCTCGTCGAGATGCACGACGAGTGGATCGCCTTCCCCCGCCGCTCCCCCCGAAGGCAGCATGGACGCGCTCTACCCCGAACTCACATCACGAACACGACCGTCAGTTGATCGGGTACACCACGAGGAGGGGCGCGATCTCGGTGCGCAACGGAAAACGAGTCGCAGCTGAAGACCGTGCCGCGGACGCTGCCAGTGTGAAGATGCATGAAAACCAACTGGCGGTGGCACCTGAGACGGTGCGAGCGCTGGTGGATCAGCAGTTTCCTGAGTGGCGGAGCCTGTCAGTCAGGACCACTGCTGTGCTGGGGACGGTCAACGCCATCTTCCGTATCGGTGATCGGTTCGCAGCTCGATTCCCTCTTGAGGCCGCCGACGTGGAGTCGACGCGACATCGGCTGGAGTCGGAAGCCGAAGCGGCTCGTGAGCTGGCCGGTCGTACGCGTTTTCCTACACCCGAGCCGGTCGCGCTGGGTGAACCAGGGGCGGGCTACCCGCTTCCGTGGTCGGTGCAGACGTGGCTGCCTGAAACCGTCGCTGATGACGAGGACCCGGGCGAATCAGTGGCGTTTGCCCACGACTTGGCCGATCTCATCGGTGACCTGCGCGCGATCGACACACGGGGCCGCACGTTTGCTGGTCCGGGCCGAGGAGGCGAGCTACAAACCCATGATGCGTGGATGGAGACCTGCTTCAGGCACAGTGAGCAACTCCTGGATGTGGCGCAGTTGCGCCGTGTCTGGGTGACTCTGCGTGAACTGCCGCGAGGCAGGGCTGATGACGTCATGACCCATGGCGATCTGATTCCGGGCAACGTGCTCGTGTCCGCCGGTCGACTCGCGGGGATTCTCGACGTTGGTGGCTTCGGGCCGGCTGACCCCTCTCTGGATCTTGTGAGTGTGTGGCATCTGCTTGAGACTGGGCCGCGGCAGGTACTCCGCGACCATTTGGGGTGCGACGACCTTGAATGGGAGCGAGGCAAGGCCTGGGCCTTCGTCCAAGCGATGGGTTTGGTCTGGTACTACATCGAAAGTAACCCGACCATGAGCCAGCTGGGTCGACGCTCCGTGGAACGCATCCTGGCGGACAAGTCGCTTGAATGACCTGTTCCACAGGTTGGCGGACCAGCGGGGTCAGCTCGTACGGGGCTCCTCCGGCGGACGATGGAAGTCCCTGGCGGCAACAGCGGCACGGAGTCGCGCGGCCATGTCAGCCGTCTCCTTGGCGGCATGGACGGGACCCCGTTCTCGGTCATCAGGGCGTGGAACTGCTGTTGTTCATAGGGAACGCCGGGTGGCGGAGCGGCGATGTGCCAGTGGAGGTGTGTGTTGCCCTGCTGGCTCCCGAGGGAGTACAGGCACGTCCGCTCGGGTCCGTAGACACTCTCGACGGCCGAGGCGACCTCGCGGACGACGCGCATGAGTCGGAGGTAGGCCGCTTCGTCCAGGTCACGGACGACGTGCTCGATGTGCGCCTTCGGTGCGACAAGCACCTTCCCCCGGACGGTGCGCCACCGATCGAGGAACGCCACGTGGTCCTGGTCCTCAAAGACCGTCTCGTGTGGGTGGTCCGGATGCCCGGCCAGTAACGAGCAGATGAAGCACGGCCCGCCTTGCGTGCGAGCCGTGTGTGCCTCAAGGCCCATGGACTGCCGGTCAGTCGACACCTGCACTCCTCGCCTCGGCCTTGATCAGTTCCCGCAGCATCCGCTCGGCCACACTGCGGACGAGCTCGATTCCGTCGGCCGAGCCTTGTGATTCCAGCAGGAGTATCAGGTCAGACGGAGACAGGGCCAGCGCAACCCATCCGCTTGAACTGGCTTTCTGGCTGGGAGAGTTGCACTATGGTCCGCTCCTTGTTCAGGGAGCGGCCATCCGAATCAGGAGTGCGCCCCGGGCAGACGACCGCGCACTCCCACACCTTGATCGGCTACACCATCACGCGGGACACGATCTCAGGCACGGTGACCGGCTGCTGTGCTACACCGACGGTGTCATCGAGGAACGCGACGAGGGCGGTGCGCCGTTCGGTGAGGAACGGCTCATCCGCTGCGTGGACCGGATGGGTCAGGTCACGGAGGGAGCGTGGGCGGCGGTGCGCCGACTCTCCCACACTCTGAAGGACGAACGCAGCTGGCGTGCCAGTGA
Source organism: Streptomyces sp. NBC_01320 (assembly GCF_035974375.1). Taxonomy (NCBI): domain Bacteria; kingdom Bacillati; phylum Actinomycetota; class Actinomycetes; order Kitasatosporales; family Streptomycetaceae; genus Streptomyces; species Streptomyces sp. NBC_01320. The sequence continues at coordinate 11,306,017 of NZ_CP108390.1, forward strand.
CGACGCGACCCTTTTCCTCATCGAGTGGCGCGGCGGCGCGACCGGACACCTCGCAGCCCTGGACTGACTCATTGTCCTGGTCCGAACCAATCGGTGATCTGGTGGAGAGGTGGGCGAATGCGGAATGTCTTTTCCGTCCCCGATGTTGAGTGGCCTCGATCCCGGACCAACTGGCGCTCGTTCATTTTCGTGGTGAGGTGTGGAGACGGCCCCCTGCCACCGGAGCTCTGCCGGTTCGCCCGCACCGTTGGTTTGCGCCTGCCGTCCGTGGCGCGCGGAGGCCAGTTGCAGACCCCGTCGTCCAGGGCGAACAGACGCTGGGCGGTGAGGCTGCGTCCTAGCGTTTCAGGTCTGGTGAGTGGGTGGTGAGTCAGGCAGGCTTTGGCCGCGCCTTGCGTTTTTCCCTACAGTCCGCCCTGCAGCCACCCCTCACCGGGACTGGTGCCCACTGCCGCGAGTCACTGGTGGCACGGTTCGGTGGGATCCCACTCCAACGGCAGCGGACAGCGGGAATCGCCGACCGCGAGCCGGTCCGGGTGGACTATCCGTAGAGGGAGCGTCGCAAAACGCTGGTGGCCTGCGAAACGCCTGCTACGACGGAATCCACTCAGAACGGCCTGCCGGACCCCTCACCCAGTAGTCACTGGAGAGCCGGACGACCAGGAAACCGTTTGTCCGGTTCGGCGGGAGGCGCGCGGAACAGGACCTGCCACGGCAGGTACCTCACCGCGCGGCCGACCTGACGTCCTGGCTGACCGAATACCGCGGACTCAACCACCGCTACGGATGCCACCACTGCAACTACCTCGCCTTTCTCGGCCTCGCCGCCCCACTCTGCTGGCTACAAGTGACTCGTCCGGCGCACCACATAGGACACAGCCCAAATTTGTGGGTGGTCCACACCCGTCTGCCCGTAAATCTCCGCTGTTGGGTGACGGGTAGCCGGTGGCTCTCTTCGGATGGCACTGGGGGAGGGACCGTCCGTTCGACGTGCGGAGCCAGGCCGCAACGAAGCAGGACGCGGGCGGGCGCTGTTGCGATGGGCCGCTTCACGAGGCGACCGCTGCCGCCCGTGCGACTGGGCCTCCTCATTCGTCGCATTGGCCAAGGAAGAGGTCGGCCAGGTCGGTGCCGGGTTCTACGGCTCCGTCGTGCAAGGTCTGCTCCGCCCAGATGATCTTGCCGTGGGCGGTGTACCGGGTGCCCCAGCGCCGAGCGAACTGGGCGATCAGGAACAGCCCCCGGCCGCCCTCGTCGGTGGCCGCCGCTCGACGCAGATGCGGCGAGGTGCTGGAGTCGTCGGCGACCTCGCAGATCAGATTGCTGCTGTCGTACAACAGGCGCAGCCGTATGGGCTGTACGCCGTACCGGATGGCGTTGGTGACCAGCTCGCTGACGATCAGTTCGGCGGTGAAGGTCAGCTGGTCCAGGCCCCAGGTTTCCAGCCGATGGGTGACGCCGGCGCGGACGCGGGAGACGGCCTTTGGATCCGAGGGTATGTCCCAGTCAGCGACTTGGTCGGGGTTCAGCAGCCGGGTGCGGGCGATGAGCAGGACGACGTCGTCGCGGGGGCGTTCGGGCAGCAGGGCGTCGATGACTGCCTGGCAGGTCTGTTCCGGGGTGCGGTCGCGGTGGGACAGGGTGTCCTGCAGGAGGTCCAGGCTGGTGTCGAGATCGCGGTTGTGGTCCTCGACCAGCCCGTCGGTGAACAGGGCCAGCCGGCTGCCCTCGGGCAGCCGCAGTGCGGCGGTTTCGAACGGGAGCGTGCCACCGAGGCCGAGGGGCGGCGAGACGGGGGTGTCGGGGAAGGTGACAGTGCCGTCGGGCTGGACCAGGGCGGGGCCGAGGTGGCCGGCGCGCGCGAGGGTGCACACACCCGAGACCGGGTCGTAGATCGCGTACAGACAGGTGGCGCCGGTGATCTGCTGTCCCTCCTCCTCGGCGGCCTCGTCGGCATCGATGCGGGCGACCAGCTCATCCAGGTGGGCCAGCAGCTCGTCAGGGGCCATGTCCAAGGCGGAGAAGTTGTGCACGGCGGTGCGTAGGCGGCCCATGGTGGCCACCGCGTGCACCCCGTGACCGACGACGTCGCCGACGACCAGGGCCACCCGGGCGCCAGGCAGCGGGATGACGTCGAACCAATCCCCGCCCACCCCCGCCTGCGCGGGCAGATAGCAGTGGGAGACCTCCAGGGCACTCACTTCCGGCAGCCCTCGCGGCAGCAGGCTGCGCTGCAGGGCGACGGCCATGGTGCGCTCGTGGGTGTAGCGACGGGCATTGTCGATGGCCACCGCCGCCCGGGCGGCCAGTTCCTCGGCAAAGGACCGATCCTCCTCCTCGAAGGCCTCGAGGGTCTCGGCGCGCCAGAAGTCGGCCAGCCCCAGGACCACGCCGCGGGCCCGCAGCGGCACGCTGATCAGCGAGTGGACGCCGTAGTCCAGGATCTGCCGGGCCCGCTCGGGATGCTGGGACTGCCAGCTGTACGCCGTACGCAAGTCGACCTCGAGGACCGCCTGGCCGCTCGCCATGTCCGGCGCCGTCGGAGCGATGAGCGTGAGTGTGATGAGCTCACCCACCGGGTTGAACGGCGAGTCCTGCCGGACGCCGCTGACGGCCGCGCGCCGCATTGCGGTGCTCCCCTCGGGGGGCTCGTCGCCCCGCAGAACCGGCTCCAGCAGCTCGACGGTGACGACGTCGGCGAAGCGCGGGACCGCCACCTCGGCGAGCTCCTGGGCGGTGCGCGCCACATCCAGTGTGGTGCCTATCCGCACCCCCGCGTCGTAGAGCAGTTTCAAACGCTCCCGGGCCGCCTCCGCCCGGCCTGCAAGCGCCCGCAGCTCGGTGGTGTCTCGTAGCGTTACCGCGCTCCCGGCAACCCCTCCGTAGGGGGCGGTCGGCCGCACATTCACCGCCAGCAGACGGTCGCCCGCCAGATGCACCTCATCGGTCGCCCCTCGCCCGGAGATCAACAATTCGGCCAGGGGCAGCTCCAGGCCGAGAGCCGTGACATGGCGGCGTTCCGCGTCCGCGGGCAGGTCGAGCAGTCGTCGTGCCTCGTCGTTGGCCAGCAGCAGCTGCCCGTCGCCACTGATGATCAGCACGCCCTCCCGCACCGAGTGCAGTACCGCGTCGTTGTGCTCGTACATGCGCGTGATCTCGGCCGGGCCGAGGCCGCGGGTCTGGCGCAGCAACCGTCGACTGAGCACCGCAGCTCCGCCCGTGGTGACGGCCACCGCGCCGGCCGCAGCGCCCACCACGGCTACCAACTGCGCTGTGACCATGGCGCTGACGTGCTCAACCGTAATCCCGGCTCCGACCGCGCCGACTACCGACCCAGTCGGTTCCTTGATGGGGACATAGGCCCGGATTTGAGGGCCGAGAGAGCCAACACCTTCCTCCCGTACGGTTTGGCCGGCCAACAAAGGAGCCATGTCCGTAGCAGTGTGGCTGCCGGGGTGACCCACACGGGAGGAGAGGGCGTAGTAGATTCCGTCCCGGTTCAGAACGCCCAGGAAGTCCACGTCGGAGCCCTTCCGGGCCTCCTCGACCCGCGGCTGCAGTACTGCGGTGGGGTGGGGTGACCTCAGGGCTCCCACGAGCCCCGGAGAGCTGGCAAAGCCCTGCGCGACAGCGAGCGATTGATTGCCGGCCGCGCGGGTGCTCTCGCGCTGGGACGTCAGCGCGAGCATCACGACGGCCCCGACGGCAAGCAGTACCACGACCACCACTTGCAGTACGAACATCTGGCCGACGACGCTACGGACACTCAGCACCGAAGACGGCCCCCTTCGCCGGCTGCTGGCGACACTGCCCATGAACCGAGCGTCCGGGGAAGAACGGGGTCGGATTCGAAATCCGCGCATACGTCAATTTTGCGCTTGCTCTTCAAATCCTGGGGTGATCGCATGCGCACAGTCATAAATGGGTGACAGAAAGTGAGATGCGGCAGCGGGGTAGTGGAGGTGGGCAAGGCATGCACTCCGTGCCACCCGGCATTCGTCCTCGGTTGTCCTCGAAGAGACTCGCCCGTGGCGGGATCTCCACGCACTCGACGGAGGTCCATGGCTCGAGCATTGCCGGTCACGGCATTAGCTGGACAGGTGACTGGCCTTGCTTGCCCCGCCCCGGGAACCGGCCCCTGGGGCGGGGCAGCTTCGGGTCAGGCTGCCGTCGGGTAGAGGAGGCAGTCCTCGGGGCGGATCAGCAGGTTGATCTCCTGGCCCGTGTGCCGGACCGGGCACTCGGCATGAATGTCGAGGCCGCCGATGGTCGGGTGGTAATCGAAGGGGCGCCGGTGTAGGAGCACTGTTCGATCTTCGCTCGGAGGACGTTGACGTGGTCATTTGCCACGTCCGCGCGGTCGGTGAGGGTGATGCGTTCGGAGCGCGGGCCGGCAGTCGCGCCCAGGCCCTCCCTGACCCCGTCCGCCCGCACCGCCTTCAAGTAGTGGCCGGTCGAGCCGAGTTCGACCCGGACGGTCCTGCCCTCGGCAGGAGCCTCGTCTATGCGGCCGTCCAGGAGGTTGCAGCGGCCTATGAACTCCGCCACCTCCGCGGTGGCCGGGGTCTCGTAGATCTCGGTGGGGGTGCCGACCTGCTGGAGGCGACCGTGCATGAAGACGGCGATGCGGTCCGACAGGGACATGGCCTCGATCTGGTCGTGGGTGACGTAGACCGTGGTGATACCGACGTCGCGCTGGAGGTCCTTGAGGCACATGCGGGCCTGGTCGCGCATCTTCGCGTCGAGGTTGGGAAGTGGCTCGTCGAGCAGGAGGACGCCGGGCGGGCAAACGATGCCGCGGGCAGACCAGGGCGAGGGCGGTGTCACGAAGCCACCGGGGCTGACGCGGCGGCACAGTCGGTGGATCGAGCGACTGCGCTCGGAGCCGGCCGCGGTCGGTCTTGCGCTCGCGGGCCGAGCCGGTTCCCGGATGGCACAGGACCTCGGAGTAACCCGACAGTCGCGCAATGCCACAAGCTCAGTGCTTGGGGACAGTGTTGACGTAATGGGTGCCGCTGTCGTAGAGGTCGTTCACAGCCTTCTGCACATCCGCCGGGGACTGGGCCCTGTCGGCGTTGTAGTAGAACCAGTTGACCCGCATGTCCCAGGCGCGCGGACCCGTGAAGGGGAGGTCCACGAACCAGGTGTTGAAGTTGATGGACATGCTCTGGCGTGGGAAGTATTTGCCGCCGCTGCTGAACAGCTTGTGGCCGTCCACCGAGTAGGTGGCCACGCCGTGCACGGCCGTGATCACCATGGTGTGCCAGCCCTGAAGACTGGAGACCAGTTTGTGTGTGACCCGGTCCCCGGCGTCGGCGCTGTACCAGCTCGTGGTGTCGAGTTTGGGACCCGGCGCACCCCAGCCCCCGTTCGGCATGTACTCGTTGTCGAGTTCGCTGTAGCGAGAGTTGTTGGGCGAGATCGTGTAGAAGGACTCGTTGACGTGGTCGCCGTTGCGCCCACTCGTGGGCTTGTCGTTGAAGTAGATGCGGGCGGCGTAGGTTCCCGTCAGGAAGTCGGTGCCGCTGCTCTGTACCTCGGCCTGCCTGGTGCTCGCCTTTGTCCCGTCGGTGCTGGCCCGCAGTTGCAGGACCTGGCCGCCCACAGCGGTCTTCTCGACCGGGAAACTGACGCCTGCGGCCGACCATGTGTCGTGGATCCCCGGACCGCCCGGGCTGGTACGGACCAGCCATCCGTGCGCGTGGAGCGCGGGATCGTCGGCGCCGCTGTAGTGGAAGTCGTCGAACACGATCCCGCGCGGGTGGGCAGGCCTCGGGCGGGGGACGGACGAGCCCCGTGCGGCCGCAGCTGCGCGGCCGGCGGGTTCGTCCCCCCAGACATGCGCACCGCGCAGGTATGCGGTCACCGTCCTCGACGCCTGAAAGGTGGTGTCAGCGGCATTGAACGAACGGTCGTCCAGCTGGTCCGGCTTCCTGCCGTCGGGGCGGTACAGCTGCAGTCCGATGGCTCCGCTCTTGGCACCGGGTGCCAGGCTACCCGCGCCCGTCGTGAAGCTGATCTGGAGGTAGCGGTCGGCGGTGGTGGTGGGATCGGCCAGCGCGACGGTCTCCCCGGCGATGTTCGAGCAGCCGACAGTGGCCTGGACGCAGTTGAACGCGTACGAGGAAGCCCCGTCTCCGGTGAAGTAGTAGCGAATCGCCACGTCTGACAGGAGCACCCTCTTTTTGGAGGTGTTGACAACTTCCAGCCATGGCTGGGCCACCGCGGCCGTGGCCGGGCTCCCGGCCTTGTACCGGACGGTGAGCTGCGGGGGCGCTTGATGCGCGGCACGCCACTCGGGATAGAGCGCGAGGCCACCGGCGGCCACGGCGATCACCAGGAGCAACGTCTTGAACACGGTCCACGCACGACGTCGAGGCCCGCGGTCATCAGGACGGACAGGGCGGATGGTAGGGCGGGCAGTGGCCACAAAAGCTCCCAGTGCGGGTGGAGGGGCGGTACCGGGACCGGCGCGGGTGACGGTGGCGGAGGCGGAGGCCGACGCCTTCCTCCGTGAGCGCGCCCGACTGAACGCTCAGGAAGGGAAGCGGCGGTACTCTCGGGCGCACCGCCGCAGCGGGTCGCAGGCTGCGTCGGATCCCGCATGGGCCGACCTTCGGACCGCCCCGACGCCGAACCCGGCGGCGCCTACTGGACGACCTGCGTCTGGGGGCCGGGAAAATCGAAGGCCGGCCGTGCGACCCCGTCGTCCGGGCTGTACGCGGGACCCCTCCGCGGGTTTGTGGTGCCGTCCCAAGCCTGGTGGGGGATTGCGGGGGACGCGGTCGGAGCGCCGCCGCGGCCCTCGGGAGCTTCGATGTCCGCGCCGACCTCGATCTTGGTGCGGGTGCCCCATTTGGTGCGGCGCAGGGTTGCCAGGGACCACAGGCGCAGCGGCAGCAGCAGCGTGATGTTGAGCAGCGCGTACAGCGGAGCGGCGAGGAACGTCAGCACGCGGTCGACGAGCCCGACCATGGCGGCGCCGCGCAGGTAGTGGATGGAGCGCACCCACGACATGACACACATGTAGCCGATGTAGCTGGCGAGCAGGGCCCAACCGGTCGGATGCAGCGCGATGGCCACGAGGGCCGTGAGCATGCCCGCGGTGAAGGCAACCCAGGTGACGAGCTCGATCAGATTGAGCCACCAGTACATACGGCGCAACCGGAACTTGGCGAAGAGCAGGAACCCCTCGCGGATGAAGGACTTGCCCCAGCGGATTTGCTGGCGGATGTAGTGCCCGAGACGTTCCGGGACGTCGGTGTACCCGACAGCGCACGGCTGGATGAGGGACTTGCCCTCGGTGAGGCAGTAGTACGTGAGGCGCCGGTCGTCACCGAAGGTCGCGGGGCGCCCGAGGAACCGCTGGTCGAGGAAGTCGTCGAGATACTTGCGGATGACCCACCCCCGGTACATCGCGAGGGAGCCGCAGGCGCACAGGACGGAACCGAGACGGGAGTAGGCGACCCGTTCGCCAAGGAAGGCGTTGACGTACCGCATGTCGATAAGGCGCGTGAGGAGGTTGGTGGCGCGGTTGTGGGCGAGGACCAACCCGGTGACGCAGTGGACACGGCGCTCCCCGAAGGGTTCGGCGAGTTCGGCGACGGCATTCTCGTCGAGCACCGTGTCGGAGTCGATGCACAGGTACGCGTCCGCGAGCGGGTCCTGCCGGAAGCCTGCGGCGAGTCCGTGGCGCTTGCCGCGGTTGTCGGGGAACCGGATGAAGCCGAGACGGATTCCGGCCCGGTCGAACTGCGGGCGCATCGCCCCGATGAGGGCGGCGGCGGACTGGTCGGCGGAGCAGTCGTCGATGACCGTCAAAGACTGAGGCGGCAGGGTCTGCGCGAGGATCGATTCCAGGCAGCGCCTCAGCATCGCCGGGGATTCGTTGTACACCGTGACGACCCCGTGAATGGCAAGCTGATGGGTCGTTTTCCTGAACGTGAGCCCGGGACCGCGGCGCCGGCGGATGGACAGGAGCAACTTGATACCCAGGAGAGAGCCGACGGCCACCCCGTACCAGTGCAATTGGCGCCAGGACGAGTAGATCTCGTCCCATGCGTGTATGAGGGTCTGCATGACGAGTGAGGACTCCCTGACATCGTCGATTTGCTCGTACTCGGATAAGTGTTGAACGTATGTGTGTCAAATGGGGATATTTTGTCTGAGACATGCGACACACGATGCCTCCGTGGCGCCCGCGAGCAGGCTTGGGCACGCCGCATTCCCGGACGCGGGGCGGTTATTCGAACCCCCTGGGAGCAGGATTTCATTGTGAATGCATAAGGCCTGCCGCCTTGGGCTTCGCGAGCTTGCGTCCCCTGTATCCGGTGTCCACCTACAGTGGGCCTGGCCGCCCTCGACGATTGCCGGGGCGCCGGACGGTGCGCCGCTCGTGTCCCAGATGTCGGACAGGGAGAGGCTGACCAGGCCGCGGGTGTCGTACTGGGTCGGATTGACGAGGCGGCCGCCGGGCGGGGGCTGGGTTTCCCGGGCGCCCAGCAGAGGGTGGTAGATGGTGTAGTGCGGCGCCGAGGGCACGCAGCCGGTTGGGCAGCCAGGCCTGGGTGTCGCGTCCGAGGCTGTCGTATGTGGTCCCGGTGATCTTCGTGATGGGGTCGGTGACTTTGATGGCCAACCAGAAGCTCCGCCAAGACGTAACTGACGGGGCTTCATTTTTCTGACGCTATCAACACTCCTTGTGGGAGATATCCCACGTCAACACTTCATGCGATCCAACGGTTACCCGCACCGCAGGGAAACCCGGAAGGGCGCCCGAGACCTCACCTGTGGAATGGCGAGTCCCCGAAGACGAATCGAAGCCGGCGTGATCGAAGTGTCCCGATTTGAGGATCAGAGCAGATCAACCCAAATTTTTTTGCAACCTTCGCCACGTATGCGGAGGCAATAACTGCGCTACCCCATGAAAGCCCGATGTAAATGTACGGCTCGCTTGCCCCCGGAAAAGGGAGTTGAAGTCCAGGGTGCAGTCGGAGGGTGTGGCCGCGCCGCGGCCGATGAGCCAGTATCCGGCACTCGCGGCGAGAACGCTGCGGGAGGCAAGGCGGCGGCGCGGGGGGCGAGTTGCTCGGGTGAGCCCCACGCCGCCGGCCTCCGTGGAAGAGGGGCAACCAGGGCGGTGGGTTCATCGTGTGCCGGACCCCAGAGCAGCGACGACAGATCGCTGCCGGCCGGGGAGGCGAAGTGGGTTCGGGGCTCGGTCGTCGTACCACGGCCAGGCTGGACCGGGTGAACTGGGTGGTGAGGTAGGCGAACAGTGCATTCACCGGGAGACTCCGGTGCGGTTCGACGGTTTCGCGCGGATCCCTGTACGGCCTCTGGACAACGACGCCCGTTGCGGCCACGATGATGGCGACTCCATACGGTATGCAATCTACAGTGTGGGGGTTGTGGCGTGATGACTGCCGTCGTCGCGCAGGGTGTGCGTGTGGGAGCCGGGCCCCCACACGACCGTGTTCCTCTCAGCCCGAACCCGACGACACGACCCATCAGCGAGGTGAGGACGGCCATGGCAAAGGCACTGGAAGGCATCCGAATTCTGGACATGACGCACGTGCAATCCGGGCCCTCGGCTACCCAACTTCTCGCGTGGCTCGGCGCGGACGTCATCAAGGTGGAGGCGCCGACCGGCGACATCACGCGCAAGCAGCTGCGCGACCTCCCGGACGTCGACTCCCTGTACTTCACGATGCTCAACTGCAACAAGCGGAGCATCACTCTCAACACCAAGACGGAGCGTGGCAAGGAGCTGCTGACCGAGTTGATCCGGCGCTCCGATGTGATGGTCGAGAACTTCGGGCCGGGCGCCGTCGACCGGATGGGGTTCACCTGGGAGCGCATTCAGGAGATCAACCCGAAGATCGTCTATGCGTCCATCAAGGGCTTCGGCGAGGGTCCGTACACCAACTTCAAGGCGTACGAGGTCGTCGCGCAGGCCATGGGCGGTTCGATGGCGACCACCGGGTTCGAGGGCGGGCCGCCGCTCGCCACCGGCGCGCAGATCGGCGACTCGGGGACCGGTATCCACGCCGTCGCCGGCATCCTGGCTGCCCTCTTCCAGCGGGAGAACACAGGGCATGGGCAGCGCGTCAACGTGGCCATGCAGCACGCCGTGCTCAATCTTTGCCGGGTGAAATTGCGGGATCAACAGCGGCTCGCGCACGGCCCGTTGGTCGAGTATCCGAACGAGGACTTCGGGGACGAGGTGCCGCGCTCCGGGAACGCCTCCGGCGGCGGGCAGCCCGGATGGGCCGTGAGGTGTGCTCCCGGCGGGCCCAACGACTACGTGTACGTGATCGTGCAGCCGGTCGGCTGGCAGCCGCTGAGCGAGCTGATCGGGCGGCCGGAGCTGGCCGAAGACCCCGAGTGGGCGACCCCGGAGGCGCGACTCCCGAAACTCGGCAAGATGTTCCAACTGATCGAGGAGTGGACCTCGACGCTCCCCAAGTGGGACGTCCTGCAGAAACTCAACGCCCACAACATTCCGTGCGGCCCGATCCTCTCCACCAAGGAGATCGTCGAGGATGCCTCGCTTGTCGCCAACGAGATGGTCGTCGAGGTGCCGCACCCGCAGCGCGGCTCGTTCGTCACCGTCGGATCGCCGCTCAAGCTCTCCGATTCCCCCGTCGACATCTCCAGCTCGCCGCTGCTCGGCGAGCACAATGAAGAGGTCTTTGTCGGGGAACTCGGTCTCAGCGACCAGGAGTTGGATCTGTTGCGGACCGGCGGGGTGATCTGATGCCGCTCGACCCGGCCGACGGCGTGTTCGTGCGTACGTGCTGTCGCGACGGCCGCCGCCATGGGCACGCCGGTCGGCGTCGGTCGCGCGCTGTGCACCGTGTCGTGTCTCGGATCCACGGGTGTCCGCACTGCGCCGTCCGTACCGCCCGTATGACCTCAGGCTGAGGCGTCGGCCCTCATCGTGCCCGTGGCGGCGGACGCCGTCCGCTGCCACGGCGCGGGTGCGAGGCCGGACGGTGTGTTCTCAGGCGCCCCCTGGCACCGTCCGGTCCGCCCACCCTGCGTCGTCCCACGTCGCAACGGCACAGTGGAACGGCAACGCAAAGCCATGAGCGTCACCGTGAGCGCCGTTGACGACCTGTCGCGCGATCGCACGAGCATGTGGTGCCCACCATCCGCGAGGTCGTCAACTTCCTTGGGTTGCACGGCAATGCGACATCGGCAGGCTCAGGGGCGGGATGCGCCCTGTGCGCGTCCACAGCAACGTGCGGAGAGAGGCCGCGCCATAGGGTGCTTCGGCCCCTCTTGACGCGCTCGGCACGGAGATCGGCTTCACGCCGCCGAGCCCGCGCGGACTCGACTCCGTGGATGTGATCCGGTCTCTGCGCGACGGGAGGCCAAGGCCTTCTGGTGGGGCATCTTCGTCCGAGCGGCCCCGGCCAAGCGACGTGCCTGAACAGGCCCTGCGGCGCTCCCGTCTGGCGGCCCGCTTCTCCATAACGGCCGGCGTGTCGTCCTCGGGACGTGTGGCACGACGGGGTGGAACGCCGGGCTCGCGGGTTCCGGCTCTTCGGCCGTCCGATGCCGCGCGGGTCGACGGCCGCGTGCCGCCCGGAGCCCTCTGCGCCGGTGTCGCCGGGCAGCGTTGCTGACCTGAGCAACATCCCGACGCCCAAAGGAGATCGGTCCGACGCGGCGTACGCGCACCTTCGCGTGACATCCGGGCGAGAAAGACGGAGTGCGGCCCCTAGACAGAGCGGCCACCCCTCTACAGAATACGGTCTACTCCATATCGTATGCAAAGTCCTCGCATGTGGAGTGGATCACTGTTCCCGTCGTCGTGGAGGGGGTTGCACATGTGGTGACACCAAGTCAGGACTCGTGAGCGCACGCGCGCTCCGGGCCGGCCCAGGGTGCAGGGAACCCAGCCGGCCGTGGGGCGGTGCGCGGGCGGGTGGTCCTGACGGCACATGAGAACCGGGCAGGGGGCGCTGACCAGGGTTCTGCGACGAAGGGGAAGCGGTATGACGACAACTGACATTCAGTCACACGTTACGTACAGGGAGGTGACGGACCGCAACGGCCGCACCTACCGGCTCGGTGAGACCGACCGGGACATCATGGGGAGACCGCGCTGGACCATGGTGCTCTTCCCGTGGATCGGCATGTTGGGCATCAGCTCGTCGGAGTACGCGTTCACCTCGGCCGAGGAGACGCTGCACGACGCGCACTTGTGGGCCAGTGGCCACATCTTCTGGCTGATGGGGGTCTGGATCTTCTTCCAGGCCGCCGTCGCCTTCCCGGCCGGGCAGCTCCGTGAGAGCGGGAGGCTGCCGGCCAGGAGCGCGATGCTGCTGGGAGCGCTGGGCACCCTGCTCGGCTACCTCTCGCTGGCGTACGCGCCTCATGTCATCGTCGCCTACTTCGGCTTCGGCATGTTCAGCGGTATCGGCGCCGGACTCGTCTACGCGACCTGCGTGAACATGGTCGGCAAGTGGTACCCGGAGCGCAAGGGCGGCAAGACCGGCATGGTCAACGGCGGTTTCGCCTATGGCTCGGTGCCGTTCGTGTTCCTCTTCACCTCGTACATGGATCTCTCCAACTACCAGGGTGTGCTCGTCTCCGTCGGGGTCATCTGCTGTGCGGCCGTCGCGGTCGCCGGCTGGTTCTTCAAGGACCCGCCGAAGAACTGGTGGCCGCCGCACGTCGACCCGCTGAAGGTCTCGGACGACCCGCGGATCGTGCGTTCGCTGGCCAAGAACCCGCCGGCGGTCAAGCAGTACACCCCGCGTGAGGCGGCCCGGACCCCGGTGCTGTGGATGATGTGGTTCTGCCTGCTCTGCACGGCGGGGATCAACATCTTCGGTATCGCCATGCAGGTGCCGTTCGGCAAGGAGATGGGGTTCGCCGGCGGCATCGTGGCCACGGCCATGTCACTCAAGGCGATCGTGAACGGGACCGGCCGCGGTGTCATCGGCTGGATCTCCGACCGGTACGGACGCCGCAACACGCTGATCATCGTCTGTCTGGTCCTGGGATCCGCGCAGTTCGGGGTCTTCTTCTCCGGGGACATCGGCTCGATGCCGTTCTTCCTGTTCTGCTCGATGGTCTCCGGCTTCGGTGGCGGCGCCATCTTCCCGCTGTTCGCGGCGATGACCGCGGACTACTTCGGTGAGAACAACAACGCCTCCAACTACGGAATGGTCTACAGCTCGAAGCTGATCTCCGGCCTGGTCGGCTCCGGGGTCGGCGCCCTCGTGGTCGGTGCCTGGGGCTACGGCGGCGCCTTCGCCCTGGCAGGCAGCATCGGTCTCGCCTCCGCGGTGCTCGCCGTGTTCCTGCGAGCGCCGGGCCGACCGAAGCAGGAGGTCGTCCCCACGGCCACAGGCGTGGTCGCGAAGGAGGCGCTCTGAGCAGGAGGTGAGGGTTCGGACCCGCCGAGCGCGGGGCGGAGCCGGGGTGTCCCCGCGCGGCGCCCCCGCACCGGGCGGCCCACACTCCTGACGACCACTTCCGATCTCCCTTCTGTCGCCCCGGTTCGCCGGGGCGACACCGTTCTGCCCGGCTCCGTTCTGTCCGAGCATCGACCCTGAGAGGCGACCGAGCATGTTGACATCGACACCTTCCGGTGCATGCCCGTCCACCGGTTCCCCTGGCCAGGTATCGGCCATCGACTTCCTGGTGCGGGCCAACCGCGCCTACGCCGACGCGTTTCGCGACCCCGGAATGGATGCCCGTCCCGTCCTAGGAGTGGCGGTCGTGGCCTGCATGGACGCACGAATCGACCTGCACGCCGCGCTCGGCCTCGAGCTGGGGGACTGTCACACCATCCGCAATGCCGGTGGAGTGGTCACCGACGACACCATCCGCTCCCTCACCATCAGTCAGCGCGCCCTGAACACCCGAAGCGTCGTCCTCATCCACCACACGGGGTGCGGCCTGCAGTCGCTGACCGAGGAGTTCCGGTACGAGCTGGAGCGGGAGGTCGGCCAGCGGCCGGCCTGGGCAGTGGAGTCGTTCCGGGACGTCGACCAGGACGTACGGCAGTCGATGCGGCGGGTGCATACGTCGCCGTTCCTGCCGCACACCGACGACGTGAGGGGCTTTGTCTTCGATGTGGCGTCGGGGCTGCTGAGGGAGATCTCGGACCTCGACTGAGCGTCCCCGCATCCCCGCGACTTCACGGCTTACGAAGGGGAGTTGGGTGGTCGTGGCCGTCCGACACATGGCGCCGCGGACGGCAATGGCATACTGTATGCAATGCAAACAGTGCCTCGGTGATCCGCGATCCGCGGCCGAGGTCATCGGGACCGCCCGCCCGGGGCGGATTGGACATCGCACCTGAGGGGGCGCCCCGTGTCGTATCCCAGCGCACTGCATGACGTCCTGGACCGCGTCATCGTTCCGGTCGGCGAACTGGCACGCCAGGAAGGGAAGTTCCCGCGCGCGGCGGTCACGGCCCTCGGCCGTGCCGGGCTCCTCGGGCTGACCTGCTCGGCCGAGCCGGCAGGTCGCGGAGCCGACTTGGCGCGAGCGGCCGAGGTGGTCGCCCAGGTCCTGCCCGTGTGTCCGGCCATGGCCGCCGTGCTCCAGTCCCACTACGCGGCGGCCGCGGTGGTCGAGGCGTCCGGCGGCCGGTGGCTGCGGGGTGAGGTGGCGGCCGGCCGCCACCTGTGCACCCTCGCGGTGGTGGAGGACGGCGCCGGGGGAGCGGTGCGCTCGACCGCGCGGCGTACGGGAGGCGTGGTGGCGCTGCGGGCACGCAAGCGTGATGTGGTCGCCGCAGGTGAGGCGGACAGTTATGTCTGGTCGTCGCCACCTGTCGCCTCGGACGGTGGCCTGACGCTCTGGGGCGTGCCGGCCCACGCTCCAGGCCTGTTCGTTCCGGCGCGCGCCACCGGGGTGCCGCTTGCCAGCGCCACGTCCACGGTGGTCGCCGACCCGGTGCGCGTCCCGGTCGAGGCGGTGCTGGGAGCGGACGGCGAGGGTTTCGAGATTCTGCTCGGCGCCGTGCTGCCATGGTTGCTCGAACTGTGCGCCGTCGTCGGGGCCGACGCGGTGCACCCCTCGCTGGGCGCGCTGGCGCGATCCGCTTCCGGAGCCGCGCGCACCGGCGACGGTCAGGCGTTCGCGGCCTCCTCCGCGATGGCTTTGCGGTAGGTGCGGGTGCGCTCGGTGTGCTTGCGCATGATCTCGCCGGCCCGCTCCGGGTCTCCCTTCGCGATGGCCTCGATGAGGCGGGCGTGCTCGTTCCAGGAGCCCTTGGAACGGGAGTTGGCGATCGGGGTGTAGTACCAGCGGACCTTGCGCCCCACCTGTGTGATCAGCTCGGCGAGCACGTCGTTGCCGCCCACGGATGTGATGTAGGTGTGCAGGGCCGTGTTCGCTGCGACCAGGCGGTCGGTCGTACTCTCCGCCAGTGCGTCCACGCCCTCCTGCTGGAGCTGCCACAGGCGCTCGATGTGCTCGGGCTTGGCGTGCTGCGCCGCAAGTTGTGCGGAGTAGGTCTCCAGCACCGTACGGACGTCGAGGAGTTGGGTTGCCTCCTCCTGCGTGGGGGTGTGCACGAACGCCCCCTGGGCGGGCCTGAGGTCGACCCAGCCGTCCGTGTGCAGGCGCTGCAGCGCCTCGCGCACGGGCTGCCTGCTCACCCCCAACTGCTCGGCGAGGTCGGATTCGACCAGGTGCTGGCCCGATTTGAGGGTGCCGCAGATGATCAGCTCTGCCAGGGCATCGGACACCGCCTGGCGCAGCGGCGTCGGGCGGGCGACGCGTCGAGCGGAGCCAGCAGTCAGGCCTTGGCGCATGGTTCTCCTGTTCCGCCCCCGAGCTCACCGAGTCGGTGGCTGTGCCGGCCGTTTCCCCCGGGCGGACCGCGCGGCGGTCCATTCAGGATACAGGTTTTCGTATGCAGTGTGATGTCCCGCGACGCTTTTGCGTGATGCCTCGCCGGGGCGGAGCGCGGCCGCGCTCCGGATCAACGCAGTGTGCCAGCAGCAGGGTTGACCGTTGCGTCGGAGTGGATCGACAAGCGACTCCATGTAGGATCCTGTATGCAAAAAGCTTGTATGCACCTGGGTTGCATGCTTCGCTAGGACTGTTTCGCCCCTTGCGCTGTGCGCGCGAGGGGAGGTCGAGGTGCCCCTGTGAACGCGAACCGTGGTGCTCGGACCGGACCCCCAGGTGCCCGTGCCCGTACCCCTTCCACGGCCCTGACGAAAGGCCGCACGACCATGAAGATCCGGACCAGTGATCCGACGGTGGAGCAGGTGGTGAGGAGGATCGCCGCCGCCCATCGCGAGCTGCGTGGCGCTCTGCTGCCGATCCTCCACGCCGTGCAGGCCGAACTGGGGCATGTGCCCAAGGAGGCCGTACCGGTGCTCGCCGACGAGCTCAACCTCTCCCGGGCCGACGTGCACGGAGTGGTGAGCTTCTACCACGACTTCCGCTCCGAGCCCGCGGGCCACCGTACCGTCCGCATCTGCCGCGCCGAGGCCTGCCAGGCCCAGGGTGCGGGGTATCTCGTGGAGTACGTACGGCAGATGGGGCTCACCCTGGGCCGGACCGCCGAGGACGGTTCGGTCACCGTCGAGCAGGTCTTCTGCCTCGGAAACTGCGCCCTCGGCCCCGCCGTCGAGGTGGACGGACGTCTGCACGGCCGGGTGGACACGGAGCGGCTCGGCGCGCTGCTCCACGGAACCGACCAGACGCGGCGCGACGGCGTCGGCGCCACGCCCGACGAAAGTGAGGCACCCCGGTCATGACCCAGCATCCCGCACAGCCCCATGTGCGGATCTACGTCCCCCGCGACTCGGCAGCCCGGTCCGTGGGTGCCGACGAGGTGGCCGCCACAATCCAACAGGCCGCCGACAGTGCCGACGTGGCCATCGATCTCGTACGCACCGGATCGCGCGGCATGCTCTGGCTCGAACCGCTCGTCGAGGTCGCCACCGAGCACGGGCGTATCGGCTACGGTCCGGTGACCCCCGACGACGTTCCCGCACTGCTCGCCGCCGGCCTGCTGGACGGCGACGAGCACCCCCTGCGCCTCGGCCCGGTGGACGAACTGCCGTGGCTGGCCCGGCAGAACCGGGTCACCTTCGCGCGCGTCGGCGTCATCGATCCGCTCGACGCCGACGACTATCTGCGCCACGGCGGTCTCACAGGGCTGCGGACCGCGCTGAAGCTCACGCCCGCCGACGTGGTCGCCGAGGTGACCGACTCGGGTCTGCGTGGGCGCGGCGGGGCGGGCTTCCCCGCAGGCATCAAATGGAAGACCGTCCTCGACTGCCCGGGCGAGCTGAAGTTCATCTGCTGCAACGCCGACGAGGGCGACAGCGGAACCTTCGCCGACCGCATGCTCATGGAGGGCGACCCGTTCCTGCTCATCGAGGGCATGACGATCGCCGCGCATGCCGTCGGCGCCCGCGAGGGCTACCTCTACATCCGCTCCGAGTACCCGGACGCGGTCGCCACGATGCGCGCCGCCATCGACACCGCCCGCGAGCGCGGCTGGCTCGGCACCTCGATCCTCGGCACGCCGCTCGACTTCGATCTGCATGTGCGGGTCGGCGCGGGCGCGTACATCTGCGGCGAGGAGACCTCCATGCTGGAGAGCCTGGAGGGCAAGCGCGGCATGGTCCGCGCGAAGCCGCCGATCCCCGCGATCGAGGGCCTGTTCGGCAAGCCGACCGTCGTCAACAACGTCCTGACGCTTGGCACCGTCCCCGTCGTCCTCGCCCAGGGCGCCAAGGCGTACCAGGAGCTCGGCGTGGACCGCTCCCGCGGCACCCAGGTGTTCCAGCTCGGCGGCAACATCGCCCGCGGCGGCATCGTCGAAACCGCCTTCGGAATCACGCTGCGCGAACTCATCGAGGAGTACGGCGGTGGCACGCGGTCGGGCCGGCCGGTGCGCACCGCGCAGGTCGGCGGGCCGCTCGGCGCCTACCTGCCGCCGTCCTCGTTCGACCTGCCGATGGACTACGAGGCGTTCGCCGCAGCCGGGGCGATGGTCGGGCACGGGGGCATCGTGGTCTTCGACGACACCGTCGACATGGCCGCCCAGGCGCGCTTCGCCATGGAGTTCTGCGCGGCCGAGTCCTGCGGCAAGTGCACCCCGTGCCGGGTTGGTTCAGTGCGCGGCGTCGAGGTGATCGACAAGATTGTGGCGGGGGAGCAGAGGGACGAGAACCTGGCACTCCTCGATGACCTGTGCGAGCTGATGACCGAAGGCTCGCTGTGTGCGATGGGCGGACTGACCCCGCTGCCCGTGCGCAGCGCCCTTACTCACTTCGCGGACGACTTCCTCGGGGAAACCGCCGACACGAGGACGGAGCGTACGGCATGACACTGCTCAAGGAACCCGATCACGGCACCCCGGAGCGACCGGGGGAGGCCACGGTGGCGCTCGAGGTGGACGGCATACCGGTGAGCGTGCCGGAGGGCACCTCGGTGATGCGTGCCGCCTCGCTCGCCGGCGTCGACATCCCCAAATTGTGTGCCACCGACTCCCTGGAGGCCTTCGGCTCCTGCCGGCTGTGCGTGGTCGAGATCGACGGCCGGCGCGGTACGCCCGCCTCCTGCACCACTCCGTGCGCCGACGGTATGCAGGTGCGCACCCAGACACCCAAGGTGGAGAAGCTGCGCCAGGGCGTCATGGAGCTCTACATCTCCGACCACCCGCTGGACTGTCTGACCTGCCCCGCCAACGGCGACTGCGAACTGCAGGACATGGCGGGCGTCGTCGGACTGCGCCAGGTGCGCTACGGCTACGAGGGGGAGAACCACCTCGACGCCGAGAAGGACACCAGCAACCCCTACTTCGACTTCGACGCGTCCAAGTGCATCGCCTGTTCCCGCTGCGTCCGCGCCTGCGGCGATATCCAGGGCACATTCGCCCTGACCATCGAGGGACGCGGCTTCGACTCCAAGGTGGCGGCGGGCGCGGGGGAGTCCTTCATGGACTCCGAGTGCGTCTCCTGCGGAGCCTGCGTGCAGGCGTGCCCGACGTCCACACTCCAGGAGAAGTCGGTCGTCGACCTCGGCATGCCCACCCGCTCGGTCCTCACCACCTGTGCGTACTGCGGCGTCGGCTGCTCCTTCAAGGCCGAACTGCGCGGCGACGAACTCGTCCGCATGGTGCCGTACAAGGACGGCGGCGCCAACGAGGGCCACGCGTGCGTCAAGGGCCGCTTCGCCTTCGGCTACGCCACGCACCCCGACCGCGTCCTCAAGCCCATGGTGCGGGAGAAGATCACGGACCCGTGGCGCGAGGTCGAGTGGGACGAGGCCATCGCCACCGTCGCGCGCCGGATGCGGTCTCTGCAGGACACGTACGGGACGGGCGCGGTCGGCGCGATCACCTCCTCGCGGTGCACGAACGAGGAGGTGTACGTCGTCCAGAAGATGGTCCGCGCCGCGTTCGGCAACAACAACGTCGACACCTGTGCGCGCGTCTGCCACTCGCCCACCGGATACGGGCTCAAGCAGACCTTCGGTGAATCCGCGGGAACCCAGGACTTCCGCTCGGTCGCCGAGGCCGACGTCATCATGGTGATCGGCGCCAACCCCACCGACGGACACCCGGTGTTCGCCTCCCGGATGAAGCGCCGGCTCCGCGAGGGCGCCCGCCTCATCGTGATCGACCCGCGTCGCATCGACCTCGTACGCTCGCCGCACATCGAGGCCGACCACCATCTGCAACTGCGACCGAGCACCAACGTGGCCGTGGTCAACGCCATGGCGCACGTGGTGGTCACCGAGGCGCTCGTCGACCGGAGCTTCGTGGCCGAGCGGTGCGAGGGCTACGAGGAGTGGGCCGCGTTCGTGGCCCGCCCCGAGAACAGCCCCGAGGCCGTCGAGCCGGTCACCGGGGTCCCGGCCGACGAACTGCGCGCGGCCGCCCGGCTGTACGCGGGCGCACCCAACGGGGCGATCTACTACGGTCTGGGCGTCACCGAGCACAGCCAGGGCTCGACCATGGTCATGGGGATGGCCAACCTTGCGATGGCGTGCGGGAATATCGGCCGCGACGGTGTGGGCGTCAATCCGCTGCGCGGCCAGAACAACGTCCAGGGCTCCTGCGACATGGGCTCCTTCCCGCACGAACTGCCCGGATACCGGCATGTCTCCGACGACGCGGTGCGCACCGTGTTCGAAGACCTGTGGGGCACCGCCCTGCTGTCCGAGCCGGGGCTTCGCATCCCCAACATGTTCGACGCGGCCATCGACGGCTCCTTCCGTGGCCTGTTCGTGCACGGCGAGGACATCGCGCAGTCCGACCCGAACCTGAAGCACGTCACCGCGGCCCTGGAGGCGATGGAACTCGTCGTCGTCCAGGACCTGTTCCTCAACGAGACCGCCAAGTTCGCGCATGTGTTCCTGCCTGGGGCGTCGTTCCTGGAGAAGGACGGCACCTTCACCAACGCGGAGCGCCGGATCAACCGGGTGCGCGCGGTGATGGCGCCGAAGGCGGGCAAGCACGAGTGGCAGATCGTCACCGAGATCGCCACGGCCATGGGGTATCCGATGGCGTACGACCACCCGAGCCAGATCATGGACGAGATCGCCGCGGTCACCCCGACCTTCGAGGGCGTCTCCTTCACGCTGCTCGACAAGGTGGGCAGCGTCCAGTGGCCGTGCAACGCCGAGGCGCCCGAGGGCACGCCCATCATGCACATCGACGAATTCGTCCGCGGCAAGGGCAAGTTCGTCGTCACCTCGTACGTGCCGACCAATGAGCGCTCCACCCGCCGCTTCCCGCTGGTACTCACCACCGGGCGCATCCTCAGCCAGTACAACGTCGGGGCGCAGACGCGCCGTACAGGCAACGTCGCCTGGCACCCCGAGGACGTACTGGAACTGCACCCGCACGACGCGGAGGACCGCGGGATCACCGACGGTGACCTGGTCACCCTGGCCAGCCGGGTCGGCCGCACCACGCTGCGGGCCCTGGTCTCCGACCGGATGCCGACCGGCGTCGTCTACACGACCTTCCACCACCCGGTCACCGGCGCCAACGTGGTGACTACGGAAAACTCCGACTGGGCGACCAACTGCCCGGAGTACAAGGTGACGGCCGTCCAGGTCGCCCTGGCGCCGCGGGGGCACGAAGGGGCCACGCCGGCCGCCGAGGCCCCCGTGGGCGCCCTGACGGCGGGAGACTGACAAACATGGCCGCCACCGAGCCGTCCGAGTGCCGCATGGCCAATGACATCGCCTTGAACCTTGCCCACCTGCCCCCGGCGCAGGCGGCCACCGAACTGGCCGGACACATCGGCAGGTTCTGGGACCCGCGGATGCGCACCAGGCTGCGCGCGCTGGTGGACTCCGACGCGCCGGGCGTGCACCCGCTGGTCGTCGAGGCGGTGAAGCTGCTGCGCTGACGGTGGAGTCGAGGGCGTGGCCCGCTGCGGTGTGACGCAGCGGGCCATGTCTCGTGCAGCCCCGCGGGGGAGCCCCCACGGGGTCCTTCGGCATGCCCGGATACGGTCGTTCCGCTCGACTGCGGTGCGTAATTGCACTGCGCCCAGAAGTAGTTGGGTAATGCAGTGGTCAAGCTTCATGTCGCCCCACTGGACACACGATTTCAGTTCTCCATACCGTATGCAATCGCCGGTCGGGCTCCCTGCGCCCTGATCGGCAGGTCAGTTGTCTGCCATACCTCGCCGCGGTTCCGAACCCGCCGCGCCGAGGCCGAACCATCAGGTCACCGCCTGCACGCCCGGCGGGCTCCGGGATGCCGCCCCGGACCCGTGACGCGCCGACGGCGTACCCCCTACCCGCGCCTGGCGACAGCCCGGGCGCGCACCGTGGAGGGGAGTCGCTTTCACCCACCGCACGAAGAGCAAGGCCCCAGGGGGCGCACGCCAGGCTCTTTTTCAGGCAAGGGAAGGCACACATGTCAGCAGCACCGCAGGCGACTTCCTCCTCGTACCGAGAGGTCACCGATACCAACGGGCGCGTCTACCGCGTCGGGGAGAGCGACCGCTCCATCCTGGGCAGGCCCCGGGCGTGGATGGTCTGGCTCCCGTGGATCGCGATGATGGGCGTCAGCGTCTACGAGTACGGCTACAGCTCGGCGGAGTCGACCCTCGAGCACGCCCATGGCTGGACCCTCACCGAGGCCTTCTGGATCGCCAGCATCTGGGCGGTCTTCCAGGCGGGCGTCGCCTTTCCCGCGGGCAGGCTCCGGGAGACCGGAAGGCTCTCCGCCAAAACGGGCATGCTCCTTGGAGCCGTACTGTCCGGCCTCGGCTTCCTCTCCATCGCCCACGTCTCGAACCCAATCGTGGTGATACTCGGCTACTCGGTGCTCGGTGGCGCCGGCTCCGGACTCGTCTACGCGACCTGCATCAACATGGTCGGCAAGTGGTATCCGGACAACAAGGGCGCGCGGACCGGCTTTGTCAACGGCGGATTCGCCTACGGCACACTGCCGTTGATCTTCGTTTTCAGCTACTGGTTCCACGCCGACAACTACCGGCTGGTCCTGGACCTGATCGCCCTGGGCATGGTCCTCCTCGTAGGCGCCTGCGGCTTCTTCTTCCGCGACCCGCCCAAGAGCTGGTGGCCGCACGACGTGGACCCGCTCAACCGCGGTGGCGGCGAGGACGCCGAGCGGGTGGCGCGCAGGCTGCGCAAAAACCCGTCGGCCAAGGGGCAGTTCACCCCGATGCAGGCGATCAGGACCGGGCAGCTGCCGCTGATGTGGTTCGCCCTGGTCTGCATCGGCGGCGTCTCGCTCTTCGGCATCAACTTCCAGGTCCCCTTCGCCAAGAGCCTCGGTTTCGGGCCGCTGATCGCCGCCTCTTCGGCGGGAGTGCTGGCCGTGGTCAACGGTGTGGGCCGGGCCGCCGTGGGGTGGCTGTCGGACACCCTGGGCCGCCGGCAGACCTTGACGCTGGTCCTCGTGATCGCGGGCGTCGCGCAGTTCGGCGTGCTGTGGTCGGGGCAGGCCCACAACGAGCCGCTGTTCCTGATTTTCGCCTTTGTCAACGGCTTCGGCGGCGGCGCCTTCTACCCGCTGTTCGCGGCACTGGTCCCGGACTACTTCGGGGAGAACAACAACGCCACCAACTACGGCCTCGTCTACAGCGCCAAGCTGGTCGGCGGTGTCGGCGGCGGCGGCTTGGCCGCTTCGGTGATCAGCGCCTGGGGCTACTCGGGCGGCTACTACCTGGCAGGCGGCATCGCCTTCCTGTCCGCTCTGATCACCCTGTTGCTGCGCCAGCCCGGCCGACCCGCGGACCAGGAGCGGCCCGCCGTGCAGGCAGTCGCCGACAGCCGCGGGATCACCAGTGCGGCGAACTGAGTGAACGCCCGGGTGCAACTTTGCGCCCGGGCCCGCAGATCGTGCGCGGGTGCTGACAGAGCGTTGGGCGGCGGCGGCAGTCGTCCGGCGGGGCGCCCGTGGCACAGGCCGGGCCGGACGGTGGGGTGCGCTCCCTGCTCCGTCCGGCCCGGGCCCATTGGTGTGTCAGGTGCCGCAGCTGAGGTGAGGCTGGCTGGAGTCTCCGCGGTCACGCCCCGGCTCGGGGTGCCGCGGTCAGCTGCCGGCAGTAGAAGTCGGTGGTCGTCTGGGTGTGATGCTGCATCAGTTCCTCGGCCCGGTCGGCGTCACCGGCCGCGATGCGGTCGATGATGGCGGCGTGCTCGTTCCACGCGTCCTTGCCGCGTGGCCGGGCGATGGGCATGTAGTACCAGCGCACCCGGCGGTCGACCTGCCGGATCAGCTCGGCGAGGACGGGGTTGCGTGCGAGCTCGGTGATGAAGCCGTGCAGCGCCGCGTTCGCCTCGACGATGCCGCGGGCGTCGTCCGCGGAGAGCGCAGCTATTCCGGCGGCCTGCAGTTCCCACAGGCGCGTGATGTCCGGACCGGTCGCGTACTGTGCGGCGCCGCGAGCCGAGTGGGTCTCCAGGACGGCGCGGACGCTGAGGAGCTGGGTGGCCTCCTCGACGGTCGGGCTGTGCACGAATGCGCCCTGTGCGGGGCGCAGCTCCACCCATCCGTCGGCCTGGAGGCGCAGGAGTGCCTCGCGCACCGGTTGTCGGCTCACGCCGAGGTCCTCGGCGAGTTCGGCCTCGATCAGATGCCGGCCCGGGTGGAGTACGCCCCCCACGATCAGCTCGATCAGGACGTCGTAGACGGCCTGGCGCAGTGGAGCGGGCCTGTTGACGGGTGTCGTCACGGTGGCTGGGAAAGAGCGTGGCTCGCGCATGGGCTCCCTGGTGGTGACGGACTGCGGGGAGGTGCTGGTGATGGAGCGGGAGGAATCACGTACAGCATATAGGCTTCTGTATGCAATCTGTGTGTGTCAGGCGGGTGCGGGCTGCTCCGCCGGCCGACGTCCGGAGCCCGTTGCCGAGCCCGGGTCACTCGCCGCCAGTTCGCGCAGGATCGCTTCCACGCTCTGCTTGGCGTCGCCGAAGAGCATGCTGCTGTTCTCCCGGAAGAACAGCGGATTCTGGACACCTGCGTACCCGGAGGCCATGGACCGCTTGAACACGACCACGTGCTCCGCCTCCCACACCCGCAGCACCGGCATCCCGGCGATGGGGCTGGTCGGATCGTCCATCGCCGCCGGGTTGACGGTGTCGTTGGCGCCGATGACCAGGACCACCGAGGTGTCGGCGAAGTCGTCGTTGATCTCGTCCATCTCCAGGACGACGTCGTACGGTACGCGGGCTTCGGCAAGGAGTACGTTCATATGCCCCGGCAGTCGCCCCGCCACGGGATGCACGCCGAAGCGCACGGTCACGCCGCGCTCCCGCAGACGGCGCGTCAGCTCCGCCACCGGGTGCTGCGCCTGGGCGACCGCCATGCCGTACCCCGGGGTGATGATCACCTGCGTGGCGCCCGCCAGTGCGCTTGCGGTGTCCTCGGCGCTGATCTCCCGGTGCTCGCCCTGCTCCTGCCCGCCGCTGGGTGCGGCCTCGACGCCGAAGCCACCCGCGATGACGGAGAGGAAGGACCGGTTCATCGCCCGGCACATGATGTACGACAGGTAGGCGCCCGAGGAGCCGACCAGCGCCCCGGTCACGATGAGCAGGTTGTTGTCCAGCAGGAAACCGGCCGCCGCGGCGGCCCACCCCGAATAGCTGTTGAGCATCGAAACCACGACAGGCATGTCGCCGCCACCGATGGAGGCGACCAGATGCCAGCCCAGGACGAGCGCGAGCACGGTGACGGCGATCATCAGGGCGAGGTTCGGGCTGACGGTGAACCAGACGGTCAGGGCCACGAAAGCGAACAGGGCGCCGACGTTGAGCAGGTTCTTGCCGGGCAAGGTCAGTGGCCGGGACTTGATGCGCGCCGACAGTTTCAGGAACGCGATCACGGAACCTGTGAAGGTGACCGCGCCGATGAAGATGCCGATGAACACCTCGGCGTGATGGATCCGCAGGAGTGACCCGGCCAGCTCGGTGGAGCCCGGGCGCTGTGCCTCGACCTCCAAGTAGCTGTTCCAGCCGATCAGTACGGCGGCCAGCCCGACGAGGCTGTGCAGCACGGCGATCAGCTCGGGCATCTGGGTCATCTCGACCCGGCGGGCCCGCCACAGACCGATCGCGCCACCGATCGTGCCCGCGACGGCGATCAGCGCGATCGACCCGCCGGAGATGGAGCGCCCTGCGACGACGACGGTGGCGACGAGCGCAAGCGCCATTCCCGCGACGCCGTAAGCCACCCCCGCCCGGGCGGTGTGGTGCCGGGAGAGCCCCGCCAGGCTGAAGACGAACAGCAGCGCGGCGACGATGTCGGCGGCCTGGGCCG
Source organism: Streptomyces sp. NBC_01320 (assembly GCF_035974375.1). Lineage (NCBI taxonomy): Bacteria > Bacillati > Actinomycetota > Actinomycetes > Kitasatosporales > Streptomycetaceae > Streptomyces > Streptomyces sp. NBC_01320. The sequence goes on from NZ_CP108390.1 coordinate 11,331,770, forward strand.
CCGTGGATGCGTTCATCGAACATCAGCCTTTCGAGAACATGCCGAGCATGCGACGGGTGACGGCGAACCCACCGAAGATGTTCACGGTGGTGAGCAAGATGGCCAGGAAAGCCAGCACACTGATGGCCAGGGGCGGGTGGCCGATCTGGAGCAGCGCCCCGACCACCACGATCCCTGAGATCGCATTGGTCACCGACATCAGCGGGGTGTGCAGCGCGTGGTGGACCTTACCGATCACGTAGTAGCCGATGACCACAGCAAGGGCGAACACTGTGAAGTTGGAGGCGAGTTGGGCGGGCGAGACGGCGATGAGCGCGAACAGGGCGAGCATCCCGAGCCCGATCAGTCCGTAGCGGCCCGCCGGTGACAGGCGCCGCGGCGGCGCCGGATCGAGCGGTGGTGCCGGCGGGGCCGGGGTCGTCGCGGGCGCAGCCGAGACTGCGACGGGGGGCGGCGGCCACAGCGTCTTGCCGTCGCGCACCACGGTCACCGCCCGCTGTACGACGTCCTCGAGGTCGATGGTCAGCTGCCCGTCCCGGCCCGGGGTGAGCAGCTTCAGCAGGTTCACCAGGTTCGTACCGTACAGCTGTGAGGCCTGGGCGGGCAGGCGGCCCGCGAGGTCGGTGTAGCCGATGATGGTGACGCCGTTCTCGGTGACGATCGCCCGATCGCTCACCGTCCCTTCGACGTTCCCGCCCTGCGCCGCCGCCATGTCGACGATGACGCTGCCCGGTTTCATCGAGGCCACTTGATCGGCCGTGATCAGCCGTGGCGCCGGGCGCCCCGGGATCAGGGCCGTCGTGATGATGATGTCGACATCCCTGGCCTGCTCGGAGTAGATCTCGGCGGCGCGCAGGTCGTACGCCTCGGAGGTGGCTCGCGCGTATCCGTCGCCGGCCGACTCCTGTTCGACCTCGACGGGCAGGAACTCGCCGCCGAGTGACCGTACTTGGTCCGCGACCTCGCCGCGCGGGTCGGTGGCCCGGACCACCGCGCCGAGGCTCCCTGCGGCACCGATGGCCGCGAGGCCGGCCACTCCGGCGCCGGCCACCAGCACCTTTGCGGGCGGCACTTTGCCCGCTGCGGTGACTTGTCCGGTGAAGAACCGTCCGAAGGCGTGGGCCGCCTCGATGACCGCCCGGTAGCCGGCGATGTTGGCCATTGAACTGAGCACGTCCAGGGACTGGGCCCGCGAGATGCGGGGCACGGCGTCCATGGACAACGCGGTCAGCCGCCTGCTCGCGAGCTGGGTGAGGAGTTCGGCGTGTTGCGCGGGGGCGAGCAGGCCGACGATCGTCGCCCCGTCCCGCAGCCGTCGCACCTCGTCGTGGGACGGCGCGTTGACCTTGAGAACGACATCGGCGTGCCAGGCGTCGTCGAGGCGCGCGCCCGCCTTGACGTACGACGCGTCGGTGAAGCCCGATGCGGTCCCGGCGCCGGTCTCGACGACGATTTCGTAGCCGAGCCCGATCAGGCGGCGGACGGTGTCCGGGGTGGCCGCCACTCTGGTCTCCCCGGAGGTCGACTCGGCGACCACGCCTATGCGTTGTGGTGGTGACGTAGACATTGCTCTCCATTTCTCAGGGGCCATGCGGGTCCGTCGGTGCGCGCGGAGCGTCAGGAGCGGAGGAAACGGGGCACCGGACAGGAGGCGCGCAGCATATTGTGTGCAGTTCGCTCGATGCCAGGGTGAATCCGGGCGGGTGGTCGGGGGCATCGCGGCCGTATCGGTTCGGGTTCGATGGGTATACATCGGACTCGCAGACTGCATACAGTATTCAATCACATCACTCGCCCTTCCTCCCGAGAGGAGATGCCGTGAAGATTGCTGTCCTCGGAGCCGGCGCGATCGGAGCCTTCGTAGGAGCGGCCCTGCACCGGGGTGGCGCCGATGTCCACCTGATCGCCCGCGGTCCGCACCTGCAGGCCATCCGCGAGCGCGGGGTCAGGGTCATCAGCCCGCGCGGGGACTTCGTCGCCGACCCGCACGCCACCGACGACCCCACCGAGATCGGACCCGTGGACTTCGTGTTCCTCGGGCTGAAGGCACACTCCTATCCGTCCAGCGGCCCGCTGATCGAACCGCTCCTCGGCGAGCACACCGCCGTCGTCGCCGGGCAGAACGGCATCCCGTGGTGGTACTTCCACCGTCTCGCCGGCCCCTACGAGGGTCGCCGGATCGAGGCGGTGGACCCGGGCGGTGCGACCAGCAAGGTCCTCGCGCCGGAGCGGGCCGTGGGCTGCGTGGTCTACCCCGCCACCGTCATCGAGTCCCCCGGCGTGATCCGCCACCTCGAAGGCACCCGCTTCTCCATCGGTGAACCCGGCGGCGGGATTTCGGCGCGGTGCACCGCGCTGAGCGAGGCGATGATCGCGGGTGGACTGAAGTGCCCCGTGGAGCCGAACCTGCGGGACGACATCTGGATCAAGCTGATGGGTAACGTCGCGTTCAACCCGATCAGTGCGCTCACCCGGGCCACGATGGTCGAGATCTGCCAACATCCGCCGACGCGACGCCTGGTGGCCCAGCTCATGGAGGAGACGCTGGACATCGCCGCCCGGGTCGGCAGCACACCGGACATCTCCATCGAGAAACGGCTGAGGGGTGCGGAGGGGGTCGGCGACCACAAGACGTCGATGCTCCAGGACCTGGAGGCGGGCAAGCAGTTGGAACTCGACGCCATCGTGACCGCGGTGGTGGAGATGGCCGATATCACGGGTGCCGAGGCACCCAGGCTCCGAGCGGTCCACGCGGCCACGGACCTGCTGGCGCGCCGCACCGACACGGGATGAGAGCCGGCCCGGCTCCCGCAATGACGCTGGGGGAGCCGGGCTTCGGTGTGGGCGAGGCGCCGCCCGGGCCGCCGGGTAAGCTCGGGCAGCGCAGCCACCGCAGGCGTGTTCGACCTGGTCGGGGCGGAGACGTATGGGGTGCGGGGGACGAAGTAGGAGGCGAGCATGCTCTTCCGTCAGCTGGAGTACTTCGTGGCGGTGGCCCGGGAGAGGCACTTCGCGCGGGCCGCGGACGCCTGCTTCGTCTCGCAGCCCGCACTGTCTGTGTCGATCGCCAAACTGGAGCGCGAGCTCAACGTCACACTGATCAATCGCGGCCACAATTACCAGGGTCTGACGCCCGAAGGAGAGCGTCTGGTTGTCTGGGCCAAGCGGATCCTCGCCGAGCAGGAGGCGTTCAAGGCCGAGGTGGCTGCGGTCCAGTCGGGCATCACCGGGACGCTGCGACTGGGCGCGGAGCCCACGGCCTCGACGACGCTCGCGCTGCCGGTGACGGCGTTCTGCACCGCGCACCCGCTGGCCAAGGTCCAGGTGCGGTCCCGTCTGTCCACCACGGAACTCATTCGGCAGCTCCGCGCCTTCGAACTCGATGCGGCCATCGCCCACTTCGGCCCCGAGGACCGGGACGGGCTGCAGGTGACGCCGCTTTACGAGGAGCGGTACATGCTGCTCGCCGCGGCCGATCAGCTGCTGCCCCAGTCCGACACCCTGACCTGGGCCGAGGCGTCCCAGCTGCCGCTTGCGCTGCTCACCCCCGACATGCGGATCCGTCAGGTCATCGACGCCGCGTTCACCCGCAGCGGAGTGACCGTCATCCCGCAGGTGGAGACCGACTCCGTGGCCACCCTGTACGCGAACGTGGGCGCGGGCGCCTGCACCAGCATCGTGCCGCACACCTGGCTGCGGGCCCTGCCCGTCACCGGCCGTATGCGCGTGCTGCGGCTTGTCGAGCCGGACGCGCGGGCGCTCATCTCGGTCGCGATCCACGACGCGACGCCGGGCTCGCTCGCGGCCCGCGCGTTCATCACGGCGGCGGCCTCACTGCGCCTGGACGAGTTCTTCGACCGGCCGGTGCCCGTGCCCGAACCCCTGGTCCGCTGAGCCGAGGCGGCTCCGGCCGGCCCGCCCGGCCGCGACGTCACCGGGCGAAACGCAGCTGGACCGCCTGCCGGTCCAACGCTCCTTTGGCCGTGCGCGGCAGCGCCGGGACGACCTGGATCCGCTCGGGCACCTCGAAAGGGGCCAGCCGGCCCCGGCAGTACCTGACGATCTCCGCGGGCTCCGCGTCCTCCTCCTCGCGCAGCACCACCGCCGCCCCCACCCGATGCCCGTGCCGCTCGTCCGGCACGCCGAACACGGCGGCCTCGGCGACGGCGGGACAACCGCACAGTACGTCCTCGACGTGCTCTGGGGAGACCTGGTCGCCCGCCCGCGTGATCAGGTTCCTGATCCGGCCGGTGAGGAACAGGGCGCCGTCGGCGTCCAGATGCCCCAGGTCCCCGGTGCGCAGCCAGCCCTCACCGAAACCGTGCACCGTCGCCGCCGGATCGGCGAGATAGCCCCTGGCCACGCTGGGGCCGCGTACCCAGACCTCGCCCTGCACGCCGGGCGGGCACGCCTGCCCCGACGGGTCGACGACCTGGATCCGTGTCCCGGTCGGCCGGCCCACCGAGCCGTGCTTGGACGTACCGGGCGGCGGCAGGGGTTCACTGCTCGCCTGATGGGCTGCCTCCGTCATGCCGTAGGCCGACAGCAGTGGTACCCCGAGGGTGCGCTCCAGGGCCCGCTGGGTCGCGGTGTTGAGCGGAGCGCTGGAACTGCGGGCGAAGCGCAGGGGCGGTGCGAGTGGCGGGGGATGTTCACCGGCCGAACGGTCGAGGAGGATCTCGTGGATGGCGGGCACCGCGGTGAACCAGGTGGCCCCCACCGCGCGCATGTCGTCCCAGAACGTGTCGGCCGAAAAGCGCCCCCCGGCCGGGAGCAGCACGCAGCCGCCGCCGGCGAGCGTGGCGAGGAGCGCCGCGACCAGCCCGTGCGTGTGGAAGAGCGGCATGACCGCCACCGTCGCGTCCCGCGGCCCCAGTTCGTACGTCGCGCACAGCACACGCACCGCCGCGGCCACGTTCTCGTGGGTCAGCGGCACCAGGCGGGCCTGGTCCATAGTGCCCGCCGTCGACAGGATCAGGGCGTCGTCCGGGGAGAGGCCCGGCGTGGGTGCCCCGTACAGCCCGAGCGGCGCGTGCGTCGTGTCGAGCGTGACCACGCAGGGGGCGCCGGGCCTGACCCGTACCCGCACGGGCCAGGCCGGCACGCCCGCGGGTGCCTCGGGCCCGCACAGCACCACCTGCGCCCCGAACACCCCGAGCCGCGAGCCCAGCTGACCGGGAGGCAGGGCCGGATCCAACGGGGCGACAACCGCGCCGGCCCGGGCCGCACCCAAGAGAGATACGACGAACTCGACGGTGTTCGCGGCGACCAGTCCCACCGGGTCCCCGGGCCGCACCCCGGCGGCCGTCAGCCGGCGGGCCAGGTCGTCGGCGAGCGAGGCGAGGCCGACGTACGACAGCGCGGTGCGCTCCGCACCGACGACGAGGGCCCGCGCGTGCGGACGCGCCCGCACGGGCCGGGACAGCAGATCGACGAGACCGGTGAGCGCGGGCGGGTGGTAGCGGTCCGGTTCACGCACGGACGTCGCGGCCACTGTGACCATCACCGCACCTCCTCACGCCAGTTGAGGCGAACAGCCGACAGAGCTGAAACGGTCGACTGCGAGCCTGCGGGCCATGGCGCGTGAGCGTCCAATGCGTAACTGTGAACGGCTGATAGTGGCCGACTATCACCGCAGGTGACAGGGCCCGTTCCCGCTGTTGATAAACGCTGGTTATCGGCTGGTCGCCGCCAGGTCTTGGACGGGGCGAGGGTTTGGTGCGGAAGGTGGATCCACAAGCCGCACAGCATCACTTGCCCAAGGAGGACCTCGGACCATGACAGCCCCGTCACCACAGGAGACAGCGGCGAACGCCGATGCACCGGCCGAGCTCACCGACGGGTACCACCTGGTCGTCGACGCTCTGAAGCTGAACGACATCGAGACCATCTACGGCGTGGTCGGCATCCCGATCACGGATCTGGCCCGGCTTGCCCAGGCCGAGGGCATCCGCTACATCGGCTTCCGCCACGAGAGCAACGCGGCCCACGCCGCGGCCGCGGCCGGCTATCTCACCAAGAGGCCGGGCATCGCTCTCACGGTGTCCGCGCCGGGGTTCCTCAATGGACTCGTCGGCCTGGCCAACGCCACCACCAACTGCTTCCCGATGGTGCAGATCTCGGGGTCCAGCGAGCGCCACCTCGTCGACCTCAAGCAGGGCGACTACGAGGAGATGGACCAGCTCGCCGCCGCGCAGCAGTTCTGCAAGGCCGCGTACCGCATCAGCCGGGTCGAGGACATCGGCCGCGGAATCGCCCGTGCGCTGCGCACCGCCGTCTCCGGCCGGCCGGGGGGCGTCTACCTCGACATCCCGGCCGCCGTGCTCGGCTCCATCATGGACAAGGCGGAGGGCGCCAAGACGCTCAGCCGGCTGGTCGACCCGGCCCCGCGCCAGCTGCCCGCGCCCGAGGCGGTGGACCGTGCCATCGAACTCCTCGCCGGCGCCGAGCGGCCGCTGGTGGTGCTCGGAAAGGGCGCCGCCTACGCCCAGGCCGACGACAGGATCCGGGAGTTCGTCGAGTCGACCGGCATCCCGTACGTACCGATGTCGATGGCCAAGGGCCTGCTGCCCGACGACCACCCGCAGTCGGTGGCGACCGCCCGCTCCCTCGCGCTGCGCAAGGCCGACGTCGTGATGCTCGTCGGAGCCCGCCTCAACTGGCTGCTGGGGCACGGGGAGGCGCCGCAGTGGAACCCCGACGCGAAGTTCATCCAGGTCGACATCGAGCCCAGGGAGCTGGACAGTAACCAGCCGATCGCGGCGCCGCTCGTCGGCGACGTCGAATCCGTGCTCGAGGCCCTGGCCGAGCGCGCCAAGCCGGGTCAGATCTCCGCGCCCACCGCCTGGCGCGAGGAGCTCGCGGCACGCTCCGCGCAGAATGTCGAGAAGATGGCCGGGCGTCTGGCGGCCGACCCGCACCCGATGCAGTTCATGGGCGCACTGCGCGCCGTGCGCGACGTGCTGCGCGACAACCGCCACGCGTACCTCGTCAACGAGGGTGCCAACGCCCTTGACATGGCGCGCAACGTCATCGACATGCACGTCCCGCGCCACCGCCTGGACGTCGGCACCTGGGGTGTGATGGGGATCGGCATGGGCTACGCGATCGCCGCCGCCGTGGAGACCGGCCAGCCAGTGATCGCCGTCGAGGGCGACAGCGCCTTCGGGTTCAGCGGTATGGAGCTGGAGACGATCTGCCGGTACCGGCTCCCCGTCACCACCGTGATCATGAACAACGGCGGTGTGTACCGCGGAAACGACGTCAACCCCCTGGACGACGCCCCGTCTCCCACCACCCTGATGCTGTCCGCCCGGCACGACCTCATGATCGAGGCGTTCGGCGGCAAGGGCTACCGCGCCACCACCCCCGCCGAGGTCACCGCGGCTCTCACCGAGTCGCTCGCCGCGGGCGGCCCCGCCCTGATCGACTGCGCCATCGACCCCGGCGCGGGCACGGAGAGCGGTCACATCTCGCACCTCAACCCCAAGGGCATCACCGTCGGCAACATCGTGCCGTCGAAGAAGTGACCGTTGGCAACTCCTGACAAAGCAACCTCTCAACGTGCGTACGGACAACCACTGTTCTCCACGCAACCCATCACGAGAAGGACTCAGACATGAGTGAACAGCCGCTCGCAGGCATCAAGGTGATCGACTTCACCGGGGTCCAGGCCGGACCCGCCTGTACGCAGATGCTCGCCTGGTTCGGCGCCGACGTCATCAAGGTCGAGCGCATCAACGGCGGCGACGTGACCCGCCAGCAGCTGCGGGACATCCCGGACCTCGACGCCCTGTACTTCACCATGCTCAACTCCAACAAGCGCTCCCTGGCGATCAACACCAAGACGCCCGAGGGCAAGGAGGTCATGGAGAAACTGATCCGCGAGTCGGACATCCTCGTCGAGAACTTCGCGCCCGGCGCCATGGATCGCATGGGTCTCGGCTGGGACTACATCCACGAGTTGAACCCGCGCCTCATCTTCGGCTCGGTCAAGGGCTTCAACGAAGACTCGAAGTGGAACGACCTCAAGGTCTACGAGAATGTGGCCCAGGCCGCCGGCGGCGCGGCCTCCACCACCGGATTCTGGGACGGCCCTCCCACCATCTCCGGCGCTGCCCTCGGTGACTCCAACACCGGGATGCACCTGATGATCGGCCTGCTCACGGCGATCATCCAGCGCGACCAGACGGGGCTCGGCCAGAAGGTCTCGGTCTCGATGCAGGACGCCTGCCTCAACCTCACGCGGGTCAAGCTCCGCGACCAGCAGCGCCTGGAGAAGATCGGCTACCTGGAGGAGTACCCGCAGTACCCGCACGGCGAGTTCGGCGACGCCGTGCCGCGCGGCGGCAACGCGGGAGGCGGCGGCCAGCCCGGCTGGATCCTCAAGTGCAAGGGCTGGGAGACCGACCCCAACGCCTACATCTACTTCACGGTCCAGGAGCAGAACTGGAAGCGCACGGCCGAGGCCATCGGCCGCCCGGAGTGGGCCGAGGACCCGGAGTACAGCACCGCCAGGGCCCGCCAGCCACACATCATGGAGATCTTCGGCGAGATCGAGAAGTGGCTCGCCGACAAGACGAAGTACGAGGCCGTCGACATCCTGCGCGAGTGGGAGGTGCCGTGCGCCCCGGTCCTGTCGATGAAGGAGCTCGCCGAGGACCCCGACATGCGCAAGAGCGGCACCATCGTCGAGGTGGAGCAGAAGGAGCGCGGCACTTACCTGACGGTGGGCAGCCCGGTGAAGTTCTCCGGGTTCAAGCCGGACATCAAGGGCGCGCCGCTGCTTGGCGAGCACACCGACGAGGTCCTCGCGGACCTGGGCTACGACGCGGACGCCATCCGTAAACTGCACGAGGGTTCCGTCGTCGCCTGACGTCGTGTCCGCCTGGTGACAGGGGGACACAGGGGGAGGTGTCCCGCGCGCGACCAGCGTGCGGGACACCCGCGTGTGCGGACCCGGAAGAGCGAGGAGGGCAGGGAACCCGGGGTTCCCTGCCCTCCTCGCTCTTCCGCGCGTTTCACACGGTCGTGGCGCGAACGTTCGCGTCGGCGAGGCGGCGGCGCAGCTCCTTCTCCTGGGCGCGGCGCGCGGTGACATCACGGATGACCGCGCCCACATGTCCGGCGCCGCCCTGCGGATCCGGCAGGAGGCACACGCTGAACTCGATCGACAGGCTCGCCCCGTCGGCCTTGAGCGCGGGCACGGTCAGCAGGTCGCTCGCGCCGTAGCGGGTCGTGCCCTTGGCCATTGCCGCGTGGAAGCCGTCCCAGTGCGGGCGCCGGTGCCGCTCGGGGATGATCAGGTCGAGACTCTGTCCGAGCACCTCGCTCTCCTTCCACCCGAAGATCCGCTCCGAGCCGCTGTTCCAGAACTGGATGAGCCCCTCGCTGTCGACGATGACGATGCCGTCGGGCGCGTGGATGGTCATGTGCGCGAGCAGTTCGGGGTGAGGGACTGTCATGGCTCCTCCGGGTGGCGCGACGCGGGTGTACGACGATCGCGAGTATACTGGATACAATCTCCCGGTCGAGAGGTGATCTGGGAAGTAGTGAAGAGTTGCTGTCGTGCAGTTGACGAACCGACCGATCCGGGAACCTGGGGGCCTTGAACGAGTCCCTTGGCTCGAAAGTCTGGATCCGACAGCTCGCTCGCCCAACGCCCGTACGTGCGCCCGCATCAGCTATGTCATGAGCAATCGAGCATCGGAAAGGCTGAGCAGGCGCGGCACACTGATCGTCGCCCATATGGTGAGCGGCGCCGGCACCGACGTGGCCCCGTTGTTCGCGGAGTTCGCCGCGACGAACATGCCTCACCGGATGGGAACTCGGCGCCGCCAGCCGGAGTGCGCGCGTATGTCGGGTAGGTGGCCCATGAACCAGCGCCGATCGCCGGCCTGCAGCTGATCGGTGACTTCCGCGGCGCGCTCGTCTTGGCGGAAGCCGATCGCGCGGGCGGGGCGAGGGCCGGCCAGGTAGCGGGCCGGTGGTTCGCCTGTCCGGCGTCCGCGGTGGCGCGGGCCACGCCGGGGGAGGCATGAGCGGCCAGGACCACTGCGATCAACTGCAGTCCGGAGTGTTGGTCGCGTAGCGCAGGTGCACTGGCCGTGCGCAGGGCTCAGCCGGCGGCGCGGGCACGGCTGCGGCGTCCCGGTCCGGGGCTGACATCCAGCAGCCGCCGCTGCACTTTGGTTCGGTGCAACGGCGGCTTCGGCAGGGCCGTTACTACAGCTCGCGCTCGATCTGGCTCTCGCTGACCTTGTCTTCGCGCATGGTCGCCTCGTTCTGGACGGCGTAGCGAGCTTGCGCCCCGCTGCCCTCGGCGCTGCGGATCTCGCCCCGCTGAAGCTCGTCCTTCTGGTCCCGGTACTCCACGTGCTGACCCTTGCGGTAAGGCATGGGAATCTCCAAGTCTCGTGTGGGTCGGTGGGGGGCTGCCCCTGCACGTTCGGCAGGGGCCTCGCCCTCTTGGCGCCCGCGACTATCGCCAGGCGTACTGACAGCCCACCTCCAACTACGCGCACCAGCAACCACTGCGGGCCGAATGGGTGACGCCTCGTCCACCCTGCTGACGAGGTGGTCGCCGCGCAGCCACGCCGACCGCACCCGGTCCGGCGGGACGCGGCGGCCCCCGTCCAGCTCGTGCAGTTTGCCATCTCTCACGTTCGTGTCAGTGGCAGCGACAGCAGCGGTGAGGGCGGCCGGTCTCGGGCTCTTTGCCCCGGTCACCGAGATGACGGTGGCAGCCGTGTTGCTGACGTGGAGTGAGAGATCTGGCTCGGGGCGACTGTCGTGAGGCGTTACCGAGCAGGTGTAACTGCTGTCGTGGTTGCGAGAGATCGCACTCCGGCGCCACGGGATCCTGCCCTGATCCCTCGATCCGGTTCGCCCAGCAGATCTGTGTGCACCCGGTACAACCATCCTTGCCCCTCGGGGGTCACATCAAGTGGGAGTAAACCGCTCCCAGAGCCACATGGGGGAAATATGGGAAACGCGCGTAATGTCGCGGTTGTTGGGGCGTTAACCACACTGGTGGCGGGCGCCACGGCCGTGTTCGGCACGACCGCCTCGGCCGCACCCAACGTCACACCGCAGGGCGTCTGCGGCGGTGCCTACAGGACCGTGAACTCGGTGCCCGTCGGTTCGCTGGGCACCGTCTATCTGACGTACAACTCTTCGAACGGCAAGAACTGCGTCGCGACCATCCGCTCCAACCCGGGCACGGCCAAGGCCATGTCCACGTACATCTACGTCCCCGACACCGACCAGTGGGCCGGGGACTCCGGGAACTACACGTCCTACGCGGGGCCGGGCTACGTCTACGGCAAGGCCCACTGCGTGAGTTGGGGCGGCAACATCGCCAACGTGTACGTGTCGGTGGAAAACTCCAACTGTGCAGCGCTCAAGGAACGCCGGGTCACCGAGATCCGCTGATCCGGTTCATCAGCCGGCCGCGAGTTCCCGCGCCACCGCTACCCGGAGTCGGACTGCCTTACCGTTGACGGTTGCCGGGAAGGTATCCATGAGACTCAGGCGGCGCGGGATCTTGTAGTGGGCCGGCTTGCCACGGCAGAAGCGGGGGCGACGTTGGTCAGGGATGGGCCGCCGCCGCACTCGACCTATGCCGGGCGCGGGTGTGGAGGCGGCCACGACGGACTGCACGCTGGAGTATGACCTGACAGGCGCCCTGACGGCAGTCGCATCCAACAGCCCCTCGCCCGGAACACCTGCAACGACCGCGGCCAGCTCCTGACCGTGGACAGCCCGGCCGGCACGTCGAGCTGCACGTACGACGACGGTCGTATGGCGCACCGCCCGGCCACGGTCGGCTCAGCCGACTACTTCTACGACAGCACCGGGCGCCTCGACTGGGCCTTGGGCTCCGGCACCGGCAACGGCGTCTGGTATGACTACGACGCCGCCGGGCGGCCGTCGCCGGAGCGGTACGCCACCAAGCCCATCGGCTGTGAGTGATGTGTGATCGCGCAGTGGCTGGCTGGGGAGCGTCAGCCTAGTCCCAGCCGGGGTATCTCCCGTCCCGGGGAGCGGTCCATCACCATCAGCAGGCCGGCCTCGCGCGTCCTGTCGTAGGCGGCCTCGTCTATGACGTCCAGCTGGAACCAGATTGCCTTGGCGCCGATCGCCAGAGCCTGGTCGGCGATGCCTCCGGCGAGGGCGGAGTTGACGAACACGTCCACCACATCCACCGGGAAGGGGATCTCCGCAAGGGAAGCGTAGCCCTGTTCGCCGTGCACCGTGTCGGCCTTTGGGTGCACGGGCACCACCCTCTTGCCGATGCGCTGCAGCTTCTCGGCCACGCGGTAAGCGGCCCGTTCGGGGTTGTCGGACAGGCCCACCACGGCCCAGGTGTCTCCGGCAGCGGTGAGAATCTGCCTTATTGTCGCGTCATCGCCATAAAGCGTCATGCCCGGCACCACCGTCCGGTGGTGAGTTCCGCACCAGTTACCGCCAACCGCGTGATCACGGGGAGCGCCAGGTCTGTGGACTTCGTCAGTCGCATGAGTAGACGTTAGCCAGTTTGAATACTGTATGCAATAGCGAGTGTCATCGAAGTCTGAGTGTCACGGGTACTGGTCGTCAGGGGTGGCGGTGGGCTCGCGGGTGCGTACGCGACCGGCGGTCCGGCGCACCTCTCGGGCGCGGGTGTGGACGGGGCGCACGACCCCGACGAACGAGCCGAGGCCACCTGATCGCTACCGCTGGTCAGCCCGTACTGGACGGGATGAGTCGTCCGCGCACTGTCCTCCCGACGTTGAACGAGTCCAAGCATCTGTCCGTAGTCGCTGTCCCGATGGGTGAGCTGATCATCTCGTTGGAATGTGAGGCGGGATCTCAGAGTTGATTCGGCGGCCCCACGCAGCACGCGCCTGGGCTGCGGCCAGCACTGCCATTGCGGAGGTTGCCGCCGCAGCGATCGCGAAGCCGCCGTGTGCGCCGTATGCGTCCACCGCGCGTCCGGACATCGCTGCCGCACCGGCCGAACCTGCGGCGCTCGCCGAGTTCAGCCAGGTAAACGCCTGGGTGAGAGCCGCCCGGTTTACAGATGCTGCTGTGAGCACTGAGGAGAGCACCAGGATCGGGGGGACGGCCCGGCCGGTGACAGCGAGCGCGAGCCCCAGCCCTGGAAATGAGTCGGCAGCGAGCAGCGGCAGGCAACTGAGTGCCAACCCGGCTGTCACGAGCGCCAGTTGCATCTGCGGCGCGCCGCGCCACCGGCGCAGACCGTAGAGCCACCCAGCCAGCAGGCTGGCGCAGTTCGACACCGCGTAAAGCGGCGCGGCCGTGTCCGCCGCGCCGTGCTCTACCGCGAAGGCCGTCACCGAGACCTGCATGGCGCCGAAGTGCAGGCCCAGGGTGAGGTTGACACCGACCTGCGCCGCGAAACCCGACTGCAGCAGCGAGCGTCCTGCGCGCTTGCGCTCAGCAGCGCCCGCCGTCGCAGGCGCTGTGCGGCGCTGTGCTGCGAAGGCCAGTCCGCCACCAACCACCAAAGTCGTGGCCAGCACCATGCCATGTGCCGGGTCGCTGTTCGCTCCGACTGCGGTGACCAGGGCCGGTCCGGCCAGGTAGCACAGCCCGTTGCTGAGCGACTCCAGGGCGAAGGCGGTGGGCAGCACTGCGGCCCGCTCGCCTCGTAGCAGTGCCGACCAGCGGGCGGCCGACAGCGCGCCGAGCTGCGGGATCGTGGCGCCCACTAGCGATCCGGCCGCCGTCATCAGCCAATTCGGACTGCCGTTTTCGACCAGGGCCAGCAGCGAACCCACCGCGGTGGTGTGGGCGAGGAGGGCAGGTGGCAGCACGCGGGTCTGGCCGAAGCGGTCGATCAGCCGGGCGAGTTGAGGCCCGACCAGTGCCTCGGCGACAGCGAAACCGCCGGTCACCAGGCCGGCCGCGGCGTAGGAGCCGGTTTGGCCGTGTACCAGCCAGATGATGCCGAGGCTGGTCATGGCGATGCCGATGCGGCCGACGGTGGCGGTGAGGAAAAAGGCTGCGGCACCGGGGGTACGGAGCAGGGTGTGGTAGGTCGCCGACGACACGGCGCGTCCCTTTCGCTGCCCGGCGGGGCGGACCACACGGGGTCGTCGGCGTCCTGATGTGCCGACCCGTGGTCATCGCCTGGAATCGTCCAGTGCTGGCGTGGAGCAGGGACGCGCACCCCACGCCGACTCCATCACCGGGCAAAGGTCTCTCGAGAGGTGTACAAACAGACCGACCCTAGGCTCTGCGGATGGGCTGCGTCCAGACGGTCTGGCGTTGTCCTCAGGCAAAGTCGAGCAACTAGCAGCTGATCGGACGTTACTGTTCCTGTTGCGCCCGTCGTCATTCCGCCAAAGCCCAGTTTCTGACCGTTCACGGCCGCAGCGACGAGTTTGCCCGGCCCGGCAAGTCTCACCTCTGTCATCGTCCCATCACAGGAGGAACACGTGGCTCAGCTACTGAGAGTCCAGAACTTCACCGTCTCGAGTGACGGAATCGGTGCCGGTGAGGACCAGACCCTCGAGAGGCCGTTCGGTCATGTCGATCCCGAGAGGCTGTTCGCCTGGGCCGGTGCCACGGCGAGCTGGCCCATGCGCACCGACCCCGGTGGGAGCCGGGGCCTGGACGACTACCTCACGCGGGACTTCGCGCGCAACATCGGCGCCGAGATCATGGGCCGCAACAAGTTCGGGCCCCAGCGCGGTCCCTGGCACGACCATGAGTGGCAGGGCTGGTGGGGTGACGAGCCGCCGTTCCGTACCCCGGTATTCGTCCTGACCCACCACAAGCGTCCTTCGCTCGCGCTGTCCGACACCACGTTCCACTTCGTCGACGACGACCCGGCCACGGTCCTCGAGCAGGCCCGGGAGGCGGCGCAGGGCAAGGACGTCAGACTCGGCGGCGGGGTTACCACCATCCGGCAGTTCCTCGACGCCGACCTCGTCGACACCATGCATGTGGCGGTCTCTCCGGTGAAGCTCGGGTCCGGCCTAAAACTCTGGGAGTCACCCGATGAGCTGCTCGACCGGTTCCAACTGGAGGTTGTTCCCAGCCCGAGCGGGATGACACACCACCTGTTCTGGCGAAAGTGACCGGCCCTCAGGGCTGGCCCTGGCCGGCTGTCTTGCCTCTCGGGGCTGCCCTGAGGCGGGCCCTGGAATCGCGTCTCGGGCGGTCAGCCGACCTTGGCGAGTCCCCAGCTCGTGCCCGAGTGGAGGGGAGCCGGTAGGAGTCGGTGCCGGTCTTGATGATCGTGCCGTTGAACGTCAGGCGGTCGATGATGGCCGCGCGGGGTCGGGGATAGGTGAACGTCTTTGTCCACCCATCTGGGGCTCACACTTGTGCCGGTATTGAAGTGCGAGCGGAGGGCGATTCACCGGTGGGTCTCCACCCTGGCCGGCTCAGCCCCAGCACCCCGCGAAAGCGGGTGCGGCGCACGGGTTGCGGGTGACGGACACGATCCTGCCGCCCTGGTGCTACAAGTCCCCGCAGGTCCCCGAGGTCCTGCCGCTGCTCTACCTGCACGGGCTTTCCTCCGGGGACTTCGCGCCCGCGCTGTCCGCCGCACAGGTCACCGGCCCTCGCGTGCCGGTGCGGCGCGACGCAGACTCATCGCCCACTCAGGTCAGGAGAGCAGCCCGCCGGAAAGATGAGCACCGCCACCACCCGCCGGCGCGGAGGTTGACGGTGTACAGGGCTCCGGTTCCTTCCCCGAGGCGGCCTCGGGGAAGGAACCGGCTCCCATGCGGCGCTGTGCTCAGCCAGTGACCTTCACGACGCCCGAAACCGTCGCTTCCGGGCCCACGCCGTCCGCCGGGGTGGCGGTCAGCTGCCAGGTGTAGCCGCCAGTCGCCACCGGGGTGCCCGACTCGGAAGTACCGTCCCAGGTGACCCGTACTGCGCTGAGCGTGTCCTCGCCCGTCCAGGTGCGGACGATCTCGCCAGTCGCGCGGTGGGTGAGCGTCACCTGCCAGGACGCTGCGGGCTTGGAGAGCCACCACGCGGCAGCCCACTCACCGGCCGTCGTTCGGGGTGCGGCGGTGCGGGCGACGCGCAGCGGAGAAACCGAGTGTTGCGGCGCGGTGACGTGAACGGTGTCGTCCGCGCCGACCCAGACGAGCTTGCCGAGGCCCGCGTCGAGGGTCCAGGTGGTGCCGCGCCCGTCGCCATTCGCGGACTGCTTCAGGCCCGTGACGGTGCCCAGGCCGGCCGTACTGCCATCCGTCTGCAGGGCTTCACCGGCCCGCGGTGAGGGTGTCCAGGAGGGCGGCGGTGAACTCCTTGGGTTTGTCGATGTGTACGGCGTGGCCGGCGTCGGGGATGGCAGTTTCGCGGACGTGGCCGCCTGCGGCGGCGTAGTGATCGAGTGCGTGGCGGGTCTGGGCGAGCATGGGTTGGGCAGGGCAGTGGTAGGCGCCGGGCCAGCCGGGTACGACACCGAGTGCACCGAGGTGGGCGAGGTCGAAGAGCGAGGTGTCGGAGACGATGAGATCGTCGGTGCCGCGGATCCAGCCGATGGGCGGTTTGGGGTCAATCCGGTGCAGGTCGTCAATACGGAAGTGGGTGGGGGCCATGGCGTTGAGGACACCTCGGGGGCCGGGGGCGGTGCCGGGCCAGTGGTCGCTGGGACGGGTGTCGCCGGGGTAGTGGTCGTCTCCGGTGCGGGTGGAGAGCATGGCGTCGACGAAGGCGTCCTCGAGTGCGGGGCGGAGCGGCGGCTTTACGTAGCTGGAGGCAAGGACGGCGCGGGGGGAGAGCGGTGAGTCCTCGCTGCGGTCGCCTTCGGTGAGGCGCTGGACGAATTCAGGGTTGACGGTGCCTGCGCCGGAGCCGGCGCCGTCGCGGTGGTTGAGCCGGCCGTCGGGGCCGTGGGTACCGCCGAAGCCGTAGGGGGAGACGGGGTTGACGAGGGTGAGGCTGCGGACGGCAGTGGGGTGATCGCGGAGGTGCTGGAGGGCGATGCCGCCGCCCATGCTCCAGCCGACGAGGTGGACGCGGTCGAGGGCGAGGGTGTCACGCAGGGCGGTGAGGTCGTCGCTGTACTCCCGGAGGCCGTGGGTGGCGTCGATGGGCAGGGGGTCGGTGCCGCCGAAGCCGCGGAGGTCGATGGCGAGGGGGCGGTAGGCGTGGGGCAGGTCGAGCATGGCCTGCTGCCAGAAGGTGGCGGCGGAGACGTTGCCGTGGACGAAGAGGACGGGTTCGCCGGTCCGGTCGGGGAGTTCGAGAAGGTTGACGGTGAGCCGGGGGGTGGTGATGAGTCGAGCGTGGATGCCGGGGAGAAGTGCGGGCGCGGTCATGGTCCGTCCTTGAGGAGTGGCAGGTCAGCCGAGCCAGGCGGCGATCTGGGCGCAGGCGGAGGAGTGCCAGCCGAGTTGGAGGTGGTTGGCGGTGGTGATGAGGGATGTGCCGGCAACGTTGGCGATGCCGGTGCGGTCGAGGGCACTGTTGACGAAGACCACGCCGTCGCTGGGGCCGCGGTTCTCGTTGTAGATGCCGAGGACGTTGGGGGATCCGCCGGCGAGGAGATAGGTGGCGACGGTGCCGGGGATGCCTGCCTTGTGGAGGGGGGTGATCAGGGAGCCGGCATCGATGGCGGTCTGGATGCCACTGCCGGAGGTGTAGAAGCCCTGGCCACCGTAGTAGGTGGTGTACCAGTCTTGTTGGGTCATGTCGATGCCGTAGGCGGTGTCCCAGCGGGCGAGCATCTGGCGCTGTCCGGGAAAGGCGTCGTAGCCGTTGGTGGGAGTGAAGGCGAATTCGGGGTGGGCGGTGTAGGTGCCGTAGCAGGTCATGTAGAGGTGGGGCGAGGGGGCGTTGACGCTGCCACCGCATTGGGGCCAGACGCTGAAGTCGTGGGCCCAGCCGTGGGCGTAGGGGTAGTCGTAGCCGCCGTTGGGGCCGCCGAGAGTGATGAGGCGGCGTACGTCTCCGGCGTAGGGACGTCCCCAAGTGGGGTGCAGTGAGGAGACGTAGGCTCGGGTGGACATCTCCCCCTTGCTCCAGCCGACGAGGTCTACCTGGCTGACGCCGAGCCGGTCCTTGATGACGGCGATGGCGTCGCCGACCTGCTGGGCCTGCATCAGGTTGTCGCCCTGCTTATGGGCGAAGTTGATCGCGAAGACGCGGTAGCCGCGGTCGGTGAGGTACTGCATGAGTCCGGTGCTGGGGCAGGAGATGGTGCCGCAGCCGTAGCCACCGGCTTCGCCGGGGTTGGCCCAGGCACGGTCGGCGTTGTCGTTGGCGCCGTGGACGAGGAGGACGGGGGTCGGGTGACTGCCTCTATTCCGGCTCTCCTGTCGCTTCCGTGGGTCGCTGACCAGGGCTGATACGCAGAACACGCCGTAGCCCGGCTACGTTTCGACTTGCGACAGTACGAAACGGAAGAACCTGGATACGGCGTGCGATCTGCAAGCATATGGACTCGGCTGCTCGGAGTCGAACACACGGTGGTCGCGTCGGTCGAGGCCGAGGAGGGCAACGGCGCGGAGGCGGGCCCCTGGGATGTGGTGATCGTGGCCCATGCCCGCCCGGCGAAGAGGCGGCGGCAGCGGTGCGGGGTCTGCGGTCGCCGGTGCGCCCGGTTCGACAACGGCGAGGGCCGCCGGCGCTGGCGTGCCCTGGACCTGGGGGTGGTCCGGGCGTTCATCGAGGCCGACGCGCCGCGGGTATCCTGTCCCCAGCACGGTGTGGTCGTCGCCCACGTGCCCTGGGCCCGCCACGGTGCCGGGCACACCCTGGCCTTCGACGACACGGTGGCCTGGCTGGCCACGCACTGCTCGAAGACCACGGTGGTCCAACTGCTGAGGATCGGCTGGCGCACGGTCGGCGGCATCTGCGCCCGCGTGTGGTCGGACGTCGAACAGCGCGTGGACCTGCTCGCGGGCCTTACCCGGGTCGGCATCGACGAGATCTCCTACAAGCGGCACCACAAGTACCTGACCGTGGTGGTCGACCACGACAGCGGCCGGCTCGTGTGGGCGGCGGCCGGCCGGGACAAGGAGACACTGCGGTCCTTCTTCGACCTGCTCGGACCTGAACGCTCCGCGAAGATCACCCACGTGTCCGCGGATGCCGCCGACTGGATAGCGAAGGTAGTCGCCGAGCGCTGCCCGCAGGCGGTGCGGGTGATGGACCCGTTCCACGTCGTGCAGTGGGCCACCGACGCCCTGGACACCGTGCGCCGCGAGGTCTGGAACGCCGAGCGCGGCGGCAAGGGCCGCGCCACCCCGGGCTCGAAGTCACTGAAGAAGGCCCGCTGGGCCCTGTGGAAACGCCCTGAGGACCTCACCGAACACCAGCGCGCGCAACTGGAGTTCATCGCGAAAGCCCACCCCGTCCTGCACCGCGCATACCTGCTCAAGGAGGCCCTTCGCCTGGCGTTGAAGTCCGGCCCCGACACCCCCGAGGCCCTCCTCGACTGGGTGTCTTGGGCCCGCCGCTCCCGACTGGAGCCCTTCGTCAAGCTGCAACGGGCCATCGTCAAGCACTGGGACGCCATCACGGCGGCAGCCGAGCACTCCATGAGCAACGGGATCGTGGAGAGCATCAACACCAAGATCCGCCTGATCACCCGCATGGCCTTCGGCTTCAAGGACCCCGCAGCGCTCATCGCACTGGCCATGCTCAGCCTCGGCGGCCACCGACCCCACCTACCAGGGCGTCAAGCTGCATGAACCTACCCACGGAAGCGACAGGAGAGCCTCTATTCCAGCCGGGGGCGGAGTAGAGGAGAAATCGGCCGGAGTAGGGCTGTTTGACGCCGCTGAAGAAGGTGCGTCGCTGGCCGTCCTGATCGCCACGGCCGTCCGGAGGGTACTGCTCGGAATGAAAACCGCTGGTGGTGTCGAGGTAGCGGTCGACGCGATCCCAGCCGTTGGCAACGGTGGTGTAGGTGGCTTCGAGGGTGAGGTAGGTGGGTGGGGCGGCGTGAGCCGGTGTGGTGGCTGCTCCGAGGCTCAGCAGTGTGAGAAGCAGGCCGAGCAGGGTGCTCGTTACTCTGCGCATCGCGACTCTCCCGTCCGGGGCGGGCTCGGTGGTCCAGATCTGCCACAGTAGGGCGGTGCGGGAGACCTCCCCCATGGGGCTGACAGCCATAGATGCGGGTCGGGAGGGTGTGCGGTGTCGCCATGCGCTGAGGGACGCGTGGGCTCCCCGGAGAGGGACTCGGCGATGCGGACTGGGCATTCCCGAAGAGGTTCACAACTGTTGGGCCGGCACATCGTTTTGGCGAGCATGGGCACGATGGGGTGATCGGCGCGATGAGCTGCGGGTATGCCCGGCGGGGTGTGGGTCACGTTCTCGGTGCGATCGGGGACGCCGGGTGTGGTGTCAGCAGTCGGGGCCCCCGTGTCACCAGCGAGATGGTTCGGGGCCTCCCCGTCGCCTCTGGCCACACCCATATGGCCAGGTCGTAGGGATTCCGCCCGCCTGGAACGGAGCGCATACAGGATATGCGTCGCCGCCCGGGATGCGAAAGCGGAGGACCAGTGCGCCCAAGACCGTTCGGGGCGTGCCGGTGAGCCAGGACTCACTCCTGCTCACTGCCCAGGAACGGTGGAGCTGTCGTCCACGCCGACGCGGTGGACGCGGATGAGGTTTCCGGAACCGGCGAAGCCCGGTGGGGAGCCCGACGGTGACGACGACGTAGCCCCTGCGGGCAGGGCGGCCGCAGGGGGTGGTGCTGTCGAGCTTCTCGTCCAGCGAGGTGAAGCCGACGTCGTGCTCGCGCAGGGCGGCGACCGGGGGCGACGCCGACCACCTTCTGCGCGAGGCCGGCCACGACCAGGAAGCCGACCTCGTTGAGCGGAAGATCCTGGCCCGCAACGTCATCCCCGGCCACTGGGCCTTCCGGACTGTCGAGGCGTACGACCAGACCTGTTGGTGGTCAGTTGAGACTCCCCACTCGCGGTCACGTGGTGGGGAGCTATCTCACCGCGAATGTCGCAACGGGTAGCCGTGCGCGCGGTCGCGATGCCGAGAGGGACTATCGGCACATATCAGATACTCTCCCCGGTCAGATCCGGACGCCAGACGGGATCGGCCCACCAGCGGTGGATTTCTTCCGCGGTGGCGCCGATGTGGAAGGGAGTGGCGTCGTCGTAGGCGCGGCCGACGATCTGCGCGCCGGTGGGGACGCCGTTGGCGGCACGGCCGGTGGGGATGTTCAGGACGGGGTGGCGGCTTGCGACGTTGAAGACCGGTGTGAGGGCGGCGCCGAGGTAGAAGTCGAGGTAGGTTCCGTCGACTGTGACGCCGTGGTCGACGTAGTCGTCGTCGGCGAGGAAGCCGGTGCTGCCAAGGGTGGGGCAGATAATGGCGTCGTAGTTCGCGAACACGTCGGCCAGAGCCTGCTGGACGTCGGCCTCCATGCCCAGGCCCGTGAAGAAGCCGTGGGCGACGAGGGCTTGTCCGGCCCGGTCGGCGAAGCGGCGGGCGTAGCGGCTCAGCCGGTCGTCGTCGCCGAGCTCGGTGATCATCGGCCCGAAGATGGCGCCGTAGTGGATCAGGGCCGCGGTGAACACGGTCTCCTGGGTGATGGGTATCGCGACTTCCTCGACCTTGATCCCGGCGCCACGCAGGGAGTCGGCCAGGGCGCAGGTGTTCGCGGCGACGTCCGGATCGATGGGGAAGTCGCCGATGGTGACCGCGAAGGCGACCTTCAAGCCGCGGGCCTTCGCCGCGTCCGGGACCACCGGCCGGGTCGCCGGGAGTGACACGGGATCCACCGGGTGCGCGCCGGCGATCAGGTTCTGCAGCAGCGCGGTATCGGCGACGGTGCGGGCCATCGGTCCGTCGTGGCAGTAGGTGTCCAGGTTGAACGGGGGCATACCCGGGACCCGGGCGTATGGGGGTTTGAACCCCACCACTCCGCACAGCGAGGCGGGCAGCCGGATGGAGCCGCCGATGTCGGATCCGGTGGCCAGGATCGTGGTGCCCGCGGCGAGCGCGGCGCCGGAGCCGCCGGACGAACCGCCCGGCCCGTAGCCGAGATTCCACGGGTTCCGCGTGACTCCCCACAGCGCGGACTGGGTGAACGCCGCACACGAGTACTCCGGTGTCGTCGCCCGGGCGTGGACCACGCCGCCGGCCGCAAGGACACGCTCCACCACCGGGTGGGTGATCGGCGAGGGAGTGTCGTCCGTGAGCAGGGATCCGAGGCGGAGCGGAAGCCCAGCTATGGGCTGCTCCTCCTTGACCGCGACGGGGATCCCCTCCAGCGGACGCGGCTCGCCGCCGCCCCGGCCGGCGTAGCGGGCCTCGGCCTCGACCGCGGCAGCGCGGGCCCGCTCCTGGAGCCGGTCGCTCAGAGCGTTGACGACCGGCTCGACGGCGTCCGCCCGGGCCTCGACCGCGTCAAGGACCTCCACAGGCGACAGCGTCTTGGTCCGGTAGGCCTCCAGCAGCTCGTGCGCGCTGAGGTAGTGCAGATCTGTCATGAGCTTTCCTTCGTGTTCTGTGTCGCATCAGTGCTGGCGAGCACGGCGTAGAGGTCGGGCCGACGGGCCCGGAGGCGGAGCGCGTACCCGGCCCCGCCGAGGCCGAGCAGCACCACCGGGCTGAGCAGAGCGCCGTTGATCCAGCCGGTGCGGCCGGTGAGCAGCTCGAAATTGGTGAGCATCAGGTACAGGCCGGCGGCGAGGCCGACGGCGGCGAGCGCAGGAGCGGCCTTGACCCGTGCGAAGTGGTGCCCGCGGTCGTCCTTCCAGAAGAACCGGATGACCGCGAGCGCGCACAGCACCTGGAGGGCGACGATCCCGATGATCCCGACGCCGTTCGTCCACAACAGCAGCTGCATGTACGGGTCGGCGTGGACGAGCGCTGCGAACACCACGACGACCACCGAGACCGCAGTCATGACGACGCTGGCCACGTGCGGCGAGCTGTGCTTCGCGTGGGTGCGGGCGAGCCGGCGGGGCAGGAGCCGTTCCCGGCCCAGGGCGAACAGGTAGCGGGTGCTGGCGTTGTGGAACGCGATGAGCGCCGCGAAGATGCTCGTGACGATGAGCACTTCCATCACGGATTTCGCTGTGTGTCCGACGAACTTGTCGGCGAGGTCGAAGTACATGTTCCCGAAGTCGTCGGACCGGGCCAGGCTCACGACGCCGTCGGCTCCGAAACCGACGGTCGCGGCCCAGGTGGCGAACGTGTAGAACATGGCTAGGAAGGCGACGGCCAGGTAGGTCGCGCGAGGGATCGTCCGCTTGGGCTCCCGCGCCTCCTCCGAGTAGATCGCGGTGCCCTCGAAGCCGATGAACGCGCCGAGGACGAGCACGAACATCCCGCCGGCGCCGGCGCCGAACACCTGGCCGGGCTGGAAGGAGCGGGCTGACATGCCATCCGGGCCTCCGGTCACCAGCACGGCCACCGCCACGACGATCAGGATGAGGACCTCGGCCGCCATGAACACCCCGAGCACTCGGGCGCCCACGTCGATCTGGCGGTAGCCAAGGAATCCGACGACGGCCACCGCGGCCAGCGCCCACACCGGCCAGGGAACTGTCACACCGGTGAGGTCGGCCAGGGTGTTCCGCGCGAAGTAGCCGAACGCCCCGTAGAACCCGGTGCAGATCGCGCAGTACGAGAGCAGCGCGACCAGCGCTCCCCCGACGCCGACGGGCTTGGCCAGGCCGCGGGAGATGTAGGCGTAGAACGCTCCGGCGTTCGCCATGCGCTCGGACATGGCGGTGAATCCGACCGCGAACACGATGTAGACGACGCCGGCGAACAGGTAGGCCGCGGGCGCGCCGATGCCGCCCAGCCGGAACGCCAGGGGTGCGCTGCCGGCGACCACGGTCAGCGGCGCGGCGGCGCCGACGACGAAGAAGACGATGTCAAAGGTGCGGAGCTTCCCGCCGGCGAGCCGCCCGGCGGGAGCGTCGGGAGCGGGGCGGTCATCAGTGATCGGCACAGTCATGAGCGGCTCCTGAGAGACACTGGAAACGTACTTAGTACGGTAGGGTGTACGGAGTATCCTGACCGGGTGACCACACGTCAAGAGGCCCAGCGGCGACCGCGCGGATCGCTGTCCCGTCAGAGCATCGGCGCCGCGGCGCTGCGCGTGATCGAGCGCGACGGACTTGACTCCCTGACCATGCGCCGAGTCGCAAGTGAGCTCTCCTGCGGGGTGATGAGCCTCTACTCCCACGTGACCGATGCCGACGACCTGCGCGGCGTCGTGGTCGGGCAGCTCATCGACCGCATGGACCTGCGCCCGCACGGAGGGGAATCCTGGCAGGACGCGACGCGCGGGATGCTGAGCACCTACGCGGACCTGGCCGCCTCGTTCCCCCGCTCGTTCGAGCTGCTGGCCCTGGCCGACGCCGACCAGTGGCCGGTCGCCCCACACATGGAGCGGCTGGTCGACCTGCTCGTCACGGCGGGGCTGACCGAGGAGGACGCCTTGACCGCGCTGAGCGTGATCGACGCCTACGCGTCCGGATTCCTCGTCATAGCCGTCCGGAACCGGCCGACCGTCGCCTCGGCCGAGCGGGCCGCTCCGCACCGGCACGATCAGCTCGCCCGGCTGCACCACCTCGACTCCTACGGCACCGGGTCGGAGGTCATCATCGCAGGGCTGGAACAGCGCTTCGAAGGGCGTCGGGCCGGGCGAAAGCCACGATGAACGTCGCTGCCGCCACTGCCAAGCGCCGGCGTTGGGGGCCGCGCTCAGCTCGACGGGACCGGCGTGGGCGGCGGAATGGACGAACACGCACTGGCGGGACGCCACCGACGGCGACGCCGGAGGGGGCGGCGGATCGGCCGCCCAGTCGGGCGTCTGCTGCTCGGCGCGGACGCGGACTTGCAGGGCGCGGAGATCTCGCGGGGGAAAGTCACGTTCCGGGCGCTCACGTCGGGCCACCACACATCCCCGATGACCTGGAAGCCGCCGTCACCGACGAGACACGTGCGCATCCGCCCGATCCACGCATCGAGCGGATGTTCGCCGTCCCGCCAGACCAGCCCTCTGCCACCGCCCATGACCGTCCTCCCCTGTACCGGATCCCGGCCACCCGCTGATCGTTCAGGGCAGGGTGACCGTGGCCCGACGGGGGGGCGCAAGCAGTGCCCGGCGGTGATGCGGAGTGGCAACGCGGTGCCCCTGGCGAGGACTTCGACCGTGAACCCGCTACATAGTCCACGATTGACTGTTCGTGGGTATGGGGGCACCAACTCCTGGGGTGGCGACCCCACCTTCTACCAGGGCATCGGCGAGGCGTGGAAGGCCGTCGGCATCTTCGAAGCGTTCGCCGGCGAGGCGTGGAAGAGGTCGCCCATGCCGGCGGGTGGTGAGCTCGTCGTCGAGGAAGCGCGGGCACTGGGGGAGGGCGGCGTCGAAGGCCGGGTCACACGCGCGGCCGAGGGTGCGGTGGCGGGGCCTGGCGACGCCTTGCGGCAGGGGCAGGGGCGGATCCGTCGTCGGGCCCGCCCGGGACACACGCCCCCTGAGCCGGCGTCGGCTCGCTGAGCGCACGCGGCCCCGGCACCCCGGCGCGCACCAGCGCACTCAGCAGCCCCGGGGACACCTCTTTGAGGCTCCCGAGAACCGTGCGCCGGGCCGTCGGCTCGATCGGTGCGACGGACGGGACCGCGAGGACGTGGCAGCCCGCCGCCTCTGCCGAAGCGACGCCCGTGGGAGTGTCCTCCACGGCTACACAGGCGGCCGGGGCCACACCCAGGGCTTGGCAGGCAGCGAGGTACGGCTCGGGGTCGGGTTTCGTGCGGAACGTGTCGTCGGCGGTGACCGTGGTGGTGAACCGGCCTGCGCCCAGCGACTCCAGGGCCTTCACGACAGTGTCGGCGACGTGCCGCGGCGAGGCCGTGACAAGGGCGGTGGGAATGCCCTCGCCGCGCAGTGCCACAAGCAGTTCGACTGCGCCGGGGCGCGGCACGACGTCGGCACGCACCCGGGCCGCGAACTTCCGGTGGAGCTCGGCGGCGACCGCGCCGACCGGCGCGCCGGCGGCCCGGCCCAGCACCATCGCTGTGTGCTCCACGGGGCGACCCAGCACATCCGGCTGGTCGACTGCCGTGAGCACGTACCCCAGCCCGGCAGCCACCTCGTCGACGGCCCCCCACCACAGCTGCTCGGTGTCCACGAGGGTGCCGTCCATGTCGAAGAGCACGGCCCCCAGCGCGGGTGACTGGACGGGGGTGGTGCGGGAGTGCTTCACAGAGGTCTCTTTCAGAGGTTCGGCGTAGTGCGGGGTGGTGGCGTATGGCAGGGCAGAACGCCCGTAGCCGTCCGGCGGGCATTCCGGATGCGGCGAGCGCCGGGTCTCAGCCGCGCCGCGCCGCGACCAGCACCGGCCGGTCGGGGAGGGTCACGGTCACGGCGGAGCCCGGGGCGAGTGCCGCCGCCTCGTGTGTCTGCAGGTCGGCCTTGACCTCGGTGCCGTCGGCGAGGCGGACGGTGACGCGGGTGACGGCGCCGAGGAAGGCGGTGGCGACGACCTGGGCGTCGCCGGTGTCGTCCGCGGCGAGCCGGACGGCCTCGGGGCGAAGGAGGACGTCCACGTCGTTGTCCTCGCACGGCTCGCCGTCCACGGGCAGCCGTCGCCCCAGTACCGCCACCGTCGTGCGCCCGGCGTCGAGGACGCCTGGGATCCGGCTCATGGTGCCGACGAACTCGGCGACGAACGCAGTGGCGGGCCGCGCGTACAGCTCGGCGGGGGCCGCGCACTGCTCCAGCCGCCCCGCGCGCATCACGGCGACCCGGTCGGCCATCGAGAGGGCCTCTTCCTGATCGTGCGTCACAAAGAGGGTGGTGATCGCGAGTTCCTGCTGCAGGCGGCGGATCTCCTCGCGGAGTGTCAGCCGTACCTTGGCGTCGAGCGCGGACAGCGGTTCGTCGAGCAGTAGGACTCGCGGGCGCAGCGCGAGCGCGCGGGCGAGCGCGATGCGCTGCTGCTGTCCGCCCGAGAGCTGGTGCGGGAAGCGCGCGCCTTTGTCCCCGAGGCCGACCAGCTCCAGCAGCTCGGCGGCGCGGGCCCGTCGCTCGGCTGTTCGCACCTTGCGCATGCGCATGCCGAACGCGACGTTGTCGAGCGCGCTGAGGTGCGGGAAGAGGCTGTACGACTGGAAGACCATCCCGGCGTCGCGGCGGTGGGCCGGCACCCGGGTCACGTCCTCGCCGTCGACGAGGACTTCGCCGGAGTCCGGGTGCTCGAACCCGGCGAGCATGCGCAGCGCGGTGGTTTTGCCACAACCGGACGGGCCGAGCAGGGCGAGGAGTTCACCAGGCCGCGCAGTCAGGTCGAGGCCGTCGAGGGCGACGGTCGCGCCGAACGTGCGGCGCATGCCGCGGAATTCGACGGTTGCGGCGCCGGTCGTGGCGGCCTTCTCCAGCATGGTGATCGTCATGGTGGGGGTCATCCCTGGGAGGCGGTACGGGAGGGGGTGCGGCGGCCGCCGAGGGTGGCGACCGCCAGGAGGAGTGCCCAGGTCATGAACAAGCTGAGCACGGACACGGCGACGGACATCTGGGCCTGCGAGCCGCCGATGCTGTAGATCCAGACGGCGAATGGCTGGAAGCCGAGGAGTTGGGCGACGGTGAACTCGCCCAGGACCAGTGCCAGCGTGAGGAACGCCGCGTTCAGCAGCGCGCCGCGGAGATTCGGCAGCACCGCGCGGACGAGGGCCTGCGGCCAGCCCGCGCCACAGCTGCGGGCGGCCTCGACGAGCGTGCGCACGTCAACCGCGCGCAGCCCCGCGTCGAGGGCACGGTGGACGAACGGCAGTGCCATCACGACGTAGGCGAGGACGAGCACGATCGGGAAGCCCGGGTTCTGGAGTGCGACGAACGTCTGGAAGAGCGGCGTCGTCGAGAGGTACTCGGGACCCCACTTGAGGACCGTTCCGATTCCGGCGACGAACGCGATCGGCGGGACGATCAGCGGCAGTGAGCAGACGACCTCGACGACGGGCCGCAGCCGGGGAGCGCCCAACCGCAGGGCGACCATGGCGGGCACCATCAGCAGGAGAACGACGGCGATCGTGGCGGCGGCCAGCTCGAGGGAGAGCAGCAGGCTCGGCAGGAAGCCGTGGGTGCCGAGGATCCGCGTATACGCCTCGACGTTCAGGCCCTGACCCGGCACGTCGACCGTGAAGATGACGGAGGCTGCCAGCGGAACCAGGAAGTACAGCGCGGCGACGGCGAGAACCGCGGCCCGCCAAGGGCGGAAGGTGGTGTTCAGGCGAGCCATCGCGCGCTCCGTCGTTGCAGGGGCAGGTACACGGCCATCACCAGGCCCGCGACGAGGACCATGTCGAGGCTGAGTGCCAGCGCCACGTTCTCCTGGCCGACCAGGACGTTGCCGGAGATGGCGTCGGCGATCTGCAGGGTGACCAGCGGGACCGAGCTGCCCACCATCGCCGCGGCGGTGGCGTAGGCGGCGAATGCGCTGCCGAACAGCAGCACCAGGCCGCCGAGCAGCGACGGCGCGAGCACCGGCAGGGCGACGTGTCGCCAGTACTGGGCATGCGTGGCGCCGTTGTTCTGTGCGGCTTCGCGCCACTGGGAGCGCAGTCCGTCGAGGGCGGGTGTGATGGTGAGGACCATCAGCGGGATCAGGAAGTAGAGGTACGTGAGGGTCAGACCCCAGAAGCTGTACAGCGTCCAGCCCGTGTCGGCGAGGCCCAGGTGGCGTGTGAGGACGCCGGAGTTGCCGAGCGTCGCGACGAAGGCGAAGGCGAGCGGGACACCGCCGAAGTTCGCGAGCACCCCGGAGGCCGTGAGTACGGCCTCGCGCAGTGCGCGGAAGCGGGAGACCACCACGGCCTGGGCGAGCAGCAGCCCGAGGAGTACACCGATGGCGGCCGAGACGGCGGACAGCTTGACGCTGCCCAGGAGCGCCGTCAGATAGGCGCCGTGCAGCGACGCCGTCAGATTGGCGGTGGTGTAGGACGTGGCGCCGGTTGCCGGGTCCTTGACGGTGAAGGCGCCGTTCAGCATGGCCAGGGCCGGGATCCCGAAGGCGATCGCCACGAAGACGAGCAACGGAACGACGGCGAGCCACCCGGCGCGCCGGCGCCGCCGCCCGGAGGGGGCGGCGGGCGCGGCGTCGGCGCGAGTCGGCGCAGAGGTTACAGGCATGCCGGAAGTCATCCCGAGACGGCCTTGCCCCAGCCCTGGGCGATGTCGCCCTTGGCCTTGTTCTGCTGTGCCTCGGTCGGGAACGTGACCGTTCCGGAGACTTCGGGCAGCTTGGCGGCGGCGTTCTTGTCGACCGTCCCGGCCTGCTCCATGGCGGGCATCAGTACCGGGCGGGCGTAGCCCTTGAGCCAGAGGTTCTGACCCTCGACGCTGTACAGGTACTCCTGCCAGAGGCGGGCGGCGGCGGGGTGCGGGGCGTCCTTGGTGATGGCCTGCGAGTAGTACTGCGCGTACTGGCCGTCGGACGGGACGGAGACCCTCCAGTCGATCCCCTTGCCCTTGAACTCGTCGGAGTAACCGGCGTTGAGGTAGTCCCAGTCGATGCTGATGGGCGTCTCGCCCTTCTCGACGGTTGCGGGGGTCGACTCGACCGGCGTGTAGTTGCCGTTCTTCTTCAGCTTGGCGAAGAAGTCCAGTCCCGGCTGGACCTCGTCGAGGGAACCGCCGTTCGCCAGGGCCGCCGCGTAGACGCCGCCGAACGCGGAGCCGGACTTGGTCGGGTTGCCGTTGAGCGCGACCTGGCCCTTGTACTCGGGCTTGAGGAGGTCCTTGAAGGTGGTGGGGCAGTGCTTGACGCGCTTGGCGTCGCAGCCGATGGAGACGTAGCCGCCGTAGTCGTTGTACCAGCGCGCCTGCGGGTCCTTCTGCGCGGCCGGGATGTCGTCGTACGAGGCGACCTTGTAGGGCGCGAACAGTCCCTGCTGGGCCCCGCTCAGCGCGAACGAGCTGCCCAGGTCCAACACGTCGGGGGCACGGTCCTGGCCCTTGCGCGAGGTGACCGCGTTGATCTCGTCCTGGCTGCTGCCGTCGGGGTTCTCGACCTCGATCTTGATGCCGTATTTCTTGGTGAAGCCGTCGATCAGCGCGCCATAGTTGGCCCAGTCGCGGGGCAGAGCCATCGCGTGCAGCGTGCCCTCCTTCTTCGCCGCAGCGACGAGGCCGTCCATGCCGCCGAAGTCCGTCGCGGAGGTTGCGGTGGCGGCCTTCTTGCTGTCGGGGGTGGCAGCGGACTGGCTGGTGGCTGCGCCACAGGCGCTGAGGCTGAGCGCGGCGACGGCGAGGCCGCCGGTGAGGACGGCGATCCTGGGCAGGGACACGGTCACGATCTCTCCTGAGGTGGCGCCCCGGACGGCGGTTCCCGCGGGGGCTCGACAGAGAACTTGTTTGAACAAGTCGACCTCAGTAGGCACGCCCTTCATGTCGCACCGGTGAACAGGGAGGCAAATCCGACCCCCATTCTTCTGGACACTCGCGGAGGCCTTCCGGGGGAGCGGTCCCCTTCCCGTCTCGTCTAGGCTGGTTCATCTGCACACTGCGCACAGCACGAG
This sequence comes from Streptomyces sp. NBC_01320, assembly GCF_035974375.1. Lineage (NCBI taxonomy): Bacteria > Bacillati > Actinomycetota > Actinomycetes > Kitasatosporales > Streptomycetaceae > Streptomyces > Streptomyces sp. NBC_01320. Next base: position 11,362,247 of record NZ_CP108390.1, read on the forward strand.
AGGGGACCATGGCAGCCCGACACGAGGAGATTGCTGAGGAGTTGCGCCGGGCGATCGATCGCGAGGAGTACGCGGTGGGCAGCCGGCTGCTCCCGGAGACGGAACTCGCCGCCCGCTTCGGCGTCTCGCGCGGCACCGTCCGCCAGGCCGTCGCCGCCCTGACGTCGGAGGGGCTGATCGGGTCCCGGCAGGGCGCGCGACGCGTGGTGCTCGCCAGCCGCCGCAGTCAGAGCTTCGCCGAGCTGCGCAGCTTCGCCCAGTGGGCGCGCGCGATGGGCCGTACGGCGACGGGCCGGGTGGTGTCCTCGGAGTACCGCCCCGCGACCGCCCAGGACTCGGTGCGCCTCCAGATGCCTCTGGGCGTGCCGGCGCTCCACGTCCTTCGGCTGCGCGGCCTGGACGGAGAGCCGGTGCTGCTGGAACGGACGGTGTACGCGGACTGGATCGCCCCGGCTGTGGAGCGCATCGAGGCGGACTGTCCGTCAGTGACGCAACGGCTCTTCGCGGACGCGGGGTTGGTCTTCGCGTACGGCGAGCATCTGATCGACGCGGTGGCGGCGGGCGCGCAGGACGCCGAACTGCTGGGTGTGCGCCGGACAAGTCCCCTGCTGCGGGTGCGCCGCGTCACGACCACCCGCGAGGGCCGCCCGGTCGAGTGGTCCGACGACCGGTACCGCTCCGACGCGGTGAGCTTCAGCGTCCACAACTCGATAGGCAACAACGCGCTGGCACGTCAGACGGGCCCGGGGGCGGCTTCGGTGAGTCCGGCGACGGCAGACGGTGGCAGCGGGACCGGAGCCGCACCGGATCTCGACCACCGGGCCCAGGCGTCGCCGTGACGTCCCGCCTGCCCTGAGACGCCTGGCACGCGCAAGTGCTGCCCGGATTCATGCGCCGGCGGTGCCTTCGGCGGAAGGTCTGCCGGCGTCCGCGGCCCAGCGGCCCCGGCCCGGTAGCGGCAGGAGGAAGGCTTCACGCAGAGGGACGCCAGGTGAACTCCGGCTCGTCCGTGGCCTCCTGAAGAGTGCGCACGAACTCGCAGTGTCGTGCTGCGGGCCTTCCTCCGGCCTTCGCGGCGTGCAGCCGGACACGGGTGAAGTGTGCTCCGCCCATTGGGCGCTGGTGATGAGCGCGGTATCGGCGCCCGGCAGCAGGATCGGCAGCGCGAATGCCGCGCCGAACGCCGTGGTAGGGGAGAACAGCCTTGCCCTGATGAGGTGTTCGCTGCGGTCGAGCCGGTTCATGGATTCGCTCCGCCCTGTCGCCGGTCACAGACCGGGTTGGGACAGGTTTTGCGAATGATTCGCTTCTCCGCCGCCACTTGTTTGAACAAGTTGGGCAAGGCTGGGCGCTGCACACTCTACGGCCCACGGATTTTCCGGGAGACAGCCCTTCATGAATGCCATTGACCGCAGACGGTTCATGCAACTTGCGGGCGGCACTGCAGCTCTGTCCGCTCTGTCCACCAGCATCGCTCGCGCCGCGGAGATACCCGCGCACCGCAGGACGGGCTCCATCAAGGACATCGAGCACGTCGTCGTCCTGATGCAGGAGAACCGTTCCTTCGACCACTACCTCGGCGCCCTGCGCGGTGTCCGGGGCTTCGGGGACCCGCACCCGGTCACGCTGCCGAGCGGCAAGCCGGTCTGGTACCAGTCGGACGGTACCAAGGAGATCCTGCCCTTCCACCCGGACGCCGACGATCTGGGCCTGGCCTTCCTCGAGGACCTGCCGCACGGCTGGAACGACACCCACGCCGCCTTCAACAAGGGCAAGTACGACAAATGGATCCCGGCCAAGTCCGCTACGACGATGGCGCACCTGACCCGTGAGGACATCCCGTTCCACTACGCGCTCGCCGACACCTTCACGGTCTGCGACGCCTACCACTGCTCCTTCATGGGATCCACCGACCCGAACCGCTACTACATGTGGACGGGTTACACCGGCAACGACGGCAAGGGCGGTGGCCCGGTCCTCGGCAACGACGAGGCCGGCTACTCCTGGACCACGTACCCGGAGCGCCTGGAGAACGCCGGCGTCTCCTGGAAGATCTACCAGGACATCGGCGACGGCTTGGACGCGGACGGCGGCTGGGGCTGGATCGGGGACGCCTACCGGGGCAACTACGGCGACAACTCGCTGCTGTACTTCGACCAGTACCGCAATGCCAAGCCCGGCGACCCGCTGTACGACAAGGCCCGCACCGGCACCGACGCGCGCAAGGGCGAGGGATTCTTCGACATCCTCCGTGCCGACGTGAAGGCCGGCAAGCTGCCCAAGGTTTCGTGGATCGCCGCGCCCGAGGCCTTCACCGAGCACCCGAACTGGCCCGCCAACTACGGCGCCTGGTACATCTCGCAGGTTCTGGACGCACTCACCTCCAACCCTGAGGTGTGGAGCAAGACAGCTCTGTTCATCACCTACGACGAGAACGACGGCTTCTTCGACCACGTCGTGCCGCCCTTCCCAGCCGGCTCGGCCGCGCAGGGCAAGTCCACCGTCGACGTCAGCGGCGACCTGTACGCCGGCGACAGCGGTCGCCCGGCGGGGGCGTACGGCCTCGGCCAGCGCGTCCCGATGTTCGTGGTGTCGCCGTGGAGCAAGGGCGGCTACGTCTGCTCCCAGACCTTCGACCACACCTCGATCATCCAGTTCATGGAGCGCCGCTTCGGCGTGGCGGAGCCCAACATCTCTCCCTGGCGCCGCGCGGTCTGCGGTGACCTGACCACGGCGTTCGACTTCCGGCACAAGGACAGCCGCACGCCGCACCTGCCCGACACCACCGGCTACCTGCCGCCGGACGGCGACCGGCACCCCGACTACGTACCGACGCCGCCGACGAAGGGCGCGCTGCCCCGCCAGGAGCACGGCCTGCGCCCCGCCAGGCCCATCCCGTACGACCTCGTGGCCGACGGCAAGGTCGGCACCGCAGGCTCGCTGCGGATCGAGTTCGCCTCCCACGGCAAGGCCGGCGCAGGCTTCCTGGTCACCTCGGCGACGGACGCCTCCGGCCCGTGGACGTACACCGTCGGTTCGGGGCACTCGCTCTCCGACGACTGGAATGTCTCCGCGGACTCCCACGGCGCCTACGACTTCACTGTGCACGGCCCCAACGGCTTCCTGCGCCAGTTCGCCGGCCGCGTCGCCGCCACGGGCCCCGAGGTCAGCGCCCGCCACGACGGCAACGGCGGCGCCGTGCGTATGGTCCTGACCAACGACGGCCACAGCACGGTCACGCTCACGGTCAAGGACGAGTACGGCCAGCACAAGCCGGCCACTTACCGGCTCCGCCCCGGCGCCCACGTGGTGCATGCGGCCGAGACCGAGCGCACCCATGGCTGGTACGACCTGACCGTGACCGCCGACCACGACGGCACCTTTGTGCGCCGCCTGGCCGCCCACGTGGAGAGCGGCCGCACGAGCACCAGCGACCCGGCCATCGCCACCCGCTGACCCCGCTCGCCTGTTCCGGCCGCGGCCCGGTGCCACCGGGCCGCGACCGGCGCCGTCACACCCGGCTCGACGTAGCGGGCCCGGTTTCGGGCCTCGATCCGGGCCCACATCGTCTCGACCACCTTCGCGGTCTCCATCCCACCTCTTCGGAGGGAATCCCCGCCTTCAGGCGGGGAGGGAATCCGATCCTGAGCCCTGCGGAGCGAGTGTCGCAGCATCGCCTTTCGGCTCTCGCGGAAAGGCGTGGCCGGGCCGATAATCGGGCGGCGTGATCCGCTTACACTTCACCGACGCCGACCTGCGCCGGGTCACGGTGGCCCAGGCTCCCGACGCCCTGCTGGAAACGGCGCTCAGCGTGCGTCGTCTGCGGGGCGGGACGGCCACCGGGGGCCCCACGCGCCCTGCCCTCAGCCAGTGGCACAAAGCGATGCAGGAGACCCGCCCCCGGCCCGGTGTCCTGCTCGACCTGGTTCCCCGCAACGGATTTCTGCCGGACTTCCTTCAACAGCCGACGGCCCGGGACTTCGCCACCGCACTCGACCTCGTCACCGCAACTTCCGCCGAACAACTGGCCCTGGATCTGGGCCTGGCGGACACACCCGGGTGGAACGGTTCCCTGGAGCAACCGAGCCGGCGGGTGCCGAGCTGTTCACGGTGTTCGGCCAGCAGCTTCGCGAGGGTCTCGGCAGTGGCTGTGCCGACATCGAGCACGCCGGTGCAGGTGATACCGGTCAACGCGTGAAGCCTCTCGGTGCCTGGAACTTGTTCTTCGCAGACCTGTGACTTCGGTGCTCGCCGCGCCGATGACCATGCCGGTCACGGGGCCACCGAGGACGTGCAGCAGTTCGCCCACCGCCATGGCCAGAGCGGCAATCGCCAGCGGCAGGGCCAATCCGGGAATCCCGGACGCCAGGGTCGACAGTTTTGCGGTGGCAGGCCGCGGCTGGGCATGTCGAGCGGAAGCGGCGCTGGGCTTGGAGGGGGAGTGGGGCGTCTCGGCGTCTGCGTCTTTCTGCATAAGCCTGACTGTTGCCCGTCTCCGGCCTCACCTGTAGCCCCTGAATTACGACAAGGCCGTAATCGAAGGCTATGACGGAACCTCTTTCGCGAGCCCGGACCCGAGCCGTCCCGAAGCGATAAATCACCTGTCCCCCAACGTCAAACGTAAGGACGGTTAATGGCTTAGTGTTGCGTCGGTCACTCGGAATACTGCATCGGACGTAGCCGTCTGCCTCGCGGATTGTCAGAGCGAAGGTGTTAACCCTGGACGGTCCACCTCACGGAAGGATACCCGGCACACCATGACGAATTCTTCAACAGTTGACCAGATGCGTGAGCGTGGCAGCTGGAATCCACTGTGGGACCAGTTGCACGAATGGGATCCGGTATGGACTGAGCAGTTCATGAAGACAGCTACGGCGCCCTGGGAAAACGGTATTCTCGAGCCAAAGGTCATCGAAATGCTCTGCATTGCGGTGGACGCCGCCTGCACCCATATGTATTTTCCTGGGGTCCGTCGCCACATACGAGCCGCGCTGGAGCTGGGCGTGACTCGGGACGAGATCCTCGAGGTTCTGAAGCTGACCACCGTGGTCGGTATCCACGCCTGCAACGTCGGGGTTCCGGTCCTCGCGGAAGAACTCACCGCCCAGGAGCTGCGACGCGCCGACCGTCAGTAGCATCCTGGAGACATCGCGGTAACGCCGTGCTCTGGCTCCCTGCGGCCGCGTACTGCTCAAGCCGAGGCGCGGACGAACCCACGACGATCACCGGCTATGCGTCGGCCCGGGCCGGCGCCGCGGGTAGCACGCCGGTGGACGCGCCCACCACAAGCAAACGCGACGACTGCGTAGATTCGGATGAGCGGGATAATTCCCCGTGACAGTCGCGGGGCCAGGTGTGTCATGGCTGCTCCCGTTACTCCATCGATGGACCTACATCGGGCGGGAAATCCTCGTCACGGCTAAAGGGACTTGGGCTCTGCCCCGCGACCCGGCAGGCATAGCACGACTCGGTTTCGAAATGATGCCTGGTGAGCCCGGCCTTGATGATTCCGGGCGGATCAATAACGTTGACCCGGATGCCCGGTGGGGCGAACTCACGAGCGGCAGATCGAACCAACATCTCCAGCGCCGCCTTGGTCCCGGAGTAAGCGGTGATTTCCCGCCGTGCACCGACCCGACCCCACGAGCCAGAGTGCGGCCGGCCGTCGTTACCGGCGAACACAACGGCCTGGGGGACCGTGGCCGAGCGGGCAGGATGGCGCCGGCCCCGTCACGGCGCTCGCCGCGAGCGGCAGCGCGAGGCCGGCCGCGGGGCGCCGCACGGCGGTCCGCGGCCGCGCCGTCGGGTGGGGGAGGGGCGGCCCGTGCCGGGGCGGTTCAAGTTGTACTGCTGTGGGAGGCAATGCGGGGGATGGGGTGTTGATGTGATGTGTCTTGTTGAGGTTGGTGGCCTGTGGTGATTGCGTTCGGTGATGTTCCGGGGTGCGTAGGTGGTGGAGCGCTGGTTGGCTGCGTGGTGTCCCACCCTTCCTCTCCCAGGAGTGATGATGAGTGTTGCAGGTGAGTCCGCCAGTCGCGCGCAGCAGTTGCAGGACAGGGTTCGTGAGCTGAATGAGCGCGCTGAGCGGACGAGTGATCCCAAGGAGCGCCGCAGGTTGCATGACGAGGCGCGGCGTATGCAGGAGCAGTCATTGAAGGAGGGCGGGGGTGCGGGCGGGGACGGGCCGGGTCGCGGTGCCGGCGGCCGGCAGGGCGAGTTCCCGTCCCGGTGACGTAGCATTCGTGTCCAGCGGTACTGATGGCCTTTCCCCGCGCTGCGGGGGGAGGCTGTCCGTGTTTTGTGGCGGTCTTGGGTGTCTGGCAGGGACTGCGGGGCCGGTGCCGTGGTGACAGTTGTCGGCGGCCGTGTGAGAGTGCGCGGCACGGTGCGCGGCTGTGTGTTCACCGAGCGGGTGCCGCCGGTCTCGTTGGATCACGTGCCGGCGCATGGGGAATGAGCGCCGTCGGCAGCTCGGCGGACAACGCGCTCGCCGAGTCCTTCGAGTTGCCCGTCGGCGAGCTTTGCGACCTGATGGACGTGGTTGAGCGCGACCTCGTCAACTTTCTCGCAATGGCAGCCGACTGGGGCTCCAGGTACCTGCCCGACCAGTCTGCCCCCGTCACTGCCGTCCTCGCCCGCGTTCTTGATCTATCGGGGCCCGACGGGGACACCCCGACCGGCTGCCGGATCGGGACGACCGCCCGTGGAGTGTCAACCGACGCAAGAAGGGCGCTGCGAACACGCTGGCCACGCTGAAGTCGATCTTCACCCCGACCTACGCCGCGTGGGCGGGCCCGATCGAGGCGCACTTCTGCCCGCTGGGGCAGTTCACCATCGCCAGTCCGAACTACCCCAACCACACCGTGCAGATCCGGGCCCTGCCACGCCTGCCCCCGCTGGCGCAACGCCCACGCACGCCACCGCGTGTCCTGGCCGCCGAACGAAGACACCGCGCCCGCATCCGAAGCGAAAAGGGCATCCGCTGGGGCGGACGCCCACCCGCAGTCGCGGCCTGAAGAACCCGGCGAACCTAATCGGTCAAAACACTAGAGGACTTCGAAGTTGGCCATCATCGCCATGTCCTCGTGCTCCAGGTTGTGGCAGTGGAAGACGAAACGTCCCCGGTAGCCGGCGAATCTGGTGATGATGGCGACCGCCTCGCCCGGGCTCAGGTCGATGGTGTCCTTCCAGCCCGCGTCGTAGGGGCCGGGGGCCTCGTCGTTGCGGGAGAGTACCTGGAAGTGCGCCAGGTGAAGGTGGACCGGGTGGTGGAAGTCGCTGGTGAACCTCCAGACCTCCAGCGCGCCCAGCCGGGGGGTGGCGTCGGCCCGCATCGGGTCGAAGGGCCGGCCGTTGATCGTCCAGCCCTCGTCGCCCTGGTCGCGGAAGGCGAAGGTACGGGTCGCCGTCGCGCGCGCCGGGTCCAGACGCTCGATGCGCGACAGCCGCGCGGGCACGGTGCTGTCGTCGGTGGCGCGCCGGGCGATCCGGAAGCGCATGACCGCGGCGGTGGTGCCGCTGCCGAGCCGGTTGGCCAGGGTGACCTCCTCGCCGACCCGGTAGCGGGAGAAGTCGACGACGACGTCGAAGCGTTCCGCGGGCGCCAGTACGATCGCGTCGTGCGCTCTCGGGGCCTCCAGCAGGCCGCCGTCGGAGCCGATCTGCACCAGAGCGCCGCCGCCCGCGGGCTGGGGGTCCAGCTCCAGCTGGTAGCGGCGTGCGTTGGAGGCATTGAGGATGCGCAGCCGGTAGCGGGCGGCGTCGACTTCCAGGACGGGCCACGGCGCACCGTTGACCAGGATCACGTCGCCCAGAACCCCTTCGACGTAGTCCGGCTGCACGCCCGGGGTGTGCAGCAGGGTCGGGTCGGTCGCGGGGTAGCGGAAGGAGCCGTCGGCGTCGAAGGCCCGGTCGGTGATCATGAGAGGGATGTCCCGGTCCCCGCGCGGCAGGGGCAGGGCCTCCTCCTCGTCGTCGTGTACGAGATGAAATCCGGCCAGTCCGCGCCAGACGGACGCGCCGGTGAAGTCCATGCGGTGGTCGTGATACCAGAGCGTGGCGGCCCGCTGCTGGAGGGGGTACTCGTAGACGCGTGAGCCGTGGGCCAGGCTGGCCCGGTGGTCGTGGTGCGGGAGCGGGCCGGTGAACCCGTCCGGCACGATCAGGTCGGTGGGGTAGCCGTCGCTGGCCGACGGGGTGCGGCCTCCGTGCAGGTGCACGACGGTGGGCACAGGAAGCGCGTTGCGGTGACGGACGACGGTCCGCCGGCCGCTGCGGGAGACGAGGGTGGGCCCGGGGAAGATCCCCTCGTACCCCCAGATCGCGGTGGTGTGGCCGGGCAGGATCTCCTGGGTGGCGGCCTTCTGCGTCACCTCGTAGTAGTCGGTGGTGGCGTCCTGACGCGGGGTCAGCACCGGCGGTACCGGCAGCGGCACCCGGTACGGGGCGGGCAGCTGCAACAGGCTGCGCAGCAGTTCCCCGGTCTGGACACCGGCGGCCAGCCGCGGGATCTGTGTGCCCACCGCCGCCAGGGCGGCCGCCCCGCCCAGGGCGCCGAGGAGGCGGCGGCGCGGTATCGCCGACCTCACGAGACCTCCTGCGCGGGCCGCGACGCCTCCGGGGACGTGCCGGGCCGCGGCCCCCTCCCGGACACTGACCCGGCGTCACCGGGCGCGGCCGGGACGGGACCCGGGGGCAGGGGGCGCCACACCTGGACCAGGAGCAGCAGCCCGGCGGCAATGAGCGTCACGCCCAGCGGGACGTGCACCCCCAGGGCCCGCTGGTAGCCGAGGACGGCCTGCCCGGCCTCGGCCACGAGCAGCACTGCGCTGACCGCGGCCGGCCAGCCCGGGCCGCGGCCCGGGCGCCAGTACAGCACCGCCACCACGACCTGCACGAGGCCGACGGCGACGATGACGTTGGCGTTGACCGCGTGCGCGGTGAGCATGTCGTAGTCGCCGGACAGGAACCGCCCGGCGAGGACGGCCTGGGTGAACAGGGTCGCGGCGTGCACCGTCGTCACCGCGCGCAGTACGCTGCGGGCCCGCGCGAGGTGCTGTCGCGGGTCTGGCGAATCGCGCGTGCCGGAGCCGCCCGGCTCGGCGGAGGCCAACGACTCCTGCATGGATGTCTCCCCTGGGCAGTGGATGATCAGCACGCAACCGTAGTCCGCCCTCTCATGCGCGTCTACGCCTGGACACAGGGGGCCGAGCCGCCCGCTCCGCAGACCGGGCCCCTACGGGGGCATCGCGGCGGGCGGCACAGCGACGCTGCCGACTCGTCGGCCAGCTTGCGCTCACGGAGGTTTCGGCAGGAGCCGCAGCGGATTGCCGCTTCGCGATCACGCAACGGCGAGCGAAACACGATGTTCGCGGACGTGGTGGTGCACACCGGGATACGGCTGGGAGAGGCATCGTCGCTGCTGGTGCCGGAAATCCCGCCGTTGGTATCGGGACGGCGGCTGACCGAGGACGTACATCTGTCGAAGGCGGTCACCAAGCGGAACAAGGCCCGTACGGTGGCTGCGGACCCTGCGGTCGCTGCACCACCACATCGAGATCGAACGCTACGAGCTGGCGACGCGTCAGCTCGCGGCCGGGGACTATGCCGGGGCTGATGACGTGGTGCTGGTGACGCGGGCTCGGTCGTGCGTCCCGCCTGGGTGAAGATCTGGATCAGCACGAGCCGGTCGGTGCGTGCGAAGCCGAGGCCGGCGTCGAGGGCGATGACATGGTCGGCGTCGTGCTCGGTGATGAGCTGGAATCTGTCCCGCTCGAGATACCCAGCACGTCCACCAGCGCGCGGTGCGTCGCGTCGGCGATCGCCCTCAGCTCGTCCACGGCGAACTTCATTGGCTACCTCGCAGGCGCCCTGGTCAGCATCGCCACCCCCGCCGTCGTACGGTCGGCCGCGGCACTGCGGTGTTCGCTCGTCGTGCTGGTGCTGGTGCTGGTGCTGACGCTGGCGCTCATGCCGGTCACGCACGACGGCGCCGCCTGGTTCGGCTTGCGTCTCACGGCCGGTGCCGCCAGCGCGCTGGTCTGAGTCACCACCCGCGTGGAAGGCATGGCAGGATCGCGGCCATGTCCCTCAGCGTTCCCCACCTCTGGATCGGCTCGACCGAGATCATCGCCCTCGCCGACGGCGAGGGCCCGTTCTTCTCCCCGCGCGCCGAGGCATTCCCCGAAGCCACGGCCGCTCAGTGGGCCGAGGCCGACCGCTACGACCCGGGCGCGGTCGACGCCGAGGGCCGCTGGCGGCTCCAGTTCCGCGCGTACGCAATCCGCGGCGACAAGGGCCTCACCGTCGTGGACGCCGGGATCGGTCCGGCGGACAGCCCGGCCGGCTCGTGGGCGCCCGTACCCGGTGCGCTCCCCGAGTCGCTCGCCGCCGCGGGCATAGACCCAGCCGAAGTCGACACCGTGGTGCTCACACATCTGCACACCGACCACGTCGGGTGGGCGGTCGTGACCGAGGCGGCCGTCCCATCAGCGGGCGGCGCGGTGGACGGTAACGCTTCGACCGGCGGTGCGACCAGCGGCCGCCGCCCTTATTTCCCGAACGCCGAATACCTGCTCCAGCAGGCCGAGTTCGACGCCCTCGACGCGCTCAACCCGCAACTTCGCGAGACCCTCACCGCCCCGCTCGCGGCTGCCGGTCGGCTCCGGCTCCTCGACGGGGACACGCCGCTGCGCGCCGGGCGCGCGGTCGCCACGCCCGGTCATACGCCCGGACACCAGAGCGTGCTGGTCGCCGACGGGCGCGAGCTGGCGCTCGTCACCGGCGACCTCCTGGTGCACGCGCTCCAACTGCTCCACCCCGAGCTCGCCTACGCGCACGAGGCCGACCCTGAGGCGGCCAGGCACTCAAGGAAGCGCATGCTCGGCCGCGAAACCGCCACCACGCTGCACCTGGCGACGCCGCATTTGACGGAGCCGTTCCTCTCGGCGTGATCGCGGCCGTTCGGCGCGGGTCAGGCCGCGAGGGCAAGCAGACGCTCCAATTTCTCGGCGGTCTTGTCGCCGACGGGACTGAAGACCGTGAGGCGGCAGCCGCCTCCGGACTGGAGCTACATCCGGTCTGCGTCTTAGTACTGCAACCGCATGTGGGGGTCATGGCCTCGGCGTTGGTAGTGGCAGCGGCGGGCTCGGGCTTGGCTGCGGCGTCGGAAGTGTGACCAGTGCAGACGGTGCTCGTTGGAATGGCAGTGGGGCGTGATGACGACGTGCCCGATCAGTCGGCGGATCTCCGGGACGCTGAGGGGTATGAGGTCTTGCTCGTCGTTTCCGCTGCCCCTTTTGCGGCTTCTGCGGCGCGGATGGCGGTCAGGTAGGCGAGGGCGGCCATTGCCAGGGTGATGTGCCGGTACCAGGCCCGGTAGAGACGGACCTGGTAGTGGTCCAGGCCGCATTCGCCCTTGGCGATCTGGAAGCATTCCTCCACCTGCCAACGTGCGCCAGCGGTCCTGACCAGGTCTTTCAGCCGGGAGGTGACGGGGCCGTAGCAGACGTAGTAGGCGATCTCGGTGGGGTCGCTGATGCTGCGGCGGGCCAGGACCCAGTGCCCGAAGCCGTCCTCCCATGCCGGGCGGATTGCGATCCGGGCCCAGTCGTAGAACCGCTGGCCGTGCGCGCCCGCACCAGCGGAGATCCGTTTCCATGCCTGCCGGGGCACGGCGGTGACCAGGTCGCGGACCTCGGCGTCCGTGCCGCCGGTGGTGGGCACGGTGTCGTTGACCTTGGTGGCCAGGACGTAGGCGACGTGTCGTTCCTCCAGCCAGGCCCGCATGTGTTTGACCTGGCCGTATGCCTCATCCGCGGTGACCCAGGCGAAAGGGACGCGTGCGTCGATCGCGCGTTGCAGCATCCACTTGAAGTGCTCGATCTTCGTGGCGAAGGGCACCTCGTCACCGATCCCGGCCGCCCGGCACCGTTCCCTGTCATCCGTCCAGGAGACAGGGATATACAGCTCGCGGTCGATCAAGGCCCGGCCTGCGGCGGAGGCGTAGGCCAGGAACGTGCCGATCTGGCAGTTCTCCGTGCGCCCGGCCGTTCCGGAGTACTGCCGCTGGACCCCGGCCGACTTGATGCCCTTCTTCAGGAAGCCGGTGTCGTCCCCGATCAGTACCGCGTCCTTGCTGCCGATCGTCTCGACGATGAAGTCGCGCACATCGTCGCGGACCGCGTGCTCGTCCCAGTCGGCGAAGTTCAGCAGCCGCTGGAAACCGTCCGGGCGACGCTGGCCGGCCTGCTCAGCCAGCGTCCACCCATTCTTCCTTTCCAGCGGCGCGAGCAACGTGGACAGGTAGTCCAACGCCCGCTCACGTGGCTCCGACCGGCCAAAACGTCCCGCAAACCGGGCATGAAGCCCGGCTATCCCATCGGACCAGTCCTCGATCTGCGCGACCGTCAGCGATTCATCACACAGTCAGCCCAACGACCAAAACGACGACCCGTCACGCCACATGCGGTTGCAGTATTAGGGATATCCCGTGAGTTCCCCTGAGCTCCGCCGAGGCCTCGAGCGGGTGGCCAGGGGGTTCTTCATCGTGCAGGTCCTCCGCTGGTTTGTGAGGCAACTTCGGGATTCGTGAAGCGTTCTCGGTCTGTCTGACGGATCGGAGGTCTGGCCGAAGGTGGGGAAGCGCGGGTCGTCGGCATTGGCGGTGGTCCGGGATCTGCGTCACTACCGGGATCTCGGGCTCGGTGGAGGTGCTGGAGCATTCGAGACCGATGCGCTGGCCACTGCACCCTCGACCAGCACCACGCGCATCAGGCTGGCCATGCCGCTCTGCGGCGGGCGCAGGAGGAGCCAAGTGAGCATTGGGCTCGGTCAACAGTCCTGTTGTGTGGCGCAGTTGGTTTCTCGTCGGCCGAGGCAGCTGGTTCGGCTGGCAGATGTGTCGCGACGGGAGTCTGCTCCGGTTGCCCGGGACCGGATGCAGGCGGCGGCCGTGACGGCGATGGGTTGCCCGAGCACGATCCCGAGCAGGACAAGGATCAGTCCGCATATCTGCTGCAGAGTGAGGGTCTCTTTGGCGATGACGGTGCCGAGCAGCACGCCGGTGACCGGGTTCAGGAGTCCGACCAGGCCGACGGTGGCTGCCGACAGATGACGCAGGCCGGCAAACCAGGCAACGAAGGCGACCGCGGTCGCGACGACGGTGACGTAGGCGAATCCGAGGACCGCGCCCGCATTGAGGGCGGGCGGTGCTCCTTCGCGGACGACGGCCAACGGCAGCACGACCAGGCCTCCGGCAATGAGCTGCCACGATGTCTAGGCGAGGACGTCGACCTCGGTGCTTCACCGCTTCGCGAGCACGTAGCCGAAGGAGGACGTCACCATCGCTGTGGCCGATGCGAGGACGCCGAGTGCGTTCAGGGTCACGGTGCCGGTGAGCAGCATCAGGCATACGCCTGCGATACCGATGCCGCCGCCCAGCAGCGGGAGGCCGCGGGGGCGTTCCGCGATCACGGCCCAGGCGAGCAGCATCAAGACCACCGGTGAGGCCACCATCCCTGATCTTCGCGGGGAATTCCGACCTTCAGGACGGGTGGGAATGCGACCCTTGGCTCGGAGGCGCGGAGTGCCGGAGTGCTCTGCGTTGTCAGTGGCGCCAGCTAGGTTGATCGCACTTGCCGAAGGGGGTGGGCTGGATGATTCGTGCGTACAAGTTTCTCCTGCGGCCCACCGTGGGTCAGACGATCGTGCTTGGCGAGATGCTGGCCGATCACTGCTCGCTCTACAACGGGGCGTTACAGGAACGACGGGATGCCTACCGGCATGTATTGAGGACCGCTGTCCGGTACGGGATGCAGTCCGGGCAGTTGAAGGACATTAGGGCGTTCGATCCTGAGCGTCAGGGCCGCTGGTCGTTCTCCTCGCAGCAGGCCACCTTGCGCCGGCTGTGCACGGTGTCGCCCGGCCGCGCGTAGGTGAGCAGTTTGCCGAACTTCGGGCGCTGGAGCGGGTGGAGGCGGCTGGATGTACCGCCGTCCTTCTTGAACGTCATGGGGTCCTCGATCCCGGCTTCGGCCAGGACGAGGTTCTGGCGGACGGTGGACTGCTGGTCGGTCGAGACCCACGGAGGGATGCTGTCCCGGGCGTGAGTAGTCGAGGTGCAGGAAAGGCCGGTGAGGTCGATCATGGTCGCCGAGAGGCAACGTGCGTCAGCCCGCCAAGGTGGTCGGGGACTTGATCAACGGGGCGTTGTCGCTGGTCACTGGCCTGGAGCCGGTACCGGGGGCCGTAGCGGCGGCCGCATTGACAGGTTTGGCTATTGGGATTAGCTTTTAGCTAATCACGTTAGTCACACCTGGGAGATGTCGTGACTGAGTACCTTGCCGTCGACGGCGGCACGATCGCTTACGAGGTGGCGGGGTCCGGCCCGCTGATCGTTCTCGCGCACGGCATGGGCGACAGCCGCACCGCGTACCGTGCTGTGATCCCGCCGCTGGTGGCGGCGGGCTATCGGGTCGCCACGGTCGATCTGCGCGGCTGCGGCGAGTCCAGCGTCGGCTGGCCGGCCTGGAGCCGCGCCGCCATCGCCGGCGACCTACTCGCCGTGATCCGCCACCTGGGCGGCCCGGCCGTGCTCGTCGGCCACTCGATCTCCGGCGGCGCTGCCACCATTGCCGCGGCGCAGGAGCCCTCGCTGATAACCGCGGTTGTCGAGTTGGCGCCGTTCACCCGCAAGCAGTCGATCCGCCTCGGCGACCTGCGGGTAAAGCGTTTCCGGCAGGGCATGCTGCGGCTGCTCGGCACGGGCATGTTCGGCAGCGTGCCGCTCTGGCGCTCGTACCTCGATGTGGCCTACCCCGGTGTGAAGCCGACCGACTGGGCCGAGCGGCTCGGCCGCATCGACTCCCTGCTGCGCGAGCCGGGCCGGATGAAGGCCCTGCAGGGAATGGGCCGCAGCGCCCCGACCGACGCCGGCGCGCAGCTCGGCAAGGTCCGCTGCCCGGTCCTGGTCGTGATGGGAACGCTCGACCCCGACTGGGCCGACCCGCACTCCGAGGGGTCGGCGATCATCGATGCCCTGCCGTCCGGCCTCGGTCGCCTTGAGATGATCGAGGGCGCCGGGCACTACCCGCACGACCAGTTCCCCGACCAGGTGGTTTCGCTCATGCTCGCCTTCCTCCGATCGGACGCCGCTCGTGCCTAGGGCCGGCCTGGACCCGGCGGCCGTGGTCGCGGCCGGTGCCGCCCTCGCCGACGAGGTGGGCCTGGGCAACCTGACGATGGGTTTGCTGGCCGAGCGGGTGGGCGTGCGTACCCCGTCCCTGTACAAGCACGTGGGCGGCCAGGAAGACCTCAACCGGCGCATCGCGGCCCTGGCGTTGCGCGAGGCCGCCGACGCCGTCGGCGGCGCGGTCCAGGGGTACGCGGGCCGCGACGCCCTGGCGGCCGCGGCACGCGCCTTCCGCGCCTTCGTCCTGGAGCACCCCGGCCGGTACGCCGCGACGATCGGCATGGAACCGTCCGGCCCGGACGATCCCCTGGCCACCGCGGGCCAGCGGCTGCTCGACTCGTTCACGGCAGTCCTGCGCGGCTACGAGATCGCAGAGTCCGACGTGGACCACGCCCTGCGCATGCTCCGCACCCTCTGCCACGGCTTCGCCACGTTGCAGGCGGCAGGAGGCTTCCAGTGGAGCGCCGACATCGACGAGAGCTTCGAGTGGCTGATCGCCTTCGCCGACCGGGGTCTGCGCGCTCTTTGAGAATGCTGTGGCCGTCGACCGCTGTGACATGAATCGAGTCCTGGGGGTGCCTTGGCGAATGCCCTGGCACCGACCACCACCGCAGCGGGTATTGCATTGATCAATTCCCCGGCACAGGACCGGGTCCGCCTGGGACTCGGAGCTTCGCGCCTCGGTGCTGCGAAGACCTCGGTCCCGTGCCCGCGGCGGTAGTCGTGGAGCAACTGCCGTACACAGAACCGGGTCCGCCTACCCATGCGGCTCGGAGCCGTGGGCTTGTATAGACCTCGGCTCTGCGGCCGCCTCGATGCCCAGTAGGGCTTGTGGGGGTCCAGTTTGCTGGGCCGGGCCCGGTTTTCGCGAAGGGTGTCCTGCCAGTGTGCGGCGCGTGCGTATCGAACCACGGTGTTGAGGCCCCATCCCAGGTGGCGGGCGATCGCCCGGCGCGAATGGCTCCGTGTGAGCAGCTCGTGGACCAGGGCGTGTGCGGCCTTCTTGCGCTGGGCCCGTCGGCCGGCAGGGTCCTGGGCGGGAAGTCTCGAGTCGCCCGGCGGCGTGTCAGCGTTCGGTTGCTTGGGCGGTGCCTGAGTGCGCAGGCACTCGCGGTGGGCGGTGACGCAGGTCTCCACGGCCCGGCCAAGGCCCTGCTACGGGTGGAACCGGTCGGCGACCTGGAGCGCGTAGAGTGCGCCGAGCCGGGCTCTCTCGGCGTAGGCGCCTGCCCGGTCCCGGCAGATGATCTCCACGCCGGAGTGGGTGGTCAGCCACGCGGTCAGCGGCCTGGCGTCGCGTGTCGGGAGCACGTCGACCACACGGTGGGTTTCTCCGCAGGTCAAGACGGTGGGGTAGGCCTGGCCCCGGCGAATTGCGAAGTGGTCCACACCAGCACTCGTGGCGTGCTGGACTGCAGGTCGGGCAGTGCCATGACCCTGCGCAGCAAGGTCATCCGCCCCGCTCGCAGGCCCAGTTGGGCAGCCAGCCAGGCGCCGGCCCGTCCGGCGAGCGCGAGCCCGACGCGCTCCAGGACGTGGTTGAGCCGCTTGGTGAAACGCGCGTACGGGGCGGTCAGCTGAGCGAATGGCTCGGCGAAGCCGACCGTGGCAGAGACAGCCACAGACCTGACGGAGCGTCACTCTCGCTGGCCAGACGGCGGGGCGTACTCGGTCTCACGTGAACCCGGACCCCCGCAATCGAACACTGTGGTGACCCTCCGCGACCACTCCCCAAGATCTGTGCCAGAACCCCGTTCTCATAAACAAAGCCACCCAACGTGAGCGGCAGTTGCCGTCATGACTATCGCCTCGGACACCGTGGTGGATATCCGAGGCGACATTCAGCGTTCGCGGCTCCTGCGACGTGCCTTCCAGCGTTCGTGCCGCGACACGATCCTGCGCATGGCCAGCTCACGGCGGTCAGCTGAGTCCTGGGGCAGCAGCATCGCCTTCCCTCGGCACACTGTGAAGGTCGCCCAGGCGGCGGCCAGGATCAAGGCCACCACGACTACGGCGGATACGGGAGCGGCCAGCAGTAGATTCGCCAGGCCACCGATCAGGCTCACTGGGGCCCCGCCGGGTTCGGCCCCGCCTGTCCGGGCAGCCACAGACCGGAAACGGCGGCGCTTGCACGTCGCTGCTCGTACCGCTCACCGAGCCGCTTGAGCTTGCGCCGCACCCGGTCGCCGAAGGCGTCCGGGAGACCCGCGCTCTGCGCGGCCTCCTCCCACGAGGCGGCCCCGCTCACGGCCCACGCGCCGGCGACCGCCTGCTCGTCGGGCTTCAGCCAGCGGAAGACCGTGGCCGCCTGCTTCTCGTCGGGCGGGGCATCAGTGCCCCTCCAACACCTCCTCGACTCCCTCGCGCGCTTCTGTCGACGGATCTCCGGCGCAGGACCCAGGCTCACGTCGCGTTGCCGTCATTGCTCCCCATGCCTTCGCTGCTGTGTGAGTGGGGAGGGACTGGCCCCATGGAGGCCGGACCGGCAAGAGCGAACTCAGGCGCGCCAACCGTAGCGGCGCTCGGGTCTGCCGGCGGCTCCGTACCGCAAGGACACCTCGGCGCGGCCGGTGTCGTGGAAGTATTCGAGGTAACGGCGGGCGCTGACGCGGGAAATGCCGGTCCGGGCGGCGCACTCGGCGGCGGACAGTGTTCCGTCGGTACCGCACAGTGTGCGTTCGATCAACTCTGCGGTCTCCACGCTCATGCCCTTCGGCAGCGCGACACTCGACGCCGACAAGCCGGCCCCGGTAAGTACCCGGTCCACGTCGGCCTGACCTCTGACGACTGTGGTGAGCAGGCTGTTGCGCTGGGCAGCGTACCGTACGAGGCGGGGACGCAGGTCTTCGAAGTCGAACGGCTTCAGCAGGTAGTTGACCACACCCTGGCGGACGGAGCGTCGGACCACGTCGGTCTCGCGCGAGGCGCTGATCACCATGACGTCACAGTCATGCCCGGCGGTCCGCAGGCGTGGAATGACGTCCAGGCCGAACATGTCCGGAAGATAGAGGTCGAGCAGGACCAGGTCAGGGCGCAGCTCGCCGACGGCCGTGATCGCCTGCTCGCCGGTGTTCGCCGTGCCGACGACCCGGAAGGGCTCGACGCGGTCGACGAAGTTCTGGTGGACACTTGCCACCATGAAGTCGTCGTCGACGACCAGTACGTCGATCATCGGGAGGCTCCTTCCGGTACCGCGCCGGCCAGGTTGCCGACGGACATTCTCGCGGTGAACATGGCGCCGTCGGGCGTGTTGGTCACCGCGACCTCGCCGCCGCGGCGCTCGCAGACGAGTCGGGTGAGCGCCAGCCCGATGCCGCGATCCCCCTCTTGGGCGGCCTTCGTGGTGAAGCCGTGCAAGAAGACTTCCTGGGCGAGTTCGGGCGCCACGCCGGGGCCTGAGTCGCGCACCACGATCTCCACGCTGGATGCGTCCTGCCGCAATTCGACCTCCACCCAGGCATCGTGACCGTCGTCGCCTGCCGTCGCGGCGTCGACGGCGTTGTCGACGAGGTTGCCGAGCACCGTCGCCACGTCCACCGAGTCCTCCGGAGCCAGCCGGTCGAGCGCCGTATGCTCCGACACGCGCAGCACTACCTTCCGTTCGGCCGCGAGCGAGGACTTCGCCATCAGCAGAGCGCCGACGGCCATGTCGCGGACCCGTCTGGTCAGGGTCGTGTCCAGCGACTGGCGGTGTCGGTTCAGCGCGCGGACGTACTGCACCACCTCGTCGTGCTTACCGATCTGGATCAGCCCGGAAATCGTGTGGAGCTGATTGGCGAACTCGTGGGCCTGCGCGCGCAGCAGTTCGGCGGAGCTGCGGAACGATCCGATCTCGCGTTCCAGCTGAGCCAGTTCGGTACGGTCTCGCAAGGTCGTGACCGAGCCGAGTTGGCGGCCGTCCTTGGTGACGGTCATCCGGTTCATCACCAGAACCCGACTCCGGCGTATGACGACTTCGTCGCGACGCTCGGCCGTGTCACTGGGGGATCCGGCGAGTACGTCATGCAGTCGGCCCTCAATCCGGAGGTCGGTCAGGCTCATCCCCACACAGTGCTCGGGCAGATCGAGCAACCGCCTGCCGACCTCGTTCACCAGTGTGAGCCGCAACTGCGGGTCGAGGGCGATCACGCCTTCCGCGATCCCATACAGCATTGCCTCACGGTGCTCGGCGAGCCCCGCGATCTCGCGTGGCTCCAACCCGAGGGTCTGGCGTTTGGTACGCCGGGCCAGCAGCCACGATCCGATCAGGCCGAGCCCGCTCGCAATGCCGAGGTAGGCGAGCAGATACGATGACGCGCCATTCAGCCGCTGCCAGATCGTCGGTGACGCCTCACCGATCATCACCGTGCCGAGATGTCGGCCGAGGTTGGGTTGAGCCGCATTGAGCACCGGCACCTGGGCCACCAGCTCGTGGGCACCGTCCAGGACCAGCTTGCCTGACCAGCCGCGGGCCTGGGCGACGCCGGGGCCGAGCGGCAACCTTGTACCGATCGCTGTGGGATTCGTGGAGCTGACAATCCTGCCGCTGCTGTCGGCGACCGTCACGGAGGTGACGCCCGACTGGGTCAGCGTGGTCTGGACGAGCGGGGCGAGCGTCTCACCCGGCGCCGGCCGGCCGAGCTGGCTGGACATCAAGGGGTTGCCGGCCAGCTGCTCGGCCAGCGCGGTGACCCGGCGTCCTTCGACCCGGTTGAAGGTCGCTTCCGACTGGGCCAGCGAGACGGCGGCGACCGCCAGCAGCACTACCACGACGATGGCGAGCTGGAGTACCAACAGCTCGCCCGCGAGGGTATGGCGGCGAAAAGTTACGACCACAATTAACTCAATCTTCAATGCTGACACAACACAGACGTGGCGTCTGCTGAGTCGCACAATCATGGCGTCCGACTGCCGGAAGTGAAAGAGACAAGCCATGAGAACTCGCAGAGCCGCTGTCGTCAGCGCCCTGGCCACCATGTCCGTGCTCGCGGTAGGCGCCTGCGGCGCCACCGCGGAGAAGGAGGGGACGGGCAAGAGCGACGAGCCCGTCACCGGCCTGCGGATCATGGTCCCCAACACCCCGGGCGGCGGGTACGACACCACGGCGCGGACGGCGGCCAAGGTGATGGAGGACACCAAGATCGCGTCCGGAATTCAGGTGTTCAATCTTCCGGGCGCCGGCGGCACGGTCGGACTGCAGCGCACCGTGAACGAAAAGGGCAACGGCAAGCTCACCATGCAGATGGGACTGGGAGTCGTCGGTGCTTCGTACGCCTCGAAGTCGAAGGCGACGCTCTCCCAGACCACACCGATCGCCAAGCTGATGGAGGAGGCGGGCGCGATCGTCGTGCCCAAGAACTCTCCGTACAAGACGATCGACGATCTCGTCACCGCCTGGAAGAAGAACCCCAAGAGCATCGCAGTCGGGGGCGGCTCGTCGCTCGGCGGACCGGACCACCTGCTTCCGATGCAGCTCGCCAAGACGGTCGGCATCGACCCGAAGAAGGTCAACTACATCGGCTACGACGGCGGTGGTGAGCTGCTCCCGGCAATCCTCGGCAACAAGATCGCCTTCGGTGCCAGCGGTTTCGGTGAGTTCCTCGACCAGATCGAGGCGGGTCAGGTGCGGGTGCTCGCGGTGACCAGCGAGAAGCCGGTCGACGCCCTCAAGGATGCCCCGACGCTGAAGTCTTCGGGCATCGACCTGGTCTTCACCAACTGGCGCGGAATCGTCGCCCCGCCCGGCATCACAGACGCCGACAAGAAGGTCTGGATCGACTCGCTGACCGCGATGCACGACTCCAAGGAGTGGAAGGCCGAGCTGACCAAGCACGGCTGGACCGACGCGTTCACGACAGGCGACGAGTTCGCCACCTACCTGACGGAACAGGACAAGGCTGTCGCCGACATCCTCACAGAGCTGGGCCTGGCATGAGCCTGGACGCCACTGAGCGCACCGACTCGGACCCCCGCCCATCCCCGGGCGGGGACCGCGCACAGTACGGTGTGTGCGCGTTCCTCGCCCTGTTGGGCGTGCTGGTGATCGTCGACGCCACCGGGATCGCGCACGCGACGAGCAGCACCGACCCGATCGGGCCGCGCACGGTACCGGTCGTCCTCGGCGTACTGCTCCTTCTGATCGCCCTGGTGTACGTCGTCGACGTCGCGCGGGGCGGCCGCGCCGAACCGGAGGCCGGCGAGGACGTCGACCTGACGAATCCGATCGACTGGCGCACCGTGCTGCTGTTGATCGGCGCGTTCGTCGTCAACGCGGTGTTGATCGAACCCCTCGGCTGGGTGATCAGCGGATCCCTCCTGTTCTGGGGAACAGCCTTCGCCCTGGGCAACCGGCACTACCTGCGCAACCTGGCGATCGCGGTGGCGCTGTCGCTGATCACCTTCTACGCCTTCGCGATCGGACTCGGCGTCAATCTCCCGGCCGGCGTGCTGCAAGGAATCCTTTGATGGACAACCTGAATCATCTGCTCGAGGGGTTCGCGCACGTCGTCACCCCGATGAACCTTCTGCTGGCGCTGATCGGCGTCACGATCGGCACGGCGGTCGGCGTCCTGCCCGGCATCGGCCCGGCCATGACCGTGGCCCTGCTGCTGCCAGTGACGTACGGAATGGAGCCGACCCAGGCATTCATCATGTTCGCCGGCATCTTCTACGGCGGCATGTACGGCGGTTCGACCACCTCGATCCTGTTGAATACGCCCGGCGAATCGTCCTCGGTCGTCACGGCCATCGAGGGCAACAAGATGGCCAAGGCCGGCCGGGCGGCGCAGGCCCTCGCCACCGCAGCGATCGGATCCTTCGTCGCCGGAACGATCGGCACTCTGCTGCTGGTGCTCGTTGCCCCGCTCGTGGTGGATTTCGCGGTCGGCCTCGGCGCACCGGACTACTTCGCGATCATGCTGCTGTCCTTCGTCGCGGTCACCGCAGTACTCGGCTCGTCGCGCATCCGCGGGTTCGCCTCGCTGCTCGTCGGCCTAGTGATCGGGATTGTCGGAATCGACTCGGTCTCCGGGCAGCAGCGGCTCACCTTCGGCGTCCCTCAGCTCGCCGACGGCATTGATGTGGTGGTGGTCGCCGTCGGCATCTTCGCCGTCGGCGAAGCCCTCTGGGTGGCGGCGCATCTGCGGCGTAAGCCCGCAGGGGTGATTCCCGTCGGCGTGCCGTGGATGGGCCGGGAGGACTGGAAACGGTCCTGGAAGCCATGGCTTCGCGGCACGGCCTTCGGCTTTCCCTTCGGGGCCATGCCGGCCGGTGGCGCGGAGATCCCGACGTTCCTGTCGTACGCCACAGAGAAAAAGCTGACCAAGCACCCAGAGCAGTTCGGCAAGGGGGCGATCGAGGGAGTTGCCGGCCCGGAGGCAGCGAACAACGCCTCCGCGGCGGGCACCCTGGTGCCGATGCTCGCCATCGGGCTGCCGACGAACGCGACCGCCGCGGTGATGCTCGCGGCATTCCAGTCGTACGGCATCCAGCCCGGCCCTCTGCTGTTCGAGCGCGAGTCGGAGCTTGTCTGGGCGCTGATTGCCAGCCTGTTCATCGGCAATCTGCTGCTGCTCCTGCTGAATCTGCCGCTTGCGCCGGCCTGGGCCAGGCTGCTGCGGATACCGCGCCCCTATCTGTACGCGGGGATTGTGTTCTTCGCGTCGATGGGTGCCTACGCGGTCAACGCCCAGCCCTTGGACCTGTTCCTCCTCCTGACGCTGGGGCTGATCGGTTTCGGGATGCGGAGATTCGGGCTGCCGGTGCTGCCGCTGATTGTCGGCGTCATCCTCGGCCCCCGCGCGGAACTGCAGGGCCGGCGATCGCTTCAGCTGTCGGGCGGCGAACTGTCCGGTCTGCTGGGCGGACCGGTGTCCTATGTGATCTACGCGGTGATCGTGCTCGTACTGGCGTGGCCACTGGTCCGCCGGCACATCGTGCGTCCGCTCGTTGAGCAACGGGCCTGAAAGGGGCAGTCATGACGGTACTGGTTGGATATGTGCCCTCGCCGGAAGGAGAGGCGGCCCTGCGCGCGGGAGCCGACGAGGCCCGCACCCGGGGCGAGACCCTGCTGGTGATGAATGCCTCGCGAGGCGACGCGTACGTCGATCGCGGTTTCGCACAGCAGAAAGACCTCGACCATGTCCGACGGGACCTGACCGAGCTGGGTGTCGACTTCGACATACGCCAGGTGGTCGGCGGGCGCGATGCCGCCGAGGAGATCGTCGAGCTGGCGGGGTCGTCCGAGGTCTCCCTGGTGGTGATCGGGCTGAGGCACCGCAGCGCGGTCGGCAAGCTCCTCCTGGGATCCTCAGCGCAGCGGATCCTCCTGGATTCGCCGTGTCCGGTCCTCGCGGTGAAAGCAGATTCCTGACATTCCGTCGCCTCGGGGTGCGTCCTGGCCAACCATGCACGAGTTCGTCGGCGCCCCCTTTTACACGATTGGGTACCAGTGGTTCTGAAAACCTTCGGCTGGTCGTTCGCCGTCACCGCACTCGGTCTGGTCGCAGCGATGCTCTACGGCGGGTGGACCGCGTTCGGGGTCGTCTTGATCCTGTCCATCCTCGAGATCTCGCTGTCCTTCGACAACGCGGTGGTCAACGCCGGAATCCTGAAGAAGATGAGTGCCTTCTGGCAGAAGATCTTCCTCACGGTTGGTGTGCTCATCGCTGTGTTCGGCATGCGGCTGGTCTTCCCCGTCGTGATCGTCGCCGTCAGCGCGAAGATGGGGCCCATCGAGGCGGTCGATCTGGCATTGAACGATGCCGAGCGCTACGAGCAGTTGGTCACCGACGCGCACCCGTCGATCGCGGCCTTCGGCGGGATGTTCCTGTTTATGATCTTCCTCGACTTCGTCTTCGAGGAGCGTGACATCAGGTGGCTGGCCTGGCTGGAGCGGCCGCTGGCCAAACTCGGCAAGATCGACATGCTGTCGGTCTGCATCGCCCTGATCGTGCTGCTCATCAGCTCGATGACCTTCGCGGTCAACGCGCACCAGCACGCCGGGCACGCGGACAAGGCACAGACCGTGCTGATCTCCGGTATCGCCGGTCTGATCACGTATCTGGTCGTCGGGGGCCTCTCCGGCTTCTTCGAAAACAGGCTCGAGGAGGAAGAGGAGCGAGAGCACGAGGCCGAGGAAAAGGCGAAGAAGGCGGGCAAGCCCGTCCCGGCCGTCGTGATGGTCGGAAAGGCCGCGTTCTTCCTGTTCCTCTACCTCGAGGTCCTCGACGCGTCCTTCTCCTTCGACGGCGTCATCGGCGCCTTCGCCATCACCAACGACATCGTTCCGATGGCGCTCGGTCTCGGCATCGGCGCCATGTACGTCCGCTCTCTCACGGTCTACCTCGTCCGCCAAGGCACTCTGGACAACTACGTCTACCTGGAGCACGGCGCGCACTACGCGATCGGCGCGCTCGCCGTGATCCTGCTCGTCACCATCCAGTACCAGATCAACGAGATCATCACCGGCCTGGTCGGCGTGGTGCTGATCGGCTGGTCGTTCTGGTCATCGCTTCGGCGCAACAAGGCGCTTGCCGCAGAGGAGTTGCAGCCACAGGAAGCTCTCACCGGGGTGTGACCCGGCAAGGATTGACTGGCGTCGACCATGGCCGGATCGGCCAGGCCTAGCCTCGCCGTTTCGGTTGGGGCTGGTCGGGATGCTGGCCGGAACGCGAAAGTGCCCTCCTGGGCTGGGACGATGGACCTTGTCTAGGCGTTCTGTCGTCGCCAGAGGAAGGCACTTTCTGCGTGAAGGATATCGGTGCGCGGTCCCGGCTTGTGGTGTCCACTGACGGGTCGGGGGTGGTCGGGCACGCCGGAGCACGTTTGCCGGCGGACCTCACCGAAGCGACCGGGCTGACGGCGGCGTATTCCACCTTGCTCCGGCCGCTTCGGCCGCGCGGCACCGGCCATGACCCGGGCCGGATGGCCACCGATTTCGCGGTGATGCTCGCCGACGGCGGCGAGGCGATCGTGGATCTGGCCGTTCTGCGGGACCAGCGCGAGGTGTTCGGGCCGGTGGCCTCCACGCCGACGGCTTGGCGGCTGCTGGCCGCCGTCGACGAACGCATACTGGACCGCCTGCGGTCGGCCCGCGCCGCAGCCCGGGCCTGGACGCCGACGGGATCCTGCGTGAGTCCGCCGAGGTCGCCGAGCTGACCGGCATGGTCGACCTGAACGGCTACCCGGCCGGCACTCGCATCATCGTGCGCCGCGAACGCCCGCACCCCGGCGCCCAGCTCTCCTTGTTCGACAGTGACGAGGGCCTGCGGCACCAGGTCTTCCTCACCGACACCCCGTACTCCGGCGGTGGCTCGGCCCAGTTCCTGGAGGTCCGCCACCGTCGAGGGCCACATCCGGTGCGGCAAGACCACCGGCTTCGGACGCTTTCCAGCCCGCCTGTTGTCCGTCAACGCCGCCTGGCTCGAGCTCAGCCTCGCGGCCATCGACCTTCTGACCTGGACCCGCGTCCTGCTGCTGGACGGTGAGCTGGCTACCGCCGAACCCAAGAAACTCCGCTACCGGATCCTGCACGTCGCCGCCCGTCTCACCCGTGGCGGCCGTCGCCTCCACCTGCGGATCGCAGCAACCTGGCCCTGGCGACACCAACTCGCCGCTTCCTTCCACCGTCTGGCCGCCCTACCTCGCCCCGCCAACTGACCAACCGCCTCGGCCACCTACGACACGAGAGACCCTTGGAGAACCCGACCAACGCGCCGGGTCCCCACCATGCCCACCGTCCGATACCGCCTCGATCGACCCCACAGCATCACCTCGTCACCCCAAGCGAAACAGCGAGGCTAGAGCTGGCCTTCAGCGGTCACCAGCTCTGCTGGGATACTCCGTTCATGAATCAGCTGGGGGGAACAGGCGGCACGCCATGGGAGCCGAGGTGGTACCGGGTGCCGACGGTCGCGGTCGGGCTCATTGCGTACGCCGTGGTGGGCCTCGTCATCTACACCGCTGTGTCGCGGTCTGGTCCGCGGCGCGCGGCCGACGCCGACGCCAGCCGTCCCGGCACGACGGTCTGAGCTGGCTTCGTGCGCCTTTCGGGCGGGACGGTCAGCGGCAGCGCAGAGCCAGGTTGTAGGTTGATCGCTTGCGTCGCTCCTGTGTATGGGTTGGTCAACAGCGGCGTGAAAAATCTCGAAGAAAGTTGTCGTCGGATGTCGAGGGCCCGTTTCCCGCTCCGACCGAGGGGTGACAGCGCGCCAGCGGGGCGCGCGGTATGGGGAGGACACCCGAGATGAAGTACGTCGCGATGATCTACGGCAACCAGGCCAAGTGGGACTCCTTCCCGGCCGAGGCGTGGCCGGAGGCGATCGCCAAGCAGGAGGCGTTCAACAAGAAGTACCGGGAAAGCGGTGAACTGCTGGGTGCCTACGGCCTGGCGGACGCGGCCAACGCCCAGCTCGTGCGCCGCAAGGACGGCGCCCCGGCGGTCACCGACGGCCCGTACCTGGAGACCAAGGAGTACATCGCCAGCTTCTACATGCTGGACTGCGACAGTCTGGAGCGGGCGCAGGAGATCGCCGCGGACATGCCGTTCGCCGATGTGGAGCCGGTAGAGCTGTGGCCGGTGCTGCACGAGTCCGCGGCGGACATGTGACCGCCGTGCGCCATGCCGCCGAGGACCTGCTGCGCGAGCATGCGCCGCAGGTCCTCGGCACGCTCGTACGCCGCTACGGCATGTTCGACGCGTGCGAGGACGCGGTCCAGGAAGCGCTGCTGGCCGCCGTGCTGCAGTGGCCGGAGACGGGAGTGCCGGACAACCCCCGGGGCTGGCTGGTCACCGTCGCCGCCCGCAAGCTGGTCGACCAGATCCGCAGCGAGAGCGCGCGGCGCCGCCGCGAGGACACCCTCGCCCTGGCCACCCCGCAAGCCGAGCTGCTGAGCCATGCCGCCAACGCCGTGCCCGCCACGGACCGGGACGACTCGCTGGCTCTGCTGTTGCTGTGCTGCCACCCCGCGCTGTCCCCGGCCAGCCGGATCGCGCTGACTCTGCGCGCGGTCGGCGGCCTGACCACAACGCAGATCGCCGTGGCCTTCCTGGTCCCCGAGGCGACCATGGCCCAACGCATCAGTCGCGCCAAGCAGACCATCAAGGCGTCCGGCACCTTACTGGCCATGCCGGAAGGGGCCGACTTCGCCGAGCGGCTGGCGGAGGTGCGGCATGTGCTCTACCTCGTCTTCAACGAGGGCTACACCACCACCGGCAGCGCCGACCTGACCGCGCCGGAACTGTCCACCGAGGCAATCCGCATCACCCGGCTGCTGCACCGCCTGGTGCCCAACGACACAGAGACTGCCGGCCTCCTCGCGCTGATGCTGCTGACCGACGCTCGCCGCCCAGCCTGCACCGGCCTGTCCGGGGAACTGGTGCCGCTTGCCGAACAGGATCGGAGCCGGTGGGACCGCCAGCTCATCGCCGAGGGCGTCGGTCTGATCAGCCGGACCTTGCCCTGTGGCCAGGTCGGCCCTTACCAACTGCAGGCGGCCATCGCGGCCGTGCACGACGAGGCCGGGAACACCGACGCCACCGACTGGCCCCAGATTCTTGCCCTGTACGACCTCCTGCAGCAGTTCGGGCCGAACCCGATGGTCAGCCTCAACCGCGCCGTCGCCGTGGCCATGGTCCACGGTCCGACCGCCGGCCTCGACCTGCTGGCGGAGCTGGAGACCGACAAACGCCTGTCTCGTCACCACCGGCTGCTCGCCACACGTGCCCACCTGCTGGAGCTGCTGGGCGAACGGGAGGCCGCTGTAGGTTCCTATCGTGAGGCCGCTCGCCGCACCACCAGCGCCCCCGAGCACCGCCATCTCACCGATCGCGCCCACCGACTGGAGAACCCGGCTTGACCTGGACCGAGTGCACCGTGGTACGTGACGGCGTCTGAATTTCCTGCCGAGAATGGCTCGCACCGGGAGCAGGACCGCCCGTCCTCCTGGTGTAGGGATTGGCAGGGCACGCAGGCGAATGGGACACCGTCGCTCAGGACCTGAGTACCATCGCCCCGAGCCGATCTTAGGGCTGACCGCCGCCGGAGTGTCTCCCCGTGTCGTGATGGAGATCCTCGGGCACAGCCAGATCGGCAATCGCGGCCTGGGCGAGTCCTTCGGTGAAGTGACTTTTCCCTGTGCCGCTCGGGTCGGCGATCACCAAGTTCTCGGCGCGGCTGGTGACCTCCTCGGCTATCAGCAGCGGTAGGACCTCGGCGGGGTCCCAGCGTTGGGCACGGGCGGTGGCCAGAACGTCGGGGCCGCTTTACGCATATAGGGCAGCCGCATGCGACGCATGAGCTTGTCGAGTCCCTCGGGTACGGCAGGGGCCTGGGGAATCTCGACTTTCGATGTTCTGACAGGTTTGGGTGATCAGGCTGCGCCGGCTGCGGCCCACGCCTGTTGGACGGCGCGGATTTCCTCATCCGTGGGCCGGCCTGGGCGGGTGGGCGTAAATCGGGCGGCGATGATCACCCGGCGGAGCTTGGCGGCCATGTCGGACAGGGCCGGCTCGGCCTTGGTGGTGTACCACGGGGCCCGCTCGCGGCGCTCGACGACGTCGCGGGGGTGGTGGCCGTGCAGCGCGTACCAGGCCACGGTGATCGTGTAGCAGTACAGACCGAACGGGACGGTGCGCTCGACGGCCGAGCGGGTGCGGTTTTGGGCCTGACCGACGCCGAGCAGGTCGCGGGCCTCGGCGAAGGTGACCTCGATCGACCAGCGTGACGCGTAGCGGGCGATCAGGCCGGCCGCGCGGGTGGTGAGGTCGGTGGTGACCAGCGCCAGGTCGTAGCCGGTGTCGGTGGTGTCGTCGCGCAGGAGGATCACGCGGACGGTGCGGGTGTGGAAGGAGCCGTACCACAGGCAGGTGGTCTCGGCCAGGTGCACGGTGTCGGTCCGCTGATACCGCTTGACCTCGGTCCTGGTGAAGGCGGCGGTGGTGGCCAGGTCCTTGGGTGTGCCAAGGCGTTCGCCCTTGAGGGCGGGTCGGCCGCGGCGCCCGGTGGGCGGCGGGGCCAGGTCGTACAGCACCGCGCTCGCGGGCAGGCGGGTGGTGAACGTGCAGGTCGCGGGCAGGTCGCGGAGCGCCTTGCCGTGGTAGGCGGCGTCCGCGACGACGTGGATGCGCCGCCCGTGGTGGCAGGCGGCCAGCAGGCGGATCATGGACGCGGCGAGGCCGACCTTGGACTGCTCCTGCTTCGGGCGCCACAGCCGGGCCATCACCGGCAGGCACACCGGCCTTGCCAGGAACGGCAGTTGGACCACGATGCCGACCACCACGAAGCAGGTCCCGCGCCCGACCGGCTTCGGACCCCGGGCCGCGCCGTCGTGCTGCCAGGCCGCGCCGAAGACTTTCTTCCCGCGCCGCTTGAACAGCGTGTCGTCCACCGCCACTGTCAACACCCCATCTGCTGGCAGGAGTTGGCGCACAACCAGATGGGAGAGGGAGATGCCCAGCAGGTCGGGGTTCCAGCTCGCGCGGGAGAAGAAGGCGTGGGCACGGTCGTGGGACCAGGCGCGCGTCAATCCCGCGCCCGTCACCATGCCGGTCACCGTGCCCCGGCCGGTCTGCGCGATCAAGCCCGTGACCAGCGCGGCGAAGGTGGTGAAGGTCGGTGTGGTGAAACAGCCCCGCAGGAACGTCAGCACCGCCAGCAGCGAAGCGGGTACGGTCGTGTCCGGAAGCATCGGCGGGTCCCTCTCAGCAGGCGACGCAAGCACCGCCGATGCTTCTCTGCTGTCCCGCCCCGCACCGCCAGATCAGGCCCCCATCACCCACCCGAGCGACCCCAACGACGATCAACGGAAACGTCGAAAGTCGAGGGGAATCGTCATGGTTGTAAATTCCTTCGTCGGTCTGGGTGGGCGCCGATAGGCTCAACAAGTGATCGATATGCAGGTGCGTGGTGACAGTGGCGACGTCGTGGCCCGCGCCGGGGGCGGGGTGCAGTGGACTTCCGCTTTCGGTAATTTGGATCCGGGGCTGTTCCCGATGCTCTGGGGCCTGATTCCGTATGGGGATGTGGTCTTCAACCATCGGCAGGTGTCGCTGCTGCTGGCGGAACTCGACCGGCTTCCGGCTGCTTGTGGCGGTGACTGGGTCGGGCAGGCCCGCGAGTTGTGCCAGGTCGTCGAGCAGGGGTCACACCGGTATCTATGGTTTGTCGGCGACTGACCGCAGGGTCGTGCGTCAGTTCCCCTGGTGTCGTTTCCTACTGGCCCAGGGCCTGCCAGCCGATGGTTCCGTTCTGGACGGAGTGGGCCTCGTCCGCGCGGACGACCTCGCCGGCGGGCTTGCTGTCCGTGATGTGTTCCAGGATCGAGAGCAGGTCGCCGTCGGCGAAGGGCCCGGCCGTGGCCGCAAGTCCCAGGGCCTGGTCGACTCGGTCGTTGCCCAGGACGGTCGCCAGCTCGACCGCGCGGGCCATCTTTGCGCGGATGCGGAGGGCGCCGGCGGGTCCGACTTCCTTGAACCAGCGGCCCGCTCCGGGGCCGATGCCCACGAACGCGATCTCGGCTTCCGAGCGCGGCTGTAGCCTCGGCTGGTCGACGCTGCGTCCGTCGGGGTGGTTGGGGTAGTGCGCATTGATGATCTGCGGGACCCCGGGGGTGGACAGCTGGTGGCATCAGATGTCCGACAGATCCCCGGAATTGGTGCCGGCGGTGATGGACAGTTCCTCGCCGACCACCCGGCACCACACCCTCACGCCGGTATAGCCGGGCGGGGTTGAGTAGCGCACCGAGTTGAGGCTGACGATGCCGTCCGAGCCGACCAGCCGTTCCTCGCCCAGCGCGAGCGCGAGCGGCTCAATGGGCAGGACGTGCGGCGTGGTGCGTTCGATGTCCAGGCGGTCGGCGGGTATCTGCCCGGTCGCCGGTACTGGGGGGAGTTCACCTGCTCGCACCAAGTGCGGCAGGCGTTGGCGAGTGCGGCGAACGAGTCGTAGGCGGGCAGCAGGTTCGCGGGCGTGGGCACCAGATCGGCCTGCGCGATATGGACTGTGGCTTCCGCGCCGCCCTTCGATTCGGGGTCGTAGGGCACGCAACTGACCACCTGGCAGCCGTAATGCCGGCCGGCGGCGACCATCTGCGGGTGCCGCACCGGGATCCCGGCGATGTGCTCGACGGTGACCGTCTTCGCGTTGTCGGTCAGTACATGTGTCGGTTGCCCCGCCGATCCGGCGCAACGTGGTGTCCAGGCAGGCCACCCACGTGCCGAGAGTGCAGTCCCAGACCGGGATCAGGACCCGGAACCGCGACCAGGACAGCAAAGCGCAGAACGGCCAGGTCCGACGCCCCGCGATGCGCGGGCCTTCACCCCAGTCGAACTGCAGCCACCGGCCCGGCTCAGGGGTCCACGGTCGGGTCGGCATCTGTCCCTCTGGGGCGTGGAGCGGTGGCAGGGATGCCCTGGGTCTCGCTGCCGATCTTGATGACCTGGGCTTTCGCTGGTCCGACCGGTTCCGGCGTCCTGTGGACTGGTCGTCATTGGTCGTCCGTGGCCGCTGCTGGGTGCCCTCGGTCGGCCCAGAGACGGCCTGGCGGAAGCCTCACGTCGTTTCTTCTATTGTGAGGTGCCCGCCTTTTTGGGGTGACACGGCCATAGAGTTATCGGGCTGGTTGTCCACGGAGGGGGAGCTTGGTGAGCACTGAGCAGTGGTCAAGGATCGTTTACGTCGCTCTTGGGGTGGTGTCGGCTGCACTGTGGGCATGGTTGGTGTATGCCCTGTTTTAGCAGGGAGCTGCTTCGGCGCGAGTGATCATGGTTCCTTACGCCGGCCCGCCCCGGTCCGTTGTCTCCTGGATAAGGTTCCGGAGCTTGCCGGGCGTGGGCCACGGCGCACGGCGGTGGATCGTCTGGTGACAGTTGGCACAGATGGAGCGAGATCACTGGGCTTTGTCCGCCCCTCGCCAGCCTCGTGCAAGGAAACGACGTGATGGCACTCAATGTATCCGGCGCCCCGCGGGCTGGTCTTATGCACGAGTAGTGCCGTCAGTCACTCGCATGGCGGGGGAATCCGCGAACTACCGCGCGGTTCGAGCAAGGACTCTACGCAGGTGTAGGCCAGTTGTGAGAACTCGTCGATCGCTGAGTGCATGAAGGGTGGGGTCGTGGAGTCGGCGTAGCCCCACTCCGAGCCGGGTCAGGTGCCGGGGCACGGTCCGCCGAGGGCGCAAGTAGGCGGTGGGGCCTGGGCCCAGTCGCGGCTGGGCGTGTGTTCATCGGTCCCGCATTTGGTCAGCGCGGTTCTCGGATGCTGTCGATGATGCGGGTCCAGTTGTCGCTGCCGTGTCCGTTCTCGATCGCGCGCCGGTAGTGGGCCTGCACGGCCAGGGGGAGCGCGAGGTCGAGGCCGAGTGAGGTGCTGGTCTCGACGATGTGGTCGGACGTCGCGCCCATCATGGTGACCGTGCTGAGGCCGCCGGGATGTTCTCCAGCATCAAGCGCGGTGCCGGGGTTCTCTTCACCAGCCCTCAGGATGTCGCCAATCGAGTCTGCGGAGGAGAGCAACTCTGACAGCGCTTCCTTGGCCTTCATTCCTGCGGTACCTAGCATCGCGGTGGCGTGCATCAGTCCGGACAAGGTGGTGAGGAACACCGTGAGTTGGGCTTGATACATCATCTGGGCGAGGCCCGGGTCTTCGCCCAGATACTTTGGTGTTCCCAGCAGTGTCAACGTCGCCAGGTGGCCCTCCGTCACTTTGTCGCGGCCGCTGTAGTAGACATAGGCTGCCTCCGTGCCGACCATCGGCGCGGGGACCATGACACCTCCGGTGAGGAAGGCGGCGTCGTGGCCCGCTGCCCAGGTTGCTGCCTCGCGTGAGCGGTCGGGAGTGTCAGAGCTCAGGTTGACCAGCGTCCGGCCGGCGAGCGATGCGGTGACGCTGTCGAGGATGTCGTACATCGCCTGGTAGTCGGTGAGGCTGAGGATTACGAGGTCACTCGCTTCGACCGCTTCGCTGGGTGTCGCCGCGAGCGTTGCTCCGTCGGTAACGACGCCGTCGGCCCGACTGGCGGTGCGGTTCCAGACGGTGACCGGGTGGCCGGCGGTGAGGAGGGTGCGGGTCATCGCCTGGCCCATCGGGCCAAGCCCGATCACGGTGACAGTGCTGTCTTGCCTGGTGGTGTGGTTCTGTTGTTCGTTCACCCCTCCATGCTCGGGGAGTGTCACTACTCTCGGAAGTACCTACTATTTTCTGCGGTACTTACCTTTTCGTAAGGGGGATCAGTGATGGCCAAGGCACCGAGATGCGGGCCTTACATCTGCGGCATCGACGCTGCGCTCGACGTGGTGAGCGGCAAGTGGAAGGGACTGATCCTCTGGGAACTTGACGCCCATCGCGTACGGCGCTTCGCTGAGCTCCGTCGCGGTCTGCCGGGAGTGAGCGAGAAGATGCTGGCGCAGCACCTGCGTGAGATGGAGGAGGACGGTCTCGTGCACCGAGAGGTTTATGCCGAGGTGCCGCCGCGGGTGGAGTACTCCCTGACTGAGCACGGGCGCACGCTTAATCAAGCGCTCGGGCCGCTCGGCGCCTGGGGGGTTGAGCGGATGCGTCGCGAAGGATCCGAAACGGTCGACGTAGCCGAGACCTCACACGGGTAAGCATCCCGGCCACCAACCCCGTGCGTGCGCGCCACTCCGGGCCTGGTTGACGGTGTCCTCGATCCCGGCCCGCAAGGCGTACTTGGCATGCCAGATCTCGAACTTCTGCGAGGACGCGCTGCGCTCGGTCGGTGGCCCGGTACTGCCCGGCTGTTCGACTCGGACTCCTTCCACGGCCCCGTCCGCTACCGAGAGTGCGGCCGCTGACACGACCAGCGCTACCGCTACCACGTTGGGCGGAACGGCAAGCCCGGGCTGATCAGCCTGCCGCGACGGCTTCCTCACGAACGCGCAGCCGGTAGCGCCGCGGCGCCTCGCCAACGACCCGTTTGAAGGCGGTACTGAAGGCGCTCTCCGAGCCGTAGCCCAGCTCGGCGGCAAGCGTCGCGATGCGGACGTCGTCCTCCCGGAGCGCGCGCTGCGCCAGCAGCATCCGCCAGTGGCTGAGATAGGTGAGGGGCGGCATTCCGGCCACCTCCCGGAAGCGCTCGGCGAACGACGTCCGCGACATGGCTGCCGCGCGCGCGAGCTCGGCCAAGCCCCACGCCCTTCCTGGCTCTGCGCGGATCAGGTCCAAAGCGGGCCGGAGCCGCTCGTCGGTGAGCAGTCGCAGCCACCCCGGCGGCAGATCGGCCTGGCCGACGTATGCGCGCAGCGCCTCGAGCAGCAACAGTTGACCGTACTGTCGGATCGCGAACGCCGAGCCGATCCGGTCACTGGTCGCCTCGTCGAAGAGCCGCAGTAGGTCGGCCCGCAACGGCTCGGCGTCGGAGACGGATGCGCGCACGTGCGCCACCGGCGGGAGAGCGGCGAGCAGCAGTGCCCGGCCGGCCTCGTTGACATCGACGCAGCCGCCGATGAGTACGTCGTCGGTGTGGTGATTGGCGCCGACGAACTGGGCCGCGGAGAAATCGGACTCCGGCTGGACCTCATGGCGAGGTTCGTCACCCGCCTCGAAGGCCACATAGGACCGCCCTATCAGGATCGCCACGTCGCCGGGCTCGAGCTCGACCGGGCGGTCGACACCGTCTGTCGTGAGCCGGGCTCGGCCGCTCACCATCGCGAAGAACTTCACCGGGTCCACGATTGGTCCGCGCGACCACCAGCCACCGCGCGCCGCGACGCCACCGGTCAGGACGCTGCGCACCTGGACCAAGTCGAAAACCTGCGATAGCCGATCAACTGCCATGTTCGTACTTTCGCGCAAGAAATCCGAATGGACAAGTATTCATAGTACGCCGCTGGGGACGCAGGCTGGAGGCATCACGCGACACTGACGGATAGAAGGAGCCCCATGCGCTACCGCAGCCTCGGTCGGACCGGCATCAATGTCAGCCCCTACGCTCTGGGTGCGATGATGTTCGGCGCCCTTGGCAACCCCGACCACGACGAGTCCATACGGATCATCCACAAGGCGCTCGACGCCGGGATCAACTTCGTAGACACCGCCGACATGTACTCCCACGGCGAGTCGGAGGAGATCCTCGGCAAAGCGCTCCGGGGTCGCCGCGCGGACGTCGTACTCGCCACAAAGGCACGGATGCCGATGAGTGACGAGCCCAACCACCAGGGCGCGTCCAGACGCTGGCTGATGCGCGCGCTGGAGGACTCGCTGCGCCGCATGGGGACCGACTACGTCGACCTGTACCAGATTCACCGGCCCGACCCCGACACCGACATCGAGGAGACGCTCTCAGCACTCACCGACCTGCAGCGCGCCGGCAAGATCCGCGCGTTCGGGACCTCCTCACTGCCCGCCTCGGAGATCGTCCGGGCCCACTGGGTGTCCGAACGGCGCGGTCTGGCACGGCTGCGCACCGAGCAGCCGGTCTACTCGATCCTCAACCGCGGGATCGAGCGCGAGGTGCTCCCGGTCGCGCAGGAGTTCGGCATGGGCACACTGGTCTGGTCCCCGCTCGGTGGCGGGATGCTCACCGGTCGGTACCGCAAGGGAGAGCAGGCTGCCACGCATCGGTCGCGGTACGGTTTCCAGCACCTCAAGGACGACCAACGCCTCGATGTCGTGGAGCAGCTGATCCCGCTCGCCGACGAGGTGGGACTGCCGCTGACCCACCTGGCGATGGCGTTCGTCCTCACCCACCCGGGGGTCACCTCCGCACTTATTGGTCCGCGGACAATGGAGCAACTCGATGACCTGCTCGCCGGCGTCGAGGCCGCCGTTGGCGACGACGTCCTGGACCAGATCGACAAGATCGTGCCGCCGGGCACCGACGTCGGCACCCTCGATATGGCCTACCAGCCACCCGCCGTTCTCGTCTCGACTCTGCGTCGACGCCCGCACGGTGAGCGCTCGGCCGCATGATCGGACGCCGCACCAGAACAGGTCCTCGCCTTTCGCCGCCCAGCGCGCTTCCGGGCCGTACGGGGAGGCAAGGCGCAGATGGCCGGGTGGGACGCCGCCCTGCTCGGCCTCCCGCATGCGGATCACCTCCCCTCCCCGGGAGTCGGTGGCGACCAAGTGGGTCTGCACCGTGATCCGCCGCAGGAGCGCGACCGGCTCCAGGGTAAGCAGCGCCTCCGGGGCGCCAGGCGCCTACACCGCCCTCAGCAGGGCGACGGGGTCCTGCCCGAACACGGTGGCCCGCCGGTCCCGCTTGGCCTGTGAGGACGGCAGCTTCCAGCTGTTGACGCGCTCCCTGGAGCGCAGGGCGAGCTCAGGTACGGCCACGGCCCCGGCCGGCCAGGACGGGGCGACCACGACCAGTGCCTCCAGCGCCGCGCGAACCGACTCCCCAGCCAGCTCCAGGCGGTTCAGGTCCCGCAGCGCGGGCGGCTGCTCCGTCCGGAGTCGACGTCGTCGGGCCGCGGGCGCTGACGGCGGTGTACCGGGCGATACGCAAGTCCTATGAGGATTCCAGAAACGAACCCGGCACCGCCGACTTCTACTACGGCGAGATAGAGATGCGCAGAGCCGACACCGGCACCGACTGGGCCGAGCGCGGCCTCCTCAACGAGTACTGGGCCGTGTCCGGCTACGGCCTGCGCGCCACCCGCGCCCTTGGGTGGCTGCTGGCCGCGGTCACCGGCACCATGTTCGTGATGATGCTCTGGGGACTTGGGGCGGGATGATCGTGTGTGCGGCCGCTGCCCTTTCGTTCGGCTGCGGGGGTGGTGTGGATGTCGCTGCAGCCGGACGCGCAGCTCGCCCTGCACCAGGTCAACCGGGGTGGGGGGAGAGCCGTACCGGTCGCCCCGGAAGAGTGCCGTGCGGTCGGCGGTCCCTGGGTGCGCCTGGTGTGACGTGTGAGTGATCTGCCGGGTGCTTTGCTGCGGGCCGGGCGGGGGTTGTGCTGGCGGGTAGGGCGGGTGAGCGTGCTGTGGCAGGTCGGGTGGTGAGAGGTCCGGGCGGGGGGTGTCCGGCTTGCCGGTGCTGTCATCGTGTTCCACGTGGGTGCGGTCGGTTGTTGGAGTGGTCAAGGCGGTTCATGGTCGGCTGCGGTGACGAGGATTCAGGTCGGGGTCGGGGTCGGTGTCTGGTGGTGGGTGGGGTTTGGGTGGGGGTGTTTCGGTGGTGGTTGTTCAGGGTGTGTGGGGGGTGTTCGTGGGGGGTGTTGGGGGTGGTGGGGGTGGTTGTGGTTTTTGGTGTGTTGGATTCGGTGGTCTGCTGCCGACAGGGTGACTGGGTGTCAGTGTGTCGCCCGGTGGGCCTAATGATGTGCCAGGCATGCTTACTGTCCTACTTTTTGATGGTCTGTCAGGTAGTGGTGGGGTGTGTGGTGGGTGCTGTGTGTACACCCGGTCGGCTCTCTGGGGTCACACTTTCGGTATTTCCGATATGACAGCTATTGGGGTCGTCAGTACGTTCGTCTCAGGTCGGCTGTCCGGTCGACGGCGTCTCTGAGACAGGAAGAAGTGACATGACCACGCGTACCGTGGCCGTGGCCGCCGCGGCAGTAGGCGCAGCGGTCCTCGCCACCACCGGCATTACCTATGCTTCGGCGGCCGGGTCCACCCAGGTCGCCCCGTTCGTCCAGCAGGCTGCTCCCGCCGCGGTTGCCTTTGGTGATGAGGGCGGCGGGAATGGCAGGGGGAACGAGGGCCGTGACAACGGCCGTGACAACGGCCGGGGTAATGGCCGTGACAACGGCGGTGACAACGGCCGTGGTTACGGCGGTGACAACGGCCGGGGTGACGGCGGTGACAACGGCCGGGGTGACGGCGGTGACAGCGGCCGGGGTGATGGCCGTGGTTACGGCGGTGGCAATGGCCGGGGTGATGGCCGTGGGGGTGACTACGACGACGACTATGGCTACAGGGAGGGACGGATCCAATTCAACGAGCGGACGTATTCCGCTCACACGGACGGCTGTATCACCGTGGTCAGCGGTCTGGGCTCGCGGAGCTTCAACGTCCGTAACGACAGTCGCAAGACCGTTGAGGTCTTCAGCGGGGTCACCTGCGACGACGGGTCCCCGGTCGCGACGGTCGGTCCCTGGAGCACCAGTAACGGTGTCTTCACTCGTTTCGTCCGCGGGGGCGTGTGGGTCAAGCACGGTGTCGTGGGGAGCTTCCGGGTTGTCGACAACTACCGCGACAGGTGGTAGCCGGGCCTCCTGCGCATGGAAATCCCGGCCCGTCGGAATCGGGCCGGGGTTTCCGGCATGGGGGGCGTCGCGGCGGGTGCCCGGTCCCGGGCGGCCGCACCATGTGTGCGGCTCACGCCCGGTGTCCCATAACACCTGCTAGGCCATACTAAGTGTTTGCCGAGTCCCCCGCGTGTCGCGCTGGGTGGACCCGGTCGGCCATGGTCCTGCGGGCTTTGTTCCAGGGTCCGCGGGCCGAGGTGCCCGGTGGTTGTGGCGGGGTCGTCCCGGTGGCGGCCGGGCGGCCGCAAGGGACGCGCTCACGGTCAAGAGCGCGCAGTTTCTTCCGTATCAGGGGGCAGGGCGGCCGGGCCCGGCGCGGGGGATCGCCCTGGCGGCAAGGGCTTGGATCTGCGGTCCCTTTTCCTGCGGCGCTGCGGCCGTGGGGCGAAACCTGCGTCACCGGCCCTGGTGGTCTGCTCCTGGGCATCCGGCGCGGCCGGTGCGGTACCCCGTGTCGACTGTTTTGGTGAGCCTGCCGGGCTCGCCCGGGGCCGGGGTCATCGTCCTGCCGGGACCCGCGGTCGTGTCCGGTCCCCGGCCGGCGTGCGGGGAAGCGGTCTGATCCCTTCGTGGCGGCCGAAGGCACCCGCAATGCGGCGACGTGCCTGCGCGGACCCGGACCGTCCTTGACGGCCCGGGCACCGGGTTTCACAAACCGCGCCCGCCCGCCCGCCGCGCCTGCGTGTCCGCCCCGCCTGCCGCGCTCGTCCGCCGCCCGCCGCCCGCCGCGCCCGCTGCGCTCGCCTGCCGTGCTTGCCGCGCCTGCTGTGCTCGTTCGCCGCGCCTGCGTGTCCGCCCCGCTGCCTGCGCGTTCGCCCTGCCTGCTGTGCTCGTCCGCCGCCTGCGCGTCCGCCCTGCCTGCTGTGCCTGCTGTGCCTGCTGTGCCTGCTGTGCCTGCTGTGCCTGCTGTGCCTGCTGTGCCTGCTGTGTCTGCTGTGCTCGCCCGCCGCGCCCGTGGGTTCTGCTGCCTGCGCGTTCGCCCTGCCTGCTGTGCCCGTCCGCCGCCTGCCCGCCCGCCGCGCTCGCCCGCCGCGCCTGCTGCGCTCGCTCGCCGCGCCTGCTGTGCCCGTCCGCTGCCTGCGTGTCCGCCCCGCCGCCTGCTCGCTCGCTGCGCTGCCTGCGTGTCCGCCGCGCCTGCTGCGCTCGCCCGCTGTGCCCGCTGTGCCCGCTGTGCCCGCTGCGCCTGCCGCGCCTGCTGCGCTCGTCCGCTGCCTGCGTGTCCGCTGTGCCTGCTGTGCTCGTTTGCCGCGCCCGTGGGGTCTGCTGCCTGCTCGTTTGCCGCGGCTGCTGTGCTCGCTGCACCCGTTCCCGCCTGCTGCGCTGCTGTGCCTGCTGTGCTCGTTTGCCGCGCCCGTGGGGTCTGCTGCTTGCGCGTCATCCGGGGGTGAGCGCTTCCGTTGCCGCCTTCGTCCGGGTGGGGGCCGTCCCTGACGCGCCGTTGTAGCTTCCTGCTCCTGTGCTTCTATCTCCCGGGGCACGGGCGTTGGCCGGTCTTTGACGGGTGACCCCCGTGGGCGCAGGGTGCGGGGACCGGCCGGTGGCGGGCGGGCGCCTGCCTGAACACGGGGTCCGCTCATCGGGGAGGGCTTTGAGGTACTCGTCGCGCAGGGGCACGACGCCCGCGGTGACCAGCAGATCGCGGGCATGACAGGTCGTGGGCATGGCAGGTCGCGGGTAGCGGGTCGTGGGTGTTCCGGGCGGGTCGTGGAGGTGCTGGTGGTCTGGCTTGCGGCAGTGCACGAGCGGGACCAGCGGGTTGGTGACGATCTCGCGCGACAGCCAGGAGACCACCTTGTGCGGCCGTTCGGTACCGGCCAGGGTCCTGCGGGTGCGCCGGCAGCGTCTCCTCGTCGTTGCCGAACCTGTTCGGCGAGCTGGGCCTTGAGGTAGCGCTGTGGGCGCAGATACTCGCGGTCCATGCCACTGCTGCCGGTTCCGCGTCCGTGGCCGGGGTGCCGGGTTCCGTGGGCGGGGTGCCGGGTTCCGGTTCCGTCGAGAGCAGGAACCCGATCAGCAGCATTCCCGCTACCGCGGCCCGGGTGTGTACCGCGAGCAGGGTTCCGGCCGTCACGAGGATCCAGCCGGCAGGGAGCACCTGGGCCACGACGGCGGCGTGCTGGTGCCCGGTGCCGGGGATGCGGGACAGGCCGGCCATCGCCACCGCTGCGAACAGCGCGTATGTGGCGGTGACGGGATCGTGCAGGCCGTACAGGCCGGTGTAGAAGGCGGCGGCTGCGAGGGTGACCCGGGCGGCCCGCCGGGCCGTGCGGGCCGTGGTGCCGGTGCCGTGCCGCAGTGCGGTGGTAGCCCGGCGCAGCGTGGGGCCGGGGCTTTGATGTGCCCGGGCTGTGGCACTGCCGGTGTTCTCCTCAGGGCCCATGGCTGGTACCCGTGCCCGCTTGTCCTGGTTCCAGGATCACATCCGTCCCGGACCGTCGCACGGGTGCGGGTGCGGGCGGGGGCGGGTGCGGCGCACTCGGGTCTGGGTGGTGCCTGCCCCCGCCGGCGGGGGTGTCGGGCGGGGGTGTCGGGCGGGGGTGCTGGGCGGGGGTGTTGGGCGGTTGGGGGCGCTCAGGTGTGTGTGGGTGGGTGCCGCCATAGGTAGCCGCCTGCCGTGGCGGCGAGCAGTATCACGCAGCCGGCGAAGACCAGGCCTGCAGTGCGTAGTCCCAGTGCCGCGGCGAGTGCGCCGATCCCGATGACGGGCACCGAGATTCCCGCGTACGCGAGGACGAAGAACGCCGAGATGGTGGCGCCCTTGTGGGTGTCGGGAGCCGCTGTGCTCACCACGCTCAATCCGGCCCGGAAGGCCAGGCCCTGGCCGGTGCCGCCGGTCGCGGCACCCAGGAGGAGGACCGGCAACGACGCCAGCAGCAGCGATGCCCCCACCACGAGCAGCCCGGCCACCAGCATCAGGCAGCCGACGGGCAGGGCGTTGCGTGTGCCGACGGGGCCCATCAGTAACTGCCCGCAGGCCGAGGCGCAGAAGACGCAGAAGACGACGGCGCCGGACACGGCCAGGTCGTGCACGCCCAGGGTCTGGGTGAGGAAGGCCGGCGCGACCGCGGTGAACAGGCCCAGCAGCGAGAATCCGGCGAAGGCGGCGAGTGCGCAGGGCGCGAACACACCGCGTACCTCGGTGGGGACGACCATGCCCTGTGGCCGTAGCGGGGGCCTGGCGCCGCTGCGGTGCACGGTCTCGGGCAGCAGCGAGGTGACAGCCACCGCGGCCGCCAGGAGCGCCAGATGGGTCAAGAACGGCAGCCGCAGCGGCCATGGCGCGTACTGGGCCAGGGTCCCCGCGACCAGGGGGCCGAGTCCCAGGCCGCCCATGTTGGCCGCGGTCGCCGCGAATCCTGCCCGGGCACTGCGTCCGGCGGGTGCCAGTTCCAGCACAGCGGCCGTGCCCGTACCGCTGAGCAGTCCGGCCGACAGCCCTGAAAGGACACGGCCCGTGAACAGCAGCGGCAGTCCGTCCGCCAGCAGGAAGCACACCGCGCTCAGCGCGGCCAGTGCCAGCGCGCCCAGCAGGACCGGGCGGCGGCCGAGAACATCGGAGAAGCCGCCGGCCAGGAGCAGGGCGGCGATCACACCGATGGCGTAGACGGCGAAAACCACGGTGACGATCAGTTCGGAAAAACCGATCTGCTCACGGTAGAGCCCGTACAGCGGTGTCGGCAGGGTCGTGCCCATCATCCCGACCGCGAACACACCCGCCGCGGCCAGATATCCGGGCCGTACAGTGCTCCGCTGACGGTCCGTGTCCTGGTTGATCACAACTCACCATAGGCATCGGGTCAGGCGCGCGGAGGCGTTGACTTCGCCCGGGGACGGGCCGGTGCACAAAAGCCACCGGCACACGGCAGAGCCTGCGGCACCCCTGCTGCCGGCCCGCAAGGCCCCGCAGTCACCCCGCGGCAGCCGGGTGCCTTCGTGGACCTGCGGACGCAGGCCGCCGGCACGAGCGGGGGACGGCGGCAGGACCAGGAACATCAGCAGACAGACCCCGGCTGACAGCTTCGGATCGCCTGCACCCCCGGCCGCCTCGTCGGCGGTTGCCTCCGCGTCCGCCCCAGCCCCTCCCCGGGTCCCCCAGCCCCTCCCCGGGTCCCCCTGGCCTCCCCGGGTCCCCTTGGCCTTCCTGCGGCCCCTGCCCGACACCCCCGGCCGCGGTGGTGTCCGCCCGGCCAGGGGAGTCGGGCCCGCCGCAGCCCGGAACACGCCCCCTGTCAGGAAGGACGCCTCCCTGTCAGGAAGGACGCCTCCCGCCGGCCGGGGCGCTGCCCGGGGCCCGGCCCGGTGCCTGCGAACACCGCGCGGCGACCTCACCCGTCGCGGTCACCGCCGGACCCGGCCCGACGCCCGGAGCCGGCCAGGATCTCGCCCAGCGGCTTCCCCCGGCCCCGGGGGCCTGCTGCCGGTACGCGGGGGGCGCGGGCG
The DNA here is from genome assembly GCF_035974375.1 of Streptomyces sp. NBC_01320. Classification (NCBI taxonomy): domain Bacteria; kingdom Bacillati; phylum Actinomycetota; class Actinomycetes; order Kitasatosporales; family Streptomycetaceae; genus Streptomyces; species Streptomyces sp. NBC_01320. Next base: position 11,405,067 of record NZ_CP108390.1, read on the forward strand.
GCCACCTCCTTCGGGCCGCGTCCCGGCCCACCGTCGAGACCGCCGGACTGGAGGCTTGACGGCCTTCGGTGTCACCCGACTGTGCGGCAGCTGCGACCTCATTCGGCCCCGTCTGCCGCGCGGCCGCACCCGAGCGGCAGGGCTCGGGGGCAGCATGGAAGCGGAAGCCCGCCCGGGAGCCCTTCGCACGTCGACCGGGCGGGCCGCCGTTGTGCAGCGCGCCTGCGTGCGCGGCGGCCGCCGCGCAGGGCCGCGATGGCCTGCCGGCGCACGGTGCGGGCGCGAGCACGACCGGCCGGCCGGGCGGCACCGATGAGGTCCGGCGGCCGGGCCGTCACCGCACGCGCCGCCCCTGAGAGCACCGCCGGCGGTGCTCTCAGGGCCCGTCCCGCGGTGATGGCCGCCGCCGGACCGGCCCGCACCTTCTGCCCTCACCGCCGCACCGGTGCCCGGTGAAAGGAAAAGAAGGAAAAGAAGGAAAAGAGGCTCTCCTGTCGCTTCCGTGGGTGGTCAGTTCGTGAGTTGACGGCCTGGTAGCTGGGGTCGGTGGCCGCCGAGGCTGAGCATCGCGAGGGCGATGAGGGACTTGGGGTCCTTGAAGCCGAAGGCGATGCGGGTGATCAGTCGGATTTTGGTGTTCATGGACTCGACCAGGCCGTTGCTCAGCCCGTGCTCGGCGGCGGCGGTGATGGCGTCGAAGTGTCTGACGATGCTGCGCTGCAGCTCGACGAAGGCGGCTATTCGTGAGCGGCGGGCCCAGAGCACCCAGTCCCACAGCGCCTCGGTGGTGTCGGGGCCCTGTTTGAGGGCGGTGCGCAGACCTTCCTTGAGCAAGTACGCCCGGTGGAGCAGCGGGTGAGCGTTGGCGATGAAGAGCAGTTGGGCCCGCTGCCCGGCCGTGAGGTCCTCGGGGTTCTTCCACAGCGCGAAGCGGGCCTTCTTCAGGGACTTCGAGCCTCGGGTGGATCTGCCCTTGCCTCCGCGCTCGGCGTTCCACACCTGACGGCGCACGACGTCCAGGGCGTCGGTGGTCCACTGAACGACGTGAAACGGGTCCATCACCCGTACCGCCTGCGGGCAGCGCTCGGCGACCACCGTGGAGATCCAGTCGGCCGCATCCGCGGACACGTGGGTGAGCTTCGCGGCGCGCTCGTTCCCCAGGGCGTCGAAGAACTTACGCAGGGTGGCCTTGTCCCGGCCGGCCTCAGCCCAGACCAGACGCCCGGAGTCGTGATCCACCACGACGGTCAGGTACTTGTGGCGCTTCTTGTAGCTGATCTCGTCAATACCGATCCGTCGTAGCCCGGCGAACAGGTCCACCGACTTCTCGACGTCCGCCCAGACCCGGGCGACGATGTTGCCCACCGTGCGCCAACCGGTCCGCATGAGCTGGGTGACGGACGTCTTGGAACAGCAGGTCGCCAGCCAGGCCACCTGCGCGTCGAACGCCAGGGTATGTCCGGCGCCGTGCCTCGCCCAGGGAACCGAGGCGACCACTATGCCGTGCTCGGGGCAGGAGACCCGGGGCGCGTCGGCCTCGAGGAATGCCTGGATGACGCCCAGGTCCAGGGCCCGCCAGCGGCGGCGTCCCTCACCGGCGTCGTACTTCGCCACCTTGCGCCGACAGATCCCGCACCGCTCCCTGTGGCCCTTCGCCGGTCGGACATGCGCCACGATCACCAGCTCACCCCGGACACCGCCCTCGGGGTCCGCCTCCTCGGCCTCGACCTGCTCGATCAGCGTCTTTTCGACACCGAGCAACCGAACCCATATCCTCTTAATTTGCACGCCGTATCCAGGTTTATTCGTTTCGTACCTTCAGCAGTCGAAACGTACCCCGGGTACGGCGTGTTCTGCGTATCAGCCCTGGTCAACGACCCACGGAAGCGACAGGAGAGCCGGAAAAGAAGGGGGGTTGCCTTGCCGCGGCTTCGTCCTGCCTCCGCGGACCTTGCGGGCGCTGTGGAGCTGCGGGCGCGCTCAAGAGCCGGGATGCCGGGGCCACTTCCTGGTTGGTGTGTGCCGGACCGGGGTCTCGCGCCAGGCCGCATATGTGGGTGATGCGCTGCGCGTGCACGGCCCGGACGGAAAGGGGCTGCGGCCTCCTGCGATTGCTCCGGCGTGTGAGCCGGGCACCGGGCGATGCGTCAGGTTGGCGTGCAGGCCCCCGTGGACCGCCCCCGCACTCGACGCGGTCGGTGCGGCCGAAACCGTCCTCCTGTTCGCGCCCGGCGAGCGACCGCGAAAAATTGTGTGGAGCCGGGCTCGCCGGGCATGACAGGCTGACGCACACCGAAGGGGTGTAGCTCAGATGGCCAGAGCGCCGGTCTCCAAAACCGGATGCCGCAGGTTCGATTCCTGCCACCCCTGCCACCGTTCAGGGCTCCCCGGCCCCACGGCCCCGGCCCTTGCTCACGGTCCGGGACCACCGGCGCGGTCACGTCCCGGCCGGGACGACCGCGGCCCGGATACGGCGGGCCGGATACGGCGGGGTGCCCGGCTGACGGGCGCGGGCCGGTCCGGGAACCGTATCGCTCGGGCACATCGCGCCGGCCGGCCTGTCCCCGGATGCTGCTGCCGGTGGTCAGCTCAGGGCCGCAGCCAGAGCCCCGGCCGCCTTGGCGACCAGCGGATTGTCGGCGGGGGCGTCCCGGTCGGGCTTGGTGGTTATGACGGCCAGGACGACCGGCGGCCGGCCGGGGGGCCAGGCGACGCCGGCGTCGTTGTTGCCGCCGTAGCTGCCGCCGCCGGTCTTGTCGGCGACGCTCCAGCCGGCGGGAATCCCGGCGCGGAAGCGTTCACCGCTGGTGGTGTTGGCGAGCAGCCAGCCGGTCAGCAGCCGGCGGTCGCGGGGGACGAGCACGTCGCCCAGGACGAGGCGGGCGTAGGTTTGCCCGATCGCACGAGGTGTCGTGGTGTCCGTCTTGCGCCATGGCTCCGCCGAGTTCAGCTCGGGCTCCCACCGGTCGAGGCGGGTGACCGGGTCGCCGGCAAAGCGGCACAGGCGGGTGACGGCGGCGGGGCCGCCCAGCTCCCGGAGCAGGAGGTTGGCCGCGGTGTTGTCGCTGTGCGTGATGGAGTACCTGCACAGGTCGGCGACCGTCATCGCGCGCGAGAGGTTCTCGGACGTGCCGGTGATCGGCGAGTGGCCGCAGGCCCTCACGTACTGCGCGGTGTAGTGGATACGGCGGGCCAGGAACTCGCCGCTGCGGTCCAGATCGCGAAGGACCGCAGCCGCGCCGATGGTCTTGAACAGAGAGCACATCGGGAAGCGCTCGTCCGCCCGGTACACCACCGTGCGGTGTGTGGCGGTGTCATGGGCGTACGCGCCGAGCCGGGCAAAGTGCTCCCGCTCCAGGGCGCGCAACTGCCCGGTGACGTGGGCCGCCGCGCCGGGCGCGGCGAAGGCGGTGGGCGCGGGGGGGCGGCGGGGATACGGCGGCCGGAGCCGCCCCGGCACCGGCCCCGGCGGCCAGGGCGGCCAGGACTGTCCGGCGGGTCGCGCGGGCTCCGATGGATCGCACAGCCATGTGCCTTTCCTTCGTACGGCAGACGCCTGTCATGACATCAGCTCCAGCCCGGCTTGGTGGCAATGACGCACCAACCGCTGCCCGACGCCCTTGGCCGTGGGCCGCTCGCAGCAGTGGCCCACGCCCGCCCCCTGCTGCGACCAGACCTCCGAACTTTGCCGAACGGCCGTCACCACCCTTGCAGCACACCGATGGAGGGGACGTGTGACGACAGACCCCGGCGGCGCCGGCGGGGCCTGGGCGTGAGCTGAACGGGGCAGCCACGGTCAGCTGCCGGGCGCTCGCCCATAGCCGCGGGCAGCGACCGCAGACACTCGCTGAGATCAGCCCCCGCGTGACTCCTCCACCCCTTGAAGGGGGGTCTCGTTATGCCGGTTGGGCTTCGCGACGGGCCGGCCCGTACAACGTTCAGGGCGCCCACTGTGTCGGCGTGCGCGGTGTGGCCGCACACGGTGCAGTGGAACGTGTCCTGGGCGGGCCGGTTCTCCTTGGCGGTGTGCCGGCATGCGGGGCACTGCCGGGAGGTGCTGCGGGGGTCCACGGTCATCACGTCCCGTCCGGCGCTTTCAGCCATGGCGGTCCAGATCGCGAGGAACACCCCCAACCGGCATCGTTGATCCAACGGTTCAGCCCGGCTCTGCCCGCGGCTTTGCTGGGCAGGAAGCTGCCCGGCTGATCAGGGTCGGGCTTCGGTGCGGGGGCCCGGCTCATGTTGCGGATCTTGAGGTCTTCGTGCGCGATGAAGTCGTGTTCGCGTACGAGGTCGAGCGCGGTTTTGTGCGCGTGGTCAAGGCGCCGGCGGCGGACCTTGCGATGCAGGGCGGCGACTTTCTCCGCGGCCTTGCGGCCGTGACGCGGGTTCTCGACGAACCCGCCGTCCGAGTCGGCGAGGAAGTTGGCTATGCCCAGGTCGATGCCGACCACGCTGCCGGTCGCGGGCAGCGGATCGGGTGCGGCCTGTTCGGCGGTCAGCACGACGAACCACTTACAGCCCTCGCGCGTGACCGAGACCGTCTTGACCTTGCCGGCCACCGGCCCTTGACCTTGCCGGCCACCGGCCGGTGCTGGTGCACCTTGACGTGCCCGACCCCCTGGATGCGCATACCGGTGACCGGATCGTGCGCGGCGGCATCCCAGCGGCAGCCGTCTGCGTCCCTGGGGAAGCGGCGTAAAAACGCCCTCGGATGACGCCGTGCCCGGCGCATGACCGCCGTGCACACCGGGACCGCGTGGACGCGGCGGCCGGGCGGGGCGGTTGAGGAACAGCGAAGCCGGCCTCCGCGGTTGCCGGGGCCGACTGGTCTGGTGTGTCAGGCGGTCGCGCTGAGCGCCTTCCTGCGGGGCGGCAGTGCGAGTGCGGTCACGGCGAAGGCCGGCGCAGTGACCGCGGGCGGTGGTCAAGAAGGGCTGCGAAAGCGCCGGGGCGGCATCGGTGCAGTACACCGGCACGTCTCGGCGTCCGGCCCGGACACACCTGCGCAGCCTGCCGCTCGGCCTGCTCGTGGGGCGCTTTGGCACCACCATCCGCGGCCTCCACCGCAACAGCACCGGGCAGCGCCCGGTGGGCGGCGTTGGTACCTCGGCACAGCTCTTCCCGGAAGCGGCGCGGGGCCGGGCCGCCTCGACCGCGGCCACGATGCGTCTGCGCGCCGCACAGGGCAGGATGTGCCGCCGGTGGATGCGGGAACGCTGCCACCGGCAGGCCGGTCACGAACACTGCGCCTGCAGTGGTCCGCCCGGTCGGCCTGCTTCGAGGGCCGACCGCCCAGGTCTGACTGGGCAACTGGGGGCGGGTCCGCATGGCCGGGCCCGGACAGGTCCTGACCGGGTTCGGCTGTGCAATCGGCACGTCTTGTCAGTAGGCCGATTGTCAGTAGGCCGAGTTGACGTTGTCGATGGAGCCGTAGCGGTGGGCGGCGTAGTTGGCTGCGGCGGTGATGTTGGCGACCGGGTCGTAGATGTTCTTGGAGGTGCCGCTGACGTGGTACGAGTTGAACGTGGGGTCGATGACCTGGAGCAGGCCCTTGGACGGGATGCCCTTGGTGGCGTTGGAGTCCCAGTTGTTGATGGCGTTGGGGTTGCCGGAGGACTCGCGCATCAGGTTTTTGCGGATGCCTTCGTAGGTTCCCGGGATGCCCTTCGCGTGCATGACCTTGAGCGACTCGTTGATCCAGGTGTCGACGTTGCCGCCGCCGGACTGGGCGGGGGTGGCGGCCGAGGCGGCCGGGGCGCCTGCGACGGTGCCGGCCACGACTGCGGCACCGGCGGCGAGCATGCCCATCGAGATCTTCTTGGTCTTGGTCATGCGGGCGAACTTCGTGGACATCGCGGTGAACTGCATTCGGTAATTCCTCTTCCGTCGGGGGGTGATGCCAAGAATTGTTAATCGAGGACAAATCCCCGGTCAATGACCCCCCTTTACTAACCGGATTCGTACTGGGTGCCGGAAATGATCGGGAGAAGCGCCGTCAAGGCTGCGGACAGGGTCCCAGTGGCTCTACTATTCGGCTTCGGAGTGACGGCCGTCACGTGGCCCACTCCACACGGCAAATGCCTCAAATCGGCACAAGGGTGGCGTGGGTCACGTGACCTGCGTCATATAAAGGACACCGTATTCGCTCCCCGTAATTCCGGATAAACGCACTGTATTGATGGTGGTGTGGCGGTTATCGGCGCGAATCCGAGGGGAATCCTGATCGGGCGGCCGGCGTGTGACCGATCGCGTGCCGCCCCCTAACAACAGGGCTGATCCGGTGTCGCGTGGCCGTGTGAACGGGCTTGGCCGGGGGAGGCCTGCGAAGCCCGGGTGGGAGGGGGCGGGCGGATATCGGTGTGCCGCACGGCCTGGGGGCTGCGGTGGCCCGTGCGGTTGCGTCAACTGTTCGCGCCGCCGCCTGGACCTGCACCACCGAAAGCCGGCCCGGGCGGCGGGTGGACCCGACGAGCACCGCCAGTGGTCACCCGGGCCACCGCCGGCATCGGCACACCTCCCGTCTTGGAGGAGCTCACACAATGGGCGCCCGGCTCGCGACGCCTGGCACGCACGCTCGCTGCGTTGCCGAAATGCCCTGGTAGCTCTTTCCCCGAGCTCTCGGCTTCGCTCGAGCAGGGGAGACCCCGTCCGAGGACCTTCCAGCGCGTTGTGATCGCACGCACCGGACGCCGCGAGCTGATCGGACTCCCCTTTTGTGAGCTCCTCCTAGGCGGGCACGGCCCCCGCACCCGCCAGGCGATGGCCGTCCCGCCCCGGCGGGGCCACCGCAGGCCCCGGGGCTGAGGAGCTGCCGGCCCGGTGCACCTGGCTCCGGCCACGAGATCGAGCAGCACCTCGGCAGCGGTCCGGGAGTCACTCACCGCTGACGCGGCATCGGATTGTTCACGACTTTCGGTCTGGCTCAGTCCCTGTGGAGCGGTCACGCACTGCCCGCCGGCGCCGGCCGTGCCGAGATGATCGGTTTTCACCCCTCGACGAGGAACCGGGGCCCAGGATGAGCAGCTGGTTGCCACAGGTACGTGAGGTCCTGGCTCGGGGCGGGCGCCCGGACCAAAGAGGGACACGAGCCGCCGGCGATCCCTGTTCGAAAGGACCGGCCCCGCCACGCACGACGCTGCGGAGAGCTTCCTGCAGGAGTTCGGCGGTCCGACCGTGAGCATCAGCGGGCCAGGGATCGGTTGTGCACGCACACCGTTCGAGCCGGACCCGACGGAGCCGGCCACGCGAAGGCGATGTCAGCCCAAGACCGCCGGCTGGCGGGGTACCGCACGCAAGGAGAAAGGGGAGCAGCGAGGACTGAGGTGGCCCGGCCCTCGCTGCAGCCCGCACGCACACCGGAAACTGTGCTGCGTATCGCTACGTCATCAGGCAGAGCAGTACGCGAACGCCACTGCGCCAAGGACGTCATCGGTGGGATTGTCGAAGGCGACAGTCCAGCTGTCGCCGAAGGTATTGGTGGTGGTCTGCAGAGAGGCACCCGGAACAACTCCGTAGCCCGAGCCCCACCCGCCGGAGACAGCCGTCTGGCCCGCAGGGCAGACGGCCGTACTCTCCACATGAATCCCGCCCGCAGGCACATTTACGAGGGGTCCCTGCCATTGGGTGAGGCTGGCGATACCGCTAGGGCCCTGCTCACCCTGCTTGCCCTGCTCGCCTTGCTTGCCCTGCTCGCCTTGCTTGCCCTGCTCGCCCTGCGCACCGGGTGTGCCCTGCTCGCCCTTCGGTCCCTCTGGTCCGGGCTCGCCCTGCTTGCCCTGCTCACCGGGTGTGCCCTGCTCGCCCTGCTTGCCTTGTGCGCCGGGCTCGCCCTGCTCGCCCTGCTTGCCTTGTGCGCCGGGCTTGCCCTGCTTGCCCTGCTCGCCCTGCGCACCGGGTGTGCCCTGCTCGCCCTTCGGTCCCTCTGGTCCGGGCTCGCCCTGCTTGCCCTGCTCACCGGGTGTGCCCTGCTCGCCCTTCGGCCCTTCTGGTCCAGGCTGGCCCTGCTGGCCCTGCTCACCAGGTGTGCCCTGCTCGCCCTGCTGGCCCTGCTCACCGGGTGTGCCCTGCTCGCCCTGCTTGCCTTGTGCGCCGGGCTCGCCCTGCTGGCCCTGCTTGCCTTGTGCACCGGGTGTGCCCTGCTCGCCCTGCGGTCCCTCTGGTCCGGCCGGACCCGGCTCACCCTGCGGGCCTGGGGGGCCCGTAGGGCCGGTCGGACCCCTCTGGCAGCGGTCCTTGCCTTTGCCGTCATGCGGCCTGTGCTTGCAGTTGTCGCCTCCGCCGTCCCCCGGGCCGGAGGCGATCGTGGGTGCACCAGGGGCCCGGGCCGCCGCCGCAGCCGTGCTGCTCACCCCGGTAGTCAGGACCAGCGTGAGTGCGGCGATCGTGCCGCCGGCCACCCATCGGCCTCGTCGGGGCTGGGATCTCATCTGGGCCCGTGTCCTGTTGGCAGGACGCATGTGAGTGCTCCTTGGTTCGATCGTTTCGGGAATTCCAAATCCGAAGTCAAGGAGGAGCTTGAACCGCGCGCAGCCGGTCGGGCATCAGACTCCGTCGCGACGCGCCGATGATCAGTACAGCAGACTATTTGTTACGTGATCCGCGCCGGCGTGACGGGCAGGAGACGGAGAACGGCCTCGACGATGCAGAGGAGCACAGGGCCGCGATCTTCTGGTGCGCGCCGCGTTCGAGGGGTTCACAACTGTTGGGCCGGCACATCGTTTTGGCGAGCATGGGCACGATGGGGTGATCGGCGCGATGAGCTGCGGGTATGCCCGGCGGGGTGTGGGTGACGTTCTCGGTGCGATCTGGGACGCCGGGTGTGGTGTCAGCAGTCGGGGCCCCCGTGTCACCAGCGAGATGGTTCGGGGCCTCCCCGTCGCCTCTGGCCACACCCATATGGCCGGGTCGTAGGGATTCCGCCCGCCTGGGACGGAGCGCATACGGGATATGCGTCGCCGCCCGGGATGCGAAAGCGGAGGACCAGTGCGCCCAAGACCGTTCGGGGCGTGCCGGTGAGCCAGGACTCACTCCTGCTCACTGCCCAGGAACGGTTCGCCCATCGGTTCCGGATCGGGACCTGTCTCCGGCGTGCGGTCAAGGGGCGGTGACCTGTCACGGCTCGGACCGCAGGTGCGACTGCCTGCGTCACTGCGCGCCACCCGGGGTTGTTGGATGAGTGCCGGTGTCACCTCCGGCCGGGGCCGGGTGTCCTGTCGCGCCGGTCCTTGACCGGTCTGACCGAAGGCCGGCCGGTGCCGCGGCGTTGCGGTCGAAGCCCCCGCGCCTGCGGCCAGGAGGGGGCGGGGTCCGTCGACGTGGCGACCTGAGCCGCATGGGCCGATGCTTCCACGGCCATGCTCCAGCGCACCGGCAGGCGGATCGGCGGGCCGGAGGCCTCTTAGGCCTGCGGGCCGGTCGAGCGGGGCCAAAGTGTCGTTGTCCTCAGCAAGGCCGGGCCGTCGCTTCAGGAGCAAAAGACTCCGATGAGACGGGACAGGCGCCATCCGCGCAGAAGGGAATCGGTGCCGTGCGGGCATTCCACGCGTGCAAACGTTCAACCGCGGCGCCCACGGCTCCGAGGCACCGGACCGAACCGGATGATCGCGACGACGGCCGCCGCCGTCACCCCGCCCGGCGCCGCCACGGTCGTCCACCGCGCCGACAAGGGCAGGCCCGCATCCGGTCGCACGCGCTGTGGTCGGTCGGGGTGGTGGGGTGGGTGCCGGTGACGGCTGTTCAGGGCGGTGGGGTGAGGTTTTTCGGTGTGCGGGGCCGGGCGACATGCTGCCGACAGGGTGATCGGGCGTCATCAAGTCGCCCAGAAGGCCTAATCGTGTGCCAAATAAGCTTACTTTCATATGTATTGACGGTATGTCATGTGCTGATCGATGCGCGGCGCGGGGCGTGCGTACACCCGGTCGGCCCTCTGGTGATACGTCCGAGATGCCAGTTAAAGGCGCCATAAGTACGTTCGTCACAGGCCGGTTGCCCGGCCGACCCTCAGAGACAAGGGAGAAGTGACATGAAGACGCGTACCGTCGCCGTGACCGCCGCCGCAGTGGGCGCCGCGGTCATCGCCACTACCGGCATCACCTATGCTTCGGCCGCCGGATCCACCCCGGCTGCTGCCCCGTCCGTCCAGCAAGCCGCCCCGGCTGCTCAGCAGGTCGCCCCCGACGCGGCTCCGCTCGGTGGTGAAGGCGGTGGCAACGGGGGCAACGGTGGCAAGGGGAACGAGGGCGGCTACGGTGGCGGCAACCGTGGCGGCAACGAGCGTGGCGGCAACGAGCGTGGTGGTTTCCGCCACAAGGAGGAGGGCCGGATCTTCATCAACGAGCGCTCCTACTCGGCTCGCGGTGAGGACGGCTGCATCACGGTGGTCAGCGGTCTGGGCGCCCGGAGCTTCAACGTCCGTAACGACAGCCGCCGCACTGTTGAGTTCTTCCGTGGGGCAACCTGCGACAACGGTTCCCCGGTTGCGACGGTCGGTCCCTGGAGCACCAGCAACGGTGTCTTCACCCGTCACCACATCCGTGGCGGCGTGTTCGTCAAGAACGGTGTCGTGGGCAGCTTCCGGGTCGTCCGGGACCACTACGACAGGGAGTGGTAGGAGACCACTACGACCGGTGGTAGAGCAGGGTCTGCATGACATGGAAACCCCGGCCCGTCGGAATCGGGCCGGGGTTTCCGGCATGCGGGGGTATCCCTCGGCGCACCCCCGGACCCCCCCGCACCCGCTACGCCCTGCCCGGCGTTCACCGAGCGCCCCGCACGACCCCGTCACCCGTGTCCGCCTCCAGGGCGTCGGGCACGTCAGGTTGCACCAGCACCGACCGGTGGCCGGCAACGTCAAGACGATCAGCGTCAAGCGTGAAGGGCGGCGCTGGTACGTCATCCTGACCGCCGGGCAGACCGCGCCTGAGCCGCTTCCCCGGACCGGTTCCGTGGCCGGCATCGGCATGGGGACAGCGAACTTTCTCGCCGACTCGGGCGGCGAGTTCGTGCCCAACCTCCGTCACGGAGCGAAGGCCGCCGCCAGGCTGGAAGAGGCCCAGCGGGCCCTCGCCCGGGTGCAAGCGGGGCAGCAAGTGTCGGCGCAAGGCCGTGGAGACGGTGGCGCGGCTGCACCGCAAGGGTCCGCCCTCAGCGCCTGGACCACGCGCACGAGACCGCGCTGAACCTCGTAGGCGAACACGATTTCATCGCGCACGAAGACCTCCAGATCCGCACCATGAGCAAGGCGCCGGCCCCGGAGCCGGGCCCCGCCACGCCGGGCAGCTTCCTGCCCAGCGGGGCCGCGGCCAAGGCCGGACTGAACCGCTCGATCGCTGATGCCGGATGGGGGTGTTCCTGACGATCCTCACCGCCAAGGCAGCATGCGCCGGACGGGAAGTGATGGCCGTGGCCCCCTGCAACGCCTCCCGGCGGTGTCCTCGGTGCGGGCACATTGCCAAGGCGGCTCTGTTCACGAGAACGCGTTCTGGCTCGCTTTCCGTGACGCGTGCACGGTGAGTGATCTCCACTGGGAGACCGGTGGGACCGACGATGGGTCTCAGGTGCAGATGATGGGGCAGCCACGCCGGATCGAGTGCTGGGCAGCGCGCAGGAACAGTGCGACGTAGAAGGCTGTGTCCAGGTCCTTGCTCCACAATCCTGTTCGAGTAGTGGCCAGTTCCTTTGCCTGGTGCCTGAACCACATGCTCAAGTCGAGGTTGTCGCATGTCGCCGGGGTTTCGGGTGGCAGATCGATGACTGCCGCCAGCTTCTCGGCGAGCGGTAGTACCCGGGGAGCGCCGGCGACCATGGACTCGTAGTCGCCGGAGTCGATGGGCAACCAGATCTCCTCATCGAGCGAGAAGGGCACGAGCACGGTCCAGCCGCAGAGGATCTCCCATTCCTCTCGTGACAGGTGCGTCTGGCACAAGGCGAGGAACCCGGTCATGGAAGAGGCCAGCTTCTCCTCGAAGGCTTGCCCTGAGCCAGCTGCGAAGTCCGTCTCTGGGGGTACGTCCTGGTAGGGCGGCAGGCCCCGCCGCCTGAGTTCAGCGTTGAGAGCCGAAGCAACTTCGCCCCATCCCTCTTCCTCCTCACCGAACCATTCCTCCGCGCCGACGCTCACCAGGTACACACCCATGCGGGGAAGTTACAGCGCGCATCTGACATCGATCAGTGAGCCAACAGGACTCGCTTGCGTAAGAGAGCGAAGCCGGCCCGGCCGGACATCTGTCTCTTGAGCATCTTGATGCGATTGACGTGCCCTTCGACGACGCCGGAGTTCCAAGGCAGGGTGAGACCGGCGACGACCGCGTCGCGGTCTTGATCGATGCCTGCCGCGAGAGCGTGGAGGCTGGGCAGGTCGTCCTGGCGGACGGCGTCGGGCCATTGTGGGAGCCGTTCGCCCCGGCGCTCTGGCGGCGGTGTCCGACGCGTTCGCCCGGCTGCCGGCGGACGCCGCCTGCGTGCCGACGCCGCTGGGCCCGCTGCCCGTCTGGCTCGGGGCTGTGGCAGCAGCGTTGGACGCCGGTATACACGCCTGGGGTCATCGCGGTCGCGACCGGCCAGGACCTGCCCCTGGAGCAGGAGTTGGCCGAGGGGCTGTGGGCTGCGGCGGATCAGCTCGTCGACCGGCTCCTCGACTCCTTCGGTGTCTTCGCCCCGGCCCTGCAGCAGGCGCGGGGCGGCGACCGGGCAAACACGCTGCCGGCCTTCGTCGGACGCGACCCGCACTGGCGCCCGGCTGCCTGAAACACAGGCCGCAGTACCCGCCGGTCCCCACTGTCTTCGTTGACGGGGGACGGCGAGAAACCGCACAGCGAGCGAGCGACCACAAAGCGGTTCCGCCACCGTGGTGTCACAGCGGCGACGCCCGGCGGCGAAGAGAAATCGCCCCGGACCACGCCTACCCCATGCACGACGCCTACGTCTCGGAGACCGAAATGGCCCCGGTCGGGAAGTTTCTTGCGGGCGAGGCCGCACGATTTGGTGCCGACATCCGGGTGTTCGAAGCAGCGGAGAACATCGGACTGTGAAGGCCCGAGCGCTGCCCCAGGACGAATTCCTGGTGGCGCGACGAGCCCGGCGGACTCGTTCACCTCGGCCCTCGGGCGCTGTCCGGACGGCGACGGCGCAGGCGCGGGGAGCACCGGGATCGCACCGGCGGGACGGCCACGACCGGCGGCTCGAACACGGTTGGCGGTGGCCCGCCGTGCGTACACCCGATTCCGCTCTTCATACGGGGTCGGCGAGGCCGCACATGAGCATCGTGGCAGCAGGCCTGACCTTGCCGAAACGGCCGGCACAGGACCGGCCGGCAGCCCTCGAAGCCGGCCCGGCCGGGGCCGGCAGCAACCCCCCATGGGAAACCCGGCGGCCACAGTGCGCAACGAGCCAGCCCGCCGCACCCTCGCGGACCGGTCCGCCGCCCCCTTGCGGACCGGCTCAGTGGGCGAGGACTCCTGCGCCCGACCCCCGCCCCGCCCCTGATCAGGCGCACCCTTGTCCCCGGCGTGCCACCACCCGCACCGGGCGGTGGCACGCCGGGGACAAGGGTGCGCCCCGGGGAGGATCTGTTGCGATCTGCGCGGCGGGTGGGGGCGGTCTACGGTGAGAAGTGATGCCTTTGAATCGGCTGGGTCTGGTTGTCCACCAAGGCCGGCCCGCCGCCGTCGCGGCGGCGCGGGCCGCCCGCATGTGGTGTGCCGCGCGCGGCGTCGCCTGCACCGACATCGACGTGTGGCGGGACGGGGAACCGCGGCACGGAGGCCAGGAGGAGGCCGAGGCAGCGGGCCATCCCGAGCTGATCATCACGTTCGGCGGTGACGGCACGTTTTTGCGCGGGGCGCGGATCGCCGCCAAGGACGGGGCGGCGGTGCTGGGCGTGAACGTGGGCCGGCTCGGCTTCCTGACCGAGATCACCACCGACCAGGTGGAGGACGCCCTGGACGTTCTCCACCGCGATCAGGCGGTGATCGAGGAGCGGATGGTGCTCACGCTGCGCGCGTCGCGCCCGCTTCGGACGCCCGTCGGCCTGGACACGGTGCTGTGCTACGGGCGCGGTCCCGCGCTGCCCGCCCCGGCCGTGCGCCCCGCCGGGGCGCAGCCGGTCGGCTGGGGTGTCGCCCTGGACGTCACCGCCGTCAATGACGTGGTCCTGGAAAAACTCGCCCGCGACCGGCAGGCGAGCGTGGCCGTGTACCTGGCCGGGCAGCTGCTCGCCTCCTACTCGGCCGACGCGGTGATCGTGGCCACCCCCACCGGCTCGACCGCCTACAACTTCGCCGCGGGAGGGCCGGTTCTGGACCCCGCCGCCGACGCCATCGTCTTCACCCCGGTCGCTCCGCACATGGCCTTCGACCGCACCGTGATAGCCGCAGCCGACGAGGCGGTCGTGGTACACGTGCTGCCGCATTCCGGCCGGGTGGCCGTGAGCATCGACGGGCAGACGCGCGGAGTACTGGAGCCGGGGGACTGGGTGGCAACCTACCGCGCACCGTACCGGCTGCGCCTGGCCCGTCTGGCACCGCTGGAGTTCTACCACCGGCTGCGCGAGCGCTTCCAGCTGGCCGACGCCCCGGCGGCCGCCGTCGACCAGACCCCCCTCTTCCACCGGCCCGACACCCCGCCACCCGACGATCTGGCCCACCTGCGCCGGCCCACGCCGCCCGCCGCATGAACGCACGGCCGGTGATTGTGCCGGCTCTGCGAGGCCGGCGAACCGCCGACGCAGTCACGGCACGCCACACGGCGGTGGCGGCTGAAGCGGCAGAACGCAGGAACAAATACGTGGCGATTTAAACTGTTATCAGGGTTGTTTTCGGCTTCGTGGCGGTGGCGTCGCGTTGGCAGGGAGGCCTGGCATGGCGTTCGAGAGTGCCGGATGCAGTGGAGACGGGCAAGGGGCAGGCTCCCCGCGCTACCTGCCGATCGCCGACCACGGCCTGATCGGTGACCTCCGTACCGTCGCGCTCGTGGGCACCGACGGCACGATCGACTGGTACTGCTGCCCGCGATTCGACGCACCCAGTGTGTTCGGCTCCATCCTGGACGCGGACCGGGGCGGATCGTTTCAGCTGGCTGCCGACGTGCCCGCGCGGACCCGCCAGTTCTACTTTCCCGACACCAATGTGCTGATCACACGGTTCTTCGCCCCGGACGGGGTGGGCGAGATCCAGGACTTCATGCCCATCGGCGACGAATCGGGCGAGGTCCACCGGCACCGGCTGATCAGACGCGTGCTCTGCGTCCGGGGCTCGCTACCGTTCACCGCGCGGGTGGCTCCCCGCTTCGGATACGGGACCGAGCCGCACAGCGCACGCCTGGAGGGCGACAGGGCGTACTTCGAATCCAGGAACCTGTCCCTGGCGCTGACGGCCACCGTGCCGCTCGAATGCGACGGCACGGACGCCTGGTCGCACTTCAAGCTGCTGGAGGGTGAGTCCGCGGTCTTCGCCCTCGACCGGATCGGGGCCGAGGTCGCTCTGCGGGGGTGTGCCCGGCGCGAGGCGGAGGACGAGTTCCAGGCCACGGTCCGCTTCTGGCGGCACTGGCTGAGCGCCTCGCGCTACCACGGACGGTGGCGGGAGATGGTGCACCGCTCCGCGCTGACCCTGAAGCTGCTCGTCTACGCACCGACCGGCGCGATCGTGGCTGCGCCGACGACGAGCCTGCCCGAGGAGATCGGATGCGGGCGTAACTGGGACTACCGGTACACGTGGGTCAGGGACGCCGCCTTCTGCATCTACGCCATGCTCAGGCTGGGCTTCACCTCGGAGGCCGAAGCATTCATGGGCTTTCTGTCCTCCTGCATCATGTGCGAGGACGAGACCACCGGACCGCTGCAGATCATGTACGGCATCGACGGACGCCGCGAGCTGCCCGAACACGAACTATCGCATTTCGAGGGCTACTTGGGATCGTCCCCGGTGCGGGTGGGAAACGCCGCCGCGACCCAGCTCCAGCTGGACATCTACGGAGCGCTCATCGACTCCATCTACCTGTACGACAAGTGGGGGCAGCCCATCAGCAGCCACCGCTGGGACGAGGTCGGCGCCGTGGTGGACTGGGTCTGCGACCACTGGGACCAGCCCGACGAAGGCGTGTGGGAGATCCGCGGGGGACGACGGGACTTCTTGTACTCGCGCCTGATGTGCTGGGTGGCGATCGAGCGGGCCATGCGCATGGCGACCCGGCGCGGCCTGCCGGCCGATCTGGTCCGCTGGGGGCAGAGCCGTGACGCGATCTACCGGCAGATCATGAGACGCGGCTGGTCGGCCGAGGCCGGTGCCTTCGTCCAGCAACTGGACGGCGACGTCCTGGACGCCTCCGTGCTGATGATGCCCCTGGTCAAGTTCGTCTCCCCGGTCGACCCGAAATGGCTCGCGACGCTGGACGCCCTTGGCACGAAGCTGGTCGCCGACTCGCTCGTCTACCGCTACGACACGGGAGCCAGCCCGGACGGCCTGCCGGGCACGGAGGGCACTTTTTCGATCTGCTCATTTTGGTACATCGAAGCCCTCACCCGGGCCGGCCGCCTGGAGGAGGCCCGCCTGGCCTTCGAGAAAATGCTCACCTACTCCAACCATCTCGGCCTGTACGCAGAGGAAATCGGACCGACGGGAGAACAACTCGGCAACTTCCCGCAGGCCTTCACCCACCTCTCCCTCATCAGCGCCGCATTCAACCTCGACCGCGCCCTCGGCTGAACCCGCAGGACCCGAGGGACGCCTGAACCCGCCGCTCGACGCCGCCCGGCCTGCGCCCACGGCCGTCGCGGTTGCGCGAGGAGGTGCGCTGCAACGCCGAGGGCGCCACGATCGGTCACCGGCCCGAGGAAGGCGGCGGACTGTGCGGTGGATGCCCCCCTGGTGGTGACGCGTCCCGGCGCACCCACCCCAGCCGCATACCGCTGCCACGGGCGGTAGACGCAGGTCGGACCGCACAGGGGGCCGACGGCGCCGGCCGGCGGGGCGGTGCACGCACACGAAGGGCCCGGCGGGGCGCAGATTCCGGGTGCCGGGCTTGAAACGTTTGCTGCGGCAGCTTCCACCGTCCTTACCTGCCGGCCCGCTGAAGCACTCGTGAGGGGGCGGCGATGACCTGGCCGATCGCGGAGGTTGCCCGGATGCCGGGCGTGACGGTCCGGATACCGCGGCACTACGACGAGATCGGCCTGCTGCCACCCGCCCGGATCGGCCGATACCGGTTGCGCCGCCGGTTACCCCCGCAGAACCCGTGCCGTCCGCCATCCCGGTCAGGGGAGAAGGGGATGCGATGCGGCAAGGGAAGGCTCGCCGATCCGCTCCACGCACCCGGTTGCAGCCGGCGGTCAGTTGCCGGTGGTGAGCACCATGCGGAAACGGGCTGCGCCGCTGAGCATCCGCTGGAAGGCGTCGTCGACTTCCTCCAGCGGCACCGTCTCCACCATCGGCTTCACCCCGGTCTGCGCGCTGAACGCCAGAGTGTCCTGGACGTCCTGGGCGGTGCCGGACGGGTGGCCGTGGACGGAGCGGCTTTTTCCGATCAGCTGCAGCGGGCTGATCTGCAGCGGCTCGGGGGTAACACCGAGGACGATCAGCTGCCCGCGGTGACGCAGGCCGTCGACGGTGGCAGACATCGCGTCGGAGTTGGCTGCCGTGGCGAGCACGACGCGGGCGCCCCCCAGCGCTTGGAGGGCTTCGGCGACGTTGGCGGCGCTGCTGTCGATGTAGTGCCGGGCGCCGAGCTCTCGGGCCAGCGGCTCCTTGTCCCGGCCGCGGGCGATGGCGACGGTGTCGAAGCCGAACTGGTTGGCGTACTGGACTCCGAGGTGTCCCAGACCGCCGACGCCGAGGATCGCCACGAGGTCACCAGGCCGGGCAGAGCTGTGCCGCAGAGCGTTGAACGTGGTGACGCCGGCGCAGCCGAGCGGCGCGGCCAGGACGGCCGGCAATCCGTCAGGAATGCGCGAGAGCGCGGTATCGGGGGCCACCATGGCGTCGGCGAAGCCGCCGGGATAGGCCCAGCCGGGAACCTGAAGGTTCTGGCAGTCGATGAAGTCGCCCTCACGGCAGGGCAGGCAGTGGCCGCACTGGCCACCGAACCAGCCGACCTCGACACGCTCGCCGACCTGCCATCCAGTCACCCCTTCGCCGAGGGCGTCGATCCGCCCGGCGACCTCGTGGCCGGTGACCAGCGGGAACTGCACGCCGGGAAGGCCGGCGTAGACGAAGCCCGCATCGGTGTGACAGATGCCCGACGCCTCGACGGTGATCCGGACGTGGCCGGGGCCGGGCTGCGGCAGCTCCCGCTCGACGATTTCGAACTTCTCGCCCGCGGCGCTGACCTGGGCGACACGCATCGTGTTCATGGATCTCTCCGTTGCAGGGCAAAGGGACGGGGGAGGCATGAGACCGGTCCCATGCCGGCCGAAACCAAGGCTCGTACGGCTGTTCCAGGGAACGGAATTCCCGAAAGGCATAACCGGTCAAGAGATTACTGTTCAGGATATTCCCGATCCCCTGAAAGACCCGGCAGGCCGGGCGCACGAAGAACTCCCGGAAAAGAATGTCCGTGCCGTTCCAGGTCCTGACCGGCCGATCATGCGCGGAGCCGGACCATGACGGCTGCGGCTGCGGCCGTGCCGAGGAGGACTGTCCGGCTTCTTGCGTGCCCGGCCCGGCCCGGGCCGGGCAACCCGGACCGCGCCCGGCACCGGCTCCGACAGTGCCCGCCGCGCGCGGAACCGTGCACCGGCCGAGCGTCTCGCCCATGCCGAGCGGGTAATTCTCCCGGGCGTCACCATGTGGTGCCGCTGGAGAATCCCTCCCTCGTCGCGCAGACCATCCCCGATGTCATCCGCCTGCACCCGTTGGAAGCCGTCCCGGGCGGACCACGCGCTCGCGTCGATGAAGCCGGCTCCTGACGGGTCGTCGGCTGAACCACCCATCCGCCCGCCGTAGCGGTGGCGCTACCGAAACAACCGCCCTCCGCGTGATCATTTCTCTTGTCGTCGGTGCGTCCTCGCCGGGCCGGCCGACCACGTCGCCGGGGTCGACGTGCGCAACCGCGCACGCTCGGCCCGGGTATTCGTCAACATGCCCGATCCGCTCCCGGCCCGAGCCGGGAGCGGTGGATGTGACCCGTGGCCGCCCTGTCGTAGGGGGCAGTCGGCGGCATGAGCAGAGCCGTATCGAACCGAGTCGGCATGCTCGGTCGTTTACGGCCGAGTGGTTGACGCACGGGCGATCCGTACGACCGGTGGGGATCGGGCCCCGCGAACGCCCCCCGCTCCTCATCCGGACATGCGAGCCCGCCGGCCTCGAACCCCGCACTTGGCGGGCGGATGTTCGGCCACACGACGGGTGTCTGAATTGCGCGGCATTGTGGCTGTTACCGATGGGCGTGCTGCTGGACGGGCGGCGTGCGGGCCGGTGCGGTCGGGGTGCCTGAGGGGCCGGAGAGGCTTCCTTCCGGCCTCGGGGCGGATGCGTGGATCCGGCAGCCGATGTCAGGGGCACGCCCGGGCGGGATGTGTGAACAATGCAATCGCGAGTTACGGAAATGTCCGCATTAAGTAACACGAACCGGAGTCGCTGCCGGTGGCGGGGGAGGTGCTCCAGGCTGTGGGTTCTCGGCCTGAGAGGCCGGGACCCGCACCGCGCAGCATGGCCCTTGACCGGGCCCTGGGCGCCCTTACCTGCTTGAGGGGACATCAATGTCTGTTTCTCGTACCGTCCGCCGCATTGCCGCTACCGCCCTGGCGGCCGGCTCCGTCGTCGCCGCGGCGGCGATGCCGGCATCCGCCGACAGCGGCCACGGCCACGGATACGGGCACGGCCGCCACGAGTCGTACTCCACGGTTGTCCTCGGCGACATCCAGTACAACAGCCCCGGCCGCGACGACTGGTCGAACCGGTCCCTGAACCGGGAGTGGGTGGAGGTCACCAACACCGGCCGCCGCGCGGTCGACCTGGACGGATGGACGCTCTCGGACCGCGACGGCAACCGCTACCGCTTCGACGACCTGCGCCTGCCCGGCCACGCCACGGTCCGCGTCCACACCGGGCGCGGCTACGACACCCGTCGGGATGTCTACCAGGGCAGCTGGGACTACATCTGGGGCAACTACGCCGACAAGGCCACCCTGCGCGACGACCACGGCCACACCGTGGACACCCAGTCCTGGGGCTACCGCCGCTGACCGGCCCCTGCACCGCCACTGACCAAGGGCGCACCTTCTGACCCCGGCGTGCCGCCCTTCCGAGTCGGCGTGCCACCACCCGCACAGGGCGGTGGCACGCCGCTCTCGTATGCCGGCGGCCGCCGGGTTCTCGCCGCTTGTCCTGCCCCTGGAAATGCTGCTGGGCCCTGGTCCAAGAGCCCGGGCGTACGCATCCCGAGGGGCCGAAGGTGCGCACACCAGGGCCCGACTGCCGCGACGAGCGGCACGTCACGGGGTCATGCCCCGGGGCCGGCGAAGACTCACAGGCGCTGGCTACGAGGACGCCTGGCGTACGGTTCACCCCCTGCCGGGCTCACCCCGGCAGGTCACGTGACCGACCGGGGCTGCTCGGCCATTGCGTCGAACGGCCCCGGGTCCGCGGTGGGGGTTCACAACTGCTGGGCAGACACACCGTTTTGGCGAGCATGGGCACGATGGGGTGATCGGCGCGATGAGCTGCGGGCATGCCCGGCGGGGTGTGGGTGACGTTCTCGGTGCGATCTGGGACGCCGGGTGTGGTGTCAGCGGTCGGGTCCCCGTGTCACCAGCGAGATGGTTCGGGCCTCCCCGTCGCCTCCGGCCACACCCATATGGCCAGGTCGTAGGGATTCCGCCCGCCTGGAACGGAGCGCATACGGGATATGCGTCGCCGCCCGGGATGCGAAAGCGGAGAACCAGTGCGCCCGAGACCGTTCGGGGCGTGCCGGTGAGCCAGGACTCACTCCTGCTCACTGCCCAGGAACGGTGACGAACACCCCGGCGGGAGCAATTCCGGCCGGACGGGGCAGCGTTTCATCAAAGCGGTGCCCCGTCCCGCCCGCCGCGTCATGAGTCCTGAGCCGGGCCAGGGCCCGAACGATGAGAGTCCGGGCCCTGGAGGTGGCGGCGAGGAGGCGCCGCAGGTTTGAAAAGGGAGGTCAGAACTGCTGGACCCAGTACTTGGAGACCTGCATCCAGCCGTTGCCGCGAGCTCCGTGCAGGGTGCCGGTGGAGTTGACCGCGAGTGTGTACCAGGAGTCCACATAGTCGGGGTCGTTGGTGTACCAGGACGTGGGGATGGCGTCCAGGACCGCGTTCACCAGGGGCACGTACGCGCCCTGGTCGGTGATCGTCAGCAGCGCGTTGGCGATGGCCTTGGTGAGCGCGGCGTAGTTCGTGTCGCCGTCGTCCTCCATCATCACCACGTCGGCCAAGTTGTACTTGTAGTTCGACCAGTTCACCAGGATCTGGTTCGGGTAGTACGTGTGACGGTCCGTGTCCAGGTAGGGCATGTCGACCGAGTCCACCCGTACCTTGCCGTCCAGCCCGAAGCCGCTGACCAGCGAGAAGATCTCCGCGTCACCCGAAGTCCACGGCTCCTCGTCGTCGTTGAGGTACACCGCGTCGACCTTGGTCGTCCAGAAACCGCCGGTCGCCGCCGTTGCGCTCGCCGCCGTCCCCCGGTCGGCCGCCGGTGTGGTCAGGCCGTCCTTCGCCAGCTCCTTGTCCAGCAGGTCCAGGCCCGCCGCCACCGCCTTGGACACGTCCAGGTCGATCACATACACCGCCTGCTGCGGCGCCTTCGTCGCGTCCAAGGTGTGCGCCCGGCCCCGGCTGTCGTACGCCGTCACCGTCGCCGCGTCGTCATCCTGCGTCGTCACCGCCACCAACGGGCTTGTCCCCGCAGTCAGTTCCTTCTTCATCGCCTGCGTGCCCAGCCGCAGCCGCAGCAGTGAACCCACACTGCTGTCCAGCCCCTTCGCTGTCACGATCCGCCGGTCGGCGCCGGCCACCGCGCCCGCCAGCCCCTTGCCCGCCGCGCTTGCCGCACCCGCGGTCACCGCGCGCAGATCGACCTCGTTCGACTTCAGTACCGCCGAACGCAGTTCCTCCCGCCACTGAACGTTCGCCAGCGACGCGGCCACTGCCTTTGCCGTCCGGTCCTCGACGCGGGTCACCGTCGACGACGAAGCGGCCGCCGGGGTCTGCGGCCGTGCCGCTGCGCCCGCCGCGGGTGCGGCGGCGCCCGCCAGCGCGACGACCGTCGTGGCGCACAGGGTGAGCGCCAGGGCGTTGCGTCGCGTCATACGTCTGTTCAAGGTTCCTCCTGTGAGCGTGCGGCGCCCCGTGTGGTGGCGGGGCGCCGGCGAAAGGGGGGTGCGCGTTCAGGATGAAGCCGTGTTGCCGTCGGCGGATCTATGCGAGTAGAACTCGCGATGACTAGCATGTGCATGTCGGGTGTGCTGTGCAAGAGGGTGTAATCGATCCGTGAACGGCCGTGACCGCAAAGGATGATGATGGTCCGTCAGCTACTTGGCTGCGCGACGCCGTGAATGTGAGGAACTTCGCCCGGCGCGCGGGTGAGATCCCAACGGGGCCGTCGGGGATCTCGGAGGCCCTGTACGAGGATCACGCCGGGGCAGGACGGGCCGCCAACTGGACGCGGTCGCCCCGAGTGCCGCTGCAATGGCCTCGGGGCCGGCGCGGCCGGCCACGCCACCGGCCCCGGCGGCTGCTCGCCGATCGCGGCTACGACTTCGACACGTAGCGGCGCCTCATTCGCGCGCGCGTGGGGGCACCCGGAAGAGCGCCCGCCGCGCCACCCCGCACGGCATCGACGCGCAGCTCACGGTCCGCAGCGTTCCCGGGAAAGGCGCGGCCTGGTCCTGGAAATGCCCGCCGGGCCCCTGCGGCACCTTTCAAAGTTCCAGCGCGGCAGCCAACCGCCGCCAGTGCTCCCGGGGCAGGGCGGCTTGATCGCCGGCCGGGGCCAGCGTCTGCACGGCGACGTGGTCGGCGCCCGCGTCGAGGAAAGCATCGATCCGCTCGCGCACCCGTTGCTCGTCACCCCAGCCGAAGAGCGTGTCGATCAAGTGGTCGCTGCCGCCGCCTGCGAAGTCGTCCTCGGTGAACCCCAGGCGCAGCCAGTTGCTGGTGTAGTTGGGCAGGAGCAGGTAGAACGCCAGCATCCGGCGGGCGGTCGCCCGTGCGCGGTCCGGATCGGCCTCCAGGACCACGGTGAACTCCGGTGCGAGCAGCGGGCCCTTGCCGAGCTTCTCACGTGCCTGGGCGGTGTGTTCCGGGGTGACCAGGTACGGGTGGGCGCCCGCGGCGCGGTCGCGGGCGAGCTCGAGCATCTTCGGACCGAGGGCGGCCAGCACCCGGCGGCCGGCCGGGACTCCGGCCGCGTCCAGTGCGCTCAGATAGTCGTTCATCGCCGCGTACGGGCGCTTGTACTGCTCGGCGAGCCTGGCGTGGCTGACTCCGAGGCCGAGCAGGAACCGGCCGGGGTGGGCGGCCTCCAGGGCGGACCAGCGGGCGGCCGTGTCCTGCGCCTCGTACTGCCAGATGCTGAGGATGCCAGTGGCGACGGTGATGGCCGAGGTCGCCTCGATCAGCGGGGCCGCGTGCTCGACGCCGCTGCCGCCGAGCCACAGGGCGCCGTAGCCGAGTTCCTCCAGTTCCGCGGCGGCCTCGGCGACTTCCGTATCGCGGGACGAGTCCGGGGCGTGCAGAGCCGTGGTCCACAGACCGTACCGGCCGATTGCCCTGGCCCGGTGCGCGCCGCTGTCGCTGAAACCCATGGGTCCGTCCTGCCGCCGGGTGAGTGAGGTTCGACGTCGGTTGTACCAGCGACGGCAGACCCGTCTTCGTATTCCGCCGGTGAGCGGCGCGCCCTCGCCGGCCTGCCGGGTGCGCAGCGTCGCATGCCGCTCGGCGAACCTCCGGCGAGGAGCGCATCCGGTCCTGCCCGGACGAGACGGTCCGTGCCGGCCGAACGCGCGCTCTCGACCGAGTCGCCGCAGCAGCAAAAGGGCTTCTTCCTCGGCCGTTCCCGTCATTCCCGTCCGTCGTGGGAGAGGAACCGTTCCTGGGCAGTGAGCAGGAGTGAGTCCTGGCTCACCGGCACGCCCCGAACGGTCTTGGGCGCACTGGTCCTCCGCTTTCGCATCCCGGGCGGCGACGCATATCCCGTATGCGCTCCGTCCCAGGCGGGCGGAATCCCTACGACCCGGCCATATGGGTGTGGCCGGAGGCGACGGGGAGGCCCCGAACCATCTCGCTGGTGACACGGGGGCCCCGACTGCTGACACCACACCCGGCGTCCCAGATCGCACCGAGAACGTGACCCACACCCCGCCGGGCATGCCCGCAGCTCATCGCGCCGATCACCCCATCGTGTCCATGTTCGCCAAAACGATGTGCCGGCCCAACAGTTGTGAACCCCGTCATGGTCGCTGTGAGCGGCTGGACCCGCACGAAAAGGTCATTGATGACCTCATTGAGCGCTACTTCCTCATGGTCCTTTTATGAGTGGGTGTGTGCGGAATCACGAACTGCGTCACGTAGCTGTTACGTGGGACATAGCTATTTCACGGATGGTCTTTTTATCCTCGCGCCATGTCTCGCCATTCGTTCGCTCCGCTGGTCGCCACGTTCGCCCGGCACCACTCTTCGCGCTACGCCCTGGCCGCGCTCGCGCTCGTCATGACCGGCTGGGCGGCGACGGGCGGCTTCGCCGACGCGGCCAGGGCCGACGCGGCCAGGGCCGTTTCGCGGCCGGGCCCGATGGCGGAGCCGGCGCCCGGCGTCGCCCGGGCGGCCGCGAGCCTCACGCTGCCGTCCGCGCCGGCCACGGTGGCGCACTCGCCGTCGGTGTCCGCGGCGGCCCTGCGGACCGCCGGGACCGGTGTGGCTCCCGGTGTGGCTCCTGACCAGGCGCTGGCCCGGCGGCTCGCGCCGGTCGTGGCGGCCACCCCCGCCTCGCTGTCGGTGGCGGTGCTCGATCCGGCTGACGGCCGCGCGGCACGGTACGGCGTGCGGGCGGGGACGACGTACGACACGGCGAGCATCGTGAAGGTCGACATCCTGGCGGCCCTGCTGCTCAAGGCCCAGGACCAGCACCGCGGGCTCACGGCGCAGGAGAAGGCGTCCGCCGCGTCCATGATCCGGATCAGTGACAACGCGTCCGCCGACGCGCTGTGGCGCGTGATCGGCCAGGCGCCGGGCCTGGACGCCGCCAACCGCAGGCTCGGCCTGACCGGCACGACCGGCGGCGGCGACGGGCACTGGGGGCTCACCCAGACCACCGCGACCGATCAGCTCGCCCTGCTGAGCGCCGTCTTCGGCACCGACTCCCCACTGGACCAGGCGTCCCGCGCCTACCTGCGCGGCCTCATGGGCGGCATAGCGGCAGACCAGGACTGGGGCGTTTCTGCGGCCGGCCCCGTCACCGGCCTGAAGAACGGCTGGCTGCAGCGGACCGCGACAGGCCGCTGGGACGTCAACAGCATCGGTCTGGTCCGGGTGGACGGACACGACCGCCTGGTGGCCGTGCTGTCGCGGGGCAGCGTCAGCATGGCGGACGGCGTCCAGCTGGTGGAGAAGGCGGCCAAGGCGGCCGTCCAGGCCCTGGACGGGACGGCCTGACCCCGCACCGCCACCAGGGCCCCGCACCCGCCGGCTGCCACGGCTCCCGCGGCCCAGGTCGTGTCCTGGCACGTCCCCTCGTCCTGCCCCGGGATCACCGGCCCTGCAGCGCAAGCGGCTGGGCCGGCCGCCGCGTCGCAGCGGTGTGATCTGCCGGGACGGGCCCTGAAGCACCGGGGCTGGTTCACGGGCGGTCGGACGCCCGGCGCAGGACCAGACAGACGAAGCCCCAGGTGTCCCGGTAGACGCGCAGCCATTCGGAGCGGCGGGTGGTGGCTGTCGTGAGCGCGTGCGAGCTGTCCGGATCGGCAGGGTGGTCCAGGGCCCATGAGGCCAGCGACCCCCAGCAGGCCCATTCGTAGTCGTCCAGCTCACGGCGTGTGCTGACGTGCCCGTCGACAGGAGTCCACCCGTCGGCGACGACGCGGTCGACGGTGGTCGCCAGGTCGGTGAAGTCCCCGAGCATCTCGACGGCCTCCTGGGAAGGGGCACGGTCCCAGAACCCCTCACCGATAAGGACGCGGCCGCCGGGAGCCAGGTGCTTGCGGGCCGCCGCGAGGGTGGGGAGCAGACCGCCGAAGGCATGCGTGGCCCCGACGCTGAGCACCAGGTCGAACGAGTGCGAGGAGACGAAGTCCCCGGCCTCCTGGTGATGGAGGGTCAGGCGCTCTTGGACGCCGAGGTCGCTCGCGGCCCGGCGGGCCTGTGCCAGGGCGTCCTCGGAGATGTCCACGCCCTCGGCGTGCAGGCGCGGGCGCGTGGCCAGGGCGCGCAGGAGCCACTCCCCGCCGCCGCAACCAAGGTCGAGTACACGCTCGTCGCCGCGCGGGAGCCCCCGTTCCAGCAGCCGGCGCACCGAGTCGTCGTCGAGCGGAGACTTTATCGGGTGATCAGCATGGGCGATCCTGGATATCTGTTCACGGTTCACCGGCGCAGTTTGTCAACACCGCAGGTCACGCGCACCTCGATTTCGTCCGCGGGCTGGAGCCCTTCGCGGCAACCGCCGATCCGCAGGTCTTGATGCTGATGCCCCGTACCGGCACGGACCCGTGTCCCGCCCGGGACCCCGTCCCCGACCGCGGCCACAGTACGCAGGCGCGGTGGCCGGCCTCCTCGCGGATCCGGTGGATGAGGACAAGCGCCGGCATGTGGGGGAGAGGCAAGCAGGACAAGCACGAGCCCACGCCGGCCGGGCTCCTGTCGTCGGTGCGGGCTCGCCGGCCCCGCCGGTCACGTCGCCGGGGTCGACGTGCGCAACCGCGCACGCTCGGCGTGGGTTCTCGTCAACGGACCCGTACCACAAAGGGCTTGACCTCCCTGGCTGGTGGATGCGACCCGTGACCGCCCTGTCGTAGGGGGCAGTCAGGAGCGCGACAAGGCGTAGACGACTGAGCCGACAAGCTCGGTCGTCTACGGCCGAGAAGCTGACGTACGCAGTGTGGACCTCCGGACCACGACGGTGCACGGCACCATCACATTGCGCGGTGTTTTTCCGTCCAGGACATCGATCAGCATCGTCACGGATTCGGCGCCCAGGCGGCGTGCGTCCAGGCTCAGGGCGGTCAGCGGTACATCCCAGTCCTCGGTGCCGCAGGACTGGTCGCTCTCGCGCATCACGCTGACCATCAGGTCGTCGGGGATGCGCAGGTTCAGCCTCCGGGCCGCGATCACCAGGGCCTGGCCGTATGTCTCGTTGAGGCCGTGGACCGCGTCCGGGCGGTCGGGGCCGGACAGAAGCCGTAGCGCCGCCTCCACCGGATCCTCGGCGGCAGCCGGTGTCTCGACGAGCGCCGGCCGGCCGGCCGCGGCGCACCACTCGCGGTAGAGGCGCTCGCAATCCTGGGTGTACGCGTCGGGTTCCGGGCCCGACAGGAGGCCGACCCGTCTGGCGCCGGAGTCCCGCAGGTGGTCGAGGACTTCGGCCATGCCATGTTCCAAGTCGCTCTCCACGGTGGGTACATCCTCGTATCCCGGGTCGATGGGGCGGCCGTCGGTGACCACCGGCATGCGGCGGCGCGCGCAGTCCGCGAGCAGCGGGTCCTCCCGTACCGGGTCGACGATGATGAGGCCGTCCATGGGGACGCGGGCCCACAGCCCGGAGGCCGGATCGCTCGGGACGACGACGAGGGCGTAGTCCCGCTCGACGGCGGTCATGGTGGCGCCGGCGGAGAACGCCGCATAGTACGGGCGGTAGGTGCCGGCCCACGGGCGGTCCGACATATGGCCTACGGCCAGTCCGAGGATGCCGGTGCGTCCGGAGACCAGTCCGCGGGCCACGGGGTCGGGGCGGTAGCCGAGTTCCTCGGCGGCGCGGCGGACGCGCTCGCGGGTGGCCGGGGCGATCTGGCCCTTGCCGTGCAGGGCGTGGGACACGGTGGTGATGGACAGGCCGGTGGCCTGCGCCACGTCGCGGATACCGATCCGCCGGCCGACCTCCCCGGCCCGTGTCGATTTCCGGCTGGTCATGCTTTGGTCGCCCCTCCGTGTCATCCACCGAGCTCCAACGCGCGGCGGCCTCAAGAGTGCCAGAGAACGGTCTGTCCGCACCCTCGAACCCCAAAACGTTTTTCTTTCGCTGACCTCGAGGTCTTGACGTACAAAAACGTTTTGGGCAATGTGGCGCCACTGCTTCCCGGCACCTCTCCTCTAGGAGCTCCATGCGCAGCGTCCGTACGTTTGCCTTGCCCGCACTCACCGCCGCGTTGCTCGCGGCCCTCACGTCCTGCGGCGGTTCCGCGGTCGGCAGCGATGACTCCACCACCCACACCACCGATGCCAAGGGGTCCCGCGCCTACGGCACGTGCAAGGTGACCGGCACCCGCGGCTCGATTCACCTCAAGACCGTCGAGAAGGGCACGCTCACCGTGGTCGGTGACCTTCCCAGCCCCGGCTGGTGGAACGGCGACACCGTGCGTCAGATCGACAGCGGATACGAGTACTGCATGGCCGCGAATCTCGCCTACCGGGCCGGCCTGTCCAAGCTCACCGTGCGCAATGTGTCCTTCGACGCGCTCGTCGCGGGCAAGGCCCAGGACTTCGACATGGCGCTCGCGGAGATCTCCATCACCGAAGCCCGCCGCAAGGTGGTGGACTTCTCATCGCCGTACTTCTCCTCCGACATCGGCGTGCTGGTCAAGTCCGGGTCCAAGGTGACCAAGGACAACATCGGGGGCCTGCGGCTCGGCGTGAAGCAGGGCACTACGGGCGCCGACTTCGTCCGCGACCGCCTCCACCCGAAGAGCCGGCCGAAGGTGTTCGCGGGCGATGTCGAATTGCAGGCCGCGCTCCAGGCAGGCCAGATCGACGCCGCGCTCACCGATGTCGCCATCGTGCTCGGCAAGGCCCAGGAGTCCAAGGGCAAGCTCAAGGTGATCGGACAGTACGACACCGGCGAGTCCTACGGAGCGCTGTACCCCAAGGGCGGCAAGAACTCCGCCGCCCTCGATGGGGCCATCGACGCGATGAAGACGGACGGCACGCTCGACAAACTCTCCTCCACCTACCTGGCCGAGGCCTTCGGCGGGGACCCGGCGGCGATCGCGATGTGGAGCGCCAAATGACCGTTTCCTGCGACCTGTTGACTGTGTTGAAGGCCGAGCGGACCGAGCCGCCGAAGGCCACCGGGCCCCGGCCGGCGCTGCCGCTCGCGGCCGCCGCAGTGGCGGCCGTCCTGGTCACCGTGACACTGACCGCCGCCACTGCCCAGTCCGTGAGCAAGGCCCTGCCCGGCTTTGGCCTGCCGGTCGCCGGCGGTGCGGTCGTCGTGGCCGTCGCCGTGCTCACCCTGCTGAGGCCCGCGCTGCGGGCTGTGCGCTCGGGCCGCGCGGCCGCCGCGGCCTGGTCCCAGGACCGGCGGGCCGACGCCCGGCGGGCCGCGTCCGAGGGCCGTGAGGACGCCCGGACCGTACTGGGCTGGTGTCTGGCCGCGCTCGTCCTGCTCGGCGCGGTCTGGTTCCTGTTCGCCAATGACCGTGCCGTGCAGCGCACTTTCCTCGACGGCGAAGTGATCGGGATCAGCCTGCGGGAGACCGCCTCCGCGTTCGGCACCAACCTCTTCATCGCCGGCGCCGCGCAGATCCTGATCCTCCTCTGGGGACTGGCGCTCGCTCTCGCCCGGATGGCACCGGGGCGTACCGGCCGCCCGCTGCGACTGCTCGCCACGGCGTACATCGACGGTTTCCGCGCCGTACCGGCGATCATCGTCATCTATCTGATCGGCTTCGGACTGCCGCTCGCCGAAGTGCCGGTACTCAGCTCGCTCAGCCCGGTGTGGTTCGCGATCCTCGCGCTCACCCTCACCTACGGCGCGTACGTCGCCGAAGTGTTCCGGGCCGGCATCGAGTCCATCGCACCCGGCCAGAGCGCGGCGGCCCGTTCACTCGGCCTCTCGCACAGTGCCACGCTGCGCCATGTGGTGCTGCCGCAGGCCACCCGCCGCGTCGTACCACCGCTGCTCAACGACTTCATCAGCCTGCAGAAGGACACCGCACTGGTGAACGTCATCGGCACCATCGACGCCTTCAACCAGTCGAAGATCTTCGCGTCCAACCACTTCAACCTGTCCTCGGTGACCGTGGTCGCGGCGCTCTTCATCCTCATCACGATCCCGCAGGCCCGGTTGGTGGACCGGCTGGTGGCACGTGAGCAGCGCCGCGCCAAGGGAGCCTGACATGGCCTTCATCGAGATCGACGGGGTGCACAAGAGCTACGGGCAGACCCCCGTGCTCCGCGGCATCGACCTGACCGTGGCCCAGCACCAGGTGGTGACCCTGATCGGCGCCTCCGGCAGCGGCAAGTCCACCCTGCTGCGCTGCATCAACGGCCTGGAGGAGATCAGCGGGGGTGAGATCCGGGTCGGCGGTGATGTCGCCTCCGGCCGCGGCACCGATGTGGACCGGCTGCGACGCGATGTCGGCATGGTCTTCCAGCACTTCAACCTGTTCCCGCACATGAGCGTGGTGCGCAATGTCGCCCTCGCGCCGATGCAGGTGCGCGGGATACCGCGCGCCGAGGCCGAGGAGCAGGCGCGCGCCCTGCTCGCGCGCGTCGGCCTGGCCGACAAGGCCGACAGCATGCCCGACCGGCTCTCCGGCGGTCAGCAGCAGCGGGTGGCCATCGTACGCGCCCTGGCCACCGGCCCCCGCGCACTGCTCCTCGACGAGATCACCTCGGCCCTCGACCCCGAACTCGTCGCCGAAGTACTGGCCATCGTCCGCGAACTGGCCGAGGGCGGCATGACCATGCTGCTGGCCACCCATGAGATGGGCTTCGCCCGGGAGGTGTCGAACAAGGTGTGCTTTCTTCATCAGGGCGTACTGCTGGAGGAAGGGCCGCCCGAGCAGATCTTCGGCGACCCCCAGCAGGAGCGCACCCGCGCCTTCCTGCGCCGCATCGTCGAGGCGGGGCGGCTGTGAGCGGCGCGCGGGTGCTCGTCGTGGAGCACGAGGACGGCACGGGCCCGGCCCAGTTCGGTGAACGCCTCGCCGAACAGGGCCTGGTGATCGACCTCTGCCGCCCCTGGGCCGGCGACACACTGCCCCGAACCCTGGACGCATACGACGGGCTGCTGGTCCTCGGCGGATCCATGGGCCCCCACGACGAGGAGCAGGCACCTTGGCTGCCGCAGGTGCGCAAACTGCTGCGGCAGGCCGTAACCCGGGACCTTCCCACACTGGGGATCTGCCTGGGCATGGAACTGCTGACAGTGGCCTGCGGGGGCGAGGTCCGGCACGCCGCCCTGCCCGAAGTCGGACTCAACGACCTGATACCCCATCAAGCAGCCTTCACCGACCCACTGTTCGCGCCACTCCTTGACCAGGACAGCTGGTTGCGCGCAGTGCAGTGGCACTGGGAGGAGACGGCCACCCTGCCCGAGGGCGCCGTTCCGCTGCTCACCAGCGAGCGCTGCACCCACCAGGCGTACCGGATCGGCACGGCCGTGTGGGGTGTCCAGTTCCACCCCGAGGTGCTGGCCGACGACATACGCACCTGGGGCGCGGCAGACGTCGCTCCGCTGCACGCCCTGGGCCTTGAACCGGGCGGAGTCGTTGCCGAGGCGGGGCACGAGGAGAAGCGGCTGCGCACGCTCTGGGGGGCTTTCGCCGAGCAGTGGGGGTGCATGGTTGCCGACGGTCCGGGCCCGTCCGCCCGACAGCGCATTCCAGTGGAGCGGCGGCCATGAGGGCCCGATGCCGGTCGGACCGGTCGGGCTGCGGGCGTGGCCGGTCCAACCGGTCCTCCCCGCCGGGCAACACTGGTTAGGAACGGTGTCGGAGACGACGTAGGTGCGAGGCAGCGGGCGGGCGACGGCCCGCTCGGGAGTACCGCCGAAGACGGCCGCGAGGACGGCAGCGAGGAGACAGAGGAATCGTGAGGTGGCGCGCATCGTTGGGACCTCCAGGAGTTCGTGGACCGGCGTGCCGCACGGGAGCCTGGCCGATACGTGATCCGGCCACGCCTTTCGGCCCTCGCGCAAAGGCGTGGCCGGGCCGATAATCAGGCGGCGTGATCCGCTTACACTTCACCGACGCCGACCTGCGCCGGGTCACGGTGGCCCAGGCTCCCGACGCCCTGCTGGAAACGGCGCTCAGCGTGCGACGTCTGCGGGGCGGGACGGCCACCGGGGGCCCCACGCGCCCCGCCCTCAGCCAGTGGCACAAAGCGATGCAGGAGACCCGCCCCCGGCCCGGTGTCCTGCTCGACCTGGTTCCCCGCAACGGATTTCTGCCGGACTTCCTTCAACAGCCGACGGCCCGGGACTTCGCCACCGCACTCGACCTCGTCACCGCAACTTCCGCCGAACAACTGGCCCTGGACCTGGGCCTGGCGGACACACCCGGGTGGAACGGTTCCCTGGAGCAGCCGAGCCGGTGGGCGCGAGAGCTCGCGAACGGCTTACCGGCGGCACGGCGGGCCCTGCAGCGCGACCTCCAGGCGTACTTCACCTCAACGGTCGCCCCGCTGTGGCCACGGGTGAGGGCCGACGCCATGGCCGACCGGGCGGTGCGCGCCGAGATGCTGCTACGCGGCGGGGTCGACGCCCTGCTCACCACGCTCAGCCCCACATGGAGCTGGCAGGCGCCCGTACTGACCCTCCCGTCGACGTCCCGGCACGACATCCCACTGTGCGGCCGCGGACTGCTGCTCGTACCGTCCTGGTTCGCGGTGAGCGCCCTGGTGATGTACCGGCCGGAGAAGCCGACGGTCCTGGTCCATCCGATGCTTCTCGCCGAGGAGCCGGCCTTCTCGTTCGACGTGCTGGGACCACTGCTGGGCCGGACAAGGGCAGCTGTGCTCGCCGTTCTACGCGTCCCGGCCACCACGACCGAGCTCGCCGAGCGTGTCGGGATCTCCCTGGCAACGGCCAGCCAGCACGCCACCGTTCTGCGGAACGCCGGACTGGTGGACACCGCCCGGACGGGCCCGTCCGTCCTGCACAGCCTGACCCCGCTCGGACTGGCACTGCTGGCGGGTGAGGAAGCGTCGTTCTGAGGCCCGCCCCGGCTCAGAAACGGTGACGCAAGCAGGCGTCACCCGTCGGCCCCCACTTCTCACCAGCAGACACCGGCAACAGCGTGAGGAGTCCGGCGCGGCAGACCCCTGCGAGGCGACCTGCGCCGTGGCTCAGCAGTTTGCCTCCGGGATCAGCGTTCCCCATCGCCCGCCCAGGTCACCGCCGTTGCATGCTCACAGCTGCTGCTGCGGGCCCCTCGCCATGCCCGAGGTGTCACACCCGGCGTGCCACACCTGTCCACACGAGGCGGCGGTACTTGTTGTGGTCGTAGCCGCGGTCGCCCAGCACCGCGTCGGGGCGGCGCGTGGGCCGGCCGCGTTTGCCCCGCACCGGTGGCACTGCTTCGAGCAGGGGGATGAGCTGGGCGACGTCGTTGCGGTTGCCGCAGGTCAGGGTGGCGGCGAGCGGGATGCCGGTGGCGTCGGTGATCAGAGGGTGCTTGCTGCCGGTCCTGCCCCGGTCAACAGGGCTCCGTCCCGTCGTGGAGCCCCTTTTGACGCCCGGACATGGGAGCCGCCGACCGCCGCCCCGGAGAACTCCAGGGCGTTCGCGCCCCGCAGCTTCGCCAGG
Source organism: Streptomyces sp. NBC_01320 (assembly GCF_035974375.1). Classification (NCBI taxonomy): domain Bacteria; kingdom Bacillati; phylum Actinomycetota; class Actinomycetes; order Kitasatosporales; family Streptomycetaceae; genus Streptomyces; species Streptomyces sp. NBC_01320. The sequence goes on from NZ_CP108390.1 coordinate 11,438,759, forward strand.
AGCACCTCGTGCAGACGGGGCCACACACCGGCCTCGCTCCACTCGGCCGGGCGGCGCCAGCACGTCATGCCCGAGCCGGAACCGAGTTCCTGCGGCAGGTGTTCCAGGCGATCCCGGGATGCAGCACGAACAGGATGCCCTGGAAGACCAGCCGGTCCGTATACCGCCTGCGCCCGGGATGCCGGGTCCGGCGCTCGCCTTCGGCAGCAGCGGCTCGATCACCGCCCACAACTCGTCATCGACTTCTCACGGCTTCGGCCCGACCCACCCCCCACCCCTGGATCGTCAGTCCCGGAGTGATCCCATCACCCCGAAGATCATTTCGCTGGGAGTTCTAAAAGCCCGCGAGTTTCAGGACGACCGCGATGTACAGAGAGAGGGACGTCACCAGCACAAGGAAACTGAGCGCGGTGTGCACGGTCCGATGCCAGGCAACCCCGAAGCCGAGATGAGCCCGTGCGGCCGGGCTGACGCGCGGCCCGCCTTCCAGGCCGCCGCGTGCCCCTTCCAACGCACGCACAAGGGCTCGCCGGCTCCTGGCTGAGGTGAGGCCGACGCGTACACCGTCCCGGTCACGCACCACGACCGTGCGGGAAGCGCTGCCGTAGCTGAAACCGGTGAGCAGCCGGACGTCCTTGATACGCGTGAGGTCCACGGATCGCTGCCCGGTCAGCGTGCGGACGGTCACGCGTGACATCGAGCAACGGATCAACCGGGTTTCCTGGCACAGCTCCGCAAGCAGGACGAAACCCGCGAGCCCACCGGTTAGCGCACAGACGACGGACGCACCGGCAGGCACCAGGTCCGCGAGCGCCAACAACCACGCTCCAAAAGGCGACAGGATGAGAACCACCGCCACGGCCGCACCGAGCCGAGCCCGTGACCGTGCCACAGCAGACGTTCTCCCGGTGGACCTGCTCTGCTCCATGACCACGGCGGTCACCACTTCCCTCATCGATCGAACGGGGGCGGGGCGAAGTTCACCTCGGCCGCGGCAACGCGCGGACATTCCGGCCGAGGAAACAGATGCGACAGAGGTTCGCATGTGTATGGGGCAATCGACCACTTTGGTGAGGCAATATCGCTGGAGTCGGGCCGCACGGACGTGGTAGGGCCAGCCATCGGCGACCAGCGCCATGTCGTACCAGCGGCCCAGCGCCCGCCGCCCCCTATGGCGTTGCCGGGAAGCGCAGCTGCTGGGCGCGGCACGCCATCCGGGACCCTGACGGTTCGAGGCCGGGGCCGTCGCATCTGACGGCCCCCGTTCCGGGTGATCAGCAGCTGGTGGCGGTCACGGCGTCGATGCAGGGTGCGTTGCTGCTGCCCGGCAGGTCCGGGGGTGCCGGACCCGCCGGGCAGCGGGATCGCGCTGCTACCGGGATTGATCGCAGTGCATCGGGCTTCAACCCGGTGGTGAAGCGATTCTGAGAAGTGCTGTGACCCGCAGGTCATAGCGGACGATTCTGCTGCTCGATGTACTGACGGACTATTGACAGCGGAGCTCCGCCGGCTGATCCGGCGAAGTAGGAGCCGGACCACAGGCGCTGTGCCCGCCAGTAGTGCCGGACCAGTTCGGGGTACTCCTGACGGAGCCTGCGGGAGGAGACGCCCTTGAGGGAGTTGACCAGTTTGGACAGGGCAACCTTGGGCGGGAAGTTCACGAGCAGGTGCACATGGTTGTTCTCGCCGTTGAAGTCGGCCAGCTCGCATTCGAAGTCCGTACACACCGCGCGCATGATCTCCTCCATCCGCTTGAGGTGTGCGTCGGTGAAGACCTTGTGCCGGTACTTCGTCACGAAGACCAAGTGCGCGTGGAGGGCGAAAGTGCAGAGACGACCAGTCCTGATGTTCTGCATGTCAGCCATAACCCAAGTATGTATGGTGATTGACATGCAGCTTCGGTACAGCTTCCGCCTGTATCCGAACGGTCCTCAGCGCGCCGCGCTGGCCCAGGCGTTCGGGTGCGCCCGCGTCGTGTTCAACGACGCGTTGCGCGCCCGCAAGGATGCCCACGAACAGGGCAGGTCGTATCCAAAGATCGGGGACCTGTCCAAGCAGGTCATCACCGAGGCGAAGAGGACCCCCGAGCGGGCATGGCTCGCCGAAGTATCCGCCGTGGTGCTGCAACAGTCCCTCCGGGACCTGGACACCGCGTACTCGAACTTCTTCGCGTCGATGCACGGCACCCGCAAGGGGCCGAAGATCGCCGAACCGCGTTTCAAGTCCCGCAAGGACAACCGGCACTCGATCCGTTTCACCGCGAACGCCCGGTGGAAGATCGCCCCCGGCGGGGACCTGTCGTTGCCGAAGATCGGTGATGTGCGGGTGAAGTGGTCCCGCGCTCTGCCTTCGGTCCCGTCCACGGTGACCGTGGTCAAGGACGCGGCCGGCAGGTACTTCGCGTCCTTCGTCGTCGAGACCGCTCCCCGGACGCTGCCCGGCGTGGAACCGGTCGTCGGCATCGACCTCGGTCTTGGACACTTCGCGGTCCTCTCCGACGGCACGAAGATCTCCGCCCCGCGCTTCCTGCGCCGGGCGGAGAGGAAACTCAAGCGGGAACAGCGACGCCTGTCCCGTAAGACCAAGGGCAGCAACAACCGGGACAAGGCCCGTATCAAGGTTGCCCGCGCTCACTCACAGGTGGCCGACGCGCGGCGCGAGTTTCACCACCAGCTCTCCACACGGATCATTCGCGAGAACCAAGCGGTGGCAGTGGAAGACCTGGCGGTCAGAGGACTCGCGCGCACACGCATGGCCAAGTCGGTGCACGACGCCGGATGGTCCGCCTTCGTCGCGATGCTGGAGTACAAGGCCGCGCTGCACGGGCGGCAGTTCTTCCGAATCGGACGCTTCGAGCCCACCTCTCAGGTCTGTTCGGCCTGCGGCGTCAAGGACGGCCCCAAGCCCCTGCACATCCGCGTATGGACCTGCGCGGCCTGCGAGACTGTCCTCGACCGGGACATCAACGCGGCGGTCAACGTCGCCAAGGCCGCCAGACTGGCGGTGTCAGCCTGTGGAGCGCAGGTAAGACCGGTACTCGTACCGGCACAGCGCGGTGAAGCAGGAACCCACCGAGACGGTCAGACGACCGTGGTAGGAACCCCCGCCCATTAGGGCAGGGAGCGGAAGTCAATACGACCGGTACACCGTGTTCCGCTCCGCCGCCCCGGAGCTGCGCAACCTGTTCGAGGGTGTCGCGGACACGGGTCCGGACGCGGACACGGGCCCGGCGGCCGACGCCGGCCGGGGTCCCGCGCCGCGCCCCTTCCGCGCCGGGGACATCACGGCGCGGCTCGCGGCCTGGAACACCGAGGACGTCGACGCTCTCGTCGGCGGCGCCGGACACGGCCGCCTGACCGCACCCGGCCTCGCCGCGCCCCTCAGGACCGCCGACGGCAAGGCGGCCTATCTCCGCCGGCTCTTCGACCACGCCGACGTCCGGCTGAAGCCGGGCCAGGTCGCGTTCGGTCGCACGCACACCTTCGTGGAGTGGCACGGCACCGTCACCAGTACGAAGGGCACGAACGTCCCCTTCGGGATCGTGGAGCGCTTCGGTCCGGCGGGCGAGTGGGAGCTGTACTTCGACACTCTGCCCCTGATCGCCAACCAGGCCCAGATCGAAGCCATGTTCCAGCGTCTGGCCCAGTCCTGACAGCGACGCGGCCCGTCGCGGGCCCTTGGCCCCTGGGGCGGGCGAGCTTGCCGGCCGCCCCAGGGGCCAAGGGTTCCCTGGGGGCCCATGGCCCGGACCGGATCGCCGGCTTCTCCCCGATCCAGGCGTCCCAGGTCCTTCACGCGGCTGGTGCACATGTTCAGCGCCCCGCTGCAGTAGCGTTCCACCCCGGCATCGTCTGCCGCCGCCGCGAGCCGTGACGCCTGGGCCCGCGTCCGCTGCGTCCTGGGTGGTGGCGCATCGGCTCCTGAGCAAGGGCGGTTTCCGGGTGTGTCACTACTGCGGCTGCCGCGAGATCTCCTTGATCAAGGACCTCATCGTCGAGCACGAGACGGCGACCGACCTCGCGGGGAGCGCGGTCCGGGCGCCGGCACGAGGCGAGACCGCCGCGGCCCAGGGTCTGCTGCGCGGCATGGCCGAAGTGCTTCGGGCGCACTGGCGCGGCGAGGAGAACGGCCTGTTCGCGGTGATGCGGCAGGACGCCGAGTACGCGGCGTACATCGCGAACCTCGAACGCGAACACCGTGAACTGGACCAGTTGCTGGCCGCGGCCGACCTCGGTGATCCGGACGACCGCCGGAGGTTTCTCGACGCCGTGGACGAGCTGTACCGGCACATCGCCAAGGAGGAGGACGGGCTCTTCCCCGCCGCGCTCACCGCGTTGACCGGAGACGACTGGAACCGGGCGGTGGCCGCCTGGCGCGAGGCGCACCCGGAGGCAGGGGAGTAGCTCGTCGACGCCGATGGCGCGGTCTGCCATGTCTGTGCAGGCTCCCGCCGTCGGATGGTTCGACCCGCGCGGAGCGGAGGATCTGGCGCAGGGCCGTCGAGACCGCCGGGGCCGAGGTGCGGCGGGCCGCGTCTCAGCGAAAAGAGGCAGCCCGGGGGCAGATCGGCGTCAGGAGCTGTTTCTGAGCCCTGCATTCGACGGGCCTGCTGGTGTCAGTGGCCTGGGCGGCCGGTGATCCAGCGGGCGGCGAGTACCCCGGACACCGCGGTGAGGCCGGCGGCGGTGAGGACGGTGGCGTTCAGGCCGAGCGTGTCGGCGAGGAGGCCCGCGACGAGGGCTCCGGCCGCGTAGCCGATGTCGCGCCAGAAGCGGTAGGTGCCCAGCGCGTTGGCGCGCCAGGTGGGGTGGGCGTGGTCGGAGACGGAGGCGATGAGCGCCGGGTAGACCATCGCGGTGCCAAGGCCCAGGGCCACGGCGGAGAGGATGCCGGCGAGAAGGGGGCGGTCGAGGATCGCCAACGCGAGGAGGAGACCTGCGGCCTGGACGAGCATGCCGGTGACGATGAGGGGTCAGGAACTGCTCTCGACTAAGTGTCCATGAGTGTCCTTCAGGTGTCAGGAGTGTCGTATGATCTGGTGTATGAACCTGACGGAATGGGCACGCGCACAGGGGGTCGCCCCGCGTACTGCGTACCGCTGGTTCCGTGAGGGCACGCTGCCGGTCCCTGCGGAGCGAGTGGGGCCGCGCACGATCCTGGTGAACATCGACGCGAACACCTCACCGTCCGTGACCGGTGGCGTGGGCCTGTACGCCCGCGTCTCCTTCCATGACCAGAAGGCCGATCTGGAGCGGCAGACCGCACGCTTGTCGGCATGGGCCGCGAAGGCCGGGCATAAGGTCGTGCGCGTCGAATCCGAGATCGCTTCGGGCATGAACGGCGCCCGCGCCAAGGCCCGTCGCCTGCTGGCCGACCCGGCGGTGACCACGGTAGTGGTGGAGCGCAAAGACCGGTTGGGCCGTATGAACGTCGAACTCGTTGAGGCCGCTCTGGCTGCAACCGGCCGTCGACTCGTTGTGCTGGATGACGGCGAGGTCGAAGACGACCTGGTGCGCGACATGGTGGAGGTTCTGACCTCGTTCTGTGCTCGCCTGTACGGCCGCCGCGGTGCGAAGAACCGTGCCAGGAAGGCACTGGAAGCGGCGGCTGCCGATGGCTGACAAGAAGAAGCAGCTCCGTACCATCGACTTGCCGTTCGTTGCTGTCGGCCCGTCCGGTGTGGCGTTACGCGACCGCCTCAAGCACCTCACACCAAAGGACGAGAAGGTGTTGCGTCTGGTCGGCGAGCACCAGGGCCGCCTGGCCTCCCTCGACCTCAAGGCCCGTTGCGAAGCCGGGCACAAGCACGACAACGACGCGTGGGCGTCCCGCAAGCGTGACCTGACCGAGCAGTCGTCGTCGCGTATCGCGGGTGCGATCACGAAGGCTACGCATGACCAGTACGGCCTGGCCCGACGCTGCCTGCTCGCCCATGTCCACAACCTTGAGGCCGGTATCCGCACGCTGCGACACCGCCTGTCCCTCCCGATCGGGGAGAAAGGCAGCAAGCGGGGGCCGGGCGGGTACCGGTCCAAGGGCGAGTGGTTCCACAAGTCCCGCCGCCTGGCCACCCTGGAACACCGCCTCGACGTGGCCCGCGACGACTGGAAGACCGGACATGTCCGTGTCGTTCGCGGCGGCCGGCGGCTGCTCAAGAACCGGCACAACCTTCAGGCCGCGCAGCTCACCGAGCGCGAGTGGCGTCAGCGTTGGGAGGCTGGGCGCTGGTTCCTCGCCGCGGACGGCGAGTCCGGAAAACGCTTCGGGAACGAGACGATCCGCGTCACTCCTGACGGCGAAGTGTCGATCAAGATGCCCGCCCCGCTCGCCCACCTGGCCAACAGTAAGCATGGCCGGTACGTTCTTGCCTCCAAGGTCGCGTTCGCGCACCGTGGGGACGAGTGGCGCGACCGCACCGAGGCCAACCGTGCCGTCGCCTACCGCATCCACTACCACGTTGAGCGGGGCCGCTGGTATCTCACCGCTTCGTGGACCAGGCCCGCCGTGCAGACGATGCCGCCGGCCACCGCCCGCGCCAAGGGCATGGTCGGCGTCGACACGAACGCCGACCACTTCGCCGCCTACCGGCTCGACCGGCACGGCAACCCGGTCGGCGACCCGCGCCGCTTCCACTACGACCTGTCCGGCACCGCCGACCACCGCGACGCCCAGATCCGGCACGCCCTCACCCGCCTCCTGCACTGGACCAAGCAGACCGGCGCGCAGGCGATCGGCATCGAAAACCTGGACTTCGCCGCCGAGAAGACCCGCGAGAAGCACGGCCGCAAGAAGCGGTTCCGGCAACTCATCTGCGGTATGCCTACCGGCAAGCTCAAGGCCCGCATCGTCTCCATGGCCGCCGAACACGGCATCGCGATCGTCGCCGTCGACCCGGCATACACCTCGATGTGGGGCGACCAGCACTGGCGCAAGCCCCTGATCAGCAAGACTCGCAGCATGACTCGCCATGACGCCGCCTCGGTGGCCATTGGCAGGCGCGCCCTCGGGCACCCGATCCGGCGACGGACGGCACCGCCCCAGCATCACCAGAGTGATGGTGCTGGGCATCGGACCCTCCAGGCCGATCATGGTGACCGAGGGCGTGAGGAAACCCGCCGCCCCGTCGCGGAGCGTGCACACGATGCGCGTCGCCGGACAGGGACAACGAGAACGCGGGGGACCAGCGCATCCAAAACCGTTCGGGATGCGCGCAGTTCCGGGACGTGGGTACAAGGCTCACTCCTGGACACTGTTTAGGAACGGTTTGCGGCCGATCCGGTCGGCGAGTTGGCCCGCGGGGATCTGGCCGATGCCCCACAGGAGCGGGTAGAGGCCCTTGATCAGGCCGATGGCGGCGATACCGAGGCCGTGGTCGGCGAAGAGCAGAGGGAAGACACCCCAGGTCAGACCGTCGTTGAGGTTGTTGACCAGACCCGCCTGGCTCGCGCCGCGCAGGGAACGGTCCCGCCACGAGGTGCGCGCGAACGTGGTCGCGAACGACGCCTTTCGTTCCTCCCCGGTCGGGGCGGGGTGCTGGGCGAGTTCGAGGGCGACATGGGCGGCGGTGTCCCGGGCCAGGAGCGACAGGCCGAACCCGGCGACGACGAAGATGACGCCGATCAGCTCGGGCGCCGGCCGCAGGCCGTGCGCGGTGGCCAGGTAGCCGGTGAACAGGGCCATTGCGCCGACGGCTGCGTAGCCGGCAGCCTCGTTCAGGCCGGTGGCCAGGCCCCGGCGGGCCGGCCCCACGAGGTCGATCTTCATGTTCACGGTCATCGACCAGGTCAGGCCCTGATTGGCGCCCAGCAGGACGTTCGCGGCCACGATCCACCACCAGGACGGACCCCAGGCGAGGACGAACGGCACCGGTATGCCGATCAGCCAGCCGGCCAGCAGGAGCTGTCGGCGGCGGAAACGGGCGGTGAGCGCTCCGGCTGCAAGGTTGGTCAGGGCTTTGGTGAGGCCGAAGGCGATGATGAAGGAGAAGACGGCCAGGTTGCTCGTGAGGCCGAAGACCTCGGCGCCGATGAGCGGGACGGTGGTGCGCTCCAGGCCGACGAGCGCGCCGACGCAGACGGTGACGGCGACGAGCAGGGTGAACTGCGCCCAATTCTCCCGAAGCCCCAGCCGCACCGGCCTGTGCACGGGTGCGACCGCAGCGGTCCGGTGGCCCATGGCATCCCTCCTGCTCATCGGCCGCGAATCTGCGGGCCGGAGCGCATCTGTGTGACTATCCGCAGGCCAACATACCCCCACGGGTATTAATGAGCCGCGGTTTCCGACGTGATCCAGGATACCCAGGGGGGTATTTGACTTGGTGTCGCCGACCTGTCTACGGTCGGAGGTGTCGATACCCATGGGGGTATTTGGAAGCGAGGGGTCTCCATGCGTGAAGTGGATCTGGATGTCTTCGCGGCAAAACTCGCGAACGGCGCGTTCGTGATCGACGTCCGGGAGCCCGACGAGTACCGGGCCGGTCATGTGCCGGGTGCACGGCTGGCGCCGCTGTCCACGCTCGGTGCGGTTGCGGACGATCTGCCCAGCGACCGGCCGGTGTACGTGATGTGCGCGAGCGGCAACCGCAGCGGCCGGGCCGCCGAACACCTTCAGGCCATCGGCGTGGACGCCGTATCGGTCGCGGGCGGTACCGCCGCACGGGCCCGGGCCGGCTGCCCGGTCGCCCGCGGCGCGGCGGCTGAAGCCGCCTGAAGCCCCAGCTGCCCCAGGGTGCTGACCTGCGACTTCGGTCATCTTCCCCGTACCCGGCCGGGTACGCCATCGTCAAACGAAGGGTTTGCCGTGTTCTTCAGCCAGTACTACCTCGACTGCCTCTCCCAGGCGTCGTACATGATCGCCGACGAGACGACGGGGCAGGCCGTGGTCGTGGACCCGCGCCGGGACGTCTCGGAGTACCTCGCCGACGCCGAGGCCCGCGGATTCACCGTGGTCGGGGTGATCAACACCCACTTCCACGCCGACTTCGTCGCCGGGCATTTGGAGATGGCCGACCGCACGGGGGCCTGGATCGGCTACGGTCACCGCGCCGAGACCGAGTACCCCATCCGCAAGCTCGCCGAAGGCGACCGCGTCAGCCTGGGCGACGTCACCCTGGAGATCTTGGAGACGCCCGGGCATACGCCGGAGTCGATCAGCGTGCTGGTCTACGAGCACGCCGACGACACGGTTGCCCACGGGGTGCTGACCGGTGACGCGCTGTTCATCGGGGACGTCGGCCGCCCGGACCTGCTCGCCTCCGTGGGGGTGACCGCGGATGAACTCGGCGCGATGCTCCACGACAGCGTCCAGAACAAGCTGATGGCCCTGCCCGACGAGGTCCGCGTCTTCCCCGCCCACGGGGCCGGATCGGCCTGCGGCAAGAACCTCTCCACCGAGAAGCAGTCCACCATCGGCGAGCAGCGCGCCACCAACTACGCCTGCGCCCCCATGACCGAGGCCGAGTTCGTCGCCCTGGTCACCGCCGGCCAGGCCGCGGCGCCCGGCTACTTCGCCTACGACGCCGAGCTGAACCGCAAGGCGCGCCCGCTGTACGACCGGGTTGCCGCTCCTCGGCCGCTGCGGCTGGAGGAATTCGCCGAGCTGCGGAAGGGCGGCGCGGTCGTGGTCGACGCCCGATCGCCGCAGGAGTTCGCCTCCGGTCACCTGCGCGGTGCCGTCAACGTGCCGGCCGAGGGCCGGTTCGCCGAGCAGGCGGGCACCGTCCTCGATCCTTCCGGCGAACTTCTCGTCATCGCGCCGGAGAACCGGGAGGAGGAGGTCGTCACCCGCCTGGCCCGGATCGGTTTCGACCACGTGGCGGGCTACCTGCGCAACCCCGAGGACGCCTTCACGGAGACGGCCGAGGAGGTCACCCCCGCGAGCCGACTCACGGCCGCGCAGCTGCGGGCCGCCCTGGCGGGAGACAACCCGCCGCTGATCGTGGACGTCCGCACCTGCGGCGAACGCGAGGCGAACGGATTCGTCGACGGTGCCGCACACATCGCCCTGAGTGAACTGCCAACCCGCCTGGACGAGATCCCCACCGACCGGCCCCTCGTCCTGCACTGCGCGGGCGGCCACCGCTCCTCGATCGCCGCGAGCCTGCTGCGCCACCGCGGCTTCACCGACGTCTCCGACATCCTCGGCGGCTACGCCGCCTGGGCCCTGTCCGCCGAACCCGCCAACGCCTGACCGCTTCCCTTCCACAGCATCCCGGCATACCCGCGGGGGAGGGGCGCCCCCCCCCCCCCGCGGGCCGCCCCGGGCCCCTCACTCACCCACATATACCCCCCAGGGTATTTTTCGATTGGATCCCTTCATGACCGAGAACGCCGCCCAGACCTCGTCGATCGCCCCGGCCGTCCTCCACCGGCTGGTCGAGGAAGACCGTGCACCTCGCGTCCTGGACGTGCGCACGCCGGGCGAGTTCCGCACAGTTCACATCCCCGGCGCCTACAACGTGCCCCTCGACACCCTGCGCGAGCACCGGGCCGAGCTGCTGACCCACCTCGACGAGGACGTCGTACTCGTCTGCCGCTCGGGAGCCCGCGCCGCCCAGGCGGAACAGGCACTCGCCGAAGCCGGCCTGCCGAACCTCCGCGTCCTTCAGGGCGGCATGAACGCCTGGGAGATGACGGGCGCACCCGCGAACCGCGGCGCCGACCGGTGGGACATGGAGCGTCAGGTCCGGCTCGTCGCCGGTTCGATCGTGCTGGCCACCGGCCTGGTAGGCGTCTTCGTCCCCGGCGCGCACCTGATCGGTACGGCGGTCGGCGCCGGCCTGACGTACGCGGCCCTCAGCAACTCCTGCGCCATGGGCGTCCTGCTGTCCAAGCTCCCCTACAACAAGGGGCCGCGCGTCGACATCCGTACCGTCATCACGGAACTGCGGGGCAAGCCGTGACCGCCCTCGTCGTCGCGGCGTCCCTGTTCGTCGGCGTCAGCCTCGGCATCCTCGGCGGCGGCGGTTCGATCCTGACCGTGCCGATCCTTGTGTACCTCGCCGGACAGGACACCAAGGAAGCCATCGCCACCTCCCTGTTCGTCGTCGGCGTCACCAGTCTGGCCGCCCTGGTCCCCCACGCCCGCGCCCACCGGGTGCGATGGAGGACCGGCCTCCTCTTCGGCGCTTTCAGCATGGTCGGCGCGTACGGCGGAGGGCGTGTCGCCGAGTACATCCCCGGCACCGTGCTCCTCGTCGCCTTCGCCCTGATGATGCTCGCCACGGCGGCGGCCATGCTCCGAAAGCCCCGCCGGCAGGACAGGCCCAAGCCGCAGCGCCTCGACCTGCCGCTGAAGCACATCGCCGTCGAAGGCCTGATCGTGGGCGCCGTCACGGGCCTGGTGGGTTCCGGCGGCGGATTCCTCGTCGTGCCCGCGCTCGCGATCCTCGGCGGACTGCCCATGGGCATCGCGGTCGGCACATCCCTGCTGGTCATCGTCATGAAGTCCTTCGCAGGCCTGGCCGGGCACCTCTCGGGCGTGCAGATCGACTGGGGCCTCGCGCTGGCCATCACCGCCGCGGCCGTCGCCGGCAGCGTCCTCGGCGCCCGGTTCGCCGGACGCATCCCCCAGGACACCCTGCGCAAGGCCTTCGGATGGTTCGTCGTCGTCATGGGCCTCTTCGTCCTCGGCCAGCAGCTCGACACGGCTGTTTGGACCCATCCCGCCACCTGGACCGGGATCGGCACCGCGCTGCTCGCCGTCGCCGCCGCGCGCGTGCGGCGGGACCTGCGGACACGGCATCGCTCGCACGACTCGCAACTGCCGGCGCCGCCGGACGTGCGAGGTCGGCCGGAGCCGAAGGCACGCCGTCGTGCGACCGCGGGAAAGCCTTGACGTATACCCCTTGGGGTATTATGGAAGCTCGGGTTCGGGCGAAGGAGGACTCCCGTGCAGGTGGAAGAAGGGGCCGTGGGGCCCGTCCTGAACCGGCTGCGGCGCGCACAGGGGCAGCTGGCCGGCGTCATCGCGATGATCGAGGCCGGACGCGACTGCAAGGACGTCGTCACTCAGCTCGCCGCCGTCTCCCGGGCACTGGACCGGGCCGGCTTCAAGATCGTGGCCGGCGGGATGCGACAGTGCCTCGCCGAGAGCGCCGCCGACGCACCTCCCCTGTCGGAAGAGGAACTCGAAAAGCTCTTCCTCGCCCTGGCCTGACCAGCGGTGGGCCGGCCGCGCCACACGGCGCGCCGTGACACCGGGGGTGCGGCGGACGCGGCGGCGAGGCGGGTTGTGGTGTCGCCGAGGCGGGCCGGTAGTTCGTCGGGTTGCAGGTCCAGGGCGGCGACTGGTGGTTCCTGTCCGTCGTGTCACCCGGCCCGCGGGTGGTGGTGCTCGTTGAACTGCCGGCGGCATGACGGCACACACGAAGGCCTCCGTGTGCGGTGGAGACCGGACATCTCCACCGCACCGGAGGCCTTCGTCATGAGTGTCAACACCACTCGTGCAATACACCCAGGTGCTGTGTCAGGTGACGTCAGCGCAGGCCGAAGGCCCGGGTGATCGTCTGCGAGACGCTGTTGCCGGCAGCGTCCCGGGCAGTGACCCGGAGGGTGACGAAGCCGGCGGACTTCGGCGCGTGCAGGGCCGTTCGCCATCCGCTGCCGTCCCGGTCCAGCCCGGGCCGCTGCCAGGTCGCTCCGTCGTCATACGAGATGGCGAGGGAAGGCTTCCCGATCGCGGCTGTCGTGCCGGGCAGGGCAGGTGGGAGGCGGCCACCGTCAGCTGGGCGTGCCGGTTCGCCCGGACACCAAAACCCGCCTGATCATCCGACGCGGCTTCGGCTTCCACACCGCCGACGCCATCATCGCCCTCGTCATGCTCACCCTCGCAGGCGACGGCCCCACACTGCCAGGCCGCCAACCCGCCCCAGGATGACCCACACATACGGCAGGAGAGCCGCAAAAGGGCCGGTGTGCCGCCGCCCGGGCTCGCGGCGTCGTTGGCCCCGCCCCACGCACGCGGCGTCTCGCGGCGTCGCCCAAGGCCGGCGGCCCGCTCGCCGGGTGCCCCGGGGCTCGGGCCCGTCCCGTCCACCGACACCTCCTGCGGCCGCAAAGAGGGGAGTGTGAACAAAAGGATCAGACCGCTCGGTAGAGCCGCGTGACCTGAGGAATGAACCTTCTGCTTGACCAGATCAGACAGATCTGTCTAGTCTTTTTCCTGTACTAGACAGACCTGTCTAAACCTGAGGGTGACCCATGAGTCTGACACCGACTGCGCGCTACGCCGCCCGTGCGAACAGCCCCGTACGACGGTCTCCTGCGTACGCCGCCCACCGGCGACGACGGGGCCCGGGAACCGTTGCCTCCCTTGCCCTGCTCGCCTCGATCGTCGTGTCGCTGCTGGCCGCATCCAGCGCCCCGACCCCGCTCTACGCGATCTACCAGCAGCGCTGGGGCTTCTCGCCGATCACCACCACCACCGTCTTCGGCGTCTACGCGCTCGCTGTGCTGGTCTCGCTCCTGGTCCTCGGCAAGATCTCCGACCACGTCGGCCGCCGGCCGGTCCTGCTGGCGGCGCTGACCGGGCAGGCCGCGGCAATGGTCGTCTTCGCCACCGCCGGCGGGGTGGACGCACTGCTGGCCGCCCGTGTCGTCCAGGGCGTGGGCACCGGCGCCGCGCTCGGCGCGATCGGCGCCGGCATGCTCGACATCGACCCGCGCAGGGGAGGATTCCTGAACTCCTTCGCGCCCGCGGTGGGCACCGCCGGCGGCGCCCTGGTCTCCGGGCTGATCGTGCAGTACCTGCCCGTGCCCACCCGCCTCGTCTACTTCGTACTGCTCGGCATATTTGTCCTGCAGGCACTCGGTGTACTCGCTCTGCGCGAGACGGTGAGCCGCAAGCCGGGCGCGCTGGCCGGCATGGCCCCCGAGATCAAGCTGCCCAAGGCCGTCCGCACCCCGGTGGCGATCGCCGCCCCCGTACTGTTCGCGGTGTGGGCACTGGCCGGCTTCTACGGCGCGCTGGGCCCGGCCATCATCCGGACCCTGGTGCACTCCACCTCCGTCGTGTGGGGCGGGCTGCCGCTGTTCGTGCTCGCCGGTTCCGCGGGCCTGGCCGTCCTGGTGCTGCGCGGTACCTCGACGCGCACGGTGATGCTGCTCGGCGCCGGCGCACTCATTGCCGGTGTGGCGATCACCCTGGTGTCCATCGGCCCGGGCACCGGCGGCGCAGCCGCCGCGACCGGGTTCTTCGCGGGCAGCGCGATCGCCGGCTTCGGCTTCGGCAGCGGGTTCCAGGGCGGCATCCGGATGGTGATGCCGCACACGGAGCCGCACGAGCGGGCCGGCGTGCTGTCCCTGCTGTACGTGGTGTCCTACCTGGGCCTGGGCGTACCCGCAGTGATCGGCGGCGTGCTGGTCGTGCACGGAGGCGGGCTGCTGCAGACCGCCCGGGAGTACGGCAGCGCCGTCATCGTGCTGACGGCCGCTGCGCTGGTCGGCCTGCTGCTCAGCGGCCGCCGCGCGGAGCCGGTGGCAGCGCTCCGGACGGCAGCCGGTCCCATCTCCGAGGCCGCACCCGCACCACAGACCGCACGGGTGCCGCAAAGCGTCTCCGGCTAGAATAGACTGATCTGTCTGAAGGGGTGATCGTCATGGCGACCAGGACCGCAACGAAGCCGTCCGCACGGGAGCGCCTGCTCGAGGCCGCCAACGAGCTCTTCTACAGCGAGGGCGTGCAAACCGTCGGCATCGACCGCATCATCGAGCATGCCGGAGTCGCCAAGGCATCCCTCTACAACACCTTCGGGAACAAGGAAAGCCTGGTCTGCGCCTACCTGGAATCCCGCAAGACGCGCATCCAGGACCGGATCCTGCGGACCCTGACCCGCTTCAGGACCCCCCGCGAACGCCTGCTCGGCGTCTTCGACGCACAAGGCGAGTCTTTCACCGCCCCCCAGTACAACGGCTGCGCGTTCGTACGGGCCACCGCCGAGGCGCCGGACGACAGCTCGATCAGCCGCGCGGCCGACGACTACCGGGCCTGGGTGCGCGGCCTGTTCACCGAACTGGCCACCGAGGCCGGGTACGCCGACCCCGAGGGGCTGGCCCGCCAGCTGCACCTGCTCTACGACGGCGCCGCACTTTCCGCGCGGATGGACCGCGACCCGTCGGCCTCCACCACCGCCCGCGCCGCCGCGGCCGTCCTGCTCGACGCGGCGCCGCTCTCGGAGCCCGCGACCACCGGCCCGGAAAGCTGAAGACCCAGGGGGACCGTTCCCGCCCCCCGACCGCCGCCGGCCCACTGGGCCGGCGGCCGTGTCCACTGCCCCGATGCGGTACGAAGTCCGGTGTGAACGAACAGACTCAGCCCGCGACCGTTCGCGTGTTCATCGCCCTCGCCCCGCCCGATCACGCGAAAGAGGAACTGGCCCGGGAGCTGCGCCCCGCCTATGACACACACCCTCACATGCGGTGGAACCGCATTGAGGACTGGCACATCACCCTGGCGTTCCTCGGGGAGCTGCCGGCCGGGACAGTTCCGCTCCTGCGCCCGCCTCTCGCCGGCCTGGCAGCGGACCGCCAACCATTCTTTTTGGCACTGCGCGGCAGCGGAAACTTCGACGACCGGGTGCTGTGGAGCGGAATCGACGGAGACCTCGACGAGCTGCACAGGCTCGCCGCCGATGTGCGTACAGCGGTCAAGAGCTGCGGTGTCGCCTTCGAGGATCGGCCCCTGCGCCCACATCTGACATTGGCCCGTGCCCGCCGGGGAGACCGGTCCTCGGCAGGAGAAATCGCCGAAGGGTTCGCCGGATTCACCGGCCGCCGATGGCCTGCCGAACGCCTGCACCTGGTCGGCAGCAACGTCGGCCGTAGCCGTGGACCGATCCACTACCGCGACATCGAGGCTTGGCCCCTCGGCAACGGGAACTGCACTGGATCCTGAACGAACCAGCCAGGGCCGGCCAGCAGGCAGTACTCGACCTGCGACGAAATGATCGAGTGCGGCGCGTCGTCCGGAGCCGGGGCTCACCATTCCATCAGCGCGTCCCAGGGGGCCGGTGCCGGCGGGGATCGGTGGCAACAGTCCAGGTCCGTTGTCACGGGACACCTGCCGCATGCGGGTCGTGACCGACTTGTCCGGGCTCAGGCGGCCTGCGTCTGGCATCCCCGCCGGAGCTTGAGTGCGTGCCGCCGGAGCCTGAGCAGACCAGAGGTCCTCCGAGCTGATCCGGGTGGGTGCTTACGCGGTGGGGAGGTATGCCGTAGATGCATGCCTGCAGGGGAACGGGGCAAGCGCTCGTGCCCCAGGGGGCGTATTACCAGCACGTCGTGTCGTGCCTGGGGGGCGTGCCGTCGAGGAGGTACGTGTTGACGGCCCTGGTCGCGCAGCGGTTGTGGGGGTAGGACCCGTGGCCCTCGGCCCGCACTGTCAGCAGGACGCCGACCTCCTTGCCCAGTTCGCCCGCCATGCGCTTGGCGCCTGTGTACGGCGTCGTCGGGTCGCCGGTGTTGGCGACGACGAGGATCGGGGAAGCGCCGTCCGCACTGACGTCGGGGGTGACGCGCTCGCCTTTGAACGGCCAGTCGTAGCAGAGGTAGACGCCCGGGGACCATGCCTCGCCGAAGACGGGGGAGGCCGCCTCGGTCCGCTTGATCATTTCCTCGGCTCTGGTGAATCCGGGGCGCAGGCTGGAGTCGGCGCAGGTGATCGCGACGAAGGCGGACACGCCGTTGCCGCCCGAGGTCTCGCTGCGGGCGCTGCCGCCGGCCCAGGGCCGGACCCGGGCGCCTGGGGCGTGGTCGTACGCCCTCTGGAGCAGCTTGCTGCCGGTGCCCCGCTCCATGACCTCGCCGAGCGCCTTCACCAGCGGCCCCCAGCCTTCTTCGCCGAGGTCCAGGTAGTTCGCGATGGCGTGAGCGGCGAGATCTTTGTCGAGTTTCTCGCCGCCGTCGGTGGGGGCGGGCTCTTTCTCGAGCTTCGCCAGCACCTCGATGACGCGTTGGCCGGCCTGCCCGGGGTCGCTGCCTGTGGGGCAGTCGTCGTAAGTGCTCGCGCAGTGTTGCGCGAAGCGGTCGAAGGCGAGCTGGACGGCCTTGACCTGACTGAGGTTGTCCAGCAGGCGATCCTGCGTCGGGTCGACGGGGGCTTCGAGCACGAGTCTGCCCACGTTCTTCGGGAACAGGTGGGCGTAGACGCCACCCAGTTCGGTGCCGTAGGAGACGCCGAAGTAGTTCAGCTTCTCGTCACCAAGGAGATAGCGCATCAGGTCCAGATCGCGCGCCGTCTGCGAGGTGCCGACGTACGGCAGGAGCCCACCGGAGTGCTTCTCGCAGGCGTCGCTGCCCTCGAACTTCTTCTCCCCGCAGTTGACGGGGGCGGTCCTGCCGACACCTCGCGGATCGAAGCTGACCAGGTCGTAGCGCTCGCCCAGCGTGGCGTAGTCGCCCGCGTACTTGGGGAGCCCCATGACGCCGGACTGGCCGGGGCCTCCGAAGTTGAGGAGGAGCGACCCGATCCGCTTCCGCTCCCCTCCGGTGGTCCTTTTCCGGATCATGGCGACGTCGATCGTGCCGCGGCCGGGCCGCCGGTAGTCCAACGGCGCCTTCATCGTGGCGCACTCCCAGCCGTCGCCCGGGACGTCACCGTCACCCTGCGCCGCGGACGGTGCCGGGCAGGCCGACCAGTCGAGCCGCTGGCCGACGGTGAAGGCCGCGGGCAGTCCCGGTGGCGGGTTCGTCGCCCTGGCCTCGGCCCGGCGGGTCGCCTCACCGCCCTCGGCCGATGCGGACGGACCCGAGCCCGAGCCCTCGATGACATCGCACCCGGCCCCTGCGGCCACCACGACCACGATGGCGAGCAGGCCCGCGGCAGCGCGGCGGCGCAGAGCGGCGGACACCACAGCAAACCGCGAGCGACCACCGAACCTGTCCGGCCTCTTGCGGAAAGCCCGGGTCGAAGGCTCCGAGATCCGCGTACGCATCCGCAAGTCCCCCTGCCCCCGGCACACCAGAACGCCATACCGCTCAAGCTTCGACGGCACGAACCTACTGATCGTCAATGCTCGATGGCAATCGATCGGGCTTCGCCGGCACTGGACAACCACGGCTGGTCAGCACGATCGGCAGCGTCCGAGTCGACACCGAATTCGAGCAAGCAATCTCATACCGGTATGGGTGCGACCTGCTTCCCTGACGACTTGGTGCAGACGCAGCACGCCTGGAACGTGTCCCGCGTGAAAACTCGGGTTCGAGCCGCTGAGCTGGAGCATTTCTCTGCGGGAGCGGTGTCGGCCCGCGGATGATCGAGGTTCATGCGGTGGTCATGGATCTACTTGCTGACACGTAGGTCGCTGGAGCTTGCGGGCTTGCGGCTGCCGGGCAGCGCAGCCAAGGAGGCCGAGCTGCGCAGCATTGCCGACGCCGGATGGGGGTGTTCCTGACGATCCTGCACGCCAAGGCCGAAAGCGCCGGACGGGAAGTGATCGCCGTGGACCCCCGCAACACCTCCCGGACCTGCCCCGCATGCGGGCACGTCTCCAAGGAGAATTGGTTCACACAGGAGACCTTCCACTGTCAGTCGTGCGGCCACACGGCGCACGCCGACACAGTGGGAGCACTCAATGTTCTGCGGGCCGGGCTGGTCCGTCGCAACGCCCACACGGCTCAGCGAGAAGCCCCGTCCCTTTAGGGCAAGGCCGTGAAGTTATGACTCTGGGGGCGTTGGCAAGCGCGCTCTGATTTGCGGTGAGTCCTGACGTGAGAAGCGGAGCCCCGGTAGAACTGGCAGTCGACCAAGACAGCCGTTCACAGCACCGGAGGCTCCGCTGTCCGATCAGTGTGTCATCACGCGTGAAATCACGGTAGCCAAGGGCTTGTTCGCCCCCGGGCACCTGGGGGAACTCACCCAGATCGTCCCGTTCGAGATGGTCGATGCGGCCCTCACCGAGACCGGTGCCGTCCAGCAACGACTGCGGAAGATCCCCGCCCGGGTGGTGGTCTACCTGCTGCTGGCCGCAGCCCTGTTCGAGGACTGCGGCTACCTGGCCGTCTGGCGCAAGCTCACTGCCGCGCTGGAGGCGATACCGGTCGCGAAGGTCACCGGCACGGCGCTCTGGGACGCCCGGACCCGTCTCGGTGTCCGCCCCATGCGGGCCCTGTTCGACCGGCTGCGCGGGCCGGCCACAGCGATCCGTACCGTCGGCGCCCGTTTCAAGGGCTTACTGACCGTCGCGATCGACGGCACCTACCTCGACGTCCCCGACAGTCCGCTGCACCGGGCCCGCCTGGGCAAGGGCACCAACCAGTACGCGGCCTCCGGCTACCCGCAGATCTGCCTGACCGCGCTGGTGGCCTGCGGCACCCGGGCGGTCCTGGACGCCGCCTTCGGGCCCCGGTCCAGCGGCGAGACCGTCTACGGCAAGCGACTGACGCGCTCCCTTCACGCCGGAATGATCGTCCTGCTGGACCGGGGCTTCTCCAGCAATACGTTCCTGGCCGCTGTCGCCGCCACCGAGGCCGCCTTCCTGGCTCGTGTTTCGGCCGCCCGCAAGCCCCCGGTCCTGGCCCGCTTCGACGACGGCTCCTACCTCTCCCGCTTCGGCAGCACCGAGGTCCGCATCATCGAGTGCGAGATCACCATCACCACCAGCCAGGGCCGTCAGACCGGGCTCTACCGACTGGCCACCAACCTCCTTGACCACCACCGATACCCGGCATCCGACCTGGTCAGCCTGTATCACGAGCGATGGGAAGTGGAGTCCGCCTACTTCGCGATCAAGAAGTCGATGCTGGGCCGACGGGTCCTGCGCTCGAAGACCTGGGCCGGCATCGCCCAGGAGGTTTACTCCCTGCTGAGTGCCTACCAGGTCCTGCGGATCGCGATCGCCGACGCCACCGGGACCACACCCGGAGCGGACCCGGACCGGGGCAGTTTCAGCATCGCGCTCCGATGCGCCCGCGATCAGATCGTCCAGGCCGCGGGCATCATCGCCGACACCGTGATCGACCTCGTCGGAACGATCGGCCGAGCCGTCCTGGACCAACTCATGCCCACCCGCCGCCTCCGCGTCAGCCCCCGCACAGTGAAACGGCCCCTGTCCCGATACGCGTACAAAAGCCTCAGGGTCGACCGACGCACCTACACGGCCACCCTCAGCATCAACATCTTGCAACCACCGATCAGCCCATAACTTCACGGCCTTGCCCTTTAGGGCGGGGAGGAGTCACCTGGGCCGGAACCCACGGCAAGCTCGATTCGATCGCCGTCGAGGGCATCCTGCGCTTCGAGCGCCAGCTGCTCGACCACCTCCGCCACACCACACCCATCCTCGACACGCTGCGCGAGACGAACGTGCTGGACGACGACACCGCCACGGCGCTGGAGAAGGCCATCGACGCTTTCGTCCTCGAATTCCAGGCAGGACCGGTACGGCACGGGCGAGCGCCACTTGGAGTGGGAACTTTACGAACCAAGCCCGCGAAGACCGCCCCGCGCCAGCACCCGGAGCGGTCCGTACGGCCCTACGTCAGTGCTGCATGTGGTCGCCGTGGCCCCGACCGGTGTCGGGAGAGCCGCCCATCATGTGCAACATGGTCAGCCCGCCGGTCCGCAAGAACCGCACCAGGAGCACGGCTGCGAGGACGAGGAAGGCAATGTTGAGCCAGGTGGTGTAGTTCCAGCTGACGCCTTCCATGGGGACCTTCGCGTCGGCCTGGTCGGGGATCAGACCGAGGCCGCCGAAGGCGAACTCCACGATGTATCCCGCAATGACCATCGCGAGGTAGAAGGTGCCGAGGAGGAAGGCGGCCATCTTCGCGCCGTAGTACTTCCGGTAGATGTTGAGGATCGGCAGGATCAGCAGGTCGGCGAAGATGAACGCCACCACGCCGCCGAAGCTGATCCCTCCCTTCCACAGCACCACTGCCAGCGGCACATTCCCGATGGAGCACACGAACGAGGCGATCGCCACCAGCGGGCCGACGATGGGCCCCCACAGTTTGGCGGCGAGCGGGTGGCCGTCGAAGAAGAAGGTGCGCCAGAACGAGTCCGGGACCCAGGCGGCGATGGCGCCGGCGATGAGCAGACCGACGACCAGGTCGCGCAGGATCGCCGCCCATTCCATGACGAACACGTGGCTGGTGGCGGTGAAGCCCTCGCGGGAGAACAGGCGCCGGGTGAAGGTGCCGTTGCGCTGCACGGACATGTCCATCGCGGCATGGCCCTCCATCGACCCGGCAAGGCCCCGCTCGGCCTGTTCGCGGGCCTGGCGCAGGAGCCCCGTGCGCAGGAACAGCCGGAACAGGACGGCCAGCACAATGATCATGATGGGGCCGCCGGTGAACTCTGCGGCGGTGAACTGCCAGCCCATCAGCAGCGCCAGGATGACACCGAGCTCGACGACGAGGTTGGTGGAGGCGATCTCGAAGGCCATCGCGGCGGTGAAGTTCGCGCCCTTGCGGAACAGCGATCGGGCCAGCGCCACTGCGGCGTAGGAGCAGGACGAGGACGCCACGCCCAGGCCCGCGGAGACGGCGAGGGTGCGAGGCCGGTCGTCGCCGAGCAGAGAGACGATGGTGGACTTGCGGACCACGGCTTGGACGACGGCGGACAGGGCGAAACCCAGGATCAGGGCCCAGGTGATCTCCCAGGTCATGGACCCCGTGATCGACAGTGCGTGCAGTACGGCGTGCATCCGTGAAGCCTTCCCTCCAAGGTGCGGCGTACGGCCGGCGGACACGCCCAATGGCAGGCAGCCCTCCTGTCGGCCGGGGTGCGGGGCGCCGCCGCAGGGAGCGGCGGCGCCCCGCCGGGGTCAGCCGACGTGCAGGGTCAGGGCGGCGGTGTGGCGGAAGCAGGCCGCGACGTCGACGGGCAGTTTCCTGCCCGGCGGGGCCGCGGCCAAGGCCGGGCTGAACCGCTCGATCGCTGATGCCGGATGGGGGTGTTCCTGGCGATCCTCACCGCCAAGGCAGCATGCGCCGGACGGGAAGTGATGACGGTGGACCCCCGCAACATCTCCCGGCGGTGCCCCGTATGCGGGCACACCGCCAAGGAGAACCGGCCCACCCAGGACAAGTTCCACTGCGTCTCGTGCGGCCACCAGGCACACGCGGAAACGGTGGGCGCCCTGAACGTTCTACGGGCCGGGCTGGTCCGTCGCGAAGCCCAACCGGCACAGCGAGAAACCCCCACCTTCGGGTGGGGGAGGAGTCACTGCGCTGGTCAGAGAGTTGATCTCTGTTTGGCGACGGTTCCTGCGTCGTTGCAGACCGGGTGCATAGGATCGCCGGCATGGCACTGCGACCTGTTCAGGTGAACATAAAGGCTCTTGATGACTCGGCGGTCGGCCGGTTCTGGGCGGAGGCGCTCGGCTGGAGTGTTTCCAGCGAGGGACCCGGCGTGACCAACGTTGAACCCGGCGGCGGCTTCGTTTGGCCGGACCCGGTGGCCGTCTGCGTCGACGTCGTTGCCGTCCCGGAAGCCAAGACGACAACAAAGAACCGTGTGCACCTCGATCTCGCCACCACCTCTGCGGCCCATCAGGCGGAGTTGGTCGCGCGCCTTCAGGCTCTCGGTGCGACGCCCGCCCACGTGGGCCAGGGCGACGTGCCGTGGACGGTCCTCGCCGACCCGGAGGGTAACGAGTTCTGCGTGCTGGAGCCTCGGGAGATCTACCGGGACACCGGGCCGATCGCCGCGGTGGTGGTCGACTGCGTGGATCCGCGGGCCATGGCCCGGTTCTGGGGTGAGGCGATGGACTGGACTCTGCACGAGGTGACTGACGATCATGCGGTATGGCGCTCCGCCAAGGGTGTCGGCCCGTATCTCGAGTTCCTCCGCACCCCCGGCGTGAAGACCGTGCCGGACCGCGTCCATCTTGACCTGCTGCCGTACCCCGGTGACGACAAAGCAGTGGAGGTGGCCCGGCTGCGGGCCCTCGGCGCCACCGACCTCGACCTCGGCCAGGGCGACGTCCCGTGGACGTGCCTGGCCGACCCGGAGGGCCACGAGTTCTGCGTCCTCGGCCCGTCCTGACGCGGAGCCTCAACGACACCCCGACACGTGAGCCCTGTCTGCTCATCCGCCATGACCCCGGGTGGGTGGGGCTGTGGCGTCTCGGTCGATTCGGGCGGCGAGAGCCCCCGTGCCGGGGACGACATCAGCTCGCTCGCCGACCACAACACTCAACTCGCCAACTGAAGTGCCCAGGTAAAAGAATTGAGCCGAAGCACGATAGTTGTCACCAAGGCAGGCGTGTTGTCACCAGGACCACCGAACGGGCCGCACTGGACTGACCCCGGTTCTTCCACTTCGTGATCATGTCACCGGTCTGCGACAGCGATGTCCTGGAACGAAGACGCCGGGTCTCCTCGGCTCCCAACCCCCTCATAGTGATCAAGCAAGCACCAAGAAGCCGAAACCGCTTCGGCCTCAACCACTGATTACCAAGGGGATTTCATGTCCGGCAACGGTCGCAAGACCTTTCTCGTCTCCGCAGTCCTCGTCGGCGGCGCCATGCTGATGACGGCGTGCCAGGATTCGGACGCGGCCACGGACACCGGCGCTGCGCAGGGTTCTTCGTCCCCCACTCCGGCCGGCAACGCGGTCACCCCGTCCGGCTCGTCGACCGCGGGCAGCAACCAGGGCACCGGCAAGGGCTCCGACGCGACGGGCAAGGGAACTGCGGACGGGTCCGGCGCCGACACCGGCAACGGCGAGCGGGAGCCGGTCGGGCAGAGCTGCGGCGCCAACGACATCTCCTGGAGCACCAGGTCCGAGACCCAGGCCGGCGGATACATCCTGATCATCGCGAAGGCGAAGTCGGGGATCACCTGCTACCTGCCCGCCGCGCTTCCGACCGTGGCGTTCGGATCCGACGGCACCGAGGCGGGTCCCGCGGAGCAGACCTCCGGCAAGCAGATCAAGCTGAGCGGGAGCACCACCGCCTACGCCGGGGTGAACCCGAAGACCACCAACGCAAACGGTGGCAAGGAACTGGACAGCATCATCGTCGCCGTCGGTGACGACGACCCCAACCCGGTTTCCCTGCCGGTCGGCACCATCACTGTCGATCACCCGATCGTCACCAACTGGCACACGACCCCGACGGACGCCGTTCCCTTCAACTAACGGACCCGCAGCTCGTGACCCATGCTGGTGACGCGCAGCGTGTTCGTAAGCACTTCTTTGGGGTTCTGGCACACGTTCCGTGAGCGATCTCGAGTCCGGCCTCACCGGACCCCGGTGACGCGTGGTCCGCGCAGCTCACATGACGCGCGCGCCTCCTGCTGGCGAGAACCAGCAAGATCTTTCACGGAATGTGTGCCAGAACCTCCTTCGGGCTCCACCGCACGGAATGGAAGTGGCTCCAGGGCATGAGAAGTTGATCTGGCTCCACTCTGCGCTCATAGCGATGCGGCGGATCTTGGACGTTGGACAGGGTCCGGTGGGAGGTGCGGGGGATGAGCTTCCGGCCGGCGGCGTACGCCGTCTTCAAGGGATAACCATGAAGCCCGCCACGCCGCTCACCTCACCCGCCGCGCCCGATAGTCGACCACGGTTCTGGCACCGAGCGAGGGCACCAGCACCACACCGCCTATCGAAGCGGTCGTGGTCACCTCTGTGCGCATCGAGACAGTCATCCGGTTGCGAGCGCGCACCTACGCCGCCCTCGCCGTGGAGCACGCAGAAGGCCCTTCCTGGCCATAGACTCGCGCCATGGCCAGGACTGACCGTGCCAGCCGGGTTCTCGCGGCACCACCAGCGACCGTCTACGGAGCCCTCCTCGACCGGGAGGCCATCGAGGCATGGCTCCCGCCCGACGGCATGCGCGGGCACATCGAGCGGTGGGACCCCCGGCCCGGTGGTGGGTTCCGGATGGTCCTCACTTACCTCGACCCCGCAGACAGCCCCGGCAAGACCTCGGCGGCGGAGGACATCGTCGACGTCAGATTCACCCAGCTGGTACCACCGGAGCGTGTAGTGCAACAGGCGGTGTTCGAGGCCGACGACCCCGCATACGCGGGCACCATGACGATGACCTGGGACTTCGCCCCCTCCAGCGAGGGAACCGAGGTGACGGTCACCGCGGCGGACGTGCCACCAGGCATCAACCAGGCGGCCCATGAAGCCGGGATCGCCTCCTCATTGGCCAACCTGGCGTCATACGTCGAAGCAAACGCCTGAACCGAGCACCGGGACCCGCCACGACCGGAACTCCACTTCGTGGGCACCTTCGTCGGGATTTCAGTCTGACTGACGGCAGCCTCGAAGAGCCGGTTCGAGACGTTCACGGAGACTCGCAGGATCACCGCCCATCCGACGCCAGCCGCGTATCCCTTCCGGTGCCCCGAGGACCGGGATAGGTGAATGTCGCGCATCATCGGATGACCGGTTCAGCTCCGAAAGGATCTGACATGCCCCACCGAGAGCGGGTGCTCTACCAGGGCATTCGAAAGTACTGGTCGGTTTCAGGACCCGTGAGGTCGTCGACGCGCTCGCGCCCGACTCCGCCGCGCTGACCGAACTGCGCTGCGCGGGCCTCCTGGTCCTGGACGACCGCGCCGCGGACGGGTCACAGTTCCGGGCCCCTCAAAGCGGGGCCTGAACCAGGGGCGGGTGCGCCGCCGGAACGACTGCCGCGCTCTGGACGGTCGCGGCTGCATGTCGGCTGCATCACCGCTCGAGGTCGGTTACGTTGATAAAGCACCTGGTCAGAGAGGGAGCAAGTCGTAGCCCACTGGGGGCGTTCCGTGACCGGCCTGACCGTCATCCTGCTGCTCGTGGTCCTGGCCACAGCCGTGACGACCGGTGCTCGGCGCTGGAGCATGCCCGCCCCTTCGCTCCTGGTGATAGCCGGTCTGATCGTTGGGTTGATGCCCTGGGTTCCCGAGGTTCGCCTGCCGCCTCATGTGATCAACGTGCTGGTGCTGCCGCCACTGCTCTTCGCCGCGGCCGGGGAAATCTCTGTCCGCGACCTGCGCACCGTGTGGCGGCCTGTGACCGGCCTGGTCTTCGGGCTGGTCCTCGCGTCGGCCATCGCTGTCGGGTACGTCGCCCAAGCGATCACACCGCTCACCGCCGCAACCGCGTTCATCCTCGGCTCTGTCCTGGCCAGCACCGACCCCGTGGCCGTTTCCGCGCTCGGCCGGCGCCTGTCTCTCCCACCGCGCGTGCAGGTGATGGTGCAGGCGGAAAGCCTGTTCAACGATGCCACGTCCCTGGTCCTGTACAAGGTCGCCGTGGCCACCGCGGTTTCCGGCAGCGCCCTCACCGTGTCCGGAACCGTCGAGCAGTTCCTGATCCTTGCAGGCGGAGGAGCCCTCATCGGCGCAGTCGTCGCCGGAGTGGTGACCCTCATCCGCAGACGGACCGAGGACCCCGTGCTGGAGACCGTCATCGCGTTGGTCACTCCGTACGCCTCGTACGTCATCGCGGAGGATTCGCATACCTCCGGCGTGACTGCCGTCATCGTGTCCGGGGTCGTCCTCGGCAGCGCCGGCCACAAGCTCAGCAACGCCCCCATCCGCCTCCAGGTCCACGCCGTCTACGACACCGTGACCTTCCTGCTGGAGAGCGTTGTCTTCGCTCTCATCGGCCTCGAGCTCCCCTCCGCGGTCCGCCAGCTCGCGCACGACGAGCATGGCTGGCCGCTGTGGGTCCCGGTGATCGTCTTCGCTCTGCTGGCTATCCGCCTGCTGTGGATCTTCCCGCTGTCCGCCCTGATCCAATACCGGCGCAGGGAGGGTGACGGTCGCCTCTCCTGGCGCGTTCCAGCCGTCTTGTCCTGGGCAGGCACCCGAGGCGTCATGCCGCTGGCCGCCGCACTCTCCATCCCCCTGGCCACCCACACAGGGGCGCCGCTGCCGCACCGGGCCCTCATTCTCGTGCTCACCACCGGGGCCGTCGCGCTCACTCTCATCTTCCAGGGGTTCACCCTCGCCCCTGTCGTCCGCCTCTCCGGCATCGCTCTGGAGCCAGAGCACTCCGCGCGCGAGGAGGCCCGGACCCGCCGACACCTTGCAGAGGCCGCTCTCGAAGAGCTCAAACAGCTTGGCGATCTGGATCAGCTCGCGGATCTGGGTGCAGCCGCCGATGCCGCCCTGAAGCAGGCCCGTCGCCATTTGGAAGCGCGTATCCACCAGGTTGAAGATGCCCACTACAGCGACCCGGACGCCCGTCCTGTCGATGCCTACCGAGAGATACGTCGGACACTCATCGCCGTTGAGGCGGCCGAGCTCCAGCGCCTCTACGAAGCGAACAAGATCAGCAACGCCACCCGGCGTCGGATCCTGCGGGAACTCGACCTCGAAGAAGCCAGCCTCCGGGACCGCGGCTGACTGCCAGTCCCGGTACCGATCGCGGAACACGAGCATCGTCACCCCTAGAACCGGATCCTGGCCGCCCGCGCGACGGGACTGCGCAACCTGCCCCCGCACGTGGCACTGCCCAGAACAAGGTCTGGGCAGTGCCGTGCAGATCGCGCTCGACCTGCTGGCCAATCATCGGCCTCGCCCGCCACTGGGCCTGGACGAGCCAGATCACCACTGCTCTCGATCGGCTCGCTCTCCTGCTGAACCTCGGCTTGCGGGTCAGTTCAGGGTTGCCGGGCTGAGTGCGGGTGTGGCCGCGAAGGCGGCCCACGATGCGCGTTCGACGACCAGGCGGCGCAGCGTGCGTACCTGGCGCGGGGCGTTCCAGCCGAGTACGCCGACCACCCTCCCGTGGTGACCGTAGGCGGCGGCGAAGTGGCCGTCCGACGGGTCGCCGTAGACGATCTGCATCTCCGCGTCCGGCGGGAAGATCCCGTACGCCTGGATCCTGATGTCGTACTGGTCGGTCCAGAAGTAGGGCACGGGAGCGAACGGAGTTGCGTCGCCGAGCAGGTTGCCGGCCGCGGCCATGGCCTGTTCGGTGGCGTTCATCCGGTGCTCCAGCCGCATGCGGGTGCCGAAGTGTGCACTGGGCCAGGAGGCGACGTCGCCGGCGGCGTAGATCCGGGGTGCCGCCCGGCAATACGCGTCGCACTCCACTCCGTCTTCCAGGCGCAGGCCCGAACCTTCCAGCCAGCCGGTCGCGGGCGCGGCGCCGAGGGCCAGGACGACGTCGGCCGGCAGCGTGGTGCCGTCGCCGAGGTCCACTCTGGGGGGCCTCGCAGGTGGGTGTCCTGCCCGCGCGGTCGGGTCCGGCCTCTCACCTGAGGTCATCGCTCCGAGGACTCACTCACGCCTGAACAAGCCGACCTTCGCGAACACCTCCAGGCCCAGGTACAGCTCGTCATCACCTCGGGCAAGAACCAGGGCAAGCACCGTTCCTGGCCAGTGTGCATGAGTGAGTCCTGGACCCACTGCTGCGTACTGGGCGCATCCCGAACGGTTTTGGATGCACTGGGTTCCCGCGTTCGCTTCCCGCTCGGCGACGGCCCTCCAGGGGGCCGGTCCGTTGTGGGTGGGCGGGTTCCCTCACGCCCCCGGTCACCTTGATCGGTCTGGACGGTCCGATGCCCTGCACGATCGCTCCGGTCGTGCGGGGGCGGTGCCGTCCTTCCCCAAGCTCTCAACTACGTTCGAGCAGGGGATACCCCATCCCGGATCGGGTGCCCGAGGGCGCGTCGTCCGATCGCGATGCCCGCGGCATCGTGACGGGACATCTTTCGATGCGCGGTGGCCAGCGGCTTCTGCCAGTGCTGACCACCCCACAAAGTGGTGTAGGCCGGGTCGACCGCGACAATGCTCAGGCCGTGTTCGGCGGCCATTGACACCAGCCGGGCCTTGAGTTTCCCGGTCGGGATGCCGGAGATGAGCTGCCGGAACCGTTTCCTGCGGCCGTGTTTCTCGCGGGTCTTCTCGGTGGTGAAGTCGAGGTCTTCGATGCCGATCGCGGCGACACCGACTCGCTTGGCCCAGTGGATGAGCCGAGTGAGGGCGTGGCGGATCTGCGCGTCGCGGTGACTGGCGGTCCCGGACAGGTCGTAAGGGAAGCGGCGCGGGTCACCGGCTGGATTGCCGTGCCGGTCCAGGTGGTAGGCGGCGAAGTGGTCGGCGTTGGTGTCGACGCCGATCATGCCCCGGGCGCGGGCGGTGGCCAGCGGGATGGTCTTCACGACGGGGCGTTGCCAGGATGCGGTGAGGTACCAGCGGCCGCGCTCCGTATCGAGGTGGATGCGGTAGGCGACGGCCCGGTTCGCGGCGATGCGGTCGGCCCACTCCGCGCCCCGGTGCGCGAACGCCACAGTGGAGGTGAGGACGTAGCGGCCGTGCCCGGCGTTGGCCAGGTGCGCGAGCGGGGCAGGCAGCCTGATGCTGACTTCGCCGTCCGGGGTGACGCGGATCGTCTCGTTCCCGAACCCCTTTCCCGACTCACCGTCCGCAGCGATGAACCAGCGCTCCGCCTCCCAGCGTTCCCGCCACTGGTCTTCGGTGAGCTGGGCCTGGGTGAGGTGGTGGCGGGTGTTGAGGAGACGTTTGCCGCCCCGCACCACACGAACCCGTCCGGCCTGCCACTCGGCGACAGCAGCAGCATGCCGATCTTCCAGCATCGCGAGACGGCGGGACTTGTGGAACCACTCACTCCGGGAGCGGTAGCCGCCCGCGACCCGCTTCGTTCCGGGCGCCCCGACCGGGAGGGACAGGCGGTGCCGCAGCGTTCTGATCCCGGCTTCCAGTGTCTGGATGTGTGCTGCCTGGCAACGGCGTGCGAGCGCCCACTGATCGTGTGTGGCCTTGGTGATCGCACCCGCGATCCGCGACGACGACAGCGGCGTCAGGTCCCGCTTACGCGTGGCCCACGTCCGAGCGCTGTGATCGTGGCCGTCCGCACAGCGTTCCTTGAGATCACGCGAACACAGACGGCCTTGGTGCTCACCGACCGCGCGGAGGACTCTCCCGTCCTGGGATGTGAGGTGCCCCAGCCGGTCACGTATTGCCACACCTGTGGGTCCGACGGCGACGAACGGCGGGGCGATGGTGCGCAATTGGTTCTTCGACTCAGCCATGCTCGGCAGCTTCCAAGGCTTTCCTCGCCCGGTTCTTCGCCGAACGGCGCCCGTACAGGCGGGCACAGAACGAGGTCAGCACCTCCACCATGTCCCGCACCAAGTCGTCTTCGAGCTCCCCGTCATCCAGCACAACCAGACGCCGGTCCGCGGCTTCGAGTGCCGCTTCGACAAGCTCGGTGTTCATTCGGCCGAGCCGGTCACGGTGTTCGACCACCACGGTGGTCACGTCCGGGTCGGCCAGCAAACGCCGGGCCCTGACGCGGGAACCATTCATACCTGACCCGATCTCGGACTCCACCCGCACCACCCGGTGACCCGACTGCGCGGCCCACCGCGACAGCCGAGCCACCTGGCGCTGGAGATCACCCGTCTGGTCGCGCGAGGAGACACAGGCACACAACCCGACACCGCCGACCGTTCCAGGCACCGCAACGGCCTCCACATTTACCAGAATCGTCCGAGGCCCGACCCGCTGAGCCGGCACCGGCAACGTGCCCTCACGAAACCAGCGATACGCCGTCTGCGGATGCACACCCTGCACCCTCGCCCACTCCGTCAGATTCACACCCTGAACAACGCACTCACCAAACTTAGTTACGCACACTCGAACGGCCTCGAAAGCCAACAGTTGCTCACCCCTCGGTCGCCACGGCCTACCGCATCCTCGCCGAGGGCGAAACAGTCGAGCTCACGACCTGACTCGCTTCGGGGTCTACGCGCCTTGCTCTGTGAGTGTGACCTTTCGGCCCGTGCGCGCCGCCTCTCGGATCCGCTCCAGCATGCGGTGTCGCCGGACGGCGTGCCGGAAGTCGGGAACGCCGTCCTCGTCCGGCGCGAGGCTCCCGGTGATCTGGTCGCGCAGAAGCGCGTACTCGTGGGCGACGTTGCAGGCGGGCTCGGCGGATCGCTCGGTCCATTGTGTCAGCGACCGCTGATAGCGGGCGGGAACCGGGAGTTCGGCCAAGGCGCCGTCCTCTCCTCGGGCGCCGTACAGCCGCAGCCGCCCCTGGAACCACAGAGCCTGGTCGGCCTTGACGACGAGATCGCCCTGGGTGCCGTTGATCTCCCAATGAAACGCGGTGGCGCGTGACGTCCCACCGCGGATGTGCATCGTGGCCACGGCCCCCGACTCCAGCACACCGGTGACGGCGATCTGGTCCTCTGCGCTCTTGGCCGCGACCGCCCCGCTCGTGACGTGGGTGACCTCCGGGCGCAGGTTCTCGATGTGAGCCGACACCTCGCGGAACTCCCCGAGCACCATGGTCAGCGCGTCGACCGAGTGCCCGAAGGGGATCGACATCAGCGTGGCGCCGCTCGTGACGTCCAGCACGTATGCATGGCTGTCGTCGTAAGTGGCGCCCCCGATCCAGCCCGATCCGAGCATGCTGGTCGACAGCACCCGCCCCGCGTAGCCGTCGGCGACCAAGTCGCGCAGATACCGAAGCGGCGGAGCCGACCGGGCCTGCAGGCCGACAGCCGTGAGCACGCCCCTGCGATGCGCGAGGTCGGCAAGTTCCTCGGCCTGCGCGAGGTCGGCACCGAGCGGCCATTCGCTGAACACCGTCTTCCCCGCTTCCAGCGCGGGTCGGATGAGCTCCAGGTGATGCGGAACCTTCACCGTCACCACCACGAGATCGACCTCCTCACTGCGGGCGAGCTCCTCTGTGCTGCCGAAGGCGAGCGGCACCGCATACTTCTCGCCGGCCGCACGCGCCGACTCGGCGCTGCTGGCGCTCAGCGCCCGCAACTCGTATCCGTCGAGCCCGGCCAGCGCCGGCACATGCGCGGTCGCCGCCCAACCACCGCTCGCGCTCAGCCCTACGACACCGACACGAATCAGCTCCCGATGAGGGGAAATGGACATCATGTACACCCCAACATTCGCGACCGGCTGTTCTCTCACCTCAAAACGGCCCATAGCCATGGAGGACACGGTCTGAGTATCGCGTTCAGCCACATGCCGATTGGTTCGCCGTTCGTCAACGGCACCTCAACTCGGAGAGTTCGCTCCGCCGCGCCCCGCCCTGCGGCTCGTCGGCGCCTCCTGCCGCGATGCTCTCGGCGTAACGTGCTCCTTGACCCGCCGTCGCGACAGCGCAGGGAGCCGGCGGACCGCCTTCAGGATGCGCTTGCCGCCCAGGGCGGCGCCCAGCGCATTCGACTCGTCCAACAGCGACACGAACGGGCGCACGGTGTTGTAGCGCAGGGCCAGCTCCTCGCGCATCGCCGCCTCGGCCGACCCGTCGTCCTCCGGTACCAGGGCCTCGACCCAAGCCACCGAGCCGGACACGGCCTCGCGCGGCACGGCCTCCTCCACCGCCGCCCACAGCGCCGCGACATCCAGGTTCGCGTCATGCTCGGCGACCAGGTCCAGCTCCTCGGCGAGGATCTTCGACGCCTTCGCCAGGATGCGGGCTGCCTTCTCCAGCTGCGGCAGCACCGCCAGGCGCTCCTTGTCCGACGCCCGCCGCGCCGGGCGGTCGGCTGAGTGGCCATCAGCAGCACGAACAGGTCCAACGCGTCCTCGACCGCCTGGGCCTCCCGATTGCGCACCACCGCCGTCAGCAGCGCCGTCTTCCGCGGCTCCGGCGCCCGCTCGATCGTCTGCGCCTTGCTCAGCTGCCCGTACCGAGCCGGCGTGTTCAACCGGTTCACCGGCACCCGGGACAACGTGCCGATGTAGCGGACGGTGCCGATCTGCGCCGCCACCTCCAGGCGGTGCCCGTCGGACCGTCGCAGCACAATCAGGTCGCGGTCGTCGTCATCCAGGAAGAAGAACCGCTCCAGCTCGGGGCGCGTCGGCACCTCACCGAAGGCCCCGTAGAGCGGCCTGCGACTGTCGCCGGTGCGTACGGTCAAGTCAGGGGCAGCGGTCCGGGACCCGTGACTACTGGGCCGCGACGGCCGGGCTGCGGTCTGCTGGCTTCGTGGCAGCAGCGAAACCGCAGAACGGTCCTCTCACGTCAGCCGAAACACCACCACATGTCAGCAAGGCAGCGAGTCACCGGCATCCGAGTCCGTCATAATATGCGCATATTGCTCATTCGTTGCGAAAAATGCTTCCTTCCTAAGATCTGCTGCCCTCCCCAGGAGCGATGCAATGCCGAATGAGAGTCTCATCCCGGAAACGACACTCACCTTGCAGGTCAACGGGACGACCACGCAGGTGACGTGCGATGCGCGCACGACCCTCCTCGATCTTCTCCGCGAGCGGCTTCGGTTGACCGGGGCGAAAAAGGGATGCAACCGGGGCGAGTGCGGTGCCTGCACCGTCCACCTCGACGGGCGCCGGGTCAACGCCTGCATGGTGCTGGCTGCAAGCACCGACGGCTCCGAGGTGACAACCGTCGAAGGACTCGCCCGGGACGGCGAACTGCACCCCGTCCAGCAGGCATTCATCGACGCGGACGCCCTCCAGTGCGGGTTCTGCACACCTGGTCAGATCATGTCGGCCGTCGGCTGTATTCAGGAGGGCCATACCGGATCGAACGATGAGATCCGTGAATGGATGAGCGGGAACATCTGCCGCTGTTCCGCATACCCGCAGATCGCCGCCGCCGTCGAGGCAGCAGCCGGAAAGGGGCGGTGACATGCACCCGTTCACCTACGTACGAGCCGAGTCCCTGCCCAGCGCCCTGGACAGCGCGCGTACCGAGGACACCATGTTCCTCGCCGGCGGCACCGAACTGCTCAACTGGGCGCGGATCGGCATCGAGTCGCCGAGCCACCTGGTCGACATCGGCCGCCTGCCCCGGCTGCACGAGATCACCTCCACCGGCGACGGCCTGCACATCGGCGCGCTGGCCCGGCTCAATGACGTGGCCCAGGACCCGCGCGTCGAGACTTCGTACCCGGTGCTCTCCCAGTCCATCCTCAGGGCGGCCTCCGCGCAGCTGCGCAACCTGGCCACCATCGGCGGCAACCCGGTGCAGCGCACCCGGTGTCCCTACTTCCGCTCCAACGGCCCGGTGGCCTGCAACAAGCGTGTCCCCGGCTCCGGTTGCGCGGCTCTGCATGGCGCGAACGAGCGGCTGGCCATCTTCGGATGGACCGAGGACTGCGTGGCCGTACAGCCCTCGGACCCCGCCGTCGCTCTCGCCTGCCTGGACGCGGAGATCATCACCGAGCACGTGGACGGCGGACGCAGGATTCCGGCGACCGAGTTTCACACCCTGCCTGCCGAGGACCCGTCGGCGCACAACGTGCTGCGCCCCAGCGAGCTGATCACCGGCATTGAGATCGGCGCGCCCGCGCCCAAGTCGGCGTACGTCAAGGTGCGCGAACGCCAGAGCTACGAGTTCGCCCTCGTGTCGGCCGCCGCCGTCGTCGAGGTCCAGGACGGCGTGATCTCCCGCGCACGGCTGGCCCTCGGCTCCGTGGCGCTGCGTCCCTGGCGCCTGTACGACGCAGAACAGGCACTGGTCGGCCTGCGCCCCGGTAGCCCCGAGGTGATGGACGCCGTGACCTCCGGATTCTCGGCCAGCCGCCCGCTGTCCTCGAACGCGTACAAGATCCCTCTCGCCCGCAACACCGCACTGCGCGCCCTCGAACTGGCCCTGGAGGCAGGATGACCGGCATGCGTGGCGTGACCAGGCAGGACGGCCCCGCCAAGGTCACTGGAGCAGCGATGTACGCGGCCGACTACAACGCCGCCGACCAGCTGTATGCGGTCCTGGTCGGCGCGACGATCACCACAGGCCGGGTCGCCGGCTACGCCGTCGAGGCGGCGCAGCGGGAGCCGGGCGTCGTCCACGTGCTGACCGAGCTGCCCACCGTCGACAAGGCGTTCGCCGCCCTGCCGAGCCCTCCGCTCGCGACCCGTTTCCTCCCTATGCAGGGGGATGTCGTCAACTACTGGGGCCAACCGGTGGCCATGGTCCTGGCCGATTCCCTGGAAGCGGCAGAGGGCGCGGCGGCGCGGGTACGGGTGTCGTACGAGCGGGAACCATTCATCAACCCAGACACGGCCGTGGCCGTACCGCCATCGCCGGAGAGCGGCTACGGCATGCTCGACGCACTGGAGTTCCGTAAGGGCGACGCGGCCGGCGCGTTCGCGGAGGCGCCCGTGCGCGCGGCCGGCACCTACACACAGCCGTCCCGGCACGGCAACCCGATGGAACCGAGCGCAATCGTCGCCGAGTGGCACGACGGCCGGCTGACAGTCCACGACTCCGTCCAGCACGTGTACGCGGTGCGAGACGCCCTGGCCGCGACCTTCGGCATCGCCTCCGACAAGGTGCGGGTGATCGCTCAGCACACCGGCGGCGGCTTCGGTACCAAGGCGTTCATCTGGCCGCACGAGATCCTCGCCGCCCAGGCCGCCAGGGCCGTCGGCCGGCCGGTGAAGCTGGTGCTCACCCGCCAGGACATGTACAGCATCGTCGGCTACCAGCCGCTGATGGAGCACCGCGTCTCCCTGGGCGCCAACGAAAGCGGCGAACTCCAGGCGGTCGTCCACGAAGTCGACAACGTCACCGCCATCACCGACGACTATGTCGAGTTCGGCTCCGTGCCCTCCAAAGCGCTGTACGCCTCCCCGAACATCTCCACCAGCCAGCGGGTGCGGCGCGGCCACATCAACCTGTCGTCGTTCATGCGTTCCCCCATCGACGGCCCCGGCACCTGGGCGCTCGGCTCCGCGATGGACGAACTGGCCCACACCCTGTCCATGGACCCGCTGACGCTGCGTCTGGTCAACTACGCCGAGAGCTACCCCGCCGACGGCACGCCCTGGTCCTCGAAGAAGCTCAGGGAAGCGTACGAGGAGGGTGCCCGCCGCTTCGGCTGGTGGGACCGGCCCAAGGGCGGCACCCGCGACGGGCACTGGCTCATCGGTTGCGGCATGGCCGACTGCACGCAGGGCCAGTTCCGGTTCACCTCCAACGCCCGGGTGCGGATGCGGGGCGACGGCACCGCAAAGGTCGAGGCCGGCTACACAGACATCGGCGCGGGCTCCACCACGATCTTCCCGCAGATCGCCGCGGAGACCCTCGGCATCGACATCAGTTCCGTCAAGGGGATCTCAGGCGACACGGACCTGCCGTACGCCGGTCCTACCTACGGGTCGGGCACCACGATCGCCATGGGCACCGCTGTCCACCTGGCCGCCAACGACGTCCTGCGCCAGCTCGCCGACGTGATGTCCTGGCCGACCGATGAGGTGCGCGCCGACTCCGGCGCCCTCACCTGGCGCGACCAGCGTCGGCCATACGCCGACATCCTGCGCGCGGCTGAGTTCGACGAGGTGGTCGGCAACGGCGAGATGGTGCTGCCCGGCGGCGCATCCGCCGACGCGGGAGCGCCTGGTGTCTCCTTGCGCACCTTCGGCGCCATGTTCATCGAGGTAGGTGTCGACCCGGACCTCGGCCTGCTGCGGCTGCGCCGCGCGACCGGTGTCTACAGCGTCGGCGCGGTCGTCAACGAGCGCACCGCCCGCTCCCAGTTGATCGGCGGACTGGTGTGGGGCTGGGGCATGGCAGCCATGGAGGCCAGCCACTTCGAGCCGAACCTGGGCCACTGGCTGTCTCAGGACCTCGCCGGGGTGCCCCTACCGGTGAACGCCGACATCCCATCCCATATCGACATGTCCTTCGTCGACGAGTTCGATCCGCATGCCGGGCCGCTCGGCGCCAAGGGAATCGGG
Organism: Streptomyces sp. NBC_01320; assembly: GCF_035974375.1. Lineage (NCBI taxonomy): Bacteria > Bacillati > Actinomycetota > Actinomycetes > Kitasatosporales > Streptomycetaceae > Streptomyces > Streptomyces sp. NBC_01320. The sequence goes on from NZ_CP108390.1 coordinate 11,475,346, forward strand.
GAGCTGTCCGCCACGGGTATCGCAGCGGCCGTCGCCAACGCGGTGTTCGACGCGACAGGGCGGCGGGTGCGGGACCTCCCGATCACGCCCAAAAAACTCCTGGATCCCCGTATGTGAGCTCCGGGCACGGCCCGGACAAGACACCAAGCCCCGGAGGAAAAAGGTGCTGGACATCGCAGCCGAGGCGCTGCCCGGATGAAGCGTGCGAGCCGAACCCTCCGCGGTCGCCGCTGTGGTGTCGACCAGCGGCAGCGCGCCGCGTCCGGCTGGCACGGCCATGGCCGTCGACGCCGTTGGCAAAGCGGTCGGCAGCGTCTCTGGCGGCTGCGTCGAGGGCGCGGTGTACGAGCTGTGCCAGGAGGCGCCGGCTGGGCGCGGCCCCTCCCTGGAACACTTCAAGTACACCGAGGATGACGCCTTCGCCGTCGGGCTCACCTGCGGCGGCGCCTCGACGTGTTTATGCAGCGCGTCGTACCCGACGAGCAGCCGGAGATCGCGGCGGCCCTGGCAGCGACGGTCGCCTGCGAGTCCGTCGCCCTCACCCAGGTGGTCTCCGGCCCCTCCCACCTGCTCGGACGGGCCATGCTGGTACGGCAGGGCAGGGAAGCACCGGGCACTCTGGACGGCGGAGGCCTCGACCGCTGGGCCGCACACAAGGCGGGCGCCCTGCTGGGCGCGGGCGTTACGGGCCTCGTCCACCATCTGTGCGGCGACGAGACCGTAACGCTGCTGGTCGAGTCGCAAACGACGGCGCCCGGGCTGCTTGCCTTCGCCGCCGTCGACTTCGCCGCCGCGCTCACGCGCGTGGGCGCCCTCCTCGGCTACCGGGTGACCGTGTGCGACGCCCGCCCGGTCTTCGCCACACCGGGGTGGTTTCCCGCGGCCCACGACGTAGTGGTGGACTGGCCGCACCGGTACCTCGCCGCGACACCGACCGACGCCAGGACTGTGGTTTGTGTGCTCACCCACGACGCCAGGTTCGACATACCGCTGCCGACCAGAGCACTGCGGATGCCACTGGGGTACGTCAGCGCCATCCCTGATCTTGCGTGGGTATCCCCGGCTTCAGTCGGGGAGGGAAACGCATCCTTGGTCCGGAGGCGCGAGGCGCCGGAGTTCGCTGTGCCTGGGGGATGGTCAGGCAGGCCGCTTCTGCTCTTCGATGTACTGGCGGATCATGGTCAGCGGTGCGCCGCCGCAGGATCCCGCGAAGTAGGAGCGGGACCAGAACACCGATCCCATGCCGATCCGGTTGATTCGCCCGGTGTACTCCGCTCGCAGGTACCTGGAGCTGACGCCCTTGAGGCTGTTGATCAGCTTCGACAGGGCGACCTTCGGCGGGTAGTGCACCAGCAGGTGCACATGGTCGGCTTCGCCGTTGAACTCCCGCAGCTCCGCCTCGAACGTGCCGCAGACCTCGCGCATGATCTCCTCGCACCGCTTCAACATGTCGTCATCGAACACGCCGCGCCGGTACCTGGTGACGAACACCAAGTGGGCATGGAGGTGGGAGACGACGTGGCGACCGGTACGAATATCGGGGTTTGGTTCCCATCGTGGTGACACACGCCAAGCGTAGTATGATCTCCGAAGCGGGCCAGGAAGGGGGTGGGCCGGATGATCCGTGCGTACAAGTTCCTGATGCGGCCCACCGTGGGCCAGCAGGGCGCGCTCGCCGAGATGCTGCGGGATCACTGCTCGCTCTACAACGGCGCGTTGCAAGAACGCCGCGATGCCTACCGGCACAGCTCGAAGACGACGGTCCGGTACGGGCAGCAGTCCGCCCAGCTCAAGGACATCCGGGACTTCGACCCGGAACGCCAGGGCCGTTGGTCGTTCTCTTCTCAGCAGGCGACGTTGCGACGGCTGGACAAGGCGTTCACCGGTTTCTTCCGTCGGGTCAAGGCCGCAGAGGCACCGGGGTATCCGCGCTTTCGTTCGGCCAAGCGGTTCGACACCGTGGACTTCCCGAAGGACGGCGACGGCTGCCGCTGGGATGCCACCCCGCACGACCCCGTCACCCGCGTCCGCCTCCAGGGCGTCGGGCACGTCAAGGTGCACCAGCACCGGCCGGTGGCCGGGAAGGTCAAGACGATCAGCGTCAAGCGCGAAGGTCGGCGCTGGTACGTCATCCTCACCGCCGACCAGGAACAGCCCGAGCCCCTACCGGCGACCGGCAGCATGGTCGGCATCGACCTGGGCATAGCGAACTTCCTCGCCGACTCCCACGGCGAGTTCGTACCCAACCCCCGGCACGGGGCGAAGGCCGCCGCGAAACTCGAAGCCGCGCAGCAGGCCCTCGCCCGGTGCAAGCGCGGCTCGAAGCGCCGACGCAAGGCCGTGGAGGTTGTGGCGCGGCTGCACCGCAAGGTCCGCCGTCAGCGCCTGGACCACGCGCACAAGACCGCGCTGAACCTGGTGCGTGACCACGATTTCATCGCGCACGAAGACCTCAGGATCCGCAACATGAGCAAGGTCCCGGCTCCGAAGCCGGACCCCGCCACGCCGGGCAGCTTCCTGCCCAACGGGGCCGTCGCCAAGGCCGGGCTGAACCGTTCGATCGCTGATGCCGGATGGGGGGTGTTCCTGACGATCCTCACCGCCAAGGCAGAATGCGCCGGACGGGAAGTGATGGCCGTGGCCCCCCGCAACACCTCCCGGCGGTGCCCCGTATGCGGGCACACCGCCAAGGAGAACCGGCCCACACAACAGAAGTTCCGCTGCGTCTCGTGCGGCCACCAGGCACACGCGGACACGGTGGGCGCCCTGAACGTTCTACGGGCCGGGCTGGTCCGTCGCGAAGCCCAACCGGCATAGCGAGAAGCCCCCACCTTCAGGTGGGGGAGGAGTCAGTACGCCCGACATGGGCAGCAGCTAAAGGGTGAAAGTCCCGACGAGAAGAGGTGAGACTAACTCGCTAGCCGAACGGCAAGGGCGTCATCGCGAGGTGGGGTCCGAAGGAAGCCGGAGGCAAAACCGGGTACCGATGTACAAGAACCGCATTTGAGGCTAGGCGTCTTGGGCAAGGTGGCTGACTGCATCGAAGCCCGTTCTCACCAAGAAAGACGCAGAGTATATGCGGCGGCGATCCGGGGAAAGTTGCTGTTCTTATTCGGGGAGGTCTGCCCGGGTGTCACCTGTAACGGTGTGTCGGCCGGGATTGTGACGACCGATGCCAGCAATGGCACTGGTTTGCCGGACAGAAGTCAGCAGAGGTCATAGTACCGAGACGGGAAGGCAGTAGGCCGACAAGGACTCGGGAAGGGCCGAACGTTTAGCGGATTGGAAGAAGGGTGTCTGCTCGCGCAGGTCACGATGACCGCCGTAAATCTGCCCCGGCAGACCCTGGGGTGACGGGGTCGGTGCATACGACCGCCCAGCCCAAGGGGCGCAGTGACCAGCCGGCGCTACACGCGGACAACAATCACCGCGAGGTCTCCCTCTGGGAGACGGTGTTCTCGAAGGAGAACCTTCTCGCGGCGCTCAGGCGCGTCGAAGCAAACCGGGGTGCCCCCGGCGTTGATGGGATGACGACGGATGAACTCCGGCCATGGATCGCCCAGAACTGGCCCAAGGTATGGGCTGAGCTCGATGCGGGGACATATAAGCCCGCTCCTGTCCGTCGGGTGACCATCCCTAAGCCGAATGGTGGGGAGCGGATGCTAGGTGTCCCACGGGTGCTGGATCGCTTGATCCAGCAGGCAATTGCGCAGGCCCTCGTGCCCGTCTTCGATCCCCACTTCTCTGGGGCGTCGTTCGGGTTCCGACCAGGGCGTTCGGCCCACCAAGCCGTAAGGGTTGGTCGCCGGGCCGTCCAGGACAGAAACCGTTGGGCCGTGGACCTGGACCTCGACAAGTTCTTCGACCGAATGAATCACGATGCGCTTATGGCGCGGGTGGCTCGCCGGGTGAGGGACAGAAAGGTCCTGAAGTTGATTCGGCGGTACCTGGAAGCCGGGATTATGAGCGACGGCGTGATGGTGAGGAACGAGGAAGGGACCCCGCAGGGTTCCCCTTGTCCCCGTTGCTGTCGAACATCATGCTGGACGACCTTGACCGCGAACTCTTCAAACGCGGACACCGGTTCGTGAGGTACGCGGACGATGTGATGATTTTCGTCCGGTCCGAGCGAGCGGCGCAGCGGACCCTCGCCTCGGTCACGGCCTTCATTGAGAAGACCTTGAAACTGAGGGTGAATCGTGAGAAGTCGAAGGCGTGCCCCATCTGGTGGACGTCACTCCTGGGATTCGGGTACTACCTCGCCAAAGGGCAGGTGAAGATCCGGGTGGACCGGAAGGCCGTGAGACGGCTAAAGTCCACCGTTCGGCGAGTCACCTCCCGGACGTGGGGCGTATCGATGGCCCACAGGATGGACAAACTCAACCGTTTCTCGGTCGGCTGGGTGGCCTACTTCAGTCTCTCCGACAGCCTTCGGGTTTTCGAGGAGATTGATCACTGGACCCGCCGCAGGCTACGGCAGGCCCAGTGGGTGCAGTGGAAGACCAGTCAGCGCAAGAACTCCATGCTCCAGAAGCTCGGTTACGAATTTGGAGACCAGGAGCAAGGCGTTGCAGTGCAACGCAAGCGATACTGGCGGGCCTCCCACCTGAAACCACTGGAAATCGCTATGAATAAAGCCTATTGGGATGCGCAGGGCTACAAGTCGTTCAAGGGCTCGTGGTCCCGCCTGAAGCTCGCCTGAGATCAGCTGGACGAACCGCCGGATGCGGGCCCGCATGTCCGGTGGTGTGGGGGGCGGGCCGGGCAAACCGGCCCGCCTACCCGATCCGAGGAACACACCTCGCGCGGGCCCGGCGAGGTCATGCGCATGGTGGACCCGCAGGAGAGCGCCGAGCAGGTGCGGCCCGCCGCGCCGTAGGCGGCCCGAGGCAACTCACCCTCGAAAACGAAGCCTACGCACGGGCGCCACCGTCGTCCCCCTGCACAACTGAAGCCGTCCCCCACCACCGGCACCGCCCTGACCCTCGATGGCCTGGGCGATGAAGTCTTCGAGCGGCATCGCCTGCCCCGCGCCCGTCGAGCCCCGACAGTGGAGCGGATCACTGCCGAACTGATCGTTCAGGATGCCGTCCTCCGGCGGAGACGACGGAAGCCCCTGTGGAACGCCCGGCACCGAGGAAGGCACCGACCGGCTGCTGCCCGCCGACATCGCCCAAACCGCGCGGGCGACGGCGCGATCCGGGGTATCTGCCCTGCCGGACGAACCGGACCCGGGACCAGACCCGGTCAGCCGCGTGCACATCAGCTGGCAAGCCGCGGACAACGAGCTGCGGCGACCGTACGGGACGACGGACCCGGCACTATGGCACGCGCTGTACCGGAGGACCGCCACATCATCGACCGCTTGGCGGGCCTGGGGGGACGGCTGTCGGTGCGCGCCGGCTCGCCCCTGAGCAGACCCGTCGCCTGGCCCACAGCACCACCGTTCCGCCCAGCACGTCGGAGTGGAACGCCCGGGAGCGCGGCACATCGGAGACGGTGAGAAAGTGCGTGAGCCAGGGGTGGCATCGGGGTGTAGCTCGTCGCTCGAACGGTCCAGTCGGCGCGCGCACGGCTTCGCTCGGGTGCTTGCCGGTGGTCAGCTACGCGTGATGCGGATGTCCGTCAATGGAGGCGTCATGCGATCCCGTTTCGTGCTGCCGCGCGTTGCCATGCTCCTGATCCTGTCCATCGGCGCCCTGATGAGCGGCTGCGCCGGCGACCCGTCCCGGTCGTCGTCGCCGGCGCCCTCGTTCGCGGAAGGTTCTCCGCTCAAGGAACCGGCCCAGATGGTCAGCCACAACGGGCTGCTGCGGGCGGAGATCGCTGTGGAGAGAAGGCGGGTGGACCTGGGTGGCCACAAGTTCTGGGCTCTCACCTACAACGGTGGTTACATGCCGCCCACGCTGCGGATCCGGCCGGGGGACAAGCTGGAGCTGGACCTGAAGAATACGCTGAACGAGGTCACCAACCTGCATGTCCACGGACTCCACGTGTCACCGAGCGGCAACGCCGACAACATCTTCATCCACATCGATCCAGGGCAGACGTTCCACTACTCCTTTCAGTTCCCCAACACCCTGCGAGCCGGTACCTATTGGTACCACCCGCACCCGCACCACACCTCCGCAGCGCAGGTCGCCGGGGGCATGTCGGGCATCCTCATCGTCGACAGCCTGCAGCAGTACCTTCCGGCGAACCTGCGCCACATCACCGAGCACGTCATCGCGCTCAAGGACTTCCAGGTCCAGGGAGGCGCGATCAGGACCGAGAATCTCCACATCGGCGCGCCCACCCATCGCACCGTCAACGGCCAGCTGAACCCGACCGTTCGTATCCGGCCAGGTGAGACCCAGTTGTGGCGGCTGGCCAACATCAGCGCCAACATCTACTACAAGGTCCATCTGAAAGGACAGAAGTTCCATGTGATCGCCCATGACGGCACCCCCGTTGACCGCATCTGGACAGCCGACTCGCTGCTCCTGGCGGCCGGGGCCCGCTTCGACGTGCTCGTCCAAGGCGGTCCGGGCGGCCGCACCCAACTGCAGACGCTCGCCTACAAGACCGGGCCGGGCGGCAATTCCTTCCCGGAGGCGACCTTGGCCACCCTGGTCTCCGAAGGGCCTGCTGCGCAGCCGGCGACGCTGCCCACCTCGTCCTTCGCGCCGACCGTGAATTTGAGCGATGCTCCGATCGCCGCGCGGCGCACCGTCGTGTTCTCCGAGAACAAGGCCGGCACCAAGTTCTACATCAATGGCAAGCAGTTCGATCCGAACCGAGTGGACATGCGGGCCAAGCTGAACACGGTCGAGGAGTGGACCGTGCGCAACGACAGCAACGAAGAACACTCCTTCCATGTGCACACCAACCATTTCCAGCTGATGAGCATCAACGGACGTCCGCACCGGGGCCACGGCTTGCAGGACGTTGCGAGCGTTCCCGCCAAGGGCCAGTTCGTCATCCGGATCCGCTTCAAGGACTACACCGGCAAGACCGTCCTGCACTGCCATATTCTCAACCACGAGGACGCGGGCATGATGGCGGTGCTGGACATCGTCAAGTGACGCGGCCATCCATTTTCTGCACGGGCCTGCACAACGTGCCCGACACGCCGGACTTCCTTCTCGGTGTGCTCGACGACGACCAGGCCCGCCGGGTGCGGGCGGTGGGCGGTCTGTACCGGCTGCTACTGAACCAGGAGCGTGTCTTCCCGGCCACCGCTCCGGCGGCGCTGGTCGTCGCCACCCTTCTCGGTGATCCCCGCACCTTCGCTGATCCGGGTCGGACCGTTACCGGTGGGTCAACAAGGTACTGATCGATTGTCGTCGTCCGTGCCGCCCGTTGTATCCGCGGTGTTGTTCGGGGCCAGGGAGCGAATGTGGGGTATCGGTGAGGGCAGTAGCCAGAGCAGTGACAGGGCTCCGCCGACAGCGGCGATGAGGAGGGTCGCCCTCAGGCCGATGACGGTAGCGAGTAGCCCGCCGACGATGGCTCCGACGGGGCGGATGCCGTAGTTGATCGTGCTGTACGCGCCGGCCACGCGGCTGCGCATGCCATCGGGGATCACAGCGGCCTGGAGGGAGTTGAGGTTGACGTCGAACAGCATGACGCCGAAGCCGGACAGGAACTCGGCCGCGGCCAAGGCTCCGGCACGGAGCCAGAGCGGGCCGTCTGCGGCGGCGGCGATGGCGATCGGCGCCGGAAACAGCACCGCGCCCACGACGATGCTGCGCCCCACGCCGAACCGTCGCGAGATTTTCGGGGCGAACGCCGCGCCAAGGAGGGAACCGGTCGCGCCGATCCCGAACGCGATGCCGATCACTCCTGCCGACAGTCCGAGGCTCCGGTTGGCGAACAGCACGATCAGCCCACTGCCCGCGACAAAGGTGAAGAAGTTGACGGTCGCCGCGCAGCTGAGAGTGGCCCGCAGTACTGGGTGACGGACGACGAACGACAGTCCCTCTCGGGCACGTTGCAACAGCGAGGGTGCCGCTGTGCTGCCGGATGCGGTCGGCAACTCGTGGACCGAGACCCGGCCGACCAGAAACGCTGACGCCAGGAAGGTCAGGGCGTCCACGGCGATGGTGACGGGTGCGGTCAGCGCCTGGACCAGAACGCCGCCGATGGCCGGGCCGGCGACATACGATGCGGACCGGCTGGCACTGAGTTTGCTGTTGGCGTCGACGTAGGACGCGCGCGGCACGAGGCGTACGAAGAACGGGGGATAGGCGGTGTTGAACAGCACCCCGGCGGCGCCCATCAGTAATGCCACGGCATACAATTGTCCCAGCGTCACCATCCCTGACAGGTAGGCCGCCGGGACGCTGAGCAGTACTGCGGCGCGTATCAGGTCGGCGAGGATCATCAGACGGCGTTTGTGGGCTTGGTGATCGACCCAGGCCCCCAGGAAGATTGCGAGCAGGTTCGGGGTCCAGATGAGTGCGGTCAGCCACGCCACCTGGTTGGCCGAAGCGTTCAGGGCGCTGATGGCGATCAGGGGCAGGGCCAGTTCGGTGATCCGGTCGCCGAACTGTGAGACCGACTGGCCGGCCCAGAAGCGGCGGAACCGTTGATCCCGCCACAGCGATATCGCAGCGGTGCGGTCCGGGTTGTTCATGGCGTCTGCCCGGTCTGCTTGTCGGCACCTTCCGGCAGGACGTAGCGCATCAGCCGGACGCCGCGGCCGTCGGCAGGCCGCTCGGCCGGGTCACGAGTGACGTACGGCGCGAGAATGCGCTCGATCCCGTCCTCGATGGCGGCGAGTTCTTCGGCGGAGACCACGACGCGGGTGTTGGCCAGCCCGGCCAGTCTGCGCCACGCCGGATCGAGTTCGGGCTCGATCTCGGCAGCCCACCGGCTCGGAAGGTCTGCACAGTGCAGGAACATCTGCCGCGACAGCACCCGCGCGGCTGACCGACCCTCCTCGTCCGCCGGGTCCTGTGGCGCCTCGAACCGGAAACCGCGCGCCACCGCCTCCCACCGCCGCTGGCGGCGGTCCGGTCCGGGCTCGCTGTCGCGGACCAGTCCGAAGCCTGCCAGGTGGCGCAGATGCCAGCTGGTCACCGTCGGGGTCGCTCCCACGTCGGGCGCGAGTTGCGTCGCGGTCGCCGGCCCGTGCCGCTGGAGATGGTCAAGGATGGCCAGCCGAACCGGATGAGCCAGCGCCCGCATCGCTTGCGGGTCGGTGATCTCGATATCGCCCAGGCGATTACTGGAGTCCATGACGTGAGAGTCTCCTCTCATAATTTGTGAGAGTCAACGCTCACGTCGGTCGACGTCGAGCAGCCGCCGGACGGGCCGCCGCCTGTACCACCGCGTCCCGGACGTCGCCGGGCGGGCCGAGCACGACGCATCGGCCTGGCAGTGCCTCCTCGGTACTGCGCTGCCGCCGGATACGGTCGCCGCGCCGCGCCCGCCACTCCTGGAGGGAGAGGGCGACGGCGCCGACGACAGCGGCGGCCTCCGTGGTCGGTGCCGCGTTCGCCGCCGCTCCCAGGGCCCGCTATCGATATGTCGGTGATCGTGGCAGAGAGCGGACGACAGATGATCCCGGGCGCGCGCCCGGAATTTCAGCGCGGCTGCGGAGCCCCTCTGTCCGTGGCGCTGAGAATGAATCCCGGCAGCCCGTCTCTCCCCGGAAAATCAATGGTCGCCAGACCGCGGCTGTCCGTGCTCTCACGGCCTGGCGACCGGTATAGGGGCGGCCCGTCTGTCAGGCGCGCCGTCAGTCGGACGCGGTGGCGTCGACCACGCCGGCCATCGCCCGACGCGTCGTCAGAACGCGGTGAATCAACCGCGCACCCGCGCGCGCCGTCCGGTGGTCGACATCGAGGTCCGGGTTGAGTTCGGCGACATCGACCACGATCGGCTTCCCGCTCGCCGCCACCCGGGCGCAGACGCGCTCGACGACCTCCATCTGCACGCCGTGGGCGGCCGGGGCGCTGACCCCGGGAGCGGCGGCGGCCGACAGGACGTCCAGGTCGATGCTGAGGTGGAGGACATCGCTGCCGTCGACGAACTCGTCCACGAACGCGTCGACCGCGGGCAGATCGAGGAGCCCGCACTCGGTGTCGGTCAGATAGCGCACTTTGAGCCGGTCGGCCGTGCGGAAGAGATGCTCGGTGTTGCTCGGCTGACTGATGCCGATCACACGGTAGTTGAGCCAGTGGCCCCGCTGCTCCTCGCTCCGCGCCATCTGGAGGAACGGGGTGCCGGAGCTCGCCCGCACGTCGTCCCGGAGGTCGAAGTGGGCGTCGAGGTTGAGCACCCCGAGCCGCCCTCCCGCCCGCACCGCGCGCGTGCCGACGAGCCCGAGATAGGTCCCGTACGCCACCTCGTGACCGCCGCCCAGCACCACCACCGGAATGCCGCGGTCGACGAGCGCGCCGACCGCCTGCCCCAGGCGCCAGTGCCCCGACTCCAGGTCCCCGTCGAGGACTTCGACGTCTCCGGCGTCCAGCACGGTCATGGGTGCGGGCAGTGCCATGGACGCCAGGGCGGCACGCAGTTCGCGCGGGCCGCCCGCCGCGCCCTGGCGGCCCTTGTTGCGGCGCACCCCCTCGTCGCTGCGGAAGCCGACGAACGCCGCGTCCCACGGCCCCGGTTGCCCGGGGTCGGTGCTGATCGCGTGGTGCCAGCGCAGGTGTTCGTTCCCGGGACCGTCGTCCCGGCCATGCCACGCCTCGGGAGCCACGTCCACGGTGAGGTCGACGGGCGCGTCCACAGCGCAGTCGACAGCCATGTCCGTGGGTTCGATCGTGCCCGCCGCGCTCACTTGCTGTCGCCCTCGGTCATGGGGATGCGTACCCCGCGGTCGCGTGCCACGGTGCCGGCGTACTCGTAACCCGCGTCGACGTGGCGGATGACGCCCATGCCGGGGTCGTTGGTCAGGACGCGGGACAGCTTCTGCGCGGCGAGTTCGGTGCCGTCGGCGATGCACACCTGGCCCGCGTGGATGGAGCGGCCCATGCCGACTCCGCCGCCGTGGTGGATCGAGACCCACGAAGCGCCGGACGACGTGTTCACCAGGGCGTTGAGCAGCGGCCAGTCGGCGATGGCGTCGGAGCCGTCGAGCATGGCCTCGGTCTCGCGGTACGGGGAGGCGACGGAGCCGGAGTCCAGGTGGTCGCGGCCGATGGCGAGCGGCGCGGACAGTTCGCCGGAGGCGACCATCTCGTTGAACCGCAGGCCCGCACGGTGGCGTTCGCCGTAGCCGAGCCAGCAGATGCGGGCGGGCAGGCCCTCGAAGGAGACGCGCTCACCGGCCATCTTGATCCAGCGGTGGAGGTGCTCGTTCTCGGGGAAGAGCTCCATGATCGCCCGGTCGGTGGCCTCGATGTCCTTGGGGTCGCCGGACAGCGCCGCCCACCGGAACGGGCCGAGGCCCTCTTCGAACAGGGGCCGGATGTGGGCGGGTACGAAGCCGGGGAAGTCGAAAGCGCGCTGGTAGCCGGCCCTGCGGGCCTCGTCGCGGATCGAGTTGCCGTAGTCGAAGACCTCGGCTCCGGCGTCGAGGAACCCGACCATGGCCTCCACGTGCCGGGCCATCGACTCGCGGGAGCGGCGGGTGAAGTCCGCCGGGTCCTTGCGGGCCTGCTCGTGCCACTCCTCGACGCTCACGCCGACGGGGAGGTAGGCCAGCGGGTCGTGCGCCGAGGTCTGGTCGGTGACGATGTCGATCGGCGCGCCCATCTCCAGGAGCTGGGGGAACACCTCGGCGGCGTTGCCCGCGAGGCCGATGGACAGCGGGCGGCGCGCTTCCTTGGCCTCGATGGCGAGACTCAGGGCGTGGTCGAGGTCGTCGGCCGCGACGTCGAGATAGTGGTGCGCGATACGGCGCTCGATGCGGGTGGGGTCGACGTCGACGCAGAGCGCGACGCCGTCGTTCATGGTGACGGCGAGCGGCTGGGCGCCGCCCATGCCGCCGAGTCCGGCGGTCAGCGTGATGGTGCCCGCCAGCGTGCCGTCGAACTTCTTGCGCGCGACCGCTCCGAAGGTCTCGTACGTGCCCTGGAGGATGCCCTGGCTGCCGATGTAGATCCAGGAGCCGGCGGTCATCTGGCCGTACATGGTCAGTCCGCGCGCCTCGAGGGAGCGGAACTCCTCCCAGTTGGCCCAGTCGCCGACCAGGTTGGAGTTGGCGAGCAGCACCCGCGGCGCCCACTCGCTGGTGCGCATGACGCCGACCGGCTTTCCGGACTGCACCAGGAGCGTCTCGTCGTCCTTGAGCGTTTTGAGCGTGCGCACGATCGCGTCGTACGCGGCCCAGTCGCGGGCGGCCTTGCCGGTGCCGCCGTAGACGATCAGGTTCTCGGGGTGCTCGGCGACCTCGGGGTCGAGGTTGTTCATGAGCATGCGCAGGGCGCCCTCCTGCTGCCAGCCGAGGCAGTTCAGTTCGGTGCCACGCGGGGCGCGGATGTGGCGGGCCGCGGGGGAAACGCCGATCATGGTCTTCTCCTGGTGGGTAACGGAGTTGCTGCGTGCCCCATGACAGGCGACCGGTCGGGCGGGAACCAGCGGCGGGCCCCGAAGTTCTCGGATCCGAGAACGGGATGCGCCCGGCCCGTACGGCGGGGGCCGCCGTGACCAGCATCCTGAAAGGCGTCTCGCCTAGAATTCGGGTGACCGTGACCGCACCTCAGGCGGCGCGGCGACCGACGGGGACGAGGACGGTGGACGGCTTGGTCGTGGGGGCTTCGGAGCTCGCCAGGCTCTACGCGGAGCAGACACCCGGTTCCGCGCCCGCCTACCAGCGGATCAAGGACCTCGTGTCCCGGCAGATCGTCAGCGGCCACTGGCGCGAGGGCGAGGCACTGCCGTCGGAGAACCAGCTCGTCGAGTCGCTCGGCCTGTCCCGGATGACGGTCAACCGCGCTCTGCGCGAGCTGAGCGCGGACGGCCTGCTGCGGCGCGTCATGGGAGTGGGCACCTTCGTCGCACGGCGCAAGGGCAGCTCCGCCCTGGTCGAGGTGCACAACATCGCCGACGAGATCCGGGGCCGTGGCCATCGCTACGAGGCCAGGGTGCTGTCACTGCGCGAGGAACTCCCCGATCCCGAGATCAGCGCACAGCTCGGCCTCGACGGGCGGCGCAGCGCCTTCCGTTCGCGCGTCGTGCACTTCGAGGACGGGGCGGCGGTCCAGTTGGAGGACCGTTACGTCCATCCGGACTTCGCCCCCGGCTATCTCGACCAGGACTTCACGCAACGCACACCGTTCACGTTCCTGTCGGAGGTCGCGCCGCTGGGCAAGGGCGAGCACATCGTCGAGGCGGTACTTCCCTCCGCGGAGGAGTGCGAGATCCTCGGCGTGTCACCGGCCGAGCCGTGCCTGCTGATCCAGCGACGCACCTGGTCGCGCGACGCCGTCGTCAGCGTCGCGCGTCTGCTGCACCCGGGCTCCCGGTACCGCCTCGAGGGAACGTTCGCCGCGCACTGAGCTGTCGGTGCGCCTGCCTGCATGTGCACCGACCTGTCGGTGACCGTCAGGGGCGCCCGGTCCGGCGGTGCGGCTCAGCTGCGCCGCCGGTCGCCGGCCGGACATCGCGGCGGTCAGCCGCGCCGCGGACTGTTCGAGAACGCCGCGCACCTGGTCGGGCTCGTGCCGGCTGTAGTGCCGGTGCCAGGTGCTGCTGAGTGCGGCGACGGGCCGCTCGTTGTGGTCGAAGGCCGCGATCCCCATCGACCGGAAACCTTCCGAGACCAGCTCGACCTCCTCCGACCAGCCGCGTTCACGGTCCTGTGCCAGCAGGGACAGCAGTTCCGGCAGCGAGCGCGGTCCCTTGCCGGTACGGGTGATGAGGTCGCCGCGGCGCGGGAACAGGGCCCGTAGCTGCGCCGGAGCGGAATGGGCGAGGACGGCACGCCCGTTGGCCGTCAGATGCGCGGGCAGCCGGACCCCGATGTCCGTGACGAGGGCGATGTCGGCGTCGCCTGACGGGCGCGACCGGGGACGCTCCTTGAGCAGGTAGACCGTCTCCGCGCCGTGGACGATGCCCAGGTGGACGGTCTGGCCGAGGCGGTTGGACGCGCTGCGCAGGATGGGGCGCGCGAGCCGTTCGAGGGGCTCGTGCCGGAGGTAGGCCGAGCCGATCTCGAAGGACGCGACCCCGAGCCCGTACGCCTGCTCCTTGGGCAGGTAGGTGACGAAACCGCGGTCCACCAGGACGGAGAGGATGTGGTACGCGGACGACCGCGGGATGCCCAGTTCGCGGGCGAGGGCCGCGGCCTGGACCGGGCCCGACCGGCCGGCGAGGTGCAGCAGGATGTCCAGCGCCCGTCCGACGGCCGGTGAGGCGCTCGACGCCGTCTCTCGTTCACCCATTGGTCCACCTCTTGACGCTCCTGTATATACAGGAATATACAAGTTCCCTCGTCGTGCGGGTGTGCCGAAGGCCGTCACCGGTCATCGATCCGGCCCCGCCATCTCGCCCGGAACGCGCCGTTCCCAAGGAGGGCATTCGTTGACCACCGACATGTTGACCACTGACAAGACGTCCCTGCAGCGCGGGCTCAAGTCCCGGCACATACGCTTCATCGCCCTCGGCTCCGCCATCGGGACCGGCCTCTTCTACGGTTCCTCGGAATCCATCAAGGCGGCCGGGCCGGCCGTACTGCTCGCCTATCTCATCGGCGGAGCCGCCGTCTTCCTCGTCCTGCGCTCGCTCGGCGAGATGGCGGTGAGCCGGCCGTGCGCCGGATCCTTCGGCGAGTACGCGACCAGGTACCTCGGTCCGCTGCCCGGCTTCCTGACCGGCTGGACCTACGCGCTGGAGATGGTCTTCGTCTGCCTGGCTGACATCACGGCACTCGGCGTCTACATGGGCTTCTGGTTCCCCGACGTGCCCCGCTGGATCTGGCTCCTGGCGGCCGTGGGCGTCATCGGCGCCATGAACCTCTTCAGCGTCAAGGTCTTCGGCGAGCTGGAGTTCTGGCTCTCGCTCGCCAAGGTCGTCGCCATCATCGCGATGATCCTCGCCGGACTCGCGATCATCGTCTTCGGCTTCGGCAGCCACGGCGGCGCGGGCGTCTCGAACCTGTGGAGCAACGGAGGCTTCTTCCCCCACGGGATCCAGGGCATCGTCATGTCGCTGGCCGTGGTGATGTTCGCGTTCGGCGGCACCGAGATCATCGGCGTCACCGCCGGCGAGGCGCAGGACCCCGAGAAGACGATCCCGAGCGCCGTCAACTCCATCCCCATCCGCATCGTGCTCTTCTACGTGCTCACCCTCGCCGTGATCATGTCGCTCGACCCCTGGCAGCACATCGGCTCGGGCGGCAGCCCCTTCGTCGAGATCTTCGCCGGACTCGGCGTCAGCTCCGCGGCCGCCGTACTGAACGTCGTCGTCATCGTCGCCGCACTGTCCGCGATCAACAGCGACATCTTCGCCGCCGGACGCATCATGTACGGCATGGCCGAGCGGGGACAGGCACCGGCCGCCATGCGCAGGCTCTCGCGCAACGGGGTGCCGTGGCTGACCGTCGTCATCATGATCGGCGCACTCCTCTGCGGCGTACTCCTCAACTACCTCATGCCCGAACGGGTCTTCCTCGTCATCGCCTCCATCGCGACCTTCGCCACCGTCTGGGTCTGGCTCATGATCCTGTTCTCCCAGGTCAGCGCCCGCCGCAGGATGACCCCGCAGGAGGTCGCCACGCTGAAGTACCCGGCACCCTTCTGGCCCTACGGGCAGATCGCCGCGATCGTGTTCATGGCCGGCGTGGTGGCGCTCCTCGCGTTCTCGGACAGCACGAGGATCGCCCTCGTCGTCGGAGTGGTCTGGCTGGCGCTGATGACGGGCGCGTACCACCTCTGTATGCGCCACCGCCCACCGGAGGCCGAAACCCTCGAAGCCCCGAAGGGGACCGAGCCCGACAGGGAACCGGTCCATCAGTACTAGCCCCGCAACCACGACCACTCGGCGGAACCGCGACCCACGCGGTTCCGCCGAATGCTTTTCGGGTCGGCCGGTCATGGTTCAAGGCTCTGCCAGGCCCCCGCCCCACAGCCACCCACCCGAACCGGCAAGTGTCTGGGATCCCAGACAATAACCCTCCGCAGCCACTGACACCGCCGGTCGGGCTGAGCGGCCCGTCCTGGCCGGCACCTCCACCACCAGCCCTGTCTCCACCCGCGTACGGCTCACCCTCCGTGCTCAGGACGAGGTTGCCCGGGAGTGCAGGTCCCCCGCCCGGTCCCCGTCATGGTGCTCCGCTGCGGATTGGGGGCCTCGGGTCCGGGGCGTGTGCGTGCGGTGCGGAGCAGGGTGGCGATGAGAACCGCCGCGCCCGTCATCAGGACGGCACTGACCACCGAGGCGATCCTGGCCTCCCGGGCGAAGGCGTCGAAGGCCGCGTTCCGCAGGGATTCGGCGGTGCCCCTCGGGAGGGCGGCGGCGGTCTCGACGGCGCCGCCGAGTGTGCTCCTGGCCGCCTCCAACTCCTTGGACGTCAGGTCGTCAGGAGCACTGACCGCCAGTTCCGAACGGTAGACGGCGGTGCCGATGCTGCCCAGGAGCGCGATGCCCAGCGCCCCGCCGAACTCGGCAGAGGTCTCGGCCATGGCTGAGGCCGCCCCGGCCCGCTCCGGTGGTGCGGCGGACAGGATCACCTCGGTGACGACTGCGGAGACGGCGCCGATGCCGATCGCGACGACGGTCATGCCGCTGACGAGGTGGACGACTCCCGAATCGGCTTGGAGCAGGGCCAGCATGACGTAGCCGACAGTCGCCACGAGCAGCCCGGCGGCGATCACGTTGTGTTTACCGATGCGGGGGGCGAGCGCGGTGGCCAGCGCGATACCCAGGGGCATCACGAGGAAGGTGGGCAAGGACCACACGGCCGACTCCAACGGACCCATGCCCAGGACGAGTTGCATGAACTGCCAGTTGAACAGGCTGAAGCCGACCAGTCCGAACGTCGCCAGCGCGTCGATGAGCAGGGGCACGTTGAACCGGCGCGTGCGGAACAGCATCATGTCGATCACCGGGTTCGCGGCCCCGTGCTGGCGGCGGAGGAATGCCGCTCCCACAGCGAGTCCGGCGGCACAGCACATCAGGGGAATCCACCCGAAGCCGTGCTCCGCCATCCCTGATCTTGCGTGGGTATCCCCGGCTTCAGTCGGGGAGGGAAACGCATCCTTGGTCCGGAGGCGCGAAGCGCCGGAGTTCGCTGTGCCTGGGGGATGGTCAGGCAGGCCGCTTCTGCTCTTCGATGTACTGGCGGATCATGGTCAGCGGTGCGCCGCCGCAGGATCCCGCGAAGTAGGAGCGGGACCAGAACACCGATCCCATGCCGATCCGGTTGATTCGCCCGGTGTACTCCGCTCGCAGGTACCTGGAGCTGACGCCCTTGAGGCTGTTGATCAGCTTCGACAGGGCGACCTTCGGCGGGTAGTGCACCAGCAGGTGCACATGGTCGGCTTCGCCGTTGAACTCCCGCAGCTCCGCCTCGAACGTGCCGCAGACCTCGCGCATGATCTCCTCGCACCGCTTCAACATGTCGTCATCGAACACGCCGCGCCGGTACCTGGTGACGAACACCAAGTGGGCATGGAGGTGGGAGACGACGTGGCGACCGGTACGAATATCGGGGTTTGGTTCCCATCGTGGTGACACACGCCAAGCGTAGTATGATCTCCGAAGCGGGCCAGGAAGGGGGTGGGCCGGATGATCCGTGCGTACAAGTTCCTGATGCGGCCCACCGTGGGCCAGCAGGGCGCGCTCGCCGAGATGCTGCGGGATCACTGCTCGCTCTACAACGGCGCGTTGCAAGAACGCCGCGATGCCTACCGGCACAGCTCGAAGACGACGGTCCGGTACGGGCAGCAGTCCGCCCAGCTCAAGGACATCCGGGCCTTCGACCCGGAACGTCAGGGACGTTGGTCGTTCTCTTCTCAGCAGGCGACGTTGCGACGGCTGGACAAGGCGTTCACCGCGTTCTTCCGTCGGGTCAAGGCCGCAGAGGCACCGGGGTATCCGCGCTTTCGTTCGGGCAAGCGGTTCGACACCGTGGACTTCCCGAAGGACGGCGACGGCTGCCGCTGGGATGCCACCCCGCACGACCCCGTCACCCGCGTCCGCCTCCAGGGCGTCGGGCACGTCAAGGTGCACCAGCACCGGCCGGTGGCCGGGAAGGTCAAGACGATCAGCGTCAAGCGCGAAGGTCGGCGCTGGTACGTCATCCTCACCGCCGACCAGGAACAGCCCGCGCCCCTACCGGCGACCGGCAGCATGGTCGGCATCGACCTGGGCATAGCGAACTTCCTCGCCGACTCCCACGGCGAGTTCGTACCCAACCCCCGGCACGGGGCGAAGGCCGCCGCGAAACTCGAAGCCGCGCAGCAGGCCCTCGCCCGGTGCAAGCGCGGCTCGAAGCGCCGACGCAAGGCCGTGGAGGTTGTGGCGCGGCTGCACCGCAAGGTCCGCCGTCAGCGCCTGGACCACGCGCACAAGACCGCGCTGAACCTGGTGCGTGACCACGATTTCATCGCGCACGAAGACCTCAGGATCCGCAACATGAGCAAGGTCCCGGCTCCGAAGCCGGACCCCGCCACGCCGGGCAGCTTCCTGCCCAACGGGGCCGTCGCCAAGGCCGGGCTGAACCGTTCGATCGCTGATGCCGGATGGGGGGTGTTCCTGACGATCCTCACCGCCAAGGCAGAATGCGCCGGACGGGAAGTGATGGCCGTGGACCCCCGCAACACCTCCCGGCGGTGCCCCGTATGCGGGCACACCGCCAAGGAGAACCGGCCCACACAACAGAAGTTCCGCTGCGTGTCGTGCGGCCACCAGGCACACGCGGACACGGTGGGCGCCCTGAACGTTCTACGGGCCGGGCTGGTCCGTCGCGAAGCCCAACCGGCCTAGCGAGAAGCCCCCACCTTCAGGACTCCGTTGGGGAATCCGCAAACCGGTGATGACGAGCTGCCTGGACTGCCATGATCGTCCTGTTCATCGATCGAGGGCGGGGACTGGATGTCGTTGGAGCCGCGGGTTGATCGCGGGGTGCCGGAGCTGACGGCGCGGGTGGTGCGGGCGTCGTTCCCGAAGGGGGTGCTGGCGGTCCGGGTCCGGGAGGCGCTCGGTCCGCTGTTCGAGGACGAGTCCTTCGCCGAGGCGTTCCCGAAGCGGGGGCGGCCGGCGGTCTCGCCCGGGGCGTTGGCGTTGGTGTCGGTGCTGCAGTATGCGGAGGGGCTCACCGACCGGCAGGCCGCCGACCAGGTGAGGGCCCGGATGGACTGGAAGTTCCTCCTGGGCCTGGAGCTGGACGACCCGGGGTTCGACTTCTCCGTCCTGGGCGACTTCCGTGCCCGGCTGATCGAGCACGGGCTGGAGGAGAAGGTCCTGGACCTGGTCCTTGAGCGGATCTCCGCACTCGGACTGCTGCGCGCGGGTGGCCGTCAGCGCACCGACTCCACCCATGTCCTGGCCGCCGTGCGGACACTGAACCGGATGGAGTTCGTCGGCGAGACCCTGCGCGCGGCCCTGGAGGCCCTGGCAGCAGCGGCCCCCGCGTGGCTGTCCACGCTGGCCACGGCCGGCTGGGTCAAGCGTTATGGCGCGCGGATCGACTCCTACCGCTTCCCCAAGGGCGACAACGTGCGCCGGGAGTGGGCCGAGCAGGTCGGCCAGGACGGGTTCACGGTGCTGGACACCGTCGACGCGCCGGGGGCGCCGACGTGGCTGCGCGAGGTCCCCGCCGTCCAGGTCCTGCGCCGTGCCTGGGGCGAGCAGTACCACCGCGACGGGAAGGGGGTGCGCTGGCGGGAGGGCAGGGACCTCCCGCCGAGCAGAGAA
The DNA here is from genome assembly GCF_035974375.1 of Streptomyces sp. NBC_01320. Classification (NCBI taxonomy): domain Bacteria; kingdom Bacillati; phylum Actinomycetota; class Actinomycetes; order Kitasatosporales; family Streptomycetaceae; genus Streptomyces; species Streptomyces sp. NBC_01320. The sequence continues at coordinate 11,495,140 of NZ_CP108390.1, forward strand.
CGCCTGTCCTCGCCCTACGACCTCGATGCCCGCTACGGGACCAAGCGCGGCTCCGGCTGGTGCGGCTACAAGACCCACCTGAGCGAGACCTGTGAGCCCGACGCCCCGCACCTGATCACCCACGTGGCCACCACCGACGCCACGGTCACAGACACCGAGCTGACCGATTCCATCCACCAGGGCCTGGCGACAAGGGAGTTGACGCCGGACGAGCACGCGGTGGATGCCGGCTACGTCACCGCCGCCCACATCGTCACCGCCCGCGACGACCACGGCGTCGACCTGCTGGGCCCGGTCGGACTCGACACCTGCCATGACCGGTCAGGCGAAGAGCACTTCGCCCAGAGCGCCTTCACCATCGACTGGGATCGCCGACAGGTCACCTGTCCCCGGGGCGCGACCAGCGTCAGCTGGTCCGACCAGCGCAAGGCCAGTGGTACCCCGCTGGCCCGCATCCATTTCGCCGTCACCGACTGCGCGGCCTGTCCGCTGCGGGCCAGGTGCACCACGGCCACCAACGGCAAGTGGGGACGCAGCCTGACCCTCCTGCCCCGCGAGCAGCAAGAAGTCCTGGCCCAGCGCCGCCGGGAACAGCAGACCGAGGAGTGGAAGAAGCGCTACGACGTCCGCGCAGGTGTCGAAGGCACCATCTCCCAAACCGTCCGCCGCACCGGCATCCGCCGCACGCGCTACACCGGTCTACCCAAGACGCACCTCGGCAACGTGTTCGCCGCCACCGCGATCAACATCATCCGACTCGACGCCTGGCTCACCGGCACCCCGCTCGGCCAGACCAGAACCTCACACCTGGCCCGCCTCGAACTCGCCGCCTAACCATGATCACGACAGCCAGTTTGCGGATTCCCCAACGGAGTCCTTCAGGTGGGGGACAGGGGCGTTTCAAAGTCCCGATGATCAGGTGAGTCTGCAGGTCATGGTGCTGCAGGGTGTCGAGGGTGACCCGTCACGGAAGCAACGAAACTCCGGTTGAACGGGGTGACCTTCCCAAGTCGCCCTGCTTCGCCGGAGTTTCGATGTGTCGTCAGTCTGCCACCGTCTGTCTGGTCAAGCCGCCCACCCTGGCGGGTGTCGCAGTGCTTCCGCTGGTGGAGCGGTTGCGGTTGCTGCCTGATCCCCGGCGCCGGCGCGGTGTGCGTCACCCGTTCGTGGCGGTGCTGCTGGTCGCTGCCTCGGCGGTGGTGGCAGGCGCCCGGTCGTACGCGGCGATCGGGCAGTGGTCCACCAGCGCCCCGCAGCACACGCTGGCCCGGTTGGGCGCCCGGACCGTAGGCGCGCTGGGCGTGCGCGTTCCGCCGAGCGCTGCCACGATCCGACGGGTCCTCGGCCGTGTCTGCCCGGGCGGCCTGGCCGACCTGACCGGCGCCGATCCCGCAGGCGCACAGTCGGTGGCCGTGGACGGCAAGGCCGCCCGCGGGTCGCGTCACGACCAGAGCCCGGCCGCCCATCTCCTGGCCGCGATGACCGACCAGGGGCGGACCGTCACCCAGCTGCGGGTGCCCGACAAGACCAACGAGATCACCTGCTTCGCCGCCCTGCTGGAGCCCTACGACCTGACCGGGGTCACCGTCACGGCCGATGCTCTGCACACCCAGCGCGCCCACGCGCGCTTCCTGGTCGAGGAGAAGAACGCGCACTACCTGCTGGTGGTCAAGGCCAACCAGCCCGGTCTGCACCGACAGGTGCGGTCACTGCCGTGGAAGGACGTCACCGCACGCCGCTACGACCGCGAGAGGGGCCACGGACGCAAGGAGACCCGCGTCACCAGGGTCCTCACGGTCACCGACCTCGGACTCGACTTCCCCCACGCCGTCCAGGCCGTGCGGATCCTGCGCCACCGCACCGACCTCAAGACCGGCGCGTGCACCCGCCAGACCGTCTACGCGATCACCGACCTGACCTCGCATCAAGCCTCGCCCCAACGCCTGGGCCAACTCGCCAGGTCGCAGTGGACCATCGAGAACCGGCTGCACTTCGTCCGCGACACCACCTTCCGCGAGGACGCCTCGAAGGTTCGGACCGGCCACGGGCCCGACAACATGGCGAGCCTGCGGAACTTGGCGATCAACACGCTCCGCGACGCCGGGCACAGCAACATCGCCGCCGGTCTCCGCCACGCTTCCTACGAACCGTTCACCCGCCCACTCGACCTCTTGGGCATCGCCTGACCGGCGCACTCACAAGATCAAGAGACTTTGCAGCGCCCCTGAGGTGGGGGAGGAGTCAGTACGCCCGACATGGGCAGCAGCTAAAGGGTGAAAGTCCCGACGAGAAGAGGTGAGACTAACTCGCTAGCCGAACGGCAAGGGCGTCATCGCGAGGTGGGGTCCGAAGGAAGCCGGAGGCAAAACCGGGTACCGATGTACAAGAACCGCATTTGAGGCTAGGCGTCTTGGGCAAGGTGGCTGACTGCATCGAAGCCCGTTCTCACCAAGAAAGACGCAGAGTATATGCGGCGGCGATCCGGGGAAAGTTGCTGTTCTTATTCGGGGAGGTCTGCCCGGGTGTCACCTGTAACGGTGTGTCGGCCGGGATTGTGACGACCGATGCCAGCAATGGCACTGGTTTGCCGGACAGAAGTCAGCAGAGGTCATAGTACCGAGACGGGAAGGCAGTAGGCCGACAAGGACTCGGGAAGGGCCGAACGTTTAGCGGATTGGAAGAAGGGTGTTCTGCTCGCGCAGGTCACGATGACCGCCGTAAATCTGCCCCGGCAGACCCTGGGGTGACGGGGTCGGTGCATACGACCGCCCAGCCCAAGGGGCGCAGTGACCAGCCGGCGCTACACGCGGACAACAATCACCGCGAGGTCTCCCTCTGGGAGACGGTGTTCTCGAAGGAGAACCTTCTCGCGGCGCTCAGGCGCGTCGAAGCAAACCGGGGTGCCCCCGGCGTTGATGGGATGACGACGGATGAACTCCGGCCATGGATCGCCCAGAACTGGCCCAAGGTATGGGCTGAGCTCGATGCGGGGACATATAAGCCCGCTCCTGTCCGTCGGGTGACCATCCCTAAGCCGAATGGTGGGGAGCGGATGCTAGGTGTCCCACGGGTGCTGGATCGCTTGATCCAGCAGGCAATTGCGCAGGCCCTCGTGCCCGTCTTCGATCCCCACTTCTCTGGGGCGTCGTTCGGGTTCCGACCAGGGCGTTCGGCCCACCAAGCCGTAAGGGTTGGTCGCCGGGCCGTCCAGGACAGAAACCGTTGGGCCGTGGACCTGGACCTCGACAAGTTCTTCGACCGAATGAATCACGATGCGCTTATGGCGCGGGTGGCTCGCCGGGTGAGGGACAGAAAGGTCCTGAAGTTGATTCGGCGGTACCTGGAAGCCGGGATTATGAGCGACGGCGTGATGGTGAGGAACGAGGAAGGGACCCCGCAGGGTTCCCCTTTGTCCCCGTTGCTGTCGAACATCATGCTGGACGACCTTGACCGCGAACTCTTCAAACGCGGACACCGGTTCGTGAGGTACGCGGACGATGTGATGATTTTCGTCCGGTCCGAGCGAGCGGCGCAGCGGACCCTCGCCTCGGTCACGGCCTTCATTGAGAAGACCTTGAAACTGAGGGTGAATCGTGAGAAGTCGAAGGCGTGCCCCATCTGGTGGACGTCACTCCTGGGATTCGGGTACTACCTCGCCAAAGGGCAGGTGAAGATCCGGGTGGACCGGAAGGCCGTGAGACGGCTAAAGTCCACCGTTCGGCGAGTCACCTCCCGGACGTGGGGCGTATCGATGGCCCACAGGATGGACAAACTCAACCGTTTCTCGGTCGGCTGGGTGGCCTACTTCAGTCTCTCCGACAGCCTTCGGGTTTTCGAGGAGATTGATCACTGGACCCGCCGCAGGCTACGGCAGGCCCAGTGGGTGCAGTGGAAGACCAGTCAGCGCAAGAACTCCATGCTCCAGAAGCTCGGTTACGAATTTGGAGACCAGGAGCAAGGCGTTGCAGTGCAACGCAAGCGATACTGGCGGGCCTCCCACCTGAAACCACTGGAAATCGCTATGAATAAAGCCTATTGGGATGCGCAGGGCTACAAGTCGTTCAAGGGCTCGTGGTCCCGCCTGAAGCTCGCCTGAGATCAGCTGGACGAACCGCCGGATGCGGGCCCGCATGTCCGGTGGTGGGGGCGGGCCGGGCAAACCGGCCCGCCTACCCGATCGGAGCCTGAGTACGGTCTGCGCCTGGCCGACTCCCTGACCGTGCTCAGCAAGTGGTACGCCGAGACAGGCAGAGGTGAAGACGCGCTGAAGGTCCTGCGCAGCGCCATGGTCACGCGCCGGCAACTCGCCGTCAGGAGGCCAGCGAGCTTTCTGGATATCTATGCGACGAATCTGGTGATGCTGGCACGCCATGAGGCCGGACTGGGATACGTCCGCGAGGCGCTCCAGACGTATCAGGAAGCCTGCTCGTCCTTCGCCCGGACGGAGGCGGCCGCACGGGAACCGGAACTGGCGGCGCGGGCGCAAGCCCTGGAGTCCGAAGCGGAGAACCATGTCGAGGCGGGCCGGGAGGAGGACGCGCTCACCTCGTATCAGCAAGCCGTCACCGCGTACGGGCAGGCACTGACCGCGCCGACTGACCCGGAGCTGGTCTCGCAGGCCCCGAAACTGGTCAGGAGAGCGCATGCGCTGGCCGCGGCGGGACGGGACGAGGAAGCCCTGTCCCTCTTCGTGCGGGCGGCGGACGCGTACGGAAAACTCGCCGAGCGAAACGTCACCCGGTACGTCGGGCCGCATGTACTCGCGCTGAATACGGCTGCCAAACGCCTGGCCAGAGCCAAACGGCATGAAGAGGCGCTGGCCATGCTCGAACGCGTGACGGCGGCGTATCAGCGTGCAGCCGACGCGGATCCGGCCCGCTACACACTGCATTACGCCCGCTCTCTGGTGCCCGTGGCCAAGAAGCTCATGGGCGCCGGCCGCGACAGTGACGCACGCGCCGTGCTGCACAGAGCGCTCGACGTGTACCAGAGCGTGACTCCTCCACCCCGTTCACGGGGTGGAGGAGTCACCGTCATCCGACACCTGCGCGATCCAGGAGGGCCGAATCGGGGACGGGCCGCGTCGTGAGCGACCAGCCGGGTCTGATCGCCTCGCGCCATCCCGCCCTGCCGTCGGCCGAAGAGGTGTGAGCTCCGCTGTGACGAGACGGCGGCCGACCGCGTCGCAGGCGGGCGCGTCGGACGATGCGCCAGGTGCCCCGGTCAGCGCCGAGGACCGTCCTTGTTGCCGCGCCGGATCCAGTGCGCCCGGCGCTGGTAGCGGGCGACTGGCGGGGTGACCGCTGGACCGTGCGACGGCGCGGCCTCGCCGGTCGGCGGCGGGGTCGGGGCGGGCGTGTCGCTGGGCGGGCGGAGCCCTTCCGTCGAGTACTGCGTCGTGGCGATGCTCTCCACGAGCTGCTCTTCGGTGAAGCTCTCCGAACCGGACACATGAGGTACGAAGCCGATGAGCACTCCGTCGCTGACGATTTCCGCGTCGAGTCCCGAGGCCCCGTCGACGTCCCACAGCGCCTCGATTCCCTCGTCGAGGACGACCCGGATCCCGAACTCGTAGACGCCCGCCTCTACCAGATGGGCCATCACGCCACGGGCACGAAGCGCCGACACCAAACGGCCGGCACGTTCCGAATCCATACCGGGCGCACCTCCTTCGAGTACGGGCGCGCGAAGTGGACAACCGAACGCCGGCACATCCCGAGTGCCTCGGAACCGTCCTGGCGAACGGTGGCCTTGCCGGTCACGGCCGCCAGTCCGGGCCGGCCCCCCGCGCACAGCACATGGGCGGCGGGGTGCCGATCGCTGTCGCGCAATGCAGCGCCCCTTTCTCAGGCCGCTGACTTCACCGGATTCCGCTGCGGCGGAGCACGGGAAACAGGGCGGCGCACAGAGCCCCTGCCAGGGCGAACCGGCAAGGATCCCTACCGTATGCCGCCGCCTCTGTCAGCTCTCGGTATGCCCCGCCAGGCGCTCACCCTCCGCCTGGGACGGCCGGGCGCGCCACATGGCGGGATACTCGGCCTCGGCGGGATCCGTGTTCCCTTCCAGTCTCTCCCCTTCGGCCTGTGACGGCGTCGGGTACTTGACGTTCTGGCCCATGGCCGCCTCCGCGGCCGCAACGCGTGCCTACAAAATGAGCCTAACGCGTCGCCCGGCTGGCGGCCTGGGCTGCCCGCATCGCCGTACAGGCCTGGCCCGGACAGCAGATGCTGCGCGACTTCGAGCTCGTCGTCGGCCCGGCCGGGGTCGGTGAAGGCGGGAACGAACGCGCGCTGGGCCTGACTGGTGGTTCGTCCACCTGCTGATGCGGTGCGGCTCCGTCGAGAATGAGCAGGCGCGAGGGGTGAGCCGTGCCGGTCGGTGATCAGGTGGTACGGCCCGGACGCGCACGGCCGACCGGCGAAGGTCCGGTGTGAGCCCCCTCTGAGAGCCCTGACGTGCAAGCCGTCCACGGCCGCGTCATCCATGTCCGGCAGACCCGCCGCCCGCAATTCCGCCAGAAGGACCTCGTGCAGACGGGGCCGGACACCGGCCTCCGTCCAGTCGCGCAGACGTCGCCAGGACGTCACCCCACTGCGGCCGACCCTGTCCGTGGGCACATCCGCCCAGCCCGCGCCCTTGTAGAGCCCGTAAACGATCCCGCGCAGGGCGTCCCGGCCGTCCGCAGGCGGGTCTGTCAAACGAGCGGTGTAACCAGGGTGGTGGGGGGTTGAACACCAGGCTGACAACGCAGCGGCGGATCGGTGGGGGCAGCGGGCGTGGAGGCCAATGGTGGGAATCGCCCTTCGGTCCGGTGCACTTGCGGTCTCCTCCGGTGGCCAGGAGCCGGGCCCGGCTCCTGGCCCGTCGGCCACGTCCTCGCCTGCGTCGGCCAGTTGCTGGGCGAGCGTGTGGCCCAGGCCGCGTGCGTCTTCATGGCGAAGCGGCGTTCGGGTCACTGGGCTCACGGACGCGATTTGGTCCCGGACCGCGGGGCGATCGCTGTCCGCATCCAGTGGGCTGACCGACTCCGGTGTCACCCGGTGTAGGTGAACTCGTCGGCTGGACCGGTGGGGGACGAGTAGCCGTTCACGGTCACGGTGATGTCCACGGTTGTGCTCGTGGGCTTGCCCGATGGGGGTGCTTTGGCGACGATCTTGTCCGAGTCGACCTGGACGGATGGCGAGATGTTCTTCCCGAAATGCACGGTGGCGCCTTTCGCGAAGCCCGCGCCGGAGATAGTGACCGAGTCGTTGGCCTTGCCCCTGTCCGGTGTGATGGTGGTGACCACCACGGGTTCGGGCCCGCCGTAGGCGAACTGCCCGAGCGGGACGGCCGGGGAGGTGCCCAGGGGGTTGGTGACGTACACGTTGACGATGCCGGTCCCGTCGGGCACCTCGGCAGTGATGGTGCCGTCAGGGTTGAACGTGGGTGGTTTCTGGCACGGGACGGGGCCGAAGTCGACGTCGCAATCCTTGCTGAAGTCGCGGCCCTTGATAGTGACCTGTGTGCCCGATGCGCCGAAGCTTGGGATCACGCTGGTCACCGTCGGCGGCTCGGAGAGGACGGGCGCGTCCAGCAGTCTGAGGTAGGTGGAGTTGGCGTGCTGAAATCCGACCTGGCCGAGGAAATCCCCAACCGAGGCCTTGACCAAATTGTTGTCGCGGATCATGTAGTCGGTGTTCTTGCTGACGGCAGTGCCCGGCTGGACGTAGACATTGTTTCCGCGCAGGGTTGCGATCGTCCCGAGGAGCCCCTTCACGTCGAGGGTCGCCGCTGGTCCGGGATCCGGGTACCAGCTCTCTGCGGTGGGGAGATCGGCCCAGGCCAGCGGCACCACGTCGTAGGCGTTGACGTAGCGCTGGTTCATGCTCCCGAACTGGGAGGTGAGGTAGTCGGCGAAGCTCTCGAGACCGGCGGTGGGTGCCGCGAAGGTGACCACCCCGAACTGCGGCTGGCTTTGCTGCCAGGTCTGCGCCTTCAGGTACAGCGCGACCATGTTTGCGACGCAACCACCTAGGCTGTGACCGATCACGTAGACCGTCGGCTGCGCAATCCCCGTCAAGAGGCCGGCGAGCGCCTGCACGAGATTGGAGCTGGTGCCGAGCGAACGCATGTCGACGACCTGAGTGAAGGCGTCCATCGCCCCCTTCGACACGGAGATGGGGGACGTCGACCCGCTGGCGGTGAACGGCACCACCGTGCCGACGTCGAGGTCTTCGAGAATGTCGGTCACGCTGGCGATTGTCCCGCGGACGACCACGGCAAACTGGTTCGAACCGTCGTTGTTCTTGGCGATGTACGCCATGTTCGCGTTCTCCGGGCTCAGCGCGAGCCACGTCGGTGTCCAGTTTTTCGTCAGGGGGGAGTTGGAGAACTGCCGGGTGATGCCGAGCTTGATCCGCTCGGTCTGGGCTTGCAAGGTCTCCCCCGACGGACGCGGAGTCGCTCCAGTTGCCGCGATGGCGGCCAGGGTCATGGCCACCTGAGGCGTGATCGGATTGGCCTGTTGTGCCGCCGCCATGCTCGCTCCTTAAGTCTTCACCCACCGTCAAACATCTCCATTTCAATGTATTCGCATATTCAGTATCCTGACGGATATCAGGCTCTTTCTGTTCTCTGGTTCACTCGTTCGGAATGGGTCCGACTTCAAGCGGAACCGTAGTAAACGGCTTCAAGGAACTGGTCGCCGTGCAACCGCGTCGTCGTGATTGGGTCGGCGACTCTGGGGCGGGCGGTGGAGGCACCCCGGTTTGGGCCGTACCCGGGTTACACCGTTCCCATCGAAATCGGCCTGGGCGCAGCCACACTCCAAGCACTGGTCGCCGCTCTGCTGGAGAGACTCCGAACGTCGAAGTATGGTCCCGCTCTGCGCCAGGAGCTCGCCGGCCCTCGTCACTGTGCCGAGGTGTGGGCCGGCGTCGCGGAAGTACCAGTTCACCGGTGCGAGCGCACAGGATGTTCCTCTCCGCCGTTCACACAGAAAGTGGTGGGGTGTCCTCGCCGCTTCTGTTCGTCTGCGTGTCGGCAGGCGGCCTATCGCGAGCGCGTTCGGACAGGCGGAGGGAAGGATGACACCCCCTGCGACAGCTCAGGCAGCGGGCCCTCGCGTGGTCAGACTTACCGACTATTTCGCTGACCTTCCAGACTTCCCCGAGCCCGTGAGCGGGCTAACGACGCACGACAGCTTTTTGAAGCACTTCCAGGGCAGAGTGAGACGGTGGCATTCGCCGGGTTTCGGCTCCCGCGGCGCACCCCTGTCTCAGCATTGGGTTCCGGATGCGTCATCTTGTCTGTTTGCATCGTCTTGCCTGTTGTCGATACAGGCAACGCTTTTCCGCCCCTTCTGACTTCACCCATGGCTACGTGGATTCCTGCGCTCATAGTGAGGGTCGTTCCGCAGAAGGAACGGTGAGTATCGGCCTTTGCGTAGTCGTGTTGTTGACGGAGGGAAGGGCGGAGCCTGCCTGCCGACGGTTCCACTCGGACGGAGTAGCTCAGGTCCGTGGCCGTCAGCGAGGTGGGCGCCAAGCGCAGCCACATCGTGCCCCGTTCGCCCGGATCGTCATAGCGCGAGCCGCAGCGGCCGGAACGTCTCGACGGGCGTCACCACGCCGACGGCGGCCACCGCGGTGCCCACCGCGTCGCGGATCGGGGCCGTCAGTCCGGCCGTCTCCGGCGAGACGGTGCCGACGGTCACCGCGTAGGCCTGCCGCCTGATCTTCGTCAGGGAGTGCTGCAACTCCGCGCTCCCCAGGCCGGTGACCGGCTGGTCCGCCGGTCCCGTGTTATCGAATCCGACCGGGTCGAAGGAGTCCACGGGCCGCGGACCCTGCATGTAGTGCTGGTCACCGCACAGGGGACATCGTCCGGCGGGGCGCGGCTCACCCACGGCCGTGCCTGCCTACCGTACGGGGAGTACACCACCTGCCCGGGAGATCACGTGCCCCGTAAGCATCCGAAGAGTTTCACGCATCCCTTCGAGACCATCGAACCACCGCGCGACGCCGAGGTAATGATTGGCGTGGTGTCAGTGACGGTCCTGGTGGTGGCCCTCAGTGCCCTGTCCGAGTCCCCGGTGTGGCTTCTCGGACTCCTTGTATTCCTGCCGGGGACGGCGTCCGCGCTGTGCACCGTACGCCAGACGAAGTTCGTGGCTGCATGGACCACGTTCGTGGTCATCGTCACCGTGCTGGTCCGGCACGGTGAGATGCGGTGGTTCGACAGGATCCTCATGATGCTGCTCACCCTCGCCCTGGGCGCGGCCTCCGTCTACGCGTGCCGCAGCCGTATCCACCGCGAGAACGAGATGCTGCGGCTGCGTTCCACCGCCGCCGCAATGCAGCGTCACATCCTGCGCCCCCTGCCTCTACTCACCGACGACGTCCTGGTCGACGGCGTGTACGAGCCCGTCCAGGAGGACCGGCTCGTTGGCGGCGACATCTACGACGTCGTCGTCTCTCCGTGGGGTACCCGGGTTCTGATCGGCGATGTCCAGGGCAAGGGCCTGCCCGCGGTCGGCGCCGCGTTCGCCGTCATCGGCGCCTTCCGGGCGACGGCCCACCGAGAGCCCACCCTGACCGCCCTCGTCGACGCCCTCGACGCCTCTGTCGTACGGCACAACTCCTACGCCGCACAGACCGGCGACGACGAACGGTTCGTCACAGCGCTCATCGTCAACGTCGACGCGCACGAAGAGGTACAAGTCATTAACTGTGGGCACATTCCGCCGCAGCTGCTGCACGACGCCACCGTCATCACGCCGGCTCTCGGCTCCGGCGTCCCGCTCGGTCTCGCCGAACTCGCCGCCGAACCCGCGACCGTCGACTGGTTCGCCTTCCCACCCGGTGCGACGCTGCTGCTGACCACGGATGGGCTCACCGAGACCCGCTCTGCCGACGGCACGTTCTACCCCCTCGCCGAACGTCTCGCCAAGCACGTATCTCTCTCCCACACCGACCTGCCGCGCGCCCTCTACGAAGACGCGCGCGTGTTCGCCGGGGAGGGCGCCCAGCACGACGATGTGGCGGTCCTGTCCGTCCGACGGTCACCGCACCGCTGAGCGCATCGCGGTGCACGTCACGCAACCGACGGCGGGCTCGAGAAGTACCCGGTGGCCCTCGTGCGGGGTGGGGTACCGGTCTTGCGGGAGTCCGTAGTGCGGGCAGCCCGGCGGTTCGGGTGGCGGAGGCGCGGTGGCGCCCACCCCGTGCGATGCCCCGCGCGGGTGTCATGCCCGGTGGGCTTCAGGTCCGTCGCCAGGTCTTCGCTTCGCGGATCAGGTCAGCCGGGCTCTGACCGTCTCCAGTAGTTCGTCGGACAAGGCCTCGTCAGCCACGGCCCGGGCCATGAGTACGGCACCGACCAGGGCGCTGAGGGTGAGTATCGCCTCGGCCCGGGCGTCCTCGGAGTTGCCGTCGAGTCCCGCGATCAGGTCCAGGTATGTGCGGACCTGCTTCTCGTAGGCCTCTTTGAGGTGCCGGTCATCACGTCCGGCGACGGCGCCCAGGGTGACCAGCGCGCAGCCCGTGGCCGGATCATCTCGGTGTCTCTTCGCCAGGTAGGCGTCGATGAGGCCGGCCTGCGGATCCCGGGCGTTCTGCTGTGCGGAGCGCTCCATCTTCGCCGTGCCCTCCGCCAGCGCGGCGGCGGCAGCCTGTGTGACCAGGTCATCGCGTGAGTCGAAGTGCTTGTAGAAGCCGCCGTGCGTCAGCCCGGCCTCGTTCATGAGGTCCGCGATACCGAGGCGGGCGATGTCCTCGGAGCGAATCTTGCGGGAGGCGATCTGCAGGACCCGTTCGCGGGTCGCAGCCTTCTCGGCCTGCGAGTGGCCCATATCGACCCTGCCTTTCCTTGGGGTGGCGCAGTATGGCCACCACAAAACTGGATGATGGTCATCATACACCCATGTCCCGCATGAGGCTTTTGTGGTTTTCGTTTGACATTCTGGATGACCAACGTAATCTAGCTAGTGGATGACGACCATCATCCAGATTGGAGATGCGACCATGTCCCGTACCTACGACCCTCGTCGTACGGCCGTTCTGCTGGTCGACCCTTACAACGACTTCCTGTCCGAGGGCGGCAAGATCTGGCCGCGCCTGGAGCAGATGGCGCAGGAGGTCGGACTGCTTGAGCACCTGCATTCGGTGGTGGGCTCCGCCCGTGAGGCTGGTGTCCGCGTGGTGTTCGTCCCGCATCGCCGATGGGAGCCGGGTGACTACGAAACGTGGAACCATCCCAACCCCACGCAGCTGAGCATCATGGAGCGTCACAGCTTCGCCCGCGGGACGTGGGGCGGCGAGTTCCATCCCGACTTCCAGCCGCAGCCCGGTGATGTAGTCGTCCAGGAGCACTGGGCGCAGAGCGGATTCGCCAACACCGATCTCGACTTCCAGCTCAAGCAGCACGGCATCACGCATGTGGTGGCCGTGGGTCTGCTGGCGAACACCTGCATCGAGTCCACCAGCCGCTTCGCCATGGAACTGGGCTACCACGTGACGCTGGTGCGTGACGCCACCGCGGCGTTCCTGCCGGAGATGATGCACGCCGCTCACGACCTGAATGGCCCGACTTACGCCCACGCCATCATCACCACCGACGAGCTCACCGCCGCATTCAAGGGAGGACGCGCATGACACTGACCGGAGCCTTGTTGATCGGAGCGTCCCGAGTGGCCGCCACCGCGGGGGCCATGAAGGCGCTCAACCCCGCCACCGGTGAGCTCATCGAGCCCGAGTTCGCTTTCGGTGGCCCGGCCGAGGCCGACCACGCGGTCCGCCTGGCGGACGAGGCCTTCGACAGCTACAGCCACACCGGCCTGGCCGAGCGGGCCGCGTTCCTTGACCTCATCGCGGACAAGCTCGAGGCGGTCAAGGACGAGCTCGCGGAGCGTGTTGCCCTGGAAACCGGCCTGCCCGCGGCGCAGCTCGAGGGTGAGGCCGTGCGGAGCGCCGGTGTGTTCCGCAAGTTCGCCACCGTCGTCCGTCAGGGCCGCTTTCTGCAGGCGACCATCGATCCCGCGCAGCCGGACCGGCAGCCCGCACCACGTCTGGACCACCGGCTGCAGAAGGTGGCCCTGGGGCCTGTCGTGATCTTCGGCGCGAGCAACTTCCCGATCTCCTACTCCGTGGTGGGCGGTGACACCGCCTCCGCCCTTGCGGCCGGCTGCACCGTGATCGTCAAGGCGCACAACGCACACCCCGGCGCCTCGGAAATACAGGGCCGCGTCATCCAGGAAGCCGTCGCGGAGGCGGGACTGCACGAAGGTGTCTTCTCTCTCATCCGGGGCGCCGGCAACGAGATCGGTGAGGAGCTCGTGGACCATCCGCTGGTCCGGGCGGTCGCGTTCACCGGCTCCGAGGGCGGCGGCATGGCCCTCTACCGGCGGGCGCAGAAGCGTCCTGACCCCATCCCCGTGTTCACCGAGATGACCAGCGTCAACCCGACCTTCGTGCTGCCCGCCGCGCTCGCGGCCCGTGGCACGGAGATCGGCACCAGCCTGGTGCAGCGAGCCATGTACAACGTCGGACAGGCCTGCCTCAAGCCCGCGATCCTCCTCGCGGCCGACGGACCCGGCTTCGCGGAACTGCGTGCGGCAGCGGCCGCCGAGGTGAAGAAGGCAACCGCGCGAACCATGCTCACACCCGGCATCCACGACGCCTACACCCGCAACGCGCAGCGCCTGGAGGACGACGGCGCCGTCCGGATCGCCGAGGGCGACACCCCCACGCACGCCGGGGCCGGCCAGTCCCTGCTGTACGAGGTCACCGGCGAGCAGCTACTGGCCGAACCTGCCCTGCGCGAGGAGGTTTTCGGCCCGGCCGTTCTGCTGGTCAGGGTGACTGGACAGGAACAGCTGCTCGAGGCGGCCCGAGCCTTCCGCGGGCAGCTCTCGGCCACCCTGCACGCCGAGGTCGCGGACCGCGGCATTGCCGAACGGCTTCTGCCGGTTCTGGAACGCCGCACGGGACGGATCGTGTTCAACGCCTTCTCCATCCCGCAGGAGGTCTCCTACGCATCCACCCACGGCGGTCCCTTCCCGGCGACCTCCGACAGTCGATTCACGTCCGTGGGCACGGGCGCGATCGAGCGGTTCGTCCGCCCGGTCACGTACCAGAACCTCCCGGACGAGCTCCTGCCGCAGCCACTGCGCGAGGCGAACCCGCTGCACCTGTGGCGATTGGTGGACGGCGAAATCACGCAGCGCTGAACCGTTCTCCCGGGACCCGTCCGCCGCTACGGACGGGTCCCCCTCTCCTGAATGGAAGGAGCCCCCCTTTTCCATGAACGCCACCGAAGGTACCTCTGCGGACGCCGAACGCAAGGCCCGCGACGAGATACGCGGGAAACTGCTCGGCGCCTGGCGTCTCGTGTCCTACACCGCCACGAGCACTGACGGGGACGTGATCGAGCCCCTCGGCCCCAACCCGAACGGACTGATCCTCTACACCCCCCAGGGATACATGTCCGCCCAGCTGGGACGTAGCGATCGCCCACTTTTGAGCTCCGCACGGCTCGAGGACGCCACGCCCGAGGAACTGGCCCGGACGACGGTCGGCTACCTCGCGTACGGCGGACCGTTCGAGATCGTCGACGCCACCACTGTCGAGCATCACGTCACCACCAGCCTCTTCCCGAACTGGACCGGACATCCCCAGACACGAAAGGTGCGCTTCGACGGCCCACTGCTCACCCTCGCCGTCCCCACCCCCACCCGACTGTGGGGCGCGGAGCGCACGGCCGAACTCGTGTGGGAGAGGCCGGCCTGACCACGGGCCGCGTCCTGCCGTGCCTGTCGCCCCCGTAGTTGAATGCGTATTCCTTCCTGGCCCTTCGGTGAAAGCGGACCTGCGGCGTGGCCCAGTGGGCCGCACTGCTCGGGCGCGTCCCCGTCAAGCAGCCCTGCACGGAACCTCCCCACGACCCCGGCCAGCACGGCTGCGGTCGTCCGACCGCCTCCTGCCACGCAGGAACGCAGGCAGCGGCGGACGGACGGGCGAACGCCCGCTCCGCACCGGAAAGTTCATGGCACTGAATCACCACCCAGCCGTGATCCATCAAAACGAAATCCTTTGAAGACACTGCTCAGCCGGCCGAGGCACCGAACCGCAGGAGCGAAAGCCTGCTCCGCATGACCCGTGGCGATGTTGCCGCCGGCAGCCGCTCGGCCGGGTCTGAGAGCCGTACACCGCTGACAGAGGACATCGCCGGCACCGGAGCACCGTCGCGCCTGCCACGCTTCGCGTCTCCGCCTGTCACATCACGACATGAGGACCCCATGACCAGCGCAATCACACGCCCAGGCGTGAAGCGCGGAACCATCCCCGTCTTCGCCACCGCGACAGCGATCACCGTTTCCAACATCTACTTCACCCAGCCGCTACTCGACGAGATCGCCCGGGACTTCCACACGTCAGCCTCCGCTGCCGGGCTGGTGGCCACAACAGGGCAGATCGGCTACGCCCTGGGCATCATCGCCATCGTGCCGCTCGCGGACAGCGTCCGGCTGCGACGGTTGTCCACCCTTCTCCTGGTGGTGACCACCCTTGCCCTCCTGGCGGGCGCCGCCGCTCCTTCGATCGCTCCGCTGAGCATGGCCACCCTCATACTTTCCGCCAGTACCGTGCTCCCGCAGGTCATCATGCCGACTGTCGTCTCCATGGCCACTCCCGGCAACGCCGGACGTGTCCTCGGGGCGGTGGGGACGGGCCTGACCATGGGCGCCCTGCTCTCGCGCACCGCTGCCGGCCTCATCGCCGAGGCCATCGGGACATGGCGGGCCGGCTTCGCCGTCGCGGCCGTGGCCACCGGAGCCCTTCTCCTCGTCCTCCCGCGATACATGCCCGCCGATCCGCCGACTCCGGCCGGAACGCGGCAGAGTTACGGGCGCCTGCTGGCCTCACTCCCCAGACTGATCACCGAGCACGCGCCTCTGCGCCTCTCGGCGGTGCTGGGAGCGACGGTCTTCGCGGCCTTCTCCGCCTTCTGGTCGTCACTAGCCTTCCACCTCACCACCCCTCCGATCGCGCTGGGGCCCGCGGTGATCGGGCTCTTTGGACTGTTCAGCGTCCCTGGAGCCCTGGCCGCCCGCTATTCCGGACACCTCAGCGACCGATGGGGCGCACGACGCGTCAACGTGCTGTCACTCACGTCGGTGCTGCTCGCCTTCGCCCTGTTCGGGTTCGCCGGCCAGTCATTGATAGCGCTTGCCGTCGGCTGCAATCTTCTCGGCTACGGGACCACCAGCGGCCAGATCGCCAACCAGACGCGCATCTTCGCCGCGCAGCCCGCAATCAGAGCCCGGTTGAACACCGTCTACATTTTCGCGGTGTTCGCCGGAGGCGCCGTCGGATCCGCTGTGGCAGCAGTCATGTTCTCCGCGTTCGGGTGGGCCGGCGTGGTGCTCAGCGGACTGGGCTTCGTGCTGCTCGCGGGGATGGCCCTTGCTGGGAACGTCCTGCACATGCGCCGTCGGGCCGGCCGTGCACCGGCCGTGGCCGCTGGCTGGGCCTCGGCGGGTCGCCCGGCGGGCTGGAGGCGGCTCGCCGCCGCCCAGGAACGAAGCCTTGGCATCCCCGGCGACTTCGAGACGCACATGGAGCGGCCTCTGCCCGGCCTCGGCGCGCAGGACACGTGAAGACGTCGGACGACCGCCCCACTCTCGCCGAGATTTCCTACGTGAACAGCGCTTCTGTGCGCACCACTGTCCTCACAAGGAGGGACCCCGCATGAGTAACCACGAGCAGTTCGCCGTCGAAGAGGTCAGCCCGTCCTACTGGAGGGTGACCTTCTCCAACGGAGAGATCAACCTGATCGACCCCGACACCATCGAGCAGCTCGCGGAGCTGGTCACCCGCATCGAGCAGGCCCCGGATCTGACCGCCGTCGTCTTCCGCAGCAGCAACGCCGATTTCTTCATGGCGCACTGGGACTTCCAGGCGGACCGGTCTCGTGTGGCCGCCATGAAGCCGGCCCCCTCGGGTCTGCATCCGTTCGCCGACAACCTGTACCGGCTCGCTCAGGTGCCCGCTGTCACGATCAGCGAGATCAACGGCCGAGCCCGGGGCGCCGGCAGCGAGTTCGTCCTGGCGACGGACACCCGCTTCGCCGGGCCCGATGCCATCCTGGGACAGTTCGAAGTGAGCGTCGGATCCGTGCCCGGGGGCAACCCCAGCGGTCGGCTGCCTCATTTGGTGGGCCGTGGACGCGCCCTCGAGATCCTGCTGGGCGCCGACGACTTCCCAGCCGATCTTGCGGCAGAGTACGGCTATGTCAACCGCGTCGTGCCGGCGGGCGAACTGGAGCAGTTCGTCGACACCTTCGCCCGTCGTATCGCAGTCTTCGACAAGACTGCGGTCACCCGGATCAAGGCTCTGGTGGACGTCGAGTCCCTGCCGACGGCCGAGTCCTACGGGGCTAGCCTTCAGGCCTATTTCCAGACTGCCGGGCGACCCGAGAACGCGCACCGCGTACGCTCGCTGTTCGAACGCGGACTGCAGCGGCCAGACGGCGTGGAACTCGACCTCGGCCGCCGCGTGGCTGAGTAGCCCACGCGAACGGCCGCCGCGGTAGGACGCACCCGACTGCTCCGTAAACGCACCTGCACCGAACTTCATCCGGCCCGGCCCGGTGCCTCGGTACGGCAGGCAGGGATGCCCCCAGGGGGTGGCCCGCCTTGGCGGCCCATCCGCGGGCGGCGGTCAGGCCTTCTCCCCAGGCGACGTCGTAGTGGGACCAGATCATGCCGAGCTTCTCCAGCTGGATGATGCGGTCCTTGTCCATCGGTCACTGCCTCCTGTGGTCGGCTTCGTTGCGCGACAGCGGCCAAAGCTTCCCGGTACGACCGAAATACTCGCCTCGGGCTCAACTCTGCCGGGCGCGGGCGATGGTGTCGAAGACCCACTTATGAAACACAAGCCGCGGGAAGAACCGGCCTTCGACATCGAACTTGAGAGAAAAAGATGGGCTCATTCTCAAATCCCGGTGCACGGTGCGGACGCAAACGAAGGTGTCGGGACGGTGCCGGCCCGATCCGACGGGGCCGATTTGATTGATCCTCGCGTGAATACGGTTCCCGTGGACCAGGGCGGCACAGCCGTGTTCCCTGGCCTTCGATACCGGGACGCTGCCGGCCCAGCGGCTGAACTCGTCGAGATACCCATGCCCGGACAGCTCCCGCAGGGTGATCTTCTCCATCCCTCTTCTTCGGAGGGAATCCCCGCCTTCAGGATCGGAATGCCTCGCCCGCGGAGCCGCGCTCAGTCGGGCCGCTTCTGGTTCTCGATGCAGTCCTTGACCACGTGGAGGGGTGCGCCGCCGCATGACCCCGCGAAGTAGGAGCCGGACCAGAAGCGGCCGTGCATGATGGCCTGGTTGACGTGGCCGGTGAACTCCTCTCTTCGCAGCGTGTCAGTATCTCGTCGTTGAAGACGGTCCGCCGGTACCTGGTGACGAACACCAATTGCGTGTGGAGGTGGTGGACGACGTGACGGCCGCGCCGTATGTCGGGGTTTGGTTCCCAGCGTGGTGACATGAACCAATGTTACGGTTAAGGTCGATTCGAGTCGGAGGGGGTGGGCTGAATGATCCGTGCGTACACGTTCCTCCTGCGGCCCACCGCCCGGCAGGACCAGGCCCTTCGCGAGATGCTGCGCGATCACTGCTCGCTCTACAACGGCGCGTTGCAAGAGCGTCGTGACGCCTACCGGCACGCCTCGAAGACGACGGTCCGATACGGGCAGCAGTCCGTGCAGCTCAAGGAGATCCGGGCATGCGACCCGGAGCGTCAGGGCCGCTGGTCGTTCTCCAGCCAGCAGGCCACCCTGCGCCGGCTGGACAAGGCGTTCGCCGCGTTCTTCCGCCGTGTCAAGGCCGGTGAGAAGCCGGGCTATCCGCGTTTTCGCACAGTGGGCCGGTTCGACACGGTGGAGTTCCCCAGGGACGGAGACGGCTGCCGTTGGGATGCCACCGCGCACGACCCGGTCACGCGGGTGCGCCTGCAAGGTGTCGGGCACGTCAAGGTGCACCAGCACCGGCCCGTGGTCGGCCATGTCAAGACCGTCTCGGTCAAGCGTGAGGGCAAGCGCTGGTATGTGATCCTGACCGCTGAGCGGCCCCGGCCCGAGCCGCTGCCCGCGACCGGCAGCGTGGTCGGCATCGACCTGGGCATTGCCAACTTCCTCGCCGGCTCGAACGGCGAGTTCGTGCCCAACCCGCGTCACGGGCGAAAGGCCGCAGCGAAGCTCGAAGCAGCTCAGCAGGCACTGAGCAGGTGCAAGCGCGGAAGCAAGCGCCGCCGCAAGGCGGTAGAGGCTGTGGCACGTCTGCACCGCAAGGTGCGGTGCCAGCGCCTCGACCACGCCCACAAGACCGCCCTCGGCCTCGTGCGGGAACACGACCTCATCGCGCACGAAGACCTCAAGATCCGCAACATGAGCAAGGCCCCCGAACCGAAGCCCGACCCCGACCAGCCGGGCAGCTTCCTGCCCAACGGGGCCGCGGCCAAGGCCGGGCTCAACCGCTCGATATCGGATGCCGGATGGGGGGTGTTCCTCGCGATCCTGAACGCAAAGGCTGAGAGTGCCGGGCGGGAAGTGATCGCCGTGGACCCTCGCAACACCTCCCGGCGATGCCCCGAATGCGGGCATACCACCAAGGAGAACCGGCCCACACAGGAGACGTTCCACTGCGTCTCGTGCGGCCACAGCGCGCACGCGGACACCGTCGGTGCTCTCAACGTCCTACGGGCCGGGCTGGTCCGTCGCGAAGCCCAACCGGCATAGCGAGAAGCCACCCCGTTCACGGGGTGGAGGAGTCACCCGCACATCCTCCGGACCGTCGAGGAACACCATGAGCTGCGGCACCCCCCTGCGGCGCCGCCAGTGAGCGGGGAGACCCTGGACGCCGCAGTCCAGCACGCGCAGGACGTCCGCGCGCACCGCGGGGCCCAGCGACTGGAGTTCTCTCAGCATGTATTCGCCGTCCTCGTTCACCCCACAAGCGTCCACGAGAAGGACCACCAACTCAACAATGCGGTCAGCGGCCTGCGTTCGTTTCCATCCAGGGCACCGCTGGGCGTTCGCCAGGGGCCTTGGTGACAGTAGGTCTGCTTTTGTGGCAACTATCCGTGCTTCGACTCACCAACTGTGCCGAGGCTCGGTAGTTGTCACCGACGGCACCGCATAGGCTGCACAGAAACCAGGTCGAAGCAGCCGGACTGTCACCAGAGAGGCGCTGGAGTTGTCACACATAGCCGATCACTGGTCTTCCTGTCGCCGGGGCGCAGTGTGACTCGCGACGACCTCATCGCCATGCTCCGCGAACAGACGCCGGCATGCGGGCCTGCACGTAACGCCTTGATCGCCGGGGCTGACTTCGTCGTCTGGGACGGCCTGGTCCCGGCCAACCGGCACGCGGGCGTTTTCCGGAGTCGAATGCACCACTCCTTGAAGCGTGGCCACACGATCGATGGCCTGGCCGACAGTGTCGACATCCTTCTGCGAGCCGGGGAAGAGCCGCTTCGTACCGGATCCATCGACGCGGTGGACAGGTCATCCTGGTTCACGATCTTCCTGAACTCCACGGCGACAGTAGTGGTGGCCTGCTGCGGCGGACGCCGACCCACCACCATGGAGTCGACCGACCCCCCCGAGTCCGGCGCCCAACCTCGCAGGTGACAACAAGCCTGCCTATGTGACAACTATCGCGCTTTGGCTCACCAACTGAAGTGCTCAATCGGGGCTTCGTTGCTGTGTCAGAAGCTGAGTTCTACGTAGTCGATGTCGGTGAATTCGACCAGGAGCCCGTCGGCACGGCGGCCGCGGTCCTTGAAGTACTCCTGTTGGAGTCCTTCGGCGAGGACGGCCCGGAGCTGCTGCTCAGGGGCACCGGCAGCCTGTGCGTCGAAGAGGCGGGCTGCGTAGGTGGCGGGAAGGTGCTGGGTGAGGCGCCGGATGCGTCCGTCGTCCGTGCTGCCCGGCGCGGCGGTGAACCCGAACCGCGCTCTCGTTTCCACGATGATGCCGGTGAAGATGGCCGCGTTCTTCTTCGCGTTCTCCTTTACCCGCGGTTGCCACCGTGTGCGGACCTTATCGGCGAGCCGGGCCGCGAGCTGTGCACGCGGCGTCTTGATCCGGTCCCTGACGTACCGCTCGGCGGTGCGCTGGGACACCCCCAGCAAGTCGGCCACCGGCCTGGTGCCCTTCAGTCGTTTCACCAGGAACCGCACCTGCGCGCCCGCCGATCTCGGGATCGGCCGGGTGGCTCGTCGAAGGCGAAGACCCGGTCCGGGAAGCAGTCCAGGACGTGCTCGATGCGGTCGAGCTTGGCGTCGCGCTCGGGGTCCGGAGATTCCTTCCACGTCTTGGTGTGCTGGAAGGTGATACCGCGGCGGGCGAGGAGGCAGCGTAATGCCTCGCGGCCGATGCGGATGATCCGACCGTGGATTTTCCGCAGGTACGCGACCAATTTGCGCAGTGACCAGCGGGTGAAGGGCTGGCCGAGCTTGACCGGTCGGGTGGTGGCTGTCTGGATGATGAAGTTCTCGTCGTCAGAGCTGAGCAGGCGGGGACGGCCTCCCGCCCACTGAGGGTCCAGACAGGCCAGGCCGATCTCGTTGAACTTGTGGATCACGTCGCGGACGGTGTCCTCGTCGGCCTGCACCAGCTGGGCGATCACCGGTACCCGGTTCCCGCCGGCCGAGGCCAGCAGCATCATCGCCTGTCGGTAGCGCACCGAACTCGTGCTGCCCCGACGCACGATTCGCTGCAGCAGCTGCCCCTCCTGGTCGGTCAGTCTGTGCGCACGGACAGGCTCAGCCACCGCGCCTCCAGCGGTCGGACCGGACGTCACCGCACATCCAACCGCCACGACCACCAACCTGGCGAACCTGTGCGGTCACAGCACTAGCGAAGAACTTCTGACTCAGGTCACTCGGGTCCCGTCTGCCGTGGGCCGTCCGGGGACGGAATTGACTGGTCCGCCGGTCCCGGTGGCCGGTAGCATCCGCCCGTGATCGAGGACGTGGCAGAGGCTGTGGCTGGGCGCCTTGCCGGGGAGGAACCGGAGGACGGGGACGGGGGATCGGCCCGGGAGGTCTGCTGGCGGGGTAGGGGTGTCGTCTTCGCGTCGCTCGACGTTGACGACGCGGAGCTGGTCCACGTCTGGCGCGCCGACCCCGTGGCTGCCCATGAGGTCGGCATGTGGCCGCGTTCTCTCTCTGCGGTGCGCGAGCGCATCGAGCGCGACCGCGACGAGCACGACCGTGACGACTTCCTCGTCCTGCTCCCCGACGGCACGCCGATCGGCCACATCGCCCTGACAGACCAGGACATGGTCGACGGCACAGCCGAGATCATGCTGATGCTGGACCCCGACCACCGGGGCCGGGGCTATGGCGTGGACGCTGTGGACGCGCTTGTCGACCTCGCCTTCGGTGAACTGCCCATGCAGCGCGTCCAGGCTGTCACCCACACCACCAACACCGCGGCTCTCGGCGTCCTGGACAGGGCCGGGTTCGTCCAGGAGGGGGTGCGCCGCTCAGCCTGTCTGCACCGCGGCCGCCGGTACGACGTCGCGGTGCTGGCCCTGCTCCGGGACGAGTGGCAGGCTCTTATCCGACCCCGGTCCTGGGACGTGCCGGTCACCGGAC
Organism: Streptomyces sp. NBC_01320; assembly: GCF_035974375.1. NCBI lineage: Bacteria > Bacillati > Actinomycetota > Actinomycetes > Kitasatosporales > Streptomycetaceae > Streptomyces > Streptomyces sp. NBC_01320. Next base: position 11,517,788 of record NZ_CP108390.1, read on the forward strand.
AGTGACCTGAGTCAGGGAACCTTGGCGGTTCAAATCTTGGGCGGCGTGATCTTCGCTGCGCTGCCCTTGGACCCCGTGGTCTGGGACCTACAGGACGGATCTCTGGCGATCCCTGACCTAGGGCGTTTCGTTTGGATCACCGTTCCGCTGCGCCCGGTATTGACCGGCAGGATGACAGGCGGCGGAACATGTATCCGGCGTCGCCCGCGTATCCGACGCGCACATCCGGAACTGATCGCTGCCTGTTGGCGTGGTGGCGTTTATGGCACAGGGTGGGAGCACGATGGGCGAGGAGCCGACGTGGGCAGAGCTGCTGCTTACCCTTCTCCTCATGGCGGCCGTCCCCACCATCATCGGAGGGGCGGTGCTCTTGTCCCTTGTCGGACTGACGATGTGGGTGACAGCACCGCTGCGGCGGCGCAGGCGTGCCCGGTCCGAGAACGACTAGGACCTCTCGTTTGGATCAAGGTGGGGGCGAGTTACGGCGGGCGTTGCCGGGTGGCAGTCTGGGGCGATGCTCCCCTGGAACAGCTCCACCGAGAGCGATCTGCGGCGTCTGCTCAATGAGTGGGACCCGATCGGCGTCGCTGACTTCGTGCAGGACGAGTACGACTGCATGCTCGCCCCTTTGCTCCAGCAGCTCCGCGCCGGTGCTGGCCAGGCGGAGATCGGCGAGTACCTGCGGCAGGAGCTAGAGGATCACTTCGGCCTCGATCCCAATTTCCAGCGGACGGACGCGGTGGCCGCCGGAGTGATTGGCTGGTGGGCAGCTGCCAGCCCGGCCGATGGCACTGGACGCATGTAGCCGCTGCTTCCAGTCCGTCTGATCGTTGGTCCGGGGATCACCGTGAGGCCCGCCACCCGGTGGGGCCAAATGAGACCGGAACACCCCCCGAACGCTCCCGTAAGCCCCCAACCCTGGGGCCAACTCAAGCCGAAAAGTGGAGCCGGATCAGACCGCCAAAGCCACCTGCTGGCAGCCCCGATGGCAGAACCCTCACGGCTGGTCGCCCAACGCCTCGGAGGAAGACGACTGGTGGGACTTCGCCGGCACCGTCCCCGTCATCGCCACCCACCTCGACCAGCTCCGCATCCACGGTCCGCACGGGCCGGTGTGGTGGCGCTTCGGCCACAGCGACTGGCAGCCGATCACCGACGCCCTCACCGACAACGGCACCGAAGGCGCTCTCTGTGAGGCTTTCGGGGTGCCGCAGAATCCACCCGGAGACCGTCCGAGGGGTCGGCGGCCTGAGCTCCGGGGGCCGCCAACTGTCGCCTTGGCACCGCAGGCTGCGCGCTCCGGGCACTTGAGGCAGTGGCTGTGGCCAGTGCTGGGCTTGTTGCTGCAGTTTCGGCAGCGGTTCCCCGCCATGCCTTCTCTCCGGCGGGCGTGGGAGGTAGGAAGATCCCGCATCCTGGCCAGGATGTCGGCCCTCAGCCAGGCCGGTCTGCGGGGGTGCAGATCTGGCACGCCTCAATGTCAGGCTCGCCGGCGGGACCGTATCAGCTGCACATCGTCACGAACGTGCAGTAGGCCGGGCAGCGACAGTCACTCCTGGGTGTAATTGTCGCCGCATCCTTCGGGCTGCTGGCCGCGGTGAAGTGAAGTCACTCCTGGGGTGCGCCGCCAGCCGGGGGCAGAGGGCGTGCGACGAACGACCCGAGCCCGGGTTCCGTGTAGATCAGTCCGTCCTCGCGCAGCGCCCGGTGCACCTTCTGCCCGGTCGCCGCGGCGATCCCGAACTCGGCCTGGAGCTGTAGCACCGACGGCACGCGGGTGCGCGGCGCGTAGGTGCCGTCCGCGATCCGTTGCCGGATCACTTCGGCGACCTGGCGCCACCGTGGCTGGTCAGGAGCAAATTCGATCACCCGGCCAAGCTAGGCAGGCCATAGCGCAGCACGCGAGATATGCCATATCTAGCATGCCGTAGCACGCTATGCTGCAGTCACACGAAGACCCTCCCTGCAGCCGATGGCACGGCCCCGGGGGCGTGGACACCGGCAGTGGGAGCTGATGACGTGCCTGAGAACACCGGCCCAATGGCGGCCGAGCGCAGGGCCGAAGACGCCGCCGTCCAGACCGCATACAGCGGGTTCATCCGCCACACCCAGGCGTGCACCGAGTGCCGCACGGGAGGCATGGACTGCACGGACGCCAGTGAGCTGCGGCGGGTGTACCGGGTGTACCGGGTGGCGAAGCGGCGCGCGGGGGAGGATCGATGATCTGCGAGCGCCGATGACTTTGGCCGAGACGGAGACCCGCGACATGCCTGGCGAGTCCGGCACAGGCTGCACGCTCTACCTCCACAGGGGCCGCTGCCCCGTGCCGGCCCCGCCGCGCCCCCGGACGTACTCGCCCCGCGACCGCTGAATTTTCGCCCGTACCCGGGGCCGGCGTCGGCCAGGGTGCGGGCGGGGTTCGGTGCGTTCACTGCCAGCTCCGAAGCCATGATCCACGTCGCCTCTATCGACAATCTCGCCAAGCGCATGACGGACGAGACCACACCGACCTGGCGAGGAACCTGCTAGGGCATAAGAGGCAATTCGCCCACGCTAAACGCCCTCTCAGGGAGATCTGGGTGGTCACCCCCTTGTTTGCTGGTGGACGAGTTGGCCTGGGAGTCTGACAGGCAGGCCAGGCCCTGGGGGCGGCCGACGAGCACGGAAGGCACCGCAGGTAGTCGGGTAGTACCGCGGTACTACGCGCCCGGCGTAGTTCAGCCTCCCGGTACCACCGGATTGGGGTGATTCGGCTCCTAGCGTGGCCGGTGAGGCGTCGGAAGCGACGGACGCCGGAGCCCGACAGGGAGAACGCGAATGATCGACGCACGGCAGTTGACCAAGAGGTACGGCGAGAAGACGGCCGTCGACGGGTTGGACTTCGTCGTGAGGCCGGGCACGGTGACCGGCTTTCTGGGGCCCAACGGCGCGGGCAAGTCCACGACGATGCGCATGATCGTCGGCCTCGACGCCCCGACGAGCGGATCCGTCACCGTGAACGGCCACCGCTACGCCCACCACCAGGCACCGCTCCAGGAGGTCGGTGCCCTCCTGGAGGCGAAGTCGATCCACCCAGGCCGCTCGGCGTACAACCACCTCAGGGCCCTCGCGCTGACCCACGGCATTCCGGGCCGCCGGGTCGACGAGGTCATCGACCTCGCCGGACTGGGCAGCGTGGCGAAAAAGCGGGCCGGCGCCTTCTCCCTCGGGATGGGCCAGCGGCTGGGCATCGCGGCGGCGCTGCTGGGCGATCCGCAGACGGTGATGCTGGACGAGCCGGTCAACGGGCTGGACCCGGAGGGTGTGCTCTGGATCCGCAACCTGCTGAAGACGCTCGCCGACGAGGGCCGGACGGTGTTCGTGTCCTCGCACCTGATGAGCGAGATGGCTCTGGTCGCGGACCACCTGATCATCGTGGGGCGCGGGCAGCTGCTGGCCGACACGACCGTGGCAGACCTGATCCGCGAGGCGGGCGGCGACACGGTGAAGGTCGCGACGCAGGACCCGGCGCGGCTGCGGGACGTGCTGACGGGGCCTGGCGTCGACGTCACCGGCCGGATCGGCTCCGAGGAGCTGCAGGTGACCGGGCTGACCGCCCGCGAGATCGGGCTGAAGGCCGCGGAGCACGGGATTGCGCTGTTCGAGCTGAGCGCGCGGACCGTGTCGCTGGAGGAGGCATTCATGGACCTGACCAGGGATGCCGTGGAGTACCACGGCTCCACGACCGGGATCGAGACCCTCGGGAGGCCCGCATGAGCACCCTCACCGCAACCGTCGAGGAACCCCGGACCACCCCCGCCCGCCCCGCCTACCGGGTGACCGGACGGCGCGTGCTCTCCTCCGAATGGGCCAAGCTGTGGTCCCTGCGCTCGACCTGGATCACCCTGGGCCTGGGCCTGCTGTTCCTGGTGGCCTTCGGCCTGATCGCCGCGAGCCGCTACAAGTCGGGGATCAACTCCGGCCACCTGGACCGGGACTTCGCCGATTCGACGGCCGTGAGCCTGTCCCTCTTCGGTACGAACTTCGCCCAGCTGGCCCTGGGCGTGCTCGGCGTGCTGGTCACGGCGGGGGAGTACTCGACCGGCATGATCCGCTCGACGCTCGCGGCGGTGCCCCGCCGGCTGCCCGTACTGTGGTCCAAGGCGGCCGTGTTCGGGCTGGTCGCGCTGGCGTTGGGGACCGTCGGTGCGTTCGTCACCTTCTTGGTCGGGAGCGGGATCGTCTCGGGCACGCCCGCGGCCATGGGTCTCTCGCACGCGGGTGTGCTGCGGAGTCTGCTGGGCGCCGGGCTGTATCTCGGCCTGGTCGGGGTGATCGGTGCCGCGCTGGGCGCGCTGCTGCGGTCGGTGGCCGGCGGGATCTCGGTGCTGGTGGCCACCCTGATGCTGATCCCGGGCCTGATCTCCCTGCTGCCGAGCTCCTGGCGGGACGACATCAGCCCCTACCTGCCGTCCAACGCGGGAGAGTCGATGTTCGCGCTGACCCACGACTCCACGACCCTGTCGCCGGCCGCAGGGCTGCTGGTCTTCCTCAGCTGGACGGCACTGGCGCTGGCGGGCGCGGCGTACCGGCTCGCGCGCAGCGACGTCTGACGCCTGCACCATGGACAGGTGACGTCCGTGACCACCGATGACATCAGCGGGATGGGACCGCTGGTCGCCCGTCTGTCCCGGGGCGGCCAGCGGTTGAGGCAGGCCGACCAGGCACATCCGTGGGTGCTGGACACCGCGGTCGTGGTCCTGGTCTTCCTCATGTTCTGCCTGCCCGACCTGCTCCACGGCGTTGTGGACGACGGCGACGGCCCGCGCCGGTTCCGGCTCGCCTTCACTCAGCTGCCCGTCGCGGGAATTCTGGTACTGCAGGCCGGACTGGTACTGCCCCTGCTGTGGCGGCGGCGCAAGCCCGTGGCGGCCTTCGGTGTCATCGCCGCGGTGTTCGTCGTCCAATGGTCCCTGGGCGCGGCGCTGCGCGCGGACGTCGCCCTCTTCGTCGCCCTGTACAGCCTGGCCCTGCACGGGCAGCTGCGGCAGCTGCCGTGGGCCTGTGCGGCCATGGCAGGCGCCATGGCGCTGGTCGCGGTACGCGCGTCCTCGGCCGTCTCCGTCTGGGACGCGCTGTTCTTCCTGCTGAGCACGGCGACCGCGGCTCTCGCGCTCGGCCTGATGGTACGCATCCGCCGGGCCCAGCTCGCCGGACTGCGAGAACGGGCCGCCCGGCTGGAGATCGAGCGCGACCAGCGCAGCAGGCTGGCCACGGCCACCGAACGCACCCGTGTCGCCCGCGAGATGCACGACATCGTCGGCCACAACCTGTCCGTCATCATCACGCTCGCCGACGCCGGCGCTTACGCCACCGACATCGCCCCCGAACGTGGCAAGGAGGCCCTCCAGCTTATCGGTGACACCGGCCGACAGGCCCTCGGCGAGCTGCGGCGCGTGCTCGGCGTGCTACGCGAGGCGGCGGACGGTCCCCGGGGCGGCCCCGAACTCAGCCCACAGCCCGGCATCGCGGACATCGAAGCGTTGTGCGCCAAGGTGCGCGCCGCCGGTCTTGAGGTCGTTTATCGGACCTCCGGCGACGTGGACGCCCTGGACAGTGGCGTGCAGCTGACGGCGTATCGCATCGTCCAGGAAGCCCTCACCAACACCCTGAAGCACACCGACACCGGCACCCGGGTGCACCTGGCGATCCTCGTCGAGGACAGCCGGCTGAACATCCGGGTCCGGGACACCGGCTCGGCCACACCCTCCGGACCGCCGAACGAGGAAGGACACGGCCTGGTGGGCATGCGGGAGAGAGCGGCTCTGTACGGTGGGACCGTCAGCGCGGGGCCGACCGGCGGCGGAGGATGGAGCGTCGAGGCCGTACTCGACCTCACACCCCAAGGCGGTGACCGATGACCACCGTGCTCATCGTGGACGACCAGCCGCTGCAACGCTACGGCTTCCACATGCTCCTGGACTCCGTAGCCGAGACCGACGTCGTCGGTGAGGCCGCCCACGGCGCCGAGGCCGTCCGCAAGGCCGCCGAACTGCGCCCGGACGTGGTCCTGATGGACGTCCGCATGCCGGGCATGGACGGCATCGAAGCCACCCGCCGCATCGTCGCCGCCGGCGACCGCTCGCGCATCCTCGTGCTCACCACCTTCGACCTCGACGAGTACGTCCATGCCGCCCTCCGCGCCGGCGCCAGTGGCTTCCTCCTCAAGGACGCGCGCCCCGAAGAACTCCTCGCCGGCATCCGCGCCGTCGCCGCCGGTGACGCCGTCATCGCGCCTGCCCTCACCCGCCGCATCCTGGACGAGTTCGCCCGCTACGTCCCTGCCCACCGCCAAGACTCCGCCGAGGATCCGAGACTCGGCTCCCTCACCGACCGCGAACGCGAGATCCTCGTCGCCGTCGGCAAGGGCTGGACCAACGGCGAGATCGCCACCCGCTTCGTCCTGTCCGAGTCCACCGTCAAGACCCACGTCGGCCGCGTCCTCGCCAAAATCGGCGCCCGCGACCGCATCCAAGCCGTGATCTTCGCCTACGACCACGGCCTCGCCCGGCCCAACGTGGACTGAACCGACGAGCGGCGGCCGGGAAGCCTGCTTCCACCGACCGCGCGGCAGCGTACCGCCGCCAACGCCTCGCACCAGCTGCGCACTCCACTGACCGGACTTCAGCTCACCGCTGGAGGCGGGCCTCGCGCAGGACGACAATGCCCGGCTGCGCCCCGCCCTGGCGGAGGCGCTGGCCACCACCCGCCGGCTGCACGGCACGGTGGAGGAGGTGCTACGGCTGCCCCGTTCCCGCGGCCTGCTCGGCGCGGCCGTCGTGATCGGTGTCGGTGGCCCGCACCCCGTACACGAACGTCGAGTGCTTCATCGGATGGTGCCGCCCGGCGCGGTGAGTGGATCGCCGCCTGCCTCACCGACCTGGAGACCGAGTACGTCACCGCCGTCTGCTCCAGCAGCGTGTCGATCACCGACTATCGGTATGTCGGTGCCGGCCGTTAGCCTGTGGGTATGTCAGAGCGTGTCATCGCGGGCCATAGGGGCGGCCTGATCACTCTGGGCGCCGCGGACGCTCTGTGGGCCGACTTGACGACCGACAGCGCTGTGCCGGCGGCTTCTGCGGCGTTCACCTGCTCTCCTGCCAATGCCCGGGCGGGGTACGTCCTGCTCGGCGGCCGTGTGGTGGCGACGGTGAAGGCAAGCGGCGGCCAGTGGAGTGTTCCGGAGATTGAGGTGCGCGGGGCGGCAGCGGAACTGAACGCGGTTGAGATGGACCGCCAGGACCTGGTCCGCATCGGTCCGTTCCGTAGCGCGAAGCAGAACGAGAAAACGCCGCTGCGATGGCGCCAGCGCATCACCCGGGAACTCCAGGAGCTGGGCGACCCCGAGCGGGCAGCACAACCTGAAGGCGGCCGGCCGCACCATCTGGCGGGAATCGACTGGCGGCGGATACTCGTGGAACAAACCCGCGGCCACACGGCGCGGACATGGTGGCTGCCGCGCGCCGTGGTCAGACTGCTGGACGCGGCCGAGCACACCGAAACGCAGTGGCTGCAAGCCGCACGGACCCGCCAGAAAGGCGCAGCCGCCACCGAGCCGCCCTCCCACCACCGGCAGACCCTGGCCGCCGACGGCCGGCAGACGACGAGCCCCCACTGCCCAACCACCCCACCGCGCTCGTACAACGGAGAACTGCAAGGCCACCTGTACTCGACGCTCAGCAGGAAACCCGGCATTTCCCGCAAGGTGGCTGAGTGGACTTGCGCCATCTGTCGCACCGCACCCGCCGCCGTACTCGACCACTGCCATGAACACGGCTACGTCCGCGCCCCCGTCTGCCACTCCTGCAACACACAAGAACGACCCGACCACCTGTACAGCAACGACATCCGCGTGGCCAGCCACTACACACGCCTCTTCCACACCCACACGGCCGACTGGCTCCACCACTGGCATCGTTGCCCCGGCTGCCGCGCCCGCACCACCCTCCCACTGCCACACCTCGCCGCATGGACCGCGCACATAGCCTGCCGGTCACTGCGCCCGACCCACCGCGACCCCCGCGGCTCCCGCGCACGCAAACCCTGCGGTGTGCTGCGCGTGTCCTGGACGGGCAGCCAGAACACGCCCCGTTCCTGCCTGCTCACTGTCGCCGTCGACTTCTGCCCCTCCGGCGAGCACCGTGTCCTGGCGCGAGTCCCCTACCGCGAAGCCGTCGAGCGGTTTGGCACCTGGCTGGCCGAGACCGCCCCTGCCGTTGCTGCCGCGGCCGGACCCGACCGCCTGGACGGCCTCCCCACCCGGTTCCGGCCAGTCATCGCGGACACCAGCAGTGAGGGCCTGGCGCTGTTCTGAGCAAACAGCGGGCGCCTTCTCAAGCGTCTGGCCGCAGGTTCGAGTCCTGCCGGGAGCATTGCCTGACGCCGTCCGCGCGTTCACCGTGTTGTTCTGGTGGCGGCCGACGGGCGGGCTCTTCTCGGTATGCGTCCGCGTCGTGTTGCTCGGCGTTCAGGGTTTCCGGCTCGGCTAAGACGTTTCTGCCGGGTCACCTCGCGGTCCGGATGAGGGGGCGCGAGGGAGCCCGGCTCGGTCATCTTCATGTGCCGTTCGACGTGGCTCTCGCACGGCGCGCTACCAAGCCGATCGCTGACGACGTCAGCGAGCCGCAGCTGCGGGACTTGCACCGGCCGCTGGATCTCCGCCCGGTGGAGTGGAGACAGCCATCGGCACCGGGCCGGCCTACGCCACATCGGTGACCGGCGAGGCCGGGCCGACGAGCCCATCCCTCTTCTTCGGAGGGAATCCCCGCCTTCAGGCGGGGAGGGAATCCGATCCTGACCCCTGCGGCGCGGAGCGCCGCAGGGGCGCACGTGATGCGATCCGGGCATGGCGGCAGGGGCCGTCGGACCGCGCGGCGGCACGGGTGACCGTCCGACTCCGCGGCGGCGTGTACAGGCGGACGCGAAGCTTCACGCTCGAAGCGCAGGACTCTGGTTCACCCGGGCCGGCCGGTCACCTACGCCGCCTCTGGAACGGCGATGTCGGCGGCATTGAGCCGGAATCTGATCCTGCCCTTGCCCCGCAGACCGCGGTTGGGGCGATCAGCGTGTGGCGTTCGGGCGTGAGGCCGTTCTCCCGTTGGGTGGTCCGGTCTTACGGCTTGAGGTGGACTATGATTCTGCCGTCGTTGGTCGGGTCTGTCTCGAAGCGTTCGTACAGCTTCTTGATGTGTGGCTGGTTGAGGAACGCGAGCACGCGTTTCTTCAGTTTTCCCGAGCCCTTGCCCGGAATGATCTCCATCGTGGTCTCGCCGCTGCGCGCTGCCTTGAATATGGCCTGACGCAGGGCCAGTTCGATGTCCCGGTTGTTGCGGAAGATCGGGTGCAGATCCACGGTGAGCAACGTGCAGCCTCCTGTTGTGTTCCGGCCACGCGAAAGGCCGCAGCTTGTCGGGCAAGGCTACGCGGCGCCGTCCGGGCACCGGCCCCCGTTCCGATACGTCACCGGTTCCTGCCCGGGGTGGGTGGTTGTGAGGTTCCCCCGAGATGCGGGGAAAGGTGACAGCAGGTCAGATGGGTCTCATGAGAGGAGCCCAGACGTGGCCTGCCCCGAGGAAATATCCGCTGGAGTTGCGTAGCGTGCGGTGCGGATGTATCGGACCGCCGAGCCGAAGCCCGTCATCCGCCGCATGGCCGAGGAACTCGGCGTGCATCACGAGGCCCTGCGCAACTGGATCCGCCAGGCCAACGGATAGGCTCCCTCGGCGTGTTCGTAGGGCACGTCCAGGCAGCCCTCGCGGTCGAAGTAGCGGCGTGCCGCGTCGTAGCCGCGGGCCCAGTCCTGGCGTTCGGTGTCGAGGATCTGGAACTTGACCCACTTCGCGACCATCACAGGGTCCCTGGGGGCCGCGAAACGAAGCAGCAGCCGAGACTCGCGAGCTGGCACAACGACCACACCGGACAGCCAGTACTGCGATCACTAACCGCCTTCGACCACTGACCCCTTGGAATCGATCATTTGGGCCGGACGGTGTGCTGGAGGGGTTTGGCCGGTTCTGGTCATGGCTGCAGGGTCAGTTGGCCGTTGTGTCGTGGGACCGGTGGTTGCGGCGTGTGGGTGAGGAACGCCTTGTGTAGCGCGCGAACGGTGTCGGCAAGGTGGGAGGGAGGGCACATGAGGGTGATTCGTGTGTCCGTCATGGTCATGGGTGTGAACGGGATCCCGGCGCGTGTCAGGGTTCTGCGGAGTGTCGCGAGTGTTTCAGGGTGGGCGCACAGGCCGGACCCGATCAGTGAGGCGGTAGCGGTGTACTCGTCGTAGGGGACGTCGCCGTGTCCGGTGTGCAGGGGATACGAGCGCGGGGTGGACCATCCGGCGGCGGTGGATGTGGTTGCGTGGAGGCGCAGGGTTGCCGGTGCCGGTTCGGGGCGGCCGGGCAGAGTGATCTTGGTGTTGTGGGGGTTGTGGGTTATGGCGATGACGGTCGGGCTCTGCTGCGCGTACGTGACGTCGAAGAACTCGTCGGACACGATGGTTCCGGGGCAGTGGTCGTAGGATGAACGGACGTGGAGGGGCACGCCGTGCTTTTGGGCGTATTCCACGCTGGACAGGGCCAGTACCTTTGCGCCGCCGGCTGCCATTTCGCACATGTGCTGGTGAGTGAGGCAGGCCAGTGGCCGGGCTTCGGGGACGACTTTGGGGTCTGCGGTGTAGACCCCGGACACGTCGGTGTAGATCTCGCAGACGTCGGCCTTGAGTGCGGCTGCGAGGGCGACTGCGGTGGTGTCGGAGCCGCCGCGGCCGAGGGTGGTGACGTCGGCGCCGCCGTAGATCAGCCCCTGGAAGCCGGCTACCAGTGGGACGACGCCGCGGTCGAGTGCGTTGCGGACCCGGTATGGATGGACATCAATGATGTCGGCGCTGCCGTGGGTGTGCGAGGTGAGGATGCCGGTCTGCCAGCCGGTGAAGGAACAGGCCTCGGTGCCGAGGGCGTTGAGGGCCATGGCGGTCAGCGCGTTGGAGGCCTGTTCGCCCGTGGCCAGGAGGGCGTCGAGTTCCCGTGGGGGAGGAGCGGCGGTGATGTTCCGTGCGTCCGTCAGGAGCTGGTCCGTGGTGCCGCCCATGGCGGACATCACCACGACGACGTCGTGTCCCGCGTGGTGGGCGGCCGCGATGCGCTGGGCGACGGCCTTGATCCTGTCCAGGCTCGGGATGGAGGATCCGCCGTACTTCTGGACGAGCAGAGCCATGACGTCAGACGCCTTCTTTGGTGGAGCCGGCGAACGTCTTCGATGTGCAGGCTTGGACGACGTCGACGAGGATCGTGGTGGCGGTATCGATCACGTCGGCGGTGACGTTGAGCGGGGGCAGGATGCGGATGACGGCGTCCTCGCGCCCGCCGCGTTCGACGATGAGGCCGCGCCGCAGCGCTTGCGTCTGCACGGTTGCCGCGAGCTGCGGGGCGGGCCGTCCGTCGTCGTCGGGGCGGGCCAGTTCGATGCCCCACATCAGGCCGCGGCCGCGTACGTCGCGGACCCAGGGGTCGGTGACGAGTTCGCCGAGCGCGTTCGCGATCTGCTCGCTTCTGCGCCGTACGTTCCCCAGGACGTCGTCCCGGCGGAAGATGCGAATGGTCTCCACTCCTGCGGCGAAGGCGAGTTGGTTGCCGCGGAAGGTGCCGATGTGGGCGCCGGGCGCCCAGGTGTCGAGGGCGGCGTCGTAGAGGATGAGCGAGACCGGGATGCCGATGCCGGTGAGGGCCTTGGACAATACGATCACGTCGGGTTCGATGCCGTACTGCTCGAACGCGAACCAGGTGCCGGTGCGCCCGCAGCCGGTCTGCACCTCGTCGACGATCAAAGGGATGCGCAGGGCGCGGGTGATCACCCGCACGCGTCGCAGGAAGTCGGGGTGCGCGATGACCACGCCGCCTTCGCCCTGCACCACTTCCACGATGACGGCAGCGGGCAGCGGGACGCCGCCGAGGCTGTCGGTGAGTATCTGCTCTAGTTGGTCGGCGCACTCCTGCGGGCCGAGGCGGCTCGCTGGTCCCGCTGGGTACGGGCCGAGGGAGCCGTAGGGGAGGAAGTGGACACCGGGCATCCCGTCGTGGACAGGCGTCTTCTGTGAGACCAGCCCGCTGACGGCCATGGCGCCGTGCGTGCTGCCGTGGAAGCCGCCGCGGAAGGCGATGACACCCCCGCGACCGGTGGCGGTCTTGCAGAGCTTGAGGGCTGCCTCGACGGCGTTGGCTCCGGTGGGGCCGCAGAAGTGCACTTTCATCCGGGTGCGCAGGCGCGGCGACAGCATGGAGAGCTGGGCCTGGGTGAAGGCGTCCTTGACGGGGGTGGGGAAGTCCAGGCCGTGGGTGAGGGCGCTGAGTTGCCGGATCACGCTGCGGACGATCTCCGGGTGGTTGTGGCCAAGGGAGAGGACGCCCGCGCCGGCGAGGAAGTCGATGAAGACGTTCCCGTCGACGTCCTGGACGAAGCTCCCCGATCCCTCGGCGAGCGCGATGGGCAGGTGGCGGGGGTAGGTGCGGGCCCGCGACTCCCACTGTTCCTGACGCGCCAGCAGTGCTGCCGAACGTGGGCCGGGCAGCTCGCCGGCCACGTGCGGCCGTACCGGTCCGCGGGTTCCTGTGTGCAGTGGCGTGATCATGATGGGCCTCCCTGGGAGAAGGCGGAGAGCTGAGAAGGAAGACCGGGACCGGGATCGCGGTCCTGCGCCGTGCTGGTTGTGGACGCGCGGTCGTGGCGGGGCGCGGCGGGGATGCCCCGCCAGCGGGTGCCGTCCGGCAGGCATTCGCCCTTCATCACCAGGGACAGCGCGTCCAGGCGGGCACCGGCTCCGACGCGTGCGTCGTACAGGACGACGGAACGGAGTCCGATCGAGGCGCCGTCATCGACGGTGACCCGGTCCATCTTCATCACGCGGTCCTCGAACAGGTGGGTCTGCAGCGAGGTGAATTCGCCGACGGCGGCGTCGTCACCGACGTGGACCAGGTCGAACTCGGTCATGAAGGTCGTGGCGATCCAGACCCGGCGTCCGATGCGGGCGCCGAACATGCGCATCACCGTGCCCATCCACGGCGTGCCGGTGAGCAGGCTCACCATGACCGGCACCACGAGGTTCTCGTACAGGCCGGTGACCAGTTCCGTGCGCCGCACCCAGATGCTCCACAGGGGCTCCACGCGTGGCCGGTACGGTCCCACGACCGCCCACTTGACTGCCACGGCAGCCACCGTGCAGCCGAGACCGGCGCCCAGGAGCAGGGCGGGGCCGAGTATCACCACCACCGCGGGCGAGAGGGAACCCACCATGTGCAGTGCGGCGAACAGGACGCCGAGGACGCTCAGCGCGCTGACCGTCGCCGGAAGGGTGATCCGGAAGTACTCGATGGCCAGGCGCGCCGCGACAAGGCCGCGGCTCGGTGTGTAGGTCAGTTTCGCGGGGAAGGCCTGGCTCGCCTCGCGGCGGGGCAGGAAGATCGCCGGTGAACCGAGCCAGGTCGTCTCCGGGTCCATGGGCCTGGTCGGCGCGAGCGAGTGCACCCCGAGGAGGCTGTTGTCGCCGAGCCGGCAGGAGCCGGGCACCAGCGCGCCGTTACCGACGAAGCTTCGCCGTCCGATCTGCGCCGGGGCCAGGGCAATACGGCCCCGGTGGAAGATCGCCGGGCCCACGACGCTGACGTCGGCCAGGAAACTGCCTTCGCCGACAACGAGCATGTCGGGATCGACGAAGTTCACGGTGGCGACCTCGGCCCAGCGCCCCGTCCGTGCGCCCATCGCCCGCAGGAACGGCACGAGATAGAGGGTGGAGTACAGGGCCTGAGTCATGGTCAGGCTGATGAGCATCAGGCCGTCGCTGATCCACTTGCGCACCCCGAAAGCGCTGCGCTCGTGGTGGATCCCGGCGTGTGGTGCGGCGGGCATCACGATGCGTTTGGTTACGAGGGCGAAGAGGCAGGTGGCCAGGGGAACCAGCGGACCGGCCGCTGCCGCTGCCGCCAGGGCCCACACCAAGCCGTACCGCCAGGCGGTGTACTCCACCAGCGCCGAGGCGGAACCGAAGATCACCATCGGGCCCAGCACGAGCAGCAGCGCCCCCGCGCCGTACCCGGCGAGCACCCGCGCGGGCCAGGGTTCGTGGTCGGCTCGGGCTTCCAGGTCCCGCAGCAGTGCCGGCACGGTGTCCTGCCGGGTGGCCGGGGAGCCGGCCCAGTGCTCACCGGGCGGCACGACGCAGTCCTCCGGCACGAGCGACTGCTCGCCCACACTGGCGCCGTCGCCGATCACGGCCCCCGGCAGCACCACGCTGTTGGTCCCCACGAAGCACCCCGACCCGATCCGGATCGTTCCCAGGCGCAGGCGCCCGGACTCGACGGTGTAGGTCTGCAGCCTGGCCCCGTAGCCGATGCTCGTCCCCGCGCCGATCCGCAGCAGCGACGGTGGCGCCAGCATCGCCTGCAGGTGGCAGTGGCTGCCGATTTGCGCGCCGAGCAGGCGCAGGCACACGGCGAGCAGCGGAGAGCCGGCCAGCAGCCGCAGCGGCGTCAGCGCGAGGACCTTGCTCTGCATCCAGAACCGCCAGTACGTCACACCCCACAGCGGATAACGCCCCGGGCCGACCCCGGCCATCAGCAGTCGGCTCACTGGCAGCGGCAGCACCAGCAAGGTGATCGCGAGCCATCCGATCTCCAGTAGCGTGATCGCCGGGACCGGCAACCGGACGAGGTGGTCCAGGACTCCGGCGGTGGACGCCGGCACCCGGGTGTGCCCGGAGCGGAACAGCCGGTAGAACAAGACGGTCATCGCGAGTCCGGGCAGGAACAACCATGCGTACAGTCCGGCGAGCTGTGCCACGCCGCAGACCATCACCCGGGTCGTGGAGTGGTTCAGGGGAGCCGGGGCCGCCTCGGTAGTGGCCGGCGGCCCGGCCTGCGGCTCGGTGGCGAGGGCCTCGATGCAGGATGCCAGGCCCCTGAGGGTGGGGTGGGCGTACAGGTCCCCCATGGCCACGTCCCGCAGTTGGGGGTCCTGCCGCATCCGCGAGACCAGGCGGGCAGCGGTCATGGAGTGCCCGCCCAGGTCGCAGAAGAAGTCCTCCGTCACCGAGATCCCGTCGCACCCGAGCACGTCGGACCACAATCCGGCCAGCCGCTGTTCCAGCGGTGTCGCGGGGGCGGCGCGCGGTCGCGAGCGCCGGGTCAGCGGGGGCGAGATCGGGGCGGGAAGCGCGGCGCGGTCGACCTTGTCCGCGGCCAGCAGAGGGAACGCGGAAAGCACCTCCAGGTGCGCAGGCACCATGTATCCCGGCAGTCTGCCCTGCAGCCGGATCCGCAGACGCTCCCGCAGGTCTGCCTCCGAGACAGTGTCCGGCGCGGCGGCGAGGGTGACGTAGCCGACGAGGTCCTGAGCGGAGCCGTCGCGCTCCAGCGGCGTGACGACCGCGTTTTCCACCGCATCGTCCTCGCGCAGCACTTCCTCGATCTCCGCCAGTTCGATGCGGTAGCCGCGGATCTTCACCTGCGTGTCGACCCGGCCCAGGTACTCGATCTCGCCGGTCGTGGTGCGCCGTCCACGGTCCCCGGTGCGGTAGACCCGCGGGGCGGCCGCGCGGTCCCGGGCCACCGGGTTGGGGACGAACCGCTCCGCGGTGAGGGCGGGCCGGTTGACGTAGCCGATCGCCACGCCCGGGCCCCCGATGCAGATTTCCCCGGGCTCCCCTGTCGGAACGGCGCGAAGCGATTCGTCCAGGATATAGAGCCGGTACGTGGGCAGCGGGGCGCCGATGGTGACCGGCCGGTGCGGCACGGGTTCGCTGCAGCTAGCAGTCACCGTCGTCTCGGTCGGACCGTACGCGTTAAGAATGCGTACGTTGGGGCGCCACCAGCGGCGCACCAGGTCGGCGGGGCACGCCTCGCCGCTCAGGAGCAAGGTGCGCAGACGCGGCAGCTCCGGCTCGAGAGTCGCCAGCAGGGTGGGCACGCAGCACAGCACGGTGATACCGCGCTCGGCCAAAAACGCGGTGAGGTCCGGGCCCGCGATCCGGCCCCCGGCCGGCCCCGCGACCAGCGTCGCCCCCGCGATCCAAGCCGGCCAGATCTCCTCCAACGCGAAGTCGAAGGCGATCGACAGGCCCTGATAGACCCGGTCCCGACCGGTCACGCGGTAGAACGGCGTGACCACCCGCAGGAAGTTCACGATGCTCGCGTGCGAGACCACCACGCCCTTGGGCCGTCCGGTGGTGCCCGATGTGTAGATGACGTAGCACGGAGAGGAGGGGGCGATCTCGACACCGGGCCGACCGGCCGGCAGCGCGGCCAGCCGATCGACCACGCGGTCCACCTCCAGCACCGCGCACGGCAGGTGCAGGGTCCGGTCGGACAAGGATGACGACGTCACGAAGTCGCGCAGCCCCGCGTCCCGAACGATGAACTCCAGCCGGTCGGCCGGGAACGCCGGATCCAGTGGCACATAGCTCGCCCCCGACTTGATCACGCCGAGCAGCGCCACATAGGAGTCCAGGGACCGGTCGAGCAGAATGCCCACGCCGTCGCCCGGCCCCACCCCTCGCGCCAGAAGCAACCGGGCCAGCCGATTCGCCTGCCGGTCGAGCTCGGCGTAGGAGAGCCGTTCCGCACCGCACTCCACGGCGGTGCACTCCGGGCCCCTGTCGCATGCGCGCTCGAAGCACTCGTTCAGGAGTCGCACATCGGACCAGAACTGACTACTTGCCTCTGGGGGCCCATCCTGTACGGCGGCACAGGCCTCGTCGGGCGGTGGCAGTTCCCTCTGCCCTGTCATCGCTACCGTCTCCCTCTGCAGCGAACCGCTCCCGGGTTGCTGTCCGGTATGACCGCGACGCGGCGATCCCCGATCACGGGACTCTGCCGACATCAATCACGCTATCGAGCACCTGGTTAGCGTCCGCTGTGGGGAGGGTTAGGCCACGGTTAAAGCGTGCGTTTGAGCGTCCGCACTTCAACGTCGCCGAGGTCGCAATCATCGACAAGCGCCGCCTGCCAAGCGCGGGTGCCTGCGGTCAGGCCAGGTCAGAGCCTGAGTTCTGCGGGTTCGGCCGGGGGATGAGCCAGGTGAAGCAGGGACGCGGGGCCCGGCGGGAGACAAACAGCCGCCCCCCTTCGGCCTCCACCAGGGATCGGGCGAGCGTCAGCCCGAGGCCGTGCTCTTCGCCCGCCGGGCGGCGGGCGAAGACGTCCTGGCCTTCGGGCAGCCCCGGGCCCTGGTCTTCGACATCGACGGCCAGGACCTCGCTGGCGTCCCTGGCCCGCACGGTCACCTCTCCCCGGCCGTGGGACGCGGCGTTGGCGATCAGCACATCGAGTACCTGGAAAGCGGCTTGCCGGGAACCGACGGCCGGCGGCAGGTCGTCCTCGACCACCACCCGCAGCCGACGGCCCGCCACCGCGAGATCGTCCCACCATCGCCCTCGGGCTTCCGCGAGCAGAGCCGCTACATCCAGCAAGGTTCGCTCCGGTACGTCGCGCGCCAGGGCCAGCAGGTCGTCCACGATCGTCGTCATATGGTCCAGCGACTCCAGCGCTGCACGCATCGCTGCGTGCGGGTCGGAGGGTGGACTGACGGTGAGTTCGCTCTCCAGCTCCAGGCGCGTACGGGCCAGCGCGGTGCGCAACTGGTGGGATGCATCGGCGCTGAAGGCCCGCTCCCGCTGCAGCAGCCGGTCAAGCCGGTCGGCGGCACGGTTCAAGGCGATGGCAACCGCGTCGGCCTCCGGCAGCCCGCAGGTGGCGGCCCGCGCGGTCAGTTCACCGTTCTCCAGTCGCCGCGCGGTCGCCGCCAGCGCCTCGAACGGCTGCGCCAGTCTCCTGCTGGACCGCACGGACACCAGGGCCGCGGCGCCGACGGCCAAGGCTCCGAGCCCTCCCATGGCAAGCCAGGTGAGCGCCGAACGGCGCCACGCCCACGCGCCGCTACGGCTGACCTGAACCGCACCGCGCACACGCTTGGCGGACCCCACCGGCACCGCCACGACCAGGTTCCCGCCGACCTGGCGGGACTGCGCGGAGCCCGCCAGGGCAGCCCGTACAGCGGCATCACCATTCGCCGGCCCCGAACCGGTCACCAGACGTGCTCTGGTGTCGTACACCGCCAGCCGTGTGCCGGACCGCAGACGCGGCAACTCACGCGGGTCGAGCTCCCGAACCTGCGTGGGGAGGGTCAGCGCGGCACGGTCGGCAGCCCGTTCCAGCTCACGGATCTCGTCCTGCTGGTACAGGCGCAGCACCGCCACTGCCAGCGGAACGGCGAACAGCAACAGCGCGCATAGCACCGCGACGACCGTGGCCTGCAGGATGCGGCGGCGCACCTCAGGCGTCCGACGGGGGCTCGAGACGGTACCCGAAGTGCCGCAGCGTGGTGATGTGCACCAGGTCCCCCAGCTTGCGGCGCAGCGCCGCGACGTGCACGTCCAGGGTCTTGGTCGAGCCGAACCAGTTCTCGTCCCAGACCCGGCTCATCAGTTCCTCCCTGCTTACCGCCTGTCCCGATGCCGCCGCCAGCACGGCCAGCAGGTCGAACTCCTTCGGCCGCAGTTCCACCTCACCCTCGGGCGTCAGGCACCGCCGCGCCGCGCGGTCGATCACCAGCCGCCCATGCACGAGGCCCGCCGCTTCCGCCGTGTCGCCGCCGTCCGCCGCCCGCCGCAGGTGCGCCGTCACCCGCGCCACGAGCTCGGCGAGTCGGAACGGCTTGGTGAGGTAGTCGTCGGCGCCCGACTCCAGCGCCTGGATGACGTCCAATTCCCCGGTGCGGGCCGTCAGCACCACCAGCACCGCGCCCGGCAGCCGGTCCCGCAGCCGCTGGCACAGCTCGAAGCCGTCCACGTCCGGCAGCCCCAGGTCGAGCAGCAGCAGGTCGACGCCGCCATCGGCGGCCCTGGCCAGAGCTGCCGCGCCGTCCTGGCACCAGTCGCTGTCATGTCCGACATTGCGCAGCGAGGCCGCAAGCTTGGGTCCGATAGAGGCGTCGTCCTCCACGATCACGATGTGCGCCACACCACGAACGCTAACCACACAATCACGCACTGACCACTTGCCAACCCGCCTGCGCTCGCGTCGCGAACTCCAGCGCCACACGGGTGTCCGAGGCCCCGGCATTTCTGCTGCGTGTGCAGTGCGGACCCCCGTCCTCGCTATCCGGGCCCTGACCCCGGATCTTGGACACCGGAGAGACTTGGATCTTGAAGGTGCTCGACGGAAGGCATCACCTCGCGGTGCGCGACCCCGTAACTGCGGAGCTTGTCCGTGACCACCACTCGCGGCACCGAGCGCGTCTTCTTGAGGAGCTTGCGGAAGAAACGCTTGGCCTCAACAACCGGGCCGAGAACTCCCACCAGCCGACCCGGCAACGAGAACGCGCCATGAAGGGCTTCCGCAGCGTCGGCGGAGCCCAGCGGTTCCTGTCCGCGTTCAGCGGCATCTCACCCCACTTCCGACTCCGACGCCACCTGATGACCGCCACCGACCACCGCGCCGAAATGACCGTCCGCTTCGCGATCTGGGAGCAGATCACCGGCACTGCCGGCCTGCCCGCCACGGCCTGAGTGCGGAGCCGGAACCGACCCCAGCACGCCCCGGCACCCCGCCAAGCGCCAACACCTTCGACAACGTGACAACGCCACCGTTCCTAACCAGTGCGCATGAGTGAGTCCTGGACCCACTGTTGCGTACTGGGCGCATCCCGAACGGTGTTGGATGCGCTGGGTTCCCGCTTTCGCTTCCCGCTCGGCGACGGTCCTCCAGGGGGCCGGTCCGTTGCGGGTGGGCGGGTTCCCTCACGCCCCCGGTCACCTGACCCGGCCTGGACGGTCCGATGCCCCACACGATCACTCCGGTCGCGTGGGGGCGGTGCCGTCCGACGCCGGACCGGGTATCCAAGGGCACGTCGTCCGATCGCGATGCCCGCGGCATCGTGACGAGACATGGTGCGGTGGGGGGTGACCAGCGGCTTCTGCCAGTGCTGACCACCCCACAGGGAGGTGTAGGCGGGATCGACCGCGACAATGCTCAGGCCGTGTTCGGCGGCCATCGACACCAGCCGGGCCTTGAGCTTGCCGGTCGGGATACCGGAGACGAGCTGCCTAAACCGCTTGCGGCGGCCGTGCTTCTCCCGGGTCTTCTCAGGCGCGAAGTCGAGGTCTTCGATGCCGATCGCGGCGACACCGACAGACTTGGCCCAGTTGATCAGGCGGGTCAGCGCGTGACGGATCTGTGCGTCACGGTGACCGGCCGAACCGGACAGGTCGTAGGGGAAACGATGCGGCCCGCCGACCGGGTTGCCGTGCCGGTCGAGCCGGTAGGCGGCGAAGTGGTCGGCGTTGGTGTCGACACCGATCATCCCCCGGGCGCGGGCGGTCTCCAACGGGACGATCCGGACGGCGGGGCGTTGCCAGGATGCGGTGAGGTACCAGCGTCCGCGGTTCACATCGAGGTGGATGCGGTAGGCGACGGCCCGGTGCGCTTCGATGCGGTCGGCCCACTCCGCGCCCCGGTGCGCGAACGCCACGATGGAGGTGAGGGTGTACCGGCCATGCCTGGTGTTGGCCAGGTGCGCGAGCGGGGCTGGCAGTTTGATGCTGACTTCGCCGTCCGGGGTGACGCGGATCGTCTCGTTCCCGAACCGCTTCCCCGACTCACCGTCGGCAGCGATGAACCAGCGTTCCGCCTCCCAGCGTTGTCGCCACTGGTCTTCGGTGAGCTGGGCCTCGGTGAGGTGGTGGCGGGTGTTGAGGAGACGTTTCCCGCCCCGTACCACCCGGACCCGTCCGGCCTGCCAGTCGGCCACAGCAGCAGCATGCCTGGCTTCCAGTGCCGCGAGGCGGCGGGACTTGCGGAACCACTCGCCCTTCGACCGATAACCACCCGCCGCACGCTTGGTGCCCTTCTCCCCGACCGGGAGGGACAGCCGGTGCCGCAGCATCGTGATCCCGGCCGCCAGGTTCTGGATGTGCGCTGCCTGGCAACGGCGTGCGAGCGCCCACTGATCGTGCGTGGCCTTCGTGATGGCCCCCGCGATCCGCGACGACGACACCCCGGTCAGCTCCCGCTTCCGCGACGCCCACGTATCCGCGCTGTGCCCCAGACCATCCGCACAGCGGGCCTTGAGATCACCGGAAGCCAGCGCCCCCTGATGTGCACCGACCGCACGCAGCACCCTCTCGTCCTGGGGCGTGAGGTGTCTGAGGCGGTCCCGGACCGCCACCCCGCAAGGCCCAGGCACCACGAAGGACACGGCCAACTCCCGCAGACCACCCACCACATCACCCCAACCCTCCAGACCGGACACCTACCACCCGACCCAACGAGCAGCAGCCACCAAGGTCACCCATTCGACCCCAGAACCCCCGTTCCCACCCCCACAAATCCACCCACAGGACTCACTCCCGCTCGCTACAACTCACTTCAATGCAGCAAACCGACAGCAGCTCGCAACCCTGGTGATGAGTTGTCGCGCCCGCACCCGTCATACCTACGACGGGACACGACGAGACGGAAGGATGACGTGATGAATGCGGACACGCGGCTGGAGGAGCTGGGCGAGAGCGGTCTGGGCGGGAGCGGTCTGGGCGAGGTCGACGAGCCGGCGTTCTCGGGGCTGGCGGAGCGGCACCGGCGAGAGCTGCACGTGCACTGCTACCGGATGCTCGGGTCGTTCGAGGACGCCGAGGACACCGTGCAGGAGACGTTCCTTCGTGCCTGGCGGCGGCGGGAGACCTTCGAGGGGCGGTCAACGTTCCGGGCCTGGCTGTACCGGATCGCGACCAACGCCTGCCTGGACCTGCTCGCCAAACGCCGCCCGGAGCCCGCGACCGGCGGCGAGGTGCTGTGGCTGCAGCCCTACCCGGACCGGCTGCTCGACGAGCTGCCCGCGGGAGACGCGGACGAGCCGGAGACCGTCGCCGTCGCGCGGGAGACGATCGAGCTGGCGTACCTCGTCGCCGTCCAGCACCTCGCGCCGCGCCCGCGCGCCGTACTCATCCTGCGCGACGTGCTCGGCTGGCCGGCGAAGGACGTCGCGGAGCTCCTCGGCGACTCCGTCAACTCCGTCAACAGCGCGCTGCAGCGGGCCCGCGCCGGCATGCGGGAGCACCTGCCCGCCGAGCGGCAGGACTGGACCGGCGGCGCCGAGGACTCCGGGACGCGCGAGCTGGTACGTCGCTTCACCGACGCCAGCGTGGCCACCGACGTCGACCGGCTCGCCGACATGCTCCGTGACGACGTCCGCTGCTCGATGCCGCCCACGCCGGGCCTGTCCCTGGGCCGCGACGCGGTGGTGACCGGCTGGGTCGAGGACGGCTTCGAGGGCATGCAGGGACTGCGCGGCGTCCCCACGTCGGTGAACCGGCAGCCCGCCGTCGCCTTCTACCTCTGGAACGAGCGCGAGGGCGCCTACCTGCCGTTGACGCTCGACGTCCTGCGCGTCACCGGCGGGGCGATCACCGAGATCGTCATCTTCCACGCCGACCAGTTCCCGCGGCTCGGGCTGCCGGAGCGCCTGCCGGCGGACGGCACGGAGTAGTCCCGATGTGGACGCTCGCGCTGCGCGGTGGCACGCGTGTCGCGGTGGTCGCAGCGGAATGGTGCGACGCGTTCGGCGTCGTCACCCGCGGGCGGGTGCAGCTGGAGCTGCGCGACGGCGAGCCCGGGCCGGTTCTCGGACGCGGCGCCGGGTTCTGGCTCCGCGGCACCGGCGTCCGCGCCCTGCGCAACCCCGGCCGTCGCACGGCGAGGGTGCGCATCGTCACCCCCAAGGCCAGGACCGTCACATGCCAGTCAACACACCCGTACGCCAGTTACCGAATGATGGAGGAACGACATGAACAGCATGAATGACACCGGCGTCGTCGCAGGCCCGGCATCGGGCCGGACCAGCCACACCCACCGACTCCGCAGGCTCGCCGGCACCGGCTTCATTGCCACGCTCGCAGCGATGGTGGCCACCACCCTCGCCGCTGCGCTTGCCCAGGCCGTTGGCGTCGACTTCGAGGTCCCCGATGGTGGCGAGACGATCCCGTTAGCCGGGTTCGCCGTGGTGACCGGCTTCTTCTCGGTCATGGGCATCGTCATTGCCGTCGCTATTCTTCGTTGGAGCGCTCGCCCCGCCAAGCGATTCGTGTGGACGGCAGTGTCGCTGACCGCGATCTCGATGGTCCCGCCCCTCCTCTCCGGGGCAAACACCGCCACCACCGCCCTTCTCGGGCTACACCTCGTCCCTGCGACGGTGATGATCCCCACCCTGGCGCGGAGCCTCCGCACCCGGACCGATTGACGATCCCGCAACGGAACAACACGCGGCGCAAGGACGTGCCGAGCGCACTGATGTCAATCCCCTGGAAACGTAGAGGCCTTCCTTACGCGGCTTGGTCCTTCTGATGGTGCTCGGCGCGTGCTTCGCTGAGGGTGCGTTCGAACTCGATTGGCGGTAGGCCGGCGGCCCCGCTGTGGCGGCGGCGCGGGTTGTAGAAGTCCGTGATCCAGGTGGCGATCTTCAGCCGGGCCTCGGCGCGGGTGGCGAACTGGTTGCGGTGGGTGTACTCGACCTTGATCAGCGAGTTGAACGACTCGGCGGCGGCATTGTCCAGGGCTGATCCCACGCGCCCCATGGACTGCACCACGCCTAGCCTGTCGCACAGGTTGTTGTACGCCTCGCTGGTGACTTGTAGGGCCTCGCGCTCGGCTTCATACGGCGACGCTGCGACCTGCGACTTCTTCCGCTGTCTCACGCCACTTCAACTGTGGGCCGTCTCAACGTCGCTGCCCTTCCTCAGCGACCCCCTCGTGAGCCGACGTCGGTAACGGCGACCGAGCCGAGATCCGTGGAAACGTGGGTCTTGGGTGGGCGTTTCACGGTCGGCCATGCGCGGTCGTCCACCGTCAGGAATGGCTCGCCCAACACGGTCGCCGGAGTTGTACCGGTGAACGCCACGACGTCCCGATGCAGATGGGACTGGTCGTAGTAGCCGCCGTCCGCCGCGACTTGGGCTGCCCCTTCACCCGCGACCAGACGGTGCACGGCATGGTCGAAGCGGACCAGCTTCGCGGCACTTTTCGGTGGAATGCCGATGTGCGAGTGGAACCGGGACCACAGACGCTTGCGGCTCCATCCGAGTTCGGCCGCCAGGTGGTCGACCCGGACGAGGCCCCTGCCGACGACGATCCGGTTCCAGGCCCAGGCCACCGCCGGGTCCACCAGCGACCGCGCCTCAAAACGACGGGCGAGCAACGCGTCCGTGAACGCGAAGCGGCCCTCCCACGAGGGGATTTCGCCCAGTTGCTCGCGAATCCGTGACGCCTCCCTGCCCCACACCTCGTCGAGGGACACCAGGGAACCGGCCAGATCGGCCGGACAGGAGCCCAGAACCGCCCCTGCGACCACTGGGGACAGGCGCACCTGCACGCACTCGACATGTTCGCCCCACGCCCGAACCCCGCCTCCGGAGCCGAACCCGGGCCCGGCGACGAGACTTCCCCGATGTCGCCGCCCACCGCCATCCTCCACGGTGGACGCGCTCGCCCCGAACTCCAGGATCAGCATCACGGCCGGATGCGGAACCACTCGCAGGCCACCAACGAGCGGGCCGGGGACCCGGAACCCGGCCATATCGACACCAGCCACCCGGCTGGGCCGCTGCGGACGTGCGACGTCCCACACAGCGGGATCGTCACGTTCACTCATGGTGGACCCCATCACCAAATGCTACGCGGGCCAAGGAGGGAACATTTATCCAAGCCGCCGGTGTGCACCGGCGGCGACAGTGGACTCATGACCCCTCCCGACAGGCACCCTCATATGACCGGCGACGCCGGCGCCCCTGAGGATTCGATCCTCTGCCTGGAGCACGGCGACATCTACGTTTGCCAGGATGGCCCTCGCGACGCCCCCGTGCTCCTGCTCATCCATGGATCCGCCACCTCGAGCCGTTCGTGGGACGCCCTGGTTCCGCTGCTCACCACGCTCCATCGCGTCATCCGGATCGACCTGCCGGGGCACGGCCGCTCGGCCGAACCGGTCGACGGCGATTACGCGACCCCGGAGCAGGGACGCAGGATCGGCACGGCACTGGACCGGCTCGGCGTCGAGCACGCCATAGTCGTCGGCCACTCCAGCGGTGGCTATGCCGCCACCGCTCTCGCCGAGCAACGCCCCGACCTGGTGACCGCGCTCGCGCTCATCAACACCGGCCCCAGCATGGATGCCTTCATCGCACAGGGGCCCACCGCGTTCCACCCCGCGCAGTGGCCACCGACCGACGAGCAGATCCGCCAGTTCGCGAGCACCGGATTCCGCGTGGGATACCAGGTCCCACAAGAACTCGTCGACGAACTGCGTGGCATGACCTACCGCGCGGTCACCGCAGCAATGCAGGCGTCCACCGCCTATCTGAACCAGCAGGCGCTCCCGGATCGACTGATGGCCCTCGGTAAGCCGCTGCAGGTAATCTTCGGCGACCAAGACCGCAGATGGCGACCCTCCTCCGCGGCCGACTACCGCGTCGTTCCGGGCGCGAAAGTCGAGTTGCTGCCCGGCGCCGGACACACACCCATTCTGGAGGATCCGCAGCAAACCGCCGCACTTCTCGTGTCCTTCGCCGAGTTCCACACCGTTCGAGCGCCCAAGGCCACTTGACGATTTTGCCCAATACGGCAGGTCTGCGAATGATGGCCGCGCCTTGCGAGTCTCAGCTTCATGGCGCATCCGATTCGGATCCGACATCAACTCGGAGAATCCGACGCGAAGATTGAGACCCTGCAACGGGTGTAAATTCTCGCGGCTCGTTGCATGCTCCAGCTCTGTGACCTGGGGATTTTCTAGTTGTCTCACGTTCGCTTCATAAGTGCAGTCGATATGCAGTCAGGCGTGAGACTGTGCAGCGAAGCCTGAGACCCTACATGGCTTGTAGGGTCTCGCGGTTGGTGTCGGAGACCGCCCTCGTGACCTGCTGCTTCTTCCGTTGCCTCACGGCGTGTCGAATATCGGAGCCTCGGCTTCGTGTCGCTTCCTCGGCGGGCTTGTGACCTGGGCTGTCGCGCACCTTCCAAGTCAGCAGCCCGCAGGTCTCCCACCTGTGCGATTGCCAGGCGGTTTGAGGACGAGCGCGGTGTCGGGTCGGAAGTGCGGGCACGCGTCGACGCCGTCGGCGAGGGCCTGGACGCGGGCTGCCGGAACGGAACTCGCGTGGACAAGCCTCCGGGTGTGTGACCCGCTCGATCGCGCCATGCGGCCGATGCGCTTTCCCAGCCAGTCGGACGGGCGGATCAGCGCAGCCCGGCGAAGAGATCGTTCTCGGGTATGGCCGAGCCGGTGGCGTCCTGGACACGTACGAAGGTCTCCATGCCCATCAACTCGCCGAACCTCTCCTTGCCCATCTTGAGGAAGAAGATGTTCTCGCCCTGACTGGCGTGCGCGGCCAACGCGTCGAACTTTTGACAGCTGAACGCGGTGGTGTCCACCCACGTGGTGATCTCATCATCGGGGAGGCCGATCTCGGCCATCGCGGCGGTCTCGGCAGAATCCGGCTCCGGCATGTCCTCATGAAACTCGCGCATGATCTCGCCGAACCGCTGCATCATCGAGCGGGGCATCGTGGTCCAGTACACCTTCGGCGTCAGCGCGGTCATCTCCAGCGCCGCCATCGTGATGCGGTGGGCCTGGATGTGGTCGGGGTGGCCGTAGAAGCCGTTCTCGTCGTAGGTGACGACCACATCAGGTCGGTAGTGCCGCATGAGTTCCGCGAGTCGGGCCGCGCCTTCCTGCACGGGGGTCTGCCAGAAGGATCCGAGGGCGTCGTTGCTCGGCCAGCCCGTCATCCCGGAGTCGGCATAGTCCAGCATCTCCAGATCGCTGACCTTCAGGACGTCACAGCTCGCCTCAAGTTCTTGACGGCGCATCAAGGCGACCGCCGCCGGATCGTGCCCGGGATCGCCCGGCTTGATACCTCCCGGTCCGTCACCGCAACCGCCGTCGGTACACGTCACGAGAACCGTGCGGATGCCTTCCGCCGCGTACCGCGCGAGGACCCCTCCGGTTCCGGTGGCCTCGTCGTCGGGGTGGGCGTGTACTGCCATGAGCGTCAAGGGCCGGTCAGTCATGAAACAGTCCTCCTGCAGAAATACGTCTTGGTCCGAGTGCGCGGCGGGCGTACCGCGATCCTGGGGCCCGGATCCTGGTGGGGCGGACGACCTTGTGGCCTCCGTGTTCCCCGCCCGCGCGGCGCCGGTCCCTCGGTCGATGCAACCGTGCCGGCCGGACCGTCTGTTCCCGGCGCGGCCGCTTGGCCTTCCAGGCGTCGGCGTTTCAACGCGAACGAGGTACAGGCGCGACCTGCATGTCTCAACGCCACGTCGGATCCGACTTCCATCCGGCACCAGCCGTGCGATTCCGATACAAAATTTGAGACCCTACATGACTTGTAGGATCTCGCGGCTCATGTCCCAGGGCATCGTGCTGACCAGTGAGCTCTCCGGCTGTCTCACGTCGTGGCCGACCACTCTTGTCTCAGGACGGGTGGCATTTCCTCAGCGAGAGCGGCGGGTAGAGCTCGTGCCTGGGCCTACTCAGTTGTCAAACCAGACAACGAGTCGCACGTTGTCATCGCCGTGCTGCGATGCGAGCGCCTCCATGACCGTCCAGACCGGTTTCCACTCGCCGGTCTCCGGGACGGCATCTCGACGGCGGAGTTTCTCGGATCTGTAGAGAGTGTCGCCGATGAGCCATTCGCTCCCCTCGGGCCACTCTTGAGCCTCGTCCGGCACTTGTGCAGGAAGGCCGACGGCTTGCGCGAAGCGAGAGTTCCAGGCGGACTTCCCCGTCAACCTGAACCCATCCGGAGTCTGCCGGTATTGGTGGAGTCGGCTGTCGGCCTTCTCAGCTGGCTCGCCCCAATCGACCTCCTTGATCTCGGCCCAGGTGATCCAGGTGGTGCCGTATGCCTGGTCCGGCCACTGGGCAAGTTGATCGAGTTCGGCACGAACAGTCTCCGACGCATCGACTGGGATTCCTCGGTCTGCGGCCAGCGGTCGGAAGTTCGCGTAGTTGCGGACTCCGAAGAGGCAGCCAAACGCGTCGTAGTTCCGGGTGATGTTGAGGAAGAAGAGGTCGATGGCGGCTCGCCAAACCGAGTCCTCGTCCTCCTCGTGGAGGTGCCATGCTCGGCACTCGACAAAACCGCTGATGTCCGTCCCCATGACAGAGATTCTGCAACCGCCGTCAATCGATTTTGGGGTGGTGACCTGTCGATGCCAGCCGGAGAGCCCGAATAGCAGTGGCGACCTCGTCTCCGAAGGTAGTCAGTTTCATGGCTCGGCCGCGTTCAGCCCGCTCAAGCAGAGGCTGCCCCAGGTCTCGTTCCAACCGGTTGATCTGGATCACCAGGGTCGGTTGGTTGATACCGAGGGCTTGCGCTGCCTCGCGCATCGTGGGGTGTGGAGCTGGCGTCGGTTGAGTGTGTATAAGTGTGCGTGACCTGACTCTAGTTGCGTTATGATCTTCGTGTGAATCTGACTGAGTGGGCACGAGCGCAGGGGGTGAGCCCCCACACTGCGTACCGCTGGTTTAAGAACGGGACGCTTCCCGTGCCTGCTCGGCGTGTTGGGCCGCGCACGATCCTGGTCAACGTCGATGCAGCCACCACGCCGGAGGCCATCGGCGGCCTGGGTTTGTATGCCCGCGTCTCCTCGCACGATCAGAAGAGCGACCTGGAACGTCAGGTAGCCCGCCTGTCGGAGTGGGCGGCCAAGGCCGGTCACCGGGTGGTCCGCGTGGAGGAGGAGATCGCATCTGGGATGAACGGCGCCCGCTCCAAGGCGAAACGGCTGCTGGCCGACCCCTGCGTGACCACGGTCGTGGTCGAGCACAAAGACCGTCTCGGGCGCATGAACGTCGAACTCGTCGAAGCCGCTCTGTCCGCGCATGGTCGGCGCCTCGTCGTCCTGGACGACGGCGAGGTCGAGGACGATCTGGTGCGCGATGTGGTGGAGGTGCTGACGTCGTTCTGCGCCCGCCTGTACGGGCGCCGCTCGGCGAAGAACCGTGCCCGTAAGGCCCTGGAGGCCGCGCAGCATGGCTGACCAGCACAGGCCGCTCAGGCAGATCGCCCGGCCGTTCGTCGCCGACGGGCCCACGGGTGTGAGCATCCGGGACCGCCTCAAGGGCCTGACCGGCGAGGACGAGAAGGTCTTGCGGCTGGTCGGCGAGCACATGGGTTGCCTGGCGTCCCGGGATCTTTCCCGTAGGTGCCGGGACGGCCTGGAGCATTCCACGGACACGTGGGCGGCACGCAAGCGGGACATGACCGCCGAGTCGTCGTCACGGTGGGCCGGTTCGGTCACCTCCAACACGCATGACCAGTGGGGCCTGTCCCGTCGCGCCCAGCATCAGCACCTTGTCTCTCTGGATGCCGGTATCCGCACGATCCGGCACCGGCTGTCGCTGCCGGTTGGAGAGAAGGGCGGCCGGGGCAAGCCTGGCGGCTACCGCTCCAAGCACGAGTGGTTCCAAAAGACGCGCCGCCTGGCGATCCTCGAAGGCCGGTACGAGCAAGTCCGCGCCGAACGGGAAGTCGGGAAGGTCTCCGTGGTGCGGGGCAGTCGTCGGCTGGTCAAGCAGCGGCACAACCTTGCCGCAGCAGGCAAGACGCCCCAGCGGTGGCGGGCTGAGTGGGAGACATCCCGCTGGTTCCTGACCGCTGACGGCGAGTCCGGCAAACGCTTCGGCAACGAGACGATCCGCGTCACCCCCGAGGGCGAGATCAGTATCAAACTCCCGGTCCCGCTCGCCGGCCTGGCCAACAGCAAGCACGGCCGGTACGTGCTGACCGCGAAGGTCACCTTCCCGCACCGGGGCGAAGAGTGGCGCGACCGCATCGAAACGAACCGGGCCGTGGCCTACCGCATCCATCTCAACGCGTCCTCGGGGCGCTGGTACCTCGATGCGTCCTGGACCCGCAGGGACTTGCCCATCGTCCCTCTCAGCACGCTGCGGGCCGGTGGCGTGATCGGCGTCGACACGAACGCGGATCACCTGGCCGCCTGGCTGCTGGACAAGTACGGCAACCCGGTGGGTGCACCCCGCCGCTTCGGCTACGACCTGTCCGGCACTGCCAGCCACCGCGACGCGCAGCTCCGCCACGCCCTCACCCGCCTCCTCCACTGGGCGCGGAACGTCGGCGTCAAGGTCATCGCCATCGAAGACCTCGACTTCACCGACTCCAAAACGCGGGAGAAGCACGGCCGGAAGAAGAAGTTCCGGCAGCTCATCTCCGGCATCCCCACCGGAAAGCTCCGCGCACGCCTGCTGAGCATGTGCGCCGAAGCCGGCATTGGCGTGATAGCTGTCGATCCCGCCTACACCTCCAAGTGGGGCGCCGAGCACTGGCAAAAGCCCCTCTCCACACCTCGACGCCCCGCTGCACGGCACTACGCCGCAGCGGTGGCGATTGGACGACGCTCCCTCGGTCACCGGATCAGGCGACGGACGGCACCGCCCCCACACCACCAGAGCGATGGTGCGGGGCATCGGACCGTCCAGGCTCGACCCAGCGGCCGAAGGAGCGAGGAACACCGCCCCCACCTACCCGGACCACGGACACGATCCGATGGCACTGAATGCGGAGCGAACGCGGTGGACCAGAACCCCCAAGACCGTTCGGGGCGTTCGGCTGAGCATGTGCAACTCATGCTCAGTCTTTAGGAACGGTAGGACGATGCGGTCGCGAAGCGGTCGAGTCGCTGCCAGGCATAGGGACTGGTGAGGGCCTTTCCCAGGATGGTTGGGTCTTGGCTGCCTGCTCGACGACGCGGAGTGCGATGTTGTGGCTTACTCCGCCGCGGGGCCGGAGGGGGATGTTGTGGGTGTGGGCCCAGCGGGCCATGTTCGCGGTGCTCATGCCGGTTTCGCGGGCGAGGTCCGGCAGAGTTCGGCTTCGTCGGTGTCTCACTTCCGCGGGAAGCTGACGCTCGCCGTCTTTCGGAGGATCCGGGCGTCTGTCTCTCGGTTGGTGGGCGTCGACGTCGCGCCTCCAAGTGCCTCCCTGTGGTACGGGGTCGGCGGTGTGACGTCGGCAGCCGCGTTGGCTCCATGGTGAAGCCAGGGGGCCTCGCGTGAGCCGAGCCGAAGATGTGAAAGGAGCGCGTGGTGATGTTTCGGGGGTATCCGGGCCGGAACCGTAAGTGCTCAGGACGGAGGTGCTCCTCGGCGCTGGTGTGGTCGCGGCTCATGACTCCTCCACGTCCGGGATGGGTGAGATCGTTGCACCAGCCGACAGCAATCTCTGCGCCAGCGCGCGACAGCGCCTTCCGAGCTCCGGAGGGTCGAGTATCTCGAAGGCGTGTCCCAGCAGGAGTACGTGCATGAGCACGGCGTCGAGGCTGGCGGCGCCACTGAGCACCTCGCAGAACTCGCTCCCGCGCTGTCGTACGACGGCCGCCGACGCCGGAATCTGGGTGCGCACCGTGTCGGCCGACGCGTGCACGAGGAAGCGCGCCTGGTGTGGGTAGACCCGGCTCGCCACACCCTCCTGCACGTACGTTGCCGCGTCGGGCGCCGCGCGCGGGCAAAAGCGCCAGGTCCGTGCGGACGCGTCGGTCATCCGGTCGACGCGGAAGCTGCGCCAGTCGTCGCGATCGAGGTCGTAGGCGAGGAGGTACCAGCGCCGGTCGGAGGCGACCAGGCGGTAGGGCTCGACCCGCCGCCGTCGCACATCGCCCCCGGACGGGTAGTCGAAGCCGGCTTCAACCTCGTCGCGGCAGGCTCTGGCCAGCGTCATGAGCATCTCGGGGTCGACTGGCGTGCGGCCTCCGCCAAAGGACTCCACCGAGCCGGAGAGCGCGCGCACCTCGTGCCGCAACCGGGTCGGCAGCACCTGGTCGAGCTTGGTCAGTGCCCGGAGCGCGGCATCGCCGGCGCCGGTGACCGCGCCGCCCGCGCCGGCGAGCAGCGAGACCGCGGTGGCGATCGCCTCCTCGTCGTCGAGAAGCAGCGGCGGCAGGTCCTGCCCCGGCCCGAGCCGGTAGCCGCCGCCGACACCCTGGCTGGCATGCACTGGATAGCCGAGCGTGCGCAGCCGCTCGACATCACGCCGTACCGTGCGCGGCGTGACCCCGAGCCGGTCGGCGAGCTCGGGGCCGGTCCAGACTTGGCGCTGCTGCAGCAGCCCGAGCAGGGTGAGCACCCGCTCCGTCGTACCCCGCTCGTCGCCGCTTGACACGTCCATGTTGCCCACCCTGCCAGAAATAGCGGACCGATCCTGTCCGCCAGAGGTGTCACGGTGGCTCCATGGATGCAGACGAGATCGACTGGAACCGGACGCTGCGCGAGCAGTGGGAGTTCCACTGGAAACATCAACTCCGAGCCCGGCTTGAGGGCCTCACCGACGACGAGTACTTCTGGTCGCCGGTGCCGGACGCCTGGAGCGTGCGGCCGCGCGGCAGCTCGACGGCGCCCGTGCAGCTCGGTGCCGGGGACTTCGCGATGGACTACGCATCCCCCCAGCCGGTCCCCTCGGCCTTCACCACGATCGCGTGGCGGCTCGGTCACGTCCTCGTCGGCGTGCTTGCCGCGCGCAACGCGGGAGACTTCGGCGCGCCGGCGGCGTCGTACGAGACCTGGGAGTACGCCGGCAGCGCGGCCACCGCGCTCGACCAGCTCGAGACCCAGTTCGACATCTGGCTGGCTGGGGTGGGCGGCCTCGGCGACGCCGGGCTCCGGGCCCCGATCGGTGAGAAGGAGCCCTTCCCCGAGATGCCCATGGCCGAACTGGTGCTGCACATCCACCGCGAGCTGATCCACCACCTGTCCGAGGTCTGCCTGCTGCGCGACCTCTACCTGCACACGAAACCCGCTACGAACGGAGCAACCCGATGAGCCGCCACATCCAGGTCACCTTTGACGCCCACGACCCGCGGGCGCTGTCGTCCTTCTGGCGCGACGTACTGGGCTACCTCCACCCCGGCCCGCCCGGAGTCGACCTGCCCGAGGGCGCCGACCCGCTGGCCGCGTGGGACGACTTCCTCGCGCGGATCGGCGTACCTGAGGAGCAGCGCAACACGAGATCGGCCATCGAGGACCCGGACGGTCACGGCCCACGGCTGTTCTTCCAGCAGGTGCCGGAGGACAAGGTCGCCAAGAACCGCGTCCACCTGGACGTCCGCGCGGCTCCCGGACTGCAGGGAGAGGAGCGGATGGCGGCGCTGGAGGTCGAGTGCAACCGGATCGTCGCGCTGGGAGCGACGCGGGTACGTCGCCACGAGCCCGCTCCCCCGATGAGCGCCGGCTTCATCGTGATGACCGACCCGGAGGGCAACGAGTTCTGCCTGGACTGACGCAGCTCAGCTGTAGTCGCGGAGCCGCGGCCGGTCTTGACCGCTGCACCGATGTTTCCCGAGGCCGATCAAGGCCGCAGTCATGCTGGCCGACGCCCCGGCGGACACCCGGTAGGCCGCCGGCCCTGAGCCTGCCGCGACATCAGCGCCGGGGTAAGGGGATGACGCCCATGGCGTTGTCCCCCTGCCCTTGATCAGGGCCCGGAGCGGGGAACGTCGGCGTGCGAGACCTCGCGGTGGTGTGTCAGTCCTGCGTCCAGGCCGGGACCGTACTGGGTGCCACGGCGGTCAGCTCGGTAATCCGCGCGAAGGCTGGACCGGGCCAGCGATGGCCGGTGGCACCGGTGCCCACTGCTCCAGCTCGCCCGGCAGCATCTTCAGCAGCGTGCGTCGGCGGGTCTGCTGTCCCGCGAGGGGTCAGTCGGGCAAGGGCACGCGGATGACAGGGTCGAAGGGGCGCTTGTTGAAACCGGTCCGCAGATTGCGGCAGCCCGGAGCCTTGCACATGAAGAACTCCTCGACGGTCTTCCGGCCCGTGCGGTTCTTGAGCCAGACTTTCTCCGTGGCATTGAGGCGACGGTGCTGTTCGTCAGATTCGCAGGTGTAGCAGTACATCGTGTCGGCTGGCACGACACCCCCTGAAACGGGCGGATAGGTGAACTACAAGCATATGAGGAGATGTTGGGCAACGGGCAGTGCGCAACAGGACAACTCGATCTGCTGGTAACTGGCCCGCTTCGCGATGTCGGCTATGGGTATTGCCCACCCGCTGTACCGCCCGGTCTCTCCGCCCGCTACGGCCGACCACTGCCGGACTCCTCAGCACTGCGGGTGCCGATAGATCATCCGTGCAGGTGGCAGTCTTGAGCGCCGATCTCGGGGCGGCACTCGCTGCTCGTCCCGCGGTTTTCGCGGGACAGGTGCCGGGCGGCATCATGATCTGTCGTGCTGCTGCGCCTGGCATGCCTCGCCGTGACCAACACCTTCGCGTTCCTGCGCCTGCTGCCGATGAGCGATCGGGACAAAGACATCGAGATCCTCGCGCTGCGGCACCAACTGCTGGTCCTGCAGCGCCAGGTCGGCCGGCCCAGGTTCACCGACACCGACCACGCGGTCCTCGTCGGCCTGCTCCACCACCTCCCCATGGACAAGCTGCGGCACCTCCTGTTGCTGGTACACCCGGACACGATCGCGCGCCGGCACCGCAACCTGCTCAAGCGACGCCACGCCGTGACCTGCGCGCCCAAGTGCTGTGGGCGCCCGCCCACTGTCCGCTCGATCCGCGCCCTCGTGCCGCGCCTGGCCCACGAGAACCCCTCGTGGGGACACCGCCGCATCCACGGCGAGCTCCCGGCTCTCGGCATCAAGGCCGCCGCCTCCACGGTCTGGGAGACCCTCCGCGAGCACGGCATCCCGCCCGCGCCCGAACGGCAGAGCACGACCTGGGCCGACTTCCCGCGCAGCCAGGCCGACGCGCTGCTCGCCCTGGGAGCCTGGCACCCCGAACACCTTGTATGTCTGGAATGCCTGGGAGGTGGGGCCCGCGTTTGCCCAGGTGATGACGATCCTGGTAGACGACCTGGGAGCTTGGCAGGTGATCCGGCGGAACCTCACGGCCCGTGATCAGCGGCAGCGTCAGCATGAAGAGTCAGCAGTGGCAGCGTCCCCGGTCCGGCTCCCCGTGCGAGCCGCCCTCTACAGTTCATCGGCGAAGGCCCCGGCCAACTCACGCCATTCGGCCCGCGGCAGGCCGGCGCCGCCCTCGTCGGCGGTGAGTACCTGGAGCGCGACGTGGTCGGCGCCGGCGTCGAGGTACTCCCGCGTCCGGGCCTTCACGCGCTCGGCGTCGCCCAGGGCGAAGAGGGCGTCGAGGAGACGGACGCTGCCGCCGCCCTCGAAGTCGCTCTCCGCGAACCCCAGGCGCAGCAGGTTGTCGGTGTAGTTGGGCAGCCGGAGGTACATTCCCAGCATGTTCCGCGCAGTGGTGCGGGCCCGGTCGAGGTCGGTGTCGAGCACTACCGACAGCTCCGGGGCGAGCAGCGCGTCGGGGCCGAGCGCCTCGCGTGCCTCCACAGTGTGCTCGGTGGTGACGAGATAGGGGTGTGCGCCCAGCGCCCGGCCGGTCGCGAGCTTCAGCATCTTCGGGCCGAGCGCCGCCAGGACCCGACGTCCGGAATCCACGGGCGGGGTGGCGGCGTCGAGTGCGTCGAGGTAGGCGACCATTGCGCTGTACGGCTTCGCGTACTGCGGCACCATCGGGCCATGGCTGACGCCCAGGCCGAGGACGAATCGCCCGGGCGTGCTCGCGTCGATCGCCGCGATCCGCGCCGCCACCTCCTCGGCGGTGTGGTCCCAGATGCTCAGGATGCCGGTGGCCACAGTGACTGTGCGGGTGGCGGCGACGACAGCCGCGGCGTCGTCGGGCGAGGGACTGCCCCCGATCCAGAGAGTGCCGTACCCCAGCTCTTCGAGCTCGGCGACCGCCTCCGCGATCGCCCCCTTGCCCGCGTCGTCCGCCCGCGCCCCGTGCAGGGCACTGCTCCAGATGCCGACCCGTCCGAATGCCTCGCGCGTCTCAGAAGTCATGGTGTGATCAACAGCGACCCGTGCCCGCTATTCCCGGCTGGGCGGGGACTCATCCGTACGGGTACAGCAATCGCGCGTGTAGCCCTGTAGGGCAGTCGGCATTGATGCTTGGCCGCAAGGCAGCAGGTCAGCCCGCCCACCCGATGTCACGGACCTCGATCGCTCCGGCGTGCGGCATGTACTGGATCCAGCAACGCCGGAACGCCTCCCGGATCTCCTCCACGGAGCCCGGGCCGCGGACATCGGGCCAGGCCCGAGGATCCATCCCTCTTCTTCGGAGGGAATCCCCGCCTTCAGGCGGGGAGGGAATCCGATCCTGAACCCTGCGGCGCGGAGCGCCGCAGTTTCGCTCCGGAATGCCTCGCCCGCGGAGCCGCGCTCAGTCGGGCCGCTTCTGGTTCTCGATGTAGTCCTTGACCACGTGGAGGGGTGCGCCGCCGCATGACCCCGCGAAGTAGGAGCCGGACCAGAAGCGGCCGTGCATGATGGCCTGGTTGACGTGGCCGGTGAACTCCTCTCTTCGTAGCGTGTCAGCATCTCGTCGTTGAAGACGGTCCGCCGGTATCTGGTGACTGACATCAATTGCGTGTGGAGGTGGTGGATGACGTGACGGCCGCGCCGTACGTCGGGGTTTGGTTCCCAACGTGGTGACATGAACCAATGTTACGGTTAAGGTCGATTCGAGTCGGAGGGGTGGGCTGAATGATCCGTGCGTACAAGTTCCTCATGCGGCCCACCGCCCGGCAGGAACAAGCGCTCGGTGAGATGCTGCGCGATCACTGCTCGCTCTACAACGGCGCGTTGCAAGAGCGTCGTGACGCCTACCGGCACGCCTCGAAGACGACGGTCCGATACGGGCAGCAGTCGGTGCAGCTCAAGGAGATCCGGGCGTTCGACCCGGAGCGTCAGGGCCGCTGGTCGTTCTCCTCGCAGCAGGCCACCCTGCGCCGGCTGGACAAGGCGTTTGCCGCGTTCTTCCGGCGCATCAAGGCCGGGGACAAGCCGGGCTGTCCGCGCTTTAGGGGGATCGGCCGCTTCGACACGGTGGACTTCCCCAGGGACGGTGACGGCTGCCGCTGGGATGCCACCGCGCATGACCCGGTCACCCGCGTCCGCTTTCAGGGCATCGGGCACGTCAAGGTGCACCGGCACCGGCCGGTGGTCGGCCATGTCAAGACGGTCTCGGTCAAGCGTGAGGGCAAGCGCTGGTATGTGGTCCTGACGGCCGAGCGGCCCCGGCCCGAGCCGCTGCCCGCGACCGGCAGCGTGGTCGGCATCGACCTGGGCATTGCCAACTTCCTCGCCGGCTCGAACGGCGAGTTCGTGCCCAACCCGCGTCACGGGCGAAAGGCCGCAGGGAAGCTCGAAGCAGCTCAGCAGGCACTGAGCAGGTGCAAGCGCGGAAGCAAGCGCCGCCGCAAGGCGGTAGAGGCTGTGGCACGTCTGCACCGCAAGGTGCGGTGCCAGCGCCTCGACCACGCCCACAAGACCGCCCTCGGCCTCGTGCGGGAACACGACTTCATCGCGCACGAAGACCTTAAGATCCGCAACATGAGCAAGGCCCCCGAACCGAAGCCCGACCCCGACCAGCCGGGCAGCTTCCTGCCCAACGGGGCAGCGGCCAAGGCCGGACTGAACCGCTCGATATCGGATGCCGGATGGGGGGTGTTCCTCGCGATCCTGAATGCAAAGGCTGAGAGCGCCGGGCGGGAAGTGATCGCCGTGGACCCCCGCAACACCTCCCGGCGATGCCCCGAATGCGGGCACACCGCCAAGGAGAACCGGCCCACCCAGGAGAAGTTCCACTGCGTCGCCTGTGGCCACACCGCGCACGCGGACACAGTCGGTGCTCTCAACGTTCTACGGGCCGGGCTGGTCCGTCGCGAAGCCCAACCGGCATAGCGAGAAGCCACCCCGTTCACGGGGTGGAGGAGTCACCCGCGCGACCTCCACGAGGGGGCGCACCCGCGCCGTCCGTGCCGTGCCGCGGGACGGGGCAGTCGGTCACCGGCCGCTCCGCGCCCGGTTCCCCCGCTCCGCGCTGCCTCATCCCTTGCCCCAGGCTCTACGCGCCTGGGGGTGGCGACACGGCCCGCACAGCGCCCCGCCCCGGAGTCCTGAAACTGCCTCTGAACTCGGAAAACACCTCAAGAAAGATCCGTGCAACGCCCCGTTCTGGGTCCAGCCCACACCGATGCCTCGCGTGCTTCGCTCCCGTCTCACGGCTGGGACCGGATCACCGCGGCGCAGCACAGTGCCGCGAGCGCCAAACTTGCCGCCGCCGGCCTCGCGAGGGCTGCTGCGGCGGAGGCGGGAAGGATGCGGTCGGCCGGGGGGACGGCGTCCTCCGGGTCGAAGACCATCGTGATGTGCTGGCCCGGGCGGGCGTCGGCGCCGCAGCTGCGCCAGGCTTCGTTCGGGACCGGGGTGCCGTCAAGGAGACGTACCGAGCACGAGTTCTTGACGTAGTTCCGTCCTTCGTAGCGGTGGACGTGGACTTCGGTCACCACCACCGTGCGGCTCTCGCCGCGCGCCGCCAGGACGGCCTGCGCGGTCTGGCCCGGTATCCACAAGGCGAGGAACCCGCCGAACAGGGCGACCGCACCGACCAGGACACGTCCCGCGTTCGTCGAGAGGAGATACCCGGCGGAGACCAGGGCCACGACGGCTCCGACCACCGTGCCGATCATGTCGAAACCGGTCAGCACACCCGTCACCGCGGCACCCGCGACCAGACCGGCCGTCACGACGCCCACGACGACGCCCTCCACCACCAGCCGGGCAGGCGGCCGTCCGGTGAAGTTCGCCGGGCCCCACAGGAACGCCCCGTCGTAGGACATGCTGCTCCATTCGTCGTTCAGGATTGCGCGGATGGGGTGCCGCCCGGGGCGAGTGCCGGTCATGCCCGCACCCGCACCCCGGGCGTGAGTAGTTGAGGTACAGGAAATGCCGGCGCGATTGATCCTGGCCGGTCAGCACACCGGGCGCGGGCACCGCCGGGGTTCACCGGGATTCCCGGAAGACGCCCCGGTCTTCGGGCTACGCCGCACTGGAGGCGCTGAGGCGGTCAAGGCCGAACGGCGCCTCCGCCCGAGGTCGGCGAGCCCTGACGGCCGGCTCTGGTGGGTGCCGCCGCGCGCGGCCTCGGGGCCAGTGCCGCGCGCAGCGCCGGGGTGAGGCTGTGACGGATCTCGGACGGGGTGAGGGCGGCGGGGGTGGGGAGGGGGTTGAGGTAGCGGGTGTAGATGAGGCCGCCGAGGATCGTCACCACGGCCGTGGCGCGGGCGGTCGCGTCCCGGCCGCCGAGAAATTCAACAAGCCGGGCCAGCAGCTCGCGTTCCAGGTATTCGCGGATCACCTCGGCGGCCTCGTCGCCCTGGGTGGTGAGCTGCTGGAAGTCGGCGTCCTCCCACAGGTCGGTCACCGCGTCGATCAGGCGGTCGGGGAGGGTGGCCGGGTCACCGCCGAGGACGTCGTCCACCGCCAGCGCATTGGCGCACTGGAACTGCATCACGTCCGCGAACAGGCCCTTCTTCGAGCCGAAGTGGTACGCGATCAGCGCCGGGTCGACCCCTGCGGCCCCGGCCACCGCGCGCAGGGTGGTGCTCCGGTAGCCGTGCTCCAGGAACAGCGAACGGGCCGCCGAGACGATCGACTCGCGGGTCGGCGGGTTGCCGCGGGGGCGGCCTCGGGTGCGGGTGGGGGCAGGGGCGGCGTTATTCATCAGCGTTGAGCCTGCGTTTGGTGAGCAGCACAGTCAAGGGCGTTCCGGAAACCATACGAAGGGATGACCCGACACCATGCGTATCGCAGTCTTCGGTGCCAACGGACCGACCGGCCGCCGCCTCACCGACCAGGCCCTCGCCGCCGGCCACGAGGTCGTCGCCGTGACCCGCAGACCCGGCTCCCTGCCCGCGCGGCCCGGCCTTGCCGTGGCCGTCGCCGACGCCACCGACCCGGCGGCTGTCGACGCCGCGATCGGCGGGACGGACGCCGTCCTCTCCGCGCTGGGCGCACGCTTCAGCAAGGAGACCATCACCACGTACTCGGCGAGCGCCACCGTCATCACCGGGGCCATGGCCCGCCACGGCATCAAGCGGCTGCTCGCCGTCAGCTCCAGCATCGCCGACCCGAACTGGCGCCCTACCGGCGCGCACTTCTTCAACCATGTGCTCGACCCGCTGGTGAACCGACGTCTCGGCCGCACCCTCCACGAGGACATGCGCCGCATGGAGGCCGTGATCCGTCAGACGGGCCTCGACTGGACCTTCGTCCGGCCCTCGGGCCTCTTCGAGCACCCCGTCGTCACGGACTACCACACCGCCGAGACCAGCGCCGACGGCGTCTTCACCGCCCGTGCCGACCTCGCCGCGAGCATGCTGCGCGAATTGGCGGAGCGGCGGTATGTCCGTACGGCCATGGGCGTCATCACCACGGCCGTGAAGCCGAACATCGCCAAGCTGATCTGGGACGAGGGCGTGAAGAAGAAGTGAGCCGCCCGACCTTCCAACTCCCGGTCGTCGCACGAGCGTTCCTCACCCTCCCGCACACGGCCACCCTCACCACCCTCCGCCCCGACGGCACCCCGCACGTCACCCCCGTCCGCTTCACCTTCGACGCGGCCACCGGCCTGGTCCGGGTGACCACCCGGGCGGGGGCCCGCAAGGCCCGGAACGTGGAGGCGGGCGGCCCGGCGGCCCGTGTCGCGCTCTGTCAGGCGGACGGCTTCCGCTGGATCACACTCGAAGGCCGGGCCGCGGTCACCGATGCCCCCGCGCGCCTGGCCGAGGCGGTCCGCCGCTACACCGTCCGCTATCGCGCGGACCCGCCCGCCCCGCTGGACCTGGTCGTCGTCGAGATCGCCGTCGACCGCGTCCTGAGCCTCAACCTCTGAATCCCCCGTATCGAAAGCGAAGTGACACCGCCATGCCCACCCTCCCCGTCCTCGATTCCGCCCTCTACTACCGCGAGTCCGGCGACCCCGACGGGCTGCCCTTCGTCTTCCTCCACGGCAACCCCACCTCCTCCCACCTGTGGCGGAACGTCCTGCCGGGGGTGGCCGCGCCCGGCCGCCGCCTTCTGGCCCCCGACCTCATCGGCATGGGCGACTCCGGCAAGCCCGACCTCGCCTACTCCTTCGACGACCACGCCCGCTACCTCGACGCGTGGTTCGACGCCCTCGGCCTTACCGAGGCCGTCCTCGTCGGCCACGACTGGGGCGGCGCGCTCGCCTTCGACCGCGCCGCCCGCCTCCCGGGCACCGTCCGCGGCCTCGCCTTCACCGAGACCATCATCAAGCCGCTGGTCGACGACGAATTTCCGGCAGCCGGGCGGAAGTTGTTCACCCTTCTACGCACCCCCGGGGTGGGCGAGGAGATGATCCTGGAGAAGTCGCTGTTCATTGAGGGGCTCCCGGACACACTCGCCACCCCGCTCGATCTTGCCGACCTGGAGGTCTATCGCCGCCCCTTCCCGACCCCGCA
This sequence comes from Streptomyces sp. NBC_01320, assembly GCF_035974375.1. Lineage (NCBI taxonomy): Bacteria > Bacillati > Actinomycetota > Actinomycetes > Kitasatosporales > Streptomycetaceae > Streptomyces > Streptomyces sp. NBC_01320. Next base: position 11,559,216 of record NZ_CP108390.1, read on the forward strand.
CAGCCGCCGCCCGGTACTGGCATGGACGCGCATGATGCCGCTGGATGCCGAGCCCGCCGACGTCGTGGCCCGCATCGAGCAGTACGACGCCTGGCTGGCCGCCAGCCCCGAAGTCCCCAAACTGCTCGCCGCGTTCGAGCCGGGACCGGGCGCGATGACCGATCAGGGGACCGTGGCCTGGTGCGAGGAGAACATCGCGGGCCTGGAGGTCTCCCGCCACGGCCTGGCCGGCCACCACTCCCCGGAGGACCGCCCCGAGGAGCTGGCCGCGGCGATCAACGCCTGGGCCGACCGCCACGGGCTGGCACGCCAGTAGGCGTCCTCGATCACGGCGCGGCGTCACCGCCCACCCCACCGCGCAGTGAGCGACCCAGCAGGCCCGCAATCTCGCCGTCGACCTCGGCACCCGCGTCGAGTTGCTGCGCTTCGTTCTCCGCGACCGCGACAGCAAGTACACCGACTCCTTCGACGCCGTCTTCGAAGCCGAGGACACCGAGGTGCTGCTCAGCGCACCTCGGGCGCCGCGCGTGAAATGCCTACTGCGAGCGAGTAATCGGCACGATCCGGCGCGAGGCCTCGACCATATCCCGATCATGAACGAGGTCCACGCCCGACAGGTCCTCGCCGAGTATCAGGAGCACTACACCTGCCACCGGCCACACCGATCACGACACCAAAGACCACCCGAAGCCCCGGGACAGCCAGCGGTGTTGCACGATCGCGTACCCCGCAGGCTTCTGCGCACCCGCGTCCTGGGCGGGGTCATCAACGAATACCGATACGCGGCTTGAGCTGCAGCGATGGCTTTTCGAGCTCCACAGGCAAGGACTTGCGCTGCTCAACTCCAGCTCGGCGAGGGTCCGTGCGGTGGCTTGCAGGGAACCGGTTGGCCGGTGTGCGCGTCGACCACAACGCGGTCGCCTACGGGTCGTGCCAGCTTCACAGTCACTTGTTGCAACCTTGCCTGCTTGGTGCAGTGGCCGCCGTCGTCCTTACGGTGTTTGACGGAGCCCGAGAGCACCACGCTGCCCCGTGTTTCCAGTACAGCCACCACGGGGCCATCGTCGCAGGCACCGTGGAGGGCAACCACGGTCACCGAACGCCCTCCTGCGGCAATCTGGACCAGCTGATTGAGCGGATAGCCCGGGACGCCGTAGGCCCGCCCGATCGGCGGCCGGGGGAGTGGCGACGGGATGACAGCGGCCTGCTTGAGAGGGGAGGCATAGCCATTTAGGGTGAACAGCCAGGCTGGGACCACCGCCGGTCCCCGGCTGGTGGCCACACTCATCTCACCCAGCTTCGCCCCGGTCACAGTGAGGTGTGGCTTTCCGCCGGTGCGGCCCCCAGCCAGGGTCTTGTACGACTCAACCGCCCCCGCCAGCTGCCGTGTGAGCGATCCGCCTCCGATCCAAGTCACCCGGCCGTCCTTCGGCCCGGTGTCGGGTAGCGTGCCCCGCAGGACGAAGGTGTGGTCTTGGTAGGCCCGCTTGTCAGCCTGGCTCCGCAGGCCGCCGCGCGGCAGCTGGGCCACCTCGCCCATGGGGTGGTAGCCAACTCGCCACGCGGCGGCAGCGGTTGACCCGTCCCAGGCTCTGGCGACCTTGCGGGCACGGTGCGCCATCACCGCCGTGTCGCCGTCGGCATCCTTCTGGCCGCCGCAACCGGAGACGGCCCCCAAGCCGGCGGCGGACAAAGCCGCCGCAGCGAGCAGGCTCAGTGAGCGCGACGCCCGGATGCGCATGTGGACCTCCGAAAAGACGGTGACGTGGCAACTGCCCTGTTCCTGTGACGCGGCCGGGCCAGGGCAGGTTCCGCCGGTTGCGGCGGCCCGTTGTCAGTAGACCTTGAGACCAGTCTGGTTCAGCACTGTCTGCACCTTCGTGAAGTAGTTCACGTAGTTTCCGGTGGAGGAAGAGTTGCACACTGTTTCGTTGCTGCCGCCGGAGAGAAGGCCCAGGGCCGTTGCCCCGTGGAGCAGGGGTCCACCGCTGTCGCCACCTAGAGCGCTGACGTTCGACTCGATCATGCTGTAGGCCTGTTGCGAAAGTGGATCGTCTGTCAGACCTGCCTGGGATGCTCCGAGCATGGAGATGACAGTGCAGCTGACGATCGACTGCTCCGATCCGCAGAAAATGGTGGCTTTCTGGGCCGAGGCCCTGGGCTACGTGCCTGAGCCTCCGCCTGGCGGGCACGCCACGTGGCGTGCTTACTGGGCGGCGGTGGGGGTGCCCGAGGCGGAGTTGCCAGCCGGTGCCGGGGATATTCCGGAGTCCATCATCGATCCCGCGGGACGTGGACCGAGGGTATGGTTCCAGCAGGTTCCGGAGCCGAAGGTCGCCAAGAACCGGTGGCACTTCGACCTGAAGGTCGGTGGGGGCCGTGACGTCCCACTGGACGTCCGCACACAGCGGGTCAAGGCTACGGTGGAACGGCTGGTCAAAGCTGGTGCCACCGTGCTGCGGATCAAGGATGAGCCGGACATGGGGCTCTACGCCGCCGCCATGCAGGACCCCGAGGGTAACGAATTCGACGTCGTCTGAGGGCCGTTGTGACGGTGCTGGTCACAGCCACTTGTTCACGGCTGCGACCAGCACCGTCGCCTCGTAGCGGCCACTGCCCTGTGCCTTTTAAGTCGGTTGATCCCGCATTCGACCGCATGGCGCTCGCGGTGATCCACCGCATCGAAACGCGGCGGTCGGCCGCCACGGGAGCCGAGCTTCCTGCGGTTGCGGGCCTGGTCAGCCCTGTATGGGATGGTGCAGCGGATTCCACGGCGGCGCAGGTAGGCGCGGTTCTTGCGAGAGGAGTACGCCCGATCGGCGCGTACTCGATCGGGGCGGACGCGTGGCCGGCCCGATCCGATGCGGGGTACGCGGACATTCTCCAGCACGGGCTCGAATTGCGGCGAGTTGCCGCGCTGCCCGGCCGTCACCACGATGGACATGGGCTTTTGGCCCTGCTCGACAGCCACGTGCAGCTTGGTGGTGAACCCGCCACGTGAGCGTCCCAGCCCGTGATCGCGGGGCTCGGCCAGCACTCCGCCCGGTGGTTCCTTCTGTAGGTCCCCCTGCTTCCTGGCCCCTGCCGCATGCTGATGGGCACGACACACTGTGGAATCGACGCTCAGGTCCCACGTGATCCCGCCCTTCGCGTCGGCCTGGGACTGAAGTCGGGTGAGGACCCGGTGCCAGGTGCCGTCTCGTTGCCATCGGCGGAACAGATCGTAGATCCGGCCCCATCTGCCTCGAAGGCATGTACTGCCTCCCAGCCAAGAGCCGACTCCTCTCCGTCATCGACGTCGAACGCCGCACGGAGCGCCGCCAGCTCGGCAGGGTCAGCTTGATCAATGTTCATGCGGCATGGACACCACCTCGCTGTGACAACGCCCTGGACGCGTTGGTGGTCGGCGACGAACCTCGAGGAATGTGGCACGTTTCGAATGACGCTCCCCGCCAGCTGGAGCCTCGCAGTGGACTGCTGCCCGGCGCGAGGCGTATGCCAACGATCAGGGGGCGGCCAACTTCCTTGGTTGCGGTCACCGCGCGCACCAACCGCCCGACTTGAGCCGGTCCGCGATCTCGCCGTTCCTGTACTGCTCGACGTCAGGTGCACCACCGCCTGCCGGAGGGTCGTGGAAGGGCAGTCATCTCTCGTCGGACATCAGCCAGACGAACGTGGGGTCTCAAGGGATCCGGCGAAGTCGGCGAGGGCGTGAAAGTCGGCCTCGCGTAGCCCGATCCGCGGATTGACGTGCTGCAGAAGTCCAGGCCCGCGGTGGTGGGCGGTCACGTACGCATGATCGAGATCGCTTTGCTCGTCGTCCACCCAAGCGAAGGGACGACCGCCCGCGTAGTCCACCAGAGGGCCGGTCTTCCAGTGCACGCCGTCAGGGCGCTCTTGGAGCAGTGCGTCACCGAAGTCGACGAAGGGGAGATCAGGAAGACCTAGCACCGGGCCGATCCACCGGTTGGCATCGTCCATCCATGTCGTGGCCCAGCACAGCTCATAGTCGAGATGAAGCAGCGCTTCCCCATGTTCCGGGTTGAGCCAGACCCGCAAGGGCCGTCTCCTGCTCAACAGTCCGCCAGTGCTCGCGCTCTCGTAGGGCACCCTGAGCGTTGTGTAGCCCTCGGGACGTCTTTCCGGCTGCGCCGCATAGGGGTTGAGCGGCCCGTCCACGTCGAGGAACAGCAGCGGTTTTGATTGTCCTCTCCCTCTGCGGATGGTCGTCACACGGAGAACTGGGTTGAGAGGTTCCACGAGAACTTTGGTGGAGATGGCTACGAGGTGAGCGGGCACAGCGCCGTTCTGCAGGGCGCCCACGTAGTCGATGACCTCAGCGTGGGATAGCGCCGGTACCCGCTGGCGCAGGATGTGCATGGCAAAGATGCGCCCACGCTCGGCTGCGACTTCCCGGACCTCTTCGTGCAGATCGTCCACTGCGGTACGTACGACCTGGCTCCGAATGCGGACACGATAGTCGGCTTCCCACGCCCCCGTGACCGCAGAGACGACGCCGACCTGGTGCAGACCTCCGTCGACCCGGTCGATCAAGTATGGCCCGTTCCCGGCGAGCATGAAGTCCGGATTCCGGGTCCGTAGGTACTTCTCGGACGTCCACGAGATAATCCACACCAACTCGTGCTGCTCTACATGCGCAACAGCCATGCGCATCGGGTCCAAGTCCGCCGACACTTCCCTCTGATAGTCGCGCTCCAGCTGTTCTTCAACGATCCGGACTGCGGCTTCTCGCTCGATCACCCGCGCAGCATCGCTCACGGACCCGCGCGGAGACCAGCAGGTTTCTCACCCGCCGGAGCGACCGGGGCGCTGCGTTCCCGAATACGACACCTACACAACAAGTGCACTCCGACAGTACCGCTCAAGTCGCCTGGGAGCTGCCTGGAGTGCCACGACGGCACACCGGCCGACCCGAACAGCTACTCCCTGCCGCGCGGCGGGCGACGGTGCTGGGGCGGCCCATCGAGCACATCAAGGGGCCGCACATCGAGTCGCCGTGGCTCGCGATGGATCTGGTGTATCGGGCACCCTCCACCGCCCAGGCCGCGTGGGCGCTGCTCGACGACGCCAGCCGCCGGGTGCTGGAGCTGTGCCAGGACATCGCCCGGGACGCTGGCCCGCATCGCTGAGGTCGTGCGTCGCCGGTTCGGGGTCGAGTACACCCTTGCCGGGCTGGACCTGCTGCTGCACCGGATCGGCTGGAGCGTGCAGGTCCCGGCCCGCAAAGCCACCGAGCGCGACGAGGACAGGATCGGCGCCTCGAAGGACGAGCAGTGGCCCGTCATTCAACGACCAGCATCATTCCATCCCCTGGAGTCGTCGTTCCTCAGCAATCAACTCCGGCTCACAACAGGTGAATTGGAATTAGCCACCAAGATCGCGCAGGGTCTGCGCCGAGTGTGGCGGCATTCCGCCATGGCCGACATCCGCCCCACTCGGTCCGTTGATCCTGCCCGGACCCAACTGCGAGATTGGCCAGGCGGCTCAGGTGTTCTCGTGTCTGCGGGCTTGGCCGCACGTTGATGTTTCACTCCTTGGTTAGGAGCACGATGGCGCGAGGAAGACGAACAGGTGTGATTGCCACGGTGTCGGCCGTGTTGATCGCCGCGGCGCTGATTGCGCCTGCGGCCGCAGCCGCCGACCCGACCAGCCCGACTGGCTCCGAGAGTGCTGGCGCGAGCAAGGTCGAACCTGCTGATCCCGACGGGCCACAGGGGCCGGGTCGGTCGCCCGTTGCTGGGCTCGACGACCGGGCCGGGCGCGACAACCCGGATTCGATCTACAGGGCGGGGAAGACCGACGGGTTCCAGCCGCTGACCGACGAGTCGCTGTCGGATACTGCGGCCGAGAAGCTGGGCAACGCCGACACCAGGCTGCTGCAGCAGGCGCAGGCGTCGAAGAAGAAGTCTGTCACGGTGTTGATGCTGGCCCGGAAGGGCGCGACCGCGGACGTCGTCGCCGCGGTGGAGAAGGCCGGCGGGACCGTCGGGTCGGTGACCGGAAAGGTCGGCTACGTCCGGGCGACCGTCCCGACCGACAGCGTGACCACCTTGGCCGGCCTTCGGTCGGTCGCGGCGATCGACCTGAACCGGACGTACAAGATCCCGGGCCCGGAACTGGGCGCCGCGGGTGCGAGGACGGCGGCAACGAAGGCCGCGGGGCCGACCGCGCCCGGCGCGAACACGCCCGCCGACAACCCGTACCTACCGATCAACGAGACCGGCGCCGAGGCCTTCGTCAAGGACAACCCGGCCTGGGACGGGCGCGGCACGGTCGTCGGCGTGCTGGACACCGGCGTCGACGTCGAGCATCCCGCGCTACAGACGACCAGCAACGGCAAGCCCAAGATTGTCGATTGGGTAACCGAGACCGATCCGGTCACCGACCGCGACGGCAGCTGGGTGCGGATGTCCACCACCAAGACGGGTCCGACGTTCAGCTACCTGGGCAAGACCTGGACGATCCCGCAGGGCACGTTCCAGTTCGGCGTGTTCTACGAGAGTGCGACGGCCGGGAGCGACTTCGAGGGCGACCTCAACCGGGACGGCGACACCCTGGACTTCTACGGGGTTCTGTACGACCCGACCACCCACAGGATCTGGGTCGACGGCAACAACAACCAGGACCTCACCGACGAGACACCGATGGCCCCGTTCGCGGTCGACCGCCAGGTCGGCCACCTTGGGAGCGACGACCCCGCAACACCGCAGAACGAGCGCATCCCGTTCGTCGTCGAGTACCGCGAAAACGTCGATCTCTCCCCGCTCGGCGGCAGCAACGTCGGCAAGACCGCGAACTACGTGTCTATCGGGTTGTCGGTCGCCTCGCACGGCACCCATGTCGCGGGGATCACCGCCGGCACGTCGATGTTCGGCGGTCAGATGCACGGCGCCGCACCGGGCGCGCAGATCGTGTCCGCCCGCGCCTGCACTTGGGGCGGTGGCTGCACCCAAGCGGCACTGACCGAGGGCATGATCGACCTGGTCACCAATCGCCATGTCGACGTCGTCAACCTGTCCATCGGTGGGCTTCCCGCATTGAACGACGGCTCCGACGTGATCGCCGCGCTCTACGACAAGCTGATCGACAACTACGGCGTGCAGATCATCATCGCCGCCGGCAACGACGGCCTCGGCACCAACACCGTCAGCTCGCCGTCCGTGGCGGGCAAGGCCATCTCGGTCGCCGCGTCCGTCAGTTCCGACACCTGGTGGGCCGGCTACGGGTCGAAGGTCGCCACCAAGCAGGGCATCTTCGGCTTCTCCTCCCGCGGCCCCGCTGAGAACGGGGCGCTGGCACCGCAGGTGTCCGCGCCCGGCGCAGCCATCTCCTCGATCCCGATGTGGCTGTCCGGTGAAGCCGTCCCCGAGGCCGGGTATTCGCTGCCGGCCGGGTACGGCATGGCCAACGGCACCTCCATGGCGGCCCCGCAGGTCGCCGGAGCAACGGCGCTGCTGCTATCGGCCGCCAAGGCCCATTCGCTGACGGTCAGCCCGGCGGCGCTGAAGACCGCCCTGACCGGCACCGCCGACCCGATCCCCGGCGTCCCGACCGTCGCGCAGGGCGCCGGCATCATCGACACCGTCGCGGCCTGGAAGCAGCTCAGCGCTGGCATCAACACCAATGAGCTCACTGTGTCGGCTCCCGTTTGTAGTTCGCTGTCCGGCCTGCTCGCGACTCCGAAGACCGGCGTCGGCATCTACAACCGTTGTCTGCCAACGGAAGGCGGCCAGGTGACCGGTGCGCAGAAGACCTACAAGGTCAGCGTCACCCGGACCAGCGGTGCCGCCGGGAACGGCGTGCACCGGATCGGTTGGATCGGCAACGACGGCACGTTCAGCGCCCGCGCGGCAATGCCCCTGCAGCTCGGAAAGGCAGCCGATATCACGGTCACCGCGACCGCGACGACCTCCGGCATGCACAGCGCGATCCTGACCATTGATGACCCGGCGACGGGCGGCATCGACCAGTTCGTCGCCGTCACCGTGCTGGCGACCAAACCGCTGGCCAAACCCGACTACGCGGTCACCAGTTCCGGCACGCTCAACCGAACCGGAACCACCTCGCTGCTGGTGCCCGTTCCCAAGGGCGTCGAAGCACTGCAGATGACCCTGGGCGGGCTCGCCGACGGCAGCCAGGTCCGCGCATTGCCCATCGACCCCGACGGCATGCCCGCAGACTCCAACGCCAGTTACCACTGCTACACCAACTACACCGACCCGGCGAACTGCAACGCCACCGCACGACCGGTGTACCGACCCAAACCCGGCATCTGGGAGTTCGTGATCGAGTCTCGCAGGACGTCTCCGGTCGAACAGAACCCGTACACAGCGACGGTTTCGCTGCAGGGCATGTCGTTCGATCCGGGGACCGTCACAGTCGACAAGGTGACGATGAACTCGCCGACGAATGTCGGCTCGACGGGGACGAACACCTTTGGCCCCGCGACCGCCCACGTCGCAACTGGCGAGATCGGCGATGTCCGCAATTTGTTCTCGACGGTCTCGCAAGGCGAAATCACGTCCAACATGCTCTATGTTCCACGTCAGACGACCCGGCTCGACGTGACGCTGACGCCCAGAGACGCTGCCGATCTGGACTTCTATGTGTACTTCAACGGCAGGCCGATAGACCAGAGCACCACGACCGGGGACTCGCCCGAGCACATCGTCATCGATGACCCACAACCGGGTACGTACTTCATCGTGGTCGCGGGAGTCGCCGTGTCCGGAGACAACGTCACGTTCGACTACCACCAAGAGATGTACTCGAAGGGCCTCGGCACGATTACGCCGAAATCCGACGCGAAGTACACGGTTGCCACGGGCCAGTCGATGCCGGTCGACGGGGCAATGATCGTCAGCGCTCGGCAGTTGACCAAGGATCCCATGGTCGGCCGGGTCCGAGTGGCCAACGAGTACGGCACGATCATCGGGGCGGCGGACGTCACGATCGCCACTGTCGATGTCCCCAAACTCGATCTGGTCGCGTGGGCCCCGCCATTCGTCGGCGCGGCTCTCAATGAGAGCGGCGTAGTCGCGGGGGATCGCCAGTACAACTCCAGGATGACGCCGACCATCTGGACGGCCGCCGACGGGTTCACCAACCTGGATCTTGCCGGGGGCAGGTACGGGTCGGCTTTGGACCTGAATGACGGCCAGATCGCCGTCGGTATCGCGACGGACAGTGCATTGCATACTCTCCCCGCCCAATGGGCCAAGGATGGATCGCTCACCGTGCTCGGCGTCCCGGATTGGCGGCCCTATTCCAGCGGCTACGCGACCGCCGTGAATAACAAGGGGGTGGTCACCGGATTCTCCGAAGCAATCGTCAAGGAGTCTGACGGCAAGAACCACAGCTACAGTGACGGGTTCGTGCGGACGCCGGATGGGACGTTCAGCAAGCTGGCCCACCTGTCCTCGGATCTGACGGGAACCCAGCCGCGCGCCATCAACGATGCCGGAATGATCGTCGGTGCCTCGCACACCGATGGCCATGTGCCGCACGCGGTCACCTGGGATGCGACGTCAGGTGTTACTCAGGATCTCGGCACGCTTCCGGGACAGCATTCGGCCCAGGCAAACGACGTGAACGCCTCCGGGACCATCGTGGGGACCAGCGGTGACGACGCGTTCGTGTGGACCAAGGCCGGCGGAATGCACCGCCTTGCCGACTACGGATACAACGCGACCGGCGAGAAAGTCACCGACGACGGGTGGATCCTCGGAACTGTCGAACTTTTCCCGGACGTCGCGGTGTCGGCGATGTGGGACCCGCAGGGACGACTCTGGGACCTGTCCGGCATGGTGCCGCTCTCTGCCGGTGATCGATTCACGCCGACCTACAGCTTCGACATCAACGATCACCACCAGCTAATGGTCTACGGCGAGGGCGGCCCGAACGCCGCCTGGTCCAGCTCGGTGATGCTGAGGATCCCGGCAGGTCTGGGCAACTAGGCCCCGGCGCCACCTCGTCCCGTCGAGCCACCGCAGTCGGTGGCTCGACGGGACGAAGGCGTTCAAAGCCAGCCCCGGTCCCGCGCGTGCCAGCCAAGCAACACCCGGGAATCGGTGCCGGCCAGATCCATCAGCCTGCGGACCCTGCGCTGCATGGTCCGCAGGCTGATCCCCAGTCGGGCAGCGACCGCGGCATCGGTGTACCCAGCCAGCAACAGCATCAGGACCTCCCGGTCCGCCGGGTCGGCGAGATCCTTCGGCGATGCCAAGTTCGGATCGACCCTACGGCCGGGGACCTCCCGCAGTTGCATGGCCGACCGCCACAGGTTCTCGAAGCTGAACACCAGACAGTCCAGCAGCCCCCCCCCCGGCGCGCACCACCGCGATCTCCGAGTGCGCGTGCCCACCCTCGTCGAGCTGCACGATCGCAATCGAATCGTCGACGATCAGCAGCTTCGCCGGTAACGACTGCACCATGCGGATCTCCTGTCCCCGATCCAGGGAGGCGACCAGGTCCTTCTCCGCGGTGGGCTCATCCAGCACGGTCCGTTCGATGATGATCCGCTCACGCAGACCACGGCCGGCGACCTCGCGTTCGGTGTCAGTTTCGGAGATCCCGAAAACCGCGAACGGTGGTTTCGCGAACATCCGGAACTGCTCCTTGGCGGACAGCAACAGGCCATTGAGCCAGCTGCCGATCTCGCTGCGACCCCGAACGATCTCGATGCCGTTCGACAGCTGCACCTCGCGCGCCCTCCGGCGGCCTTCATTGAGAAGACCTTGAAACTGAGGGTGAATCGTGAGAAGTCGAAGGCGTGCCCCATCTGGTGGACGTCACTCCTGGGATTCGGGTACTACCTCGCCAAAGGGCAGGTGAAGATCCGGGTGGACCGGAAGGCCGTGAGACGGCTAAAGTCCACCGTTCGGCGAGTCACCTCCCGGACGTGGGGCGTATCGATGGCCCACAGGATGGACAAACTCAACCGTTTCTCGGTCGGCTGGGTGGCCTACTTCAGTCTCTCCGACAGCCTTCGGGTTTTCGAGGAGATTGATCACTGGACCCGCCGCAGGCTACGGCAGGCCCAGTGGGTGCAGTGGAAGACCAGTCAGCGCAAGAACTCCATGCTCCAGAAGCTCGGTTACGAATTTGGAGACCAGGAGCAAGGCGTTGCAGTGCAACGCAAGCGATACTGGCGGGCCTCCCACCTGAAACCACTGGAAATCGCTATGAATAAAGCCTATTGGGATGCGCAGGGCTACAAGTCGTTCAAGGGCTCGTGGTCCCGCCTGAAGCTCGCCTGAGATCAGCTGGACGAACCGCCGGATGCGGGCCCGCATGTCCGGTGGTGTGGGGGGCGGGCCGGGCAAACCGGCCCGCCTACCCGATCGTCAACCAGGCCCACCTGCCGCAACCCACCGATCGCCGCTTCGATGCCCTCGACCGAGATCCCCAGCAGGCCGGCGAGATCCGGCCCGAGCGCCGGTCCGCCGGAGACCAACGCCCGATAGACCCGCTCGGCCGTCGCGTCGACATCGACCCCGATGAGTGAGCTCAGCGGGGAGGGGCGACTGGGGTCGGGCATGGCGCGAACTATACGTCCGTTACCGAACTGCTGGGTGATAGATGGGCTCCCTCAGATACGTAGCCCCAGCACAGGCATTGTCAACTTGTTGGTGTGCGGTTGCTTGAGGGTGTGCGGGGGTGTGCTGGGCTTGGTTTCCGCCTCTGGTTCAGGCCTCGGTGGGCATGGCGGTAGTGCCGGTGATCTCGTTCCAGGTTCCGAAGCGGTGGCGCATCTCGGTGCGGTAGCCGTGGCGGTCGTCCGGTGGCGGCGGGGCCGGAAGTGCGGTGAGATCTGGCTGAACGCGGACAGGAACCTCTGGGCCCTTCGCGATCGTCGCACGCGCGATCTGACTGCCGACCTCGCCCGCACCGATGATGCCGATGACGGTCATGGTTCCTTTGCCTCACTTTCTGCTGGGACTGCTGCCTCGCCGGATGTGTGCAGCCGCAGTACTCAGATCTGGTTCAGGCCTCCGTCGACGTACACGGCGTCGACGTCGCCCCACCGGCGGGGCGACGCCCATCGCCGAGATCAACCCGCCGGGCGAACCCGAGCAGAAGGAGCGGCTTCCGCCGCCTCCTGGAAATCGGCGATGTCCCCGCCGTACTCCCTCGCCCAGTTCGTCAGGACCTCGATGGGCTCGATGAGGGTCCGGCCGAGGTCGGTGAGGCTGTATTCGACCCGCCGCGGCGCTTCGGCATGGCGGTCGACCAGGCCGTACTGCTGGAGTCGGCGCAGCGTCTGAGTAAGGACCTTGCGTGAGACGCCGCCGATGAGGTCGACGAGCTCACCGTGCCTGCGAGGCTTCTGGCTGAGCCCGAAGAGCGCGAGCACGGCCCATTTGTCAGAGATGATTTCGACCGCCAGACGCGTGGGGCAGTCGGCGAGGGAGGTTGCTCCGTCCACGTTCTGCATGAAGGTCGAAGGTACCAGGAGGTAACCCACGGCTCCGTAGCGTCTTCCTCGAGCAACCAACCAGCACCGGATGCGGAGGAGTCACCATGCCACGAGTCGTTGTGTTCGACGAGTTCGGCGGGCCGGAGGTCATGCAGGTCGTCGAGGAGCCCGTCGTCGAGCCCGCAGCCGACGAGGTCCGGGTCAGGATGGAGGCGTTCGCCGTCAACCCGCTCGACCAGATGATGCGTTCCGGCACCTCGCCCGCACCCGTCCCCCTGCCGCACGCTCGCCTCGGTGTCGAAGGAACCGGCGTCCTCGACGCGCTGGGCCCCGAGACCGCCGGGCTGAAGATCGGCGATCCGGTCATCCTCACGGCCGTTCCGGACGCGAGCGCCCGAGGCAGCTACGCCGAATACACCACGATCCCCGCAAGCCGGGTCGTCGCCCGGCCGGCCGGGCTCGGAATCACGGAGGCAGCGGCGATCTGGGTCGCCTACTCCACCGCCTACGGCGCGCTCGTCGAGAAGGCGAGGATCCGACCCGGCGACCACGTCCTCATCACCGCTGCGTCCGGCGCCGTCGGCCGGGCGGCGATGCAGATCGCCAATCAGATCGGTGCCGCGCCCATCGCCGTCACTCGGCACACCGCGAGGAAGGACGAGCTGCTCGCCGCCGGCGCCGCCGCGGTCGTCGCCACCGACCACACGGACATCGCCGAAGCCGTCGACCACCACACCGGCGGGACCGGCGCGGACATCGTCCTCGACCTTGTCATGGGCCCCGGCCAGCAGGATCTCCTGAAGGCGGCCCGCCCCGGCGGAACACTGGTCGCCGCAGGCTTCCTGGACCCGCGGCCCACGCCCTTCCCGGGAGGCCCACCGCTCACGATCTTCAGCTATCGGAGCTTCGAGCACACCCTCGACCCCGTCGTGGTGAAGCGTATGGCGGCCTTCCTGAACGCGGGCGTGCGCCTCGGTGCACTGCGGCCCGCCGTCGACGACAAGGTGTTCTCCCTTGACGACGTCGTCGAGGCACACCGCCACCTCGAAAAGGGGCTGCACGCCGGGAAGAAGATCGTCGTGACGGCCTTCTGAGGCCGTGCCGGCTCAGGACGTGGCGGATACCAGGCCGATCCGGTAGGCGAGGACGACGGCTTGGACGCGGTCGCGCAGGTCGAGTTTGGTCAGGATCCGCGACACATAGGTCTTGACCGTCTCGGGCGTGATGAACATCGCCGCGGCGATCTCCGCGTTCGACAGTCCCTCGGCGATCAGTTGGAGCGCTTCCAGTTCGCGGACGGTCAGCGCGCTCATGACTTCCTCCCTGGCCGGCCGGGAGGTGTCCGCCGGGCGCAGCCGTTCGGCGAAATGGCCGATGAGGTGGCGGGTGACGGCCGGTGCGAGCAGTGCCTCGCCCCGGGCGACCGTCCGGATGCCGCCCACCAACTCCGCAGGGGGCGAGTCCTTGAGGAGGAAGCCGCTCGCCCCGGCTCGGAACGCGTCGTAGACGTAGGCGTCGACGTTGAAGGTGGTGACGACCAGTACCTTCGGTGGTGCCACGGCGTCGGGGCCGGCCAGCCGACGGGTCGCCTCGATGCCGTCCAGCAGGGGCATTCGGATGTCCATCACGACCACGTCGGGGCGTAGTTGCTGCGTGGCCTGGACTGCGGCGTGCCCGTTCTCGGCCTCCCCGACGACCTCCAGGTCGGGCTGGGCGGAGAAGATGGTGACATAGCCGGTGCGCACCAATGCCTGGTCGTCGCAGACGAGTACGCGGATCGGCGGCGGCGCATCGCTCATGGGTCACTCCTGCGCGGGCTGGGTGGGGATCACGGCACGGACACGGAACCCGCCGTCGGGCCGGGGTCCGGCCACCAGTTCACCATCGAGCATCCGCACCCGTTCACGCAGCCCCGTCAGGCCTCGTCCGCCACCACGGCCCACCTTTCGGGCAGCGGGTGCGGACGCCGGGGAGGGGGCGGATCCTTCGGTGGCCACCTCGATCTCGATGTGCTCGTCACCGTGCTGGACCAGGACCCGTGTTCGCTGCCCGACCGCGTGCTTCATCGCGTTGGTAAGCGCCTCCTGCACCACGCGATACGCGGCCAGTTCCACGTCCACGCTCTGCGCTGGCCACTCGCCCCGCTCGGTGAACTCGACGGGCTGGCCCGACATGCGTGCCTGCGCGACCAGGTCCCCCACCTTTCCCAGGGTGGGTGCCCGGTCCGCGGAGGCGGACTGACCGGTCGCCTCCAGCACGCCGAGCAGGTACCGCAGTTCGGTGAGCGCCCGGCGACCGGTGTCGCTGACAGCTGTCAGACTGTCACCGGCGCGTTCCGGCGCGGACGTGAGCAGGAACTGCGCCGCGTCGGCCTGGACCACCATGGCCGTCACATGGTGGGTCACCACGTCGTGCAGTTCACGCGCGATGCGTGCGCGCTCGGCGGCCGCGGCCACCTCGGCGGCCAGCCGCCGCCGCTCGGCCTCCTCCGCCCGACGCCTGCGTACGCCGCTGCCCACCAGCCAGACCCCGGCCAGAACCAGAGAGAACGCAAGGTAGTCCGGGATCCGCTCCGGTGAGCCGAGGCGGTGCAGGACGACCGCCAGCACGGCGTAGCCCGCGCTCGCCGCGGCGGCGAGAGCGCGGCGGAAGGAGACCTGGTGGGCTCCGGCGGAGTACAGGGCCGCATAGAGCCCGACAGTCCCGAACGTCGCCGGACAGCCCATGGCCTGATGCACCGCGAAGGCGCAGCCGACGACGGCGAGGCAGGCCGCGGGCCGTCGGGTGCGTACCGCCAGCGGCAGGGTCTGCGCCAGGGTCAGCCCGATACTCGAAGGGCTTGACGGGTGATCAGGCAGGCCGCCGATCTGCGCCCCGATCTGCGACAGGGTCGGTACGAAGGCCAGCACGGTGAGAACCAGCGCGAGAACGCCGTCCTTGACGGATTGCTGACGCCCCGTCAACCAACCGAGCGGCCTCCGCAGCAACAGTGGTCTCCGAGACCACCTGAGCATCATCACTTCCGTCTCCGTTCCGTTCCGGTCAGCCGGGGGCGGTGCCGCGCGCAGAGCTCAGCGGGCGACGTGCTGACAGGGCAGCAGACCGCCCCGCCGGTGAGCGAGGACGAACATCGGGACCGTCAGCGCCACACCGATGAGGACGGTAACGATCGACGCCTCCAGACCGAAACTGCCGCCGGTCAGCAGGCCCGAACCGCTGACGTGCACGGACAGCAGCCCCTTGGCGGTGTTGCCCGAGACCGGGATGCCGAGCAGCTGCTCGGTGGCGTTCCAGGCGAAGTGCAGACCCGCGACGAACCAGATGCTGCGCCGCCACAGGAACGCCGCTCCGAGCAGCACGCCCGCCTCGAGGGCGATCGCCAGTGCGCTCCACGCGGTGGCACCGGGGTTGGCCAGGTGCGCGGCGCCGAAGAGCAGCGCGGTGATCGCGACAGCGGCACGGCTGCCGAACAGCCGCTCCAGGGCTTGCAGGGCGAGGCCGCGGAACATCAGCTCCTCCGTGACCACCGCGCCCGCCGACACGGCGGCCGCGGACGCCACGACGGAGAAGAAACCGTTTCCGGCCCAGGAGAACGAGTAGCCTCCGAACGCCGTGATCACCAGGGCGGATACGAGGATGAAGCCCAGGCCGATCCCGCCGCCGAGCAAGGCCTCCCGCACGGCCCCGCGCCGGGCGATCTCCGGCATCGGCCGTCGCGCGACGAAGCGCATGACCGCCCAGTAGACAGCCACCGCAACGGCCGCTCCCAGCACCGGCACCGGTCCGGGGCCGGTCGCGGTCGCAGCCGAGACCGCGCCGACGCCGGCGATTCCGATCAGCATCCAGCCGAGCGAAGAGCGGCAGATCAGGCCGAGGCGGCCGCCGCTCGGACCGGAGACGCCGCTCGGACCGGAGGCATCGCTCGGGCCGGAGACGTCCGCAAGCCGGTCGTGGCCCGCCTCGTGGCGCGTGGTGGATGACGTGTGCATCATGGCCTCCCCTTGGTAGTCGGCCGCCCAGGCGGCGACCCGACGACCACGCTAGGAACACCGCGACATCCGCGATTCACCCGCGAGCGGACGGCGCCGGTAGCTCTCACGGGGGATGCGCCTACGACCAGGCCGGGAACGTCACCTCCATCCAGGACCCCTCCACCCTCGGCGGCACCAGCAAGCCCGACTACCAGTGCTTCACCTACGACGGCCAGCGGCGCCTGAGCCGGGTGTGTCAATTTAACGGCTGATCTTGGTTGTTGAGTTGGTCAGTGGTCGGTGGGGGTCAGGCGGCCCTCGAAGGCGACCTGGAAAGCGCTCAAGGGCGCCTTCCAGCGCATGGTCCACCGCTTGCGGCCCTTGCCGGTCAGGTCCAGGTTCATCAGCGCCATGTAGACGCACTTGAGCGCCGCGGCCTGGCGGATGCTCTCCGGTCCATCCGTCGATGACGGCGCGAGCTTGGACGCAGTGATGGCGGAGGAACAGCAACGTCTCAGACGGTGTTGTCAAGTTGCTGTTCCGGCAGGCGAGTTGAGGTGTGCTGAAGGTGATTCGGCCGGGCCGGAGGCATCCTGGTCAGGCGGTCGTGAGGGCTCCCGTGACGGTCTTCCAGATGCGGAACCGTTCGGCCATCTCGGCGCGATAGTCACTCGCTGTGATCAGATGGCGTCGGGGCCGGAAGTGGCTGGAGATCCGGCTGAAGGCGGCAAGGAACCTCTGGGCCGCTCCGCTGGAGCGGAAGCCCTTCATAGCGCGCTCGCGCTGCCTCGTGGGCTGATGACTGCTCTCGGCCCTGTCCCTGGTGGCGGGGCCCTCCACGACCTGCCGTGGCGCGCCGTCCGCAGAACCTCGTTCGCCCGCTTGAGCTGGGCGTTTTCCTTGCGCAGCGCCGCGAGTTCCGCTCGCTCGTCGGTGGTCAGCCGATCGTCACGCTCGCCGGCGTCCGCCTCGGCCTGCCGGATCCAGCCGCGCAGGGCCTCGGGGTGGACACCGAGGTCGATGGCGAGCTTCTTGATCTGCGGCTTGGGGTCCGCGGTGCGATACATCCGCACTGCACGGTCACGCAACTCGAGCGAGTATTTCCTGGGGCAGCCATGGTCGATGTTCCTAATTCGTGTGTAGGCGGTTCCAGATCAGCTCGTGGGTGAGCTGCTGGACTGTTGAAGCGGGTTGGGTTCGTAGCGGCCGCGTGGGCACCGGGCAGACTCCTGTCGGTTCCCGGCCCGTCGAGGCCTTATGAGAGAACGGTGGCGCCCGGTGTCTTCGGGCCGCTGCGGAACCCAACCCGGCCTCCCGTACGTAGATCGTTGTGGTGTGAGCCCGTCGCAGGGCGACCTCTTCGCTTCCTCCCGAGCCGCCGAGCTCTTCGTAAGACGGAGGCCCCTGCGGTGCGCTGGTGCCGCGAACGGCTAGTGAGATGGCGGACCGAAGAGTCCTGGAATTAGGTCGCCGCGTGGCCCGCACAGGCTCACCACCTGCGCACACAACAAGTGAATGGAGAACCGTGTGACCGTGTTCTGCGGGATCGACTGGGCCGAGAGTCACCATGACGTGGCTCTGGTCGATGACACCGGACAGCTGCTGGCCAAGCGCCGCATCACGGATGACACGGCGGGCTACCGGCTGCTGCTGGACCTGCTCGCCGAGTACGGCGACACCGCCGAGGAACCGATTCCCGTGGCCATCGAGACCGGGCGGGGTCTGCTCGTTGCCGCCCTGAACACCGGAACACGGCCGATCTACGCGATCAACCCCCTCGCCGCGGCCCGCTATCGCGACCGCCACAGTGTCTCGCGCAAGAAGTCCGACGCCGGCGATGCCCTGGTCCTGGCGAACATCCTGCGAACCGATGGACACGCGCACCGCCAGCTGCCCGCCGACACCGATCTCGCACGGGCGATCACTGTCCTCGCCCGTGCCCAGCAAGACGCGGTCTGGGCGCGTCAGCAGCTGGTCAACCAGGTCCGCTCGCTGCTGCGGGAGTTCTTCCCTGCCGCCCTGGACGCTTTCCTGGGCAAGCAGTACGGCCTGGCCCGCCCCGAGGCCCGCGCGGTGCTGACCTCGGCACCGACCCCGGCCAGGGCCGCCAGACTCACCCCGGCCCAACTGCGGGCGGCACTGAAACGCGCGGGCCGCACCCGGGGCATCGACGCCGAGGCCGATCGCCTGCGAACCATTTTCCGCGCTGACTACGCCCACCAGCCGCAGGCCGTCGAGGATGCCATGGGCTATCAACTTCTGGCATTGATACGCCAGTTGCACGCAGCCTGCCTGGCCGCCGAGGAACTCGCGACGGCGGTGGAGGAACATTTTCGCCGGCACCCGGACGCTGAGATCCTCCTCAGCTTTCCCGGCCTGGGAGTACAGCTCGCCGCCCGGGTGCTCGCCGAGATCGGAGACGACCGCAGCCGCTTCGCTGACGCCCGCGCTTTGAAGGCCTACGCGGGATCGGCTCCCATCACTCGCGCTTCGGGCAAGAAACGCTACGTCGGACGGCGCTTCATCAAGAACGACCGACTGATCACCGCTGGATTTCTCTGGGCCTTCTCCTCGCTGAGAGCCTCTTCTGGGGCTGACACGCACTACCGCCGACGACGCGAGCACGGGGACTGGCATGCCCAGGCCCAGCGGCACCTGTTCAACCGCATGATCGGCCAGCTCTACCACTGCTTGCAGACCGGACAACTCTTCGACGAACAGCATGCCTTCACCTCCTCGGCAGCGGTGTTGACCGTCGCAGCTTGACTTCTTAGGCACGTGAGATGTCTCTCATGAGTCCCATCTGACCCGCTGTCACTTCTTTCCGCATCTCGGGGGAACCTCAATGGCACGTGTCCGGCCGGCTGAGCTGCAGAGCCGCATAGGGCAAGCCGTCTTCCAGGATCGAGGTACAGAAATGCCGTATGTCGCCCAGCAACACCCGCGCATCGGCTGGATCGGTACCGGCCGCATGGGCTTCCAACTCGCCGCCCGGCTGCTGGACGCGGGGCACGACGTAGCCGTCTACAACAGGACCCGCGCCAAGGCCGAACCGCTGGCCGAACGGGGAGCCGCGGTCGTCGACCAGCCGGCCGGTCTTGCCGACCGGGACGTCGTCTTCACCATGGTCTCCGCCTCGCCCGACCTGGAGGCGGTCACCACCGGCCCGGGCGGCGTGCTGACCTCGCCAGATGCCGTGCCAGGGGTGCTGGTCGACAGCTCCACGGTGTCCACGCAGACGTCTGCGCTGATTCGGAAAGCAGCCGCCAAACGTGGGACCGCCTTCCTGGCCGCCCCGGTGAGTGGGAACCCGAAGGTGATCGCCGCAGGCAAGTTGACCGTCGCGGTCTCCGGCTCACGCGAGGCGTTCGACCAGGTTGGACCGTTGCTCGCACTGCTGGGGCGCGGGGTGACCTACGTCGGCGAGGACGAAGTCGCCCGTCTCGTCAAGATCGCACACAACGTCTTCCTCGGCGTCGTCACCCAGTCGCTCGCCGAGATCACCATCCTCGCGGAGAAGGGCGGTGTCAGCCGTGCCGCCTTCCTGGAATTCCTCAACGACTCCGTGATGGGCTCGGCCTACTCCCGCTACAAGTCGCCCGCGCTGGTCAACCTGGACTTCACACCGACGTTCACCATGCCGCTGCTGCGCAAGGACTTCGACCTTGGACTGTCCGCCGCCCGCGAGCTCGAGGTCCCGATGCCGCTCGCCGCCGCCACCGCCCAGCTCGTCGCGGGTGCCATCGGCGCGGGGCACGTCGAGGAGGACTTCGCCGCTCTGATCCTCGAACAGGCCAGGAACTCCGGCATCACGCTGGAAGCCCAGAACATCCCCATGGACGACGGCCTGTCACCCCATGCCTGACCGGCTACAGCTCGACTGGGTTGGATGAGACGGCGACTGGCTTTGGTGACAACGGACAGCTGCGCCAGTCAGAGCAGCCATCGAGCTGAAGCGTTCCGGAATATGCACTATGAGAAGAAATGCCCCAAGGGTCGATCGTGAGTGAGGGTGATCCGGTGGAATCTGTGGTGTCTGATGACTGGGTGCTCGACTGGGTCAACAAGGCGCGTGAAGTGCCGCAGAGGAATGGGCTGGTCGGGCTTCTCGCGGAGCTGACCACGTATTATCCTGTGCGGCCGCACCCCGCCCACAGGGTTGACCTGCCGCTGCGGAGCGCTGCCGCCGCGCTCGGGATTCCCGCGGCCGAACTGCACACCTGTTTGCGCCGGCTGGCCAACGCAGGCCTACTCACCTATTCGTTGTGGCCCGACAGTGAGAGAACTCTGCACGGCGCGATCACACTGATTCCCGTCGCCGATTCGCCTGTGGATTTTGGTATCTGAGCTCGATGGAACGGACAGAGAGATCTGGGGCGCTGGCCGACGTGCTGTTGGACGAGGGTGCGGTGGCGGTCGCGCCGCCAGCGGTGTTCACGGCCAGCATGGGAGCGGCTCCTTCCCGGACGTTGTTGGATGTGCTGGAGGCAACCACTCGCCGGTACCCCGATGCACTGGCGGTCGATGACGGGACCGCGGCGCTGAGCTATCGGGATTTGCTGACCGAGGTGGACGCGATGTCGGGGCGGCTTCGGCGTGCGGGCATCGGTGTGGGTGGCCGGGTCGGGGTGCGGATGCCCTCGGGGAACGTGGAGTTATATGTGTCGATCCTGGCGGCGCTGACTGCCGGGGCGGCCTATGTGCCGGTGGATGCGGAGGATCCGGATGAGCGGGCGGAATTGGTCTTCGCCGAGGCCCGGGTCGCAGCGGTCATCGGTGCCGGAAGCGAGCTGACGCTACGCGCGGGGTCGAGCGGTGCGGCGGGATACCCGGGGCCCGACGACGATGCCTGGATCATCTTCACGTCCGGGTCCACTGGGAAGCCGAAGGCAGTGGCGGTCACCCACCGGTCTGCGGCGGCGTTCGTCGACGCCGAGGCACAGTTGTTCGCCGTCGAGAAGCCGTTGGGCCCCGGCGACCGGGTGCTGGCGGGACTGTCGGTGGCGTTTGATGCCTCGTGCGAGGAGATGTGGCTGGCGTGGCGGCACGGAGCCTGTCTGGTTCCCGCACCGCGGTCACTCGTGCGTACCGGGCCTGACCTGGGTGCTTGGCTGGTGCAGCAGCGAATCACCGTGGTGTCTACAGTGCCGACGCTGGCTGCGCTGTGGCCGACCGAAGCATTGCGCGGAGTGCGGTTGCTCATTCTTGGGGGCGAGGCGTGCCCGCCCGAACTCGCGGCCCGGCTCGTTGTCGCGGGGCGTGAGGTGTGGAACACCTATGGTCCCACCGAGGCCACCGTTGTCGCCTGTGCTGCCCGGCTCACCGCGGACGGACCGGTGCGCATCGGGCTGCCGCTGCCGGGGTGGGACCTCGCGGTGGTGGACTCCTGCGGCGAGGTTCTGGGGATGGGCGAGGTCGGTGAGCTGGTGATCGGCGGGGTCGGGCTGGCCCGCTACCTTGATCCGGCCCAGGACGCGAAAAAGTATGCGCCGTTGGCATCACTGGGCTGGGCACGGGCCTACCGCAGTGGGGACCTGGTCAGGGCCGAGCCAGCAGGGCTGCTGTTCATCGACCGGGCGGATGAGCAAATCAAGCTGGGCGGGCGACGGATCGAGCTCGGCGAAGTGGACGCGGCCCTGCGGGCACTGCCGAACGTGGCCGGCGCTGCAGCGGCCGTGCGCACCTCGGCGAGCGGCGCCCCGCTGCTGATCGGATACCTGGTCACCGCATTGGATCCGGCCGCGCCGGACGAGACGTTCGACACGGCGCAGGCACTGGTGCGACTCCGGCAGATGCTGCCACCGGCCCTGGTCCCGCTGCCGGCCGTGGTGGACACCTTACCGACCCGCACCTCAGGCAAGATCGACCGTGCCGCACTGCCCTGGCCCCTGCCCGGGACGGACTTGCACGCGCCGACTCCGGATCTTGCGGGTACCGAAGGATGGCTCGCCACGCAGTGGCGCGAGATCCTCGGCAGCCCGGTGCAGAACGCGGACGCGGATTTCTTCTCCTCCGGAGGCAGCAGCCTTGCTGTCGCCCACCTGGTGTCCCGGATCCGCAGCCGCTTCCCGAACTGCTCGGTCGCTGACGTCTACCAGTACCCGACGCTGCGCGCCCTGGCCGCGCACCTGGACGAGCTGGCAAGCGGTCACAGTCCCGCGCGGCAGGTACAGCCCACGCCGCGCCGTGCTGCGCTCGCTCAGACGTTGCTGATGGTGCCGCTGCTCACCGTGGCCTCGCTGCCTTGGGTCGTGGCACTGGCGGCGGTCGGAAACGCACTCCACTGGCTCGGGTCCTTTCCCTGGGCACCCGTCGTCTCCTGGTGGTGGGTGGCCACAGGCTGGGTGCTGTTCGCAAGCCCCGCAGGCCGACTGGCGATCGCGGCGGCAGGTGCGCGGCTGCTGCTGCACGGGGTTCGCCCGGGCACCTATCCTCGCGGCGGCGGCGTGCACCTGCGGCTGTGGACCGCTGAGCGTCTGGCGGCGCTCAGCGGTGCAACCCACCTGACCGGCAGCTGGCTGACCTGGTACGCCAAAGCGCTGGGGGCCCAGGTCGGCGCGGATGCCGACCTGCATGCACTGCCATCAGTGACCGGCTTCCTCGAGCTGGGCGGGGGCTGCGCGATCGAGCCGGAGGTGGACCTGTCCGGCCACTGGCTGGACGGAGACCTGCTGCACATCGGCCGTATCCGTATCGGTTCGGGGGCAACCATCGGATCTCGCAGCGTGCTCCTTCCTGGGGCCAGGATCGGCAAGCGGGCAAGCGTGGCGCCGGGTAGCGCGGTGGCCGGCTTGGTGCCCGCAGGCCAACGCTGGGCGGGTGTACCGGCCCGCCCCACCGGCAAGAGGCCGCACCGCAGGCCGCCGGCCCGCCCCCCACAGAGCAGGCGATGGGCCGTTTTCTACGCGCTCACTTCAACGGCACTGACGATGCTGCCCCCGCTGGCCGCGCTGCCCGGGCTGATGGTGACCGGCCTGTTCCTGCGCGGACAGGCCGACCCAACAGCCGCGCTGGGCCGTGCCCTGCTCTCGGTGCCGCTCGCCGCAATCAGCTCACTGATGTGCTACGCACTCCTGCTGTTGACGGGAGTGCGCCTGCTCAGCTTCGGCCTGCGCGAAGGAAGCCATCCCGTTCACAGTCGGATCGGCTGGCAGGCCTGGGGCACCGAACGGCTGATGGACGCCGCCAGGGTCGGCCTGTTCCCTCTGTACGCGAGCCTGCTCACCCCGGCATGGCTGCGCGCACTGGGTATGCGGGTCGGACGCCGAGTGGAGGCATCGACGGTGCTGGCACTGCCGACCATGACGCGGATCGGCGACGGCGCGTTTCTCGCCGACGACACCATGGTCGGCTCCTACGAACTGGGGGGCGGCTGGCTGCGCATCGCGGCCGCACGCATCGGCAAGCACGCCTTCCTCGGCAACTCGGCCATGGCCGCACCCGGACGCTCAGTGCCCAACCGAGGCCTGGTGGGCGTGCTGTCCGCCGCCCCCAAGCGCGCCAAGGCGGGCAGCTGCTATCTCGGCATGCCACCGATGAAGCTTCGGCACACTGCCGAGAAGAGCGACCCGAGCCGTACCTTCGAACCGCCACGCCGCCTGGTGTTGGCCAGAGCCAGCGTGGAGCTGTGCAGGCTCGTGCCGGTCATGTGCACCGTCGCGCTCACGGTGCTCGTGCTTGCCGCCTTCGAAGTACTTGCGGTGCGGATGGGGTTCACCGTGGCAGCGCTGGGCGGCGGACTTCTGCTGTTCACCGCAGGCGTGCTGGCCTGCGCGGTCGCGGCGGCGGCGAAATGGCTGCTGGTCGGCCGGTTCCAGGCCATCGAGCGGCCGCTGTGGAGCGCGTTCGTGTGGCGCAACGAGCTGGCCGACGCCTTCGTGGAGGTACTCGCCGTTCCGTGGCTCGTCGGAGCGATCGGCGGCACTCCGCTGATGAACCTGTGGCTGCGCTGCCTCGGAGCCCGCATCGGGCGCGGCGTGTGGTGCGAGACCCGCTGGCTGCCCGAGGCCGACCTGGTGCGGATCGGGGACGCTGCGAGCGTCAACCGCGGCTGTGTGCTCCAGACACACCTGTTCCACGACCGGATCATGCGCATGGGGGAGGTGATTCTTCAGGAGGGGGCTACCCTGGGCCCGCACACCATCGTGCTGCCCGGCGCCGATGTCGGGTCCCACACCACGGTGGGACCGGCATCACTGGTGATGCGCGGTGAAACCGTGCCTTCTGGTACCCACTGGCTCGGGAATCCGATCGCCACCTGGCCCAGGGAAAGTAGCTTCGAAGAGTAATGGCCGAGCGAAATCGCAGCACGCTTCGCCCCTCGTCCGGAGCGGCCACATCTGCTGACTCTTATCTGCCCGAGCACGGCAACGGCGGTTACCGGACCACGCACTACGACCTGGAACTGCGCTACCGGCCCGACTCCGGACGACTGTCCGGACGGGCGGTGCTCACTGCGGTCACCGAGCAGGCACTCACCGACTTCACCCTCGATCTGGGAGCCTTCCGGCTCGACCGGGTGAAGGTGGATGGCATCCAGGCCGCCCGGTACACCCACCGGGCCGGCAAGCTGCGGATCTGGCCCGCCCGAGCGCTGCGCGCCGGGAGCCCGTTCACCGTAGAGGTGCACTACGTCGGAAACCCCCGGCCGATCCGCAGCCACTGGGGCGATCTCGGCTGGGAGCAATTGGACGACGGCGCACTGGTCGCCGGACAGCCGATCGGCGCGCCGTCCTGGTTCCCCTGCAACGACCACCCCGCGGACAAAGCAACCTACCGGATCTCGGTGACCGCACCATCGCCCTACACGGTGCTCGCCAACGGCAACCTGTTCACCCGTACCACACACTCCAGCACCACGACCTGGGTGTACGAGCAGCCGACGCCCATGGCGAGCTATCTGGCCACCGTGCTGATCAGCCACTTCGAGACAGTCGAACTCGCCCCTGCCCCGATACCGCAGACAGCGGCCGTACCTGCCAGGTTGCTCACCCGGTTCCGATGGGACTTCGCCCGCCACTCCGAAATGATGACCACTTTCGAGCACTTCTTCGGCCCGTACCCCTTCGACCGGTACGCCGTGGTCGTCGTCGACGAGGAGCTGGAAGTCCCCGTTGAGGCCCAGGGGCTGTCCATCTTCGGAGCCAACCATATCGACGGACACCGCGGCTTCGAGCGACTCGTGGCTCACGAACTGGCACACCAATGGTTCGGCAACAGCCTGACCCTCGCTGCCTGGCGCCACATCTGGCTCAACGAGGGCTTCGCCTGCTACTCCGAATGGCTGTGGTCGGAGTCCTCCGGCGGCAGGCTGGCCGCCGACCTGGCGACCCAGGCCCACGCTAGCCTCGCGGCACACCCCCGGGATCTGCGGGTCGCCGACCCCGGCGTACGGCAGATGTTCGATGACCGGATCTACCTGCGCGGGGCACTCGCACTGCACGCACTGCGCACAACACTCGGCAGCACCGCATTTTTCGCCGTGCTCCAGGAATGGACCGCGACCTACCGGCACCGCACAGTGACGACGGAAGCGTTCATAGCCACAGCGCAACGCCACACCCCCAAGCCACTGGACGAGCTCTTCACGACGTGGCTCCACGACACCCAACTGCCGGAACTGCCCCAGCCCACGAACTGGCGCGGCTGAGGCGCCCCACCACCCGGTGGCTCCGTTCACTTCTGCCGACAGCGTTTTTCCGTGACTTTGGGCAGCACCGGCATCGTCGTCGAAACACGGGCGCGGTTCGGATTCACCGCCGCACCGGGCATCACGGACGACGGACGCATCCGGCTGATCACCCAGCACCTCCCGCCCCAGTACGCGGCCCGCCTCTTCGGCGCACAGACCGCCGGCGCCTCCGAACAACAGCTCCAGGCAGTGATCGCCGAAGGACTCCAGGAGCAGTACTTCAAGGACCGCGGCCGCCGCGCTGATGGACTCCTGGTGGAGTTCACCGACATCGACTATGTCGAACTCGAATTCTGACCAGCCAGGCACCGCCGCCGCCGCCGACCGCGGCCGGTCGAGCCGAAGCACGACAGTGGTCACACAGGCAGCCTCGTTGTCACCAAGCAGCGGTGGTGCCTTTGCCCGCAGCTCTACTCGGGTGGCGAGAGGTCGAAGCGTCCGTCTCTCCCGAGGCGCGCTGCGCGGGGCTCTCACGCAGTCGGGTCAGCCGGTTGATCTCGGCGTCGAGGGCGGGGAGCCTGCGGCCGACAAGCCTGGAGGTGGAGACGCCGGGTTCGGCAGAGCCACACCGCGGCGGCGGGTCCTGGGCGAGTAAGCGGATGGCGAGTACCGACGAGCAGCGTTTCGTCAGCCGTTGCTTCATCGTCGGCACAGGCTGGGCGGTGCCTGCCGCACCTTCACCGTTCGGCAGGTAGTGGTCACGCACACCGGCGTGACGGGTACGGGTACGGGTACGTACCCGTACCCTGGAGGGAGGGGAAGGAGTGCGACCATGTCCGATGCCAATGTCCGTATCCCCGAAGAGGCGAAGGACCGGCTCGCCGCGATCGCAGCCGCTGAGGGCCTGTCGCTGCGCGCGTATCTGGCTCGTCTGGCCGAGACCCTGCTCACCCCGGCCGAGCGTGCCGAGCGTGCCGAGAAGGCCCGCGCCGCACTGAAGGAGTGGAACGGCTACGCCCCCACCCCGGCCGAGCAGGACGACCTGGACAGTGAGCTGGACCGGCGCCTGGCCCAGGCGACGAGCCGGTGACCGAATCCACGCATATCGTCCTGGACGAAACGGCGATGGCCGCGGCCGGTCAGGGCAACGTCCTCGCGTCCCGTCTCATCCACCGGGCCCACGCCGAATCCGGCTGGTTCCTGTACGCCCCGGCGTGTGCGCTCGTCGAAGCCGACCATGCACGGCCCGGCACGGCCGAGCACCTTGCCGCACTGCCGGGTATCACCGTCCTGGACCTGGATCTGGCCGCGGCCCTGGCCCTCGCCCGGCAGGAAACATGGGCTGCGGCCCACAGCCAGTACGCAGCGCAGCCCACACCCGACCGCCCCGACGGAGCGATCATCGCCACCACCGCCCCGAAGCGGTGGCAGGGCGAGCCGGTCCGCGTACTGGACCTCAACGCCTGATCCAGCCCCGCCGTCTGAACGGCGCCTCAAGGCGCTCTGCGTGAGTTCTGGGGGCCGCCAGCTGTCGTCTCGGCACCGCAGGCTGCGGCGCTCCGGGCACTTGAGGTAGGGGGCCGTGGCTGTGGCGAGTGCTGGGCCCGTTTGCTGCAGCGCCATGCCTGCCGTCCTCTCCCCGGCGGAGCGTGGAGGCAGGAAGATCCCGCATCCTGACCAGGATGTCGGCCCTCAACCAGGCCGGTGCCGTCGGTGCTCCAGCTCCAGGTCCGTGCTGTTCGTCTGCGTCCCCAGCGCCGGGCGACCACAGAGACCTCTCGCCGCGGATGCGATGTCGGATCCGCGGCGAGATGCCGGATACAGGACCGGGCCGGCCGGTCGAGCAGCGGCCGGGCTCGTCCGGCGCTACTGAGCCGTCAGGCCTTGACCGCGGTCTGATCGGATTCGGCGATAGGGGCGGTCTCGTCGCCGGAGCCTGCCACCACGCGGGCTGCCGGAATGGCGGCCGCGATCACCGCGCCGAGGAGGGCGACGCCGCCGCCGATCATCAGAGCAGTGCGGAAGCCGTCCTCGGAGGCGAAGGTGTAGCCGCCCGTCGTGGTGGTCATCTGGGCGAGGACCACTCCGATCACGGCCGCGCCGACCGAGGTGCCGAGCGAGCGCATCAGCGTGTTGAAGCCGTTGGCGGCAGCGGTCTCGGAGAGCGGGACCGAACCCATGATCAGGGCGGGCATCGCACCGTAGGCGAGACCCACGCCGCTGCTGGTCACGATGGTGACCAACATGAGACCCCAGGCCGAGCCCATCAGTGCCAGCGACAGACCGTAACCGGCCGCGATGACCAGGACCCCGGAGATCAGCGTGAACTTCGGGCCTCGGGCATCGGTGAGCTTCCCGCCGAGCGGGGAGACGATCATCATCATGAGCCCGCCCGGAGCCATCCACAGGCCGGCGGCGAGCATCGACTGGCCCAGACCGTAACCAGTGGCCTCGGGGAACTGCAGCAGCTGCGGCACGACCAGCATGCTGGCGTACATGGCGGTGCCGACGAAGATCGAGGCGAGGTTGGTGAGCAGCACGCGGGGGCGGGCGGTGGTGCGAAGGTCGACCAGCGGGTCGCGGGTCCGCAGCTCCCACATCCCCCACCCGACCAGGATCACGACGGCCGCGGCGAACAGGCCGAGCGTGGTCGCCGAGCCCCAGCCCCAGTCGGCGCCCTTGGAGACCGCGAGCAGCAGGGAGACCAGGCCGGCGCCGAGACCGAGCGCTCCCGGCAGGTCGAAGCGCTGACCCTTGGCGCCGGCCGGTACGTCCGGGATCAGGAACCAGATGAGAGCCGCAACCGCTACGGCCAGGACCGCGGAGCCCCAGAACAGCACGCGCCAGTTCGTGTACTGGGCGACCGCTGAGGCGATCGGCAGGCCGAGGCCACCGCCGATGCCCATGGAAGCGCTGACCAGAGCGATCGAGGAGCTGAGCTTCTCCGCGGGGACCACGTCACGCAGAAGGGCGATGCCGAGCGGCAGCATGCCCATGCCCATGCCCTGCAGACCACGCCCGATGATCATGGGGATGACCGAGGAGGACAGCGCGCACACCACCGACCCCACGATCAGCGGCACCGAGCACGCGATAAGCATCCGGCGCTTGCCCAGCAGGTCGCCCAGGCGTCCGGAGACCGGCACGAAGACGGCCGCCACGAGCAGGGTGACGGTGATGACCCAGGCGGCGTTCGACGAGGTGGTGTGGAGGATCTGAGGCAGCTCCGCGATGAGCGGCGTGACCAGGGTCTGCATGATCGCTGCCGTGATGCCCGCGAAGGCCAGCGTGGCGACCACACCGCCTGAGCGGCTTGATGCCTGGGAGGCATCCATAGAGGACTCCTTGGTTGCATGACGAGAGAACGATATGCATCGTACACTCCTCATGTATCGATCACATTTTGTGCATGACGCATATGCGCGTGAGAGGATGCAGGAGAAGGCCGTCGCGAAGGACAGGGCAGCGCGTCGGACTGGCGAGGAAGGGAAGGCGGCAGGCGTATGGTCAGGCCCACGAGCGACGTCGAGTACGAGCAGATGTTGCTCAGCCGCCATGGACTCGTTCACCACAAGAACGTGCGGCGCGAAGGCGGGCTGGAGCGCAGCGCTTACATCCTGCTGAGCCGCATTCGCGTCCAAGGACCCATGTCCATCGGCGAACTGAGCACGGCCTTCGGGCTCGACGCGTCCACTCTCAACCGGCAGACCGGCGCAGCGATGCGCTCCGGCCTCGTGGACCGCATACCCGACCCCGACGGCGGGATGGCCCGCAAGTTCCGCATCACGGACAAGGGCGCGAGCCTGCTCGACGAGGAACGCGAACGCACCGTCGACAACCTGGACCGGGTCATGGCCGACTGGTCGGACGAGGACATCGCGGGCTTCGCCGCCTACCTCAAACGGTTCAACACCGACATCGAACGTCTCGCCGGACGCCCCTGGCCCCGGCCGTGAACCCGCGAGCGCGGGCCGCACACACCTCGCTGACCTCGGGATTCACGGAACTCCGGCCTTGAAAATCCTCGGCCCTGTCCTCTTTAGGCCCAGTTGGTTACTCCTTCAACCAGGGGCTCAATTATCGCCGAGATGCCCGACGCTCCTGCCAGCTCGGTGCGCCAGGCCGTCGTTCAGGCCGCCAGCGGTACCTGGCGGGCGGACCCTGGAGTCTTGTTCGTTGTGCCCGACCCGGAACTGTCTGAAGATGAACCGGCGGCTGACGTGCTGCCCGGGTCGGTTGGCCGTCCGCGATGGAAGGACTGGCCGGTGAAGGTCGTGCGGATCGCGCACCTGCATGAGTTCCACATCACGGACGAAGACGCTCTGCTCCGTGCCGCTGTCGACCGCGGATGGGAGCCGCTGCCGGCGTCCGAACTCGATGACGACCCGCGCGACCTCATCGAAGCAGTGATGACCCTCACCGAGTGTGAGCGGGTGGGTTGGTGTCAGTGGGTTGGGTGGCATCCGTGCGGTGGGGGATATCAGCGCAGCGAGCTTGCTGTTTCGTGGTTGATCTTGGGCCTTCCCCCGTGAAGGTGGGCACGCGGTTGTTGATCACGCGGCGAGCGTGAGTTTAGCGGTGTGGCGTCGGTGTTCGTATTCGTTGGGGCTGAGGTGGCCGTTGGCGGAGTGCCGGCGGCGGGTGTTGTAGCGGGTCAGCCAGGCGAAGACGGTCCTGCGGCAGGCATCGGAGTCGCCGTAGTCGTGGGTGCCTGGAGGGTCTCGCGTTTCAGGGAGGCGTGGAAGCTTTCGCAGGCCGCGTTGGCGTGAGCCGTCGAATGCGCTCGTTCACCGTGGTGACGATGGATCTGTGCGGTTGATCCATCCGTTCCATCCGAGGAGCGGGGAGATCTTCGAGTTCCTCGAGCGGATGAACTCCTGGCGCGGGGACGTCGTCCTGGTGCTGGATGCGGCGGGTCGTCGCTGCTCGTTCCCGGTGGAGTGGACGGATGTCGCGCCAGTCGATGTGTTCGTGGTGACGGCCGCGGGCCGGTGTCCGTTCCGGACCGAGGACCTGTGCGTGCTCGTGGATCTGGTGGAGCATCTCCGTGATCAAGGGCTTGGTCGTGTCGGGGAGATGGCGCCGTGACCGTCGTGGGAATCGGGCCGCTGCGGCGGGTGCGTGTGCTCGTCGGTGGGGGCGTGCGGAGGTGCATCCGCTGCTGTGACCTGCTCCTTGTGCTTCTTCTAGGCCGGGATGCGCCCTTGGGGGCGATGACTCACGGCCGGATTCTTGAGACATCGGATCCGAACGGGAGGCGACATGGCGGCGAAGGGCCTGGAGCACGGCAAGAAGACCGCGTTGGTGGCTTCTCGGACGTTGAACCCGCGTCCGCAGGCGGTCGTGGACGAGGTGTTCGCCCGCTCGGTATTCCTCGACCCGAACGACTTGGTGCAGGTCAAGTACGAGATGGTGCGCCGGGTGCGGGTCGACAACGTGCCGGTGACACAGGCGGCGGCTCAGTTCGGGTTCTGTCGCCAGAGTTTCTATGTGATTGCTGCCGCGCTGGACGCGGGAGGGCCGGCGGCGCTGGTGCCGGGCAAGCCGGGGCCGAAGGGGCCGCGCAAGCTCACCGACGAGGTGATGGAGTTCCTCGAGAAGCTACTCGAAGCCGACTCCTCGCTCCGCTCACGGCAGTTGGCGGAAGCTGTACTCGAGCGCTTCAGGATCACGGTGCATCCACGCTCGGTGGAGAAGGCACTGGTCAGGCGCCGCGAGTCACGGCCGAAGGAGGAACTTCATCGTCCCTGAACCGGCGGCGGGTCAGCCGGTGGGAGCCGTGGAACTGGCACGGCGTTATGAGGATCTGCGGGCCGCGGTCCTCGGCGGGCCGGACGCCGGCTCGCGGCACGGCTGGGCGGTGCTGGCCCGCTCCGGGATGGCTGCCTGGCTTCTCGCGGTGGCCCTGGTCCCGGCGGCGGCGCTGCCTGCTCGCCGGGCCAGCCCGCCGGCGGTGGACCGGGGCCCGGAGGCCGAGGAGCTGGTGCAGGTACTCGCGCAGATGGTGCTGGCCGCCGCAGGCGGTGGCTGTGGTGACGGCTGAGACACAGGATGGGAGGAGCGGGTGATGGCGACGGAATCGACGGGCAAGGTCAGTGCTGATCATCTTCGGCGAGGCGCTTATCTGTATGTCCGGCAGAGTTCGCTGAAGCAGGTCGTGAACAACACCGAGTCCACGCAGCGGCAGTACGCCCTGCGCGGCCGGGCCGTCGCCCTGGGCTGGGAGGAGGACCAGATCACGGTGATCGACAGTGATCAGGGCCGGTCGGGGGCCTCCATCAACGGGCGGGACGGCTTCCAGCACCTGGTCGCCGAGGTCTCCATGGGACGTGCCGGGATCGTGCTGGGCCTGGAGGTGTCCCGCCTCGCCCGGAACAACACCGACTGGCACCGGCTGCTGGAGATCTGTGCACTGACCGGGACGCTGATCTTGGACGAGGACGGTCTGTACGATCCCCTCACCTTCAACGACCGTCTCGTGCTGGGCATGAAGGGCACCATGTCCGAGGCCGAACTGCACCTGCTCAAGGCCCGGTTGCGGGGCGGGCAGCTGGCCAAGGCCCGCCGCGGCGAACTCAAGCAGGGCCTGCCGATCGGCTATGTCCACGACTATGCCGACCGTATCGTCAAGGACCCCGACGCCGCCGTGCGCGAGGTCATCGAGCGGGTGCTGAGCCTGTTCGCGGCCACCGGCTCGGCCCGTCAGGTCGTCAGAGCTTTCGCCGCCGACCAGCTCACCTTCCCCTCCCGGATCCGCACCGGCCCGTGCAAGGGCGAGCTGGTCTGGGGGCCGCTCAAGCACTGGCAGGTCCTGAATGTCCTGCACAACCCGCTCTATGCCGGGGCGTTCTGCTACGGACGCCGCAAGGTCCGCCACGACGTCCACGGCAAGGTCCGCATCCAGCTGCTGCCGCGAGAGCAGTGGGACACCCTGATCCCCGATCACCACGCGGGCTACCTCACCTTCGAACAGTGGGAGAACAACCTCGCCCAGCTCCAGACGCAGGCCGCGGCCCGTGGGGACGACCGGCGGGCGGGCCCGCCGCGCGAGGGCACCGCGCTCCTGCAGGGCCTGGCAATCTGCGGCCGCTGCGGGCGGCGGATGACCATCGCCTACCACCTCCGCCAAGACCACGAGGTCAGCGACTACCGGTGCATGACCCACGCGATCCAGGACGGCGGACAGGTCTGCCAGCGCATTCCCGGCCCCAGCATCGAGGCGGCCGTGGCCGAACTCCTGCTGCAGATGCTCACCCCGCTCGCCGTGGAGACGGCCCTGACGGTGAGCGATGAGATCACCGCCCGCACTGCCGAGGCCGACCGGATGCGCACGACGCATCTCCAGCGCGCCCAGTACCGGGCCGATCTGGCCAAACGACGCTATCTCGCGGTCGACCCGGACAACCGCCTGGTCGCCGACTCACTCGAGGCCGACTGGAACGCGGCCCTGCGCGAGGTGTCCGCCGCCCGGACCGACGTCGAACGCGCCCGCACCCTGGCCGCCCCGCGCCAGCAGGCCACCCGCGAACAACTCGCCCGCCTCGCCGGTGACGTCAGGTCCCTGTGGAACGATCCGGCCACCCCGATGCGCGAGCGTAAGCGCATCACCCGCCTGCTGATCGCGGACGTCACCCTGATCAAGGACGACGACATCACCGTCCACGTCCGGCTCAGCGCCGGCCAGACCCACACCCTCCACCTCCCGTTGCCGCTGGGCGGCGGCAAGCTGTGGCAGACCCCGCGTCCGGTCGTGGACGCGATCGACGAACTCCTCGAGCACCACACCGACGCCGAGATCGCCGACATCCTCAACCAGCGCGGCCTGACCAGCGGCAAAGGATGCTCCTTCCACCGCCTCCTGGTCCGAGACATCCGCGAGAACTACCAGCTCCGCAACCGCCATGACCGCCTGCGCGACCGCGGTCTGCTGACCGCCCCCGAACTCGCCGTACTCCTCGACGTCAGCGTGCCGACCGTCTGGAAGTGGCACCGGGCCGGACTGATCGAGGGCGAGAAGTACAACGACAAGAACGCCTGCCTCTACCCGCCCCCGGGCCCCAACCCGCCCCGCGTCCAGCAAGGCATCCGCCTCGACCGCCGCCGACCAGCGACAACACCCGCAAAGTGAACCCGATAGGAAAAGAGGTGCAGTGTGATGACAAGCGTTTGTCGGCGCTGGTGCCGACCGCGCCCATCGACCGTGTGACCCCGAGTTGGTCGCAGAGGCTGGCGAAGGCCCGGGATCCGTATTGCGCTCCGTGGTCGGGGAGACCTGGAAGCGTTCGGCGGCCCTGCGCAGAGGCCAGCCGTCCTCGACCACGCAGCGGGCCAGACGCAGCCGTCCGGTCTCGGTCAGGGGTGCATTACGGTGAGGCATGAGGGCCTTTCTGGTCGCCGGTGCAGATGTCGCAATCCACACCAGGCCAGAAGGCCCTCACCCATTTCAAGATCAATCAGCCGTGAACCCTGTCGCCAACCTCCGTGGACAGAACACCTAGACCCGCGAAGTCCGGGTCTAGACAGCCGCTTCGAGCAAGTCATGCATCACGGTTACCGGAAGGGCGGGGTTGACGGCCGCGGCGCGTGCGATGTCCGGGGCGCGGGAGGCCAGCAGCCGCAACAGGTCATCCTGCGGCAGTCGTCGCGCAGGGCGGCCTCCCGGGTTGCGTCCTGAGAAGTGAGAAGTGGTGTACAGGCTCCCACCTGATCCTGGCCCAGTCGTGAGCGTCCCCCGCGTGGCGGCAGGGGAGATTGCTGGAAGTCGGCTGTCCGGTGCGGCAACGGGTGGGAAAGGCCTGACGGCACCTGATGAGTTCAGGGGGATGGGCGAGTGATCATGGATGGCAAGGACGCAGTGAAGCTGTATCTGTGGGTGGTGGGGCACTGGCTGTGGGGGCGCGGCTGTCGCCGTTGTCGCGGCGCTGTACGTCCCTGTGCCCGATGTGCTCGCAGCTCTCGGCGGCCTCTTTCTCGGTACGGCCGCGACGTTGTATCTCACCGGCCATCCCAGCCTGAGCAAGTGGGCCACCCTGCGCAAGCGTGAAGGCTTGAAAGTGCCGCGTGTCAAGGACTGGGACTACGTCCAGTTGTGGCTCGCCGTCGGCTTGGTCTGGCTGGCGTCGGCCGCGACGGCGGTGGCGCTGGAGGCGCTGTAGGGGCGTGGTGGGCAGCCGTTGGGTTGCCGCCTCACGGGAGTGGCGCTGTCTGAGTTCTGGTCTCCGACTTCCAGACAGTTGACTGCGCCGCGTCGCCCCGTCGACGGGCGCGGGCGCTGGGCCGGCAGGTGACCGCTGTTCTTCCAGCCGAACCTCTTGACGGGCCGATGAGTACGGACGAAAGACGAGATCACCCAGTGGCCGTCGATACACCACTCCAGCGGACGTGACCGCCTCCCGGACCTGACCGTCAGGATCGGCAGTCAGCCGGAGGACGGAGGCGGGCGCGAGCCGCGGGTCCTGGAGCGCCGCCCGACGAACCTCGGGGGAGGGGCCGCGGCTCAGGCGCTCGAGGAGCTCGGCGGTGGAGTCCGGGGCGTCGAGGGCGAGTTGCCGCATCCGCGGATGCGGGTCGGCGGTGTAGCGCAGCATGCCCGCGCGCGGAAAGCGGGGGTGCTCGCGGGGGCCCGGGCGGTTGGGTGCCGACGGGCGCGTCCAACGCTGCCAGACGTCCAGGAGCGTCTCCGGCGGCGTCTGCGGGCAGGACTCGGCGAGGGCCAGGCGCACGGCGTATGCCGGATCCCGTCCCTGCCGGGGCTGACGAGTGCGGGGGAGCCTCGATCGGCTGCGCCCGGCAGGGACGGGAGCCGGGTGGGTCAGCGCGGTGCGGCGCCTGGGCGAGCGAGGCGGGTCACGTCTGGCGCCAGGTCAGCCAGGGGCGGGTGATGATCTCCCGGTAGGTGTGGTGGGACGGGTTCTGGCCGCAGTTCCGCAGTACCCAGTCCTGCGGTGCGGCGAAGTCCTCGCTCGTCGGTGAGGTCTCTCCGTCCACGGCGCACTGCATCGCGTACAGGACCGGCTCCGCGTCCGGCTCGCGGTCGGGCTGGAGCGTCTAGGTCTCGTAGCGCAGGACCGAGCGAGGGGTCACCGTCCCCACCTCCGGTTGGCCACGGCCACCTTCGCGCTCAACCCCTCCGTCGGAGTCGGCGTACGTACGTCCTCAGGCGGCACGTCCCACTCCCGGCCGCCGCGCGGTGGCCGAAGCTGCACGTACGGCCCCACATGCCCCATCACCACGCCCACCTTGCCGCTCCGCCGGTCGACCACCAGGGCGCCGGCATCGGGCGAGACGGTGTGCCCGTCGGCATCAGGGGTGGGGGCCGTCATCGTGACCACCCCGGCGAGGCGGCGCGCGACCGGGCGTCCAGTCGCAGGGCGGGAACACAGGGGGTGGCGCTCATTCGCACGGTGACGCTCCTCGGCGGCGTTGATGCGTGCCCCTGGGCCTGTCGGTGCCGCAGGGTCGGCACCGATCCTCACGCCGGTCACCGGGACGAAGGAACCTCCACCAAACCCCACTTCGGGACGTCCTGCACCGTGTAGAACGTCCCTAGTGCCGTCCTGCTAGTGCCGTCCTGAGACGAAGGGGGAGACTCGTGCCGAACGAGAGACTACGAGCCGTCATGGCAGCGGAAGGTTGGACGTACGCCGCACTCGTTCAGCAGGTCGAGGTCGACCCCAAGTCGGTCGAGCGCTGGGTGAACCTTGGGCGTATCCCACGTCGTGCTACCGTCCTCCAGGCGGCCAAGGCCCTGGGGGAAGACGTGCACGCACTCTGGCCGGCGCTCCGCCAGGCCCGCCCCGCCCGCGCCACCAGCCCTGAGTTGGTGGCGCTCTACGAGCAGCGGGCCGACATCCCCGTCTCGGCGTTCACCGACCTGATGGCCCAAGCCCGGGAACGGATCGACATCCTCGTCTATGCGGCCGTCTTCCTCCACGAGGCGTACCCGCGGCTGAACCAACTCCTCACCGAACGCGCCGCCGAAGGGTGCACCGTCCGCATCGCGATCGGGGACGCCGACAGCGATACCGTCCAAGCCCGAGGCAAGGAGGAGCGGTTCGGCCACGGCATCGAATCCCGCTGCCGCCTCGCGCTCATGCACTACAGGCCGCTCGCCGGCACCCCCGGCATCGAAGTCCGCACCCACGAAACCACGCTCTACAACTCCCTCTACCGCGCCGACGACCAGCAACTCGTCAACGCACACATGTGGGGCGTCAATGCCTACGCCGCCCCCGTGTGGCACCTTCGCCGTCACGAGACAGGCGGCATGTTCGACACCTACGCCGAGAGCTTCGACGCTGTGTGGGCGACGGCAACCCCCGTACGAGAGGAAGGCTGACCGTGGCCCGCACCGAGTACTACGACGACCCCAGCGCGCCCAAGCCGAACAGCATGGTCGTCGCCGCGTCCGCCGTCGTCACCGACGATCACGGGCGCATCCTCCTCCAGCGCCGCCGCGACAACGACCTATGGGCCCTGCCCGGCGGGGGCATGGACCTCGCCGACTCCCTGCCAGGCACGGCCGTCCGCGAAGTCAGGGAAGAGACCGGCCTCGACGTAGAGATCACCGGCCTGGTCGGCACCTACACCGACCCGAAACACATCATCGCCTACACCGACGGCGAAGTCCGGCGACAGTTCAACGTTTGCTTCACCGCCCGCATCACCGGCGGCCAGCTAGAGATCTCCGACGAGTCCACCGAACTCCGGTTCGTTCCGCCGGAAGCGATCGAGCAGTTGCCGATGCACCACACCCAACAGCTCAGGCTTCGGCACTTCCTGGAACACCGGGAGAAGCCGTACCTGGGCTGAACCGTCTGACGGCAGTAGCGACGGCAACAACCCCGCACAACCACGAACACCCACGCACCTCAACGGACCAGCAAACCGCGCTTGACCTGCATAAAAGCAGGTAGAGGCAGTCGCGTAGCACACGTACTATGTGCTGGCGGGTGAACCCCCTGTCCTCGTTCACAACAGCAATTGCTTCGCCTCGATTTTTCGGCAGAAGCAAGATCAGCACGTTGCGGGAACGAAGGAGTATCAGGAGCGGCTCGCCAACGGTACGCCGACATCTGTGTTCGCATCCCGCAGCGAAGGTCGCGACCGAGGGAGCGGTTTGCCCGCTGTTCCCCGGTGTGAGCACCGGGGGACAGCGGGCGGGGTTGGACGCTTACTCGTAGTCGTGCCGGGTGGCGAGTTGTCCCGCTTCCCACATCTGGTGGACTCGCTCCTTGCATTCCTTGTCGGTTTTCACTTCGTCCGCGAGGCGGAGGCCGATGATGTTGTTGGCCTCGTCCGCCTTGTTGTCCGCATCGGATCCGGGGAGGGCCTCCTCGTGCGCTTCGGCCATCTGCTTGGCGAATTCTTCCCCGAGCCTTTTCTTGAGCAGGCACTGCCAGTACACATGGCGGATGGAGTTCTGCATCTCCGCGTCCGTCATCTGTCCGGTTTCCTTGTACACGTCTTTGTGCACTCCGAGCCATCGGACGATGTTGGCCGGGTACCTGAGGGCCACCCGGGCCTCCGCCCCGGAAATGTTCTTGTCGATCAGATACCAGTACTTTTTCAGCGCGGAGGGACCTTCCCTCACGAGATCCTTCGCGACCTTGTCGAGGATGCCCGCGGCGTCGGAGAAGTTTTCCGCGACACCGGCCTTGCTGGTGCCCAGTTGCGCGAGTACGGAGAGGCCTGCTCCGGCAACGGCGACGGCCAGCCGGTAGGAGAGGGCGAGTTCGGGGGCGAGCACCCAGACAGCCGCGGTACCCACGAACGCCGCGACGCTGAACCAGCTGATGTCCCGGGGTTCGAGGCCCTGCCCTTCGTGGAGTTTCCGGCGGGTCGCGACCATGGTGTCGAAGACGTCGGTGCCCGGCACGGTGTTGCATTCGCAGCGGAACTCGGCGTCCCTGGTCACGCTCATCGACATGGTCCAGTCGCCGGCCTGCGGGTTCTCGACGATCAGGCACCGGATCGAGTCGCCGGACATCTTGACGAGTTTGCCATCCTGGTCGATGTCCTTGTCGTAGGTGTTCCCGTCGGGATCCGTGACGGTCATGACGACGCCCTCGGGGAAGTCAACCGAGTCGTCGTCCTTCGTGATCACCGAGTAGAGGAAGGGCGCGTCCTCGCCGATGGTCATCGTGTTCGTCAGGTTGAACCGTTCCACGTTGACCAGGCCGTCCAGGGACGGAAGGGTGTCGACCTGGCAGTACATGCAGTCGTTGTCGCCCTTGGCCTGCGCCGTGAACGCGGGGATGGGGCTCGGCTTGTCACTGACGTCGAAGATGCCCCAGAGTCCGCCGACTCCCTTGTCCTCGATTTCCGTCGGCTCGTCGAAGTACTGGCCTGCGATGAGCGCCGGGGTCTGCTTCGCGGCCTCTTGCCAGTCGTCGCTGAGGGAGAGCCCCCAAAGGCGCGAGGCGTACCGCGTGTACCCGTCGGGCGCCCCGTCCTTCTCCTCCATGTGACCCCAGAACCAGTCCGGGACGTCGGCATTGTCGAGGACGTCGAACTCGCCCCAGAGTCCGAGGGCGCCCTTGTCGACGATGCGGGTCGGCCGGTTGAAGTACTGCCTCTTGACCACGGCCGGGCAGTTCTGGGCGACGCTCTTCCAGTCCGCGTCGTCGGGAATGTTCCACAGCCGGGCCGAGAACTGCCGCATGCCGTTGTCCTTGGTGCCGTCGTCCTGGAACTGCAGAGGGCCGGCCGCGTGTCCCAGGAAGCCCAGGGAGTCCCACAGGTAGGAATTCGCCACCGGGACCGGCGGATCGGTGATCGGCGAGGGCTCGGTGACGGGGTTGCCGGAGGCACGGTAAAGGGCCTCGATGATGCCGTTGCCGTCTTCCCAGACGTCATTGGAGAGTTCCCAGATGATGACGCCCTGCGCGCCCACGTCCTTGAGGAACTTCAGTTTGGTGACAGCGGTGTCCGGGGTCTCGAAATAGATGTTGTGGGCGTACGGGTACTCGCCCGGAGGCAGGGGTTCAGTGAGCTTGGGGCGGGGCGTTTTCCCGTCCACC
Organism: Streptomyces sp. NBC_01320; assembly: GCF_035974375.1. Taxonomy (NCBI): domain Bacteria; kingdom Bacillati; phylum Actinomycetota; class Actinomycetes; order Kitasatosporales; family Streptomycetaceae; genus Streptomyces; species Streptomyces sp. NBC_01320. Next base: position 11,599,278 of record NZ_CP108390.1, read on the forward strand.
TTGATGTTCGCGTCCTTAGCCTCAAGGGCGTCCGGGAACTCGTCCAGGATTTCCTTGTACCGCAGCACCTTGTAGCCCGGGGGCACTTCACCGGTGAGGTCGTCCGGCTCCTTGGCCGCGGCGAAGTCGTAGCCGTAGACGGGCACTCCGGCCGCGATCTTGCCGCGGTCCACGCCCTGCCCCGCTCCCTGCCAGTTCAGGAAGAGCGGATTCGTCCAGTACCAGAGGCAGTCCTCGACCGACAGGATCGGATTGTTCTCCAGGGCGTCGTCGTCCGGGGCGTTCGGACCGGTGCCCGCCCCGGCTCCCGGCCAGCCGCCCTGCTGTTCGTCGAGGTACGACTCCAGATAGACGTCCGACTCACGGATCTCCGCCGTCTTCTTCCCGCGAATCTTGTGCAGCGCGGAATGCGGGCCGACCGGGGACTTGTCCCACGACCCGGTGAGGTCGTAGGTCATCACACTGATCCAGTCGAGGTGTTCGGCCATGTCCGAGTCGTAATTGTTCCCGTACCACGAGGTGCCGAAGACGGCCGCCGACACGACCTTGTCGGGCATGGCCTCCTTCAGCCTCTTGGCGAACAACGTCAGCCCCCGCCCCGCGGGATGCGGCCCGTCACTCTTCATCCGGCCGCCCTGGTCGCCCTGGCCGGGCCGGCCCCACCAGCACTCCAGGTCGAGGTCGACGCCGTCCAGGCCGTTGTGGGTGACGTAGTCCACGACGTTGCGCACGGTCTGGTCGAGCTTCGGCGACGCCGGGTCGTTCCCGATCGCCGTCATCAGGTCCAGGAAGGCGAAGTCGTTCGCACCGCCGAGGGCGACCATGATCTTGGTCCCGTAACGGTTCGCGGCCATGTGTATGTCCGAGAGAACGGCGCTGATCTCCCGGACCGAGGCGGAGTCGAACTCCCCGACGTTCTCCTCGCTGAACGTCAAGAACGCGATGAGGCCGTGCGTGATGTACTTGTACATCGCACCCTTGCCGTAGTCGAAGCCTTCCTCCTTCCGCCAGGTGGGGATGTAGGCAATGACTTTCGCCCGCTCGGTCTCCTTGTGCGGGGTCTGGTCGTACAACTCGTCGAAGTGACGCCAGCCGTTCTTGTTGGGGTCCCCCACCCCCGGTTCCGAGGCCCAGAATGCCGCACGGAAAATATTGCCCTTGTATTTGGCTACGGCCCCCGCCTGGTAACCCTCGGGCTTCGGCTTCCACTCGGGTACGTCGGGATAATCCGAAGAAAGGCTCACTGAAACTCATGCCCCCTGGTGTGGGTGTTCATGCGGTCATGTCCACTCAACCGGAGACCTCCTCGCCATCCCAGACCAGATTCAGCCCCGCCGTCGACTGTGAAAAACGTCTCGGCTGGCGCGCCGAGTTGAATGCTCTGAGTGGACCAGTCGGAAATCTACGGGTCGCTTCCAGGACTCGGGGTCGTTGTTCTGGCGGCCGGTATCGTCCTGGATCCACGACCCGGCGAAGTGGACCTGATCGGCAGCCCAGTTGCCCACCCGATGCCGAGCCCTCGCGGGGCGTTTCTGTCCAGGAGCGGGTTTGCTGATCAGTGGTTGGTGAGGTGACCTGGGCTTATCAGCTTGGTGTGTGGGAGGGGTCAGAAGTCGTATCTCAACCGAATATGATCGCTTGATTCCTGCTGGTCAGGCATGGTCTCGGTCGGGGTGAGGGAGGCATCCAGCGTTCTGCTTCCGCTTGTTCGTCGAGGGGTGCGCGATGGCGTCGATGCTGGGGTTCTTGGAGGCGCGGGAAGCGTCTGCCCGCGAGCGGGTGGAGGCCCTGCGGGAGGAGGCGGCCCGTGCGGCTGCGGCCTTGGAGGCCGGCGAGATCGAGCTGGACCGGCGGGTGATCGCACGCGAAGAGCTCGTCGACGCTCTGGCCGCATCCGCCGCCGAGACCACTTCCGTGACGGAAGCCGCGGGCGAGGGAGAAACGGCACCCACCTCCGTTCCCACGCCTGCGGCCGCGTCGGTGCCGGGAGCGGTCGTGCCGCCCTGGCGGGAGGGACTGGAGGTGTCGGTGCTCTCGCCGGACAATCAGCGGATCTTGAATGTGCTGCAGGACCGGCCGGGCCTGGAACCCTTGCGGGCCAAGGACATTGCGGCCGCGATGGGCATCGACACGGCGGTGGCGGCGAAGGTCGAGGGGGTGCGCTCGAAGGCGAAACGCCTGGCCGAGCGGGGCTGGTTGCTCCAGGAGGCGTCTGGCGCGTTCAGTGCCGGCCGCAGGCTCGTAGCCTCGCCAGGCGGCGACCCATCCGCGTGATCATCGACCACTGGATCATCGCCTCGCTGGTCGCGGTCAGTGTTTCGTAGTCCCGGCACAAACGGCGCGAGTGCATCAACCAGCTCAGGGTGCGCTCACGATCTGAAGGGACAGGGCGAGTGACCATCCCCTCGTAGCGTAGAGGCCGTGATTGCAGGGGAAGTTGGGGGTCATGGCAGAGAAGCGACGGAAGTTCGACGCGGAGTTCCGTGAGGGGGCTGTGCGGATCGTCTCCGAGACCGGTCGGCCGATCGCGCAGGTCGCGAAGGACCTGGGGATCAACGAGACCACCCTGAGCACCTGGGTGTCGAGGGCGAAGAAGGCCGGCGGGGACGGGACGCTGAGCGTGCCCGAGCGCGAGGAACTGGCCCGGCTGCGCAGGCAGGACGCGGAGAAGAACAAGCGGATCAGGGAGCTCGAGATGGAGCGTGACGTCCTCAAACGCTGCATGGCCCTTTGGGCGAAGTAGCTGAGGGGAACCCGGCGTTGCTCGTTGGGGTGATCAGCGACCAGAGGACCGAGTACGACATCCCGCACACCGTCGCCTGCCGCGCTCTCGGGGTATCCGAGGCGTGGTTCTACAAGTGGCGCCGCCGGCCGTCCGAGCCCACGAAGCGCGAGGCCAGGAGGAGGCAACTGGAGGAGAGGATCACGTATGGCGCAGTGCATCGTGGTCGGCAACGACCGGCCGTACATCGCGGCGCTGGTGACCGTGGATCAGGAGTCCGTGGACCACTGGCTCACCATGCAGGGGCGGCCGCCGATGAACGCGGCGGACCTGGTGCGGGACCCGGATCTGGAGATGGAGGTCAGGCGGGCGGTGGTGGCCGCCAACACGGCGGTGTCGCAGGCCGAGTCGATCCGTACCTTCCGGATCCTTGCGCATCAGTTCACCGAGGAGCACGGTCTGCTGACCCCGTCGCTGAAGCTGAAGCGGAAGGCGATCGAGACGGCGTATGCGGTCGAGGTGGACGCGCTGTACCGCTGAGAGAGAGCCGTGCCGCCCCGCCGGAGATGAACTCGCACCGGCAGGACGGCACATGGAATCGGGGCCATGGTCCGGGCCTGACCGGGCCCGGGCCATGAGGCGGCTGTCCGTCAGAACACGACCCTGGCCCGGCGGACGGCCGCAAGGGCCTCCTGGGCACCGGAGGCGAGCTCCAGCGCGGCCTCGCCGTCGCGGCCGGACAGTACACGCATGTACGCCACGGCGTCCGCGCTGACAACCCCCGCCGGTTCGCCGGAGCCCAGCAGCCAATTACCGCCCGCGGGGCCACTGAGCTCCAGATGGACCGGCGCGTCGGACCAGGCCAGCGCCAGGTCGCGGACCACCTGCTCGACGATGTGCCGGTCGTGCTCCTCGAGTGCGACCGGCTGTTCTGTGGCCCGCGCCAGGTCGATGCGGTGCATCCACAGGTCGCGTACGTAGATCACATCGAGCAGGTAGGCGATGGACATCCGGGGCACCTCGGGGATCCCGCTGTCTACCGTGACGCGCCGCATCGGACCGGGCCTCCGCCTGCGGGCGCGCACGGCGCGGGGCCACAGCAGTGCGAACTGCTCCACCAGCGCCGGTCCGGCCTCGGAGGCATGGTCGTCGATCTGCACGGCCATGTGGGCGTCGAGCGTGATCTTGTCGGGGTAGCGGCGCGGCCCCACGAGCTGGCGGCGCAGCATCGTACGGAGACGGATGTTGTCCTCGCACTGGCCGACGAGGTGGGAGACGAGGGTGCGCACGTCCCACTCGCCGCAGTCGGTGGGGAGCGACCAGTCGCCGTTGCGCAGGCCTTTGAGCAGGGCGAGGGCTGCCCGGCCCTCGGCCTCGGCGATCTCAGCCGACCGGTCGCGGCCGGTCGGCGGCAGGTGTGCGGCTGCCACGAAGGATGTGGTCATCGGACTCGCCCTCCTCGGGGGCAAAGTAGCGGAAGAACATGTCCAGTGCCGTCTGTGCGAGCCGGGTGAACCGGCCCTCCCCGGCCGATGGAGACGGTTCGTTGGAAAGCTGCTGACTGATCACACCGGACGTCAGCACCGTGTAGAGAGCCACGCCTTCCTCGCTTGCGGCCGCAGACGCCAGCTGCCCGGCGTCCACGGCCGCTTGTAGTGCCGTGCGCAGGGCCTCCAACTGTCGCACGGCGGGCTCGAACGCCCGGGGAGAGGGTTCAAAACCTGGCACCGGCCGCCAGTAGAGGAGCTGTGCGAGCACCGGGTTGGTCATCACCCAGGTGATGGTGGCCTCCTGGCCCGCGGTGATGGCGCTCCGCGGATCCTCGGAGAGTCTGGCGAGGTACGGATCCAGCACTTCGACCGCCTGCCGCATCCCGCGTTCGAACAGCGCGTCGTAGACGGCCATCTTCGACGGGAAGTACTGGTACAGGGACGGCGGACGCATGCCCACCCGCCGCGCGACCTCCGCGAGGCTGAGCGCCGCCACGCCTTCCTCGGCCATGACCTCGACCGCAACGTCGAGGATCTCCTGCACAGTCTCATTGTGACGGCGGAGCCTGCGATCCTCCCTCATACCATTAAGAAAACCTAAATCCAGTAGGGAAGTCAACACCCCTTCGGGTAGCGAACGTTGGAGGCTGGGTCTGCCGTCCTTCAGCGAAACCGTGCACCCAGCCCGGCAGCGGTCACAGCCGGTGAGACGGCCCGGTACCGCCGCCTCCCTGATCAACCCGGCTTTCACGTCGCAGCGGTGCAACCGTTGCGGTCACACGGACGCGAACAACCGTAGGAGCCGAGCGGCCTTCGCGTGCGCAGCCTGCACCCACACCGACCACGCCGACGTGAACGCCGCAAAGAACATCAAGGACGCCGGACTGGCGCCCTCAGCCTGCGGGCCTGTAGCCGTCCCGGGGGTATCGCGTCCAGGTTCCAGGCGTGATCGCCGAAGGCGCGCAGCGACTCGTAGCGTTCCAGCGCCTTGCCCACTCGGCGCGCGGAGATGTCGCGCGGCGAGCGGCGCAGCCGGTCTAGCTCGGAGAGGCGCTTGCCCGCGGGGACGACGACCAGTTGCCGCAGCTGCGCGGACGGCTCCAGGCCCCCGGGCCGCGGACTTGTGTGATCAGCAATGCCTCTGATCCCTTCGGGCGGATCCACCCCACCGCCTTCGTGCCTGATCAGTGGGGTGCTCGGTGTTCCCGGCAGGATGGCAGGCATGGGCCACTGGGTGTACGAGTTCTCGGGTTACCCCGACTCGGCGGACTACCAGCAGATCATGGATGATGCGGAGCCGGGCGATGTGGTGCTGCGGGAACGCCCGGACGGTCTTGGCATCGTGGACGGGTCCGTGCGGGAGAACGTCGACGACATGATGATGATGGCCCGCTTCCGGTGGGTGGCCAGCGGGGACCCGTCCGCAGTGGCACCGGCGGCGCTGCAAGCATCCTGACTTCTGCCCCTCGCACGGCGGGATGCAGGGCGTTCCGAGCCTGCTTTCGAGACTGCCGTCGTGGCTGTGCGCGACGACCGTCGCGCACAGCATTTCTCCTACTCCTCTGTGGCGGGTTCTTCAGCCCCGGTCTCCTCGGCAGCGGGGGTCGCGGGTTCTTCAGCCCCGGTCTCCTCAGCCGCGGTAGGAGCCGGTTCCTCAGCCCCGGTCTCCTCAGCCGCGGGGGTTGCGGGTTCTTCAGCCCCGGTCTCCTCAGCCGCGGGGGTCGGCTCTTCGCCCTCTGCAGGACCGGCCTCAGTCGTGGCCGGTGACTCCTCGGGGGTGGTCTCCGCCTCTGTTCCTTCGGACGCAGTGGGCTCCTGCTCGGTGTCGCTCACGTGCTCACCGCCTTCCCGTGCTGACAGGCAGGAAGAGGCTCAGGTGTCGCCTGGTCGGACGACCGTCATGACGCGGAATTCATTACTCATGATGTCACCGAACCGCATGATTTGAGGCATTGCGAGGCCGCAGGAATACTCCGGGAACGTTCTGTAGGCCGCTGTGATCAACCCCGGCAGCGGGCGGCGGGGTCAGACGCGGCGACGTGCGCGGCGACCGCGTCGACGCCGGGGCGGGCGTATCGCTCCAGGGAGCGGACGGAGGCATGGCGGGAGCGGGCCAGCAGCATCGGGGTGGAGGGGCCCGCGCTCGGCGTCATGGGTGAGCGCGGAGTGCCGGAGCCGGTGCAGCGTCCAGCCCTCCAGCTCGTCGATGTCCTCGGGTGAGGCGAGGGGGTCAGGAACTGCTCTCGACTAAGTGTCCATGAGTGTCCTTCAGGTGTCAGGAGTGTCGTATGATCTGGTGTATGAACCTGACGGAATGGGCACGCGCACAGGGGGTCGCCCCGCGTACTGCGTACCGCTGGTTCCGTGAGGGCACGCTGCCGGTCCCTGCGGAGCGAGTGGGGCCGCGCACGATCCTGGTGAACATCGATGCGAACACCTCACCGTCCGTGACCGGTGGCGTGGGCCTGTACGCCCGTGTCTCCTTCCATGACCAGAAGGCCGATCTGGAGCGGCAGACCGCACGCTTGTCGGCATGGGCCGCGAAGGCCGGGCATAAGGTCGTGCGCGTCGAATCCGAGATCGCTTCGGGCATGAACGGCGCCCGCGCCAAGGCCCGTCGCCTGCTGGCCGACCCTGCGGTGACCACGGTAGTGGTGGAGCGCAAAGACCGGTTGGGCCGTATGAACGTCGAACTCGTTGAGGCCGCTCTGGCTGCAACCGGCCGTCGACTCGTTGTGCTGGATGACGGCGAGGTCGAAGACGACCTGGTGCGCGACATGGTGGAGGTTCTGACCTCGTTCTGTGCCCGCCTGTACGGCCGCCGCAGTGCGAAGAACCGTGCCAGGAAGGCACTGGAAGCGGCGGCTGCCGATGGCTGACAAGAAGCAGCTCCGTACCATCGACTTGCCGTTCGTTGCTGTCGGCCCGTCCGGTGTGGCGTTACGCGACCGCCTCAAGCACCTCACACCAAAGGACGAGAAGGTGTTGCGTCTGGTCGGCGAGCACCAGGGCCGCCTGGCCTGTCTCGATCTCAAGGCCCGTTGCGAAGCCGGGCACAAGCACGACAACGACGCGTGGGCGTCCCGCAAGCGTGACCTGACCGAGCAGTCGTCGTCGCGTATCGCGGGTGCGATCACGAAGGCTACGCATGACCAGTACGGCCTGGCCCGACGCTGCCTGCTCGCCCATGTCCAGAACCTTGAGGCCGGTATCCGCACGCTGCGACACCGCCTGTCCCTCCCGATCGGGGAGAAAGGCAGCAAGCGGGGGCCGGGCGGGTACCGGTCCAAGGGCGAGTGGTTCCACAAGTCCCGCCGCCTGGCCACCCTGGAACACCGCCTCGACGTGGCCCGCGACGACTGGAAGACCGGACATGTCCGTGTCGTTCGCGGCGGCCGGCGGCTGCTCAAGAACCGGCACAACCTTCAGGCCGCGCAGCTCACCGAGCGCGAGTGGCGTCAGCGTTGGGAGGCTGAGCGCTGGTTCCTCGCCGCGGACGGCGAGTCCGGAAAACGCTTCGGGAACGAGACGATCCGCGTCACTCCTGACGGCGAAGTGTCGATCAAGATGCCCGCCCCGCTCGCCCACCTGGCCAACAGTAAGCATGGCCGGTACGTTCTTGCCTCCAAGGTCGCGTTCGCGCACCGTGGGGACGAGTGGCGCGACCGCACCGAGGCCAACCGTGCCGTCGCCTACCGCATCCACTACCACGTTGAGCGGGGCCGCTGGTATCTCACCGCTTCGTGGACCAGGCCCGCCGTGCAGACGATGCCGCCGGCCACCGCCCGCGCCAAGGGCATGGTCGGCGTCGACACGAACGCCGACCACTTCGCCGCCTACCGGCTCGACCGGCACGGCAACCCGGTCGGCGACCCGCGCCGCTTCCACTACGACCTGTCCGGCACCGCCGACCACCGCGACGCCCAGATCCGGCACGCCCTCACCCGCCTCCTGCACTGGACCAAGCAGACCGGCGCGCAGGCGATCGGCATCGAAAACCTGGACTTCGCCGCCGAGAAGACCCGCGAGAAGCACGGCCGCAAGAAGCGGTTCCGGCAACTCATCTGCGGTATGCCTACCGGCAAGCTCAAGGCCCGCATCGTCTCCATGGCCGCCGAACACGGCATCGCGATCGTCGCCGTCGACCCGGCATACACCTCGATGTGGGGCGACCAGCACTGGCGCAAGCCCCTGATCAGCAAGACTCGCAGCATGACTCGCCATGACGCCGCCTCGGTGGCCATTGGCAGACGCGCCCTCGGGCACCCGATCCGGCGACGGACGGCACCGCCCCAGCATCACCAGAGTGATGGTGCTGGGCATCGGACCCTCCAGGCCGATCATGGTGACCGAGGGCGTGAGGAAACCCGCCGCCCCGTCGCGGAGCGTGCACACGATGCGCGTCACCGGACAGGGACAACGAGAACGCGGGGGACCAGCGCATCCAAAACCGTTCGGGATGCGCGCAGTTCCGGGACGTGGGTACAAGGCTCACTCCTGGACACTGTTTAGGAACGGTTGGCCAGTAGCCGGGTGCTCTCCTCGAAGATCTCCTCCGCCCGCCGGTAGGACAGCCGGACGCGTTCGGTCTCCGGGCACACGTCCAGTGTCGCGGTGGCAGTGTCAGGTTGAGCTGGTGGCCTTGGGGCTGGGATGATCGTCGGGTTTGTTGATCACCAGGGGGCGGCCGTGGAGACCGAAGCGACGGTGTCCTACAGGGGTTTCCGGTTCCCGCCGGAGATCATCTTCCATGCGGTGTGGCTGTACCACCGCCTCCGCCTGTCCTTCCGCGAAGTCGAGGAGCTGTTGCTCGCGCGCGGGATCGTCGTCTTTCACGAGACGTTCCGCCGGTGGTGCGACCGGTTCGGCCCCCGGTACGCCGCGGCCCTGCGCCGCCGCCGTCCCCAGGCCGGCGACAAGTGGCATCTCGACGAGGTGTTCGTGAAGATCAGCGGGGTGCGGCACTACCTGTGGCGGGCCGTGGACCAGGACGGTACCGTGCTCGACATCCTGCTCCAGTCCCGGCGGGACGCAAAGGCTGCGAAGCGCTTCATGGCCAAGCTCATGAAGAAGCAGTGCCGGGTGCCCTGGGTGCTGGTCACCGACAAGCTGAAGAGCTACGGCGTCGCGCACCGCGAGCTGATGTCGTCGGTCGAGCACCGCTCCCACAAGGGCTTGAACAACCGCGGGCCGAGAACAGCCACCAGCCGACGAGGCAGCGTGAACGCGCCATGAAGGGCTTCCGCTCGGCCGGCGGAACCCAAAGGTTCCTGTCCGCGTTCAGCCAGATCTCACCGCGCTTCCGGCCCCGTCGCCACCTGATGGCCGCACCCGACTACCGCGCCGAGATGCAGCATCGCTTCACCACCTGGAACCAGATCACCGGGACCGCCGCCATGCCCGCCACGGCCTGACCCAGAGCCCGCCACCTCACCCCACCTTGACCTGATGCACCATCAGCCATCCTGCTCATAGACAACTTGATAACACCGACGGCGAGCACCCAGCTCACGCTGTTCCAACAGCCCAACTACCGATGGCATCCACGACCTCCCGGGGAGCGACAGCACGACAGGCCACTACTCCCACGGAACCTCCGACCCTACGCCCGACCAGCGGAAACGCAGACCTCAAGTCCGGAAAGACAACAGCTTCTTACAGACAACCGATGCTGTCGGCCACGGCCCGACCGAGGCGGATGCCTGGCTGGACTTCTGGAAGGCCACCCGCGCCGAGGCGCTGCCGCCGAAGGACGTCTCGTTCGCCGCGGCGAGCGGGCGGTTGCCGGCGCGCCGGGCCCGATGGCTGAAGGTGCGCACGATCCGGGTGCGCGACCTGTTCGGTTGACAGTGGGCTCGGCGGCCGCGTTCCACCCCCCTGGGTGTGGCGGTATGGCGGCAAGGGGGGGCGGAGTCTGTGACGGCGTCGTGCCGTCAGCCTCGCTGGTGCGCCGCCGCGTATCCCTCGGCCCGGTAGTCCTGTTGCCAACTGGCGGGGATACCGAGGGCGGTGGGGGCGTCGGCGATCCCGGCCCCCAGGCGGGGGTCGGCGCCGGGCAGGGGCTGGCAGGCGGTGCGCAGCAGCAGGTACAGCAGGTCGGCGCGGGCCGCGGTGCGGGGCGCCGCCTGGGTGCGCAGGTGGTCGTGGTGGGCCAGCAGCAGCGCCGCCAGGCCGGTGACGTGCGCGGCGGCGATCGCCGTGCCGTCGACGGCGGCATAGCCGTCGCCGAGCGCGGTGGTAATGACTGCCGCGCCGGGCGCGACCAGGTCCACGCCGGGGCCGGTGGGGGTGAACGGTGCCGGGTAGGGGCCGGGCCACGGCGGCTGCGCCGCGGTGAGCGGGCTGCTCACGGGATAGGTGCCGGTGTGCGCGATTGCCCCCACCGCCAGGACCCCCGGCAGCGCGGCCGGGTGGGTGAGAGGCCCGGCGGTGTCCCCGGCCGGGGCGATGACGCTGATGCCGGCGGCGCGCGCGTCGGCGAGTTTCCAGGCGGCCAGCTGGGATGGTAGGGGGTAGGCGAGGCTGATCTGGGCGATGTCGATGTCGTGGGTGATGCAGTAGTCGACCGCCTCGAGCAGGTCGCTGAGGTGCCCGCCGGGGAACAGTTTCAGGGCATGCACCTCGGCCTCCGCCGCGATCCCGGCGATGCCGGCGTTGTTGTCCGCCGCGGCGACGATGCCAGCACACCAGGTGCCGTGCCCGGTCACATCGAGGCCCCAGGTGCCGTTTCCGGCGCCGGTGAAGTCGTGACCGTGCTGAATGGTGCTCTTGAGGTCCGGGTGGGCGGTGTTCACCCCCGAATCGAGCAGAGCGATCTTAATTCCGTCGCCGCGGTAGGTCGGCGGGATCTGGTTGAGCCGCATCGCCTGGCTGCCCCAGCCGGTGAGCGCCTTGCCGGGGAAGCCCTCGAAGGTGTCCGCCAGGGCCTGCACCGTAACTACCGCCTCCCCGTTGCCCGCGGGTTGGGGGGTGCCGGTGCGGCCTGGCCAGTAGCCGGCCACCGGGCGGATGTAGAGGGCCTGCAGGGTGTCTGGGGTGTCCGCGGCCAGGGTCAGCGTCAGCCGCCCGTCCGGGCCGGTGATGCCGTGCACGGGGCCGCCGGTGCCGATCGCCCACACATGCGCCCCGGCCACCGCATCCCCGTCACCGCCCACCACTCGCAGCGTGAACTGTTCGGGCTCCTCCAGCGTGACCGCCAGCATGGGGTCGATCACCGGCACCGGGCCCACACCCACGGAGGGGATGGGGGTGTAGGACAGCGGCTGGTCGATCTCCACGACCACCTGCGGGTTCCCGGCCAGGGCGCGGGCCCGCTCTTGGGGCATCTTCACCACCGCGACCGGGGGGCAGGCCGGATGCGGCTCCGCGATCGCCCCCAACCCGCGCGACCGCGACGGGCGCACCTGCGCCACCGGTTCCACATCGGGGTCTTCCTCCAGCAGCTTGAACAGCGCCGAGGCCTCGATCGGCGGCACCCCACCGCCCAGCAGCCCCAGGGGTCGGGGCGCGACCAGGTAGCGGCCCCACCCCGCCCGCACACCCCGACCAGGCACACCGGCCTCCGGCCGCTCGCGGCGTTCCCCGCCCGTGCCGCCCGGCCCGCCTGCGGCCGGCGGCTGCTGTTCGGCCTCGCCCACCGCGCCCTGCGCACGCGAGCTCTTCCCGCCCTTGCCGTTGCCCGGCTTCACACCGTTGCCGCCCTGCTCACTCATTCAGCTAACCGCCATCTCAACGTAAAGCGTCGTCGTACGCCCCGGATCTTCAGTGGCCGGCCGGGAAGCGGGCGTTCATGAGCTCCCCGGCCAGCGTCCCGCCGTGCCTGAGGCCCTCGCGTGCCACGTCCCGGCGGGGTATCCGGCCGGGCAGGCCCGCTCCCCCACAGGGAGAAAAGGGAACGGGTGCTGCCCGACCGGGGTGCTCACATGCCCATAGGCGACAGCTGCCCGTACTGCGGCTGCTGCCCGAACATCCCCTGGCCCGGGAACTGTCCGAGCTGGCCCTGCGGCTGCATGCCTGGGAACTGGCCGAACTGCTGCTGGCCGTAACCACCGCCCGACGGCTGCTGGCCCTGCTGGCTCTGCTGGCTCTGCTGCACCAGCGTCAGGATCGCGATAGGCAGCGCCTGCTGCACGGCCTGTTCCACAGCGCTGCGCACGCCCTGGTGCAGGGTGTGGTGCAGCGCGACAGCCAGGTACGGGTGCGCCTGGTGGGCCAAGCCCTGCTGCTGCAGCTGCTGCTGGACCTGCTGGATCTGCTGCAGCGACTGCTGCAGGCGCTGCGCCACCTGCTGGCTCGCCTGCTGGCACGCCTGTTGGATCGACTGCTGGACCACCTGCGCGATCTGCTGCTGGCCGATCTGGCCCCAGGGCTGCTGTTGGCCGTACTGCGGCTGCGTGATCGGGGGCTGGCCGAACAGCTGCTGCTGGTTGTGCGGCTGCTGGGTCTGCGGCTGGCTGATCTGCTGGGGGGTGTAGACGGACATGCGGGACTCCTCCTTGAGCCTTGCGGTTTCGAAAGCACAGACGAGCGGCACGCCAAGAAAGCCAGCCTGCCGCCACCGAGCAGCAAAGCACCAACCGACCAAGAACACATTCCGGGACATACCGCCAAGCGATGGAGCCGCGTAACGGACGCGTTGACGATGCCCACGGCCGCAGCACCCGCCCTGCTCCACGTGATCGTCCAGGCAGGCTGCAACACCAGTTCCCCACTTCCCGGTCGGGCGGCGCCGCGGTGACGCTGACTGGATGCGACAGGTAAGTGATCGTGCCCTGGGTGGTCGATGCCGCTGCGGCCCGGCAGATGCTGCAGGCCCGACTGCTGCGCCGCCCAGACTGCCGGGGTGTCCTGCACCCCTGAGCGACGGGACTCGCTCCTACACAGGGCGCCGACCAGGCCGCGATCGCCCGCGACCTCGACGTCCCGGCACGCACGGTTCGGGACTGGCTACGCGCCGCCCGGCGCGGTGCCACCGGCCTGGTCGCGCCCGCGGCCCAGGCCGCAACGCTCCTGGGCACGTCGGTCTACGACCATCGCAGCACCGGCAGCCGGCTCGGGACCGAACTGGCATCGAGTAGCGCGGAGAGGACGGGGCGGCCTTGCGTAGTGCCGGCCGTCCCGGGGCATGCATGGTCGAAAGCTGCAAAGATCGTGGCCTGTTCGACACGGCGTTGCGTCATCGAGCTCAGGGTTGCCGCCAGGCAGGCCGCCGATTCCGACAACAGTTGCCACTCGGCTTCCTCGGCACCTCGGTTGTCGCTCATCAGTCGTCGTCCATCCGTCTTCTTCGGAGGGAATCCCCGTCTTCAGGCGGGGAGGGAATCCGATCCTGAACCCTGCGGCGCGGAGCGCCGCAGTTTCGCTCCGCAGTGCCTCGCCCGCGGAGCCGCGCTCAGTCGGGCCGCTTCTGGTTCTCGATGTAGTCCTTCACCACCTGGAGTGGTGCGCCGCCGCATGATCCGGCGAAGTAGGAGCCGGACCAGAAGCGGCCGTGCATGGTTGCGCGGTTGATGCGGTCGGGGAACTCGGCGCGCAGGTACCGTGAGCTGACGCCCTTGAGGCTGTTGACCAGGCTGGAGAGGGCGACTTTCGGGGGGTAGTGCACGAGCAGGTGCACGTGGCCTTCTTCGCCGTTGAACTCGATCAGGTCGGTCCCGAAGTCGGTACAGACGTTCCGCATGATCTCCTCGCAGCGCGTCAGCATCTCGTCATTGAAGACGTTGCACCGATATTTGGTGACGAACACCAAGTGTGCGTGAAGGTTGTAGACTACGTGACGGCCGCGCCGCACATCGGGGTTGGGTTCCCAGCGTGGTGACATGCGCCAAGTCTAGTGCGGTCGATGGAATCGACGCGGAGGAGGTGGGCTGGATGATCCGTGCGTACAAGTTCCTCATGCGGCCCACCGCCCGGCAGGAACAAGCGCTCGGTGAGATGCTCCGCGATCACTGTTCCCTCTATAACGGGGCATTGCAGGAACGTCGTGACGCCTACCGGCATGTCTCGAAGACGACGGTCCGGTACGGGCAGCAGTCCGTGCAGCTCAAGGAGATCCGGGCATGCGACCCGGAGCGTCAGGGCCGCTGGTCGTTCTCCTCGCAGCAGGCCACCCTGCGCCGGCTGGACAAGGCGTTTGCCGCGTTCTTCCGGCGCATCAAGGCCGGGGACAAGCCGGGCTGTCCGCGCTTTAGGGGGATCGGCCGCTTCGACACGGTGGAGTTCCCCAGGGACGGTGACGGCTGCCGTTGGGATGCCACCGCGCATGACCCGGTCACCCGCGTCCGCTTTCAGGGGGTCGGGCACGTCAAGGTGCACCGGCATCGGCCGGTGGTCGGCCATGTCAAGACGGTCTCGGTCAAGCGTGAGGGCAAGCGCTGGTATGTGGTCCTGACCGCTGAGCGGGCCCGGCCCGAGCCGCTGCCCGCGACCGGCAGCGTGGTCGGCATCGACCTGGGCATTGCCAACTTCCTCGCCGGCTCGAACGGCGAGTTCGTGCCCAACCCGCGTCACGGGCGAAAGGCCGCAGCGAAGCTCGAAGCAGCTCAGCAGGCACTGAGCAGGTGCAAGCGCGGAAGCAAGCGCCGCCGCAAGGCGGTAGAGGCTGTGGCACGTCTGCACCGCAAGGTGCGGTGCCAGCGCCTCGACCACGCCCACAAGACCGCCCTCGGCCTCGTGCGGGAACACGACTTCATCGCGCACGAAGACCTTAAGATCCGCAACATGAGCAAGGCCCCCGAACCGAAGCCCGACCCCGACCAGCCGGGCCGCTTCCTGCCCAACGGGGCCGCGGCCAAGGCCGGACTGAACCGCTCGATATCGGATGCCGGATGGGGGGTGTTCCTCGCGATCCTGAATGCAAAGGCTGAGAGTGCCGGGCGGGAAGTGATCGCCGTGGACCCCCGCAACACCTCCCGGCGATGCCCCGAATGTGGGCACACCGCCAAGGAGAACCGGCCCACACAGGAGAAGTTCCACTGCGTCTCGTGCGGCCACAGCGCGCACGCGGACACAGTCGGTGCTCTCAACGTTCTACGGGCCGGGCTGGTCCGTCGCGAAGCCCAACCGGCATAGCGAGAAGCCACCCCGTTCACGGGGTGGAGGAGTCAGTACGCCCGACATGGGCAGCAGCTAAAGGGTGAAAGTCCCGATGAGAAGAGGTGAGACTAACTCGCTAGCCGAACGGCAAGGGCGTCATCGCGAGGTGGGGTCCGAAGGAAGCCGGAGGCAAAACCGGGTACCGATGTACAAGAACCGCATTTGAGGCTAGGCGTCTTGGGCAAGGTGGCTGACTGCATCGAAGCCCGTTCTCACCAAGAAAGACGCAGAGTATATGCGGCGGCGATCCGGGGAAAGTTGCTGTTCTTATTCGGGGAGGTCTGCCCGGGTGTCACCTGTAACGGTGTGTCGGCCGGGATTGTGACGACCGATGCCAGCAATGGCACTGGTTTGCCGGACAGAAGTCAGCAGAGGTCATAGTACCGAGACGGGAAGGCAGTAGGCCGACAAGGACTCGGGAAGGGCCGAACGTTTAGCGGATTGGAAGAAGGGTGTCTGCTCGCGCAGGTCACGATGACCGCCGTAAATCTGCCCCGGCAGACCCTGGGGTGACGGGGTCGGTGCATACGACCGCCCAGCCCAAGGGGCGCAGTGACCAGCCGGCGCTACACGCGGACAACAATCACCGCGAGGTCTCCCTCTGGGAGACGGTGTTCTCGAAGGAGAACCTTCTCGCGGCGCTCAGGCGCGTCGAAGCAAACCGGGGTGCCCCCGGCGTTGATGGGATGACGACGGATGAACTCCGGCCATGGATCGCCCAGAACTGGCCCAAGGTATGGGCTGAGCTCGATGCGGGGACATATAAGCCCGCTCCTGTCCGTCGGGTGACCATCCCTAAGCCGAATGGTGGGGAGCGGATGCTAGGTGTCCCACGGGTGCTGGATCGCTTGATCCAGCAGGCAATTGCGCAGGCCCTCGTGCCCGTCTTCGATCCCCACTTCTCTGGGGCGTCGTTCGGGTTCCGACCAGGGCGTTCGGCCCACCAAGCCGTAAGGGTTGGTCGCCGGGCCGTCCAGGACAGAAACCGTTGGGCCGTGGACCTGGACCTCGACAAGTTCTTCGACCGAATGAATCACGATGCGCTTATGGCGCGGGTGGCTCGCCGGGTGAGGAACAGAAGGTCCTGAAGTTGATTCGGCGGTACCTGGAAGCCGGGATTATGAGCGACGGCGTGATGGTGAGGAACGAGGAAGGGACCCCGCAGGGTTCCCCTTTGTCCCCGTTGCTGTCGAACATCATGCTGGACGACCTTGACCGCGAACTCTTCAAACGCGGACACCGGTTCGTGAGGTACGCGGACGATGTGATGATTTTCGTCCGGTCCGAGCGAGCGGCGCAGCGGACCCTCGCCTCGGTCACGGCCTTCATTGAGAAGACCTTGAAACTGAGGGTGAATCGTGAGAAGTCGAAGGCGTGCCCCATCTGGTGGACGTCACTCCTGGGATTCGGGTACTACCTCGCCAAAGGGCAGGTGAAGATCCGGGTGGACCGGAAGGCCGTGAGACGGCTAAAGTCCACCGTTCGGCGAGTCACCTCCCGGACGTGGGGCGTATCGATGGCCCACAGGATGGACAAACTCAACCGTTTCTCGGTCGGCTGGGTGGCCTACTTCAGTCTCTCCGACAGCCTTCGGGTTTTCGAGGAGATTGATCACTGGACCCGCCGCAGGCTACGGCAGGCCCAGTGGGTGCAGTGGAAGACCAGTCAGCGCAAGAACTCCATGCTCCAGAAGCTCGGTTACGAATTTGGAGACCAGGAGCAAGGCGTTGCAGTGCAACGCAAGCGATACTGGCGGGCCTCCCACCTGAAACCACTGGAAATCGCTATGAATAAAGCCTATTGGGATGCGCAGGGCTACAAGTCGTTCAAGGGCTCGTGGTCCCGCCTGAAGCTCGCCTGAGATCAGCTGGACGAACCGCCGGATGCGGGCCCGCATGTCCGGTGGTGTGGGGGGCGGGCCGGGCAAACCGGCCCGCCTACCCGATCCTCGCTGTAGGTCTCCTGCTGTGCCTCTTCGCCGGCATGGGGTGTGCTGTCGGGATCGCGCGGTTTCACCAGCAGCCGCGCGGCGAAGACGCGGCGGGTGGCACGGTCCTCGTCCGGCATCGTCTCGCTTGCGAAGCGGTCGGTGACGTGCAGGTGCCGTATCCCGGTGCGCTGGTCGGCGTCGTTGCGCAGCCGGATGCATAGGGGGAACGTGGCCAGCACCCGGCCGCACGCCGAGCCGTGTCCCGGCTGAACGAACTCGGCTACCGCGTCACCCTTGACCCGATGGAGGCCGCTGGATGACCGAGCGCGACCAAAGCCCGGCGGAGACGACTCCGACCGGGCCGACACCCCTGCCCGAGACAGCACCCACCTACAGTTATTTACGCGTCAGAGTCCCACAGGATGCCAAACGCCACCCCGAATGTTCGTCCGGCTCTCCGGAGCAGCCCAGGTGGTCCTGAAGGCCGGACAGGCTCTCGCGAGTTCGCTGAATGTCGACCGCCCTGCCTACCGCGGCCTGACACAAGGACCGCCGCCCGGCCCCTCCACGGCCACACACACCCTCAGCCAGACACCGACTGGTCAAGTTGACAACGCCCACGCCGCCGATCACCGATCCGGATCAGATCGCCCGCCTCGACATACGACGACGCGACCGCCTCGGCCACACCCTCCACGAGTACCAGCATGCGGCCTGAACTGGACAGGTGAGGTTTTCGGCAGGCGCAGGACCCTGGTGGTTAATTACTCAGCGTATCCAGGCACCGAAGGCGTCGAAGCGAGCGCACCCGCATTGCCGACAAACCAGACAGGATTCGGGACCCCACGACCCGCTGCTGTGACGCTGCGCCAATTAACCACCAGGATCGCGCAGCCGTCCAGGTCGGCGGCGCCGGAGACAACGGCGCCGACGTCAAGGCCACCGACCCCTACGGCCGACGCTGGCCGGAAGCCCGGCGAGAAGGTCTCCGGGCGGCCGACCGGCGGCCAACCGTGCGAAGGGCGTGCATGCATGGGCGGTGGCCAAGAGCGTTGCCGGGCGCATGCCGATGACCGCTCGGCCGCTGTCATTCAGGCGCTGAGTGCGTCGCCGCCGGCGACGACGCCCAGGCGGATCGGAACCTCGGTCCAGATCGTCTTTCCCTCGCGCGTATAGCGGGTTCCCCACTGGTCGGTGAGCTGGGCGACCAGGAACAGCCCGCGGCCGCCCTCCTCGTCCAGGCGTGCACGTTGAAGGTGCGGGGAGGTGTGGCTGCCGTCCGATACCTCGCAGATCAGCGCGCGGTCCTGGTCGCGCAGGAGTCGCAGATGCAGCGGCGGACTACCGTACCGGATCGCGTTGGTGACAAGCTCGCTGACGATCAGTTCGACGACGAAGCTCACGGCGCTGAGGTCCCAGCGGGCCAGCTGGACCATTGCGGACGCGCGCGCTCTGGCCACTTGGGCCGGGTCCGGGTCGATTCGCCAGCTTGCCATGTTGTCGTCGGCCAGGGAATGGACCCGGACCAGAAGGAGCGCGACGTCGTCCTGCGCGTCAGCCGGGATCTTGGACTCGACGATCCGGTCTCGCACATCGGCCGGGGAGAGCTCCGGGTACCGGGACAGGATCCGGCACAGGCCGGCCACTCCGGCGTCGAAATCGTGTTGTGTGTCCGCCACCAGTCCGTCGGTGAACAGGGCAAGCATGCTGTTCTCGGCGATGTCGAACTCTGCGCATTCGAACGGCAGGCCGCCGATGCCCAGCGGGGGGCCGACCGGGATGTCGAGTGGTATGGCGGGCTCGTCGGGTGCGGCGAGGACGGGGGGCAAATGGCCGGCGCTGGCCACACTGCATCGTCTTGAGACGGGGTCGTACACGGCGTACAGGCATCTGGCGCACACTGCCTGGTCCGCACTGCTCTCTCCGGCTGGGTGGATTCCCATGCCTGCCTGCCCGACCAGGTCGTCGAGGCGGGTGAGGAGCTCGTCGGGTGCGAGGTCGAGAGCGGCCAGGGCTCGTACGGTGGTCCGCAGCCGCCCCATCGTCACCGCGGCGTGCAGTCCGTGACCCACCACGTCTCCCACGGCGAGCCCGACGCGGGCGCCGGACAGAGGGATCACGTCGTACCAGTCGCCGCCGACGCCTGTGGGACCTGCGGTGGGGGCGTAGTAGTGGGCGGTTTCCACGGCGGTCGGCTCTGGCAGCTCCTGCGGGAGCAGACTGTGTTGCAGCAGCAGGGCGGCTGCGTGCTCGTGGGCGTAGCGCCGTGCATTGTCGAGGCACACAGCGGTGTGGGCGACCAGTTCCTCGGCCAGGGCGCGGTCGGCGTCGTTGAAGGGGGCCCTGGGGGGACTGCGCAGCAGGGTGACCAGGCCGAGCGTTGCACCTCCGGCCTTGAGGGGCAGGACGAGTTGCTGGTCGCCGGCGGGGAGGTTCACGAGCGGGGGTGTTGCCGCTGCCTGGCCTGGGGTGTTCCCTTGGGTGACCCGGCGCAGTTGCTGTGAGGCGTGCCAGGGGGCGGGCTCCTCGCCAGTGAGCACGGGCTCCGCCAGGTCGACCCATGCTGCGTCCGCGAAGTCGGGGACGACGACGGCGACGAGTTCTTCGGATGTCCGGGTCACGTCCAGCGTTCCTCCGATGCTGCTGGAGCGACTCAGCAGAGTCAGGCGCCGCTGGGTCTCGTAGCGCTCGGTGATGGTGAACGCCGATTCGCAGACGCCCAGGCAGTGGCCTTCGGCGTCCTGCAGGCGGAAGTAAGAGCAGGACCAGACTCTTTGATGGGTGGGGCCGGCCGGTGTGGGGCTTCGGTAGTGCAGGTCAACGACGGGCTCGCCAGTGCGGAAGACCTGCTCGATCACCGATTCGAGCCGGCGGCCCCACAGCTCCGGGGAGATGATCTCGCCTTCCGGCAAGATGTCCTGGATGTACCGGCCAACCCATTCGTGGAGAGCGAGCCCGGTCTGGCCCTCCAAGGCGTTGTTGACCCAGTTCACGCGGCTGTCCGGGCCGTACACGGTCAGTGCGATCGGTGCCTGGGTGAACAGCCCGGCCAGTATGGCCTGGTCGGTGGCCCATCGCTCCATCTGGTCGGCGGCGATGGAGATGATGGCCCAGGCGGCGTTGGCCCCCTTGGGTCCCAGCTGCAATACGTACAGCACCGTGCGTACGAGGCTGCCGCCGCGTCCCCGCATCGTCCGTGTCTCGCCCCAGGACTCGGCTGGGGAGTCCGGGTCGAAGAGCGGGCGTCCGTCGATGGGGACGAAGAACTTGCGGGCCGGCTTTCCAAGGGCGTCGTCGGCGGTGTGCCCGTAGAGCTTCTCGGCCGCGGTGTTCCAGCCGATGACGATGCCCCGCTGATCCAGCACGGCGGTGGCCATGGTCGCCAGGCTGAATGGAGTGCCAAGGAGCAGCTCTCGTGCACTGGGCGTCGTCATGGAGGGCCTCGCAGCGAGCAGAGATCGCTACTCCACAGGCTACTCGGCATGGGTGTGGGCGCGATCAAGGAAGCGTGACCGGGCCGTCGGGGTCGTCGTCCAGGCCGACGAAGGCGAGGTCCGCGCGGGCGCCGAGGCCGGCTTCGCGGAGGTGGGCGGTGATCTTGTTGCGGCGGGCCGTGGCGATCTCGATGGAGCGCCCGGGTCTGGCGGCCGAGATCCGGATCAGGTTCCCGTGCCCGTCGGCGAGCGTGAGGCTTATGTTCGCCAGAACAGGTCGGCCGGTTCTCATCCCCAGCGCGTCTGCGGACCCGGGCGCCGTCGAGGAGCACCACGGCGCACCACACCCCCGGGGGGTGCCCCTATGGGTTTGGTCAAGGTGATGGGGCAGGTTGGGGTTCGTAGAAGGTGCCGTCGCGGAGCATCGCGAAGAGGACGTCCGCTCGTCGGCGGGCGAGGCAGAGGAGTGCTTGGGTGTGGTGCTTGCCCTGGCTGATCTTCTTGTCGTAGTAGGCCCTCGATCGTGGGTCGGCGAGGGTGGCGAACGCGGAGAGGAAGAAGGCTCGTTTGAGCTGCTTGTTTCCTCTTCGGGAAGGTTGTTCGCCGCGGATCGACGACCCCGAACTACGAGTCGTCGGGGCGAGGCCGGCGTAAGCGGCGAGGTGGGCGGCGGACGGGAACGAACTGCCGTCGCCGACGTCGATGAGGATCCTGGCTCCGGTCCTGACGCCGATCCCCGGCATGGACGTCAGGGGCATTTCCGTGCAGGTTGCGTTCTATCTGTTGTCCGCCGCCTGGCTGTACACCCTCTTCCAGGGTTTCCGCGCCATCCGGCAAGGTCAGATCCAGCTCCACCGGATCTGGCTGATCCGCAACTACTCGCTGAGCTTCGCCGCGGTCGCGCTCCGCGCCTTCATCGGTCTCGGCGTGGCTCTGCAGGGCCCGTTCCCCTCGCTGACCTTCGACGACATCTACACCACGAGCGTGTGGGCATCGATCCTCGTGTGCGCGGTCGTCGCCGAGTACGTCATCATCCACAGGACACTCGCGCCGCTGGTGCGCAAGCGGTCGAGCAAGCCGCGCACACCCACGTACGACTCCTGATCACTTCGTCGTGGGTGAGGATGTCTAGTGGCGAAATCATCGCTCTGGGGGAGTGTGCGCCCCGGCGGGGCGTGCGTCGTCAGGTACGTAAGAGGAAAGCATGATTGAGACGGATGCTTCTCTCTGGCCCGATGTATTGAGTGGACGGCGGATGTGTGCACGCGATGTGCACTTCGTCCTCGCTCGGGACGCTGCGCAGCAGACCAGGGCGGCCAGGGTGCCTTCGATGCGGAGGGTGCCGTGAGTGGTGGCGTGCCAGCCCATGTCGCGGAACTTGTCCTCGTTGCGACTGCCGACCGCTGCGCACACCTCCTGCTGGTCCGTGGCGAGGATGCTGACGCCGAAGGCCTGTGTGTGGGGGCGATCCGGGACCAGCTCGTGGCGCCCTCGCTCGGCAGGCTGCGCAGCGCGACCAGGCCCGTGGCAGCATCGGCGGAGTCGATCACGACCGTGCCGTCGGCCGGCGCGGCTCGGGCAGCGGTCGGCCTCCCCCTGCCCGGGCGTACCGTGCCGCTGCGCCCGGGCGGCACTCACCCGAGGAACGACAGCAGTACGGTCAGAGCCAACAGCACAGCGAGGACGGGACCCAGTGGCAGGCCGTGGTTGCGCGGTGGACTCTGCTCGATGGGGCGCAGCTCCGGACGGGTGTGCAGCGCGTTGATCTCGTCGGCCATCCGGTTGTACGGCGGGCGCAGTCCCAGTCGGCGTTCCGCCCCGGGCCAGCCGATGCCGGGCAGCTCCCAGGTGTCCTGGTCGCGCACTCGGATCTCGACCGTGCCCTCACGGGTGTAGGCGGCCCCCCGCAGCCGTTCCCACGGCACATGCCGCACCTTCCAGGCTCCGGTCAGCCACAGCCCCGCGCTGTCCGCGGTGACCCGCCAGTTGAGCAGGGTGGCCGCCAGGTTGAGCAGCATGAACAGTGCGAAGAAGCCGAGGACGTGCCAGCCGAACCCGTCCGCCAGCAGCGTGTCGGTGACGAACTCGGCCCCCACCACTGCGCACGCCGTGAAGGCCAGCCCGCCGGCCCTGGCCGCCTTGCCAGGTCCCCAGCGCATCGGCCGGCCGGTGGGTGTCAGGGTCGCGGCCACCTCTGCCACACGGTCGTCCGGCAGCGGCTTGGCGCCGGCGGGTTCCTCGATCGCGTCGAGGTTCGGGGCGTGCGCCAGGGGGCCAGGGCCCCTCCTGGGCAACCGGACCGGCCCCCTGGTGCGCGTCACCACCGGGTTCCCATCACCGTCGGCCGTGAGGAAGACCAGCTCGCCACCTCCGCACGGGGCGCCGAACATGACCGCCTCGTGTAGCCGCGTGTCGAAGACCGGGGCGTCCTCGCCCTCCCAGCCCTCCTCGTCGTACTCCCCCTCATCGGGCTGGTCCTCGTCGGGCAGCACCTGCACGAGGAGACAGCTGAAGAGGGGGGTGCTGCCAGAGGCGTCGTCGGCGGCGTAGACCCAGGTCCGTCCGTTGAGATCGACGCGCCCCAGCACCCGCAGAGCCGGCACCGGTCCCCGCCGCAGCGCCGCACTGCGGCGGCGTGCCAGGACACCCGTCGTGAGCAGCGAGATGCCCGGCAGCCCTGCGGCCAGCGCCAGCAGTTGCCAGCCGAAAGCGTCGTACGGCTCGGCGGCCAGGCGCCGCCACCGTCCGTCCTCCAGCACCGTCACCGTGGTCCCGACGGCGTAGTCCTCGGGGAACGCCGCGTCGACGGTGATGCGCCGCGCGTCGTCGGTGCGGACACGGACCGACACGTCGTTCCGGCTGATCACCTCGGCCGCGATGCGCTCCGCCCCAGCGGCATGGCGCTCGTCCTCGCGCACACCGCTCAGGCCCAGGCAGATCGCGCCGGCGGCCACGACGCACAGCATGGCACCGGCTGTGAAGGGGATCGTCCCCCGCCACAGCGGGCCGACGGGCTCGGGCAACCGGTGCCGTATCCCGGCGGCGGCCCGCTCCACGAGTCGCCGCTGCTCACGCCGGGCGGCCGACCGCGCCCAGGCCGCGGCCCAGCCGAGCGCGAGGACCGCGATCACCGCCATGTTCGCGGCTCGGGACACCTCTCCGGGGGCGGGGAACTGCTCCCACGCCACGAGGACCGCCAGGACCGGCGCGGTGACGAGGGTGAGTTCGGGAAGCCGGGCGAGCCAGTACAGCAGGCCCACGGCCAGGCCCGCCTGCACCATGCCGGCCCAGTCCGGACCGCACGGAACCGCATCACTGCACACCGGTTCCGGATCCGCGCCGATCGCCACGACCAGTGGGACGAGCAGTGCCAGGACGGACCACAACGGCCTCGTCCACGGCGCCAGGCCGGCCTTCCGCCACGCCGCGGCGTCGACGGACTGCCAGTTGGGAATGTCTGCGGGGACGGACCCCGACGGTATCGGAACCGGGCTCTCGGACACCCGAGGATTATGCGGTAGGCCATCGCACCTGTGCCCACCGGCCCTCACCAGCAGGACCGGGCCCCCCGACGGCGACCGGAACGGTCCCGGACGCGTCGGCCGGGTTCACTCCGTGTGGACTTCCTCTCCCGCGACCGGAGTGAGCACCGAACAGGTGCCGGCCACGTCCGTGTCCGGTGCGAGGCGCTGGAGATGGCCCTGGCTGAGGCCGTCGAGGGCGAGCGCGCGGATCGGGCTGGCCGCTGCCTTCTCGGTGCTGAGTCGCGCCCATCCTCAGTGGCGGTTTGTTGAAGGCCGGGGCTGCTCTGTCGTGCAAGGTGCAAGTCGTCAATTCCGTTTGTGTAAAGGGGAATTGGAGATGTCGGATCTCTTGACCGTGAGGTCAGGGGGACGCCAGGCTCACCGGAGCCGACCGGTGTGGTCGGCTACTCATGCGCGGGAGCGTTCTTGCTACCGCCTGGAACCACTGGAGGCCAGTTTGCGCATGAAGCTGAGAACGCTGACGGTCAGTGCAGCTGTGGCGGCCGGTAGTCTGCTGGGCGTTGTCCCGTCGGGGCCGGCCGTCGCGGCGACGCCGACCTGCGACTGGGTGGCGTCCTACGCCGGAGCCTGGGTTCCCATGTACAAGGCGACCAACACGGTCACCTGCAATTTGGTGCAGGGAACCCACAGCGCGGCCGTGCGGCAGCTTCAGCACTCCATGAACCTCTGTTACGGCGAGAAGCTGGCTGAGGACAGCGACTTCGGACCGTCGACGCGCGCGGCGCTGATCAGGACGCAGCAGAAGGCCGGCACCCCGGCCGACGGCGAGTATGGACCCAACACTCGCAAGGCCATGCTCCACGAGAAGGTCGGCGGAGGCTGCACCCGCGTTCCGTAATGCCATCAGCAGCCAGTTCTCAGGGCAGACCCTGCACTGACGGGGCTCCGTAGAGGCCCCGTGCCGCCGGCTGCCACCAAGGCCCCGGGAATCTGCCGTGACATCCCGGGGCCTTGGTGCGTACTGCGTGCGGCTGCTGACAGACACCGCGCGGTGAGAGTTTTCGCCGACTGAAGCGCTGCGCCGGGTTCAGTCGGTCCTGTGCGTCGTTTGTCCGGTCCAGGTGTCCGCGAACGTTCCCGCCCGCCCTCTGGCCTTTGCAGATCAGTTGGCTGCCGGTCGGTATGGCGGCGCTTCACCACCCTGTTGCGGCTATGCCGCCCAGTCGTATCCGAGGGCGGCGAGGACCGCGAGCTGCTCTTCACTGAGCCGGGCACGCCGACTTTTTTGGTTACTCAGAAAGACGCCCAGGCGTACGGAGTTGCCGTCCGGGAGCTCTTCGATGCGATCTCTCGGTTTGGCGTCAGTGGTGGTGAGAGTCAGTGGTCAAGGTCGTGGTTGTGGGGTTTTGTTGCTGGTCAGTGGGTGGTTGATGGTGGGTTCTTGACTGACGTGAGGTGAGAGGTTGGGGGTCGGTTTTGCTGTCATGAGGCGTTATCTCATGGCCCGTTTGTGCTGGTCAGGAGGGCGTGGTCGGCAGCGCTGAGTTCGGACGCTGTGGTTGCGGATGGACTGTCTGCTGCCCTCGGGGCGGCTGGAGTAGCGGGGGAGTGTCGGCCGGGGCGACGACGCTGCCTCCTGGGCTGGCCTCCATCCGTCTTCTTCGGAGGGAATCCCCGTCTTCAGGCGGGGAGGGAATCCGATCCTGAACCCTGCGGCGCGGAGCGCCGCAGTTTCGCTCCGCAGTGCCTCGCCCGCGGAGCCGCGCTCAGTCGGGCCGCTTCTGGTTCTCGATGTAGTCCTTCACCATCTGGAGTGGTGCGCCGCCGCATGATCCGGCGAAGTAGGAGCCGGACCAGAAGCGGCCGTGCATGGTTGCGCGGTTGATGCGGTCGGGGAACTCGGCGCGCAGGTAGCGTGAGCTGACGCCCTTGAGGCTGTTGACCAGGCTGGAGAGGGCGACTTTCGGGGGGTAGTGCACGAGCAGGTGCACGTGGCCTTCTTCGCCGTTGAACTCGATCAGGTCGGTCCCGAAGTCGGTACAGACGTTCCGCATGATCTCCTCGCAGCGCGTCAGCATCTCGTCATTGAAGACGTTGCACCGATATTTGGTGACGAACACCAAGTGTGCGTGAAGGTTGTAGACTACGTGACGGCCGCGCCGCACATCGGGGTTGGGTTCCCAGCGTGGTGACATGCGCCAAGTCTAGTGCGGTCGATGGAATCGACGCGGAGGAGGTGGGCTGGATGATCCGTGCGTACAAGTTCCTCATGCGGCCCACCGCCCGGCAGGAACAAGCGCTCGGTGAGATGCTCCGCGATCACGGTTCCCTCTATAACGGGGCATTGCAGGAACGCCATAACGGGGCATTGCAGGAACGCCGTGACGCCTACCGGCATGTCTCGAAGACGACGGTCCGGTACGGGCAGCAGTCCGTGCAGCTCAAGGAGATCCGGGCATGCGACCCGGAGCGTCAGGGCCGCTGGTCGTTCTCCTCGCAGCAGGCCACCCTGCGCCGGCTGGACAAGGCGTTCGCCGCGTTCTTCCGGCGCATCAAGGCCGGGGACAAGCCGGGCTGTCCGCGCTTTAGGGGGATCGGCCGCTTGAAGCTTCCCCTTGATCACGGACACCTGGAGACTGGGACCTGAGGTTCCAGAGGAAGTAGAGCCAGGTGGGAAGCAACTACTCGAAGCGGTACTCCGATGAGTACAAGCGCGATGCGCGACGGCCTGGATACCGCGATCGCCGTCACGGACGAGGACAGCTCTGGTGCGGCTGGTGACCTCGCTGCCCTCGGCGTGTCCTCCGGTCCCTGCGGCGCCGCATCCCTGGCCGGGATCCGCGCCGCGCTCACCGACGACCGCGCCGACGAGCGCCGCACGACCCTGGGCCTCGGCCCCGCCTCGATACTCGTGCTGCTCGGCACCGAAGGCACCGCCGCCAGCCCCCACTCCACCACCGATCACTGAATGACCCAGGCCTGCGGGACACTGTTCGCCAGGGTCGGAGCCGCCTCCACGCCGTCCGCGTGCTGGACCGTGAGGAGCGGGCAGAACACTTCCTCGGTGACCGTCGGGTCGTCGTACGGGAGATCTGCAGGAGAAGGACCACACGCCAGTGGCTGTGCTCCTCGCCGGGCGGGGCGGCGATGTCCGCCGCCAGTTGTCGCTTCGCCGACGAGGAGGCGACGAGGGAGTCGTAACGCGCCACATGGTCCAGGTTGTTCAGCGGGCCGAAGTCGCGGCCCGTCAGCCGATCACCCCGCGCTTCTGTGACTCGAGCACTCGTGTGCTGATCGCGGATTACATGGAAGCGGTGGAACGTGAGCGGTCCTGGCCGGCACCTTCGGCAGCGCGGACTGGCTGTGGGACACCCCCGACGAACTGCGGTAGCTGCGACGGTCACGGCCAAAACCGCTCCGGGCAGGACCAGGGACCGACTTGCGGGGCCACTCTGATAGGTACAAATTCAGGCATATGGGCATATCGTGGCGGGTTTCGTTCCGCCAACATTCCTGGCGGGCCAGTGACGCCCTGCTGGCGATCCCGCTCGCTCTGATCGCAGCCATCGTGCTTGTCGACGCAACGACCGGGCCCGACGTGGCGCTGGGCCCCCTACTGATCGTGGCTCCCGCGCTCACCGCCTCTTTCGCCGGCCCCCTCGTAACCGCCGTGGTCGGAGCCATCGCCGTGGCGGCCCTGTTCGGCGTCGGCGTAGGGCTCCGCATCCTGACCACGGAGAGCGTCGGTACGCAGATCGTCGCCGTGGTGGTGGTCTCGGTGATTGTGACGGTGTTCCGGTGGCTGCGGGATCGGTACGGTCGTGAGCTGGCGCAGGTGCGCACGGTCTCGGAGGCCACGCAGCGAGCGGTGCTCAGACCGCTGCCGCGGCAGATCGGGCCACTGCGGGTGGCCTCGGTGTACCTCGCGGCGGAGGAGCAGGCGCAGATCGGCGGCGATCTCTACGCGGCCACCCGCACCTCGGCCGGCACCAGGCTGATCATCGGGGATGCGCGGGGCAAGGGCCTGACCGCGATCGGAGATGCCGCGCTGCTGCTGGGTGCATTCCGGGCGGCCGCACACCGGCAATCGTCCCTGCCCGACCTCATGGCCTACCTGGAGAACAGCGTGTGCTGGAGCATGGTCGAACCCACCGAGTCGGAGCAGGAAGGGGAGTGCTTCATCACCGCCGCAATCATCGACATCCCCGATGCAGGCGAGAAGGCGGAGATGATCAGCTGCGGGCACCCGCCCCCCTTGCTACTACGCGACGGACAGGCCACCGCACTCAACCCCACCCGCCCCGCGCCGCCACTTGGCCTGGGCGAGCTGACCACACCCCAGTACCAGGTGGACACCTTCACCCTGGAGCCCGCAGACCTGCTGCTGCTCTACACCGACGGCGTGATAGAAGCCCGGGACCCCGGCAAAGTCTTCTACCCACTGACCGAACGTGCCGCCTCCCAGGCACACGACAGCCCCCAGGCCCTAATCCACCACCTGCGCGCCGACCTTCTGACTCATGTGGGCGGGCACCTGGACGACGACGCCGCCATGGTCTGCATCCAGCGCACCCCGGGGCCCGGATCTGGGTCGTCGTAGTCGTGGCCCAGGACCCGGCCGCGCACCCTCAGCACAGCGCCAGGGTGGACCTCACCGAGCCCGAGTACTACGAGGCGCTGAAGAGCCAACTCCGGATCTTCAGCGCCGGTCCGGCTATGTTCTATGCGTTCAGCAGCTTCCTCGTCCTCGCCTCCGCGTCAGCGACCGCCGCCCGCGCCTGGACCGCTCCGGAGCGTTCGTCCGGCTCTCCGGAGCAGCCCAGGTGGTCCTGAAGGCCGGACAGGCTCTCGCGAGTTCGCTGAATGTCGACCGCCCTGCCTACCGCGGCCTGACACAAGGACCGCCGCCCGGCCCCTCCACGGCCACACACACCCTCAGCCAGACACCGACTGGTCAAGTTGACAACGCCCACGCCGCCGATCACGGATCCGGATCAGATCGCCCGCCTCGACATACGACGGCGCGACCGCCTCGGCCACACCCTCCACGAGTACCAGCATGCGGCCTGAACTGGACGGATGAGGTTTTCGGCAGGCGCAAGGATCTTGGTGGTTAATTCCAACTGCTCGGCACTGAAGTCGAGTTGGCAGGGATCGAGATGGCTGGCGGAGTCGGTCGTGGGCGTGCCTGTGCGCCAGGGGTGGCAGCGCGACGAGGAGGCAGTGGATCATGAGCGCTGGTGATCACTCGTGGGTCTTCTCGGATCGGAGCGTGTCGTGTCGGTGCAGCCCCAGCCTTGGCCTGAACCGGATCCGCAGATCGCGGCGGCGGTCCGGGCGATGTACTCGGGCAGGCGGGAGGCCCCGCTGGCGGTGCAGGTCCGCGACCGGCTGGGCGAGCTGTTCCCGGATGCTGCCTTCGCCGACGGGTTCGGGCGGGCGGGCAAGCCGGGCTGGTCGCCAGGCCGGCTCGCGCTGGTCACGGTGCTGCAGAAGGCCGCGAACCTGACCGACCGGCAGGCCGCGGACGAGGTCCGCGAGAACCTGTCCTGGAAGTACGCGCTGGGTCTGGCTCTGGAGGATCCGGGCTTCGACCACAGTGTGCTGTCGGAGTTCCGCTCCCGGGTGGTCGCCCACGGGTTGGAGGAGCGGGTGCTGGACCTTCTGCTGGAGCGGCTGCGCGAGCTGGGACTGGTGGCGGCGGGCGGCAACCAGCGCACCGACTCCACGCACATCGTGGCCGCGGTGCGGGACCTGAACCGGCTCGAGCTGGTCGGCGAGAGCGTGCGCGCGGCCCTGAACGCCCTGGCTGCGGCTTGCCCCGACTGGGTTGACCAGGCGCTGGTCGTGGAGGACTGGAGCCGCCGCTACGCGGACCGGATCGACACCTGGCGTCTGCCCTCCTCCAAGACCAAGCAGGACGAACTCGCCCTGCACTACGCCAAGGACGGCTACACCCTGCTGGAGGCCCTCTACGCCCCGGTGTCCCCGGCATGGCTGCGCGAACTGCCCGCGGTGCAGACCCTGCGGATTGCGCTGGTGCAGAACTACACCCGCACCCCGGGTAGGGGCGGTAGGCTGCGGATCCGGCGCCGCGAGCGCGACGAGGACGGGGGTGACGGGCTGCCGCCCGGCCCGATACGCCTGGCCTCCCCGTATGACACCGACGCCCGCTGGTCAGCCAAGCGGGACATGTTCTGGAACGGATTCAAGCTGCACGTGTCGGAGACCTGCCACCCACAGGCCGACGGCGACCGTCCCGCCCGGCCGAACATCATCACGAACGTGGCCACCACCGCCTCCACCCTCCCGGACACCAAGGCCCTGGAGCCGATCCACCAGGCCCTGGAGCGCCGTCGGCTGCTGCCCGCACGGCACTACCTCGACTCCGGCTACCCCAGTGCCGAACTGATCGTGGGCTCCGCCAAGGCCTACGGCGTCGCCTTGATCACCCCGGTCCTGCTCGACACCTCCCGCCAAGCCAAAGCCCAACAAGGCTTCGCAGCTACCGACTTCATCATCGACTGGGACAACCAGCAGGCCGTCTGCCCGGCCGGGAAGACCAGCACCACCTGGAACGATGTCATCCAAGAAGGCGTGGCCAAGACCGTCGTATCCTTCGCCGCCCTGGACTGCATCCCCTGCCCCTCCAAGGACCAGTGCACCAGCGCCCGCAGCAACCGCCGCCGGCTCAGCCTCCAACCCCGCGAACTCACCGAGGCCATCCAAGCTGCCCGCGCCCACCAACAGACCGACGACTTCAACCGCGACTACGCCCTGCGCGCAGGCGTCGAGGGCACCATCCGCCAAGCCACCCACACCACCGGCCTACGCCGCGCCCGCTACCGCGGCCTGGCGAAGACCCACCTCGACCACACAACCAGCGCCACAGCCCTCAACCTCATCCGCGTCGTCGCCTGGTGGAACGGCCACCCCCTCGACCGCGCCAACCACAGCCACCTCGCCCGACTCCAACTCTCCCTCGCTGCATGACAGTTGGAATTAACCACCAAGATCGCGCAACGCCACCTGCACGCCGAGGGAGTCGAGGTCAACCAGCCGGACAAGGCCGCCCGCCGGCGCCACGGCAAGACCGACGCCGCCGACGCCGAGGCCGCCGCCCGCGCCGTGCTGTCCGGACACGCCACCGCCACGGCCAAGACGAGCGACGGCCCGGTGGAGATGCTGCGGCTGTTCAAACTCGCCAAGGGATCCGCGATCAAGTCCCGTACCCAGGCCATCAACCAGCTCAAGAGCGTCCTGGTCTGCGCCGACTCCGCCCTGCGCGAGCCCCTGGCCAGCCTGACCAACCCGCACCTGATCAAGCGGTGCGCCGCACTGGAAGCTCTGGACGCGACCGGGCCTGCTACAGGTGCCCGGCACACCCTGCGTCTGCTGGCCCGCCGAATCCAGCACCTGACCGAAGAGATCGACGACCTGAACCAGCGGATGGCCGAGGCCGGCAAGGCGAATACGCCCGGTCTGCTCGACGTACGCGGCGTCGGCCCGGACAGCGCCGCAGCCCTGCTCATCGCCGCAGGTGACAACCCCGAACGCCTCACCAGCGAGGCGTCTTTCGCCGCCTTGTGCGGCACCAGCCCGGTCGAAGCGTCCTCCGGCAAGACCCAGCGCCGCAGACTCAACCGCGGCGGCGACCGCCAGGCCAACGCCGCTCTCTACCGGATCGTCCTCAGCCGCCTGCGCTGGGACGACCGCACTCGGAACTACCTGCAGCGACGCCTTGCCGAGGGCAAGACGCGCCGAGAAGTCATCCGCTGCCTCAAGCGCTACATCGCACGGGAGGTCTACCGGCTCATCGCCACTCCGAGCCCCGCAGCCAGCCGCGCACGTGTCGCAACCGCTACTTGACATCCATAGGGGCGTCAACGCCCCGGCATGTGTTCGGCAGAGCCGCAGGCGTCTTCCAGTGTCGACCAATCCGTCATGCGCTGGTCCAAGCAGACGGCCCGGTAGCCGAGGAGGACGGGCCGTCCGCCAGGTCCCGGGGTGCTCGTTCGATGGCACAGGATTGTCCCGGCACGCGCCTTTCCGTTCGTAAGGATCCGCACCCATCCTGGGTTCAGTGCTTACGGCGCGCTGAGCGGCCTGAACGCACGTGTGGCGTGCACGCGTCGAACGCGTGCACGCCACAGATCACTGGGATCTTCGCGTTACTTGATGCGAACGACCTGCGGGTCGTGGTCGCTCGTCTGGTCGGAGAACTCCGCATTGACGTGGACCAGCTCGTACCCGGGGTTGTGGATACCCGGGGTGACGAGGATGTGGTCCAGCGTCTGCGAGTTGCCGTCGTAGACGTAGCTGTACCGCTCGCCCACCGGCAGCTTGTTGATCAGGTCGGTGAGAACTCCGCCCTGGGTGAGCGTGGTGAGCGGCGTGGAGTACTGGTAGTCGTTCATGTCACCGAGAACGACGACCTTGGCGTTCTTGTCCTTGGCGAGCAGGCTGGAGACGAAGGTGTTGACTTCCTTGGCCTGGGACAGACGCTGCGTCTGGGAGCCCAGCGTCGGCGGCTGGAAGACGCCGTGGGTCGGCTGGTCGCCGCCCTTGGAGTTGAAGTGGTTGCCGATGATGAAGACCTGCTGGCCCTGGAACGTGAACTCGCCGACCAGCGGCTTGCGGCTGCTCTTCCAGGCATCGGACGTCGGGTTGATACGGCCGGGGGAGGCCGACAGGGTGATCCCCTTGTTGCCGCTGTCGACGACCTTGACGGGGGTGGTGGCGTCGCCGCCCGGACGGTCCACGAAGCTGACGCGCTTCGGGTTGAAGAGGAACACGTTACGGATGTTTCCGCCGGGCTCGCCGCCGTCGGTCTTGTTCTCCGGGTCGATGGAGCGCCACTCGTACGCCGGGCCGCCGGCCTTCTTGATGGCGTCGGTGAACTTGGCGAGCGTCTGGTCGGCGGCGACCGTGCCGTCGTCCGTGGCGCCGTTGTTGTCCTGGATCTCCTCCAGGCTCACGACGTCCGGGGTGGCGAGGTTCTTGACGACGCCCTGGGCCAGCTGGTCGAACTTGCTCTGCGGGTTCTGCGGGGCAAGGTTCTCCACGTTGTACGTGGCGACGGAGAGCTCGTTGGCCTTGCCGGGCTTCGCCACGTCCGGCTTGAGGCCGCCGGACTTGACCTTGCCGAGGGTGGTGGCCTGGATGTTGTAGCCACCGAAGTTGGCGTAGTCCAGCGGGCCGATCGTCGTACCGGTGAGAGTGTCACCGACGTTGGCCTTGAGCTGGTCGGCGGTCAGCGAGCCGACCAGCAGGCGCCCGGAGTTCAGGTCGTTGTAGCTGGTGAGAACGGTGCCGCCGCTGGAGGTCGGGTTCTGCTTGGGCTTGGTAGTGATCCACGTCTCGTTGTACGCGTTGCTGGCACCCACCACGCGGGTGTCCTGGATCTGCACCAGCATGCCCTCGCGGGACTCGAACCAGTCCAGGGCGTACTTGGACGGCTCCAGGTTGAGGGGCTCGATGCTGGCGCCCTCCGCGTTCGGCGCGTAGGCCTCGGGCAGCGTCTTGGCGTCGATCGCCTCGGGCGCGGGCAACTGGTTGCCGGAGGACAGGACGGTGGTCGTCGGGCCGCTCAGCTCGGTGATGGACTGCGAGCCGGATGCCTTGCCGCCCGGGTAGTACTCGGTGACCTTGGCGGAGACCAGGACCGAGTCGCCCACCTTGACCTGCGGGGTGGAAGAGCCGGTGAAAGCGAAGACGCCCTCGCTGGTGTCCGGGTCGCCGTCCGGGTTCGTGTCCTGGATCCAGAAGCCGCGCGAAGTACCGGCGGCCCGGACCGCGGTGACCACGCCGGGGACGTTGGTGACGCTCTTGCCCGCGTACGGGGAGAGCCGCGTGGCGCCCTGGATGTCGTGGATGCGTACGTCGCCAGGGGTGGTGTCGGTAGGCGAGGGGGTGGGGGACGGGTCCCCGCCACCGTCGCCTCCCGTACCGGCGCTGTTGCGCGGGCTCGGCGTCGAGCCGGAGAAGTCGACGGAGTTGTTGTCCGTGTCGGTGAAGGCGGCATCGCGGCTCACCGAGTGCGTGTTGTCAGCGCCGGTGGCGGGTGAGGTCTCCCGTACGACGGCGGTTCCGAAGCCGACCAGGTCCTTGATGCTGCTGTCCGCGGCGCAGTCGGCGGCAGTAAGGCAGGCCAGCGGAGTGGTGGAGTGGACGAGCGCGACGGTGCCGCTGCTCGCCGACATGCCGATGGTGCCGGCCGCGTCGGGGGTGGGCAGCGCGGTGTCGCCGCCCGCGCCCTTGGCCTCCTCCACGAGGTAGTTGCCACCGGCCGGGATGGCGCCCTTGATCTCGGTGACCTGCCACTTGGAGGTGGCGGTGGGCGAGCCGCTCAAGTACTGGAGCGACCAGCCGGTGAGGTCGAAGGGAGCGTCGCCGGCGTTGCCTAGTTCGATGAAGTCATTGGTGAGACTGGCCCCGGCGTTCCCGCCACCGCCGAAGATCTCGGAGATGACGGCGTCCGAGGACGCGGTCGCCTGCGCAGTGAACGGCAGCGCGATGAGCGACCCGGCGAGACCGATGGGCAGAGCAATGGCAATGGCCTTGGCACGTCGGCCGCGCAGGGCCGGGGGTATGGAAGGCGACATGGTGAGTTCTTTCTTGCGGACGTGCTTGCGGACGTCAGGTATGGATTCGCGATGTACGGGTTCTGAGGGAGAAGCGCCGAAAGTCGGCTCAAGATACGCGCGTAGACACGCACACAACAAGCGGTCTCACACGTGAAAAGCCAAGCGTTTCCCGACTGTTCGCCGGAATTTACCTCGTTGTCGGATCGTGACTTACGGCGGGTGCGGCGGGTGCGCAAGCGTATTACCGCTGACGGGCGGCCGATAAAGTTGAGCGGGTCGCCCTCATGCCCATATGGAGAGAAGCCGTTGTGTCAATCCCCTTGGATCGTGGAGTCCTTTCTACGCAGCCAACCCCACGGTGAGGCCGGCCCAGTACTCGCGTTCGTAGTCGATCGGACTCTTGAAGTCGCACACGCTGTGTAGTCGGCGGGTGTTGTAGAAGCCGGTGATCCGGGTGGCGATTCTGATCCTGGCCCCGGCGCGGGTGCGGAATGTGTGCCGGTGGACGTACTCGACCTTGAGGACGCTGTTGAACGCCTCGCTGACGGGACGGGCTCCGCGGCTAATGTAGGGGGACGTCCAAACAACGATGAGCTTGCAGTGCTCGGGATTGCCGATCCGGCGGGCTCCGATGAGAACGTGATCGACGTCCCGCCCGAGGCTCACTTTGACGCAACTGATCCACGGAGCTGCGGTGATGGAGCGTGGAGGATCAATGCTGCGGGTGAGGCTGAGGACGCCCCCGCCGTTGCGAACGTCGAGCACATCGACGTTGAAAGGATCTTCTCCAGGGTCGCTGCCGCCCCCCACGTACCGCACTGCTCTTCGTACCACTCCAGGAGCGCAATGTGCTCACGCATGCGTGGTGACTTCGGACGCCACACGATCCAGACCGCCCCGACGCCGGCAGTGGCGTCGACGTCGGCCGACACCACGCGGGATCCACCGCGGCTGCGGCGCTTCTCTCGCCAGCACCCGCCACACCACGCCCCGCAGGAAAGTCTCCAACCGGGGTCCCGTCCACAGGGCCTTTCCCCATGCCTGCATGCGCCTGCGATACCCAGCGCGCGAGGGCATCAAGCCCCAAGCCGGTGAGGCAAAGCCTCATAACCCTCCGACCAAAAGATCGTTACGGGACAAGCCTTAGACTCACTGTCAGTGACGAACAGGGTCCCCCTCATCTGGGTGAGCCCCGATGTCCACGGTTCTTGTGGTGGCGTCGTCGGCCGAGAGGCCGTCTTGGGTTTGGGTGCTCTGCCATGCGGCGGACGTTCTTCAGCGGCCGTCGCACGGGTCGTCGTCCGCAGACACCGGCTTGGTGTCTGCCGCCAGGCAGGAGGAGTACACCCGCGGCGGCGCGGGCCGCGGCTTCGGTTCCGACGTGGCGCCCACGGCAATGATTGCCCCGGCACCGACGAAGGCTAGCCCTGTCATCGCGGCGAGCCAGGTACCGCGGCTCACTGATCGCCACGGAAGTGGTTACGGAGATCGTCACGGCAGTCGTCCTCGGTGCCGACCTGGACTCGCGAGAAGACCAGCACTCCGTCTCCCTTGCCTTCCTGCTTGCCCTTGGCCAGCTGCGTCTCGATGTCCGCGATGCGCTCGGCGCACTCGGCACTGACGGACTTCTCGGGCTGCGGGTCCGGTGCCGAGGAGGCGTTCAGTTTGGCGGTGGCGGCGAGGCCAGCCGCGCACAGCACCGCCCACGCGGCAACCCACGAGCGGCGGCTCATCCGTATCTGCTGAGGCATCCAGGCATCCTACGAGCGCCGCGGCGGGCTGTCGCCGAATCGGGACTTCCTCGTCGACGAGACCAACGACGGAGCCAGCTGGCGTCGCCGACGAGGGCGACGGTGTCTGACCGATCGCGCGTCAGATTTGGCCGGCTGCCGTTCAGCCTCGACCGCTCGCCGAAGTCGGCGCGGGCGGTCTCGCCTTCACGTTCCGTCCGCAGCTCGGGGCGTCTCCCGCAGGCCGCCGTCGCCTACCGCCCGACACGGCCGCCGGCCTCGCCACTGCTCGGTCACGCACCGTATCAGGCGGCGCGAAGCCGGGGAGCGGAACTGTGCGGGTGCCGGGTCAGCCGACGGCGTGCAGCGAGCCGCGGCGCGTGCCCGCGGCCGCTTTCTTCGCGGCGGCAAGGGCGGCCCGCTTCTTGCGCGGCGAGCTGGTCCTGGTAGGCGGCGACGGTCTTGCGGTAGCTCGCCACGTAGTTCTTGCTGTCCAAGCGGCCGGGCGGGATGACCTGGCGCCTGGTCCTCACGGGGCTGGGGGCCACGGCCCATGGGATGGGCTTGGACTTGAAGGAGCCGGGCGCGTACAGTCCGCTCGCCGGTGACTTGAGCAGCGGGGGATACGGCCTTGGGTGAGGAAATCGAGGGGGCGGCCGAGAAGTTCGAGCGTGCGGTGCAATGGCTGCGCCAGGAACTGTGGGCCGTCGCGGCTGCGGTCGCCCCTGGTGTCGAGCCGCGCGCCGAGGAGCGGACCGACGATCGGCGCACCGTAAGCGGGGCGATGGGCAAGCGGTTCTCGATGGCCCTGATACTGCCTGACACTCCCTACGCGACCGCAGCCGCGGCCGACGCGTTCGCCGAGGCGGGCTGGCGCGCCGAGACCGAGCAGGGATTCGGCGGTCGCCGTCTGCCCGTGGTAACACGCGACGGATGCAGGGCCGGTGGCAGCCACGCGGGCCGCGCTCTGCGGCTCTGGGGAGAGGTGCCCGTCGTGTGGATCCACGCCCGTTGGATACGTCCCCCACGCGTGGCCACCCCGGAAACGTTGAGGCCCGGCTACCGACTGTGCGTCATGTGCGAAGGCTGGGGCACATGCCGCATCTGTGAGGGTCTGGGCTTCGTGAACAGCCGGCGGTGCCCGGAGTGCGGACTCGGAATGGATTGCCCGGATTGTCAGGGCACCGGGCAGGAACGCGTACGAGGAGCGGGCAATGGCTGCTGACGTGGCCAGGGAACCGCGCCTCATGCTCGCCTCCGAGAAAACGGCCGCTGTCCCGTCGGGTCCATGGCGGGCGAGCGTGTGCGGCTTGGTGGTGGATAACACCGACCGCTGCCTGAGCGGAGCCCCGGCGAGCGGTTAGGGGCGGCACAGGCACGGGCATGAACCGAACGCCCACCAGCACATCGCCGTCCCCGCCACCTACCGCGGCAACGACGCCAACGATCCGCTCGTTCTGTGCTGTTGGATGTCCGAACGGCGCCGCAACGTCACACGTCTCACCGCGGAACAGATCAACACTCTTCAAGCACTGGACATGCGCTGGTGCTGACGAATTTCGGACAGTTGGCTTTATTCACGAGTAGTGCCGTCAGCTGTTCACGGGTTTGGGAGGCACCCAGATCCACGGTCGGGTGATGTTCACGAGTTTTGGCAGCGCTGGGGTACTTGCCAAGGCGGCATCAGGGTGCTCCTCGTGAAAGGTCCTGGTCGTGATCACGACCGCGTCCCGCTCCGCGGTCGACCAGGATGAAGACGGCCAGGGCGACCGTCGCCGCGGCCCCCGTGGCCAGCGCGTCCGCCGTACCGGCCCAGACCCGGACGCAGGACGTCGACAAGAGCGAACAGCACGACAACCCCCCGCGAGGCCCGCCGCGACCGCGGCCGGCCAAAAGCCGTGGCGCTCCCAGAACCACGAGGGCGGCGAGCACGCCGTATCCCAGACCGCTGACCGCCCAGCAGGCAACGGCCACGAGCGCCGCCTCACTCCAGGGGACGGCCCAGTTCACGCCTGCCGCCCCTCATTCATGGCCCGAGCGCGACGGCGCTCCCGCCGACGGGACACGAAGGCCGCCAGGATCGAGCCGACCACGAGCGGCCCGGCGACCCAGCGGATCACGTTCGCCGCCCAGCCCTGTTCCCGCCGGCCATCAGGGTCACCGACTCGACGCGGCCAACCGCGAACGCCCTGGTCTTCATTGAGCACGACACCAGACGAATCCACCTCGCCGGTGTCACCGTGCACCCGACCGCGCAGTGGACCGTTCAACAGGCGAGGGACCTCGCCATGGCACTGGACCGCCGCATGGATTCCCTGCGCTTCCTTCTCCGCGACCGGGACAGGTAGGTATACCAGCGCCTTCGACGCCGTCTTCGAGGCCGACGGCGTGGAGGTCCTACTCAGTCCACCGCGGGCACCCAAAGCGAACGCGATGTGCGAGAGAGCCGTGGGCACCCTGCGCCGCGAGGTCCTCGACCGCGTGCTGATCTATAACGAGGCCCATTCCGTAAAGGTGCTGACCGAGTACATCCAGCACTACAACCAGCACCGGCCGCACCAGTCCCGACGGCAACTATCCCCCGATAGCGCCGAACCACCCGCCCCGGCCACCGTCACCGATCTCCAGAACCACCGGATCCGACGAGAATCAATCCTCGGAGGATTGATCAACCAGTATCACCGCGCCGCCTGACCGCGCGACATCTCCGCAGCTCACTGCACCGAATCGTATTTTCGATCGGGACAGGCAATGGCTCAAACGTCCCAGTCTCCGGGCCTCGGCCATTGCAGGAACTTGAAGACACACTGCCCGAACTGCAGCACGCACTACGCTGACGTCATGTCACCCTCGGGCTGGATAGGGCTCACCAAAGCGCAGGGAGTGCGGCGCCGACTGGCGATCGTATGCAGCCACGTCGTCAGGCGCCCGCTCCTGATCCTCGCCCTCGCGGGGCTGGCCTTCCTCATCACCAGGTTCGGCAAAGATTTCCCCGTGCTCTATGGCATGACCCCCCTTGGAGCCGTTCTGATCTCCTGGAGCATGGGTCGCTACCGCTCGGTCGATCCCGCCGAAGAGACCGACGATGGACCCCAAACCCAGGACGCAGAGACGACGTGACCGGCAGCAGCACCTTCCGCCGGCAATCCTGCGAGCCCTTGCCCACGGGCGGGCGCCAACAAGGCGCCCGCCCGTCCGCATTCCTGTCAGGGGAAGCAGCCGGGCGGGCTCCGTGGACCACACGCTACCGGCCGCCGCGGACCGCCATCTGCCCTTGACTGCCTCCGTCCCAGGACACCCACGAAACGTCACCTGATCGAGGGTGGGGCCATTTCAAACCGTTCCTCTCCGGCACCGCCAAAACACACCCTCGAAAACACGTAAGCCGCTCTCGGGGGCGCACCGTCGCCGGGGCTGGCTGCCTCCTGCTGGACGGCGATCGCGTTAACGGGTTCTTTGGTGTGCCTGTGAACAGGGGCCAGCCGGTACGGGCGCTGGCGCCGTCCTGAGGCTTCACTGCACGATGTGGGCGGTGTGGGCGGCGGTCAGCCAGTCGGGGAATTCGTGTAGCAGCCGGTCGAAGAGCTGGTGGTCGCCGGTCTCCAGCCACTCGTGGACCTCGTCGATACCCATGGCACCAGCGCCATCCTCAGGGCCGTCGATCAGCTCGACGACGAACGTGCAGCCGAGGTGACCGTCTCCACGGCGCACAGAGCCAAAGGGCGCGAATGGTCGCGCGTGCGAATCGCTGACGACTTCACCCCACCTCCGGACAGCGACGAGCACGATGACAAGGGTCGGCCCCTTCCCGGGCCCATCGACGATGGTGAAGCCCGGCTCGCCTATGTAGCGGTCACACGCGCCCGCCGCCGCCTCGACATCGGCGGCCTGGCATGGATCAACCACCACCCCGCCGGCCGCCTGCATGAGGGGGGCTCACTGCCGCGGCACGTCTTGACGGTTCGTCTTGGTGACGGCCGGCACTGGTGCCGGGCTTGTGGTCCCGTCTCGGTAGGTGCTGGTGTAGCGGTCACAGTCGCTAATTGCTGTCACGGTGGCGGACGGTATGGGTTTTGCGCCGGCAGTCTTCTGGGGCTTCGCGGGGTCATCCGCACTGCCATTCCCTACGCCGACGAAGAACGAAATGACGCCGATCGGGACGAGGATTCGCGCGGCCTAAAGGTTGTCCCGTAACGGCGGGGCGCAAGTGAGATGATCTCTCATGCCGTCAGTGTGCTCGCGACCACTGACTACGCCCGCGGCGGCCCAGTAACGCCCATCTGGACCTGCCCCGGGCGGGCGGCGACCACCGGCGGGTGCTGGCGGTGCTGAGATTCCCGGAAGGAAACGGCTGGCCCCGGGCGCTCGCCGAAGGCCCGGCCGATGCCGGGGAACCGAAAAGGTTGGTGTGCGGGGCCGACGGAACCGGGTAACGTCTTTGTCATGGTTCTTCCAGACGCCGATTTACGAGTGAGAGCGTGATGGGCACCTGCTGACGTCCTTCGACGTCGCCGCCCGTCCCCCACCGATGAATCCGTAGATCACTTCACATCATTACCGGGAGAACCCGTGACCGTGAGCAAGAACATCAACAATCCCGTGGGCATGGGCGGCGGCCAGCGCAAGAAGCTGTCGCGCGCCGAACGGCAGAACAACGGTCCGCACCGCAACCTCGACCGCCAGAGTGCAGCCGTCCAGAAGGCGGAGCTGGTGCGCAAGATGCGCGAGAAGGCAGGCGCAGCTGAGGTCGCCGGGCAGGCGGGCGACGACACCGCACAGAGCTGACGCACCGCCGCCGCAGGGCGGCACCGCACGGGGCAGGGCCCGGACCGCGACGCGCGGTCCGGGCCCTTGCTGCCGTATCGGGGCTCTGCTGCCGTACCGGGCGCGGCCGGTCCCGCTCAGCTCGCGGCCGACCACCCGCGTCTCAGCTGACCACCCGGGGCAGCCGCAGATTCGGCAGCCCCGTCACCGCCACCACCCCGAGCTGCACCAGCAGCTCAGCGCGTTCCCCGTGCCCAGCCCGGGCGACACCGCAGCTAAGGCCTGCCCCGCAACGTTGAGGCGGGCGGCTGAGGGAGCGAGGGCTTGCCCACGGCTCCGGCCGCCAGGACGCTGCGCACGGTCTCGCCCACACCGGCGGGATCGGTCGCATAGCCGCGTTCGATGTCGGCGGTGACCGGCACGTCAACAGCGGCCGTGATCCGGGAGATCGCGCCCAGTGCCTGGTCGCGGCTCAGATGATCCCCGTCGCCGTGGCCGTGGGCGGTCATCCCAGGCCGCGTAGTCCTCGTGGCTGGTCATGGTGCGGGGATCGTTCAACACCGCTGCGACCGCCCTGCCGGCTGTCTGACCGCGCCGTGCCCCGCCCCGACCTGCACCGGGGCGGGGCACGTGCGGCAGCTGGTCGGCTGCGCGAGCGATGAGTTCGGGCGGCGGATCGGGTCTGCCCTGGCATGACTCGAATCATCGCTGACATCTCGGTTTCCATCGACGGCTTCGTCACCGGACCCGACCCCAGCCCGGACAACGGGCCGGGCACCGGCGGCGAGGCCCTGCGCACGTGGGCGTTTTCCGACGACCCCGACGACCGCCTGGTCCTGCGCAAGGGGTCCGCCCGCTCGGGCGCCGTCGTCCTCGGCCGCCGCCTCTTCGACGTGGTCGACGGGACGAAAGGCTGGGACGACACGTCCGGCTACGGTGCTGGCGAGGTCGGCAAGCCCGCGTTCGCCGTCGTGCCGAGCTCGCTTCCGGTGATCCGATGACCACTGTCCATGCCAATGAGATCGCCTTGGGTATCGAGTCGTTCGGTGACGACGACGCGCCACTCGTCCTGCTCGCGGGCGGGACGACGATGCTCTCCTGGCCCGACGCGCTGTGCGAGCGCCTCGCCGCTGGCGGGCGCCGTGTGGTGCGCTACGACCTGCGCGACAGCGGGGAGTCGACGATGACGGATCCGGAGGCGCCCGCCTACACCCTGCGCGACCTCGCCGCCGACGCGGCGGCCCTTGCCGGCGTGCTCGGCGGGGGGCCCGCGCACCTCGCGGGGATCGGCGTCGGCGGGATGGTCGCCCAGGTGGCCGTGCTCGACCATCCGGACGCGTTCTCGGCGCTCACCCTGGCCGGCACCCGCGCGGTTGCGCCTGGCCCGCCCGACGATGACCTCCCCGACCATGACCAGGCGACGATGAGCCGACTGTTCGCGCGCCTGATGCCCGATTGGACCGACCGCGAGGCGGTTGCGGAGTTCGCCGCCGTCGGCGCGGAGATCCTCGGCGATGACCCCGTCGCCACGCGCGCGATCGCCGCGCGCATCTGGGACCGCACGCCCAGCACTGCACCCCCGGTCCAGATGGCCAACCAGATCGGCATGGTGTTTTCCAGGCTCGACTGCAAACCCCGCTGGCGCGAGCGCCTGCCCGAGATCGAGGTCCCCACGCTCATCGTCCACGGCCGCCGCGACCGGTTCTTCCCCGTCGGCAACGGCGAGGCGATCGCGCGCGAGATCCCCGGGGCACGACTGCTCGTCCTCAAGGAGGCCGCCACTGCGATCCCCGATGCGGCGGTCGGCGAGGTCACCGAGGCGATGCTCACGCTCGGATAGGGAACGGCGGGTACCGCGCGGGTCCAGCCTCCACGCAGCAGTGGACGTCGGAGGCTCGATCCGCCCGCGCGCCCGCGATCGGCACGATTCCAGCCCGAGGTTGTCCAGGATGCTTCTCTCGATCCATGTCCCGTAAACCCACAGCTTCAACCCACAGCTTCTGCCGTCAGCGCTCCACGTCGAACGTCGTAGTCATCACGGAAGCGCGGCCACAACCAACCGGAGCACTCCAGACCACACCATCCCACAAGCAAGATCACGATCTTCGGGCCGGTGCATTACTGACTTCTGCGTCTTGGGGTCTGGATTTGTGCCGGGGCTGGTGAGGGGACGTGTCCGAGCTGGTACGCCGGATGCATGCGGTATCCGGACGGGGGCGGGTTGACCGCCGAGCAGCGCAAGCGTCGGGAAGAGGTACGGATGCGGGCCGTTGATCTCTTCGAGGAAGATGCGAAAGTCCCGTGCAATGCCCGGGAGTTGCGGGCCCTGGTCGGCGAGGAGGTCGTCGACAATCTCCTGCGCCTGGCCCGCCTCGCCGCCGCAGCGATCCGCACCACGGTCCGCACCGCGGTCCGCACCGCGGTGGACGTCGCGGCCGCAGCCCTGGAGATCACCGCGATCGTCTCGGTCCACCACGGCGGCCGCTTTCGCCACCGTCACCTGCTCGCCGAAGCCCGCCGCTACCTCACCCGCACCCTCCACGGACACCCCGCCCCGCCCCTCACCGACACCGCCGTCACCGCGGCCGCCATTCGCGACCACTGCATTCCTGGCGACCCGTCGAACCCGGACAAGTCGATACCGCTCGCGTACCGCACCTTCACCCCGGCCTGGGCCCCCAAATCGCCCCGCAGTTCGACCACACCCGCCGCCCACCGGATCCACCACCGCGCCCGCGCCGAAGCCGCACAGCCCTTGCTCGCGCCGAAGCGCAACAGTGCCCGCCTGTACGGCAGCAAGAGCACACCCCGCAGGCGGCACCACAGCAACTGCTGCCTCCCGCCCCGGGCCAGGCACCCGGCGGGCGAAGCCAGTGAACCGCACCAGGTGTCACAAGCTGCGACCGACGCCACCCCCCGCTCCTGTGCGGGCGAGTGAAGCGCTCCGAGATCGGTGTCCCTCCACCTGCCACAACGTCCGTTGTTCACCGGCAGAAGCGGCTCCAGCCGAGCCCATTCCTCGTCGGTCAGACCCCCGCAAGCACCCATACCAAGCTAACGCGTCAGATGATCAGAGAGGCATGGCCTGGCTCT
The DNA here is from genome assembly GCF_035974375.1 of Streptomyces sp. NBC_01320. Lineage (NCBI taxonomy): Bacteria > Bacillati > Actinomycetota > Actinomycetes > Kitasatosporales > Streptomycetaceae > Streptomyces > Streptomyces sp. NBC_01320. Next base: position 11,643,606 of record NZ_CP108390.1, read on the forward strand.
GGAGGCCGCTCATGGCGTGGTTGCCGACGGCGTGGGCGTGATGGTCACCTGGTTGCCGTCCGGGCCGACGTGGACCGTGACGGCATTCGGCAGGTGCACGTTGGTGGCGGAGAGGTAGACGGTGTCCGAGGCCGAGTCAAAGTAGAGCTTTGCAGAGTCGGCGCGCACCAAGCTCTCGTCGAGCACTCTGCTGTGGACCCACTGCGCCCCCGCCGGTGCGAACTCGGCGAGTTCGGCGGGAATGGAGATGCTTTCGGGCTCGGTCGCGATGACCGCCGGCTGCATCTGTGTGGACGCGGTCAGGACAGCCACCGACCCGGGTTCGAGCTTCATGAGGGCGCTGACGTAGTAGTCCGTAGGGCCGGGCACTCGGCTGTCCGAGCCGGGAGCGCCCTGCTGCCAGTGCGCCGAGACGATCCGACCGAGCTTCGGTAGGCGCTTGGCCAGCGGCTCGGTGTCAGTGTGAATCTCGGGGGTCTTCGAGGCCTCGGCCTTCGCGTCGGCGACGGGGCCGATGGCGCCGCCGGTGACCGCAGTTGCCGCCAGCAGGAGCGCGCTTGCCAATACAAGAGATGTCTGACGCTCCGCCACTGCTTCCCCCCACCTTGCCCAGGATCTGGTATTCCATCCCTCTTCTTCGGAGGGAATCCCCGCCTTCAGGCGGGGAGGGAATCCGATCCTGAACCCTGCGGCGCGGAGCGCCGCGGTTTCGCTCCGGAATGCCTCGCCCGCGGAGCCGCGCTCAGTCGGGCCGCTTCTGGTTCTCGATGTAGTCCTTGACCACGTGGAGGGGTGCGCCGCCGCATGACCCCGCGAAGTAGGAGCCGGACCAGAAGCGGCCGTGCATGATGGCCTGGTTGACGTGGCCGGTGAACTCCTCTCTTCGCAGCGTGTCAGCATCTCGTCGTTGAAGACGGTCCGCCGGTACCTGGTGACGAACATCAATTGCGTGTGGAGGTGGTGGATGACGTGACGGCCGCGCCGTACGTCGGGGTTTGGTTCCCAACGTGGTGACATGAACCAATGTTACGGTTAAGGTCGATCCGAGTCGGAGGGGTGGGCTGAATGATCCGTGCGTACACGTTCCTCCTGCGGCCCACCGCCCGGCAGGAACAAGCGCTCGGTGAGATGCTGCGCGATCACTGCTCGCTCTACAACGGCGCGTTGCAAGAGCGTCGTGACGCCTACCGGCATGTCTCGAAGACGACGGTCCGGTACGGGCAGCAGTCCGTGCAGCTCAAGGAGATCCGGGCATGCGACCCGGAGCGTCAGGGCCGCTGGTCGTTCTCCTCGCAGCAGGCGACCCTGCGCCGGCTGGACAAGGCGTTCGCCGCGTTCTTCCGGCGCATCAAGGCCGGGGACAAGCCGGGCTGTCCGCGCTTTAGGGGGATCGGCCGCTTCGACACGGTGGACTTCCCCAAGGACGGTGACGGCTGCCGGTGGGACTCCACCGCGCATGACCCGGTCACCCGCGTCCGCTTTCAGGGCATCGGGCACGTCAAGGTGCACCGGCATCGGACGGTGGTCGGCCATGTCAAGACGGTCTCGGTCAAGCGTGAGGGCAAGCGCTGGTATGTGGTCCTGACGGCCGAGCGGCCCCGGCCCGAGCCGCTGCCCGCGACCGGCAGCGTGGTCGGCATCGACCTGGGCATTGCCAACTTCCTCGCCGGCTCGAACGGCGAGTTCGTGCCCAACCCGCGTCACGGGCGAAAGGCCGCAGCGAAGCTCGAAGCAGCTCAGCAGGCACTGAGCAGGTGCAAGCGCGGAAGCAAGCGCCGCCGCAAGGCGGTAGAGGCTGTGGCACGTCTGCACCGCAAGGTGCGGTGCCAGCGCCTCGACCACGCCCACAAGACCGCCCTCGGCCTCGTGCGGGAACACGACTTCATCGCGCACGAAGACCTTAAGATCCGCAACATGAGCAGGGCCCCCGAACCGAAGCCCGACCCCGACCAGCCGGGCAGCTTCCTGCCCAACGGGGCAGCGGCCAAGGCCGGGCTGAACCGCTCGATATCGGATGCCGGATGGGGGGTGTTCCTCGCGATCCTGAATGCAAAGGCTGAGAGTGCCGGGCGGGAAGTGATCGCCGTGGACCCCCGCAACACCTCCCGGCGATGCCCCGAATGTGGGCACACCGCCAAGGAGAACCGGCCCACACAGGAGACGTTCCACTGCGTCTTGTGTGGCCACAGCGCGCACGCGGACACAGTCGGGGCTCTCAACGTCCTACGGGCCGGGCTGGTCCGTCGCGAAGCCCAACCGGCATAGCGAGAAGCCACCCCGTTCACGGGGTGGAGGAGTCAGTACGCCCGACATGGGCAGCAGCTAAAGGGTGAAAGTCCCGACGAGAAGAGGTGAGACTAACTCGCTAGCCGAACGGCAAGGGCGTCATCGCGAGGTGGGGTCCGAAGGAAGCCGGAGGCAAAACCGGGTACCGATGTACAAGAACCGCATTTGAGGCTAGGCGTCTTGGGCAAGGTGGCTGACTGCATCGAAGCCCGTTCTCACCAAGAAAGACGCAGAGTATATGCGGCGGCGATCCGGGGAAAGTTGCTGTTCTTATTCGGGGAGGTCTGCCCGGGTGTCACCTGTAACGGTGTGTCGGCCGCGATTGTGACGACCGATGCCAGCAATGGCACTGGTTTGCCGGACAGAAGTCAGCAGAGGTCATAGTACCGAGACGGAAAGGCAGTAGGCCGACAAGGACTCGGGAAGGGCCGAACGTTTAGCGGATTGGAAGAAGGGTGTCTGCTCGCGCAGGTCACGATGACCGCCGTAAATCTGCCCCGGCAGACCCTGGGGTGACGGGGTCGGTGCATACGACCGCCCAGCCCAAGGGGCGCAGTGACCAGCCGGCGCTACACGCGGACAACAATCACCGCGAGGTCTCCCTCTGGGAGACGGTGTTCTCGAAGGAGAACCTTCTCGCGGCGCTCAGGCGCGTCGAAGCAAACCGGGGTGCCCCCGGCGTTGATGGGATGACGACGGATGAACTCCGGCCATGGATCGCCCAGAACTGGCCCAAGGTATGGGCTGAGCTCGATGCGGGGACATATAAGCCCGCTCCTGTCCGTCGGGTGACCATCCCTAAGCCGAATGGTGGGGAGCGGATGCTAGGTGTCCCACGGGTGCTGGATCGCTTGATCCAGCAGGCAATTGCGCAGGCCCTCGTGCCCGTCTTCGATCCCCACTTCTCTGGGGCGTCGTTCGGGTTCCGACCAGGGCGTTCGGCCCACCAAGCCGTAAGGGTTGGTCGCCGGGCCGTCCAGGACAGAAACCGTTGGGCCGTGGACCTGGACCTCGACAAGTTCTTCGACCGAGTGAATCACGATGCGCTTATGGCGCGGGTGGCTCGCCGGGTGAGGGACAGAAAGGTCCTGAAGTTGATTCGGCGGTACCTGGAAGCCGGGATTATGAGCGACGGCGTGATGGTGAGGAACGAGGAAGGGACCCCGCAGGGTTCCCTTTGTCCCCGTTGCTGTCGAACATCATGCTGGACGACCTTGACCGCGAACTCTTCAAACGCGGACACCGGTTCGTGAGGTACGCGGACGATGTGATGATTTTCGTCCGGTCCGAGCGAGCGGCGCAGCGGACCCTCGCCTCGGTCACGGCCTTCATTGAGAAGACCTTGAAACTGAGGGTGAATCGTGAGAAGTCGAAGGCGTGCCCCATCTGGTGGACGTCACTCCTGGGATTCGGGTACTACCTCGCCAAAGGGCAGGTGAAGATCCGGGTGGACCGGAAGGCCGTGAGACGGCTAAAGTCCACCGTTCGGCGAGTCACCTCCCGGACGTGGGGCGTATCGATGGCCCACAGGATGGACAAACTCAACCGTTTCTCGGTCGGCTGGGTGGCCTACTTCAGTCTCTCCGACAGCCTTCGGGTTTTCGAGGAGATTGATCACTGGACCCGCCGCAGGCTACGGCAGGCCCAGTGGGTGCAGTGGAAGACCAGTCAGCGCAAGAACTCCATGCTCCAGAAGCTCGGTTACGAATTTGGAGACCAGGAGCAAGGCGTTGCAGTGCAACGCAAGCGATACTGGCGGGCCTCCCACCTGAAACCACTGGAAATCGCTATGAATAAAGCCTATTGGGATGCGCAGGGCTACAAGTCGTTCAAGGGCTCGTGGTCCCGCCTGAAGCTCGCCTGAGATCAGCTGGACGAACCGCCGGATGCGGGCCCGCATGTCCGGTGGTGTGGGGGGCGGGCCGGGCAAACCGGCCCGCCTACCCGATCGACACGCCGCCAGAATCCCAGCAAGCCGCTGAAGTCCCGCCCCAACCCCCTCGACGCGGCCGGGATCACCTACATCGACTACAAGGACACCGACCTGCTCCGAAAGTTCATCTCCGACCGCGGCAAGATCCGCAGCCGACGCGTCACCAGGGTGACGGCCCAGCAGCAGCGACAGCTCGCAGCAGCCATCAAGAACGCCCGCGAGACGGCGCTCCTGCCCTACACCGCACGGTAGACGCGGAGGTCGGTCCCAGCGCACCCTGCGCTCCTCGAGCGGGGCCGCATGCATGGTCGGGCCGGCCTCGCTCGGCAGGCGCGGGGCGCGGTTCATCCGAAGTGCCCACCACCGCACCTCGGCCAGCCGGCGCGACCGGGCGGCGCAAGCGCTTCAGCCTCGACCTTCACGCCTGGGGGTCGGCATCGGAAGGGGCACGGTTTGACCCCATGCTGACCACTTGCTGACCCAGGTCCCGACAGCACGGATCCGACCTGCACAAATGTCCAGATGCTAGATGTTGGACTTGAACATGGTACGAAACACGGAGAAGCTCCCGATTTATCTGCTCCCTGCCTGGTCAATTCAGGTCAAGGGCGGTCTCCACGGCAGAATTATTGGCATGTTCCGGTCAACTTCCCCAGGTGTTTCAGGACTCACACCGACCACTTGCTGATTTCCCTGACGCACCGCCAGGTCAATCCCTTGAAGGTATCCCTCAAGCCAGGGCGGGAGGTGCCGTGGCTGCGACCACCGCCCGCCCCGGGGTCCTGAGTCAGCGCCCCGCCGACACCTCGGCGGGCGTCCTCGTCGGCGCGGGACTGCCCGCCGGCTGCTCCTCCTCGACAGTCCTACCCCGTGTACGGAGCTTCGCCGCGAGTCCGTGACGGGGAGCGAGCAGCCAGACCACGACGAAGAGGGCCGTCAGGACGACGACGACCGAGCCACCCGCCGCGAGGTCGTTGGCGTAGCTCACGTACAGCCCGGCGAGGCTGCCGACGCAGCCGAACAGAGAGGCGAGGAGCGTCATCGCCCATAGCCGGTCGGTCAGCAGCCGGGCCGTGGCCGCCGGGGTGATGAGCAGAGCCAGGACCAGGATGTTGCCCACGGCCTCCAGGGACATGACGATCGTCGCCGTCACGACCACGTACAGCGTCAGGTCCAGCGGAAGCACCGGGAGTCCGGCCGCACGTGCCGTCTCGCGGTCGAGACTGACCGCCACCAGCTCCTTGCGGAGCGCGAGGACGACCGCCACGAGCACGGCGCCCATGGCCGCGACCCGCCAGATGTCCGCCGCATCGACGGCGAGGACCTGGCCGAAGAGGAAGGACGACAGGTCGGTCGTCCAGCTGTCGCGGGTCGAGACGAGCACGATGCCGAGGCCGAACGCGAAGGCGAAGAAGACGCCGATGACGGTGTCCTCCTTCAGCCGTCTGTTCTGCGAGACGAAGGCGATGAGCACGGCGGTTGTGACGCCGGCCGCCGCGCCGCCGACGAGCAGGTTGCCCTCGAAGGCGTACGCGAGGGCCACGCCGGGAAAGGCCGAGTGGGCCACCGCGTCGCCGATGAAGGCCATGCCGCGCAGGACGACGTAGACGCCGACGACCCCGCAGACCAGGCCGACGATGGCAGCGACGGTGAACGCCCTGCGCATGAAGGGTAGTTGCCACGGATCGGTGAAGAAGGAGAGCAGGTCGGTCATGCCGCCACCTCCGCGCCGCCCGCGGACACGGCTCGGTCGAGTCCGAAGGCCCGCAGCATCTGGTCCGCGTCGGAGAGGATTTCCGGTCCGCCTTCGGCGACGACCGTAAGGTTGAGGAGGACCACTCGGGTGCAGGTGCGGGCGGCGGCGGCCAGATCGTGTGTGGTCATCAGCAGTCCTCTGCCCTCGACCGCGAGACGGCCGAAAAGCTCGTTGAGCAGCTCCTGGGTGGGGACGTCGACTCCGGTGAAGGGTTCGTCCAGGAGCAGCAGCCGGGGTTCGGCGGCGAGCGCTCGCGCCACGAGGACGCGTTGGCGCTGTCCGCCCGACAGTTCGCCGATGGGGCGGCGTCGCAGGTCGGTCAGGCCGGCCAGTTCCAGCGCTTCGTCGGCGGCGGCGCGGTCGTGCGCCCTGGGGCGTCGCAGCCAGCCGATCGTACGGGTGCGGCCGCTCAGCACCGCGCCGGCCACGTCGATGGGGAAGTCCCAGGCGAACTCGTGGCGTTGGGGCACGTAGCCGACCAGGTCAACCGCATCGACGCTGCCGGCCGCGGGTGAGGCGAGGCCGAGGATCGCGCGCAGCAGGGTGGTTTTGCCGGCGCCGTTCGGGCCGAGGAGGCCGACGAGTTCACCGGACGACACGGTCAGCGAAGCGTCCCGTACCGCCGTACGGCCGCCGAGGACGACGGAGACCGCGTCGACGCCGAGCAACTGCTCGGGGGCGCTCATGACGTGCGCCTGCGGGTGAGGACGACGGTACCCGCGCCGGCCACGGCGAGTGCGGCGGCCGTACCGGCGAGAAGCAGGGTGCCTTTCGATCCGGTGTTCGCCATGGAGCCGCCTGTAGCGGATCGGGATCCGCCCGTGACGCCGCCGGTAGCCGACCCGCCGCCGGTCGAACCGCTGGTGTCCCCGCCGGTCGTGCCCCCGGTGGAGCCACCTGTCGTACCACCGGTGGAGCCACCCGTGGACCCGCCCATCGAGCCTCCGCCGGTTCCGCCGGGCGGCACCTGGTTCGGGTCGCCCGCGCCCACGCTGAAGGCCAGCGTCTCCGTGTCGCTCGTCTTCGTCCCGTCGGCGAGTGTGGCGGACATCGTGAAGGTCAGCCGGTACACGCCCTCCTTGCCGAAGGCCCAGCCGCCGTGCGCGTGGGTGTTCTGCGGTACGCCGAAGGCGTCCGGCACGCCGTCGCCGCTGTTGAAGCGGACGGTCGCGCCCGAAAGACCGTCGTAGTTGTACAGGGCGAAGTTCCCCGGCCCGTCGGTCTTCACCAGCTTGAACTCGACCTCGCCCTTCGTCGCGCCGGCCGCCATGTTGTCGGTGGACCAGCCGGGCCACAGCAGCCCCGGCTGCTGCACCTGGTCGAGGAGCCAGATCGGGTCGCCCGCCTTGCCGAGGAAGGCGAAGTCCTTGTTCGCCGGGATCGTCTTCTTCGCCCCCGGCTTGACGTGCAGGACCACCGACGAGGGCTCCCGCCACACGGTCTTCCCGGGGACCGTACCGTCCTTCACGTGGATCTGCAGTCGGCCGTCGACGACGCGCGCGGCGATGTCGATGTGCCCTTCGCCGAGGACCTTCTTCGCGGTCTCGACCGGTTCGGCGGCCGGGAGCAGGTTCGGGGCCTGGGCGGCGACCCGCCGGCCGACGGGCGGCGCCGAGGCGGTCTCCACCGGCTCCGTGCTGGGCTGCACGACAGGCTCCGGCTCGGGCTGAGGCTGGGCGACGGCCGCATCCCCGACCCGTACCGTGTATGAGGCCTCGGCCACCAGGGGCCGATCCTCCACCTCTCCTTGCATCTGGGCCGCGAAGATCAGCGTGTACGTTCCAGGCGCGTCAAACGACCAGCGGGTCGCGCCGCGCGCTGCGGTCGGCAGGTCGTACCCGTCGGGCAGCCCGTCCGAGCTGTCGAACCGTACGAGGGGCTCGCCGTCGGTCGCGTCTTCGCGGTCGCCTCCAACCTCGGAGTCGTCCGGTTCGGTGACCCGAAGGATGCCCGGCCCCGCGACGCCGGTCAGCGACCAGTGCACGGAGCCCGAGGTCAGCTGGGCCGTGTCCCATTCCGGGCTCAGCTCCCAGCGGTCCGTACCGTCCGGCCCGGTCACCTTGTGGGTGTCGTCGACGTCGATCACCCCGCCCTCGCCCAGACTGAGCACGCCGTCGGTGAGGGTGACGGGGGCGACGACGAGCGGCGGCGCGGGCGGGACGGTCATGGCCGTGCCACCGAGCGCGAGCGCTCCCGCCGCCGCGAGGGCGACCCTACTGTTCCGTACGAGCCTCATCGGGCTCAACTCCCCTCCCGGCCCAGGCAGCGGGCCAGTTCGTTGGCGTTGTGGCGCATCATCGCGACGTAGTCGTGGATCTTGTCGTCGAAGGAGTCGCCGTAGACGGTGCAGATGCCGACACCCTCGTCCTCCGCGACCCGGCGCAGCACGTCCGCCCGCGCGGCGAGGTTCGGCTCCAGGAACACGGCCGGGACCTTCTTGTCCCTGATCGTGGTGCGCAGCGCGGCGATCTCCGCGGCGCTCGGCTCACGGCTCGGCACCGGGACGACGAAGCCGGCGACCTCCATGCCGTAGGCGTGGGCGAGGTAGCCGAAGGCGTCGTGCGTGGTGATCAGCTTGCGGTTCGGCTCCGGCACGCGGGCGAGCTTCCGGGCCACCTCGTCGTCCAGCGCGGCCAGTTGCTTGAGGTAGCGTGCGGCGTTCCGCTCGTACGCGGGTTTGCCCTCCGGGTCGGCCTTGATCAGTTCGGCCTCGATGCGGCGGACGTACGCCTCTGCGTTTGCCACGTCCTCCCAGGCATGCGGGTCCATCTCGCCGTGCACGTGCTTGCCGATGACGGCCTGGGGCAGTACCCAGATGTCCGCTCCGGAACGACCGAGGAAGCGGTACGTCTCCTCCTTGGGCACGGACGCCTTCGCCCGGTCGGGGACGGAGAGCACGACCGAGTCGGCCGGATGGTGGGTACGCCGCCCGGTCGTCGGGTCGTCGGAGCGGACCTGGACGGTGCGGGTCTGCGCATTGACGGCAACGTCGGCGTGACCGCCGTTCAGGACGGTCTTGCCCTGCGGGACCGTCCTGTCGCCGACGACGAAGGTCATGGTCCCGCTGCCGGCGGGCGTGGTCTTCCCGTCGAGAGTCTCGGTCTGCCCCTGGACGGTGAGGCGGTACGTACCGGGCCGGCTGAAGACCCAGTTGACGTGTGTGTGGGCCTCCGGCGGCAGCGCGAAGGAGTCCTTCTTGTCGAAGCCGTCCGTGGAGTCGATGTAGCTCTGTGGCGTGCCGAGAGTGTCGGTCAGGTAGACATGCAGGTCGCCCGGCCCTTCGAGCTTCGTCGCCGTCGTACGGACCTGGGAGCCGTCACCGGCGACCTCGCCCTCCACGGCCCATCCCAGCCACAGGACGTTGAGGCCGAGGTCCTCCTTGAGCTTGATGACGGAGCCGCCGTACTGCTCCAACTTCTCGCTGATGGGCACCTTCGGCGTCCTCTTGGGCGCGTTGGTATGGATCATCTTCATGATGCCGGGTTCTTCGAGGAGCAGCCCGTTGCTGAAGACGAGGTCCGACTTGGCGATCCGGGCGGCGTCCCCGGGGCTCGGCTCGTACGAGTGGGGGTCGCCGTGGTGCGGGACGACGGAGGCGACGTCGACCCGGTCGCCGCCGACGTTGCGCACCAGATCGGCGATGATCGCGGTGGTCGTGGAGACGGTGAGCGCGGCGTCCTTGGACGACCCGCCGGAGTCGGCCTGGCAGCCGGAGGCCAGCAGGGCGGTCGCGACGAGCACCGCGGTGACCGTGCCCCCGGTGCGTACGCGGCTCAACGGACGGCCCTCTTCCGGCGGACGAGGACCACTGCCGAGACGCCCGCAGCGAGTGCGGCGGCCGCGATTCCGGCCGGCAGGGCGACGCCTGCACCGGTCGACGCCAGGCGGCCCCCGTCCGTGTTCGTTCCGGTGGACCCGCCGTCTCCCGAGGGGAAGTTCGCGGCCGGCGTGGTGGAGAGGGTCGTCGACGCCGATGGGCTCGCGGTGGGGCTCGGCGGCTCGGTGGGCGTGGCGGACGGGCTCGTGATGACGGTGGGCGTGGCGGAAGGTGTCGGCGTGACCGAGGGCGACCCCGTACTGGGCGTGGGGGTCGGGGTCGGCGTGGGGGTGGGAGTTGGCGTCGGGGTGGGGGGCGTGCCGTCCCCCGGTACGACGGTGTCGGGGTCGACGTCGTCGCCGACCACGACGGCGAGGGTCTCCCGGTCGGAGACCGTGGTGCCGGACGGCAGGGTGGCGGTCATCTGCATCGTGATGCGGTAGACGCCCTCGGCATTGAAGATCCACAGCGGGTGAGCGTGCGTGAACGCGGGCAGATCGACCGCCCCCGAATCGGGCTTCGCACCATCCACGGTCAGGCCGATGCGCACGCCCAGGTCGGGGTTGTCCTCCCACTGACCGAGCACGAATCGCCCTGGTCCCTCGATCTTCGGGAAGGTGACCTTCACCCCGCCCGACACGTCCGCTGGCAGGATCTCCGTAGTGTTCCAGCCGGGCCAGAGCAGCCCTTCCTTCACCTCGAAGTCCTTGTCGACCCAGAGGCTGCTGCCCGGTTCCCCGAACCCCTCGAACTGCGGGACCTCCTCGCGCGGCGGGATCACGATCTCGTGGCGGGTATCGAAGTGCAGCAGCACGTCGGAGGGTTCGCGCCAGACGAGGGAGCCGGGCACCGTCCCGTCCTTGATCTGGAACTCCAGCCGTCCGTTCCTCAGCCGGGCCGCCAGGTCGAGGTGGCCGCCGTTCAGGATGGTGCGCTCTCCGGCGGGTGCCTCCCTCGGAGGCGTATCGGCCGCGTGCGCGAGCGGGACGGCGGAGAGCAGCGACAGGGCGACCGCGAGAGTGGCGGCTCGTACGGGACGGGATGCGATGGGGGCCCGCATGACGGGGCTTCTCCTTCGGGCGTGGGAGCGAGGGACCGCGGCCGCGCCGGGGGCGGTCCGAACGGCGGGCACGGCCCGTCCCCGGCGCGGGGCTTGTGCGGGACGGGGTCAGCCGACCTGGAAGGTGTACGTGGCGGAGGTCGGGCCGACCTTGGTGCCGTTCGCCAGCGTGCCGCTCACCTGGAACGTGGCGGTGTACGAACCGGCCTTCGTGAAGACCCAGTTGGCGTGGTCGTGCTCGCCGGCCGCGACGTCCTTGCTGTTGGTGAGCGTCGCGTCGCCGCTGTCGAAGTAGCGGTTGCTCTTCGGGCAGAGGCCGTTCTTGTAGACGGTGAGCTTGCCCGGGCCGCTGACGGAGGTGAGCTTGACCTGCACCTTGTCGCTCTGGAAGACGCCGGTGGAGAGATGCTCGCCGGAGAAGCCGGGCCAGAGCAGGTTGGCGTTCTCGACCTGCGGCAGTCGGTACACGGTGGCGCCGGCCGTACCCAGGTGGCTGTAGCAGGTGCCGCTCGGCACGGTGTACGCGGAAGCCGGCAGGGACTGGAGGACGACGTCCGCCGGGGCGTACTCGACATCCGGGGTGACCGACTCGTCGTGGACGTGGAGGTCGAGGCCGACCCCGTCGTACTCGACGTCGAGGACGTCGACGTGCCCCTTGGAAAGAGTGGTCCCGGCGGCGTGGGCAGCGGTCATCCCGCCGACGGCGATGGCCGCGGCTATGGAACCGGCAACGGTGAGAGTGCGCGTGAAGGCACGCAAAAGAAGCCCCCCTTGGGCATGGGTTGAGTGTGCACGAACAAGCAAGACGATAATCGTTTTCAACTAGAGCCACAAGCGAGCGCCCGGTTACCGGCCGCTGCAGGCGCGACTGCCGTCAACGTCAAGTCGACCAATTGGAATCGACATCCATTTTCATCTAAGTTGAGCGCGGCACTGTCCCCCAACACCCCCGGAGGTCCCCATGGCCGTTCCCAAGCGGAAGATGTCCCGCAGCAACACCCGCAACCGCCGCGCCCAGTGGAAGGCGACCACCGCCCAGCTGGTGCCCATCACGGTCGACGGCTCGGTGTACCTCGTGCCGCAGCGGCTGGTGAAGGCGTACGAGCGCGGCCTGATCCGCCCCGAGGGCTGATCCCCGTGACGTACACGCCGATGCAAGGCCGGCTGCCCGTGACCGTCCTGTCCGGGTTTCTCGGCGCGGGGAAGACCACCCTGCTCAACCATGTGCTCGGCAACCGCGAAGGGCTGCGGGTGGCGGTCATTGTCAACGACATGAGCGAGGTCAACATTGACGCTGCGCTGGTGAGCGGCGGCGAGGCGGCTTTGTCCCGCACCGAGGAGCGGCTGGTCGAGATGACCAACGGGTGCATCTGCTGCACCCTGCGCGACGACCTGCTCGAAGAGGTCGAGCGGCTGGCCCGCGAGGGACGCTTCGACTATCTCCTGATCGAGTCCAGCGGCATCTCGGAGCCGATGCCCGTGGCCGCCACCTTCTCCTTCCCGCGCGAAGACGGCGCCACCCTCGGCGATCTGGCCTGCCTGGACACGATGGTGACCGTGGTGGACGCCGCGAACTTCCTGGCCGAGCTCGGCGGCGGCGACGAGCTCGTCGCGCGCGGTCTCGACCAGTACGAGGACGACGAGCGCACCGTCAGCGATCTCCTCATGGACCAGGTCGAGTTCGCGGATGTCATCGTGCTGAACAAGCTCGACCTGGTCGGGCCCGACGAGGCCGCCCGACTTCGGGCGGCCCTGTCCCGGCTCAACCCCGAGGCCCGGATCGTGCCCGCCGTACGCGGCCGGGTGGCCCTCGAACAGGTGCTGGGCACCGGCCTGTTCGACGTCGAACGGGCCCAGCAGGCCCCGGGCTGGGTGAAGGAGCTCAACGGCGACCACGTGCCGGAGACGGAGGAGTACGGCATCTCCTCAATGGTGTTCCGCGCGGACCGGCCGTTTCACCCGCACCGGCTGTGGACCTTCGTCACCAAGAGGCTCGACAGCGGCACCTTCGGGCGGATCCTGCGCTCGAAGGGATTCTTCTGGCTCGCGAGCCGCCCCCGGGTGACCGGACTGTGGTCACAGGCGGGTGCGGTGGCCCGGTTCGAACCCTCGGGCGCCCGCGGCCCGGAAACCACGCAGGGTCAGGAGCTGGTCTTCATCGGCACCGGGCTGCGCACCGAGGCGCTCCGGGCGGCGCTCGACGCCTGTCTGCTCGGCTCGGACGAAGCCGTACCAGCCGAGGACGACTTCCCCGAGTGGGAGACGTACGGCATCGACGACGCGTGCGAGCACGAGCACGCAGCGGCCTGATTCCACCTCCGCCTTTGCGGTTCAGGCGCCAGACGCCGCAAGTCTCTCTGCGGCCGGCGGCTGGCGCTACTGCGACGACGGGAACCGGCTGAGCGTCGCTCCTCGAGCGGCGCCCGCCGCAGCGCCCTCGACGGCCGTCAGCTGCGCGGCACGCTCTTCCGCGCGCTCCGGATCTTTGCCCAGGCCGCCTTTCCTGCGGAGGTTGGCGATCAGCTGCCCGATGGGCAGCAGGTCGTTGTCGCGCTCGCCCCAGACGGCGTCCTGCCTCGGGGCCAGGTGCCCGTGCGCACGCCGGTACAAGCGCAGCATTGCCAGCTTCGTCTTCCAGGCTTCCTCCCCGGGTGCCTCGCACGCGATGACGATCACCGAGACCCTTGTCGAGATGCGGTGGCCACCGCCGAAGCCGCGGTGGCGAGCCGGGACGGGATCGGCACGATCGCCTCGTACGCCACCGAGGTGCCGCTCCCGTCGACCGGCACCTGGACTACCGCGGGCAAGGGCGGCGCCCAGGCCGACGTTGTGCTGGTCACCCCGGAGGCTGGAGTGCCGCTGCTGTTCATCGAGGTCGACGAGCACGCCGGACGGTCAACGAATCCGTCTCCTCCACACTCATTGTCAACGGCGGAATGGAGCCGCCGTGATGACGAGTCCAGCACTTTTTGCCCGTCGGCGAGCCTTTGGGGCTTGCTTGAGTCGTGTGCGGTGAATAGCTGCTTGCACGGTTCTGAGGGGGCGGGGACGCAGCAATGCGCCCCCGCTACCCGACTGATCATCAGCAAGGACGGGGCGTCGGCGATCGGCACCCTGGTCGAACGCACCACCCGCTACGTGATGCTCGTCCATCTGCCCGACGGCCGCAGCGCGGAACTGGTCCGCGACGCTCTCGTGGACACCGTCCAGGCCCTGCCCGCTCACCTGACGCGCTCGCTGACCTGGGACCAGGGCAGCGAGATGGCCGCTCATGGCTCCTTCACCATAGCCACCAACATTCCGGTGTACTTCTGTGATCCCGCCAGTCCCTGGCAGCGCGGCTCGAACGAAAACACCAACGGACTGCTGCGGCAGTACTTCCCGAAGGGAACCGACCTCTCGGCCCATACCCGCGAGCACCTGGACACGGTCGCCGCCGAACTCAACGGCCGCCCGAGGAAGACCCTCGCCTGGGAAACCCCGGCCCAGCGCCTGCATAAACTGATCGCAGCCTGACCAACCGACCACGTGTTGCGACGACCACTGGAATCCAAGGTAAGGGCCCGCGGGCACTTCCCGAACGACCAGGCCGCTATCCTGCGCGCATGCGCGGACAGTTCACCGGCTGGCCGGAGCAGGCCATGGACGTGTTGTGGCAGCTCCAGGGCGAACCGACCCACGCGACTCGCGAGCGCCACCGCGCGGACCGCGAACGCCTGGTCCGGCAGCCGATGATCGCCCTGCTCAACGAGGTCGCGGACACCGACCCCCGGTACGAGGACTTCTCCGTCTGGCACTACCGCACCGACTCCTGGTGGTGGCAGCACCAGGGCGCGGTGATCCGGCTCGGCCGCAAGATCGAGATCGGTCTCCGGTTCTCCCTGGACGGCCTGCGGATCCAGGGCGCCTGGTGGTACCCCGATCCCGGCCAGGTGGACATGTTCCGCAAAGCCGTGGCCTCCGAGGGGAGCGGCCGCGAACTGTCCGCCATCGTCGAGGACGTGCGGAAGAAGGGCTACGACATCTCCGGGGACGTGATGAAACGCCCCCCGCGCGGCTATCCGACAGACCACTCCCGTACGAACCTGCTGCGCCACCGTTCTCTGATCGCCGCCCGTCCCCTCGGCTGCGAGGAGTGGCTGCACACCCCCGAGGCGGTCGACCGAGTCCTCTCGGCCGCCGCTGACCTGGACGCCCTGCTGATGTGGCTGGTCCGCCACGTGAAGCGCGACGCCTGACATCACGAGGGCCCCGCGCGGCACGGGAGGAACCCAACCCGTGCCGTCGGCCCCGCGCTCAGATAGGTGACGCGCACCTTCAGCGCCGATCGGTGGTCCATCGCCCGATGACCGTCCGGCACCTCGGCCAGGGGGACGGCATGGTCGAAGACGGGCCCCGGATCGAGGACCCCGGAGAGCACATCCGGCAGGAGTTTGGGATTGTAGGCGCGGATTGGGGCGATGCCCCCGCGCAACGCGATGTTGCGGTCGAACATCCGGCGCAGAACGACCCCCGCGTTTTCCGCCGTACGGCGCCCCGACACAACCGACCGCACCGCCGTCCCGGGTGAGAGCGGGCCGTGAGACACCGCAGGTCAGCGGTCTGCCCGTCCGGAGCGGCCTCAGTAAACCTGGCGGGGGTGCACCGAGAGCTGAGACAACCGCAGATGAAGCAGCGTGAGACACCGCGAGAAGTCGCAGGTCACAGCCTCGGCGTATGCAAGGAAGCGCGAGACCCTACAGCTCTGTAGGGTTTCAAATTTCGCGGCACAATCTCAGCTCCGATGGCACATTGACCAAGCTGGCGGCTCGTGACCGGGCCCAGCTCGTCGTCATCGCCTACGAGTGCGGGCTGGTCAGTCCGGCGACCGAACCGGGTCGCGCGCAGGCGCCCGCATAAATCGCCGGCACGGTGTTACGTGTTCCGCCCCGGCCGTAGGCCGGCGCGGTGGATACTGCGGCCGTGGTAGCCGTAAATCGCTGCGCGGGGACGACGCGCGGGGGGCCGTTCCTGGGAGATGGTGAGACCACGAACGGAGGTTTCGCCATGATCGGAGCCCACTGCCTGACCACGGAGTACGGCGACGAGGCAGCCGTCGAGGAATGCCGCAGGTTCTGTGAACTGCTGGCCGGATACGCGCTCAAGACTCTCGCACCCGATGAGGCGAGCGCGGTGGGGTCTCACCTGGCAACCTGCGACACATGCCGGGACGAGCATGACTGCCTCGCAGCCGTGGCGGCACATCTGTCCCTTCTCCGCGACGCCCTGGCCTGCGGCAGAGGCCAAAATCGGCGGATGTGCGCGGTCACCCGGGCCGAATGCGGCCACGCCTCGCCCCGTCGCCGCAGCCCGGACCGGGCGGCCCTGCCCATGCAGATCACACTGTCCCAATGGGTCAGCAAGACCACGACGTACTTCGGGTGAGCGGATCTCGTGGAAGCGACGACGTTGCCCCTGCCGATAACCTCATCCGCCCTGGTGGGAGCCGGTGTGCGGTGATCTTTGGGATGTCGGGCGCGGGGCCGTGCGTCGGCGGGCTCTGGCAGGGGTGATGATCACCCGGCATCATGTTCGGTCGTGCTGCTGAGGCTGGCGTATCTGGGCGTGACAAACGCGTTGGCGATGCTGCGACTGCTGCCGATGGACGACCGGGACAAGGACGTGGGAATCCTGGCTCTATGCCATCAGATCAAGGTGCTGGAACGGCAGTTGGGCGGGCAGCGTGTGCGGTTCACGGCGAGCGGCCGGGTGTTCCTGGCGGCGTTGCTGCATCGTCTGCCGTCCCGGGTGCTTCGCGGGGTGTGGTTGGTGGTAGATCCGGACGCGCTGCTGCGCTGGCATCGTGATCTGGTCGCCCGCCGCCACGCGGCCCGGTCTCGGCCCAAGCGCTCGGGACGGCCGCGGACCGTGCGCTCGATCCGGCTCCTGGTGTTGCGGCTTGCGCGGGAGAACCTGAGCTGGGGGTAGCGCCGCATCCACGGCGGATTGCTCGTTCTCGGGATCAAGGTGGCCGCCTTTACGGTCTGGGGAATCCTCCGGGAGGCCGGGATCGACCCGGCGTCCCAACGGGCCTCAAGCACGTGGGCAGGCTTCCTACGCTCGCAGGCAGACGCCCTGCCGGCATGCGATTTCTTCGAGACGGTCACCTTGTCCGGGGCGCGGCTGTACGTGTTCGCGGTGATCGAGCACTCGAGCCGGCGGATCCGGATCCTGGGCGCCGCCGCGCATCGCAGCGCGTCCTGGGTAGCGCAGGCGGCGAAGAACCTCGTCATGGACCTCGAGGACGCGGGACGCCACGCGCGCTACATGATCAGGGACCGGGACGGGAAATTCCCCGCCCTGTTCGACGCGATCCTCAACGGTGCGGGCATTGAAGTCGTGCTCACCGGAGTCCGCATGCCCGGCATGAACTCAATCATGGAGAGATGGGTGCAGACCTGCCGACGCGAGCTGCTGGACCGGACCTTGATCTGGAACCAGCGGCATCTGCTCCACGCCCTGCGCGAGTTCGAACAGTTCTACAACTCCCACCGACCCCACCAGGGCATCGCCAACGCCCGCCCACTGCGTCCCTTGCCGACGCCGATCACCGATCCGGACCAGATCGCCCGCCTCGACATACGACGACGCGACTGCCTCGGCCACACCCTCCACGAGTACCAGCATGCGGCCTGAACTGGACGGATGAGGTTTTCGGCAGGCGCAGGATCTTGGTGGCTAATCCCAACTGTCATGCAGCGAGGCGGAGTTGGAGTCTGGCGAGGTGGCTGTGGCTGCCGCGGTCGAGGGGGTGGCCGTTCCACCAGGCGTTGAGTCGGATGAGGTTGAGGGCGGTGGCGCTGGTGGTGTGGTCGAGGTGGGTCTTGGCAAGGCCGCGGTAGCGGGCTCGGCGTAGGCCGGTGGTGTGGGTGGCCTGGCGGATGGCACCCTCGACCCCGGCGCGGAGCGCATAGTCACGTTGCCAGGTTCCGTTCTGTTGCTGGGCGCGGGCGGTGCGGATGGCCTCGGTGAGCTCACGGGGGTAGAGGCTGAGCCGGCGGCCCTTTCGTGAGCTGGTGCACTGCTCCTTGGTCGGACAGGGGATGCAGTCCAGGGCGGCGAAGGCGACGACGGTCTTGGCCACGCCTTCCTGGACGACGTCGTTCCAGGTGGCACTGATCTTTCCGGCCGGACAGACGGCTCGCTTGCGATCCCAATCGATGGCGAAGTCGTGTGCGGCGAAGCCTTGTTGGGCCTTGGCCTGGCGGGAGGTGTCGAGCAGGACCGGGGTGACCAAGGCGATGCCGTAGTCCTTGGCGGACGAGACGATCAGGTCGGCGCTGGGGTAGCCGGAGTCGAGGTAGTGCCGGGCGGGCAGCAGGTGGCGGCGGCGAAAGGCCTGGTGGATCGTGTCCAGGGCTTTACTGTCCGGCAGGGTGGAACAGGTGGTCGTGACATTGGTGATCAGGTTCGGGCGGGTCGGCCGGTCGCCGTCGGCCTGCGGGTGGCAGGTCTCCGAGACGTGCAGCTTGTAGCCGTTCCAGAACAGGTCACGCTTGGCGGACCAACGCGTGTCGGTGTCGTAGGGAGAGGCCAGGCGTATCGGGGCGGGCGGCAGGCCGTCGCCGCCGTCGTCGGTCCGCTCGCGCTGCCGGATCCGCAGCCTGCCGGCCCGGTCGGTGGTGCGGGTGTAGTTCTGCACCAGCACGCACCGTAGGGTCTGCACCGCGGGCAGCTCGCGCAGCCACCCCGGCGAGGCGGGCGCGTAGAGGGCCTGCAGCAGCGTGAAGCCGTCGGCGGCGTAGGCGAGCGCGAGTTCGTACTGCTTGGTCTTGGAACTCGGCAGTCGCCAGTTGTCGATCCGGTCCGCGTAGCGGTGGCTCCAGTCCTCCACCACCAGCACCTGATCGACCCATTCGGGGCATGCGGCGGCCAGCGCGTTCAGGGCAGCGCGGACGCTCTCGCCGACCAGCTCGAGCCGGTTCAGATCCCGCACCGCGGCAACGATGTGTGTGGAGTCGGTGCGCTGGCTGCCGCCCGCCTGCACCAGATCCAGGGTCTGCAGGCGCTCCAGCAACAGGTCCAGCACACGTTCCTCCAGGCCGTGGGCGACAACACGGGAGCGGAACTCTGACAGCACGCTGTGGTCGAAGCCCGGATCCTCCAGATCCAGGCCGAGTGCGTACTTCCAGGCGAGGTTCTCGCGAACCTCGTCAGCAGCCTGCCGATCCGTCAGGTTCGTAGCCTTCTGCAGCACTGTGACCAGCGCCAGACGCCCCGGCGACCAGCCCGGCTTGCCCACCTGGCCGAACGCGTCAGCAAAGGCCGCGTCCGGGAACAGCTCCCCGAGCCGGTCACGAACCTGCACCGCCAGAGGCGCCTCGCGCCTGCCCCGATACATCGCCCGGATCGCCGCCGCGACCTGCGGATCCGGCTCAGGCCAGGACTGCGGTTGCATCGACACGACACACACTCCGATCCCCAAGGAACCACGACAAGATCAACGACCAGCATGATCCCATCCGCTGGAACCACCGCTCCTACGGCGATCAACTCCGCGTCACAGCAACCGAATTCGAATTAGCCACCAAGATCGCGCAGGCGTGCATCCGGTGCAGCACCGGAGCTCTGCCGGTGATGTGCTGCTCCCACCTGTGTAGCCAGTCAGTGTGCTCGGGGGTGCCGGGTTGTGGTGTGGGGCATGCCGAGGCGTTCGAGCAGTAGTCCTTCTCGGGTGGACCAGGGGCAGATTTCGACGTTCTTGGCCCCGCAGGCTTCCATGAGGGCTTGTGCGATCAGGGCTCCGGCCAGGGACTGTTCGGCGCGGTGTCGGGAGATGCCCGGCAGTTTGGAACGGCGGGACGGTCCCGCGGTGGCCAGCAGGGAGACTGACGTGCGTAGTTGGGGTAGCGCGAGCTGCCGTCCGGCCCGCGGTGTCTTGCCCTGAGCGGCGGCGAGCCGGGCGAGCTGTTCGAAGGACTTGGAGCAGGCCAGCACCCGCCCGCCCGTTTCGGCCTGCGGCAGGCCGGGGACGGCTTCCAGGGACTGGCGCAGGTGCTGCCGGACCTCGGCCAGTCGGCGTGGAGATGGTGCGGTGCCGCCGGGAAGCCAGTCCCGGGTGATCCTGCGGGCGCCCAGGGGCAGCGAGTAGACGACGCGGGGCCGGTCTCCGGTGCCGGAGGCGATCTCTACCGTACCGCCGCCGATATCCAGGACCAGCAGCTGCCCGGCCATCGAGCCTGCCCACTGGCGGGCGGCCACGTAGGCCAGCCGTGCCTCCTCCTCGCCGGTCAGCACGCGAAGGCGGGTGCCGGTGGTGCGTGCCACGCGCGCGATGATCTCGTCGCGGTTGGGTGCGTCCCGGATGACGGAGGTCGCGAACGCGAACACTTCCGGCCCGCGCAGACGGGGGTCAGCGGCGACGGCCTCGGCCACTGCCCGTTCGACGCTCTTCACGCCGGTCTTGTCCAGCCGTCCCTTGCGGTCGAGGGTCTCGTGCAGTCTCAGCCGCACCTTGCGGGAGAACACCGGCTCCAGCACCGTCCCCGGGCGCCGTCGCACCACCGTCAGCAACGCACTGTGGCACCCGACATCGAGCACACCTGCCTGCCGCATCCCATCGCCTCCCCTGGCCTGGCCCTCGACCGGACCGGCTCCTTCCCCGATCCTCCGACAGCCCCGACGACGGTGCGACGGGGATTCCAGCCCACCGCGTGAGCATAACGTCACCATCCGTGCCCCCTCCGCCCCGGCCCACAGGGGTAGAGCTGCGCCGACGGACGGGCGGTGTCGGTAGCTCGCTCGGGTGATGGTGGCCAACGAAAAGACGAGGCTGGTCGTGCTGCGAGGGAACAGCGCCTCGGGGAAGTCGTCCGTCGCGGCGGGCCTCCGCGACCGTTTTGGCCGCGGTCTGGCGCTCGTGGGTCAGGACAACCTCCGCCGGATCGTTTTGCGTGAGCGGGACCGGGCTGGTGCGGCGGACATCAGCCGGATCGACCTGACGGCCCGCTACGCGCTGGACGCGGGTACCACGTTGTTCTCGAAGGGATCCTGTACGCCGGCCACTACGGCGCCTGGTAGATCATCACGTTCTGCCGTGCTTCCCCCTCCATTCCGTGAGCGCGGTGAGGGCGTTCTGGGCACGGGGGAGTTCGCCTCCGAAAGCACCGGCGGCGAGCAGCGGCCAGGTGTCGGTGAGTTCCGCCTCGATGGTGGTGGCGAGTCCGTTGTTGTCGTAGCCCCAGGTGGAGTCGAGGAAGAACTCTCCGGCCCAGGGGCAGGCACGGAAGCCGATGTCTGTGTCCATGGCGATCATGGAGGCCAGGAACTCGAACCGGGCGCATGCTTCGCGGTAAGCGGCGTCGTTGGGCTCGATGAGGCGGAAGGGTTCGCGCAGCGTGTCCTTCAGCCAGTTGCTCTGGGGGTAGTAGAACCTGCCCCCGTTCTCGGCAGGTTGCAGGCCGTGCATGCCGTCGGCGCTGAGGACCCGGTTGGGGTTGAGGAACCACGCCGGGCCCGGGCGGATGTGCCCGGAGTGGGGGACGGCCCACTCCGGGTGGTGAAGGGCGGTAGCCAGGAGTTCCTCGCGGCGGCTGAGGACGGCGGCGACGTCGATCGTCCAGGTGGCCAGCAGCGCCGGAAGGTGACGCAGCTTCTCCAGGTACTTGTTGTAGGTGCCCGGTGTGGTGTCGCGCAGGTGGACGAGGCGCTCGACGGCGCGCCGCCATACGTGGTCGTGCGAGCCGTCGTTGTGGAAGACCCCAGTGGCCAGCAGGTGCAACAGGGTGTCGCTGTCGGCTCGGTAGCCGCGGACGTTGGAGCCGAAGGTGTCCGCCCAGGAGTCGCAGGCGCAGACGAAGCAGGAGCTGCGCAAGCAACGACGGCGTCTCCAGGACGCCGGATGCCGCCGCTTCTTTGCCGGGCAGTCGCGCCGGCCCCGGCCCCGGCAGAACCGCATCGGCAGCGCGGCCGTGCGCCGCGATGCGCGCGCCCTGTCCCGGGTGCGGCACTCCACCGCGTGGCTGTGGTGACGATGCAGTGCACCGAGCCGGAGCCGGAGGAGGACCGAGACCGGGAGCCGGGCAAGCCCCGCCGCGGCCTGTTCCGCCGCCGGACCTGACCCGGGCAAGCCCAACGGGAGCCTGGGCAAGCCGCTCCGAACGGCGTACCCAGGCCCGCGAACCCGGCGCAATGAAGGGCCAGCTGCGAACCTCCTGGCCGTGATGCCGCTCGCGTGCGTCTCGCTGGGCATCATCCCGTTCACCGCGCAGCGCACCGTGTGGCCACTGGAGGCGTTCTACCTCCACGACGACTTCGAACGGCTGGATCGCCTGGAGGCCGCGCCCGCGATCCGGGCTGTCTGAACTGCCAGGGGCTTGCCCGGCCCTGAGGGAGCGGTGCCGTGCGGCGCGGAGGGGGGTTGCATCCAAGGGCGGGTGGACAGTGGGCTGGACGGTTGCTTTCAGCGGGGGACCGGAGGTACTGCCGCAGGTGTGGACCCCCCAAATCGGGCACCGCCCATTTCTGCAGGTCACCCCTTGTGGGCAAGCCGGTCCCGTGCGCCGACACCTCTTTCCCCCGCGATAGCCGAGGGAAAGAGGACTCCTTCGGGCCCCGGGGCCGGCGGGCTGCGGCGGAGGAAATCCCTGGTCGCCCGTTGATCGGGATAGCAGGCTCTGCCTCCACTCGAAGGGAGCTCCGCGATAACCGGTACGGAACGCGTCGACTGCACCGATTGCTTCGCCCTGCCGGGCCCCGACAACACCCGCATCGCGTACGTGAAGACCGGCGGCGGGATCAGCGAGACCTGGCACACCCCCGACTGCCCGGCCCTGGCGATCACACAGATCAACATGGAGGAGGGAAGCAAGCGGGTCCGAGAACAGGACGCATGGGCCCGGGGCGTCTTCCCCGCCGCGCACGAGCGGCTCAGGAAGGCCTCGGCCGCGATGCCCGCGGGCACCGCCGCCAGCCCTTCGTCGACGCCCTGAGCGAGCTGGTCCAGGCACAGGCCGACACCACCGGCATCGTCGTCCTGCACCGCTGGGCCGAGATCCTGGAGTGGCACTTCCCGCCGGAGCTCCCCGACCCCGACCGCACCACCGAGTAGCCACACCCGGGAACTCCACCGCTGGGGCGCCGGCGTTCCGTTGGGCCGGGGGATCTGGCCGCCGACCTGCGGGCCGATCCGGACACCCGGGTTGCATCGACCGGTCACGCCACTGACTTGCGGTTTGGCCGACGGCTGCGATCGGATCGGTCACACGGCCGGTCACCGGTCACGGCCGCAGACATATGACCGGTCACGAGTGCCGGGCAAGCCCAAGAGGACCCTGGGCAAGCTCACCGTGCGGCAGGCTTGCCCAGCCCCGGAGGCCGGCGGCCAGGACGCGACTTTAGTACTGGAGTGTCGGAGCTGGGCGAAGTAGGGGAGCGAACCGTGCACCGTCGGGCCGAGGGGCGCGCACCACGGGGGAGGGTGTCCCGTGACAGCGAACCTTGAGCGTGTGTCATCGAACCTTGAGCAGCACTGCCCCCAGGGCTTCCCTTAAGGGCTGGCCGTTGTCATGATCCAGCCATGGCTCACAGCAGCTCACCCGTCTACCAGGCGCGCTACGGCTGGGACTTCAGGACCGCTGGAGTCGTAGCGCTTTCCGCCGTCTTCACAGCAGTCCTGCTGCTCCCGGGCGTGCCGCTGTTCGCGCAGATACTGGGCCTGCCGCTCTTCGGCGGGGGCGGGCTGTTCATGTCGTACGTGGCGCTGAGCCGCAAGGTCGCGTTCCGGGTGGACGAGACGGGGGTGCTTCTTGGAGGGAGCCCCGCCCGGTACGGGGCCACCACCAGCCATGTGCCCTGGGATGACATCACAGGTTTCGTGCTCTGGCGCCAGGCTGCGGGCGGCGCTTCCCTGCCCTATGTCGGGGTCACCCGGCGGAAAGGCGCTCCGGCCCTGCCGGGAGATGGCCCAAAGGCCCGTGCTGCCCTCAAGTACCTCGTTCCGGTGCCGGCGGACGTCGCGCTGGCCTCACGGGCGGTGACCGGGTGGCGGCTGGACAAGGACCGACTGGTCACTGCCGTCGCCCACTTTGCGCCCGAGATCCCCGTGCGTGACCTCTCGTAGTCGACGTACGCCTTGTGCGCGCACGCTACGCGCGGTCGATCAAGATTCGTTGGCACGAAGCTCAGCGTTGGATGGCACAGGACAGGGGGGCCGCTGCTCGGGCATGTCGGCGTGTTTCGACATGACAAGAAAATCGAACACGCGATCTAATGCCGTCATGGACTCCGCCGCCTCACGATCTGGTGCAGGCCCAGCTGCGATGCGCCGGTTTGGTGTCAGTGGGGTGTTGTCAGTGACGGTTCGTTAGCTTGACAGGTTCGTGCTGGTCACACGCGCTGGTGGTGTGGACGTCACTGACGTGGAAGTGGTGTAGGGGTGGGCCGCTGCTGTCACGGACCGGTACACCACCAGGTGTCTCACTGTCGTGGAATCGGTGCTTCTTATCCGTGGAGGTGTGCCGGGTTCGAGGCTGGGTCTGGTTCGGGGCCGGTCTGATCGTGGGAGCGCATGGTGGTGGAACGGGACGGGTTGCCCGAGGCCGCGCGTGTGGGGATGCGTGTTACGGCGGTGGGTCGGTTGCTGGAGCTTCGTGCGGCTGCTGCGTTGACGTCGTCGCATGTGCGGGTGGCTGCGGGGGCGTTGGGGGTGTCGGAGCGGACGGTGTGGCCCACTGGATACCGAGGTCGGTGAGCGCGGTGGCGGCGCCGCCCGCGATCCATCCGTTCGCGTTCAGTGTCCCGGTGATTGGGTCGTTGCCCGTGACAGCGACCTTCAGGTGTTTCTCCTCGCCGGCGGGAAGTCCTTCGTCACTCCTTCCCGTGTTCGGTAGCGGCATTGAGTATGTGGCGGATGATGGCCGCGGTTTCGTTCGGGTTGTGGTCCAGCCAGTCGGTGAGGTGTTGGTGGACGACTTCTTGGACGTAGGCGTCTGCTTCGGGATTGCTGAGCCTGGTCCTGGTGGAGCCCTCGAAGGCGGGATGGGCGAGCTTTACGGAGACGACCGCGGTCAGGCCCTCGTGGATGGCTTCGGCGGTGATGTCCTCGTCGTCTGCGGATATCTGCCGCTGACGGCGCGCGTAATGGTTGACGAGGTCTGTGAGCGCGGTACGGAAGCCCTGTTCGTGGGCGCCGCCCTCATGGGTTCGGGTGCTGTTCGCGAAGGAGTGGAGCTTTCCCGGGGGCCAGGTGTTCCACTGCATGGCGACCTGTACGAAGATCGTCTCGTCCTGATTCTCCGACTCGAAGGCGATGGCGGGGGAGTGGACGAGACTCGGGGGGTAGGGGTTGAGGTGGGCGACGTAGGCCCGAAGGCCGTCCGCGTGGTGGTAGCGGACCGGCCGCTGCGGACGCTCGTCGGTGAGTGAGATGGCCAGGCCCCCGTTGAGGAAGGCAAGTTCCTGGAGGCGCTCCGACAGCGTGGCGAACGAGTAGCGGGTGGTGTCGAAGATGTCGGCGTCGGGCAAGAACGCAATTGCGGTGCCGTGTTCGCTCGTCTCCTCGTTCCTCGTCAAGGGAGAGATCGGGGTGCCCTTCTCGTACTCCTGGGTCCAGCGGTGGCCGTCTCGGTGGATCTCGACCGTGAGACGGCTCGACAGCGCGTTGACCACACACAGGCCCAGGCCGCTCAGGCCGCCGGAGACCCCGTAGCCGGTGTGGGGCTTGGAGCCGAAGGACAGCTCCGCGAGTTCGCGTTCGATGGCCGACTTGCCGGTGGGCTCCTGCACTTCGACGAGCAGGCCCCGCCCGTTGTCCGCGACGCGAACGCCGCCGTCCGCGGTGATCGTGACGTCGATGGTGTCGGCGTGGCCGGCAAGGTGCTCGTCGACGGCGTACGAGACGACCTCGTACACCAGTTGATGCAGGCCGCGCTCGCCGGTCGAGCCGATGTACATGCCGGGGCGCCTGCGTATCGCCTCGTGGCCCTGGAGTACCTGGATGTGACTGCTGGTGTACTCGTTCACGTTCGCGGGCTGATCGGGGTTGCCGGACTCGGTCATGAAGCACCCTCCCTGGGCCGTCCTGAGCATGTTTGTGGGTAGATGTCACCGAAGCAGCCGACGCTGCTTCCACGCCGTCGCCCGTGCATGTCCATCTTAGGTATCTGGGCGTAAATGCGCAGGTCAGGCCATATGTGATGAGGTCCCAGGTGGTCGTGTCCACGGCTTTACCGAAGCCGCCGTTCTGGGGGGCCGCCGCTGGGAGCGGAGCAGCGCGAAGGCCCCGCCGGAGGCGCGCGGGGGGCGTTCTCGGCTGGGTCCGAGGGGCCTTTCCCCGCTATTTTCCGGCAGGGTGCGACTCGTCTGTGCCGGAGGGCGCCCAGGACGCCGATGACGACGACGTCCGGGTAGGCATCTACGAGTTGGCACGGCAAAAGCCCGCATTCTGACGCGGGCCGGTTCCTCCCCCTTGCCCGTCCGGGCTGTGCCGGAGAAGCGGTAGCAGGGCCACGGCGGCGTTGTACGCGGCACACGCCGCTGTGGCTGGCCGCGAGGACGCCGCCACCTTCGAACAGGAGGTCGCCTACGTCAGGCGAACGCCCGCGCAGGCCGCCCGCGCCGACCTGCGGGTGTCGCTGCGCGGCCCGCTGCCCGCCCTGCTGGACCGCTCCGACCTGCCGGACCGCCTGGCCGGCGTCCTGGAGTGGGTGTGGCGGGAGACGGTGCTGCCCACCTGGCCGCGGCGCAGGGCGGTCCTGGAGTCGGATGTGGTGGCCCGCACCTGCCGGCTGAGCCTGGGCGGCTGGGCCGCGGCGCTGGGAGAGCTGCGGCCCGGGATGCGCTGGCTCGGCGAGAGCCGGCTGCAGATCAACGCCTTCGACTATCCACCGATGAAGGTCTCGGGGACGGGCCTGATGTTCCTGCCCGTCACCCCCTACCGGGGATGGGTCACGGCCGAGGAGCCGCATCGGTACGCGGTGATCTACCCGTGCGCGGGAGCGCTGGCCGAGGGGGAGCGGACCCCGGTGCCCCACTCGCTCGGCAGGCTGCTCGGGACCGGGTGGGCCACGGTGCTGACGCTGCTCGACACACCCAAGAGCACGACGCAGCTCGTCGCCCTGACCGGGCAGCGGCTTGGTTCCGTGGGCCGGCATCTCAAGGTGCTACTCGACGCGTGGCTGGCACAGCGGCGCCGGGCGGGGCGGTCGGTGCTCTACTACCGGACCGCCGCGGCCGACGTGCTCGTCCGGGCGCGGCACGGGCGGGGACCGGCGGCGGACGGCCGGAGCACAGAGCCGTCATAACGCTCCGGACCCGGAGCCGGACCTGGTGCGCGGACGGCCGGTCCGCCGCCGATCGCGCGCTCACTCCACCTCGGTCGGCGTCCCCGCCCCGCTTCGTTGCGCGGCACGGGCCGGCAGGGCCGTCGAGACGAAGGCCAGGAGCACGGCTGTCGCGATGACGGCAAGACACGGCACGAGTGGTGCGTACGGTGTCGCGGCGCCGGTCATGCCCAGGCTGTACGCGGTCAGGGTCGCGCAGGCCACCGCCGCTCCCAGAGCGATCGCGAGCAGGGTGACCGTGAGCGTCTCCCAGCGGAGCATCGCGCGCAGTTGGCGGCCGGTCGTGCCGATCATGCGCAGGAGAGCGAGCTCGCGGCGCCGGGCGGACGTCGACATCACGAGGGTGTTGACCACGGCGATCGCGGTGAAGGCGATCACGAGTCCCATCGCGATGTAGTTGACCTGGGCCTGCGCGCCTTCCTGGGTGCGGCGTGCCGCTGCCACGGCGGTGCGGTCCAGGACGTGGACCGTGGGGAAGGGACGCAGCGCGGTGGTGAGCGCCGACCGGCTCGGCGCCCCGGCCACCAGGACCGACGAGGACAGCGGCTGGTCGACATGCGCCGCCACCAACCGGTGCGGGAGCAGCAGATCGCCGAAGCCCAGCCCGCGTTCGTAGACGGCGGACACTTCGAGGTCCTTCTTGACTCCGTCGCCGAGTGTGAGGGGGATGTGGTCGCCGACCTGCGCGTGCCGGGTACGGGCCGCCAGTTCGCTGAGCGCCACCGTTCCGTCGCCCATTGCGGCGAGCGTGCCCGCGGTGACCTCCGGGTCGAGGGTCCGGGCCAGACCCGGTGAACTCACGCCCTGGGCGGGGAACTTGTCCTGCCCGATCCGCACCGTGGTGCGGACGACCTCCGTCACCGTCGTCCCCGGCACCCGCTCGCGCACGGCCTGTGCGGCCACGGTCGGGACACCGGGCTCCGAGGCGGTGAGGACGTAGGGGGCGCGTGTGCCGGACGCGGCCTGCTCGCCCGCCGAGTGACTCGACGTCGTCTGCGTGAACAGGATCGTCGAGGCCATCGCCACGGCCAGGCTCAACGGGGTGACCACGGCCGCGACACGCCGGGCGCCGGCACGGGTGTTCCGTGCGGCGAGAAATCCGGAGGCCGGGGAGATCCGCTGTGCGATCCCGCCCGTCACCCAGGTCGCGGACCGGGCGAGCGACGGGCCGAGCAGCGCGATCGCCGCGGCCGCGACGATCACCGACAGGAACGTCACCGGGGTGGCCGCCGCGTCGGTCTTCAGCCCGGACAGGACCACGACCAGGACGACGTACCCGACGGCGGCCAGGACACCCGCGACGACCCGGCCGGCGTGCGGCCGCTCCGAGCCGAGCGCCGCCGCGGCGAGCCCCTCCGTAGGGCGCATCCGGGCCGGCCCGCGGGCGGACACCCGCGCCGCACCCCACGCGGCGAGCAGCGTCGCGAGGAACGCGGCGACGGGCGGGAACGCGCTCACGGTGAGCTCCAGGGTGTCCGGCAGCGCCCCCACGGCCACGAACCGCCCGTGCATCCAGCGGGCCAGGAACAGCCCCGCGACCGCCCCGGGCGGCCCGGCCAGCAGCCCCACGACCAGTGCCTCGCGCCCCACCATGCGCCGCAGTTGGCGCGGCGTCGCGCCGACCGCCCGCAGCAGGGCCAGTTCCCGGGCCCGCTGCTGGATCGACAGTGCGAAGGTCCCGGCCACCACCAGCAGGGCGACGAGCAGCGACGTACCGCCCATCGCACCGCCCAGACTGATCAGGCTGACCC
The DNA here is from genome assembly GCF_035974375.1 of Streptomyces sp. NBC_01320. Taxonomy (NCBI): domain Bacteria; kingdom Bacillati; phylum Actinomycetota; class Actinomycetes; order Kitasatosporales; family Streptomycetaceae; genus Streptomyces; species Streptomyces sp. NBC_01320. The sequence goes on from NZ_CP108390.1 coordinate 11,672,528, forward strand.
GCGCCTTGCCGGCGTCGATGAACTCGACGGGCCCGCGGTCGTCCCCCGACCGCACCTCCAGCGAGGGCGTGCCGGACACCGCCTCGAGAGCCCGGGCGCGTACGTCGCTCACCGTGGCGCCGGGGACCGTGAGCAGGCCGAGCGCGGAGACCTGCCCCGGGTGTCCGGCCAGGCGCCGCGCCTGCTCCGTGCTGAAGAACAGCGTCGACTGGCGGGCCAGGGCGTCACGGCCGGCCGGTGCGGCGATGCCGACGACCTCGTACACGGAGGGTGCGCCGGTCGACTGCACGGTCACCTTCGCGCCGGTGCGCAGCCCGCTGCTGGCGTCGGCCACGATCTCGTCCGCCCCGGTCGGCGCCCGGCCGTCGCGCAGCGCGAACGGCGTGAGCCGCGCCGACTCCCAGGCGTGGCCCCACGACGCCCCCTCGGCGAGCGGGCGGACAGCCAGCAGGTCGAACAGCTGTTGAAGAGGGGCAAATCCTATACGTCGTCGCAGGTCACGTAAGGCCTTCTCCGAAGGTCTGGGGACCGGGCCGCTCAGGCCGGTGACCAGCTTCTCCCAGACCAGTCTGGCTCCCAGATGCTCGAACAGCCCCAGTGCCAGGACGAAGTAGACCCCGACCCGGGACGGCAGGTCCCGCAACCGCCGCTCGCGCGTACGGGTCTCCTCCAGCACGGCATCGACCAACTCGAACGGCACAACCTGCGTCAACTCCCCGATGTGCCCCGGAGCAAAGACATCCACCGCGTCCGACGTACCAGCCCCGCCATACTCAGACACCTGCATCCCCCGGTTCAGAAAGATCTTGATAGATCTCCTCAACAGCACGACCCTCACTGCTATGCCGCACCCGTTGACACCCGCTGCGAGGCCCTAACTTCGTGGCATTGCATGATCACCCGGGGGTGGTGCGTTGATCACTTGAGGGTGCCTTCGTTTGTGGAGTAGTGGTCGGGGCAGAGGTGAACCAGCGACTGGGCGATACCCGGTTCCCATGCTGTACTCAGCTTTGAGGCGATCGGAGAGTGAGTGACCAGATGATCGAGCGTTCCCACCGCTCGGTGGCAGCGAGCCCGCCGTCCTGTGCCGATCCCGTCTTCGCCGAGGCGATGGATGCACGCCTGTGGAGGTGAGCGCGTGAGTTCTGAGGGGTTTCAGCACGTCAAAGTCGGCGACATCGATATTGCCTACGTTGAGTCCGGCCAGGGTGAACCGCTGGTTCTGTTGCATGGCGGGGAGAGCCATAGGGGACAGTTTGATGCCTTCCGCCCCCTGTTAGGCGCTGGAATCCTGGCCATCAGCTTCGACCAGCGTGACACCGGCGACACACTCAACGGGCCCGAGCCGTACGACATCGTTCGGCAAGCTGCTGACTGCGCCGACTTCCTTGCCGCGCTGGGATTTGAGCGCGCTCATGTTATGGGAGTGTCGTACGGCGGAGCGATCGGAATGCACCTGGCGATCCACTACCCCCAGCGGGTCGCGTCTCTCATACTGTCAGGCGCCACCCCGAGCTGGACCATGACCGAGAGCCTTGGTGACCGCATCGTCGCCATGGGGCCGGACGCGCGGGCGCAGTTCGTGCTGGACCTGCTCCTCACACCCGAGGGGCAGGCGAACGACCCGCAGCTCGTCGCCGACACCAAGCGCGCCCTGCGGGGGCGTCCCGTAGACGCCGACGCACGCCGCATGACAGCGATTCAGAACCACGACTGCACTGACCGGCTGCATGAAATCACGGCTCCTACTCTCGTGCTGCATGGCGCGGAGGACCCCATCGTCCGCGCTCAGGTCGCCGAACTCATGGCATCGGAGATCCCTGGCGCACGTCTGGTGATCCTGCCGCGTACTCGGCACGGCATCACCTTCGAGGCCCGTGAGCAGGCCGCACGCCTGGCGCGCGACTTCGTGCTGAGCCATGCCATGGGTACAGTCAGCACCGGAAACGGAGGCTGACAGGAGCGGTCACTGCGCGGTCGGACGTCGTTGCGGTTGGCGGAAGCCGAGTTGGCGCTGTATCGGCCTTGCGCGGCCTCCCGACGTGCCTCACGGAGCACGGACCACTCGGTGAAGGGGCGGATGACCCGGCGGCGGGCCGCCCGCAGGTGAGCCCCCAACCGTTACGGTCGTCGCCGAAGCGCGCACACGCCGTCCCTGGGCGGCACGCGAGCGGCTGACCGAGAAAGTGCCCCGCTCGCCGACCTCGTACGGGAGTAGAACCCGCCCGCGACCGATCGGCGTCAGTCGCGGGCGGGAGATCAGGGCCTGCGCTGCGGGTATGTTTGCGGCTGGGCCGAGACGGGCAGGGCGCATGGACGCTTGTGCACGTAGATCGTGATGCCGGGGCCCGACGCTCCGGGCACGTCGTACGGCTTCGACTCCTCGCGGGTCACGGGCTGGTGGCAGCGTTCGCACATCATCGGCGGGCCCCCTCCACGCACGGGTGAGGCGGACCGCGGTCGGGCAGGGCAAGCAGCGGCAGGCCGCGCACCCGTAGGTGTGGCGCACCAGGACTCGGTACGCATCGTCGCCGCGCGGGTGGCTGGGTTTCTTCAGGGTTGTCACTGGTGGCACTTCCAGCAGGTGGGGCAGCAGCGGGGGAACCATCCGGCCGCGGTGCCATGCGCGTCGACCGGGCGGGGCCCGAGGTCGTGCGCCGCGCCGATAGCCAGAGGGGCACCGCACCAGACGCAGTTCGCGCCGCGCTGCTGCGCGTCGGACAGTGTCACCGGATCAGGAAGATCAAGCAGAGGTGACGCGGCAGCGGATGGGGGCATGGCCGTCTCCATGTCGGTGACCGGCGCACAGCCACAGGAGACGATTGGCCAAGGCTGGGTTTGCCCCGCCAAGACGACGGCTCCTGCAGGGATGAGGCCGCGGGTGACGGCGCCGCAGGTCCAGCCGGCTTCGCCGTGGAGGCGAGCGATGCTCACCTGGCCGTCGACGAGCACAGGGGTGGTCATGGGGCCCCTCGTCTCTACCTGTGTGGTGCGGACAGATAGATCGTGGGGCCTGGGAAGGGGCGCAACTGCTACTGCTTGTAGCAGTTCGTCAAACGGCGCCGATCCACTGGGCGAAGTGCGACAGGCTCTCGGCGCCGGCTCGGTGGAAGCGTCGCAGATCCCTGGCGACCTCGCGCGCCCACGGGTGCTCGCGGGTGTGCTGCGGCGCCGCCGCGCGGGCCACCTTGAGGCTCTCGAAAGCGTCCGCGGGGAGACCTGCCCAGTTCTGCGCGCGGGCGAGCTCGATGTAAAAACCGCTGCGGCGCTCGGCTGGCAGATCGGCAGGAGGCTTCCACTCGGTAGCCACGCGAAGGGCGCGGTCGACGTGCTCACGGCCGAGGCTGACGGCGACGGAGACTTCGTGGATGCGGACAGAGTCAGGGCCGAACGTCGTGCCAAGGTAGATGCCTTCGCGCGCGACCTGGTCACCGAGCTGGTGGGCATGCTTCAGGTGGGTATCGGCGGAGTCGGCGTTGCCCGCACGTCCGGCAATGACGGCGGCCCGCATGTGGAGAGCGCCGCGTGCGGCGGCTTTTGTGCGGGAGGTAGATGCGGGGGCGGCTTCGATCGCCTGCTCCAGTGCGGCGAGGCCGACGGTGTGGGCGCGGGCTGCGAAAAAGATCTCGGTCCGTACGTATGCCGTGGCGGCCTGAACGAGAGGATCGGTGGAGCGGTCGGCTGCCCAGCGCATCAGGTCGAGTAGCCGGGCGGACAGGTCGTGGGCGCCGTACTTGAACGCGATCGCGTCGCCGCTGCGGGCGGCGGAAACCAGCGATCGGAGGGCTTCCTGGTGGTCGGCGGTGCGCGCGGTGTGGACGTCGCGGACGGCGTCAGAGAGGAGATTGGGGATGGAGGTCGCGATTCGCCCGTACTACGCGGCAAGTGATGATCTGCGGGTTTTTGTCGGTGGTGGTTCGGCATCATGATGTCAGTGCAGTAGGTATCGGGCTTTTGCTGTTCAGTCTGTTGTCGTGGGTGACTCGACCGCTGTCATGGGTGCCGATCTAGTGCTGACGTTTTTGGTGATGATGCGGGTCAGTTGATTGCCGATCGGTACAGCACGGCGTGTGTTGTCGCTGGTCAGGTCCGTGGTGGCAAGGGCTGCTGTCCTGTCGCAGTGCAGCTGGCGGATTCTCACTTGGGTGCAGATCTTCTGAGGGTGCCTCGGTGGGGTGATTCGCAGAGGTTCGGGATGTGGCCGGTCGTGCCGACTTCTACCGTCGCCGAGGTCGAGCCCGCCTTGAGGCGTGCGGGTGCTGAGCGAGGGTGGGTGTGGTGTGCCGTCGTTGATGGAGGCGTTGGAGGCCAGGCGAGCTGAGGTGCTGGGCCAGGCCGAGCGGCTTCGTGAACAGATCGCTGGCCTGTCCGAGGAGTTGTCGCGGGTCGAGGAGCGGCTGACGCGGTTGCAGATCGCGCGGGAGACGGTGGAGGAGGTGCTGGCCGCGCCGTCCTCGTCGGTGCCGGGCACGGACGCCACGGGTGGGGGTGCCGGCGGAGTCGCCGTGGCGCTGGTGGAGGCCGAGGCAGAGCTGGACGTGACGGTGATGTCGCCGGAGTACCGGGCGATCATCGCCTTGTTCGCGACCTCGGGAGCGGCGATGCGCTGCAAAGAGGTCTGCCAGCACCTGGGGCTGGGAACCGAGCCGCGACATGTCGAGGGGATGCGCTCGAAGCTGAAGAGGCTCGTGGAGCGCGGGATCCTGGCCGAGCCTTCGTCCGGGCTGTTCAAGGTCGACGGCAGGAAGCAGGGGTGGTGAGCACGGTGGGGCCAGCCCAGGGTGCGCTCGCGGAGTGTGAGGACGCCTTCGCCGCCTCGGCAGGTCTGTTCGCCGCGGCGTGCGCGGCGCTGGCGGCCCCCAAGGCGGCGGTGATGACGCACGCGCAGTTGGAGGACCTGCTGGGAGCGCGGATGCGCGAGGTCACCCGGCAGTTGTTCCAGGACCACCTGACCCTGCGGGCCAGGGACGAGGTGCGTCGGCAGGAGGTCGTGGACGCCGCCGGTGTCGAGCGCTCCCGGATCGAGCGGGACCGACACCGGACGCTGGCCACGGTGTTCGGCAGGTCACCGTGGCCCGGATCGCCTACCGCGGCACCGGCGTGGCGGACCTGCACCCGACCGATGCGCTGCTGAACCTGCCGGACGGGATGCACTCGCACGGGCTGGCCAGGCTCGCCGCGATCGAGTCCTCCCGCGGCAGCTTCGCCGACGCCTGCGAGCGGATCAACGCCCACACCGGCTCCGGCATCGGGCACCGACAGGTCCAGGAACTCGCTGTCAGTGCCGCAGCGGACATCGACGCGTTCTACGACGCCCTGGTGCCCGCTCCCTGCACCGACACCACGCCACTGATCTTGTCGGTCGACGGCAAGGGCGTGGTGATAAGACCCGAAGCGCTGCGCGAGGACACCGCCAAGGCCGCGGCCGCCAAAGGTGGCAACGCGATGAAGACCCGGCTGGCGTCCGGGGAGAAACACGGCAGGAAACGGATGGACACCCTGGGAGCCGTCTACGATGCCGAACCCGCGCCGCGCACAGTCGACGACATCATCGCCGACTCCGACCAGCAAGACGACCCCGGCCACGACGCGGCGCCCGAGCGCCGCCAGGGGCCGAAGGCCCGGTCGAAGTGGTTGTGCGGCCCGGTGACCGACACCGCCGCGCAGGTGGTGGCCGCCGTGTTCGATCAGGCGGAGCACCGCGACCCCGGCCACCGCCGTCCATGGGTCGTCCTGGTCGACGGGGCCCGCCATCAGATCGACCTCATCAAGGCCGAAGCACAGCAGCGCGGCGTGGACGTCCGCATCATCGTCGACCTGATCCACGTGCTCGAATATCTGTGGCGAGCGTCGTGGCGCCTGCACGACAGCGGCGATGCCTCCGCCGAGAACTGGGTCACCCGTCACGCCCGAGTCCTGTTGGGCGGCGGCGTGCAGCAGTCCGCCGCCGCACTCGAGGAAGCCGCCCGCGCCGCCGGACTGCGTGGCGCCCAGCGCAAGGGCATCGACGAGGCCGTGAACTACCTGGCCGGCAAGGCCGAGCACCTGCGCTACGACACCGCCCTGGAACGCGGCTGGCCGATCGCCACCGGAACCATCGAGGGAGCATGTCGGCACCTGGTCAAAGACCGCCTGGACATCACCGGCGCCCGCTGGGGCCTGTCCGGAGCTGAAGCCGTGCTCAAGCTGCGTGCCGTCCGCGCCAACGGCGACTTCGACGCCTACTGGACGTGGCACCAGCAGCAGGAGTTCATCCGCAACCACCAGACGCGCCGCGACCATGTCATACCCACCACCTGATCGACAGCACCCTCATTGGATCTGCACCCATCCGTGTTCCGCCCCGGCCGTAGGCTGGCGCGGTGGATACTGCGGCCGTGGTAGCCGTAAGTCGCTGCGCGGGGACGACGCGCGGGGGGCCGTTCCTGGGAGATGGTGAGACCATGAACGGAGGTTTCGCCATGATCGGAGCCCACTGCCTGACCACGGAGTACGGCGACGAGGCAGCCGTCGGGGAATGCCGCAGGTTCTGTGAACTGCTGGCCGGATACGCGCTCAAGACTCTCGCACCCGATGAGGCGAGCGCGGTGGGGTCTCACCTGGCAACCTGCGACACATGCCGGGACGAGCATGACTGCCTCGCAGCCGTGGCGGCACATCTGTCCCTTCTCCGCGACGCCCTGGCCTGCGGCAGAGGCCAAAATCGGCGGATGTGCGCGGTCACCCGGGCCGAATGCGGCCACGCCTCGCCCCGTCGCCGCAGCCCGGACCGGGCGGCCCTGCCCATGCAGATCACACTGTCCCAATGGGTCAGCAAGACCACGACGTACTTCGGGTGAGCGGATCTCGTGGAAGCGACGACGTTGCGCCTGCCGATAGCCTCATCCGCGCCGGTGGGAGCCGGTGTGCACGGTGTAGGCGATGTCCACGGCGGTCGCTTGAGCCAGTGCCCTCGCGTGGGTTGTTGATCACCACGGCATGATGATCGACCATGCTGCTTCGACTGGCGTACCGGGCATGGCGAACGCGTTCGCCCTGCTGCGCCTGCTACCGATGAGCGATCGAGAGAAGGACGCGGAGATCCTCGCCCTGCGCCATCAGATCACGGTCCTGGAACGCCAACTGGGCGAGAAGAGGGTGCGGTTCACCCTGAGCGATCGGGCATTCCTGGCGGCGCTACTGCACCGACTCCCGAGGGATGTGCTCCGCAGAGTGCGGCTGCTGGTACGCCCGGACACGCTACTGCGCTGGCATCGCGACCTTCTCGCACGCCGCCACGGCGCCGCCTCCCGCCCCAAGCGCCCAGGACGACCGCGGACCGTGCACTCCATCCCTGATCTTGCGTGGGTATCCCCGGCTTCAGTCGGGGAGGGAAACGCATCCATGGTCCGGAGGCGCGAGGCGCCGGAGTTCGCTGTGCCTGGGGGATGGTCAGGCAGGCCGCTTCTGCTCTTCGATGTACTGGCGGATCATGGTCAGCGGTGCTCCGCCGCAGGATCCCGCGAAGTAGGAGCGGGACCAGAACACCGGCCCCATGCCGATCCGGTTGATTCGCCCGGTGTACTCCGCTGGCAGGTACCTGGAGCTGACGCCCTTGAGGCTGTTGATCAGCTTCGACAGGGTGACCTTCGGCGGGTAGTGCACCAGCAGGTGCACGTGGTCGGCTTCGCCGTTGAACTCCCGCAGCTCCGCCTCGAACGTGCCGCAGACCTCGCGCATGATCTCCTCGCACCGCTTCAGCATGTCGTCATCGAACACGCCGCGCCGGTACCTGGTGACGAACACCAAGTGGGCATGGAGGTGGGAGGCGACGTGGCGACCGGTACGAATATCGGGGTTTGGTTCCCATCGTGGTGACATACGCCAAGCGTAGTATGATCTCCGAAGCGGGCCAGGAAGGGGGTGGGCCGGATGATCCGTGCGTACAAGTTCCTCATGCGGCCCACCGTGGGCCAGCAGGGCGCGCTCGCCGAGATGCTGCGGGATCACTGCTCGCTCTACAACGGCGCGTTGCAAGAACGCCGCGATGCCTACCGGCACAGCTCGAAGACGACGGTCCGGTACGGGCAGCAGTCCGCCCAGCTCAAGGACATCCGGGCCTTCGACCCGGAACGTCAGGGACGTTGGTCGTTCTCTTCTCAGCAGGCGACGTTGCGACGGCTGGACAAGGCGTTCACCGGTTTCTTCCGTCGGGTCAAGGCCGCAGAGGCACCGGGGTATCCGCGCTTTCGTTCGGGCAAGCGGTTCGACACCGTGGACTTCCCGAAGGACGGCGACGGCTGCCGCTGGGATGCCACCCCGCACGACCCCGTCACCCGCGTCCGCCTCCAGGGCGTCGGGCACGTCAAGGTGCACCAGCACCGGCCGGTGGCCGGGAAGGTCAAGACGATCAGCGTCAAGCGCGAAGGGCGGCGCTGGTACGTCATCCTCACCGCCGACCAGGAACAGCCCGAGCCCCTACCGGCGACCGGCAGCATGGTCGGCATCGACCTGGGCATAGCGAACTTCCTCGCCGACTCCCACGGCGAGTTCGTGCCCAACCCCCGGCACGGGGCGAAGGCCGCCGCGAAGCTCGAAGCCGCGCAGCAGGCCCTCGCCCGGTGCAAGCGCGGCTCGAAGCGCCGACGCAAGGCCGTGGAGGTTGTGGCGCGGCTGCACCGCAAGGTCCGCCGTCAGCGCCTGGACCACGCGCACAAGACCGCGCTGAACCTGGTGCGTGACCACGATTTCATCGCGCACGAAGACCTCAGGATCCGCAACATGAGCAAGGTCCCGGCTCCGAAGCCGGACCCCGCCACGCCGGGCAGCTTCCTGCCCAACGGGGCCGTCGCCAAGGCCGGGCTGAACCGTTCGATCGCTGATGCCGGATGGGGGGTGTTCCTGACGATCCTCACCGCCAAGGCAGAATGCGCCGGACGGGAAGTGATGGCCGTGGACCCCCGCAACACCTCCCGGCGGTGCCCCGTATGCGGGCACACCGCCAAGGAGAACCGGCCCACACAACAGAAGTTCCGCTGCGTCTCGTGCGGCCACCAGGCACACGCGGACACGGTGGGCGCCCTGAACGTTCTACGGGCCGGGCTGGTCCGTCGCGAAGCCCAACCGGCCTAGCGAGAAGCCCCCACCTTCAGGACTCCGTTGGGGAATCCGCAAACTGGCTGTCGTGATCATGGTTAGGCGGCGAGTTCGAGGCGGGCCAGGTGTGAGGTTCTGGTCTGGCCGAGCGGGGTGCCGGTGAGCCAGGCGTCGAGTCGGATGATGTTGATCGCGGTGGCGGCGAACACGTTGCCGAGGTGCGTCTTGGGTAGACCGGTGCAGCGCGTGCGGCGGACGGTTTGGGAGATGGTGCCTTCGACACCTGCGCGGACGTCGTAGCGCTTCTTCCACTCCTCGGTCTGCTGTTCCCGGCGGCGCTGGGCCAGGACTTCTTGCTGCTCGCGGGGCAGGAGGGTCAGGCTGCGTCCCCACTTGCCGTTGGTGGCCGTGGTGCACCTGGCCCGCAGCGGACAGGCCGCGCAGTCGGTGACGGCGAAATGGATGCGGGCCAGCGGGGTACCACTGGCCTTGCGCTGGTCGGACCAGCTGACGCTGGTCGCGCCCCGGGGACAGGTGACCTGTCGGCGATCCCAGTCGATGGTGAAGGCGCTCTGGGCGAAGTGCTCTTCGCCTGACCGGTCATGGCAGGTGTCGAGTCCGACCGGGCTCAGCAGGTCGACGCCGTGGTCGTCGCGGGCGGTGACGATGTGGGCGGCGGTGACGTAGCCGGCATCCACCGCGTGCTCGTCCGGCGTCAACTCCCTTGTCGCCAGGCCCTGGTGGATGGAATCGGTCAGCTCGGTGTCTGTGACCGTGGCGTCGGTGGTGGCCACGTGGGTGATCAGGTGCGGGGCGTCGGGCTCACAGGTCTCGCTCAGGTGGGTCTTGTAGCCGCACCAGCCGGAGCCGCGCTTGGTCCCGTAGCGGGCATCGAGGTCGTAGGGCGAGGACAGGCGTTCTCTGCTCGGCGGGAGGTCCCTGCCCTCCCGCCAGCGCACCCCCTTCCCGTCGCGGTGGTACTGCTCGCCCCAGGCACGGCGCAGGACCTGGACGGCGGGGACCTCGCGCAGCCACGTCGGCGCCCCCGGCGCGTCGACGGTGTCCAGCACCGTGAACCCGTCCTGGCCGACCTGCTCGGCCCACTCCCGGCGCACGTTGTCGCCCTTGGGGAAGCGGTAGGAGTCGATCCGCGCGCCATAACGCTTGACCCAGCCGGCCGTGGCCAGCGTGGACAGCCACGCGGGGGCCGCTGCTGCCAGGGCCTCCAGGGCCGCGCGCAGGGTCTCGCCGACGAACTCCATCCGGTTCAGTGTCCGCACGGCGGCCAGGACATGGGTGGAGTCGGTGCGCTGACGGCCACCCGCGCGCAGCAGTCCGAGTGCGGAGATCCGCTCAAGGACCAGGTCCAGGACCTTCTCCTCCAGCCCGTGCTCGATCAGCCGGGCACGGAAGTCGCCCAGGACGGAGAAGTCGAACCCCGGGTCGTCCAGCTCCAGGCCCAGGAGGAACTTCCAGTCCATCCGGGCCCTCACCTGGTCGGCGGCCTGCCGGTCGGTGAGCCCCTCCGCATACTGCAGCACCGACACCAACGCCAACGCCCCGGGCGAGACCGCCGGCCGCCCCCGCTTCGGGAACGCCTCGGCGAAGGACTCGTCCTCGAACAGCGGACCGAGCGCCTCCCGGACCCGGACCGCCAGCACCCCCTTCGGGAACGACGCCCGCACCACCCGCGCCGTCAGCTCCGGCACCCCGCGATCAACCCGCGGCTCCAACGACATCCAGTCCCCGCCCTCGATCGATGAACAGGACGATCATGGCAGTCCAGGCAGCTCGTCATCACCGGTTTGCGGATTCCCCAACGGAGTCCTGAAGGTGGGGGAGGAGTCACCCGGGCCCTGGTATTGCGCCTGGCGAACGAGAACCCCAGTTGGGGCTACAGGAGGGTGCATGGCGAGCTGCTCGTGCTGGGGGTGAAGGTGGCCGCGTCCACCGTCTGGGAGATCTTGAAGGAGGCCGGGACCGATCCCGCGCCCCAGCGCTCCTCCAGCACCTGGGCCGACTTCCTGCGCTCACAGGCAGACGCCCTGCTCGCATGCGACTTTCTCGAGACGGTCACCCTGTCCGGGGCGCGGCTGTACGTCTTCGCCGTTATCGAGCACACCAACCGACGGATCCGGATCCTGGGCGCCACCGCGCACCCGACCGCCTCCTGGGTGGCGCAAGCCGCGAAGAATCTCGTCATGGACCTTAAGGACGCCGGCTGCCGGGCCCGGTTCCTGATCCGGGACAGGGATGGCAAGTTCCCGGCCCTGTTCGACGCGATCCTCAAGGACGCGGGGATCGAGACCGTGCTCAGCGCTGTCCGGACGCCGAGGATGAACTCGATCACGGAAAGATGGGTGCAGACCTGCCGACGCGAGCTCCTAGACCGCACCTTGATCTGGAACCAGCGCCATCTGCTGCATGCCCTGCGCGAGTTCGAGCAGTTCTACAACTCCCACCGCCCACACCAGGGCATCGCGAACACTCGACCGCTACGCCCCTTGCCCACACCGATTGCCAATCCGGACGAGATAGCCCGCCTCGACATACGCCGACGTGAACGCCTCGGCGGCATCCTGAATGAGTACCAGCATGCGGCGTGAGCAGCATGGATGGGGTTTCCGGCAAGCGCAGGCGCGGTCGCCTGACTTGGCTCCGGCCGGCGGATCGACCGCAGGGCCATGTACGCCGAACCACCGCCCGTTTCGCCGCCCTGGGGATCAACTTCGACCCGCGTCGTCCGGCGCGCGGCTGGGCGCGCGCCCGAGGCGCCGGCACGCGAACTCGACACCAGCGAGCGGGCCCTGCGCCGCAGGTTTGCGGGCCCTGTGAGACCTCCTCGACGTGGGACGCCGATCGAGGCGGTCGTCTGGGCGGTTCGCGGTGAGCTCAGCTGAGATCGCCGCCACGGCTTGACAATGTGTCGTTTCAATCAACGGTAGGCGTGGGCTCGATGGCGTGGTTGCGCACCTGGGCGCAATCAAGTGCGGTGGCCGATGTTTGTCCAAACCCTTGACATGTGACGGCTGCCACATCATTTTTGGAACGTTTCACCTCGCAGTGGGAACCGCGAGGGCCCCCTCTTGCCACGAAAGGCCCGTCGGCATGACGCCTGCCAGACCAGTTGCCGCACTCCCTGTCCCACCCGCCGCCCCAGTGGGGCGCCGGTTCTTCGCGCTGCTTGCGGCCCTCGTCATGGTGACCGTCGCCTTCCTGGTCGCGGACCCGGCGGCCGGTGCAACGAAGGGGAACGGCCTCGCGGTCGGCGCTCTCCAGACGAACGCCCGGACCGACCCGCTCGGCATCGCGGGCAACGCCCCGACGTTCAGTTGGAAGTCGACGTCGGGCGCCCGTGGCGTGGTGCAGAGCGCGTACGAGGTCCGGGTCGGCACGAGCGCAGCCGCCGACGACGTGTGGTCCTCGGGGAAGGTCGAGTCGAGCGACCAGCTCGACGTGCGTTACGCCGGGCCGGACTTGGCCTCGCAGACCCGCTACTACTGGCAGGCCAGGGTCTGGGACGGCGACGACCAGGCCGGCGACTGGAGCGCTCCGAGCTGGTTCGAGACCGGCATCCTGGACGCCGCCGAGTGGACCGGCGACTGGATCGGCAAGTCCGCCGGCGGCGAGATGGACAAGTGGACCGACTACACCACAGACGTCGACTTCACCCTCGACAACCTGGCGTTGGGCGTCTACCTGCGCGCGTCGGACACCGGGAACGCGTACATGTGGCAGGTCAGCACCGCCGACGGGACCGCAGTCCCGAAGTTCCGGCCGCACAAGAAGGTCAACGGCGGCTACTCCCTGCTCGGGAACATCCCGATCACGACCCTGACATCCGCCCAACTGCTCACCGGCACACACCGCCTGTCGATCACCGTCGACGGCCCCACGATCACCACGAGGCTCGATGGCGCCGAGATCGACAGCCGCACCGATGCCACGTTCGCCAAGGGCTTCATCGGTTTCCGCCAGGACCTCGCCAACGAGGGACCCGAGACAGCGCACATCCACGCGGTCAAGGTCACCTCGAAGGCCGGCGACGTGCTGTTCCGGACCGACTTCTCCGGGCCCACCGACCCGTTCACCGGCGGCACCCTGACGCCGGACGGCCTGCTCGTGGAGAAGAAGCTCGACGCGATCCTGCGGACCAGCGACAGCAATCTGCCGCTTCTGCGCAAGGAGTTCACCACCGACCCCGACAAGACGGTCGCCCGGGCCAGGGTGTACGCCTCCGCGCACGGCACCTACGAGCTGGAGCTCAACGGCAAGAAGGTCGGCGACCAGTTTCTGGCCCCTGGCGACACCGACTACAGGAAGCGCATCCAGTACCAGACCTATGACGTCACCGATCAGCTTGCCAACGGCCGGAACGCGATCGGCGCGGAGCTCGGTGACGGCTGGTGGGCCGGCAAGGTCGGCATGTGGGGCCCCGGCATGTTCGGCAACTCGGTCGGCCTGATCGCGCAGGTGCGCATCGACTACACCGACGGCACCCATCAGGTCATCAAGACCGACGGCACGTGGAAGAGCCACTCGGGTCCATACGTGGCTGCCGACAACATCGACGGTGAGACGTATGACGCAGGGGCCGAACAGCCCGGCTGGGACCGCCCCGCCTACGACGACGCGGCGTGGAACCCTGCCACAGTCGGCGCCTCCGACACCGCCAAGCTGGTGCCGCAGCCCGATGAGCCCGTGCGCGCGACCGGCGAGCTTCCGGCACTCACCAGGACCAGTCCTTCCGCCGACACTTACGTCTACGACCTCGGCCAGAACATGGTCGGCGTCGCCCGGATGCGCCTGCAGGGCGTCACGGGACAGACCGTCAAGATCCGCTACGGCGAGGTCCTCAACAAGGACGGGAGCCTCTACACCGCCAACCTCCGCGCGGCCAAGGTCACCGACTACTACACGTTCAGCACGAGCGGCACGGTCGTCTACGAACCGAAGTTCACGCAGCACGGCTACCGCTACCTCGAGATCTCGAATGTCACGAGCGCACCCGAACTCGGCGATGTCACCGGCGTCGTCTGGGGTTCCGATCTCAAGGCGACCGGAACGCTGACGACCTCCAACGCGATGCTCAACCAGCTCCAGAGCAACATCTCGTGGGGACAGCGCGGCAACTTCCTGTCGATCCCGACCGACACCCCGGCCCGTGACGAGCGCCTCGGCTGGACCGGCGACATCAACGTCTTCTCGCCGACCGCGAGTTACCTGCGCGACACCCGCGCGTTCCTCGGCAAGTGGACGACCGACCTGCGTGACTCCGCCTATAGCAATGGCAACTACCCGGGCATCGCTCCATCGGTGCCGACGATCGACATGGGCAGTGGCCTCGGTTGGTCCGACTCGGCGGTCACGGTGCCGTACGCGGTGTGGCACGCGCAGGGTGACAACGCCATCGTGCGGGCCAACTACGCGTCGATGAAGAAGTTCCTCGGCTTCGTGAAGAACGGCGCGGGCGACGACCTCATCGACTCGGCGCGTGGCAACTGGAACGACTGGCTCAACCTCGACGACAACACCGGCACCGATGTCCTCGGCACCGCGTACTACGCCGAAGACGCGCGCATGCTTTCGGAGATGGCGAAGGCGATCGGTGAGGACGCCGACTCGGCGACCTATGCGAAGCTCTCAGCCGATGTGCGCGATGCCTTCACGTCGAAGCTCGTGGCGGCCGACGGCACGGTCCAAGGCGGGAGCCAGACGGCATACGCCATGGCGCTCGGCATGAATCTCGTGACCGATCCGGCGCTGCGCGAGAAGGTCGGCGAGAAGTTCGTCGCCAAGCTCAAGACCAGCGACTACCACCTCACGACCGGGTTCCTCGGAACACCGTGGCTTCTGCCGGCGCTCAGCAGCATCGGGCGGTCCGACCTGGCCTACACGATGATCCTCAAGAAGGACTACCCGTCGTGGGGCTACGAGATCGAGCACGGTGCCACCACGATGTGGGAACGCTGGAACTCGATCAACCCCGATGGCAGTTTCGGCGATGTCAGCATGAACTCCTTCAACCACTACGCCTATGGCGCGGTCGGTGACTGGATGTATCAGAACATCGGCGGCATCTCGGCGACCAAGGCCGGCTACAAGGAGTCGAAGATCGCCCCGGCCATGGGCGGCGACCTGACCAGCGGCCATGGAACCTACGAATCCGTGTACGGGACGATCGGCTCGAACTGGAAGAAGACCGATCAGGGAATGTCCCTGGACATCACGGTCCCGGTCAACACGACCTCGAGAGTCAGCATCCCGGCCCGAAACATCGAGGCCGTGACCGAGGGCGGCACGCCGATCACGAAGGCCGATGGTGTCAGCGATGTATCGGTCGGCAAGGGCGTCGTGACGTTCACCGTCGGCTCGGGTTCGTACTCGATCCACTCCGACACCAAGCGCGCCCTGTTCGGCGACATCGTCTCTGAAATCCACAAGACCGACGACCATGCCGGCGACCTGGCAACAGCGGGTGACCTCGGTGCGGCGAGCCGCACCCACATCGGTGGGGCACTCGACACCGCGAGCGGCAAGGTCGAGGATGCCCTCGCGGCGGACGTCGCAGGCGATTCGGGTCAGGCATCGCAGCGGCTGAGCGACGGCGTGGCGACCATCCGTACCCTCAAGACCTGGCTGGCCGACTCGTCGGTCGACGGACCGGTCAAGAACGACCTGACGACCCGTCTGGAGTCGATCGAGGCGCTGTTCGGCAAGGCGGTCGCCGCGAGTCTCGGAATCTCGGTGATTGTCCCGCCCGTCGCCGAGCCGGGGCTGCCCGGAGCGAGCGTCCCCGGAACGATCGGGATTGCGAATGCCGGTGATGTCGCGATCAGCGATCTGAAGGCCGTCGTGACGGTCGACGACTGGAATGTCGACCCGACCAGCTCGACCAAGGACACGGTCGGAGCGGGCGACAGCGCACAACTGCCGTTCACGGTCAGTGTGCCGAAACACCAGAAGCCCGGCACGTATGACGCCTCGGTCAAGCTGACCTTCACCAGCCAGTACGGGACGTTCACCCTGAACGACTCGACGCCGTGGGTCTCGGTGACGTCGGGCGTTGACATCACCACCGTGACGTCGGCCAACCCGGTCGACGGCTCCGACGAGAAGGCCACTCTGACCGCGACGGTCAAGAACAACAGCCGCTCCGCCGTGTCGGGCCAGGTCACGGCGGTCCTGCCGGAAGGGTGGAAGACCCCGCCCGCCTCCGACCGGGTCACGATCGAGCCCGGGGCGACCAAGGTCGTCGTACTCCCGCTGTTCCCCGGACTCGAGACCGTCGCGGGTGACCAGGACGCCGAGGTCGACTTCGTCGATGAGGGTGCGATGCTCGCCAGCAAGAACGCGACGATCAGGGTCAACCTCGCGGTACCGCCGACGCAGGATGTCCTCGACTACGTCGACTTCGGCAACGCGGCTTCGGAGAATGCCCACGCAATCATGGCCGCACCGGCCAGCGGGACGAACATCGAAGCCGGCCTCGACCGACGCTATGCGAACTCGGCCAACCCGGGCTCGTGGTACTCGGCCGTGGTGCATGTGACGCCGGGTAAGCCTTTCATGCTCCGCAACCGGGAGACGTTCGACGGCGCCAGGACGAAGAAGTACAACATCTACGTCGACGACACCCTGGTGAAGACGTACATGCTGAAGCGCACCGAGACCGGTATGGGCACGAAGACCTATCAGACGGTCATCGATGATCCCGCCGCGATCGACAACGACGGCACCGTACGGATCAAGTACGAGTTCCCGCTCGATGCCTCGGGCTACTTCGACCCGTCGATCGCTGACAGCTGGGTGCTGCCGGTGTCCGACGACAGCCTGGCTCCGCTGGCCTCCGCGACGGTGACCAGTGCCGCCGCGCCTGGCGACAACGGCTGGTACCGGGGTGACGCCTCCGTGGCCGTCACCGCCGTCGACAACCGGGACACCGCTCCCTCGGTCGAGGTCGGCCAGTCCGCCGGTTGGCAGGCGTACGTCGCTCCGGTCATGGTCAGCGGTGACGGCAAGCACTCGGTCTACTACCGGGCGAAGGACACGGCCGGCAACTCCACCGGTCAGCGGACTGCGCAAATATGGATCGACGGGACCGCTCCCGTCACCCAGCTCGCGGTCACCCGCGGGCCCGGGACGGCGGAGGCAGACCGGGCCACGGTCGGCTTCACCGCCCAGGACACGCTCAGCGGCGTCGCGACGACGACCTACCGGATCGACGGGAGCGCCTGGAAGGTGCTGGCCGGCGAGACTCCCGCGGTCGAGGGCTTCGGCCGGCACACGGTCGACTTCTTCTCCACCGACGTGGCCGGAAACCCGGAGCCGGTGCACTCGGTGGCCGTCGACCTGGCGGACGTGGACACCATCAAGGCCCTGGTCGCTCCCCAGATCGCCGGGACACCGAAGTACGGCTCGGCGCTGACCGCGACCACGGGTTCGTGGAACACCAAGGGCCTGTCGTTCGCCTACCAGTGGCGCCGCGACGGGCATCCGATCAGCGCCGCGAACGCCTCGACCTACCGGCTGGTCCGGGCCGACATGGGGCATCGGCTGTCGGTGACGGTGACCGCGTCCAAGGCCGGAAAGGCTCCGGCGTCGTCGACCTCGGCCGAGACCGCCAGGGTGACCGCGGCGAAGTCTCAGGTCGTCGTCGGCCTCTCCGCGACGTCGGTGAAGAAGAAGCAGTCGGTGACGCTCACGGTCACGGTCTCGACCACGGCGGGCACACCGGGCGGGAGCGTGCTGGTCTACGAGAACGGGCACCGGGTCAAGACCCTCACACTCTCGGCCGGCGGCACGGCCTCGACTGCGCTGACGATGAATCAACGGGGCCTGCGCACCCTGAAGGTGGTCTACGCCGGCGGCGCGTCGGTCGAGGGATCCTCCTCCCAGGTGCACGTTCGCGTGCTCTGATCCACGAGCCCCGCCCGATCCACCGCCAACCGCCAACCGACAGCCGAGCCGAGGAGCCCCCGTGAAGATCGCCCTGCGCGCCCGGCTTGTCACCTTCACTCTGGCAGCGGCCTTCGTCGCTGCCGTCGCCACCGCCCTCAACGGCCGCCCCCGCAAAACCCTTGGCTGGAGAACACCCTCCGAGACTCTCAACAGTCATCTACAATCAACACAAAACGGAAGTGTTGCGACGACTCCTTGAACCTGGGCTGCGACCCCGCGTCCGAGTGATGTATCAACTCGCCCTGTGCGTGCGGGAATCCGTCCCGGTCGCGCTGCCACAGCGCCATCTCCAGGGCGCCCAGGACGAGCCTGGTCTCCTTGGTGGTGGAGGCGGACCAGCCGACGATGCGACGGGAGAAAGTGTCCACGACGAAGGCGACGTAGACGACCCCGTTCCAGGTGGCGACGTGCGTGAAGTCGGCGACCCAGCAGCGGTTGGGGGCACTGGCGACGAAGTCGCGGTCGAGGAGGTCCGGGGCCCGCTCGGCGGCCTGATCGCGGCAGGGACGCAGATCCTGCTGACTGGCAGGCCGCGGTCCGCTGTTCTCAAGACGTCCCTGGACGCGCGACGGGACGCGCGGCGAGAGTTGGACCCCCGCTGACCTCTTCATCCCTGAGGGCCGACAGCCGCCAGCTGTCGGCCCTCAGACACGACCCCAAGTTTCAACACGCTGAACTTGACAGGGAATGGCCGGCACAAGGGCCTATCACTCGGCGGGCGGCTCAAGCCAAGGCCGGTCCGAGTGCCTGGTGACGCCCGAACAAACTGCCGAGCTCTTCCGGGCGCCGGTCTCACCCCGGTGATCCTCGACAGCCTGATGCACGGTCGGCACGAGTGCACCGCGCGCTCTTCCCGGACGGGGTGTGCCCCGTTCTGCGTCCGTGCCCGACAAGGGAGTTACTCCCTTGTCGGGCTGGTGCGGACGATGCTGGTGAGGAAGCATGGGCGTGCGCGGTACGAATGCCGTCCGCGCAACCGATGTGCGACACGAAGAGGGCCGATGACTGACGAGCAAGGCATCCGGACGCCGGTGGACGGAATCGAAACGGGCACGCCGCATTCTGCGCGGGTGTGGAATTACTGGCTGGGTGGCAAGGACAACTACGAGGTGGACCGTCGGCTCGGGGCTACGATGGAGGAGCTGTACCCGCAGATCATCGAGATAGCGCGCGCCTCGCGGGCATTCCAGGCGCGAGCGGTGCGCTTTCTGGCCGGTGAGGCCGGGGTGCGCCAGTTCCTGGATCTCGGCACAGGTCTGCCGACCGCGAACGCGACGCACGAGGTCGCCCAGGACGTCGAGCCGACAGCACGCATCGTGTATGTGGACAACGACCCGATCGTCCTGGCTCACGCGCGTGCCCTGCTGACCAGCCGGCCTGAAGGGGCGACGGACTATGTGCACGCGGACCTGACGGACGCGAAGACTGTGTTGCGCGAGGCCGCCCGGACGCTGGACCTCGACCGGCCGGTGGCCGTAATGGTGCTCTCGACGCTGGGACACGTTGCCGACTCGGGCGAGGCCGCGGCGCTGCTCCGCAGCTACTTGGACGCGCTGCCCGCGGGCAGCTACTTGATGCTGTGCGACACCATCGAGACTCCGGAGACGCAGGCCGGGTCCGACGAGTACGCCAGTGGCGGCGCCATGCCGTACATCTCGCGTCCCAGGGAGGTCATGGGGACCTTTGCGGACGGACTCGAGCTGGTGGAGCCGGGCTTCGGCTCGATCAGCCTGTGGCGCCCCGAAGAGCCTGTCGTCGGCGAACCGGTCGACCAGTGGGGATTCGTGGCCGCCAAGCGGTAGCTGCCTCCGTTCCGCCGAGGCCGTGGGCGCAGCCAGCAAGGCCCCTGCCCCGTCGCCGCGGCGGCCTCCCGGACGTCAGCCTCCCCGTGCTGACGTTGCCCGGCAAGAAGGCCGACGCGGTACCGGCCGCCGCCCCGGTCCCGCCTGAGCGGTAGGTGCGCCACACGCCGTACATCGGACCGGTGAACGGGCCCTTGGAGTACGAGTGCTGCTCCCCGGGCCACGGGCGTAAACCGGGGCTCGGTGCGCGAAACTTGCCGCCCGTCCGCGAGGGCACGGGCAGGGTCCTGGCGGTGACGGGGCGGCGGTCGCCTCGTCAGCGCCCGACCGGTCGCGGTCAGCAGCCCCGGCGGTCAGCCCCCCTCGTGGCGGGAGATCAGGTCGGCGGCCCGCGCCCCGCGCGGCACGTACGGCATGCCGACCGATGTGCGCGTCCTGATTCAGGGCTGTGCCCCGGGCGCCGAGTACAGCGTCGAATCGTTCACCCAGGACGGCAGCACGGCGCATCTGTGCGCCACCGCGAAGGCCGTGACCCAAGGCACGCACCGGGTAGAGATCGGCCACAGCCTGCCCGCCGTTCTGCCGCGGGTCTGTACAGCGAACGGTGGGACTCGGTCAGTGTTTTCTAGCGGCGTCCGGCGGTGAGCCGGCCATCGAAGGCGATGTCGAAGGCTTGGAGTGCGGCCTTCCAGTGCATGGTCCAGCGTTTGCGTCCGGTGTCCGTGGGGTCCAGGCTCATCACGGCCAGGTAGACGCACTTGAGAGCGGCCTGGTCGTTCGGGAAGTACCCACGGGCCCGGACAGTCTTGCGGATGCGGGCGTTGACGCTCTCGATCGCGTTCGTCGTGCACACGATCTTGCGGATCTCCACTGCCGCTGGGGGATCGGGCGGCTCCGGCGCGGGGTATGCCGAGCGGCCGCCGGTGTGGCGGTCGGGCATGGGTGAGGAGGTGCTCAGTGGCGTGTATCGGGAGGTGTTCGCCGCGGTGGTGGCCGCGTCGGGGCCGGTGAGCGGGGTGGAGTTGACGCGCATGGTGGGCCGGGATGCGGGGATCAAGAGCGAGGTGGAGAAGATCCGTCACCGTGCCTATGCGCTGGAGAAGCGGGGCTGGCTGGTGCGGGAGAAGGGCGGACGGTTCACGCTCGTGTCCGGGGCCGTCGGTCCCACCGCGTCATCGCGGACCTGGACTTCTTCCAGGAGTTTCGCCCAGACCTCGTCCTTCTCCCACTGGGTGAAACGCCGGTAAACGGTCTGCCAGGGCCCGTACCGCGACGGCAGATCACGCCACGGCGCACCCGTCCGCAACCGCCAGAGCACCCCGTTGACCACCTGACGGTGGTCCCGCCATGGGCGGCCTGCACCGTCACGCTTCGGCAGCAACGGCTCTATTCGCGACCAGGCTGCGTCTGTCAGTTCTCCTCGCCCCACCACAAGATCAATTATGAGACACGGCCTAGTGCGGTGGCCCCCGCGCCGTGGGGCGAGGCCCACCCGCGTCCGGCAGTCGTCAGCTGCCGCCGCACTGCTCCTGCACGGCGAACGGAAGACTTCCGTAGCCTGAGACGTCGTACGAGCCGAGGGAGCCGTCGGCGGCTGCCGTGAGAACCGCCATCGTGGGGATGGTGAAGAGCCGTTCCAGCTGGCCGTTGCTCTTCTGGCCGACCGAGCGGACCTCGTAGAAGATCGCGCCCTTGGTCGGCGTGTGCAGCACCGGCTGTTCGCCGGCGGGGGCCGTGCCACCCATGAGCATGCGGCTGAAGACGGCGTTGGTGATGTCGATGAGCGGGTAGTGGGCGACATTGGCCAGGCCGTAGTGGTCCAGCGCGTCGACGCTGGCCATGGCCATCTGCCGGTTGGTGAGCCACTGTTCGGCTGTCATCCGGGACGGGGCGATGGAACGGGCTCCGATCTGGAACTGGTTGAGGTCGTTCGTTCCCGCGACCACCGGGGCCTGACCCATGTGGTGCAGGTCGAGGCTCAATTGCGGGGCGGTCCGGCGCCACAGCTTCCAGTAGGCGACCGACTCCGGCTGGACGAAGTTCTCCCAGTCACGGTTGAGGTCGGTACGGGTCGGGGTGGTGCTCTGGCGGATGTTGGCCTCAGCGCCGTCCGGGTTGTACATGGGGAGGACGACGACGGTGAGTTTCTCGCGGATGAGGCGGGCGGCCGGGTCGCCGCTCGCCAGGTGCCCGAGGATCTGGAGGACGGCCTCGGTGCTGTGCAGTTCGTTGCCGTGGATACGGGCCTGCAGCCAGAAGACGGTCGGCCCAGTGCCGACGGTGGCGTACAGCAGCTCGCGTCCCTCGCCCGACAGACCGCCCGTTCCGACATTGACGAGTCCGTGCGAGGTCCGGGCGATACGGTCGAGCTGCCGGACCACGTCGTCGTATCCCGCGACGCTGGCCAGGCTGACGTTCTGGTCCGGCTGGATGCAGGGCCCGCCCGGCAGATGCGCCGGGTCCGCCGAGGCGGTGGAGACGCCGGCCAGTCCGGCAGCCAGCACGCCGGCAGCGCCGAGCAGTGTGCGTCGTCCGATCATGGGTGCCTCCCTCACAGGTCGTCGCGCGGATTGCCGATGGACGGGCCGGCCGGCGGAATGTCGTAGTAGCGGGCCGGGTCGACGTTCTGGATGCCACCGGTGGCGAGGCTCTCGAGCGTGGTGCCCATCCCGATGAGCGACTGGCGGATCAGCATGCCCATGGACTTCTGGGCCACCGAGCGCGTCTCGTAGAGCATGATTCCGGCGCCGTTGAGTGCGTACGATCCGAGCGCGGTGCCCGGCAGTTCGACGTCGGGGTAGCGGGTGATGCCTCCGAAGCCCGACTGGCCCAGGGCGCGCAGGGTGTCCCAGACGAGCACATTGACCCGGAAGCCCAGGTCGCGGGCGGCCGGGTCGAGCGGATACCCGGTGGTGCCCTTGGTGACGATGCCGACCAGTTGGAGCGTGGTGAGCTGGTTGTCCGTGTCGGACTGCGTGTTGCTGCCGCGGTGGTGGTGGTCGATGAAGACCTTCGGCCGCATCCGCTGGAAGACCGCCGCGGAGGTGCGCGCCTCGGGCGTTACGAAGAAGCCCGGCAGCTCGGAGCGTCCGGGCAACAGGCCTTCGTCGCCAGGCTTCAGCCGGAACGTCAGATCCGGGTGGAAGTCGCGGTTGATGTCGTAGCCGGAGACCCGGCCGGGCTCCAGCAGCGTACGGGGCAGATACCACGGCGCCGGTGTGCCCGCCGCGAGTCCCCATTCCTGCGGTGTCCAGCGCTGGGTGTTCTGCCGCCGCTGTACGAGGAAGCCGTCGGCGTCCCGGAAGTCGGCGCCGTCCATGTTGAGCCGCGGGATGAACCAGACCGCGAGCCGGTCGAGGATCGCCTTGACGGTCGGATGCGAGCTGGTGGCGAGCGTCTGCATCAGATGCAGCGCGACCTCGGTGCCGAGAGGTTCACCGCCGTGGATCTGGGTCTGGATCAGTACGGGGAGCTTGCCGGCGGCGGGCTCGCCGAACCGTATGAGATGGATGGGCCAGCCGCCGGCCGAGTGACCGGCCACCTCCACGGCCATCCTGCCCTTCGAGCGGGCCGCGATGCTCTGGAGTTTGGGGCCGAGTTCGGAGTTCGCCGTCAATGCGGCTTTCTGGACTGTTTGTTCCGGCTGGATCCACGGCCCGTTGGGCCGCGACTGCGGTTCCGCGTAGGCCGACGGCTGGAGAACCGTCCCCACCCCGAGGCCTGCCATCCCGGCCAGGATCGTGCGTCGACGCATGTGCTCTCGCTTTCCGGTCGATGGGAGGGATCCCCCCCGGTCCTCTCCGACAAGAACGATTGCAGCGATCACGGTCTGTCGGCCCAGTCTGATTCCTGGCAGCGTGCATGACAAGGCATCAGCATCCTCTGGTTTCACTGCTGTATCGGGGCAGGAACGGGCATCGGCCCGGCCGGTCATCGAGGCGCTGGGGCGCCAGTCGGGGCGGGACGGCCCGGGGTGGTCGCTCGGCCGTCGGGCTCGTTGCCGTCGGTGGCGGCGCCGCATTCACGACGAGGCGACGTCCTCGCACTGGCCGAGGACGCACCGGTGACCTGGGCACGACCTTAACGCGGGCGGAGCCGCCCTGCTGATCGCCTTGCTCACCAGCCACGGCCAACGACTCCTCTATATCCCTGGCCGCACCGTTCACCATGCCTCACGCGGTTACCGAGGGGATGGCAAGACCGACGCCAAGGACGCCTACGTCATCGCCGACCAGGCACGGATGCGCCGGGACCTGCAGCCCCTGCAGGACTGGGACGAGATCGCGGTGGACCTGAAGATCCTCACCGCTCGCCGCTACGACCTGACGGCCGACCGCACGCGGGCCATCAACCGATTGCGGGCCCAGCTGCTGGAGTACTTCCCCGCTCTGGAGCGGGCGTTCGGCTACGCCGCATCCAAGGGTGCCCTCGTGCTGCTGACCGGCTACCAAACGCCGGCTGCCCTGCGCCGGATCGGTCCGAACCGACTGGCGAGCTGGTTGAAGAACCGTAAAGTGCGCGGCGCCCAGGCCCTGGCAGACACCGCAGTCGCCGCGGCGCATGCCCAACACACCGCTGTCGCCGGGGAGGCCACGGCCGCAGCTGTGGCCCACACCCTGGCCAGGGCCGTTCTGGCGCTGGACGAGGAGATCTCCAACATCGACCTGCAGATCGCTGCCCGCTTCCGTGAGCATCGCGACGCGGAAGTGATTGTCAGCATGCCCGGAATGGGCCCACTTCTGGGGGCAGAGTTCATCGCCTGCACCGGAGGGGACATGGACGCTTTCGGTAGTTCGGGGCGCCTGGCCGGGGTCGCCGGTCTCGCACCGGTCCCACGCGACTCCGGCCGGATCAGCGGCAACATGCGCCGACCACACCGCTACCACCGCCGACTCCTGCGCGTCTTCTACCTCTCTGCCCAGATCGCCGCCCGCTTCTGCCCCACATCCAAAGCCTTTTACGACCGTAAGAGAAGCGAGGGCAAGAGCCACAAACAGGCTGTCCTTGCCCTCGCCCGGCGCCGCCTCGACGTGCTTTGGGCCCTCATACGTGATCAGCGGACCTTCAAGGCCCAGCCACCTCAGCGCGAACTCGCCACCGGATCCCCGTCGGCGTGAGACGGCACGCTCTGCTGCTGCCACGGTGCACCTCAGGCCCTGATCAGAGGCTCGTAGGGATAACCCTCCGGCGTGAAGATGAGGACGAAGTCCTCTCCGACTCCGAGGGCCACCTCCCGCAGGCGGTCCAGGACAACTGCCTCGGTGGAAAGATCGAGGCCAAGGGCTGCGGCGGCATAGTCTCGTCGGGCCAGGAGGTCCGGTATGTCCTCCAGGTACTCGTCTGCCAGCTTGCGGCTCTCCTCGGCCGTGAACGCTTGACAGCCTCGCCACCACGGGGCGACCAGCAGCAGCCGCAGGAGCTCGGGCAGGCCGATCGCAACCAGAGCCGAACCTCCTTCGGAGTCGGCATACAGGACAGGACGTTCCTCGCCGCCTTCGCCACAGAAGAAATACGTGCCCCCGGCGCCGTCGCCCGCGAAGCCCTCCAGCGCAGCGCCCGAGGCTAGGTGGACTTCCTCGACATGGTCGCCTCGGTCCAGGTCGAAGTCACCCGGCCCAGCGAGAAAACGGGCAGCTTCGTCCTGTTCGCGGACGGCAGCGATCAACGATTCCATGAGCCGCAGCTTAGGGCTCACTGGTTGACAAGAATCATTGGGAATCCTTACCACCGTGAGCGTTCCGTGCCGACCCGATCCCGCCAGGACTTCCACCGTGAGGTCGGTCTGGATCCGGGTGTATGTCTCGCGCTCCGTTCGTCGCTCGCCCATCACTTCCGTGCCCGCCAGGGCGGTACCGATGTGGGCGGCGAGGACGGGCTCGAGGCGGGCCGACAGCCGTACCTGGCTGTCCTCGTCGCCGACCACCAGGGCCAGGTGATGCGGGCGGAGCCTGGGCCCCGTGAACCCGACGACCAATCCGTCGACGGTGTCGGCATGGCGGACCTTCACCCACCCGTGGCGCCCCGACGGGTACGCGGCCGCGCCCTGCTTGGCCACCACTCCTTCAAGCCCCTGCTCCTGGAGTGCCTCGTACCAGTGCTCCGCCACATCCCGGTTGTCAGTCGCCGGTACGGGCTGGATCGGCGGGCCGACCTCGGCGAGCAGTTCGAGGAGCAGGGCGCGCCGTTCCGTGTAGGGGAGGGGGCGGGTGTCGCCGATCGCCGGGTCGGGGTGCTGCATGAGATCCCAGCAGGCGTACGAGGCCGGGTGCCGGGCGGCCAGAGCGCGGGCCCGGGTCACGGACGACGCGGCCCTGGACTGAGCCGCTCCGAAGGCGAGCCGCCCATCCCGCCAGATCACCGCCTCGCCATCGAGGACCGTGCCCGGCCGCAGTGCCACGCCGGCCAGGGCCAGGTCCATCCAGTACGGCGTGACGACCCTCCCGGACTGGGCGTACAGGATCACGGTGTCATCGGTGCGCCGCAGGACAACTCGGTGCCCGTCGTTCTCCAGACTTCGATGTGTCTCATGAGACACGTGGCCACCGACATGACGGCTTCTGGGAGCGTGCGACTCAGCCCTGGTCGTCTCGGAGAGGGGCGCCGAGCATTTCGGATGCCAGGCTCAGCCCTTGCATACCTGGGGTGAGCACCACGACCTGCGCGACAGGGCTGATCATCGCGGTCGTGGTGATGACCGCCGGCGCCCACGACAACCAGGTCGGCACCGCGCTGCTGTCGAAGGATCTGGGGCGTGCCCCGGGCACATCCTCGCCTGACTGGGTGATGGCCCGCGCGGGGCGAGTGTTGGCGTTGGCGTAATCGGAAACTTGGACCAGTCTCGTCGAGGAAGGGAGGCCCCGAAACATGGCCGTGCACGTTTTCGAATCCCCGCGTGGCGCCCGCGCTGGACTGCGGTTCCTGGCACTCGCCGCGCTGACCGCTGCCACTGCGTGCTCCAGCGGTTCGGCCCTGGCCCCAACCGGGAGTCCGAGTCCCATCGACAAGCACAAGGAACTCGGCATGGACACCCACCTCCGGGTCGGCGGGAACGGCACGGCGTCCCCAGCGCCCGGCAGTGCCGCAGCAAGCGCGACCGGGCAGTAGCGATGGCTGCCGGACCTGGCGACCGCCCGCGCCGCAACACGATCACCCGTGTGCTGCTCCAAGTGGTGACCGCAGCCGCCCTGGCGGTGAACGCCTACGTGCACGCCGACCTCGCCCACGCCTTCGATCCGATCGGGCAGCAGATCAGCCAGGGAACGCTGTTCCGCCTCGAAGCCGCCGTGGCGTCCCTGGCCGCGCTGCTGGTCCTGCTCCTCGGTCGCCGGCGGCCGGTGTGGGCGTTCGCCTTCCTGGTGTCCGTCTCCGCCCTGGGCGCCGTGCTGCTCTATCGGTACGTGAACGTGGGCGCTCTGGGTCCGCTGCCGAACATGTACGAGCCGGCCTGGTGGCCGAAGAAGACCGCCAGCGCGATCGCCGAGGCCGTAGGCGCCGTGACCTCGCTCGCCGGCTTCCTGATCACCGGCCCGCCGCGCTCTACATCCACTCGGGCCGGCGCTCCTCGGGGCGACAAGGCCGACGGCGTGGGCGGCTGATCACATGCCACGCCTTGCCCCGCGCACCGAATCCCGGCAGCTCCTTGGGCTGTTGTGGCTGTTGCTGCCCCTGGCGGTGACCGCCGCCCTGCTCTGGTAGGGCCGGGTACACACCCCGGAGTACCGGCGCAGCCTCTTCGGGGTGCACGGCCACGCCGTCGTCCTGCTCAAGGCCCAGCTGGGCAGCGCTCGGTTGGGCCTGGCGCTGATTTAGCTGCCCCTCGCGCTGTGGATGTACGGCCGACTGCCCGGCCTGCGCGCCGCGCCGCACCCGGTGCCCACCGTGCACCGCCTGATCGGTATGGTCGCTTTCCTGTTCTCCGTCCCGATCGCCCAGCAGCGCATCATCGCCCACAGCGTCAGCCTGACCGGGACCCGCGAGGCGCTGCACTCGCTCGCCGGCTGTTTTCTCTACGGGGCCGTCGTCGCCAAGGTCGTCGTAGTGCGCCACCGCCGCTGGCCGGGCTGGGCGCTCCCGCTCGCCGGTGGCGCGCTCGTTACGGTGATCGCCCTGGTCTGGTACTCGGCGGCGTTCTGGTACCTGGGCGGCTACCGGGCGCCCGGCCTGTAGGCGGACGGCGCCGGTTCGGTGCCGTTGTCGGCCACTATCGGCAGTGGTCGCAGCTCGCCAACCCGCCGCCTTCCCGAGGTGCGAGGTGACCGGTTCGCGCGAAAGCCGTTCCGTTCCTTCGGGGCGTTGGTGCCGCCGGTCTTGAGGTGCCCGGCGCCGCCGAACCTCGCGGCCGGGGGCGGCACCGCCCCTCAGCGCCGGGGCGACGTCGACCGCCTGCGGGCCCGGCCCGCAGGTACGCGCCTTATATCCGTGCGTGCGGCTGACGCCCTTAAGATGACATATAGGGCATGTATGAAAAAAATGGCACTTAAAATACATGGTGCTGAAGACAGGTGAGAGGAGTGCGCCATGATCGCCAAGCTGCTCGGCAAGCTGTCCTTCACCCGCAACTACGGTGCGTACGGCGGCCACGACTGGGCCACGCACACCGGCGATGACAGGATTTGACCGCCCTGCCGGCGGGAGCCCCCGGGCGCCCGCCGGCTCCCGGCCACGCTGCCGACGATATCGGCCTGGACAGGTACGAGAGTCAGGGGCGATCCCATGGGCCGAATGAATGAGCCGCCGCGGTTGCCCGAAGGCAGCTTCGCGGCCTGGAGCCGCGACCGGCTGGCACTCGCGCGCCGTGGCGCTGACGAGTGCGGGGACGTCTGGCAGCTGGAGCCGGGTGTCTACGTAGCCGCTGCGGCCGGGCCGTGTCAGGCAGTCCTGCGCCGCGCACGGGACTTCCCCAAGGTGCCCTCGCCTCTCTTCCCGCCGTTGAAGCGGTCGAGCGGAGCACCGACGTCTGAGGAGCGTGCGCACGCTCACGCCGCCCGCATGCGCGGACTGCGCCCGCAGGCGGTTGCAGCCCGGATCGGTGAGATAGCGCCCGGGACCGCTCGATTTGTTGACCAGTGGCCCACGGGCCAGGACGTCGAGATTCTGCCCCCGGTCCGGCACGCCCTGGCAGAGATCGGCGTGCGCTACCTCTTCTCCGAGGACGCTCCCACCCTGCTGCCCTTTGCCTCACAGCTCTTCGTGGCCCGGGAGGTGCTCGTACGCCCCTCGCGCTGGGTATGGCCGCGCTGGATCCCCACACCGGCACGGCGGTTCCGCACACGGCAGCAAGTCGCCTTCACCAACGCTTTGCGGCCCATCGTCCGCCGGCGCCGTTCATCGGGCCGGCTCGGTGACGACGTGCTGGGACAGATGCTCCAGCCCTCCTCCCGCTACGGCCTACTGCCGGAAGAGGCCATCCTCGACACTCTCCCCGGAATCACCGTCGCCACCTTCGAGACACCTTCCCGGGCAGCCGGATGGATCCTGCTCCACCTGGCCCGGCACCCCCAGGCAGCGGGCCGCGTCGCGGCCGAAGCCGCCTTGCTGCCCGCGGACCCGGCCGCGACGACCAGCACCCACCTCGACAGCCTGCAATACACCCAGGCACTGGTACGCGAGGTGCTCCGCCTGTACCCCCCGAGCTGGCTACTGACCCGGCGCGCCCCGCGACAGACTCAGCTCGCCGACTACACCATCGACGCCGGGTCCACCGTTCTCGTCTGCCCCTACACCGCCCACCGCGACGCACGGGAACACTCCGAGCCGGACCGGTTCCAGCCCGAGCGCTGGCTCGATGATTCGGGCTCGCCGGCGAAACCCGGGGTCTTCCTCTCCTTCGGTACCGGGCCGCATGGCTGCGAGGGAGCCGCTCTGGCCATGGCGATGCTGACGCTCCTGACTGCGCAGACCGCCCGTTGCTACCACTTGAGCGAGCCGCCCGGACCGCAACCCAGCTACCAGGTCGCCACCTTCGAAGGTCTCGCAACTGTCGGCTTGCGCCTGCGTGCCACCTTGCGCAGCTGAGGGCAGTCCCGCTTTCGGTGACAGGCCGCCTCAGCCCGCGAACAGCGAACGTTGACAAAGTTCGAGTGCCGTTCCGCACACGCTTGGATGACCAGCTTATGGTTCGCTCATCGTGTGTCGCCGGTCGAACTCGTCGGCGAGCATGCCCATCATGACGAGGTCGTGGTGCCAGCCGGCGAAGAAAACGTGTTCCCGCAAATTGCTTTAGGAGTTCGATCCGACCTCTGCAGACTCGGCGTCTCGCTGCCATGCCGCGTACGCCGGTCCTCTACCAAGGTACGCCGCTGTCCAGCGTCGTTGATGTCAACGTTGGATGTCAGGCGTTCGTCTCCCGGGCCATTGCGCTCGCCGGTATCGGTGTCGCTGTTAGGCTGATTCACGGTATTCCGGAGCACCGTGCCACACGGTTTCCGTCGAAACGGCAATCCAAAAGAGCGTCGCTCACGTAGCCAAAATGCAGCCGCAACGAGGGATACGTCTCTAGTCAGGCGCCGATCACCTTAGCCGCGATGATCAATTCTTTCCATGGAGACCCGACGAGCGCGGTGCACCCCCTCGCACTTCGAGGGGTGGGCAGCGGCCGGATCCTCCCTCGTTGCGCGCCGGAGTGGCGCCGGCTTGAGGGTCTGCAGCTCCCACTCCCTGTGGAGGTCGGGGTGAAAGTTGTCGTTGATCTTTCCCGATGTAAGGGGTATGCACAGTGCGCGTTCCTGGCTCCGGAGGCGTTCCGGATGCACGGTGAGGAAGCGCTCATGTACGACCCGAACCCCGACGACGCCCAGCGCGACCAGGTGCTACGCGCTGCGGCGGCCTGCCCGGTCCAGGCGATCCTGGTCGACCAGCTGGAGGCGCGGCACGCACCGGCGGAGGCGTCGGCGTCATGACCAGTGCCGACAGCCTGCGTGCGTTCAAGCGCGATGGCCGCATCGTGGTCGTCGGGGCTTCGCTGGCGGGGCTGCGGGCCGCGGAGGCTTTGCGAGACGAGGGTTTCACCGGATCGTTGACCATGATCGGTGACGAGTTGGGCGAGCCCTACGACCGGCCTCCCCTGTCCAAGCAAGTACTGACCGGGTGGGTGCTGGCCGGGGGCACCGCTTTGCCCCGCCGTCGTGGCATCGATGCGGAGTGGCTGCTGGGCGTGCCCGCCAGCGGGCTGGACCTCGCGACGAACCACGTGCGTCTCGCCGACGGACGCGAGGTTCCCTTCGACCGGGTGCTGATCTCTACCGGGGTACGGGCCCGGCCGTGGTTCGTTGAGTCCGAGGCGGCCCTGGACGGAGTGTTCGTCGTACGTACACGCGAGCATGCCGAGAGCCTGCAGCGGGCCCTCGCCGCCGGGCCCTCCCGTGTGCTGGTCATCGGTGCGGGATTCACCGGCTCCGAGATCGCCTCGATCTGCCGCGAGCGGGACATCCCGGTGACCGTCGCCGAACTCGCGCCGGCCCCGCTGGTCGGGGCGCTCGGCGCCATGATCGGCGAGGTTGCGGCCGACATGCAGCGCGCTCACGGTGTCGACCTGCGATGCGGTGTCAAGGTTGCCCGGCTGGAGGGCGACGCGCAGGGACGGTTTCGCCGTGCTCACTTCGACGACGGCAGTACGGTCGACGCCGATGTGGCGGTGGTGGCACTCGGGAGCATCCGCAACACCGAGTGGCTGCGGGAGTCGGGACTGGCGGCGGGCGTGTGGGGAATCACCTGTGACACGGGCTGCCGCGCCCTCGACATCAATGGCCGCGTCACCGACGACGTCTTCGCCGCGGGAGACGTGGCACGTTGCCCGAACCCCATCTACGAATACCGGCTCATCTCACTGGAGCACTGGGCCAACGCCGTGGAGCAGGCAGAGGTCGCGGCACACAACATGGTCAGTGCCCAGGCGGACCGCTGGCCCCACCTGTCCATCCCGCTGTTCTGGTCGATCCAGTTCGGCGTCAACATCAAGTCCGTCGGCGTGCCGACCTTCGCCGACGAGGTGGTCGTCACCCAGGGATCGCTGGACGACCACCGTTTCGTCACCGCATATGGCTATCGGGGCCGGGTCACGGCTGCCGTGAGCTTCAACAACGGTAAGTGGCTGGACCACTACCGACGGCTGATCGAGACGGCCGCACCTTTCCCGCCCCCCTGCTCCACGCCGGACCAGCCGGCCGACATGAAACCGGTGCCCGTCGACTTCCCCGGCCCCGCCCTGCTCGCGCAGGGCGCCACGGTGGTGGTCACAGGCCATGACCGGGGTGAGCGCCGCGTCACGGCCGTGCACCAGCATCGGCAGGAGGAAGGCCAAACGGCCACGACCGGGACGCCCGGCACGCTGCAACGGATCTTCGACTACTCCGCCCGGGCCGACCCCTACCCGCTGTATGCCGAGTTGCGCAAGACGCCGGTGGCTCGGCAGGAGGACGGCAGCTACGTCATCAGCACCTATCGCGAGATCACGGACATACTGAATGACCCGCATCTGAGTTCCGACCCGCGCAATCTGTCGCGTCCGTTGCCCTCAGCCGAGGAAGGGGCCACGTCGTCGTTCATCCACATGGACCCGCCCGAGCACGATCGCCTGCGGCGTATGGCGATGCGTCACTTCGGCCCCCCGCACACCCCTGGGCTGGTGACCGGACTTGAAGGCTTCCTGACCGCCACCGTCGGCAGCCTGATCGACAATTTGGCGGGCAAGGAGCAGATCGACGTCGTCGACGATTTCGCCTCCCCGCTCCCCGTAACCGTGATCTGTCACTTGCTCGGCGTGCCACGCGAGGACGAGCCAAGGTTCCACCTCTGGGTGAACGACATCATGAACTCGATCGACTACAACCCCAAGACCGACCCGAAGGAGAAGCTGGACAAGGGCGTACAGGCCCGCAAGGACTTGCGCCAGTGCCTCGGCGAGCTGGTGGAACAGCGCCACGGCCGGCCGGGAGACGGCCTGCTGTCACGGCTGGCCAACGACGACGGGCCCGACGGTCGGATGGCCGACACCGAAATTGTCGCCACCGCCAGACTGCTCCTCATCGCCGGCCATGAGACCATCGTCAACCTCATCACCAACGGCATGCTGACGCTGCTGCGCCACCCGCAGGTGCTGCAGCGACTGCGAGACGAACCGGACCTCGTCGTGCCGCTGGTCGAGGAACTGCTGCGCTACGAGCCCCCCGTGCACATCATTCCCTGGCGGGTGGCGTACAGCGACGTCACCGTCGCCGACACCGTCATCCCCCAGGGCTCGCAGATGATGCTCATGCTGGCCTCAGGCAGCCGCGATCCGAAGCGCTTCCACGATCCGGACCGCTTCGACCCGGATCGGCATGACAACCAGCACCTGGGGTTCGGCAGCGGCATCCACCTGTGTTTCGCCGGCCCGCTGGCCCGGCGGGAAACCCAGATCGCGCTGACCGAGCTGGTACGCCGGCTCGACCGCCCCAGGCTGGTCGCCGACCCGCCGCCGTACCGGCCCAGCCCCGTTCTTCGGGGTCCGATCCATCTGGACATCGAGCAGGGTGACGGTTGACGCGGCAGCCGAGGGCAGTTGCAAGGTCGCGCCGCGGACGGCCCGGCCGACTCTGCATTCGACAGCAACCCGCTACCCTCCTCGGTCTCGCAGCCGCCGGCCTGCACCTGCGTGCCACCGTGCGCGGCTGAGGACAGCCCCGCTTTCGGCGACAGACCGCCTACACCCGCCAACAGCGAACGTCGATCAAGTCCGAGTACCGTTCCGCACACGCCCGGACGACCTGCTCACGGCTCGCTCATCGTGTGTCGCCGGTCGAACTCGTCGGCGAGCATGCCCATCATGACGAGGTCGTGATGCCCGCCGGCGAAGAAAACGTGTTCCCGTAAGCGCCCCTCCTCGGTGAAGCCGAGCCGACGAAAAAGTGCCAACGACGCCTCGTTGGGGGCCAAGACCGCCGCCAGGCACTTGTGATAGCGCCGCTCGGCGAACATGAAGCGCAGCAACAGCACCACGGCTTCCGCCGCGTAGCCCTTGCGCCGGTGGCCGGCGCCGATCACGACATCGAACTCGAACCAGCCCGAACAACGACCGGTGCGATGTGAGCCGACCGCGCCGACCAGCTCCCCCGTGGCCGTCGTTTCGACCGCCAACCGGAAACGGTCGTCATCGCACTCGGCAACGGCCTGCTCCTTCGCCCAGGCACGATAGCTCTCGGCGGACCGCGGCAGATCCAACCGGCCCACTCGCCGCCCGTCATCGTCCGCGAAGCGCGCGAACACCGTCCAGTCATCGGGCTCAATAGCGCGTAGGCGCACCCGCCTACCGGTCCAGGACGATGCCATGCCCTATTCGATCACGCTGCACTGCGCGCGAGGCCAACAGGCACGCCGAGGCGGCGCTGTCGGCCCCGTGCCAGATGCGTGCCAGTTGGGGCGGTCAACACCGGACAACAGTGGTCGGTCACGGACAGCGTCCGAGGCCGAAAAGCCAGGCGGCCCCTGACCATAGTTGCTGGTCAGGGGCCACCCCACGCGGAGAGCGTGGGATTCGAACCCACAGCATGGGGCACCATGCGACAGTTTCCGCAGCTGCTTCGTCATTTCCATCAGGCGGTCTTCCGGCACTCTGCCGAGTGCCGTCCGGTCCTCGCCGATGACGCGCTGCCATGCGTCGCCCTGAGCTGCCCCGAGTTTCGTAGAGTCCGATCTTGATGGTTCAGGCGGGCTGCGGGACTTGTTCCTGGCTCCGCCAGAAGTCGTGTTCGTACTCGGCGGGCGGTACGTAGTCGAGTGCGGAGTGGAGACGTTCTTCGTTGTACCACGTGATCCACTGGAAGATCGCCCGCTCGACCTGGTCGACGTCCGTCCAGGGGCCCTGCATCTCGATCAGTTCGGCCTTGAACGTTGCGGGTGCCGACAAATTATCCGGCCAGGTCAGGAGCTTGATCGTCGCTGGCAGGCCTTCTGCTCGCGCGCCACTCGCGCCCGTGCTGTTCACCCGGATGGCCGTCGGCGGCATCATGATCTGTCGTGCTGCTGCGCCTGGCCTACCTCGCCGTCACCCATACGTTCACGCTCCTGCGGCTGCTGCCGATGAGTGAGCGGGACAAAGACATCGAGATCCTCACCCTGCGGCACCAGCTGCTGGTCCTGCAGCGCCAGGTCGGCAAGCCCGCGTTCACCGACACCGACCGTGCGCTGCTCGCTGGCCTGCTCCATCGTCTCCCAGTGAACAAGCTGCGCCGGCTCCTGCTGTTGGTGCGTCCCGACACGATCTCGCGGTGGCACCGCGACCTGCTCAAACAGCGCCATGCCGTCACGTGCGCACCGCGGCGGCGAGGGCGCCCCACCCGCAGTCCGCTCGATCCGCAGCCTGGTCTTGCGCCTGGCACGCGAGAGCAGCTCCTGGGGGTACCGGCGCATCCACGGTGAGCTCGCGGCGCTCGGCATCAAGATCGCCGCCTCCACCGTCTGGGAGATTCTCAAGGAGCACGGCATCCCGCCCGCCTCCGAACGCGAAGGCACGACCTGGGCTGACTTCCTGCGCAGCCAGGCCGGCGCGCTCCTCGCCTGCGACTTCTTCGAGACCCGCACCCTGGCCGGGGCACGCCTGTACGTTTTCGCCGTCATCGAGCACACCACCCGCAGGATCCGGCTCCTGGGCGCCACCGCACACCCCACCGCGGACTGGGTGGTACAGGTCGGACGCAATCTCGCCATGGATCTCCAGGACGCGGGCAGCCAGGCCAAGTTCTTGATCCGCGACCGGGACTCCACGTTCACCAAGGCCTTCGACGCCGTGATGGCCGACGCCGGGCTGGAGGTCATCCTCAGCGGTATCCGGATGCCGCGGATGAATTCGATCACGGAGCGATGGATACAAACCTGTCGACGTGAGCTGCTGGACCGCACCCTCATATGGGGCCAGCGGCACCTACTCCACACCCTGCGCGAGTTCGAGTCGTTGTACAACCGCCATCGCCCCCACCGGGCCCTGGGGCAAGCCACTCCGCTCCGCCCGCTGCCCACACCGACCGCCGAACCAGGGCAGATTCAGCACTGGGAGATCGGCCGACGAGATCGACTCGGCGGAACCCTTCGCGAGTACCAACATGCCGCCTGATCAGGGCGGATGATTAATCGGCATCCGCAGTGTCGATCAGGGGAGACCGTTGGGCCGGAGGCCACCGGCCCGAACACGGCCGGCTCGGCCCGCAGCAGTCCCACATCGGCCAGCCAGTCCCCACCCAGCGCGACCGCGAGAGCGACATCCAGCAGGATCTTGCCCGGATCGTGCACCGCCCGAGGCCGCCGCCACGGTGTCAGCGCCGCCGATATCGCGGTATCCAGGCCGGCCTTACGGGCAGTCTCGACCAGCAGCACCCCGCCAGCCTGCGAGACCACCCCGCTCCCGCCGCCCTCGATGCGGACACGCGGATAGGAGCCGATACGCTTCTTCACCTGAGGAGTGCTTCTTTCATGCGACGACCAGGACCCTAGACAAGTCTCATCGTTGCAAGTCAGGAGCACTCTTCGCGTTTCCGATCACGCATCGAACAACCGGCCACGTGAAGGCCCGGGGCTAATGCTGCGAACGGGGCGCGGCAACTGGGGCCCTCTGGTGCCGCGCTCAAGCGTGATGCTGAAGTCGGGACGATCTAGGAGGATTCAGGTGAGCACAAGCGGGGCTCAGGCAGCGGCCTTCTTCCGTGAGATCGCCCGGACTCGTACCGTTTGGTGGGTTCGAGACGACGACGGCAGTCCGACCCCGGTCTCAAGTTCTGGGCAACCAGCTTTCCCCTATTGGTCGTCGAAGACCCGTGCGCAGCGCGCTGCTCAGCTATGGGGTCCTCAATTTCGAGCTGTTTCAATGCCGCTGGATCATTGGCGAAGCGCGGCTTTGCCGGATCTAGCCAAGGATGACTTCCGGGTAGGGATTAACTGGAGCGGACAGCGCCTAACCGGATGGGACTTCACTGTCGGTGAAGTAGTCAATCGTCTCATTCACGCGCTCGGCGAGCCACCATACGACCGGTAGATTCGGCCGAGTGACGGCTGTCGCAACGATCTCAAAGCGTGTACAGAGACGGAACTTCTGATCGGGTAGCCGCGCCTGCTGCTGGCGCGGCGCCGGGACGACGAAGCCTCCGGGGCCCGACTGGCCCCGGAGGCTTGCCCGTTGCTCCGCAGCCCCGTTCAACGAACCGGGCCTGTCGGCGTCACGCCACGGCGGCCTGCTTCGCCAGCGCCGCGAGCGGGGGCGCCGGCCGTTCCAGTCCGCCACAGGTGACGCCCCTTTCTGGCTCTCGGTTGGCATGCTGGTGGGCGTGGTTGAGGGCGAAGTCAGCCGACACCGTCGCTGCGGGTCGCGCCCATCTCATTGCCCGCTGCCCCGGAAGTGATCCTCCACTGACCACGAGATCAATCAGCGAAGCGAGCATGCCTGGCGGCGTCGCGAGGACGTGATCGCGTTCGAGAGTGCGGTCACCCGGCTGCCCGAGGGGGTCGCCTGCCACCACATCACCGGCAACTTCGACCATCTGCTCGAGGTCGAGGTGGCCGACCTGCCCGCCTACGAGGACTTCCACGCCGACCAGTTGGCCAGCCTGCCCGGCGTGGCCATGGTGACCAGCTACGTCACCATGAAGACGCTCTCCGCAGACACCACATGACGATCCCGCCCCGGCCCCGGTGGTCCGGCGCATGGACTGCCGCGCAGCTGTCCGCGCTCCGGCTGGCTGCCGGAGCTCGGTCAGAGAGTGATGGTGCCGCGGATGCAGATAACGGCGGCGCCGCTGACCCAGACGGTGCCGTCCGTATCGGCGGTGATCTCGATGCTCCCGGCCCGCCCCAGTGGGGGGCTTCGCCTCAACACCTTCGAACGCTGCTTCAATCGTCTCAAAAGGCTTCTACAGCATCCCCGCCCGGCCACAGCGCCCCGCACGCCTTTACAATCCGTCGCGATGTTTGGGTGCACGGGAGGTGCGCCCGGGGTGGAGGGGACTCAACATGAGAATGAACCGTGTTCTGACCGGGCGCAGGTGGAGAGCCGCCGCCCTTCTGGTCGCTGGTCTGATCGGCGGCACGTTGCTGCCGGCCACTCCCGCGGCCGCCGTGCACGGGGCGGTACCCGGTGACTTCAATGGCGACGGCTACCGTGACGCCGTCCTGCCCGCCCCCGGCGCCGATGTGGCGGGTAAGGAGGCGGCCGGTGCGGTCGTCGTGATGTACGGGTCGAAGTCGGGACTGTCGACGACCCGGCGGAAGATCATTACGCAGAACACCGCCGGCGTGCCGGGCACCGCCGAGGCGTACGACCGGTTTGGTGCCGCCACCGCCACGGCGGACTTGAACCGCGACGGGTACGCGGACCTGATCGTCTCGTCGCCCTACGAGGGCACGGCCCAGGGGATCGATGCCGGAGCGGTGACGGTGCTGTGGGGAAGCAGCGCCGGCCTCACCACAGGCACCAACTTGCCGACACCGGAGAGCGATCCGCTGTACTACGGCCTGGACCTGGCTGCTGTCAGCGCCGGCCCGGGAGTGAAGACCGAAGTCCTGGTGGGCGGCTGGCACGGGGCCGTCCGCTTCACTGGCCCCTTCAGTCGCACCGGCTCGTTCGGCAACGCGGCAATGCCGGCGCACATGTCCTGGGGCGAGTCTGTGGCGCTCGGCGACCTCAACGGGGACGGCGCCCAGGACCATGTGAACGTCACCTACCGCTACGGTGGTCTCTCCGGTGGCGCGGTCTTCGTGAACCCCGAGAACTACGTTCACACGCCCGGTGTGTCACCCGGTCTCCAGAAGGGCAACGGCCTTATCTCCGCCACCGGCGACCTCAACGGCGATGGATTCGCCGATCTCGTGGTCGGCGACCCGGACGAACCCGAAGTCGCCGGGGTCGACGGCGCGCTGGGCGGTCGCATCCTGGTCTGGTACGGCTCGGCGCTCGGCATCGCGGCCGACGCGGCACCCGTTCAGATCACGCAGAACACTGCTGGCGTCCCCGGCGGGAGTGAGAAGTACGACGCCTTCGGCGGCGCTTTGGCGGTGGCCGACCTTAACCGTGACGGGCTTGCCGACATCGTGGTCGGGGCGCCGTACGAATCCATTGGCAAGGTCGGCCGGGCCGGGCAGGTGACCGTCATCCCCGGACGGCGCACGGGCGCCCTCGGCACCGGGGCGTACGCTTTCAATCAGGACACAGCAAGTGTCCCCGGAGGCTCAGAGGTCGACGACTTCTTCGGTACAACGGTCGCCGCGGGTGACGTGAACAAGGACGGCAAAGCCGAGTTGTTCGTCGGAGCGGCCGACGAGAACAACTCCACGGGCGCCGTTTGGGTCCTCCCCGGCGGCACCTCCGGACCAACAGCCGCGGGCAGTCGCATGTTCACCGCGTCCTCCGTCGGACTCACCCAGCAAAACGGCACCCTCCTGGGCGGCAATGGGCTGCTTTGGGTGATATGACACTTCGGGCCTCCTGGGCCGGCCTCGACAAGGGCGATCGCGCGGATGAGGTCGGGGTGCCTGGCGGCTGTGAGCAAGGCGGTGTGGCCGCCCGGCGATTGGCCGACCAGGGCAGGCTGGTGCAGTTCGAGCTGATGAATCACGGCGACGACGTCACCGACGTACGCAGCCCGGGAGACATCGCGCACCGACCGCGAGCAGGGCGTGGCAGAGTTCCGAGTCGCCCTCGACAGGATCGTCCTGCACCCCGCCTGAAACCCCGCCCTGGAGGGTGAGATCACCGATCACCTCGGGTACGAGAAGCACGACACCGAGGGCCGTAACAGCGGCAACAGCAGGAACGGAACCCGGGCGAAGACCGTGTTGACTGACGTCGGCCCGGTCGAGGTGAAGGTCCCCCGGGACGTGGCCGGCACGTTCGAGCCGCAGATCGTCAAGAAGCGGCAGCGGCGCCTGACCGGCGTGGACGAGATGGTGCTGTCGCTGTCCGCGAAGGGGCTCACGCACGGGGAGATCTCCGCGCACCTGGCCGAGGTTTACGGCGCGGAGATCTCCAAACAGACCATCTCGACGATCACCGACAGTGATAGTGGTATCCGGGTTCCCGGTGGTCGTGACTCGATCACTGACTGACGTCCTGCTGGGCTGTCTTCGCCTTGGTCTGTCCGGCTGCCGGGGCCCGTTCCCGAGGCCCCGGCCGGGTGGATCATGACCTTATAGGAGCCTGGCCAAAGGCCCCATCACTGTCCTGTCTGCCCCGCCCGGCCGGAGCCACCTCCGGTCAGGAAGGCATCTCCAGCATGACAGGAACGGACACCGAAGCCGTCGTCG
The DNA here is from genome assembly GCF_035974375.1 of Streptomyces sp. NBC_01320. Taxonomy (NCBI): domain Bacteria; kingdom Bacillati; phylum Actinomycetota; class Actinomycetes; order Kitasatosporales; family Streptomycetaceae; genus Streptomyces; species Streptomyces sp. NBC_01320. The sequence continues at coordinate 11,712,625 of NZ_CP108390.1, forward strand.
AACACGTGGTGATCGGCGGAGTGGACTCCCACGCCGACACCATCCACGTCGCCGTGGTGACTGACCGCGGCGGGCAGCTCGCGGACGCCGAGTTCCCCACAACGGCCGCTGGATACACGGGCAAGGCGAGCTGGCCCGACTCGGACACCCCATCGCCGCATCCACGCGTGCAAAGGTTCGGCGACCGTTCCTAAACAGTGTCCAGGAGTGAGCCTTGTACCCACGTCCCGGAACTGCGCGCATCCCGAACGGTTTTGGATGCGCTGGTCCCCCGCGTTCTCGTTGTCCCTGTCCGGTGACGCGCATCGTGTGCACGCTCCGCGACGGGGCGGCGGGTTTCCTCACGCCCTCGGTCACCATGATCGGCCTGGAGGGTCCGATGCCCAGCACCATCACTCTGGTGATGCTGGGGCGGTGCCGTCCGTCGCCGGATCGGGTGCCCGAGGGCGCGTCTGCCAATGGCCACCGAGGCGGCGTCATGGCGAGTCATGCTGATCAGGGGCTTGCGCCAGTGCTGGTCGCCCCACATCGAGGTGTATGCCGGGTCGACGGCGACGATCGCGATGCCGTGTTCGGCGGCCATGGAGACGATGCGGGCCTTGAGCTTGCCGGTAGGCATACCGCAGATGAGTTGCCGGAACCGCTTCTTGCGGCCGTGCTTCTCGCGGGTCTTCTCGGCGGCGAAGTCCAGGTTTTCGATGCCGATCGCCTGCGCGCCGGTCTGCTTGGTCCAGTGCAGGAGGCGGGTGAGAGCGTGCCGGATCTGGGCGTCGCGGTGGTCGGCGGTGCCGGACAGGTCGTAGTGGAAGCGGCGCGGGTCGCCGACCGGGTTGCCGTGCCGGTCGAGCCGGTAGGCGGCGAAGTGGTCGGCGTTCGTGTCGACGCCGACCATGCCCTTGGCGCGGGCGGTGGCCGGCGGCATCGTCTGCACGGCGGGCCTGGTCCACGAAGCGGTGAGATACCAGCGGCCCCGCTCAACGTGGTAGTGGATGCGGTAGGCGACGGCACGGTTGGCCTCGGTGCGGTCGCGCCACTCGTCCCCACGGTGCGCGAACGCGACCTTGGAGGCAAGAACGTACCGGCCATGCTTACTGTTGGCCAGGTGGGCGAGCGGGGCGGGCATCTTGATCGACACTTCGCCGTCAGGAGTGACGCGGATCGTCTCGTTCCCGAAGCGTTTTCCGGACTCGCCGTCCGCGGCGAGGAACCAGCGCTCAGCCTCCCAACGCTGACGCCACTCGCGCTCGGTGAGCTGCGCGGCCTGAAGGTTGTGCCGGTTCTTGAGCAGCCGCCGGCCGCCGCGAACGACACGGACATGTCCGGTCTTCCAGTCGTCGCGGGCCACGTCGAGGCGGTGTTCCAGGGTGGCCAGGCGGCGGGACTTGTGGAACCACTCGCCCTTGGACCGGTACCCGCCCGGCCCCCGCTTGCTGCCTTTCTCCCCGATCGGGAGGGACAGGCGGTGTCGCAGCGTGCGGATACCGGCCTCAAGGTTCTGGACATGGGCGAGCAGGCAGCGTCGGGCCAGGCCGTACTGGTCATGCGTGGCCTTCGTGATCGCACCCGCGATACGCGACGACGACTGCTCGGTCAGGTCACGCTTGCGGGACGCCCACGCGTCGTTGTCGTGCTTGTGCCCGGCTTCGCAACGGGCCTTGAGATCGAGACAGGCCAGGCGGCCCTGGTGCTCGCCGACCAGACGCAACACCTTCTCGTCCTTTGGCGCGAGGTGCTTGAGGCGGTCGCGTAACGCCACACCGGACGGGCCGACAGCAACGAACGGCAAGTCGATGGTGCGGAGCTGCTTCTTGTCAGCCATCGGCAGCCGCCGCTTCCAGTGCCTTCCTGGCACGGTTCTTCGCACTGCGGCGGCCGTACAGGCGAGCACAGAACGAGGTCAGAACCTCCACCATGTCGCGCACCAGGTCGTCTTCGACCTCGCCGTCATCCAGCACAACGAGTCGACGGCCGGTTGCAGCCAGAGCGGCCTCAACGAGTTCGACGTTCATACGGCCCAACCGGTCTTTGCGCTCCACCACTACCGTGGTCACCGCCGGGTCGGCCAGCAGGCGACGGGCCTTGGCGCGGGCGCCGTTCATGCCCGAAGCGATCTCGGATTCGACGCGCACGACCTTATGCCCGGCCTTCGCGGCCCATGCCGACAAGCGTGCGGTCTGCCGCTCCAGATCGGCCTTCTGGTCATGGAAGGAGACACGGGCGTACAGGCCCACGCCACCGGTCACGGACGGTGAGGTGTTCGCGTCGATGTTCACCAGGATCGTGCGCGGCCCCACTCGCTCCGCAGGGACCGGCAGCGTGCCCTCACGGAACCAGCGGTACGCAGTACGCGGGGCGACCCCCTGTGCGCGTGCCCATTCCGTCAGGTTCATACACCAGATCATACGACACTCGTGACACCTGAAGGACACTCATGGACACTTAGTCGAGAGCAGTTCCTGACCCCCCGCCCACTGGGGAACAGAGTGCCCCTCGCCCATCTGCGCCGCTCCGGCGCCTTCCACCCCCCACAGAGCTACCGCTATCTCACCCCCGAGGCCCTGCGCAGCCTCGTGGACGGGCACGAGACCGCCAACGAACTCCTCGACCGTCTCGCCGTGCCGCAGACGCCCAGCGATGCTGGCCTCACCGCTCTTCCACCCTCCCCCCGGACGGCCCGCCCTTCGCGTGCGTCCGACGGCATGCGATCCGCCACCGTCCTTCTCACCGCCGCACCTTCACACTGAGGGCCCTTAAGGAACAGCGGGCTCACCGCCTTACACAGGTACGGCATGAGAGTCAGGGCGAATAGGCGTCCCCACGTCCCCAACCTCGCGAACATGTACGGCACGTGAAATGCCAGCTCAACAACACTTCTCACACGACCTCGCTCAGTAAAACGGACGAAGCCCACGGGACCGCCGGAGACCTCGGCCGGCCCTGGGCCGCGATCCACGACAACGCCCGCATCCCTGCCGACTTCAGGTTGTACCTGACCGCGACCCTGCGGATCCTGGCCGCGCCGCGCCCCCAGAAGGGCGTCGGCGGCGAGGAGCTGGAGATCGCCTCCATGCTCAGTGATCTGGCAGGCCCGTACGGCGAATGGATTTTCGAGCTCGGGCTCGCGGAGAGCATCGAGCGGGGTATTTTGGCAGGTTTTGAGATTGATGTTCTAGAAGTTCGGGATCCGGACCCGGTCCTCGGACTGTCCGAGGAAGCGCTGAGGGGGCGTCGGCTCGCGCTGCTCCAGGCCGCGCTCCTGGAGCATGCCACGCGCCACAACCTCAAGACCGTGATGACCTTCCACCAGCGGGTGGAGGAGGCCGCCGCGTTCGCTACGAGGCTGCCGGAGACGACGGCCGAGCTGTATGCGGCCGAGGCGTCCGACGCCGCGATCGCCAACGCGGAGCGCCTGCCCGCCTCGACGATCGACGCCGAGTTCTACGAGCTGGAGCCTGGCCGCCATGTCCCGCCGGACCGGGTGTGGTCGGCATGGCTGTGCGGCGACCACCTCGTCTCCGAACGGCGCGAGACCCTGAAGCAGTTCGCCAACGGTGTGGACGCTGACGGCCGGCGGGTCCACCGCGCCTTCCTCGCGAGCGTTCGCGTCCTCGGCGAAGGCGTCGACATCGTGGGCGAGCGGGGCGTGGAGGCCGTGTGCTTCGCCGACACCCGCGGCTCGCAGGTGGAGATCGTGCAGAACATCGGCCGCGCGCTCCGCCCGAACCCGGACGGCACCACCAAGGTCGCGCGCATCATCGTGCCGGTCTTCCTTCAGCCGGGCGAGGACCCGAAGGACATGGTCGCCTCCGCCTCGTTCGCGCCCCTTGTGGCCGTGCTCCAAGGCCTACGCAGTCACTCGGAGCGCATGGTCGACCAGCTCGCGTCGCAGGCGCTGTCGCGCCAGCCGCGGGCCAAGCTGCACCACCTGGTCCGCGACGAGGACGGGCAAATCGTCCGGGCCGGCAACGCAGCCGCAAGCGAGGGACAGGAACACAAGGACGGGACTGATGCGGCAGCCGAGTCGGCGCTGCTGCACTTCTCCTCCCCCCGCGACGCGGCCACCATCGCGGCGTTCCTACGCATCCGGGTGTACCGGCCCAAATCACTGGTGTGGCTGGAGGGCTACCAAGCCCTTATCCGCTGGCGGGCCGACAACGGCATCGAGGGCCTGTATGCCGTGCCCTATGACGTCGAGACGACGGTGGGCGCCACGAAGGCATTCCCACTGGGGCGCTGGGTGCACCAGCAGCGCAAAGCGCTGCGGGCCGGAGAGCTAGTGTCCTGCGCCGGTAGTTGATCGTTAGTTGTTGTGTGACTTCTGCAGCTGGTACATCCATTCCTCGTCGTGGTCCGAAGCTGGAACCGTTACTGCTGTCCGCCGAGGAGCGGATGGCACTGGAGCGGTGGACGCGTCGGGCTACGACGGCTCAGGCGTTGGCCCTGCGGGCCCGGATCGTGCTCGCGTGTGCCGGGCCCGAGGTCCCGCCGATCGTCGTGGTCGCCCGCGAATTGCGGGTGACCGCGGACACGGTCCGCAAGTGGCGGCGGCGGTTTCTGGCCGAGCGGCTGGATGGCCTGGTGGACGAGCCACGGCCGGGCCGGCCACCCACCATCGGCGTCGATCAGGTGGAGGCGGTCGTGGTCGCGACGCTGGAGGAGATCCCGAAGAACGCCACGCACTGGTCGCGGAAGTCGATGGCCGACCGCAGCGGCCTGTCGAAGTCGAGCGTCGGCCGGATCTGGCGGAAGTTCCAGCTCAAGCCACACCTGACGGACACGTTCAAGCTCTCGACAGACCCCTTGTTCGTGGAGAAGGTCTACGACGTCGTAGGTCTGTACTTCAACCCGCCCGAGGGCGCGGTGGTGCTGTCGGTGGACGAGAAGTCCCAGATCCAGGCGTTGGACCGGTCTCAGCCGGTGCTGCCGATGATGCCTGGAATGCCCGAGCGGCGGACTCATGACTACGTGCGTAACGGTCTGACCACCTTGTTCGCGGCCTTCGACGTCGCCACCGGCGAGGTGATCAGCTCCCTGCACCGGCGGCACCGGGCGGCGGAGTTCAAGAAGTTCCTGATCAAGATCGACAAGCAGGTGCCCGCGCATCTGGCGGTCCACCTGATCGTCGACAACTACGGCACCCACAAGACCCCGGCGATCAGAACATGGCTGGCCAAACACCCCCGGTTCCAACTGCACTTCACCCCGACCGGCTCCTCATGGATCAACCAGGTCGAGCGGTGGTTCGGCTTCCTGGCCGACCAGATGATCCGCCGAGGCGCGCACAAGAACGTGCAGGCCCTCGAAGCCGACATCCGCCGCTGGGTCAAGAACTGGAACGAGGACCCCACGCCGTTCATCTGGACCAAGACCGCCGAAGAAATCCTCGACTCCCTCGCCCACTTCTGCCGACGGATCTCCGGCGCAGGACACTAGACGACCACCGCAAGAAGCTGCTGGACGCGGACGACGCCGGCATGGTGTGGGAACCCGGGGAGGAGGCGTGGGAGGCCAAGCTCGCGATGCTGCGCTCCTACCGGCACGCGCACGGGCACCTCGCCCCCCGCCAGGACACGGTCTGGGGCGAAGGCGAAGGCGAGCAGGTAGCCATCGGACAACTGCTCGCCAACCTCCGCCGCACTGACGGCCTCGGCAAAATCCCCAAACGCGCCACCGCGCGGGCCGCGCAGCTCGCCGAAATCGACCCCGACTGGAACTGCCCCTGGCCACTGGACTGGCAACGCCACTACAAGGTGCTCGCCCACCTGGCCCAAGACGAACCCCACGGCCTCCTGCCCGACATCCAGCCCGGCGTTCTCTTCGAGGGCGACGACCTCGGACGATGGCTCGCGCGGCAAAGGGAAGCGAGCACCTGGGCGCAGCTGTCCACCGAGCAGCAGGAGCGGCTGTCCGGGCTGGGTATCAAACCCTCTGAGCGCCCCACTGCGGCCCCAGCCTCCAAGGGTGCGGCGAAGGGTCAGAGCAAGGCGTCAGCGGCCTTCCAGAGGGGCGTCGCGGCCCTCGCCCAGTACATCGCCCGCGAAGGCACCACTGCGGTCAAACGGCCCCACCGCGAGACGATCGTCCTCGACGGCCAGGAGCACGAGCTCGCGCTCGGCATCTGGTACGCCAACCAGAAACAACGCCGGAACAAGCTCACTGCCCCGCAGCGCACCGCCCTCACCGAACTCGGAGTGGAGTGGACGTAGCGCCCGACGACGAGGGGCCAGCCGGAACAGCCCGCGGCTGGCCCCGAGGGGCTTCTGGCACTGGTCGAGTCTTCGCCGGCTGCTAGGCGGTGACTTCGCACATGGGGATTTAGGTCTCCAGCCAGCGGGGTCTGGTTTCATCGATGCCGAGGAGTTCGAGCAGGTGTGCTTGGACTCCTTGGCTGATGAGGATGGTGGGCGGGTCGGTGGCGGTGCCGGGGCGGAGCATGAGGCTGTCGAGGTGGTAGAGGATCATGCGTCCGGTGGGGCGGACCCTGCGGTTGTCGGGGTAGAGGCCGCTCATAGTCTGCTCGGGGCCCAGGGCCTGGCGTACTTGGCGTTCGATCAGGCAGAACACCAGCAGCGCGAGGCAGATCACACTGATCAGGGCGGCGATGCGTCGATTGTGTTCCAGGAAGACCGGCGCGACCGCGAGCGGGCCCTTGAAGTCGCTGTAGCGGCGTTCGACTACGCCTTGGCCCTTGTAGCGCCGTAAGGCCTCGGCGGCGTCGGCCTGCTCGGGAGTGAGTCGGGTGACCAGGGCGTACCAGCCGTCGGCGGCGGCCTGCGCGTCCAGGACGTCCTGGTCGAAGTGCCAGGTCAGCGACGGGCGGCCGTCGGTATCGGTGGTGACGGTGGTGCGCAGGCAGCTCGCCACGCGGCGGGTCTTGGCGATCACGCCGATCCGGGCCTCGACCTTGGCGGCGGTGTTGTAGTAGCGGCCGCCGGCGGAACACTGCAGTTTGTCCAGGTCCTCCGCCGCCCTGGCCAGGCGTTTGGCACGGGCGGCCTGCTGGCCTTTGGCGTTGCCGGTGGAGTGGACCAGGATCCGCCGCAAGGTATGTACGGGATCACGCTTGCGGGGCCCGGCCATGACGTGGACGTCTTCCAGAACCCGGTAGGACTCCCGCTGATCGGCGGGGGTATTCCGCTCGCGGTCGCGGTCGTTGACGTAGCCGACCAGCTGAGCGGAGTCCACGTCCAAGGCGGCGTAGACCTCGTCCTTGACCTGGGCGGCCGGGAGCGGGGCGATGAAGTCGACCTTCGCGTCCAGCAGCGCGGTGATGTTCGGGTACGACACGAGCTTGGAGTCCGCGACCAGCAGGAAGTCCTTGCGGTCGGCGATCTTCCGCAGGGCCTTCATCGCGCCGACGACCTGGGCGACCTCGCCCGCGCCGCCGTCGTAGACCCGGTGGAAGAGCGGGATGCCGCCGTCGCGGCTGACGGCCAGCCCGGCCTGGATCTGCTTCAGGTCCACTCGCCGGTCCTTGGGGTGACCGTACCTGACCTGCGGGAAGCCTTCTTCCTGGTCCTCGTAGGCACCGAACAGCGACAGCGAGGTCATGTCCCAGTGAATCTGAGTGACATCGACGCCGAACTCCGTGATGGCCTGCGCGCCGACCGAGCCGGTGATCTCCTCCAGATTCGGCGCGATCGCGTCCAGCGCACGGACGAGCCGATCATCGTTGAGCAGCCCAGGCTCTACGCCGAAGACTTCCTCCACGGCCCACTTCCGTGCCCAGTCCTCCACCCGGACCATCGACGTGGGCGAGGACAGACGGTTGGCGACCAGCACCTCGATGACCTGCCCGTGGGTCAGATGCGCCACGTCCCGCACCGGGCACAGTTCGTCGATGATCCCGGCCACGTCCAGCCGGCGCAGAAACTCGGCAGAGGCAGGCAGAGCGCCCAGACGCCTCTCCACCACAGAGGTCAACTCCACCGCCATGCGGGGACGCTGGACCCGGGAACGACGTGTACGAGATATCGGCACATCCCACTCAACGAACCACACCCGTCCAGGTACCGGCCACATGACCGGATCATCCGATCCGGTCATGTGCGGAGGATGGGGCTAGGCGCTGTTTCTCGGATCAGGTTCGGAGCCAGATCATGAGGGCTGCGAGTGTGACGGTGCCGAGGCGCGTACGTGCCGCGGCTTCCTCCGACCGCCTACACGCTGCTGCTGCACATGATGACCGAGCAGGAGACCGGTGGCCTCGTGGTCGCCACACACGACGAACTCGCCACTGGACTCGCTATGGAACGCGGCATGATCAGCCGGGCCATGCCGCACCTGGTCGCCGCCCGGCTGATCACTGTGGTCCGCCGCGGCCGTTTCCAGCTCCACCCGATGATCGCCGCCTTCAACGACCCGCGCGAGCAGCAGCGCGCCATCAAGGCCCTGCCCAAGGACATGCGACTGGACGCCGGCGACTTCGAGGACGAGTACGAACGCCGTTTCTGCAGGAGAAGGCCTGCAAGGCCGAGGCGAAGGCCAAGGGCAACGTCACGCCCATCACCAAACTCAAGCGCGTTCCCTGACCAGCCAGCCGAAGTGAGACGGCGCTGCAGCAACTGTGCAGCGCCGTTTCTCGTGCTTGGGGAACACGTCAGAGGACGGTGCCGTGCAGGATACGGCGGTCACCGGTGAGGGCGTAGCGGCGGGCCGTGATGCCGTTCTCCAGGTTCTCGCAGCTTGCTTCGCGTAGTGGGCGTTCCGAGCCGTGCAGATGCGGCTCGGTAAGGAATCTCGCCGTTCTTTAGAACTGGTGTGGGAGCGCATCACAAGTTGGGGACGCTGTCCCTCAGTCGGACGACTGGGGGCGATGTGGGGTACACAGCCGTGCATCCGAGGTGGGGACGATTGGACGCGTCGCTTGACGACCTCGGCTGCGGACACGACTGGGCGGATATTCACCGTGTCCGGGGAGCGGAGTTGACGTGTCCGGAGTGCGGTGGCCGGGTCTTCGCCCGGATATCTCACTACCGCGCCCGGCGAGCACGTGCCCCTACCGGCGGAGTCCCGGAGGAACAACCCATCCAGCCCTTAGTGCTTTGCTCCGCGATGGGTACCGGTGAAGTATGACCGGCACCTTCACCACCCGCACCATCAACATTGCAACCGGCGGCACTGAGACCATGCACGACCTGACCAACGCATGCTCCGCGTTCCTCCGGGAGGTCGCTCATGGGCGAAACGGACTGCTGAACGTTTTCACCCCCCACGCGACATCCGGCCTGGCGATCATCGAGACCGGCGCGGGCAGTGACGATGACCTGTTGGCAGCCCTCCGCGAAATTCTTCCCGCGGACGACCGTTGGCGAGCCCGCCACGGTCGTCCAGGCCACGGCAGTGAGCACGTGCTCCCGGCACTGGTACCACCACACGCCACGCTGCCCGTAGTCAATGGTGAGCTGGAGCTGGGGGCCTCGCAGTCCGTTGTACTGGTGAACTCCAACCGGGAGAGCCCCGAACGCCAAGTCCGGCTGTCCTTCCTCGGCTGACCACACCACCCACGCGGTCCTGCGGCAGGCGGCGAGGGCGAATCCGGCCAGCAATGCGGCCGTGTCGCGGAGGCCGATCAGGTAGGGAGCTGCGGCGCGGTCATCTTGCGGAGCAGCGGCACCCTTGTCCCGCCCGGGTCGTGCAAATGCTGCGCTGCGCCACGAACCACCATCCCAGCCACCACCACGACGATCAGCAGCACCATGCAGCAGCCGCAGGTGACCTCTGACAAGTGATCTTGACCGATTGCCAGGCGACTTTGACCGCCCGGTTCAGGCCGCTTCGTCCGTTCCTACTCGCCGTCGCTGGTGGTCCGGTTCAGACTCCGGCGCCGGTTCTTCTCGGAGCGACGCACCAGCTCGCTCGCGGCGAGCGTCACGGTCGCCACGCCGCGGACCCAGCGGGGCCCGCCGCGCTCCGCCCACACCACACACGCACACCCGCCGGCGGCGAGCACCAAGACGCCGAGCAGCACCAGGCCGACCATGTTCCCCACCTCTGCGTTCATTCGTACGGTCCCGCTGATCATCTCAGGCCGGGAAGGGGCCCAACGGGATGTCCGACCAAAACGACACCTGGCTCACGGAGGACCATCGGTCAAGATCAGGTGGCAGGGAACTGCTGGTCGTCAAAATCTCCTGGCAAACGGCCAAGATCACTTGTCAGAGGACAGCAGGCCCTGGCCGACGGCTGCTCTCACAGCTATCACACCTCACAGAGCAGCGCGCCTACCTGGGGAAATGGGCTGCGAGACTCACAGATTTCAAAGCGCGCGGGGGCGGCCGGCGCACACCTACGATTCCTGTCTCACTGGACGCGACCGCGCATCTGACCTGCCGCACGGGCGCGCGAAGCGATCTCAGCCGCGACGGTCAGGGGGACGGGAGCGTGCTTCTCAGGAGTGGGGTGTCATTCCTTGCGGGTCGCTCTGCGGGGCGTACGTCTTCATTGCCTTGTCTGTCATGAGTGCTGAGATCCGGAGCCATTCCTGGTGTTCCACTTCGGCGGTGCGGAGCCATTCCTCGGCTCGGTAGCTGTCCAGTGCCTGCCCGGCGATGTCGCGCTGGTATTCCTGTGCGTCCTCAGCGGCGCGAGCGACGTCCTGGACCGTCATCCCGGTGGCCTGTGCCTGTACCCGGGCGCGGTAGAACCGGGCGGTGCTGGAGGCGAGGGGGACGGGTTCTTCGAGGGGATGCAGCCAGACGGCGGGCAGGACGGTGTAGGTGATGGCGGCGGGGAGGGTGACCTCGTTGCCGTCGGTGTCGGTGACGAAGCCGTCGATCTCGTACTCGGGGCCGGCGGGGAGGTCCAGAAGTTCGATCTGGTCGGCGGTGAGGCGCAGGGTGACCCGGTTGGTGGTGGCCTCGTAGCCGTCGACGGTGGCGCCCTCGGGGTCGATACCGGTGACGGTGAGGTCGAAGCGGTCGCCGCGGCGCAGGTTCAGTCGCATGTCGGCGGCGAAGTCGGCATGGGTGCGGGGGATATGGTGGCGGAGGGTCGGCGGCAGTCGCTGGGGGACCTTGACCTGGTAGGTCTCGCCGATCTGGATGTCCTGGACGCGCATGACGGCCTCCTGCCCCCTCTCCAGCCTCCCCCGGGGCATCCCGAACCGCCAAGGCCGGGGCGGGGAAGCGCCGCGTGGCGGCCCGGTAGAGCCCGCGGTCGGAACGTAGGAGAGTGCAGCCGCGAGCTCCGTCTCACACCCTCACAGCCTTGCTGCGCAACGTGTCTACCTGCGCAAATGCGGTGTGAGGCTCACAATCTCCGCGTCTTCTGGGGGTTCAGGCGCTCCTTTCGCGGGCGTGGCAGAGCCGGAACGGGGCCGCCGGGGAGGAGACCCTTGCGGCGCATGGCCTGGTCGCGGCTGCGGCACCAGGTGGTGCAGTACTTGCGGGGGCGGCGGGTGGCCTCGGGCAGCGGCTGGGCACAGGTGGGGCAGTGGCCGGCCTCGATGACCGGGGCCAGGTTCTGGAGCAGCCGCCGGACACGGTCTTCGTCTTCCGGGGTGTACGGCTCAGCGTCGGCCCGGCAGCCGGCGAGGAGTTCGGCGAAGACGGAGCGCAGTGCAGCAAGCTCGCGGCGGCAGGTGCCAAGGAGGTCGAGGTAGCCCTCCACCGGCCAGGTGGCCAGGACGGCGGAACGGGAGAGGTAGAAGCCGACGGTGTCGATCCGGTAGTGGTCGGCGGTGTCGAGCAGGAGGTAGCCGAGCAGTTGCCAGGCGCTCGCCTTGGGGAAGCGGTGCGGGTGCTTGTCGCTCTTGAAGTCGATGAGGAGTCCGTCGACCACGAGGTCGGCGTCGGCGAGTACGAGGACATAGAGACGGTCGCGCCTGCTGATCCTGCGGATCTTGACCGCCTGATGGTCACATTCCGATGAAGCTCACTGTTTCCGTCATGTCCGCCCGCCCAGTGCGCAGCCGTGGCGCGCCTTCCTTCTCGAATCCCACCGAGACACCGCAGAACAGCACGAGCCCGTCGTCGGCCCCGACCATCTGGCTGACGGTCTTGCGATACATCGTCCACATCACCTGGGGGCAGCTGTGCAACCCTTCCGCCCTCAGCAACAGCATGACCGTCTGCAAATACATCCCCGCGTCCGCCCACTGCCCAGGGCCCATCGTCCGGTCGAGGTAGCAGAACAGCACGACCGGCGCCCCGAACGCCTCCGAGTTCAAGGCGGCGATCTTCATGGGCCTGTCGGGGTCGTCGCGCTCGATGCCCAACGCTTCGTACCGCTGGGCGGCTGCGGCGGCGAAGCGGTCCATATACGGCGAGGCCAGTTCGGCCGGGTACATCGGATGCTCCCGCTCGTCGCCCGGGTCGCCCGCCAGTGCCCTGGCCGTCGCGCGCCTCTTCAGTTCAGCCAGGGGCTCGCCGGCCACGACATAGGCATGCCACGGCTGGAGGTTCCCACTCGACGGAGCCCGCGTCGCTGCAGTCAGCACTCGTTCGAGAACCTCTCGGGGTACCGGCTCGTCGCTGAACGCCCGCACGGCCCGGCGGCCGTCCACGGCTTCATACACATCCACGTGGTTCTCGTCCTCTCGCTCAACGTAGCTCGACCTGCTGGTCGGTAATGATCTTCACCAGTCCTGGATCGCTGCGGTTCAGCTCCTCCTCGACGGTGCGGAAGGTGGCCACGGGGCTGTCGGTCGGCTTGCGGGCACGGTGTCCTTCGTCGCCAGCGTGTTGCCTGACCAGCAGAGCCGGTAGAGGTCGACCTCGGTCAACAGGTCGCGGCCGGATCGGTAGAACTCGCAACGGAGACCGGGCGGTTGAGGTGCGGAACGGGCGTGGTCGGGCGGGTAGGGGTAGGCGTGGGCCGGCAGCAAGGAAGCGAGTTCGGCGCGGGGCCGGCCGGTGGTCAGCTCGTCGAACCGGGACGGCGGCAGCACGCTGGTTGTCAACTGCCAGGCCAGGTAGACGGCTGAGGGTACGAAGAAGGCGGCTGCGACGACAGGAGCCGCGAAGGCGGCGACGGGCGGCATTCCGTACGGAGGCGAGCCGTTTGACGGACTCCGGTACGACGGTGTCCGTACCCGGGTGAGCGGATCCTGCGTGCGGCCCGCAGGGTGCGGGCGCCGTCTCCGGTTGCGGCGTCGGCGTTCCCGGGCAGGCCGCGACCTGGTGCGGGAGGACGGCGGTGACGCGGAATCCACCCTGGTATGGGCCGGTCCACAAGGAGCCGCCGAGTACCGTCACCCGTTCCCTGAGCCCCGTCAGGCCCCGGCCACCGGCGCCGATCATCGGGCCTTCGGCCGCGAACGCCGGCCGGTCGGCCGGCGGAGCGGCGTTCACGACGTTCACGCGGGTACGGTCGGCCTCGTGTGAGATCCGCACCCGGATCTCGCCGTCCGGCGCGTGCTTCACCGCGTTGGTGAGTGCCTCCTGCACCGCCCGGTAGATACCCCGTTGGACCAGGGCGGACAGTATGGGCATCGCCCCGTGCTGCTCCCAGCGCACCGGCACTCCGGAGGCGGCCGCCCGCCCGAGGAGGTCCTCGACGGTGTCGGTGACGGGCAGGCCCGTTCCGGGTTCCGTTCCGGCCGGGTCGTGCAGGACCGCGACGGTCTCGCGCAGTTGCTCCACGGCGTCCGCGATCGTCCCGCGCAGCTCGGCGAGGTCGGTGCGGTCGCGGTCGGTGAGGTCGGGAGAGAGTTCCAGGGCGCCAGCGCACAGGGCGACCAGGCTCAGCGCGTGCCCGAGAGAGTCGTGCATGTCGGCCGCGATGTCCGCGCGTTCGGTCAGCCGCGCCCGTTCCGCGACCAGGTGCTGGCGCTCCTCCAGGCTCCGGGCCAGCCGCCAGCCCTCCCGTACGAGTTCGCGTCGGCCGCGCCAGTGCCGTCCGGCCAGCCAGGGCAGCAGGAGAGCGGCGGGCAGCACAGTCAGCGCGTAGAACCACCACACGGCCTGCGTCCGCAGCACCGCGCACGTCGCGAGATCGACGGCAAGGCAGCTGGCCAGCACCAGGAGCGGGCGCCGTGCCGCGGCGACCCGGGCCCCCAGCAGACAACTCAGGGCGGCCAGCGAGAGAACGTGGGCGTTGGCGGGGGTCGCGGAGTCGGCCATGCCCAGCGCGCACAGCCCGTTGACCAGGACGACCGCGGTCCCCGGCCGGCGGCGGGACAGCGGCACGGCCACCGCCAGGACGGCCAACGGGAGACACAGGTCCTGGACCGGCGAGGGTGCAACGCCCGCGTCCCTGAACCCGTAGCCGGTGGCAGCGGCGAGCACGCTCCACAGGGCCACGTCACCGCACACGAGTCTGGCCGGGGGCATGTGTATGTACGGCATGGTGCGTCGACCGTCCTTCTGGTGGATGTCCTCACCTTTCCGAGTCGATTCTGCGGGACGGGCCCGGACGTCCGGCGCGAAAGCGGGCCCGGCGAGGGCTTCGGGCCGCCACCGGCGTCGGAGTCAGGCGTCCCGTCGACGCAGCACGTACAGGCCGATCAGGTGCGCGGTCGCGGCCCACGCCGCCACGATCAGGACCCCCGTCACCGGCCCGTACGGTGTCTCGGCGGCGGGGCGCATGAAGTGGTCCCCTGCGCCGTGCGGCAGCTGGTCGTTGAGGTCCGCGAGCGTCGGGCCTCCCAGGCCCAGGAGGATGCTGGGCAGCGCCCACAGAAGGGTGACGAGGATCGAAAGCGCGCCTGCCGGATGACGCGTGGCGAACGCCACCCCGACGCTCAGCACAGCGACCAACGCCTCGTAGAGACCGACCGCGAGGACCTGACGGAGGCTCGGGCCGGCCGCGAAGGAGGCCCGTCCGTCGAACCCCACCCAGGCCACCGCCGCGCCCACGACGGCGAACGTGGTGCCGGCGACGAACGCCACCACGGCCGCCACCAGTGCCTTCGCGGCGTGGACCCGGTGCCGCCGAGGAACTGACAGGAGGGAAGCCCGCACGCTGCCCGTCGCGTACTCGGAGGTGACCGCGACCGTGGCCAGGACGACGACGGTGAACTGGACGAGGACGGCGGAGGAGGCCGCCGCGTTCCCGACAGGGTCTTCAACTGTTGGGGGTTTGGCTTAAGCAGGCTGGTTGATGCTGCTTCGCGTTATTGGGACGGTTCCTCGGACTCTCCCACCCGTTTCCTCCTTCCTGGTAACGGTTTCCGCTGTTGTTGTGAGGGGGGTTCCTCCTTCTCTGCGTCGTGGGACGTCGACGATCTTGGTTTCCCCGTGCATTGCGGTGCCCCGGGGTGCGGAGGGCTCGGGCGGATCGACGGGACACGGTAAGGCCGTGTCCTTGTGTGAGGGTCGTTCGTTAGTCCGATCAAAGCGCCGGGGGTGGCCGCTTCGGGGGACTGACCGGGATCGTGCGGAAAAGGAAGGGGGATGGGTGTGGCCAAGTTGATGGCGACGGCCACCTGTACCGCCTTCCGTGGTGTCCTGGAGAGCAGCGGTGAGCGGGTCGGGCAGGGCTTGCTGTTCGAACGGGTGGGGTTTTGGGCCCGGTTGAGTCAGGAGCTGACCGGTGCTCTGGTGGCTTCGCGGTGGGACGAGGACTCCCTGGACGTGCTGGCCGCCGGGGTCGACGAGCGGGGCGAGGCGCTGCCGTCCAAGGGGTGGATGGCGATGCGCCGCCTGGACTGGCCGCAGGCCGTCACACTCCCGGCCGGGGTGTATGTGTCGGACCGGGTGCGCCGCGGTGCCGAGGAGTACGCGGCCAGGACTCTGCGCCTGGCCCTGCACCGGCGCACCATCGTGACCGCGATCCTGGCCACCTGGCCCACCGATCCGAGGCGGCGCACCGAGGCGGAGTGGGCGGCGCTGCGGAAGCTGCTGCCCGCCGGCGTGAGCGGTGCCGAAATCCGCAACCGCACCCGCCAGATCCGTGCGTACGTGACCGAGCACGGGTACCTGCCCGCCGGATTGTGCGTGCTGGAGGGACCACCGCAGGTCGGCGAGTTGGTGCTGCTTGCCGCGATGGACCGCCAGCAGGTCACCCTGGCCAGGGTGGACGAGACCACCGCCCGTTTGCGTCTCAAGCTTCCGCTGTGTGCGGCTCCCGCCTCGGGCCGTGACTGGGCCTGGCACGGGATCGACATCCGCCTGCCCGGCACCGTCACCACGGACGCGGTGCTGCACACCCCCACCCTGCGCCCCACCCGGGCCGGAAGGATCGCGGTGGACCTGCCGCACTCCCGGCCCGCCCCGGCCACCAAAGCGAGCGGGCATACCGTGGCACTCGGCTTCGACTGGGGTGTGGGCACCCTGCTCACCGGCACGCTCGGCCGCCTGACCGGCAAAGGACAGACCCGGCGGGTTCTCACCGACGGGCGGCCCCTGATCTTCGACGCCACCACCGTCAGCGCCGCCCTGCACCGGCTGCGCGGCGTCCGCGAGCACCTCGCCGCCAAGCGCGATCACCACCGGGCCCTCGCGGATGGCCTCGGCTCCCCGCACCTTCGCTGGGGCGAACACCTCGATCGGGCCCGGGTGCTGGAGGTCGAGCACGGGCGGGTGTGTGCCCGGATCCGGCACCTGAACGACGCACTGGCCCGGGCGGCGGCCCGCTGGGCCGTCGACCAGGCGGCAGCGCTCGGCGCGAGCGTCATCTACCTCGAAGACCTGGCCACCCTGGAGGCGCGTGGCCACCGGCGTGGCAATGCCCGCCTGTCGGGGCAGGTGCGCGGCACCGTGGCCCAGGCGATGCGGCACCTGGCCGCGAAGGCGGGCATCGCGGTGGTCACCGTCCCGGCCCGCGGCACCTCCAGGCTGTGCCCCGGCTGCCTGGCCACCCTGACCCACCACCCCGCCCCCGACCGGCTGGCCGAACGCGGCTGGAAATGGGCGCACTGCACCCGGTGCGGGCTGTCCATGGACCGCGACCATGCCGCCGCCCGCCGGATCGTCTCCCGCGGCCTGCTCGCCCAGACCCACACCACCACCGACCCCACCACCCACACCCGCACCATCCGCACCACCGTCGACGGCACCGTGACCCCGGTCCGCCGCCCGAAGAAGACCACCCACCGCATGCGCCGCCAACACCAAGCACAGACGGCCCCGCCCCGCCCGCACGGGCCGAAGACCACCCCGGGCAAGGGTCACCCCACCCCCAGCAGACCCACCGGCCCTGGTGGCCGAGACACCCGGCACGCCGCCCAAGGGCAGGCCCCGGGCCCGAAGACTTCCCGCCGTATGCCCGACGCGCGTACGGTCCCCGCCACCACCCCCACCGGGATGGTCCAGCGTCCGGCGGGGCATGACACCACGACACCCACCCCCACCGGGCCGGTGCCAGGTCATGGAGTACCCGCCCACGCCCGGCCGGAGGAAGACCTTCCTCCACCCGGACGCACGCGGCTCTCACGCAGAACCTGTCGACGACGCACCCGCGCCGCCGAGCGGACCGGCTTCCACCACCTGCACGCCACCGCAGTCCACCCCCTCACCCCAAGGATCGGACCACCGGACGGCAACCGCACACGGCCACGCCGCGCCCGAAAAGCCCGGAAACCACAGGCACACACAGAGTTCTAGAGACGCTGCACCGGATGCTCGTTGATGCGGGCGATCGAAGCGCAGTAGTAGGTGAAAACACCGGTGATCGCAAGGCCCGCCAGAAGACAGAGCCAGGCGGCTCGGACGGACCACAGTTTGGTCCACTCGGCGGCGACGGCCCCGGCGAAACCTCCGGGTGCGCCCCAGCCAGGAGTCTCAGGGACGGCGTGTGGCGGGTCCGCGCGCCTGACGGGTGTCGTCGGGATGGTCACGGTCGTCCCCCTTCATTCGGCGCCGCGAGCGCAGCAGTCGTGTCCGCGGCGCTGCTGCCCGTCGTGTACTCGACGCTGCGTGCGGTCAGGTCCATGTACGCCTGCTCCAGCGAGACCCGAACGTCGCTCAGCTGGTGCAACCGGACTCGGCAGTGGTGGGCCAGGTCACCGATCTCGGCGGCGGTGCGGCCCTCGACGGTGAGTTCGCCGGACCCGGAGGACTCGACGCTCACCCCGTCAGCCGCCATCAGACGCCGCACCAGCGTCGCTCTCTCCTCGGCGTCGGGCACCACGGCGCGCGCCGACGCGGGAGAGGCAGCAGCCAGGAACTCGGTCATGGAGGTATCGCTCAGCAGCCGCCCGCGTCCGATGACGATGAGATGGTCGGCCGTCAGCTGCATCTCGCTCATCAGATGGCTAGAGAGGAACACGGTGCGTCCCTCCGCCGCCTGGTCCCGGACGAGCCCGCGAATCCACCGCACGCCGTCCGGGTCGAGGCCGTTGACCGGCTCGTCCAGGACGAGCACCGGCGGATCGCCGAGCAGGGCACCCGCCACCCCGAGCCGCCCGCTCATGCCGAGCAAGTACGTGCCCGCAGGCCGACGGGCCGCCTTGGCCAGGCCCACCCGCTCCAGCACCTCGTCCACGCGGCGCAGCGGGATGCCGTTCGACCGGGCCTGGGTGACCAGATGCGTGCGGCCGGAACGGGCCGGGTGGACGGCCCGGGCATCCAGCATCGCGCCGACCGAGCACAGCGGCCTGCGCAGGTCCGCGTAGGGGCGCCCGGCGATCAGGGCCTGCCCGCGCGTGGGATGGTCCAGGCCGAGAATCATGCGCATGGTGGTGGACTTCCCGGCCCCGTTGGGGCCGAGGAAGCCGGTCACGCGGCCGGCCCGGACATCGAATGTCAGCTCGTCCACGGCGAGGGTGTCGCCGTAGCGTTTGGTCAGTCCTCGGAGGGTGATCACGGAATTCCTTCGTGTCGGTTACGGACCGCGGAGTACAGCTCGCGAAAGGTGACGGCGGCGGTGACGGGGGCGCACATCGACGTGCGGTCGGCCCGGAGCGGCTGTCCCGTTTCCCGTACGGAAGCGACGCTAGGAGTCCGCGGCGCCCGCTCCCACCGGTCGAACGGCAGCGGCGTCCTGCCTTTCGTCAGGGGTGCCCTCCGCCCCTGGGCGGATCTGCGGCACTCGACGTCCGCACGGCGGCGCACCGGCCGTAGGCTCGCTGCGTGGAAGAGACGACACCCGGCAGTCGGCCGGTCCGGGTCCTTATGGCCGACGACGAGGCGATGGTCCGAGCCGGGGTGCTGGCCGTCCTGGCCAGGGACCCGCACGTCGAAGTGGTCGCCGAGGCGAGCAACGGGCACGAGGCCCTCGCGCTCACCCGCCGGCACCGGCCGGACGTGGTCCTGTTGGACATCCAGATGCCCGGCATGGACGGGCTGACGGCGGTCGCGCGGCTCCACCAGGAGCTGGCCACGGTCGGTGTGATCATGCTGACCACCTTCGGCCAGGACGAGTACATCACCCGCGCCCTGGAAGAAGGCGCCGACGGCTTCCTGCTGAAGGCCGACGACCCGAGGGAACTCCTCAACGGCGTACGGGCGGTGAGCGCCGGTGGCGCCTACCTGTCCCCCAGAGTCGCTGGCCGCGTCATCACCGGGATGCGCGCCCACCGGGCGGCACACCCCCACCGCTCGCTGGAGCGGCTCACGGAACGGGAGCGCCAGGTACTGGCCGGACTCGGGGCTGGGCAGTCCAACGCAGAGATCGCGAGCAGTCTGCACCTGGTCGAAGGCACGGTGAAGGCCCACGTCAGCGCGGTGCTCTCGAAGCTGGGCGCGCGCAACCGAGTGGAGGCGGCCACCGTCGCGTACGAGGCCGGCCTGGCGCCGTCACGCCGCGCCTGACCCGGTGTCAGCGTTCCCCACTGCCGATCCGTCTGAGCTGTTCAGTGCTTCCAGCGACTGTTCTGCCCGGACTGACGACGGGACAGGTTGAGCTGAGGAAGGCGCGGGAGACAGCGACGCAGAAACGGACCCTGTGATCAGCACGTCACGACGTGCCCTCGACCGCTCCCGAGGTATGAGGGAGGGCCGCGGGGGCGATCTGTACGCGGACGTACGCCGCCAGCCGGACCCGGCCGACTAGGCCGTGTATCGGAAGTGGATCAAGTGGTCGACGGCCCGGGGCTATGGGGCGGTGTGGTCATCTACCCTCTCAAGGCCTTGATCGCTGCCACACGGAGGATTCTCATGAACTTGCATCCGGTATCCATCGACCGCGAGCCGGCTGCCGGTGCTGTCCTGCTCACCGGCATTCCCGGGAGCGGTAAGTCCACGGTGGCCGCTGCGCTGGCTGCCCGGCTTGGGATGTCGGCCCATGTTGAGGTGGATGCCCTCCAGCAGATGATCGTCAGCGGTGGCCAATGGCCCTCAACGACCGCGAACGCGGAAGCCGACCGGCAGATCTTCCTGCGGGCCCGCAACGCGTGTCTTCTGGCTGACAGCTTCGTAAGAGCGGGCTTCATCCCCGTGCTCGACGACGTCGTGGTCCGCCGTTCCCACCTTGACTTCTATCGCACGACGCTCACGACCAAGCCGCTCCACATCGTCATCCTGGCTCCAGGCCCGGCCACCGCGTGGCACCGCAACCAAGCGCGGCAGAAGGCCTTGGCTACTGATTGGGCGCCCCTGGACGCGGCGATGCGCGCAGAGCTCAAGCAGGAAGGAACCTGGATCGACAACGCGGCGCAGACACCCGAAGAAACGGTCGAGGCGGTCCTGTCCATGACCGGCCTGGCATCCACTTCCACGATGGATCAAGCTCCGTGATGATCACCGGTCGACGCGTGGAGATCTGACGGATACACAGTGGGTGCGGCTGGAGACGTTGTTGCCCATGAACAAGAAGCCAGGCCGACCGGCGATATGGACGCGGCGACAGCTGATCGACGGCATACGGTGGCGGACCCGGACCGGGACACCGTGGCGGGATGTCCCGGAGCGATACGGCCCCTGGGGCCGGGTGTACGACCTATTCCGCCGCTGGCAGCGGGACGGCACCTGGAAGCAGATATTCACCGACCTGCAGGTCCAGGCCGATGCGAAGCACCTGATCACCTGGGACATCAACGTCGACTCCACCGTCTGCCGGGCCCACCAGCATGCCGCCAGGGCGAGGAAAAGGGGGATCTGCCGAAGTCGTCGATCGATGCGGAGTTCTACGAGCTAGAGGCCGGCCGCCACGTACCCCCGGACCGGGTGTGGTCGGCCTGGCTGTGCGGCGACCACCTCGTCAGCGAACGGCGCGAGGTCCTGCGGCAGTTCGCCAACGGCATCGACGCGGCCGGGCGCCGGGCGCACCGCGCCTTCCTCGCAAGCGTTCGCGTGCTCGGGGAAGGCGTCGACATCACCGGCGAGCGGGGCGTTGAGGCGGTCTGCTTCGCCGACACTCGCGGCTCGCAGGTGGAGATCGTGCAGAACATCGGCCGCGCGCTCCGGCTCAACCGGGACGGAACCACGAAGGTGGCCAGGATCATCGTGCCGGTGTTCCTGGAGCCGGGCGAGGACCCGACCGACATGGTCGCCAGCGCCTCGTTCCACCCCCTTGTAGCGGTGCTCCAGGGCCTCCGCTCGCACGATGAACGACTCCGTCGAGCAACTCGCCTCCCGCGCACTCACCAGCGGACAGCGCAAGGTACACATCCGGCGCGACGAGGAAGGACGGATCGTCGGGACCGGCGGCGAGGGTGACGGCGAGGACCAGGAGCAGGACGACACGCAGGCCGCCGCCGAGGCGGCGCTGCTGCACTTCTCCAGCCCGCGCGACGCGGCGACCATCGCCGCGTTCCTGCGCACCCGGGTCTACCGGCCCGAGAGCCTGGTGTGGCTGGAGGGCTACCAGGCACTCCTCCGCTGGCGGGCCGAGAACGAAATCACCGGCCTGCACGCCGTCCCCTACGACACGGAGACCGAGGTCGGCGTCACCAAGGACTTCCCCCTCGGGAGGTGGGTCCACCAGCAGCGAAAGGCGCTACGGGCGGGCGAGCTGGAGCAGCGGCGCAAAACCCTGCTCGACTTGCCGGAGGCCGGGATGGTCTGGGAGCCCGGCGAAGAGGCGTGGGAGGCCAAGCTCGCCGCGCTGCGGTCCTACCGGCGGGCCACCGGACACCTCGCGCCCCGGCAGGACGCGGTCTGGGGCGAGGGCCAGGCAATGGTGCCGGTCGGACAGTACATGGCCAACCTCCGCCGGAAGGGCGCGAAGAACGGCCTGGGCAAGCACCCGGAACGGGCCGCCGCGCGCGGCGCAGCTCACGGCGATCGACCCGGACTGGGCCTGCCCGTGGCCGCTGGACTGGCAGCGGCACTACCGCGTCCTGGCAGACCTGGTTGACGCCGACGGCCAGCTGCCCGACATCGCCCCCGGCGTGCTGATGGACGGCGACGACATCGGTAAGTGGCTCCAGCAGCAGGCGCAGCCGGGCACCTGGGCGCGGCTTCTGCCCGAGTAGCAGGAGCGGCTGACCACGCTGGGTGTCAGGCCCGCCCATGCGCCGCCTCCCGCCCCGGCGGCCGGGCGTGCGGCGAAGGGCCCGAGCAAGGCGCAGCAGGCGTTCCAGCGGGGCCTGGCGGCGCTCGCGCAGTGGGTGGAGCGGGAGGGCGCGGGCCGGTCGGTGCCGCGCGGCCACAGCGAGGAAATCGCGGTCGACGGCGAGGCGAAGCCGGTGGTCGTGAAGCTGGGCGTATGGGTCTCCAACACCAAGACCCGGCGGGACAAGCTCAGCGCGGAGCAGCTGGACGCACTACGGGAACTGGTCGTTGAGTGGGCATGACCGTCTGCGGGCCGGTGAGGCGCGGCCGAGCCCTCACAGGTGCAAGACGCCAGGGGGTACTCAACCTTGCCGTACCACTGCCAGTTACTACTCGGGGGCGGTCCCGTGCAACGTGCGACCGGCACGGGACCGCCAAGCCCTGCCGTCCTGTCCGAGCCGGGCACTGAAAACCGTACGAAGACACGCTGCCGAGCGCACCCTCAACAGCGCGCAGGAGCGGCCTTCGATACCGCGTATGCCAGCGCGAAGCCAGCGACCGCCGGAACGGTTCCGGTCGCAACCGCGTTGAAGTCGGCGGGCGACCGTGATCGCGGTCCCCCGGGTCGGAGGGAGGAGGGCCTGTGCACACCAGCACAGTGCCGGACAACCCGGCGCAGCGGCGCGTCGGGGAAGTCCTGGCGGAGCTGACGGGATCGGGCGCGGAGGCCGGGGTGCAGGTGGCGGCCTGGTGCGACGGCGAGTTGGTGGTCGACGCGTGGGCGGGGACGGCCGACGTCGCCGAGGGGCGGCCGATGGGGCCGGACACCTTGGTGCCTGCCTGGTCGACCGGCAAGGGCGTGGCGGCGGCCCTGGTCGCGGTGCTGGTGGACCAGGGGGTGCTGGCGTACGACGCGCCGGTGGCGCGGTACTGGCCGCGGTTCGGCGCGGCGGGGAAGGAGCGGATCACCCTGGGGCAGGTGCTCGGTCATATGGCCGGGTTGCCCGGACTGTCGGCGGACGTGACCCCGGAGCGGTTGCTCGACCTGCCGGCCATGGCCGACTGGATCGCCGGGCAGCGGCCGCGGTGGGAGCCCGGTAGTGCGTTCGGTTACCACGCCTGGACTTACGGGGTGCTGCTGGCCGAGATCCTGCGCCGCGCTACCGGCCGGACCTGCGACCAGCTGCTGCGCGAAGAGCTGGCCGGTCCGCTCGGGATCGGTGACGAGCTGCTCTTCCACGTCCCTGAGCACCTGGCGTCGCGGGTGGCCACCTGTTACGACGGCGGCTGGGCAGCGCGGCTGGAGCGGATACCACCCGAGGCGCCGTTCTTCGACTGCGTCCCCCACGGGGTGCTGCCGGTGGCGGAGTTGGGTAACCGCGACGATTTCCGGCGTACGGCACTGCCTGCAAACGGGATCATGACCGCGCGCGCAGCCGCCCGTCTGTACGCGGTGCTGGCCTGCGGCGGTGAGCTGGAGGGTGTACGGCTGCTGTCGGCGGCGACCTTGAAGGAGGCGACCACGGGGTGGGCGAGCGGGGTGGACAGGATGATGGGCACCACCTGCACGATGGGCGGCGGCTTCGTGATCGGGGACAGCGGAGCGAAGCCGGTGCGCCCGGCGGGCGGCTTCGGCCACAGCGGGTCGGGCGGCAGCACGGCCTTCGCCGACCCGGCGCATCGGTTCTCCTTCGCTCTGATCAAGAACCGGATGACCACGCCCGGCCTGGACGCGCGGCTGACAAGCGAGATCCGTACGGCGCTCGGCATCGCGAGCAACTGAGTACCCGCGGGCAGCGGGAACCACGAGATCGTCGCCGGCTCTCGCACGTCTACAACGGCCCGACGATGCTGACCGGGCGCTGGTGGCCGCGCTGGGCGAGCTCGAAGCCGATCCTGTCGGTACCGCGCCGGGAAGGTTCGGGTTCGATGAACCGGAGCTCGCTCTCCACCAGGCAGAAGCCGATCTCGTTCTCGGACGTCATCAACAGGCCCGTACCCGTGCCGAAGCGTCCGCAGCAGCGTGCCCGAACGGTACGGCGGCTGGGCGGCTGCCACCCTCGTCCTCGCACAGAGCGAAGCTCTCGGCCAGCCCCAGTACGCCGTCCAACGCGCCCTTCACGTTTTGGACCACGTCCCCGCTGCCCGGCTCCGCTCCACAACCCGCACCCGCCTCCACAAACTTGCCACAGCGCTCCCCGCCGGACACGCAGCCGACCTCACCGAACGGCTCGGTACTCTCCCCGTAGCCATCGACCACCACGGACACGCCCTCTGAGTCCCTCAGCGACGTTCAGCTCGGCATATCCGCTTTGTGCCCATCCGCGTGTTCGGCAAGAGCGTCGAGCGCGCCGGCGGTGAGCTCTCGATGACGACGGCAACGACGAGTGAGCCCGGCTCAGCGCTCCAGTTCGCCAGGCATGGTGCTCAGCCCGGCACGAGCCGACGGAAGCGGCGCAGTGGCAGTCATCCGACGGGCCAAGTCAACGAGGTGCTGACGCAGGTCAGTATGCTCGTCGGCCGTGGAGCCCGGCTGCACCGGCGCGACGTCCGCCCCAGCATCCTCGGCCTGCTCGAGCGGCTGCCGCAGACGGCCGGCTTCGTGATGTCCGCCGCGTTCGAGGTCCTCGCGTGGAACGACCTCGCGGCCGCGCTCATGGAGGACTTCGCCCCGCTCGACCCGAAGCACCGCAATCTCGCACGCCGGGCCTTCCTCGGGCCGCAGGGCGCCGGTGCGGCGCTGTACGGGGTCTCCGACGCCGCCGAGTTCCGGCTGAGCGTCGTGATGCAGCTCCGCGCCACCCTCGCCCGCTACCCGGCGGATCCCGCAGTGAGCGGCCTCGTCGACGAACTCCGCGACGCCAGCCCCGACTTCGCCCGGCTCTGGGAACGCCACGACGTGCAGGCCGCGCCGATGCTCACCAAGACCTTCCGCCACCCGGCCGTCGGGGAGATCACTGTCAACTGCGACGTGCTCACCCTCACGGACCGCGATCAGTGCCTCGTGCTCTACAGCGCGCCGCCGGGATCCCCCAGCGCCGAGGCCCTGGCCTTGCTGAACGTCCTGGGAACAGAGGCCACTCACTACCTGCCGTAGCGCAACAGCCAGCCACCGTGAGCACCATCGCCGACAGGGCGACTTCCTGATCCGGTCGGCCGGGGTCTCCTCGTCCGACACCGCTACCGGGAGGTGTGCGCCGAATTCGGCCGACGTCTGCCTGGCCTGGGTCTCACCCCCAGGGGCTCTTTGACGAACATCTGGGTCACACCCCCACTGAAGCTTCCCCTTGATCGTGGACACCTGGAGACCGGGACGCGAGAGCCCAGAGGAAGCAGTGCCAGGTGGGAAGCAAGTACACGAATCGGTACTCGGACGAGTATAAGCGGGACGCGATCGAGCTCGTCCGTTCGTCGGGACGGACAGTGACCGAGGTCGCCCGGAGCTCGGGATCAGTTCGGAGTCTCTGCGGGGCTGGGTGAAGAAGGCCCGCGCCGCTCAGGACACCGGATCAGTCCCCGCCGGGCGGGGAGGGAAGGCACACCGTGAGCAACGACAGCAAGGATCAGGCCGCCCGGCAGGAGGGCGGGCGGGACATCGAGTCGTGGAAAGAGAAGGGCGTCGTCCTGCGGGCGTTCTTCTATATCTTCGGCACACACCTGTTCGCGGGATTCATCTGGCTGCTGTTCTATGTGGACCAGCACGCCGACAAGTGAGCGCTGCGACACTGGAGTTGATCAAAAGGACATACTGCCGCCGATGATCACCGTGGTGAGGTGCGAGGACTCGAGCGCATCCTGAGCGGCTACGAGCAGAGCCTGGACCGTGAGCGCCAGACGGCGGGACTGGTCTGGCCTCTGGAGTCGGCCCTTCTCTTCACCGGTCTGAAGGCCATGGCTCTGCCCTGTACGCTCCACCACGCCTGGTGGGACGACTGGCTCCTGTAACTGACTGGGCGCAGCAGGGAGCGGCCGTCTCCCCGCCGCCCAGAGCGCGGAAGAAGATTCCGGCCGCCGTTCACTGAGGCGCTGACCTGCGCCGCTGGGGCACGGTGTCAGGTTCGGCGGCCTTGAGGTCCGCCAGCAGTTCGGCCTGGCCCGTCAGCACGCCGGACAGGATGGTTCGCGCCACCCGCAACAGCTCCGCCACCTGCGGGTTGGTCAGCGAGTAATAGACGGCGGAGCCCTCACGGCGGGAGACGATCAGGTTGGCCCGGCGCAGGACGGCCAGCTGCTGAGAGAGGTGGGCCGCCTCTACACCGATCTCGGACAGCATCTCGGAGACCGCGTGCTCGCGCTGACTGAGGAGTTCCAGCACGCGGATGCGCACCGGGTGTCCAAGGGTTTTGAAGAATTCCGCTTTCAGCTGGTACAGCGGCGCGCTCACCGACGGGTCCCCGCTGCACGCCGGGCCGCCGGACGGCCGGGCCGCCGGATGGGCGCTGTCGTGCGAGTACCGTGCATCGCATCCACCTCAGAAGTCTTCGCCATGGGGACATCATCGCGCCCTCACGCCACGGTCGTGACCTCGGGAATTGTCAAGATTAGCAATGCCGAAAGGCGCGAATGGGAGGTTCGGTGCCCGGTTCCGGGCTGCCCGGATCGCACGGAGCAGCGCGGCGGCGCATCGCTTGTCCGCCGCCGCGTGCCGAGGCGCCCGGTCAGGCTTTCTTGACCACGCTGGACTTGAGCTGCATGGGGCCGAACCCGTCGATCTTGCAGTCGATGTCGTGGCCGTCCACACCGTCCACCAGGCGGATATTGCGTACCTTGGTGCCGGCCTTGATTCCGCTCGGGCTGCCCTTGACCTTCAAGGTCTTGGTCACCGTCACCGTGTCGCCGTCGGCGAGTACGTTGCCGACTGCGTCCCTGATCATCCCGTCGTCCTCGGTGCCGCCGGCCGGTTCGGCGGACGCGGGCGACCACTCATGGCCGCATTCGGGGCAGACCAGGAGCGCGCCCATCTCGTAGGTGTACACGCTGGAGCACTGGGGGCACGGCGGCAGCGTCTCGGTCACATCGCTCATGGTGATTCCTTGCTTGATCGTTCCTGTACATCTCTTACATCAGGCCCCTGGGGTGCCGAACTGCGCCCGGGCCGCGCATCGCTGCGCCACTGCCGCTGCTCCCCAGTCACCGTCTGGTGAGCTGTGAGGGCAGCGTGCAGGTCTGCGTGTACGGGGATCGGTGGCTGCGCGGGGTCGGGGACAAGGGAACCGTCCGCGGGGATCGCTGCCAGCTCCAGGCTCCGGCCCGCGTCGGCGAGCTGTCGGGCGGCCTGGGCGACTGCCACCTGCCCGCCGGTTGACCAGCCGCGCAGTTCGGTCAGGTCCAGGATGACAGGACCGGTGCCACGGGCCAGCACCCAGCCGACCGCACCGGTGAACCGGGCGACGGCTTCGGGGCCCAGGTATCCGGCCAGGGAGAGAACGCCCAGGTCGGGGTGGGTGGTGTAGCGCCACTCAATGGTCATCCGCTGCTGCCTCGGTCTTTCGTGCGGGAATCTTTCCTGCGGGGATCTTTCACAGGGGGAGGGTGATCCAGATGCTTTTGCCCTTGCCGTCCGCGTCGCCCCTGATGACGGCGGTGCCGCCCAGGCCGAGGGTGAGCTCCATGACGGTGTCCAGCCCGCCGCTGGTCGCCCTGGTGCTCGCCGAGAAGAGCAGGGGTTGATAGGGGTGCCGGTCGTGCACGGCGAACGCGAACGTGTCCGGACCGGCCGCGTAGATCACGGTGAGGTTCGGGGACAGCACGGCGGCGTGCTGGACGCTGTTGGTGACTAGCTCGGACAGGATCAGCAGCGCGGGATCGACCGTGGGGTGACGCCTGCTGACGCCCCACTCGGTCAGGACCTGTTCGGTGGTCTCACGCGCGATCCGCACCGCGGAGCCCATCGTGGGCAGGGTCAGTACGTGCCGCCACGGAAGCGTTTCGAGCCGGCCACTCACCGGGCGGCCTCGGCGTGGGCCAGGCGGAAACCTGCGACGGTCTGCGGGCGGATGCGCACGAGGGTGTCGTGCGGCCCGTCCGTCCAGCCGTGCAGGGTGCGGCGGTAGTGGCCTGCCTCGTCCGGATCGGTGATGACCTCGGCAGGGCCGGTCACGGTCACCGTCCAGCCGATGCCGCCTGCCACCTTGATTTCGTGCGCGTGATAGGTGAGCGACGAACGGGAGGCCAGGGCCGCGGCCTGAGCGGGCGTGCGGACGATCAGGCGCCCGTACTCAAGTACGTGGAAGGCCGGGCGGAGCACGGGAACCTCGCCCCGGACGTACACCAGCTGTCCCTGGGCCGCGCTTTCGAGCAACCACAGCGCCTCGGTACCTGGCAGCTCGATCATGCGACCGGAGACGGGCGTGGTCATCAGGGAGCCTCTTCGGTGACGAGTGCGGAGACAGGTGCGGTGACGGGTGCGGCGGGCAGGAGCCCGGCCTGGTGCAGGTGGGCGCGGGCCCCGGCGATCGCCTCCGGTGTGGTGGCGTACTCACGGCCCTCCCGGCGCAGCAGGTCCAGCGCGCCGACCGATTCGAGGGCGCGTCGCTGGCCGGGGCGTATCCCGGAGGTCAGTACGGCGATGCCGCGCCGGTTCAGCTTCTCGACGGCGTCCTTGAGCACCAGGGCCCCGGTGGCATCCATCGTCGTGATCCGCGACATCCGAAGGATCACGACGCGGACGTCGGCGACCTCGGAGAGCTCCAGGAGGAAGCGGTGGGCACCGGCGAAGAACATCGGCCCGTCGATGCGGTAGGCGACGATGTGCTCTGCCAGCAGCGCGTGTTCCTCCTGGCTGTGCTCGCCCTGCAGATCAGCCGTGAAGTCGACCTGGTCCATTCGGGCCTGGTTGGCAACCGCCCTCAGCGCCAGGGCACCCGCGACGACCAGGCCGATGATGACCGCGTAGACGAGGTCCAGGGCAAGCGTGGCCACGGCGGTCAGCACCAGCACGATCGCGTCCGAGCGGGTCGCCCGGACCATCGCCCGCAGTGCGCCGACCTCGACCATGCGGATCGCGGTGGCCAGCAGCACCCCGGCGAGAGCTGCGAGGGGGATCTTGGAGACGAGCGGGGCGGCGGCGAAGACGATGACCGCGAGGACGGCGGCGTGGGTGAGGGCGGCGAGGCGGGATGCCGCGCCGGTGCGGACGTTGACGGCGGTACGGGCGATCGCCGCGGTGGCGGGGACGCCGCCGAACAGAGGAGCGGCCAGGTTCGCGATGCCCTGTCCGAACAGTTCCTTGTCCGGGTCGTGCTTCTGGCCCACCGTCATGCCGTCCGCGACCGTGGCCGACAGCAGCGACTCCAACGCTGCGAGCGCGGCGACCGCTACGGCCGGGGCAAGCAGCGAGCCAAGTGCGGACAGATCGAGGAAGGCCAGCGACGGCGCGGGCAGACCGGACGGCAGGTCGCCGATCGGAGCCGCCGCGTCCAGGTGGAAGAGCTGAGCGGCCAACGTCGCAGCGACGACCCCGACGATCGAGAACGGGATCGTTGGCCGCCACCGGGCACCGAGCAGCATCACGGCCGCCACAGCGAGGGCCAGGGCAGCCGCGGTCCAGTTCGGATTGCGTACGAACTCCTCGACGGCCCGCCAGGTCACCACCAGGACCGTGTCGCCGTCGGGTTTGACGACCCCGAGGGCGTTCGGGACCTGCTGCAAGCCGATCACGCACGCGATGCCGAGGGTGAAGCCCTCCACCACCGGCGCCGGGATGTACCGCATGTACCGGCCGGCCTTCAGCAGGGCCAGCGCGATCAGCAGCACGCCAGCCATCAGCCCGACCGTCAGCACCCCGCCCGGCCCGTGCTGGGCAACGATCGGCACCAGCACCACCGTCATCGCACCGGTCGGCCCGGAAACCTGGAGGTTGGAACCGCCGAACAGCGCTGCGAGCGCACCGGCGACGACGGCGGTGGCCAATCCGGCCTCGGCACCCAGCCCGGAGGAGACCCCGAAGCCGAGCGCGAGCGGCAACGCGACGATCGCCACGGTGAGGCCGGCGAGCAGGTCACGGCGCGGATTGCGGGCCATGACGGCGAAGTCCGCACGGGCAGGCAGCAGAGACCGCACCCGGTCCCACGACCGGGCAAGCGACCCGCTCACCGCGCCGAACCCTCGGCTTCCCGTAGCTCCACGAGAAGCTCGTTCTGCCCGGCCAGCATCTCCGTCAGGATCCGCCGCGCCGCCCGCATCAACTCCGCGACGTCCCCGCCCGCCAGCTCGTACACCACCGTCGAGCCCTCACGGACGGAGGAGACGATGCCCGAGCGGCGCAGCACCGCCAGCTGCTGAGACAGCGCCGAGGGCTCCACCTCGATCGCCGCCAGCAACTCACGGACCGGCATCGGACCGTCCTGCAACAGCTCCAGAACTCGTATGCGGACGGGGTGCCCGAGCATCCGGAAGAACTCGGCCTTGGCCTGATACAGCGGAACCGCCACGGTCGCGGACCCCTTTCGCCACCCCGACGGCCCGGGGCTTCGCTTCGTGCTGCGCCCACGGCTACCTACCGACACAACCAACACAGCATGTAGTGAATTGCCGAATTTCGCAATTCGTAGATTCGTTGAGAAAGCTCGGCTGCGCGAGGAAGGGACCGCTGGTGTCGCAGCGCCATGCAGTGTCCTGTACCTGAAGGAACTGGGCACGCCGAAGCTCCAGCCTCAGGACACCCTGTTTACCGAGCTCGCCTGACCTAACCGCGCTCTCGATCTGTGCCGGGCGGGGTCAGGAACTGCTCTCGACTAAGTGTCCATGAGTGTCCTTCAGGTGTCACGAGTGTCGTATGATCTGGTGTATGAACCTGACGGAATGGGCACGCGCACAGGGGGTCGCCCCGCGTACTGCGTACCGCTGGTTCCGTGAGGGCACGCTGCCGGTCCCTGCGGAGCGAGTGGGGCCGCGCACGATCCTGGTGAACATCGACGCGAACACCTCACCGTCCGTGACCGGTGGCGTGGGCCTGTACGCCCGTGTCTCCTTCCATGACCAGAAGGCCGATCTGGAGCGGCAGACCGCACGCTTGTCGGCATGGGCCGCGAAGGCCGGGCATAAGGTCGTGCGCGTCGAATCCGAGATCGCTTCGGGCATGAACGGCGCCCGCGCCAAGGCCCGTCGCCTGCTGGCCGACCCGGCGGTGACCACGGTAGTGGTGGAGCGCAAAGACCGGTTGGGCCGTATGAACGTCGAACTCGTTGAGGCCGCTCTGGCTGCAACCGGCCGTCGACTCGTTGTGCTGGATGACGGCGAGGTCGAAGACGACCTGGTGCGCGACATGGTGGAGGTTCTGACCTCGTTCTGTGCTCGCCTGTACGGCCGCCGCAGTGCGAAGAACCGTGCCAGGAAGGCACTGGAAGCGGCGGCTGCCGATGGCTGACAAGAAGCAGCTCCGCACCATCGACTTGCCGTTCGTTGCTGTCGGCCCGTCCGGTGTGGCGTTACGCGACCGCCTCAAGCACCTCGCGCCAAAGGACGAGAAGGTGTTGCGTCTGGTCGGCGAGCACCAGGGCCGCCTGGCCTGTCTCGATCTCAAGGCCCGTTGCGAAGCCGGGCACAAGCACGACAACGACGCGTGGGCGTCCCGCAAGCGTGACCTGACCGAGCAGTCGTCGTCGCGTATCGCGGGTGCGATCACGAAGGCCACGCATGACCAGTACGGCCTGGCCCGACGCTGCCTGCTCGCCCATGTCCAGAACCTTGAGGCCGGTATCCGCACGCTGCGACACCGCCTGTCCCTCCCGATCGGGGAGAAAGGCAGCAAGCGGGGGCCGGGCGGGTACCGGTCCAAGGGCGAGTGGTTCCACAAGTCCCGCCGCCTGGCCACCCTGGAACACCGCCTCGACGTGGCCCGCGACGACTGGAAGACCGGACATGTCCGTGTCGTTCGCGGCGGCCGGCGGCTGCTCAAGAACCGGCACAACCTTCAGGCCGCGCAGCTCACCGAGCGCGAGTGGCGTCAGCGTTGGGAGGCTGAGCGCTGGTTCCTCGCCGCGGACGGCGAGTCCGGAAAACGCTTCGGGAACGAGACGATCCGCGTCACTCCTGACGGCGAAGTGTCGATCAAGATGCCCGCCCCGCTCGCCCACCTGGCCAACAGTAAGCATGGCCGGTACGTTCTTGCCTCCAAGGTCGCGTTCGCGCACCGTGGGGACGAGTGGCGCGACCGCACCGAGGCCAACCGTGCCGTCGCCTACCGCATCCACTACCACGTTGAGCGGGGCCGCTGGTATCTCACCGCTTCGTGGACCAGGCCCGCCGTGCAGACGATGCCGCCGGCCACCGCCCGCGCCAAGGGCATGGTCGGCGTCGACACGAACGCCGACCACTTCGCCGCCTACCGGCTCGACCGGCACGGCAACCCGGTCGGCGACCCGCGCCGCTTCCACTACGACCTGTCCGGCACCGCCGACCACCGCGACGCCCAGATCCGGCACGCTCTCACCCGCCTCCTGCACTGGACCAAGCAGACCGGCGCGCAGGCGATCGGCATCGAAAACCTGGACTTCGCCGCCGAGAAGACCCGCGAGAAGCACGGCCGCAAGAAGCGGTTCCGGCAACTCATCTGCGGTATGCCTACCGGCAAGCTCAAGGCCCGCATCGTCTCCATGGCCGCCGAACACGGCATCGCGATCGTCGCCGTCGACCCGGCATACACCTCGATGTGGGGCGACCAGCACTGGCGCAAGCCCCTGATCAGCATGACTCGCCATGACGCCGCCTCGGTGGCCATTGGCAGACGCGCCCTCGGGCACCCGATCCGGCGACGGACGGCACCGCCCCAGCATCACCAGAGTGATGGTGCTGGGCATCGGACCCTCCAGGCCGATCATGGTGACCGAGGGCGTGAGGAAACCCGCCGCCCCGTCGCGGAGCGTGCACACGATGCGCGTCACCGGACAGGGACAACGAGAACGCGGGGGACCAGCGCATCCAAAACCGTTCGGGATGCGCGCAGTTCCGGGACGTGGGTACAAGGCTCACTCCTGGACACTGTTTAGGAACGGTGTCTAGGAGGAGGGCGGAGGCCTGGACGGCGCCGTCCATCCGTCTTCTTCGGAGGGAATCCCCGTCTTCAGGCGGGGAGGGAATCCGATCCTGAACCCTGCGGCGCGGAGCGCCGCAGTTTCGCTCCGGAGTGCCTCGCCCGCGGAGCCGCGCTCAGTCGGGCCGCTTCTGGTTCTCGATGTAGTCCTTCACCATCTGGAGTGGTGCGCCGCCGCATGATCCGGCGAAGTAGGAGCCGGACCAGAAGCGGCCGTGCATGGTTGCGCGGTTGATGCGGTCGGGGAACTCGGCGCGCAGGTAGCGTGAGCTGACGCCCTTGAGGCTGTTGACCAGGCTGGAGAGGGCGACTTTCGGGGGGTAGTGCACGAGCAGGTGCACGTGGCCTTCTTCGCCGTTGAACTCGATCAGGTCGGTCCCGAAGTCGGTACAGACGTTCCGCATGATCTCCTCGCAGCGCGTCAGCATCTCGTCATTGAAGACGTTGCACCGATATTTGGTGACGAACACCAAATGTGCGTGAAGGTTGTAAACTACGTGACGGCCGCGCCGCACATCGGGGTTGGGTTCCCAGCGTGGTGACATGCACCAAGTCTAGTGCGGTCGATGGAATCGACGCGGAGGAGGCGGGCTGGATGATCCGTGCATACAAGTTCCTCCTGCGGCCCACCGCCCGGCAGGAACAAGCGCTCGGTGAGATGCTCCGCGATCACGGTTCCCTCTATAACGGGGCATTGCAGGAACGCCGCGACGCCTACCGGCACGCCTCGAAGACGACGGTCCGATACGGGCAGCAGTCCGTGCAGCTCAAGGAGATCCGGGCATGCGACCCGGAGCGTCAGGGCCGCTGGTCGTTCTCCTCGCAGCAGGCCACCCTGCGCCGGCTGGACAAGGCGTTCGCCGCGTTCTTCCGGCGCATCAAGGCCGGGGACAAGCCGGGCTGTCCGCGCTTTAGGGGGATCGGCCGCTTCGACACGGTGGACTTCCCCAAGGACGGTGACGGCTGCCGGTGGGATGCCACCGCGCATGACCCGGTCACCCGCGTCCGCTTTCAGGGCGTCGGGCACGTCAAGGTGCACCGGCATCGGCCGGTGGTCGGCCATGTCAAGACGGTCTCGGTCAAGCGTGAGGGCAAGCGCTGGTATGTGGTCCTGACCGCTGAGCGGCCCCGGCCCGAGCCGCTGCCCGCGACCGGCAGCGTGGTCGGCATCGACCTGGGCATTGCCAACTTCCTCGCCGGCTCGAACGGCGAGTTCGTGCCCAACCCGCGTCACGGGCGAAAGGCCGCAGCGAAGCTCGAAGCAGCTCAGCAGGCACTGAGCAGGTGCAAGCGCGGAAGCAAGCGCCGCCGCAAGGCGGTAGAGGCTGTGGCACGTCTGCACCGCAAGGTGCGGTGCCAGCGCCTCGACCACGCCCACAAGACCGCCCTCGGCCTCGTGCGGGAACACGACCTCATCGCGCACGAAGACCTCAAGATCCGCAACATGAGCAAGGCCCCCGAACCGAAGCCCGACCCCGACCAGCCGGGCAGCTTCCTGCCCAACGGGGCAGCGGCCAAGGCCGGACTGAACCGCTCGATATCGGATGCCGGATGGGGGGTGTTCCTCGCGATCCTGAATGCCAAGGCTGAGAGCGCCGGGCGGGAAGTGATCGCCGTGGACCCCCGCAACACCTCCCGGCGATGCCCCGAATGCGGGCACACCGCCAAGGAGAACCGGCCCACCCAGGAGAAGTTCCACTGCGTCGCCTGCGGCCACACCGCGCACGCGGACACAGTCGGAGCACTCAACGTCCTACGGGCCGGGCTGGTCCGTCGCGAAGCCCAACCGGCATAGCGAGAAGCCACCCCGTTCACGGGGTGGAGGAGTCAGTACGCCCGACATGGGCAGCAGCTAAAGGGTGAAAGTCCCGATGAGAAGAGGTGAGACTAACTCGCTAGCCGAACGGCAAGGGCGTCATCGCGAGGTGGGGTCCGAAGGAAGCCGGAGGCAAAACCGGGTACCGATGTACAAGAACCGCATTTGAGGCTAGGCGTCTTGGGCAAGGTGGCTGACTGCATCGAAGCCCGTTCTCACCAAGAAAGACGCAGAGTATATGCGGCGGCGATCCGGGGAAAGTTGCTGTTCTTATTCGGGGAGGTCTGCCCGGGTGTCACCTGTAACGGTGTGTCGGCCGCGATTGTGACGACCGATGCCAGCAATGGCACTGGTTTGCCGGACAGAAGTCAGCAGAGGTCATAGTACCGAGACGGGAAGGCAGTAGGCCGACAAGGACTCGGGAAGGGCCGAACGTTTAGCGGATTGGAAGAAGGGTGTCTGCTCGCGCAGGTCACGATGACCGCCGTAAATCTGCCCCGGCAGACCCTGGGGTGACGGGGTCGGTGCATACGACCGCCCAGCCCAAGGGGCGCAGTGACCAGCCGGCGCTACACGCGGACAACAATCACCGCGAGGTCTCCCTCTGGGAGACGGTGTTCTCGAAGGAGAACCTTCTCGCGGCGCTCAGGCGCGTCGAAGCAAACCGGGGTGCCCCCGGCGTTGATGGGATGACGACGGATGAACTCCGGCCATGGATCGCCCAGAACTGGCCCAAGGTATGGGCTGAGCTCGATGCGGGGACATATAAGCCCGCTCCTGTCCGTCGGGTGACCATCCCTAAGCCGAATGGTGGGGAGCGGATGCTAGGTGTCCCACGGGTGCTGGATCGCTTGATCCAGCAGGCAATTGCGCAGGCCCTCGTGCCCGTCTTCGATCCCCACTTCTCTGGGGCGTCGTTCGGGTTCCGACCAGGGCGTTCGGCCCACCAAGCCGTAAGGGTTGGTCGCCGGGCCGTCCAGGACAGAAACCGTTGGGCCGTGGACCTGGACCTCGACAAGTTCTTCGACCGAGTGAATCACGATGCGCTTATGGCGCGGGTGGCTCGCCGGGTGAGGGACAGAAAGGTCCTGAAGTTGATTCGGCGGTACCTGGAAGCCGGGATTATGAGCGACGGCGTGATGGTGAGGAACGAGGAAGGGACCCCGCAGGGTTCCCCTTGTCCCCGTTGCTGTCGAACATCATGCTGGACGACCTTGACCGCGAACTCTTCAAACGCGGACACCGGTTCGTGAGGTACGCGGACGATGTGATGATTTTCGTCCGGTCCGAGCGAGCGGCGCAGCGGACCCTCGCCTCGGTCACGGCCTTCATTGAGAAGACCTTGAAACTGAGGGTGAATCGTGAGAAGTCGAAGGCGTGCCCCATCTGGTGGACGTCACTCCTGGGATTCGGGTACTACCTCGCCAAAGGGCAGGTGAAGATCCGGGTGGACCGGAAGGCCGTGAGACGGCTAAAGTCCACCGTTCGGCGAGTCACCTCCCGGACGTGGGGCGTATCGATGGCCCACAGGATGGACAAACTCAACCGTTTCTCGGTCGGCTGGGTGGCCTACTTCAGTCTCTCCGACAGCCTTCGGGTTTTCGAGGAGATTGATCACTGGACCCGCCGCAGGCTACGGCAGGCCCAGTGGGTGCAGTGGAAGACCAGTCAGCGCAAGAACTCCATGCTCCAGAAGCTCGGTTACGAATTTGGAGACCAGGAGCAAGGCGTTGCAGTGCAACGCAAGCGATACTGGCGGGCCTCCCACCTGAAACCACTGGAAATCGCTATGAATAAAGCCTATTGGGATGCGCAGGGCTACAAGTCGTTCAAGGGCTCGTGGTCCCGCCTGAAGCTCGCCTGAGATCAGCTGGACGAACCGCCGGATGCGGGCCCGCATGTCCGGTGGTGTGGGGGGCGGGCCGGGCAAACCGGCCCGCCTACCCGATCGTAGGCGGTGTACTCGGCGCGGCTGATGCCACAGGCTGCGCGGTGCCGGCGCCATACCTGGGCGGGTGTGGCGGTATCCACGCCGGTGAGGCGGGCCGTTCCCGTCAGGGCCATGACGGGGGAGGTGGCGTAGATGATCACGGGGGTTCCGGGCGGGACGGCGACACGCTGCCGCCGCAGTTCGACTGTCTTCTCACCGTTGAGGATGGCCGTGGCGAACCGCGGGTGGAGCGAGAGCAGCAGGGCTCGTTGGGGTGCGTTCGCCGCGGCTGGTGGCCTTCCTCGTACAGGGAGTGGAACAGGTCGGGCGAGATCTTGAGGACCGACTGTACGTTGATGCGCTGTCCGTAACGAGCGCCGAGCTGCACAAGTCGCTTGTAGGTAACGGCATATGGGAAGAGGCTGGTGTCGGAGAACCGCAGTGCCATTGCCTGCCCGTGCGCGTCGCAGGATTCCATGATGTCGCTGCGCCGGTATACGCCGAGGTGTTTGAACTGCCGGTACAGCTGATGGCCGCTGTCGCTCACGCACTGATCCAGCCGGGAGCAGCCGATCACGGCGGACAGGCTGTGCGTCTTGTCGGTGCTGGCGTACCAGAGGATGCGGGCGGGCGCCGTCTCGCCCCGGGAG
The DNA here is from genome assembly GCF_035974375.1 of Streptomyces sp. NBC_01320. Taxonomy (NCBI): domain Bacteria; kingdom Bacillati; phylum Actinomycetota; class Actinomycetes; order Kitasatosporales; family Streptomycetaceae; genus Streptomyces; species Streptomyces sp. NBC_01320. The sequence goes on from NZ_CP108390.1 coordinate 11,750,309, forward strand.
CGCGGGGGACGGTAGTAGACGTGTTCGCGGCTGAGTCCCAGCCGGTCGTCGCGGGACAGAATGCCCGCGGGAATCCCGAACAACTCATAAGCTCATTTGGGGCGGATGGGGACAAGGAAGGTTCCGTCAGGCAGCCCATTCCACTCCCAATCCGGCGAGTGTGCGGAATTGCTCGGCGTCGAGCTTGTCGCGGCGGGCTTTTTGGTTGCCGATCCAGACGCCGGTGCGGTGCTCCGTGCCGTCGGGGAGTTCTTCGACGTGGCCCCGGCCGGGCATCGTGCCCTCTCTCTCGATGTACTGCTGGAGGGCTGTGACGCCTCGTGTGAAGGCGTCGGAGCCCTTCGCTGCGCCAGCCTTCTCAGTGACCCGTGCTGCGGTCTTCTGGGGTCGTGCAGCCGGTTTCACGCCCGCCTCGCCCAGCCGCCGCCGCTGCTCCTCGTTGAGGCGTGTCCAGTCCCGTCGCTGCCGGATCAGCCAGCGTCCGATGTCGTCTCCGTGGTGGGTGACGCCGGGCACGATCTCCTTGAGGCCGGCACCGCTCGCGAGGAGGGCGGTGAGGCCGGTGTAGTGGCGTTGCCAGTCAACAGTCCACCCGAGCTGTCCCGGATTCCAGTCCGGGTCGATGGCGGTGAGTTGCTCGGCGCGCCGTGCTGCGCGTTCGGGGTTTTTGCCGAGTCCGTCGGGTCGTCGGAGGTTGGTGAGCCATTGTCCGACGGGTTTGTCGAGGGCGGTGGCGTGGCGGGGCGCGGCCAGCGTGCCGGCCTCTGCGTAGTACGCGCGGGCCGCGGCGAGGTTTTCGGCGAATGCCGTGTCGGCGGTGTCCCAGATCATGCCGAGTTCTTCGAGCTCGTCGGTCCGGGTGCTGGGCATGGTGCCGGCCCGGTAGGCGCGCCGTTGGTCGGACAGGCACCTGCCCAGTGGGTAGGCGCCTTCCTGGTGTTCGTAGGGCACGTCCAGCGAGCCCTCGCGGTCGAAGTAGCGGCGGGCGGTGTCGTAGCCGCGGGTCCAGTCCTGGCGTTCGGTGTCGAGGATCTGGAACTTGATCCACTTCGCGATCATGACGGGGTCTCTGGGGGCGGCGAACCGGAGCAGCAGCCGTGACTCTTCCTCACCGTCTTCCGGCTCCGGGCCGATGGTGCGATCTCTTGGTTTCGTGGCAGTGGTGTGAGAGACAGTGGGCTTTGGTGTGTTGGTGCTGGGCGGTGGCTGTTTCGGGGTATGGGGTCACTGTCGTGGATGTGAGAGATCGGTGTGGGATTGCTGTCCTGGGCGTTTATCGCAGGTGGGGTGATGCTGTCTCAGTTTCGTGAGTTCTGATCCATGGCCGGCCGGGGGGTTGGTGTGATCGTGGGGTGGATCAGGAAGTACAGCCACCAGCCTCGGAGGGGTCGGGCTCGGCGTTGCCGGTGGTGTCGGTTCGGGCGTTGCGGGGGCCGGCGGTGCGGCGTTTGCTGGCTCTGCGTCGGGAGGGGAATCTCACCACCCGGCATGTCAGATCGGCGGCGGATGCGTTGGGTGTGCGGGAGCGTGCGGTGTGGCGGTGGCTGGCCGCCGCCGAGCAGGATGAGTCTGCGGCCGCGGCGCCGGGGGAGCGGACCCGGTACTACGGGCGGTTCACGGTCACCCCGGAGGTCCGGGCTCTGCTCGGGCTGTGGAGGGGCAACGTTGCCGCTGTCCACCGTGAGCTGACCGCTCGCGCGGCCAGGGGCGAGGGTGAACCTCCGCCGTCGATTCCGACGCTGCACCGCGCGATTCGTCGGGATCTGTCGCTGGGGGAGCGGGCAGGGCTCGCGGGTGGGGAGCGTGAGGCCCGCAGGCACGATGTGTTTCTGTCCCGGCCGCGGGGGCGGCGGAACCAGGTGTGGGAGGCTGATCACGTTCAGGCCCCGGTCCTGGTCGATGTCGAGGGCACCGCCCTGCGGCCGTGGATCACCTGGTTCGTGGACTGCGCGACGAACGCGATCATGGGTGTTGCGGTCACGCCCGGGTCCCCGTCCCGGGAGTCGGTGCTGACCGCGCTGCGCGCGGCGGTGGTGCGCGAGAGGCCGTTCGGGCCGCAGGGCGGGCTGCCGGAGCGGGTGCGGGTGGATCGGGGCAAGGACTTCTTGTCGAGGACGGTGACTGCCGCGTTCAACGCTCTCGACGTCACGGTTGAGGACCTCCCGGCCTACACCCCGCACCTGAAACCTCTGTCATCACACTGCACCTCATCGGGTCGTTGCGGAGTATTCGGGGTCGAGGACGCTGCGGCGTGGTCGGCCGATGACGGGCCGAACGAGTTCGGGGCCGGGCAGCGGGTAGACGTACTCGCCTTTGTCGTTGGCCAGGACGCCGGTGATGATGCCGTCCCGTCGCCAGTGCTTGACGGTCTGGAAGTGGATTCCGAGGTGGCGGGCGAGTTCGGAGACGGTCAGCATGCCGGCATCGAGGAGGCGTTGGCGGTGGCTGCGTAGTTTGTAGGCATTGCGCAGGTGGACGATCATGCCGCGGGTGAACGGGCGGTTCATGCCGCTGGGCAGGCCGCGTTCGTTGAGGATCGCCGCGCTCTGGCCGTCGGTGTGTTCTTCGAGGAGTTCGTCGAGTGCGGCGATGACGGCGGGGTCGGTCTGCCGCAGTTCCCAGCCGGTCAGTGGCCGGGGCAGGGTGAGCCGGTGGCTCTGGCCGCCGTGCAGGACGACACCGACACTGATGTGGTCGGTCTTGGTGAGGGTGACGTCGGTGACCAGGAGCCGGATCATGCGCTTGCGTTCCCGCATCGGGGTGGCCGGGTCGTTCCAGAGCCGGGGAAAGTCGGCGGCCAGCGCGGTGATCCTGGCACGGGTCTGGGGCGAGAGTGGGCCGATCGCGGTGTTCTTCGCGCGCTCGTACTCCTTGGTGGCTTCGGCGAGTTCACGCAGGGAAGCGTTCCAGTCGGCCTCCAGCGTGTCGGCGACCAGCCGGTTGGCGGGATCGACAGCCAGGTAGCGGCGCCTGGCGAGGTCGGCGCGGTAACGGGCGCGTTCGACGCAGGCGGCGCGGAGCTGGTCGGCTTCCTCGACGCGGCCGGCGAGCTCGTCGCTCACCCGCAGTGCGACCTCGAGGGTGAGCGGGGTGAGGGTGTCGGCAACGAGTTCCTTGATGCCGTCCATCAGAGCGGGGCGCGGTTCCTGGTGCGCTCCGGGGCCCGCCGTGCCCTTGCCGCCGAGCAGGGCGACAGGTCTGCGGCGGGGCCGGCCGATGCGGCCCGCGATGGACGGGATTCCGTCGACCAGGGCGAGGGTCTGAGTGACGTCGTTGACGTTCGCCGCAGTCGTGATGACCTTCAGCGGGGTGCCGCGCCCGTCGCAGATCAGGTGGTGTTTACTGCCCGTCTTCCGTCGGTCGACCGGCGACGGGCCGGTGTCGGCGCCCCCTTTCTTCGCGTGGGAACCATCGTCTTGCCGCCTGACCTCCAGCAGCTGCCATGAGAAAGCGTCCGGGATGAAGAACAGTCCGATTGTCCCCAAGCCGATCACCGTCACGCTCATCAGACCCGACGACACGGTGGGGTCGTCCACCGACTGACCGTCAGCGCCCCGGTGCGGGAGATCCGCCCCGATGACGGCAGGGACCGCATCCTCCTAACGACACCCGTCACGGGGGCGTGCGAGCAGGCCACCGCAGGGTGTTGCGATCACGACGTCGAACGGCCGGGGAACACCTGGTGGGCCTCGCCGGGTGTCGCTATTCTTGCCGAATCTGCATGCAACACCCCCACCGCGGAGGGGATTTGAGAATCACCTTGGAGGCCGGTGGGCCCGCCGAGACAGAGGATCTGCGCCGGTGGCTGAGGCGCGACCCAGCGCTTCGCAGCGCTGTCGGCCAGGCACCGCCCGGGGCGCCCGCCCCGGACAGCATGAGCGGAGGTGCGGCCGAGCTCGTCCCCGTTCTGCTGGCGCCCGGCGGGCTCACCGCAGCCGTGGCTGCGGCCGTTGTCGCCTGGCTGCAGAGCAGACGCGGGAACCAGACCGTCACGATTACCCGGCCGGATGGGACACAGGTCACGGTCACGTCCGAGGGGGTGGCGGGGCTGACGCCTCAGGGGACCGCCGATGTGGCGCAGCGGGTGGCCGAGATGCTCCAGCAGCCGCACCCGGCCACGGCTGACGGGCCTGAGGGCCACCAGCCGGGCCCTGTCCCGCAGGCGCACGAAGCGGACGGGCGTGAGGGGCGGCAGCCGCCATCCGCCCCGCGGACGGATGGCCCTGACGACCAGCAGCCGCCTGTGGCGAATCGCACCTAGGCATGGCCGTCGGACGGGGGGACCTGAGCGGCGTCAACTGCCACGCGATCGTGGTCGGTACAGGGTGTTACGGCGGTAGTGGCCAAGGAGCGCTGTCGGACCTGCCGAGCGCAGCGCGCTCGGCGCGGGCGGTCGCCGCAGCACTGGAAGAGAAATGCGGTCTCAACGGTCGGGTCACCGCGATCATCGACCCGCGGGGGCCGACCGAGGTGCTCGCGGCCGTCCAGGCCGCCATCGACGCCTCGGAGGGCGGCGTCGTCCTCTTCTGCTTCGTAGGCCACGGTCTGGTCGGACCTGGACAGCAGTTGTACCTTGCCACGTCGGATACCTCCTCGGCCGTCGACACTGTGCACGCCGTCCCCTTCGACCAGGTGAGCAAGCGACTCGCCGACGCCGCGGCGAGTACCGTCGTCGTCCTCGACTGCTGCTTCTCCGGTCTCGCACAGGTCGCGCCGCGGGAGTCGTATCGCGAGGTCTTGGCCTCAGCCCGTCCGGAGGGCAGCTTTCTGCTGGCCTCGGCCACGCACTACGCCGCTTCGTTTGCACCACCGAATGCGGAACACACGCTCTTCAGTGGGGAGTTGCTCCGACTGCTGACGGAGGGCGATCCGGGCGGTCCAAACTGGTTCACCCTCCTCGACGTCTACCGCATCCTCGACCACCGCTTCCAGGGCAGCGCCGCACGCCCGCACTCCGACGGTGTCGGACGGGCCTCCGATCTCGTCCTCGCCCGCAATCCCGGCAGGCGCGTCCACGACGACACCGCTGCGCCGGAGACAGAGCAGGGCGGCGGCCCGTGCCCTTACCCAGGAATACGCCCATTCCTGCCGGAGCAGCACCATCTCTTCTTCGGACGGGAGGAGCTGACGCGCAGCCTGGTACGCCGGGTGACCGCCGGCCCCCACCCGAGCCCGGTCGTCCTGGTGGGTGCGTCGGGAGCCGGAAAGTCCTCTCTGCTCCGAGCCGGACTCATAGCCGGTCTGGAGACCGAGCGGGTCCTCCTGCTGCTGGGACCCGGCGCGCGGCCGTTCCGTTCGCTCGTGGAAAGCTGGGCGACGGCAATCGGGCGGCCGTTTGCCGAGGTGGAGAAGGACCTGGCCACCGGACGGTTCAGCCCCCTCGGGCCGGACGTCCTGGTGATCGACCAGCTTGAGGAGATCTTCACCGAGTGCCAGGACCCGGAGGAGCGGGAGCTCTTCGTCCGCGCACTCGCCGCAGCGGGAACCGACGGTCCCCGCATCGTGCTCGGCCTTCGCGCCGACTTCTACGACCAGGTCCTGAACGACACACGGCTCGACGCGATCGTCAGGTCCGGACAGTTCACCGTCTCCGCCATGTCCGACACTGAACTGCGAGCGGCCATCGAACGCCCCGCAGCACAAGCCGGGCTGCGTCTGGAGGACGGCCTGTCGGACCACATCCTGCGCGAACTGCGGCAGGAGCGCGCCGCCGAAGGGGACGCCGTCCCGCTGCCGTTCCTCGCCCACGCTCTGCGCCAGACCTGGGCCGGGCGCCGCGGCACCACGTTGACCTTCACCGCCTTTCAGACCGCCGGCGGGATCCGCACAGCCGTGGCCCGGACGGCCGACGAGGTCCATGACGGGCTCGGCGCCGACGACCGGAACCGACTGCGGGAACTACTGCTGCGCATGATTTTGGTGGTCGACGACAGAGGCCGTGCCGTGCGCCGCCGCGTCCCCGTGGCCGAGCTCGACCAGGATGCCGATCTGCTCGGACTGCTGACCGCGGCACGGCTCGTCGTCGTGGACCAGGACGAAGCGCAACTCTGCCACGACTCCCTGCTCCATGCCTGGCCACGGCTTCAGGACTGGATCATTGAGAACCGGGCCGGACTACTCGTCCGCCGGAGACTCGGTGACGCCGCCGACGGCTGGCACGAGGCGGGACGCCCGGAGAGCGGCCTGTACGGAGGCGACCAATTGGCGTCCGTGCGCGCGCAACTCGCCGGTAACGTCGGTGCGCTCCACATGCGACGCGTCGAGCACGACTTCCTCGACGCGAGCCACCGCGCCGAACACCACAGGACGAAGCTGCGCCGGATCGTCGTCTCCGTCGTCACCGTACTGGCCCTGCTCGCGACCACCCTCGCCGTACTGGCCCGCGGCGCTCAGCAGGATGCGGAGGGCCGCGAGACGATCCTGATCGCCAACGAGATCGCGGCCCAGGCGGACGCCATGCGCGCGCGCGATCCGCAGACCGCGCTACGGCTCAGCCTCGCGGCGTACCGCACAGCAGATACCCCCGACACCCGGTCGAGCCTCTACGCCGCCTATCTGACAGAAGCACCGGTCGATATCCCCGGCGGACATCGCGCGGCAGTGCTCAACCTCGCGTTCAGCCAGGACGGGGATGTGCTGGCAACCAGCCAGGCCGGCGGGCAGATACAGCTCTGGGACCTTTCCCACCGGAACATACCGGTCAAGGCGGGGGCCCTGAAGCTACATGGCAGCGCCGCCATCGCCTTCCACCCGCGCTCCCGTCTGCTGGCGGCACAGACGGCCACGGACCTCACCCTCTGGGACGTCAGCGAACCCGAGCGGCCCGAGCGGCTGTCCGAACGGGAGATCCCGAAAGGCATGACGTACGCCCTCAGGTTCGCGCCGGACGGCCGCACGCTGGCGGCGGGGGGTGACCAGGGGCGGCTTCGAATGTGGGATGTGTCGAATCCGACGGCTCCTGCACTCAGGACGGACCGGTCGGTAGCTGCCGAAGCACTGATGTCACTGGCGTTCCGCCGCGACGGCCTGATGGTCACGGGCAACGGCATCAGCGGGACGGGCAGGGCCGAGCGGCCCGCGGAGGTGAGATTGTGGGACGTACGGGATCCTGCGGATGCCCGGCTGCTGGACACCGCCGAGGCCCCCTCCGTGATGGCGGTGGCCGCTCATCCGACGCGGAATCTGCTGGTCGCGACCGGCGCGAAGGGTGTGATGGCCTGGTGGAGGGTGGAGAGTGGCCATCGGCTCGTACGCGCCGAGCCCGATGCCCGGGACAATACCTGGGGTTACCCCGACCTGCCTTCGCTGAGCTTCCGTCCCGACGGGGAGCGGTTGGCCGCCGCAGGCAATTCGGCTCAGGGAGGCGCCCTGATCCGTGCGACGGTAGCGACCGATTTCGAGCTTTTCAGCTACTCGGCCGAACAGGGGACGGCCCCCTCGGCTGAGCCGGCCCAGTCGGTGGCCTACAGCCCCGACGGGGACCAGCTCGCGGTGGGCGACGTGGCGGGCAACGTACGCGTGTGGCCGCAGCGCACCCCCGCGCCCCGGGTCCGAGGGACCATGACCACACCGGACCCAGGCGCCAGCCCAATCAACGGCGACGGCACGCTCATGGTGGTCGCCGCGCCGGCAAAGACCTTCCAGGTCTGGGACCTCCGCTCCGCGGACACGGCCAAGGGAAGGGATCCGCGCGTGCGGTTCACCCTGCCCAAGGGGTGGGAGGCCCGGTACTTCCTTCCAGGGACCGACCGCTCCGTGCTGCTGGCCCACCGCTGGACGGAAAGCACGGGGGACCACGCGTTCCGGTTGTGGGACTTCGGCGGCGACGAGAACAAGCCTCCGGTACCGGGTGAGGAAATCCATCTGCAGGCGGAGGACGTACGGACGGCCGTCTCCGCGGACGGTGGCCTCCTGGTCCTCGGCGACTGGTTCACCGCAACGGTGCGTGTATGGGACATTCGGGACCCCCTCCGACCGGTGCGCGGCGGGACCATGACCGCCGCGCAGATCGCGGAACCGCAGAGCATGTTCTTCATGGGCGACCGGGGATTCGCCATCGTCGACCGGGGCGAGCCGGGGCAGGGCAGACCGAGTGATCTGCGCATCTGGGACCTCACCGACCCCGCCCGACCGTTCAAGGTCCGTCTCCTCCCGGGCGCTGCCACGGGACAAGCGGTCTACGTGCCCTCGTCGCATCTGCTGATGCACGACGCACTTCCCGAGCGGACCCAACTGTGGGACATGCGCGACATCCGCAGGCCCCGGAAGGCCGACTTGCTGCCCGCCGCATCCGGCGGCTATCTACCGGTCGGAAAAGGCGTCCTGGCGACGACGCTCACCGACGGAACCGTGCAGTTTTGGGACGTAGGGAACCCGTACCAGGCCCGTAAGACTGGTGCGATGCGCTTCGACACCCGCCTTGAGGACATCAGATTGTCGCCCGACGGGAAGCGGGTCCTCACCAGTTCCCCCTACCGCGTCTGGGATTCCGGGGCAGGTGGCATGTGGCACACCCCCGCCATCGCCACCCTGGCAGACATGCAGGACGTGAGGCTGCTGCCTGGGAACAACCCGTTCGCAGCCGTGGTCCCGCACAATTCTCGGGAAGGACGAGTCGCGTCGGGACTCACCTATCTGATCGACCTCGACACCGACCGGATCTACGAGTGGCTGTGCACCACCCACCCTCTCAACGTCGACAAGGGCCTGTGGAAAGCCCTGATCCCGCACCTGGACCGCCGGCGGTCCTGCGATTGACTGACGATTGTGGAACGTTGGCCCGATTGCTCAGTAGGGTCGGGGACTGGCGCGGTGGCCTGTGAGGGCTCCGTTTCCAGCCCCCGCCCGTCAAACCGTGCATGCGCTTCTCGCGCACACGGCTTACCGACATCGTTCACCGGCTGGCGTGCACCGCCACCCTGCGCACGTTTCCAGACAGGCGAAAGGCTCCGAGCCTGGCGAACCACGCGCCGTCGTGTCGCTTGCCCCACTTTCTGCCCGGGATGCCGCGCTTGCGATTGTCGAAGATCGCGAGACGCTCGTGGACGTAGCCGATACGGGCCGAACCGTACCCCTGGCGTGGTCGGCTGGGCCAACGGCCCGGCCAGCACCTCGAACAAGGCCCGCACCGGCGCGCTGCCGAGTCTGCGGCGCAGATCACGTAGCGCTTTCGTGCTCGGGCAGACGATCGGCATCCCCAACAAGCCGGCGGTCAGCTTGTCCCAGACCAGTCGATAGCCGATCTCGGGGAACAGGCACATCGCCAGGAGGAAGTAGACGCCGACCCGCGAAGGCAGATCACGCAGCCGCCGCTGCACGGTCCTGGTCTCGGACAAGACCGCGTCGACGAGCTCGAACGGCATGATCGGCGTCAGTTCTCCCAGATGGCCGGGCGCGAACCGGCCCGCGGCCACAGTCACCGTACGGGTGATGGCCGTCAGCGCCGACGGCGAGACACAATGAACAGGCAACGGAGCTCCTTGCGGTACAAGCTGTCTTGGACGACTGCCTGTACCAACGAGCTCCGTTGCTCTGTGTCAGAAGTCCTTCAACTGGCGCTGTCAAATTGTTGAGTATGTCGGTGTGTGACGGCGCGTTGGGGCATGGTGGGCTTGCGGTCCGGGCCTGTGGTCAGGCCGTGGTGGGCCGGCTGGCAGCTTGGGTGATCTGGTCCCAGATCGCGAAGCGGACGGTCATCTCGGCTCGGTGGTCGGAGGCTGTCATCAGGTGGCGGTGAGGGCGGAAGTGGGGCGAGATGCCGCTGAACGCGGCCAGGAACCGCTGGGCCCCGCCTACGGAACGGAATCCCTTCATCGCGCGTTCACGCTGCCGCGTGGGCTGGTGGGAGTTCTCCGCCCGGTTGTTCAGGCCCTTGTGGGAGCGGTGTTCCACCGAGGGCATGACCTCGCGGTGCGCCGCGCTGTAGGAGCGGAGTTTGTCGGTGACGACCACCCTCGGCACCGTACGGGTCTTCGTCATCAGACGGCGGAAGAAGCGCCTGGCCGCGCCTTGTCCCGCCGGCTCTGGACGAGGATGTCGAGGACGTTGCCATTCTGGTCGACGGCCCGCCACAGATACTTCAGCTCGCCGTTGACCTTGATGAAGACCTCGTCCAGGTGCTTCCCAATGCTGATGTCAAGCCGTCGCTGTCACTGAGGGTGTGACCTGGTAGCACCGTCGGTCACGAATCAGGGCCCACAGGACGTTGACGCGACGGCGTGCGAGCGCGAGGACGGCCTGGACGTGGCGTTTCCCCTCGGCGCGCTTGCGGTCGTAAAACTTCCGTGAGTTGGGGTCTCGTTGGACGCTGACCAGCGCGGAGATGTAGAAGACGCGCTGCAGACGACGGTGGTATCTCGTCGGTCGGTGGTCGTTACCGCTGACCTGGCCGGAGTCGCGTGGGGCGGGGGCCGTTCCGGCGAAGGCCGCGAGCCGGTCGGCCGTGGGGAAGGCGTCCAGGCTGCCGCCGACGGCAACGAGGAACTCGGCACCGAGGATCGTGCCGATGCCGGGCATGGACTGGATCACGTCGGCCAGTTCGTGTTCGCGAAACCGGCCCTCGATGAGTTTGTCGGTCTCGGTGATCTTCTCGTTGAGGGTCATCACCTCCTTGGCGAGGGTGTGCACCATCGTCGCGATGGCCTTCTCACCCACGACGGCGGTGTGCTGGCGCTCGGCGGCTTCAACCACCTTCTCGGCGAGGGAAGCAGCGTTGCAGACCTTGCGGTTGCGCAGCCAAGCGGTCAGCCGCCGGCTGCCCACGCGGCGGATCGCTGCCGGTGTCTGGTAACCGGTCAGCAGCACCATCGGGCCGATGTTACCGAGGTCGAGGGCCCGTTCCAGGGCCGGGAACATGCTGTTCAGCAGGGCCCCCAGCCGGTTGGTGGTGCGGGTGCGGTCGGCGACCAGATCGACGCGGTGGTCGGTCAGCAGCCGCAGCTCGAGTGTGGCTTCGTCGCTGGGGCGGATCGGCTGCAGGTCGCGGCGCATCCGTGCCTGGTCGGCGATCACGCGGGCGTCACGGGCGTCCGTCTTGCCCTGGCCTCGGTAGCTGTCGGTGGCCCGGTTGACCGCGATACCGGGGATGTAGACGAGCTCCTGGCCATGGTTGACCAGCAGGGCGATCAGCAGGCCGGGCTCGCCGCCGGTCATGTCCAGCGCCCAGGTCGTCTTGCCGCCGTCGGCGAGGTCCAGGACGTCACCGATCAGCTTCAGCAGTTCCGGCTCGTCGTTGGCCACCCGACGCGACAGCAGCGTGTCGCCCTCGCTGTCCAGGACCAGGCAGTGGTGGTGGGTCTTGCCGCAGTCGGTCCCCGCCCATATCCGGCTCATCGTGCTCCATTCGGTCGTACTTGCCTTGCGTACCACGGACGACCTCGCCGGCATTGCTCTACACAGCGACTTGTTCGCACTTCCCAATCGGCGGCCGAGTCGTCGTGGGGAGCCAGGCGGCCAAGCACCTGAAGCCACGAACGGCAGCCACTTGTCAGCCACACCCAGCTCCCCTGGGTGTCCTCACCCTACGAACGGGAGGATCAACCCGTTCAAGAAGGTAGAGCCACTTGTCCCCGGGCCTCGGCCGCCGGCGGCGCAGTCCGGCGGCGTAGGCCTGCCCAAACTTGGCGCACCAGCGGCGGACCGTCTCATAGGAGACGAGCACGCCGCGCTCGAGCATCAGCTCTTCGACCTCGCGGTAGGACAGAGGGAAGCGGAAGTACCGCCACACGCAGTGGGAGATCGCCTCGACCGGGTACCGGCGGCCCTTGTACGACGGCGGCGCGGACGACACGAGTGAACCCCTCCCCGGCACGATCAACTCCAAGATCATCCCAGGCCGGTCAACTAACGTGACAACGCCCCGCGAAGGCCACGGCACCGCCGCCGCATGGTGGCCCTGCGCCCCCGCCACAGCCGACCCCGTCGCCGCTCTCGTCGCGGCCCGCACCGCCGCCACGCGGAACTGACGGATTAAGAGCTCGCGCAGATAGGCGGCGTGGGCAGCCCCGGCAACAAGGTGGGCACAGGTCCCGGTGATCATGGAGTTGCGACGCTCTGTGACCACTGGGGAGATCTGTGCCCGTCCTTCCATCATGGCTGACCGACCCGCTCTGGGATCAATTCGCGGCACTGCTGCCCAAGCGCCCTGCGGTCGATCCGGCCCACCCGCTGGGTTGCCACCGCAGCCGTATCAGCGACCGGATCGTGTTCGACAAGCTGCTCCAGCTCCTGCGGTTCGGCTGCTCCTACCAGGCGGTCTCCGACACGACCTGCTCGGCGACCACGATCCGCAACCGCCGCAACGAGTGGATCCGGCTCGGCGTCTTCGCCCGGCTCAAACAGATCGCGCTTGAGTCCTACGACCGGATCGTCGGGCTCGTGCTCGACCAGATCGCCGTCGACGGCTCCATCACCAAGGCCCCCGGCGGCGGAGAAGCGGCCGGGCGCTCGCCGGTCGACCGCGGCAAACAGGGCCTGAAGCGCTCCGGCATGACGGATGGCTATGGGATCCCGCTCGGCAGGGTCCTCGCCGGAGCGAACCGCCATGACTCTCCGCTGCTGGCTCCGACCCTGGACCTGCTGGTGGACCTGGGGCCGCTGCCCGAGGCCATCACCGTGCACCTGGACGCCGGCTACGACTCGGACAAGACCCGCGCCGAACTCGCCGCGCGCAGTCTGCACGGCCGCATCGCGCACAAGGGCGAGAAGGCGCCCATCCAGGCGAGCCAGCGGTGGCACGTCGAGCGCACCCACGCCTGGCAGAACGCCTTCCACCGGCTCGCCCGATGCTACGAACGCCGCGTCGCGGTCATCGACGCGTTCTTCGACCTCGCCGATACGATCATCACCGTCCGTAGCCTGCTCCGCAGGGCGTGGACGACCCACCGCTGGGACAACCGTCCGAACCGCCGCCCATGAGCGAGTGCCGATCTACGCAGCGTCTAAGTGCAGCAGTTTGGGCATCTTGATGCCGACATGATCGGTACGTATGCCTGCCGACGTATAGGTACGGCCGCCACCGCCCTGGTGGACGTGTGCAGCACGTCGTCACGGCAGTAGAGCATATTTTCCCTATATGGGCGACGATCGGTATATGGGTGACGATCGGTGTGGCTGGTGCGGAGCTCCACTGCCGGAGTCGGCAGGCCCGGGTCGGCGGTATTGCCGTCAGGCGCATCGGCAGGCGGCCTGGCGGGCCAGGCGTCGCTGGCAGGCGGCGGCGGAGGCGCGGCAGGCGCTGGTGTTCGCGGAAGCGGATCTCCTGACGCAGGTGCAGGCCGCAACCCAGCAGGCGAGCGACTCGCGCCCGGGGCGAGGAGCGGAGGGCTGCCATGTTGCCGCCGTGGCGGAGGTGCCCGGGCTGGCCGGGCAGATGGTGCGCTGTGCGGTGTTGGCGGACCGACGAACCGGGGCGAGCTGGGCGCAGATCGGTGCTGGCCTGGGCATCAGCGCGGAGGCGGCCAGATGTCGCTTCAGGCGCCTGGAGGGATCCCTTCCTGGTGCCGCTCGGGAGGGTGAGAGCACGAGGGACCTTGCCGGCTTCGGCACTGGCACAGGCTCGGGCACGCATCTACTCTGCGCTGCTTTGGAACAGTTCATGCGGGAGACAGGCGCTTCCGGGGGCCTGGTATACCTGCTGCCGCCGGGTGAGCGGGTGCTGCGACTTGCGGTGCTGAGGGGGGTTCCCCGGCAGATCGCCGCGCACTGGACGCAGGTGCCGCTGACGGCCCGCACCCCGGCGACCGACGCCGTGCGCGAGCGGCGTCTGGTGTGGATAGGCGGCCAGGAAGAGATGGCGCGGCACTACCCGCAGATGGCGCTCGCGCTGCCCTACCCCTTCTCGGCGGCCGCTGCCCCGATCACCACCGGCACCACAGTCTGGGGCGCCCTGGTGGTGCGGTGGCCCAGCTCGCATCCATCGCCGCTGACCCGACACGAACGCAACGCGGTCCGTACCTCCTGCCGCCGCCTGGGCCTTCTCCTGCGGCAGGCCGCCGACAGCGGCCACCCGCTGCTGCCCGGGTCCGAGCCGCAGGTCCTGGCCCCCCTGCGTGCCCGCGCTCGCGGGCCAACCCAGGAGGCGGCAGCGGCGGACTTCGCCGAGCGCCTGCCCGGAGGATGCTGCACCTTGGACCTTGACGGCCGGATCACCTTCATCACAACCACCGCCGCCGACCTCCTCGGCGCCAGCGCCGCCGACCTGCTGGGCGTCCTGCCACGGCAGGTCCTGCCGTGGCTGGACGACCCAGTCGTCGAAGACCGCTACCGGGCCGCGGTGCTCAGCCAGGAGGCCACCTGCTTCACCGCCCTGCGCCCACCGGACCGGTGGCTTGCCTTCCACCTCTACCCGGACGTCTCCGGCATCAGCGTCCGCATCGCCCCGGCCTCCCCGTCCCCTGCCTCGGAGACGTCAGAGGTTCTGCACCCCGCACCGTCGGCCGCACCGGGCCGGTCGACCGCCCACCACCTCCTGATGCACCTCGCCGCCACGCTGACCGAGGCCGTCGGGGTCATGGACGTGATCGCCCGGATCGACGACCTGGTCCCGACCGCCTTCGAGGCCCAAGCCCTCGCCCTGATGATCGCCGAGGAGGGCCGGCTGCGGATCATCGGCTACCGCGGCTACCCCGCCGAACTCATGGACCGCTTCGACGGCACCCCCCTGGCCTCCAACACCCCTGCCGTGCGTGTCCTGACCAGCGGCGTCCCCAGCTTCTACGCCACCTTCGCGGACCTCAAGCGCGCTCATCCCCCCGCCGTCCTGCAGGACGGCAAGGCCGCCTGGGCCTTCCTGCCCCTGATCACCTCCGGCCGCCCCGTCGGCTCGCTGGTCCTCGCGTACGACCGGCCGCATTCCTTCACGCCCGAGGAACGAGCCGTCCTCACCTCGACCGCCGGGCTGATCGCCCAGGCCCTGGACCGCGCCCGCCTCTACGACGCCAATAAGGCGCTCGCCCACAGCTTGCAAGCCAGCCTGCTGCCCCAAGCACTGCCCCGCGTCCCCGGCCTGGACGTGGCTACCCGCTACCTCCCCACCGCTCACGGCATCGACGTCGGCGGGGACTTCTACGACCTCATCCATCTCGACACCGACCTCGCCGCCGCAGCAATCGGCGACGTCCAAGGCCACAACGTGAACGCCGCCGCCCTCATGGGGCAGGTCCGCACCGCCGTCCACGCCACCGCCGGCGCATCGCCCGGCCAAGTCCTCGCCCGCACCAACCGCCTGCTCACCGACCTCGACCCCGGCCTGTTCACCAGTTGCCTCTACGTCCAGCTCGACCTGGCACGCCACCGCGCCTGCCTGGCCACCGCCGGCCACCCGCCCCCACTCCTGCGCCACCCCGACCTACACACTGAGATCCTCACGCTGACGCCCGGGCTCCTGCTCGGCATCGACCCCGCCGCCGACTACCCGGAGACCGACATCCCCCTACCGCCCGGGGCCGTGCTCGCCCTGTACACCGACGGACTCGTCGAAACCCCCGGCATCGACATCGACGACGCCACCGCCGACCTCGCCGCCCAGCTCGCACAGGCCCGGGGCCAGACCCTGGACGCCCTCGCCGACACACTCATTCACCACGCCCAACGGTCCGCCCCCCGCAACGACGACATCGCCCTGCTCCTCATCCGGCCTCAACAACACGGCCGCTGACACCACGGCCCGCCCAGCTCGGCGGGGCTCCTGTCCCCGCCACGTCGACGCCGCCGGACTCGGTGAAGCATGCCTCCCTTTCCGAGCCCACCGCCGATCGGAGCCGGTGGACGGCGCTCTGCCAGGTGTGCGCGATCTGTTTGAGCCGGGCGAAGACGCCGAGCCGGATCCACTCGTTGCGGCGGTTGCGGATCGTGGTCGCCGAGCAGGTCGTGTCGGAGACCGCCTGGTAGGAGCAGCCGAACCGCAGGAGCTGGAGCAGCTTGTCGAACACGATCCGGTCGCTGATACGGCTGCGGTGGCAACCCAGCGGGTGGGCCGGATCGACCGCAGGGCGCTTGGGCAGCAGTGCCGCGAATTGATCCCAGAGCGGGTCGGTCAGCCATGATGGAAGGACGGGCACAGATCTCCCCAGTGGTCACAGAGCGTCGCAACTCCATGATCACCGGGACCTGTGCCCACCTTGTTGCCGGGGCTGCCCACGCCGCCTATCTGCGCGAGCTCTAAGCTTGATCTTTAAGCCTCCTCCTCGGCTCCGCCGCATCGGGGTGTGTCCGCTTTACGTTGTTTCTTGCCGACTGGGTGGCGGGGTGCGGGGGTGGAGGTGCGGCCCTTGGGGCGGCCGGGCCCGGGGTGGGTGGCTTTCGGCGTGCTGGCCGGGGTGCCCAGGATCCGCCGGATGCGTGGATAGCCTCGCCGGACCCGGCCGGGGGTCAGCTGATCCGGCGGCAGCGGCTTCTCCCAGGGCCGGCGCAGGTCCTCGGCCAGGGGGCGGGCGAGGCGGAGCTGGGCGTAGGCGGAGAGGATCAGCCACACCCACCGGTCGGCCTGCTCGGGAGTGCGTAGGCGGGGGCGGGTGAGGCCGAGGGTCTGCTTGAAGAAGCGGAATGTGTGCTCGATGTCGAATCTCCTGAGGAAGATCCGCCAGAGGCGGTCGACGTCGTGCGCGGTGGCGTCGGGGTCGCTGTGCCACAGCCATAGCGGCTTGGGGTCGCGGTTTCCGGGTAAGTGCTCGATGGCCAGATGGACCAACGTGCCCTCGACGAGGGGTAGTTCGCCTTCATGGTCGGCCCAGGAGCCGCGCCGGTCCGGCTTGGGGTGCATCCGGCCCCAGCAGCGGGCGAGGACCTGGCCGAAGCGGTCGTGGACGCCGGCCGACTCCTGGACCGGGGCCAGGTGGGTGGCGGGGTCGGCGAGGCGGAACTGTGCTCCGTGGCGGGGCGGGCGTCCGGGGTTGGTTCCGCGGCGCTTGCCAGCCGGTGCATACATCACCCGGTCCGCGCGGATGCGGCCCAGCAGCCGCACCGGTTCTTCGCGCAGCAGCCAGGTCAGGCGCACGAGGTCGTAGCCGGAGTCCAGGACGAACAGGACCGGCGGGTCGCCCGGTCGCCATTGCCCGGCCCGCTGCAGGCGGGCGCGCAGGTCACGGATCTGAGTCGCGGTGACCTCGGTGGGATCGTCCTCGGGCCCCAGCCGGACTGCGTCCAGCGGCCCTGTCCACGAGGAGCGGCCACCGCCCAGGGCCGCGGCCACCTGGTAGGGCCAGCCCGGGATGGTCTGGCGAACCCCGTCGCAGCGACACGGACGGTGGCAGTGCAGGCGCTCCGGCGAGCACTCGGCGTCCGGACGCGGCCATGGAGTGACGTCCAGCGCGATCGACAGCTGCCGGTCCGCCCCGCGCGGCAGCTCAAGGCCTGCCAGCGCCATCCGCAGGCGGGACACGGCGATGTGGCCCTGGGCCAGCGCGTCGTACATCGCCCCGTGCCCACGCCGGTGCACTGCCTCCAGCGACAACTCCGGCAGCGAGACCACCGGCCCGCCGGCACACAGCACCGCGTCCGCCAGCTCGAACAGAGCATCCGCCCGCAGGGTCAGGCACTCGTAGAACTCGCGGCGAAACCGAGATAACCCGGTCAATGCCTCGACGCGCGCAGCGTCGTCTTGCAGACTGTCCATCACGGCCTTTGGGTTGATCGACTGTCGACTTCAGCGAGAAGACACGATCACGCAAAGGCCGCCCAGCTGTCAGGCGAACGACGAACCCCACCAAGACACGATCTTGGTGGGGTTAATAGTCAAGCTAAGCTGACCAGAGCGCCCGAAGGAGGACACGATGACGACCGCATGGGACGCGCTCCCGCCCTGGATGCTGCCGCCCCGGCCGAGTGGGTGGGAGGCCGATGACCTCGACAACGCACCCGCCCTCCCGCGACACACCGAGCTGATCGATGGAGCGCTGATCTTCATGATGTCCCCGCAGCGGTCCTGGCACGCCCGCGTCGTCACCCGGCTTACGACCGCATTGGACGATCAGGCTCCCGAGGGATTCGAGATCGACCGGGAAATGACGATCAAGCTGAACGAGAAGAACCGGCCCGAGCCCGACGTCCTTGCTGTCACGGTCCCATACGACCCGAACCGCACGCGCTACCTCCCCGACCAGGTAGCCCTCGCCATCGAAGTCGTCTCGGATGAGTCCGCCGACCGTGACCGGTCGCTGAAGCCGTTCAAGTACGCGCAGGCGGGTATTCCGCACTACTGGCGTGTCGAGGAGGAAAACGGCCTCCCCGTCATCCACACGTACGAGCTGGACAACACCACCCGCGCCTACGTCGCCACCGGTATTAACCGCGATCGCATAAAGACAGCAGTCCCTTTCGGTATCGAACTCGACTTGCTCCGTCTCGTTCGCTGATCACAGTGGCGTTTGGCATCCTGTGGGACTCTGGTCCGAAAATAACGTCTGAGCATCAGCCCGGTAGGTGGGTTGAGGTGGCCTCGATGGGTTCGAAGCGGACGGTAAGGCCGAGGGCGTTGGCCTGGCGGGTGATCCGGCGCAGGGCGCGTTCGGGGTCGTGTTTGGCGTAGTAGTCACCGCCGAGGTCGTGGAAGGCGGTGTCCTGGGTGAGCATGTGCCAGACCGCGGTCAGGGTCGAGTGTTCGAGTGCGACCAGGGCTTTCTTCTTGCCGAGGCGGGGCATGAGGCGCATGTAGCGGGCGCCGAGGTAGGTGGTGTCGCGGGTGCGGGAGGCGGCCATGGCTGCGGTGCCCAGGGCGGCGCCCAGCCAGCGGTTGCCGTGGCGTCTGCGGCCGGACTTGTGCTTGCCGGCGGACTCGTGGTGGCCGGGACAGACCCCGGCCCAGGAGGCCAGGTGTCCGGCGGTGCGGAAGCGGGACATGTCGCCGCCGGTCTCGGCGATGAGCACCTCGGCGGTGGTGCGGCCGACTCCGGGAATGGTTTCCAGCAGTTCAAGCTGGCGGGCGAAAGGGCGCATCTCCTCCTCGATCCGCGTGGACAGCTCGGCGATGGCCGCCTTGAGCTGGTCGATGCGTTCCAGGTGCAGACGGCACAGGAAGGCGTGGTGCTCGCCGAAGTTGCCGGTCAGCGCCTCGACCAGGGCGGGGATCTTGGGCCGCATGCGGGCCTTGGCCATCTGGGCCAGGGCGTGGACGTCGCGTTCGCCGTCGATGAGCGCGGTCAGCATCGCCCGCCCGGAGACGCCGAGGATGTCGATGGCCACCGCGGAGAGCTTGATGCCGGCGTCCTCCAGTTCCTTCTCCAGCCGCTGGGCCTCGCGGCCGAGTTCCGCGGCGAGGGTGGAGCGGTAGCGGGTCAGGTCGCGCAGGTGCCGGATCGGCTCCGGGGGCACGAACGATGCCTTCAGCAGGCCGCACTCGCCCAGCTGGCACAGCCAGGCCGCGTCGGCGACATCGGTTTTGCGCCCGGGCAGGCCCTTGGCGTGTGCGGCGTTGACCAGGATCACGTTCAGGCAGTCTTCGAGGAGGTAGAACGCCCCGCGCCAGTAGTCGCCGGTTGCTTCCATGACCACCAGGGTGACCTGTTCGGAGATCAGCCAGTCACGCAGCTCCAGGAGCGCGTTGGTGGTGGTGGCGAACGTGCGGGTCTCTTGTCGGCGCGAGCGTCGCCCGCTCGGGCTGGGGGTGCGTACGCACGCTTTTAGGTCCTTCTTGCCGATGTCCAAAGCGGCGCACCGCTCGTGCAACACGTCCATGAACCCCTCCCGGGCGACGAGGCGCCGTCCGGAGGGGCCACAGGGCTGAAGAGTCTGGTCCGCGTGCTGCAGCAACAATTGACGGTCCCTGTCAGCGGCCCCCAACGCCATACTGACGCGCGAGCTCGATGGCATCACAGATAGATCGGCGTCCCGGACGGACACGGGCCCATTTTCCCGCCTCCACGGAGGCCCGCGCAGCGGGCCTGGATTACTGACGCGTAAATAACTGCAGGTAGGAGCTGTCTTGGGCAGGGCCTTGCGCCCGGTCGGGACCTCGTCCGCCGGGTTTCGTTCCCGCTCGTTCATCCACTTCGACCGGACCAGCCCCGTCGCCCCCGTAGTCCGCCAGATCGACCGGACCGTTGAGTTCCTCGACCTGGTTTCTGCCTGCCACTCCTTCGTCGCGGCCGCAGGCCGCACCGTCCCCGGCCTGCGGGACCGGCAGCTGGGCGAGGACGAGCGCGCCATCGTGCACGAGAACGTCGCCAGGGTGAGGGCCACGCTGGACTGGATCGAGACCGCGGTCGACACCGGCAAGGTCGACGTCGACGGCGAGTTGGCCCGTCTCCTGGCCGGCCCCAAGCCATGCCCCCAGGCGCCGGGGCCAGGCTGCTCGGCGGCGCGCCGACACACTCCGCTTCATCCTCTTCGAGGCCCGCCCCGCCGGGCTGCTGGGCCGCTGCCGGTGAACTCACACCCAGCCAGGTGCGGGCAGGGCTGGCCTGCCTGCGCGACATCATCGCGGGCCCGGCCCTCACCCCGACTGAGCTGGCAGAAGCCGCCTGAGCCGGGAATTACGCAGGTCGTCGGGCCCTCTCAAACGCGGCCCGGACTTCTGCGAAGCGTTCTTCGCTCTGCACCTTGCCGGCGGCCATGTCGCTGAGCGCATACGCAGTGGTCTTGAACCCGTCAGTGTGATGGAACTCGGCACCCCAGTTGCCGAGCGTCACATGTGTGACCTGCTGCAAGGGCAACCGCTGAGTACCCCACGGGTTCACGGCGACAACCAGCTCCGGACCAATCTCCAGCCGGACTCGCAGTATCACCCACCAGAAGAAACAGCAGGCACCGACCGCCAGGCCCGTCCACAACCCTGCCCGTGTGAAGCCCACCCACGTCGGTGCAAGCACCCACCAGAACCAGCACCGAGCGGCTGCCACCACGACAACAGCCGACATGACATACGCCGCGGGGCGAGCACCCCCGCCGACGCGCCACACCGCGACCTCATCCCCACCCCGGTCTCCCATGGCGACATTGTGGCTCTCACCGCCCACGATGGCCCCGTTATTTCGTGGTGATCGTCGCCTTGGACACCTCCGCGCCGTAGACCTCGGCGAGGTGCGCGGAGATCTCCCCGTGAGTCAGGCCCTTCGCGGACAGCGACAGCACCATCTCGTCCACGCCGGTCAGACGCCGCTGGCGCTTCTTGACGATCTGCGGCTCAAAGGTGCCGGCCACGTCTCGCGGGACCTTCACCTCGACCGGTCCGGGCATGTCATGGGAAGATCCAGTTCGACGGACAAGGGGTGGAGCGTATGGGGCTTGACTACAGCTACAAGATCTTTGTGCCTGCCAAGAACGTCGCCAGGGCGCTGCTCGAGCTCACCAAGCTGGCGCCGCCAACCCGTCGAGTGACGCCGCTTACGGTCACCATGCCCGGCGGTGACCGGGTCGTCGTCCCGTTCACGTCCAACTTCAAGAGCGAGCCGGTGGATTGCTCCACAAGCGGCAGGCTTGAACTCGACACCTCAATCATGTTCGGCGTCGACGACGCGGTGCGCGAGTTCTGCGGGGACCGTGACTCCGAACCCGACGAGTTCGGGAGAGTTCAGATTGGGTACGTCTACCTCACGCTGCGGTTCGCGCCCGCGCCACACCCTCGCTTCGCGTCGCTAAAGTTCACCGCAGCCACGTCGGGGATGAGTCGGCTGTTTGAGCGATCCGCAAGCATCGGAGCCGTGTTTACCGGCCTCACCGCCGCCAGCGGCGGAGTGTGCTGTCTACTCGACACCGAGAGCGACACCTTCCAAATATGCTGGCTGAACGGTCAGCCGATCCAAGACACGGTTCCCGGCCCTCGCTTCGCCAACTACCGCGATCTTGTGACAGTTTGGCCCGGCCAAGACCAGTGAGGAAGCATCTCACCAGAGGCCCTTGGACTGCTGGCCGAACGCGGAGGAACCCGCCGCGTTCGAAACGCAATGAGACGCCGACCCTGGCACAGGGACCAGCCCAACTGACTTGATCCACAGGTCTTGACTATTACTCCACCGCCTCTTCCGCTTCCGCGAGGTAGCCAGTGGCGTCGATTGTCCGGATGAGAACGCCTCGGATCAGGGCCTCGCGTGCCTCGGGCTCGGCGTCGTCGAGAGCGCTGGCGAAGTCCGCAGCTGTGTCGTTGTCGAAAGGACCAGTATCCCAGGTGCCCATGCTGATCTCCTTGCGTAGCTTCGCCGGGATCCTCGCATCAGGCTCGACAGGGTCTGTACGGTCAACGGTGGATCTTCGAACAGGAAGTGACACCTGATGACAGACGTGATCGTCTCGGCTGAGGCCGTGCAGGAAGTGCAGCCCCTGGGGGTGCCGGACGCCATGGACGACCAGCTGATCGGCCAGCTGGTGGACCGGGCGAAGGCCAGCGGGATCAAACTGACCGGTGAGGGCGGGCTGCTGCAGCAGCTGACGAAGAGGATCCTCGAGTCCGCCCTCGAAGGTGAGATCACCGACCATCTCGGGCACGAGAAGCACGAGAGGGCCGTCGGCGGCAACACCCGTAACGGCACCCGCTCCAAGACCGTGGTGACCGAGGTTGGGCCGGTGGACATCGAAGTCCCCCGCGATCGTGAGGGCAGCTTCGAGCCGCAGATCGTCAAGAAGCGACAGCGTCGGCTGACCGGAGTGGACGAGATGGTGCTCTCGCTGTCCGCCCGTGGCCTGACCCATGGGGAGATATCCGCCCACCTGGCGGAGGTCTATGGCGCCGAGGTTTCCAAGACGACCATTTCCATGATCACGGACAGTGATAGTGGTATCCGGGTTCCCGGTGGTCGTGACTCGATCACTGACTGACGTCCTGCTGGGCTGTCTTCGCCTTGGTCTGTCCGGCTGCCGGGGCCCGTTCCCGAGGCCCCGGCCGGGTGGATCATGACCTTATAGGAGCCTGGCCAAAGGCCCCATCACTGTCCTGTCTGCCCCGCCCGGCCGGAGCCATCTCCGGTCAGGAAGGCATCTCCAGCATGACAGGAACGGACACCGAAGCCGTCGTCGAACACGTGGTGATCGGCGGAGTGGACTCCCACGCCGACACCATCCACGTCGCCGTGGTGACTGACCGCGGCGGGCAGCTCGCCGACGCTGAGTTCCCCACAACGGCCGCTGGATACACGGCTGCTATCGCGTTCATGGCCGCTCATGGCACTGTCGTCTCCGTCGGGGTGGAAGGCACATCGTCCTACGGCTCGGGGTTCACGCGAGCGGCCCGCAAGGCCGGCCTGACCGTGATCGAGGTCAACCGGCCGGACAAGGCCGAGCGCCGCAGGATCGGCAAGTCCGATCCCATCGACGGTGGTCTTGGAGACCTCCGTGCCGTAGACCTCGGCCAGGTGGGCGGAGATCTCGCCGTGGGTAAGGCCCTTCGCGGACAGGGACAGGACCATCTCGTCCACGCCGCCCAGGCGCCGCTGGCGCTTCTTGACCAGCTGCGGTTCGAACGTGCCCGCCCGGTCCTGCGGCACCGTGATCTCCACCGGGCCGACCTCGGTGGTCACGGTCTTGGACCGGTGGCCGTTGCGGCAATTCTCCCGGCCGCCCTCGACCCGTTCACCGGGCTCGTGTCCGAGGTGGTCGGTCAGCTCACCCTCCAGCGCGGACTCCAGCACCTTGCGCGTCAGCTCCGCCAGAAGGCCGCCCTCGCCGTTCAGCTTCACTCCGCCGGCCTGGGCCCGGGCCACCAGTTCGGCAACCAGACCGTCATCCACACATCCAGCGCACCCACGGCGGCCTCCCCGGCCTTGATGTCACTCATCACGTCAGTCATCAACTGTCGCTTCCAGCTCGGGAGTTACACCGGTTACCGTACAGACCCCCCGCATGAGACTGAGCACTACAGATGGCGGATGAGCACTGGATCTGTCGGGCTGTGCATTTGAGTTGGTGTGACTGAGCTCCTCAGTCGGCGGCTGAGCGCTTCAGGTGGCGAGTGGACACCCTGGAGACGATGCCCAAGCAGGGTTCATACGGTGATGCGCCAGGCCGTCCAGAAGGGCCTGGAGGCCGAA
Source organism: Streptomyces sp. NBC_01320 (assembly GCF_035974375.1). Taxonomy (NCBI): domain Bacteria; kingdom Bacillati; phylum Actinomycetota; class Actinomycetes; order Kitasatosporales; family Streptomycetaceae; genus Streptomyces; species Streptomyces sp. NBC_01320. The sequence goes on from NZ_CP108390.1 coordinate 11,774,260, forward strand.
CTCGAAGGTCCTGTCGGGGGCAGCGGCATATTCGGCGGCCGCCTGGGTGTCCAGCCGGGCGCGCAGGCGCGGGTAGTGCATGGCGATCTCCTGCGCCTTGGTCATGGCGTCCTGGAACTGTGCTTCGGTGGTGACGCGGCCCTGGTTGAGTCTCCGGGTGAGTGCGGCGGTCGCGGCGGCGCTAGCCGCGTGGCCGAGGACGTAGGTGAAGACGGCGGCCGCGGCCTGCAGGGGGTGGGCAGCGGCCACCGGACCAGGGGTTGATACACCGTCACGGTGTGGGCAGTCTGCTCCTCCCACGACACCCGCAGGAGCCGTCACCCGGTGCGTGCCGTCGGTGCGCACGAACCTCTGGGGGCGTTCAGTCGCGCCGGTACCAGGGCTTCGGCGTAGTCGACGGGCATCCGGTTCATGACGGTCTGGTCGGCCGGGGAGAGCGGAACAGGCACGGCCTCCAAGATCATGGAGTTCTCGACGCCCCGTGACCTGTCTGGAAGACCGTGCCTGCCGAAGCATCATCGCTGATCCCGCCTGCCCTTGACCAACTTCGCGAGCATCCCGAGGCCGCGCCGGAAGAAGTGCCCGGACTGCTGGACCGCCTCACCCAGGTGCCCGATCCGCGTGATCCCCGCGGAGTGCGCCACGCGCTGGTCGGCGTTCTTGCCCTGGCCGCCTGCGCGGTGCTGGCCGGGGCAACGTCGCTGCTGGCGGTCGGCGAATGGATCGCCGACGCTCCGCCCCACGTGCTGGAACAAGTCGGCATGCGACTCGATCCCTTGTTCCCCAAACGGTCTCTGCCTGCGGAAACAACGGTTCGACGACTGCTGGCCCGGATCGACGGCGACACGCTGGACCTGGCGGTCGGCCGCTGGCTCGCCGACCGCCGCAACCGAGCCGAGGGCCGGCTGCGCGGCCTGGCGGTCGACGGCAAGAGCCTGCGCGGAGCGGCCAGGGCCAACGGCCGCAGGATCCACCTGCTCGCAGCCCTGGAGCACACCACCGGCCTGGTCCTGGCCCAGCTGGACGTGCAGGAGAAGACGAACGAAATCACCTGCTTCCAGCCGCTGTTGGAGACCCGACCTGGCCGGGGTGGTCGTCACCAGCGACGCCATGCACACCCAGCGCGAGCACGCCGACTACATCCTCGGTCGCGAAGCCCACTACATCGTGATCGTCAAGGGCAACCAGAAGAAGCTCCGCAAGCAGCTCAAATCCCTTCCGTGGACAGAGATCCCGCTGCAGGGCCGGGTGAGGGGCACCGGCCACGGACGCTCGGAGATCCGACGGATCAAGGTGGCCACGGTCAACGGCCTGCTCTTCCCCGGAGCCCGGCAAGCCGTCCAGGTCAAGCGCCGCCGCACCGACCGCAAGACCGGCAAGACCACCATCAGGACCGTCTACGCCGTCACCAGCCTCACCGCCGAGCACGCCAACCCCGCCCAGCTTGCCACCCTGATCCGTGACCACTGGCAGATCGAGGCCCTGCACCACGTCAGAGACACCACGTTCGCCGAAGACGCCTCGCAGCTGCGAACCGGCAACGCGCCCCGCGCGATGGCCACCTGGCGCAACCTCGCCATAGGCGCCCTGCGGCTGGCCGGCGCGACCAACATCGCCGCCGCTCTGCGACACAACGCCCGCAACGCGGACCGCCCGCTCGCCCTGCTCGGGCTCAAGTGATCACGAAACGGACGCCCGCCGACTACGCCGAAGCCCTGGCGCCGGTACTGCTCGGCGGCCTGCCGAGTCGGATGATGCTGCGAAGGCGGTGGTCGCCCGCGTTCTGATAGTCGGAAGCTACTCAGCGCAGTACGGCCGACAGGAGGTCGGTGCCCAACGCCGCCAGATCGGGCAGATTGAGGGTGTAACGGACGTAACGACCGTGCCGCCGAGCCGTGAGCAGGCCCGCGCGGCGCAGGACGGCAAGGTGGCGGGACACCTCCGGGGGCGAGAGTTCCCAGAAGTGGGACAGCTCGCCGGTGGTGTGCGGGCCGCGGGCCAGAGTGCGCAGCAGCCGCAGCCGTACCGGATGCGCGAGCGCCTCCAGCCGGAGGGTGACCGTCTCCAGAGAGACCGGATCAGCCGGACTCAGCTCGGCGACAGGGTACTGCACCACCGGATGCCACCCGGGCGCGTGGACCGCCACCAGGTGCGGGCGGCCGAAGACGCTGGGGATGAAGGTGACCCCGGCGCCACGGGCGGCGGTCGCCTTGTCCTGCACCTTGTCCACGATGATGCAGTCGCCGTCCGGTGCCAGGGTGACCGCGCCGGAGACCGAGGCGAGTGCCGCCCCGACGCCGTGGCGCCTGAGCAGTTCGTTCTTCAGTCGCAGATCGGTGGCGAGCTGCACCGCGACGCCCGCCCAGGCGCCGTCGAAGAAGGCTCCGACGCATTCTTCGAGGGTGTGGCGCACCCGCGCTCGCACCGCGGCCGGGTCCGCGAGCAGCCGTTCCGCGAAGGCCTCCTGCGGCGCGCCGCGGGCCTGGGCCACGTCCAGGGCCCGCTCGCGCGCTGTCGTGTCGGTGAGCGGCGACGCCCCGGGGAAATGGACCCGGTTGCTGCCGCACGTGGTGACGAGCGCGGCGGTCACATACGTCTCGTCGTCGATCCGGTCCACGTCGTCCAGCTCCTCGGCGAGGGTCGGCCGGGGCCGCGCGGGGATCAGGAAGTCTGCCTGTGAGGAACGCCAGAGGAACTCCGCCTCCCTGAGCCGCTCGGCCAGTTCCGGCCGCAGCCCGGCCCAGACGTCCGCGGCCCAGCCGGCGAACTGCGGATGGTGACCGGGTTCGGCCAGCACGTGCAGCATCGCGGTCAGCTCGGCCAGCGGGGAGGCGGCGAACCGCACTCGCTCGGACGGCAGACCGCTGATGTCGATCCTCAGCGTCATCCCCTCATCATCACCGCCCGGACAACCTGGCGACGGCGTCGATTGACGATGTGCGTCAACCGACGTGCCCTGCCCCAGCGGCCGAACGCACCGTCTGACGCCATGGCAACCATCACCAGAATCCAGCCCCGCGCCCTCGTCCGCGCCTCAGGAGGCCCCCGCTATGCCGTCGCCCTGGCCGTGGACGCGCTAGGCACCGGCCTGCTGCGGCCCTTTCTACTGCTCTACGGCGTGACGGTACTGAGGCTGTCCGCTCCGGTCACCGGCACCGCCATGACGGTCGGCATCGTCGCGGGTCTGGTGTGCATGCCCGCAGTGGGCCGATGGCTGGACCGCGGCGCACGCAGCACGGTCGTGGCGGCGTCGATGCTGGTGCGGGTGCTGGGCGTGGCGCTGCTGCTGGCCGCCCCAGCGGGGCACGTCTGGCTTTTCGCGACGGCGGCACTCTTCCTCGGCATCGGCAACCAGGCATGGCCGGCCGCCCACGCCGCGCTCGTGGCCACGGTCGCCCACGGCCGAGAACGCGACACCGCCCTCGCAGGGGCCCGCGCCCTGCGCAACGCCGCCCTGGGCGTCGGAGCACTCCTTGCCACCGTATGCCTGGCGGGCGGCACCACCGCACTGCGGGCGCTGGCAGCTGTCACTGCGCTCGCCTACCTTGCCGCAGCCGCCTTGGCGTGGTCGGTCCACGTGCACGCACATCCAGCGGAGGCCGCCCCGGCCAAGGACCGGGACGATGAGCCCGCACCCCGGATGCTCGCGCTACTTGTCGCCAATGTGGTCTACGTCTTCTGCCTCAACGTCCCCGAGATCGCGCTCCCTCTGGTCCTGGTGACGCAGCTCCACGCGTCCCCGGCGTGGCCGGCAGCCGTCTTCGTGGCCAACACGGCGCTGGTCGTCACCCTGCAGGTGCCGGTCACCGTCCTCATGTCCCGCTTCTCCCGGCGGACCGTGCTGGCCCTCTCTGGCGTGGTGCTGGCCGCGTCCTACCTCGGCTTCCTCGCGGCCACCTCACTGGGACACGGCTGGGGTACCCCGGCCATCGCCACGGTGTCCGTGGTCTGCACGGTCGGCGAGATCATCTACGCCGGCAGCGCCACCGCGCTCGTCACCGCACTCGCCCCGGCCCATGTCCTGGGCCGCACCCTCGCTCGCTTCCAGCTCTCCACGGGCTTCGGCCTCGCCGTCTCCCCGGCGGTCATCACCACGCTCGCACCCCACGGCCCAGCCGCCCTCTGGGGCAGCCTCGCCGCCGCGACACTCCTCTCCGCTGGCGCCGTTGCCACCGAGAAGGATCAAGGAACGCGGCTCAGCGGTTGCTGCCCCCGGGAGCGAGCAGGCTTGTGAGCTCGGCAATCGCCTCGCCTCTGGTGACGGTTTGACGTAGCGGCGGACGTTCTCCGCTCTCTTGTGCCGGGACTTCGCCATCAGCATCAACAGGGACGCGCCCTGCTCGCCGAGGTAGGTCAGCGAGGAGTGGCGGTACTCGTGCAGATCCCAGCCTGTGCCCGGCCCCCGAAGTGCGGTGTGCTCGTCCAGCAGGGCGCGCGCCTGGCCGTAGGAGAGCCGGGCAAGCCCGGTGTCCGGGCATATGCCGCGCGGGCTGACGACCTTGCCAGGCCCGGGGCGGCGATGGGCGACATCGTGGAGGCGGCGTGGAAGGTGCAGGCGGCTTTTCGCCGGAGCCATGCACCCCGTTCAATGCGGTGGCGGTTTCGGGTCCAGGGCGTTGCCGACGGTGCATCCGCCGGGCATCCGCTGGATCCGGGGCGGCACCCACACCTCGGTGGCGCCGGGGCTCACGCGGGCAAGAAGGCAGTCCTGCGCGTCGAAGCCGTTGCTGTCCCGCTCGAAAATACGATTCGGTGCTGTGAGCTGCGGTGGTGTCGTTTGGTCAGGCGGCGCGGTGATACTGGTTGATCAATCCTTTGAGGATGGGTTGTCGCCGGATCTGGTGGGTCTGGAGGTCGGTGATGGCGGCCGGGTTGGACGGTTGGTCGCTGTCCGGGGTAGCTGCTGGCGGGATTGGTGGGGACGGTGTCCGTTGTAGTGCTGGATGTACTCGGTCAGTGCTTTCACGGCGTGGGTCTCGTTGTAGATGAGCATGCGGTCGAGGAGCTCGCGGCGGAGGGTGCCCACGACTCGCTCGCAGATCGCGTTCGCTTTGGGTGTCCGTGGTGGGCTGAGCGGAATCTCCACGCTGTCGGCCTCGAGGACGGCGTCGAAGGCGTGGGTGTACTTGCTGTCCCGGTCCCGGAGGAGGAATCGCAGCGAGTCGATGGGGCGGTCCGGGATCACGGCGGGGTTCCTGGCCTGCTGGACGGTTCATTGCGCGGTGGGATGGGCGGTGACGCCGGCGAGGTGGAGGCGCCGGGTGCCGTGCTCGATGACGACCAGGGCGTAGAGGCGCTTGAGTGACACGGTGTCGAGGTGGAGGAAGTCGGCGGCGATGATGCCGTGGGCCTGGGCGGTGAGGAACTGGCGCCAGGTCGGCCCGGAGCGCTGCGGGGCGGGGTCGATGCCGGCGGCATGCAGGATCTCCCAGACTGTGGACGGGGCGATCGCGTAGCCCAGGCGGGCGAGTTCGCCCTGAATCCGGCGGTGGTGGCCCCAGGTGCTGTTCTCGCGGGCCAGGCGCAGAATGAGCTGCTTGACGGCGGGCGCGGTGGAGGGTCGGCCGGGGCGGCGGCGTTGGATGAACGCCCACTTGCGGGCGAGGAGTTGACGGTGCCAGGCCAGCAATGTGGTGGGGGTGACCGCGAAGACCTGGCGCCGGCGTTCGCGCGGGATCAGCCGGGAGAATGCGGCGAGCCAGATCCGGTCGGCGAGCTCGTAGCAGACCCGGGCGGTCTGCCGGCGCAGCACCGCGTTCTCATGCCGGAGCGCGAGAACTTCCGCATCCTTGGCCATACGGCTGCGCAGTACGGCAGCGGGCACGGTGATCAGATTCCGGACGAGCGTGGCGACGACCGACAGCGACATCCGCAGATCGTCGCAGGCCAGTCGAGGCCTTGTCGCCAGGATCAGCAAAGAGGGTGTTCACTCCTATGTGTAAGTGATGGTCTTGCTGGGTGCTGGTCGGGCCCGTCCTGACCTGGAGTTTGTGACACACAGTGAGTGACTTGATGAACGAGATCAGCCCGCAGGCCGCGCCCATGGACAGCCGTGAGGAGGCCGCCCGACGCCTGGCGGGGGCACTGTCGCCTGCGGCGATCGACCGGATGCTGGCGGACGCGGAGGAGGCCGGGGTCGGCATCGACGGGGCCGGCGGGCTGCTGCAGCAGATGATGAAGGCGGTCCTGGAGCGGGCTCTGCAGGTCGAGATGGCCGACCACCTGGGCTACGAGGCCGGCGACCCGGCCGGTCGGGGCAGCGGGAACTCCCGCAACGGCAGCTTCCCCAAGACACTCACCACGACGGCGGGGCCGGTCACGGTGGACGTGCCCAGGGACCGCAAGGCCGCCTTCGAGCCGGTCATCGTGCCCAAGGGGCGACGGCGCCTGGCCCAGGTCGACGACATGATCCTGTCCCTCTACGCCCGCGGCATGACCACCCGCGACATCACCGCGCATCTGAAGGAGGTCTACGGCTCCGAGGTCTCCCCGGCCCTGGTCTCCAAGATCACTGATGTGGTGGCCGATGAGATAACTGCCTGGCAGAACAGGCCAGTTGACGAGGTCTATCCCATCCTCTATATCGACGCACTCAGCGTGAAGGTCCGCGACGGCGGCATGGTCACCAACAAGTCCGCCCACCTGGTCATCGGCGTCGACGTCGACGGCATCAAGAACGTCCTGGGCATCTGGATCCAGGACACCGAAGGCTCGAAGTTCTGGCTGAACGTGCTCAGCCAGCTGAAGAACCGCGGCCTGCGCGATGCGCTGATCGTGTGCTGCGACGGCCTGACCGGCCTGCCCGAGGCCATCAACACCGTCTGGGACAAAGCCCTGGTCCAGACCTGTGTGACCCACCTGATCCGGGCGTCGATGAAGTACGTCTCCTACAGCGACCGCAAGAAGGTCGCCGCCGCCCTCAAACCCATCTACACGGCCGCGACCGAGTCCGAGGCGCTGTCCGCCCTGGACGAGCTGAGGGCGAACTACGGCAAGAACTACCCTGGTTTGATTGCCAGTTGGGAGCGGGCCTGGGAGGATTTCATCCCCTTCCTCGCCTTCGACCGCGACATCCGTCGAGTGATCTACACCACCAACGCGATCGAATCCCTGAACTACCAGCTCCGCAAGATCACCAAGACCCGCGGCCACTTCCCCTCCGACGACGCCGCCATCAAGCTCCTCTACCTCGGCATCCGCCGCATCGAGGGCCGGCACATCGACGGCGACGGCCCCATCCCCCAAGGCCGCGTCCGGGGCACCGGCACCCTCGGCTGGAAGCGCGCCATGAACCACTTCATGCTCGCCTTCCCTGACCGCCTCCCCCTCTGACCCCAGCAAGATCACCCTCAGTAACCACCCCACGGGCCCGACCAGCAAGAACACGCATCACGACATACACAAAGGAATTGACAACCTCTCAGCAAACGTGCAGGCCACAGCCGCGAAATCGTATTTTCGAGCGGGACAGGCAGGCCCAGGGATGCCAGCACGGTGGGCTTGGCCTGCTCCCATGCCCCGCCGGCCAGCAGCTTCGCCCTCGGGTCGCCCCACTTAGAGGAGTTCTTCGCGAAGATCTCCCGCCTGCGCAGCATGCGGTGGAACTGCTCCAGCACGCAGAACACGTACGCCTTCCAGTCCACGCACCCCGGCTCAAGGTTCGGCGCGGCCAGTACCAGCCGCCGCCAGGACCCGGCCAACAGCTCGGTGTCGATCTCGGCAGGTCCCACCTTCTTGCGGCCCATCAGCTCCGGCAGCGACTTCAGCGCGGCCAGCACCGGGGCGCCCTCCGGAGTCGCGCCGAAGTCCACGACCTTGATCAGGAGCTTCAGGAACGGCCGCACCGTGCCGAACCGGGTAACCAGCATCGCCCGCCATGCCTGGTCCGCATCGGAGTCCAGCGGCGGCGTCAGCTCGAACAGTGCGGCGATCGCGGCGGCCAACTCGCTGCGTGGCACCACCGCCTCGATCTGCTCCCACATCGCCGCCAACGTTTCCACTTTCGGGGCGCTGATCTCGCCGGTGTCGGTGTCGACCTGCTCGGAGGTGGTGTCGAAGACGACCTGGAACGCGGTCGCCAGTTTCGCCCCGGCCCGCTCGACCCTCGGCAGGGTCTTCATCTTTTCCTTGGCCGTCTCCCGCTCGGCCCTGGCCAGCAGCTTGGTGGCGATCAACACCTCCAGGAGATCCAGGGCGTCATCGACCGCCCGCGTCGTCAGGTGCACCGCGGTGGCCAGCAGGGTCGCCAGCCGGCGCGCGTCGTTGTGGCGCTTGAGCAGCGTTGCCTTGCCATCCACCCCGTACCGCGACAGCTCAGCCAGCCGGCGCGGCGGTATCCCCGACACGTCCAGCTCACCCATGCCCAGGTCGGCGATCTCCTCCGCCCGATCCAGCGACCACTTCATCTGCGGACCCGACACCCGCACCGGCCCGCGCCGCAGCCGGTCCAGCTCCGAGACCCGCGAACCGGCCGGCACCGTCAGCAGCGAGTCCAGCACCGCCCGCTGCCCGGTGTTCAGCAGCCCGTAGAGGGTGTCCCACAGTCGCTGGTTCGCCGCCTCCCGGACATTACCTACCAGCCTTGACAGGCGGCTCGCCCCGGGAAGAAGCACCCTGCGCTCGCGCAGCCACCCGGCCGCCGCGTCGAACAACGCCTTCGGCCCGTCCCCGGTCGTCCAGGCCCGCGCATCGAGCCACTCACCCAGTTCGGCCGAGACCTCGGTGAAGTCCCGCCAGCCCCCGGCTTCCTGGATCTCCCCGGCGTGGCTGCGGGCCGTCCCGTCCCGCTCGCCGTACTCCTTCAGGCACGAAGGGTCCTCGATCTCCAGCTGCTCGGCCAGATACTCGGCCACCTCCGCCGGCACCTGCCGCGGATCCGGCATGAACCGGCCCAAGTAGCGCACGCTCGTGAGCTGGACCGCGTATCCGAGCCGATTGTGTGCACGCCGCTTGGCCTGCGCCACATCCCGGTCCGCGTCGTCCAGGAAGAAGTACCGCTCCAACTCCGCACGGGACCGCGCCCCGACAAACGCCCCGTACCCAGCCTGCTCACCCGACAGAAACTCGACCGCCACAACAACTCTCCGAAGATCGACTACAGCGACCCGCGAAGGCTCCGGTACGCAATCACACCAGGTCAAAGCGCCAATCAACGCCCGGAGGGCTTAGCGCACGATCTGACACAGATGTTCCTCAAGCCCCAGATAGGCGCTATGGGGGCCTCGGCGGCCCCGCACGGCTGCGCGTGGACACCGTCCGCTTCGGCCGGATCGACACCCCACTCCTGCACTCGCGGCCGGAGCTGGACTCCGACGACGCGATCACCGCCGCCGGATCGACCACTCCTTTCGGCCGCTTCGGCACCGCCGAGGAAGCCGCCGCCTCGGCCCTTTACAACGGAGCGTCCGTCTGCTGGCATGCCGGGGTCGAGAAGGCGGCGAACGCAGCGTCCAGCAGTTTGCCGAGGTCCTCTTGGCCGTCGCTCGCACTCCATTGCCCGAGGACGATCCACAAGATTTCGAGCGCCGCCGCTACGCGAACGTTGGCGATGACCAATGACCCGTCGGTCGAGGAGGTTGTCTTCTGCAGTCGGGCGACGATCTCTGGTCGCCATTCAGCCTGCTTCTCGCGGAGGCGTGCGCACAGGGCTGGGGTCTGCTCGATGAGGCCGAGGATCGTCACGAGTTCCTGGACGTCGCGCACGAGGAACCTCACGGCTGACTCCAGGGCGTTGCGCAGCCTGCTCCAATCGTCCTGGTTGGCCCGCTCGGCATCGAGCGCGTCAGTGATGACGTCACCGACAGGGTCGAAGACGAACAGGACCACGTCTTCCTTGGTGCCGAAGTAGCGCAGGAAGGTGCTCCGCGACACTCCGGCGGCTTCGGAGAGGTCGGTGAAGGTGACCTGGTTGAAGCCGGTGAGGCAGAACCGGTTGAACGCGACGCGGGCCAGCTCTGCTCGCACCGCGTGGCGGCTGATCTCACGGGTACCGACTGGCGCTGCGCTCATGGGGACGAGTGTACTCCGACACACTCGTTTGCTTCTTTGGATACAGGTTTCTAACCTGATACTCAGTGTCAGTTGCGATGCTGAGATTCGCGACGCTGTCCCCAGCCGGCGGCCCGGTCACGGGCCGTCCCTTACTGCGAAATGGAGCCACCTCATGAGCTACGAAGACCTTCCCGCCCTGACGATCGACGTCTCGGACGGGGTCGCGACGGTGACAATCGATCACCCGCCGCTCAATCTGATGGACGCGGTCCTCCTGCCGTCACTCCGGGCATTCGTCGCGCGTGTGCGGGACGACGCCGACGTCCGCGTCATTGTCTTCGAGAGTGCTGACCCGGAGTTCTTCGTTGCGCACGGTGACATGGCCTACCTCACCGACCCTGACGCGCTGCCTGCAGCCACTCGCGCTGCGATCGCGGCCGCGCCGGGCTCGACCGTCCCGGAAGGCCTGAACATCCTCCAGGCGATGAGCGAGGAGGTCCGCTCGCTGCCGCAGGTCACCATCGGCAAGCTGGCGGGCTTCGCGCGCGGCGCGGGCAACGAGTTCTTCATGTACCTGGACATGCGATTCGCGGCGATCGGCAAGTCGGGGCAGGGGCAGCCGGAGTCCTTGATGGGGATCCTCCCCGGAGGCGGCGGCACGGTGAACATGACGCGCCTGGCAGGAAGGGCCCGCGCGCTGGAGCTCATCCTCGGCGCCGAACTCGTGGGCGCGGAGCTCGCGGAACGGTACGGCCTGATCAACCGTGCCCTGCCCGCCGCAGAACTCGATTCCTTCGTCGACACCCTCGCCCGACGGATCGCCGGCCTCCGGCCGGAGGTGATCTCCATCACGAAGGCTGCGGTCGACGCGGTCGCGCAGCCGATTCCGCGTGCGGCGTACGCCGTTGAGAACGAGGGCCTGTTCGCGGCGTTCGGCGATGAGGTCACCGAGCTCGCCCACAAGCTGCTCGCCGCTGGTATCCAGACCCGCGAGGGCGAACGGGACCACGAGCGCATCGCCAACAGCATCTGAGTGCCCAAGCTCTCGCCATCCGTGCAGAGGCTCCGTAGGAAGAGTTCCTCAGCCATTGCCGGCACGCGCGTTGTCGAGTGGTCAGGTCGACCACCCTGGTTCGCCGGGCCTGTCGGGAACACGACCGGCTGAAGCGCCGGAAACGGCGGGCAGGGGAGTGGATAGCGCAAAGCCGTAAGCTTGACAACGCTGTTCGGCCGCGCGGATAGGCGCGGTTGGGAAGGTAGGTAGCCGAGCGGGCACAGGTCTCGTTGATCACGGAGTTGTGACGCTCTGTGATCACCGAGGAGACCTGTGCCTGCGCTTCCATCATGGCTGACCGAGCCGCTCTGGGACCAATTCGCGGTCCTGCTGCCCGGACCCCCGCCGGCCCAGCCCGGACAGCGCCCGCTTCCGCAACACCGCCCGGCACCAGTACGACTGGCAGGACCAGGCCGCGAACAACGTGTTGCACCTGCTCGACGCTGAGGGCAACACCCTGGCCCGAGCCGAGTACGACGGCCCTGTGTGGATGCCCGGCGACCCGGACGCCGACGCGGAGGCGACGCCGGACCCGGCTTAGCGCACGATCCGGCATGGCCGTTCCCCGCGTCCCGCCTAGCGGGGCAGGCGGCCCAGTACGGCACGGAACCTCTCCCGTCCTGCCGTGACGCTCGCGTCCCACAGACCTCCTGCATCACTAGTGCAGCGCCGCACTGATCCTGCGAGGGTCAGGATCGCCCCTGCCGTGGTGGCTGGGGCGATCGATGCTGCATGGTGGAGCGTCAGTTCTCGATCAGGATGGCTGCGAAGCCGGACAGTGCGCTGTTGACCTCTGCCAGGTCGAAGGCGGCGGGGTCGAACTGGTCTGCGGTGTCGAGGCCGAGCCATTCGAGCCGTTCGTCGTGTTCTTCGTGGCCGGGGTCGGCGAGGATCTCGATGAGGTACTCGTATCCCCACATCCCGCCGCAGTCCTCGGGCGGGCAGGCACGGCGGCCGGTGAGGCAGCGTGGGTAGGGGGTACCCGCTTCGGCGTCGGTGATGGCCTCGACGAGGATGTCGTGCTCCCAGTCGTCGCCGAAGTCGTAGGTGTAGCTGAGCTTGTCGCCGACGCTCGGGGCGACCTGGTCAAGTCGCTTGGATGCCGCGCTGCGGATCCCCAACTCACGGTCGGCGACTCCATAGCGGTCCTGCGGGGTCTCGAAGGCCCACATGTGGTAGCCCTCCCAGCCGAAGGCCGCCTGGATGAGGTGGTGAAGCTGCTGCAGCGTGGTGCCCGACGGCACTTCCAGGCGGCGCCAGACCGGGGGCCGGGAGCCACGCAGGGTGACCTTGATCTTGTGGACGACCTTTCCGGGTGCCGTCCGGGAGCGGGAGATCGGCTTCGCGCGCCTGGTATTCGCCATGGCCGTCATCCTGCCACCGGCCCCCTTCCCGCGAGGCCGTCCGCCGCTGACCCCGTTCGTCCGCGCGACAATGACCGCCGCTCGTCGAATCCAGGGGTGGGGTCATGCCAGCGCACAGCCCGTTCACGGTGGTCTGGGACAAGAGCCAGCGCGCGGTTCTGGAGCAGTTGGCCCGCTCGCGCACCGCGCCGCTGCGGCGCATCCAGCGAGCCGAGGTCGCCCTGGCCGCCGCCGACGGTGTCTCCAACGCGGCCATCGCTCGCAGCCACCGGTTACACATCGCCACCGTGCGACGCTGGCGCAAGCGGTTCCACCACGAGGGCATGGCCGCTCTGGACGACCGCAGGAGGCCGGGCCGCCCGCGTCGGTACGGGCCCGAGGTGCACCTTGCGATCGTCGCCACGGTCACCTCCGCCAAACCGGCCCCCGACAGTCAATGGACCCACAAGTCGATCGCCAAGTCCCTTGCTGCCCACGAGATCTCCGCCTCCCAGGTCGGGCGGATCCTGGCCGACCTGGACCTCAAACCCCACCTCGTCCGCGGCTGGCTCACCCGCCCCGACGACCCGGACTTCCACGTCAAGGCCGCCGAGGTGTGCGCCCTCTACCTGCATCGCCCGCCCGGGTCGGTCGTGCTCAGCGTGGACGAGAAGACCGCCATGCAGGCCCGCTCGCGTCGCCACCCCACCAGGCCCGTACGGCCCGGCCATGCCGAGCGCCGCGAGTTCGAGTACCGACGCCACGGCACCGCGTCCATCGTCGCGGCCCTGGACGTGCACAGCGGACAGGTCTTGGTCGAGGACATCGCCCGCAACGACTCCGTCACCTTCATCCGGTTCCTGCGACTGCTGGACGGGAGTATCGACCCTGCCCTGGCGATCCATCTGGTCCTCGACAACGGATCGTCACACGTCTCGAAGGCCACGCGGGCCTGGCTCGCGGCCCACCCGAGGTTCACCGTCCACCACACGCCCAAGCACGCCTCATGGTTGAACCAGGTCGAGATCTTCTTCTCGATCCTGGCCCGCCGACTGCTGCGACGAGGCGAGTTCACCTCACGCCAGGACCTCATCGACCAGATCCGCGAGTTCACCCTCGCCTACGACAAGGAAGCCCGCCCCTTCCGATGGACCTACGACGGCACCCCACTCAAGGCCACCTGACCCCCGCAGGATCAGTGCGGCGCTGCACTAGTCAGCAACAAGGACTGGAGCCGTTGCTCCTCGGCAAGAAGGCTGGCCCCCGCCACGTTCTGGTCCAGCATCCCCATCGCGGTGAGCGCCACATGGCCGCAGGACACCGCGTCATCAGCGTCTCCCGTGCCATGGGCTAGCAGGGCATACCGCAAGGTGAGGACAGCGAAGAAGGCGTAGGTGTCGGCGACATCGGTGATCCCCTCCTCGTTCGGCTGAAGCTCCGGGAACTGCTCCAGCAGGCGTACGCGCTCGGCGGTGTCGGCGAGCGGCCGGTCGGCATGCCAGAGGTCGCGTACGGACTCCGCGTAGAAGTCCAGGTCGGATTCCCGCCCCGGTGTGTTCGCTCGCAAGCCCATGAACAGTGGTGCCATGCGTTCGGTGCAGGCGGCGACGTACAGGCAGATCGTCTCGCTGCCCCCGTCACGAAGCACCTCCATGACGGCCCTCTCTACCAGCTTGGCCACGTCCCGCCCTCCCGTTCGAACAGATCGCCAGATTACATAGCGGCCTGAGCGCCCAAGCTTGACGAGTTAAAGCCCTGAGGTGTCTGTCCGGTCCTCGCCAACCGCGAACGGGTGGGCGAGGACCAGGCAGAGCGGCCGGAGGTCAGCGCTGGTGGAGCGGGTGGATGTTGTCGGGGGTGTCGTCGGTGGGCGGGGTGGCCTGGGCGGGGATGCGGATCTCGATCTGGGGCTGGAAGGCCGGGGAGGTCGGGGGGAAGTTGTGGATGACGGGGCGCAGGCTCAGGCCGCGCAGGGCGCGGGTGGAGGCGAGGGTCCAGGCGAGGACGGCGAATCCGGTGGCGATGGTGCGGTCGTCGGCCGGGGTGGCGCCCCACACTGCGGCGATGCTGGCCGCGCCCCACACGGTCCAGGTGATGCGGGCGCCGGTGCTGCCGATGAGGCCGCCGATCAGGCCGAACAGGCCCGTCAGCTGCCAGAAGGTGTAGACGGCGGATCCGCTATCGGTGAGGCCGGCGGTGTGCTGGGCGATGTAGGAGCGGATCGGGTTGTCGACCACACCCCAGAAATCGTCTGAGCCGCTGGTGCCAACCTGCGTGGCGGGAACCGCGTCGGCCAGGCGGTGAAGGGCGGCATCGAAGATGTCGCCCGCGGTGTCCAGCAGGATGATGACCGCGCACACTCCGGCGAGAACCAGCAGCGCCTTGATCCAGTTGGCCATGCCGTGCCACCCGGCCTGCGGGACCTGCCGCAGCTCCTCCCACCGTCAGGCCGACGGGTTCGCGGATTCCTGGAGGAGAAATCCAGGGAACCGGAGGGAGGTTCCTCCTCTTGAGGCAGAGTAGCCCGTGGGTTTGGCTTCGTTCACTTCAACCGAAAGAGCGGCAGCATCCCTGCGCTGCCCACCCGGCTCGTCGGCCTGCTTCGCAGATCGGCGCGATCGTTCCGCGGAAAAGAAGCCGCGCTGTCTGCCGCAGAGCTGACACCATCCGGTGTCATGGCAGATGACAGCACTAAGAGCTGGTCTCATTTGGTGTGATCGTCGCTACGCTGCGGGGCATGGACCTGGTTCAGCGGCTGGTGCCGGATGAGTTATGGGAGCTGTTCCAGCGGGTCGTGGACACCTACCTCTACTTCCACGGCGTCGTCGATGGCGACTGGGGCATGTCCACCGCGGCCGGCCTGATGAAGGGCGTCATCGGCTTCGTCCTCATCTACCTCGCGAACAAGGTCGCACACCGCCTCGGCGAGCAGGGGGTCTATCGATGAGCACCGCTTCCTTTACGGCTCTGCTGCGCCGCGACCGCCGCCACGCCGAGCGCCCGGTCTGGATGGAGCGCCCGAGCGTTACGGCGCAGGGGCTGAAGTTCCGGTCATCGTCGTGATGACGTCGGCGCCGAGCGAGGCGTTGTGCGCGATGCGGGCGCGAATGTCGTCGTCGGTGGTGACCTCGCCGCCCAGGAAGCCGCAGTTGCCGCCGTGCGAGGTCAGGGGGGCGGTCGCGGTGAGGATGCGGGGGCCGGGGAGGGCGCCGGAGGTGATGGCGGAGCGGAGGGAGGCCGCGAGGGCGTCGCGGTCGCCGAGGTCGCGCAGCGTCGTCACTCCGGCTGTCAGGAGCTGCCGGGCGCGTTCCGCCATGCCTGCGGAGAGCTCTGCCGGGGTGGCCTGCGCCGTCGTGCCGATGGGGTCGGGGCCGGAGTCGAAGGCGAGGTGGACGTGGCAGTCCGTCATGCTGGGCAGCACCGTCGCGCCCGGGCAGCGCAGGCGGGGCACTTGGGGGTCCACCGTCGCGTCCAGCTCGGCGGCGGGGCCGACGGCGGATACGGCGCCGGTGCTCTCGTCGACGAGCACGGCGCCGTCGGCGGTCACCCGGTCCGCGGGGCCTGCGATGACACGGTCGGCGGTGATCAGTAACGTGTTCACGGGGGTGGGGGTCTCCTCTCGTGCCTGCTGCTTCCCTGCTGCTTCCCGGCGAAGCGTTCCGCGAGCCCTCCTACGGGAACTGCTTCTCCTCGCGGCCGATGTCGTCGATCGGGCCGAGGATCGTCCAGCCGGGCCCGAGGGGGCGGGTGGAGCGGAAGCCGTGGGCGTCCGCGTACTCCTCGGCCTCCTCCGCGGTGTCCTCGGGGGCGCGCATGATCGTGTAGCGCGGGGGGTCCTCGTGGTAGAAGCGGTAGAACGTGCGGCCCTCGTCCTTGGGCTGGTAGAGGATCACGCTGACGCCCCAGAGGGCGTCGTACACCTTCTGGTCGCGCGGGGGCGTCGTCGTGCACGTGTCGGAGGGGCGGCCGGGCTCGCGGACGCAGGTCCGGTACCGGCTCCAGTCGATGCGTTCGGCGCGGGGGTGTTCCGCGATCAGCTTCCGCATCCGGGCGTCGGCCCGGGCGAAGGCGCCCTCGCGGCGGTCGTACTCCTGCTGCAGCCGGTTGAAGCGCTGCTCGTCGAAGCCGCTGCCGAAGTGGGCCTCCAGGCCCGCGAGGACGGCGACCCGCCAGGCCAGGTACCCGGCCGTCACGACGAGCAGCGTGACGACCAGGACCCGGCCCGGCGAGCGCCTGTGGGGCATCAGGTCGGCGAGGTCAGAACGTGCCGCTGATGGGGATCTCGATGTCCGCCTGCGCGATCGGCGGGGGGTACTTCCCGTCGAACCGGTCATAGTGCTGGAGCGTAAACCAGTCGATGAAGCCGTACTCCGTGATCTCGTCGTCCGGGTCGAGACCGAAGTGGTCGTAGGAGTGGAAGACGAGCTTGCCGGAGAAGGCGTTGCCCTCGACCTTGTAGTCCTTCAGCGCGATCGTGTGGCCTTGGAACTGGTGGATCGCGATGGAGAGGGCGCGCTGGTTGGCGTCCCAGAGCGAGAAGTCGTACACCGGGTACTTCACGTCCTGGCGGAGGAACTCCTGGAAGAGGAGGTTCTTGGAGAGGTCCTCCTGGACCTTGAGCTGATCGGTGCGGCCCTTGTTGTCGATGAGGGACTGCTTGATGATCTGGCCGGCCTTGTCGGTGTACGTCTTCTCCTGTGGTGAGGCGCCGACGGCGCGGGAGAGGGCCGTGCCGGAGCCGCGGTAGAGGTAGCGGCCGGGGTCGAAGTTGTCGTCGACGGTGACCGTGCCCGCGCTCTGGCCGCCGCGGCCGTAGCGGAAGGCGTTGCGGAGGTCGTCGACGGACTGGGCGTAGTCGGCGTCGGCGCCGAGCTTGCCGAAGTTCATGATGTCGTTGAACTCGGCCCACATCCAGGACTCGGGCGTGATGCGGGCGACCCAGAACTCCCAGCCGAGGTCGGTGAGTTCGTCGAAGTTGTAGTCGTTGAAGGTGAGGTCGTCGGCGACGCGCGGGTCGGCCGGGACGGGCGGCTGCTGGGGGTCGGGGGCCTTGCGGCGGCCCTCGCGGAAGGACGACTGGTGGATCAGCATGTCGGTCGGGGGCGGGTCGCCCGGGTCACCCGGGTCTCCGCCGTCGCCGGGGCCGTCGGAGAGGATTCGCTTGCCAGGGGCCTTGGGGCCTGCCTTGTCGAAGGCGTGGCTGTCGAGGACGACGTACTTGGCGGAGCCGTCGGCCGTGGCGGTGGCCGTGATCGTGCTGCCGCTGCGCTGCTGGCCCGACTGCTTGACGAGGTGGCGGGCCTTCTCGTCGTAGCGGTAGAGGGCCGGTGCGGTGCCCTCCGTACGGTCGGGGTCCAGGCGGAAGGTGAGCCTTGCGGCGCCGTCCGCGGGGGCGGAGACCTGGAAGCCGTTGCCGAGGTAGCCCGGAGTGGACTCCGGGAACTCCCGCTGCTTGGCAGGGAGCCTGGTGACCTGGAAGCCGCCGACCTGCTTGGCGCGCAGGCCTTTGAGCGTGGCCTCGGCGGCGGTGGCGCCGCCGTCCGCGCGGCGGGTCACGTCGAAGGCGGAGTTCTTAGCGCGGGGGGAGGCGTTGAGCCTCGTCTCCTCGCCGTCCTGGACGCCGTCGCCGTCGGTGTCGGCCTTGGTGGGCTCCGTGCGGAGCTTCAGCTCGCGGGCGTCCGCGAGGCCGTCCTGGTCGGTGTCGGCGCGGGTGGGCGTGGTGCGGAGCTTGAGCTCGCGGGCGGTCGTGAGGCCGTCCTTGTCGGGGTCCTCGGCGCCGTCCTTGGTGCCGTCGCCGTCGGTGTCGGCCTTGAGCGGGCTGCTGAAGCGGTAGCCGAGCTCGGCGAAGTCGGAGAGGCCGTCGCCGTCGGTGTCCTCGGACTTGGGGTCGAGCTTGGCGCGCACCTCCAGGTCGTCGGGGAGGCGGTCGCCGTCGGTGTCCTCCGTCGGCGAGATGCCGTGCTTGGCGAAGGACGCCCAGGTCGGGGTATCGGCCTTGGCGCCGGGCTCGGCGCGGTACCAGACGGTCTCGGTCCTGCCCGGCTGGAGGGTGTTCGTGGGGCCGACGCCCTGGAGCGTCGTGCGCGCGTCCTGGGGGGCGGCGAGCTTCGCGGCGGAGGTGTCCGTGATGCGGTCAGAGAGCTCGAAGGTCAGCGACCATTTGGAGACGGGGTGATCGGAGACGTTCTCGAGCTGGAGCCGGGCGACGTACGAGCCCTCCGTCGCTCTGCCGCGGAGGGCGGCCGGGACCTGGCTCCACGCCGCGTCGCCGGGGGCGACCTGGCGGTAGGAGACGTCGACCGTGTTGTCGCGGTAGAGCGTCGCCCCGTCGGTGGCCGCGCCGTCGCCGGGGGTTCCCGCGGCGGCGGGCACGGCCGTGCCGAGGAGAAGGAGTAAGGCCGCGCCGAGGGGCACGGCGGCGCTTCTGTTCATGGGGCCTCCCATGTCTGAAGCCATGTCTGAAGACATGCCTGTTGTCTCGAAGCTGCCGTTGTGTCACGGCAGTTCGGAATCGAACGGGGAAGCTAGCAGACGTGGGGGATGGTTCCCAAGGTGTGGTGGAGGCGAAATTGAGACGTTTGGGAGATTGGTAAGCCCTGTTCCGCTTGTGTTCCTGCTCTGCCTGGGCACCAGCCTGGCGACCAAGGAGGAGCTCGCGGCCAACGGCGGCTACGTGCTCTTCCCGAGCAATCCGACCTTCGAGTCCTACAACGTGGTCCTCTCCGGCGGCGTGGTCACGCGGGCCGCGGTGGTCAGCGTCGTCATCACCCTGGTCGGCACGGCGCTCAGCCTGCTCTGCACGGTGGCCCTGGCGTACGGGCTGTCGCGGCCGGGCACGGTGGCGGGCAAGCCGCTGCTGATGATCGTCCTCGGGACCTTCCTCTTCACCCCCGGCATCATCCCCAACTACCTGGTCATCCAGGAGCTGGGCATGATCGACACATACGGGGCGCTGATCGCCCCGATCATGCTCAACGCCTTCAACATCGTGGTCGTACGGGCCTTCTTCCAGGGCATCCCGGACGAGCTCCACGAGGCTCGTGGCCGCCAAGGACCGGCCGGGCTTTCTGCGAGTGGAGCGGTACGAGGAGCCACAGGTCCGCGGCGTGCTGCCGGGCGGAAACTGGAGGCTGCGGAAGGAGAACGACGCGTCCCGTCTCGGGCGCCCGGTCATCGCGTTCTTGGTCTACGACAAGTACGTCCGGCCCGTATCCAACCTCCCCTCTCCCACAGGCCGACGGCGGGTCACCTCGGCAACGCATCACCTTTTCGAGACGGACTGATCAAGCCTTCCTGTCTGATCACGGCGTCCCTGCTGAGTGACCTCTCGCAGTGAAGATTGAGCGATTCTCACTGAAGGTTGAGTGGTTGGTTGGGGGCTTCGCGGTTCGAGTGTGACTGCGCCCTTCAGCTGGTCTCTGAGCAGTTGGCCCGTCTGAGTGCCGGGCGTGGCCGACGAGAAGTGGCAACCGGCTGCTGCTCTTCAAAGGGAGAGCGAGCCGGGCCGACCGCTGCCGCTCGGCTTTCCGGGCTGCCTCGTGCACCCGACTTGATCGGGCAGGAGGACGCGGAGTGTTTGCCCGTCGTCGGCAATGTGGTCCTGTGACCGCAGGGCGGTTGCCTCCGGCCTCAGAGGGGCAAGAAGGGGCTCGGTGAACACCCGACAAAGGCGGTGCGGAGAATGTCGGGTGATCGGGACCGGTGTCGCCGCACGATGGGGGCATGGATGACACGACCTTGGTATCCCGCTTCCTCCGTGACGGCTTCGTGAAGTTGGAGGGCGCCGTCGCGCCGCGCGTGGCCGCGGACTGCGCGCGGCTGCTGTGGCGAGAGACGGGATGCGACCCGGACGATCCAGCGACGTGGACGCAGCCCGTGCACTGGGTGGCCGGCATGGCGCAGGGGCCGTTCGCCGCCGCGCCCAACTCCCCGTCCCTGCAGCGCGCGTACGACCTGCTCGTCGGCGCGGGATGCTGGGAGCCGCGCTACTCGCTGGGCACGTTCCCACTGCGCTTCCCGCACGAGGAGGAGCCGGACGACGCGGGCTGGCACATCGAGGGGAGCTATCTGCCGGAGGGCGAGAGCTGGTACTTCACAAATCTGCGCTCCCGGGGCCGGGCGTTGCTGATGCTGTTCCTGTTCAGCGAGGTCGGTGAGGAGGACGCCCCGACCCGGATCCGGGTCGGCTCACACCTCGACGTGCCGAAGGTGCTGGAGAAGTACGGGGAGGACGGGGCGAGCGGGCTGGCCCTTGCGCCCGATCTGGTGGCGGCGTCCGACCACCGGCCACTCGCCCTGGCCACCGGGTCCCCGGGCGACGTCTTCCTGTGCCATCCGTTCCTGGTGCACGCGGCGCAACCGCACCATGGGGTGCGGCCGCGCTTCATGGCCCAGCCGCCGCTGATGCCGGCCGCGCCGTACGAACTGGAGCGGGCCGACGGCGCGTACTCACCCGTGGAGATCGCGATCCGTCGGGGCCTGGGACAGGACACGCCCGGTCCGGACGGGGACGGCGCCGACTGCAGCGCCGGGTAGACATGCTTCATCCGTTCCTGGAACCGGGCGGAGAACCAGTGCCCGGGCAGCGGCACATCCGGCAGCGCCGTGCCAGCCGTTATTGGCCATCGGGCAAGTGCTGTCCACAACACACCGGCCTCACGACGACATGCCGGACAAGATCACAGGAAGAGACCGAACACCGTCACCCGAAGGACGGTGAGATCCACAGAGCAGGTCTCACCAACTCCCCGAGTACCAACGGCCGAAATAAAGAGCGCCGTCAATGTCGGGTCCGGCATGGTGGGCGCTGCCTGGCGTGGTGGTCGTCAAGAGGAAGGAGACCGGGCATGCTGGAGCGGCTGAACCATGGAGCACATCGAGCGCCATCTCGACCAGTCCGTCGAGGTGGCGGAGCTGGCACGCATCGCGGCCACCTCGGAGTACCACCTGCGTCGGATGTTCTCCGCGCTCGCGGGCATACCGCTGTCGGAGTACATCCGGCGCCGTCGGCTCACCCTCGCGGGCGCCGAAGTACTCGCGGGACGTGAGACGCTGCTGGAGATCGCGGTGCGCTATGGCTACAGCTCCGGCGAGGCGTTCGCGCGGGCGTTCCGTGCCATGCACGGCATCGGACCGGGCGAGGCCCGGCGTACCGGCGCCGCGCTCAACTCCCAGTCCCGGATGGCCTTCCGCCTCACCATCGAAGGGAGTAGCAGTATGCGATACCGCGTTGTGGGCAAGGCGGACTTCACCGTCGTCGGGCTCAAGACCCGGGTACCGCTGGTGCATGCGGGGCCGAACCAGGCGATCACGGACTTTGTCCGCGGGATCGACCCGCAAACCCTGGAGCGCCTGGAGAAACTGTCGGACCAGGAGCCGCACGGCATCGTCGCGGTCTGCGACGACCTGGACCCCAGCCGCGCCGAGGGCACCGAACTCGACTACCACCACGGTGTGATCACCTCCGCGGCCGCTCCGGAGGACACGACCACGTTGGCCGTCCCGGCCGGCACCTGGGCAGTCTTCACCACCTCCGGGCCGGCGCCGCAGGCCATCCAGGAGCTGTGGCGGGACGTGTTCACCGAGTGGTTCCCGTCGAACCCGTACCGCACCCGCACCGGCCCTGAGATCCTGCGCACCCTGTCCCGCTCGGAAACACGATTCTGGGGCCTGACCTGGAAGTTCCCAGATCACAGGACTGGCCGGCACAGCATCTGCGACGATCCTTCGATGCCGCTATCCGTCGTCACCGCGCTGGTCCGGAATCTGATCACGGTGCCCGCTGCCGTACTGCGCAGCCGCGTAGCGAAGGATGCGGAGGTGATGGCGTTGCGGCACGAGAAAGCGGTGCTGCGCCGCCAGATCGCCCGGGTTCGCTACGAGCCCGCCGACCGGATCTGGCTCGCCGTGCTCTCCCGGCTGGTCCCACGCGAGCGCTGGCGTCAGGTGTTCGCGGTCACCCCTACCACGCTGCTGGCCTGGCACCGGCGCTTCGTCGCCCGGAAGTGGACGCATCCTCAGCGCAGCCGCCCAGGACGGCCTTCCACCGCGCCCACCGTCAAGCAACTCATCCTGCGCCTGGCGAAGGAGAACCACGCCTGGGGCCACCGCCGGATCCAAGGCGAACTCGCCCGCCTCGGCTACTCGATCGCCCCGTCCACGGTCTGGGAGATCCTGCGCGCCGCCGGCATCGATCCCGCTCCGCAGCGCTCCGGCCCGCCCTGGCGTGAATTCCTCACCGCCCAGGCCCACGGCATCCTCGCTGCCGACTTCCTGCACCTCGACACCATCTCCCTCAAGCGCCTGTACGCCCTGGTCTTCATTGAGCACGACACCAGACGAATCCACCTCGCCGGTGTCACCGCGCACCCGACCGCCCAGTGGACCGTTCAACAGGCGAGGAACCTCGCCATGGCACTGGACCGCCGCATGGATTCCCTGCGCTTCCTTCTCCGCGACCGGGACAGTAGGTACACCAGCGCCTTTGACGCCGTCTTCGAGGCCGACGACGTGGAGGTCCTACTCAGTCCACCGCGGGCACCCAAAGCGAACGCGATCTGCGAGAGAGCCGTAGGCACCCTGCGCCGCGAGGTCCTCGACCGCGTGCTGATCTACAACGAGGCCCATTCCGTAAAGGTGCTGACCGAGTACATCCAGCACTACAACCAGCACCGGCCGCACCAGTCCCGACGGCAACTATCCCCCGATAGCGCCGAACCACCCGCCCCGGCCACCGTCACCGATCTCCAGAACCACCGGATCCGACGAGAATCAATCCTCGGAGGATTGATCAACCAGTATCACCGCGCCGCCTGACCGAGCGACATCTCCACAGCTCACTGCACCGAATCGTATTTTCGGACGGGACAGGGTCGGGAACTGGCCGAGGAGAAGGTGACGGATCTGTCGCGTCTGACGTTGCCGGACCTGATCCTGCTGTCCGCCCGGGCCCGCGGACGCCTCCGCACCGCTCAACTTTGAAGACCCCCTTACGGGCCTTCCTGGCCACGACCAACGGCGGGCGGCATGCCGGCTGCTTGTCAGGTCTTCGCCGACCGCCCGGTGACAGCGGGACCTGGCCCACCGGCGGCGCAGCCGTCGTGCAGCGGTCAATGAGTGCGCCTTGATGCGTGATCTGATGCGCAGTCATGACTTAAAAGCGACTGTATCAAACATGTTCACGCACATTTTGTTTCATGGTCTCTCTTCCCGGACAAGCTCCGCGGGGCGCGCACGCGCCACCAGCCCTACGACTAGGGCTTTCCCACCCCCAGCGGAGAAACCTTGAAAACGATCAAATCCCTCCTCGCGGCGATAGGCTGCGCTGTGCTCGCACTGACCGGTGTGTTGATCGCGCCGTCGTCCGCGAGCGCCGACACCGTGACACGGGTGACGGCGCCGCAGTTGCGGTTCACCAGCTACAACATCTGCGGCAACATGTGCGGCAACCCGAACCACTACGACAACCAGCGCCGCATCGACCAGGTGGTCGCCGAGACGTCGGCGGATGTGTGGGGCGCGGACCAGATCTTCCTGTCGGAGGTGTGCCGCTCGCAGTACGACGCGATCCTGGCCAAGCTCGCCCCCAAGGGGTTCAGCGGCCTGTACACCGCGACGCTGTCGGGCTATCCGACGATCTGCCACGGCAGCGACTACGGAATGGCGGCCTTCGTCAAGGGGCCGGCGCTGGAGACCACCGTCCTGGACCTGACCCAGGGCGGCGAGTCGGAGCCGATCAAGAACCCCTGCATCAAGTCCCGGCTGCAGGGCCGGATCACCTGGTCCTGCTCGATCCACCTGTACTGGTCGGCCTCGCCGACGCTGCGCGACGCCGAGGCGCGTGAGCTCGCCGCGCAGGCCAAGGCATGGGAAGACGCGGGCATCCCGGTGGTGCTGGGCGGGGACTTCAACGCCCCGCCCGCCAGCACCATGGCCTCGTATTTCTACGAGCCCGCCCTGGGTGGCGGCGCCAAGGGAACCATGATCGAGGTCGACGAGACCGACCGCGACTACTTCACCCCCGCCTGCCTCTCGGCGGAGGTGTCTCAGTGCCGCTCGGGTCAGGACAGCAAGGACGGCGGCAAGATCGACTACGTCTTCCTCAGCGCCAAGTACTTCGCCAACCCCAAGGCCGACGTGCTGCCGATGGACACCAAGGTCTCCGACCACAAGCTGCTGCGCGGTGCAGCAACCTGGAAGCACAGCGGCCAGACCACCGGCAGCCTGTCCAGCTAGGCAGTCGGCGATGCCCTGGATCAGCACGCGGGCAGCGGATACGCCTCAGGCGAGCTGATCTTCTAGACACGCGGTCACGACGAGATTGTCACACCGCTCGAACCCCAGTCGCACTAACAAGGAAGCACCAGCATGCGCATTCCGCGCCCAAGCATCCGTGGCCTGATGGCCTCGGCCCTGCTGGCATGTATCGCCCTTCCGGGTACGGTCTCCGCGGCCGCGGCGACCCCGGACGCCGGGTCTTCGGACACCAAGACTTCGGTTGTCGTGGGATCCACCGCGGTTCCCAAGCCTGACCACGTGGTCATGGTGATGATGGAGAACAAGGGCTACGACGACATCCTCCGGAACCCGTCCACCAAACCTCAGGACCAGGTGCCGTACATCAAGTCCCTGGAGGCCCAGGGCGCGTCGTTCACCAATTCGTACGGTGTCACGCACCCGAGCCTGCCCAACTACTATGCGCTGCTGTCCGCCTCGGACATCGTGAAGTCCAGCGACTGGCCGGAGCCGCAGTCCGTCGACACCGACAACCTGCCCAACCAGCTGACCACTCACGGGTACAGCTTCGCGGACTACGCCAACCAGGGCCTCCCCACCCAGTGGCTCCGCTACAAGAACATCCCGGGCGTACCGGGCAACCTGAACCCGATGGACAAGCGGCAGGAGGAGTTCCCGACCACGCCGGACGGGTTCGCCAAGCTGCCCACCGTCTCCTTCTACGTGGGCAACGGCCAGCAGAGCATGCACGACGGCTCCCTCGCGCAGGGTGACGCCTTCGTCAAGAACACCTTCGAGTCGTACATCCAGTGGGCCAAGACGCACAACAGCCTGTTCGTGCTGACCTGGGACGAGGACGACTTCACCCCGGCCAACCACATCCCGACGATCATGGTCGGGCCGATGGCCAGGGCCGGCGAGTACAGCGAGAAGATCAACCACTACAACGTCCTGCGCACACTGCTGGACATGTACGGCCTGGACCACATCAACCACACGGCCGACGCAAACGTCTCGACGATCACCGACGTGTGGGACACGTCGAAGACCGAGCGCCTGCGCGGCATGGCCGGGCGATGCCTGGAGAACCACCAGACCGACCCGGCCAAGGCGGGCGCGCTCGGCCTGTGGCCCTGTGAAGCCGCCGCCAACCAGCAGTGGATCAGGCACGCGGACGGCACGATCCGCCAGTCCGACAAGTGCCTGACCGCCACCGCGGACGGGAAGACCGGACTCGCCGACTGCGACGGCACGCCCGCGCAGACCTGGCGGCCCAAGGCCAACGGTTCCCTGCTCAACCCGGCGTCCGGCCGCTGCCTGACCGTCCCCGGCTCCGACATCGCCAACGGAACCCCCGCGGAACTCCGGAACTGCGACGGCAAGCTCCACCAAAGGTGGGAGGTGCCCGGCTTCATGGGGGTGCACCACTCGCTCACGGTCGACACGCCCTCGGTCTTCAAGCCCGGCTCCGCCGTCACCGTGACGACCACCTACACCAACGACAGCAGCCCGGCAGCGCTTTCGGACGCCTCCGTCAGCCTCACCGTGCCCAGCGGCTGGACGGCCGAGGCCACCTCGCCCGCCACGTTCACCACGGTCAAGCCCGACCAGTCGGTGAAGACCACCTGGGCGGTCACCGCTCCCGCGGACGCAAAGCCCAGTGCCTACACACTGTCCGCACAGGCCACCTACAAGAACGCCAAGAGCACCGACAAGGGCACCGGCACCACGTCCCACCCGGCGATAGTCCCCCAAAGCCAGATGCGGGTGGTCGAGGTGGACAGCGAGGAGACCGTCGGGGAGGACGGCCGCGCAGCGAATGTCCTGGACGGTGACCCGGCCACCTTCTGGCACACCCGCTGGTCGGGAGCAGCCGACCCGCTGCCTCACCACATCGTGCTCGACCTCGGTGAAGAGCTCGACGTCACCGGCCTGCGTTACCTGCCCCGCCAGAACAGCGCCAACGGCCGGATAGCCGGATACGAGGTCTGGGTGAGCACGGACCGCACCGCGTGGACCAAGGTCACTACCGGGACCTTCGCGAACACCACGGCCGAGCAGACCGTCACTTTGAACGGCACGCCGGCCCGCTACCTCAAGCTCGTCGCCACGTCCTCTCACGCTGGACCGTTTACTACGGCCGCCGAGCTGAACGTCACCCGAGCAGTGCGCTGACCACCTGGAAGGGCCGGTCCGCCGCACGCGGCGGGGCGGCCCCTCCGACGATCTCAGGTCATTCCTCGGCGGTTGGAGTCCGTACGGTCCCAACAACGTGACAACCCCCGCCCGGCTTCCCTGATGGCGATATCTGAATCTCCCCGCCCGGTGCTCGCGGCGGCCTCGGAGTTGCTCGGCTTGATTCCCAGGCAGGTCAGCGCGGACCTGGGCAACGTTCCCCCCGTTATGTTTTTCGCGGTCCTGCAACGGGACCGCTGGCCTCCGGGCCCGGCATGACTGTTGCCCCCTGTCGAACGGATGACCTGGGGGTGGTGTCACCGGGCCTGGAGGTGTCGTCACAGACGCTGATGAGAGGTCCGGCCACCGCCCGGTCCGGCGCAACGCCGGACGGCTTGCGGGCGGCAGGTCTGCATAACGTGGATGCGCGAGCACGACACCA
Source organism: Streptomyces sp. NBC_01320 (assembly GCF_035974375.1). Taxonomy (NCBI): domain Bacteria; kingdom Bacillati; phylum Actinomycetota; class Actinomycetes; order Kitasatosporales; family Streptomycetaceae; genus Streptomyces; species Streptomyces sp. NBC_01320. The sequence continues at coordinate 11,801,498 of NZ_CP108390.1, forward strand.
ACGCCGAGGCCGGCACCGTGAACACCCCTTGGGGAGAGGGAATGACGATGTTCGACACGACCGAGGTGGGCGTCTTCCTGGGGCTGGACGTCGGCAAGAGCGCCCATCACGGGCACGGGCTGACCCCGGCGGGGAAGAAGGTCTTCGACAAGCCGCTGCCCAACAGCGAACCGAAACTGCGGGCCGTATTCGACAAGCTGGCCGCGAAGTTCGGCACCGTGCTGGTGATCGTGGACCAGCCCGCCTCCATCGGCGCCCTCCCGCTGACCGTCGCCCGGGACGCCGGCTGCAAGGTCGCTTACCTGCCCGGCCTGGCCATGCGGCGGATCGCCGACCTCTACCCGGGCGAGGCCAAAACCGACGCGAAAGACGCCGCGGTCATCGCGGACGCCGCCCGCACCATGCCGCACACCCTGCGCTCCCTGGAACTGACCGACGAGATCACCGCCGAACTGACCGTCCTGACCGGCTTCGACCAGGACCTCGCGGCCGAGGCAACCCGCACGTCCAACCGGATACGCGGCCTGCTCACCCAGTTCCACCCCAGCCTCGAACGCGTCCTGGGCCCGCGCCTGGACCACCAGGCCGTCACCTGGCTGCTGGAACGCTACGGGTCCCCGGCATCGCTGCGGAAGGCGGGCCGCCGTCGACTCGTCGAAGTGATCCGGCCCAAGGCGCCACGCATGGCCCAGCGGCTGATCGACGACGTCTTCGACGCCCTGGACGAGCGGACCGTCATCGTCCCCGGCACCGGCACCCTGGACACCGTGATCCCGTCCCTGGCCCACTCGCTGGGAGTCGTCCACGAACAGCGTCGGGCCCTGGAAACGCAGATCAGCACCCTGCTGGCGGCCCACCCTCTTTCCCAGGTCCTGACCTCGATGCCCGGCGTCGGCGTCAGGACCGCCGCAGTCCTGCTGACCACCGTCGGCGACGGCACCAGCTTCCCCACCGCCGCCCACCTCGCCTCCTACGCAGGACTTGCCCCCACCACCAGACAATCCGGCACCTCGATCCACGGCGAACACGCGCCACGAGGAGGAAACCGGCAGCTCAAACGCGCCATGTTCCTCTCCGCCTTCGCCTGCATGAACGCCGATCCCGCCTCCCGCACCTACTACGACAAACAACGCGCCCGCGGAAAGACCCACACCCAGGCCCTCCTCCGCCTCGCACGCCAACGCATCAGCGTCCTGTTCGCCATGCTCCGCGACGGAACCGGGTCCGTTCCTCGACGCGCGCGTGTCCGACCGCCATGCGTACCACGTCGTCCCACTGGTCGTCGTGGGCGTTGCGGACCAGGACGCCGAAGTCGCGGGCTTCTACCGCCGCTTTTGCGCCCAGGTAGTCCTGGAAGGTGCGGTGCACGAAGTCGACGTAGCCGGGGACTGGTTCGCGTAGCAAGCCGCTGCGGATCAACAGGTGGGAGAAGACCTGGCCGGCGTCGCCCTGTTCCCGTACCTGTGGCATGGCGGCCAGCCACTCGTCCAGCATCGCGACGACCTCGTCCTGGGCGGCCTCCGCTTGGCCGTTACGGATCAGCCAGTACGCCAGCCGCTGGAGCAGCGCCGTCAGCTCGTCCCGGGAGAGCGACACGCCCTCTACCGAGGTGATCTCCCGCTCCGTGTCCCGGCGGACCAGCAGCATGTCCAGCGCCGCGTCGTACAACTCCTTGCGGGCCCGGGGCAGCTGCATGCGCCGGTCGCGGTTCAGCGCGCACAGCAGTGCGCACATCAGCGGGTTGGTCGCCAGCCGGCCCAGGTCACGGCGCGTCGTCACTGCCTGGTTCAGGCTCGCCTCGTAGCGGTCCAGCGACTCGAGCTCGGCGTCCGGAGGACACTCCTGGCGGACCGCGTCGTGCCAGTGCCGGATGAACCCCCGGACGTCGTCCCGCTCCATCGGCTGCAGCGTGTGCACGGTGAAGCCCTGCGCTGCCAGCCAGTCCTCCGGCACAGCGGACGGACGTGTGGTCACTACGTACCGTGTCTGCGGGAACGCGGTGATCAGTGACTTCAGCCATTGCTCCGTGCGGTTGCGCAACCGGGGCGGCACCTCGTCGACACCGTCCACGAGCACCAGCGCCCGGCCGCGGGCGAGGAGTTCTTCAACCCAGCCCCGAGGCGCTCGTAACGGTACGCCTGACACCGTCAGGAAGTCCTCCGGCATGGGCAGTCCCTCTGGGGTGTTGAAGGACCTCAGCCGCAGCACGAACGGTACGCACCGGTTCCAGTCCGCCAGCTCCGGGCCGAAGCTCTGCCGAGCCGCGTTCAGTGCCAGCCACTGCACCAGCGTCGACTTCCCCGACCCGGCCGGTCCTCGCAGCACCAGCCGGTCACAGCCGGCGAGAGCCTGTTCCACCTTCACGGGGGTCCGCGTGGCGCCTGGGACACCGAGTCCTTCGCGGTGCGGCTCATAAGCACGCTCGTTGTTCACCGCCAGGCTGATGTACGCGGTGTCCAGCGGCCATTCGGCACGGCGTCGGCCGCCCAGGGTGACCCCGAACAGTTCCAGGCGGCAGTGCGTGCTGGCGACGAAGTCGGCGTACTGCTGCTCGAAGCCGAGCGCGGCACTCTCCGCTGGTCCCGGAACGACCTGTGCCCGTATCAACGCCCCGGTCCGCCGTGTGTGCTCCACCGCCGCTCGCGCCGGGAACGTCGGATGGGCCGTGAGCTGTTCCACCAGGTGCGCACAGCACAGCCGAAGCAGTTCCTCGTACAGGTCGCGGGCGCGGTCCGCCAGGTCCGCCACAGGCCGCCGCAGCTCGTTGACCAGGCGCTCCGGATCGAGGTCCGTGGCGAACAACCGTTCCGCGTCGAGCGGGCCCGCGGCGGCGAACGTGTCCTGGACAGCAGCTACCGCCGCCAGCCTCTCGTGCTCCGGTACCGAGGCGTACCCGGACACGATGCGTTGCTCGAGGACCCGCGCCAGCTTCTCCGGCCCCGCCGGCTTCGGCAGCGGCCGTACCGGATCGGTCACTAGACCCGCCCCCGGCTTCGGCGTCAGCATCGACTTCGCGACTGTCTGGACCACCGTCGACGCCAGCCGGACGACCACCGCTTCGAGCCCGTGCATTCCCCGACCTCCCCGTTATCCCGCAGACGGAATCGTAGGCAGATGACCGGCATCGATTGGCGAGATCGCCAGGATGCGGATCGCCCTGCCGACCGGGCGGCCTCTTGGACATCCGAACTCGGTGTACTACGCCCACTTCACGCCCAGCGTCGCCGCGACCGAACAGCCGGGCCACCCCGCTGCGGATCCCGTTCTGCGCGTCCGTTCCCGCGGCTTGCACGACCGCGCCGCCACCAGCGGCCGCCGCAGCGATGAGTCCCTCGATCAACACCGCATTCCCCCACATCACCAGAAAGACCACCAGCCTAGTTCGCCCACCCCGCTGCCGACCCCAGGTTCGTAGCACCTGGGTACACCGCCCAGTCGTATCCGAGGTTGGCGAGCTGCGTGCAGCACCAAGAGAAGTGGGTCAAGCAGGGCTGCCGCAAAGTCGCATTTCATGAGGAAAGCTGCTGGTCAGCGGGCACTCCGAAGAGGTCGAGTGGGGCCTTGTGCGGTGCCAGTGCGAGGCGTCGTTGCGCGTCGGCGATGGAACTACCGGTCCAGCGCAGGAAGTTGATGGTGATCGATCTCAACGTGGAGACGTTTTGCGGGCCGTGGCCAGTGCGGATCCGCGCGGCGTCCTCGCCGAAGGTCACATCCCGCACATAGTGGATCTTGTTTTCCACTCCCCAGTGGCCCCTCGCGTACCGCGCGACGACCTCGGGAGCCGCCCGTTGCGAGGTGAGGTCGGTGATCAGGTAGACGATCTCGCGGGTCCGTTTCCCCGACGCCTCCACGGTGCGGTGTCGGACGACACGGGCGACCTGCCGCACATAAGGGAAGGCCAGATCGCCCCAGGTCACCACCTTGGTCACCCGAGTCTCCAGCCGGCCATGCCCTCGCCCGCTCTCCTTGTGCACGGCCGTCACCTCGTGCCACGGGATCGAGCGGCACGTCTCCCACAAGGTCGGCTGGTTCCGCTTCACGGTAAGAACGAAGTGCGCGCCCATCTCTTCCACCAGCACCTTCGCGGTCTCCGCCTGGGTGTGCAGGGCATCGGCCGTGACCACCACACCCCGCAGGTCCAGGACGCTGAGCAGCGGGGTCAGGGCCGGGATCTCGTTGCTTTTGTCCGCGACTCGCTGCTGAGCAACCAGCGTGCCGTCCTGAGCCATCGCGCCGATCAGCATCACCGCGCTCTCCGTTCCCCGCCGTGATCCCCGCAGGGCCTTGCCGTCCGCCGCCACCGTTTCCAGGGCCACCTCCCGCACCCGCAAGAGAACCTCCAGCTCACCCGGCCTCACCGCCGACAGCACCCTCCGCAACGTGTCCGCCCCCGGCGCCCTCACCAGCCCGAACGCGCCGACGGGCACCAGCCCCAGCCGCAACTTCTCCTGCGGCTCCGCGGCAGCGGCCCACTGCGCCATTGCCCGCCAGGACCCGAAACCCGCCGCCGTCGCGCACAACGCGATCACGAGCAGGACCGACAACGGGAAACGACGCCCCCGTGCCTTGCGCGGATCGCTCACCTCGCCGAGCCGCTGCCACAACGCCACCTGCGCCGACACCAGCGACAGCGACTCCGACCGGGGCACGGACGTGACAGACTGACGTTTCACCGAAGCTCCGTTGGGTCAGGGCGACTTGCGAGGTCACCCACCCCAACGGAGCTTCGGTCTTTCCAGGCACGGGCCTCTCACCAGCGGAAACGCGTACACGCAGGACTTTGCGGCAGCCCTGGTGGGTCAAGGCGTGGAACAAGGTCATTTCCTCCAGGATGATGGGCGTCACCGAAAAACTGTATGGAGTAGCCGCTGAGATTAGTGTCGATTCCGCTGTAGCCGCATCCGTGGCCAGGGAACTGACTGCTTAAATGCAATTCTGAGCTCCTATAAGAATGTCTCGGAACGTGAATGCGTTCCGAGACATTCTTATAGGAGAGGGGCGAACAACCAGGACGGAGGGGGAGCGGATCGTTCGTGTCCGATTTCTTCTATGCCCGTGTGTCACGGCCCCTTGGATGTGCTGCCCGAACTGCTGCGCCGGTGAAAGCGGTGGCAGGGGCCGTTGTCAACCTGAGCGCCGAGCAGGCCACACCCGCTCAGCTCGCGAACATGATCCGCTCGCACTGGCAGATCGAGGCCCTGCGCCACGCGATTCTTGGGCCAAGAGCCGATCGGTCACTCCTCTCGCTACGCGCCGTCGCTGATCGTTGCGAGACCAGATCTGGTGAGAAACGATGGGTGCGGGTTACGGCTTGACGTACTTCAATGGGCGAACGTACAGGTCGCCTTGGATTGCCCAGAGCTTCGCCTTTTGCATCGTGATCCTCATTGCGTAGAAGGACTCACGATTGAGATTCATGACGGATGAATTGTGCCAGGTGAGTTGGTGCCACCCATTGCCGAGATCTCGGAGTGTGCTGTTGTCGGCTTCGAAGCCGTTTTGGACGACGGTGCCTCCCTGGTTCATCAGGTCCACTTTGACCCAGCCGCCGTCTTCGATGTCGACGAGCAGCTCGACGTTCTCGCCGAAGAAGTTGAAGCCTTGCGATGTGAGGGAGGAGGGTCTGTTCCCTGTTCGGCTGCCGTAGCAAGCGAACTTGTCCTTCTCGATATAGCCCCTACCGAGTGCGGACTCGCGCCAGCCGGTGTGCTGGCCCTTCCCGCCCATGTAGTAGAAGTACAGCTTGTCTTCGATCTCTACGGGGACCGAGGAGAATATGACGCTGCTGTCGAAGTCGCCGCGCGGGTACTTCCCCATGCCCTTGCCACGCGGAATGAATGTGCTGTCCTCGGGTGCGACGTTGTTCCACTCAGTTAGATTGATGGACCACTGCAGTGCCTGGTCGACGGTGTCGTAGTGCGGAAGCGTGGTGTCGCCGTCGCGGTACAGCGAGGCAAGCCCGACATAGAGGTCGCCGTACTCGAAGACCGGCATCGAGTAGATCTGAGAGTCGAATCCGTTGCCCCGATGGACCTCGACCGGCTTGGACCAGTTGATGAAGTCGGTGGACCGCGACATCGCGGACACGCGGATGTTGCTGTCCCACAGCCGTGTGATGAGTACGTACTCATTCGTGCGCGAGTCGCGGAAGACGAGGTTGTGGCAGTCCGCACCAGGGGACGGGCTGTTGGCCGGCCAGGGTTTGAGATCACTGAAGTGGATGCCGTCGGAGGAGAAGGCCACGCACAGCGACGTTCCCCCCGCCTCGCGCAACGTGATCAGCTTGTACCGGCGGGTTGGGTCCGGGTCCGCGGGGTCGTAGAGCACGGACGTTCCCTGGACGTGCTCGAACAGGATGTTGTTGTCCTTGCTGCCATCGAAGCTGACCAGACCCAGCTTGGGCTTCGCCCAGTGCACGCCATCGGTGGACTCCGCGTAGCAGCAGCCGGTCTCCCTGTTGGCTATGACGTAGTCCCGCCCGGACCTTTCCTCCGGAGACGTGTTGAGCGACGCCGGATCGCGGAGGAAGAGCGTGTAGTAGCAGCGGAACTTCTTGTGCTCCGGGTCCCAGAAGACGTTCGGGTATCCGTTGTCGAAGCGCGGCTCCCAAGGCAGTCGGGGATTCTCGAAGATCCCCTCCCTGAAAAGGGGATTGTGGTCTACGTCTTTGACGAAACTGCCCATCTTGATCTGGCAGTTCGCCATTCCCCGGTGGCCGTTCCATATACCGGTGTCGAACGCGAAGTACTTGTGCGGCCGACTCGTCGGGTCAGCCAGCGGAGAACCGCTGGCTGTGGGAGTTGCGACCAGTGGCCCGGCACTTGACGGTCCTGCTGCGGCCAGGGTGCCCGCAGCGCCCATCGCCGTCGCAGCCAGGCCGCCGAGCAATACACCCCGCCTCGTCATCGGTCTGAAGGTCTCGTCGCTCATGTGCTCTCCTTGCCCTGACGCAAAGGGATGACTCGGACAGCAGACGTAAGACGTCTGCTGTTGCGCACAGGCTGCCAGCGCCCAACGTGCGGCGCAAGACTCAGGGCACGTACTTCTTGCCCGTCGACCGTCCACACACCGAGGCCCGTTGCACCCTTGATCCCTTCCAGCTGTGCGGGCTTGCCTCCGCGAGGCCGGAGCAGCCGCGCCGCGTGGTGCGGCTACCAGCAGCGTGAGGTGTGCCTGGACGGGCATTGTCAACTTGTTGGTGTGCGGTTACTTGAGGGTGTGCGGGGGTGTGCTGGGCTTGGTTTCCGCCTCTGGTTCAGGCCTCGGTGGGCATGGCGGTAGTGCCGGTGGTCTCGTTCCAGGTTCCGAAGCGGTGGCGCCTCTCGGTGCGGTAGCCGGTGGCGGTCATCCGGTGGCGGTCATCCGGTGGCGGCGGGGCCGGAAGTGCGGTGAGATCTGGCTGAACGCGGACACGAACCTCTGGGCTATGCCGACTGTGCGGAAGCCCTTCATCGCGCGTTCGCGCTGCCTCGTCGGCTGATGGGAGGGTGCTGTCGCGTTGACCGGTGGGTGAGATGATCTTCAGGTTGATCGTGGCTGGGAGGGGCCTGTCGTGGAAAGCGCGTCGCCGTCGTACAAAGGCCATCGCTACCCGGCAGAGATCATCGCGCACTGCGTGTGGCTGTACTTCCGCTTCCCGCTCAGCTACCGCGAGGTCGAGGAGCTGATGCTCCAGCGCGGTGTGATCGTCTCCTACGAGACCGTGCGCCGCTGGTGCCTGAAGTTCGGCCAGGCATATGCCGCAGGGCTGCGGCGCCGCCGGCCCCAGCCCTGCGATAAGTGGCATCTCGACGAGGTCTTCGTGAAGATCGACGGCGAGCGGCAGTACCTGTGGCGGGCCGTCGATCAGTATGGCGACGTCCTGGACATTCTCGTGCAGTCCAAGCGTGACGCGAAGGCCGCGAAGCGGTTCATGGCCAAGCTCATGAAGAAGCAGTGCCGCGTCCCGCGGGTGCTGGTCACCGACAAGCTGAAGAGCTACGGCGCTGCCCATCGGGAACTCATGGCCTCGGTCGAGCACCGCTCCCACAAGGGACTGAACAACCGGGCCGAGAACAGCCACCAACCCACCCGCCAACGCGAGCGGGCCATGAAGTACTTCCGCTCACCCGGCGCGGCCCAGCGGTTCCTGTCCGCGTTCAGCGGCATCTCGCCCCACTTCCGGCCCCGACGCCATCTTCTGACCGCCACTCAGTACCGCTTCGAGATGACCCTCCGCTTCACTCTCTGGGACCACATCACCGGCGCGACCGTCCGGCCCACCGCGGCCTGACCCAGGGTCCCACCACACCTCGGCACACCGTCAGACGATCACGCGCCCGACAACGTGACAGCACCCGTCCGTGTCCCGGACGGTGGTCCGTAGCTCATCCCTGCCGACAGCGCAGCGACCCCCGGTTCCGTGCGACCCGGCGCAGCGTTCAGTACTGTTCGGTCTCGATGAAGCTCGCGTCCGCGTCGCCGAAGGCGGCGGCGATCGGGTCGAATCCGGGCGGGCTGTCCTTGAGGCTCATGCCCATGCCGGCCAGCTTCGCCTTGACCTCGTCGATCGACTTCGCACCGAAGTTGCGGATGTCGAGGAGGTCGGCCTCGGAGCGGGCCATGAGCTCACCCACCGTGTGGACACCCTCGCGCTTGAGGCAGTTGTACGACCGGACGGTGAGCTCGAGCTCCTCGATCGGCAGGGCCAGATCGGCAGCGAGAGCGGTGTCCGTCGGGGAGGGGCCCATGTCGATGCCCTCGGCGTCGGTGTTGAGCTCGCGGGCCAGACCGAACAGCTCGACCAGCGTCTTGCCGGCCGACGCCATGGCGTCGCGGGGACGCATGGCCTGCTTGGTCTCGACGTCGACGATGAGCTTGTCGAAGTCGGTGCGCTGCTCGACACGGGTCGCCTCGACCTTGTACGTGACCTTGAGCACCGGCGAGTAGATGGAGTCGACCGGGATACGGCCGATCTCCTGGCCCGCCTGCTTGTTCTGGACGGCGGAGACGTAGCCGCGACCGCGCTCGACGGTCAGCTCCATCTCCAGCTTGCCCTTGCCGTTCAGCGTGGCGAGGACCAGGTCCGGGTTGTGGACCTCGACACCGGCCGGCGGGGCGATGTCAGCAGCGGTGACCAGGCCGGGACCCTGCTTGCGCAGGTACATCACGACCGGCTCGTCGTGCTCCGAGGAGAGGTCCAGCTGCTTGATGTTGAGGATGAGGTCGGTGACGTCCTCCTTGACGCCCGGCACGGTGGTGAACTCGTGCAGGACACCGTCGATCCGGATGCTGGTGACAGCGGCGCCGGGGATCGAGGAGAGGAGCGTGCGACGCAGGGAGTTGCCGAGGGTGTAGCCGAAGCCCGGCTCCAGCGGCTCAATGACGAACCGGGAGCGGAACTCGTCGACGACCTCTTCGGTCAACGCGGGACGCTGAGCAATCAGCATGGGGTGGCGCCTCCAGATTTCGGCGCCCGCTATTTGACGCCATAGACACCGCACAGTATCGGCAATACGACCTCACAAGAGGCCGCACCGCCCGACGCCGCCAGGTGCCGGCTCAGTCGGCGGGACAGGAGAGTTGCCCGAAGCGCGCGGCACCTTTGCCGTCAGGCCGCAGACCAGCGCGGTGGTGAGACGAAGAGGCCGAGTGCCTGCTGCCACGGGCCGGTGCACATCCGTGCCGCCAGCGCCTCCGCCGCCTTGCGGGCCGAGCCTGCGTCCGCGTGTTCTACGGCGTGTCCAAGGACCGTGAACCGGGCGCCGTCGCCGGCTGGCGCGAACCACGCGAGATAGGGGCGCCATCCGGGCCGGGGCGCCATGCGATGGGCGATCAAGAGCACGCCGCGCCCGCAGAACAGGGTGCGGGAGTACGACTCGTCGACCAGGCCCTGCTCGAAGAACGGGTTGCCTGCCTGCCACGCGGCGAGGCGTACGTGCTTGAGGTCGTCCATCGAAAACGGCTGCTGCACGGGGACCACCTCAGCGACGGGGACGGGGCGGCGGTGCCGCCGTGATCTTCTCCTGCTCATGATCTGGTCACGCCTGATCGCGCACCAGGACCCCCGACAGCTCGAGTTGGACTTTGGTCTGTGGACCAGGGAGCGGGTGCGCGAGGTGATCCGCTCCCGCTTCGGCGTGAAGATGCACGTCCCCGTCCAGTGGACGGGGAGGAGATCTCAAGGCAGGCGAAGGAGGCGTTCGAGTAGCTCAGAGTCGTAGCGGGTGATGAAGGTGTCGACCTCTTCGAGTAGCCGGTCGAGGTGGGCTCGCATCAGGTCGGCGGCGCGCTCTGCGTCACGCTGGGCCATGGCTTCGATGATGGCTTCGTGTTCGGACACGCTGACGGCACTGTGGTGATGCGCCTCCAGGATGACGTCCAGCGCCGCCTCGACGTGATCATGGCTGTCATCGAGCACGATGCCGACCATTGCCTGCACCAGGGGGTTTTGTGCGGGCGCGCTCAGTAGGCGGTGGAATGTGAGCGCGATGTCCCGGGGAGGCCGCTCTTTGGCGCTGGCCCGGTTGCGATGCTCGGCCACGACCGTGCTCAGGGCGGCGAGTTCGGCATCGGAGATGTGCGTAGTGGCGTCCCGTACGGCCTCGGGTTCGATCGCCCGCCGGGCCTTGAGTAGGTTGACCACGTCCTGAGCGGTGCGCACCTCGGACGCCGACACCAGGCTTGCACTGCGGGAGGTGCGTCGCAGACGCTCGACCGCTCGGTTTCCCGCATCGGTGAGGACGCGGCCCTTGACCCCGATCTGCAGGGTCAGGCCCTCGGCATCGAGGTGGCGCAGTCGTCGTGCAACGGTGGATTCGGACAGGTGCCGTCCCCGCTCGGCCAGCGCGGCACTGATCTGCCGGGCGCCCACCGGGCTGCCGACCTCGTCGATGGCGATGAGCAGTGCGTCGCTGGTGTTGTCGTCCAGCCAGCTCGGCATAGAGGGTGCGTCGTGTACCGCTTCGCTCACAGTGCTCCTTATTGCGGCGGTTTGAACCGTTGTGCAGTCTCAAGAGTCCAGTAGTCAGTATGCCATTTCTGATTGCTGACCACCAAAGGAGACAGTAGTCAGTCACTATTGACGGACATCTGTCGCTCGGGGCAGACTCCTCGCCATCGAGTGAGCGCCGCCAACCTTGCGGAGGCGGCGGACCGGATGACCGCCTGACGTCGGTACGCATACGTGGCGGCTCAGACGTCTCTCCAAGAGGAGATGTGATGACCACTTCTACTGGGGCTGCGGCCCCTCCCACGGAGCGCCGCTCCCGTGTCAGGTGGGTCATGATCTGGCTGGCCTTTGCCGGTCTGACCATTGCCTATGTGGACCGGGCCAACATTTCGGTCGCGCTTCCGTACATGACCAAGGACCTGCACATCGATCCAGCGCTCTCGGGTCTACTGCTCGGCGCCTTCTTCTGGACATACTCCCTTTTCCAGATACCGATGGGCTGGCTCGTCGATCGCTTCGGCAGCCGAATGCTGTATGCCGTAGCCGTCGCGTGGTGGTCGCTCATCACTGTCGCCATGGCAGCCGTCCGCGGGGCCGGCTCGCTGATCGGCGCCCGGCTGCTGCTCGGCGTCGGCGAGGCAGCTGCGTTCCCGGCCTGCACCAAGGTCGTGGAAAGATGGTTCCCCCGCCAGGAGCGGGGCACAGCTTCGGGGATCTACGACAGCGGAGCGCGAGGCGGCACACTGCTCGCCACCCCGGTGGTGACCGCGCTGATCGCGGCTTTCGGGTGGCGCGGCTCGTTTCTCATCACTGGTGCGTTCGGCCTGATCTGGGTGGTGTTCTGGCTGAAGATGTACCGCGATCCCCGCAAGCACCCGAAGGCCAATGAGGCGGAGCTCGCCTACATCGAGGCTGGCCAAGACCAGGACGCTGACGAATCCGACGACGCGCCGCAGCTGCGCTGGCGCGACTTGCTGCGGTACCGAACGGTATGGGGGATGGCGCTGGGGTTCTCCTGCCAGTCCTTCGTGATCTACTTCTTCATCACCTGGTTCCCGTCGTATCTCGTCGAGGCCCGCGGTTTCTCCCTGCTCTCGCTGGGCGTGTTCGGCATGATCCCGGCAATCGTCGCTTTCATCGGCAACTTCGCGGGCGGCTGGGCCTCGGACGCACTGGTCCGGCGTGGCCACAGCCTGACGTTCGCCCGTAAGTCCTGCATCATCGCCGGCATGCTGGTGTCCGCGCTCATCGGCCTGGCCGCCGTGGTCGACAGCAGCATCGTGGCGCTCGCCCTGCTGTCCCTGTCCTTTGGCGGGGTCACCTTCGCTACGTCGAGCATCGTGACGCTGCCCGCCGACATCGCGCCGCTCTCGACACGGTCGTGGGCGTCCACCATCCAGGGCGTCCAGAACTCGGTGTCCAATCTCGCGGGCGTCGCCAGCCCGTTCGTCATCGGCCTGATCTACAGCAGCACCGGCTCGTTCGTCGGCGGACTGCTTGCCGCTGCGGGCATCGCCATCGTCGGCTGCCTCATCTACCTCTTCATGGTCGGGGACATCAAGCCACTCGAGATCAAAGCGGACCCCGCCGCAGCCACCCGTCCGCTGACATCCACACAGATTCGCTGACAAGCACAACGGAGAAGCACAATGTCCGAAGCCAAGCTGAACCTCCCGTTCACCGGTATCCCGTCCTTCATGCGGGCGCCGATCGTGGGCAACCTCGACGAACTTGACGCCGACATAGCCATCCTGGGTGTTCCCAGCGACGAGGGCTCGCCGTGGTACCCCGGTGCCCGCATGGCACCGCGCCAGATCCGCGAGATGTCCGTCCGGTACGCCGAGTACGGCCCCACCCAGCGTCACGGCGGCTACTACGACCTCGATGAAGACCGCCGGTACCTGGTGCACGAGACCAAGAACAACCGCATCGTCGACTGCGGCGACGTCGACATCGTCTACACCAACCCCGAGCAGACGATGAACAACGTCACCCGCTCGGTCCGCAAGATCCTGGACGCCGGCGCGCTGCCGGTCATCTACGGCGGCGACCACGCCATCTCCTACGGCGTCGTCCGCGCCTACGACCAGCCCGTCATCTTGCTGCACTTCGACGCGCATCTCGACTTCAGGCCGTTTGTGCACGGTGCCCAGTACGGCAACGGCAGCCCGGTGCGGAAGATGTCCTCCCTGAACCAGGTCGGCCAGATGGTGCAGGTCGGCATGCGCAGCATGCGGATGAGCCAGGACGACCTCGCTGACGCCCGGCGCCACGGCAACGACGTCATCACCATGAAGCAGTACCGTCGCCACGGGCTGGAGCGGCTTCTGGACAAGATCCCTGCGGGTGCCGCCGTCTACGTCAGCATGGACATCGACGTCCTCGACATGCCGCTCGTCCCGGGATGCGCCTCGGCGGAGCCCGACGGATTCGGCTACGAGGAGATGAAGCAGACGCTGTTCGGCATCGCCCGGCACGCCGATGTGGTCGGCTTCGACATCGTCGAGATCAACCCGATGATCGATGTCCGGTCCAACAACACGTCCCTGCTCGGGGCCCAGCTGGGCGTGGAGTTCATGGCGCGAGTGGCCGACAGCGAGCCGTACCTGCGCAGGAACGGCCGGCTCGAGGCTGCCGAGCCCTCGCACGCGAGCTGAGCCCACCCAGTCCACGGGACCCGGCCGCGCTCCCAGGCGCGGCCGGTTGGGCGCGCTCGGCATGGTCGTTGAGCACCGGGTGCGGACCTCGCGCGCAGGCGACAGCCGGTACCGAGGACTGGGTGACCCCGTTCGACCTGTCGACCGTGGACGCCGTGGACATGGCGTCGGCAGAGATCGTTTCCAGCTATGCCCAAGCCGACGCCTTGCCGATCAAGGCCTAGGCCGACCAGTGCAAGGTGGACGGGATCGTCACAGCCGGCACGGTGCCGGTGACATCTCCGTTGTGCAACAGGCAGCGCGTGGGCGGGCGGTCGACAAGGGCGGGGTGTTCGTCTCCACCACTCGCGCCGGGTCGGGGTCGGTCTACGACGACGGCACCCCGGGCGTCGTCGTCGGCGCTGACCTGCAGCCGTCGAAGGCTCGGTACTGCTTCAGCTCGGCCTGACATTCACCGATGATCCGGAGCAGGTGCGCGAATGGTTTGCCACGTTCGGCTCTCCGGAGTTCGACCTGACCGGCTGAACCGGCCCGAAAGTAACCACAACACGGGGCCGATGTCCGGCTGTCCCCAGTCCGCGACGGGCTGCGGAGTCGCTCGATATGGACCACACCAGCGGGCCAGGTGGGCCGGCTCGGCGGCATCCTCGCCCGTGGCCTCACATTCATCAGCCCTGACACGGCCGCATGAGCGGACTGTCCGTCCACCTCTGATCGGCATCGAGGAAGCGAAGCACCATGACTGCCCCAACCACCCACACGACCACCGGCAACGCGGACGCCAATTCCCGGCCAGGCCGGATCCGTGTCGAGCACGACCTGCTCGGCGACCGGTCTGTTGATAACCACGCATACTTCGGCATCCACACCCTGCGCGCCACCGAGAACTTTCCGATCACCGCGATCCCGATCAGTACCTATCCCGACCTGATCGTCGCGCTGGCGTGCGTGAAGCAGGCCGCGGCACGCAGTAACGCGGAACTCGGCCTACTCGACACCGACAAGGCCGACGCGATCGCTGCCGCCTGCGAAGACATCCGGGCAGGCTCCCTCCACGAGCACTTCGTCGTCGATGTCATCCAGGGCGGAGCCGGTACCTCGACGAACATGAACGCCAACGAGGTCATCGCCAACCGCGCCCTGGAGCACCTCCACCGCGACCGCGGGGACTACGCGGTGATACACCCGCTCGAGCACGTCAACATGAGCCAGTCCACCAACGACGTCTTCCCAACCGCCGTCAAGATCGCTTTGCAGTTCGCCACCCGTCGCCTGCACGGCACGATGGCCGAGCTGTCCGAGGCCTTCAACACCAAGGCCGTCGAGTTCGCCGGCGTGGTGAAGATGGGCCGAACCCAGCTGCAGGATGCGGTTCCGATGACCCTGGGACAGGAATTCGGCGCCTACGGTGTCATGGTCGCCGAGGACGCCGAGCGCCTGCTCGAAGCCGCAGAGCTGATCAGCGAGATCAACCTTGGTGGCACAGCGATCGGCACGGGGATCAACGCCCATCCCCGCTACGCCGGGCTCGCCTGCCGATACTTGCGGGAGATTTCCGGTGTGTCGGTCACCACCGCCGCCGATCTCGTGGAAGCCACGCAGGACGTCGGGGCATTCGTGCAACTTTCCGGGGTACTGAAGCGCACCGCCGTGAAGCTGTCGAAGATCTGCAACGACCTGCGCCTGCTGTCCTCGGGCCCCCGCACCGGCCTCTCGGAAATCAATCTCCCTGCGGTACAGGCCGGATCGAGCATTATGCCCGGCAAGGTCAACCCGGTGATCCCCGAGGTCGTCAACCAGGTCGCTTTCGAGGTCGTCGGCAACGACGTCGCCATCAGCATGGCCGCCGAGGGTGGGCAGCTGCAGCTCAATGCCTTCGAGCCGATCATCGCGCACGCACTGTTCGAGTCGATCACCCACCTGACCAGTGCCTGCCGCACTCTGACCAGTCGCTGCATCGCCGGAATCACGGCGAACGAGGCGCACCTGAGCCGTGTCGTCGAACAGTCCATAGGAGTCGTGACCGCTCTCAACCCCCACATCGGCTACGCCGCTGCGACCCAGGTAGCCGCCGCCGCGCTCACCACCGGGCGCAGTGTCCGCGCTCTGGTCGTCGAGCAAGGCCTGCTCACCGAACAGCAAATCGCCGACATCCTCCGCCCGGAGGCCCTCATCCCGACCCTGCAAAGTGAACACGCCGTCGAGGCCAGGGATGTCTGATCCGGTCATGCCTGCTGACCCAGCTGCTATGCCCAGCGCATGCGATTGTGGACACCGCCTCGGCGGTGGCTCTGCTCACGAGAACCGGCAGCAGATGTTCAGCAGTTCCGACAGCACCCCGGCGCACTCCGTGTTCGATAGGGGTACCGGGTCCGGGCTCCGACTTCTGGCCACCTCGCAGTGGCGGCCGGTTCATTGAGTCAGGAAGCCTGAGAGGTCCCGTTGCCGGACGAGGTGCGGGCGAACCAGGTTCGCGCCTCGTCGTCGGACAGGACGCGGGTCAGCTCGGCCGTACCCGGGAGATGGGGGAAGAACCGGTTGGCGTTCCAGCTGCGTTGGTACAGCGGTTCGTCCAGCACGAGCAGGCGGTATCCCTCCACGACGGGGATGTCGTCGGGCAGCCCCTCGTTCCAGATCCGTTCGCCGTCCGGGGCGAGGAGTTCGAAGGCCCCGGTCGTGACGGCCTCGGTGCGTTCTCGGGCGGGCTCGGGGTCGGTGGCCAGGCGGACGCTCTCAGCCGAAGGGGTGGTACCGGGCACGTGGCCGCCGCCGACGAGTACGTGGGCGAGCAGCGTGTGCAACTGGAAGTTGTCCCCGATGCCGCCGATGCGTACCTCGAACCCGCTCCCGGTGGGCCGGTGCAGCACCACCAGGGGCTCGTCGTCCAGGACCGCCAGCGCGTAGGCCAGGCACTTGAGGTCATGCCGCTCCAGGGCTGCCAGGTCGCGGCAGGCGGGGAGGAGCGTGGATGCGTGCCGACGGCGCACCTTTGTGCTGCGGCACAGTACGGCCAGCGCGGGCGGCTGCCATTCCTCGACCGAGCACCAGGCCAGCGCCAACCGCGTGGTCTCGTACGCGTCGCCGCCCAGGCGGGCCAGCAGCGCATCATCGATGATCTTCTCGTCGGGCTCCGGCAGTTCGTCCGCGGCTTCGCCGGCGGCGGTCCAGCGGCGGGCGAACTCCAGGGCGTTGAGCAGGTCTCGGTGGATGCCGCCGAGGATCGGCTCCGCGCAGGCCGCCGGATCGGCGCCGCTCTCGACGCAAAAGCCGGCCGCCGATGCCAGGAGCGGGCGCGGGCCGGTGGGCGGGAAAGTGGGGAGCAGCGCGGCCAGCCGGGGCCCCGCCAGGACGCGTTCGGTGTCTGTCGCCTGCTGCAGAGCCTTCAGCGCGGCGGTGAAGGCATGTTCGGTGCGGGCACCGTCGCGAGCGTCAACGGCCTGCTCCAGCTCGGATATGACGGCGTCGAGGTCCGAGGCCTTCTGCTTCCTCTTGAAGATCACTGGCACACCTTAGGCCCAAGGGCTGACAGGCGTCACCGTTCGAATCTTCCGGACCGCTCTGTGCTGTCGAAATCGGTGAACATCCGCTGTCGGTTCTCGTGGACAGGGCCACTGGGGCTCTCTACGGGTGCGCCGACTGGAACATCGGCCCGTGCGCCGGCTGCGCAGCTCCAATTCACCGATACGGCCCCGGCGGCGCGCATGCGTGCCGGAGTTGCCGTGCCCGGGTGGCTGGCCGCCCGGTGCGCGGCAGTTGAGCGCCGGAGCCGAAGGGCGGCGAAGCCGGCCCCGTTAGGTGATCTGGGTCACTTCCGCGTGATGCGGTCCGTTTGCTGACTTTGCGCAAATTTATGTTGCGTGATGAACGCGGGTGGGTGCGTGCTGGTGGGGGTGGTGGCGTAAGGGGTGGCGAGGGGTGGCTGAAGGTGCTGGATAAGCGATGGCGAACGCGTGTGCGTCGCCAAGGTTTTCGCTCTCGGTAATCTTCCTGTGGTTGCCGCTGCACACATGGGTGCTGACGGACGTCGTTCTGGGTGGAGGCGCACAACGGCGCACTCCCGGGAGCCTCCGGCAGTGGGGGAGCCCGGTGGTTCACAAGGAAGGAGCCGTCGTCTGTGACCACTCGACTCGCGGGTGACCTGATGATCCTGGCCGTTACGCTCCGGGTGTTCGGCCGCGACGCGGTCGTTCTCCTGCGCCGTCTCGCGGCCGCCGGTGTGCGGGCCGGCGTATCGGAGATGAGCCGCCGTCACGAGGCGGACGGGGACGGCCGGTGACCCAGAGCCGTAACCGCAGCAAGCCCGTCGCGCCGCCCGTGGCGAAACAGTCACCGGATCTTGCGTTCAAGGCCTTCCACCAGATGTACCGGCCGCAGTACGTCCGCTACGCGCAGACCCTGCTGCGCAACCGGCACGATGCGGAAGAGGCGGCGGATTCGGCGTTCGAGCAGCTTTACCGCAAGTGGGACCAGGTGCTGCTCAAGGAGAGCCCGGCCGCGTATGCCTGGACCGTCCTGCGCAACAAGATCACTGACCATGCCCGGGCCAGCAAGCGGCGCCCGATGATCGACGACGCGGCCTTCGACACCGTCGCCCTGCACGATGCTGTCGACCCCATGGGGCAAGTCACCGAGTCCCTTGCTCTCTTCAGTGCCTTACGTCAGCTCACCGAACGCCAGCACGACGTGATGGTCATGACCTTCCTCCACGGACTGAACGCGACCGAAGTCGCCTCCGTCCTCGGCATGACCAGCGCTACCGTCCGCTCCACCGTCCGCCACTGCCTGCGCCGCCTGAGCGAGATTCTCGGTCCGGACCGCACCACCATGGAAGGACTGCGATGACCCCCCACATCGAGGCATTCCTGTCCCGGGCCCGGCTCACCGCCACGCCCTACACCCAGCAAGACATCGACGCCGCCGAGGCACGCGTCCTCGCGCGGCTCGAAAATCCCTCCACACCATTGCCCGTCCCGGCGCCCGCGGCCCACCCGGTGATCCCGGAGACCCCGGAACACGAAGCCGCGCAGAGCCTGCAGACCCTGTGCGAGACCGTCGTCGCCCGGACCGGTCTGCAGACCCTGGACGACTTCATCACCCCGCAGCTTCCCGAACCGCCCGGGGCGCGGGTGCTGGGCTGCATCCTGCAGCTCGCCGAATCCGAGGAGAACGCCCGCTTCTGGTGGCAATACGCCGCAGGAGCCGGAGACCCCGCCTCCTCCTACTGCCTCTACCTCCACCACCTGGCCCTGGGAGAACAGGGCGAAGCGCGCTGGTGGCACGACCAGACCGAACTCGTCCAGGACGCACTGCCCGCCACGGACAGCACCGACAACACCCCCATCCCGCCCGCCGAGGACGTCCCCTCCGCTGTTACCGCCGCGCTCAAGCAAGTGACCACGACCGACGCGAGCCTGCTGCCCACCGCCCTGCGTATCCTCGGCGCCCTCAAAACCGAGCCCACCCCCATGCCCGCCGCCGTCGGCGCCGTCATCGACTACGTCCCCGCCGCCGTCGGCTACGTCGACGGAATCGACCTCCCCCTCACCGACCCCGACTTCACCGACCACATCCGCACCCTCACCGCCGACACCAAGCCCGCCCGCACCACCCGCCCCACACCCACCCACCTGGAACGCCGCCCCAAGAAAGCTGGGCCCGGCATCTCCGCAGCGCGTCGGCACGCCCTGCGCGAAACCTTGCCCCGCGAGTGAACAGCCATGGCCCGCAAGGGCTTTCCCCTGCCCCGGTGGCAGCAGACTGAGGGACGGGGTCACCGCATCCGCACCACCGTGAGCGTTCCGTGCTGGCCCGATCCCGCCAGGACTCCACCGTCAGGTCGGTCTGGATCCGGGTGTACGGCTCGCCTTCCGTCCGCCGCTCACTCATCACCTCCGCGCCCGCCAGGGCGGCACCGATGTGTGCGGCGAGGACCGGCTCGAGGCGGGCCGACAGCCTTACCTGGCTGCCATCGTCGCCCGATGGCCAGCTGGCGTCACCGGGCTTGGGCTGTGGCACCCGTGACTTGCCGCTCGTCGCGGCTGTTGGGCCCTGTGGTGTGCGTACCTTCGACCCCTCGGGATGCGTACGCCTGGGCCCTGGACCCTCAGGCCAGGGCCCTTCAGCTTCTTCCAGGAGCTAACGACCTCGGGGAAAATTGAGGTCGGGACGTGCTGGCCTGGCGGTTCGGCTGGCGTGTGATCAGCAGGTGCTGTTGCGGACGAGGACGAGTTCGGTGCTTGTCCGGCGTCGGGTGGGGCGCTGCGCGGACCGGTCGGAGACCAGCCCGGCGATCGCCAGATGTGTCTCGGCGTAGATTTCACGGCGTCCGGTGAAGCGCCGCAGGGGTGCCCACTGCCGAAGCTCGGCGTTGGTGTGCTCGACGCAGATCCGGGCCGAGGACTGGCGCCGCCGCGCTTCGCTCCAGGCCCGCTTGTCGCCGTCGCACGCGTCGTCCTTCGGCTTCTTCGGCGGGGCGGTGACCTGGTCGGGGAACTCCTTGGCCAGTCCTGCATACCCGGCATCGGCCTGGGACTTCACCGATGGGTGGAGGCGGAGTTGTTCGGCGATGCCCTCGGTGCGTACGGCAGTCTGGTCGTGCATCCGGCCGGGTCGCACGACCCCGGACAGCAGGATGCGGCCCTGCCCGTCGCTGAATGTGGTGGTCTTGATCGTGTTCTGGCGGCGCTTGCCCGAGACGAAGGCCCGGCGCCCGGGTCGGCCCGCCTGTGGGCGCCTGACCTGGGTCTCGGCGCCATCGAGTCGAGGCTCGATGCCTTCGGCCTCGGCGTAGGCAAAGAGATCCTCCAGTGTCCGCAGTCTCATTCCGGGCCGGTCGGGCACTGCGAAGCCGCGGGCCGCGAGCAACGGACGGACCTGTCGGATCGCCGTCGAAACGGTCGAGCGGTCGACGTCGTACAGCTCGGCCAGGACCTCGTGCGGCAGCTGATGGCGCAGGTGTACCAGGGTGAGCAGCAGCCGGTCGCAGAAGACCAGCTTCGGCTTGCGCCCGGCACCAGCCGCCCTGCGGCGTTCACCGCCCCTGGCTTCGCGAAGTCCGGACTGACGTGCCGCCTCCCACGGGGCGGCGAGTTCGGCGAACAACTCGCCGAAGTGTGCGCGGGAGACACCGGACAGGGCCGGATGGGAACAGGCCGCGCGGGCCCAGGTCAGCTTCACAACTCACCCAACCAGCACGGCCCTTCTCATGTCACGGCCAAATCAGCCGGAACGTCGCCGCGAGCGGCAGCCGCTTCACATGGGTTCAACCAGAGCCGCCCGCCACTCCGGGCGCGGATCAGCCCCAACACTCGTCCAGTACTCCCGGCCACGCACGATCCGTCCCTGCTGGACGGTCCAGAATGAGGCCGCGCGGAACACGCCGAACTCGTCATGCGGCACCTCGACCTCGGAGACCACCTCGTTGCCGTCAGCCACGATCCGCAGTACCCGAATCGACCAGCCCCCCAGGTATTCGCTGTTCACCGCGACGAAGTTCTTGTTGCCGACGATGCGCTCCGCGCTGATCGGCCACTCGACCACGACGTCCTCCGCGACCAAGTCGGCGACAGCTGACCAATCGCGCGCCTGGATCCGATCCCACAATGCCTCGACCACTCCTGAAGAGTCCATGGGGGCACCCTTGCACGGGCCACTGACATCCCGGCCCTGGGGCCCCGGGCGACCTGGCACGCCGACCCCAAAGCAGCAGCCCCCTCACTGCCGCTAATAGATCCCAAGGTCGTAAGGGTGTGCACCGTGCCAAGCGGTAAGAACCCGGAGGCTGTTGACGTACGAGAGCGGCGTGCCACCACCCTGTGTGGGTGGTGGCACGCCGGCTCACAAGGGTTGCACCCCGGGGGCGGAAGGTGCGCCCTTGGTCAGTGGCGGGGCAAGGTCAAGTGGGTCAGCGGCGGTAGCCCCAGGTGTGGGTGTCCACGGTGCGGCCGTGGTCGTCGCGCAGGGTGGCCTTGTCGGCGTTGTTGCTCCAGATGTAGTTCCGGCGGTCCTGGTAGACGTCCCGGCGGGTGTCATGGCCGCGCCCGGTGTGGACACGGACGGTGGCACGGCCGGCCAGGCGCAGGTCGTCGAAGCGGTACAGGTTGCCGTCGCGGTCCGAGAGCGTCCATCCGTCCAGGTCGACCGCGCGGCGGCCGGTGTTGGTGACCTCCACCCACTCCCTGTTCAGGGACCGGTTCGACCAGTCGTCACGGCCGGGGCTGTCGTACTGGATGTCGCCGAGCACGACGTTGGAGTACGACTGGTGGCGGCCGTGTCCGTGGCCGCTGTCGGCGGCAGCCGGCATCGCCGCCACGGCGACGACGGAACCGGCCGCCAGAGCGGTAGCGGCGATGCGGCGGACGGTACGAGAAGCAGACATTGATGTCCCCTCAAGTAAGGGCGCCCAGGACCCGGTCAGGGGCCATGCTGCGCGGTGCGGGTCCCGGCCCCTCAGGCCGAGAACCACAGCCTGGAGTACCTCCGCCATCACCAGCAGCGACATCGTTTCGTGTTACTTAATGCGGACATTTCCGTAACTCGCGATTGTGTTGATCACAGACCCCGCCCGAGCGTGTCCTGACATCGACTGCTGGATGCACGCATCCGCCCCACAGCTGGGAACAAGCCCTATCAGCTCGCCCGCGCGCCCCACCGCACCACCCCGTCAGTCACCCATCGAACAGCACACTCATCGGTAACAGTCATAAGACCCCGCAATTCAGACACGGATGGCCGGGTCGAACATCTGCTCGCAGAATTGTTCGCCCCGAGGTGATCAGTGGATCCGTGTGATCGTGAGGGTGCCGTGGCGCCCTGCCCCGGCCAGGACCTCAACCACAAGGCCGGTGTCCAGCCTTGTGGAGGACTCGCCACCGGCCTCGGCCTGTCCCAGGACGCCAGCTTCGGCGACTGCGGCGCCGATCCGTACGGACAGCACCGGGTCGATCCGCGCCGACAGCCGTGGTGTGCTCTCACCTTCGGGTACCAGGGCGAGGTTGCGGGGCCGCTTCCGGGGGCCAGTGAAGCCGACGACCGCGGCGTCGATGGTGTCGGCGTGACACTGGTGGAGTGTCGGTACTCGAGAGTTGCAGTATTCGCCCGCGGGGCGAGCAGCTCCGCACCCGGCCCGGTCACGTCAGCGGTGACAAGGCGTACAGCTCTCGCCCAACAGGCGCTGTCCGCGAAGACGCCGGATGTCTGCCAGAGGGCACGCCGAACCTGCTGGCGTTCAACAAGGCGTCGACCGGCTGACCATCTCCCCACAGAAGGCCGTGCTGTTCGTCGTCGGCACTCAAGGCCAGGCACATTTCAGCCTGCAGAGCCGAGACAGGAGAACTCCGTCGTCGCTAGCAAGCTCGTGCGTCGTGCTTCTCGCGGTTGGCGAGGACTTGGTCCATGTGAGTCTGCGCCCACTGACGGAGCCCGCGCGTCAGGTGGTGGAGTGAGAGGCCGAGGTCAGTCAGCTCGTAGGTAACGGTGACGGGGACCGTCGGCGTCACAGTGCGGGTGAGCAAGCCGTCGCGTTCGAGGGCTCGTAGGGTCTGAGTCAGCATCTTCTGGCTGACGCCGGCCAGTAGCCGGGCGAGCTCCGAGTAGCGCATCGCCTTTGGGACATGCGACGCGCCGGACTGTTCGGACGCGTCACCGCCCAGCGCGCACAGGATCAGGACGACCCACTTGTCCGAGATCCGGTCGAGAAGCTGACGGCTGGGGCATATCGCTAGAAACGCGTTGTACTCCGCCTTGGCCTGCGCCTTCTTGTCGGCCTTCATCGTCGTCACTGAGGTCGCCTCTCACTCTCTGGGGTGGTTACGCACTTCATAGTGCCTACTTCCCGTAAGGAAGTAACTCCCCAACACTGATGCAAGGGGTCGGAGACACCACCCCTGGCAAGAAGCGAAAGGCACTGTGATGAACACGCCCTCCACATCACCTCTTCCGGGCGGAATCTGGACGCTGGGTGACTCGACCGTCACCCGGTTCGGATACGGCGCGATGCAGCTCGCCGGCCCGTGGGTCATGGGTCCGCCCGCCGACCACGACGGCGCCCTGGCCGTCCTGCGCGAGGCAGTCAGTCTCGGGATCACCCACATCGACACCAGCGACGCCTACGGACCACGCATCACGAATGAGCTGATCCGCGAAGCACTGCACCCGTACCCGGAGTCGCTGTTCATCGCCACCAAAGTGGGCGCGACCCGCGACGCACAGGGCGGCTGGCCCACGGCCCGGCGCCCCGAGGACCTGCGCAAGCAGGTCCACGAGAACCTCGAATCCCTCGGCGTCGAGGCTCTCGACCTGGTCAACATGCGGATGGGCGATGCTCAGGGCCCCCAGCCCGGCTCGATCACCGAAGCATTCGAGACGCTTGTCGACCTCCAACGAGAGGGCCTGATCCAACACCTCGGCGTCAGCAATGTCATGCCGGAGCAGGTCGCCGAGGCACGCGGTATCGCCCCGATCGTGTGCGTGCAAAACATGTACAACCTCGCCCACCGCCATGACGACGACCTCGTAGACCGCCTCGCCGCCGATGGCATCGCCTATGTGCCGTTCTTCCCCTTGGGAGGCTTCACGCCGCTACAGTCCGAGGCCCTCTCGAAGGTCGCGAGTCGGCTGGGGACGACGCCGATGTCGGTCGCGCTGGCTTGGCTGATGCAACGCTCGCCGAACATCCTGCTCATCCCCGGTACGTCGTCCACCGCCCACCTGCGCGAAAACATCGCAGGCGCCGGACTCTCCCTTTCCGACGAGGATCTGGCCGAACTGGATAGCATCGGCCACTGAGTAACACACAGGTCACCGACCGAGACCAGGCAGTTCCTTCCACTCGGACTATCGGGCAGACCATAGGAATATGATCACAGCGCGGATGCTGCGTTTCCGCAGGTGATCGCGGCAACGATCCGATGATCTAAACGAAACGGCCTACCCCTGCGGTGCGGCCCGTCGCACTGCCAAGTAGTCGGACCAGTTCCCGCCGGCGAGGGTGGCCCAGCGTTCGGCTGTCTTGGGGTGGATGCCGAGCAGGTCGGCGATGACCATGGGCGGCAGGTCTACCAGGGCGTCCATCATGGCGGTGTTCCGTGCTGCGCGGGCGGGCAGACCGTGGTGTCTCAGGGTGTCGGCGAGGCCGAGGGGGTTGCGCGGGCGTCCGGGGCTGTGACCAGGCAAGAGATATCGGCGCCTGGCCGTGTTGCTGTGCCGGGGGCCGTGCTGGAGCTGATCGTCGATAAGACGGGCGAGCTTCGGCGGGAGCACGAAGGGGTGCTGGTTGACCGCCAAGTAGGTGTGCTCCTGGTCGCGGCATCCTCGGATCACAGAGGCCATCCCGGTGACCGCTCAGCCGCGCAGGTCTCAGTAGCACCGGGCGAGCCACGCAGCTACATGCTCAGAGCGCGCCTTGCCGGCCCCCGCCCAGGTAGTGCCGTCACTTCTCGTCGACATCCACGACTCTGTTGATCACCAACTGACTCCCGAACGCGTCGATAATCGCTGTCCCTAGAGATGAACGAAGCCACATGGTCGATGTTCCTAATTCGTGTGTAGGCGGTTCCAGATCAGCTCGTGGGTGAGCTGCTGGACTGTTGAAGCGGGTTGGGTTCGTAGCGGCCGCGTGGGCACCGGGCAGACTCCTGTCGGTTCCCGGCCCGTCGAGGCCTTATGAGAGAACGGTGGCGCCCGGTGTCTTCGGGCCGCTGCGGAACCCAACCCGGCCTCCCGTACGTAGATCGTTGTGGTGTGAGCCCGTCGCAGGGCGACCTCTTCGCTTCCTCCCGAGCCGCCGAGCTCTTCGTAAGACGGAGGCCCCTGCGGTGCGCTGGTGCCGCGAACGGCTAGTGAGATGGCGGACCGAAGAGTCCTGGAATTAGGTCGCCGCGTGGCCCGCACAGGCTCACCACCTGCGCACACAACAAGTGAATGGAGAACCGTGTGACCGTGTTCTGCGGGATCGACTGGGCCGAGAGTCACCATGACGTGGCTCTGGTCGATGACACCGGACAGCTGCTGGCCAAGCGCCGCATCACGGATGACACGGCGGGCTACCGGCTGCTGCTGGACCTGCTCGCCGAGTACGGCGACACCGCCGAGGAACCGATTCCCGTGGCCATCGAGACCGGGCGGGGTCTGCTCGTTGCCGCCCTGAACACCGGAACACGGCCGATCTACGCGATCAACCCCCTCGCCGCGGCCCGCTATCGCGACCGCCACAGTGTCTCGCGCAAGAAGTCCGACGCCGGCGATGCCCTGGTCCTGGCGAACATCCTGCGAACCGATGGACACGCGCACCGCCAGCTGCCCGCCGACACCGATCTCGCACGGGCGATCACTGTCCTCGCCCGTGCCCAGCAAGACGCGGTCTGGGCGCGTCAGCAGCTGGTCAACCAGGTCCGCTCGCTGCTGCGGGAGTTCTTCCCTGCCGCCCTGGACGCTTTCCTGGGCAAGCAGTACGGCCTGGCCCGCCCCGAGGCCCGCGCGGTGCTGACCTCGGCACCGACCCCGGCCAGGGCCGCCAGACTCACCCCGGCCCAACTGCGGGCGGCACTGAAACGCGCGGGCCGCACCCGGGGCATCGACGCCGAGGCCGATCGCCTGCGAACCATTTTCCGCGCTGACTACGCCCACCAGCCGCAGGCCGTCGAGGATGCCATGGGCTATCAACTTCTGGCATTGATACGCCAGTTGCACGCAGCCTGCCTGGCCGCCGAGGAACTCACGACGGCGGGGGAGGAACATTTTCGCCGGCACCCGGACGCTGAGATCCTCCTCAGCTTTCCCGGCCTGGGAGTACAGCTCGCCGCCCGGGTGCTCGCCGAGATCGGAGACGACCGCAGCCGCTTCGCTGACGCCCGCGCTTTGAAGGCCTACGCGGGATCGGCTCCCATCACTCGCGCTTCGGGCAAGAAACGCTACGTCGGACGGCGCTTCATCAAGAACGACCGACTGATCACCGCTGGATTTCTCTGGGCCTTCTCCTCGCTGAGAGCCTCTTCTGGGGCTGACACGCACTACCGCCGACGACGCGAGCACGGGGACTGGCATGCCCAGGCCCAGCGGCACCTGTTCAACCGCATGATCGGCCAGCTCTACCACTGCTTGCAGACCGGACAACTCTTCGACGAACAGCATGCCTTCACCTCCTCGGCAGCGGTGTTGACCGTCGCAGCTTGACTTCTTAGGCACGTGAGATGTCTCTCATGAGTCCCATCTGACCCGCTGTCACTTCTTTCCGCATCTCGGGGGAACCTCACCCCCGTCCTCTTTGCTTCCTGGAGGGGGTTACATCCTCTTCCTCTCCTTCTTCCTCTTCATCTTCCTCGTATTCGCCTCCTTCCTCGTCCTCGGGCTCGTCTTCGTCCTTGTAGTCTTCGTCCTCGGGCTCGTCCTCGTAGTCCTCGTCCTCGGGCTCCTCGCCTTGTGCGTCCTCCTGCTCAGCGGCCTCTTCTTCCATGGCGTCTTCGTGGGACACGACGACTTCACCGTCCCGGATTTCACCGCGCCAGCCCTCGGGCTCTTCCTGAGCGAGGGACACGTATCGCTGGAAGTGCTTGAAGTCGAGTCGCATTCGGCGCCCTTGAGCGCGCCACAGGTTGCCCGTCTTCTCGAAGAACCCGGACGGGTAGTACTCCACGACCAGGACGATTCGAGTCAGGCTGGGTGCCAACTCATGGAAGCTGACCGCACCACGGGTAGTTCCCTTGGCTCCCTCGGATGTCCAAACGATGCGGTCGTCGGGAATCTGTTCCTGGACAGTCGCTTTGAAGCTGCGCGAGGAAGGTCCGACTTTGACCTTCCAGGCACTGGACATCTCGTCGCTCTTCGAGACGTCGCGAACGCCCTTCGCGAAGCTGCTGAACTGGTCGTACTGCGTCCAGTGGTCGTACGCGACACGCAGGGGCACTCCCACATCGAGAACCTCGATGATGTTCATGACCTTGCCGCCGCTCGACTTGCGTTTCCCCTTTCCGCCGCCGAACGCTTCCTTGACCTTCCCCACGACTTTGTCCTTGACGCCCTTGGCTTTCTCCCCGACGAATGCCTTCAGCGGGGATTCGCCCTGGAGAATACGGGAGGCGATCGCGGGAAGCGATCCACTCTCGGCCACATCAGTGAGCTGCCCAGTGACATCGGTCAGTTTGTCGCCCGCTTTCTCGGCGAGACTCTCCACCTGTGCACTGAGGAAGTTGGACGCCTCTTCGCGAAGCCGGTCCGCACCCGACTTTTGTGCCGTGGGCTGGTCTGATTCCGTCCTGGTCATGACTGACTACCTCCGACGATCGGCGCGCTTGGACGCTGCTCGCTTCGAGGACGTCGTTTTCCGGGCTGTGGACTTCTTGGCCGGAGCAGTTTTCTTCGCAGCTGTCTTCTTCGCCGGAGCGGTTTTCCGGGCTGCGGACTTCTTGGCCGGAGCAGTTTTCTTCGCAGCTGTCTTCTTCGCCGGAGCTGTCTTCCGGGCTGCGGACTTCTTGGCCGTCCGAGACTTCTCTCCGCGGCGTCGCTTCGGCTGCGTCTCTTCCGGCTCTTCCTCTTCCTCTTCCTCCTCCTCGTATTCGTCTTCCGGCTGTTCCTCCTCTTCCTCTTCTTCTTCCTCGTGCTCGGCCTCCGGCTCTTCCTCTTCCTCGTACTCCGCACCTCCCTCTTCCGGCTCGTACTCCTCCTCGTCCCCCTCTTCCTCCGCCTCATCCTGCTTCTCACCGAGCCGGGCCGTACGGTCGCTGAGGGCATCGGCCAGCGAACTCATGCCCCGGTCGGCGGCGGCAGCCACTGCCTTACGGCCCGCGTCGAAGACTTCCCCTTTGAGCTGCTCCTGCAGCTCGGCGAACTGGGGAATCTCTCCGAGTCTGCGCATCCCTTCGGCGGCAAGCTGTCGGGGTTCAAGGCCGAATCGTCTCCCAGCCAGATACGTCGCAATGGTCAGCGCCAGCCGGCCCTTCTTCGTCCGGCCCAGCACATAGCCGCCCACTACTGCGGCCGCGAGGGTCACCTTGGCTGTGTCATCCATGAGTGCGTCACCTTCGATCGTTCGGTGCGGGGCCGACATGTGCAGCATGCAGCCGGTCCAGCAGCCTTTCCTCTTCCCGGTTCGAACTCCTCCGTGCTGCTATCTCTGTCTTCAAGTTCCCGGTTCAGTACAGCCAGCTGGGCACGGTGCACTCCTGGGGCGTGCAACTCGCGCTCGGCAGCATCGGAGAGCTTCTCCGCCACCCAGATCACACCGCGGACCGGTGCGTTGGGGAGCGTGAGCAGTCCCATGTCAGACTCTGACAGCCTGAACGTGAGTGCCTGCAGCGGCGACGAAGTTGCAACAGGGCAGCGGGCCCGCAAAACGCAGCTTGACGTGCGCGGTGCACGCTTCCGAATCGCTCCGCCGCGCTGCGGGAGACGTCGCTTTCGCCGCGCGGCTGTCGTCGAGGATTTCCCGCCGCGCGGCCGACGTTCTTCTGCCATGCATTCAAGTCTGATCGGTATCGGGTGCCTCGCACCTTGAGGAGCTATCGGGCGCACCAACCGGGGTGGGCGGCTGCTGTGGTGATCGATGTTTTGGCGGTGTAGCGGGCGACGGTGCACGAGCCCATCCTTTTCATGGCTGCGGGGTCCAGGTGCCGGTCGTGCGGTCACGGTGTCGGCCGGGTGCACGAAGGGCTGTTCCACGTCTGTGGTTGCGGCGTGCGCGAGTCCACGCCGGGCAAGGGCAAGACGCTCCGTGTAATGCGGCGCGCGACGTTGCAGCCAGGAGCACCACTCTCGTCGCCACCTGGCGGTCGAGCGCTCCACCCGCTATCTGATGCTTGTACATCTGCCGCGTGGCCACAGCATCCTGGCCACCCGCAACGCCTCGCCGCGACCGTCCAATCTCTTCCGCCGCACCTGTGGAGTTCCCTGACCTGGGACCAGGGCGTGGAGATGGCGGCCCACCAGTCGTTCACCAAGGCCACGGACATTCCGGTCTACTTCTGCAACCTGGCGAGCCCTGGCAGCGCGGCTCGGACAAGAACGCCAAGGCCTGCTGCGCCAGTAGTTCCCAAAAGGCATTGACCTCTGTCCCACACCCCTCAGCAGGTGGAGGTGGTGGCCGCCGAACTCAACAGCCGACCACGAAAGACGCTCGGCTGGGAGACCCCGGCCGAGCGTCTCGCTAAGCTGGTGGACCCAGTCAGCTGACCAGCAGTGTTGCGACGACCCCTCGAATTTGCCGGACACCAGGCATGGGCGGGAGGATGAACTGTTGGGGCTGGTCCTCTCGTCCTGCCGCTCACTGTGTGTTTTGGGGCATTCCTTCGACGACTTCCGCAAGTCGCCGGAGCATGCTGCGGTGTCGGATCTGCGCAAAGACGTCGAGGGCTGTGTTGTGGAGACTCCCTCCCAGTCCGCGCAGCGGATGCTCGTCGAGAATGACCAGGGTCTTGTCGCCCCACGGCCGGATGTCGAAGGCGATCCGTGCCGTACCCAACGGCCCTCCGTGCGCTTCGAGTTCCAGCGCGCGCGGCGCGTCGAGGCGGCGGACCGTCGTGCGGCCGTGGAACTCCTTCGGCCCCACACGTACCGTGTATGTGATCGACGATCCGACTTCCGGCCAACGCCCGTTACCCGGGGTGGAGTCGAAGGTCCCCACCACCCAGTCCGCGTAACGGCTCTCATCCTCCAGAACCGCCCAGAGTACGGACGGTTCCCGGGCGATGAGCTGATGACGTACAGCCATGTGTGCTCCCATCCGGGATATTGGAATTCCCGACTCTGGCAGCGATCTGCGGGCCGGCACCGAAATCCACATCGAGCACGCGGCACCCGAACACACCGAGATCACAGCCGCCGCTGGCCATCACATTGGCCGCGTGCACGGGGAGCCGGAACAAGCAGCCCTACCAGTAATGCCGTCGACCGCCCACCGCATGCCCGACGGCACCCAGGATCCAAAGAACGATACCGATCGCGACGAGCACGATACCGATGGTCCATAGGATCGATATGCTGGCCACCAGACCGATGACCAGCAGAATGACGCCGAGAATGATCATGGCGTCCTCCGTTCTCCCAGGTCTTTTCAGTATGCGCCTCGCATATACACACGGCGATGCAGACCGTGCGAGGCGATCGTCCACCAAACCGGGAGAGGGCCTTGCCGCGAGGGCAGGCACATCCTGCGTTTCCGCCTGGTCGTCATCATCGCCAGTGCGCTCGGCACCATCGGTGTCGTGACGCAAACCATCAGCTTCCGACAACCATCCTTAAAAAGCGCGGTCCCGATATGGGTATGGCCCCGTCTGCACGAGGTTCTATGGCGGCATCTCCCGCAGTGGGACCCGCTCCAAGACACCGTACTGACCGACGTCGCCCTATGGAGATCACCGTGCGCAGGGACCGTGAAGGCGCGTTCGAGCCGAGGATCGTACGCCAGCGGCAGAAGCCTCTGCCGGGCGGTCAAGGCACGCGGTCACTTCCCCAACGAAGGCCGCACTGAAGCGCGTCCGCTGGCTGCGCACGACCGGAAGGCGGTATGCGTCATGCGCGCACGCCGGGCGAGGCGATTCCCGCGCCCGGCGCGCTATCCCTTACGGGGCTGCGCATGCACTCCACCCATACGCCCACAGCACCCTGCACGCCACCGCGAGCACGGGCACACATGCAGGACACTCGCGGAGAAGCCGTGGGGTGCGGCTGTGGGCACTGCTGACGGTCAAACGTGGCAGGATACGGCCACGGCGCGGCGTCTTGCCTCTTCGACCAGGCGGGAGGTCTCACGGGCCTCGTGTTTATGGCCCGTCGGGGTATCGGTGCTCCTGGAGTACCAGGAGGTGTTCGGCGAGTCCGGCCAGCTCGGCTGCCGCGGCGTGGATCTGGGAGACGAGCGCTGTGGCCACCACCGCTGCCCGGTCGGCGGTGTAGAGACCCGTTCCCGCTCCGTCCGCACCGAGCGGCCCTGTCCCGTGCTCATTGAGCGGCTCGTCAGCGTGGCGTGCGGGCTGGGGGAGGGGGCGCCGTTCCACTCGCCGTCTCTTCTCTTGTTCCTGGTTTCAGCGTGAGGCTCAACGATCGGGCGGTCAGGCTCGGCATCGGCCATCGGGTCAGATGCCCGCGCCGTGTGCGCAGACCAGCGGGTGTGCCGCTTTTCCTGCACCCAGGCACGGGTGAGCTGCGCGGCGACGTGGCGGGGTGGGCGTTTGTTCTGTGGACGCCCGCTTGTGCGGCGGCCCCCTGGCACTCA
Organism: Streptomyces sp. NBC_01320; assembly: GCF_035974375.1. Classification (NCBI taxonomy): domain Bacteria; kingdom Bacillati; phylum Actinomycetota; class Actinomycetes; order Kitasatosporales; family Streptomycetaceae; genus Streptomyces; species Streptomyces sp. NBC_01320. Next base: position 11,833,287 of record NZ_CP108390.1, read on the forward strand.
GTCAAAAAAATGCCGCGTGCCGGGGGCCGTCTGCGTGGCGGTGCGGGATATCCCTGCGGCGACCTTCGGGTGTACTCGGCGATTCCTCGGATGTCCCGCATCCCCGAAATTGTATGCCCGATATGCGGCCTTGGTTCGGGTGCTCGACGGTTTGGTCGTGGTCGTGGTCGTGGTCGTGGTCGTGGTCGTGGTCGTGGTTGTGGTCGTGGTCCGGTTCGGGCCGGTGAACTGTTCCTCTGCGTTCGCCGGGGCCGGCGATGCCAGGCTGTGGTCCGTCTCCGCGTTCGGCGTGGCTGCCGGTGATCGCGTCTGGCCGGGTGGTTGCGGGCCCGGTCCCCTTGATCTCGGTCCAGTTCGGGGAGTGCGGTCCGGACGACAACTGGGTGTGGGTGACCTCGGCGGGCCAGCGGGTCCCGGAGTCGAGGACCAGGGTGACGGTGCCCCGCAGCAGGAGTGCTTCGCCACCGGGTGCGGTCAGCCGGGCCGTCCAGGGCCGGTCCGTGTCTGCCGGGCTGTGCTCCTGGGCGACGGTGACCTCTGCCCAGACGCGGACCAGGGTCCCGTCCGTGCGCTCCACCGTGGCCAGCCCCTCGCAGGGGTTCATGCTCCCCAGTCTGCGCCGGCGCCGGGCTGTCGCGCAGCGTGGGCAGTGATTGGTTGGGTCTGCCCTGTTGACCGTCAGCAGTGCCCGCAGCCGCACTACCCACCGCTTCTGGTCCGGTGCCCTGTGTGTTCACCGCGCTGTCCCGGGTGGCGGGCGGGGCGTTGGGGGCGTATGGGTGGAGTGCATGCGGCGGCCCGGCAAGGCGTGCGGGGCGCGGGAATCGCCTCCCGGGCTGCCGCGCGCCTGGGGCCGGATGACAGGGATCTGAGCAGCGACATCAAGGGAGGCGTGCGATGTCGTCAGGAATTGTCATTGCGATCATTGTCGCGGTCGTCGTCATTGTCCTCGCGATCGGCTTGTGGACGGCAGTTCGTCGCCGTCACCTGAGGGACCGTTTCGGCGCCGAGTACGAGCGCGCGGTGGAAGCCGAGGGTGGTCACAGGGCGGCAGAACGTGATCTGCGCGCCCGCGAGGAACGGCATGACGACCTCGATCTGAAGCCGCTGGCCTCGACTGCCCGTCAGCAGTACGCGCAGGACTGGAACAGCGTGCAGGAGCACTTCGTGGACCGTCCGCAAGAGGCGGTCGGTGAGGCGGACCAGCTGGTGACCCGGCTCATGAAGGAACGTGGTTACCCGACCGAGGGGTACGAGCAGCAGGTGAAGGACCTGTCGGTCGAGCACGGGCGCACGCTGGAGCATTATCGCGCCGCCCACGAAGTCAATGCACGAGCCGGCGGCCGGCAGACGACCACCGAGGAACTGCGGGGGGCGATGGTGCACTACCGCGCGCTCTTCGACGACCTGCTCACCAACGGCGACAGGCCGGGACAGCAACGCGCTTGACCCGGACCCCGCGTATGCCGGCGGGCCGCGGATGAAGAGCCCGCCGAAATTGATTCGGACGAGGTGGACAAGCATGCAGCGCGAACACAGTGAAGCGGGCGACATGGGCCTGAGCACCGAGGATCTTGCCCGGCCCCGGGAGGACCAGGACGCAGATCGTGGGACGGCGCCGGCAGCGGCGGATGACGCTCCCCCGTCCGCCGAGGGTGCCACTGCGGACGCGGCGTCCCAGGAGCCGGCGGCAGGCGCACCGCATGGATCGGCGCCGGAAGACACCCAGGCGAACGAGCCGCTTCTCGGTCCCGAGGAAGCCGAGGCCTTCCAGTCCAAATGGCAGGCCGTCCAGACAGCTTTCGTCGACGATCCGCAGGAAGCCGTCCGTGCGGCCGACGCGTTGGTCGCCGAGGTCATGCAGACGCTGGCCGGGTCGTTCGCATCCCGCAAGGAAGGGCTCGAAAGCCAGTGGGGCCGGGGCGAGGAGGTCCTCACCGAGGATCTCCGCATAGCACTTCAGCGCTACCGCTCGTTCTTCAACCGCCTGCTCACCACCTGACCGCGGGAAGACCACACCAGTGTCCGAACCGAAATCCATCGGAAAGGAAGTGTGTGATGACTACGGCGCGCGACATCATGACGCCGGACGCCGAGTGCATCGGCGCGAACGAATCCGCGCTCCTGGCCGCCCACAAGATGGCCGAACTGGGCGTGGGTGCTCTGCCTATCTGCGGAGCGGACGAACGTCTCAAGGGCGTACTCACCGACCGTGACATCGTGATCAAGGTGCTTGCGGCGGACAAGGACCCCGCTGAGATCAAGGCGGGCGAGCTGGCGCAGGGTGAGGCCGTCACGATCGGCGCGGACGACGATGCGTCGGAGATTCTCCGCACGATGAGTGAACACAAGGTGCGTCGACTGCCGGTCATCGACGGACACGTGTTGGTCGGAATGGTCGCCCAGGCCGATGTCGCCCGGGCACTGCCCGATCCGGCCGTCGGCGACCTCCTCGAAGCACTATCCGCCGCCTGACCAATTCTGGGCTGTGCGCCAATCGAGGAGGCCTTGTGACAACACCACCGCCGGGACCACCCGGCCCGCACCCCGAGCCCGTCCCTCCGTCGCCTGGCCCTGTGCCGAGCCCGCCGGACCCGGTACCAGGCCCAATGCCCTCTCCACCGGACCCTGTTCCCCCGCCGCCACACCCTCCTACCGAACCCAAGCCTGTTGGCGGGAGGAGGAACGGCACCTGAGCTGCGAAGGCGATCACGAAATCTGAAGGCGCCGGCAAGTTTCCCCGCGGCCGCCTACCGGGGATACCTCGTCGCCCTTCAACCACGCGGAGACTGTTTCGCGGCCGGGACCGGTCTGGTTTGCGCGTGGTGCCTTCATTCGCCGCGGCCGGTGATGAAGTCGCGGGCACGATCGACCAGGCCTAGTGCAGCGCCGCACTGATCCTGCGAGGGTCAGGATCGCCCCTGCCGTGGTGGCTGGGGCGATCGATGCTGCATGGTGGAGCGTCAGTTCTCGATCAGGATGGCTGCGAAGCCGGACAGTGCGCTGTTGACCTCTGCCAGGTCGAAGGCGGCGGGGTCGAACTGGTCTGCGGTGTCGAGGCCGAGCCATTCGAGCCGTTCGTCGTGTTCTTCGTGGCCGGGGTCGGCGAGGATCTCGATGAGGTACTCGTATCCCCACATCCCGCCGCAGTCCTCGGGCGGGCAGGCACGGCGGCCGGTGAGGCAGCGTGGGTAGGGGGTACCCGCTTCGGCGTCGGTGATGGCCTCGACGAGGATGTCGTGCTCCCAGTCGTCGCCGAAGTCGTAGGTGTAGCTGAGCTTGTCGCCGACGCTCGGGGCGACCTGGTCAAGTCGCTTGGATGCCGCGCTGCGGATCCCCAACTCACGGTCGGCGACTCCATAGCGGTCCTGCGGGGTCTCGAAGGCCCACATGTGGTAGCCCTCCCAGCCGAAGGCCGCCTGGATGAGGTGGTGAAGCTGCTGCAGCGTGGTGCCCGACGGCACTTCCAGGCGGCGCCAGACCGGGGGCCGGGAGCCACGCAGGGTGACCTTGATCTTGTGGACGACCTTTCCGGGTGCCGTCCGGGAGCGGGAGATCGGCTTCGCGCGCCTGGTATTCGCCATGGCCGTCATCCTGCCACCGGCCCCCTTCCCGCGAGGCCGTCCGCCGCTGACCCCGTTCGTCCGCGCGACAATGACCGCCGCTCGTCGAATCCAGGGGTGGGGTCATGCCAGCGCACAGCCCGTTCACGGTGGTCTGGGACAAGAGCCAGCGCGCGGTTCTGGAGCAGTTGGCCCGCTCGCGCACCGCGCCGCTGCGGCGCATCCAGCGAGCCGAGGTCGCCCTGGCCGCCGCCGACGGTGTCTCCAACGCGGCCATCGCTCGCAGCCACCGGTTACACATCGCCACCGTGCGACGCTGGCGCAAGCGGTTCCACCACGAGGGCATGGCCGCTCTGGACGACCGCAGGAGGCCGGGCCGCCCGCGTCGGTACGGGCCCGAGGTGCACCTTGCGATCGTCGCCACGGTCACCTCCGCCAAACCGGCCCCCGACAGTCAATGGACCCACAAGTCGATCGCCAAGTCCCTTGCTGCCCACGAGATCTCCGCCTCCCAGGTCGGGCGGATCCTGGCCGACCTGGACCTCAAACCCCACCTCGTCCGCGGCTGGCTCACCCGCCCCGACGACCCGGACTTCCACGTCAAGGCCGCCGAGGTGTGCGCCCTCTACCTGCATCGCCCGCCCGGGTCGGTCGTGCTCAGCGTGGACGAGAAGACCGCCATGCAGGCCCGCTCGCGTCGCCACCCCACCAGGCCCGTACGGCCCGGCCATGCCGAGCGCCGCGAGTTCGAGTACCGACGCCACGGCACCGCGTCCATCGTCGCGGCCCTGGACGTGCACAGCGGACAGGTCTTGGTCGAGGACATCGCCCGCAACGACTCCGTCACCTTCATCCGGTTCCTGCGACTGCTGGACGGGAGTATCGACCCTGCCCTGGCGATCCATCTGGTCCTCGACAACGGATCGTCACACGTCTCGAAGGCCACGCGGGCCTGGCTCGCGGCCCACCCGAGGTTCACCGTCCACCACACGCCCAAGCACGCCTCATGGTTGAACCAGGTCGAGATCTTCTTCTCGATCCTGGCCCGCCGACTGCTGCGACGAGGCGAGTTCACCTCACGCCAGGACCTCATCGACCAGATCCGCGAGTTCACCCTCGCCTACGACAAGGAAGCCCGCCCCTTCCGATGGACCTACGACGGCACCCCACTCAAGGCCACCTGACCCCCGCAGGATCAGTGCGGCGCTGCACTAGTACTGCAACCGCATCTGGAGAATGTGGCCTCGGCGTTTGTAGTGGGAGCGGCGGGCTCGGGCCTGGCTGCGTCGTCGGAAGCGTGACCAGTGCAGATGGTGTTCGTTGGTGTGGCAGTGGCGTGTGACGGCGATGTGGCCCATCAACCGGCGGATCTCCGGGACGCTGAGGGGTATGAGGTCTTGCTCGTCGTCGAGAGTGCCCCTTTTGTGGCTTCTGCGGCGCGGATGGCGGTCAGGTAGGCGAGGGCGGCCATGGCCAGGGTGATGTGGCGGTACCAGGCCCGGTAGAGCCGTACCTGGTAGTGGTCCAGACCGCACTCTCCCTTCGCGGTCTGGAAGCACTCCTCCACGGCCCACCTCGCGGCAGCCACTTTGACCAGGTCTTTCAGTCGGGAGGCGACCGGGCCGTAGCAGACGTAGTAGGCGATCTCGCTCGGGTCGCTGACGCTGCGTCGGGCCAGTACCCAGTGCCCGAAGCCGTTCTCCCAGTACGGGCGGATCGCGACACGCGCCCAGTCGTAGATCCGCTCACCGTGCGCGCCGGCCCCGCCGGAGATCCGTTTCCACCGCTGGCGGGGCAGCACGGCGACCAGCTGGTCCACCCGCGCGTCCGCTCCGCGCGCGGTGATCACGGTGTCGTTGACCTTCGTGGCCAGCACGTGCGCGACCCGACGTTCCTCCAGCCACACGCGCAGGTGCTTGACCTGCCCGTATGCCTCGTCAGCGGTGACCCACGCGAACGGGACACCCGCGTCGATGGCGCGTTGCAGCATCCACTTGAAGTGCTCGTTCTTGGTCGCGAAGGGAACTCCGTCGTCGATCCCGGCCGCGCGGCAGCGGTCACGGTCATCCGTCCAGGAGACAGGGATGTAGAGCTCGCGGTCGATCAACGCCCGCCCCCTGGCGGAGGCGTAGGCCAGGAATGTTCCGATCTGGCTGTTCTCCGTGCGGCCGGCCGTGCCGGTGTACTGACGCTGGACGCCGGCGGACTTGGTGCCCTTCTTCAGGAAGCCGGTGTCGTCACCGATCAGCACCGCGTCCTTGGCACCGATGGTCTCCACGACGAAGTCCCGCACATCGTCGCGGACCGCGTTCTCGTCCCAGTCGGAGTGGTTGAGCAGCCGCTGGACGCCGTCGGGGCGCAACTGCCCGACCTGCTCCGACAGCGTCCACCCGTTCTTCTTCTCAAGCGGCGCGAGCAACCCGTTCAGGTAGTCCGACGCCCGCTCGCGGGGCTCCGACCTGCCGAAACGATGGGCGAACCGGGCATGGAACCCGGCTATCCCCTCGGACCACGACTCGACCTGCTCAACCGTCAACGATTCATCGCACAGACGGAACAACGAGCCACTCCGCCACCTGTCACGGCAGATGCGGTTGCAGTACTAGCCCAAGGCTAAGCCTGAATCCACCGGCTGTCCCGGGTCCTGTGGATAGAGAAATGAAGAGAGGTGCCTGCTGACCTGCGAAGATGGGAGTTACCACACCACCATCACGCGCTATCAGCAAGGCACCTCGTAGATGAAAGTTTCTCACACCCCGGCGGCGGTCTCCGCTGCGTTCGATGACCGGAATCTGATCGCGTATGCGGGGCTGGTCCCGGTGATGCGGCTGGCCGAGCGGTGCGGTCTTTCGCGCCTGGTGGCCGAGAAGGTGAAGCTGCCCGGGGCGGGCAACGGCGCGGGTGCGGCGGCGGACGCCAAGGTCACCAGCATCGTGGGCGGTATGGCCGCGGGCGCGGACAGCATCGACGACCTTCGCCTGCTGCGGCACGGTGCGATGCCGGCCGTGTTCGACGGTATCCGGGCCCCGTCCACGCTGGGCACGTTCCTGCGCGCGTTCACCCACGGTCATGCTCTCCAACTCCACGCCGTGCACCGCAGGTTCCTCGGCGCGCTGGCCGCACACACGCCACTGCTGCCGGGCGCCGGTGTGACGGCGTTCATCGACGTCGACTCCACTCATAAACGGGTTTACGGGCGGGCCAAGCAGGGCGCGGAGTACGGCCGGTTCAAGGGCATCCGCACTCTGCACCCGTTGCTCGCCACGATCTGCACCCCGCACTCCCGGCCGGTGATCGCCGCGGTCCGGATGCGACGCGGCAAGGCAGCAGACTCCCGAGGCGCCCCGAAATTCGTGAGCGAGGCCCTGGCCACCGCCGCCGAGGCGGGCTGCACCGGCATGCGGATCCTGCGGGCGGACTCACAGTTCTACAACGCCGGTGTGATCGCAGCCTGCCGCCGGGCCGGAGCCCGCTTCTCCATCACCACCGGCATGAACCCGTCCATCAAACGGGCCGTCCTCAGCATCCCCAACCAGGCATGGCAGAAGATCAGTTACCCGAACGCGGTGGAAGATCCAGACACCGGTGATCTCATCTCGGACGCCGAGGTCGCCGAGATACCCGCATACACCGCGTTCGCCAGCCGCAACAAGAGTGAGCGCGTCACGGCCCGGCTGATCGTGCGCCGGGTCCGTGACCTGGCCAAACCCGCCGTCGTGGGAGAACAGGGCGAGCTGTTTCCCGTCTGGCGCTACCACCCCTTCTTCACCGACAACCCCGCCGGGACACTCCAGGCCGAACGAGAACACCGCCACCACGCGGTGGTGGAACAGGTCATCGCGGACAGCAAAGCCGGAGCTCTGGCCCACCTGCCCTCCGGGCACTTCCACGCCAACTCGGCCTGGCTCATCTTGTGGGCGATGGCCTACAACCTGCTGCGGGCCGTCGGAGCACACACCTCGGCCTTCCACGCCAAGGCGACCACCGCCACACTCCGGGCCCACCTGGTCCACGTCCCGGCCCGGATCGCCCGCTCAGCACGGCGCATCACCCTGCACCTGCCCCACAACTGGCCCTGGCAGCAAGCCTGGACGCATATGTTCGCCATCACGCACGGCCCACCGGGACTGATCTGACACCCCTGTCCACCCCGCCCTCAAGGCCCGACCGGAACCGAACCCGTGGAAAAGCTGGGCAGACCAGCAGATACCACCTGCCCCAAACCGAGCACCGACCCGGCACCAGCTCAGAAAACCGTTAGAAGATCCTTTTCAATCCAAGCCGGTGGATTCAGGCTAAGGCCCTGGTGTCACTCGCATGGGGATCGTCGGTCGGGAAGCCCAGGCCGTTGCCGACTGGGTTCCACGTCTGCTTCTGGGTGCAGATCCAATGCAGCAGAGACCCGCGGCTGGCGCGGACGTGCCAGTGACCGGGAGTGGAAAGCCAGGCGGCGCCTGCTACGCAACCGCGAGGGCCTCACCAACGAGCAGTTCGCCACGCTGTGGAACGCTCTGCTAGACAAGGGAAAGATCGGACAGACACTGCTGACGGCTTGGTTCGCCGAGGGGAACCTCCGCAACCTCCTCGCGTGCGCCCGCACCGGCGCCGACCGTTACCAAATCGGTCAGGCTCGCTGGAGGTTTCTCACCTGCTGCGCGGACTCCGGCATCCCCGAAGTCCGCCAGCTCGCCACCACCGCCGGCCGCTGGTGGCCCGAGATCGAAGCGTTCATCAACACCGGTCACAGCAACACCAAGAGCGAGGGTGTCAACCGTGTGATCAAGCTCGTCGCTCGCAACGCGTTCGGCTTCCGCAACGCCGACCACCAGCGCCTACGGACACGCTGCGTCACCACCCGCCGGGCTCGCGGGCATCTCCGCACCGCTCAACTATCGTTGTCAGCCGGGCCCACCGGGGCGGATCGGGCTCTGAATCGCGCCCCGGTCGCACTGGTCGCCTCAGCCGGTGATGCCGGTCTTTGAGACGTTGATGATGTCACCGCGCGGCACCCAGCTCGTGCCGTCGAATTCATGCAGCTGATACTCGTGCACGAGTCGGCCGTCCGATTCGCTGGTGAGCGTCGCTCCGTTGATCAGGAGCGGGTTCGCTGTCTTGGACAGGGAGTCCCAGGCAGAGAGGAAGTTGCCGCTGGTGACGTCTTTGGTCTCCTTGAGGGCGGAAACGATCGCAGCGGCCAGCCCGTAGCCGGTCAGCGCGAACGACTGGTTCGCGTCCGCCTTGGGCGCGTACTTCGCCATGTCGGCGCGGTACTTCACCAGCGCCTTGTCGTCGTGCACCGCCGGGTTTTGGGGGTCCTTGAACCACTGGTAGGACAGGGCGCCCTTGACGTTGGCGGTGCCGGCGGGATTCACGGTGCTGGCGAAGTCCGCGTAGGCGCTGCCGATGAAGATCTTGGGCTTGTAGTGGATCTGGCCCATGTAGGTGAGCAGCGCGCCCAGAGTGGGCGGACTGAGGGTGACGACCAGCGTGTCGACCTTGGCCGCCTTGAGCTCCGTCACCTGTGAGGCGACGTCGCCCTGGCCGGGCGGGAGTCTGAGGGACTTGACCGGGTGGGCGCCCGCCTTGGCCAGCCCCGCGAGCTGGCTGTCGGCGAACTCGTTGTTGAAGCCCATGAAGCCGACGACGGCCTTCGGGGTCTTCTCCGCGATGTAGCGGCCCTGGAGCTCGCCCTCCCAGGAGATGTCTGGGACGAAGGCTCGGGTTTCGGGGAACTTCTTGATGTCGCTCAGTACGGTTTCGCCGCCCTGCACGATCTGGGCCACGCCAGCCGCGTTGAGCTGTGGCCGGGCCGCGACCGCGATACCGCCGAAGTTGACGACGATGGTGGCGTGGTCGCGCTTGACGAACTGGGTGTTGTTGGAGACCAGCCGGGAGGGGTCGAAAGCATCGTCCTCCACCTTGAAATCGATCTTCCGACCGTTGATGCCGCCCGCCGCGTTCACGGCTTTGAAGTACGCGGCGGCACCATCGGCCGAGACGCCCGCGGAGGACAGAGCGCCGCTGAGGGGGTAGCTGGCGCGTATCACGATGTCGCCGGTGTCGGATTCCGTACCGGCCGAGCGGCCGGAGCAGGCCGAGGCGGTGGCCGCGGCCACGGCGACGAAGGCGATCACTCTCGTTCGGCAGTTCCTCATTGAACTTCCATTCGTATCGAAGGTGGGGACACTCAGTGGGTGCGCGAGATCCGGCGGACGAGGCCCGTGAGGCCGCCGATGAGGCCGGCCGGCGCGAGGACCAGGGCGAGGACGAGACCGCAGGCGTAGACGAGTTGGGCCCAGTTGCCCGCGGTCTCGCCGCCGGCGACGTTCTCGGCGAGTGTGGGCAGGTAAACGACGATCGCTGCGCCGGCGACCGCGCCGGCCCAGGTCCGGCTGCCGCCGACGACACTGGCCGCGAGCAGGGTGATGGACAGCGTGATCTGATAGCTGTCCGGCACGGCGATCGCCGTGACGAGCGCGTAGAGCGCGCCACCGATTCCGGCAGCGGCCGAGCTGACGGCGAAGGCCATGAGCTTCGTCCGGTTGACGTTCACGCCGTTGGCCGCCGCGAGCAGGGGGCTGGTGCGAACGGCGGCCAGCGACCTGCCGGTCCGTCCGGTCACCAGGTTGTGTAGGGCGAGCAGCGTCAGGGCGAGGATGAGCAGGCAGACGAGGAACCCGAACTGCGCCGCGGTGAGGCCGAGTCCGGCGGGCGGCTCGATGCCGGAGTGCGCGAGCGAGAGGCCGAAGGTCCCCCCCGTCAGGGACTTCAGTCGGATGAGGACGAGGGGGAAGACGGCGGCCACGGCGATGGTGAGCAGTCCAAGATTGGCGCCGCCCATCTTCAGGGCGAGGACGCCGATCAGGAGACCGAACACCAGGCACAGGACACCGGCGAGGAGCACGGCGGCCGCCCACGGCCAGTCGTATGCGGCCACGGCGATGAAGGCCGCGTATCCGCCGAGGCCGAACACGGCGCCGTGGCCGACGCTGATCTGGCCGGAGTGACCGAGCAGGAGGTTGAGTCCGGCTACGGCCATGGCGATCGTGAGGACGCGGGTGAGATCGAGGAGGTCGTAGTCGGACACGACGAAGGGGACGACGAGTCCGGTCAGGAGGGCGGCACTCCAGCCTGTGGGGACGGCGTAGCGGCGCAGCGTGTTCATACCCGTACCGTCCTCGTCCTGCCGAAGATCCCGGCCGGCCGCAGCGTCACGACGACGGCGGTCAGCAAGAAGGGGGCGACGACCGCGAGGTCGCCATCGAGGCCGGGCACGTACCGGCCGGCCAGTCCGTTGGAGATGCCGATGAGTACACCGCCGACGACCGCGCCCACGCGGCTCGACAGGCCGCCAAGCGTGCCAGCGGCCAGGGCCAGGAGCAGCGGGAAGGTCATCATCCCCGGTGTGAGGGTGAGGACCGGGGCCGCGACGACGGCCGCGAAGGCGCCGACGCCCGCGGCGACGGCCCAGCCGATCATGAGCCAGAGCCCCTGGTGCTGGCCGAGCACGGTGGCGGAGGCGGGGTTCTGCGCAACGGCGCGCAGCCGCAGGCCCACGCTGGTCCGGTTGAACAGGAGCGAGGTGGCGGCCATGACGGCGAGCAGGGTGAGGAGCGAGCCCAGCTGCTGGGCTGTCATCCGCAGTCCCGCGAACTCGATCAGTCCCTTGCCGAAAGGGCTCGGGAAGGTCCGCGGGTTGGTGCTCCAGATGATCGTCATCAGGGCGTTGAGACCGAGCAGCAGGGCGACGCTGAGGGTGAGCAGCGGGAGCTCGCCCGCGCCCTCGACGCGCCGGACCAGCACCCGCTCGACGAGCGCTCCACCTGCCGCGGACAGGACGACGATCAGGGGCACCGCCGTCCAGAAGGACAGGCCCGCAGTGAGGAGTACGAGCGTAAGGTAGGCGGAGAGGGTCGCCATCTCGCCTTGGGCGAAGTTGAGCATGCCGGTGCCCTGGAAGACGACGCTGAGCGCGAGCGCGAGGATGCCGTAGACCAGTCCCGAGCTGAGCCCGTCCACCATCTGTTGGAGCAGTTCTGTCATTGCTTGACTCCGATCGCTTCCGCGCCACCCTCAGTGCTGCCGCCCAGGTATGCGCGCCTGATCAGGCCGCCGTCGCGGAACTCCTCGGCCCGCCCGGCGGCGGCAACCCGCCCTCCGGTCAGGACGATCACGCGTTCGGCGATCTCCAGGGAGAGCCGGGCGTTCTGTTCGGCGATCAGCAGCGACGTCATCCACTCCTCCTTGATCCGGGTCAGTACGTCGAACAGCTGGCGGGTGAGCAGGGGGGCGAGGCCCAGCGACGGCTCGTCGATGAGCAGCAGCCGGGGCCTGGCCATCAGCGCGCGGCCGATCGCGAGCATCTGCTGTTGTCCGCCGGAGAGCAGGCCGGCGGCGCGAGGCCGCATTTCGGCGAGAACGGGGAAGGTGTCATAGACCAGGTCGAGGTCCTGTCGGGTGAGCGCTCGTCGGTCGCGCGGGCGGGCCAGCGCGCCGAGGCGGAGGTTCTCCTCCACGGTGAGGTCGACGAACGTGCCCCGCCCGTCGGGCACGTGCCCGATGCCCGCGCGGGCGGTGCGCGCGGCGCTCAGGCCGGTGATGTCCGCGGCGCCGAACTCGATGGCGCCGTGGGTCGGCACCGTTCGGGAGATCGCTCGGAGCATGGTCGTCTTGCCGGCCCCGTTCGGGCCGAGGAGTACCACGGTCTCCCCTTGCGACACGGTGATGTCGATCCCGTGCAGCACCTCCACGGAGCCGTACCTCGCAACGAGGCCACGGGTTTCGAGCAGTACGGCTGTCATACCGTCACCTCCGACCAGTCGTCGCCGAGGTAGGCGGCGATCACCTGCTCGTCGGCGGCAACGTCGGACGGGGATCCGGCAACCAGGAGCTGCCCCGCGTCGAGGACAACGACGTGGCGTGAGACCCGCATCACGAGCCCCACGTCGTGCTCGACGAGCACGCAGGTCATCCCGATTTCCGCCGCGAACGCTTCGACGTCGCTCAGCAGGTCGGCGGCCTCGTCCGCACCGAGACCGGCTGCCGGTTCGTCGAGGAGCAGCAGCCGGGGTTCGCCGATCAGCGCCCTCGCCACCTCGACCCTGCGGCGGTCACCGTGCGGGAGGCTACCTGCGGGCCTGATGCCTGCGGCGGGCAGTCCGAGGCGCTCCAGCAGTTCGGACGCCCGTCCGCGCATCGTCCGCTCGGCCCGTACAATCGAGGGCAGCCGCAGGATCGCTTGCGTCAGCCCGCCCTTCATCCTGGAGTGGGCACCGAGGAGGACATTGTCGAGCGCGGAGAGGTCGGGCACGAGCAGCGGTGTCTGGAAGGTGCGCGCGATGCCCAGCGCGGCGCGGCGGTCGGCGTGCAGCCGGCTCAGGTCGCGTCCTTCGAGTTCGACGGTGCCGGTGTGCCGGACGACACCACTGACGCAGTTGAACAGCGTGGTCTTTCCCGCCCCGTTGGGGCCGATCACCGCCGAGACACCGCCGGCCGGGATCGAGAAGGAGACATCGCGGAGGGCTTGCACCCCCCGGAAACTCACTCCCAGCGCGTCGACGCGCAGGGCTGTGTCATGGACTGGATCGGCCATCGGCGGCACCATCCTTCTTTGCGTGAGGTGATGATTCGTGATCGGGGCACCGGCGGTGCCACCTGGAGAGCGGATCGCTCGGGTTCAGCAGCCGTGGAGAAAGTGCGGTGGAAGGTCATGCGGCCACCGCGGTACTGGGCCGGCCAGATGCCATGCCGCCCGTGAGCGAGGATGCCGTTCGGATCGACGGCGTCCTTGATCTTCTGTACGAAGCGTCGGTAGCCGTACTCGTGGAACGAGTACGGGTCGGCGGCGAGGTCCATGCACTCCAGGCGGGGGCGGGGACTCGCCATTCCCCGCGCACCGGCGTCCAGGACACCGAGACGTCAGCTGCGGTCTGCCCATCGCGCACCAAACAGGCGGCCCGGCGGCCAGCCCAGGACCGTAGCTGTCGGTGAAAACGCCACCGCAAAGTACCTGCGCCTGTGAGCGCGGAATTCGGCCCTACCTCCGGTCAACGGGCCGCCGGCGTAACAACTTCCTGGTCATTTTCGGCGGCGCCGCTGAGGCGAATACGGAGAGCATTCACCCGTTTCTGGAGGTGCAGGCGCATGGCCTCAACGGCACCAGCGGAGTCTCCACGGGCGATGGCATACAGAACAGCTTCGTGCTCCTCTTGGGCTTCATGCGCACTGGATGGGTCAACGCCCAGGAATGAGATGTAGGTCGCCACGGCTGCCTGCTCGGTGATGACGAGTTCCTCCAGACGCGGATTTCCCGATCCCCGAGCGATTTGTGCATGGAAATCGGCGTTGAGACGCAGGTACTCATCTGGAGGTACAGGTTCCTGGTGCATGCGCGCGACCGTCGCAGCAAGGTGCTCATGGGCGGCATTGGTCAAGCGCTCGGCCGCGAGCCCTGCGGCCATTGACTCCAATGCGATGCGCACTTCGTAGCCGTTGACCAGATCGGACACGGAGGGGCGGAAGACTTGCACGCCCCGCCGTCCTTCCCGGACGACGAGGCCGGAGCGCTCAAGGATCTGGAAGGCCTCGCGCACGGGAGTGCTGCTTACTCTTAGTCGGGCAGCGATCTCGTTCTGTCGCAGTGGTGACCCTGGAGCGAGCTGACCATGCTGTATCTCGTCCCGCAGGATCTTGGCAACCTGCTCGGCGACGGTCGGCCGTGTGCGGGCTGCGTCGGTCACGTTTCACCTTTCAGGGGCGGGTGTCCAGCGTTGGCGGACATATGGCTACTCGTTTCCAGCGATGGTCGCGTCACGCAGGAGGGGAAAGGCCAGAGGACGCATGGGCGATGCGGTCGCACCACGCAGCCGGAGGCCCGCCCCCACGAGGACGAACTCCCAGAGCTGTGCCGCAGCGATGTCTTCCAAATACACATTCTCCATGATGGGGATGCCGCACTCACCAAGCAGGTAGGTGTGCACCGGATGCCAGTTCGTCGGATCGACACTGGGCATCACTTCCAGCGCCACGTTGTCCGCACCGATGATCATCGCCCCTGCCTCGGCAAGAAGTTCGGCCGCGCCGCGGTCGAGGCCGGCCTCATTGTGCAGGTAACGGGAACCGTCGTGCCACAGATGCATACGCCCCGTCCGGATGAGGACAACGTCCCCGACCTGGATATGCGAGCCCTGCCGATCCATGACCTCCTGGAGTTCCTCAGCGGTAATGCGGTGGGAGTCGGGCAGCACGTCCACGCCCGCGGCCGCCGCGACGTCCAGCAGGACGCCACGGGCGATCACCGGCGGGTGCCGGTCGGCTCCGTTCTTCAGCCAATGGCGGCTGCCGAGATCACGGTCGGCTCGGACGTTGTTCCAGACCTCGCCGTCCAGTCCGAAGTGGTTGAGCGCGTCGAGGTGGGTGCCGGTGTGCGTGTACATCGCGATGCAGTCACCGGAGTAGGTGACGTGGCGGTTCTGTTCCTCCCCCAGGTTGAGGACGTCCTCATTGACGCTGCCGACCGGGGTGTGGGACATCCAGATCTGGTAGGTCGGATCCCCGAGACCGGCCCAGGAGGGCATACCCACGTGGTAGTCGACGGAGAGATCGTAGATCGACGTCGGGTCGGCGGCTGTCCACGCCGCTGCCCGCGACTCGTCGGTCATGAGGTTGAGCATCCCGATCTCGTCGGCCGGGCCGAAAGGGCTCGCGGTGACCCGGCCGGGCGTCACTGCCCGTGCCGCGATTACGTCCAGTTGACGCGCCTTTTCCATGATTTATCCCTTTCGTCGGTCTGCTTCAGGGTTCGATCGCGTGACGCTGATGCAATGGGCTGCGCCACGGGGGCACTTAGGGCCGGTAGTCGTAGAAGCCCCGGTCGGCCTTCTTGCCGACTAGGCCTGCCTCGACCATCCGTAGGAGCAGGGGTGCCGGGGAGTAGAGCGGCTCTGCAAACTCCGCATGCATGGCCTCGGCTATGGCCTTCACCGTGTCGAGGCCGATGAGGTCTGCGAGGCGGAGAGGCCCCATGGGATGCGCGCAGCCGAGCATCATCCCGCTGTCGATGTCTTCCGCGCTCGCAACCCCCGAGTCGAGCATCCTGATGGCTGCGAGGATGTACGGAACCAGCAGCGAGTTGACGACGAAGCCCGCTCGGTCCTGCGACGTGATGACGGTCTTGCCGAGCGTGTCGGTCACGAAGGCTCGCCCTCTGGCAATCGTGTCCTGCGACGTGAGCAGGGAGGGCACGACCTCGACCAGACGGAGCACCGGCACGGGATTGAAGAAGTGCAGCCCGATCACGCGGTCGGCTCGGCGTGTCGCCATGGCGATCTTCGTGATCGGTATGGAGGAGGTGTTGCTCGCCAGCAACGCGTCCGGCCGGGTGACCACCTCATCGAGCTGGCGGAAGACCCTCACCTTCGCGTCCGCGTTCTCACTGACCGCTTCCACTACGAGGTCGCACGGGCCGAGTTGGTCGATGTCGGTGTCGACACCGATTCGCGCGTACGCCTGCTCGCGTTCCTCGGCACTGAGCTTCCCTGCCTTCTCAGCACGGGCGAGGGACCGAGCGATACGGTCACGGCCTGCGCGGGCGGTTGACCTGTCGCTCTCGTGGACGCGCACGTCCAGGCCGGCGCGGGCACAGACCTCCGCGATGCCCGCGCCCATCAAGCCGGCGCCGACGATCCCCACCCTCTGGATGGTGTCTGCTGTCCTGGTCATGGGTTTTTCCCCGTTGCCCTGTGCTGGCCGTCCGCTTCCGTCGTCGATGGGGGACACGGATCGTCGCTTCCGGCAAGGCGCGGCGGGGGCAGGCGATAACTCGCAGGCGTCTTCTCCATCCGAAGGGGGTTGCGGGGCAGTGTGGTGCCCCCGATGTCGACGGTCGGTTCAAGCCCCAGCGACCGCGCGAAGTCGAACGCCGCGGCGAGGTCGTTGACCGGCCCGGCCGGTACCCCCGCGCGACTGAGCCGGTCGACCCATTCGGCCGTCGGGCCGAGCGACAGGCGAGCGGCCAGTTCCTCGCGCAGTGCTGCCCGATGTGCTACGCGGGCGGGGTTCGTGGCGAAGCGGGGGTCGTCGGCCATTCCCGGCGACTGCAGAACCTCGCACATGGAGCGGAACTGCTTGTCGTTGCCCACCGCGACAGCCAACTCACCGTCGCCGGTGGGCAGCGTCTCGTACGGTGCGATCGACGGATGCTCGTTGCCGAGCCGTGTGGGCACCACACCACCGGCGGTGTAGCCGGCCGCCTGATTGGTGAGAGCGGACAGGGCACAGCTGAGCAGGTCGACCTCGATCCTCTGCCCCTCGCCCGTCTGCTCCCGGTGCCGTACTGCGGCTGCGATACCGAGAGCAGCGAAAAGGCCGGTGATGACGTCGACGACCGCAACACCGACCTTCTGCGGCTCGCCGTCCCGGGGCCCGGTGATGCTCATCAGGCCGCCTGCCGCCTGAACGATCAAGTCGTAGCCGGGCAGCCGGGCTCCGGCTCCCGATCCGAAGGCGCTGATGGAGCAGTAGATCAGGTCGGGACGGAGCGCAACGAGGTCTTCGTAACCCAGGCCAAGGCGGTCCATCACTCCCGGGCGGAAGTTCTCCACCACGATGCCGGCCTCGACTGCCAGGTCCTGGGCCTGCCGTCGCCCCTGGGCTGAGGCCAGGTCGAGGACCACGCTGTGCTTGTTGCGGTTGACGGAGAGGAAGTAGGTGGCCGAGCCGTCGGACGCGTAGGGCGGTCCCCACGATCGGGTGTCGTCGCCTCCGCCTGGCCGCTCGATTTTGATGACCTCGGTGCCGAAGTCGGCGAGCAGCATCGTCGCGAAAGGGCCTGCCAGGATTCGTGAGAAGTCTGCGATTCGCAGTCCGGAGAACGCGGTCATCGGCCCGTGAACTTCGGTGAGCGCTTCTCGACGAAGCTGCGATACGCCTCCACTGAATCGGCGGTGCTGCGCACGATTCCCATGTGCGACGAAACGAGGTCCAGGCTCGTACGGAAGTCGATGCGCTGCGACTGGTAGGTGGTGCGCTTGATCATGCGCAGGGCGATCTGTGGCCCTGCAGCCAGTCGGGCGGCCAGTTCATAGGTTGCGTCGAGCAAGTTTTCCGGGGGGTGAACACTGTTGACCATGCCCAGCCGCTCGGCGTGTTCGGCGGTGATCGTGTCGCCGGTCCACAGCAGCTCCAGCGCGCGCGGCAGCCCGATCAGGCGAGGGAGCAGCCAGCATCCGCCGTCTCCCGGGACCAGGCCGACCTTGACGTAGGACATCGCCATCCGTGCGGTCGTGGACGCCAGGCGCAGGTCACACATGAGCGCCATGTCGAGCCCGGCGCCGACGGCAGCCCCATTGACGGCAGCGATGACGGGCTTGTCGATGGTTTCGAGGGCGAGCGGAACCCGATGGATGTGGTCGGTGAGGGTCTGCTTGCGCTCCAGTGGGCTCTGCTCGGTGTCGTCGAGCCAGGACAGGTCGATTCCCGAGCAGAAGCCCTCGCCGGTGCCTGTGACCACGATGACGTGGACCCTGTGGTCCCTCTGGGCTTCAGCGAGCCGTTCGGCCCACTCGTCGACCATGGGCAAGGTGAACGCGTTGCGTTGTGCCGGTCGGTTGAGACGGATGGTGGCCACCTGATCGGTGACTTCGTACTCGAGATCGGGCATGGGAGGTCGGTCTCCTTGCATTGCTCGGATCGAGCAAATATCGGGTGGAGCCTGTCTCAGGGGCTCGGCGGCCGGGCGGTGCCGTCGCGGTCGGCAGCACCGCCCGTAAGGCGGCTCGTTGCGGTATGTGGTGCGAACGCGGCTTGGCGGCACCTCGACCGCACAGTCAGGCCCTCCGGCCAGTATGCATAATCGACCATGCTTCCGCCAGGGTGGTGCAGGTCACACTGCTTTGTTCGGATTTAACGCTTCCGCCACCCTTGACTTCCCCAGAAGTTCACTGCTCGACTGAGTGCACCCCCGAAATGGTTCGATGCATAATCGAGGAGAGTCGTGGCAACGTATGAACGAGGCGACGCCCGGGCCTGGGCCCGGCAGGACATGGTGGGCATCTGCGGGTGTCTGCTGCCGACAATGACCAGCAGTCTGGCCGACATCAACGAGGCGGCGATCCGCCACGACGTGCGGCTGTCAAAGGAGTACGGCTACTGGGGCACGCTGCTTGTCCCTGAGACAGGGACGACCCTGGAGGAGTTCCGACGGGTCATCGACATCGCAGTCGATGAGGGACGCAACGTCGGCCTGCGGACCATGCTGCACACGTCCTTCCCGACCCTGGACGCGATCACCGACATGGTCCGTTACGCCGAGAAGGCCGGCGTCGACATGATCATGCCGTCCTATCCCGCCACGTTCTACCCTCAGACGGAGGACGAGGTGTTCGCGTTCACCAAGGCGATCGCGGACGCGACCAACCTCGGGATCATGCTGTTCACCATCCACCACTGGAACTTCGCCCGCCTGCACCCGAGCGGATTCTCGCCGCGGCTGATGCGACGGCTGGTGGACGAGGTGCCGAACGTCGTCGCGATCAAGAACGAGATCGGCCTGCCCGGCGTCGGCGGCATCGGTGAGGTCTTCACACGATTCCGTGACGAGGTCGTTGTCAGCGATCCGTTCGAGCAGAACGCGCCGGCCTGGACGTCGGCATTCGGGATGCAGTTCCTCGGCACCGCCAATTACGAGTACGCCGGTCCCAAGGTCGCCGAGTACTTCGAACTCCTGCGTACCGGCAAGGTCGACGAGGGCATGGAGATCTACTGGCAGATCCACCCGGCCCGTCAAGCGAACATCTCGCTCACCGCGGAGTACATGGCCGGATCGAACCTGATCAACCGGCTCGTCTGGAAGTACCAGGGCTGGCTCACCGGATTCAACGGAGGACCGGTCCGCCCTCCCGCCCCGCGGATCAGCGATGCCCAGATGCGCCAGGCCCGTTCGGCGCTGCTCGCCTCGGGCATCGAGCCCGCCCCCGGAGACGACGCCGAGTTCTTCATCGGCCGGAACCCGAAGGACTGACCATGACTGTGATCATCGACGACGCCACCGTCCGGCAAACCATCGACATGTCGACGGCGATCGAACAGCTACGAAGCGCCTACCTGAGCTTCGCCCAGGGCGACATCGTGGAGGCCGCCCGGGTCAACATTCCCCTGCCCACCGGCTTCCTCCGGCTCATGGCCGCGTCCTGGCCGTCCTGTGGCCTCGCCGGGTACAAGGAGTTCCACCGGTGCAACGGTCAGGTGCGCTACACCTACCACCTGATCGACCAGGAGTCCGGCGAGAACCTGGCCATGATCGACGCAAACCACCTGACTGCCCTGCGCACCGGCGCATGCGGCGGCCTGGCCGCCGATGTTCTGGCCCGCAAGGACGCCCGGAAGCTGGGAGTGATCGGTTCCGGCTCGGAGGCGCGCACCCAGATCGAGGCGATCCGCGCCGTACGCCCCATCGAGTCCGTGGTCATCTTCAGTCCTCGCGTCGAGCGACGCGAAAGCCTGGCCTCTGAACTACGGGCCGAAGGGATTGAAGCCAGGACTGCCGACGAACCCACAGCCGCGGTGGCCGATGCCGACATCATCGCGGTCGCCACGAACACCGGCACGCGCGGCCCTGCGTTCGCCGGCAACTGGCTGACGCGGCCGGGGGTGCACGTCAACTCCATCGGGTCGACATTGCCGTCGCAGCGGGAGATCGACGAGCACACCTGGTCCGCAGTCGACCGCATCGTCATCGACACAGCCCTGCTACTGCACGAGTCCGGGGATGCGATCGCCGCCGACAAAGCGGGCTTTCTCGACCGAGAGCGCATCGCCCTACTCGGCGACGTCGTAGCCGGCGTGGGCCGCGCTCGCGCTGACAGCGAACGCACCTTGTACAAGTCGGTCGGGTCGCCGCTGCAGGATCTCGCCCTCGCAGCGTTCGTGTATCGCGCCCTGGAAGGCCGGTCGGAATCCCTCGCCTTCCTCGCGGACTACCACCAGGTGGCGGTGATGGCTTCATGACCACTGCTAAGGATGCCGCCGTCCTCACCAACGCCCGGGCCTTCGTCTCCCGGAATCCGGCGACCGGCAAACTCATCGCTGCTCACGACACGGCCGACTGGCCCGCCGTCGAGGAAATGCTGGATCAGGCAGCCACAGCATTCACGAGGTGGCGCAGGACGTCCGTCGAGCATCGCGCCGCGCTGGTGCGCGGGGTAGCCGACCAGGTCCGCACGCGTCGGAAGGAGCTCGCCGCCCTTCTCACCGAGGAGATGGGCAAGCCCATCACCGAGGCGCTGGCGGAGGTGGACAAGTGCGTGTGGTCGACCAACTGGCTGGCCGACAACGCCCCCTCGATGCTGATGCCCCAGCCGATGGTTTCTCCCTACGACGATGCCTTCGTCGCTTTCCGTCCGTTGGGCACCGTGCTGGCGATCATGCCGTGGAACTACCCGCTCTGGCAATTCTTCAGAGCCGGGATCCCGGCACTCCTGGCTGGCAACTGCGTGCTCCTGAAGCACGCTCCCAACGTCAGCAAGTGCGCGCTCGTCATCGAAGAACTGTTCCTCGCCGCGGACTTCGCTCCAGGCGTTGTCAGCGCCGTGCTGATGGATACGGAACTCGCCGAGCGAGCCATCACCGATCCGCGCATCTCCGCTGTGACACTGACCGGCAGCGTCGGAGCAGGCCGCGCGGTCGGTGCCACCGCGGGCGCACACGTCAAGAAGGTGGTCCTCGAGTTGGGCGGCTCCGATCCGTTCATCGTGCTGCAGGACGCCGACATCGAGGCTGCCGCCCAGGCCGCCTGCCGCGCCCGGATGCAGAACAACGGGCAGTCCTGCATCGCCGGAAAGCGCATCATCGTCGTCGAGTCGGTGGCGGCACAGTTCCTGGAGCGGTTCCGCGCGGCAGTGGCCGCGTTGCGCGTCGGCGACCCTACGGATCCCGCCACCGACATCGGCCCACTCGCCCGGCGTGATCTGCGTGACCAACTCATCCGCCAGCAGAACGAGTCGATCGAGCAGGGTGCGCGCGTCCTGGTGGGCGGCCGGCCCATGGACCGCCCCGGCTGGTGGTACCAGCCCACCGTCCTCACCGATGTCACCGCGACGATGCCGGTCTTCAGCGAGGAGACCTTCGGCCCCCTGACCGGCGTAATGGTGGTTCCCGACGAAGCGGCGGCGGTGGCCGCGGCCAACGACATCGACCTCGGGCTCGGCGCCAGCCTCTGGACCGCCGACCTGGACCGCGCCAGACTCCTGAGCGCCGAGATCGAGGCCGGCATGGTGTTCGTCAACGCCATCGTCGCATCCGACGCGCGCCTCCCCTTTGGGGGGATCAAGCGCAGCGGCCTCGGCCGTGAGCTGTCGCAGTTCGGCGTCCGGGAGTTCACCAACATCCAGACCGTTACCCTCACCTCCAGCCCCCGATAGGGAGACGAGTGATTATCGATGTCGCTGATCACGCACGTCCGCTATGCGGCACAAGAAGTATCGAACTTCAAGCAGGCCTGTGACTTTTACGGAGGCATCTGGGGGCTGACCGAGGTCGCTCGTGACAGCGGGGTGGCGTTCTACGCCGCGGAAGGTAGCACCGAGCCCTACGTTCTCCGTCTTCGCCAGGGCGCCGAGAAGCACTTCGAAATCCTTGCCTTCGGCGTTCGCACGGAGGCGGACGTGGATACCCTCGCCGACAGCCTCCTGCGCAAGGGAATCCGCCTCGACTCCCAGCCTCACTCCCTCCAGACGCCCGGCGGTGGCTACGGATTCCGGTTCTTCGACTGCGACGGACGCCTCGTCGAGATCTCGGCCGGGGTGGAGGAACGGACGGCTCGGCAGTTGGAATCTGGAGAGTCCATCCCGGTCAAGCTCAGCCATGTAGTGATCAACACCGACAACATCCTAGCCACCAAGAAGTTCTACGAGGACAGTCTCGGATTCAAACTGACCGACTGGCTCAGCAGCTTCATGTGCTTCATGCGAGTCGGCCCCGCGCACCACATCATCGCCATCACCCAGGGCCCCCACGTCTCCCTGAACCACGTCTCCTTCGAAATGCGAGGGCTCGATGAGTACATGCGTGGAACCGGACGCATGATGCGCCACGGTCTGGCCCCGCTGTGGGGCCCCGGGCGGCATGGCCCTGGCAACAACACCTTCTCCTACTTCAGCGACCCCAACGGTAACGTGTGCGAATACACGACCGACCTCGAGGTCATCAAGGACGAGGAGAACTGGGTCCCCCGGTGCTTCGAGACGACGCCGGAGGAGAGCGACCTGTGGGGCACCGGCGGAAATTTCGAGGAGTACATACCATACGCCCTGAATGACCCGGATCGGCGGCTTTGGACTCCCTCCCCAGTGTGACCGATCGCCGGCGCGCAGAGAGTGGGAGAATGAGGCCTATGGTGACTCCCCCGAAACCCGAAGCTGAGAAGGCTGCCGATTCCCTCCAAGCCTCAGTGGTGGAGCAAGTCGCCGCACAGCTGAAGGCCGAGATTCGGCAGGGGCGCCTACCGGCCGGGACCCGACTCGTCCAAGGCGAGATCGCCACACGGCTCGGGGTCAGCGGCACGTCCGTCCGCGAGGCGTTCTACCTCCTCGAACACCTGGGCCTCATCCACTGGGACGGGCGGCGCGGGGTCCGTGTTTTCGCGCCGTCCGTTGAGGACCTGGTAGAGGTGTACAGCATCCGGGCTGCTCTGGAGTCACTCGCCGTCCGGCTCGCCACGCCGGGCCTGGGCAGCGACGACTTGGCGCGACTTGAGAAACTCCAGGATCAGATGGAGGCGCCTCCCCCGGAGGAGAACGCATTCCTGTCCCTCAACGCTCAGTTCCACACATTCCTGGCCGAGAAGGCGGGCAATCGTCGACTGGCCCGGCTTATCGACGCGGAGCAGACCGCAACGTCGGCCTACGTGATCTTCCTGGGCGGGGCGATACCGACCAGCCTCCGACAGACACACCTTGAGCACCGCGCTATTCTGGCCGCGATCCGCACCGGCGATGCGGACCTCGCGGCCAACGCGATGTCGGTTCACCTGACAGCACGGGCCTGGGCGCTGAAACGGCGCCTCAACTCATCCTGAGCGTGGGCTCGCTTCTGCACCACTTCAACCGCCTGACCGTCGGCTGAGAAGGATGCCTCGACCTGCACGACACCCACGTCCCTCTCACCGGCGGCCTCATCTGCAAGAGACACCTCAGTAAGTTCGGGGCCTGGAAACGGAGCGGCAGCCACCCCGCCCGTCCCCGACCCTACTTAGCGCCGCTTCAGGCCGCAGCCGCCGTGGTGACTGCCAAGCAACGACCCGAACACCGAATCGGACGCCGCGCACGAATCCGAACCTCATGGGATCTGCTACCCGAGATCACTCCAGAGTTCGCCGAGTATTCCAAAACACCACAGTCAAGATGATCCGCGCTGAGGCGGGCCTTGCCGACGCCGTCGACAGCCACGAGCCCGCAGACCTGCGGGGTACCACTACGGAGTTCGTGCGCAAGGTGGGGGCGCTCGACGACGTCAAGAGGCCCGCGGTGCAGACAGGCGACGGAGGCGGTGCCACAACCATGCACCGAACCAGCTGAGCGGGACCGCCAAGCCCGTCTCGGCGGCAGAGCCAGGGGCGCTGCAAAGTCTCTTGATCTTGTGAGTGCGCCGGTCAGGCGATGCCCAAGAGGTCGAGTGGGCGGGTGAACGGTTCGTAGGAAGCGTGGCGGAGACCGGCGGCGATGTTGCTGTGCCCGGCGTCGCGGAGCGTGTTGATCGCCAAGTTCCGCAGGCTCGCCATGTTGTCGGGCCCGTGGCCGGTCCGAACCTTCGAGGCGTCCTCGCGGAAGGTGGTGTCGCGGACGAAGTGCAGCCGGTTCTCGATGGTCCACTGCGACCTGGCGAGTTGGCCCAGGCGTTGGGGCGAGGCTTGATGCGAGGTCAGGTCGGTGATCGCGTAGACGGTCTGGCGGGTGCACGCGCCGGTCTTGAGGTCGGTGCGGTGGCGCAGGATCCGCACGGCCTGGACGGCGTGGGGGAAGTCGAGTCCGAGGTCGGTGACCGTGAGGACCCTGGTGACGCGGGTCTCCTTGCGTCCGTGGCCCCTCTCGCGGTCGTAGCGGCGTGCGGTGACGTCCTTCCACGGCAGTGACCGCACCTGTCGGTGCAGACCGGGCTGGTTGGCCTTGACCACCAGCAGGTAGTGCGCGTTCTTCTCCTCGACCAGGAAGCGCGCGTGGGCGCGCTGGGTGTGCAGAGCATCGGCCGTGACGGTGACCCCGGTCAGGTCGTAGGGCTCCAGCAGGGCGGCGAAGCAGGTGATCTCGTTGGTCTTGTCGGGCACCCGCAGCTGGGTGACGGTCCGCCCCTGGTCGGTCATCGCGGCCAGGAGATGGGCGGCCGGGCTCTGGTCGTGACGCGACCCGCGGGCGGCCTTGCCGTCCACGGCCACCGACTGTGCGCCTGCGGGATCGGCGCCGGTCAGGTCGGCCAGGCCGCCCGGGCAGACACGGCCGAGGACCCGTCGGATCGTGGCAGCGCTCGGCGGAACGCGCACGCCCAGCGCGCCTACGGTCCGGGCGCCCAACCGGGCCAGCGTGTGCTGCGGGGCGCTGGTGGACCACTGCCCGATCGCCGCGTACGACCGGGCGCCTGCCACCACCGCCGAGGCAGCGACCAGCAGCACCGCCACGAACGGGTGACGCACACCGCGCCGGCGCCGGGGATCAGGCAGCAACCGCAACCGCTCCACCAGCGGAAGCACTGCGACACCCGCCAGGGTGGGCGGCTTGACCAGACAGACGGTGGCAGACTGACGACACATCGAAACTCCGGCGAAGCAGGGCGACTTGGGAAGGTCACCCCGTTCAACCGGAGTTTCGTTGCTTCCGTGACGGGTCGCCCTCGACACCCTGCAGCACCATGACCTGCAGACTCACCTGATCATCGGGACTTTGAAACGCCCCTGGCGGCAGAGCGACCCACGTATAGTCAGGTTCGAGCAGATTGCGTCCCGTGATCTCCGTCACAACGGGGTCTCCGGAAAGGAACACGATGGCTCGTCGCAACGCGACACAACGCCGAGGCTCAGCCTCCGCGTAAAGCGACACGACCTGCGCGGGACACGGTCTTTGCCGAAACAACCGCTGCCGCAGCCGACGTCCAGAGCGGAGAGTCCGTCCCCCGAACCGACATGGCGTTCAAATACCGCCTGCTCCTCGCTCATCACGGGACGGAAATTACGGCCGGCTGCATAGTGTGCATCCCACTCGCTCACCGCAACGAACCCACTCATGATCGCTCCTCTGCGCCCTTACGGGCGGTCTCGACGATGTCGCATCGACGCCGTGCGCGCCGCAGCGCCCCGTCGCAGGGTGCCGTGAGCCAGGACCGGCCGCTCGTCGTCATCGTCGGCGGCCCGCCCGGAGCCGGGAAGACCGGGGTCGCAAACTTGGTCCAGGCCGCCCTGGACCACCGGGGAGGCGCCGTACGCATCGGCCGCGATCTCTACAAGCCCGCGCACCGCCAGTACGCCGCGCTTCTGGACGCCGACGTCCGCACCGCCGGTGCGAAGGTCCGTCCGGACACGAGCCGTTGGCAGGCCGCGGTCGAGGAGCACGTCCGGGCGCATGGGTTCGACGCAGTGGTCGAGTCCGCCCTCGCCGACGAGGACGAGCTCCGTGCGGTGTCGGCCGCGTACCGGCGGTCCGGTCACCGCATCGAGGTGGTGGTGGTCGCGACGGCCGAGGCGTTGGCCCAGCTGGGGGTCCTGGACCGTTACCTCGTCGGCGGCTTCCGGTACGTGTCGTGGGAGAACCAGGACGCGTGCACGGAGGGGATGCTGCGGACACTAGCCCCATCCTCCGCACATGACCGGATCGGATGATCCGGTCATGTGGCCGGTACCTGGACGGGTGTGGTTCGTTGAGTGGGATGTGCCGATATCTCGTACACGTCGTTCCCGGGTCCAGCGTCCCCGCATGGCGGTGGAGTTGACCTCTGTGGTGGAGAGGCGTCTGGGCGCTCTGCCTGCCTCTGCCGAGTTTCTGCGCCGGCTGGACGTGGCCGGGATCATCGACGAACTGTGCCCGGTGCGGGACGTGGCGCATCTGACCCACGGGCAGGTCATCGAGGTGCTGGTCGCCAACCGTCTGTCCTCGCCCACGTCGATGGTCCGGGTGGAGGACTGGGCACGGAAGTGGGCCGTGGAGGAAGTCTTCGGCGTAGAGCCTGGGCTGCTCAACGATGATCGGCTCGTCCGTGCGCTGGACGCGATCGCGCCGAATCTGGAGGAGATCACCGGCGCGATGTCTGAGCTCTGCCACTCCAGGGTGAACGGAGGCGCGGCACCAAAGCGTCCGCCGAGACAGTCGTCCACGGCGGAGAGGTTCCACCCGAAGTAGCCACCGGGACCGTTGATGGCCTCACCCAGCGCGCAGTAGAAGCTATCGGCATCAACGACCTGCTGGCCGTCCAAGATGAACACCTCCCCTGGCGCGGTGTCCTCGGGTTGGTCGCGGCGCTGGTACTGCCGCGACCACAGCGCTACGGACAACCAGGCTTTCCGGTCTTCCGGAGGGAGGGAGTGCCACATGCCCTTCCGATTCAGTTGTCCCGTTCGAAGCAATTCCCACACCCATGCCGAGCCGGGGAGGAGCTGGTCACACCACAGACGCACAGTGATGTCGAAAAGGCCCTCCTCACGAAGGGAAGGCTTGGCGGCGGTTGCGGTGACGTTGCCTACGAAGTAGGAACCCATCTCACTGCCTTCGGCGTCGAGAAGGGCCAGATGCGCGCTCCCTGCATATGCGCGGCGCCCGCCGAGATGAACCAGGGAGGTCAGCAGCGCTCCTCGCGGCGAGCATCCCAGAAGTTCGACCTGACGAAGACCGTCCTCACTCCCGTTGAACAAACCGCTGGCCTCCTGCGCGAAGCCCCAGAAGTCGCTCTCATCCTCGTCGCTGGTCAGGGCGTACTCAAACCCTTCCCCAGCGCGGTCCACCATCTCCACAGCACCTCCTGAGCTGAGGAGCCTACAAAGAGGCCGTTCAGCGGAGTTCAGCCAGCCGACAGGACGGCCCGACCGCCAGACGGCCTGACGGGCGTAGGGGGATCATGGTCGCGGACCAGCCGACGGAGACACAGGGGTAGGGGAATCATGGTCGCGTTCCACGCGTCCGCGCTGGACGGAGTCGCCCGCAACCCGGCGCTGCCGACACCGTTGCTGCTGCGCTTGCTCGCCTTCGACGGCGGCGGTGACGGCCCGCCCCGTCACGCCCTCCAGCGGGCTGGACTTCCCGAGCCAGCCATCGCGGTGATCCTGGCTCACCCGAACCCTGGCGCTCGGATCGACTTCGCGATGAGCACCAGGGCCGAGCCCGCGCAGCGGGCCCGGCTCGCGGACGACCCTTCTCCCAAGGTGCGGGCCGCTCTCGCGTACGGACCCGAGTGGCGCGACCCGCGTACGACGGTCGCGCCGCTGCCGGACGACGTGTGCGCCCGCCTGCTCGACGACCCCGACCTTTCCGTACGGATGGCCCTGCTGGACTCGCCCCATCTGGTGCCGTCGTTCGTGGCCTCGCTGGCCACGCACCGCGAACCGGCAGCGCGCCGGAGCGCGGCGCGCGCATGGGAGAAGCTGCCGCCGGGCGAGCGGTCGGCGCTGCTTGCCGACCCCGCCCCCGAGGTGCGACGGACCGCCGCGCTGAGGGAGTGCCGACGGGACGCACGCATCACCGCCGAACTCCTCCACGATCCGAAGTCCGCCGCCGAGGTGATGCGCCGTGGGCTCCTCCACCGCGCCGACGCCGAACGGTGCGTCGCCGAGCGGACGCACCTGGCCGCCCTCGCCGAGAACCCGTCGCTGCCCACCGACCTCGTGGAGCGGCTCGCCGTCGACCCCGACGAGGCCGTACGGCTCGCGGTCTCCCTGAGACCGGAACTGGACGAGACACGACGCATGTCGATCGACTTCACAGTGGAGGCCTTCGACAGGGGGGACGTGGAGTGGGTACGGGACGGGCTCGCCGACCCCGAGGTGCTGCGCAGGGCCGCGTCCTCCGCCCACCCGCTGCTCCGGCGCACCGCCGCCCAGAGCCCCCACCTGCCGCCCGACCTCATGCGCCTGCTCGCACGCACCGAGGACCCGCTGGTGGAAGACCTCTTGGGCATGTACCACCCCGACACCCCGGAGGAGGCCCTGATGCGTGTGTACGCGCGGCTCGGTGGCACGTTCTCCGCCTGGATGGCGGAGACGCACCCCCGCTTTCCCCGCGAGGGTCTCGCCGCGCGCTACGCGGACCACCCGGACGGCAACTACCGTCGGCTGGCCGTCCGGGACCCGGCCGCCACACCCACGCTGATCGAACGGCTCAGCCATGACCCTGCGGTCTGGACACGCCAGGCGGCGGTCGGCGACCCGCGCCTCCCGCTCCACCGGCTCCGCGAGGCGCTTCATGTCCCTGAACTGGCCTCCAGCGCGGGTTCCAACCCGGCGCTCCCCGAGGACGAGATCGCCGCTGTCCTAGACCGGGCCGACGTTCCCGCCTGACCGCCGAGCAGAACCGCCCGGCCCTGCGCCGCTCCCCTACGGCTCGTCCGAGCGGGCCCCAGATACGAAGGCCATGATCGACCGGACATCCCCTAAGCCTGGATCCACCGGCTGTCCCGGGTCCTGTGGATAGAGAAATGAAGAGAGGTGCCTGCTGACCTGCGAAGATGGGAGTTACCACACCACCATCACGCGCTATCAGCAAGGCACCTCGTAGATGAAAGTTTCTCACACCCCGGCGGCGGTCTCCGCTGCGTTCGATGACCGGAATCTGATCGCGTATGCGGGGCTGGTCCCGGTGATGCGGCTGGCCGAGCGGTGCGGTCTTTCGCGCCTGGTGGCCGAGAAGGTGAAGCTGCCCGGGGCGGGCAACGGCGCGGGTGCGGCGGCGGACGCCAAGGTCACCAGCATCGTGGGCGGTATGGCCGCGGGCGCGGACAGCATCGACGACCTTCACCTGCTGCGGCACGGTGCGATGCCGGCCGTGTTCGACGGTATCCGGGCCCCGTCCACGCTGGGCACGTTCCTGCGCGCGTTCACCCACGGTCATGCTCTCCAACTCCACGCCGTGCACCGCAGGTTCCTCGGCGCGCTGGCCGCACACACGCCACTGCTGCCGGGCGCCGGTGTGACGGCGTTCATCGACGTCGACTCCACTCATAAACGGGTTTACGGGCGGGCCAAGCAGGGCGCGGAGTACGGCCGGTTCAAGGGCATCCGCACTCTGCACCCGTTGCTCGCCACGATCTGCACCCCGCACTCCCGGCCGGTGATCGCCGCGGTCCGGATGCGACGCGGCAAGGCAGCAGACTCCCGAGGCGCCCCGAAATTCGTGAGCGAGGCCCTGGCCACCGCCGCCGAGGCGGGCTGCACCGGCATGCGGATCCTGCGGGCGGACTCACAGTTCTACAACGCCGGTGTGATCGCAGCCTGCCGCCGGGCCGGAGCCCGCTTCTCCATCACCACCGGCATGAACCCGTCCATCAAACGGGCCGTCCTCAGCATCCCCAACCAGGCATGGCAGAAGATCAGTTACCCGAACGCGGTGGAAGATCCAGACACCGGTGATCTCATCTCGGACGCCGAGGTCGCCGAGATACCCGCATACACCGCGTTCGCCAGCCGCAACAAGAGTGAGCGCGTCACGGCCCGGCTGATCGTGCGCCGGGTCCGTGACCTGGCCAAACCCGCCGTCGTGGGAGAACAGGGCGAGCTGTTTCCCGTCTGGCGCTACCACCCCTTCTTCACCGACAACCCCGCCGGGACACTCCAGGCCGAACGAGAACACCGCCACCACGCGGTGGTGGAACAGGTCATCGCGGACAGCAAAGCCGGAGCTCTGGCCCACCTGCCCTCCGGGCACTTCCACGCCAACTCGGCCTGGCTCATCTTGTGGGCGATGGCCTACAACCTGCTGCGGGCCGTCGGAGCACACACCTCGGCCTTCCACGCCAAGGCGACCACCGCCACACTCCGGGCCCACCTGGTCCACGTCCCGGCCCGGATCGCCCGCTCAGCACGGCGCATCACCCTGCACCTGCCCCACAACTGGCCCTGGCAGCAAGCCTGGACGCATATGTTCGCCATCACGCAGGGCCCACCGGGACTGATCTGACACCCCTGTCCACCCCGCCCTCAAGGCCCGACCGGAACCGAACCCGTGGAAAAGCTGGGCAGACCAGCAGATACCACCTGCCCCAAACCGAGCACCGACCCGGCACCAGCTCAGAAAACCGTTAGAAGATCCTTTTCAATCCAAGGCGGTGGATTCAGGCG
The DNA here is from genome assembly GCF_035974375.1 of Streptomyces sp. NBC_01320. Taxonomy (NCBI): domain Bacteria; kingdom Bacillati; phylum Actinomycetota; class Actinomycetes; order Kitasatosporales; family Streptomycetaceae; genus Streptomyces; species Streptomyces sp. NBC_01320. Next base: position 11,864,148 of record NZ_CP108390.1, read on the forward strand.
TACGTCCAGCAGTCCGAAACGTCGGACGCGAAGGAGGTTCGATGTAATTCGGGCGACAAGTTCAGGGCAGCCAGCCGGTGCAAGTCCGGTCCGAGGAGACGCCAGAGTCCTCGGTAGCGGGGCTCCCGGCGTCGGTCGAGAGGCTGGCGTCGAAGTGGAGCGACGATCACCCCTTGGGGGTGCGCAACTGGCCGGTCCGCAACATCAAGTGAAGCCTGCAGCGTCGTCAGCACCGACCCGCGTGAGCGGGGCCAAGGAGGAGCCGAGCCCGTGCCTTAGAGGGCGAAGGCCAGGGAAGACGCCTGGGAATCTGGAGCGGGCGTCGAAGAACCTCCCGGCGTAAGGGGCGTGGAACGGTCGGAAGGTTGTCCTGGGAACTGGAGAGGGCCTACTCGGCCCCGGGTCTGCGGCCCGGGAAGCAGGGCCTGCCTATAACCGGTGGAGCCGGGAAGTGGCGGGCTGCCGAGAGGCAGTCGGAGGGGGTCGTAGTAGTGCCGATCGGCGGGACAACATAACCCGTCAGGAGCGAAGGGCCCCTGCTTCATCGATGCGTGTCGCGTGTGAGGAGGAGGCTCGGGTGAGTGCCGGATTGGCTAGTTCCGCCCGCCGGGAGGAAGGCGTCGCACGACTGGATGGCCGGCCTTTGGACAAGGTCCGTGCCTTGCAGTGGACGCTCTACCGCTGTGCCAAGCAAGATCCTGAACGTCGGTTCCATGCCTTGTACGGCCATGTCTCCCGCAGGGACGTCTTGTGGCGGGCCTGGTCCGGCGTGTGTGCGAACCGGGGCGCTCCCGGCGTGGACGGGTTGACCGTCGATGCCGTGGCCGCCGCCGGGGTGGAGGAGTTCCTCCGCGACTTGTCGCAGCAACTGCGGGCGTATACGTATCGCCCGTCACCGCTGCGGCGGGTCCTGATCCCCAAGCCGGGGCGGCCGGGAGAGTTCCGGCCGCTTTCGATCCCCACTGTGGCTGACCGGGTGGTGATGACCGCCGCGAAACTGGTTCTCGAACCGGTCTTCGAAGCGGACTTCCTGCCGGTCAGCTATGGGTTCCGGCCCAAGCGGTCCGCGATCGACGCGTGCGAGAGCGTGCGCGTGGAGGCGAACCGGGGCCGGGAGTGGGTGCTTGAGGCCGACATCCGTGACTGTTTCGGATCGATTCGGCATGACGCCCTCGTGGCCCAGGTGGCCCGGCGCGTCGTGGACGGCCCGATGCTGAAGCTGATCCGGATGTGGCTCCGGGCGGGGGTTCTGGAGGACGGGGCGACCGGCTCACCAGGAGCAGGGACCCCACAGGGCTCACCGATCTCACCGTTGCTCGCCAATATTGCTCTGCACGTTCTGGACGTGGCATGGCAGCGAGGCGGGCACCGGTACGGGGTGTTGGTGAGGTATTGCGACGACTTCGTGATTCTGTGCCCGACCAGGGAACGTGCCGTGCAGGCGCGGGAACTGGCCGGGGCGGTACTGGTCGGCCTCGGGTTGCAGCTGCATCCGGAGAAGACCGGCATCGTCCATCTCGCCAGGGGTGGGCAGGGTTTCGATTTCCTCGGCTTCCATCACCGGAAGGTGGAATCGTGGCGCCGCCGTGGCAGGTTCTACCTGCAACGATGGCCGTCTCAGCGGGCGATGGGGGTGCTGCGGGACAAGATCCGGGCGGCGACCGACCGTCGTCACGTGGGACGGTCGCTGTCGGCCGTGGTCGCCGACTTGAACCCGGTCCTGCGAGGCTGGGCGGCGTACTTCCGCAACGGCAATTCCGCAGGGAAGTTCTCCACGATCGACAGCTACGTCCACGAGCGTCTCGCGATCTTCGACAATCGCAAGCGCGGCATCCCGGGCAGAAAGTGGGGCAAGCGCCACGACGGCGCGTGGTTCGCCAGGCTCGGAGCCTTTCGCCTGTCTGGAAACGTGCGCAGGGTGGCGGTGCATGCCAGCCGGTGAACGATGTCGGTAAGCCGTGTGCGCGAGAAGCGCATGCACGGTTTGACGGGCGGGGGCTGGAAACGGAGCCTCACAGGCCACCGCGCCAGTCCCCGACCCTACTAAGCGCCCTTACCGTGCCACCGCATGACTTCGCTGACGGCCTGAAGCCGGGGAGGTATGCGCCAACCTTCACGGACCACCTGCCCCGCCACCTCGGGCCGTGGACGAGACGACGGCTGGCACTGCGACAGCCGTGAGGACACCAGCAGCGAGGCCAGTCAAGACACATGGGCAGCCCCTACTGAACACAGCATCGCCCGTAAAAGAATCGGGGTCTAGTCCATCTCGTTTCTCCAGCCCGTGATCCGATGCCGCCCCGATCTACGTGCGGCAGACCATCAGCGACATCCTCCGCGAGGCCGAGAAACGCCTTAACAGCCCCCGCCTCGTCGCTGCGTACACCCTGCGCACCGCGCTCGCGCTGTCGCTCGACGGAAAGCTCGACAGCACGGCCCTCAACAAGTACCTAGACCTCGCCCTGCCCCCGTCAAAGAACCAGAAAACACGACACTCGTCCAGCCCGCGCCCGTTGTACTCACGGCGCACGGCCGCACAAGGGCGCCGCGCTGCTTGCCGCCGAATATCAGTCTTGTGGTTGCCAGGCTCGGATCTCCAGGCCGACGATGGGTGCGTCGGGGGCGAGGCGGCCGGTCATGACAAGCCAGTTGCGGACCGCGGCGGCGACGTCGCCGCTCGCAGCATCGACCATGGCCTTGAACTGGACGGCGTCGAAGCCCTGCTCGCCGGAGCCGGGGCCGCCGGTGTTGTCGGCGTAGGCGCGTTCCTCGGTGCCGTCGCGGCGCTGGACGATGTTGCGCCGCACGCCGGGGGAGTCGGCCATCCTGCCGGCGTCATGGGTGAACGCACCCTTCCTGGCCCGTACGGTGAACGCGATCTTCCCTCGGTTCGCAGCGGCCTCGTCGACGATCGGCCGCAGTCGGGAGGCGCCGGACGCGATGTGCTGCTTGCCTGCTTTGGCTAGCGATGACGACCAGGCCTTGACCGGCTTGCCGTCCTTCCCGATCACCGGCTTGCCGCGCTGGTCCTTCACAACCTTTTCGGCACGCCCTTTGTCCTTGCGTCGCACCCGCGCTCTGTTGCCCTCTCGGTTCAAGCGCGGCTGGATGTAGCCGGCGGCCAGGGCTTTGAGGCTGGCGATATCGCGTGGCCCGCCGGCCTGCACTTCCTGCACCACGGCTCGCAGCGCCTCAACGAAGCTGGCGCCCTTGTTCTTCGCGGCGAACTGGCTGACCAGGGAAGGGTTGCGGCCGATAATCTCGCCGACCTGCTTCTTGTTGAACCCGGCGACCAGCAGCTCGTCGGTGAGCCTCGCAGCCTCGTTGCGCTGGGCGCGGCGGCCGCCAGTCGCTTGCCTCTTGCGCGGCGTCATGCGGCCATCTCCTGGTCCTTGTCACTGGCGCACTCGTGATCGGAGTACGCCGTGGTGTCGTCGTCGAACTGGTCGTTGCCCGAGGCGCGCCGCAGCCCTGGCAGTGCCACTCGGCACTCCAGGTGACCGCACCCTCGCCAACACAGTCGTGATCAGACGAGGCAGTGTCCTCGTCGTCCCACAGGGCATCCCCGGACGCGCCGCATGCCGCGTGCCCCCACGTTCCGCCCCATGCCACTTCTGCGCTCACTGGTCTTCAGCCTTCAACGCTTGGCGGCCCAGATCCTGCAGGACGTAGAACTCCTCATCGGCGGTGGGGGTCATCTGCTCCCAGGCCATTGCGCCCTTCAGTAAGTAGTCGCCGGGTTGGCCCTGGTACGGCCACTCGGGGCAGACGGTGCTGTAAATGGCGTCCGTACGGAAGGCGAGGGTGGACCCGGCGGGCAGGTGCAGCGCACCGGCCTTGACCGGCTTGCCCGTCTCCGGGTCTTTGGTGCCGGTGCTGGTCGACAGCAGCGCGGCCCGGGCCGCCGACCACACGCCGGCCGCCCACTCCGGATGCGCGTACGGGTCCCGAGCGAAGCCCGCGTTGCGCTCCCAGGTGACATGCGTGTCCGAGATGCCGGTCAGCCGCGCGCCGTCCGGAATCTCCGGGACCTCACCGCCGGTGCCGAGCTTCTCCGACCCCGTGGTGATGCGCGGCCGCTGCGCAAACGTACCGATGCCGTACAGCAGGATCGAACGCACGGCGCGCGAGGCCAGCCGCGCGGCCTGGCGCTGCCGCTCATCACCGTGAAGTTCAGCCTGCGCCCGCAGCGCCTGCCCACGCGTCCTTCAGCTTGTTCGACCAGCCCTTGAGCGGGTCACCCTTCTCCCAGACCAGGCCGTCCAGAATCTCAATCCGCCACGGCTGCAGCGGATTACGGAGCGCCAGGTTGACCTCGGCGCCGCCCGCCCAGGTGACGAAAGTTCGGCCGCCCTCGTACGGGTAGTGCCAGGCCCGCTCGCCCGGCGCGGGTGCGGGCAGCAGGCCCACGTGGTTCCAGGCCTTCGGGATGGTCACCCGCACCTGCCAGTGCGAGGGGGCGAACAATGCGTCCGCCTGCTCCTTCTCGCTCATGGCCGCGAATGCGGACGCTGTGACGCGCTGCGGCACCCCGACACCAGAGGACCAGGTGTGCTTGGCGTAGGCGAAGGTGCGGTCGACCTCGTACCAGGCAGGCACCCGCTCCGGTACGCGCGGCGGAGCGATCAGCTCGGTGCGGCCCTGACCTGCGGTGGCGTGCAGCAGACCACGGATCTCCTGACTCATGACAGGGAAACCGTCTGCCCAGCGGGCGCCAGCCTTCGTGGGGATGGTCCGTGACCACAGGTCCCGGCCCGTCTGCGACGGGGAGCCCATCAGCACGACATCGTCCCAGTGCCGGCGCAGCGCCTTCCACAGCAGCACAAAGGCCTCGCGGACGGTTGCCGGGTCGGCACCGGCCGCGTCGAACCACTCGCCTACGGACCGGATTTCGGTGTGCTGGTCCGTGCCGCGCTGCCAGCGGCCCACCGGGTTGCGCGGGTGGACCAGGTGGCCGGCCTGCCGGTCCTTGCCACGCGAGGACTCGACCTGCCAGCCCCCCGGCAGCGGCCCGTTCAGCCAGTCGGCGACCGCGTCCTTCAGGAACTGATGACGCGCGGCGTCCCGGTGCCACGGGTCGCCGGCCGTGACGTAGATGCGCTCCACATCCGCCGGGACTATGGCGTACACCGCGGTGAGGATCTCCGCGACGCTCGCGCGACCCAGGTCCACGGTGACCGTCCCGCCCTGCCAGACCAACGTGCCGGTCGCGGTATCCAAGAACGCCATCTGCCGCGTGGCCTGCTTGAAGTTGGGCCGGGTCGACGCCAAGTTCGGCTCGGCCCGGAACCAGCGATCGCCCACCGCCCCCTCGGGAATCGACGGCAGCGTCCTTTCCTGTACCTCGCCTTGCGCCGGCTGTGCGACGGGCGCCGCGGCAGAGTTGGGGGACGGGACCGCTAGGTCAGCGGGGAGGTTCTCGCCGACCCGCTGCTCCTGGTACTCGTCCTCGGCTAGCGGCTGCGACGGCTCGGCCAGGTCGGCAGCGGTCTCCGGCTGCATCGAAGTGCGGAGGTTGGGCGTCACCGCACCCTCCCGCTCCTTGATCGCCTGAGCAGGAGCGTGCGCCTCCGCGCGACTTTTGGTGATGGAATCATCGGTCGGTGACGGCTCTTCAGGCCCTCTGGCAGTCTCCTGGGGGCCCAGAGACGGCGCAAGGGCAACCACGTCGATCACGGAAACCCCGGCGGACGTCGCCAACCGGTCCGCCTTCGCCTTCTCATACGTACCCAGCACGCGGACCTTCTCGTCCCGCTGAGCGCGCAGCTTGCCGAGCTCGGTTTGAATCTTCGCAAGCTGCCGCTCCAGCGGCTTCATCGCGTCCCGCACCTCGCGAAGTTCAGCCAGCCCGTCCTGGTATCCCTTGGCGCTGATCACTGCGTCCCTCCACCCTCGGCGTCCGAGGTGTACCGCTTGACCTGCTTGAGAATGTGATCGCGGGTGTACTTCGTAGCCTCCGCAATGTCGGTCTGGGCCCCGTAGTAGCGCTGCCGCAGTCCGTCGATGGACCTCCAGAACTCCGCCTCGGCCGCCTCCTTGAGGCGCTCAGCCTCCGCTGATTGGTTGGCGCGCTTCTTCATGGCCGCCGCCACCTCCTCCTTCAGCTGCGTACGTACGTCTTCAGAAGGGCGAGGCGACATGCGGGCTCCCACTTGGTTTCGGTACCAGTCGGCAGCGGTGGTCGCGGCAGGCAGGGATGCGACAAGAAGGCACCCGCCCTTGCCTCGACGACCACCGCACACGATCCACAAGAATGCATTACTTCAAAATGCATGTCAATAATATGCATCGCTCTCGTGCCGACGAACGGCTGTGACGCATCTGGAGGTAGTCGGTGACGGCCAGGCCTAGGTTTGGGTCGGTGGGAGGGTCACCTCCGCTCGCGCGGAGAAGACAAGGACTGACCAATGCGCGCGTACGGGAGGTACGGCTCACCTCCGCTCGCGCGGAGAGGACTGGTAGGGCAGGAGGTCGAAGTCGTCGCCGTCCGGCTCACCTCCGCTCGCGCGGAGAAGACAGCGCGATCCACTCGAACGGAAACCCGATCTGCGGCTCACCTCCGCTCGCGCGGAGAGGACACCTCAGTCCGTTCTCCCCGGCCAGGGTGAACGGCTCACTTCCGCTCGCGCGGAGAGGACGGGGGTCTGAGGGGCCGACTCCCCAATTCCCGCGGCTCCTCTCCGCTCGCGCGGAGAGGACCACAACAAGGGCCGCCACCGAATCCACAACCACGGCTCACCTCTGCTCGCGCGGAGAAGACCTCTACCCGCGTCAGGCCACTCTCCTCAAGTGCGGCTCACCTCCGCTCGCGCGGAGAGGACTGTGCGCCGAGCTGCTGCTGTGTGCTACGAACCGGCTCACCTCCGCTCGCGCGCGGAGAGCGCTAGAAACGCTCCACCTCCTGCGGCCGCTCGATCGGCTCACTCCGCTCTCGCGGAGAGGATTTTGGCCGCAATCCTTCCCTGGTCAGCCAGTTCGACTCACCTCCGCTCGCGCAGAGAGGACGGGTCGACGGTGACGATGCGGGCCTTGAGCCGCGGCTCACCTCCGCTCGCGCGGAGAGGACTTGCTGATCTGCGGTGCAGCGAGCTTGCGCCGGGCAGGGGCGGGGATGCGTGGGCGTTTCGGCGTTGTGGGGGGCTTCATCGGGGATGCCTGGCGGGGGCGATGCTGAGCAGTCCGCAGCCGTAGGCCTTGCCTCGTCCGATGCCCTCGGTGATTTTTGTGCGGAGCAGGTCGGGATCAACGATTGCCGCGGTGCCGTCGAACTGTGTGCGGGCGTGGCGGATGCGCTGCGGTGCTTCGGCGGCGTTGCTGCCCCGACGTTGTCCTTGGGCGGCGTCCAGGGGGTGGGAGTTGAGAGTGAGTGACTTGAGACCTGCGGCGTCGGCTTGGCGGAACCACCATTCGTTGGCGGGGGTGCCGCTGAGGGGGACTACGCTGGGGGGGTTGTACAGGGCACGGGTGGTGGCGCCGGGTTTACGGACGGCGCTGGCCACGCACCGGTAGCGCACGGTCAGTCCGGGGCGGATCGCGTCCAGGAGTGCGTCGAGGGGCCGGGCGACGCTGGTGCCGTAACCCTCAGGAAGTTGGGTGAGGTCGGGCTCGTGCAGGGACTGGATGAGTACGTGCGGTCCGGCGGGGGTGTCCTCTACGCGGAAGAGGACCCCGAACCGGGCGCGGGGGTCGGGACCGGCGTCCGAGGGGAACAGGGACATGAGGCGTCGGTGTATGCCGACCGCGCCGCCCAGGTCGCGGCGGGCCTCGCGGGAGCGTCGGGGACGAGGCGGGTGAGCCAGATGGTCACTGACGACTCCCTTCGGTGGCGGTGAGGTGTGTGCCGAGGTAGCTGCCCAGGGCCGTCAGTTGTTCGACTCCCAGGCCTGCGAACTGACCGACTCCGCGCGGTCGCTGGTCTGCAACCGTCCCGACAACCAGCGCGACACCGGAGCGGCGAGCGCTGGTGGTGTCTCGGGAGGGGTGAGCTCTGTCCGCCACAGTTCGGCGGTCTTCAGGCCGTGGAACGGCGGCTCGGGCACCTGCCTGATGTTGAACAGCAGCACATGGACCCCGTGAAGCCTGGTCAGACACGCCTTCTGGTAGATCTCGGCGAGCTGGTCCATGGGCATGCGGCGGCGTGCGTTGGAGACATGGCTGGCCCGCACGAACCCGGCCTCCGGCCGGGCGCAGTAGCGCTTGATCTCTTCGGCGAGCGCAATGAGGTCGTCGAGCCGGATCCCGCGCAGATCGGGATCACCGCGCATCAGCAGAAGGCGGGTGAAGGCCCAGGTGAGGACGGACCGGCCACTGACAGGCGCATAGCCGAGCTGAAGCATGCGGGCCGAGAGCGAATCGAGCAGATCCAGGTCCAGCCCGAGGCCAGCGGCGACCTTGGGGACGAACAGGCTGTCGAAGTTCCGGCTGAGGACGTAGTCGGCGTCCAGCCGGAGGCCGTGCACCAGCGAGAGGTAGGCGAGATATGGGCCTGCCTCATGGGACGGCCCGATGCGTTTGCCGGGCTCGTGCGGATCGCGTCCGTGCAGGTCCAGGCGGACCAGCAACGGCTCGGCGAACCAGTCCTCCAAGTCCGGCCAGTGCTTGAGGAAACGGTTGTAGAAGTAGCGACGGGACTTGATCGACGCCGGAGCATCGGCGAACGTTGCCCGGACCCAGCCGAAATACTCCTCCCTTGGTGCGTGGCACCGGCGGCGGTCCGGTTCCAGAACGGGCGCCAGGGCGAGCGCGGTCACCGGTTGCTCTCCAGCGCGCGGGTGTAGTCGGCCAGCACGGCCTCGTCGGAGACCCGGGTGTAAACCTTGGTTGACTCTGGCGACGCGTGTCCCAATCGCTTTTGCAGCGACAGCTCCCGCATCCCGCCTTCCCACATCGCCGTGGCGTGAGTGTGCCGCAGCGCGTGCGGCGTGGTCTCCGGCGTGCGCAGGCCGAGCTTGTCCAGCCGCCGCGCGAACAGTCGCACCACCGCGTCGTAGCCCAGCGGCTCCAGGCGGCGGGTGCCCTTCCCTCCGACCAGGAACACGAACGGGCTGGTCGCGTCGAGCGGGCGCTCGTGCATCACGTAGCGGCTGACCGCGTCCAGGGTGCGAGGCTCGTGCAGGTCCACGACCCGTTCGGTGCGGGACTTGCCGCGGACCCCGCGCGGGTGGTCGTCGCGCTTGCGGACCGTCACCCGGCGGCGGCCGTAGGAGATGTCGTCCAGGTGCAGCGACAGCACTTCGCCCGGCCGCAGCCCGCCGTCCAGCATCAGCAGGAACACCGCCAGATCCCGCAGCCGCTTCAGACTGCCGATGAACTGCTCCAGCACCGCCTCGTCCACCGGACGCGGCAGTCGCCGCGGCTGCTTGACCGTCACCGTGCGGCGCATCGGCTGCTGACGGCTCGCGCGGCCCATGAACGGCTGATGCCGGTCCGGCACCCGGGCAAGTGCCGGGTCAAGGCGCTTTTGCATCGGGGAGTCGCCGTCGTACTCCTCGGCGACCACCGCCCAGTCGTAGAAACTGGAGACCGCCGCCAAGATCCGGTTCACCGTCGCCGGCGCGAGCAGACTGCCCGGCGCTTCCGGGCCGCCGACCACCACCGTCAGGCCCAGTCGCTGGGCCGGCCGCCGCGACGGTGCCCGCCGCAGGGACGCCAGCAGCCGCAAGGCATCCGGGCTCCGGAACTCGCGCCAGTCCATGCCCTCAGCAGCGAGGAAGGTGAACAGGCGCCGCAGGTCGTACGCGTACGCACAGATCGTGTGCGGCGAGAAACCCCGGTCGACCAGATGATCCAGGAACCGGCAGGCCGCCGCGACCAACTCACCGTCGCCGTCGACCAACCGCACTCGCCGAACGACACCGCCATCGCGTTCCTTGACCACCCGCACACCGGCCTCCCCGAGCCTGCACTCGGATGACCCAACGAAGCCCGCCCCTCGATCGCCACGGCGCCGGTTCAGGCGTCACTCGAAGGTGTCCAGATAAGGAGATCTACGGCCGGTTCGAGCTGGATATGAACCGCTGCCTGGATCTGGACCTGGTCACCCGCGCCGTACCGGGCCCGCGCACTCTTCAGGGGGAAGGGGCTGCCGTGCCGGGGTGAGGTGTGGGCCAGGTCCAGATGCGGGCCGCAAGGCAACCAGGGATGTTCAGCCGTTGTAGGGCACGGCTACGTCGCGTAGTACCGCTGGCGAGCCCTGACGTCCTCCGGGAAGGCGTCCACCAGGCCGAAGTCGGTGATCGAGTTGTCGAGCTTCTCAATCGCCGTGTGCACTCTGGAGGTTCGCCGTGGTCCCAGTCTCGGGCAGTGCGGCCTCGCGCCGATGGTCGGCGGCTCCTTACTCTTCCCCGTCGGCGGAATGGAGCTGGAAGTCGACGACGACGCAACCAACCTGTCCGTCATCGGTGCGGCCGATCCAGACGGGGTAGGTCCCGTCGCCCCGGCCGGCACGGAAGGCGATGAGGTTCGGCTCGGGCTCCGTGCTGGGCAGTTCGACGGTGAAATGGCTGTCGAGGGGTATGAACAGGTCCTCGTCCAGCTGGTCTTCGATCACTGTCCGAGTCGCGTCCATGAAAGCCGCTGTGCCGGTATCCACGCCAACCCCGTAGAACTGGCCCTCGCTGAGCAGCCCCAGGTCCTCGTCGGGCCGAAGGGCCATTTCCCACTCACGGGGCGAGATGTCCAGGAACCGCACCCTGGCCGCGGCGACACCGGCCCCGCGTGTCGTGCGCAAAAGCGACAGCGTGACCGGGAACTCGCCCGGTGGCACAGCGACGGTCCGCGAGGTCTCCCCGGCCCAGCCGGGGTCCGAGACCGCCAGCTGCCCTGACGTGATCCGCAGCAGGCCGGCGTCGACGAGCTCGACGACGGCCGGCCCATCCGGAGTGTCGCACGCACCCGGACTGAATAGTTGCTCGATTCCGGTGGCGTGCAGCGGTCCCGATCCTTCGTCCACCGACGCGTCGCTCAGGAGTACGGTCGTGGCGGGCTCGTGGCCCTGCTGGGCGAGGAACGGCGCGAACACCTGCCAGTCGCCGAATTCCGGTTCGGGGCAGAGGAAGCTTTCGACGGGCGCCTGGAACTGCCGCACGGGGGCGCTCGACGGGCCGGATGTTCGAGCGTGCAGTGGCTCCGTCGACGCTCCCCTCGACCTGGCGGACTCGGACTTCACCTCGACCTGCCCGTCGGCCGAGACGGTCGTGGTCTCCTGAACATCCCACTTCCCGAACGAGTGCTCCTGCTCGTTGGCAAACTGCCATCGAGTGTTCCAGCGAGCCAACAACATCCCCGTGCCGTGCGGCTTGAGGTCGATCATCTGCATGCGCCAGGACCTGTCGTCGAACAGATACACGCGCCACATCCGGCGCGGCCAGCGTTCGACCAGTGCCAGCGGTCGCTCCCGCGCGGACAGCAGAACGGCGTACTCCATCCCGGCAGCATGTCTGCGTGCGGCGACCGCGCGCGACATCGGTTCCGGATGGGTCATTCCCTGCTGGGAACCCCACATGTTGCCGTACGACACATCAAGACTGTCGAAGATCACAGCCGCGTATCTCCCCCCGTGGCACCAGCCACCCCTGAGCAGTGGCGCTCGACGGGTGACCCCTGCCGCAACGCCCTGCCCTTCCGAAGCTTCGTTGTGCCGCAGTCTGCCACTGAGGTGTGACACATCGGATTGTGGGAGGCCCGCAACCTGGGGTTACCGACGAAAAGGGCCGCCCCAGGTGACGAAACACAGTCGGTTCGGCTGGCCCCAACGGTGATGCGTGCGTTCGCGTCGGCGCCGACGCTCAGGGGCGGAAACGAGGGCACTCCTGCGCGGGAATCCAACCCGGCGGAAGCGACGTTACGACTGGTCAACGAATTCCGTCGGTTGCCCACAGAGACAGAGCGACTGACCGCCTGGCTCGCAGGCTTCCGCGTCCCCACCCTCTCTGTCAGCCTCGGGTGAGACGTCCCGTTCTGCGGGGTTAGCCTGAGAGGGCACGACAGGAGAACCGCCCCTTATGCCCAGCACTGAGCCCGTCGGGTCCGACCCGGCGCCGAGGCCGAAGCGCCGTACCTTCACCTCGGAGTACAAACTGCGGATCGTCGCCGAGTACGACGCCGCGCCCAGGAACGAGAAGGGCGCGGTCCTGCGCCGGGAACGCCTCTACCACTCGCATGTCAAGGAGTGGCGGGCCGCCCGGGATGCCGGGGCCCTGGAAAACCTGGTCGACCGCCGGACCAGCCCCGCCCGCACGAAGAAGTCCGCCGCGGAGGTGGAGAACGAGAAGCTGCGACAGCAGGTGGAGCGGCTGCAGAAGGACCTGGCCCGGAACAAGGCCGCACTCGAGGTGATGGGAAAAGCCTCCGCGCTCTTGGAAATGATCTCCGAGAGCGCGGACTGAAACACGCCACCGACCCCGTGGTGGACACCGCGTTCACCGGCGTTCAGGGCCAGCTGGGCATCACGGCCGCGTGCCGGCTGACAGGCCGCTCCCGGGCCACCCACTACCGCAGGCTCAAGCCCCCGACCGACCGCACGCCCCGCTCCCACGTCCAGGCCCAGCCCTCGGCGCTGACGGATCAAGAGCGTGCGGCAGTACTGGAGTTGATGAACAGCGCCGAGTACGTGGAGCTGCCGCCCGCGCAGATCTGGGCCCGTGAGCTGGACGCGGGCCGCTATCACTGCTCGGTCTCCACGATGTACCGGATCCTGCGTGACAAGGGCCAGTCCGGCGAGCGTCGCCGTCAGGCCACCCACCCGGCCAAGACCGTGCCCGAACTGGTCGCCACCGCCCCATCCCAGGTCTTCACCTGGGACATCACCAAGCTCGCCGGACCGGCCAAGGGCACCTGGTACCACGCCTACGTCGTCATCGACATCTTCAGCCGCTACATCGTCGGCCACACCGTTGAACGCGCCGAATCAGCAGAGCGTGCCGAGGAGTTGATCCGGGACACCATCGAGCGCAACGGCATCGTGCCCGAGACCGTCCACGCCGACCGGGGCACCTCAATGACCTCCAAGAAGGTCTCTCAGCTGCTGATCGACCTCGGCGTCACCCGCAGCCATTCCCGGCCGAAAGTCTCCAATGACAACCCCTACAGCGAGGCCCATTTCAAGACCACCAAGTACATGTCCGACTACCCCGAGCGGTTCGATTCCCTGGCCCACGCCCGTGATTGGTTCGACGCGTTCATCGCGTACTACAACCACGAGCACCGGCACTCGGGCATTGGATGGCACACGCCCGCCAGCGTCCACTTCGGCACCGCCGAGGAGGTCCGCGACCAGAGAGCCGTCACGCTCGCCGAAGCGTTCGCCCGCCACCCCGAACGCTTCGGTCGCCGCCCCACACCGCCCGAGATACCCCAGCAAGCGTGGATCAACGACCCCGCCAAGCGCAGGGAAACCACACCACAGATCTCATAGCCACACAAATGTCTCACTGGACTTGAAATTCACCGCTGACCTTCGTCTGGCCGAGTACCTCAGCCGCCTCGACCACTTCGTCGACGGTCATACCGAACCGGAGCGGTCCGACGCCGACTGCCGCCGAATAAGACCACTCATCCCGTTCGGCGACTCCGAAATCGGCTTCGGTTTCGAACGCCACAGTCGCTCCTCTAGAAACACCTGAGAACTTGCCGCCGCCCATCATGCCAATCGCCAACAGCAGACTGCGGGGTGCCGCCGAGCTCGCGCAGATCACTCAGCGCGAGCCTCATCTGGGCTCGGCCGCGAATACGCGACACCTGAACATGCGAGCTCACCAGTCCCGAGGCCGTGTTCAACCGCAGTCGTTTCGGTTGATTCGCAAGGAGCGGGTCTGGTCGTTGAGGTTGTAGCCGCGCAGGTCATGGATGGAGCCGCCGCTGCGGGTCACGCAGACCCAGCGGCCGCTGTAGTTCCGCTTCTCGTAGACGCGGGCGGTGCGGTCGGAGTTGTTGCGGATCGAGCTGCCGCGGTCACGGATCGCGGACGGCAGGTCCTTCACGCCGCCGTCCACGGCGCGCCGTACCCATGGCTGCCCGCCGAAGTTGATCTCGGGGTAGATGCACACGTAGCCGGACGGGCAGTCGATACCGGCCCGTACCGTGCCGGTGCTGCCGGAGGCGGAGGCGGGAACGGCCAGCGAGGAGAGGGCCAGGGCGGCGACCGCCGCGGCACGCCTCACGTTTTTGATCACGGCACTAGTAGCGTGTCGCTACTTAGTTATGGCATGTCTGGTTGGGAGGTTGGTGTCTGGCAGATTCCTTCCCCTTTGCCAGACAGGACTGTTGTCATGGGTTCGCAGAAGAAGCGGCCGGTCAGGTTGACCGCGCAGGATCGTGAGGAGTTGGTCCGGGTGACCACGACGGGTGTTCGTGGGGCCTCGATGATCATGCGTGCGCGGGTGCTGCTTGCGCTGGACAGCTCGGTGGGTGAGGTGGACACCAAGGAGGTGATCGCGGCCCGGCTCGGCGTCTCCGGTGAGACGTTGCGGCTGGTCGCCAAGCGTTTCACCGAGACCGGTGGCGATGTGCACGCCACGATTGCTCGGAAGAAGCGCGACCTCCCGCCGGTGCCCTCGCCGGTGACCGGTGAGGTCGAAGCCCGGCTGATCGCGATGGCGTGCTCACAGCCACCCCAGGGCTATACCCGGTGGTCGCTGCGGCTGCTGGAGAAGCACGTCGCGCTGGTCGAGGACATCCCCGACCTGGACCACTCCACCATCGGGCGGGTCTTAAAAAACGGAACTGCGTCCTCACCTGAGAAAGTGCTGGACCATCCCGCCACGAGCGAACGCGGAGTTCGCGGCCCGGATGGAAGACGTGCTGGCCGTCTATGCCCGGCCCTACGATCCGGCACGCCCGGTGGTGTGCATGGACGAGAAGCCCTACCAGCTCCTCGACCATGCCCGCGACCCGCTCCCGGCCCGCCCTGGTCACGACGCCTGCCAGGACAGCGAGTACATCCGCTGCGGCACGTGCTCAATCTTCGTGTGGGCCGAACCCCTGCGCGGGTGGCGTCGAGTCCAGGCACTGTCCCAGCGGACCCGGATCGACTGGGCCGGCCAGGTCAAACAGTTACTGAGCGTGGACTACCCCGACGCCAAGGCCGTGGTGCTGGTGATGGACAACCTCAACACCCACGGCATCGCCTCACTGTACGAGGCATTCGAACCAGAAGAGGCCTTCGCCCTGGCCCAACGCCTCGAGATCCACCACACACCCAAACACGGGTCATGGCTCAACATCGCCGAGATCGAACTCTCCGCGCTGACCCGGCAATGCCTCGACCGCCGGATCAGCAACCTCGACAACCTCAACACCGAACTCTCAGCCTGGCAGAACGCCACCAACACCGACCAACGTCAGGTGAACTGGCAGTTCACCACCCACGACGCACGCATCAAACTGCGTCACCTTTATCCCAAAAATTAGCTGCGACGGTCTACTAGTTGGGCTTTGTTAGGTCCTTTGGTGGGGTTCGGGGGTTGGTGCGGGTTGGCCGCATATGGAGCATGCGCCGGTCCAGGTGGCCAGGAGGGCCTGGAGTTCGCGGAGGACCGCGTAGAGGGTCAGGCCGGCGCAGGGGCTTTTGGGTCGAGCCGCAGCAGGGTGCAGAAGGCCTGGGCGAGGGAGGCGAGGGTGACGTGGCGGTGCCAGCCGAGGTAGTTGCGGCCCTCGAAGTGGTCCAGGCCGAGGCCGTCCTTGAGCTCGCGGTAGTCGTGCTCAACTCTCCAGCGGATCTTGGCGATTCGCACCAGCTCGCGCAGTGGGGTGTCGGCGCGCAGTGTCGAGAGCCAGTAGTCGGTGGGCTCGGCGGAGTCGGGTGGCCACTCGACGAGCAGCCAGCATTCGGGCAGGGAGCCGTCGGCGGCGCGGCGGATGTGCCGGTTGGCCGGGCGGACCCGTAGGGCCAGGAATTGCGAGCGCATCTCGGCCCGTGGGTTGTGCTTGGTGGCCTTGCTGCCCTGGCGCCAGGTAACGGTGCGGGCGGCCGCTTGCCCGGCGGCCAGGGCCAGCACGCGCAGGGTGCTGTGCGGCTGGGGGTAGGCGGACACGGGAGGGCGGCCCTGCCCGGAGTACGGCGGACGCTCGGGCGTGGCGTCGCCCGGGTGCGCGGTCGTGGTGGCCTTGACCGCGACCGCGTAGGTCAGGCCTCGTTCGGTCAGGCCCTCCCGAAAGCCCGTGGCGTCGCCGTATCCGGCATCGGCGACGACCGGCAGGCCCGGCAACGCCCAGTCCCCGCGGACCTCGTCGAGCATGTCCAGGGCCAGGCGCCACTTCTCCCGGTGGCGAGCAGTCTCGGGGATGCCGGCCTTGGCGCGGCGCCGGCGGATCGCCGAAGCCAGCAGCGCGTCCTTGGTATGTTTGGTGTCGTCCCAGCCCTCGGGCAGGAATAGACGCCAGTCGACGGCCGAGGAGGCGCGGTCGCTGACCAGGTTCACACTGACCCCGATCTGGCAGTTGCCCCGCTTGCCCAGCGCGCCGCAGTACATCCGCGCCACCCCCGGCGAGTCGTAGCCGTCCTTGGGGAAGCCGACATCGTCAATCGCGTACGCCTCGGGCGAGATGTGCGCCGCAGCCCAACGGGCCAGCCGCTCACGGACCTTGGAGTAGTCCCAGGTGGAGGAGGACACGAACTGCTGGAGCTGCTGGTGGTCCACGCCCAGGCGCTCGGCCATCGGCTGCATCGACTTGCGCTTGCCGTCCAGCATCAGCCCACGCAGGTACAACTCACCCTTGGCCCGCTGGTCCCGACGCGCCAACGAGCCCAGCATCTCGGCCGCGAACGCCTCCAGACGCGGACGGACCTCTTCCATCTCCTCAGGAGTCACAACTGAAAGAAGATCACAATCTATCCAACGAAGATCACTTGGGGTACCTAACAAAGCCCTACTAGACATACGGGCTGCCGGGCGCAGGAAGAACGATTTGGCCTGCGGGTTCACCCTGGCGGAGGAGCGCAGCAGGGGTGCGACCGGCGTGAGCACGGTTGCGGGGACCGTCATCCCCTGTTCCGGATGCGGTGGGCCCGGTACGGGCGTGAGGATCGGTTCACGGGCGGCGGCCCTTGCGGGTGGCGTACTCGTCGACGCCGACCACCCGCGGCGCGGGAAGCTCCGGTTCGGGGATGGCGTCGACCAGAGGTGCCCGCTCACCTGCGATGTTGGCACGCACAGACAGCGCGTACGGCGGTCGGCGGGGAAACTCCCGTCGGCCGCCGCACTCGACCCTACCCGCCCGCACGCGGTCAGCGCCGGACTCAGATGGCTACTGGCCCCTGCCAGGGGCCGTTGTCCGTCTCCCAGGCCACGTGCAGATGGCCGTCGCTGCCGATGGCCATCGCGGTGAGTTGGCCGTCGTTTTGCCTGGCCAGTCCTATGCCGGAGCCGGGTTCAAAAGCGGCGTCTCCGAAAGCGACGGGCCCCTGCCAGGGGCCGTTGCCCGTCTCCCAGGCCACATGCATGCGTCCGTCGTGTCCGATAGCCACGGCTGTGAACTGGTTGTCGTTCTGCTTTTCCGCAGCGATTCCCGCGTAGGAAGGAAACAGACCCTGGTCTCCGAAGCCTACGGGCCCCTGCCACGGGCCGTTATCGGTTTCCCATGCGACGTACATGCGTCCGTCGGCTCCCACTGCAAGGGCCGTCAATTGGTTGTCGTTCTGTGGTTTAACCGCTACGCCTGACACCGGGGCCAGGGCGTCCTCTCCGAACGCAACCGGTCCTTGCCAGGGCCCGTTGTTGGTTTCCCATGCGACGCGCATGCGTCCGTCTTCTCCAACGGCGAGAGCTGTCAGCTGGTTGGGGTTCTGCCTGGCCACTCCGACTGGCGAACCTGCGATGAAGGACGCTTCGCCGAAAGCGACCGGGCCCTGCCAGGGGCCGTTGTCCGTCTCCCAGGCCACACACATGCGTTGGTCATGGTCGATGGCCACTGCCGTCAGTTGGTTGTCGCTCTGCCCGGGGCCGGTCAGGACAGCAGCCCTTTCCTGTTCAGTGTGTTGCTCAACTGTCTGTACAGGTCCAGGAACCTCTGCCTCGCCGTCGACAAGTCCTCAAGCGCCTTGTAGTAGCGGGTGGGGTCTGTGCCCTTCCACTCGACTGGGACTTCCGTGTACTTGTAGCCGCTCACTCCGCCAGGCGGGAAGGTCCCGATGAACTCAGCGTGGAGATCACCCAGCGCTTCTACCAGGGCCTGGTGCTCTTCAGCCGCCTCGGGGTCGATGAAGTCCACGACGTCGCCGGTGAGCGTGTCGTACGCGTCGTAGACGGCGTCCGCCAGCCAGGTGGGCACCCGATGCAGCGGGGCTCCTTCGGCCAGTACCTTGATCCATCGGGCATCGGGAGGAATCGCGTCGAAGACGCGGCCGCTCTTCGCACGGTCCGCCGTGTGCGGGGCTGCTGGTTCAGCAGGTGCACCGGTCACCGCCCACCCTGTGGCGAGCAGCGCCTGGATCTGGGCTCGGGGGAGCCATGTGGTGCGGTCTCCGCGCCGCATCGGTACGGCGACCGAATCGGGTGGTGCGCCCTTGGTCGGTCCCGGCACTACGAGAGGCTGGGAAGTGGGCGGCTGGGCTGGGATGTCGATGACCAGTACGCCCTTTTCTTCACCGCAGTCGATCCAGTTGACGCTTAGACCTCGCACCGTGGGTATCAGTTTTCCGTCGATCAGCTTGCGGTGCCGGTCGAGGTCGACGAGCTTCCGTGGGACGGGATTGAGCTCGGAAACGATCTCGACATCGTGGGGCTGCTCGGTCTTGAAGCCGACCACCAGCAGTCCACCGGTGGAAGTGTTGGCGAAGCCGGCCACGTCCTTGAGGAGTTCCTGTTCGTGCTCCGGATTGTCCAGGTGGTAGATCCCCTTCTTGACGTCCAGCCAGCTCGACTCCTCCAGCCCCAGCAGAACATCGAACCTGGACTCCTTCAGGGCACGGCGTACCTCATCAATGTTTGTCACCGGCAAAGCATCCACCCGCCCCGGCGTCCCCAGGCCCTGTTCACGATCAAGGCCACTTGCTCAGATGTGGTCTTCAGGTAGGAAGCAGGGCACGGTCTCCACGGAGCACTCCTCGATCCACCTGGCGATCATGCTCAAGTTCACCAGGCACTCCGGTGCCGCCTGCTCGGCTGTGGTGGTGCCCTCACCGGGAGACCGTTCCCTCAGTGTCGGCGCGCGCGAACCGTCGGCTCTCCGCACGCAGAGCTCCGCTGGACGCACTGGAGCGCGCACGGGCCGGAGTGTCAGAGGGCACTGAGATACTTCTGTGCATGGCACTACGGTCACCGATCTACCTCGACACTGAGACCCTGCTGTCGCAGGCGGAGTACTACGAAATCGAGATTCCTCGACAAGCCGAGATCGTCGAGAAATCCATTCGGAGGCAGACCGGCGGCGGTAAGGCTGGCATGGGCGGGTTCGCGCTGGAAGGCTCTAGGGGGACCGACGTTGAGTTCCAATCCACCTACAGCCTCGCCCCCAAGCAGAAGGCCACCTTCAGCAAGCTGATCGACGCGCTGATCAGCGACGCCGGCTCGGTCAAAGTCGACCCGGACGGCGAAACCCCCCTCGTCAGGGACGATCTGGTCCAGATCGAGGGAACGACGAGGATCACCGCGGCCAGCCTGGCAGGGAAGATGTTCTTCATCCTTCGTCGGCTGATGGACACCGTAGAGGCAGACCTGGAAAGCCTCCGCAATCTCAAGGTTGAGGATTTGCCGTTCGCCGAGCAGTTGCAGCAGGTGTACCTCCGGAACGAGCTCCTCCCCATTCCAACCCTCCTGGAGCTGACCGGGTCGAACCTGCCGCAGAAGGTCTACATCAATGTGCCGCCGGACCACTTCCTGGGCGAGGCTTCAGCGAACCGTATCGAAGGAGAACTCCGCGTCCTGGGAAGCGTCAGCAGGTTGATTCCAGGGGGCAGTGACGGTTACCTCAGCGCCGAACAGTGGCTCCTCCACGACTGGGAGCACATGATGCGGCGCTTCATGATGCTCGACGTAGACGATCACGTGCGAGAGCTGGTCAGCCACTTCAACCTGGATCTCCCCACTGAGGACGTGCACTCCCATATCGCCGGTCCCGCCATCATCGTGGACGCGATCGGGCTTTACTGATCTGCGAAACTCCTCTGATCTGCAGCAGAGCTGTGTCTTCGGGGCATCCGCTGGCAGCCGCCCCGAAGACCGGCTTTACACCTAATCGATGCCGAGCTTCCGCAGCGAATCCAGCTGCTCCGCCGTGAGCCTGTCCCGCCTCGCGCGGGTGTTCGATGTCCACACGCCCAGCTTTACGATCACCGGCTCCGTCTCGCCGTCGACTGCGATCGGCTCGCTGTGGCCCCTTGGCACCGGCCGGTCGCCTTCCCGTTCCACCCATTGCGTGAGGGCCGCAAGGCCCCGCTGGAACGCCTGCTGCGCCTTGCTCGGGCCCTTCGTCGCACGAGCGACTGCCGGGGCTGGAGACGGAGCTTCAGCGGCCTTGATGCCCAGCGCGGTCAGCCGTTCCTGCTGCTCGGGCGACAGCTGCGCCCAGGTGCTCGGTTCCTGCTGGCGCCACCGCCACGTGCCCACGTCATCGCCCTCGAAGACGACGCCCGGCGCGATGTCGGGCAGGTAACCGTCGGCGTCGATGAGGTCGGCGAGTACGCGGTAGTGCCTCTGCCAGTTCAGCGGCCATGGGCAGTTCCAGTCCGGGTCGATCGCGGTCAGCTGCTGCGCGCGCTTCGCCGCCCGCTCCGGGTCCTTGCCCAGGCCGCCCTTCCGGCGGAGGTTGGCCATGTGCTGCCCGATGGGCACCATCGCCTCGCCCTCGCCCCACACCGCGTCCTGACGTGGGGCGAGGTGCCCGGTGGCCCGCCGGTACGACCGCAGCGCGGACAGCTTGGTCTCCCACGCCTCCTCGCCGGGCTCCCACACCATCCCGGCCTCCGGGGCGTCCAGCAGGGTCTTGCGCCGCTCCTCCAGCTCACCCGCCCGCAGCGCCTTGCGCTGCTGGTGCACCCACCGCCCGAGGGGGGAGTCCTTGGTGACGCCGACCTCGACCTCGACGTCGTAGGGCACGGCGTAGAGGCCGGTGATCTCGTTCTCCTTTCGCCACCGGAGCAGGGCCTGGTAGCCCTCCAGCCACACCAGCGACTCCGGCCGGTACACCCGCGTCCGCAGGAAGGCCGCGATGGTCGCCGCGTCCCGGGGAGAGGAGAAGTGGAGCAGCGCCGCTTCGGCGGCGGCCTGCGTGTCGTCGTCCTGGTCCTCGCCGTCGCCCTCGCCGCTGGCGGACCCGACGATCTGGCCGTCTTCGTCGCGCCGGACGTGGACCTTGCGCTTGCCGCTGGTGAGCGCGCGGGATGCGAGCTGCTCGACCATGCGCTCATCGTGCGAGCGCAGACCCTTTATCTAGGGGTGGGGGAGTGTGAGGGATGTTTGCTCGGCGGTCCTGCGCGAGGAGCCGTACGGCCCGTTCGGCGGGCTGCCGGAGATGGTGCGCGTGGACCGGGGCAAGGACTTGCGCTGCTCAACTCCAGCTCGGTGAGGGTCCGTGCGGTGTCTTGTAGGGGACCGGTTGGCCGGTGTGCGCGTCGACCACAACGCGGTCGCCTACGGGTCGTGCCAGCTTCACAGTCACTTGTTGCAACCTTGCCTGCTTGGTGCAGAGGCCGCCGTCGTCTTTCCGGTGTTTGACGGAGCCCGAGAGCACCACGCTGCCCCGTGTTTCCAGCACAGCCACCACGGGGCCGTCGTCGCAGGCACCGTGGAGGGCAACCACGGTCACCGAACGCCCTCCTGCGGCACTGGACAACCGGCGGCTACGCCTGCCGAAGGTTGGAGAGGTGGGCTGCATCATTCCGGGAAGCGGATGGCGCGGCTGGTGGAGCGGGGCCAGGCGGTCGTGCAGTCCGTGAGGGTCCCGTGGGCCGGGCACCGCTGGTACGCGTCCGTGCTCTGCAAGGTCACCGCCGATCTCCCTGACAGACCCACCCGCCGTCAGAACCAGCCCCCGGCCCCTGCGGCAGCACCGGCACGGCACGGGTCAGCGCCACGCTGATCGGGAGTTCCACGCCTTCATGCTGCGACCAGACACCGGTCACAGCGCGCCGAGCACCGTGTCGGGCCGGCATACCTCGCAGGCCGGTGCGCCGTCGGCGAGAGCGGCGGCGGCCTGCTCCCGGCTGATGGCTCGCAACTGTTTTCCGGCGGCGAAACAGTCACCCCGGTGGACCTCGGACCGCGAGGTGCCGATCCCGATGTCGTCGATGCCCCAGTCCGGGGTACGCGGACGCCGCTCCTTGCTGCGCAGCTCCTCAGCCCGCGGCTTCCCCTGCTCGCGCTGCTCCCGTGCCCGCTGCTTCTCTTGCCGCTGCTCCTGTCGTTCCTGGGCCTCGAGCTCCCGGATCCGGCCCCGGGTCTGGCGCAGTTGCCAGTCCAGCCACTCCTGAAGAGCCAGGAGCTTGTCGAGGCGGGATATCGACCCGGGATCGGACACGGCTACGCCGCCTCGTCCGCTGTTTCGTGTGCGTGCTTGAGGGCCGTCCGCGCCGCCACCACACCGCTGTCGAGCGTTGTCCAGTACGGATGCGTGGCCACTTCGGTGCTCAGCCGGAGCAGCTCCGCCTGGAACCGGCGCACTTCCGCGGCCTGCTCGTCCGTGTAGCCGGGGCTGTCGGCCTTGCCGGAGCGGAAGCTGGTGTACGGCTGCTTCTCGCTCTCCCAGCCGGGCATCGGTTCGGCCGACCAGGGCAGGCCGGCGGCGTACTGCTCGTATGCGGCGCGGGTCTGGTGCAGCGCGAGCTGGGCGTCGCGCAGGTCCTCGGGAAAGTCGTACGTGGGCACACATGAATGGTACGTGTGTTCGATTTTCGAATGCGGCGGCGCGCCGCCCACTCGCGGCGAATCCCCTCCGTCGGAGGAGTGCAATCTGGCCCGAGCAGATACGGAGCACCACTTCACGACCCCGCACACCTCCGTGCCTGCGGGCTGCAGACAGGACTGCCCCGGCTGGTCCGGGGAGGCCAGTCGGGGCAGCCGTGCGCGGTACGAAGGGTGGTCGCCTCTCGGCGAAGGGCTCCATGGGGCTTCAGCCGAACGAACTTCCCCATGGGCAATAGGTGAGGCCCGGGGACACCGTCCCCTCCGTACCCACAGGCAGATGAACGGTCAACCAGCCGGGATCATTCCCCGTACAGGCTCCGGCCTCTTGCAACTGGAGCTCTGCCGGTCGCGGTGACCGGTGATGTTGCCTGCCGACCGCAAAGAACCCGCCTGATGCGCCCACGGCTTGCCTGCCGCAGATGAGGAGCAAGAAAGAGAGCCGGGCTAGCGGGTGCGGATCTCAACGCTGCCCACTTCAGAAGAGGTGTGAAGTGTACAGTTCTGTACATGAGTGACACTCTGCCGATCACTGAAGCGCGCGCCCGGTTCGGGGCGCTGGTTCGCCGTGCGTCCCACGCCCGTGAGCGCATCACGATCACCGATCACGGTCAGCCGGCGGCTGTTCTGATCAACCCCCAGGAGCTCGCCGACCTGGAAGACGCCCTGGCCCTGGCGCAGTACCGCGCTCGGCAGGCAGCCGGCCAGACGGCGGACGTTCCGCATGACGAGGTGCGCGCCCGCCTCGGGCTGGAGCGCGGTTGACGTACGCGATCACCTGGGACGAGGCCGCCATCGACGCGGCTGCCCGGTTCCTCAAGAACGACCCGGACGGGCTGCGTCAGCTGATGGACGCGGTCGACATGCTCGCCGAGCACCCGCGGCCGGCGGGCACCGCCGAGTACGGATCGCCGGACCTGCGCCGCATGCAGGTCGGCCGCTATCGCGTCCTGTACGAGATCACCGAAGCCACTGTCACCATCGCCGTCATCCACGTCGGCCGCCTCGGCTGACACCCCCGAAGACGCCACACTTGCCACGCACCGGCCATCTGCCGGTCCGCAGCCGGGGTGGGAAGTGCAGACACTAGCCGCCCGCCAGGCGGGACGCAGTCACATCCTGTCGACGTTTTCCTCCCGCCCGGCGGGAGCCCTCTCAACAAGCCCTTGACCAGCGCTTTTAGGGTGCTGGGCTGGGGCCATGATGACGTTCCAGCAAGTGAGCACGGGCTCCGCGTACCGGTATTACCTGCGCCAGGTCGCGGTGGGGGACGGTCGCCGGCCCCGGGGGAAGAACCTGGACCAGGCGCAGGAAGAGGCCGGGGTCCCACCCGGGTGTGGATGGGCAAGGCCCTGCCTGCGGTCGGCTTGACCGCGGGATCGAGGGTGACCCACCGGCAGACGGCGAACCTGTTTGGCAAGGGGCGGCACCCCGTCTCCGAGCAGATCATCGAGGACAGACGTGCTGCCGGAGACACCCCCGCGAAAGCCGAGCGCGCCACCCGCCTTGGTTACCTGATCCAGAAGTGGTCCGGGGCCGATCTGGTGTTCCGTGCGCCCGGCAGCGTTCAGATCCTCTGGGCCCTGGCCAGCGACGTGGTCAGGAAGGTCATTGAGGCCGCGCATACTCGCGTGATCGACGAGGTCGTCGACCAGATTGAGACGGGACTGCTGATCGTGCGCCGTGGAAGGGACAGCACCCCCGAGCGCGCCGAACCCGGGGTGATCGCCGCCCGGTTCCGGCACTACGAATCCCGCGACGGCCAGCCGCTGCTCCATGACCATCTCGTCCTGTCGGTCAAGGTCCGCCGCACCGACGGCAGTGGGGCACGCTCCATACCCGTATCCCTGCACCCGAAGGATGCCCCGGCCACTGTCGCGGCCGCCGCGGTCATCAGTCCTGCACGGCTGACTGTCGTCCCCGACGACGACCTTCGCTGGGCAACCCTCTCGGCGCAGTCGGCCGTTGGCGGCGCCGTCCGCGCCGGAGAGGTTGGTGGGCTGGTGGATCTCCACTTTCGGGGCGACCCGTACAACCAATCCCGTGACCGGCATGTCGTATATGGCAGGAAACCAAGAGCCGCAGCACAAGGGGGAACGATGCGCACGAGACGATACGGGGCGATGCTGGCCGCCCTGACGATGGCCGGTGTGGGCGTGGGAGTGGCCGCGCCCGCGACGGCGGGCGCGACCACGACGGCTGTCGCGTGCCCGACCGGCTGGGGCAGCCTTCCGAAGACTGCGGCGGACACCAGCGTCGGATCGCTGACCGACATTAGGACCGGCGAGCACGACTGCTACGACCGCATGGTCTTCGACGTACCCACGGCGGGCATCGAGCCGATCGGGTACACCGTGCACTACGTCGGCGCCTTCTATCAGGACCCTTCCGGCATGCGCATTCCGATCTCCGGCGGGGCGATCATCGAGATCAGGGTGTCCGCCCCCGCCTACGACCCGGAGACTCACTCGGCGACCTACCCAGGCCGGGGCAGCCGAGTGCTTCCGGGCGTCGACCTGACCGGCTACCGCACCTTCCGCGAGGCGAAGTTCGGGGCCAGCTTCGAAGGGGTCACGCAAGTGGGCCTTGGTGTGCGGGCCCGGCTGCCGTTCCGGGTGTCCCAGCTCTCCAACCGTTTGGTGGTCGATGTCGCTCACACCTGGTGAGGCAGTCACCTCAGCCGCATCGCCGGGTGGGCGCGGTGCCGTGACGCTGGCGCTCCCCCGCATGCGGTCGGCGGCGGGACGCTGTCGCTAGAGGGCCGCGGGGCATCCGGGGATCGCCTGCGCCGGCCTCGGCGGCCCCTTCCCACGAGCACCAGGGCGGCACGAATTGCCGCCCTGGTCTCAGGTATCCCAGTCCTTCTGCACTCGGCTGACCGGTATCGGCATACGACTGACAGCAGTCGCCACCATCCGATAGAGCCTTCTCCACGCAGGCGCGGGCATCACCTTGGGATCAGGCTGGCTGTTGGCTCCTGGTGGTGTCAGAAAGGCGGTTCGTCGCTGTATCCGCCCCATTCGAGGGGCTGGAGGCGTTGGGCGGCGAGGCGGGCGTAGCGGGTTCGTGCCGCGGTGTCGTCTGGTGTTTCCAGGGTGCTGGTGTCGTGGCCCCAGGCCTGGAGGGCGTCCAGGGCGCGGTCACGCTGGTACCGGTGGGTGCTGGTGTTCAGCAGGCGGTGGGCGTGGTGGGCGAGCAGGTCGTGGTGAGGGACGAGCTCGGGGTGTTCGGCCAGGGGTATGGCGGCGACGAGGGCTGCGTGTCGTACCGTTTCGTTTTCGTCGTCCAGGAGCGGGCAGATGGCGCGGAAGAGCTGCGGGCGCAGGTCCCGGAACCCGCGCATGGCCGGGTACCCGGCCAGGAACGTGCCGTCCCACATGCCTTGGCCGATCGCGACGGTTTCGTCGTCGGCGTCGTACGCGGTGGAACCGAGCCATTTCAGCAGCTCAGCGCGCATCGGCAGGTGTGGGGCCTGCCCAGTGGCTGAGTGGACTTCGTTCGTCGAGGTGGCGGGGTGCGACAGGATCGCCGCGACGTACCGTGCGACGGGCACGGTGGCCTCGTAGATGGTGTTCTGGTGGCTGGGCAGCGCCCTGTCGAGTGCCGCAGCCCGGACGGCTGGGTCAGGGTTCACAAGACCGGCCAGGGCGGACGGCAGGGATCCGCCTGTCGCAGGTCCTGCAGGGGTTTCGAGTGACGCCCACTCGGTACTTTCCAACACCGCCTGCCACTCGGGCACCTCACCTGCGCTGCTCACCCACGGAGGCTACAGGGCACCCGCAGGCCCCGGGAGGCGGGATGGCGCTCCGCCCCTGGGAAGGGCTGCTGGCTACCGAGCCCAGTCGATTCCCAGCTCGGCGAGCGCGCGGAGCTGGCCGGTATCGAGCCGGTCGCGGCGGGCTTTCTGGTTGGTGATCCAGATGCCGGTGCGGTGTTCGGTGCCGTCGGGTAGGTGTTCGACGTGGTGCGGGTGCCGAAATCCCCATCCATAGCCGTTGAACTGCGTGTTCTCGTGAGTGGCAAACGTTCGCCGCATGGGCGTGTCAGGCTGCTGGATCGTGCTGCTGCGACTGCCCTACCTCGCCGTGTCGAGCGTGTTCGCCTTCATGCGGCTGCTTCCGATGAGCGATGTTGACAAGGACATCGAGATATTGACGCTGCGCCACCAGTTGGCCGTCCTGCAGCGGCAGATCGACAGGCCGCGCGTCAACGCAGCGGACCGTGCCTTTCTTGCCGCGCTCCTGCACCGGCTTCCCAGACCCAAGCTGCGGCAGCTGCACCTGATCGTCTCGCCGGACACGATCCTGAGGTGGCACCGCGATCTCATGCGCCGCCGCCATGCCGACGCCTCCCGCCGCAAGCGGCCCGGCAGACCGCCGACCCGCCGCGCCATCCAGGCTCTCGTCCTGCGCCTGGCCCACGAGAACGCAGGCTGGGGCTACCGGCGCATCCACGGCGAACTCACCGTCCTCGGCATCAAGGTCGCACCCTCCACCGTGTGGAGATTCTGCGGGCGCACGGGATCGGGCCCGCGCCCGAACGCGACCGCCAGACCTGGGCCATGTTTCTGCGTAGCCAGGCACACGCGATCCTGGCTTGCGACTTCTTCACTGCCACCACCCTGAACGGCGCGAGCGTGTACGTCTTCGCCGTCATCGAGCACGCCAACCGTCGTGTCCGCATCCTCGGCGTGACCACCCACCCCACCGCGGCCTGGGTCATCCAGGTCGCGAGGAATATGGTGATGGACCTTCAGGATGCCGGCGCCACGGTCACGCACCTGATCAGGGACCGCGACAGCAAGTACACCCGCGCGTTCGACGCCGTCTTCGCCGCCGAGGGCATTGAGGTCGTCACTACCGGCATCCGCATTCCCCGGATGAACTCGGTCATGGAACGTTGGGTGCAGACCTGCAGGCGCGAACTCCTCGACCGTACCTTGATCTGGAACCAGTCCCACCTGCTGCACGCGCTCCGCGAGTTCGAGTCTTTCTATAACGGGCATCGGCCTCACCGCACCCTGCACAGTGCGGCGCCGCTTCGGCCAGTCCCCGAACCGATCACCGAGCCGGACCGAGTCGACCACCTCGAAGTCCATCGACGTGATCGACTCGGCGGCGTCATCCATGAGTACGCTCATGCCGGTTGACCTGCGAGGACGTAATATTCGGCACCCGCACGATCTTGGTGGCTAATCCCAACTGTCATGCAGCGAGGCGGAGTTGGAGTCTGGCGAGGTGGCTGTGGCTGCCGCGGTCGAGGGGGTGGCCGTTCCACCAGGCGTTGAGTCGGATGAGGTTGAGGGCGGTGGCGCTGGTGGTGTGGTCGAGGTGGGTCTTGGCAAGGCCGCGGTAGCGGGCTCGGCGTAGGCCGGTGGTGTGGGTGGCCTGGCGGATGGCACCCTCGACCCCGGCGCGGAGCGCATAGTCACGTTGCCAGGTTCCGTTCTGTTGCTGGGCGCGGGCGGTGCGGATGGCCTCGGTGAGCTCACGGGGGTAGAGGCTGAGCCGGCGGCCCTTTCGTGAGCTGGTGCACTGCTCCTTGGTCGGACAGGGGATGCAGTCCAGGGCGGCGAAGGCGACGACGGTCTTGGCCACGCCTTCCTGGGCGACGTTGTTCCAGGTGGCGCTGATCTTTCCGGCCGGACAGACGGCTCGCTTGCGATCCCAGTCGATGGTGAAGTCGTGTGCGGCGAAGCCTTGTTGGGCCTTGGCCTGGCGGGAGGTGTCGAGCAGGACCGGGGTGACCAAGGCGATGCCGTAGTCCTTGGCGGACGAGACGATCAGGTCGGCGCTGGGGTAGCCGGAGTCGAGGTAGTGCCGGGCGGGCAGCAGGTGGCGGCGGCGAAAGGCCTGGTGGATCGGGTCCAGGGCTTTGCTGTCCGGCAGGGTGGAACGGGTGGTCGTGACGTTGGTGATCAGGTTCGGGCGGGTCGGCCGGTCGCCGTCGGCCTGCGGGTGGCAGGTCTCCGAGACGTGCAGCTTGTAGCCGTTCCAGAACAGGTCACGCTTGGCGGACCAACGCGTGTCGGTGTCGTAGGGAGAGGCCAGGCGTATCGGGGCGGGCGGCAGGCCGTCGCCGCCGTCGTCGGTCCGCTCGCGCTGCCGGATCCGCAGCCTGCCGGCCCGGTCGGTGGTGCGGGTGTAGTTCTGCACCAGCACGCACCGTAGGGTCTGCACCGCGGGCAGCTCGCGCAGCCACCCCGGCGAGGCGGGCGCGTAGAGGGCCTGCAGCAGCGTGAAGCCGTCGGCGGCGTAGGCGAGCGCGAGTTCGTACTGCTTGGTCTTGGAACTCGGCAGTCGCCAGTTGTCGATCCGGTCCGCGTAGCGGTGGCTCCAGTCCTCCACCACCAGCACCTGATCGACCCATTCGGGGCATGCGGCGGCCAGCGCGTTCAGGGCAGCGCGGACGCTCTCGCCGACCAGCTCGAGCCGGTTCAGATCCCGCACCGCGGCAACGATGTGTGTGGAGTCGGTGCGCTGGCTGCCGCCCGCCTGCACCAGATCCAGGGTCTGCAGGCGCTCCAGCAACAGGTCCAGCACACGTTCCTCCAGGCCGTGGGCGACAACACGGGAGCGGAACTCTGACAGCACGCTGTGGTCGAAGCCCGGATCCTCCAGATCCAGGCCGAGTGCGTACTTCCAGGCGAGGTTCTCGCGAACCTCGTCAGCAGCCTGCCGATCCGTCAGGTTCGTAGCCTTCTGCAGCACTGTGACCAGCGCCAGACGCCCCGGCGACCAGCCCGGCTTGCCCACCTGGCCGAACGCGTCAGCAAAGGCCGCGTCCGGGAACAGCTCCCCGAGCCGGTCACGAACCTGCACCGCCAGAGGCGCCTCGCGCCTGCCCCGATACATCGCCCGGATCGCCGCCGCGACCTGCGGATCCGGCTCAGGCCAGGACTGCGGTTGCATCGACACGACACACACTCCGATCCCCAAGGAACCACGACAAGATCAACGACCAGCATGATCCCATCCGCTGGAACCACCGCTCCTACGGCGATCAACTCCGCGTCACAGCAACCGAATTCGAATTAGCCACCAAGATCCCGCACGCCGAGGGCTTGAAGCTCACCCACAAGGGGCGTGCCGTGCTCCGCCTGAGCGGAGCCGACGAGCAACTCCACACGGTTTCCGAGCCAGTCGTGAACGACGTTGCACTGAGCCCTGACGATCCACTCGTCTACACCGTGCTCACCCCTCGCCTGGCAGCCGCCGGCGAGGGGCTGCTGGTCGACCCGTACTTCAAGGCCGAGAACTTGCGATGGATCCTGGAGGCCACTTCCATCTGTCGCATCCTTATCTCGAAGAGAGCCAGCGCCAAGGAGCGGCCGATCATCGCCATCGCACTCGCCACGCTGCCCAACGGCCACAGTGTCGAGGTGCGAGCGACCGATGACACAAACCTGCACGACCGTCGCATCATCGCCGCGGACGGGTCTGTCCACCTTCGAACAGACCGTCCAGCTCCTCGAACTCTTCCTCCACCGCGAAGGGCGCGCCCCCGCCGCCCGCGAATCGATCACCGTGGACGGCGAGAGGGTCCAGATCGGCCCGTGGCTGGCCAAAGCCCGCACGAAGAAGCGGGCCGGACAGCTGCCCGCCGAGCACGACAGCCTGCTCGCAACCCTCTTCGAGGGAAACTGGGCCCACGAAACGGCCCAGCCCGTCACCCTGAGGTAGCCCGAAGGCGCTGGCGCGAGGACAGCACCACGCCCTGTGGTCCCTTCACCGAACACCGCTCTGCGTACTCGTACGGGCCAGCCCCGGCCATGCCACGCCCGTACGCTGTGCCGGTGGGGCATCATGAGATGCGGAGCCCGTTCGGCGCCTCACCGCATCCAGTGCCCGTCGGTGCTCCATCCCACAAAGCGCCGGGCACGTCCGGCGTCTGCCGTTCCGTCACTGCCGAAGGTGCCGCCCTCGGCGACCAGGGCCAGGCCCACCAGGGCGGGGGCAAGCCGGGTTGCGACATGGGCCGGGTGGCGGGCCGTCTCCTCCCTCAGGCCTGCGATGACCCGCCGCTGCTCCTCCGGTGGGCACAGGGACAGGTGGAATACCATCTGGCGCCATGCGTACGCAGCGTCCTTGATCGTGCCCAACGGCCGCGGGTTGCGGTGCACACGGGCGGTCAGCCGGCACACGGTCACGAAGCAGCGGCGCGCCAGGTCGGCCCACCCGGGTTGTGGGGCGATGCCCACCCGGTGGACCAGCGTGGCCAGGTTGTGCGTGGTGAGGATCTGCGCCTGCTCGATCACCGTCCCGTTCGCCGGGACCGACCAGCACCGGGACGCCGCCGTTCCTGCTCGCTCGGCGCACAGCCGCCCGAAACCGGGAGAGGTACGGACGCTGGTCGAACGGGTCAGGGCCTCGCCAATCTCGGTGATCGCCAGATTGCGGATGGCCGAGTAGTCGATGCCGTAGTAACGCTCGTACAGCGTGCCGGCGAGCAGTTCGCCCGCGACCCGCGCAGCCTTGAGGAACTTCGGGCTGAACGTGCCCATGAAGATGTCAGCAGCCAGCTCCTCCACGAACGGGGCCCCAAGGTCGCACTGGCGCTCAAGAACACCGAACTCGCGGACCAGCGGGTTGGGCAGGAGCGTACCCGGGAAGGCCTGCACGGCCAGCTCGCCCAGCTGTCGCAGCACGGCGAGGGCACCTTCGCCGTCCGACGTGCCCAGTACCGCCGATCGCTGCCCCGACACAGCTCGTACCCAGGGCAGTTCCTCGACGCGTACCTGCCGTTCCAGATTGAGCAGGAGCAATGAGCGGCGGTTGCGGAACGCCCGGTAGTTGGCGGCCATCACAGCTCGCAGCGTCTCGTCGCCGTACGTGTGTGCGGTGGTGGCGGCGACCAACTGCGGCACCAGCTCGGCCAGGACCTCGGAGGACGGGACGACGCCCCGCTCCACGAGCGTGCCGAGCGGTGCGCTCAGCGCGGACTCGACCACCTGGCCGATCGCGGCCGGTACAACGGCTCCGGCGGGCAGGCCGGTTTCCCGGCTCTCCTCCTCGGTCACCGTGCCCAGGAGCGGGGCGACGTCGGTGATGCCCGTCTCCTGCGGGAGTACAGCGAGCCGACGCAGCATCAGCTGGGCCAGGGCGTGGTGGGAGGGAAGCGCCGCCTGCCTGGCCTGGCGCCGGCGCAAGGCCGTGTGCATGACCGAGCCGGGCAGACCGCGCCGCCGCACCATGGACTGCACCGCGTGCCGCAGCAGACCGAGCCGGCGCGCCTCCAGCGGCCGTCCGGCGACGACCTCCTCCAGCGCGCCGCGCAGAATGCCCAGGTTCTTCTTGGGGTCGCGGTGTTTGGTGCAGCGGGTGTGTTCCGCGGCGAGCAGCCGGTAGCGGCCGAGCAGAACCTCGCCCTGCGCCAGCCAGTCGGCGTCCGGGACATGTGCGAGCACCTCCCCGTCCCGCGCCGTCCGCAGCCAGTGGACGAGCAGCTCGTCGCCGAACGGCTGCCACACGGCGAGCGCCTCGCGCTGGGTCTCGACGGCCGCGTTGGGACGCCGCCGTATCAAGGTGTCGACGGCCTCGGAGACAGTGTGCCGATGGACAGCCGCGGTGGCGTCCGGCGCGGGCCCGTCCGCCGGGCGCGGCAGGAACCGCAGCCGGTCGGCGAACGGCTCCAGTTCCGCCACGAGGTCGAGCGCCGCGCTGGTCTCACCATGGCGCACCAGCCAGGCCATGGTGAGCAGCGCGGCCTCCTCGGGCACACCGATCTCGTAGCTGCCGCTGTCCAACCGGTCCCACAACCAGGCGAGTCCAGGCTCGGTGAGGCAGTAGGCGAAGAGCGTGCGCCGCTCAGCGGGCACCCCGAAACTCCGCGCGGCCTCGGTCTCGTGCGTCTGGAGCGGGCCGCCCGCGCTTGCGGTCCCTGTGGCGAAGCCGCCCCGCATCACCTCAGGAGTTACCCAGGGCGGGAGCCCGACCACGGGCGTACGCGAACCGACCGACAGCCGGCCTGAGGCCATGGCCGCCAGAACCTGCCGCCAGCGCTGCCCGCGCACCTCGGCGCGGTGCCGGGTGCCTGTGTCCTCATGGGTCAACGCGGTCATGAAGGCCTTGGCCAGCTGGCCCTCCGGATAGGACAGGGCCGCGGTGAGAGGCTGCTGCTCAGCGTTGTCATTCATAAGCCGACGTGGCAGGTTCCGCCCCTGCGCCCTCCGGGTCCAGAGCCCGGTGCTCTACTGCTGAGCTACACGCCGATGAAGGTAGACGTTAGACGCCGGGGTGATCACCCCACAACCGGCTTTTCCTTGGGTTCGCAAGTCACTCGACTTTCGACGTTTCCGTTGATCGTCGTTGGGGTCGCTCGGGTGGGTGATGGGGGCCTGATCTGGCGGTGCGGGGCGGGACAGCAGAGAAGCATCGGCGGTGCTTGCGTCGCCTGCTGAGAGGGACCCGCCGATGCTTCCGGACACGACCGTACCCGCTTCGCTGCTGGCGGTGCTGACGTTCCTGCGGGGCTGTTTCACCACACCGACCTTCACCACCTTCGCCGCGCTGGTCACGGGCTTGATCGCGCAGACCGGCCGGGGCACGGTGACCGGCATGGTGACGGGCGCGGGATTGACGCGCGCCTGGTCCCACGACCGTGCCCACGCCTTCTTCTCCCGCGCGAGCTGGAACCCCGACCTGCTGGGCATCTCCCTCTCCCATCTGGTTGTGCGCCAACTCCTGCCAGCAGATGGGTTGTTGACAGTGGCGGTGGACGACACGCTGTTCAAGCGGCGCGGGAAGAAAGTCTTCGGCGCGGCCTGGCAGCACGACGGCGCGGCCCGGGGTCCGAAGCCGGTCGGGCGCGGGACCTGCTTCGTGGTGGTCGGCATCGTGGTCCAACTGCCGTTCCTGGCAAGGCCGGTGTGCCTGCCGGTGATGGCCCGGCTGTGGCGCCCGAAGCAGGAGCAGTCCAAGGTCGGCCTCGCCGCGTCCATGATCCGCCTGCTGGCCGCCTGCCACCACGGGCGGCGCATCCACGTCGTCGCGGACGCCGCCTACCACGGCAAGGCGCTCCGCGACCTGCCCGCGACCTGCACGTTCACCACCCGCCTGCCCGCGAGCGCGGTGCTGTACGACCTGGCCCCGCCGCCCACCGGGCGCCGCGGCCGACCCGCCCTCAAGGGCGAACGCCTTGGCACACCCAAGGACCTGGCCACCACCGCCGCCTTCACCAGGACCGAGGTCAAGCGGTATCAGCGGACCGACACCGTGCACCTGGCCGAGACCACCTGCCTGTGGTACGGCTCCTTCCACACCCGCACCGTCCGCGTGATCCTCCTGCGCGACGACACCACCGACACCGGCTACGACCTGGCGCTGGTCACCACCGACCTCACCACCCGCGCGGCCGGCCTGATCGCCCGCTACGCGTCACGCTGGTCGATCGAGGTCACCTTCGCCGAGGCCCGCGACCTGCTCGGCGTCGGTCAGGCCCAAAACCGCACCCGCTCGGCCGTCGAGCGCACCGTCCCGTTCGGTCTGTACTGCTACACGATCACCGTGGCCTGGTACGCGCTGCACGGCCACCACCCCCGCGACGTCGCCGAGCGCCGCGAGCGGGCCCCGTGGTACACCACCAAGGCCGAGCCGGCCCTGTCCGACATGGTCGCCAAGCTCCGCCGGGGGCTTTGTCAGGTTGAGCGAGTGCTCGAGGGTGTGAGCCGGTTCGACGCGTTTCGGCTTCGGTGGTGACAGCGGCTCAGGCTACGGCGGGCAGGCTGGCGACGCCAGTGATCTGGTCCCGGATCGCGAAGCGGATGATCATCTCGGCGCGGTAGTTCGGGGCGGTGAGGAGGTGACGGCGGGGTCGGAAGTGGGGTGAGATGCCGCTGAACGCGGCCAGGAACCGTTGTGCGGCACCCACCGATCGGAAGCCTTTCATCGCGCGCTCGCGTTGCCTCGTCGGCTGGTGGGAGTTCTCGGCCCGGTTGTTCAGGCCCTTGTGCGAGCGGTGTTCGACCGACGGCATCTCGTGGCGGTGGGCGGCGCCGTAGGAGCGGAGCTTGTCGGTGACGATCACCCGGGGCACCGACCGGGTCTTCTTCATGTGGGGCGAGGACCACGCAGCCTTCCAGGATCGGGACCTCTCCGACCGCGACTTCGTCTACGTATGGGCCGACGGCGTGCACCCCAAGGTCCGGCTCGGGCAGGCGCACTCCTGCGTCCTGGTCCTGCTTGGCGTCCGCGTAGACGGCACCAAGGAGCTGATCGCGCTGGCCGAGGGCCTGCGGGAGTCCACCGAGTCCTGGGCCGACCTACTGCGTGACTGCCGCCGACGCGGCATGCGCGACCCGGAGCTGGTCGTCGGCGACGGTGCCATGGGCTTGTGGAAGGCCCTGGCCGAGGTATTCCCCGCCACGCGCCATCAACGCTGCTGGGTTCACAAAGCCAGAAATGTCACGAACGCCCTGCCGAAGTCCGCACAGCCGGGCGCAACGAAGGCCATGCAGGAGATATACAACGCCGAGGACCGCACCCACGCCGAGAAGGCCATCAAAGCATTCGAGAAGACCTACGGCACCAAGTGGCCCAAGGCTGCCGCGAAGATCACCGACGATCGGGAGGAGTTGCTGGCGTTCTACGACTTCCCTGCCGAGCACTGGATCCACCTACGCACCACGAACCCGATCGAGTCGACGTTCTCCACCGTCAAGCTCCGCACCAAGGTCACCCGCGGCGCCGGCAGCCCGGCCGCAGCGCTCGCCATGGTGTTCAAGCTCGTTGAATCCGCCCAGGTCCGATGGCGCGCGATCACCGGCGCCCACCTGGTGGCCCTGGTCCGGGCTGGCGCGAGGTTCGAGAATGGGATCCTGGTCGAGCAGCAGGAGCGGGCTGCGTAAGCGGGAGGGCGGCCATCCTTCCCCTATCCACCACCGGAACAAGGGTGATCACACATGGTTCCTCGGATCGGCGACGAAGTGATCGTCTCCTGCCAGTCAGCAGTGGCTCGGGTGGCCAGAGTGGATCGTTACATCACGCTGGAATGGCCGTGGAGGGCGGTCGACGATTCCTCCAATTTCCGATGGAACGGGCAAGTCGCACTACCTCATGCCTATTCCCGTGAGGAATGGAGCCCATATCGTCTGGAACCATCTGGATCCACCCTCCGTATTGGAGACGACTGCACCGTTTCGATCCCGCCGACCCGGCTCTACGTGGGGCACTACGAGGAGTACCGCCCTCCCCGCAAGCTCGGCTGGGCTCCCGAACCCACCGCAGGACTCTACGTCGTGCCGCCGGAGAGGATGGACCTGGATATGGAGTACGCGGGGTACATGCTCTACCTGGGTGGATCTGATCCCATTTGCGTCGTACCACTCAACGCCTGAGTCGGCGCACACCAGCCTCTAGTATCACGCAGCCAAGAACGATCCGAGTCATAGAACTCGTCCACAAGTCTTGACTATTGCTCGGAGGAGACGGATGTGTTCGGCGAGTGTTGATCGCTTCTGAGCCTGCTGGTTAGGTTGGCTGGCATGACCGACCACAGAGCCGACCACAGAGCCCTCGCCTGGCCACCTGCCCCGATCAAGACCGAGCGGCTCGTACTCCGCGAGTCCGAGGCCCGGGACCGCGTGACGGTCATCGAGCTGAACGCCTCGCCAGAGGTGGGCACTTACCTCGGTGGCCCTCGACCGCATGCCGAGCTCGAACGCACGGTGCCCGAGGTACCTGGGCGGCGCCCTGGCTTCTTCGTGGTCGAGCTCGACGGAGCGACGATCGGCACAATCCAGCTCGACCCGCAAGACCCCGAGCGTCCAGGTAACCGCCGGGAGGCCGGGGAGACCGAACTCGGCTACCTGTTCCTGCCGGAGGCGTGGGGACGCGGGTACGCCACCGAGGCGTGCGCAGCGGCACTCGACTGGTTCGCCGACGCGCTTCCCGGTGAGCCGGTGGTGCTCTACACCCAGACCGCCAACGCCCGCTCGATGCGCCTCGCGGCGAAGCTCGGGTTCACCGAGCTGGAGCGATTCGAGGCGTACGGCGCCGAGCAGTGGTTCGGCGTGTGGTCTTCGACGGAACTCGCGCAAGCGTTGGCGGAACCGACGGCACTGCCCACACCGGAAACCCCAGCGGTGGTAAGAGCGGCGGCTTCAAGGGCTGGCTCAAGGGCGCCGCGGACACCGCCGAGCCCCCGGCGCCCTGGGTGGCGCATCGGAGTCCCGCGCCCCGACCCGCCCGTCCACGGCGAGACGGCTTCCGGCTTGCGTCCAGCGGCCTGTCGTTGACGCGGCGCCAGCAGGTTGGGCAGCCTTGACTAGGGAAAATGCTTCCCAGCGCGGACCGTAATAGACTCTCTTCAACTTGAAGGGGCACTCGCCACATCTTGGCCACTGCCCCTCTCTTCTTGCCCGCACACCGCTGCTGCGGGCTTTCAGTCCCGGGCGTGCACGGTATCCGCGACGAGCGCAGGAGATGTGCGCTGCTTCGGGTTGTCAGCCGGCCACTGCCTCCTGCTGAGGCTCGGCCGCAGCAGGCTCCGAGGCGGCCGTCGCGGTGTAGAAGACGGACGAGCCCTGCTTGGTGCGCTGAGCCTGGCTCTTGGCGACCAGCCCTTCGAGGGTGGTACGCACAACGGTGGTCTTGACGCCGCGGTCAGGGTGGGCCTGCGTGAGCGCGGCGGAGACCTCGGTGGCGGACCGCGGCTCGCTCTGCTGCTCCAGGTGGCCGCGGATCAGGTTGACGAGGGTCGGCTTGGTGTCTGTCTTGGGTGCCTTCGCGGAAGAAGCTTTGGCGGAGGAGGCCTTGGCGGACGGGGCTTTGGCGGAGGAGGCCTTGGCGGCGCTCTTCTTGGATGCCGTCGCCTTTGCGCTCGTGGCGGCCGCCTTCTTCGGCTTGCTCTGCAAGGGTTCGGCGGTGGCCTGACGCGGTACGGTCGGCGCGGCCGTGGTGTCTGCCTCGCCGGCTGCGTTCGCGCCGCCGAGTGCCTCCCGCATGCTCACCAGCACCGAGTGGTCGTGCTGCAGGGCACCCAACTGCTCCTGCAGCGCCTCGATTTCCGCACCGATACGTTCCTGCTCCTTGACGTTGCGCTCAAGGTCGCCCGTCACCTGGGCGATGTACTGCGACGTCAGTCCTGTGGCCTGGGCCTGAATTTCAGACATGTCATGGGCCTTTCTGCAGCTCGCGGGTACGGCGGTGAAAGGCACGAACCCGGTACGCGAGCGGGTGGAGGCAGGTGCCCAGGCTGTGCTGACTGGGACACCCGCAGGACATAACTGCCGCAATGTGCAGCAGTGCCTAGAGATAGTACGCACGAGTAGAGCCCTCATGTGCCAGTCGAGTGATGTCTCACCCTCCCCCTCAGGGTGAGGAACCAGCAGATGCGGGTCATGCAACAACGAGACTGACCGGGGCGCCGTCACTGCTGAACCGCCGTGCGGCGTACTCG
Source organism: Streptomyces sp. NBC_01320 (assembly GCF_035974375.1). NCBI lineage: Bacteria > Bacillati > Actinomycetota > Actinomycetes > Kitasatosporales > Streptomycetaceae > Streptomyces > Streptomyces sp. NBC_01320. The sequence continues at coordinate 11,902,379 of NZ_CP108390.1, forward strand.
GGCGTGCTCGGGAGACGGAAGCGGCGACCAGATCCAGCACTCGTCAACTTGCAGGCATTCGCGCGCAGTGAGGAGTCGGATAAGAGGTTGTCTCACGTGGCAAGTTTCGCGAGCTTCTTGTAGCAGGTCAGGGCGGCGGCCATGGCCAGGCCTCGGCTCTGCCAGTCGTTGCGGACCACGTACGGGATCTTGAGACCACGAGCAGCCCATGGCAGGCTCATGCCGCATGATCGATGAATTCGCGAAAGACAACCTGCACGGGAGACTGCGGCGGGACCGCAAGGCGCTGCTCTGGAAACTCGACGGCTTGTCCGAATACGACGCCCGCCGACCTTTGACAGCGACCGGGACCAACCTCCTCGGCCTGGTCAAACACGTGGCCACCGTCGAGGCCAGGTACTTCGGCGAGGTCTTCGACCGCCCTTCCCCGGAACCGCTGCCCCGGTGGCAGGACTCCAACGGCAGCGATCTGTGGGCGACCGAGGACGAGACCCGCGATCAGATCATCGGGTTCTACCGGCGCACGTGGGAACACTCGGACGCGACGATCAACGAGCTTCCCCTCGACGCCCCCGGCCACGTGCCGTGGTGGCCGGAGCCTTATGCCGACACGAACCTGTTCGCCATCATGGTCCATGTCCTCGGCGAGTCCATCCGGCATGCAGGGCACGCCGATATCCTGCGCGAGGGCCTCGACGGCCGGACCGGGTTGCGCGCCGAACACGAGAAGCAGATCGACGAGGAAGCCCGTGCAGCCTACTGCGCGAAGATCGAGCAGGCCGCCAGGTCGGCCGCACCAATCAAGGCTTAGCCTCGCCGTTTCGGTTGGGGTGATGAGTCGTCGCTGATCGTCAGCCGTCGGGTGGGCGAGGTGATTTGGCTGTTTGGGCATGGCGGAGGCCCGGCGCGGTGGTCGGGTTCTCCAGGGTCCTTCGGGTCGTGGGCGGGCAGGGGGTTGTCGGTCAGCCGGCTGGTCGGGGCAGTGCGGCAAGGCGATGGAGGGCGTCGGCGAGTTCGTGTCTCCAGGGCCAGGTCGCCGAGATCCGCAGGCGGAGGCGGCGTCCACCGCGGGTGAGGCGGGCGGCAACGTGTAGCAGCCGGTAGCGAAGTTTCTTGGGTTCGGCGGCGGCGAGTTCGCCATCCAGCAGGAGGACGCGGGCCCAGGCGAGGAGATCGATCGCCGTGAGGCTGAGTTCAAGCCAGGTGGCGTTGACGTCGAAATGGCGGGAGGGGAAGCGGCCGAAGCCAGTGTTCTTGCCGCACCGGATGTGGTCCTCGACGGTGGCGTGTCCGCGGTGGCGGACCTCAAGGAACTGTGCGGAGCCGCCGCCGGAGTAAGGGGTATCGGTAAGGAATACCTGGTGCCGCAGGCCCTCGTCGTGATCGAACAGGGACAGTTGGGCGCCGGGGTGCGGTCGCTCGCGCCGCACGGTGATGCGGGTGCCGACCGGGTAACCGGCGAGGTCGACCATGCCGGTCAGTTCGGCGACCTCGGCGCCGTCTCGCAGTGTCCCGTTCTGGTCCAAGGCGGGATGCCAGAGAGCTTCGGGCAGTGAGCGGATTGCACGACGGACTGGCTCGGTGACCGCGTATCCGACCGAGAACCGCAGGTTCAACCCGTGCTCGCGCAAGGTCCGGATGTGGGTGAGGAAGGCTTTCGCGGATCCGGCGCTGTCGGCGCGGACCAGGATCTGGGTGCCGTACCGGTGAGCGTCGGGGATCTGGGCGAGGGCGTCGTCCAGCACCGCGATGTGATCGGCGGCGGTGTTGGCTCCGGAGTTGCCGGGCCGCAGTCGGCCAGACATGGCCTCGCCGGTGTTCGCGAGGAAACACAGCAGCGGATGAAAGCCGAAGCCGCCTTTGTAAGTGGGCGCGGCCTGTTCCTTTTCCGAGTGGGAGGTGATCAGCGTGGCGTCGAGGTCCAGGACCAGGCCGGGAAGTTCTCGTCCGCCGGCCTGGACGGCGGGTATGCCCTGGCCGGTCTCGGCGGCCTGCATCCAGGCGACTTCCCGGGCTGAGGCGCGGGCCGCTCGCAGCGAAGCGAGTACTGCCCCGTCGGTGTCGGCGAGCAACCGCCAGGCGGTGGGCGTGGAGGCGACTGGTCCGAATACCTCGCCCTGGTCCCGCAGCACGGCCAGATCCGCTATCGCCTCACCGCCGTCGGCGAGCATCACCGCGAGATCGGTGGCGGTCCGACCTGGATCGTGCCCGGTGCCACGCGGTCGCAGCGGCCTGAGCGCAGTGGAGTAGGCGGTGGTCAGACCGGTGGCATCGGCAAGATCTGCCAGCAAACGTGCGCCCGCGTGCCCGACCACCCCCGAACCGTCAGTGGAGACATGGAGCTTGGGACGAGAACCGATACCCTGCACGCAGAAAGTGCCTTCCGCTTGGACCGACAGAACCCCTCGACAAGGTTCATCGTCCCAGCTCAGAAGGCACTTTCGTATTTCCTCCCCGCTTCCGGCCTCATCTCAACCGAAGCGGCGAGGTTAGTCGCCGAGGACCCGCTCCCACAGCAGCCCGTCCCGCCAGCTCCCGTCGAGAAAGATCGAGGAGTGCGCGACGCCGTACGGGCTGAACCCGTTGCGGCGCAGCACCCGCTGCGACGGCAGATTCTCCAGATTGGTGGACGCCTCGGCGCGGTGCAACCCGAGTTCGTCCGTCATCACCCGGAGTACAAGCCCGACGGCGTGCCCGGCGTGCCCTTGATTCTGGGCGACGCTGGCGATCCAGTATCCGACGGAGCCGCGGCGCAGGTGCGGCTGAGGCAGGATGCCTCCGACGGTGACCTGCCCGATCACCTGGTCGTCGGCGAGCACCACGCCCGGCCAGACCGCGCCGGCCCGGTATCCGGCCAGCAGGCTGTCGATCCGCTCCGCCTGGCCCTCCGGGGTGAAGAAGTCGGCCGGCTGGGCCGGTTCCCACGGCCGGAAAGCCTCGAAGTCCCGCACCCGATGCGCGGCGATCGGGGCGGCGTCGGTGGGCTCTATCAGGCGGATCCTGGTGCCGCTGCGCATGGGCTGATCCTCGTCGCGGTGCGTCGGATGAGACAGCCAGCCTATGCAAGGGTGCCCGCGCCGCCGCACCCTACGCCCGCCGGAGGATCGAGTCGATCGCGCAGCTCGTGTTCTCGATACCCTGCACGCAGAAAGTGCCTTCCGCTTGGACCGACAGAACCCCTCGACAAGGTTCATCGTCCCAGCTCAGAAGGCATTTTCGTATTTCCTCCCCGCTTCCGGCCTCATCTCAACCGAAACGGCGAGGTTAGTACTGCAACCGCATTTGGAGAATGTGGCCTCGGCGTTTGTGGTGGGAGCGGCGGGCTCGGGCCTGGCTGCGTCGTCGGAAGCGTGACCAGTGCAGATGGTGCTCGTTGCTGTGGCAGTGGCGCGTGACGACGACGTGGCCCATCAACCGGCGGATCTCCGGGACGCTGAGGGGTATGAGGTCCTGCTCGTCGTCGAGAGTGCCCCTTTTGTGGCTTCTGCGGCGCGGATGGCGGTCAGGTAGGCGAGGGCGGCCATGGCCAGGGTGATGTGGCGGTACCAGGCCCGGTAGAGCCGCACCTGGTAGTGGTCCAGACCGCACTCTCCCTTCGCGGTCTGGAAGCACTCCTCCACCGCCCACCTCGCGGCAGCCACTTTGACCAGGTCTTTCAGTCGGGAGGCGACCGGGCCGTAGCAGACGTAGTAGGCGATCTCGCTCGGGTCGCTGACGCTGCGTCGGGCCAGCACCCAGTGCCCGAAGCCGTTCTCCCAGTACGGGCGGATCGCGACACGCGCCCAGTCGTAAATCCGCTCACCGTGCGCGCCGGCCCCGCCGGAGATCCGTTTCCACCGCTGGCGGGGCAGCGCGGCGACCAGCTGGTCCTGTCCCGCTCGAAAATACGATTCGGTGCTGTGAGCTGCGGTGGTGTGGTTTGGTCAGGCGGTGCGGTGATACTGGTTGATCAATCCTTTGAGGATGGGTTGTTGCCGGATCCGGTGGGCTTGGAGGTCGGTGATGGCGGCCGGGTTGGACGGTTGGTCGCTGTCCGGGGGTAGCTGCTGGCGGGATTGGTGGGGACGGTGTCCGTTGTAGTGCTGGATGTACTCGGTCAGTACTTTCACGGCGTTGGTCTCGTTGTAGATGAGCATGCGGTCGAGGAGCTCGCGGCGGAGGGTGCCCACGACTCGCTCGCAGTTCACGTTCGCTTTGGGTGCCCGTGGTGGGCTGAGCAGAATCTCCACGCCGTCGGCCTCGAGGACGGCGTCGAAGGCACGGGTGTACTTGCTGTCCCGGTCCCGGAGGAGGAATCGCAGCGAGTCGATGGGGCGGTCCAGGATCACGGCGGGGTTCCTGGCCTGCTGGACGGTTCATTGCGCGGTGGGATGGGCGGTGACGCCGGCGAGGTGGAGGCGCCGGGTGCCGTGCTCGATGACGACCAGGGCGTAGAGGCGCTTGAGTGACACGGTGTCGAGGTGGAGGAAGTCGGCGGCGATGATGCTGTGGGCCTGGTCGGTGAGGAACTGGCGCCAGGTCGGCCCGGGGCGCTGCGGGGCGGGGTCGATGCCGGCGGCATGCAGGATCTCCCGGACTGTGGACGGGGCGATCGCGTAGCCCAGGCGGGCGAGTTCGCCCTGAATCCGGCGGTGGCCCCAGGTGTTGTTCTCGTGGGCCAGGCGCAGAATGAGTTGCTTGACGGCGGGCGCGGTGGAGGGTCGGCCGGGGCGGCGGTTGGGTGAACGCCCACTTGCGGGCGAGGAGTTGACGGTGCCAGGCCAGCAGTGTGGTGGGGGTGACCGCGAAGACCTGGCGCCGGCGTTCGCGCGGGATCAGCCGGGAGAGTGCGGCGAGCCAGATCCGGTCGGCGGGCTCGTAGCAGACCCGGGCGATCTGCCGGCGCAGCACCGCGTTCTCATGCCGGAGCGCGAGAACTTCCGCATCTTTGGCCATACGGCTGCGCAGTACGGCAGCGGGCACGGTGATCAGATTCCGGACGAGCGTGGCGACGGCCGACAGCGACATCCGCAGATCGTCGCAGGCCAGTCGAGGCCTTGTCGCCAGGATCAGCAAACGTGCAGGCCACAGCCGCTAAATCGTATTTTCGAGCGGGACAAGCGTCCACAACGTCACGGAGTGTCGTTGCAGTACTAGGGCGTGTTCCAGGTTCGGATCATGTGGGGCGGAGACTCCGGAGCCAGATGATCGATCCGCGTAGGTGGAGTCCGGCGAGGTAGCTGGTAGGAGTCTTGTCGTAGCGGGTGGCCAGCCCTCGCCATTCCTTGATCTTGTTGATGCCGCGCTCGACGGTGTTCCTCTCCTTGTAAAGCTCGGCGTCGTGAGAGAGGGGGCGGCCGCCCTTCGAGCCTCGCTTCTTGCGGTGGGCGGCCTGGTCCTTCTTCTCCGGGATCACCGCCTGGATCCGGCGTTTACGCAGGTAGGAGCGGTTCGCGCGGGAGGAATACGCCTTGTCGGCGGCGACGGCCCCGGGGCGGGTGCGGGGCCGACCGACCGGCCCACGGATCCTGACTCGGCCGAGGACCGCGGCGAAACGCGGACTGTCGGCCGCCTGTCCCGGCGTCACCACGAACGACAGCGGGCGGCACCGCCGGTCGGTGGCCAGGTGCGTCTTGACCGTCAGCCCGCCCCGCGAGCGCCCCAACGCGGCAGCTTTCAGGCGGGCCTTGTGGCGGCGGCGTATCCGTCGTCGTTCGGCACGTAACGCTTCCTCGACCGGGTCGCCTTCGACCGTCACCTGGGCGGATTGTCCCTTTGCTGGAGCCCCTTTTCCTCCTCGGCGGCTTTCACCAGTTCCTCCAGGAGCTCGGGGTCGACGGCCATGCCGGCCGCGTGGTGATGCGCGCGTGCGACGGTGGAATCGACGCTGACCAGGTCCAGATCGGCCTGTCCTCGCCGGGCCGCCTCGGCGATCATCCGCTCCATCAGCGTCTCGAAGGTGCCCGCAAGGGCCCACTTCTGGAAGCGGCCGTAGACGGTGGACCAGGACCCGTAGCGTTCGGGGATGTCGCGCCACGGGCTCCCGGTCCGGAACCTCCACATCACCGCGTTCAACTGTTTACGCAGGTCAGGGATCGGTCCGCTCACGCCGAGCGGCAGGTGCGGCTCGAACAACTCCCACTCTGCATCCGTCAGATCGCCTCGCGTCACCCCGGATGTCTACCGCCCCGAGCCACTCCGGCGGAGCGATTTGACCCAACAGTGATCTGAACCTGGAACACGCCCTAGTCCGCGGCCCAGGGCCCGCGGGGACGATGCGGTCAGGGCGGGGCAGTGCGGGCGGGGTCAGTCGCGTGTCGCCGCTGCGAGTCGGGCCGCGAGTTCCCGTACGTGTTCCACCAGTTCGGGTGGCTCGTGCACGGTGAACGGGGCTGCCAGCAGGCCCATCCACAGGGCCAGTTCGTCCAGGGAGTGCGCGCCGGCCGTTACCGTGCAGGATTGTGCGTCGCGTGGCTCGATGGTCGCCGCTGTGGCGGGCATGCGCTCTTGTACCTGGGCTGCCGGGGCGTGGACGGTGAAGCGGGCCTGGTGGCGGTAGGGGGCGGTGGACAAGGCGCGGGAGGTGTAGTCGGCGAGGTCGAGGGCGGGAGCCTGGCGAGGCGTGAAGCGGGGGCCGTTGGGGGTACGCAGGGTCAGGCGGTCGACGCGGAAGGTGCGCCAGTCGGCGCGCGCGGTGTCGTAGGCGAGGAGGTACCAGCGGCGCCCGGAGAACACCAGGCGGTGCGGCTCGGCTTCGCGGCGGGTTTTGGTGGAGTCATGGGAGCGGTAGTGGAAGCGCAGGGTCTCGTGGTCCCGGCAGGCCGCCGCGATCGCCGTCAGGGTGTCCGGCGCGACCATCGGTCCGCCCTGCGCCAGCGGCACCGTCACCGACTGGAGCGCTTGGACGCGGTGCCGGAGGCGGGACGGCAGGACGCCTTCGAGCTTGACGAGCGCGCGTACGGAGGTCTCGGCGATCCCGGCCACGGTTCCGCCCGCGGCCGTGCGCAGGCCCACGGCGACCGCCACCGCCTCTTCGTCGTCGAGCAGCAGCGGCGGCAGTTGCGTCCCGGCGCCGAGCCGGTAACCGGCTACCCCGGCACTGGCGTGCACGGGGTAGCCCAGTGCGCGGAGCCGGTCCACGTCCCGGCGCACCGTGCGTGGGGTCACGCCGAGCCGTTCGGCGAGTTCCGTGCCGGACCAGTCGCGGTGGCTCTGGAGGAGGGACAGCAGTTTCAGAAGGCGCGCTGAGGTTTCCCGCATAACGGAAAGTCTCCCTCACACCTAGGACCGTATCTGTCCTGGCTCACCCGTAGCGTTCTTCCCATGAACAGCATGACGAGCACCGGCCCCGCCATCCGCCCCTTCCGCATCGACATCCCGCAGGCCGATCTGGATGACCTGTGCGAGCGGTTGGCGCGCACGCGCTGGCCCGACGAACTGTCCGGCGTCGGCTGGTCCTACGGCGTCCCGGTCACGTACGCGAGGGAACTCGCCGAGTACTGGCGCTCCGGCTTCGGCTGGCGCGCGCAGGAGGCCGCGCTCAACCGGTTCGACCAGTTCACCACCGAGATCGACGGGCAGAACATCCACTTCCTGCACGTGCGGTCCTCCGAGCCCGACGCACTCCCGTTGATCATCACGCACGGCTGGCCGGGCTCGGTCGCCGAGTTCATGAAGATCATCGGCCCGCTCACCGACCCGCGGGCCCACGGCGGCGACCCCGCCGACGCGTTCCATGTCGTCGCTCCCTCCATCCCGGGGTTCGGGTTCTCCGGGCCGACCACTCAGCCAGGCTGGGACCTGCACCGGGTCGCGCGAGTCTGGGCGGAGCTGATGCGGCGTCTGGGCTACGAGCGCTATGGCGCCCAGGGCGGCGACAGCGGCGCCGTGATCTCGCCCGAACTCGGCCGTGTCGCCCCCGGGCACGTCGCCGGGGTGCACGTCAACGGCGGACTGGGCTTCCCGACCGGCGACCCGGCAGAGTTCGACGGATTGTCGGCGGTCGAACTGGAGCGGCTCGGGCAGTACCAGGACCAGGACCGCAGCGGCTATGCGATCATCCAGGCTACCCGGCCGCAGACCGTCGCGTTCGGCCTGACCGACTCGCCGGCCGCACAGCTGGCGTGGATCGCGGAGAAGTTCAAGGAGTGGACGGACCCCTCCCACGAGCTCCCCGAGGACGCCGTCGACCGGGACCAGTTGCTCACCGACGTGAGCATCTACTGGCTGACCGGCACCGCCGCCTCCTCGGCCCGGCTGTACAAGGAGAGCGCGAAGTCCTGGGGCTCGGCCGTCACCGCGTCCGCGGTGCCGCACGGCGTCGCCGTCTTCCCCGGTGACCCGGGAGTGCGTCGCATCGCCGAACGCGAGCACAACGTGGTGCACTGGTCGGAGTTCGACCGCGGCGGCCACTTCCCCGCGATGGAGGCCCCCGACCTGCTCGTCGATGACATCCGGGCGTTCTTCCGGCTGGTCCGCTGAACCGTCACCGCCCAGTGCCCGAGGAACCGGGGCTGTGCCGCCGGCCCCCCGTGAACCGCTCGCCCCCAGGAGTCCTGCCCGCATGTCCGAACGTCTGCCCAAGGTTCCACGTTTCACCTGGTCCCAGGTGTGCGCCCGCCGATTGGAACGCCACGCGCTGAGCGCCCCTTCGGCAACTGCCCGGCCCGCCGACATCGTCGGTGCCATGGCCGGTACCCACGCCCAGGTCCTGTCGGCCGCCGAACTCGCCATCGGGCTCCGCATATCCGGCGCCACCCGGGTCGACGTGCGCGAAGCGCTCTGGTCGGAGCAGAGCCTGGTCAAGACGTTCGGCCAACGGGGGACCGTGCACCTGTTCCCGACCCGCGACCTACCGCTGTGGGTCGCGGCCTTCCGTGCCGTCCCAGAGCCGAAGTCCTCCCTCCCCGCGCACGTCCGGGTCACCGAGGAACAGGCCGCCGAGGTGGTCGCCGCCATCGGGGACGCCCTGCGCGACGCGGAGCTCACCATCGACGAGCTCAGCGAGGAGGTGATCCGCAGGACCGGACCCTGGGCCGGCGACCTGGTCATCCCCGGCTTCCAGGGTCTGTGGCCACGCTGGCGTCAGGTGCTGCACGTGGCCGGGCTGCGAGGAACGCTGTGCTTCGGTCCCAACCGGGGCCGCAAGGTCACCTACACCAACCCGGCCCGCTGGCTGCCCAGCCTCCCACCGGCCGATCCCCGGGCTGCCCTGACCCATGTGGTGACCAGCTACCTGCACGCCTACGGCCCGTCCACTCCCCAGCGGTTCGCGCACTGGCTGAACGCCCCGGTCCGCTGGGCCAGCGAGCTCTTCGCGTCGCTGGCGGACGAGCTTCAGCCGGTGGAGGTCGAAGGGACCCCAGCCTGGGTGCTGGCCGACGACACCACCATGCCCGACACTCCGCCCCGCGGCCTGCACCTGCTCCCCTACTTTGACGGCTATGCCTACCGGGTTGGCAACCAGCCACCGGAACTCCTCTACCCGGGCCGCGTCGGTGAGCGGGTGCTGCCGGGCAACTTCCAGCTGCTGATCGTTGACGGCGTGGTCGGCGGACTCTGGCACCAGCGGCGCTCCGGCCACAAGCTCGACGTCACCGTGGAGTCCCTGGTGCGCCTCACCGCCGCGCAACGCGACGAGCTTGAGCACCGGGTGGCCCGGATCGGCGAGATCCTTCAGGCCAAGCCGCAACTCACCTTCGCCCCGGTCACCGTGGGCGGCCACGCCTAGTTAGGCGGCCTGTCCGAAGCCGACGGCAGTCAGTCCTGGTCGCGCAGCGGGGCCGAACCCACGTCCGGCTCCGTCTCGTACGCCTCGGGGATGAGACGCACGCCGGGTACCTTCGACGCCCGCGCCCGCCACGCGTCGACGCCGGCTGAGGTCAACGAGAGCCTGGGCTACGTACCCACGCACGAGACGGTCCAGTACCAGCTCGACCTGTGATCGGAACGCCGGGGGCCGGACCGAGAACCCCCTCGGTCCGGCCCCCGGTGCGAGGGCCCTACCTGTCCGTCGGGACCGGGGTGGCCTTCAGCGTCTCCTGCATGATGCGCGCGCCCTGCTCGGCCATCTCGCTGATGGGCCCGGCGAGTTCGTCGGGCGTCACGTCGATCGTCCAGACGAACCGGCTGCGCCCCTCGGTGTCGGCGAGGACCTGCATCGAGGCGTGATGGTGCTTCGGTGCCATCGAGCCGCCGACCACCGCGTAGGCCACCCGGCGGGCCGCATCGTCGATGTCGACGATCAGCTCGTGCACGACGACACCGTTCGCGAAGGTCACGATCCTGGTGTCCGTCTCCATGCGGGTGTCCGTGACGAAGCCCGGCACCAGGCGCTGGTGCACGGCTCCGACTTCGCGCAGGGCCTCCCAGACGTTCTCCGGGCTGTTGTTGATCAGGAAGTCCTTGTGGATGTGAGCCATGTGATCTTCTCCTGTCGGGTGACTTGTCAGGCACCGGTGGTGAGGCAGAACGGGTGTCCCTCTGGGTCAGTGAGGACGACCCACTGGTCCTTGCCGGGCTGGAACTCGGGCCTCGACGCTCCGAGGGCGAGGATCCGGCTGGCCGCCTCCTCCAGGTCGGAGACCGTGAGGTCGAGGTGGGCGTGCTTGGCGTCGTCGGGCCAGCCGGGGGCCCGGTAGCCCTCGATGCGTACGAAAGCCAGGCCGGGGTGCTCCCCGCTGCCCAGGGAGGCAAAGTCCTCGCCGCTGTGGGTGATCTCCCAACCGGTGACCTTGCTGTAGAACTCGGCGAGCCTGACCGGGTCACCACAATCGATGACGACGGTGCTGATCTTCGCGAGAGCGGACATGACGGCGACTCCTTGAGCGCGGTACGGGGTTAAGTACGACGCCGCTGAGCTTGCTTGCCACGCCCCATCCCGGTCTTGAAGATCCTTGCGCGGGGCGACTGTCAGACCCCCGACGTACCGTTCAAGAGTGCTCACCTCCACCGTCCTCTCCACCCGGCCCGACTTCCGCATCACCACGGTCAGCTGCCGGGACGACCACACCCGCTGGTCGGAGGTGGCGGTGCGCGAGGACTACCGGGTGGTGCTCGTGCGGCGCGGCCGGTTCCGCAGGCAGGCGGCCGGCGCCCCGGCCGAGGTCGACCCGACCGTGGCCTATCTCGGCGTGCCGGGCGAGGAGGAGCGATTCGCGCACCCGGCCGCCGGGGGCGACGAGTGCACCTCGATCAGCCTGACGCCCGCTCTGTGGAGGGTTGTGGCGGGTGAGGACGCTCGCCCGGCTCGGCAGAGCGTGTACGTGGACGCCCGCCTCGACCTGGCCCACCGCCGCGTCCTCGCGTCCGCCCACACCGGCGACGTGGACCATGCGGTGACCGAGGAGCTCCTCGGACTGCTCTCCGCCGGCGTCGGCCAGGCCGTCGACGGTGCCATACCGTCCGGCGTCCGTCCCGGCAGGGACGAGGCGACGCTCGTCGCCGCGGCCCGGCACGCGATCGGCGAGGCCCACCCCGCCTCCGAGGGGCTGCTGCCGCTCGCGGAGCTCCTCGGCGTCTCGCCGTACCGTCTGAGCCGCTCCTTCACCCGCGAGCTGGGAGTCTCCCTGACCCGCTATCGCAACCGGGTTCGTGTCGGCCGGGCCCTCGACCGTCTGGACGCGGGCGAGGACAGCCTCGCCACCCTCGCCGCCGACCTGGGCTTCTCCGACCAGGCCCACCTCTGCCGGACCATGCGCCAATACCTCGGCCACACACCAACGGCACTGCGGCGGCTCCTCGCCCCAGAATCGCTTTGAGGAGCCGGAGGAGCGCGCCCGATACGTCTTACCGGCGCCCGTCCGGCCGTTAGGGTCAGGATCACGAGGCGGTTCTGGAGATGCCACCGGTGCCTCACGGTCACCGGCGGCCAGGTCGCGCACAACGTCGTGTTCGCAGATCCGCGCGTGTTCAAGGCATTTGATCTACCCCAGCAGATCCGCCGCCGACTCTACGGCCTACCCGACCGGGCCTGCTGCCCCTCCGCGGGGGCGCGCGGCCCGGGCACGGTGGCGCCGACGGTGAGGTCCAGGCGGCGTTCCATGTCGAGATTGACCTCGCCGTAGGGAGATTTATCTGGACGATTTCTGGGACAGTGCGGGCTCACCCGTAGAAGCAAGCCGCTCTCAACATGCTGGCGATCAAGCTCCAGTCGGGCCGGTCGGGAACGGGCTCTCCGCGGTTGATGAAGTAGCCGTCCATATCGTTGGTCCAGGAACTGAGCGCTTCGAGGTAGTGGTCCAGTGATTGGTTCTCCCAACCGCTGGAAGTGACCTCGGCCTCTTGGCTGAGCTGTCTGATGTAGGAGACGAGGTCCGCCCGTGTTGTTACCCAGGTGGTGTCGTTCAGCGAGTTCATAGCGAAGATCTTGCATCACGTAGCGGCTGACCGCGTCCAGGGTGCGAGGCTCGTGCAGGTCCACGACCCGTTCGGTGCGGGACTTGCCGCGGACCCCGCGCGGGTGGTCGTCGCGCTTGCGGACCGTCACCCGGCGGCGGCCGTAGGAGATGTCGTCCAGGTGCAGCGACAGCACTTCGCCCGGCCGCAGCCCGCCGTCCAGCATCAGCAGGAACACCGCCAGATCCCGCAGCCGCTTCAGACTGCCGATGAACTGCTCCAGCACCGCCTCGTCCACCGGACGTGGCAGTCGCCGCGGCTGCTTGACCGTCACCGTGCGGCGCATCGGCTGCTGTCGGCTCGCGCGGCCCATGAACGGCTGATGCCGGTCCGGCACCCGGGCAAGTGCCGGGTCAAGGCGCTTTTGCATCGGGGAGTCGCCGTCGTACTCCTCGGCGACCACCGCCCAGTCGTAGAAACTGGAGACCGCCGCCAAGATCCGGTTCACCGTCGCCGGCGCGAGCAGACTGCCCGGCGCTTCCGGGCCGCCGACCACCACCGTCAGGCCCAGTCGCTGGGCCGGCCGCCGCGACGGTGCCCGCCGCAGGGACGCCAGCAGCCGCAAGGCATCCGGGCTCCGGAACTCGCGCCAGTCCATGCCCTCAGCAGCGAGGAAGGTGAACAGACGCCGCAGGTCGTACGCGTACGCACAGATCGTGTGCGGCGAGAAACCCCGGTCGACCAGATGATCCAGGAACCGGCAGGCCGCCGCGACCAACTCACCGTCGCCGTCGACCAACCGCACTCGCCGAACGACACCGCCATCGCGTTCCTTGACCACCCGCACACCGGCCTCCCCGAGCCTGCACTCGGATGACCCAACGAAGCCCGCCCCTCGATCGCCACGGCGCCGGTTCAGGCGTCACTCGAAGGTGTCCAGATAAGGGCGCACGTGCGACCAGAACAGCGGATCAGGCCGCGCCGGTCGGCGGGCGTAAGGAGGTCGGCCCACTCCGGTTCGCCGAGGATGTCCTGGAGCATGAGGGTGTTCACGTATTCTCTGAACTTCGGGTTGAGGCCGGCGGGGAGCGTCTGATCGGCCAACAGCAGGTCAGGGCAGGAGTCGGCGGATCTCGGTCCAGAGGAGAAGTTGATCTCGTGTTGGGCCGGGCCGCAGGCGGTCGGTGAGCCTGTCCAGATGGGCCGTCAGGTTTTTGTGCTGCCGGAGCTCGCGGACCTGCTCGATGGGAAGATCACGCCAGTGGCTGGCGAGAGCAGTGGCTTGTGGTGGTGTGAGAGCCAGGGCGTCGAGTGTGTCGGACGCCAACTTCTCGGGGCTCCAGTCGGGATCCTTGTCGTCGGGACCGAGACGGTCGATGACCCACATTCGGAGCATGAAGTCCTGTTGGGCCTCGCGCGCTGGATCTCCCGGACCGTCACCGTGTGTGCGCCGGTTGGCCAGCAGTGACAGCTTGGCCCACTGCCGACGGGCTTCCTGCGGTTGGTCGGAGTAGTAGGCGTGTTGCTGTGCGACGACACGTACTGCTTCAAGCTGCCAGCTGCGGGCGTCCATTGCGAACGCTTGAAGGCGCTCGATCGGCCAAGTGCTGAGATCGTTCCCCGGTTCTTCCTGATCTGCGCCAGTGCTCAACGATCCTCGCTCCTGGTCGTAGGAATGCCGAGATCGACGACGGCTCCCTGGTGGGAACGCCGGTCGACCTGGGCGAGCTTATCCTCGGCTCCGGCCAGGCTGACCTTGAGCCCTTCGACCTCACCGAGCCAGCCTTCCTTCTCGGCTTCGGCGATCCGGTCGTGCAGGTTGTCGCGGATGGCCACGATGCGATGCCGCTGGCCAGGGTCGGGCCGCAGTAGGCTGCATCGCAGGCAGCTGTGCTCGTGGACACAGCTTGTTCCGTAGGCACGGCCGCAGTCACCCAGGGCGACCCGGCGGCGTTCGAAGTGGCCGAGGAACTCCTCCCATTCCTCGTCCGTCGGAGTCCGGTATTCCTCGCTGGGGCGGGTGGCGCGGCGGCGGGCGATGAACGCTCGGTGGCCGTTGATGACCTCCTCGGGGTAGACCGCCTTGTAGCCCATGGTGGTGTTGATGTCGCGGTGGCCCACCACGATCTGCGCGATGTGGGGCGGCATGCCGTTCATGATCGCATCGGTGATGAACAGTCTGCGGAAGTCGTGGGGGCTGAAGGTCAGCGGTCGGCCGGCGGTGTCGGCCAGTCCGGTGCGGGCGAGTGCGTCATTGAGCAACTGCCTTATCCCGGAAGGTGGGATGGGCCGGTTCTCCAACCCGACGTGCCGTTGGAACAGCAGGGGCATGGGCGGGTTCCAGACCCGTTCATGGCTGTCGTAGGAGAGCACGAGCGGGACGGCGCCGTTCTCGTCGCGGATCCGGCTGATGAGCGTACTGAGCACGTCGGCGAGCTCGGGGCTAATGACGAGCAGGCGCTCGGCGTCGGTCTTGGACGGGGCGATGTGCAGCAGCGGGATGAGCTCCCCGGTGCCGGGCAGCCGGTACTGGACCAGGCTGTGATGGGAGAGTTCGGTCAGCTCCTCGATGCGGATTCCGGTGTGCCGCAGGACTTCGACAATGGCCCAGGACCAGAAAGCGCGATGCTCCTCCAGCGTGAGGTCGATGCGCTGCCCGGTGTCGGGGTCCACCGCCCAGACCCTCGCAGCGGGATTCTTGGTGGCCGGCCGGTGCCAGCGCTTGCCGGCCACGGCGAAGTCGTTTCCCGGGCAGACGGCGCGGGCGCTGGCGAGCCGCTCGGCCGTCAGCCGGCGCTGAGCATCGACCGTCTGGGCCAGGACCGGCAGGACGGGCAACCGTTCCCGGGTCCGCTGGTCCATGCGCGATTTTCGGCTCGCCTTCTCCTTCCGGCGCGACATCTCCTCCTCCCGGATGGGGCAGGGCGCCGCCCAGACGCCCCAGCGTGCGGGATCGTCCATGGCCCACTGTGCGAGGTCGAGGTAGAAGGCCCGCACCACGGCCAGGTGTTGGAGGCCACGATCCGCGCGCGGGGCCTGCATCTCGACAGTGTCGCCGTCGGCGGTCGCGCTGCGGATCGTCTTCAGCGCGATCCTCTGCTTCCAACCGGCCGCGACGGCGGGGGACAGCCGCAGGGAGGCGATCCCGGGGTGGTGGTCCTCCAGGTCCTTCCAGAAGAGCTTGCCCAGGCTGAAGGCCACCGCTCGCAAGGAGGTGTAGTCGACGCAGAGGGCGCGTTCGCGCAGGTAGTCGACCAGCAGGTCCCGCACCGCGCGGCAGGTGATGCCGTAGCGGTCGATCATCTGCTCGACGCTGATCTGGCCCTGGTTCTTGGGATTGAAGATCCGGACGGTCGCCAGGGCGCCCTCCGGGAACACGCCGGCCGCATGCAGCAACTGGTAGAAGTACACGCTGGTGTCGACCGCGCGGCCGCTGTCGGCGCCGAGGCTGAGCAGGAGGTCCGCCATCTCCAGGCAGTCTCCGACGGTGATATCGCGGACGTTGCCGCCCTTGGCCGCCATCAAGGTGGCGATGCGACGCAGCGCGCCGTCCTTGGTGTGAGCGTTGGCGGGGTCGGTCCGGCAGACAGCCGCCAGGGCGCCGAACCCTTCCGGGTCGCGACTGCGTGCCATCTCGGCGGTCAGGATCTGCACGGTGCCCGGGGTAAGCAACCACGTCAGACTCGGCCGGAGGACATCGCCGCTGATCAGCGCGAGCATGCCGCTGCCGAGAGCGTCGAAGTCTTTCTTCGGGTCCTGGTAGGACCAGCCGCTGGACTGGAGCCACGCCGTCGCCGTGTGCCGCCAGGCGATGTTGCCCACCTCGTCCGCCCCGCTGGCGCGCCAGCGGTCCTGCCATGTCTGCCCGGGAGACTGCTCCAGCCAGGCCAGGGTCTTGGTCAGGCCGGTCCGGCGCCGGGACTGCGCGGCCGACGAGGCCAGCGTGAACGGAGGTGCGAGCAGCCGCTCCGCCACCTGCTCGCGTGTCTGCTCGGTGGCGGCCCAGCGCTGTTCACGGCGGCGGGGCGGGAAGCGCTTGAGCATCGCCGCCACCTCGGGACTGTGCTGCCGCTGCGGGGAGCGTGCCGCTGCCAGGACCTGCGCGGTCACGCGGTGCCCTCCCCGAACAGGATGTTCAGCGATTCCGGCCGGTAGGACATCGCCGACGGGCTGTATTTCGGTACCGTTGCCGCCGCGGCGGCGCCTGTCGCCACGCGGGCGTGGTGAGCCAGGGCCTGCGCGATGACGTCCCCGGTGAGCGGGTTTAGGTAGAGCTGAGTCGTACTCAGATGTGCATGACCAAGGACCCACTGCACGTCGGTGAGTGACATCAGGGGATCGCGGGCCATCCGGTAGGCCGCGGTATGGCGAAGGTCATGCAACGACCAGTTCGCCCCCAACGCGGCATTCGCACGGCTGAACATCCGGTAGGCAGCGTGGTAGCTGAGCGCCGCGAAGGGGCGCCGCAGCGTCCACCACAGCGGATCATCCTGGCCCGCAGGCACCAGGCCGTGCATCTGAGCCTGGTAAAGCCGAAGCCACACGAAAGCATCCGGCGCCGCCGGCAACTGCTGGATCGCCCGAGTGCCCTTGCGGATCACCGTGATCAGCTGCTGGCCTGGATCGGCATCGCCGTAGTGCGCGCCCAGCAGTTCCGATGCACGAGCACCCGTGGACACCCACAAGGCCACCAGGGCCCGGTCCCGGTTCGACCCGAGCCGGGCGAACACCTCATTGAACTTCTCGTCCGGGATGCAGCGCGGCACCCGCTGGACGTGCCGCGGACGGTACAGCCCCGACCGCTCGTTGCGGTGAAGGTCCATCGGGTTGTGGTGGGCATGGGCCCTGGCACCGCGTCGGACCAGCGGGAACGGATTGACCATCGGCCCCGACCCGGTGTCACGATGGAAGTCGTAGAAGCCCCGCAGGACGCTCTCGCTGTGTCCGCGCGTGGTCGGCGCGTACTTGCGGCCCGGCCCGGCTTTCCCCGTGACCGGGTTCGGGGCGGCCGGCACGACCGGAGCACCGGCACGGTCCGGCTTGTCGCTGATCTGGATCCAGCGGGAGAAGTCCCGGGCCTCGTCCCGGGTCGCCCGGTCCCATGGCACCTCGACCGCCCACAGAAACCGGAACCAACGCAGCAGGTCCATCCCGTACGACCGCTGTGTCGTCGCTGGTCGTCCGATGCCCTGCAGGTCCTTCAGGTACACCGTGACCGGCTCGACAACGGTTCCGGATGGATCAAGCAGCCGGTACGGCTCCCACACATCGCCGCTCTCCCGGAACGACCCGACCCGCGGCACGACCAACGTCCGCAGATCCCGACCCTGCCCATCTCTTTCGATCACGAGCCGGGACCATAGCCAGTCGCTTCAAAGGTTGTCCGCTGAACTGCGCAAACTCTCCCAGTAGTTCAGTCAACAGGTAGACCAGGGCGGACTGGAGGATGCGCAGGCACAGGACGAACATTTCCTGTTCGTCGCGCCGGTTCGACGCGATCTCCCCGCCCTTGCCGTAGGCAATCACGCTGTTGGCGCCGTTGGAGGATTCCATGACGTTCAGGCCCTCCTCGATCTCCCGCTGAAGGTCGCGCAGCCGCAGGTAGCGGGCTACGAAAATGGTCTTCTGCGCGCGTCCGACCTCCAGCATCGCCGCGTAGGTGGGGTGGGAGGCGTTGCGGGTGAAGCGCCGCAAGATCGCCTCGGTGGACGCGGTGCGGGTTCGGATCGCGGTGGCGTACTTGATCATCTGGTCGTACTGCTGGGCTATGAGTTCCCAGCGGATCGGGCGGGTCAGCGCCGGGGTCAGCCGTGGATCAGCAAACGTGCGGGCCACAGCCGCGAATTCGTATTTTCGAGCGGGACAGGCCACTTTCACGCCGAGGACCATCAGTTCGCCGTGGATGCGGCGGTAGCCCCAGCTGGGGTTCTCCCGTGCCAGGCGCAGGATAAGAACGCGGATGGACTGCACGGTACGCGGCCGTCCCGGTCGTTTCGGGTGTGACGTGGCAGCGTGGCGGTGTGCGACCAGGTCGCGGTGCCAGCGCAGCACGGTGTCCGGCTGAACGAGCAGCCGTAGTCGGCGCAGTACGTCCAGCGGGAGCCGATGCAGCAGCGCCGCCAGAAACACTCGATCGCTCGGGTTGAACCGCACCTTCGCCTTGCCGAGTTGACGCTCCAGCACCGAGGAACCGTCCGAGCCCTACCCGCAGGGGAAGTTCCTCGACCGGCTCCGCGACACCCACGCCGCCGCCCGGGCCCAGGTAGAGCAGGGCCTGAGTCTGCGCGAGATCGCCAGACGCCTCGGTCTCGGGCGCAACACCGTCCGCAAGTACGCCCGCGCGGCCAGTCCAGAGGCGATGCTGCACGGCCAGTGGCAGAACCGGACCAGCAAGCTCGACGCCTTCAAGCCCTACCTCGATCAGCGCATCGCCGAGGGCTGCACGAACGTGTCCCGGCTCCATCGCGAGCTGCAAGACGCGGGGCACGCTGCAGTTACAGCACCCTGCGCGACTACGTCCGGCCGCTACGTTCCGACCGTCGGGCTGCCGGGAGCCCACCACCGATCGCGAGGCCGCCCTCACCCCGCGAGGCCACCGGCCGGATCATGCGCCACCCGGACCACCTACGCCACGACGACCAGCAGCAGCTCAAGAACCTGCTGGCCCGCTCACCCGAGCTCACGGCCGCCGCAGGCCACGTCCGCACCTTCGCGACCATCATGACCAACCGCGAAGGAGACCGGCTGCGGCACTGGATCGCCGACGTCTGCGCGGACGAGCAGTGCGGCCTGGCTGGCTTCGCCGCCGGACTGATCCCCGACCTCGACGCCGTCGTCTACGGCATGAGCACCGACTGGTCCTCCGGGCCCGTCGAGGGCCGCGTCAACGACCTGAAAGCCCTCAAGCGCAGCATGTTCGGCAGAGCGAAACCACCGCTGCTGCGCAAGCGGCTCCTCCTGATCGCGGCCAGCCGCCGACCCTAACCTCTGCCGCCTCGGGCCTGGCGGTCCAGGAACTCGATCACTCGCGTTTCCGAACGTAGAAGCCGCTCTCGCTGCTCAGGAGGAAGAGAGGCGAGGAGGTCGACCAGGACTCGCTTCCGCGGGACGTACACCATGTTGCCGGAGTAGATCCTGCAACCTGCACACCAGGCGAGTCCGATGCAGCGCTCGAACATGGAGGACTCGGGCGGATGGAAGCGATACTGGTACGAGCAGGCGGACGTTCGGCAGGCGGCGCAGACCAGTCGGTCGCCGTCGGGAATCGTGTCCCAGCCCCCGACCTTTCGCCAATGCTGTCGCCCGGCCGGTGCTCTTCAAGTCGTCATGCCGAGCATTCTCTCTCACCGCGAGTCGCCCGGTCTCGGCGTCCGGGGAAGAATCGGGCCGACCACAGACCGTGACGGACCCTCAGGCGACCTGATCCACTTCACGGAATCCGTGCCTGAACCGGTGAACGGGAGCCACTGGGGCAACGGGATTGGGAGCCACGTTGGTCCGTCCGTGGAGGGGATGGACCTTAGCGCAGGTCCATGATCGGCAACGAACTCGGGAGCCACCCCTATCGGGTGACATGTGGCGGTGTCGGGATGGCCGGGAGTGTCCGGGGTCGCGATGCAGCGTGAGCCGATAGTTTGGTTGTCCCGGGTCCTGCTGGTCCGTGTCCCTGACAGGCGCGGTTCGGAAGGGCCCGGCCTCGCGTTCGGTCGGCTATTGGTCGGCGGTGTGCTTAAGGACGTGGGCTCAGCCGTCTACGGGGATCGGTCGGTCCGGTGGGCCGTCGGTCAGCAAGGACGCCAATAGTTTCGGCAGCTCAGTCGGCCGCAGCACATCCGAGGTCGCGGCCAGTTCCGCTATGGTCCACCAGCGGTGCCCGGTGATCGCGGCCTTCTCGATCTCCTCGAAAGCCGAGGTATCGACCTGGAACGCAGGCACCCGGGCCATGTAGTAGCGCTGGCGAACCTCATAAGCGACGCTGCCCCGGACCGCTGTCCACGGGCGCCCTCGCCAAATTTCCGGACCCAGCGAGAGGTTCGTCAGTCCGGTTTCTTCTTGCAACTCCCGCAGGGCTGCCTGCTCGTGGGTTTCGCCTGGCTTGAGCCCGCCTCCAGGGGTGAACCACCGGACGGAACCGTCCTCCTTGTTCAGGGCGGAGAACAGCAGTAGCCGACTGGCGTCGTCCAGCAACACCACGCGCGCGCTCGGGCGCGGCACCAGGCTCCCCTCCGGTTTCATCACCTCGTCAGATTAGAACCGCTGTCCCTGGGCGACCAACGGAGTTGGTCACCGAGCTGAGCTTTCACGCAATTCCGGTCAGAGCCGGATTCAGAGAGCCTCATCACCGTGCGGTGGCCTGGCGGTCGGCTTCGGTGGACTGGAAGGACTCGGTACCGGTCTGGATCAGCGTGCAGCGGAAGGTGATGCGGTCGGCGATGGCCGCGCAGAGCCTGGGGTCGGCGAAGATCTTGTCCCACTCGGCGAAAGGTGAGTTCGTGGCCACCGCGGTGGCCTTGCACTCCTCACGTTCGGTGAAGATCTGGAACAGCAGCCGAGCGCCCTTCTTGTCCAGATTGAGGTAGCCGAACTCGTCGATCTATGCGGATATCCGCATAGATTGACGAGCTCGGCTACATGGAACTCGACCGCCGCGGCGCCGAACTCCTCTTCCAGGTTTTGACCGAGCGGGAGGAAAAGAACAGCGTGGCGATCGCCTCGAACGAATCCTTCTCTGGCTGGACAAAGACCTTCACCGACCCCCGCCTCTGCGCGGCCATCGTCGACCGCCTCACCTTCGGCAGCAACATCATCGAGACCGGCACCGACTCCTACCGCCTCGCCACCACCCGAGCCCGTTCCGAGCAACAAGTCGTGGCCGGCTGACCCATGCGCGTGGCTCAGAGCGCGATCGGCCGGTACTTCATGGCCTCGCTGACGATCTCCTCCTCCGAGGCGTCCTGGAGACCATCCGAGGGATAGAAGACCAGGTCGCTGACCCGGGGATGCGACACATTCGCTTCGAGGAGCCGCAGGTAGTAGTCGCTCTCCGGGAAGGCGCCCCGAAGTCGTCGGACGATCTCGGCGAGTTCGTCCCGCGTGATGTCTGCAACCCGTGGGTGGACAGGCCGGGCTGCCTCCCTCGCGAACTCCTCCAGACTCCGAAATCCCTCGTACTCGGCGAATTCAAGGGCCTCGTAGTCGTGGCCGGTCGTCGAGTTGAAGGTCCGGATCGCCTCGCCCGCCTCCTCGGAACCACAGGTCACGAGGTCGGCAATCCGGGTGATCTCGCCGCTCAACTCGTCGAGCTGTTCCTGGCTCACAGGCGGGGGCAGCAACTCCGGTCTCAGGTCCACTCCCGAATTATGTCCCGCTGACACCGACACGCCACGGCAGAGCCCTCAGCCTGCTTCCAGTTCTCACCAACACATCGGGGCAGCTCGGTCACGAAGCGCTGCCCAGACTGAGCAACATTCGTTCCCCGTTCTCACCTACGCAGCCACCAGGCCCGACGCCGTCCGCGCGCCCATGGTCACGGGGCTGCGGCGCAGTGAGTCCGGGGGGCGCTCGATTGTCAGTGTCGCGCCTTCCCGGTCGCGGGCGGCGAGCACCGTGCGTCAGGACGACCCGGTCAAACGCGCGCTGATGCATCTCGACCGCGCCATGCGTGATCAGCCGGACCGTTTGTACAGCGCGGTGCGAACCATCCAGCAGCTCCTGGAGGCAGAGAAGGTCCCGGAGAACATCGGCCGGCTGCGCCTGGCTCTCGGCCGCGGTCAGGCGCAGCTCGAAGAACGAGCCCGACAACGCCAGGTCGTCCTGGCCCGGCTGCAGGAACAGCCCACATTTTTCCTCCTCACCGAGGCCACTCAGCTGATGAGGGATCTCGACGTGACGGCCGAGGAGCGGGAGGTGGTGCGTGTCGCGCGGGTCCGGCACGACCAGGAGCAGGCCGCGCTTCGGCGGGAGAAGGAGGAGCGGCGCGCGGCTCAGCGGGAGAAGGAGTGGCGCGAGCATACGGAGCAGCAGCGTGAGCGGAACGAGGCCGCCCGACGGGAGCGGGTGGAGCGGGCGTTGGCCGTGCAGCGTGAACAAGAGGAGACAGCGGAGCGCCAGGCGCAGCGAGAACGCGCCGAGAAACTCGGCTACCTGGCGCCGTTCGTTATGGGGGCGCTGAAGAAGGCGGCCCGTGAGGAGCGGGTCACCACCTGGCGCGAGATAGGGGACAAGACCGGGCAGCGTGAGCTGAGCCGCCTCACCCACCAGGACAAACTGACGCTGCTGGAGACAGCGGAGAACAAGACCCTCCCTGGCAGTCCCCTGTGGTCAGCGGTCCTGGCCGCCACCGGAAGCGATGACGCGCTGCGCCTGCACCGGGACCTGCTGCACCGCTTGCAGCGCCCCGCGCCCGCCGACGACGCCGACCTCCTCGCCCAGATCACTGCGGAGTGCGTCCAGCTGCGGCGCCAGTGGTAATAGCCGGAGCGGGGCTGGCAGTCAGAGGGGGCGTTGCTCCACAGCCGGCCGCCGACGATGGCGCCTTTGAAAGGCCGGTCAGGGGCGATTGTCGTACCTGGCCGACAGGGCCGGCCTGGTACGCGACGCCGTCTCGAAGAGGTACGACCTGGTCAAAGGTCGGCGACCACCGCACCCCCACCGCCCTGGACGCGGACAGATGGATACGACCCGATGCGCTTGTTCACCTGGAGAGTGCTTCTTTCCTTGCAGCGGACAGAAACCCTTGCAAGTGCCATCGTTACTGCTCAGCAGCACCCGCCTATCTGATCAAGACCGGCACAAGCCCGCTCGTGAAAGCCCGAGGCTAAGGGCCAGTCGAAGCGCTCAGGGGGGAACTGTGGAACCAGGGATCATGACTGCTCTCGCGGCAGTTGTTGGTACGTGCTCGGGCATGGTGGGTGCTCTCGGAGCCGCGCGGCTGAACGGCACCATGCAGCGCCGCTCGCAGCACGAGCACTGGCGCCGAGATGGGCGGCGGCAAGCGTACGCAGCCTTCGTGGAGGCGGCTGTGGATTACGGCGAAGCCATTGGCACTGTTCAGTACGAGGGTGCCGCCGGCGATCACCCCGGGGTGGAAGTGGCAGAGCTGTGCAGGCGAGTTGTTGAGCTGAGGCCGGCCACGAGCAAAGCGCTGGCTCTCGTGCTGGTGGAGGGGCCCGACGACGTGGCCCGTGCGGCTCACGAGGCCGTGCGGGCCATGACTGCTTGGGCATGCGCGACTGGCGTGTATCCCCCTGGTCATCCCGTGGCAGTCTCTCGTTCCGTGCAGAGAGTGCTCCGTGACGGGCCGACTGACGTCGACGGCCTGGCTGACGTGAGCTGGGAGCGTATTCGCGAGTTCGAGACGTGTGCCCGCACGGCTTTGGATCATCCGTTGTAGTCGGGCTCGTGAGCAGCCGGGGGTGAAGCTCACGCCCTGTCTGCCGCTCTTGGTCCTGGTCGTTGTCTTGGTTGGGCGCTCTGGGCTACTGGCCGACCGCCACCTCGTACATGCAGAAGCCCCCGGAGCTGACCGCTCCGGGGGCTTCTCGTGTGGTGGGGCGTGCGCCAACACGGGTCCCGCCGTATATGCCCTTGTTCTTGGTTGCACCCAGTGGACCAGGGCTCTCACCTTGACTCATGTGAGCCAAGGTTGCTTTGCCAGTGTTGCTCGTACCTGTAGTACAGCGCAAAGGCGAGATGTACTGGAGCGAGCCAACTACCCCATAGCTGGGGTAGCTGGTCGCTAAAACGATGCGCTCGGCTTAGTGCCGGACAGCCACGTTCGTGCAGGTGAAACCCTGTTTGGCGAGCTGCTACGTCGGTAGTACCGCAGTATGACGGGCCGGTACACGAATGAACCAATGAATCGACATAACGGACTTAAGGATTTGGGTGCAGTTCCTGTGAGGGTTCTGTTTTGATCACGCCGTGAGGCGGTATCGTGCCTGGTGGTTGCGGATGAACTCCTGCTCCTCGTGCCAGGCCCAGTAGGCGTCGAAGTCGCCGTTGGATCGCAGCGCGCGAAGCTTCAGCACGGCCTCGGCCCCGGCCAGGCCCCAGCGGGCACCGGTAATGTCCAGACGGTCTTTCACCAGATGGCGGCAGGCGCCCTCAATAATTCCAGTGGCGATGGGCCAGCCGGCCGCGAGCGCGGTGTCGTAGCGCAGGTATTCGGCCTTGTTGGTGAGGTAGGCCACGGCGTCGTCGATGCCCTTGTTCTTGCCCACTGCGATGCCGGCGGCCATCGCGGCCCCTCTGATCCGCTCGGCGGCCTGAACGGCGCCGCCGGCCAGGATGGTGCGGCCGGCGCGGGCGACCCATGCCTCGATGGTCTTGTCGCCGGTCTCGTGCAGGGCGTGGGCGGCGCCCCACAGATACTCCAGCACATGAATGATGTCGATGACGATGTGCACGCCGATGCCCCTGGCCGCGGACTGCTCGTTGATCAGGTCGATCTGGTGGGGTGCGCCGTCGACCAGGGCCACCCAGGTCCGCGCGTGTTCGGGGTCGCGGTGCTCGGCCTGATCGAACACCGCGGCAACGACTTCGGCGGCGGTGTCGTTCACCGAGCCGCACAGCCATTTGGAGCGGGCCTTCGGGCCTTTCCGGCGTTCGGGATCATCGCCGCCGCCCGCGCGGTCGGGGTCGGCGATGACGTCGTCGACATCGCGCACGGCCGGCTCGGCGTCATAGACGGTGCCCAGGGTCGCCATCCTCTTGCGGCCGTTCTTCTCCCCGGAGGACAACCGCTTGTCCAGCTTGTTGCCGCCTTTCGTGGCGGCCGCCTTGGCCGTGGCCTCCCGCAGCGCCTCCGGCCTTATCACCACGCCCTTGCCGTCCACCGACAACACCTGCAGCGTCGTGTCCGTGCACGGCACCGGGACGAGCGCGTCGTAGAACGCGTCGATGTCCCCGGCCGCGCCGACGGCCAATTCCAGGACCTGCCGGTACCCGACCCCGGCCCCGGTCAGGGCGTTGACCCGCTGGGCGGCCTCGGCGAACGAGCCGCGGGCGGCCTCGATCGCGGCCAGTTTCGCCACCCCGTGCGAATACATGCCGCCCGGCATGTTCAACACCGCGTCCGCGGGGTGCAGATCGGCCACGCCGCTCCCGCGGTAGGCGATCCTGGTCGCAGTGACCTTCCCGAACACCGTGCCCAGGATCCGGGTCCGGCCCCGCTCGATCCGGGTGCGCTCCACGCCGCGCGCGTCCACCACATCCGCAACCCGCACCTCGGTGAATGCCCGCAGCCGTAGATGGTCCTGGAACAACGACCGGGTCACCTCCCGCATCGCCAAGCCGAGCATGTCCTCCAACTGCGAGTGCGTCATCACCGCGGTGCCGGGACCCGCGAGGTCTGCTTTCACATGCTCGAACAAGCCGGTGGAGGCGGCGAACACGTCCTCGGCCGCGGCGAGCGCGCCACCGGCGGTCCCAGCCGCGCTCACCGGACACCCGCGGCGGAAAGCTCGAACAGCCCCGGCTCGGCCTCGACCAGGACACCGCGGGCGACCAGGCGCTTGAGTTTGCTCCGCATCGACTCCCGTTGCGAGTCCGTCGCCTCCGGCACCCCGATCGCGGCCAACACGTCCTTGCACCTCTTCACACCGGTCTGCTCGGCGAACACCGCAGCGATCTGCCGGTAGGCCGGCGAAATCACCGCCTGGTCCCCGCCCGCCTCCGCGGCCACCAGCAGCGCCGCGGCCTGCATCAACCCGGCCACCGGCACCGGCCCCAGGGACTCGAACACCTCCGGGACCTGCACAGACGACGCGGCCGGGGCGGACAGCACCTCGCTCATCGTCTCCCGCGTGATCTGCAGCCGGGACAACTCGATCTCGACCTGCGACAACGACTCCGAGAGCCCGCCGATCTGCTCACGCAACCCCTCGGCCCGCGACCGGGCTGCACTCTCCCTGGTCTCCAACGCGACGATCCACGACGGCACGACACCACCCACCCTCATCCGGCGTCCACCCGACGGCGAACGACTCACCGCCGAAGGTAGAAACCCGACCCGCCACGCATATACCAAACCCCCGCGAATCACCCCAACGAAGGACCCTCGCAGGAACTGCACCCAAGTTTGATCGACAAAAGCCCTGGTCACGAGAGCGCAGGTCTCGCGCCACATCTTGCCCTGGCACCTCGAAGTACACGCGCTACGGTGCCCGACTCCGACTGCATTGAGGCGACACAGCCGCAGCCGGGGAGCGTAGGCGCCCTACTGTGTGAGGGCACCGTACTCCAACTGGCAAGGAGCACCAGGCTGTGAACGTCGAGATCGCCGCGGACGTACGTGAGACTGCCACCCAGTTAGGTGCCGGTGTTCCGTACGCCCTGAAGGTTCTGGCCAGCCAGCTGGCCGATGATCCAGGCATGGGCCTTCCCTCGGGACTGCCGGGCATCCTGACCGTGACGGTGGATGGGGACCTGTTCGAGGGCTGCCCCGCCCTGGCCGTCGGCTACATCCGCGAGCCCGACCGGATCGAGATCCGGTACGTGGCCCTGGCCCCCTCCGCCGAGCCAGCCGCGAACAGCCGCGGGCAGGACCAGGACCAGCCGGCCGATCCCGCCGCCGACGCGGTCACCGGACGGGAGATCACCGACGCCTGGCAGCGCATCACCCGCTGGCTCCAGCGCAACGCCCCCGACTCCCACGCTGCGCTCCGTACGGGCATGAGCTCCACCAGCATCGCCGCCCTGGAAGACGATCTCGGTATCCAGGTACCAACAAGCCTTCGCGCCCTGTGGTTGCTGACCGCGGGTGACGACGGGGTCAGCGGGGCGGGATGCCTTCCCGGCAATCAGGCCCTGATGCCCGCGGACGCTGTAGCCGCCTTCTACCGGCAGCAGATGGACTCCCAAGCCCACGAGGACACCCTCAACGCCCGCCGCTCCGAGTACGACAGGATCACCGTGTGGAAGGCAGCCTGGATTCCGGTTGTCTCCTACGGTGCGGCCGACCGTACCTCGGGTCTGTACCTGGACGCCGCAACCGGCTACCTGGGCCGCTGGTCCCGCTACAACGAAGGTCCCGGTGACGAGCCCGACACGCTGGCCACCTACCTGGAAGACGTCGCCGACATGCTCGAAACCCCGGCCCTGGCCACGCGGGACAAGCCCGGACTGGTCGGCGGGGCGCTGGTGTGGGGCAGCAGGCTCGACCCCGCACGGGAAGACCGGTGGCAGCCCCTGACGGGCTGACCACACACGAGAAGGGGGCCAGCCTTGTGGCTGGCCCCCCTTCCTGCTTCATGCCGGCGTTCAGGCTACGTCAGCCGATCTTGCGCCACGTGCAGGTCGTTGCGGTCGATGTGCAGTGTTCGAATCCCGGCAGGGTCACGAAGAATCCGTCACCGTCCAGCATCCGCCACGACGGAGCCGGAAAGCCGTTGAATGCCTGCTGGTTCTGCACGCTTGAGATTGCCGCACGCCCGCACCGCTCCGTGCCGCTCGGCCCGTTCGTCGCCGTTCGGGTATCCGCGAGGATGCCGAAGTTCGCCGAACCGTCGCCCATCTTGTCGGTGTACAACTGGGCGCACTTGCTGCCCGACGTCACCAGGTTCACGCTGTTCGGGAAGCCGCCGGACTCGTGGGTCGAGGCCATCGCGAACTCGTCGCAGTCGACCGACCCCACTGATGCATCGGATGGGTGGACGCTCCAGGTGCTGTCGCACACGCGGGTGCGGCTGTTGTCCGAGGTCCATGTTCCGCCGGCGCTGTTCTTCACCGGGGTGTCAGGGCCCAGGTAGTGCATCAGGCTGTCCCACCGCTTCGAGCCGGCGTGATCGGGCATCACCTGCTGCATGTACCAGTAGTACGCCCCAGCGGCGGGGTACAGGTTGGTGTCCACCGTCCAGTTCGGCACGAAGTAC
Organism: Streptomyces sp. NBC_01320; assembly: GCF_035974375.1. NCBI lineage: Bacteria > Bacillati > Actinomycetota > Actinomycetes > Kitasatosporales > Streptomycetaceae > Streptomyces > Streptomyces sp. NBC_01320. Next base: position 11,930,566 of record NZ_CP108390.1, read on the forward strand.
GGCAGCACACAGCCCGGCGCCGAACCCTTGACGATGTCGTCGCAGCGCGGGGCGAGTTCACGGACGCGCACGTCACCGCTGGTGCCGAAGTCGGCGGTCGCCGAGGAGGTCAGGCTGGCGTCCACGGTGGCCCGGATAGACCATCCGAGGTCGATGGTCTCCTTGCCGGTGCCGGACCAGATGGTCTGGACGGTGCCGTAGCGGGCATTGAGGGGACCTGCCTCGGAGAATCCCCAGTGGCCGGTGGCGGCGGCGCCGTAGATGTCAGTCCACCGCGTCTGTGTGGTGGTGCAGGAAGAACAGTTGTTGGTGGGCAGCCACGTGAGGTTGACGCCTTGGAGAGCTGCGTCGATGGTGCGGGGCATCGCGACGAGCTGCTGATCGAACTCGGCGAAATCCGAACCGGACGCACCCTTGTTCGGGTACGTCTTGATCCGCTGTTGCAGGTCGAACGTGGCCAGGCCGAGGGCGGGCAGCTCCGGGTCGGCGTCCAGGAAGATCAGCGTGGCGGAGCCGATGTTTTTCAGGCACGCCTCGGTGCGGTTCATGTAGTCCTTGCCAACTGGCTTGCTTCCGCACCACTCCACCAGGTCGACGGGCTCGGCAACCGCTGCCCGCGGGGATGCTGCGCGCTGCTCGCTCTGCTTGGACGGCGGGGTGATCTCGATGCACAGCTTGCGGCCTTGAGTATCGACCGTGGAGCAGGACCGCTCGCCGGTGGCCTTGAGGCCCGTGAGAGCAACGGCGCCGGGGTCAGTGCGTGTGAACTCGTTTTCGGTCTGGGCCAGCGGGTCGATCGTTGACGACGTCTGCGGCGCGGGGAACTTCATGTACGGGTCGATGCGGAAGTCCGCCCACGGCGACCAGTCCGTCTCGTACAGACCGCCGTCGTAGGCGGAGGTGCGGAACTTGTACAGCACGCCGGGCTTCAGCTTGCCGTACGGCACCGTCACCTTCGCCGTGCTGCCCGAGGCAACATACGGCGACACCAGCACCCCGTACTGGCCTGCCCCGTCGAGGTCGACCTGTGCCTTCGGGGTACCGTCCGCGTTCGTGGTGTACACCTGGAACGTCAGGTTCGCTGTGTCTCCGTCCGGGTCGGTCACGGTGTTCCGCAGCACCACCTCAGGAGTGATGACCCGCCAGACAGTGCCCGACTTGGAGAACTTGGGGCCGGCCGACGGGGCCGTACCCGACACCGGTCGGGCACCCCCCGCGGCTATCGCTCCCAGGTCCTGCGGCCCGGCCGCCCCCACTGCTGTCGGGGAAGCCCCCAGGCCGGGGACAGGCGGCCTCGGGGCCGCTGCTGCTGGACCCACCCCAGCCAGCACCGCCAGCACGGCACCAACAGTGGCAACAGAGCGCCACGCACGTAAGAGTCTCACTTCCTCAATCCCCTTTGCGGGTCGGTGAGTTGTACACGCCAACCCGTGAACTCCATCACGCCCGCACACAAAGCAACATGATCGGAATCATGGTTTGCTGACCGGGAACTCGTTCAGGCCAAAGGGGAACGCGAACACTGGGTGTGCGCGTCCCGGGGTCGGGTCGACGGCGGTGGGCGCGCACCCCACCAGATCGACCTGATCAACGAGCAGTCCGCGGCCAGGGGCATCGGCGTGCACATCGTCATCGACATCATTCATGTGCTGGAGTATCTGTGGGGCGCCGCCCACGCCCTGCACGAGACCGGCGACAAGACCATCGAGGCATGGGTCGCCCGCGCCGGCCGCACCATCCTGGCCGGCGGCGCCGTTCAGGCCGCCGAGCGGATCAGAGGGGCCGCGATGGCCGCCGGCATCGCAGTGGGCAAGAACAAGGGCATCGACGACGCTGTGGCCTACCTCACCAACAAGGCTGATGATCTGCGATTTTTTGGCGGTGGTGGTTCGGCATCGTGATGTCAGTGCGGTAGCTGCGGTGTCTGTGCTGTTCAGATGGTCGCGGTGATTAGTTCGGGTGGTGACACAGTTGCCGATTTGGTGCTGACGTTTTTGGTGATGATGCGGGTCGGTTTGTTGCCGGTCGGTACAGCATGGGTGTGTTGTTGCTGGTCAGGGCTGTGCTGGCAGGGACTGGTGTCCCGCCTCAGACGATCTGGTCCCTGTCTCAGATGACCTGGTCCGTTGGTGCTGCTGTCCGGTCTCACTGGGCCTGGGGGCATTTCACTTCTGAGTCCGGGCAGGCTGACGAGCTAACCGTCGTCGGAGTCCCCGCGCAGCGAGCGTGCCAGCTCGGAGACGTGTCGCGCCTGGTCAGCGGACAGCCGTCGCGCCCCCCACAGCAGCGCTGCGGCGTCCACGGCCTCCGGGGACGGAGGGGGCGGCACCTCACGCAGGGAAACGCCCGTCAGCGCGGCCAGTTCGCAGGCGTCGATCCCCAGCAGGGCAGCGAAGTCCGTCACCAAGCGCGGGGTCAGCTCCTTGCGACCGGAGCCGATCACGCCGTAGGTGGCCGCCGACAGGTACGTGGGCGTCACGAACGCAAGCGTCCTCGCTATGCCCATCCAGTTCAGGTTGCGGTACTGGAGCATGCGGATGACGCAAGCGCCCGGGCCGTCGGCGAGGGGCATAAGCGGCTTCGGGGCGAAGCTGGAACGCCGTTCCTCCTGCGGCAGCGAGCGGATCATCTGTAGAAGCTCACGGCGTCGCGCTTCGGGGAGGCGCACCGCATCCGTCACCATGGTCGCCGCCCACTTCACGGCCGTGGCGTCCAACGGCGCCAGGTCGTCCGGGACCGCTCGCCCCGCGAGGATGAACAGATCGACAGCGTGGAATCCCAGCGCGGGCGCAAGCCGTCGGAGCAGCCCCTCGCCGGGGCTCTCCCCCGCGAGCACCGCCCGGACCTCGTCTGCGGTCGACTCAGCGCAGTCGGCCAACTCCTGGGCGCTGAGCTCTCTGTGGTCCAGCAACGACGCCAGCATCGCACCGAACCCGGGATGCTCCATCATGCCCGCAGACTAGCCAGAACAGCGAGTACAGCGTCGGCTTCCACCCGGATCGGTTGCCTTGACCTCCTGCGCTCGGACTTCGATCTCAAGGCTGTCCGTCCTCGACCCGACTCTCACCTGGACCTGACACCTCGCAGGCTCATCGCCCGAAGCACCCAGCGCCTCGCCCAGCTCAGGACAGCCGCACTCCAAGCCTTCGACATCACCTTCGACGGCCGGCTCACCGCCGGACGCCGGTAGAAACAATCAACCGAGTCCCACCGTTCGCTGTACAGACCCCTCTGCGGGGCTGCTTGCACCCACCCGCGACGGCGCGCCCGCTGAGCCCGTTTCTGTGACGGACGCGGCGGCGGCCGGCCGGGGTCATCCCCGTGCTGCGCGCCCGTCACCCCCGGTTCGGACGCCCTTGCTCAATTCACTGGAGGAGAGGTTCCCTCCGCCAAGAGAATGTCCTTGTGCCTCCATTGCTGACCGATTTGCCCGCTGACCGGCTCGATGCGCTGGTCAAGCACCCCTTCCATCGAGAGAACGGTGAACGGCTGGTCGGATTCATCCAAGACCTGCGCCAGTGCCACGATTCCGAGGACTTCGTGGCCTTCCAGCGCGACCTCCTCCGCGCCGCGCTCAGGGCGAACCAGGCACGGGCGGAGCGCTCCCGGGTGATCAAGCGACTCCGGAAGGGAGAAAAGCTCCCGGCGGATGCCCCCGACCTGGTCGTCGGTCACCCCCATGACATCGATGACTGGCGACTGGAGTACGACGCCCTGGAGCGCGTGGGCCGACAACTACGCTCGATCGGGGACGCCTTGGCCTGGCGTGCCTTCCGATACGACCGCCGCTACATACTGACCCTGCGCCGCAACGAATCGCCGGGACCGATGACGCTGAGCAAGGAAGGCACCCTCCACGAGATCCGGTTCGCGGAGGAGCAATGGAGCGAGCACCGGCACTTTGCGCTGCTGCACGACCTCACCGACTGCCTGCGCATCGGCGACGTGACCGTGTTCCACGACCGGCACGCGGACAGCGAACAAGACATCTACCTGTACGAGCTGAAGACGAACCCCAAGCGGCGTGAGAGTACTCAGCTCACGCGGACCCGGATGGCGGCCGAAGCCCTGCACACGGGCAGTCCGCTGCCCGGGCCCGAAGGGGCCCGCCTCGTCGAAACAGGCGTGCCGTACGCCACCCATCTGTCCGCCCTCAACGACGCATTCGCCCGAGCCCACTGCGAGGGACTGAAGACGATGCGCGTGCCCGGGCAGCGCGGCCTGCTCGCCCTGGACATCGCAGCGGCAGACAACAGGTGGGGACTGCAGGAAGCAACCCGCCAGTTCCACTCGGCGTACGCCGCGCTGCTGCGCCGCACCCGACTGAGCGGAGAGAGCATCTGCTTCAGCAGCGGAGACAGCGCAGCACGCAACACTCTTGCCCCGCCGTGGGGCATCTACCCGCTCCAGCCCGCGCAGTGTGCCGGCCTCATCGCCGACGTCCTGGTCTTCACCGTGACGCTCTCGTCCGACAACTTCATCGAAGAACTCCGCAAGGTCGGCCTGGACGCTCACTGGGTCCTGCCGGACGGAGCCGACCTAAAGCCGGAGCAACCCGCCGTAGCGCTCCGGGGGCACGGACGCCGCACCCTGGTGGGCAGGGCGGAACTCGAGCGGATTTTGCTGGAACTGACCGACCTGCAGACCTGGGCGAGGGGCATGGACCAACTGCTATGCAAGGGCACAGTCGGCTCGCAGCCGTGGCCGTACTTCACGGACGAACACCGGGTATGGGCCTGACCGGGCTGGTGAAGCCGCGCGCGGTGCAGCAGTTGTTACTGCGCCCACCCCAGCCCGAGTGCGGCGAGGGTGGCGAGCTGGTCCTCGGTGAGTCGGTGGCGGCGGGTTTTCTGGTTGGTGAGGAAGATGCCGAGTCGTACGGAGGTGCCGTCGGGGAGTTCTTCGACATGCTGTCTTGCGACGATGATCTTCCCCTCCCGTGCGATGTACTGCTGGAGGGCCGCGACGCCCCGTGTGAAGGTGGCGGAGTCCTTTTCAGCCCCTGTCTTCGCGTTGGTTTGCGCTGCGGTCTTCTGGGGCGTGCAGCTGGTTTCACGCCCACCTCGCCCAAGCGGTGCAACGGCGCCGGATACGTCGCCGTTCTTCTCGGGCCGGGGCCTCTCCGGGGTCCTGCCCGACTTGTCCTTCCGGACCTCCCCCCTTTGCCGGGCCTTCTCCTCCTCGGCTGCGGTCTTCGTGCACCGACCGCTGCCGCCGCCGCGGAGCACCGCGGCTGACGCTCCGGGGGTGAACGAGACGGAACCGTGATCGCTCGCGTACAACCCCCGGGGCGGTGCGGGCGTCGGACAGATCATGGTCTCTTCTCAAGTCCTCGCCAGCGGACACGCGTCTGTGACTCTGGGATCCGAACGGCTCACCATCGACCGGGACCGGACGTGCACGACGATTCCCCTCGCAGTCGTCCAGGAAGTCCGGCAGGACGGTGACACGGCTCTGCGGATCGTCCTGACCGACGGTGTCGCGCACCGGATCGAGGGGGCGAACGCCACCGCCACGGGTGCGTTCCTCTCCGCCCTCAACGACGCGCTGCCCGCGGAGCGGGACCCGGCCGGCAGCGCGTCGGTCACCGTCGAGTCGCTGCCGCCGGAGATCAGGATGTGGCAGGTCGTGCTCGGGATCGTGGTCGCCCTGCTCCTCTGCGCCGGTTACGTCGCCTGGGCGGGTTCCCACAAGGCCGACAGCTGGCCCGTCGTGGCGATCACGCTCCTCCTCCTGCTCGCCGGCCTGCTCGGCGCGGTGCTCCTGGTAATCAGCGCGCGTGGTCGGGTGATCCTGGCCCGCCGCGGCCTTACCGTCCGGGCCGTCCGGGAGTACTTCCCCACGGGAAGAAGAAGGGCTCCTACGTCTTCACCGCCACCAACGGTCAGGAGTACCGGCAATGGTCCGGCCGCTCGACCGAGGGCATCCACATCGTCTACGACCCGCAGAACCCGAACGTCAAGGTGCCGAGGGGGCCGCTCACCCTGACAGTGTTGCAGTACCTCCTGGGCGTTGCCGTCACGGCCGGACTGCTCTGGCTGGGGGTGGCCGGGGCGATCGTGTTCCCCTTCTTCTGAGGTCCCCTTCTCGTGAAGTCGATTTTTCCTGAGATCGATTAGAGGTCGCTTCAGTTGAGTCGGCGGTAGTTGATGAGGGCTGCGGCGATGCCGACGAAGGCGAGGAAGTGGCTCGGCCTTGCGTTCGTAGCGGCGGTGCAGGCGTCGGCATCCGGCGAGCCACGAAGTTGGTCTTTTCGACGACCCAGTGGTGGCGGCCCAGCTGCTGCGAGGACTCAATGCCTTTGCGGGCGATGCGATGATGGATGCCCCGCTTCCGTAGCCATCGGCGCAGGTGGTCGTAGTCGTATCCCTTGCCTGCGTGGAGCTTGGCCGGTCGTCGGCGACGCGGGCCGCGCCTGGAGTGGATCGGTGGAATACCGCGCACGAGCGGTTTCAGGCCGAGGCTGTCATGCATGTTGGCACCCGAGATGCCCAGCGACAGGGGCAGACCGTTCCGGTCCGTGATCAGGTGGACTTTCGATCCCGGCTTGCCGCGATCAGTCGGATTCGGTCCGGTCAGTGGCCCCCTTTTGCCGCCCTGACGCTGACGGAGTCGATCGCGCACCGCGACCACACATCACGCCTCGCTCCTGAAGTATCCGGCACATCCCGCACCGCCTTGCGAAGACCAGACCGCCCAGACCAACGCCAGGTTGTACGCGGACCTCGCTGCGCTACGCCCGCGCCAACGACCCGACCTTCCCCAGTCTGGTCGACAAGCACGACGCCGAACTCCTTTACCGCCATGCCCGTAGACGATCAGGGCGGTGTTCTGCGCTGCTACACCGCCCAGTCGTATCCGAGGTTGGCGAGGGCTGTGAGTTGCTGGTCGGTGAGTCGGTGGCGGCGGCTTTTCTGGTTGGTGAGGAAGATGCCGAGTCGTACGGACGAGCCGTCGGGGAGTTCTTCGACGTGCTGTCTCCCGACGACGGTCTTTCCTTCTCGTGCAATGTATTGGGTGAGGGCCTGTACACCCCGTTGGAAGGCCTCGGCACCGCGCGCTGCGCCCACTCCTGCCGCACGCTGTGTGCGGGGCGCAGCGGGCCGTGTAGCTGGTTTCACGCCCAGTGCGTCCAGGCGGTGTTGTTGTTCCGGGTTCAGGCGTGTCCAGTCTCGTACTTGCCGGGTGAGCCAGTGTCCGATGTCGTCGCCACGATGCGTCACCCCGGGCACGATGTCGTCGAGGCCGGCCTCGCCCGCGAGGAGCGCGGCGAGGCCGGTGTAGTGGCGTTGCCAGTCGACGGTCCAGCCCAGTGCCCCGGGGTTCCAGTCCGGGTCGATCGCGACCAGCTGCTCGGCACGCCGTGCCGCGCGCTCTGGCTCCTTGCCGAGGCCGTCAGGCCGTCGGAGGTTGGTGAGCCATTGTCCGACGGGTTTGTCGAGGGCGGTGGCGTGGCGGGGCGCGGCCAGGGTGCCGGCTTGTGCGTAGTAGGCGCGGGCGGCGGCGAGGTTCTCGGCGAACGTGGCGTCAGCGGTGTCCCAGATCATGCCGAGTTCTTCGAGTTCGTTGGCCCGGTTGCTGGGCATGGTTCCGGCCCGGTAGGCCCTTCTCTGGTCGGACAGCCACCTGCCCAATGGGTAGGCGTCCTCGGTGTGTTCGTAGGGCACGTCCAGGTGTCCCTCCCGCTCCTGGTAGCGGCGGGCGGTGTCGTAGCCGCGGGTCCAGTCCTGGCGTTCGGTGTCGAGGATCTGGAACTTGACCCACTTCGCGATCATGACGGGGTCTCTGGGGGCGGCGAACCGGAGCAGCAGCCGTGACTCCACCTCACCGTCTTCTGGCTCCGGACCGATGGTCTGCGACGGATCAACGACCTGTTTCTGGTTCTCTTGCGGAATAGCGAGCATCTCGATGGCACGTTCATCGTGCGCCCGGAGCCCTTCAAGGACCTTTACCAAGGGGCGATACGAAGAGGAGGTGAACATGTCTTCCGGCTGCTCACCCTGCGCCAGAAATACGGGCACGATCAGCGTTGCAATCTTGCCCTGTCCGGGTTTTTGACGCAGCGCCCGGCCAATAGCTTGCACGATATCCACGGCCGACCCTTTCGGGTCCAAGAGTGCCACGGAGTCCACCGCTCGGATATCGACACCTTCACCAAGCACACGGCAGTTCGACAGCACGGCCCGCCCTGCTCGGCGCCCGAAGTCCCCCAGTACCTGGCGCCGGTGGCCTGTCTCGTGCTCCCCGCACAGCCAGTTCGCCCACACACGTTCCGGGTACCGCTCCGGATCCGACGCATACAGCCGGGCCGCGACCTTGGGCAGTCCCGTCGCGAACGCGGACGCCTCTATCGTCCGGTGATGGAACGTGATGGTGGTCTGCAGGTCATGGACCGCCATCGTCTCCAGCAAGGCGGCCTGCAACGCCCCCATCCGCTCCCCGCGCAGCTGCTCCTCACGTTTTTCGTCGCTGGCCAGGCGGGCTGGGGTGACGACGGGGTCGGTCAGCTCGACCACCACGATCTGATACCTGGCCAGAAGCCCCCGGGACACGGCTGATGCGAGCGAGAGTTCGTACACGACAGGGCCGTAGATTTTGGGGTCGTCCATGGAGCAGGCCAGCTCCTGCGGCAGACGATTCCGCGCGTTCTCGAAGCCCGCCTGGCGTTCCGCCCACTGGGCCCGGGGTGGGCGTTCTTTCCAGATGCGGGGTGTGGCGGTCATGTAGAGCCGGCGCATGGCGGGGATGACGTCCTGGTCGTGGATCGCGGCCCATGCCTTCCCTGCCGATCCGCTGGTCCGGTGCGCCTCGTCCACGACGACGAGGTCGAAGACGTCCATGGGAAGCCCGTACGCGCCCTCGTGAGCCTCTGCCAGCACCGGCAGGGAGGCGTAGGTGGCGTAGACGGTCACGGGTCCGCGGCCGTGCCAGAGCGCCAGTTGCGGCGGGCTGGTCGTGGACCGCACATCGAGGTCCCACAGATGCGGGTCGTCATCCAGTGAACACACCTCCACCGCCGGCCCGGTGTGCCCGGCTGATCGCCATTCGCGCACGGTCTGGGTCAGCAGGTCCAGGGTCGGCAGCAGTACGAGAACCCGGCCGTTACGGGCGAGCCGCAGTGCGGAGTGCGCGGCGATGAGGGTCTTTCCCGTACCGCACGCTGCCACGACCGTGGCCCGCAGACCATTACGCGGGATCAGCTTTCCAGGAGGGATATCAAGACCGCGCACCACAGCGTCAACGGCTTCAACCTGATGAGGTCGAAGCACAATCTTTTCTGTGCTCGTCATATCCGTACTCCAGAATTCACGGGAGGGGTGGCAAGTCCTGACAGAGGGGGTAGCAGTTCCCTCGGGATGCTACACACTGCATCCCGTGATGCATCATCGTGATGATGTGCGGGCAGCACTCTAGCGCAACAGGGGCTGACGGGTGGGGTTTCTGGCAAGCTCGTGCGCATACTGAGTGTTTTTCAGGAAGTGAAAGGCTGTCACGTATCGGACGGAGCGAAGCGGAGTCCGGTGAGCTCCATCCGACAGGGCCGGCATCCCTTCGGAGGGTGACGGAACGTCACCGGGTGGGGGTGGCCGTTTCTTCGGGATCCTACACAGGCCTGCACTGATGCATCCCCACCCGGTAGCCAGCCGTTCCGGCTTGCCGGAACCAGGGCGTGGGAGCGAAGCGGACACGCCTGCCTGTCAGGAATTTAAGCGAAGCGTAATTCCAATTCCCGTGCGAAGCACGGGAATTAAGGCGTGAAACGCCGTCAACTAATTGCGAAGCAATTCGTCACGCGGTGCGAAGCACCGCGTTTTCCTTGCACAGCGCGCAGCGCTG
>NZ_CP108391.1:0-616489 GCF_035974375.1 Streptomyces sp. NBC_01320
AGCTGACGAGCGTGCGGTGGAAATGCTTGCTGTGCCGCAGGAGACCCAGAAGAAGGTCGTTGATCCGTCGCAGTACATCGGTCCGGAGCCGGAAGACGGCCAGGAGGAGTCACGGCTGCTGCTCCGCTTCGCCGCCCCCAGAGACCCCGTCATGATCGCGAAGTGGGTGCGGTTCAACGTCATCAGCACCGAGCGGCAGGACTGGCAGCGCGGCTACGACGCCGCCCGCCGCTACTGGGAGCGGGAAGGTTCGCTGGACGTGCCCTACGAGCACCAGGAAGGTGCGTATCCGCTGGGGAGATGGCTGTCTGACCAGCGGCGGGCGTACCGGGCCGGGACCATGCCCTCCAAACGGGCCGAGGAACTCGAAGAACTCGGGATCGTCTGGGACACCGCCGATGCCCAGTTCGCCGAGAACCTTGCTGCGGCCCGCGCGTACTACGCCGAAGCCGGGACGCTGGCCGCGCCCCGGCACGCGACTGCGCTGGACAAGCCGGTCGGGCAATGGCTCACCAACCTGCGCCGGCCCGGGGGCCTCGGTAAGGATCCCGGGCGGGCGCAGCGGCGAGCCGCGCAGCTCGCCGCGATCGACCCGGACTGGAACCCGGGACAGTTGGGGTGGACCGTCGACTGGCAACGCCACTGGGCCGGACTGCGCGTGCTCCTCGCGGGCAGTGCCGGCCTCGCCGACATCCAGCCCGGCGTCACCCACCACGGCGACGACATCGGACGCTGGCTGATCCGGCAGCGACGGGACTGGGCGCAACTCAACCCGGAACAGCAACACCGCCTGGGCGAGCTGGGCATGAAACCGGCTGCACGGCCCCAGAAGGCCACAGCGCAAACCAACGCGGAGACTGGGGCAGCGAAGAGGTCCGACGCGTTCCAGCGGGGCGTAGCAGCCCTCAGGCAGTACATCCAGCGCGAGGAGAAGACCGTGGTCGGAAGGCAACACGTCGAGGAACTCCCCGACGGCACGACGGTGCGCCTCGGCATCTGGATCGGCAACCAGAAAAACCGACGCGGCAAGCTCAGCGAGCAACAACTCGCAGCCCTCGCCGAACTCGGATACCACTGGGCCGCGTAGATTCCCCTGCGACTGAGCTGCCGCTCTTCGGCGCATGCCCCGAGTCGAGCTCGGATCCCGTTGCCGCCAGCCGTGTCCCAGCTGACCGCTGCGGACAGCTTTCAAGCTCAGCGGTCAACTCACCCGACTGGTCACGCGTGGCGTGAAGCCCCAGCCGCAGCCAGCGTGTTCCTGACTGCGATGACATCGCTTCCGGTGCGCTCAGCGATCCGGGTGACCGGTTCCCCGGACCGGTACGCAGCAGTGATCGCCGCAGTCAGGTTCCGGCGGGCAACCCGCAGCTCCTGCTCCGCGTCGTGCAGCGCCGCGACAGCCGCCTCCAACGTGTTGTCATCGCTCGTCATACCGGACATCGTCTCAGTGGTCTGTCCCGGGCCACGACACCGCGTCGGCCATTGCCGACGCGACACTGGAACCGAGACGGCCGGGCTGGAGTGGGCGTACCAGCTCACCGCGCTCGGATACGACTGGGCAGCCTGATATGCAGCCCGGGTGTGTGGTCGCAGACGCCTACCGTGGTGGTCGCGCTGCAGCAGCAGACGCAACAGGCCGCACGCAGATATACGAACCGGTCAGGCGCCTACCGGGCCACGGCGCGAGCCGGCTTCGTCATCATGGCCTCAGAACAGCGACAGGCCCTCACCGCTGGTGTCCGCGATAACTGGCCGGAACCGGGCGGGGAGGCCGTCCAAGCGGTCGGGTCCGGCCGCGGCGGCAACGGCAGGGGCAGTCTCGGCCAGCCAGGTACCAAACCGCCCGGCGGCGTCCCGGTAGGGGACTCGCGCCAGGACACGGTGCTCGCCGGAAGGGCACAAGTCGACGGCGACAGTGAGCAAGCAGGAACCGGGCGCATTGTGGCTGCCGGTCCGGGAGTGTCATGAATCAGGTGTGGGCCCTCCACGAAGGAGTCACCTGATGAGTACGAGTACTGGTCACCTGATCGAGTCTGCTGGGGGCGTGTCGCTTGCCGAGGCTGGTGAGAGCGCCCAGGGTGCCGACGTGAAGTCGATGCCGGTATCCGTGAACGGTCTATCCGCTGAGTTGCTGGAGGAGCTGGCCGCGCTCGCGGTGGAGCGGACCGCCGAGGGCGGGCTGCGGCTGATGGGCGAGGGCGGGATCCTGCCCGAGCTGGCCCAGCACCTGATGCAGGCCGCGCTGGAGGCCGAGATGGACCAGCATCTGGCCGCCGAGGCCGGACAGGTCGGCGGGCGTGGGTGACCGGCAGGGCAACTTCGGTCTCCCAGCCCCGCAGATGCCCCAGCCCCCGCGGGCGAACCGGGAGCACCCGCTGGGGTGCGGGGCGGGGCGGCGGGCGACGGGCTTCGTCGGCAGGGGTGGCGACTGGCGGAACGCCTCGATCATATCCGTCACCACCAGGGCATGCGCGGCACCGGCTTTCGCCGCATCCCTCGCGGTGCCGCCCATTTCCCGTACCGGCCGCCCCAGCTCGGACGCGGCCGCCGCGAGCCCGGCCGTCGTCAGGTTCCACAAGTCCCGCCGCACCGGCTGCCCGTTCGCCCCCGCACTGGACGTCCTGCCGACCGACTCCATGAGCCCGGCATGCCGCATCCCCATGGCCCATTGCATGACGTTCGAGGGGGGAATTGGCTGACGTTCGACACCCCACCAGCTCGTACCGGCCGTGCGCGGCGATGGCGCTGGCCCGAACGGCAGGCTCCGAACCGTCACGGCCTTCGGGTGCCGAGCCCCTGCAGTGCAAAAATTGAGGCGACGCCCCACGCGAGCCCGGCTACGCCGCAGGCGATACCGCGGGCGGGCGCGGGGGTACCGGCCCACACCATGAGTACGCTGCCGGCGCCCCAGGCGATCCAGGTAAGGCGAGCGCCGAACGTACCGGTCGCAAACGAGATCGCCAGGAGACCTATCCCGCTGGCCAGCCACGTCGTGTAGAGGGTGCCTTCCGTGACAGAGAGACCTGCGGAGTGCGCTTTCAGGTAGGCCCGCACTGGTTCGTCGACGAGCGCCACCATCCCTGCCCCGTCCCACGACGTTCCCTGGAACGTGTGCAGTGTCGCGGTGCCGAGAGATCCCAGCAGAGCGATCACGAACAGTGCGACCGGCGTCAGCATGAGCACCTTTACCCACAGTGCTGCGGGTTTCCATCCCTGTGCGAACGCGGTGCTCAGCTCCTGTCGGCGGTCGGCCAGCCAGTCAGGGTCTGCCAGGGCGATCAGCTGAGTGGGCTTCGGTTTCCCCGGACGGGGAGGAGATGTTGAGAAGTCGGCGGCGAGGTCCCCCAAGACTTGCTGGACCGCCACCGTCACACGGTCGTCTTGCCCGATGACCGTGTACACACCGAGGGCCAGGGTGAGGGGAAACAGCAGCACCAGCCACCATGCGCCCCAGTGCTGTGCCGCTTGCGTGCTCAGGACCGCGCCGACTGCGGTCAGCAAGGCACACAGGCACCGCCCGCCGCGAAGGGCCAGACCACGGGAGCTGAACACCAGGGTCTGCTCCGGCGGCCGTTGCTGGATCAGCGAGCGCAGCAGGGGCCATAGCTTGGCCGCCGGCTCCCATGGGTCTGCCACCAGCAGCAACCCCATCAGCGCGAGCAGAATGGGGATCCCCGAATAGGTCGACGTTGCCTGTGCCAGGGTGCCGGCCACCGTCAGGGTGCACCCCAGAGCGCGCGTCGCCACATAGGTCGCGGTGCGCCACTGCTCCAGCGGCCCCACCGTTCTGGGCCGAGGGACCAGGCTCCATTCCTCGCGGACCTCGTCGCGATGGGCTTGCCCCTCGTCCAGGAAGCCTTGCGCGGCGCTCAGAGCACGAGCGAAGTCGGTCTGGAAGGCTGCCTCTTGGACCTCCTCGGGGCGGGGTGAGGAGACGGTGCCTGGGCTGTCTGAGAACAAGATGTTCACCGTGCTGGCGTTGCGGGCCTGAGCCAGCTGTTCTTCCAACGCATCGCTGCGCCGACGCAGGCGCAGCACCAGAAGTTCGGTCTCGTCGCGTCCCGCCTTGGCACGCTCCAGCTCCCGCTGTGCGGAGGTGAGCTGGGCGGTGAGCTTCTTCAGATCCGACCGGGCCTGGTCACCCGTCTCCTGCTCCACCGTTGCGATCCTCTGGCGCAGATCGCTGCTCAGCAGGCTCAGCGACAGCACCATCCGCTGGCCATCGTCCCGTTCCCGGGTCAGTTCCTCATTGCGCTGGTGAGCCAGCCGCAGCTGCTCCTGTGCCTGAGCAGCTTGCCCTTGTGCGGTCGCCACAACAGTCGCTAAGGACGCGATCTCGCTCCCGGGCGCTGCGGACGCAGTGGGTGTCGCCGGGTTTTTCGCGGCTTTCAGGAGCGTCATGGCCTGCCGCAGGAGTACCTCCTTCTCTCGCGGCGGCGTCGTGGCGCTGACGAACCGGTCCACGAACTCACGCGACGGCGTTTTCTCCCCGCTCAGAATCTGGCCGACGGACGTGCGTGAGTACCGCGTAGGAGTTTCCAAATCCCGGATCTGCATGTCTGCGCGATCCAACACCTCGCGCAGGAACTGCGCCAAGGCACGCCCTTCAGGCGTTTCTGCCTTCAGGTCCCCCCAGCCCCGGCCTTGCTTCCGCTGAGTCACGCGCCCCCACCCTCCAACTTCACGGCCAACTTGCAGGTGGGCCAGCGTAAGGACATCGCAGCCGCCCGCGACAGAGCGCATCCCACCCATTCCAGGGGCGCCCCTCCGCTGCCTGCGCAACCACGAACCCGGCCCCCGGACACGCTGTCCCTGTCAAGCCATGTCCGCACTTCACCTGCACAAACGTGGTGGACAACGTGATGGACAAAGCCTGGTGGGCAAACCTCGAACAACCACGGACCGCCCCGCTCGACTCTGGAGACGACGTTCATGACACACCAGGCCCTCCCCACCCAGCTCTCCGCCACCACCGCCTCCCACCGCCCCTCCGTCCCCACCACCGGCCCCGCCATCCCCGCAAAGCGATCACGCCTCGCCCGCTTCAGCAGCAAACTGCCGCGCATGAGCGAACTCGCCATCGACACCGGCGACGCCGGGCGCGTGATCGACTTACGCCGTGAACCGGACGCAGCCAGCCGGCTCCCCCGCGGCAAAGCCGGAGGCCGCTACCGCTGCTGCGCCTGCGGAGGAACGCTGATATTCAGTGGTCCCGCCACGCCCACATCTGGTTTCACCCCGCGCTTCCGCCACGATGGCAGCACCCCCGGCAGCGACCTGTGCACCGCGCCCGCCCCGCACCAGGCCGACGTCCAGGCCGACCTCACCGTCGTCCTCCACCTCCGCGACCAACTGGTGCACGCACTGCCCGGCGCGAGCATCTGCCTCCAGATCGATCCCCAACTCGCCGGACAGCACTGGCCACTGCCCCCCGCTCTCATCGTCCGCCGCGGCAACGACGTCATCGTCATCGAACGACCCCGACGCCTTCTCACCACCGCTGCCACCGAAGTCCGACTGCGCACCGTGCGCAACCGACACGGCGAGAACGTCAAACACTGGTGGTTCTTCGACCGCGCCGACACCCTGCACTACGACCCGGCCGGCACCGTCAGCGTCCGCCCCCACGGCAAGCCCCTCACCCACGACAAGGTGCGCCCCACCCCCACCCAGCGGCAGATCACCGCCGCGGGCGGCGCGGTCTGCTGGATCACCAAGGACACCGTCCTGTTCCCGTACGGCGGCCACCCCGGCACCTACCCCGTTCAGGAAGGAGAGGACTGGAGCGGGGAGCTGGAATCCTGGTCCCGCGACTGGAAGATCTCCTACCCCTACCCAGCCGACGCCGCCGCCTGGTGGGGCCTGGTCCCAGTGCCGCTCCTCGCCTTCGGCACCCACACAGGCTTCCGTCCCGCCCCGGCCTTCCAGATCATGACCGCGCTCGCAGTCGCCGAACGAGGACGCGAAAAGCACCGTCGCAGCCGCGCCCGCGACAATGCCCAGCGCCCCACCGCCGCCCAGCACCACGCACCCGCATCCCAGGGGAACGAGCAGACATCACCCACAAGGCCACCTGCTGCCCCGGCCGACAGGCCGGAACAGAGTCCAAACCCCACGGCGGCACCGACAGCCGCGCCGATCCCGCCCCAGCCCGCCGGGCCCCCTCTCCGCGTCGCCACACAGCCGTTTCGCTTTCACTGGCGCAGCCTGCTACCCCGACGCTGGCAGCGCTGAACCCCGCAACTCCGACACGAGACGAAGGAACGACGACGTTGCCCCACGTGCACTGGACCGCAGAAGCCCGCGACTACCGGCAGCGGATACATACTCCTTCGAGGCCTACGATCCGGTCTATGAACGAGATACCTCCGTACCGGCGCGGACAACTGGAAGTACCTGAAACTGCGCCCGATCCAGCTGCGGGTCAGCTGGTCAGACGGCAACTACTCCGCCACCATGCCCGGACTCAGCGACCCCAGCTTCGGCCACACTCTCGCTGAAGCTCTCGACAGAGCAGCGGAGATGATCTGCCAGCTGCTCGGCGCTCCCGTTGAAGTCGCCCGAGAACTCACCATCTCCGCTGAACTCGAGGAAAGAGCTGTCCGTCAACTTCGTGGCGCTTGATTCCTCGAGTACGACTACAGCGAGCGTGCGACAGGGTGTACGCCGACAGCTGCGCGGTGCGTCGCTGGACGTCAGCAGCCACCACGCGGGCGTACTGCCGTTACCGCCCTTCGGCACGGGCCTTCAGGCGGGCAAGGATGCCATTTGTGCTGGCCATATCTTCAGCGGCGACGCGCTGCTGCGCCTCTTCACGACGGGTCTGTTCGCAGTCCGGGCACAGACCGCCCTGCATGGGGCGGTAACCGTCGAGGCCCGCCGTGCCGGGCTCGACATCGGCCTGGCAGGACGGACACTCCCAGGTGGCATCCCACTCGGCCGGTTCCTCGCGCCGCCGCTGGTCCTCCACGGCACGGGCCGCTTCCTGCGCCTGGCGGCGCCGGTCCTGGCGGGCGTGGTACTCCTCCTGTGTGCCGTTGTTGGTGAGGGCGTCGGTGATCGGCTGCCAGTCGCTGTGTCCGAACCGCCACCAGACGGGTCCGTGGGGGCCATGGGTGCGTAGCTGGTCGAGGTGGGTGGCGATGACGGGGACCGTGCCGGCGTGGTCCCACCAGCCGTCTTCCTCGGTGTCCCTGAGGGACCAGCCGTGTGGGTTCTGCCAGCGAGGTT
The DNA here is from genome assembly GCF_035974375.1 of Streptomyces sp. NBC_01320. NCBI lineage: Bacteria > Bacillati > Actinomycetota > Actinomycetes > Kitasatosporales > Streptomycetaceae > Streptomyces > Streptomyces sp. NBC_01320. The sequence goes on from NZ_CP108391.1 coordinate 7,231, forward strand.
GCCAGCAGGTGCAGGACAGGTCGCGAATGGTCTTGATGCGGCTCATCCGGGCCTGTGCGCCAACGTCCTTCGTGAACACCAGCGCGACGGGCGGGAAGCCGCCGCGGCCGGAGTCGTCCCACAGCGTCGACCACAACGGGACGTCACCGCCGTGGTGGTCCTTGACCTGTCGGCCGAAGAAGCGTCGGTACCGGTCGATCTTCGCGGCGACGACCGCTGCGGGCTCGGTGTGGTTGTCGACCTCCACGAACAACACCGGCACCTGATCCTCCGGCGCCGTCAGCACCGCATCCGCACGCAGGCTGCCCCGGGCCGGTGTCGTGAACGTGCCCGCGACCGGAAGCGCGACCTCGGTCTCCCAGCCCCGCAGATGCCCCAGCCCTCGCGGCCGAACGGGCAGCACCCGCCCGGGGACAGGGCGAGTAGTGCGTCGGGCGACGGGCTTCGTCGGCAGCGGCGGGGACTGGCGGAACGCGTCGATCGTGTCCGTCACCGCCAAGGCGTGAGCGGCGCCGGCCTTCGCCGCGTCCCTCGCGGTGCCGCCCATCTCCCGTACCGGCCGCCCCAGCTCGGACGCGGCCGCCGCCAACCCCGCCGTCGTCAGGTTCCACAAGTCCCGCCGCACCGGCCGCCCGTTCGCACCCGGGCTGGACGTGCGGCCGACCGACTCCATGAGGCCGGCGTGACGCAGGTCCTTGCACGCGTTGCGAACCGTCTGCAGATCGGCCGTGCCCGGCAGCACCAACTGCCGCAACTGCTCCGCCGTCGCGACCTTCACCACCCCCAGCGCCAAAAGCACCAGACCCCGCGCCCGAGCCGTCGAGTTGTACGGCCACTCCGCCCTACCCATCCCGCTCCCCATCCCTCGTCCGGCACCGCGGCGGACAGCACGACTGCTCGCCGTGGGGCCGCGTCTTCTCAAGTCCCCTTCACCGACAACAAACAGTCGGTAAAGGGGTATCGGAGCGGCGGGCAAGCCACGAACCGGGCGCTGACCTGCACGGCAACCGGTCACCTCGTCGGTGATCACTGTAGACCAGAGTGTAGGGGTGACTGTAGGGCGAACCGTAGGGAAAAACGCAAGGCACGGCCAAGGCCTCCCCCACTTACCGGTCACTCACAAGGCGGGCACTGCCACCGTGGAACGTCGCTTGCGTCGGGCGGTGCCGGGTCTGGACGCGCGAGATCTGCCGGACCAGGGTGTGTGTGGGGGATGAACGACAACGACCATGCAGATGAGACGCCGCAAGACCGGATCGCGAAGGTCGCGCTCTACCTGGAGTCGGTCAAGGCCCGGATGCCCCCTGAGCAGTTCGAGACGCTGCGCCAGGCCGTTCATGAGATGGCCCACCTGATCGCCGACGGCCACGAGGGCTTCCTGGAAACCGGCGACCGCAAGGACTTCACGGACGACGTCCAGAAAGAGTTCCTCACCGTGATGGCGATCATGACGACCGGTCGTATGGACCACCAGGTCGTGGACATGCCCGGCCCCGACGGCAGCCCCGGCTACGCGGTCGTCACCCAGGAACTCGCCAACGACCCCACAGGACTCGCGGAGCTCCGCGACAAGATCCACCACTGGGCGGCCGAACGCGAAGCCATCGACACCAAGCTGGACGGCATCGCCCGGGCCAGCGGCATCGACACAGACCACTGACACCACCCAGCCTGGGCACCCCGCCCGGCACCGAGAGTGAGTCAGCAGCGCCCAGGCCGACCATGTATGGCGCCAGCCCCTGAAGTTCTCGGAACGGCGCCGTTAGCGAGCGGGCAGCGGGCTGGTGCGGTGATGAATACGCTGGCGTTGCGCGACGAGTGGTCGGCAGACCGACCACCGACAGCCGCACCGCTGACAAAGTCCTCCCGACATGCTGGTCCCGAGGCGGCCGGATATGAGCTGCGACTCTAGGAGCCGTAGTCCGCCTCGGAGACGGGAGCCTTGGGATGCTGCGGCTCCACTTTCTCCGCACCCGTCCAGAGCTTCTCTGAGCTGTCCTTGTATGCCTTGGCGATACTCGGCTCCGGTGTGACCATTGCTGTCTCGTGCCGTCCGACGCCGTTGAGGGACGTGCCGATCAGCTGGACAGACCCGTCCACGGCGATGATGCGACGATCGTGCAGGTTTGTGTCATCGGTCGCTCGCACCTCGACACTGTGGCCGTTGGGCAGCGTGGCGAGTGCGATGGCGATGATCGGCCGCTCCTTGGCGCTGGCTCTCTTGGAGATAAGGATGCGACAGATGGAGGTGGCCTCCAGGATCCACCGCAAGTTCTCGGCCTTGAAGTACGGGTCGACCAGCAGCCCCTCGCCGGCGGCTGCCAGGCGACGGGTGAGCACGGTGTAGACGAGTGGATCGTCAGGGCTCAGTGCAACGTCGTTCACGACTGGCTCGGAAACCGTGTGGAGTTGCTCGTCGGCTCCGCTCAGGCGGAGCACGGCACGCCCCTTGTGGGTGAGCTTCAAGCCCTCAACGGCCTCAGTCACCCACTGGACCTCCAGGAGATACTTTGCCACCCTTTATGCTGGTCTCGACCGAATCATGCCGTCGAAGAGTTCGGAGCGCAAGGAGTTGGCGAACGACTGGTAGACGGCATCTCGCGGCGGAGGCACGATCGCTATCCGGTCGACCTCGTCACGGCTAAGGACGATGCCTTGGGAAGCCATGGCGTCGATGTACCAGAGTGCGCGCAGAACATGATCTGAAATGTGATCCACGCGCTTGAGACTGACAGGTCCAGTCCGCTCTGGTCATCTGAGATTCCGTGGTGGCTCTGTACACGTCGAGGAGCAGCGTTTCTACGGCAGTTCGGGAGGCACTTCGGAGGCCGGCGCCGAGCTGTTGTTCACGACGATGGACAGCACCGCCCACCGCAGGGCTGCCGCAAAGTCCTGCGTGTACGTGTTTCCGCTGGTGAGAGGCCCGTGCCTGGAATGACCGAAGCTCCGTTGGGGTGGGTGACCTCGCAAGTCGCCCTGACCCAACGGAGCTTCGGTGAAACGTCAGTCTGTCACGTCCGTGCCCCGGTCGGAGTCGCTGTCGCTGGTGTCGGCGCAGGTGGCGTTGTGGCAGCGGCTCGGCGAGGTGAGCGATCCGCGCAAGGCACGGGGGCGTCGTTTCCCGTTGTCGGTCCTGCTCGTGATCGCGTTGTGCGCGACGGCGGCGGGTTTCGGGTCCTGGCGGGCAATGGCGCAGTGGGCCGCTGCCGCGGAGCCGCAGGAGAAGTTGCGGCTGGGGCTGGTGCCCGTCGGCGCGTTCGAGCTGGTGAGGGCGCCGGGGGCGGACACGTTGCGGAGGGTGCTGTCGGCGGTGAGGCCGGGTGAGCTGGAGGTTCTCTTGCGGGTGCGGGAGGTGGCCCTGGAAACGGTGGCGGCGGACGGCAAGGCCCTGCGGGGATCACGTCGGGGAACGGAGAGCGCGGTGATGCTGATCGGCGCGATGGCTCAGGACGGCACGCTGGTTGCTCAGCAGCGAGTCGCGGACAAAAGCAACGAGATCCCGGCCCTGACCCCGCTGCTCAGCGTCCTGGACCTGCGGGGTGTGGTGGTCACGGCCGATGCCCTGCACACCCAGGCGGAGACCGCAAAGGTGCTGGTGGAAGAGATGGGCGCGCACTTCGTTCTCACCGTGAAGCGGAACCAGCCGACCTTGTGGGAGACGTGCCGCTCGATCCCGTGGCACGAGGTGACGGCCGTGCACAAGGAGAGCGGGCGAGGGCATGGCCGGCTGGAGACTCGGGTGACCAAGGTGGTGACCTGGGGCGATCTGGCCTTCCCTTATGTGCGGCAGGTCGCCCGTGTCGTCCGACACCGCACCGTGGAGGCGTCGGGGAAACGGACCCGCGAGATCGTCTACCTGATCACCGACCTCACCTCGCAACGGGCGGCTCCCGAGGTCGTCGCGCGGTACGCGAGGGGCCACTGGGGAGTGGAAAACAAGATCCACTATGTGCGGGATGTGACCTTCGGCGAGGACGCCGCGCGGATCCGCACTGGCCACGGCCCGCAAAACGTCTCCACGTTGAGATCGATCACCATCAACTTCCTGCGCTGGACCGGTAGTTCCATCGCCGACGCGCAACGACGCCTCGCACTGGCACCGCACAAGGCCCCACTCGACCTCTTCGGAGTGCCCGCTGACCAGCAGCTTTCCTCATGAAATGCGACTTTACGGCAGCCCTGCGTCTCCTCCACACCCATTGTCAGCGGCGAAATGGGGCCGCCGCGATGACGAGTCCAGCACTTTTGCCTGCCCCTCCCTGTCAGACTCTCGTGAGACATGAGGACAATCGAGTCTTCTGTTGTTAGCAGGGCGAGAACAGGATCTTTCGAACGTGACGCTGAGCAGTGCCGACCTTGAGGCCGGTGTGGCCGATGATGAGGTCGTGGGCAAGAAGAAGCGCGGTCCCCGTGCGGGCGGGCCGAAGCGGCGGTCCTTCACCCCGGAGTACAAGCTTCGGATCGTGGAGGAGTACGAGCGGCTGACCGAACCGGGTGCGAAGGGCGCGCTGCTGCGCCGGGAGGGGCTGTACCACTCGCACATTATCGACTGGCGGACCGCCCGGGACGCCGGCGCGCTGGATGCGCTGACCGCCAAGCCGTCCGGACCGACGGGCAAGAGCGCAGCCGAGAAGGAGGCCGAGCGGCTGCGGGCAGAGAACGAGAAGCTGGCCGCCGAGCTGGCCAAGTCCCAGAGGGCGCTGGCCATCCTGGGAAAAGCACACGAGCTCTTGGCTTGACTCTGTCGGTGATCTTGGATGGTCGAGGTTAGGTGCCGAGGGTGCGCCAGGACTTCGATCGGGGAATTCCCTGCTGGTCCAGGAAGGTCTGGAAGGCGGTCGGCGATCTCGGTGAAGGGGTTTCCTGGGTCACTGACCGAGCGCTGAGTCGTTCGATGTTCACGGCGATGGCTGTGAGTACGTGTTGCATGTGGGCTTTCGGCTGTCCTCGGTAGCGGCAGCGGCGCATGCCGTGTCCGTGGGCAAACTCGTTGATGGTGCCCTCCACGCCGGAGCGGACTGCGTAGCGGGCCTTCCATTCGGGTGTCTGCTGCTCGGTGCGGACGCGGACTTGCAGGTCGCGGAGTTCTCGCGGGGGAAAGCCCACGTTGCGGGCGTTCTCGCGGGAGCTGGTGCACCGGGGGCGGTCCGGACAGGGCTGGCACTGGCTCTTGGCGAACCGCGCCACGATCAGGGGCGCCGCGGTGGGCGAGGAGGTCGGGTAGGGGCCGTGCCAGCCCGCGCTGACCTGGCCCTGGGGGCAGGTGACTTGCCGACGGTCGAAGTCGATGTGGAAGTCGTCCCGGTCGAAGCCCTCGTTCCTGCGGTGCTGGCGGGTGAGGTTGCCCGGTAGCGGCCCGGTGACGGTGACCTGGTGTTCGCGGTCGGCTCGTTCCAGGTGGACCAGGGAGGTGTAGCCGCCGTCGACCAGGTGCTCGGCGGGCAGCAGCCCGCGACGAGCCAGGCGGGTGTGGATGCCGGGCAGGGCCTGGCCGTCGTTGGTGGCGGCCGACGTGGTGGCCACGTCCGTGATCACGTTGACGCTGTCAGAGGCACACGTCTCGGTGAGATGGGCGGCGAAGCCCTTCCAGCGGATGATGTGTCCGTGCCGCACGTAGCGCGCCGTGATGTCGTAGGGAGAGACGATCGCCGAGGAGGAGGGCGGTAGCCCGTCGTCGTCGGTGGTACGCCAGCTCAGACGGCCTGCCGTGTCGCGGTAGTAGTGCTGCACCACGATCTGCCGTAGGGCCTCGGCTTGTGGGCCGGGCCGGTAGGCGGACCCGTCCCGGTGGAGTCGCTCCAGCAGTCGGCAGGCGTCGTTGCCGGCGGCGAGGATCCTGGTCTTGGGCCGGGTGGGGTTCTTGCCCAGGCGGACCGGGCGGCCATAGCGGCGCCCCCAGTCCTCGTCGACCAGGCCGATCAGCAGATGCCCAGCCGTGCGGGCCACTTCTTCAAGCGCGGCACGGACCGCCTCGGTGACCAGTTCCAGCCGGGTCAGGTCGCGCACCGCGGCCAGGACGTGGGTGGAGTCGGTGCACTGCGTGGTGCGCTCGCCCACGAGGCCGGCCTCCTTCAGACGGGCGAGCACCAGATCCAAGAGTCGGTCGGCGCGGTCGTCCTGCGCGACGCGCTCGCGGAAGTCAGCCAGCACGCTGTGGTGGAAGCCGGGATCGTCCAGCTCCATGGCCATGGCGTACTTGAAATCGATGCGGCAGCGGACCGCTTCCGCTGCCTGCCGGTCCGACAGACCAAGCAGGAACTGCAGCACACAGACGGTGGCCAGTTGGGCAGGCGAGAGCCCGGGGCGCCCGTCGCGCGGATACCAGCCGGCGAAGTCCTCGTCGCACCACAACCCGTCCAGCCGGTCTCTGACCCACATCGCCGTCGTACCGGTCGGATTGCTTGCCCGTGCGATCTGCGCGGTCAGAGGCGGGACTTGCTCACCGGAGCGGGGATGGAGCGACAACGGACACCTCGGCAGCTGTATCGGCCTTCGAAACAGCACTGAGCATGCCCGCCGATCATGCTCGCGCACTGGGAAACACCAAGATCACCGACAGAGTCAAGCCAAGAGCTCGTGTGCTTTTCCCAGGATGGCCAGCGCCCTCTGGGACTTGGCCAGCTCGGCGGCCAGCTTCTCGTTCTCTGCCCGCAGCCGCTCGGCCTCCTTCTCGGCTGCGCTCTTGCCCGTCGGTCCGGACGGCTTGGCGGTCAGCGCATCCAGCGCGCCGGCGTCCCGGGCGGTCCGCCAGTCGATAATGTGCGAGTGGTACAGCCCCTCCCGGCGCAGCAGCGCGCCCTTCGCACCCGGTTCGGTCAGCCGCTCGTACTCCTCCACGATCCGAAGCTTGTACTCCGGGGTGAAGGACCGCCGCTTCGGCCCGCCCGCACGGGGACCGCGCTTCTTCTTGCCCACGACCTCATCATCGGCCACACCGGCCTCAAGGTCGGCACTGCTCAGCGTCACGTTCGAAAGATCCTGTTCTCGCCCTGCTAACAACAGAAGACTCGATTGTCCTCATGTCTCACGAGAGTCTGACAGGGAGGGCGGTGTCAACGGCGGTGTGATCTGCTGGTTTTCCGGACGTAGTGGGAGGCTGCCGATGCTCCGATGGCGGCCTCCCGTGCGGCCGAGGCGGTGCGGAAGACCCTGGTAGGCCAGCCGCATGCGGGAGTGTTCAAGTTACGCCTGCGAGGCGGCCACTCGATAGGCTGAACTCACGCGGTAGAGCCTCGTCCCGCGTCTCCACGCTGCTTGAGAATGGAACACGATGGTTCACATGCCGAAACGCAATGTCGCAGTCTTCGGCGCCGGTTACATCGGCCTGGTGACGGGCGCCTGCCTCGCCGAGCTGGGGCACACGGTGACGGTGCGCGACATCCAGCCGGAGCGCATCCGGATCCTGCGTGCGGGCGACATCCCCATCTTCGAGCCTGGCCTCGGCGACATGATCAATCGCAACAAGGAGCGGCTTTCCTTCACTCTCGACGCGGACGAGGCGGTGCGCGACGCCGAGGTGGTGTACGTGTGCGTGGACACCCCGCCGATGGCGTCGGGCGACGCCGACCTGTCCCGCGTGTGGGCCGTGGTCGACGCGTTGAAGGAGTCCGCCCACCTGTCCGCAGTCGTCGTGAAGAGCACCGTGCCGGTCGGCACCGGCACCCGGGTCCGCGCGGCCCTGGACGCGGCCGGCCTGGAGCACGTCGGCTACGCCTCGAACCCCGAGTTCACCGCCGAGGGCACGGCGGTGCAGGACTTCATGCGCCCCGACCGTGTGGTCGTCGGCACGGCGGACGACGCCACAGCCGACCTGCTCACGGAGCTGCACGCGGGTGTGGACGGACCGGTCGAGGTGATGGATGTCGCTTCGGCCGAGATGGTGAAGATGGCGGCGAACGCGCTCCTCGCAACGAAGATCAGCTTCACGAACGAGATCGCGACCATGTGTGAGGCCACCGGCGCCGACATCACCCAGGTGACCAAGGCGATCGGGATGGACCACCGGCTCGGCCCGCACTTCATGAACGCCGGCCTCGGCTACGGCGGCTCGTGCTTCCCGAAGGACAGCCGCGCGCTGCGGGCCATGGCCAGCAACACTGGCTATCCCTTCCAGCTCCTCACCGCAGTGATCGAGGTCAACGAACTCCAGCCGCGACGAGCGATCCAGCGCCTTAAGACCGAACTGGAAGGTCTTCGGGGGAAGCGGATCGCGCTGCTCGGCATGACCTTCAAGGCGGGTACGGACGACATGCGCGAGGCGCCGAGCATCATCATCGCGTCGCGGCTGCTCGCCGAGGGCGCTGAGGTGCGCTGCTGGGATCCGCTGGCGCAGCCGCGCGACGAGGAGCCGTGGTCGTCGACCGAGCGCCGCGCGACGCCGGTCGAGGCGATGGCCGGGGCGGATGCCGCGATCATCGTCACTGAGTGGCCGGAGTTGCGCGAGGTTCCGTGGGGCGAGGCCCTTGCGGGCATGGCCCGTCCGGTCCTGTTCGACGGCCGGAACCTGCTCGACCCGCAGAAGATGAGCAAGCTCGGCTTCACGTACTTGAGCGTGGGGCGCGGGACGACGGCGATCTGAGCGAGGCCGCGAGACGGCGGGCCCCCAGGGGGAGAACCTGGGGGCCCGCCGTCGTGCAGTGCGCCTACCGGGGTGCCTTGATCCCTGAGCGCTCGACCTGCGGGTGTGTCAATTTAACGGATCTGTCTCACTTGCGGTGGTGACGGAGCGCGAATAGCGTCGTTGACATCACGTGTGTGATGTCAACGAGCTTGTGAGCGTGGTGTTTTCGGGGCTGTCCCCCGCTGGTCCTTGAGGACATAGAGGACAAGGGGGAGCGGATCCTGGTGCGGGCTCGGACGCCCTGCCGGACAGTGGCTTGCCCCGGACTGCGGGGCCTGGTCGGGGCGGGTGCACGGATATCACGTAAGGGTCGTCGCGGATGTGCCCGTGGATGCCCGCCGCGTGGTGGTCGAGGTGCGCGTGCGCCGTCTGGTGTGCCCGACTATGGGCTGCCGCCAGACGTTTCGAGAACAGCTTTCCGGGATCCTGGAGCGCTATCAGCGACGCACGTCGCGGCTGTCCTCCCAGGTCGGGGCAGTGGTGCGGGAGTTAGCCGGCCGTGCTGGCGCTCGTGTGCTGTCCATCATCGCGGTGGTCGTCTCACGGCAGACCGCCCTGCGCGCGCTGGTGCGATTGCCGCTGCCCGCCCGGCGGGTGCCGCGGGTGCTGGGGGTGGACGACTTCGCCCTGCGCCGCCGCCACGACTACGCGCGGCCAGAGCGATTGTGCCTACTGGCAGCAGACTCCTGGGGGCCGGATCGGACCCCACGCTCTCCTGGTAATTGATGAGCTGGGCTACCAGGGCCTGTTCGAAGGGCTTCCTGCTCGTCGTCCAGGAGCACGCGCAGCAGTCGCTGATCTGGCGTCAGCGCACCGGCGGTGTCCAACCCTCGGGCAGCGTCCCGGCGCTCCTCGGCATCTGGCTTGCGAAGGGGCACCTTCGGCCAGTCGCGGGGGACGTGCACTTCCTTGCAGTTGAACTCCTCCATGACCTGGATTCAGAGGCTCGTCCCGCCGCCCAGCAGCCGGGCAAGCGTGCTCACCGCCCCGTCGATCTCGCGGGCGCACCCGTACAGCACAGAGTGGGGCCTCCCCCACGGGTCCGCGACGTCGTCCTCAACCGGCGGGAGCGGGGCGGCGGCACCCCGACGACTGGCCGCGGCCGCGACTACGACGTCCAAACCGTCCACGCCCCGCGGGCCTTCCCTGTCCGGTACGCCGTCATGCGCGGTTGCCGCACCTTCCCCGCCCCGCGCTTCGTTGACTCCCCCCACAGCGAGACGCACGAACTCCTTCAGGGTGAAGCAGCGCCGCATCGCCGACGGCGCGAGCCGCACGGCCGCCTCCCGGTGCTCGATGGCGAGCCCGAGGACCAGCGCGGCTTCCTCGACGAGCTGCGCGGTGAGCGGGCGGGCCGCGAAACCGGAGCCGTCACCGCCCAGCTTCTCCAGCACCGCCCTGGTGGAGCTCTCCATGCCTGGCCGGGTCCACGCCTCCGTGCCGGCGCTCTCCGGCCGCGCGGCCGAGCCGGACGGAAGCCTCGCGGCCAGCAGCCGCTCGGCGAGCACCGAGCGGTGCACGTTGCCCGTGCAGACGAACAGGACTCTGGTCATTTCACGCCCGCGCGGCGCGTCCCCGCAGGCCTGACGGCTTCCTTCTGCAAAGAAGCCGACGCACGGGGAGCGGGCAGCTCGCCGTACCGTCCGTAGGTGCCGTAGCGGCTACCCTTGGAGACCGGGGCCATACTGAAGACGGTGCCGAGGACGCGGACGCCCACGCAGTCCAGCGATTCCGCGGCGGTGCGGACCTGGTCCCGGCTGGTCTTCGCGGCGCGGACGACGAGCAGCGCTCCCTGGGCCAGCGAGGCGAGTCCGACCGTGTCGGCGACCGGCAGCAGCGGCGCGGTGTCGAGGATCACGACCTCGTAAGTGTCCGCCAGCTCGCGCAGCACCTCTTCCATTCGCGCCGAGGCGAGCAGCTCGGTGGGATTGGGCGGTACGGCGCCGCTGGCGAGCACCGAGAGCTGGCCGCCGACCTTCTGCATCACGTCCTTGATGCAGGCCTGTCCGATGAGCACCGTGGTCAGACCGGCGTCCTGGACAAGGCCGAAGGCCGGGGCCACGCACGGACGTCGCAGGTCGCCGTCGACCAGACAGGTGGAGACGCCTGCCTCGGCGAGCGACAGGGCGAGGTTCACCGCGGTGTTGGTCTTGCCCTCCCCGGGCACGGAACTCGTCACCACGATAATCCGGGGCCGGTCGTCGACTTGTGAGAACTGCAGGTTGGTGCGCAGCTTGCGGAAGGCCTCGGCGCGCTTGGAGTGGCCCTCGGCGCTGACGAGCGGCTGCCGTGGGGCGTTCCTGTCGAACGGGATGGTGCCGAGCCCCGGCAGCGCGGTGAACTCGCCCAGCGCCTCGCTCGTCTTGAGCGTGGTGTCGAGGGTCTCGCGCAGGGCAACGATTCCGGCACCGAGCAGCAGGCCGCTGAGTGCTCCTGCGGCCAGGTTCAGCAGCGGGCGGGGCGAGACCGGACCGGCGGGGGCTACGGCCTCCTGGGTGACGCCCAGGGAGACGGGCGAGGCACCGTCGCCCGTGCGGCGGCTTCGGGATCGTTCCGAGCCGGGCGCGCGCTTGGGCGCCTCCAGTCGCTCGACGGCTGCGCTGAACCGCTGCGCCACGGCGTTGGCAATGCGCGCCGCACGCGCGGGCTTGGTGTCCCGGACGGTGATGTCGATGAGCACGGTGTTGAGCGGGGCAACGGCGGTGATCCGGGACGCGAGTTCCTCCGGGGTGGTGCGCAGACGCAGCTCCTTCACCACGGGCCGGGTCACCTGGCGGGTGGTCACGATCGCGGCGTACGACTGCACACGTGCCTGCGAGAAGCTTTGCCCCTGGTTCAGCTGGGTGGTGTCCTCACCGGTTCGGGTGGCGACGAAGAGCTGGGTCCTCGCCTCGTAGACGGGTTTGCTCAGGCTCGTCGCGGCGAGTGCCGCCCCGATCGCGAGAACCAGACAGACCACGACGGTCGGCCAGCGTCTGGCAAGAGCCTTCAGAAATCCGTGGAGATCCAAGCTGCACCCCTCATGAGACCGAGGGAACCACCCGAAAAGGGATGTTCTGTTCCCTGTGTAGGCAGCCGACGATAGGGACTCGCACGCCCCAATCGGGGGAGCCACCCCTGCGTCGGCCCGCCAAACGACCCGGGCGACGCACACCGCCCCGCCGGGCTGACGGCGTGGGCCATCAAGAAGCAAGCGCTACACCATCGGGTGACCTCTGGGCGGCGCCACGCCAGTCGGTGACATATGTCCCATTTATTCCATGTATCTAGATGTTGGTATCGCGATCTTGCTTACCGCCGACGTTGCGGCGTGGCCCGGACTGAAGTCGAGGAGAGTGAAGAAGATGATGACATCGCCCAGGTGGCGGGTTGCTCTGGCATCAGCAGCCTCAGCTGCCGTGCTCGTCGCCGCACCGATGGTGGGGGCGCAGACCGCCCACGCACAGCCGCCTTCCCCGTCGTGCTTCGCCTACCCACCGGTGCCCCCGCAGCTCACCCTGAGCAGAACCGTGGTGCCCGCCGGGGGCACGGTGACGTTCAGTGGCAATTGCTTCGCCCCCTTCGAGCTGGTGGTGGCGGAACTGCACTCGCATGGGGTCGTCCTGGGCAAGTTCAGGGCGAACGCAAAGGGCGTTGTCACGGGCAGGGTAACCATCCCGCGGAGGACCAAGCCGGAGTACCACACCTTCGAGTTGGAGGGCCGCAAGACCGGGCTGGAGCTCACCGCCCGCATCAAGGTGCTGCGCGCGAAGCACCGGCACAGTCACCACGAACACGGTCACAGGGGGCCCGAGCAATCCCACTGGTACCACGGATCGAACGGATCCGATCGTTTCGACGGGCAGGGTGGGTCCGGCCCGCACGACTCCGACGGACAGGGGAGATCCGATCATCGCTCGGCCCTGGCTGCCACCGGCAGCGAGCAGGCCCTGGCAGTGTGCGGCATCGCGGCCGGGCTGGTTGCGGCGGGCGGGGGCACGATGCTGACCGTGCGCCGTCGCCGCAGTTCATGACGGAGCAAAACATCGGCTCGACGGAACCACGGCGTCCCGGCCCCGGCCGAGACGCCGTCCGCATGCGCAGGCCCGGCCGCTCACGCGAAGGGGCACCGGGCCGCCGTCGCGTTCTCAAGAACACCCTGCTGGCCGCCGCGGCGCTGCCGCTGGTCGGCGCCGTCTGGATCGGTGTCACAGGGTTGCTCGCCCGTTCGGAGCTGATCGCGGCCCAACGGGACCTCGCCGCACTGCGGCAGTCGGTGACGCCCGCGCCCGGCTCAGCGTCCGGAGCGGCGCCCGCATCCGCCCGGGAACGAGAGCGGAAGGCGCATTCCGCGGCCGCCCACGCCGCGCTGGCGCATCGCCTCACCACCGGCCCGGCCTGGTACCCCGCCTCAGCCCTGCCCTTCCTCGGTCGCCCGGTCAAGACCGTGCGCGGGGCCGCGTACGCGGCCGACCGGCTGGCCGGCGACGTGCTGTCCCCACTGGTGAGAGCCTTGCCACCACCCGCACCGGACAGCCGCGGTGACGGTATGTCCGAGGCCCTGGCGACCTTGCAGAAGCACGCGCCGGAACTCGTCCGGGCCGCCCGCGTCGCGGACGAGGTGCAGGCCGACGTGCACGCTCTGCCCCGGTCCACCTGGCTGCCGACGGCCGACGGGGCCCGTGCCGCGCTGCAACAGCAGCTCGACCGCCTCACCCCCGTCATGACCGACGTCTCCCTGGCTGCCCGCGTCCTGCCGCCCATGCTCGGCACCCAAGGACAACGGCGTTACTTCCTCGCGTTCCAGAACATCGCCGAGGCGCGCGGCACCGGGGGTCTTCCGGGCGCCTTCGCCGTGCTGCGGGCCGACCGGGGCCGGCTGTCCTTCGAGCGGTTCGGTAACAACACGGAGATGGAAACGGCGAAGCCGGACATCGATCTCGGAACCGAGTTCAACGCCCGCTATGCGGGCAGCGACCCCATCCACGTGTGGCCCAACTCCAACATGAGCCCGCACTTCCCCTACGCGGCCCGCATCTGGGCAGCGGCATGGCGCAAGCACACCGGCGAAGGCGTGGACGGGGCGATCGCGGTCGACCCGCTCACGCTGAGCCGTCTCCTGCGCGTCACCGGCCCGGCCCGCATGGCCGACGGCACCGAGCTCACCGCCGACAACGTCGTGGACCTCACCGAACGGGCCAGCTACGCGAAGTACGACGACGTCGCCCGGCGCAAGGCGTTCTTCGTCGACGCCGCCCGCGCAGCCGCCGCACGGCTGATGGGGGCGCTCGACGGCACGCGCAGACTGCCCGCACTGCTCGTCGCCGTGAACGACGTCCAGCGGGACGGACGGCTGAAGGTCTGGAGCGCCCACCCGGCGGAGCAGCGCCTCCTGGAGTCCCGCCCCTACTCGGGCACGCTCCCAAACGCCCCCGGCCCGTTCGCGGGGCTGGTGGTAAACAACGCGGCCGGCGGCAAGCTGGACTACTACCTCGACCGGAGCCTGACCTGGGAAGCGGGCGCCTGCTCCGGCGGCGACCGCACGGTCACCGTGACCATGACCCTGACCAACCGGGCGCCGGCCTCCGGCCTTCCCGACTACGTGACCATGAGGGGGGACTCCCCTCCCTACCGCACCCGGCCGGGTGACAACCGCCTCCTGGTGTCTTACTACGCCGGAGTCGGAGCCACCCTCGCCGACGCAACCCTGGGGGGCCGCCGCGCGCTGCTCGCGTCCGGCGTCGAACGCGGCCACTCCGTGTTCACGCTGGACCTGGAGCTGCCCGCCGGCTCCCGCCGCACCCTGGTGCTGCATCTGCTGGAGCCGCATGCGGACGGAGTCCCGACGCTGCTGCGGCAGTCTCTGGTGACGCCGCTGCGGGCCACGCTCAAGTCAGGAGGTGCCTGCCGTGTCTGAGCGTGTGCGCCTCGCGGCGGGGGCCGCGCTCGGGGTCGCGCTGCTGCTCGCGTCATGCCCCCGGCAGACCACGCCCCCGACGACCCGACAGGTCAAGCCGTGGGTGGGCGGCAGGACGCGGCGCACCGAGGCGAGCAACGGCGGGTCAAAGTGTTAGAGACCCTGCCGCACGACTCGGAGGCATACACCGAGGGCCTGGAGATGGCCGGCAACGTGCTCTACGAAAGCACCGGCCGGTCCGGAGCGTCCTCGGTACGGGCGGGGCCGACGGGCAAACCGCCCAAGGCCCGCGTGGCGCTGCCCGTGCCCTTGTTCGGTGAGGGGGTCACCGTGCTCGGCCGGACCCTGTGGCAGCTCACCTGGCGGAACCGGATCGCCATCGAGCGCGACGCCACGACGCTTGCGGAACTGCGCCGCGTGCCGTATCCGGACGACGGTTGGGGCATGTGCTTCCAGCAGTCGGCGCAGCGGCTTGTGACCAGCGACGGCTCGGCACGGCTGACGTTCCGTGACCCCGTGACGCTCGCGAAGACGGGTGAGGTCACCGTGACCGATGGGGGCCGGCCGGTGACGGGGCTGAACGAACTGGAGTGCGTCGGCCCCGCCGTATACGCGAACGTGTTCCCCACCGACCGGATCGTGCGCATCGATCCCGTCACCAGCGCGGTCACGGCGATCATCGACGCCTCGGGCCTGCTGGCCGCCGACGAAGCCGTCCCGGGATCGACGCTGAACGGGATCGCAGCCGTCCCCGGAACGGACCAGTTCCTGGTCACAGGGAAGTTCTGGCCCCGAATGTTCCGCGTGGTGTTCGTCCCGGCCTCTTGAGGTCCTTCCGGTCGGCGACCTTACGAGCCGGGATCCCGGCCCAGACTTCCCAATCACCGGTCGATTCCAGCAGCACCGCATTGGCGGCGATGATCGTCCCTCGGCCAACCCTTGTCGTTCCGCTGCCTCCGAGAACCTTGGCGCCAGCGCAGAGCAAGGCGTCGTCCTCGACCACGAACCCCTCAAAGTCCGAATCATGCGGAGAACGGAAGACGTCGGCCCGGCCGAGCGTGACCCCATGCCAGATCTGGACCCGATTACCGATGGTCGTCCGGGGGTGGATGACGACTCCGGTCCCTCGATGATGAATCTTCACGTCGTCGCCGAACTTCACCGTCCACGGGATGTCAGCGCCATAGCAGAAGAACATCTCATACACGAAGCGCTTGGGCACAAAGCGGAGCCGCCGCAGAAAAAAAGCAAGCTTGATCCATGCCATGGGAGGAACTCCTTGAGAGCCTGAACGAAAGAGGATTACGGTGCCGGCGCCTCGAACTGTGGCGTGCCAATATCAGCGGTGTTCATTGACTGGATTTCGGCGGTCAGACGCCACTCCCCGACAGCGGCGCGAAAGTGCCGCCACCAGATGACTCCGCCGGTGATGCTTGCGACAGCGAAGCCCGTAGCCGCTCCGGCCGCATCCCACCGGGCCGCGCCCAGAACGCCGCCGACGATCGTGACCGGGATGATGCTGAGCCGAGCCCGAAGACTGCGTCGGGCCGCGCCCAACGCTCGGAGGCCAAGTGTCGCTCCTACGGACACGCCGGTCCCGCACATCATCACGGCGATCTGCGGCAGGATCGACCGTACGCCAGGCCAGTTCTGGCCGAGAAGGCGCTGGCCGATGGAGGCTGGCGTCGCCAGACAAACCAATCCCCAGACGACGCTCAACCCGAGAAGGGCCCAGCTGGCCAAGCGCGCGTTTCTCGTCAGGACGTCCACCGAGAGGCGGGTGTTTCGAACGAACTCGGGGAGCAGAACGACACCAGCGGCCATGAGGATCATGCTGAGCGGCCCGAACACCAGGAGCGCGCCCCGAATGCTGCCAGCTGCCGCCAGACCTGCCGTGGCACCGATGCCGAAGCTGACAAGATGCACGGCACCGGCGGCGGCAACGAACTCGCCGGTGAAGCGCCCGCCGAGGTCGGAGTGCTCGCGTAGCCAACCAGGAAGACTGGACCAAGCCGGAACGAGCCGGGACTGGCGGAGACCGAGGACGGCACCCAGTCCTGCACCGACCCCCCAGGCGACAATCATGATCGGACCCGACCTGGGCAACGCGCCCCCCGCCATCAGCCCGAACAGTCCGACCTGAGCGAGAACCCATACGAAGTCGTTCAGAACCGCTGATCGCACTTGCCCTGAAGCGAAGAAGACGTAACGCCAGGCATCTTGTACGAGAAGTGCGGGAGCCACGACGCCCAGCGCCACCAGGGCCCCGCCGGCAGAGCCGCCGATGAGCAGGCCAGCAGCGAGACAGACACTGCCGAGCAACAAACTCAGCACGGTGACGGACCCGATAGCCCGTCGTGCTCCGGCGTCGAACGCGGCCTGTTCCTGGGCCGTATATCGGATGGCGAGCGGTTCCGTGCAGAGAGCTCGGGACACGCCGAGCAGGAGCAGATATACCGCGAAGGCCAGTGCGAAAGCGCCAAATTCTCCCGGTGCCAACGAGTGAGCGGCCAAGCCACTGACAAAGAAATTACTCGCGCTGGAGAGCGCTTGGTCGAGGAGACCCCAAGCTGCACGAGCCGAGGCGGCTTTCTTCATGCGGGTTTCCTTCGCCGGATGGTGAACGCGGCCTTGGGGACTCAGTTTCCGGCGTGGGCAACGGCACTCGGCGTACGCCGAACCGGAAGGCGCATCGCGATCCGGCGGAGCGTATACGACGGCCTGGCCACCAGGGCGGCAGCGCACAGCGCGGTCGCCCTGACGTACCGCCCTTCCATCACCAGCAGGCCGGCGTCACGAAATCGTCGCGCCGCGCCATCCCGCCGCCGCTGCGCCCTCGTGAGGCGATACGAGGACACGAACGATTCCAGGGCGGGTGCGGGTCGGCCCTCGAGCCGGGCCTCGGCCCGCTTCTCGACGAAGCGCGTGAGCATCTTCATCCTGACGTGATGCCGGGCTGATGCGGAGTTGCTGTGAACGCGGTACGCGCCGAGCGGCCGCATGACCGTGGCAACCGATCCCGCCAACGCCAGCCGCGTCATGAGGTCGAGATCCTCCACGGGCGGAAGTGACTCGTCGAACCCTCCCGCGGCCCGCACGATGTCGGTCCGGGCGATCAGGGAAGAGATCGGGAACGGCATCAACTGACCCAGCTGCAGACGCTCTCGAGAGTCGGCATCCCGAACGTCCTGACCCATCCGGCCAAGCAGGCGGCCGTTCCCGGACAAGTACTGGAAGACCGCGCCCACCGCGACAAGACCGCGGTCACTCCGAAGGACGCTGATCTGCTCGGACAGCTTCGCCGGATACCAGAGATCGTCAGCGTCGAGGAAGGCCACCATCTCGCCCCTGGCGAGGGCGAGACCGCGATTGCGGGCGGCTGCAACTCCGCGGTTAGCGCCTCGGTCGACACGAATACGCTCGTCACCGATGCCTTCGGCGATCGCCGCGCCGCCGTCGGTGGACCCGTCGTCCACCACGATGACTTCGAACTCTTGATGCGTCTGGCTGAGGACGGACGCGAGACAGGCTCCGATGTATTTCTCTGTGTTGTACAGAGGGATGATCACTGATACAAGCATGGTCGCCTCTCGAAGATCAGCACAGATGCCCACATTGTCGGCTGACTCGGCCGTTTTCTTGAGCTACGGGGAAGGCCACCAGGAGCAGGTGGGGTCAGCGAGGCACCGACACCGTCCTGATCACTCGATGCGCCGCCGAGACGTCCGTCAGGAACCGCTCGAGATCGCCCGGCGGGAGGCGACGGCCTCGGTGGAGAGCGAGCTCGGCCACGGGGCACGGGCGGCGTGATCTGAACTCGAGACGCGAGACCAAGTGGACGGGGTGCATCAGGGCCGAGGCCAGGAGCGCCGCGACAAGGGCTCTGGACCGGCGCACTTCGCCCGCCTCCGAGCGGATGTCCGCGACCACCCGACCGGCCCACCGACCGGCGATCTTGGGAAGGAGCACCCGAACGGCGAGATCCACGCCCTCCGGATCCTCACATGCCCCTCGACGGACGGCGGCCAGCTCCCGGTCAGGAATGCGCACATTGCCCTTGTAGTCAAGGCCGTACATCAGAGCCAGGACCACTGTCTGCGCTCCTGGCCGAAGGGTCCGGCCGTAAGGGCCGACTGAGCTCAGCGACGCCAGGTCCTCCGCTCTCGCCCACGGTGCGCCCTTGAGGCTGCTGACTGACAGCAGGTCGACCTCGTCCACGACCGGCAGGCGGTCCGGGTCGACGAGGAGGAGGACGCGGACGTCGGACACATGGTCGCAAGCAACGACCACCGCGTCCGGTCGTGACCCGAGGTACCAGTCGGCAACCGTAGCGGTGACGCCGGCCCAGGAGTGGCGGGGGGCCGCGGCGTCGAGATCGCCTCGTCCGCTCAGGGCACGGTCCAGGTGCTTGAAGACCGTCCAGTTCGGAACACTGGCCGTCAACTCCGCCAGCAACGACTCCCAAGGCAGCGCGTCGAGTTGGAGATTCATAGAGTTCCGCCCTTCTCTCGCATTTTCATGACCTTCGCCGGGACTCCGGCAATGACGCTCATCGGCGGGATCTCACCACGGACGACGCTTCCGGCGGCGATGACACAGCCTCGCCCCACTCGCGCCCCATCGAGGAAGGTGACGTTGGCGCCGACCCAGCAGTCGTCATCGATCGTGATCCCCTCACGGGTCAGACCCTGGTCGCGGATCGGCTGGCTGGGGTCCTTGAAGACGTGGTTCTCCGAATGGAAGCTGACGCGGTTCCCCATGATCACGTCTTCCCCGATCCACACGCCGCCGGCGGCACCGATGAACGAGTGGGAGCCGATGGCCGACCTGGCGCCCATGACACACCTCTCCCCCAGGTCTGTGATGACACCGCTCGTCTCGATGATCGAGTACGGCCCGATGGTCACGTTGTCCCCCAGCACCAGACCCCGACGCGACAGACCATCGAGCACAGCTCCGCGTCCGACCGTCACTCCCTTCCCGACCTTGATCATGCGACGGTTGCGGAAGCTGACACCTCGGCCGACGCACAGCGCGCTCCAGAGCGACTTACGCAAGCCGACGCCACGAATGAGGCCGCGCAGGATGCCCAGGGAGCGACGGCCGCTGATTTCGACGACCGAAGCCACCGGCAGGTCGGGATCGAGCCGGTACTCGGAACCTTTGATCCGGCTGGCGGCGTACTCAGCCACCTTGCGGATCCCAGCGTCAAAACCACTCATGTCAGAACTCTCCTAAGCCAGCCTGGGAACTCTTGGGGTGGGCGCCTCATCCGTCGGGGCGCTCGACCGGGTTGCGCCAAGGGCGACCAGAGCAGGAAGCACCACCGAGACGTCGTTCAGGCTGCTCTCGAAGATCGAGTGCAGGACGACAAAGCCGACGACTCCGACCAGCACCGGGTCGCGAAGCCGCCGAAGCCTGCCATGGCCGGCGGTGAGAAACAGCACGAACCCGACCAGGAGAGCGGCGAGCCCCAGCAGACCGGCCTGTACGAAGGCCGAGACCCACGAGCCATCCAGCGGCTCTTCGGCGGTGAAGGCATGCGGGCTCGGTACGCTCTTGACCGCCATCCCCTTTCCGAACAGGGTCTGCGGGACCGTTCGTTCCACTTCGATGGCGGTCGCCCAGCGTTCGGTCCGTCCGGTGAACGTGATGTCGATGAACTCAGAACCGCGGGCGCTCTCCCGGGTGTAGAGCGAATGCAGAGGGTTCCCAAAAAGGGAGTTGAGCGTGATGAGGAGCACACAGCAGTAGAGGACCGGCACTCCCTTGCCCCGAGTGCTCCTTTGGACCAGCGCCACGCACAAACCGAATGCGGTGGCCAGGATGCTCGTGCGGGATCCGCTCAGGACCACCCCGGCCGTGAGCAGCAGGAGGCTGATGCCCTGCCACCGCACGAGCTTGTCGCCTCTCGCCCACGGAACGAACAGCACGATCATCGCCAGGCCGGCGATCGCACCGACGATGTTCGGATGGGTCGGCGGTAGGAACCCGTACAACCGGCCCGATCTCAGAGGGTTGAAGCCCAACAGCATCGCCAGCAGGGAAGCGCCGACGAACACGGTCCCAGCCCGTGCGTAGATCATGAGGAGGCGCCGGGAGTCCAGCCCGGCGATGACCCAGGCGCTCACGACCAGGAGCACCGAGAACCGAGCCGAGCGGACGAACGAGACATCGAAGTCCGGGCCGAGGAGGCCGCCGGCCGCGGCGATAGCGCAGTAGACCAGCAGCGCCTTCACGGATCTCGGCCAGGCCCTCCGCCTGCGTCCCGCATAAGCGAGCAGGACCGCGAGCGCCAGCAACGGAAACTTCAACAAGGTTGCCGTACCGCCTTCGGCGACGGCAGGCCCGGACCACGGCATGCTGGTGGCGATGGCGATCACCCATGCCAGGGTCAGGCATTTCGTCGACGTCGGGCCTTCTTGGGCGGCATCCGCGCAGTGCGCCCGCCGCATGCCCGACACAGCGAGACCGGTGCTCACGGGATCACGTCCAGAATCTGTTTGGCCAGAACGTCCGGCGAGAGGGTTCCGTCGAGGTGAGCCACGGCGTTCGGAGGGGAGAGCTGACGCCACCGGCCCAGCTCGGCTTCCGCTTCGTCGAGCGTGAGTTCCTGCTTCCGGGCCACGATCACATCGGCGGGGGCATCGAGCACGACGGTCAGGTCCGGGCGAGGTGCCAGCCAGACCGCCAGACGAGCGAGTGTCGAGGGACCGTGGTAAGCCACGCTGACCGGCTGGGCGATGTAGTTGTACATCCAACGGTCGGCGACGACGAGGACATCGGGCCCCCGTAGACCGGCCACATGACGGCGCATGCCCATGACGTAGCCGGCCCAGAATCGGACGAGGTTTCTGCACAGCCGGCCCACGGACAGCACGCGGTGCGAGATGCCGGCCGGAGCCGGCCCGGTCCGCTTCGGTGGCGGGGCGACGGTGGTGGACGGCATGGACGTGGGCGGTGCGGCCGTCGTCGGGATCCAGTGGACATAGGCGAAGCGGCGCCCGCGGGCCCGCGCCGCCCGCTCGAGGGCGCCGGCCACGGTCGTCTTTCCGGCCCCGTCGGGACCGACGAGAGCGACGAACACCTCAGACCGCCCTTCCGGCGAGAACCGAAGAGGAGGCACCGACGGCCATGGCGTACCACCGGTCAAGCAGATCGGGGATCCGTCGGACGCTCCAGCGCTCATCACCGGCGTGCCGGGGACCGACCTGGTTCAGCGCCTGGGCGAGCGACCGGCAGACATCGGCCGACGGGGCGAGCTTGATTCCCTGTCCCGGCTGCACCACCGTTCCGGGGCCGCTGGTGTCGAGGCAAATCACGGGACAACCGGAAGTGACGGCTTCGGCAACCACCCCCGGGGCCGATTCCCGACTGCTGGGAAACAGCAGCGCGTCGGCCTGGTGGAGCGCCTTGAAGACCTCGGACCGGTCCACGACACCGTGGAGCGTGATGCGGTCGTCGACACCGAGCTTGCGAGCGAGGGCCAGGCTGGGCTCGCGCTCGGGACCTCGGCCGTACACGTCGAGGGTCCAGTCGGAGGCGGCCGGCTGCGCCAGGGCGCCAACCGCGGCCCGAAGGCCCTTCGACGGGATCAGGCGACCGATGAAGACGGCTCGCCTGGTCTTGTCACCGAATGACGCCGAGGACCCGACGAGATCCGGCGGCAGATCCACCACGGAATTCTGCTCGACCACGAGGTTCGGGTGGTCCTTGAACCGCCGGGCCACCTCGTTGTTCTGAGCGATGATCACAGTGGCGCGCTCAGCGGTCCACGAGCCGAACGTGCGCGAGCCGACCGTCGTGGTGATCGACCGGAGCGTCTCGGACAGTGCCCACCGAGGACCGTAAGTCTTCCACATCCGGAACGGGAACGAGGTGACGCCAGGCCCGACCGGACCCCACACCGAGGGGAGCCCGCGGATGAACACCATGCCCGACGGCAGCCAGTCGATCGAGAACGTCATGTGATGGGCAATGTCGAAGCGAACGTCCCGGTGAAGACGACGGGCCTCGGCGCGGGCCACCGCCTGCCAGATCAGGTAGTACGGGTACAGCGCCCAGGCGCCTCGCTTCAGCGAACGGACCCAACGAGGGGCATCGACATAGACGGGACGCAGGTTGGGCCGCGGATCTGCCTTGAGGGCGCGCTCGATGGCCGGCCGGCTGCGATGGCGCGTGAGGAGCCACACCTCGTGACGTTCGGCGGCGGCGGAAGCCCACCACCACCCGATGCCGCGCTCGGACGACTCGTCCGGGTCGCAGGAATAAGCCGACATCACAACCTTCATCACGCAAGGTCCTCTCGATCGTTCCGATTGCCTGGGGCTGCGGAGAGCAGGCTCACGTCGCGGCCAGCAAGTCGGAGAGGTTGGCGGCTTGGTCGGCGTGCTTGCGTTCCACCCACGCCGGGACTTCTCCCTCAGCCGCCTTTGCACCACGGTCCAACCAGAAGAGAGCCGCCTCTTCGAGATCGGGACACAACGGCTTGGGGAGGCCACCAGCCAGCTGCCGGCCGTTCGGTGCCGTCATGATGAAGCGGGCGAGATCGGCGTGGGGAGGAGCCCAGCCGCTGCCTTCCCAGTCCAGCAGGTGGATGTCCCCCGTGCGATAGCGCCGGAGGTTCCAATGGGCGAGGTCACCGTGCATTGGGGTCCAATCGGCCGGCACGTCGGCAGGACGCTCCGGTACCCCGAACGCGTCGTCGATGTCGGCGCAGAGATCCATCACGGCGCGGAGGCCCAAGTGGACCGGAACGTGAAGACCGGCCGGCGTGGCGGTGGAGAGCTCCACCGAGAGGCCGTCATGGGAGAACTCCCCCAGCCGCATCGGCCAACGGATGCCCGTTCGGCCCCCTTCGGCCACTCGGGGCGCCAACCGCGGGACGTCCTGGGTCAGGAGCACTCGGGCGAACGCGTGAGGGAGGTCGGCAGGGTCGAGAAACAAGGCGCCGAACTTCACTTGGGGTTGGTCGGCGGGCGGGAGGTGCCAGAGCACCGCACCGGCGGCCGGCCCCCGGGCGTCACGGATGCGGGCCTCGATCGCCGCCCAGCTCTCGAGGGAAATCGGCAGTGGCCACGATCCGGCAGGCCGGAGTCCAAGCGACGGAACGGCACGGACGACGCGGTAGGCCATCCACTGGAGGGCCAGACCCCGACGCCCGTTGGCCGGGCACATCGCGACCATCTGACGCGCCGCCGCCCTGGAGGAAGGATTTCCCACGACGCGGGAGCGCAAGGAGAACTGCTTCATGATTGGAAGCCTCAAATCGGTTGTCCCGGACTTATCGGCGCGTCGGCGACGGCACTTGATGAGCAACTTCCGGGACCGTCCGGGGGCTCACCGCGGCGACCGCTCCGGACATTCCCTGGGCGAATCGGTCCTTCCCGAAACGAGCGCGCACCGCGCGGGCACCTTGGGCGCCCATGACCGCTGCCTTCGCCGGGTCCGAGAGGAGGCGGGCGGCCCCAGCCGCCAACGTGGCCGCATCGCCGGGCGGGAAGAGGAAGCCGTTGACACCGTCCTCCACGATCTCGGGAAGGCCGCCGACGGCGGTCGCCAAGACCGGTCTCCCGGCGGCCAGACCCTCGACCGCCACGTTGCCGAACGACTCGAGGGTGGAGGGGACGAGGACCACGTCGGCCTTGGCGTAGGCGGACGAGGTGTCGGTCTGGTAGCCGCCGAACTCGACGCGATCGACCAGGCCGAGCGAGGCAGCCTGCCTTCTCAGGGCCTCCTCGTACCACTCGTATCCATCGAAGGTGTCCCCGACGAGTTCCAGTACGACGTCATGACCCCACTGAACGAGCAGCGACAGCGCCTTGATGGCCAGATCCTGACCCTTGCGGGGGCTGAGGCGGCCGACGAGCAGCAGACGGCGCGTGCGACCGAAGGCCGGAGGCGCTGGCAGCGTCGCGGGCATGTCGAATCCGTTGTAGACAAGCGACATTCGGGGTCCGGCGCGCGGCAGCCGGCTCCGAACGTAACGTTGCGTGGCCTGCGAGTTGACGACCAGGCGGTCGGCCAGCAAAAGCGGGCTGAGCAGGACGGACGCCAGTGGGCCGGGAAGTTGGTCGAGTTCGTGGACATGGCAGATCACTCCCACCTCGGCCTTCCGGCCGGCGGCCATCCAGTGCGGAAGCGTGATGGTGTTGACGTAGACGACGTCCGGAGCCAGGGAGCGGATGGACGCGGCCAGCCCACGCACCGTCGGCCAGGCTTGGGCGGCGAGGGCGGCCAGCGGCCGGAAAGAGAGCAGTGAGCGTCGCAAAATGGGGAAATCCGCGGTGTGGACCGGGACGGAGTCGGCCTCCAGGTGCTCTGCCAGCCTTCCGTGCCGAGGGAGGATCACCTCAACCGAGGCACCGGACCCACGCAGCGATCGGATCGCGTCGAGGAACACCCGGTCGGAGCCGTACAGGTCCGCCGACGGGTTGACCGCCAGGACCCGTCGGCCACTCACCCCGGTCACCGGACCCGTTCCAGGGTCGCCTCGCGGCCGGCTTCCTTCTCCGCCCACTGCGTCTGAAGCGTGGTCCGTCCCCAACGAGGACTTCGAGCCACCGTCATGAGCAGTCGTTCGTAGGAATCCGCGACCTGCTCGAGGCTGAATCGGCCGTTGGCTCGCTTGACGGCGAGGGCCCGAAGCTCGTCGTCGACGCCGCTCGTGTCATCAAGGCGGCGCATCAAGGCAGGAAGCGTGTGGTCGAAATCGGAGAAGTACTCGCCGGCCTCCCCGAGAGCCTCCCGGTTGAACACGGTATCCAGGGCGATGATGCGTGCACCACACCCCATGGCCTCGAGGAGGGAGGGGTTGATCCCACCGACCGAGTGGGTGTGGAAGTAGGCGCGGGCCAGTCGGACCGTCGTGGCGTAGGCGGCTCGGTCGGTGATGTGACCGCCGAGGATCAGGCGTGAATCCTTGTCGGCGAGCTCACGGAGTTCCCGGGTGACGGGCGAGTCGTAGTTCGCGGCACCAAGAACGACCAACGGCGTGCGCGCACCGCTGGCGAGGTAGCTGCGGGCAACGCGGTGAATGTTGTTCTCGGGGATCAGCCGGCCCGCGATGAGGAAGTAGCCGTAGGGAGACACTCCAAGTGAGTCGAGGGCTTCCAGATGCTCTTCGTGGTCGATCTCCGTCCAGCAGTATGGGATCACGGTCGACTCAGCCTTGAACTGCTGCTCATAGATGTCACGCATGCCGATCCCGTCAGCGATGAGAGCGGAGGCGCTCCAGCGGGCGATACGTGCTGATCCTCGGAAGTAGGCGCGAGCCGTGCGGCCCCATTTGCCACGAAGCCACTCCTGGCCGTCCGTGTTGAGCGCGATGCGCTGCCCGGCAAGCCGGGTGAGGAGGCAGAAGGCGGCGTTGGCCACGTTCACCACCAGGACGACGTCGTGCTGGGCACGACGTGTGGCAAGAGCGGCTAGCGCACCGTGGGAAAGCGTGCTGAGCTGCTTCGAGGCGATGGCGGGCAGAAAGACTTTCTTCACGCCCTGGTATGAAGGAGTCTGCTCGACTTCGCCCGAGCGGCAATACATCGTGACCTGATGCCCGCGCGCTGCCAGTTCGGGCAGGAGCACCGTCAGAAACGTCTCATAGCCGCTGTAGGTCGACGGGATGCCCCTCGCTCCGTAGACGCCCAGATCGAGGTGTTCGGGGACCTGGATATTGCGCATCTCATCAACTCCGTTCTCCTTGTCCGGCGCCTTCGCGGCAGTGGTGTGATGCGCTGGGTCGTGCATGACGCTCCTTGAACAGGCCGGCCGAGTTCTCTCAACATGCGATGGTCAGTGCTGGGGAAAGCGGGGTCGGAGGCCCAGTGTTCGGGTCCGCCTTCAGATGGCCTGTCCGGTGCGACAAGGCACTCAGGCCGACCGGCACCCGAGGCTCATTTCCCGGTGGTTGCGAGCGCACCAGCGGTGCCTCCGCCATCCGCAGCCTGCCGGGCCGGTCCCCACAGGAAACGCGCATGGCCGAACAGGTGGCGCCGCCACAGGCGGTGCGGCTCGCGACCGAGACGGAATGCCCACTCCAGCCCGCTGCGCCGCATCCAGAGCGGTGCCTGCGGCTTGGTGCCAGCGACGAAGTCAAGGGCCGCTCCCGCGGCCACACGGGCAGTTGTGCGTACAGGTCCGCGGATCAGCGATCCTGCTTCGGTGTGCCGAGCCCCACCCAGACGATGTCCGCCGCCGCAGTTCCCGATGCAGCGCGTCCAGCACTTGAGAAGCTAGTGGCGCACATCTCTGTTCTGGCTCCGCTCGAAGACGCACAGAAGGAGGCGGGGCCGTACACCCGCGTGCTCGGCAGGGTCGTACCGCGATGGAGGAGTCGGCCGGAACAGACGGCTGACTGACCGTCGGAAGGTTCAAGGAGGCGAAGCGGAGAAGACTTGCGAGTTCCACGTCTTGGTCCGCGAGGACGAGCGTGTAGGCGCTGGAGAGGCGAACGCCGCTGCCGCGCAGGGTTGGACAGGGTGTCTGGAGCGTCGGTCCGAACCTGGTGTGCTTCGCGGTTCCTATGGGGTGAGCCGCAGGACGTGGTGAGCCGCGCTCTCGCGGGCGTGAGCCGTAATGGGCACCCCCAGACACTCTACCGCGGGGAGCGGCCTGAGCCCTCCCTGCCGACTGGGTGCTCGTCCCGGCGGTCATGAGCGAGCCGAGGCGGTCAGCGGTGACGGTACGGCCAGGATCCTGCTTTCGGTGAAGTCCCCGGAGGCCAGGCGGTGTCGGAAATCGGTGATGGTGTCGCACAGGCCGTGTTCCACCGGAGTCAGGGGCTCCCAGTCCAGTACCTCGCGGGCCATGGTGATGTCCGGGCGGCGACGTTCCGGGTCGTCCTGGGGGCGCGGGATCAGCGTGATCTCAGAGGTGGCCTTGGTCAGCTTGCTGATCCACTGCGCCAGCTCGAGCATGGTGACCTCATGGGGGTTGCCCAGATTGACCGGGCCGCCGTGGTCGCTCGCCAGCATGCGTAGCAACCCGTCGACCAAGTCGTCCACATAACACAGCGACCTGGTCTGGCTGCCGTCACCGGTGACCGTAATCGGCTCTCCCCGCAGTGCCTGGTCGATGAAGGTGGGGATGGCGCGCCCGTCGTCTGCCCGCATCCGCGGGCCGAAGGTGTTGAAGATGCGCACGATCTTGGCATCCACACCGCAGTGTCTGCGGTAGGCCATGGTCAGTGCCTCACCGAAGCGTTTTGCCTCGTCATACACCGAGCGGGGGCCGACGGGGTTGACATGCCCCCAGTAGCTTTCCGGCTGGGGGTGAACCAGCGGGTCGCCGTACGACTCCGAAGTGGAAGTCAGCAGAAAGCGTGCACTCTTCGCGGCGGCCAGGTCCAGGGCGCGCCAGGTGCCGGCCGACCCCACTCGAAGTGTCTCCAGGGGCAGCCTCAGATAGTCCGCGGGCGAGGCGGGAGACGCCAGGTGGAACACGGCGTCCACCTGGCCGGACACGTCCAGGCCCTGGGTGATGTCCCGGCGCATCAACTGGAAGCGGGGGTCGTCCGTGAGGTGTTCCACGTTGTCAGGATCGGAGGTCACGAAGTTGTCCACGCAGACTACGTCGTGGTTCTCGTGGATCAGCCGCTCACACAGGTGGGAACCGATGAAGCCGGCCCCACCCGTCACTACTGCACGCATGCAGGTCCTCTCGGTCGCCCCACGCCAGACTTGACGGGAGCAAGTTGCAGTGTCATTGCCGAAGATCAGTACTCAGTTATGGGTCAATTGAGACATCACGTTGGTTGACATGCCCTTAATTAAGGGTGTTTCACCTTTTCTGTCCAATTCTGCAAAAAGGAGTATGTATGTCGGTATTCATTGAAGAGGGGGCTCGCCATCGGGCGGCCCCGATTGGGCACGCGCGTTGGACAGGCCGAGCGGTCAAACGCACCATCGACCTGGTGGGGGCCGCCATCCTGCTCCTGCTGTTGGCGCCGATCCTCCTGGCGGCCGCCGTTGCCGTGAGGGTCGACACTGCGGGCCCCGTGCTCTTCCGCCAACGGCGAACGGGCTGGCAGGGCGTGGAGTTCCAGGTCCTCAAGCTGCGCACCATGCGAGTCGGATCCGAGACGTTGAGGGAGGCCATGGCGGCCCGCAACCAGTCAGACGGACACCTGTTCAAGATCCATGACGACCCGCGTGTGACCGCGGCTGGACGCTGGTTGCGCCGCTATTCCCTGGATGAGCTGCCGCAGTTGGTCAATGTACTGAAGGGGCAGATGTCCCTGGTCGGTCCTCGACCGCTGCCGGTCGAAGACTCGGCGTTCACCGGGAAGGCACGCCATCGTCTGCAGATGCGGCCGGGGCTCACTGGGCTGTGGCAGATCAGCGGCCGATCCAACCTGGCCTGGGAGGACGCCCTTCGCCTGGACCTGAACTATGTCGACACCTGGTCGCTCAGGCTCGACCTGGTGATCCTCTTCCGGACCCTGCCTGCCGTGCTGCGCGGTGACGGTGCCTACTGAGTGCGCAGGCCCCGACGGAACCCGGGGCGGTTCACTTGGCCTTCAGCGGGGACAGGCGGGCCAGGTGCTCGTCGGCGATGGTGTGGCCGGCACGGTGAAGCTCGGTGACGGCGGCGTCGAGGTAGCGGATGTTCCACAGCGCCACGGCGTTCAGCACGAGGCCGAGGGCGGGCGACGGTTGAATTGCCCGGCGTTTCTGGATCCGCCGGGCCTGCCCCGTCTGTATCGCCCGGCCTGGCCAGGAATGCGTCGAGAAAGGCGAGGACGGCGGCAAGGAGGGCCAGCGGGAGCACGGCCACGACGAGCGGATCATGCCGATCGTGAAGGAGCGCGAGGCAGCCGCGAAAGCCAAAGCGGCGCAGCGGGCGGAAGACCAGCGAACGCTCCGCGGGACCGCGAGCATGGTGCCCGGCTTCCGGCTGCTCAACGTCTCCTGCCCCGCGTGCCAGGCCAGACCCCGCCGTCGGTAGCCCAGCGCGGCGGGCATAACGCAACACGGAAGACTCCTCGGAGGAACGGAGTGTAAGTACGTGAAGTGCGTTATGCCTGAAGATCGAGCATATCGACAAATGGTTGAATATGCGACCTCACCAGTATCAACCCCCATATCCCACCGTGATGCCCGGCTAACCGTTCAGGCAACTGCTGGTCGAACGTGTCTTCTCAGGCCGCCCTACGTCAGCCACTGATCGGAATTGGGTTCGCCTGGCACAACCTCGTCCAGGGCCAGGTCCCGCAGCCGGACCGCGAGCACCACCACGTGAAGATGCGAGGGGGACCAAGTTCCACCCTCGCACGTGGCGTGATGATCCGACTACTTTCTCGTGCAAAGGCACCTTCCGCCCTGTCGGCCGGCGTCGTTCGTCGACTGAGGTCTCGGCCTCGTTATGGTCTCCGCGTTGCTCTTCCGGGCTGTCGCCCGGTTCTTTCTGTTTTGGTCGCGCTCGGCAAGGTAGTCAGCGGCCGCATCCGCAATGTTGTTCTCTTTCTCGGTCCGGTCGCTGCCTGCGGTCACCTTGGCACGTTTCAAAAGCCGACGGACTTGCTTGGAGTCCCGTGCGGCCACTGCCTTGTCAAGGTGGAAGAACAGAAGGCGGCGGCGCGCCTCGGTACTTGGCACAGGCTTCTTGGTCTCCACGGCGGCCCACTGGGACGGGGGCGGCGTGCTGCGCGAACGGACGATTTGCTCGACAGCCAGCGTTGTAAGCCCACGGTCTGTCATCTCGCAGTCGTCCAAGGAGAACCATTCGGTGGTCCGGGCGAATGCCTCGGTGCCGATACGGACCTGACGGGCGGTTCCTACGCTGTCCAGCCGGATGCGGTGGACGTACCAGTGGCGGATCAGCGTGTCCCGGTCCACCGGTACTGACAGCCCGAGCACGGGCTTCAAGCCGTCGTCGTCCCACACGGGCTCCGCCGCCGGGTCCAGGTGCACACGCAGCCCGCGCGCCTTGAACCGGATGTTGACCACGGAGCCGATCGTCGCGCCGTCTGGCCGGGCGAAGTCGAAGTCGGACCCTGACCTCCCGGAGTTTGGACACCGGAGAGACTTGGATCTTGATGGTCCAGGAGAACGGAGTCCCCGTGGGGATGAAGCACTACCCCGCCGAGTTCAAGGCGGACGCTGTTGCGTTGTACCGGTCCCGTCCGGGAGCGACGATCAAGTCGGTCGCCGCCGACCTCGGGGTGAACACCGGGACGCTGCGCAACTGGATCCGGGCCGCCGACGGACGTCGCCCCGGTGCCCACTCCGCACCCGCGGTGGCGCCGCAGCCTGACGGTGACGCGGTTCAGGCGGAGCTGGCGCCGCACGGAAGAGGATCCGGGAGCTCGAGGAGGAGCGGGACATTCTCCGCAAGGCGGCTCGGTATTTCGCAGGGGAGACGCGCTGTGAACCGCTGCCAGTTCATTGACGATCACCAGCGCCGGTTCGGCGTGAAGCGGTGGTGCTCGATCCTGGGGATCGCGCGCTCGAGTTTCTACTACTGGCGCCGCACCGCCCCGGACCGGGCGGCCGCCAGGCCGCCGACGACCGCCTTGCGGCCCGGATACGCGAGGTCCACCGAGACTCCGACTGCACCTACGGCGCCCCGAGGATCACCGCCGAGCTCCGCGACGAGGGCGGCCAGGTGGTCAACCACAAGCGCGTCGCGAGGATCATGCGGACCATCGGCCTGCAACCTTCAAAAGGATCACGGCGGACATGGTCCCAGCCGAGAACGCTCCACCGTCCCGACCTGCGGCGATGACTTTACGAGCCCACAGGATACCCACACCTGTTCACACTGCGCACTCGTCTCCGCCGTCGCCGCTCTCATCGGAGGCATCGTCAACACCGGGGGATCTGAGCCGCGCTCATATCGTCGGGGGCTCGCGAGCGAGGAACTGGATCCCCTTTGACTCATGCCCGATCACGATGGCCACCCTCATAGTGCCGATGTCGACGCTTTCGACGTCCCTTGGGCTCAGCCGACCAGGCGGGAACGGTCGGCTGTGATGTGTGGTGGGCCGAGGTGTTCGAGCAATAGCCCTTCCCGGGTGGACCACGGGCAGATCTCGACGTTCTTGGCCCCGCAGGCTTCCATGAGGGCCTGTGCGATCAGGGCTCCGGCCAGGGACTGTTCCGCGCGGTGCCGGGAGATGCCCGGCAGCTTGGCACGGCTGGACGGTCCCGCGTCGACCAGCAGGGAGACTGACGTGCGCAGTTGGGGTAGCGCCAGCCGCCGTCCGGCTCGCGATGTCTTGCCCTGGGCGGCGGCAAGCCGGGCGAGCTGTTCGAAGGTCTTGGAGCAGGCCAGCACCCGCCCATCTGGTTCGGCCTGCGGCAGACCGGGCACGGCTTCCAGGGATCGATGAAGGTGCTGCCGGATCTCGGCCAGGCGGCGTTGGGATGGCGCTGTGCCGCCGGGAAGCCAGTCCCGGGTGATCCTGCGAGCACCTAGTGGCAGCGAGTGGACGGCGCGGGGCTGGTCTCCGGTGCCGGAGGCGATCTCTACGGTGCCGCCGCCGATGTCCAGGACCAGCAGCTGCCCGGCCGTCGGGCCTACCCACTGGCGGGCGGCCACATAGGCCAGCCGCGCCTCCTCAACGCCGCTCAGCACGCGCAGGCGGGTGCCAGTGGTGCGTGCCACACGCGCGATGATCTCGTCGCGGTTGGGCGCGTCCCGGATGACGGAGGTCGCGAACGCGAACACTTCCGGTCCCCGCGGACGCCGGTCGGCGGCGATGGCCTCGGCCACTGCCCGCTCGACGCTCTTCATGCCGGCCTTGTCCAGCCGCCCCTTGCGGTCGAGTGTCTCGTGCAGTCTCAATCGCACCTTGCGGGAGAACACCGGCTCCAGCACCGTCCCGGGGCGCCGGCGCACCACCGTCAGTAGAGCACTGTGGCACCCGACATCGAGCACACCGGCCTGCCGCATCCCATCTCCTCCCCCTGGCCCCACACTCGGCACCGGCTCCTTCTCCGATCTTCCGGCAGCCCAGACGACGGCGCGACGGGGATTCCGGCCCACCGCGTGAGCATATCGTCACCACTCGTGCACCCTCCGCCCCGGCCCGCAGCGATAGAGCCGTGGACGATCTCACGCCGAATGCGCACGGAGGTCCCGGATCCTCGAACCGAACGGTTTCGCCCACCGTGGCCCTTTCCCACGCTGGCCCTGTCAGCGCCGGTTGGGCAGCACCGTCACCCCGGACACTCCGGCGGGCACTGTCACGTTGGTGAGGGTGGGGTGTCTGATGATGTGTCGGGGTATGGGGCGGCCTCGGGCTTCGGTCTGGGTCAGGCTGTTGTGGGCAGGGCGGCGCGGCCGGTGATCTGGTCCCAGATCGTGAATCGGGCGCTCCTCTCGGTGCGGTACTCGGTGGCGGTCATCAGGTGGCGGCGGGGGCGGAGGTGGAGTGAGGCCGCTGCACGCGGAACAGGAACCGCTGGGCTCCGCCGACCGGGCGGAAGCCCTTCAGGGCGCGTTCGCGCTGACGGGTGGGCTGGGGGGAGTTCTCGGCCCGGTTGTTCAGGCCCTGGTGGGAGCGGTGCTCCACCGACGGCATCGCCTCGCGGTGGGCGGCGCCGTAGGAGCGGAGCTGGCCGGTGACGATCGCTTGGGGCACCGACGGGGTGGCCTTCATCAGCTTCCCGAAGAATCGCTGGGCCGCGGCCTTGTCACGGCGGTGCGGCACGAGGAGGTCCGGCACGGTGCCGTCGGTGTCCACCGCCCGCCACCGGTGCTTCCGCTCACCGTTGATCTTCACGAGGACCTCGTCCGGGTGCCATGTGTCCCCCGGGTGTCGGCGGCGCAGCGCGTTGGGTAAGCGCGCCCGAACTTCGGGCACCACCGCCGGACGGTCGCGTGGGAGACGACCACGCCGCGCTCCAGCACCCCGGGCCGCTTCGCACTTCGGGGCGGGTTCTTCGAGCGATCCGCCGAAGTGTGCGCGGGAGACCCCGGACAGGGCAGGATGGGAACAGGCCGCACGGGCCCAGGTAAGCGTCACAACTTACCCAACCCGTACGGTCCTTCTCATGTCACGTTCTGCCGCCGTGACACCTACCGTGCTTCGGCGCGCCTCGATCGCGGTACCGGTCCGACGGAGGTGTGGATCAGAAATCGAGCTCGACGTAGTCGATGTCGGTGAACTCGACCTGAAGGCCTTCGGCGCGGCGGCCGCGGTCCTTGAAGTACTGCTCCTGGAGTCCTTCGGCGATGACGGCCTGGAGTTGCTGGTCGGTGGCGCCGGCGGCTTGTGCGTCGAAGAGGCGGGCGGCGTACTGGGGTGGGAGGTGCTGGGTGATGAGCCGGATGCGTCCGTCGTCGGTGGTGCCCGGTGCGGCGGTGAACCCGAACCGTGCGCGGGTCTCGACGACGATGCCGGTGGAGGTGGCGGCCTGCTTCTTCGCCTTCTCCTTGACCTGCGGCTGCCACCGGATGCGGACCTGATCGGCGAGCCGGGCCGCGAGGTCGGCGTGCGGCTTCTTGAACTGGTCCCTGACGTACCGTTCGACCGTGCGCTGGGAAATGCCCAGCAGTTCGGCCACGGCTCTGGTGCCCTTGTACTGCTTCACCAGAAACCGCATCTGCGCCGGTGCCCCCTTGGGGATGGGGCGGGTGGCCGTGCCGGCGGTGGCTTTGTCGAGGCTGTCGGCGAGGATGCCCACCGAGTGCTCCTACTCTCCGTCGATCGCGGCGTCGGTGCCCTTGACGTGCCGGGCGGGGTTGTGACCTTCGTCGAGCATCTGAACGGCCCACAAGAGTTCCTGGGTGCCCTCGTGCTTGACCATGCCGGGGCTGACGCCGAGCCGGAACGTGCCCGGGGCCGGCTTCCCGTCGGCGGTGTGCGGCAGGACGTCCAGCGGGGAGGGACCGTCGGAGAGGTAGACGGCGCAGTCCGACAGGATCGCGATCGGCAGCAGCGCGTCCTCGCCGAGCATCACGTGCCCGGTAGGGGCCGGAGCCTGCTGGGTGGCCAGCGCCGTCTTCAGCAGTTTGCGGTGCATGTTGACGCGGGCGGCGGAGATGACGGCGGCACGGATGTCGGGGCGCCACGTGGGGCGCTCCAGCGCCGGCCACCGCTCGCCGAACTTGTACCCGGTTCCCTGGGGGCGCTCGCGCAGCTTGCCGATGCCGCCCTTGACGGTGGACTTGATCGCGGACAGGACCGCGGCCATGCGGGGATCGGTCTGCTTGTGGGTCTCCATGGCAGTCAGGAACTCTGCTTCGGTCATGCCGGTGACGACGCCAAGGTCGGCCATCGTCTGCTTGTACGCCTCGGCCAGGTGCTTGTACCAGGGATCCAGATACGCGCCGGACTCCGTGCGGACCCACGCTTCCAGCGGCCGCAATGTGACTGGCAGCTGGTAGGTGTCGATGAGTTCGGCGGCGTAGGCGACGGTCGGTGTCGCGTACCAGGCCGGCCCCTCGGGGCGGGTGCCGTGCGGAGTGAACGGACTGGGCAGGCGCGGGTCCAGCTCGATGCCGGACAGATCGACGAGCCAGCTGCCCGGCGTCTTCTTGTCGAACACCGGCCGGGTTACATGGACCGGTGCGCCCAGACCGACGACGAGCCGGTTCGCGGCGGCGAGGAACGCCGTGTTCACGTCGATACCGACCGCGAAGCTGCGGGTGCACTCAGCGTCCGTGAGCAGTTGCGGGTCACGCGTCCACTCGTACGCCTCCTCGTCCAGGACCTCCCCCGGAGTGCGTTGATGGGTGCGCGGGTAGAGAGCAGCAACGGCCGGGTGCTCGTCCGGGGCTTCCACCGGCGCCGGGTCAACCGGGTAGGTGAGCGAGCCAGGCAGCGGCCCGGACACCCAGCTGCCGGTGTCCTCGTTCCGTACAGCGCGGGTCGGCGGGCGCAGCGCGGTCATCGTCTCCAGGCCGGAAACGGCGGTGGAGCCGCGGGGGGTGATGACCCGCATCGCGTACGTGCCGAGTACATCGGCGATACCGGCGGGGTCCAGCTGATCGGTGTGCCCCCAGGAGCGGGCGTCGAGTGCACCCCAGGGCAGGACCGCGAACTGCACACACTGGCGGTGCCCGCCGGTGGCGGGGCGGTAGATCCGCGCCCAGGGGCCGAAGTCACGCCGGGTCAGCTTCCAGTTCGCCTTGGTGATCTGCTTGACGACCTTGTGGTCCTCGGGCAGCCGCAGGCCGCGCCGGTCCTCCAGACGCTCGGGCAGACCGAGCAGTTCGGCGGCCGCGCCGGTCAGAACGATCAGAGGGTCGGCATCCTTGCCGAACGGGTGCAGGCGCGGCGCACCCAGGTGCGCTTCGGTCAGCGTCCAGTCGACCAGCGCGGGAATCGTTGTGGCGAGACAGTCCAGGACCAGTCCGCCGACGCAGTACAGCGAGCCGTCGCCGTCCAGCACACCGAGCGGACCGTGCGCGAACCGCGGGTCAGTCAACGCGGCGGAAGAGGAACGGGGCGCGGTCTTCTTAAGGGCGGGACGCCGTATCGCGGGAGGTGCCGCCGGGGGCGCTGATCGCACTGGGGTCTTCCGGTAGTTGGACGACGCCAGGGCCCGCGAAGCCACGGGGGCGGGTTCGAAGGTGGCCTCGGGCGCGCCGGGCACCCGCGGCACCGATGCCGTGGGGGGCGGCACGGGGGTCGCGTCGGATGCGGACTCTGCGGTGGCGGCCGGGTAAAGCTCGGCAAGCTGGGCCAGCAGGCGTGCGTATGCCTCGCGCTGGGGCGGGCGCGGGTCCGTCTTCCCGTTCTCCCAGGACACCACCGTCGCACGGCGGACCTTCAATGCGTTGGCCACCTGCTCCTGCGTCAAACCGTGCGCTTTGCGCAACCGTTCCCGTTCGGCGGGCGCGGGCAGTGGAGACGCGGACGCGATCAACGCGTCGACCGCGTCAAACAACTCAGACATGACACCTCCTCCCTCCAGCATAGCGGCTACCGCACATTATGCGCACTTTCAGCGCTCAATATACGTACGCATGCACGGCTACGCCGGACTGCCTCTCGATGCTGCGCCCGTATCCCCCCGTCCCACAACAGCAAGGCGACAAGAGTGACCGGCGCGCGCTGCTGCGCCCGATTAGGGTGCGGTGGTGTTCTCTCACGCCACCGCCCCGCCTTCCCTGACTGTGCCGGAGGCCCCGTTCCTGCTCGCCGAACTCACGCGCTTCACCGGACGCCAGGCCCGTCTCAGCGTCCACGCGTCGCAGTGCCCGGTGGTCCCGGAGAACGGCAAGGTCGTGGCCAGCATCGGCTCACGGGCGTCACTGGCCCATGACGTGGGTGAGCAGCTGAGCCCCAGCCCGCAGTACAAGACCGAGTTCTTCTACACCATGGACGATGCCACCGCCCAGCGGTGGAAGGAGGCCCGCGCTCCGGAGTGAACGGCGTGGGCCGCGCTCGCCCGTGACCGGACGGCCGACCCTGTCACCATTGCCGCCCTGAACAGCGAGCACACCAGCATCCGCCTGAACCTGCTGCGCCGCTTCAACGACGTCGCCCACAACCGCATCTGACACCAGACGAATCGGCCCCACCAGCGGGGCCAATTTGCGTTCTGCGGCCAGCGCCCGCACGCGGCAGGCAAGAGCCCCGCCGACGGGGGACGCGGCGGGGCCGCTATCAGTGTGACAGGCGAGCGCGCGAACGGGTCTGCACCGCGCCGCGCGCCGTGCGCTGCCGAACGCGGCAGGCCGGGCGAGCAGCCGGGCCGAGAAACGGCAGGTCGGGCCGGCGGGCGAGGGGCCAAAGGCGGGGAGGCCTGCACGCAGGAGGTGGAGCGAAGGGACGAACGACAGAGCGAGCAGGCCGCGTCGGCCGTCAGAACACAAAGCCTCTTCCTCCGGCTATCGCGGAGAAAGACACCTCAAGCTCGTGAGGAGAAACGCTTCACCGGGCGGCAGCTCATCCACCGAGGATCCCGAACCCGACGGACCTGTGAGGGCAGAACGTGCGAGGACCGGCCGGCACCCAGCGCCACCGGTCTTTCCACAGACCTCGCACGGTCGGAGGTGTCGTAGGGGTCACCACGGCACCGACCGGACCACACACGTCCTGCCCGAGCGAACGCCGCCCCGGGCACATCAGAGATCCAGAACCTCTAACGGTGTCGTGCGCGACTGAGGTTGGGGCGTGTTGGCCTGGCGGGTTGGCTGATGGGTGATTACCGCTCTGCGGTGCGGTCGGAGACGAGGCCGGCGATGGCCAGATGGGTCTCGGTGTAGTACTCACGGCGGCCGAGGTACCGCTGGAGGGGCCTCCACTGCTTGTGCTCGGCGTTGGCGTGCTCGACGCATATCCGCTCCGAGGATTGCTTCTTGCGGGCCTCCTCCCAGACGGTCACCTCCGCGGCCGACGCGTCCTTGGCGGGCTTCTTCGGCGGCGCCTGGACCTGGCCGGGAAACCGTTTGGCCAGGCCCCGGTATCCGGCGTCGGCGGTCTGGGCGACGAGCGCATCGCGGACCTGCGGAGCTTTCCAGCCGCCTGGCAGGTGGATGAGCCGGACGTAGCGGCTGGCGCGGTCGACCAGTGTGCCAATCGCGGACCCCTGGCCCTTGCCGACGAGCAGGTCGCCCTCCCAGTGGCCGGCACGCTGCCGGTCCTCGGCCTCCCGGGGGCGGGTGTGGACCGGTCGCATGTTCGGGATGGCGTTCTTGGAGGGTATGCCGCGGCGCTGCTTCTTGCGGCGGGTGCGCCGAGTACGCAGCCGGGCGGTGCGCTTGTCCAGCAGCCCGTTGTAGAGGGCGCGGTAGATGGTCTCCGGGCAGGCGTTCATTTCAGGCAGGCCGGGGCTGGTCCGGGCGAGGTGACGGGTGATCTGCTGCGGCGACCAGTGCTGCTTCAGCTTGTCGTTGACGAGGTTGCGCAGCTCGGGGCTGGCCCGGAGTTTCTCCGGTTTCGGGCGGGCCCGGCGCAGGATGGCCTGGTTGTGGGACCGCCACGGGTTGTAGCGGCCCTCGGCGCCCCGGCCGCGGGAGATCTCCCGGTAGACGGTGGAACGGTGCTTTCCGATCTCCTCGGAGATTTGT
The DNA here is from genome assembly GCF_035974375.1 of Streptomyces sp. NBC_01320. Classification (NCBI taxonomy): domain Bacteria; kingdom Bacillati; phylum Actinomycetota; class Actinomycetes; order Kitasatosporales; family Streptomycetaceae; genus Streptomyces; species Streptomyces sp. NBC_01320. The sequence continues at coordinate 45,711 of NZ_CP108391.1, forward strand.
GGGACCGTACGGCCGGCGAGCAGCCCTTCGGCGATCGTGATGCGGTCGTCCTGGGTGAGGTAGCGGTCGTCGATGGGCTTGTCGGGCAGGAGCATGCGTCCAGCTTTGATGAACCACAGCGAGCCCGCGCTGGTGGATACGCCCACTCGGCGGGCAGCGGCTGCCCCTTTCAGGCCACCTCTACGCAGTTCGAAGTACTCCTTCGGCACCGACAGCGGCAGACGGTTCGGCGGATACTTCGGCACGGGACGGACTCCTTCCATGGGTCGCAACCACCGATGGAAACCGCCCGGTTTACCCGGTCCTGTTCATTGACTGCGTGCACGTGAAGCTGCGCGACGGGAAGGTGGCCAACAGGCCGATCTACGTGGTCCTGGCGGTCACCGTCGAGGGTACCCGCGAGATCCTCGGGCTGTGGGCCGGCGACGGCGGCGAGGGCGCCAAGTACTCATAGTAGGCCTCGGGTTGGGGAGACGCCCCCCTGCGGAGGGGGTGGCGGATGTCGTCCCCGAGAACCTGAGGAGGCGTGTGATGACGGAATTTGTCGGTGGCCGGTCGCAGGCCGAGTACATGGCCCGAGTGCGGGACCTTCCGCAGAGGAAGTGCCTGGTCGTTGCCGTGGATGTCGGCAAACACAGCGCGATGGGCCTGATCGCTGATCACTGCGGGCAGATCTTCGGTGACCCGGTCGACTTCGCACTGACCCTGCCGGGGGCCACAGCCCTTGAACAGGCCGTCCGTTCGGCGGTCCACCACAGTGACGCGGCCAGCGTCCGGATCGGGATCGAAGCCGCGGGCCATTACCACCGGGCACTCGCCGCCCACCTGCGCGACCGGGGATTCGACGTCGTCGAGCTGAACCCGTACCAGGTCAAGCTGGCTCGGGGGCAGATGGGCCAGGCTCGGGTCAAGACTGATTTACGGGACTGCATGGCCATGATCGAGCTGCTCGTGCGCGGGCAGGGCTGGCCGCTGCGCGCAAGTGAAGAGGCCACGGCCGAACAGCGGGCCTGGGTGGCCCATCGTCGGCGCAAACTGCACGCCGCGAAGGCGCTGTGCGCTCAGATCCACGCCCTCGCGGACACCGCTGTCCCCGGCCTGACCGGCTGCTTCACCACCGGACTGGAGTCTCCGACCCTGCGCATGCTCCTGGCCACCCTGCCCGATCCGGGACGCATCGCCGCCCTCGACGTCACGGCCCTGGTCGGGCACGCGGCGGACCATGGCAGGCGAATGCTGCGACCGAAAGCGTCCCAGGTCATCACCGCTGCACGCGAGGCGATGTGCGTGCCCGAGGCCGACCGTGCGATCGCCGCCCGTCTGCTGACCGGCGAGATGGCCGAGTACGAGACCCTGCTTGCAGACCTCGGTGCGGCCGACCGGGAACTGGCCGGCCTGCTACAACACACCCCGGCCGGTGTCCTGCTGTCTGTCCCCGGGGTCGGCCCCGTGACGGCCTCCTATTACGGTGCCGCGCTCGGTGATCCGCACCGGTTCAGCAGCGCGGACGCGGCATGGCGATACGCCGGACTCGCCCCCACCAGCTACGAATCCGCCGGACACCGCGGGTCGGCCAGGATCAACAAGATCGGCTCGGTCGAGCTGCGTCAGGCGGTCATCACCCTCGGCGTGTGCGTCGCCCAGCACCATCCAGACTTCGCCGCCTACAAGCAGCGTCTGCGCGAGGCAGGGAAGAAACCCATGGTGGCGTCCATTGCCACCGCCCACCGCGTGCACCGCCTCACGTTCGCGCTGATGCGCTCCCAACAGCCCTACGACGCCGAGCGCTGGACTGCGGCCGTCACCGCCGGCCGGGCACGGAACCGGCCCGTCACGGCCTCCGCACAGGTGACCCGCACGACGTGACCGGCCCCGCGCGGCCACGATAGCCGCAGCTCACCGGGGCTACCAGGACTCCTCGCGAGCCTGCTCGCGAGGCGCGGGCGGCACCGGCCGGAATGACGTCGTCAAGTATCAGCGGCCCGTCCTTGGGACCGCGCAGCCAGCAAGACGTCCGGCCGGTCCCGCCACCGCGAGCGCGCACAACAGCCTGCAGCACGACTGCGACTACATGAGTAGGCGCCGCCCGGGAACGTCGTCCGCACCGCATGATCTACCTATACCGAAGATCGACAACCTGCCTTGCTCGGCGGGCCGATTCGCCATGCCCGCAAGGGACTTGACAAGCTCTCCAGAACAGCTGGCTCCAGGTGCTGACCGAGATCAAGAACCGCGGCACCGAAGACGTCTGCATGGTCGTCTGCGACGGCCTCAAGGGTCTCCCGGACGCGATCGGGGCGGTCTGGCCGCAGGCGATCACGCAGACTTGTGTCGTTCACCTGCTGCGGGCGTCGTTCCGTTACGCGGCCCGGCAGGACTGGGACAAGATCTCGAAGGCGCTCAAGCCGGTCTACACGGCCCCGACCGAGGACGCCGCCACGGAACGGTTCCTGGAGTTCAGTGACGTCTGGGGCGGGAAGTATCCAGCGATCGTGAGGCTGTGGGAGAACGCCTGGGCCGAGTTCGTGCCATTTCTCCAATTCGACACCGAAATAAGGCGAGTTGTGTGCACGACGAACGCCATCGAGTCGGTCAACGCGCGCATCCGCAAGGCCGTCCGCTCCCGCGGACATTTCCCGAACGAGCAGGCAGCGATCAAGTGCGTCTACATGGCCGTCATGAGCCTGGACCCGACGGGGCAGGGTCGCAAACGCTGGTCACAGCGATGGAAGGCCGCACTCAACGCCTTCGAGATCACCTTCGACGGGCGGCTCTCCGCCGCCCGCCGCTGACCCACTAACAACTCCAGAACCACCGTTAACTTTACAGACCCGATTGACAAGCAAGCAGTGAAGGTGCGTGAGTGGATGGAACGGACGGCCGCCGATGCAGGCTCATGAGGTCCGGCGCAGCCGGCCAGACAGTCTGAGGAAATGACACCGATCTGAGACAGTCGCCTGCCGACACGTCGTGAGACTGGAGGGGAACGTCCAGGTCATAGCGTCGGCGCATGACATCGGAAGTGAGAACCTACAGCAAATGTGGTCGGGTAGGTGCGGCGCATTACTGCGCCGCACCCCCCTCAGAACCGGACGTGCACCTCACGATGCATCCGGCTCAAGCGGGCCACGGCTCGCGAGCTAGTACTGCAACCGTGCTTGGCCCGGCCTTGAGGGTTTGTTGCGTCGCGGGCGGGTGTCACGTCTCCGTTCGTCGGGTTGACCCGTGGTGGTCGCCGCGGCAATGGAATACCGCGCGGTACTCCCTCGGCCGCTGGCCCATGTGTCTGGCAAAGATGCCGCTGAACGTCCCGGGGTCGCGGTACCCGACATCGGCGGCGATGCTTGCGATGGTCCTGTCAGTCGTCTCCAGAAGGTGTCTGGCGCGACGTACCCGGACCGTCTGCAGGTACGCGAGCGGCGTCTCGCCGGCTTCGTCGCCGAAGCGACGGAGCATGGTTCTCGTGCTTACGTGGAACTCCTGGGCGAGGGTGGGCAGGTCATAGCGAGCACTGAGGTTCTGGTCGAGCCACCGCTTGACGCTGAGCGAGAAGTCCCTGCCCACAGTGGGTATGAGAGCGGAGTCGACATAGGGAGCCTGCGTGGAACGTGCATCGTCGACAAGCGCGATACGCGCGGTGCTACGGGCGACACGGGGGCCGTCGTGCTCGCGGATGAACTGCAGCGCGAAGTCGTACATGGCACTGAAGGCCGCTGTGGTCGTCACGCCCCGGTCGGTCACGACCAAGCTCTCCGGGCGGAGGCGCACGTCGGCGTACCGGCGGGCGAAGCGATCCACGAACAACCAGGACGTGGTCGCTTCGCGCCCGCCGAGCAGCCCGGCTTCAGCGACCAGGAAGGCGCCCACGCAGATCGATACGACAGCGGCCCCCGAGGCCGCCTGCGATCGAATCGACGCTACTTCCGGTCCCAGGTTTGCGAGTGCCGCGTCGAGATCGAGCGTGGGCGAAAGCTCGAAGCCCGGCACGATCAGGACGTCTACGGGGCGAACCGCCGAGACGTCGAGGACCGAGCCGCCGGACGCCATCACACGCCGCCGGGGCGAGACGACCGACACCTCGTAGGCCGGCTGGACCGACCCTTGCGCCGCGGCAACGTGAGTTGCCATGGTCAGGAGGTCGGGGACTCCGAATACCTCCGACGCAAAGCAGCCAGGATAGGCCAGCACACCAATGCGCAGCGGACTCATGCGGCCCCTCCAGCACCTTTGAACGGGTGGCGATATTACCGGGATACGTGGCGATGCCGCCGCTTCTCAGGGAGGGCGGCCACTCGTCATCATCTCGGTCATGACAATCACGCGAGGTCAGAGCGACCCCTTGGACGACTTCTCACGGAGAGCCGTCAGCGTCGATGACGTCGGCAAGACCGTGTACGTTGCCGGGTCAGGACCGGCAGTCATCCTCATGCCCGAGATGCCGGGTATCAGCCCCGACGTCGCGCGGTTCGCGCGTTGGGTGCGCGATGCCGGCTTCTGCGTGTACTTGCCCTCTCTTTTCGGCGTCGACGGTGCCTATCCGGTCACCGAGGCACGGGAGACCATCGTTCGACGCGCGTGCGTCAGCGCCGAGTTCCGAGCGTTTGCCGGTGGCGGCACCAGCCCCGTCGTCACATGGCTGCGCGGCCTCGCTCGCCTGGCGCACGCCGAGCGTGGCGGGCCTGGCGTCGGCGCCGTCGGTCTGTGTTTTACCGGCAACTTCGCCTTGACCATGGCGCTCGAACCCGCTGTCATCGCACCAGTGGTCAACCATCCGTCGCTTCCGCTGGACGACCCCGGCGGCCTGGAGATCAGCGACGAAGACGCTGCTGCCGTGGCTGAACGCGTAGCGCGAGACGGATTGAAGGTTCTCGCCTACCGCTTCGACAACGACAGGTGGTGCACTGGCCAGCGGTTCGCGGCTTACCGAGCACTGCTCGGGGACGCATTCGACAGCCGCGTACTCAAAGCCGAGGCGGCGAACACGAACCCTCCGCCTTTCTTCCGTGATGTCGTCGGTTGCGCCCACAGCGTCGTCACGGCACACCTCGTCGACCAGGACGGTCACCCCACCATGCAGGCCCGGAACGAGATCATCGCCTTCCTGGCCGAGCGGCTCGGAGCGCGGCCGGAATGAGCCCTTGGCACTCCGACACCTGGTGATGCGACGGACCGCCGCCGCTTCCCGATGCGATCTGGCCGTCGACCTGGGGGCACTCGTGACCGCCCTCGGCGCCGCGAGTGGCGCAGGCCGCTCAGACTTCCCTACGTTCTTCTCCAGGACTGGGCGAGCCCTTCGTATGGTTGGCCCACCCAGGGGTGTCGGGTGTGGCTTTCAAACTTCTGCCGCTTGTGGCTTCCATCGGTTGACCGCCCGACGCCCCACGACGACTCGGCTGCTGTCGGTGCGGCCAACAGCAACAGACCTGGCCCACGCTGCGCGACCAGACCCGGCAGGTTCTCCACGAGATCCCTCTGCAGCCTGTTCGGTGCGAACGGGAACATCGCCTCGAACGCGCCCGTATCGAACCGTGCCCGGCCGAGCCGGGCAGGCAGCACGCACGAGACCAGGTGCCACTGCCCGCGCCCAATGCACATCAAGATCCGCAGGTGTCCCTCGCCAGCCCTCCGAACGGCGTAATCGCCTCCACCCGACTGGCCAACCAGTCCCCCACCACCACCAAACCCGACACCCACACTGAGTTCGGCCGGCAGCCCCCGCTGCGGAACAGCCGCAGCGCAGGTCACGCGCCGCAACTCAGCGAAATGAACCCGCCGCTGCGCAGCCCACCCCTCCTCCCCCAGGCCAGGCTGATACGCACTCGCACACCCCAACTGCCCCGGCTTCAAAACCTCGCCGAACGCGTCATGGTGCCCACCCAGCAACTGCGCCGTCTGATGACTCACCGACCGTCGCAGCAGCCGCCGGTCCCCCGGATAACCGGCCTCCTCGAACAATTCGACCAACGCCCAGTGCGTCGCCTTCTCATGCCGGAACACCTGCTCCCCCATCGCGCCGCGGGCAAACCGGTAGACCGGATCGCTGCATAACCCTGCGAAAAGCTCGGACACCTGCGCCTGGAACGGCGGTGTGATCTTCCCCAGGTCATGCAGTCCGGCCCAGAACGCCACCACCGAAGCGGCAGGGGTGCGGTGGGGCGCAGTCGCGATGCGGTCGGGCTTCCGCCAGCCGTGTAGGCCACGTTGAGCAACTCCCCAATTGGGGAGTCGTTAAGGCCGCTATATAGCGTGCTAGTCGTATCGCTACGAGTTGCCCCAGAAGTCGTGTTCGGTGTCGTTCGCATTATGTCGGCGGTTGCGATGTTGGACGGTGCGGCCAGCCGGGTGGATGGCCGCACCGCCGCGCTTCTCGACTCGCGTGTCCTATGCGCCGGACCTCGCACCCCCCATACCGTCGATGATCACATGATGTCCATTTTGTGACTGGAGGTGATCTCTGTGCCCACCGATGTCGTCTCGCTCCAGGCCATTGGTCTGACCGAGGTGAAACGCGCACTACAGCGCCGCCTTCAACTCGTGGCGGAAGGCGTGCATCAGACCAAGGTCTTCGTGGTCGTCAACGGCAAGGGCGGAGTCGGCAAAAGCTCCCTGTCCGCAGCCCTGGCCGCCGCCTGGGCTGCTATCGGGCTGCGAGTCCTGCTCATCGAAATGGACGAGCAGGGCAACAACGGCGAGGACCTCGGAACCACCGGAACCGTACTCGCAGATGACGGCGTAGCTCAGGCCGCCGCCATCCTCGATGGCAAGCCGCTCACCCCGACCGGCGAGGCACGCCCGGGGCTGTTTGTCGTGCCGGGCGGAGCTGTCCTCGAGGACGTCATCGAAGAGTTGTACTGCCAGCGGCGTCTCGCCTCACGTTGCGAAAGCCCTGAGGACCAGTCCGCATGGATGGGTATGTACACCGCGGCAATCGATGCTGTCCGCGACGTCTACGACGTGATCGTCCTCGATGTAGCACCCGGCTCGGAACCCCTGCAACTCCAGGCCCTCACTGCAGGGGACTTCGTGCTGGTCCCCTCCAAGTCCGACCCGTCCTCACGCAAGGGACTGCGTACCGTGGCCCGACGCTTCGGCCAAGCCCGCGCTCTCAACCCCATGCTCCGCTTGCTGGGTGTCGTCATCTTCGGCACCAATGCCAGCGCGACGAACGTCCAGACCAAGATCAAGGAGCAGTTGGAGGAAGACCTTAATGGCGCGGCTCCTGTTTTTGCCCAGACAATCCGCCACGTCGAGGCAGCGGCCGTCGCCTGCCGAGTGGCCGGACGGGTTGCCCACGAGATGCGGAGCAGTACCGCGATCGAACCCAGTGTCCGACGGTCCATGAAGGCGCTGGCAGGGGACTACCAGTCACTGGCCATCGAGATCATGCAGGCGAAGACCGCGCTTGACCGCGGCACCCGAACGGAAAGCGAAGCGGCATGAGCGACGTGACCAGCACGCCCTCGAAACGGGGCGGCCTTCCCGATGATGACGGCTTGGAGGCCTTCGCTGCAGCGGCTGGCACCGCCTTCAGCCCGCAGCCCAACCGCCGACGGGCCCCCATCCCGGATCCGCCCGCCACCGAGGCCGCTCCCGCACCGTTGGCACCCACCCACGCAGATCCCGAGCCAACTCTGCCCGCACGTGCCGAACCGGACAACGCGCGGCGTACGGAATCGGCGGTCGTCGTCGAAGTCAGGATGCCAACGGGGGAGAGGGGGCAGGAGGCAGGCCAGTGCACGATCATGGTCAGCTCCGACGTGCGTAAGCGGTTCGCGCATTACCAGCTCACGCAGAAGCTGAAGACCAGCCACGAGCCCACGAACGCTGTGGTGGTGCGTCGCGCTGTTCTCCACGCCAAGAGCCAGGACCTGTTTGCGGCCCTGCGCGAGGAACTGCGCCACCGTCGCCAGCCCGTCCAGGAGGAAGATCTCGACCCGGACGGGCTGTTCGGTGATGTGCCTGCCCGGCGCACGGCACGAGGATCGGTCAAGGACAGCCGTCAGCAGAGCTTCCGACCATCCACCCGCGAACTCGCGGTCATCGACGCTCTCGCTGCGGCGTACGCGTTCCCGAACCGGTCTGACTTTCTCAACAGTGTTCTGGACGCATTCTTGCCGGACTTGCCCGACGGTCCCCGCAAGCGAGGGCACAACCAGGCGTGAAGAAGCGGTCGGCGCGCGGCCACAACGAAAGGGGAGCGACCCCGCAAGCAGGCCACCCCCTTCTTCTGCTGTGTGCTGTCAGCGAGTTGTCTTCCGCATAGCGATCACCCGCTCGATCTTGCCGAGCGCGGCCGCGATCTCCGCCACCATCAGCATTGCGGCCTCTGGGTGCTCGTCGATCGCGCGCCGCACCACCGGGCGGCTGATGCCCTTCGCAGCGTCTTTGAGATGGCCGAGTGTCTGCATGAGCCGGCGAACGTCCTCCGATTCGGTCGGGTCGGGCGTCCTGTCGGCCTGCCCCTCGGTCGCGTCCGCCGGCTCGGCGGACCGGCCCGGCTCGCCGCCGCCGTCCACCGCTCCGTTGCTGGACTCGGTCGCCTGGGCCAGTGGCGCGGGCTCAAGGATGTTACGGACCACGCGGGCAACATCTGCGGGAGACTGGCCTGAAGAACTGGCGGGCAGCCGGCTCACCACGTCCTTCAGGGCACTGCTCGTTACGCGTGCTCCCGCCCGTGCCAGGGCGTCGTAGACCGCTACTGCGGCATCCTCGCCGTGGCTCTTGGCCACGGGAGTCAGTTCCCGGACCTGGGATTCCCGCGGACGCCACCCCAGGCCTGCAAGAGTTTCTCCTATCCGCCACTCGGACATCAGCCGCTGAGCGTGGGACTCGGAGATCTCCCAGTTGATCCAGACGTATTCGGCGAAGTTCGGAACCCCAGAGTTGCGATGAAGGTTGCCGGTCTTCATCGTTTCCAGGGACTTGCCAGCAATCCAGAAGGCCTTGTGGAGATTGTCGACGCCTGCTTTGCACGCCTCGAAGGTCTGCTGCTCCTGGAGCGTAAGTTCGCCGTCGCCGGCGGGCGGGCGGGGGAGTGGGATCGACTCCAGGGTGGTGCCGACGGGCGCCTTGATGACGACACTGGCGTCCCGGACTACGGCAGGATAGCCACCTCCCATGAGTCCGGTGCCTACGGTCTGCGCCTTTCCCGGCTCGTCGTCGCTGAACAGGTCGCCCATCAGGCCGTTGCCTTCCTACAGTGCTCATAGATTTCGGTGGTCAAGGACCGCATGTCATCCGCCAGGCCGACGATGGCCTCCGGTACGACGTCCGCGACCTTCGCGCGGCCGGCAGCTACGTCGTAGCCGCGGGCGCTCGTGGGGAGGAGTTCGGCGTACTCCGAGAACAGCAGACCCTTTTTGCGTGCGTTCCGGGCGGGCTTTTCCCGATAGCCGACCACGGTGGAGAGGATCGGGGTCGAGCTGCCAAGGACTTCCCGGATGTCTTCCTTCACCTCGGCGTGCATTGACGTGGCAGTCGGGTTCGAGGCGTAGAGGAAGGCGCCTCCCACCCGCAGGTGCGGGTTGATCTGACGGCGCACCATCTTGAAGTTCCGGCTGATGCGCTCCATGCCCAAAATGGAGGAATCATCCGAACGCGTGGGCACCACCAGAACGCGGGCCGCGGCGATGGCCAGCTGTTCCAGGGAGTCGTTCTCCGGGGCGCTGTCGATGACGATCTGGTCGTACCAGCCGGAGATCGGCGCCAGTGAGCGCGTCAGGGCGAGGGCGACGCCGGCGCCTTCGGTCATCATCCGGTGCATCAGCAGCTGGATCAGCTCGCCGACTGCTTCACCGCCTGGCACCACGTCAAGGTTGGGGCGCACTTCACGTACAGGCAGCAGCGGGATCCGCTCATAGACGGAGCGATACAAGCCTTGGCCGTTTATGACTGACGGGCCATCCGGGTGAATGCCCTTACCGAACCTCTTGATGCCGAGATCGTCATCGTCTTGGCTCGTCACGCAGATCAGCAGGGTGCGCCGACCCTCTGCTGCCGAGGCTGCCGCCAGATGTGCGGCGATGGTGCTCTTGCCCACGCCACCTTTGCCAGTGCCGACGATGACGCTGTTCGTTGGCGGGTCGATCAGTTCCACGGGATCGTTGAGCACCGGAACCGGCCTCCTTGCGTACCCCTCTTGCCGCGTCCGGAGTGGCGCCGCAACCGGCATCCTGGCACACCGCCCTCGGTCCATGGACCAATACCAGAGGAACTCCCCAATTGGGGAGTTTGAGGCACGGCCCAGTTCTCCCAAGTGCATCGCCAGCCGAGCAAGTCCGCAAGGTTGAGCGAGAGCCATCCCGACACCGAGAGGCGCTGCCGTTCCGGGGCCGCTGCTGCGATCAGCCGGGATGACGGAGAGATAGCCATGCCGGCGATTGTCGCCATCACCGGCACGGAATCGAGAGGCACCCCGTGCTCGGGACGCCGGGTCGGCCTTCAGCGAGACGAGCAACCACGTCGTGTCGTCAGGCTTCATCGAGACCAGTCGAACGGTGATGAGACGGAACGATGCATTGGGTTAAATCGGAAGTTGCGCGCGAAGCCGTTGAAAAGCGACCCATAGAATGGCACCTTACGCGCCCGATCTCGAAGTAGTCGATATGACGCAGTGCCGCCGCTCCTGGTAGGCCGTCAGGGAGCCGTACAGCCGTTTTCCCTGCCACCGAAACGGCGCCGAGGACTCCAAACGGTTGATGAAGCTGATCTACCGCACGCTTCTGCGGTCGATCTACGCCGACAAGGAGATCGCGGACGAGAGCATCCGCTCCAGCGGCCTGAACTGGACCGCGGTCTAGAGGCAATTAGGTGCGCGCGGACGGCCTCTGCACGCGCGCGTCGGCGGCCGTGATCGGCGCGGCCAGGGAAGCGGGTGTCTCCCGCCTGGACCCGACCTGGCTGACGCACGGCCCCGCCAAGGGCGCCTACAGCGCGGACGACCGGCTGCCGATGAGGGGCAACCCGACGATGACGCTGACAGACGCGGTCCTCGTGCCCGAGGTCGGACAGTTCGCCCCGGCCGCGCGGGTCGGGTTCCAGGTGCACTTCGTCGAGCGTGAGCCCGACATGATGGCCATCGGCGGACGGCTCCTTGCGGACGCCGGTCGGGACCTCGACATCATGGTCATCGACGTGGCGGTGATGGGCGGGGAGTGGCGGCAGGAGGTCCGGACCGAGGTCATCGAGCGCGTCCTGGCCGCGATGGCCGACGCCTGCGGTCTCGCCCAGCCGTCGCCGACCTGGTGGGTCAACTTCCGCGTGATCGACGAGGGCAGCTGAGGTTCGAGCGGCGGCGTGCTGTCCATCCTCCCCCTCCTCGAGAGCGGCGTGTTCACCGAGGAGAAGGTCAAGGCGATCCGCGCCGCGCTCTGCGCGTGACCCAGGGTCGGGGCGTCCCCCGATCAAATAGGGCGGACGCCCGGGCCAGGCGCGTTCTGCGCGGGCCCTGTCGCCCCGGTCAGCCCCTGGTCGCGGCGGAGATGAGGGCCTGGAGCTGTTCGGCGGCGTGGTCGAGGAGCTGCGTGCTGCGCTTGACGCGGCACATGGCCACCGTGCCCTCGACGGCCGCGACGATCAGTGTCGCGAGCTGCGCAGCCTGCTCGGCGTCGGCGCCGTACTCCCGCAGCGAGTCGGCGAGGAGGCCCTCCCACTGTTCGAAGACCTCGGCGGCGGCCGCCAGGGCGGGCGGGATCTCGTCGGCCGGGGGCTCCTCGATGGCCACGGCCAGGACGGGGCAGCCGGCGTTGAAGTCGCTCTCGACGACAATCCTCCGCCAGAGGTCCAAGAACGCCCTCACGCCCGCGGCCGGTCCCGCCTCAAGCTCCTTGCGCAGACTCCGCGCGACCCACTCGCCCGTGTAGCGGACCGCCTCGGTGGCCAGCTGCTGCTTACCCTCCGAGAAGTAGTGGTACGTCGAACCGAGCGGCGCCTTGGCGTGCTGGCCATCTCCCGAATGCTCGTCGCGCTCAGCTCGCGCCGGCTGATCATGTCCGCGGCGCAGGCCACGATCCGCTCGCGCGGCGGCGTGCTGCTCTTGGGTACCTGCACACTTTCCCTCTGAATATAACGGCCGTCATAGGACCTGCCATGCCCGTGAATCGATTGACCGCCCCAGCCGGTGCCCTCAGCAACCAGCGGCGCGCGACGATCCAGCGCGAACTTTCCGCTGTGCTGCTGCACTGGGAAGGTGCGCCCGACACGGAGTTCTTCCGCGCCCAGGCCTGGAGCTACCTCATCGAGCTGCCAGCGGACGCCCAGACGACCGCCGAGAACGAGGCGCCCCGCTTTCTCGTGGAGGTGACGGTGCCCCAGGGGACACTGTCCGAGCGGCGCAAGGCCGGCCTGATCGAGGAGGCCACGCCACCGTACTCACGGCTGCTGGACTGCCCTCGGCCGAGGCGCTACGCGTATGAGTGCTGGTGCACGAGCAGCCCGATGGCACCTGGGGCGCGGGCGGCTCCGTCGTCCGCTACGCCGGCCTGGTGGCCCTGGCGAAGGGCCACCAGGCCGATGCGTGAACTGACCTACGTCGCACGCCGCACCGTCGAGTGGCGCGAGGTTCCCGACCCCAAGGTCCAGTCCGATCAGGAGGCGATCGTCGCGCCGGTGGCCGCGACCTCCTGCGACGTGGACTCCTCGATCCTCGCCGGGCACGGCTTCATAGAACCGCCGCTCGCGCTCGGCCACGAGTGCGTGGCCCACGTCGGTGACGCGGTGACCGGCGTCGCTCCCGGCAACCTGGTCGTGGTGCCGTGGGCGATCAACTGCGGCACCTGCGCCAACTGCCGCGACGGCTCACCGTCCACTGCTCGTCGGTGCCGTACATGGCCATGTACGGGGCGCCGATTGGCGGCGACTGGGGCGGGCCCCTCTCCGACCTCGTCCGCGTACCGTACGCGGACGCCATGCTGGTCCCGCTGCCGACCGGCCTCGACCCGGTCACCATGGCCTCGGCCAGCGACAACTGGTCCCTGTCCTGACGCCTGGTCGCACCCCACCTGAAGGCCCGGCCGGGTGCGCGCGTCCTGGTCTTCGCCCGAGGCAGCATCGGCCTGTAGGTGTGCGACATAGCCCGCGCCCTTGGTGCCTCCGACGTCCTGTACGTCGACCCCGACCCTGAACACCGCTCCCTCGCCGAGAGCTACGGCGCACGCACCGCTGAGGCGATCGCCCCTGTCCCGCACGGTTTCGACCTCGCCGTCGAGGCCACCAGCCGCGTCGACCAGCTCGACCTCGCCGTCAGGTCCCTCGCTCCCGAGGGCGTCTGCGAGTCTGCCGGTAACCACTTCCGGCCCGGCGAACTGCCGCTCCTCGACATGTACCTCACCGGCGTCACCCTGCGCATCGCCCGCGACAACGTACGCGCCCGCATCCCCGACGCCCTCGACCTCGCCCTCTCGGGCACGGTCGCACCCGAACGCGTCGTCTCCCACGTCTTCGACTGGGAACAACTCCCCGATGCCCTGCCCGAGAGGCACCTCAAGCCCGTCTTCGTCCTCGACAACACCCCGCCCCAGGCCGCACGCTGACGACCGAACCGCGGCCCGCGGCCACACACGCCCGTCGTCGGCGGGGCTCGGACCAGCAGGATGAATACCTCTGCCGTATCACTTGATACCGAGGGCGTCATCCTGCCTGGTTAGGCAGATCAGCAGCGTGTACCGGTCCTCTGCTGCCAACGCGCCGGCCACGGCCGCGTCCAGGCAGGCGCGGTACGCGCATCCTTGACACACCGGAATCTGCCCGTAGAGCGGCATCGAGGTCGGGCTCCCCAATTGGGGCTCTCCTGCCGCATGTGTGGGTGCTGTGACCTGGGCTGATACGTGAAACACGCCGCTTCCTGTGATCCTTGAGGTGTCTAGGCTCAAGTTTGATCAAGCAGAGAAACGGCGTGTCTTTCTTCAGGATATGGAAGCGGACGCTGACGGCCGAACACACGGTGGTCGAGGGCGTCCGGATCGACGAGAACGAACAGTGTGTGGTCGTGTCGGTACGGCCTGACACGAGACGTCGGCAGCGGTGCGGCCGGTGCCGGCGCCCGGCGCCCTGGTTCGACGCCGGGCGGGGCCGACGTCGGTGGCGGGACCTCGACCACGGCGTGATGCGGGTCTTCCTGGAGGCCGACGCGCCGCGGGTGGACTGCCGCCGGCACGGAGTGACGGTGACGGCGGTGCCCTGGGCTCGTCACGCTGCCGGACACACCTACGCCTTCGATCAGCAGGCCGCCTGGATGGCCGCCGAGTGCTCCAAGAGCGCGACCGCACAGTTGATGCGGACTTCCTGGCGCACGGTCGGGGCGATCGTGGAGCGGGTGGTCGCCGACCGCGACCGGGCCGTCGACCGGCTGGCCCGCCTGTGGCGGATCGGCATCGACGAGATCAGCTACCGCAAGGGGCAGAAGTACATGACCGTGGTCGTCGACCACGACACCGCCCGCGTGGTGTGGATGAGCGACGGGCACGGCAAGGACGTCCTGCACCGCTTCTTCGACGCTCTCGGCGCTGAACGGGCCCGCACCCTCACGCACATCTCCGCCGACGGCGCCGGCTGGATCGCCGAGGTCCTCCTCGATCGGGCCCCCGGCGCGATACGGGTGATGGACCCCTTCCACGTCGTCGCCTGGGCCACCGAGGCGCTGGACGCCGAGCGCCGGGCCTCGTGGAACCGGGCCCGCCGCGAGCTCGGCGACCGCGACAGGGCCCGGGCGCTGAAGGACTCCCGCTTCGCGCTGTGGAAGAACGCCGACGATCTGACCGACCGACAGGCCGCCAAGCTCACCTGGATCGCCGCCACCGATCCGCGCCTGCACCGGGCCTGGCGCCTGAAGGAGGCCCTGCGGGCCGTGTTCGCCCTGGCCAAGTCCCGCCCCACCGCCGCCCTGCGGGCCCTGGACCGGTGGATCGGCTGGGCCCGCCGCTGCCGCATCGACGTCTTCGTCGACCTCCAGCGCAAGATCATGCGGCGCTACGAGGCCATCCGCTCCGCGCTGGCCACCGGCCTGTCCAACGGGCTGATCGAGTCCACCAACACCAAGACCCGGCTCATCATCCGACGCGGCTTCGGCTTCCACAGCGCCGACGCCATCATCGCCCTCGTCATGCTCACCCTCGCCGGCCCCCGCCCCACCCTCCCCGGACGCCAACCCGCCACAGAGTGACCCACTCATGCGGCAGGAGAGCCCCAATTGGGGAGTTCACGGCACAGCCCAGTTTCCCCAAGGGTTCTATCCACCCGTCGTCGACGCAGGACGAGTGACGTACAGTCACTCAGCCGTACACCGGCAGAGCCCAGTCCACACGGCTGAGGGGCTCATACGGGGTACGTCCGCCGTTGCGTACCGCCCTGTGACATCAGCTTGTCGTTCCGCCGTGCATCTCACTTCTCGGCCGGGCAGGCTCACGGAGCGGGGTGATATTACGGCGTAATACTTGGTGTCCTGTTCCAGATCAGTGTGGGCAAGCCTCTGGCCTGCAACCCCTGGAGATTTCCGGGACATGGTTTCCGGAATCCCTCCCCGGTAAGCCCGAGGATCTGCGCGTGGGAGGACATGACGCTCTTCGCCGCGTCAGCTCTGCAGTTCTTCGATGCCGCGCTCGGTGAAGTACACGCACAGGAAACTCTCCTCCAGGAGGCGGATCGCCTCATAGCCATGGCGTGGCGCCTCATCCAGGAGCGCCAGCCCGGTCGCCGGTGGCCGCGCTCTCGAACCCCGGGTTCAGCTCGACGGACACCGGCAGGCGATGAGTGGAGAGCCACTCGAAGGTGACCTCCTCCTTGCCGCACCTCTCTCGAGCGTCAGGTGACCATCGTCCGTGATCATGTGCTGGCCGGCCGGGCCTTCTCGGGCCTGGACGATCTGGACGGGGCGTTCATGGCCTGGGTCCCCCAGCGCCGGGCCCGCACCCACCGCACCCACGGCGAAGTGATCGGCGTGCGGGCCGGGCGGGATCATGCCGCGCTGCGGCCGGTGCCCGCTCGCCCCTACGTTGTCGCCGACCGGTTTCTGCGGCACGTGGCCAAGGACTGCCTGGTCGCTTTCGACGCCAACTTGTACTCGGTGCCCGCCGTCAAGGTCCGCCACCGGCAGTTGGTCGAGGTCAGGGCGTCGGCGGCCACGGTCGCACTGCATTCCACGGTGCCCGACGCGCAGGGCATCACGCTGCTGGCTGTCCACCCACGCGCGGTCGGCCGCGGCGCCCGCATCGTGGACGAGGCCCACTGGCAGTGCCTGCCCGACGGACATACCCGCGCCACCACCACCGATCCCGGCACCCCCGCAGCCAGGCCGGCCCGCACGGACACCGAGCCCGGCGGGCTTGTCTCCCTGCTGACCCGGGCCCGGGCCGCACAAGTCCACGTCGGCACCCGGCCGCTGGCGCTCTACGACCAGATCACCGGCACTCGCCCCTTCACCCCCGCCCCCATCGACCCCAAGGACATGCGTTGAGCGAGCTGGTCACCGCCCGGATCCGCACCACCGCCACCAAGCTCGGCCTGCCTCACCTGACCCAGTCGCTGGCCGAGTACGTCGGCCGGGCCGATGCCAGTCAGATGGCCTACCTCGACTTCCTCGACCTCGTCCTGGAAGAAGAACTCGCCGTCCATGAAGAGCGCCGCTTCCGTCATGCCCTGCGGCTTTCCCGGCTGCCGCACTACAAGACGATCGAGGAGTACGACTTCTCCTACCAGCCCGAACTCGACCCCAGGAAGGTCAAGGACCTGGCCACCCTCGCGTTCGTCGAGGCCAAGGCCAACGTTGCTCTGCTGGGCCCGCCGGGAGTAGGGAAAACACACCTCGCGGTCGCCCTGGCGGTCGCCGCCTGCCGGGCCGGCTACACGATCTACTTCACCACCCTCGACGACATGGTCCGCCAGCTCAAAGCCGCCGACTCCATCGGCCGCCTGGCCAGCAAACTCCGCACCTACCTGCGGCCAGGCGTCCTCGTGGTCGACGAGGTTGGATACCTCCCGCTGGAGCGTGACGAGGCGAACCTCGTCTTCCAGATGCTCTCCAAGCGCTACGAAAAGGGCTCCACCTTGCTGACATCGAACAAAAGTTTCAGCGAGTGGGGGCAGGTCTTCGGCGACGACGTCCTGGCCACCGCCATCATTGACCGCCTCCTCCACCACTGCGAGATCCTCGCGATCAACGGCGCCAGCTACCGGCTGAAGAACCGCCTCACCGCCATCGAAGGCGGCGTCACCGCCGTCAGCTGACACGGTCTCAAGCTCTGCGCATCAGCCCGTACATACCTCTGCACTACAGCCCGTACGCCGACAACAGGGGTCTCCCGTGTCGGATGGGTGGCACGGTGCGCGTTCACCGCACCCATCCGGCGCTGGAGCAGCTCGAAATTCGGGCGCCCTGCCGGGTCCAGGGCCTCTCAGGGCCCAGAGAGTACTGGGGCTGCCCAGACTTCGCCGGGGGCAGGACACACGTCATTACGCGGCGGGCATGCTCACGGAGCGGGTGGATATTACGGCGTAATACTTGGCAAAGCTACCGTGTTGATGCCGCATCTGATCGCGAACGTTAGTAAGGTACCTGGCATGAGTTTGTCATCTCCAGGTGGCGACCGCGAGAAGGTCGTCTCCAAGATCCCCGCCGCACTACAGCTGGACCTGAAGATCCGGGCCGCCCAGCACGGCATCGACATTCAGCACGCCGTCGAGGCCGGCATCGAGGCCTGGCTCGGGCTCGGGTCCAACCTCGCCCCCATCGACACGTCAGGCGCCAAGTCCTTCTCCACCTTCCTCCCTTCGGGCCAGTGGGACAGGTTCCGTGGCGACTGTGCCTCCCGCGGAGTCTCCATCATCCAAGGCCTCGCGCAGTCGGTGCAGATGTGGCTTGAGACCAATCCGGCTCCCACCGTGGTGCGACCCGAGCACCCCAAGCGGGTCGTCGTCTGCAACCAGAAGGGCGGCGTCGGCAAGACCGCCATCACCGCCGGCACAGGTGAGGCCCTGGCCGAAGACTCCAACCAACTCCACCCCGTGCGGATCTCCAAGCACTTCGCGGCCGCCCTGTCCGAGGACGACACTGACTCGCCCCTCGACTACGAGGACCTGCCGGGCCTCGGCCTGAGGGTGCTCCTGGTCGACTTCGACCCCCAGTGCCACCTCACCAAGCAGCTTGGCCAGGAACCTCTGCCACTCGAGGGCGACAGCCTCACCAAGCACATGGCGGGCGAATCCAAGGGCCAACTGCGTGACCTCATCGTGCCGATAGAAGACCCCCGGTTCGGTGACCGCCTGCACCTCCTGCCCGCGTGCACCGACGCGTTCCTCCTGGACGTCAAGCTCTCCGGTGTCCGCGCCCGAGAGGCCGCACTGGAAAGAGCACTGTCCGCTGTCGAGGACGAGTACGACGCAGTCCTCATCGACTGCCCGCCCAGCCTCGGCCTGAGCATGGACGCCGCCGCGTACTACGGGCGCCGCCGACCCGGAGAGGCACCCGGCAACTCCGGTGTACTGGTCGTTGTCCAAGCCGAGGACAGTTCCGCCGACGCGTACGGACTCCTCACCTCGCAGATCGAGGACCTACGCAACGACATGCACCTCGAACTCGACTACCTCGGCATCGTCGTGAACCACTACGACGCCCGACGCGGATACATCGCCACCTCATCCCTCGGATCATGGATGGACATAAAGGATCCCCGAGTAGTCGGAGTCATCGGAGACCTGAAGGAGCAGAAGGAGGCCGTGCGCGTAAAGCAGCCTCTGCTGGCGTACTCGCCCCGCTGTGACCAGTCCGTCGGAATGCGGGCCCTGGCCCGGGAGATCTCATGAGCAAGGCAGCCAAGCTCGGCGCTGGTGCGTCGTTCGGACAGACGCAGACCATCAGCGCACGCCGCGCCGCCATCAACGCCAACACCAGTGCCCCGACGGAAGGAGCACCGCCCCCCGTCAAATTGCCCGTTGACCTGATCAGCCTGAACCCGGACAACCCGCGGTCCGAGCTCGGTGACCTGACCGACCTCAGCGCCAGCCTCCGCGACCACGGCCAGAAGACCGCGATCAGCATCATGGGCCGGTTCGCCTACCTCGAAGGCAACCCCGGACGCGAAGACGACCTCGAGCAGGACACCAAGTACGTCGTTATCGACGGCAACTCCCGCCTCGCCGCATCACGGGAAGCCGGCCTCACCGAGATCAAGGTCATGCTCGACGACGACCTCGGCAGCAACCCCGACGAAATACTGGAATCGGCCCTCGTCGCCAACATTCACCGCCAGGATCTCGACCACCTCGATGAGGCCAAGGCCCTTGACCAGCTCCTCAAGGTGCACGGCACCCAGGAAGCTCTCGCGACGCGACTGCACCGTTCCCAGGGATGGGTATCACAGCGCCTCGCCCTCCTGACGCTGACACCCGAGCTGAAGGAGAAGCTGCAGTCAGGCGAGGAATCTGCAGCACTGCTCCGCCGGGTCGGCAAGAAGAAGGCCGAGGAGCAGGAAACTCACCTGCGGCGCCTGAAGGAGATGGAAGCCCAGGAGGCTGCTGAGAAGAAGGCCCGCGCCGAGAAGAGGAAGGCTGCCAGCCACAAGCAGCCCGCCGACAAGCCTGCGGAAACAGATCAGGCGGACCGATCTCATTACGGCGTAATAAACGGCGCCCCCCAGTCCCAGAGTGCCGAACCCCGGCCAGCTGCTCTCGAGCAGACCGGCGTCACCACACCAGTACTGCCCGAGCCACGCGTCCAGCCCAGCGCAGCCGACGATGCCGATGTATCCGAGAAGCGCGTTGATCCCCTGGCTCGGCCGCCGGTGAAGATGCCGTGGCACGACGGGGCGGCAGCAATGGAGATCGTCTTCTGGAAGCTCAACGAGGAGCAGCGGCGCCTTGCGATCGGCCGTTACCTCGAGATGGTTGGCAGCCCGGAGGCTGCAGCCGCTGACCTCAGGGCCGCGGCTTCGCCCAAGTACCGGCAGGCGCTCGTCGAGCACCTCAACAGCGACATGTAGCAGCGCCAGACAACGGCCCCGTTGGAGGGGCCGTTGTCACGCTCGGCCGTAACCGGTCAAAAAGCCTTGCTGTACCCATGAAGGTCTCCTCTTGATCAACGGCAAGGCATGGACTGACGCATCTGCGGACAGCCACTCCTTCTCCGGGACTGACTTGACTGAGCCGGCTGACGCCCCGCAGTCGTCCGCGGCCGAGCCGGTCCTGGTCCCGACTGCCTCGGTGGCAGGCGAGAATGTTGTCGGCGGGGGAGTGCCGCAGCAGCCTTCTCGGCATGTCCCGCCGTCGGGTGCGACTCCGCCCGCGACGGGCAACGCGGCCGTGTGGGAGGCCACGGTCTCCGACAGCGGCGAGGCAACTGCGCGGCTGCCCGAGAAGCAGACCCAGGAGGCCGATCTGAATCCCGTGCAGCAGCAGATAGCGACCATTGCCCAGTGGCTCACCGAGGCCGAGGAGGCTGGCCAGAAGCTCTGCGGAGCGGAGGTCGCACGCCGTCTGGAGCTGTCCCCGAAGACCGGTCAGCGGCGGGTCAACGCAGCGGCCGACTACCTGAAGGAGCAGCGGCGGCAGCAGGGCCGCGCGCATCTCCGGTCGGTCAGCAGCTGACCGAACCGCCCTGACGAGTGGCCGATGACCGATCCCGGTCATCGGCCCCAGTCATGTCCGGGCCCTGTCGCGTGACCGATTCCGGGGGCGTGACCGACCGGTGGCAGGTGACCGATGGCGCCGTGACCGATTCCGGCGCCCGTGACCGATGACTGATGGAACCCGGATCGGTCATCGTTCATGACCGGCAGAGTCCTCATCGGTCACCTCGCCGGTGTGCCGACGAGCCTCTCCAGGCGGGCACCGTTCCGCCTCTCCGGCAGGGCTTACCCACTGCCAGTGCGAGTTGCCCGGGGTTGCATCGACCGGTCACCGAGGCTTGCCCAGCCCCTGAGGAGGCTTGCCCAATCGGTCACTGGAGGCTTGCCCGCCACATGGGCAAGCCTCCCACCTGCTGTTTCAGGGAGTTGGGCAAGCCATTGGGCAAGCCGGTCTGAGGAGAGTTCACGGCACGACATCCGAAAGGAGAAGTGCCGTGCCGAACCTGCCGCCGACCGCCCCCACCGCCCGCGGAATCTTTGAACGCCTGGACGCGGAGTGGGAAGTCCTGTGCGCGGACACCTCCGCCCAGGCCGCGGTGACCGACTGGCTGGTGACCGATCGCCTGGCCGACGACGTCGCGGCCGTGACCGATTCCTGGGTGCGCGGTCTCGGCCCCGCCCAGCTGCTCGCCGCCCTTCAGCCGCCCAACGGGGCCGTGACCGATGCGCTGACCGATGCCGTGCTCCGCGCCCTGTTGGGCCGCGCGGCCGGCCGTGACCGATCGGCAACGCTCGCCGCCCGCATCATCGTCCAGGCGATGATCCCGGCCGCGGTCCGCATGACCCGCGGCCAGGTCCGCCCCTTCGGTGGCCGCACCTTCGACGACATCGGTCACATGACCATCGCCGCCCTCTACGTCGTCGCCCGGTCCGGTCGCATCCACACCCGGCCCGGCCGGCCCGCCGCCAACCTCGCTCTGGACACGCTGCATCACATCTGCCGGGAGCTCGCCGCCGACCGCGAAGAACACGGTGAAGACCTGACCGCCGCACAGGACCTGGCCGACAGCACGCCTGGCCCGGCCGAGATGGCCGAAGCACAGACCGTCAGCGCGGCCGCGGCCGCCGCCGGCCTTCAGCCCACTGGGGCCGTCAGTGAAGGCGAAGCCGGCCGCGCCCGCCTGGAGCTACTCGAGCTGGTCCTGGACGCGATGGGCAGCGGCACCCTCTCGCCGGCCGACGGCCGCGCCATCGCCTGGCACTACACCACCGACCCACTCCCCGACACCGTCGCCGCCACTTACACCGGCACGACCGCCACGGCGTGGCAGCGCCGCCGCTCCCGTGCCGTGGCGCGCCTGTCGGCCTCGCTGCAGCTGAGGCCTGCGGCATGACCCCGCCTCGTCCCCCGTCCACCGTCCGCCCACACCCAGAGAAGGACACCCGCATGCCCCAGACCGTCAAGGCGCCCCTGGATGCAGACGAAGAGCGCGTCACCCGCGCCCAGCGTCTGCTCATCCAGCTCGGCGCCGCGCTCGTGTCGCACCCCTTCGACACCCACACCCACGACCGGCTGCGCGCCTTCCTCGCCAAGGACGCCGACGGTGTCCTCGCCTCCCTGGAGACGCTGCAGCAGCGCCCGGAGACCGAGCTGCGCCGGCGGATCGCCGAACTGGCCGGCCACACCCTGCGGCCCTTCGGAGAGTCGGCATGAAGTCCGCATGGAACCGTCGCCCGGCCGAGGAAGCGGCTGTACCGGACACCGAACCGCAGGACTGGGACATCGACGAGGGGCCGCAGGATGTGGCTGGCTGGTCGACCGGCGCCCAGGCAAACACCGCCGCCGCCATCCGCTGGACGGCTTGGGGTCTGCTCGTCCTCGGCCCGCTGCTCGGCGCGTTCGCGTATCTGTCGGCACCGGCACAGGCCGGACCGGCACAGAAGAAGCCGACGCCCGTCGCTCCGGCTGCAACCGGAGCCCAGGGCGCGGCCGGCTTCGCCCAGCTCTTCGTCGCCGCCTTCATCTCGGCGGGGGAGGGCGACCAGGGCGAGCTCGCCGCCTACTACCCGGACGTCACGAGCCTGCGCCTGGAGGGGAATTCGGGCCGACGACACGGCGAGCAGCTCACCGTCGTTCGGTTGCGGCAGACCGACTCCCGGGTTTGGTCCGTCACGGTGGCCGCCCGCATCACCAACACGAAACCGGTCGCGAAGTCGGCCGACGGACATCAGCGTGACGACAAGGACGAAGCCAAGGCCGCGGCCGCGCGGGCCGTGCGGTACTTCCAGGTCCCGGTCGCCACCGCGACCACGGCTGGCGGGGCGAGCGGCTACACGGCGCTGGCCATGCCGGCCGAAGTCGCTGCCCCCGAGCGGATCAAGGCTCCCGGACTCGTCTATGGGCTGATGCGGCCTGCGCTTCCATCGGATCCGCGCACTCAGGCCGTCACCGAGTTCCTGACCGCCTACCTGACCGGCGCCGGCGAACTCGACCGCTACCTCGCGCCGGGAACGCACCTCGCCCCCGTCGCTCCCGCGCCGTACACGGGCATCGCGGTCGACACCCTCGCCATCGAGGGCGAGCAGGGCACCGAGCCGGTGACCACTGTGCCCGACGACGGCACCACGCTGCGGCTGCTGGTCGCGCTGCGCGCCACGGGCCACGACGAGGTCCGTGTCCCGCTCACCTACGCGCTGACTCTCAAGGCCCGGGCCGGCCGCTGGGAGATCGCCAGCCTCGACGGCGCCCCCACGACCGCCACCACTCCCACCGCGTCCGTCGCGCCGGCCGCCCCCAGCGCCGGCACGACCCCCTCGACAGCGCCCAGCACCGCCTCCATCCCCAGCGCCGCTCCCACCCCCACCGCCACCTCCTGAAGGAGAAGACGCCATGGACGACATCACGCTCGCCGCCGGCTGGATCCAGACCGGTACCGGCCTCGGCAATGACATCAAGGCCCTCATCTTCAACGTTGCCATCCCGGTGCTGTGCGGCGCCTTCGTGGTCATTGTCGGCTGGAAGACGAAGGCGCCCGGGCCGACGATCATGGCCGTGATCTTCGCAGCCATCGTCTGGGGCGGCGCCGCGAACATGGACACCCTCAAGGACAAGACAACCGAGGACATCACTCAGTACGACGGCGGCGGCAAGCAACTCACCGGGCCGGGTGACCAGTGACCACCCACCTTGTCGATGCGTCCGAGACCAGCGACGAGCTGGTCGGCCGCTGCTATACCAAGGCCCGTCGTGCCCCGCTGGTTCACGGTGTTATCCGCGACGTCAACGGCGGCCGTGGGATCCGACTGCCGGGCGGCCCGTACACGCTCACTCAGCTCGCGGCGATCGTCGGCACGTTCGTGGCGTTGATCCTGACCCGTGCGGTCTGGGGCGGGCACGGGCTGATGGACGTGGTGGTGCTGCTCGGCCTGCCGTTCGCGGCCGCGTTTGTTCTGCGGCATCTGCACATCGATGGCCGCAACCCTCTCGCCGCTCTGGTCAGCGTCGCCGTGATGGTGACCGGCCCCAGGTGGGGGCGGCTGCATGGCCGGCCTTTCCGCCCGGTCCGACCGGTGAGCGGCGACACGCTCATCACCGTCGCCGCCGAGGGTCCTGTGGCCGACAGCGCCCCCGCAGCGGCACGGCCGGCCGTCGCCGTCACCGACCCTGCGCGGCCGGCGCCGGCCACACCCGCCCCCGATGCGACTGCCGGCGCCCCTGTGGCGTCCGGTGTGCAGGCCCTGCTCGCCCGCCGCGCCGCGTCCGCACGAACCGACCCGGAGGAGTGAGATGCGCCTGCCGATCCGGCACGTTGCCAACAACCTCGTCTTCACCACGCACGGCACCACGTGGGCGATCTGGCAGGTGGCTGCGGCTAACTACTCCCACGCGCCGGCGACCGCGAAGCAGCGGCGGCTGAAGTCGCTTGAGTCGCTGTTCAAGTCGCTGACGGGCGAGCCGATGCTGATGTCGCTGTGCCCGCAGGTCGACCCGATCGCCGTGGTGCGCGCCATGGTCGCCGACGTCGACCTGAAGAAGTCACCGCGCTACGAACGGCTCGGCCACGCCGTGCTGGACCAGCTCGAGGAGATGGAGCTGACCGGCCGCACCGACTGGCTCGCGATCCCGCTGCCGCCGCTGTCCCGCAAGGACGCCGCCCTGTCCGCGTTCGCCGCGGCCAAGGCCGAAGTCGCGCTGCAGCTCGGCCTCATGCCCGCACCTATCACCGCCGGCGAAGTCGAGCGGCGCACTGAGCAGGCCAAGCGGATGCATGCCCAGTGGCCTACCGGGGTGTCGATGAGGCCGGCCACCGAGGCGGAAATCTTGTGGATCTACGGCCACAGCGCGCGCCGCGGGCTGGCGGAGCCGTTCCTGCCCGACGGAACCGAGCGGGGTATCCGCGGCCGCGGCCGTACGGTCGCGGCCCTGGGGGAGGTGCTGCTCGCCGAGGGCGGCGCCGACTTCACCAAGCGCCGCACAGCACCGGGCAACCCGTTCGAGCGGCGCTTCGTTCAGATCTCCTCCGAGTGGGGCGACTCCTACCAGGCAATGCTGGCCCTGTCCGAGATGCCGGAGGCCTTCGCGCTGCCCGGGGCGGCGTACCTGCAGCAGCTGGACGATCTGGCCTACCCCGTGGACTGGACCGCCCGGCTGGTCATCACCCCAGGCACCAAGGCGGAGGCGAAGACCCGCAAGCGCGCCCGGCACCTGAAGGCGCAGGCCGCGGAGTACCAGGGCGACCCGGCCGGCCCGCCGGCAGCGCTCGCGAAGAACGAGGCGGACAACGACGAGTTCCGCGACCGGCTCACCGCCTCGGCCCGCGAGGTCGAGATCCGAGCCATGGTCACCCTGGCGGTCTGGGGGACCACCGCGGACGAAGCCCAGGACCGCGCGGCCGCCCTGTCCAGCGACTTCGGCGCCACCGACTACACGTTCTCCCGCCCGGTGGGGGAGCAGACCAGCCTGTGGCACACGATGCTGCCCGGCTGCCGCACCCCGCGGGTGATGACCGGATACGCCCAGTACCTGCTCGCCCGGGACTTCGCGATGGCCATGCCCTGGTGCGGCTCCCAGCTCGGCGACGAAAGGGGCGGCCTGTTCGGCCTGCAGCTCGCCTCCGGCGGCGCCCGCCCCGTCATGGTCGACCCGGCCCGCGGGCCCCGGGAGAACGCGTCCGCGTCGATGGCGTTCATCGGCGAGCTCGGCGCCGGCAAGTCCGTCGGCCTGAAGTCGGCGGTCTACAACGTCCTGGCCCGCGGCCACCAGCCCGGCAAACCGAACAGCCGCGGGCGCGCCGTCATCGTCGACCGCACCAAGGAAGAGGAATGGGCGAGGTTCGCGCAGGCTTGCCCCGGCACCACCCAGGTCATCCGCATCGACCAGAGTGCCGAAGTCTCCCTCGACCCGCTGCGCCTGTATGTGAAGGACAGCCCCAAGGTCGCGGCCCGCTTCTGCGAGTCGTTCCTGACGCTGCTGCTCGGTGTGAAGCCGATGGACCTGGAAGGCGTTGCACTGTCCGAAGCGGTGCAGGCCGTCCTCGAGCGGCCCAAGCCCTCCATGCGCGCCCTGATGGACGAGCTCGTTGCGCGTGGGGGAGAGGACACCCTCGCCCGGAACCTGGCCCGCAAGCTCAAGGCCGTAGCGCGCAAGGACCTCGCTGCCGTCGTCTTCGACGACACCCTCCCGGTCGTGGACACGGCCCGCGCCGACAGCGTCGTGTTCCTCGTCAACTCCCTCGCCCTGCCCAAGAAGAGCGAGCTCGCCTCCGACCACCGCATCGAGCGCCTGGAGTTCGAGAAGGTTCTGGGCCGCTCGCTGATGTACCTGATCGCCGCCGTGGCGCGCGAGACCGTCATGCGGCACAAGGACGAGTTCGGCGTCGCCGTATTCGACGAATGCTGGTGGCTCACCTCCAGCGACGAGGGCCTGGAGCTGCTGCTCGAGCTCATGCGTGATGGCCGTAAGCACAATGCCGCCGCGTACGTCGGCTCCCATGACCCGGACGACATCGGGCCGGCCGACAGCGAGAAGGGCGCCATCATCCGCGGCCTGATCCCGCACCGGCTCCTCTTCCGCCAGACCACTCGCTCGCTCGCCGAGCGTGGCCTGGAGTTCCTCGGCGTTGATGCCACCGATCCCGAACTGCTGGACCTGGTCACCGCCGGCCTGTCGCCGCTGGACCTGCCCGAGGAAGAGAGGCTCGCCCGGGCGGGGGAGTGCCTGTACCGGGACCTGACCGGCCGCATCGGACTGATGAAGGTCCTCATCCCGATGGACCCGGCCATCATGCGCGTCATCCACACCACCCCCAGCGACTACCGGACCGCAGCATGACCACGCTCCTCACGTGGCGACTACGCCTGCGAGCGCTCGGGGCCGCGCGGCTGCGCCTGGCGCTGCTGTTCGCCGCGCTCGCCGCCACCACCTTCACCCTGCTCACGTCGCTGCCCACTCACGCGGAACCCAACCCCACCCCGTCCCCGACCTCGCCGGCCGCCGGCGCCCAGCGCACCCCGACGCCGCAAGAGATCGAGGCGATCGAGGAGGTCATGCGCGAGCAGGGCGAGAAATTCTCCAAGGCTGCGCAGGAAGCGATGCTCGACACGGAGAAGGAGCGACTGCGCAAGCTGCTTCCCGACGAGGGCGGTGTCCTCGGCGTATTCGACGTCACCGACTCCAACGGCCTGCCGATCAGCGTCTACACCGTCAAGTCGGATACCGGCGGCCTGACGGACTGGGACCTGGGTATCGAGAACCTGCTCACCGAGCTGTGCTTCATGGTCACCAAGTGGCTGATCGCGTTCTGCTGCTGGCTCATCGCCTGGTCCCTGTCCTTCGGCCTGGCCAAACTGCTGCTCGTCCCGGTGCTGTCGGTCGCCGACTCCCTTCACACCCGTGTCATCTTGGAGATGGGCCTGCCCGCGCTGTTCCTGTCGGTGTGCACGGTCATCTGCGTCGCCCGGATCTTCTTCGGTGACAAGGCCAGGGGCTGGGGTGACGCCGCCCTGTCCCTGCTTCTGGCGGCGCTGACCACCACGCTGCTGTCCTCCACCCCGCACACACTCCTCGGGGAACAGGACGGGGCGATCGCGGTGACCCGCGGCCTGGCCCTGGAAGTCGCCGACGTCATCCTGGACGCCAACCCGGCAACGCCGAACGCCAACGACGGCGTCACCACCCCGGCCACCAGCAGCACCCTGTCGCGGCCGCTGACCGACGCGCTCACGGACGCGTTCATCGTCAAACCCGCCATGCTGCTGCAGTACGGCCGCGTCTTCGAAGGCGAGTGCGCCACCGAGTACGCAGACACCCGGCTCGCGCAGCTGGCCTTCGACCGGCAAGTCCACTCCCGCACCAACAAGCTCAAGAAGCTCACCGGCCTCGCCGACTACCTCAGCCCCGTCGGCCTGCCCGTCTCCTCTTGGTACGACACACAGATCGACATGAGCACCCGGTGGGCCGTCGACCACTTCGGCGACCCGCCCATGGAGCGCTTCGAAAAGAACTGCGTGCCCGGCGACGCCGACGCTGCGAAGAAGGCCAGCCTCGACAAGCTCGGCGGCGGACTCTTCCTCCTCATCGCCGCCATCATCATCTGCGTCCTTATCTCCGGCCTCGCCGGCAGCTTCCTGGTCGCCCAGTGCCGCATCGCCTGGGACGCGGTCCGCGGCGAGCCCGCGCTCATTGCCGGCACCATCCCCGGCGCCGGCCGCGCCTTTCTGTGGGACTGGGCCGCCTCCGTGCTCCGCTCCCTGGGCCAGATGCTCACCACCGTCATCGCGCTGGCGGTGTTCGTCCTCATCGTCCAGGCCGTCCTCGACCCGGTGCAGGAAGACTGGGGCAGAGAACTGACACTGCGCTTCCTGGTCGTCGACGTCGTGTGCATCGGCGCGGTCAAGAAGCGCAAGCAGCTGTCCGCCCGCTCCAAGCAGACCGCCGCGAACTTCCGCGCCAAGATGTCCGCCGCCCGCATCGGCGGCACCCACGGCTCCATCTTCAGCGGGCCCGCCACCTCGGCCGTCCCCAAGAACCGCCACATCGTCAGGAAGACCGCCCGCGGCCTGATCCGCGGCGCACTGGCCGGCGTCTCCCTCGCCCAGGGCAACCCGCTCGCCGCCATCGCCTACTCCATGCCACGAACCGTCGGCGCAACCGCCCTGGTGACCCGCATGCAGACCGGCCGCCGACGCGGTCGGCCGCACCGCGCCCGCACCGCCAGCCGCCCCACACGGCGCCCGGGCAACCCGCCTGGTGCACCCGGTGGCCCGGGCACCTCACCACAGGGTCCGCAGCCGAACGGCCCCCAGGGCGGCCCGCCCAGGCCGACGCACCCGCCACGCTCCGCCGGCCCTATGCGTCCGGCCGGCTCGCCGCGCCGGACAGGACCTGCTGCCCGCACCCCTCGCCCGCGGACCGCTCCCGCAGCGGCCTCGTCGACGACGTTCACCACCGGCTTGCCCGCCGCGGACCCGACGAGCCGTCCCCGCCGGCACATCCAGGCCCACCGGGCCGTCTCGCGGCGTACCCAGCAAGCGGCCACCCCACCGAGCCCATCCGTGAGCGGGCCGGGCGGATTCGACGCCTGGCTCGCCGACCAGGAAGAGCGGGAACTGGCCCGCCGACGCAGGCCCCCGCAAGGACCATCGTGACGCAGAAGAACAAAAGGCGGCTGGCCAGCACCGCCGGCCTGATCGTGCTGGCGATCGTCCTCCTGGCGGCGATCGCCGCGCACGTCGCCGGCATCGGGCAGAGCGAAGCCGAAGCCGCGACCGCACGGGCCCAGTGCGCCGCCAACGGGACCGGCGGCATGGACGTGAACACAGCCCAGGTCGCCCAGCAGGTCAAAGCGGTGCTCGCCGGCAGCAGCAGCGACGTCACCGTCGCCGGCCTGCCCTCGCCGAAGGAACAGATCCCCAACGCGAGGGCCATCGTGGCAACCGGCGCACAGATGAACATTCCGGCACGCGGTCAGGTCATCGCGCTCGCCACGGCCCTGCAGGAGTCAGGCCTGCGCAACGTCGACCACGGCGACCGCGACAGCCTCGGCCTGTTCCAGCAGCGCCCTTCCCAGGGTTGGGGGACCCGCGAGCAGATCATGGACCCGGTGTATGCAGCCACAAAGTTCTACAAGGCACTGAAGTCCCTTAAGGACTGGGAGAGCATGCCGATCACCGTCGCCGCCCAGAAGGTTCAGAAGTCCGGCCTGCCCGACGCGTACGCCAAGCACGAAGCGCTCGCCACCGCCCTGCAGCAGGCCATCGCGCCAACGCTCGGCACCGTGGCCGCCATCCCCGGCATCATCCCGGCGGCTGCAGGCTTCGGGGCCGATTGCGTCACCCAGGCCGGCACCGACTACGGCGGCATCCCCGCGGGCACACTGCCCGAGGGATACCAGATCCCCGTCACCGCCCCCATCCAGGCGCGTAACGCGATCCGTTGGGCCCTCGGACAGCTCGGCACCCCGTACCAGTGGGGCGGCACCTGCACCAACCCCCACGGCAACAACGCCCGCAACTGGTGCGACTGCTCCTCCCTGATGCAACGCGCCTACGGGGTGGCCGGCATCGAAATCACCCGGACCACCTACACGCAGATCAAGGACGGGCGGGCGGTGTCGGCCAAGGCTCTACAGCCAGGTGACCTGGTTTTAACTAACGGCACGGCATCCCGACCCGAACATGTCGCCATGTTCATCGGCGACGGGTTGATCGTGCACGCCCCCCGACCAGGCCGAGTCGTAGAAGTGGCTGAGCTCGCGACCCACGGAACTATCCTGGTGGCCCGTCGCATCGCACCCTGAATCTCAGGCGGTCACGGTCTGCGGGGGCGGGCATCACCCAGCTTCGCGCCGCTCAGCGAAACGCGGCCGCGGGTTCCCGCTGAGGAGCCTTCAGATTTCGCGAACTGACGGGGATCTTGGGTTGCCGGTAGGAAACGTGTCATGCGCCCCGAACGGGCGGCTAGGCCGCCTTGCCGCAGCCGTCCGGGGCAGGCCGGCCGTTTGCTTGATGCGTCGCACGTAGCGCGCGAAGGGGCCCCGCGGTACGTGCGACGGACCCGCGGGGCCACATGAGTACCGTCCTGTCAGGGCACCCATACCGACCGTACGGGCAACCAGCACTGACCGCCCGCCGGCACCAGCCGCGAGGCGTTCGCCGAGGACGACGTCGAGGCCCCGCTCGCCGGACTGGCCGCGACTCTGCCCATCGGGCGGCGCCACGCGCTCGTCGCGCTCAGACTGCGTGTCTGACGAGATGTTTCGCGACTGTCGCACATACGGGTGATCAATTGGGGCGGCCCGTGACGAGAGCCTGGCGACGATCGGTTGAGCCGAGCATGCGAAAGCTCCTCCCGTATGCCCTGGCCGTATCCGCGCCACTGTGCACGCTGCTGCCCGCCCCCGCGGCCCATGCCCTGCCAGCCACGGCCTCAACGGCCGTCGTGGCCCGGGACTTCAACTCGTGCGGCTACCAGCCAAAGTCCGCGCTGCGGCTGCGGAGCGGCCCGAGCACGAAACACACGAAGCTCGGGATGCTCTACCCAGCGGACTCGATCAGCGGCGACGGGGCAAAGGGAGCGTGGTATCGGGTGAGCCTGCAAGACCGCTCCAAGTCCGGCCTGAAATCCGGCACCACGGGCTGGGTCGCAAGGTCCGGCCTCAAGCCGCAGGTATGTATGCAGTTGGACTGACCGAAATAGGTGACTCCTGCCCGCCCTGAAGGGCGGGGAGGAGTCACCCGGATCTCGTGCCGCTGAGCCGTGCCGATGAGGGCCGTAACAGGACCCCGTCGCCGCGCCCCGCAGACCACCATGCTGCGCACCCTCGGCGTCCGGCTCACCACCGCCGGGGGGCCACGCATTGGTCCAGCTGCTCCTGCGCGGACCGCGCCTGCTGGTTGGTCAGGAGGTAAAAGGCACCCGGGTCCAGCTCAAGACATTCTTGGACCGGGGGTTGATGGTCACCTTCAGCCAGTTGTCGACGGCGGTTGACCCGTCGATAGTGACCCGGGTCAGATTCGGCGCGGCGGAGGTGACCCCGTAGAAGGAGAGCCACTTGGAGCCGGCGTCCAGCGGCTTGTCGCTGTTGTGGACGTGGCTGTCTCCGTTGAAGAGGTAGACCGGGCCGTGGAACGTGGCCGACTCCTTGGCAATCGCCTCGACGATCGGCTTGAAGGCGGAGTAGTCGGCGAAGGCTGGGTTGGTCACCGTCGGGTCGAACATATCGGCCTGAGTGAGCAGGACAACGGCCTTGTTGCGGTCGTCCTTGGCCGCGTCGAAGGTCTTGTGGATCTCCTGCAGCACGGCGTCGACGCGTCCGGCAACCTCGGCGGCCTGCTCCTTTGTGGGCGCGGTGTTGCCGGTCCACGGGGCGAGGCTGTTGTTGCTGCCGACGATGTGCAGAGCGGCGAATGCCACGTCGGACCGGGTGTACCGGACGTTTTCCGGGTAGCCCTGGTCAGCCTGCGAGGCCACGTGCACACTGTGCTGCCCGAGCGTTCGACCGGGCCGAGGGAAGAAGACCTGCCGGATCGCGGACAGGCGCTCGAGCGGGTTGTACCCACCGTTGTTGGGCCGGTGGCAGTCGGTCCACTCGTTGTCGCCGACGGTGTAGACGAGCGGATCCTTGAACTGGTCGAAGTCCGACTTGATCTGCTGGAAGTAGGTGTCACTACAGACCGTCGAACCGTTCTTGATATCACCGAGGTGATCGACGAACTTCACGTCTGGGTCGGCATTGATCTGGTTGATGACGTTCGGGAAGTCGGTGATCTGGGCGTCGCCGTAGGGGACGTCACCGATCACGGCAAAGGTGAAGGGGTCGTCCTTGGCAGCTGCCGGCCCGGTCGAGAGAGTGATTGCCAGCGCACTGACGGACAGTACGGCGGATGCGGCGCGGCGCCACGATGTCATCGTGAGTCCTCCTGGTCATGGGTGGACCCATCCGAGTGTGAGCGCATGAACTGACGTGCGATGGTCAGGCAGAGAGTGGATGAACATTCGCCACCGTCGCGGTGACCAAGCCGGTTTGACGCCCCCGCCTACCGGCCGCAACCGTGCACCCTGTCGTCGGCGTCTGTCGTGGGCACAAGCGGAAAGTCACTGGCCGGATCACGGGCATGACTTCGAAGACCACCGGCGGCGCTGATTGCCTCCTCGCGTGCCTCGGCGCCACCAACGGCTCGTTCAAGGCTGAGCTGATCGAGCACCAAGGACCCTGGCGGGACGCTGACCGGGTAGAACGTGCCGTCGTCCAGTGGGTCGCCTGGTACAACACCGAGCGCCTGCACTCAGCCCTCGACTGCCTCCCGCCCGAGGAATTCGAGGCCCAGCATTACCGATCCCAGGCGACTACGAACGCCGCCTGAAACCATACAAACCGGCTGCTACGAAACTCGGAACAGCTCACTGTACGGTCGTGGGGACCGTCTGAGCGGTTTGCACACATGGGTGATCTCGCGGGTCTGATGCGTCGGCATGTTAGCTCTGCAAGGCGTCGCTCCAGCGAGAGCAGAGCCAGCAGGGAGCCCTCGACGGCTGAGTTCCATGACAGGGCGCCTGGATTCGTTGGCAAAGGACAAGCAGTGACCGTTCTCACCGAAGTCAGTCGATCGCGGACCGCTGACCAGGGCGGACCAAGTTGGTTGAGATAGGCGTCCTCGGCGCGACCGGACATCAATGTGCGTTTTAAGTCTTTACGAGCCGGAAGGGCTGTCCTTCCCGGTCAGCAATCACGACCCCTGACTGTCCATTGCAGAGCCAGTGCACTCCAACACGCCACGTGACATCTCCTGGCGTGCCGGAGGTCACTCTGAGGAAGAAATGCTCGGGGTCAAGGTGCGAGACCGTGTACGGGAAGTCCGGTACGCCGTGGGCTGGCCTCGGCACGGGCGTCTGGTCGCTGAGGTCCACATGGAAAGTGCGCAATTGCTCCGGTGACATAGGTTCAGCCATCGGAGGTGGCTCGACTTCGTCAATGCGGGGAGGGGCACATCGTGATTCCACGCGTATGTCCAGCTTGCTGAGGATCACTGCACGCTCAACGGTGGCTTCGACAGTCAGGTGCACGACGCTGCTCCCCAGATCTACCCAGCCGGTGGAGTTTCGCCGGGCCTCGAGGTCCTCGGGCACAGGGCCAATGTGCCCACTGAGGCCGGGGGTCTGGTAGGCCATCACGATGAGTGGGGCCGAGGGTGTGGGGGCCAGCACGGCGTCACGGCCACGTGTGATGACCTTGTCGGCACTGCGCGCCACGAGCCCGCCTAGAGCTGAGGCGAGCCCGGCGAGGACCGCTGCCACGATCCATTTGCCAATCCCCGGTACGGCGACAACTACAACGACTGCAGCTAGCAGTAAGACTGCTACGCCAGCCCGCACCATTCGTCGACGAGACCCCACAGCTCCCCCTTCAGCACCTCTCCGAGGTGCCATCATGCCTGCCCCCCAAGTCAGCCGACTGGATTGGATGAGACGGCGGCTGGCTTGGGTGAGAACGGACAAGCAGCCTCGAGAGCCAGACAGTCAGAGGTAAAGGAGAAGCAAAGTCCTGTGGTTGGTGTCTGAATCGGTCTTCCGGCCTGACTTGGTCCAGGTGAAGGGGAGTTCTTCCCGCACCGACCAGGAGGCCACCATGTACGCAGCGCTCCGTGAGACCGCCCGGCGGCCGGTATGAGGATCGACCTGCCAAGAGCCGACGTCTTCTTCGATGCCGTCGACTGGGCCGCCGCCACCCCGTACCTGGCCGCGCTCTCTCCGGTCGCCCTGGCCATCTGGATCTGCGTGGCCGTGCGGCGCGCCCGTCTCGTACGGGACACCCTCGCCGACCGCGTCACCGTGGAAGTCGTTCCCACCAGCACGTTCGACCCGAGCGAAGGCGAGGTCGGCCGCTGGGCGCGCCAGCTCGGCCGGGTCCACCACGCCGCCGACGGGGTACCGGCCCGCGGCTCGGCTGCTCGGCTGCGCTACAGCGCCGAGGATGGCACGATGCGGTGCTTCCTCGAGGGACCGGCCACCGCGGATGCCGTGCTGGCTATGCCCGGCTTCGCCGAGGTCGAAGTCCGAGCCCACCAGGCCCACAAGGACATCCAGCCGGTCCGATTCCCCCAGCAGACCCAGGGGGCGAAGTGACCGCCACCGTCGGCTTCACCAAGGTCGCCACCGGTGACGACCGCCGCCGTCCTTCCTACCGCTATGTGCAGCGCGTCGAGCTGACCCTGGCACTGCCCGACCAGAAGCCGCTCGCTTCCCTCGGCCTGAGCCCAGACCCGCTCCAGCAGCTGGCGGCTGCCATGGCGTCGGTGCGTACCGAGGCGAACGAGCGGGCCGACGTCGTTCTGGACCTGGTCCCCGTCCGCGAGCGACGGCTCGCCCGGCGCCGGCGTCGGTTGCTTGCACAGTCCAAGCGCCGCGGCCCCTCGGCGTATGGCGAGCGGCTGACTGGTGGCCTGGGTGGGGGAGGGGCGTGGGAATCGGTCCTCGCTGGCTGGTCCGGTGGCAAGACCGCCGGTGGCCGTGGCGAGCGGCTGCCTCGCATGACCGACTTGCGTGATGGCGTCGGCAAGTTCGATCCGGGTGCCGGTGCCGTGTTCGCTGTGCAGCTGCTGCTGCGGACTGAGGCCGGGCACCCGCAGGCTGCTCTCGCCCGTATGAATCAGCTGATCGCTGCGTTCTCCGCCACGTCCGGCGAGAATTACCTCAAGCCCCGTCGGCCGCGTACTCGATGGGGCATCGCGTCCTTCGAGAAACGGTTCACCACCGGCGAGTTCGCGCCTCGGAAGCGGCAGTGGCTGACCGTGCCCGAGTTGGCCGGCTTCCTCAAGCCGCCGACCGTCAAGTGCCGTGCCCCTAGCGTTGTGCGCTCTGGCGGCCTGGTCCCGCCGGCACCGTCCGATCTGCCTGTCTACACCGGGCAGCGGGACCTGGTGCCGCTCGGCGCTGTCGTCTACTCCGACGGGCGCGAGCGCATTGGCGCCGCCCGCGTCAACGATCTCCTGTTTGGCCTGCAGTTGGGCAAGTCGGGCCACGGCAAGACCGAGGCCGCGCTGGTGCAGTGCATCGCGATGGCCCACTCCGGGTACGGCACGTGGTTCCTGGACCCGCACGGTGAGGGGTGGGCCCGCGCGAAGCCGTATCTGGCACACCCCGAGATCGCGTCCCGCGTGTGGGAGATCAACCTGGCCAAAGCGGCATCGGACCAGCTGGTCGTTTCCTGGAATCCGCTGTCCATGGAGGGCCGTGCCCTCAGTGACGTCCAGGACGTCGTCCGCTCGGTGACCGAAGGGATTGCCGCCGCCCAGGAGTGGGGCGACAGGGCCCCGCGTGCCCGTACGATCCTGGCCCGCTCAGCCCAGGCCCTGGCCCTGCTCAACCTCCAGGCCGTCCAGGCGGGCGAGCCGGAAGCGCAGTGCACCTTGTTCCAGCTGCGGACCTGGCTGACTGATGAGGACTGGCGCGAGGCCCTGCTG
The DNA here is from genome assembly GCF_035974375.1 of Streptomyces sp. NBC_01320. Taxonomy (NCBI): domain Bacteria; kingdom Bacillati; phylum Actinomycetota; class Actinomycetes; order Kitasatosporales; family Streptomycetaceae; genus Streptomyces; species Streptomyces sp. NBC_01320. The sequence continues at coordinate 81,722 of NZ_CP108391.1, forward strand.
CCCAAGTTGCCGCAGCGGGTGCGTGCCTACTGGGAAATGACATTTCCGAAGCTCGCGTCGGATGCGGTGCCGACCGTCACATACGTCCTGGACCGGCTCGATACGAGCCAGAGCCTGCAGGCGTTCTTCGGCAGCCCGCGCTCGGCATACGACGTCCGCGAGGCGATGGACACCAGCCGTGTGGTCTTCGTCTGCCCCTCCGGCAGTGAGAGTGACGCGCTGGTGTCCTGCTTGTTGATTCACGATCTGCACCGTGCCGGCCTGTCCCGGCAGGACACCCCGCGCGAGGGCCGCGCCACTTTCTGGGCCTGGGGGGACGAGCTGACCGCCCTGGATGCCTCCAGTAAGGGTTTCTTGGCTGCCATCGCCGAACAGTTGAGGAAGTACGAGGTCAGGTTCATCGGCATGACGCAGATGGCGCTGCGCCTGTCCGCGATCACCCGGCAGTCCCTGCTGCAGAACCAGTCCCTGCTCAGCACCTGCGCGGCCGACTATGACGAGGCCGCCTTCGTCGCCCGGCGCTGGAACGGACATGTCACGCCGGAGACCATCACCGAGCTCCCGAAATACCACTACGTGATGTCGATCAGCCTCAACAGCAAGCCGACCAGGCCCTTCCGAGTCCGCGGCCTGCCGGTCGAAGAGATCTTCGCCCACTACGACAACCCCGCCGGCGTCCCCGAGCTGGACCAGGCGATCGACACCAACCTCCAGCGCCGGCCTGTCGCCGAGATCCTCGCCGACCTTGAGGACCTGGATGCCGTCGTCCTCGCCCACCACACCGGCCGCCGCGTCGGCCCGGGCGCTGGAGGCGACCCCATCACCGTCATCGACTGAAACGGAGCACCGTGATGCCGTACCCCCATGCCGGCCCCACGGGCCTGGGCCCGATCGCCCGGCAAGCAGCCCAGGTCATCTACCAGCACCGCCTGGTCTCGACAACGCAGCTGCACCAGCTCATCACCCCGCACCACACCCGCGCTGAGTACCTTCGGCGCCAGCTCCACACCATGCGAGAGACGGGCCTGGCCGAGACCGTTGGCCGGCGCGTCTGCGGCCAGACCGAACTGCTGTGGTGGCTCACCGAGAAGGGAGCCAACGCTGTCGAATCGGTCGGCATGCTTCCCCAGCGCCCCTACCGCATGAGCCCCGAAGCGGCCCTCGGCCCGCTGCAGGAACACACCCTCGCCACCGTGGAGACAGGCCTGGCGTTCGTGGACTGGGCCCGTCGCCTGGACCACGAATGCGGGCCGCTCGACTGGACCCCCGAAACTGCGCACTACTACCGCGACGACTTCCGCCCGGGCGAGGAACTCAGCCTCATCCCGGACGCAGTCCTCAACTACGTCCACACCGACCCCAAAGCCAAACAGCGCGCCCTGCTCACCTTCTTCATCGAGGTCGACCGCACGCAGATGACCATCGCCCGCCTCGCCCAGAAACTCCACGCCTACGCCGCCTACTACGACTTCACCCCGCAGCAGACCTCCGGCCGCGGCGCCAAGACGTCCCGGCGCGCCGGGACAACACCGGCCTGGCGCTACCGCTACCCGGCCTTCCCACGCCTGCTCCTGATCCTCACCGGCGCCTCCGAAGCCCGACTGACCCGGCGTGTCGCCGACCTGCGAAGCCTCGCCGCCAGCGACCCGGCATTCACCACCACCGGGCTACGGGCCGGTGTCACCACGCTCGAAGAACTCCGCGACCGAGGCCCCTTCGAACCGATCTTCACCCCGGTACTCGGCCCCGCCGACCACACCGACGCCTGGCTACGCCCGCAGGCCATCGCTGCCTGACCAACGCCTCAACAGAAGGAAGACATCATGCTCTTCAGATCCAGCCGCCCATTCAAGGAGCCTGCCTCCGTGCCGGACACTGCGGCAATGCCGGGCGACTACCGTGCCTGCGACGAGCTTGGCGCCATCGCCCGGCCGTTCTCGCCACTGGTCAGGGAGCTTCTCGCGCTGTACTGCCACACCCGCCCTATCGGCGCGCTGTCCCAGACCGAAAACTGCCGCGACGAATACCAGATGACGGCTCGCTCGATCATCCACCACATCCTGGAGGGCTGGCAGAACCAGACCGACGGCCGCGGCACGATAGACGATCTCCTTCTCCGGCCGAGAACCACCCGCCTCTTACACCCACAAGAAGCCGCCGCTCGCCGAAAGCCCGACGCGGAGCAATACCGGCATGCCTCCCGACTTGTCCAGGCGACATCACTGAGCAGCACGCTGCCCTTCTGGCAGACCCTCACTGGCCCGCAAGGTGCGGTAGCTCCTCAGCCCTGGCGGGCTTGCGGTGCCCCGCAGGGTGCACGAGGCCGTCCTCGCGCCAACCGTTGACTGAAGGTGCGAAAGACCAAGTACCTGGGCTGGGCGCATTCGTGGTGCAGGTGGCCACTGATCGCCGTCGTAACAGCGACGTTCGTTACGGCTGACTTTCGATGGCACAGGTTTTAGGCACGGTTCGACTTGGGCTGCGAAACGGGGAGAACGTTCGGCCAGTTTCCCGCTGGGGGAAGAACCTCACCCGCGGCCCGGTGGCTCTTGTATAAGAGGCCCAGCCGCGTAAACCCGTTCTGACCTGCGTGTTTGCTGGATGCGTGTTGCCCTGTAGAGCACATTTCGCATGCTGAGATGTCAACCTGGCCGTCACGTTCGGCCCGAAAAATCAAGCAGCGCTTGATCGGTTGGGCTTCGCGAGATGGGCCGCGTCATCCCTGGTCAGCGAGGTGGGATGCGGGGAGCGCGATGCCGTTCCCCGCCGTGACGGTCCAGCAAATGTGCGCTCCATGCGGCACATGAAATCAAGTGACGCTTGATTTCATGGTCCTGTGTGGCATGAGAAACAAGCCTGAGTTGACTTTCTGTGCGACCGGACCGCTGGAGCCGCGAGCTTGACGCCGAAGGCGCGCCGGTGCGCCAAAAGACAAGCCCCCGTTGATTTTTCCGATAGTGTCTGTCACGCCTGAGTACTAAGGAGGTCTTGTGCCATCTGAGCAGCCGGCCCGGCGTCGTCCGGGCGGGCCACGAGCTGTTCCCTCGCGCACGCCTGACGATGCCGCATATGACGACATCCTCAGCGTCCTGGGGAGGCAGCTGGGCGAAGCGGCCCAGACCGCTGACCCTCGCAGCAGCCGCAAGCTGAAGGGCGTGACGTTCGAGTTCGAGAACGACGCGCGCGCCGTACACAACATGGCGGGCAACGCCGGCTACAGCCTGGCCAGCAACTGGTTCACCCAGCTCCTCGCGCAGCTGGCCGTCGCCAACTCCATCACGAAGTCGCAGCTGTGCGTCTTCCTCTTCGTGGCCGGGGGACAGGTCCCGGGCACCGGAATCGCCCAGTACACGCAGCAGGAGATCACCGACGGGCTGAACAAGCTAGCCGAGAAGAAGGGCGGCAAGAAGATCACCCGGTCCACAGTGAACCGCGCCATCGGGGCTCTGTGCGGCTACAAGTGGGTGGAGAGGGCCGGAAACGGCAAGATCCGTCTCAACGTCACCCTCTGGTTCCAGGGCAACAGCACAGCCCAGCACGAAGTGCTCGCAGAGATCGCCTCCGAGCACGACCACGACCCCACCGCCTTCCCTCACGACATCGGCCCCGAGCACCCGCACCAGGAGGAGTTCGACTTTGGGCGGGGCACCTACACCAGGGAGAAGAGAACCGGGTGATACTGCGTACGTACTCTGGCAGCCGACAATGAGGAGGGTGGCCTGATGGCTGAGGTCCTGTCTCCGATCGTCTCCGATCGCATCTGGGCTGTACCCGTCTCCGGGGCAGCTGTGAAGTTTCTCCACTACCTGGTGTTCCGCTCCGAGTTCGGAGGACACCTGCCCGTACGGCAGAAGGACATGGCGAAGGAATACAAGATCACACCACAGGCCGTCAGCCTCCTGATGGCACCACTGTGCGATCTGAACATCGTCCTGCGCCCCTCCAGCGAGGGACGAAAAGGCAACAGCTACCGGCTCCATCCCCTCGCGGCCAAGTACGCGAGCCACGACGACATGGAAGTGGCCTTTCGGCACACCCTGCAGGCCATCAAAGCGGGTGAGCTCCCGAACCTCAGGCTGCCCTCGTACGTCACAGCTCCACCCACTGAGGGCCGCCCGAACCTCCAGGTGGCATGAGGCAAAACAAGGGCCCCGCCAGATCTGGCGGGGCCCTTGTGCCTGAGTAAGAGGTACACCCGCACTATAACCCGCCAGCACTTGCGACGACAGCGGGAGCGGATCCGAGCCGACAGTGGCAACGGCGGCCAGCTACGTGTTCCATCAGGCGCGCCACCCCCTCAGCGCAGGGATCTCAACCTTCACCGCGCACGCCAAGGCCTGCCGCGCCTGATCCAGCGCATTCGTCCAAACGGGTCCTACAGGAAGCCCAGAAACCCCGCGATCAAGACGTGGCAAATACACCCCGGCGGACGAACGAGCCTTCAAGAGGCCGGTACACCCCGAAACTCTGGTCTGTCTGGCTCGTCGCCCCGCTCGCCGTCCTTGTAGTCGGCGCCGCCAGCTACGTGGTGTACCAGGGCGTCGACAGCCTCTTGACGCACGCGGCCGACAGGACGAAGCCGCCAAAGCCCGTCGACGTCAATGACGTCATCAAGATCACCATCACCATCCTGGCCCTGGGCGGCGCCGTCCTCGCCGGCATCTACGCCTACCGCAAACAGCAACTTGCTGAGGGCGATACTCACCGGGTCGGCGCCAGCCAGCTCGCCGAGTGCTACACCACCGCCGCCGATCAACTAGGCCACGACAATCCCGCCGTGCGCCTTGCTGGTGTTTACGCGCTTGCCCGGCTCGCCGACGACTGGGAAGAACAACGGCAGGTCTGCATCGACGTCCTGTGCGCCTACCCACGCATGCCCCACGAGACCGATCCGACGTCGGACAAGTACAAGGAGGGCGAACGCGAAGTCCGCCACACCATCATCCGAGTCATCCGAGACCACCTGCGAGAACCACAAGCACCGACCTTTTGGAGTGTCTGCCATCTCGACTTCAGCGGCGCGGTCTTCGACGGCGGTGAATTCTCAGACAGCCACTTTCACGGCACGACCTCCTTCGCCGGCGCGACGTTCAGTGGCACGGTCGCCTTCATCGACGCGACGTTCAGCGCCGACGTCGTCCGCGCCCTGCTGGGCCAGCGCCCCGCCCCGCCGGGGCAACCGCTCACCGCCTGCAGTCTCCGGGAACGGGTGGAAGACCTCTGGAGGATCTGGCAGACCTCGCCCACGCGCTTCACCGAAGCCGAGGCGGTTCTGCCCCGGCTGATCGACGATGTCGAAGCAACCGTCCGCGCCCGCCGGTACGGCACCGACCCGGCCGAGAGGCATGAGTCGCTGCGGGTAGCCACGGACCTGTACGGGCTACTGCGCTCGTACTGACGCCGTGCCGGCCGTCTCGACCTGTCCCTGATAGGTGCCGACCGTGGCCTGCACGCGGCCGAACACGCCGACGATCCACTGCGTATCGCCGCCGCCCAGTGGAACCTCGGCCACGTCCTTCTCTCCCAAGCCGGCGACGAGAAGGACGCCGCCGACGTCGCGCTGCGCGCCGCCGACGACCTCCACCGCGCGCTCGCCATCCCCGAGGCCGCCGCAGTCCGCGGCGCCCTGGAGCTGGTCGCGGTGGTCGCCGAAGCCCGCACCCGCCGCGCCGCGCCTGGGCCGCCCGCGACCGCCTGACCCAGCGCGTACTCCCCCTCGCCGGCCAGACGGGGGAGGGCAACACCATGTGGACAGAGTTCGGCCCCACCAACACCGAGCTGCACGGCGTGTCCGTGCAGATGCTGGACGGCGACGCCGTCGAAGGGCTGCGCCTGGCCGACCAGGTCGACATCGCCCGGCTGCCCTCGCGGGAGCGCCAGTTCACCTTCCGCCTGGAGGTCGCCCGGTGCTACGACCTGCGCCGTGAGGACACTGCCGTCCTCGTCCACCTCCTGGAACTCGAGGACCTGGCCCCCGAGGACCTGGAACGCAGCCCGCTCGCGCGACCTCGTCGTCTCTCTTGTCCAGCGCTCCCGGCCCACCTACCGCCGGCAGGCCACAGCCCTCGCCGCACGCCTCAGCCGGCCGGTCAGGGGGACTTTCTGCGCTGGGGGATACCCGTCGGAGCGGGAGTGCTTCGCCAATGGAGGACGGGGAGGTATGTACCGGCAGTGCCCCCTGATTTCAGTCCCTGACTTCAGTCCCTGGGTATAACAGCAGGTCAGAGGAGGTTCAGCGCCTGAGTCAGGGACTGAAGGGACTCAAGTTATGCATTATGACGCCACTAGGTGTGCGCGTATGCGCGGGCGTATGAATCTTCCCCAGGCATATGGAGCTAGCCCATAATTAGGGATTTCAGTCCCTTCAGTCCCTGATGAGCTACCTATACGTACTCTGACCTGCGTCTTCTGTCAGGGACTGAAGCCAGGGACCAGCAGGAACCCGCCCCTGGTTCTCAGTCCAAGCACGTTCTGGCTGAGGCCTGCCCGCGCCGCCCCCTGGAGCCTCGCTGCCTCCTGCAGGCTGTGCTCTACCGTCACTACTTCTTTCCTGCAGCCCCTTCAGCCTCTCGCGAAACGTCAGATACTTCGCATTTCACCCAGTGGAAGATCCTTTGCCAGGGACCGAAGGGACTCAAGGGACTCAAAAACTGATAGAACGGCACGCGGGGGAGTTCCCGGGCGGAGGATGACCCGAGCCCTAGACTCATTCCGAAAGACAGTCCCTTCGGTCCCTGAACGTGCAGGCAAGGCCCCCTGTGACCAGCCTTCTTGCCGCAGGGACTGAACCCCTACGACCGGACCGATAAGGACGACTGCGTGCCGCGCCACGGTAAGACGAGCCCGGACACTTCCCCGGCCAGCTCCGTGCCGTCGCTTGCCCTTGCACGCTGGTGCGCAAGCAACGGCTGGCCGGTCCATCCCCTTGCAGCCGGCCGCAAGACACCCGCCGCGAACTGCCCGGACTGCAGGGACCGGCACCACAATCCCAAGACCTGTCCCTGTCTCCCCGCAGGCAGGCCCTGCCATGGCTTCCATGCCGGCACGACGAACCCGTTGCGCATCGAGAAGTGGTGGACCGACAGCCCCCGCTCCGGTGTAGGAGTTGCCTGCGGACCGGCCGGCCTCGTCGTCATCGACATCGACGCCCACTCCGCCCCCGTGCCGGACCGCAGTCGCCTGCTCCCGGGCATCGCCATCCACGAATCCGTCAACCTGGCTGGACTCGCCTCAGGATTTGACACGATGGCACTGCTTGCCGCCTTTCGTCGGCAACCCAACCCTGCCGACGACGAGAACACCCTGCGCGTGCGCACTCCATCGGGCGGCCTCCACGTCTGGTACCGCAACACTGTTGCCGGAACCCGTTTCCGCTCCTCGACAGGCTCGAGCCCGAAGGTCGCGCTCGCCTGGCAGATTGATGTGCGGGCAGAGGGCGGCTACATCATCGCGCCCGCCACCCGCACAACCCAGGGCAGCTACGAGGCAGTCGGCCCCGCTCGTATGCCCGCCCCGTTGCCCGACTGGCTCGTAGCTGAGCTGATCCGCACAGGCCACACGGTCGCCTCAGCAACAGCGACCCCGCCCACCCCGACTTTGCCCCATAGCCGACAGGCGAGCATGCCCAAGTCCGCTCACCGGATCCTGGACCCCCACCTTGCTGAAGCAGCCCAGTGCGCGGCCACACCAGAAGGCGCGGGATTCACCGAGAAACTGAACCGGGCTGCGTTCACCGCAGGCGGCCTGGCCGCCGCAGGACACCTCAGCGAAACCACCGTCCGCGAACTCCTCACCGCCGCCGCGCACCAGGCCCGCCCCTGGCAGATATCCCGCAACGACAAGCTCATCAATGACGGTCTCGCCGCCGGGGCCGCCCGACCGCTCCACCTCAAAGGACGTTCATGAGCAGCGCCGAAAGCACCCGCTTTGACGCAACTGCCGCCGCTCAGCAGATGCTCGACCTCGAAGCCCTGCAGCCCGCCCCGGCCCTCCCTGTGCAGGCCGCTTCCGCGTCCACCTGGTCGGCTCAGAGCCAGCTCCCCAGCACTCTCACCGACCGCGGCAATGCCAAGTTGTTCGTCCGCCTCTACCGCAGCCAGTTCCGGCACGTTGAGGGCCTGGGTTGGTTCGCCTGGGACGGCTACCGGTGGAAGAGGACCGGCGGCGACAAAGCGGCCCTGTGGGCAGCGGGGGAGATGGCCGAGGAAATGCCGGATACCGACCCCCGCGGCATCTTCAGCGACCGCGAGCTCTACATCCACAAGAAGCGCACCCTGTCGACCACTGGCATGAAAGCCTTGCTGACCCAGGCGAAGGCGTCCCCAGACCTGTCCGTCGACCCCGACACCCTGGACGGCGACCCCTACGCCCTCTGCACCCCCGACGGCGTTGTCGACCTCACGACCGGCCGCCTACGCAAGCCCGACCCGACACGCGATTTTCACTCCCGCGCCACGAGCGTTGCCCCCCTGCACATGCCCACCCCTCGCTGGCACCAATTCCTGGCCGAGACCTTCGGCGACGACGCCGAAGGCCGGGAAATGATCGACTTCCTGCACCTGCTGCTCGGCTACTCCATCACCGGCGACGTCGGCGCCCAGGTCCTGCCCTTCCTTCACGGCCAGGGCAAGAACGGCAAGTCCGTTCTTCTCGACGTGATGATTCAGATCCTCGGCGACTACGCGGACGCAGCCCCGCCCGGCTTTCTCATGGACCGAGGCGCATTCTCCGAACACTCCACCGAGCTCACAGAGCTCCACGGCCGACGCCTGATCGTCTGCAGCGAACTCAAGCCGAACGACCGGTTCGACGAAGCCCGTGTTCGTCTTCTTACCGGCGGAGACAAAATCAAGGCTCGCCGCATGCGGCAGGACTACTTCTCCTTCACGCCCACCCACCACCTCTGGCTGCTCGGCAACCACCGCCCCGAAGTCTCCACCGGCGGCTTCGCATTCTGGCGCCGCATCCGCCTGCTGCCCTTCGAGCGGATCGTCCCCGACGAACGGAAGATCGACAACCTCGCCGTGGAACTCGTCGGCGACGAAGGCTCCGGCATCCTGCAGTGGCTCATCGAGGGCGCCCGCCGCTACCTCGCGACCCGCGACAGCCTCGCCGGCCCGGACCGGGTCCGCATCGCCACGAGCGCCTACGCCAACACCGAAGACCACATCGGCCGTTTCCTCGCCGAATGCTGCATCCACGACCTCGAGAAACAGGACCTCCGCGTTGAACAGGGCCTGCTGTACGCCTCCTACAGCACCTGGTGCACCGCCAGCGAAGGCATCCGCCCCGCCACCACCCGCACCTTCGCCACCCGCGTCCGGCAAGAAGTGGGCCTCGCCTCACCCGCCGACATGATCAAATCCAACGGCCGCAAGTTCTACCCCAACCTCGCCCTGGTAGCCGAGCAGTGAACCACACACCCCCGTCCGCCCCCGCTTGCCCCCGGCAACGCCCCCTAGGCCCTCGCCCCCAGCCCGTCTACGATGACGGCAAAGCCCACTGCCACGAGGCACCGCCTCACGCAGTGACATCACGGCCCCCAACAGGAGCCGACAAAAGGCAGGCACGGGACACCACCGCCCACCAGGCACGTGGGGAACAACCCGGGCACCACGCGAATCGGTGCCCTCAAATGAAAGAGAGGTCGCGGCCATGAGCTCGCTCCTGACCGACGGCGATCTCGCCCACGAAGCCAACGTGGTGTGGATTGAGGACCCCGAAAACCTCGACTACGTCCGCCAAGCCCTGGACAAGACCCCCCGTCGCCGCAACAAGCCCCGATACGAACGCGACGGCCGCATGATCGGCTACGTCGAGCTCGACGGCACAGCCGAAGCCGACCCCGACAGCGGCCTCTACCGGCGACGCGTTTTCTTCCTCCTCCCCCACGACCGCGACTCCGCCCCTGAAGGGGTCTACCGGCAAGGAGCACCAGGAGAAGCAGTCGACCCACGAACCATCCGGCCCAATCGAGTGGGGGAGAAGACACCACGCTCCCAGCGAGGGATCGCCTCCGCTATAACCCCGGCCAGCTCGTAGTCCGCCACCCGACTACCTGCGCCCGCTATGGTCGACCGGGCCTTCGCCCCACTACGGGCATCTTCGGGCAGGGCCGACGCTTGATACCGCCGACGATGCGAAGCCAACGACTGCCACGTGGCAGTTCGGAGGAATCTGTTCAACCGAGTCGTCGGCCAGCTCCGCCACTGCCGTCACAAAAAACTAGCTATTCGACGAGCAGTCCGTCTTCCCTGCACGATTCTCGTCGGCAGAGATGGGCCGTTCCTGCGCTGGTGCTGGACACCGGCCGCATGCCGCGCCTGGCCCTAAATACTGCAGGGGAAGGTGCAAAGCCGAATACAGGCGCGCGACTCCGGGTTGAGTATCAGCGGTCAGGTCGCGATCGTCGGCAGGCTCGGCAGTAGGTACACAGGGCATCGATGCGCTGCTCGGTCTTCGTGCGGAAGAAGCCGCGAAAGTCGGCGATGCATGCCACGGCGTCGTTGACAACGATCTTGGCCGCAACAACCCGCGTGTGCGGGTGGCTCGGTGGCCGTGGCGGAACGGGACGCGGACTCAACGTTCACGTGCTGAGAGCGGTTCCTGAACCCTGAGCGCATCACTCCGCCGGATGTCGACTTCGACGACCGCCACCGCGACCGGATGGTCCGCTACGTCGTCGAGAAGTACAGCGACGAGTACACCATGGCGCGCAGCTGGAAATCGCGCTGCGGTTCGTAGGTGGCGCCCCGGCGCAAACGCTCCAGCTCGTCACTGCACCGGCCGGCGACCGTCGTCACAGCGACTCAAGGGACTGGACCTCAGAGGCCCGTTCGCTGGCATCTTCCTTCGGTCGCTTGAGTCGCTGGCCAGTGGAGTCCTGGCCAGCGACTCAAGCCGGGCAGCCCGGAGGAGGCTCGGTCGCTGCCTCGGTATACGTCAAACCTGCAGCTCAGAGGACATCTTTCGACCGGAGCAGCGACTGAAGCGACTCACGGTGCCTGTATATGCCGTCATTCCTGAGTGTGCGTGTGTGTCATATATAGAAGACTTCAGTCGCTTCAGTCGCTTCCTGTCTTCCGGGAGGCTTCTGAACTGCAGTTTTCGGCGAGCGACGAGGTGAGCGACTCAAGCCCGCTGGGTCGCTGGCCATCGTTCTTGGTCGCTGGCCCCGCTGGCCTGCCTCGACACGGAACCTCTCCGTTTCCAGGGGTGTCCGCGCGTTGCCGCGTAATTCGCTAGTGTGTGTCCATTGTTGAGTCGCTTCAGTCGCTGATGGGGGAACCACATGCCTTCTGAGCTGCGGATTTCTCGCAGCGACTCAAGGCAGTCAGTCCCTGAACGTTCAGTCGCTGACTCCTTGATGCTGGCTACGGCCAGGTGGTGTGCCAGCCACGGGTGGCCAGTGCACCCGCTGACGCCTGGACGCAAGACCCCAGTCGGAAACTGCCCTCGGTGCCGTGAAGCAGGGCACTCCCACCACAGGTGCGACTGCCGGGCAGCTGGTCGTTGGTGCCACGGATTTCACGCAGCCACCCTCGACAGAGCCCGAATCGACCAGTGGTGGAGCCACACGCCCGATTTTGGTGTGGGCATCGCGTGCGGACCCGCAGGACTGGTCGTCATCGACGTCGACGCTCACCAGCAGCCGCTCCCGGACCGGGATCAGGTCCTGCCGGGCATCCCGATCCCGGAGGGCGTCGACCTCCGGGGACTGGCCAACGGCTACCACTCTCTTGCCGTCCTGGCCGCTTTGCGCGGCGTAGCGAGTCCCGCCGACGACGTGTCCACCCTGCGCGTGCGGACCCCATCAGGAGGGCTCCACGTCTGGTATCGCGCCACTGACGGACGACGCTGGCAGTGCTCGACCGGATCGAGCGGCGGCCGGGCGCTGGCCTGGCAGGTAGACGTTCGTGCCCACGGCGGTTACATCATTGCCCCCGGCACCACAACGAGTGCAGGAACCTACGCACCGCTCGGAGCAACTCGGGAGCCTGCACCGCTGCCGACGTGGCTTGCCCAAGAACTTGAGCGCACCGGGCACCTTCCGGCACCAAGTGTTCCTGCCCCGCGTCCTGTTCCGCCACGCGCCCGCCAGGCTGTCATTGCGGCCGGCGGCGGCGCCGACCGCGCCAGCCGCACTCTGGCGACCGTCCTGGGCGACGTCGCCGCCTGTTCAGCCGTGGCTGAAGGAGCGGGGTTCTCGGACAAGCTCAACCGTGCCGCCTTCACCGCAGGCGGGCTGGTTGCAGCGGGGCACCTCGCTGAGCAAGCCGCCGCCCAGGCCCTGCAGGAGGTAGCCGACGCGGCCCGCCCCCGCCAGACGCGCCGCATCGAGCAGATCATCCGCAGCGGCATGAATGCCGGCATGCAACATCCATTGGACCCGGGGAGTCGCTCGTGACATCCTCCGCCAGCGACGACGGCTTCCTCTTCAACTTCGATCCGCAGGCCGTAGCCGCCCAGATCCTCGCGCAAGCGCCAACGCCGCTGCCTGCTCAGGCAGGAGAAATGCGCTTGGCGGCGGTGCAGGACAATCCGGCCACGGCCGCCGGCCTGCTACCAGATACGCTCTCAGACCGCGGCAACGCCAAACTGTTCGTGATGTTGTACGCCAACGACTACCGCCACGTTCCCGGCCTCGGCTGGTTCCGGTGGGACGCAACCCGCTGGCAGATAGACGAGGACGACGCCGTCGTCTGGGCAGCCGGCGACCTCGCAGAGAACCTGGCCGTCAGCGACCCCCGGGGCATCTTCACCCCGGCCGCGCTACAGCAGCATCGACGCCGGGCCCTGAGCACGTCGGGCATGAACGCCATGCTCACCCAGGCCAGGTCCGCCCCGGGCATGGTCCTCAACGCCGCGCTCCTGGACGCTGACCCCTACGTCCTGTGCACCCCCGCAGGCGTGGTCGATCTGCGCACCGGCCTGCTGAGAACACCCGACCCGAACAAGGACTTCCACTCCCGCTCGACCTCGACCGGACCGACACACGGCCCTACCCCGCGATGGGACCGCTTCCTTGCCGACACCTTCGGCGACGACGCGGAAGGCACGGAAATGATCGACTTCCTGCACCTGCTGCTGGGCTATTCGATCACTGGCGACGTCGGGGGACAGGTGATGCCGTTCCTGTTCGGATCCGGCAAGAACGGCAAGTCCGTCCTTCTGGATGTGCTGATGAAGCTGTTGGGCGACTACGCCGACGCCGCCCCGCCCGGCTTCCTCATGGCCCGCCCCTACGAGGGCCACCCCACAGACCTCGCTGAACTTCACGGCCGACGCGTCATCGTGTGCTCCGAGGTCAAACCCGGTGACAAGTTCGACGAGGCACGCGTCAAACTCCTGACCGGCGGGGACCGCATCAAAGCCCGCCGGATGAGGCAGGACTTCTTCAGCTTCGCCCCCACCCACAAGCTCTGGCTGCTGGGCAACCACCGACCCGAAGTCGGCACAGGCGGTTTCGCCTTCTGGCGCCGCATGAGGATGATCCCGTTCGAACGCGTTGTCTCCGACGACCGCAAAATCGACAACCTCGCAGACATCCTGGTCGCTGAAGAAGGCCCCGGCATCCTCAACTGGCTCATCGAGGGAGCACGCCGCTACCTCGCAGGCGACAAAGACCTCACTGGCCCCCAACGAGTCCGCATCGCCACCACCGCCTACGCAGAAACCGAAGACCACACCGGACGTTTCTTCGAAGAGTGCTGCGCTCTTAACCCAGGAGACCGAGCCGAGCAGACCAGGCTCTACGCCGCTTACAGGGACTGGTGCCAAAATGAAGGAGCACCTGCCATCTCATCCCGAGCCTTCGCCACCCGGGTACGTGATCTGGTCGGACTCGCGTCGCCAAAGGAAATGAAAGTGTCCAACCAGCGCAAGTACTACCCGGGCATCGGATTGCTCGCCGACGAGGAGACAACGTGAGCTCCCTCATCACAGAGGACGAGATCTGCCACGAGATCGAACTCGTCTGGCTCGAGGACACGACCGACCTCGACTACGTACGCCAGAGCCTCGACCGGTTGCCCACCCGCCGAGCCAGGCCCGCATACCACCGGGACGGCCGCATGGTGGGGTACGCACTCCTTGGCCCCAACGCCAAACCTTCGCGCTCATCAGGCACCTTCCGGCGACGCGTCTTCTGGCTCCTGCCGCACGACCGAGACACCGACGCCGACGGTGTCTACGCCACCGGAGCACCGGCCGAGGCCATTGACCCCCGGACACTCGCTCCTGCAAGCAAGGGATGTAAGACCGAGCGGTCCGAGGGAGGCCCCCCCTCCAGCGCGATGCAAGAACTAGGCATAACACTCCCTCTCTGAAAAGCAGCACCATGCTCGCCATGTCGCAACGGAAGAACAGCCGCTGTCCGGCGAGGGCCGCGGAAGTCGGCGACGCGTGCCCGGATTCGTCGACGACGGTTTCGGCTGCAACAACCCACGTGTGCGGATGCTCGAGAACATTGGTGGAAGGGGACGTGAAGTCAACGGTCATGTGCTCATCTCTCCCATAAAGAACCGGGGCCCGCTCCAACGCCTTGATATTGGGAGAGAGGCGGCAGTACCGGAATCTGTTACGTCAACCCCATACCGGCGGGTCGAGGACGGCCGCCCGCGCAGCCCACGCCAGGACACTTTGCTGCCGCAGGATGTCGGCCCCGGCACGGTGCTTACCGCGAGGCCGGGGCAGACATACGCGTCGTGCTCCGGGACTAGTTCCAGCCGTGCGCTGCCAAAGTGCCGGCCTCTTGCAGATAGCCGAGAAGCCCCTCTTTCGGGTACTCGATGATGTCCTCGGGCAGTTCGTGCACGCTGAACCACTCCAGGCCGAGGCACTTCTCGGGTTCTTTGTTGACGGGCTCCCCCCTCCACTTGGTGGCCTCGAAGAAGAACCCGATCCGTTCCACGGTGTCGCTTTGCTTGTGGTGGACGATGTGCACCAGTCGCAGATGTTCCGGATCGACGGTGACGCCGGTTTCCTCCAGCAGTTCCCGCGCGGCCCCGACGCTCAGGGGCTCGCCCAGGTCGAGCTTGCCGGAGGGCATGTGCCAGCGGCCGTAGCCGTACGGTCCGCCGCGCTGGGAGAACAGCAGTTTGTCGCCCTCGCGGAGGATGGCGTGGGTATCGATGACGGGTTCTGCGAGTGGCGGTGTCGTGGTCCCTGAGAGGTTGTTGGTGGTGTTCAGGCAGCCGACGCTACCGACGAATCGGAGATCGCGTCGGCGATTGTGGCCGCAACCTCCGATGGAGTGGCTTCGCTGGTGTTCGCGACCAGCACCTTCACGTTGGCCGTCATGAGGGTCTGGGCGGTCTCGTCGTAGAGGTCGACTTCGCGGCCGGGCACGGTCGGGTCGAGGTGGAAGCGGTTGCGGGGGCCGCGCACGGCTATCCGTTCGGCGATGAGGCCGGAGGGCGCAGTCAGGATGACCGCCAGGTCCGGCATCAGGACATGCGCGTTGAGGCCGAGCAGGAATTTCAGCGGCACGGCGTCGAGCCGCTGCATGACGAGCGTCGAGGCGAGGTACCGGTCACAGATCACGGTGTCGCTGGCGCTCAGCCAGGGCTCGATCTCGTGCTCGACGTGCTCGTACCGGTCCGCCGCGACCAGGCAGGCCAGGGCGTGGCCGCGGATGTGGCTGAAGTGCGCGCTGATGAAGCGACCGATGTCGCTGGTGGTGGGTTCCAGGGTCTGGCAGACGGAGATGCCCCGTCTGGCCAGTTCGTCGTGCAGGGCCTGGATAGTGGTGGACTTCCCGACGCCGCTGGGGCCGTCGAGCGTAATGAACAGTCCGCGTCCGGTCATGCCGCTGCCTCCTGAGTCTTCTGGTTGCGCTGGTGCTGCTCGCGGGTGAGCGTGGCGAGGGTGGAGTCGCGCTGGCGCATGGACTCGTCGGCGCCGTCTTCGGTGAGGTCGATGTCGCCATAGGCGAGGAGTTCGTCGGGCTTGTGGCCGGCGTCGGTGAGGGTCGTCCAGACGGGTGTTCCGGGGTAGGGGCGGAACTCGAACACACTCGCGCGTACGTCCCCGGGGTTGCTGTCGGCGATGGCCCAGAGGTTGCGGATGTGGCGCACGGTCGCCTCGATGTCCTCGTGGGTCTCGCCGGGGAACCCGAGGATGAAGTAGCCCTTCACCCCGATGCCGTGAGCCACCAGGCGGCGGGCGACGCACGCGGTCATCTCTGCATCGATCCGCTTGTCCATCGCGCTCAGGATGCGGTCGCTGCCGGACTCGATGCCGAGGGCAACTTCCCGCAGACCGTTCTGGACGAGGAGGTCGAGTTCGCTGTCCGAGAGCCAGGCGCAGGTAGATTCCGCGGCCGTCACGAGCCGGAAGCGGCAGATGGGCATACCCGTGAGCCAGGAACGCACCGGCGGGCGCGCCGGGCAAGCCGTGCTCCATCAGGCCGGCCAGGCGGGCGACCAATGGCACGAGCCAGCCATCGGTGTCCGTCGCGAGGATCTTGGGTACGTCGTCCGGTTCTCGGCCCTGGCCGAGCAGCTGCTCGACGAAGGCGGGGAGCGCTACGTCCACAAGGTTCCCTTCAGGTAGTCGGATCGAGGGGAGACCCATCGCCCAGCAACCGGGGGAGGGGAAGCTGCCCGGCGCCGGGAGCTTGGAGCCCGGCCCTCCCACCGAGCCCCTGAGGCGTCGGGGGGAGGGCCGGAAATTGGTCAGCCGGAGCGGCGGGCGCCCGCTCGGCGGCGGCGATGATCAAGGCGATGGCAGCTAGGAAAACTGCTACTTGGCACACGCGACGGAACACGGGCCCCTCCAGGACGTTCAGGCAATCGAGTCGAGCGTCGTGAGGTCGTCCAGGTCGACGACCGTGAAGTCCCTCAATGTGCGGACAAGTTGCGAGGCCAGGAACCACTTCAGGGCCGGGTCTCGGTACGGCACGGGCGTGTCGTCACCGGCCAGCGCGTTGATCCCCTGGGCGGTCCACTCGTACGGCGTCCCAATGACCCCGTAGAGGGGGGCGCTGCGCACCATCAGGGCGGTGTAGCCCCTCTGGAGGTGCGGGCACTGCTCAACTGCGACGCGCATGTGCGCCAGACAGACCGGGGGCTGCGCGGTAGGTTCCCCGGGCCGCGGATCGCCTTCGGCGGCGCTTGCCAGGAATGGGTATCCCTCCGCTGTTCTGGTGGGGCCCGCGCAGATCTGACAGTTGAGCAACGTCATCGTCTCGCGCTGCCTGGCGGGGTGGATCAGCCGCCACTGCGGCTGTCCGGACGGCAACCCGTCAAGACCGATCGACTGCGAGCACCGACCCCACAGCACACCCCGCGGATCGCGGTCCTCTCCGCTCTCGTCCCAGTAGCCCAGAGCGGAGAGGCCGGCGCCGTCGAAGGAAGCGCGCAGGGCAAGGTACGACTCGGGTTCCTCGCCCTCGCGGGCAGTGATGTACGGGACCAGGCGGCTCACAGTGCTCATTAGAGGACCATCCCTTCTGCAGCCCTCTTCGGTAGGGTTGTGACCTCTCGGTCCCGGTGGGTGCATGGCCAGTAGTGCGAGCCGTTCGACGGCCAGCATGAGTTCCGCCAGCCCCGCCGGACCGAGGCCGTCTGATCGGCTTCAGGGACACGCCCCGCAGAGGGCCGATTAATGAGCTCCCGGCAGACGACCTCACCCCCGGGCAGGTGCTCCGTCGAAGTCACAGGAGTACGACCTTCGTGTTCATCGGATGGGACTGGGCGACCGAAACCCATGACGTGACCGTCATGGACGACGCCGGAAAGCACGTGGACCGGTGGGAGTTCGCTCACACCGAGGAGGGATTCGCCAAAACTCTGGCCCGGCTGGGCAAGCAGGGTCTCCCGGCGGATCTGCCCGTGATGATCGAGACCAGCCGCGGGCTGGCCGTGGACCGGCTGTTGGCGGCCGGCCACCCGGTGGTGCCCGTGCACCCCAACGCCTTCCACGCGATGCGCCCGCGCTGGGGCGCCAGCAAGGCCAAGACCGACGCGGGCGACAGCATGAAGCTCGCCGATTACCTGCGCACCGACGGACACCTGCTGCCCCGCCTGGAGCCCACCGAGCAGGCCACCCTCGATCTGCAGGCCCTCACCCGGACCCGCGCCGACCACGTCGAGGCCCGTATCGCCGCGGTCAACCAGCTCGCCGCGCTGCTGGACATGCACTGGCCCGGTGGCAAGGCCGTGTTCGCCAACCTCGACAGCGACATCGCGATGGCGTTCCTTGAGCGATACCCCACCCCGGCCTCTGCCGCCAGGCTCACCGCCGGACGGCTGGAAGCCTGGTGCAAGCGCCACGGCTACTCCGGCAGGAAGCCCGGAGCTGTCCTGATCGAGCATCTGCGGGCGGCTCCGAAGGCGGCCTCCCGCATCAGCGAGGCAGTCGTCGAGCAGCTGATCAGGGTCCAGGTCCAGCTGGTGAAGGGCATACGCACGACCATCCGCACGCTGGACAAAGCCATCGCCGAGGCGGTCGAAACCCACCCTTACGCACCGCTGTTCGCGACGATGCCACGCATCGGCAGGGTCAGCCTCGGCCAGATCATCGGCGAGATCGGCCCGCTTCTGGAACGCGCCCGCACCAGCGAACAGCTCATCGCCGAGGCCGGTGTCGTTCCCGTGACCCGGGCATCGGGCAAGTCCCGCACGGTCGCTTTCCGCTTCGCGACCAACCGCAGAGCCCGCGTCGCCCTGACCGCCTTCGCCGACAACAGCCGGCACAGCAGCGACTGGGCCGCGAAAATCTACAACGACGCCCGCGCCCGCCAGAAACGACACCCCCACGCCATCCGCATCCTCGCCCGCGCCTGGCTGCGTGTCATGTGGGCCTGCTGGCGCGACGGAACCTGCTACGACCCCGCCATCCACCAAGCCAACGGCAAGATCAACACGACCGCCGACACGCCCTTGGCGGCATAGAGGTTGACTCAGGAAACTCATGCGGCTGCTCCCGTCAGCGCGGTGGGGCGGTGCGGGGCAATGATCTGGCCGTCGGGCAGCAGCTCACCGGTGTCGTCGAAGAGCACGACGCCGTTGCACAGCAGGGCCCAGCCCAGGACGTCGTCTTGTGCGACGGTCCTGGCCGCCTCGCGATCGGACGCGTCCCCGGTGGGGCAGGGGGGTTTGTGCTGGCACATGTGCGTCGCTTTTCCTCTCGGGCCGTGCTGTGGTGGGGGGTCCTCTTCGGCGGGATTTACGACACCGCGGGGGACCGGAATCGGACCGCCGAAGAGGGAGATTTGGGGCCGCCGCTCGGGGCGGCATCGGTGTGCAGGCCGATGAACTCGGCTATCGCCGGGTCGCTGTAGCCGTGGAAGCGTCCGCGTTCGACGTCGTCCCACCAGCGCGCCGGCTCTTGCTCGCCCCACTCCACGACGTGGCAGGTGTCCGGGTAGGGCGACCACTTCAAGCGCAGGTTCGGGAAGCCGGGGAGGTCCTGCAGTGCGTCGCGTACCGCCAGGCCGAAGCAGAGACAGGGGACGCAGTAGTAGCCGCCTCGGCGCTTGCCGCCGACCGGTACGGCGAGGAACGGCATCCGCAGGGTGCGTAGGGCGACGCTCTTCTCCAGAAGCCACGCGTCTGCGAGGCGCGTCTCGAAGTAGTCGTAGTCGTCCCTGGCGGGCATCTCGGTGACGACCACGGGCGGATGGTTGAGCGCGTTGGGGGCGCGCATCAGTCGGCGTCCTTGATCTGCCGAGTGGCAATCAGACGTTCGATCAGGTCCGATGTCACCCAGGACAGACGACGGGCGAGCCCGAGAGCCGGCCGATAGCCGCGGGGCATCTGTTCGTCCCGCAGGCTTCGCCCTCGGTCGATGAGCTGCAACGTCGCGGTATCCGCGGGGAACTTCGGGTCGGCTACGGCGATGGCACTGAGCTGCTTGAGCGTGCTGCGTAACCGTTCGGCGAGTTCATCGACTTCGTCCGCTCCTGGCGTCTGGTCCCCTTGGGCCATGTCCAGGTCATCGAAGACGGCCTCGACGACGAGAGGGTCCCAGGCACGTACCCGGTCCAGCAGGCGCACCAGAGCATCCGCGTCGAGCGGGGGAGTCCACTGCGGTTCTGCCGGCCTGCTCGCGCTCACCCCGTTCTCCAAGACCGGAGCGGTAAGGGGCATCACTTGCTCTCAGGGCCGGTGAGGGCGCACCAGGCGGGTGTCCTTGCGAGCAGGGTGCTCATGCCGGCACCGGTCCCGGCATCATGCGTGACAGCCTTGCCGCCAAGCTCGCAGAGGTGCCACGTGAGTGCACCGCCAAGCCGGCCAACTTCCCAGAGGCCGCGGCCTACCTCGCCGGAGGACGCTCGCTCAACGTCCCGGAACTTGGGAAGCGGATCGTGGACTTCGGCTTGGGCAGCACCGCCCGCAGCCTGGAGAGGGAGGCGACCGCGCGGACGAAGCTGGGCCGCTCCGGCAGCAGGTGGGTGACCAGGAACGACGCGGCCTTCTCGTCGGGGGGCGAACTGGGCGGCGATCTTGGCGAAGTAGGCGTCCAGCCGGGCGCATTCGAAGGATTCCATGGCAGTTCCCTCTCATTGGGAGTGCGGGCCGTGCATGGGGCGGCTGGTGGTTCAGGTGGTGCGGGCAAGGCCGAACAGCAGCCGGTCGGCGGCGAGGGTGGTGTCCAGGTAGGCGTCGACGCGGGCGGCGCCGGCGGACTGCGGCAGCGGGTCCAGGCTGAGCAGAAGGACCGCCTGGCCGCTGCTGGTGAGGAGATCGGTCCAGGTCGGGTGGGTCGGCAGCCGCAGACCGTAGCGGGCGCCGTGGAAACGCAGCAGCACCCGGTCGCCGATGACCTGCAGACGCCCGTGAAGGTCCGGGATACGCTCGCGGGCTCCGGCCAGCCCGCCGAGCGATTCGGCGATGTGGCGTATGCGGGCCTCGATCACCTCGGCGGTGTCGTGGCTGGTGCGGCCAGGTGGATGGGCGAGCAGGATGTGCGCAATGCTCTGACCGGCCGGATCGGTGCCGGGCCAGGTCCAGGCCCCCAGCGAGACCAGCAGGCCGGGACCGGGACTGGAGCCGATGGAAGCCAGAGCCGCAGGGCGGGTCAGCACGGCGTCCCCCCGGCCTTGAAACGGGACCAGACGATCTTGCCGAACGGCCGGCGGTCCTCGACGCCCCAGTCGTCGGAGAGCGCCTCGAGGAGCAGAAGGCCCCGCCCGGAGGTCTCCGTGTCGGCCGGGTGCCGGACCGCGGGGCGGCACCCCCGGCTGTCGTGTACTTCTAGGCGTACGAAGTCGTCGTCGGCTTCGATTTTGACCAGGAAGCCGTGCCCGGGATCGGTGCCGTGGGCGAGTGCGTTGGAGGCCAGCTCTGAGACGCAGAGCCGGATATCCTCGGCCCGGGCGGACAGCCCCCAGGAGGACAAGGTGGTCAGGGCGAAGTCGCGGGCTCGTCCGACCGATTCGGGCGTCGTGGCGAAGAACTGCTGCGTGGGGTCGGGCATGGTGAGCCTCACGTCTCGGCGTCCAGGGTGGGAGCGGGCCCCGGGCTTCGGCGCCTGGACGGGCTGCCGGGCGGGCTGGAAGGCCGGTGGCCGGCGAGGCGGGGCTCGTGGGTCCCACGGACCAGCAGCAGCCGGGCCCCGACCGCCTCCAGCTGCCTCTCCCGTTCGGCCGCTATCGCCTTCGGTCCCAGGTGGGAGGCGGCGGGCAGCACGACGCCGTAGGTGTCCGGCAGCGCGAGCACGTCCAACAGCCCGGTGAACGCCGCAGAGGCCGGGCCGCTGGTGGCCGTGCGGTCGGTGAAGACGCCCGACAGCAGCAGCTCGTGCTGACGGCAGTACTCGGCCAGCGATGCAGACAGGGCGATCTCCCGGGGAGAGGAGACGTTCACCAGCCGCAGGAAGCCGTAAACGACCGGGCCGTTGACGCCGCGAGGTTCCGTGAGGGGTTCCATGCTCGTGACCGTCCAAGAAGAGTCGGGGAGGGCGGGGGTGGGGGGCCTCGGCCTGCGGCTTCGACCCCTGCCATTGAGCGTGAAGCAGACTCAACAGTCGGGAAATGACCGGGTGTTGTACTTCCGTTGCACTTGCGTCCCCCGCCTTGCGCGCTCCGTGCTTCCATGACGTCCAGGAAAGGAGCGACGCGTGGCGACCGTGCACCACTGGAGTGGCCTGGAGGCGCATGCGCTGCGTCTCGCGCTGCGGATGAGCGTTCGCGCGTTCGCCGAACACCTCGGCGTCGCCGTCCGCACCGTCTCCAAGTGGGACAAGCTCGCCGCCGCCACCGAACCCCGCCCGGACACCCAGGCCATCCTCGACACCGCGCTCGCCCGCGCGGACGCCGCTGTCCATCTGCGGTTCGAGACGCTGCTGTCCGAGACCGGCAGGTCTCTCGCTCCCGGCCCCGGGCGGCGGGCCAACGCCAGCGGCCCGAGGATGTGGGACTACGAGTCCTGGACGGACGACCTGGAGCGGACTGTGGTCGCGCTCTCCCGCCAGAACTTCACCTTCGCCTCCAGCCTGTTGACCCGGTGGATCAACCGGTGGAGACCGCCGGGGCTGGACGACAAGGGCCTGTACTTGTTCGCCCGCTCCACCGCCCTGCTCGGCGACCTCCAGCGCGACCAGGGTGCCGTCCTTGGGCCGCTGTCGGCCCAGCACTCCTATGCTGGAGCCCGTTCGGTCTTCAACCAGCTCGATATCCCCCGCCGCGTCGCCCAGCTCGACCTGTCCCTCGCGGTGGTCGCGGAGATGTCCGGGAAGCTGGAGATCGCCGCCCGCAACTACGAAACCTTGGCCGTCGACGACCGGCTCTCTCGCCGCGACCGGGCCCGTGCCCGGCTGTGGGTGGGGACCGCGCTGAGCAAGGACGGCAACCACGACTACGCGGCCCGCGTCATGCAGGCGGCGACCCGCGAGTTCGAAGACCTGGCCGAGCCCGACGACTGGTCGGTGGCCCACCAAAAACTTGCCCTCGCCCATCGCGGCGCCGGTGACCTCACCGGGGCCCTGCACTTCATCGACATCGCCCGCAGCAGTGGGACGGCTGACTCACCGATGCAATGTGTGCGACTGGACACCGCCCACGGTCACATCCTGCTCTCCGACCGGGACACCCGCGATGATGGACTGGTCGTCCTCGACCAGGCCGCCAAGGTGGCCGCGCAGTACGGACTCGTGCACCAACTGCGCAGTATCGAGGGCATCAAGGCCATGAGCGAGGGGCTGACCGGGCCTCGGCAACGGTGACCAGGGAGAGAACGCGTGAGCGAAAACCAGCAGGCCCTCACCGAGGACCAGTGGCAGCAGGCAAAGCTGATCTGGGACTACCACCAGATGCACCACGAGCCCCGACCCGCCGACGCGGCGATCGGCCTGGGCAGCCACGACCTCGGGGTGGCGGCGTTCTCCGCCGAGCTGTATCGCGCCGGGCTCTTCCCTCACCTGGTCTTCACCGGCGGCAACAGCCCCACCACCGCCAAGGTGTTCCCGCGCGGGGAGGCCGTGCACTTCCGCGAGCACGCCATCGAACTCGGCGTCCCCGCCTCGGTGATCCTGCTGGAGCCTAACGCCGGGAACACCGGCCAGAACATCACGCTGTCGCGCGACGTGCTAGCCGCCGCCGGGATTACACCGAAGACCGTGCTGCTGGTGTCCAAGCCCTATATGGAGCGGCGATCCTTCGCCACCGCCCGCAAGCTGTGGCCCGAAGTCGAGATCGTCTGTGCCTCGGAGCCACTGGAGTTTGACGACTACCTCAAGACCATCGGTGACGAGAAACTCGTCCTGGACATGCTCGTCGGCGACCTCCAGCGGGTGATCGAGTATCCGAAGCTAGGCTTCGCCATCGCCCAGGACGTCCCGGAGGCCCTGCATGCCGCGTACGAATCTCTCCTTGCCGCCGGCTTCGACAGCCGTCTCCTCAAGCCTTAACCTGCCGCCGGCGGGCGGGCTGTGTGCGATCCACCAGCCCAACCTCTTCCCGCGGCTGACCACGCTGGCCAAGCTGTTCGCGGCGGACTACTGGATCGTCCTGGACGACGTGCAGTTCACCCGCCGCGACTACCAGCACCGCGCCCGCCTGGCGGCCCTCGGCGACCCACTCCAACAACAGTGGCTTTCCATCCCCACCCACCTCAGGGGCGTTTCAAAGTCCCGATGATCAGGTGAGTCTGCAGGTCATGGTGCTGCAGGGTGTCGAGGGCGACCCGTCACGGAAGCAACGAAACTCCGGTTGAACGGGGTGACCTTCCCAAGTCGCCCTGCTTCGCCGGAGTTTCGATGTGTCGTCAGTCTGCCACCGTCTGTCTGGTCAAGCCGCCCACCCTGGCGGGTGTCGCAGTGCTTCCGCTGGTGGAGCGGTTGCGGTTGCTGCCTGATCCCCGGCGCCGGCGCGGTGTGCGTCACCCGTTCGTGGCGGTGCTGCTGGTCGCTGCCTCGGCGGTGGTGGCAGGCGCCCGGTCGTACGCGGCGATCGGGCAGTGGTCCACCAGCGCCCCGCAGCACACGCTGGCCCGGTTGGGCGCCCGGACCGTAGGCGCGCTGGGCGTGCGCGTTCCGCCGAGCGCTGCCACGATCCGACGGGTCCTCGGCCGTGTCTGCCCGGGCGGCCTGGCCGACCTGACCGGCGCCGATCCCGCAGGCGCACAGTCGGTGGCCGTGGACGGCAAGGCCGCCCGCGGGTCGCGTCACGACCAGAGCCCGGCCGCCCATCTCCTGGCCGCGATGACCGACCAGGGGCGGACCGTCACCCAGCTGCGGGTGCCCGACAAGACCAACGAGATCACCTGCTTCGCCGCCCTGCTGGAGCCCTACGACCTGACCGGGGTCACCGTCACGGCCGATGCTCTGCACACCCAGCGCGCCCACGCGCGCTTCCTGGTCGAGGAGAAGAACGCGCACTACCTGCTGGTGGTCAAGGCCAACCAGCCCGGTCTGCACCGACAGGTGCGGTCACTGCCGTGGAAGGACGTCACCGCACGCCGCTACGACCGCGAGAGGGGCCACGGACGCAAGGAGACCCGCGTCACCAGGGTCCTCACGGTCACCGACCTCGGACTCGACTTCCCCCACGCCGTCCAGGCCGTGCGGATCCTGCGCCACCGCACCGACCTCAAGACCGGCGCGTGCACCCGCCAGACCGTCTACGCGATCACCGACCTGACCTCGCATCAAGCCTCGCCCCAACGCCTGGGCCAACTCGCCAGGTCGCAGTGGACCATCGAGAACCGGCTGCACTTCGTCCGCGACACCACCTTCCGCGAGGACGCCTCGAAGGTTCGGACCGGCCACGGGCCCGACAACATGGCGAGCCTGCGGAACTTGGCGATCAACACGCTCCGCGACGCCGGGCACAGCAACATCGCCGCCGGTCTCCGCCACGCTTCCTACGAACCGTTCACCCGCCCACTCGACCTCTTGGGCATCGCCTGACCGGCGCACTCACAAGATCAAGAGACTTTGCAGCGCCCCTGGGTTGCCGGGGTGCTGGAGGCCAAGGCCGAGCCGGTCTTTCATCCCGACTCCTACGGTTACCGTCCTGGGCGGTCGGCGATTGATGCTGTGGGCCGGTGCCGGGAGCGCTGCTGGAAGGCGGACTGGGTCATCGACCTGGATATCCGCGCACGCCGTTCACGGCGGTGCTGGAGGCGCTTGAGGCAGTCGGAGGGGGGTGGTAGTGGGGATCGGCGGGACAACACAACCCGCCGGGAGCGAAGGGTCCCTGTTTCATCGATGCGATTCGCGAACAGGGAGGGATCCGGATGAGTGCCGTATCGGCTGGATCCATCGGCCGGGAGGAAGGCGCCGCGGGACCGGGTGGCCGTCCTTGGGACAAGGTCCGGGCCTTGCAGCGGACGCTCTGCCGGCTGTGCCGAGCAAGAACCCGAACGCCGGTTTCATGCCCTGTATGGCCATGTCCACCGCATGGACGTTCTTCGGCGGGCGTGGGCCGGTGTGTGCGAACCGGGGAACTTCACTCCCGGCGTCGACGGGATGACCGTCGACGCGGTGGCGGCCTCGGGGGGGGGTGCCCCTATCTGTTTCGTCAAGCCTGGCGGGGCTGGTTCGTAGGGGTTGGTCCTGGTTTTCGGGAACGTCCCGCGAAGCGGGATGTTCCCGGCGGATCGGGTGCCTGGTGGGCAGCTCGGTGGCCGGCAGGACGGGGGTGGCCGTGCCGGCGTGCGGACGTGAGGAGGGCTGAAGGGCAGACGGATGGGGTGTCAGGCTGCGAGGTCGACGTCGCTCGGAGTGCGTGGTTCGTAGAGGGCGCCGGTGCGGATCATCGCGTGGATGACGTTCACGCGTTGCCGGGCCAGGCGGAGGACCGCCTGGGTGTGGGTCTTGCCGCGTGCGCGCTGGCGGTCGTAGTAGATCCGGGAGGACGGGTCGCTCTTGCAGCCGATCGCGGCGAACGCGGCCTGGAACAAGGCACGTTTGAGGAGCCGGTTGCCGCGGTGGGGTGCGTGCTCACCGCGGATGGAGGTGCCCGAGGACTTCGTGGCGGGGGCGAGTCCGGCATAGGAGGCGAGGTGTCCGGCGGTGGGGAAGCCGGTGCCGTCACCGATCGCGACGATCACCGCGGCCGTGGTCCTGACGCCCAGACCGGGCAGCGACGTCAGGAGATGGAAAAGAGGGAGGGCCTCCAGCAGGACGGCGATCTCCTGCTCGGTGGCCTGACGCTGGGTATGGGCGGCGGCGAGCTGGGCGGCCAGGCCCGGCACGATCAGCGCGGACGCCTCGGTGCCGGGAACAACCAGGGTCTGCTCGGCAAGCGCGTCGTAGATCTCGGTGGTGAGGTGGTGGGCCTTGCGCGAGCCGTGTGCCTTCAGCAGAGCCTCGCACCGCGTGCGGCCGAGCTTCTTCAGCCTGGCCGGCGAGCCGTGCCTGGCCAGGAGGGCCAGGACGTAGGGGTAGGCCAGGCGCGGGCCGAGCACGCGCTCGAGGGAAGGATGAATCTGGGAGAGCAGACCGCGCAGCCGGTTGGTGGTGCGGTTGACCTCGCCGGCCAGGTCGTTGTCGTAGCCGGTGAGCATCGTCAGCTCCGCCAGCACCTCGTCGTCGCGGTCCACCGCGCGCAGGGTGTGCGGCATGGACCGGGCGGTCTCGGCGATCACGAACGCGTCGCGGGCATCGGTCTTGGCCTCGCCCGGGTGAAGGTCGGCTGCCCGCCGCATCGACAACCCGGGCAGGTAGGCGACCCGGCAGCCCGCCGCGCGGGCCACCGTCAACGGCAACGCGCCGATGTTGGCGACCTGGTCCACGATCACCAGTACGGTGCCGAACTTCGCCACCAGTTTGGTGAACAGCTCCAGCAGCTTCGGCTCGGTGTTGGGCAGCCGTTTGTCGTGCACGGTTCTGCCGTCCGCGGTCCGGCCGTGGGCGTGGTGGAACTCCTTGCCCAGGTCCAGACCGAGGAAGAGATCTGTCGCGGTCGTGTCGACCATGTGCGCGTGCCCCTCGCCTCTCGTCGCCTCAACTCCCAGCCGTCCCTGCGGCACCACACGCCGGCAACCACGTTACGCAGACATCCCCACCCGCAAAGCGGTCCGGCATTGCGCCGGACCAGGCGGTCGTCAGGCCCCTCATCAGCGGTCAAGCGGTGCCCCGAAGCCCGGCGGCAACACCCCCCAGGTCATCGACTTCGACAGGGGGCACACAGCCATACCGGACCCGGGGGCCAGGCACCCCATTGCGGGGCCACGAAAACGGTAACGGGGACGCGTTCCCCAGGACCTGGCGCAGAGACTGCGGACGTATACGTATCGTCCGTCGGTGCCGCGGCGGGTGCGACGATGGCTCTGCCGTAGTAGTCGTGGCCGTGGCGGGTCAGCTTGCCGCGTGGGAGCCGCTTGTGCATGGTGCGGGTTTGACGTTCATGCCGGGCTGGGCTGCTGCGGTGTCAACGAGTCTGCTCATATGTTCAGGATGCTGCTTTCCGTGCGTGGCGTGCTCTGCCGAGGCGGATCGCCAAGCAGATGGTGTCCTCGTCGGGGGTGGTGATGTTGCCCAGTTGTCCAGCCAGGCCAGTGAGGGCTTGCAGGATCTCGGTGAGTGCGGGGTCGGCTCGGTCGATGAGTCGGCCGGCCGGTTTGAGGTTCTCGAGGTCCAGGGGGCCGTTATGTGTGTCGGGGTCCAAGAGGTGACCGGGAGTGTTCTCGTACATGTCGATCTCCTGTGAGGTCCGTGGCGGGACTGACAACGGGGCTACGGCCGCCAGTCGTCGCGGTAGCCAGGGTGGTCGGCATAGGGCAGGGCGAGCATCTTGATCACGACGGCTCCGGCACCCTCGACGAGGAGGTACTCCTGACGGCGTTCCGTCTCAGCGAAGCGGCGCAGCTTCTCGTAGTGGCCGATGGCGGCCCTCTTGGCTTCGACCACGGCCAGGACGCGGGCCGGGTCATGGCGGACGATGTGCAGCGCGTCGGCCGTCGACTCGAATACCGAAGCCTCACCGCCCCAGCATCCACCACAGAGCACCGCAGACTGGTCGGCCCCGTAGACCAGTTTGGCGTAGTCCCCGTTGTCGACCGACCAGGGACCCTCGGAAGCAGTGCCCGACATCTTTTCGTCTTCGTCGAGGCGATCGCGGAGGAACTTCATCAGGTCGTCCACGGGGGTCATCCTCTCGTCAGTGGCTGCGGAGCGGGGCGGTCACGGCCTCTGTATGGGTGGGGTTCCTTCGGGGGAATGGTGGCCCCGCCTCCGGGTGCCTTTTCAGAGGCGGGGCCACCTCGGGCCGCGGGACTGGGGCGCGGCATAAACGTATGCGTGCCCCAACGGCCCGGCCTCGTCTCCGGTCGGGGCCACCGTCAGTTCGTCCTCGATGGGGAGAGGACGAACTGATTCAGGCGGGCGACGGGAGGAAGTTAGCCACCCTTTTTCCTGCCGTCCCCACGGAGTCAGGAGCCTTCACGCTTATTACGGCGGCTGCCTGTGCCGGGTTCAGGCTGTGAGGCTTGATTCCGGTGCCTTGGTGCCGGATTGAGACCGTGGCAGCCCTGAAGCGCTGTCAGTGGCTGAGGGGCGGGTAGTGAGGCAGGGACGGTCGCGACTTCGGTCTGGCCAGAGGCTGCCCTCTCTGTAATAGGGCGGCCCTGCCTCTGCGAGACGTGTCAGAGGCAGGGCCGCCAGGGGCCACCACCGAGTGGCCGCTGGCCTCGGCGGGGAGCGCGAGGACAACTGCAGTCCGACCTATACGTAGGGAGGGTGAACTCAGGCGGGCGGCCGGTGAGATTCGGCCGCTTTCCTGTCGCCGCCCAAGGTCACAGGGCCTACATCGCCTAACCTCGCCGTTTCGGTTGGGCTGAAGCGGCGTTGCCGATCACCAGCTGTGGGGCGGCCGAGGTGAATTTGTTGCCTGGGCATGGCGGAGTCCCGGCGCGGTGGTCGGGTTCTCCGGGGTCCTTCGGTCGTGGGTGGGTGGGGGCGGCTGGTCAGCCAACTGGTCGGGGCAGTGCGGCGAGGCGGTGGAAGGCCGTGACCAGTTCGTGTCTCCAGGGCCAGGTCGCCGATATCCGCAGGCGGAGGCAGCGTCCGCCGCGGGTGATGCGGGCGGCGACGTGCAGCAGTCGGTAGCGGAGTTTCTTGGGTTCGGCAGCGGCGAGTTCGCCGTCCAGCAGGAGGACGCGGGCCCAGGCGAGGAGATCGATTGCCGCGAGGCTGAGTTCGAGCCAGGTGGCGTTGATGGTGAAGTGGCGGGAGGGGAAGCGGCCGAAGCCGGTGCTCTTACCGCACCGGATGTGATCTTCGACGGTGGCGTGTCCGCGGTGGCGGACCTCCAGGAACTGCGCGGAGCCGCCGCTGGAGTAAGGGGTATCGGTAAGGAATACATCCGCGCGGTGATCACCCGGGAATAGCCGGACACCATCACCAGCACCGGCGGGCGCCCGGTCTGCCCGAAACCCAGCGGGATGTCCACCGGCGGGAACCACAGATCGCACTGGGGCAGCTCGCCGGGCTGATACGCCGTCCGCGAGACCGGGTCCGCCGGCAGATACACGGCCGCAGTTCCCGCACCCGCCGCTTCAGCACCGACAACGACCGTTCCCAGCCGATCCGCTCGGCGATCACCGTGGCGGGCATCCGCGGGTACTCCGCCAGCAGTTCGCGGATCGCCGGCTCCACAGCGTCCACGATCGAGCTCTTCGGCGCCCGCCGGTACTTCGGCGGATCGTCGCTGGCCACAGCCCGCCGCACGGTGTTCCGGGCAATCCCCAGATGCCGCGCGATCCCCTTGATCGACATTCCCTCCGCACGGTGGAGCCGCCGGATCTCAGCCCAGTCCTCCACACCGATCACCTCTTCCACCTGACTCCCATGGAGCCAGACTGATCACTCGATCACGGAAGGGGTCACTTTTCATCGACCGATAGGGGGTCACGGTTCACGGAACGGCGACAGTTTGAGCCGCGGACGCGAGCACAGGTAGGCCAGATCGTTGCTCGCTCCGTGGCCTCGGCCAGCGCGTCACCTCGCAGTGAGTACGCCCTCGCAATCGTCGAGCGCAACAGTGACGACCTGATCGGGTTCGGCCGCATAGCCACCGATCCCCACCAGCCCCGCGGCGCTACCTTCGGCTTCGCGCTGCAGTCCAAAGTCCGGGGATACGGATACGGAGTCGAGTCGGTGCGCCTCCTCCTCGGGCTCGGATTCGAGGACCTGCACCTTCACCGTATTTGGGGAGCACGATCGCCTCTCAACGAGGCGTCGGCGAGGACCATGGTTAAGGCAGGCATGTCGGAGGAGGGCATCTTCCGGCAGCACATCGAGAAAGCCGGTAAGTGGCGCGACTCGGTGGTTCACGCGATGCTCGAGGACGAGTGGGCTTCAGCAGCCTAGCCACTCCAGCGCCTCGGCCTCTCTCACAGCCCCATACGCAACGACCGCAGCCGCTCAGCGATGCCGTACGAGTCCACGCGAAGGGCGCGGATGTCGTTGATCAGGGCGCGCCATGGCTCGTACGTGATGTCGAGGGGTTCGCCGGAAGCCTGCAGGTAGGCGATGGCTACGCCGTAGCCGTAGGCCTCGTTGCGGGCGGGAAGCGGGCGCAGCAGTACGCACTCCTCCAGGAACACGGCGGCCCGCCAGAAGGCATCCGGGTCCGCCTGATCCAGGCGCGGGGTGTTCACCCGGTGCCGGGCCGCCATGCCGACGAGTACGGACAGATCATTTACGGTGAGGTCGGTGCGGAGGATGTCTTCCTGGCGGGCCAGGAGCCATCGGTAGTCGACGAGCAGTTCCACAGGTTCAGGCCGCCTGCGGGGTCTCGTGCGCGGCCGGTGCCGGGAGTCCGCCGAAGTCGGCGTCGAAACGGTCCAGGATGCCGGGCTCGCCGATGACGCGGCGGAACGCGGCCGTGGCGGTGTCGAGCAGCTTCTCGTGTTCCTTCTCCGCGGCCACCTTGGCGAGGTAGTCCTTCATGGACATGCCCGCCCCGTCGGCCAGGGCCTTGAGCCTGTCCCTGGTGGTGTCATCGATCTTGACGCTGGTGTCTGCCATGGTTCGAGTATGCCGCCAGGCATACCGCCCTGGCTACTATTACCGTAATGTGCTCCTGGCCTGCGCTTATTCGGTCGCGTCGAGACTTTCAGTGAGTCCTGCGGCAGCGTCGTAGGCAGGCATGGGTCGTGGAGTGCTTGATCGAGCGCGGACCGACCTTCTTCTGAGATAGGCCCGCCCGCTCTGCGACCGAGCGGATCGCGCCCTGCTGGGAAGGCTCGTCGAGCTTGCCGCCGGTGGCGGCGGCGAGGGTGTATCCCTCAGTACGGTCGCCGACCAAGGTCATGATGGCGTCATTCACCAACGACGGGACCGCTCTCTCCCCAGTCGCCGCCCTTGACCTGAACCTCCAGGATGTGGTGGCCGGTGCCGTATCCGAGACGTTCAATCCGTGCGCTCAGTGCGGTTTCGATGCGCAGGCACATCCCGTAGAGCATGAGCAGAAGGGGGTAGAGCTGGTGGGAGGTGCGCCGCGGACGCGGACGGTGCGCATCAGCTCCTGGGTCTGCTCCTCTGTGAACCCTTCGGTACGGGGGAACAACGGGTCGATGACCGGGTAGAGCGCCGCCTCAAACGGGTTGGAATCCAGTTCCTCCTTGGACGGGGCCTTCGTCTTGAGCACGAAGTCGTAGAAGGACGAGCACGAGGGGAGCACGTTGTACCGGGTGGCGTCGCCGCGCGGCGGGCCCTCGGGAACGCGCTGGCCGCCGTGCCAGGTCAGGTCAGGTGGAGAGTGAAGGCGTCGGCGAGCAGGAAGCGCACGCGGAACGGGTGTACGCCGTGGTCACGGGCGTAAGCCTCCAGCTGCTTGAAGTTCTGCGCGTACGTCTTCGCGGTGCCGGCCAAACGCCACCGCGCCTCTGCCGGGGCCAGCTGCACACAAATACCGGCGCGCTGCGCGTGGCGCTCTAGTGTGTGTTCGAGTAACGAGGAACGGCCCGGCTGGAGCTGGAACGACTCACGATGGATCAGATCCATGAGGTGAATTGCGCCCTGCGCGGTGCGCGGCCAATCAAAGACCGGTCGCTCGGTATGTTCATCGGGGATGGTGTTCTGCTGTCCGAGTCAACCGAGTTGTGGGCGTGCGCACCACAGTGTCGATGAATCGATATTCCTATGGTCCCAGCCGGGCAACGGCACTGGATTCATCAGTCTCGGTGAACATTCGGAGGCCTATTCCCTGCCAGTGCAACTGGATTGTGCCGAAATAGCGCCTGTGGGCTGAATGCGAACTGTATGAACGGGCTGTGTTGTTGGCGAAACTTTGCGTAACCTACAGATCAGACCGGAAGGTTGGCTTCTGAGGAGCGCAGTCGGTCCACGCTCGCTCCCAAGATGACAGGCAGGTCGGGAGACGTCGTGGCATATGCACGGGGAGGCGCAGTGACGCTGTCAGCACGAACGGACCACACCGGGCTTCGCGACCGAAATCACATCAGGTCGGCAGCCCTGCTTTTCGCAGCCTGCGCACTCACAGCGGTGTCCGCGTGCAGCTCCGGCGATTCCTCGACGAGCAAAGCTCCGAAGGAAACACCCACCCCGGCAGCGAGGCAGTCAAGCAAGCCGGCCGACCCCACCGACACAGCCAAGAACGAAGCCATCGATACCTACAAGCAGTACTGGCACGAAATGCAGCGCTCATACGCGCAGGCCAGCACTGATGGCACCGATCTCAGCAAGTACGCGGCCGGCGTGGCACTTGTCCGGGTTGAGCAGGACACAAAAGACCTCAAGAAGGCCAGCCAGGTGTTCACTGGGAACGTGACGGTAGGCAGCCCGACCGTGACCCGTCTCGACACCGACCGCAAGGTACCCAACGCCACCATCTCCAGCTGCCTCGACGTCTCGAACTGGGACCTCTTAGACCAGAAGACGAAGAAGAAGGCGGTCATGCCCACCGACCGCCTGACCAAGTACGTCAACATCAGCACCATTGAACGCTGGCCCGACGGCTGGAAGGTCATCAAAGACGAGCCCCAGGCGGGGAAGCCGTGCTGATTCGGCGCCGCCCTCTCGTGGTCGCTGCTCTGCTGCCGATGGTCCTCGTCGGTACGGGGACGGCACTCGCTGCCGATGGGCAGGGCACCGGCGTGGACAGCTGCAGGAACCAGTTCGTTTGCGTCAGCGCCAATGACTCGGGAAGACCTGGCAACTCCCACGGATCGTGGCCAGCGGGCGGCAAGACCGGCAGACACACCGGCGGGAAAGCGAAACCGCTCCAGTGCACACCACCGAAGAAACTGGACCCGCAACCCCCAGCAGCCAGCGAACTGTGGGACGGACATGACCCTGCAGACGGCGGTGCCGTCTACGTACGCAAGTGCCGCTACTTCATGGCCGACGGGTCATCCACCCTGATCACTGAGTCGGTTTACGGAGGGTCGGGCGGCGCGCCCCCCGCCCCGGCCGTCGATCCTGCAGTCCTGGCGCAACAGGCCGTAGACAAGATGCTGCTGAAAGGCCCTCGGATTGGCATCACCCCCAAGCCCGGCGGCAAGGGAGTCGTCGGCATGCCGGTCTACATGTGGACGGGGAAAGGCGCCGAAACGTACGGGCCGAACACGGCCTCAGCCACCGCTGGCGCCGTCACGGTCACGGCCACCGCAAAGGTCAGCAAGATCGTGTGGTCGATGGGCGACGGGAAGACCGTCACCTGCACCACCGCCGGCACCCCCTACTCGGCGGAGTACGGCAAGAATCCGTCCCCGGACTGCGGCTACCGCTACACCCAGCCCTCCTCCACGCAGGAGTCCGGGAAGTACCACGTCACCGCGACGTCGACCTGGACGATCGACTGGGCCGGCGGCGGCCAGACCGGCCAGCTCACCGAGATCCGCACCAGCGCCGTGGACATCGCCGTCGCCGAGGTCCAGGTCCTCAACTAGCTCACCCCGTGCACGAACTCGATAGGCACACCAACCGCATGGAATCCCCCGCCGCGCCTTCGGTGCCGTGCCCGGCTGCCCCGGTCCGCCCCGAGGTGCCCATCACCACCACCGCCCCGATCAAGCGGGAGCGCCGCTGGTCGGTGGCCGCGCTGTGCATCGTCCTGGCCGCAGTTGCCGGTCTCGGCGCCGCCGCGGCAGTCACCTCCGCCAGCGACCGCACCCAGGTCCTGGCCATCGCCCGGGACGTTCCCGCCGGACAGGCACTGACCGACTCCGACCTGGCCATAGCCGAGATCTCGGCCGACGCCGCGCTCTACCCAGTGCCCGCCTCCGCCAAGTCCTCCATGGTCGGCAAGCGCCCCGCCGTCGACCTGCGCAAGGGCGGACTGCTCACCACCTCCCAGCTGGCCGGGGGCACCGGCCTGGGCGACGACAAGCAGCAGGTCGGCGCGCAGGTCAAGCGCGGCCAGGCCCCGGCCGGCACCCTCGCCCCCGGCGACAAGGTCCTCGCCGTCACCACACCCGTCCAGGGCGAGCAGACCAGCGGCAAGGACACCGACGCACCACCCTCGACCCTCAACGCCGTCGTCGTGAACGTCTCGCGCCCGGACGCCTCCGGCACCGTCGTCGTCAACCTGGCCGTCGCGCAGACGGACGGGCCGCTGCTCGCCGCCCGCGCCGCACAGGGCCGCATCTCGCTCGTCCGTGAACCGCGAGGCCAGTGACCATGCCCGTCACCGCACTCGTCTCCGCCAAGTCATCCGGCGTCACCACCGCCGCCCTCGCCCTGGCCCTTGCCTCGAAACGCCCCTCGCTCCTGGCCGAATGCGACCCGGCCGGCGGGACCATAAGGGCCGGATTCCTGGAGGGCCAGGTCGGCGCGGGCTTCGGTCTCTACTACCTCGCCGCGGCAGAACGGACCGGATCCAACGCCCTCGCCCAGGCCTTCGCGAATCACCTGTGGGGCATGGACCAGGCCGGGCACCGCAAGCTGCTGCCCGGCCTGACCGACCCGGCCCAGGCCGCCGCCCTCGTCAGGACCTGGCCCGCCCTGTCGGAGGTCATGCACGTCCTGGCCGACGAAGCCGGATACGACGTCTTCATCGACGCCGGCCGCCTCGTCCTGGAATCCGGGCACCTGCACACCACACTCACCCCGGCCCCGTTGCTCCACCAGGCTGACCTGGTCCTGATGGCCGTACGCGGCACGGAACAGTCCCTCACCCTGGCTCGGCATCTGATCGACCCAGTGCGGACCGAGCTGGCCGAGCGCGGCTCCGGCCCCGACGCGCTGGGCCTGCTGCTGATCGAGGGCGGC
The DNA here is from genome assembly GCF_035974375.1 of Streptomyces sp. NBC_01320. Lineage (NCBI taxonomy): Bacteria > Bacillati > Actinomycetota > Actinomycetes > Kitasatosporales > Streptomycetaceae > Streptomyces > Streptomyces sp. NBC_01320. The sequence continues at coordinate 117,347 of NZ_CP108391.1, forward strand.
CCCTACCGCGCTCACCAAGTCTCCGAAGCACTCAAGACGCCCGTGCTGGCCGCACTGCCCTGGGACCCGGACACCGCCGACTACTTCACCAATGGCGGTCGCCCGCCCCGCGGATATGGACGCAGCCCGCTGCTGCGGCACGCGCGTACCGCCGGCGAGCAGCTCGAGGCGGCCTCATCACGCAGGCGGATCCAACAGCAGTACCCGCCCCGACCGGCGAACCTCCAACTGGCTGGCGTGCTGCAGCGCCTGACGGAGAGAGGAGGACCGCGTGGCTGACACTCACCAGCGCCCCGGCAGGAACGGCGCCCCGGCAGCGATGGGCCGCGAAGACATCGCCGGCCTCCTCGCCGGACGGCTCAGCCAGCGCTACCCGGCCGAACCGGCCCAGTCACCGGCTGCAGCAGTACCGCCGCCGGCCTCGGCCACGGCAGCCGCCGTCCCACGACTGGCCGGTCTGCCCGGCGAGCTGCCGGTTGGATGGGACGTCATCGAGGACCTGCAAGCTCTCGTGTCCAAGCAGCTCAGCGCCGACGACCCCGACAAGCTCCTCGATGAGACCGACCGCAGAGCCCTGGCGAAGTCCCTGGTACGCAACGCCGTGGCTGACTGGGCGACCAAGCACGCCCAGGGCAACACTCCGCTCACCTCCGTGCAGGAGAACGCGATCGGCACCGCGGTCTTCGACTCCATGTACCGGGGAGGGCGCCTGCAGTTCCTGCTCGACCAGGACGGTGTCGAGGACGTCATGGTTGACGGCCTGCGTGCTCATGTCGAGTACCACGACAGGCCGCGCCGCACTATCGGCTGCGTCGCCGACAGTCATGAAGAGCTGATTACATGGGTCAACCGGATGGCGAGGTTGTCCGGCGACGGTGAGCGGGCCCTGACTCAGGCCACTCCCATGGTTGGTTTCCGCATGCCTGACGGCTCCCGCGTGACCGCTTCCTTGCTCACGACCCGCCCGTCGGTCGTCATCCGAAAGCACCGCATCCGCCAGCACGGCATCGCCGAGCTCGTCCAGTGGGGTTCCATCAACCCCCTCCTGGAAGCGTTTCTCACTGCCTGCGTCCACGCCAAGATGAACATCCTCGTCGTGGGCGATATGGGCGCCGGGAAGACCTCCCTGCTGCGCGCGCTCGGCCGGGAAATCCCGCCCGCCGAGCGACTGGTCACACTGGAAACGGACCGCGAGCTCTACCTGGACGAACCAGGCCCCAAGCCCGGCCCCATCACCTACGCCTTCGAAGCCCGCCAGTCCAACGGTGAACGCCACGGCGACAAACTGGCCGGCGAGGTCACCATCTCCGACATGTTCGCCACCGCGCTGCGCTACAACGCGACCCGCATCATCGTCGGTGAAGTCCGCTCCACGGAGATCGTGCCGATGCTGCAGGCGATGTCCGCGGGCGGTTCCGGATCCATGTGCACCCTCCACGTCCGCCGGCCGCATGCGATCGTCTCGCGCCTGGTCCAGCTGTGCACCGAGGCCGGCATGGCGACCGAAGCCGCCCACCACCTCATCGCCTCCTCCATCGACGTCGTCGTCTACCTCACCTACCTGGACGAGACAGCGATCGGCGGCAAGAAGCACCGCTTCGTCTCGAACATCTACGAGATCCACGACGTCGTCGGCGAGGGCGGCCGCCCCACCACGACCGAGCTGTTCGCCCCGCACGGCACCGAAGCTCGGGCGGTGTACAAGAACATGCCGACCTTCATCGACGAGCTGGAACGCACCGGCAAGTTCGCCCGGCAGTGGCTGACCGACAACCCCCACGGCTGGTGGGGACCGGCCCTGCAGACAGTGGGCACGCGATGACCACATCCCAACTGGCCTTGGTCGCGGCCTGCTGCGCCGTCCTCGCCCTGCTGGCGATCGTCGCCGCTGTCCGCGAGTTCCGCGGCCGCGTACCCGACCCCGTCAAACCCACCTCCCGCATGGCCGACCGGATCCAGCGCGCCAAGTCCGACCTGCCGGAGAAATGGCAGAACCGCTGGCGGCACCTGGTCACCACGGCCGCCATCGTCACCCTGATGGTGTGGGCCTGGACCGGCTGGCCCGTCCACGGCCTCCTCGCCGGAGCCGCCGTGCTCGGGCTGCCGTTCATCCTCAACCCGGGCACCGCCGCGGTGCACCGCATCGAACGCCTCGAAGCACTGGGCCAGTGGCTCAACCATCTCGCCGGCGTCCACACTGCGGGGATCAGCCTGCCGCAGACCATCCTCGCCTCGGCGAAGAACGCCCCGGGTCCGATCGCCCCGAACGTACGAGGGCTCGCGGACCGCCTGAGGTCCGGGATGGGCTCCCACGACGCGTTCGCCCTGGTCGCTGACGAACTCGCCGACGGGGTCTCCGACCACGTCGTGCTGCTCTTCCAGAGCCACGCCGTCTACAAAGGCCCCGGTCTCTCCCACGCCCTGGAAGCGCTCACGGTCACAATCCACCAGCAGGCCGCCGACGCCCGCGACATCGAAGCCGACCGCGCCAAGGTCCGCAAAAGCTCGCGCATGGTCTCGGTGGTCATCTCCATCGTCGTCGTCGGCTGCATGCTCAACGAAGGCTGGTCGGGCTGGTACCAGTCCCCGGCCGGACAGATCGTCCTGGCCGTGCTCGGCATCATGTTCGCCTGGACCCTGACCTGGCTGCGCCGCATCGCCCGCACCAAGCCCGACCCGCGACTCCTGGACCCGCTGCCCCCGACCCACCTCACCACCGGAGGGGCCGCATGATCCCCATGCAAGCCGTCCTGCCTGCCGCGGCCGCCGGCGCCCTGATCGGCCTGGCCGTGCGCGCAGCGCTGCCCGCACGACGCGACCTCACCTCCGCCCTGGACCGCCTGGACGCCTCCAAGACCCGGCCCTTCCTGCCCTCCGCTGCCGCCGTCCCGACCGGATCACTGGCCGAACAGCTCGGAAGCCGGCTGCTCACCGAGCTCGGCGGCTGGCTGACCCTGCCGCTCAAAGATCTGGAACTCCTGCGCATCAGCCCCGCCCAGCACCTGGGCAAGCGCGCCCTGTTCGCGCTGTACGGGCTACTGTTGCCGCAGCTGATGCAGGCCCTGCTCGCCCTGGCCGGTGCGGCGTTCCCCTTTACAGTGCCGGCCTTCGTCTCGTTGGTCCTGGCCGCCCTGTTCTGGGTCCTGCCGGGCCGGGAGGTCACCCGTTCCGCGGCAGCCGCACGCCTTGTCGTCCGCCACGCGGCAGCCTCCTACCTGGAGCGCGTCGCGCTGGCGAGGATCGCGAACTCGGGTGCTGCCCAGTCCCTGACCCAGACCGCAGAAGTAGGCGACGGCTGGATCTTCGTCAGGATGCGGCAAGTCTTCCACCAGGCCGACCTCGCCGGCATCACGGTCTGGGACGCACTCAAGCAGCTCGGCGAAGAGCTCGACATCCCCGAACTCACCCGCCCCGCCGACACCCTGGCCCTGGCCGGTGACGGCGCAGCCGTCTACGCCACCCTGCAGGCGCAGGCACGACAGCTACGGATCGCGATGCTGTCCGACGCGAAAGCATCAGCCAACGAGGCGTCAGCGGCGATGGTCCTGCCCGTCACGTTCGGCGTCGTCCTCATGCTCGTCTTCGTCATGATCCCCCTCACCTTCACCATTCTCGTCAGCTGACCCGAAGGAGAAGACCGATGAACATCGAAGCACTCACCCTGCTGCTCAAGGCCCACTGGGGACGCCTGAAGACGGCCAGAGAAGAAGGCCAGGGCACCACCGAGGTCGCCGTGATCACCGCCGTCGTCATCGTCGTGGCCGCCGGCGTCGCCCTGGCCATCAAGACGAAGGTCGCCGAGAAGGTCGGCATCATCAGCGGCGGCTGAAACAAGACCAGAACGGCGAGGGGAGGGCAGTGGTGTGAGAACCCAGGTGCGCAACCGTCGGCGAGCATTCGCCTGGCGGCGCGAGGACCGTGGCTTCGCCAGCGTCGAGTTCGCGGTCCTGGCCTTGGTGGTGCTCGGCCTGGTCTTCACCTGCATTCAGGTCGGCCTGTACTTCCACGCCCGCAAGGTCGCCCAGTCCGCCGCACGCCAAGGAGCCGAGGCAGGCCGGGCCTTCGGCTCCCGCGAGGGTGACGATGTCGCCCAGGCCCAGGCCTTCCTCGACCGCTTCGGCGACAGCGTCCGCGGCGCAAGCGTGTCCTCAGCAGGCAGTACCGCCCAGGAGATCCGGATCACCGTACGCGGTAGCGTCGCAACCCTCGTCCCTGGACTGGAACTGCACATCACCCAGCACGCCGACGCCCCCATCGAACGCTGGACGAACCCATGACCGCCCGCACACACCGGCAGCGAGCGGCGCGCGCCCTGCGCCGCGACCGGGGCAGCTACGCCGTGGAGACCGCCGTCCTCGCACCCGCGATGATCGCCCTGCTCCTCCTGATGATCGCGTTCGGCCGAGTCATCGACGCCGACGGCGCCGTGGACTCCGCCGCCCGCGCCGCTGCCCGCGCCGCCTCCCTGGAACGCGACGCTGGCAGCGCCCAGACCAAGGCGCAGGCCGCGGCCGACCGCAGCCTCGAAGGCGAGGGCATCACCTGCCAGACGTCCAGCGTCGTCGTCGACACCGCGGGCTATTCCCTCGATATCGGAGCGGACGCCAACGTGACGGCGACGATCGCCTGCACAGCGGACCTGTCCGACATCGGATTGCCCGGCCTGCCCGGCAGTAAGACGCTCCGGGCTTCGTGGATCAGCCCCATCGACACCTACCGGGGGCGCCAGTGATCCGGCAACTCCGACGCCTTGTCTGTCGACGCACCCCAGACCAAGAGCGCGACCGGGGCTCGATGTCCATCTTCTTCGCCTTGTCCGCCCTCGCCATCCTCATGGTGATGGGACTGCTCGTCGACGGGGGAGGAGCTCTCAACGCCGGCAACCGGGCCACCTCGCTCGCCCAGGAAGCAGCCCGTACCGCGGGCCAGCAACTCGACCCCGCGCAGGCCATCGAAGGCACCGCCATCACCATCGACCCGGACGCCGCTGTCGGCGCCGCCCAGGACTACCTCGCAGCCGTGAACGTCCAAGGAGACGTGCAGATCACCAACGGCGGACAGACCCTCACCGTCACCGTGCGCGACACCTACACCACGCGCTTCGCCACCTTCGTCGGCATGTCAACGATCAACGTGACCGGCACCGCACAAGCACATCTGCAGACCCAAGCTGGAGGCTGAGCCACACCATGGCCCACCGCACCCCCGCGCCGCTGCGCGCCATCGGAACCCGGCTGCGGGCCCTGCTCGGCCTGGCCCTCCTCGTGGCCCTGGTCGGCGGCGTCCCCTACCTGCTCCTCAAGGTGGGCCACCAGCCGACCGAACTCTCCGACAGCTTCAACCTGATGCAACAGGACGACGGATCCCTGTTCCTGGTCGTCCTCACCTGCATCGGCTGGGCGGCCTGGGCCGCGTTCACCTTCTCTGTCCTGGTCGAGATCGTGGCCGTGCTGCGCCGCCGCTCCGCACCCCGCATCAAGGGACTGGGCGGTCTACAGTCCCTCGCCAGCTTCCTCATCGGCGCGATCGTGCTGCTCGCCCCCACCGCGGCGTCGGCAGCCACCGTGACACCCGCGGTCGCGGCGACCGCCGTACACACAGTGGGCGAGGCGAGCACCAGTGCGACGCCGAGCGGGCAGGCCTTTGCGGCCGCCGAGGAGACCGACTGGCCGCGCCACACCGTCTCATCCGCCTCGGAGTTGCCGTGGGACCTGGCCGAGGAATACCTCGGTGACGGGAAGAGGTGGAAAGACATCGCCGCCCTCAACCCTGAGATCCCCCAACTCGCCGCCGGCGACCAGTACCTGCCCAAGGGCGCGGTCATCAAGCTGCCCGCCGATGCCCGACCCGTTGCCCCCGCCACCAGCCCCACCCCGCAAGCCGCCAAGACCTCGGTCGCAGACGCTGACCCGGCCGCCACCACCCAGGCCCCTGAGCAGAACCAGACCGACGTCCAGGAAAAGGCCGACCAGGCCGCCGACTCCGCAACCAGTGAGGCCGACGAGGCCCGGCCCAAGAGCATCACGGTCAAGGAGGGCGACAGTCTCTGGTCCATCGCCGACACCTACGGCGACCCCACCCAGTGGCCGGACATCTACGAGGCCAACAAGGGTGAAGAAACACCGGACGGCGGCCGCTTCGACAACCCGAACCTCATCTACCTGGGCCAGGAACTGAACCTGCCTCAAGTCGGCGAGGCGCCGGACAACCCCGCCCCCTCCGACCAGGAGAGCGACGACAAGAAAGCACCTGACACCACAGACCAGACCCCTGACCAGGCGCCGGACAAGGACCATGACGAGCAGCAGGTGCCGCTGGCCGCGACGCCGACGCCATCGCGTACGGCCGAGCCGTCCGCCGACGGCAACAGCACCCCCGCCCCCACGCCGACGCCGAGCGACTCCGGCCGCGAGCGGGCGCCTGCCGCGCACCAGCAGGACGCCAGCGAGCTGGCACTCGCACCGGCCGCCCTGTGGATGGGGGCCGGCGCGCTCGCGGCTGCGCTGGTCGGCACACTGGCTACCCGCCGGATCCTGCAGCAGCGCCACCGCCGACCGGGCCGGCGCATCCCCATGCCCCGGGGCCGCGCCGCTGCGACCGAGCAGGGCCTGCGCACCGCACAACACCCCACAGGCTTCGACCTGCTTGGCACCGCACTGCGCTCCCTCGCCCTGAACCTCGCCTCCACTGAGCGGGAGCTGCCGGTCATTGAGGCGGTTGTCCTGCACGAGTCGAAGGTTGAGCTGCACCTGGCCGAGGACACCGCGCCGATGAAGCCATTCACCGCCGCGGCCGGTCGTAGGGATCTGTGGACCTGCGCCGCGAGCAGTCCGGACCTGGCCGACGAAGAGGCGCTGAAGGACGCGGACGCCCCCTACCCTGCCCTGGTCTCGATCGGCTGGGACGCGGCGGGCCGACTCGTCCTGGTCGACCTCGAGCACGTAGGCATCCTTCACCTGGCCGGCGACGCCGACTTCGCTCGCCACGTCCTGCAGGCCATCGCCGTGGAGCTCGCCAGCACCCCGTTGCCGGGCCACCTGGAAGTTACCGCCCTCGGCGATACAACACCTGGCCTGGACGACGCCGCGCCCGAACGAGTTGCCCGTATTGCGGACATCGCCGCAGCCACCACCGACATCGCCAGCCACACGGCCGACCAGCGCCGCGCCCTGGCCGCCGTCGGAGCGAGCAGTCTGCGGGCCGCGCGGCTCAGCGACGACGCCGGCGGCGCCTGGACCCCGCACATCCTCCTGGCCCAGGAGCTGCCCGACGACGACCATGTCAGGGCGCTCTTCGACACGCTTACCGAGAAGCCCCGATCCGCCGGCGCCGTCATCACGTGCCGCACCAACACCGAAACACCGGCCGAGGCATGGACGCTGGAGTGCCAGAGCCCCGACGGCACGATCATGCTGCCCGGCTCCAACCTGCCCATCAAACTGCAGGGCCTGAGCGACCCCCACTTCGCCGACGCCATCGAGCTGCTCACTCTCGCCGCGAGCGACAGCGACGTCCCCGCCCCCGACTGGCCCCGCACAGACCCGGACGACGACAACGCCGACGAAGACGCAGGCGCTCCCCGCGAGGAACCCGGCGAGGACGGCCTGCCCGCGGAGTACGCCGAACTCGAGCAGGAAGCCCTGGACGAAGGCGATGAAACTGGCGCCGGTGAATCCGCAGCAACCGTAGATCCGCAGGGCAAGAACGAAGCACCGGCTCCGGCTTCGTCGGTGGATCTGATCAACACGTACGCGGACGGGAACAGCCAGACTGAGGAAGTAGCGCCCACTGCTGGGCCCTCGCTCGCCGACGTGCTCGCCGCTGAAGACGCCGACCCCGACGCCGACCCCGACCCACACATCCCGACCGCGCCTTCGCCAGCACGCGGCAGCGCCGACGGCGCGCTCGCACTGGCCACGCCCTGCGCAGCTCCCGCTCCGCCGGCCGTCGACGACACGATCCCCGCGCCATCCGCGGAGCCCGAGCCGCCCCCACCCCCGGTCAGCGAACAGACCGCCGCAGACGGCCCGGCCGTGCTCGTCCTCGGCCCCATCAGCATTGAAGGCGCCACCGGGCGCATCGACTCCAACCGCGTACGCACCGCCACCGAACTGGTCACCTACCTCGCGCTCAACGCTGGTGTTGACCATCACGCCATCGACGACGCCCTCTGGCCCGGGCAGATCGTCAACAAGACCATGCGCAACGCCGTCATCAGCCGTGCCCGCTCGTGGCTTGGTAAGGACGCCGATGCCAAAGCCTACTTCCCGCGTGTGCAGGACACCGGTGACAGCCGGTACCGCCTCGGGCCAGCCGTCACCTGCGACTGGACCCGATTCCAGCGTCTCGCTCGCACCGGCCTGGCCCGCCACGATGAAGACGGCGATCTCGCCCTGCGCCGCGCGCTCGCGTTCGTCCGCGGCCGCCCCTTTACCGGCACCGACCCCCAGCGCTACGCGTGGGCCGAACCGGCGATCCAGGAGATGGTCTCGGCGATCGTGGACGTCGCACACGAACTATCCAGCCGCCGCTGCGACGCCGGCGACAGCACCGGCGCACTGTGGGCGGCCCGACAGGGCCTGCTTGCCGCCGAAGAGAGTGAGATGCTGCACCGGCAAATCTTCCTCGCCCACCACGCTGCCGGCGACATCGACGCCCTGCGCGAAGCCGCCGCCCGGCTCGCACGCATCAACGAGCAGCTGGGAGGCGGCGTCGACATGGAAGCGCAGACCGTCGAACTCCTGCGTAACCTGCTCCCTTGCAGCGTCACCCGGGCCACGTGAGGGGCGCCGAGACTACGGAAGCGGCTGCTCCGCCCGCGTGCCATCAGCATGGGAATGGGCGAACGCGCTACTCAAAGAAGAGATCGGCACCCGCCTCAGGCCCGACCGGGCCACCGCCCGCGCCGAGGTCTTCAACTTCATCGAGTCCTTCTACAACCGTCGCCGCCTGCGCAAGCACAAGGTCTTCGGCTACCTCACCCCAGCCGACCAGCTTTAGCGGCATCAGCACATCCTCGCGGCGTAGACATTGAGTGTCCCAATCACGGGGAAACTTCATAGCCGAGCTGGCAGGTGAACGGGACCGCGACGGCCGCCGCCTGGTCGTGCGCAACGGCTACTACCAGCCGCGGAAGGTCACCACGACGGCCAGCGTCATCGAGGTGCGGGCGCCGCGGGGCGGCAGGTGCGGCACCGCCCCGTGTGGGTGCTGTTCTACACCGCCTGCTCGTCGCCCGCAGCCGGGCGGGGACCGCCGAAGCCGTGGGCAGACAAGTCGAACCAGTTGCCCTCAGGGTCCATGGCGCGGTATTCGGCGAAGGGGCGGTTGGTGAAGCGCTCGGCGGGCTTCTCGGCTCCGGTGGCCACCAGGGCGGCCGATATCTCGGCCGTGTCAGTAACGTGGAAGCCGAAGTGGTTCATGCCCACTGGGGTTTCGCCGTCGAGCTGGTGCTTGATCAGGGCGAGGCTGAAGTAGCCGTCCGAGAGGAAACAGCTGCCGTCAGGGTCCCGGTGGAACAGCTGCATGTCGAAGATGCCGCTGTAGAACTCGGCCAGCTTCTCGGGGTCCCGGGCGACGATGGCCAGGTGCCGCAGCTTGGGCTTGGCCGGGGTGGACGCGTCGGACATGAAGATCTCCTTCGGTGCGATGGGGTGAGAGCGGGTGTGGTGAGGAACGGCGACCGGGGGGACGGCGGTCGGGAAAGGTCGCCGGGAAGGGGTGATCAGGAAGCCAGCGGGGTGGCTGGCCGCGGGGCGGGGATCATGTTGTGGAATGCGGTTATCAGCCAGGCGCCGTCGGACGCGGCCCGTTCCACCACGGCGAGGGCGTGCGTACTGGCAAGGATGGTGCCGTCGGCCGCGACGACGGCTGATTCGGCATTGACTGTGGCCAGGTCCGGACGCAGGTGGCGGATGGACCGGACGCGCGCGTCGAGCAGCGTGGCACGGAAGGCGGCGCGGAAGAGCTGGTCGTGGCCAGCGGCGATCCCGGCACGACCGGGCGGCTTTTCCCCGCGTACCGTGGTGAAGTCGCAGTCCTCGGCGAATACGGCCGCGAAGGCGTGGGCGTCACCCGCCGCCCAGCCCTGAGCCATGGCGTCCCAGAGGCTACAGATCCGCTCGTCGTCGGTGGCGGTCACCGGCCTCACACCCCCGCCACGACGTTGGTCCGAACCCGCAGCGGGAGTTCGGAGCATCGGGCCCCGGGGCCGCCCACCGCAGGTGGCGCCCAGGCGGCGAGGGCGTGAAAGATGACGTCGCCGCGGCGCTCCAGATAGCAGATGAGGTTGACGGGCCAGGCGGTGTTGACGAAGACGTGCTGGTCCATCGGGGTGGGGTGCTCGCTGAGGGTGAACCCTCGCTCGGCCGGCGGCCCTATACGGTGCCAGTCGGGGTGCATGTGAATGGACCCCAGGATCTCCAGGCCGTCGGCCTCCGCCTCTCTCGCGACCCTCAGCAGGTCCCGGGAGTCGATCCACCAGCCCCGCGTCTCGTTTTCGTACGCGGGTCCGAACCTGGGCACGATCGACTCGGCGAACTCGCGGCGCGCGGCCGGGTCGGCGTTACGGGCGTTGCAGGCGAAGGCGACACGCTCGACGGTGAACGTCGTGCCGTCGACCGATCCGAGCAGCAGGGCGAAGCACGGAATCGGTTCGTCCGGAGTGATGAGCTGGTATTTGCTGACAGCCGCGGCAAGGAACTCGTCGAGCGCCTTGTTCTCCATCAGAACGGTAGGGAGATCACACGATAACGCTCTGGACGTATACATGACAAAGTATTCCCGTGGGGGCGACGGTGACAACCGTGAACGGAACGCTGCTCGCGGACGGGCGCGGGTCTGACTCGCAGTGAGACTTGTGGCCGGACCCGCGCCCGGGTTGGGGTGCGACGGTATTGCGATTGAATGACCCAGATGCTTTCGGGAGGCAGCGAACTGATGGCCGCACCCGATATCCTTGATCACTCTTGTCTGCCGCGAACTGGTTTTTCCGCTAAATGAAGAGCCATGATATGGCGGCCACTTGGATAGAGCATTCAATGAGCGCACTTCGCAATGCCGTCGCTGCCGATGTGGTCAGAAGTCGAATTCCGTGAAACCTCCGTAGTCGTTGAAATACCTGGTGGCGATGGCCAGCCAGTTTCCCTTGACGCTTCTGTAGCCGACGGCTTCGTCGTGGGTCAGCCCAGACAGTGAGGTCGACGCACGTGCCGGGCTGGATGACGGTCGAGGAAACCCAACCTCGGTAGGGGAACTTGACGACTTCCCGGTAGCCCGTGTGGTTGCAGGACCGAAAATTGGTGATGCTGGCGTGAGCTGCGGGTGCCGACATCAGCACCGCTGCGAGAATGCCCGCGGCGGTGACGCCGAGCGTGGATTTGGTGCGAGTGCGCACGGTATTCAGTGTCTTCCGTGTCGGAGGAGACCCGACCGTGAGGTGGTCGGTCACCTCTATCGACGCATGGCATCGACGGAAGTTCATGCGAGTTTTCAGCCGTAGAAAAATGCGACGGTGCGAGTGTGGATATTTTGGAAACCTCTGGTTCATTGTGGGTAATGGGTTGCTCAGGTGCTACGGCGCTGGTGACGGTCGTCCGCGCGGCCGACAGCCGAGGGCACCGAAGGAGCTGCCGTCGGCTCCGCTACAGCCGGCGGAGAGCAGGGCAGAAGCGACGACGGCGGCACCTATGCGGGCGGTGGTGACTCCTCCCGCCCCTTCAGGGCGGGGAGGAGTCACGTAGAGCCGTGACGAGACGGCGCTACGGGCTGAAGCGGCGGCCTGGCGTGATACGGCGCACTCGCTCGAACCCATCGTCGAGCGGGTCCAGACCGCCAGATCACTGGCGGCAAACGCACTGTCCGGCGCCGGGAAGGATGCGGTCGATACGTTCCTGGCCCAGCTCGTCGGTGGCTGAGGTGTGGGAGAGGCCGACGCGGTGCTGCCGGTCCTCGTTGCGGCCGCCGAGTCCACAGCGGAGGCGCTGGAGGAGGAGGCCCTCCAGATCGAATTGCTGTGCATCGAGATCATCGGTGCCCTGGTGGTGCTGTTTCTGCAGCTCATCATCGACTCGGCGCTGTGGATGTTCGGCGGAGCGGCGAAGGCTGCGGAGGACATCGTGGCCACGAGGGTGCTGTGTCTGGTCTTCGTACGGCAGGCAGTCGCACACATGCTGACGCGCCTGGCCGAATCCGTTGTCGCGATGGTCGGCATGGCGCTGCTCGCCCAGATCCAACTCGGCGAGGGCCACAGGAAGTCTCTCGACGGTCATGAGCTGGGTGTGGCCGCTGTCAACGGTGCGGTGGGCGCGCCGGTGGGCTTCGGTATGGGGCTGATGGGTGGCGCAGCGGCGTGCGGCGCCGGCCCGCACGCCGGGGGAACCTCAATGCGTGACGTCATGCCCGGAGAGTAGAAGCTGTGCAGGCGGAGCTCTGCCTGCACAGCGAAGTTCACCCCTCGAGCCATCCGATCTGGCAGTGCTCCTCTCCTCCGCCGTCGTCCACGGCTGCCCCGCTCCCGATCTGGCCCGCGCCATCTGCGAGGCCGACGTCGAACGCGTCCTGGACCGGCTGCCGCATCTCACATTCGCTTGCCCGCGGAACCAACTGCACCGCCGTCCTGGCACCTTTCACTCCGGATGGGCGACTGCACCTGTCGCATTCACAGCGAATTGACTGCCACAGATCACCAAGAGGGCGAGGCTAAACCGTCTGGAGTGCGGCCGGTGTTCGTTGAGGGGCGATCGCCCGGTCATTGCTTGGAACTTGGCTGGAACTTGGCACGAACGGACTGCGCTTCCCAGTAAGGCCGGTAGGCACACTCCGTTGATCCACTCGGAGTGTGACTCGATACGAACGGGCATACGGAGGGAGTTGATCCTCTTGATCTCAAACCCGATAAGCTTCCCTGCGACGTGTCGAGTTGACGCGAACACACTCGGTCGTCTCGCGCTGCGTGCTCGACGCGTACGGCGCCTGCACACACCCCCTGTTCGATCGTTTGCTTCGAAGGATGCAGATGGAACTTGCCACTCCGCCCCCGGCGGCGCGGGCACCGGTCGCCCAGCACAGCTGGTGGCTGATGCCGCTCGCCTTAGGAGCCGGAACCGTCGCCGCCGCGGTCGCGGGCCCCGACCAGGTCCAGATACCCGCGACGTTCGCCGGCGCCGCAGCCACCGCGGCCAGCGCCGTCTGTGTGCGGCTCCTCGTCCGCGCCCAGTCCCAACTGCGCCGTACCAGCGCCGACTTCTGCACCTCGCAGGCCGAGCACTCCCGGCAGTGGGAGCAGCATGTGGCGGGCCAGGAGAGGAATTTCGCGGCCGAGCGCTCCGGCCTGAACGCGAAACTGAACGAACAGGCCAAGAGCTTCGAGGCTCGGATCGCCGAGCAGTCACAGGCCCACGAGACCGGCATCGCTGCGCAGACCCGGGTCTGGAAGGAGCAGCTCACCCTCCAGCTGGCCGTCGTCGGCAGGCTCGGGGACACGTATCTCCCCGACGCACTCAAGCAGCTGCGGGACGGCGAGGCCATCGACGACATCCTGCTGGAGGTCGGCCAGGAGACGGATGCCAGCCCGGAGCTACGCGCCGAGCTGCGCAAGGTCCTGCGGACCGCGCTGATCGGCGTGGAGGAGGAGTTCGATCGCTCCACTTCGGCCGAGCAGGCCGTGATCAGTATCGGCAGCCGGATCCACGTACTGACCAGCAAGCTGCGCGGCCGGCTGCACGAGATGCAGGGCGAGCACGGGCGGCTGCCCACGGTGGCCCAGGGCCTCATGGAGCTGGACCAGGAGATCGGCCCTGCCGACTGTCTCGCGGCCAGCATCGGCGTGCTCGGCGGTTCCGACCGGCCCGGACGCCAGTGGCAAGAGCCTCAGCGACTTCTCAGCGTCGTCCGTGGTGGCATCGGCCGCATCAAGGACTTCGATCGCGTCCAGGTCCGTCACCTGCCCGAACTCGGCGTCGACGGCGGTTTGGTGGACCACCTCACACTCATGTTCGCCCACCTCCTGGACAACGCGGCGCGATACTCACCGCCCACCGAGACCGTGGTCGTCTCCGGCAAGGAGGTCCCCAACGGCGTCGGCATTGAGATTCAGGATGCGGGCAAGGGCCTGAGCGAGGAGAAGAAGCGCGAGGCGGAGCAGTCCCTCGCGGGCACCTCCAAGGGCCCGGGCCTCGGCGGCATATCAGAGGACGCCAACCTGGGCCTGCGCGTGGTGGGCGCCCTGGCACGCCGCTACGGCATCCGGGTCACCTTCGCGGATTCGCCCTGGCTTGGCACCTCGGTGGTTGTGGTCGTACCGCACAAGTTCTTCAGCCAGTTGCCCGCCGTCGTCACCGAGCCGGCCCCGGGCGCCGTGGCCGCGTCGGCCCCCAAGCCCGTCCGGACCGCACCCGTGGAGACCACCGAAGCAGTGGACACCACTCCCGGCGGACTGCCCAGGCGCCGCAGCATACGGAACGACATCGCGGGACCGCAGCCCAGTCCCGCTGACCGCAGCAAGGAGAGTGTGGCCCCGGTGCCGCCCGACGCGTCCTTCACCGGCCTCGCCGCCTTTGCCACGGCCGGACGGGAAAGCGACCCACCGCGCGAGACCACCACGGACCGCGACCCGGCCACAGACGGCGAGACGACTGCCATACGCGCGTTCAACGAGCACCGCACTGAAGAGAGCGACTAGTCCCATGACGCAACAGGGAACCGATGTGAGCTGGGCGCTCCGCGACCTCACGGAGAGCATCAAGGAGATCCGCTTCGCCCTCGTGGCATCGAGCGACGGCAAGGCCATCACCTCCTATGGCGCCGAGGACCCCGACGACGTGGACCGGTTCGCCGCCGTGGTCGCGGGCCTGCAGGCGCTGGCCCAGCCAGTGGCCAAGCAATTCCCGCAGTACGCCGGGCAGCTGCGGCTCGCGATGATCGAGGTTGACGGCGGCCACCTATTCGTGGTGCGGGCCGGCGTGGAGACATACCTCGGAGTGCTTGCCAAAGAAGGCCTCGACCAGGGTCTTCTCGGTCACCAAATGAGGGATCTGGCCCGCAGGATGGGTGAGCTCCTCGGCACCACTCCGCGCCTGGACGAGCACTCTGGATGAGTGCTCCCCGCTGGCCCACGGACCCGTCCGGTCTCGAGCGCTACTACGTCCTCACCGGTGGCCGCAGCGGACCGGACGGTTCTGCGTCGAGTCTTGACGTAGCGACCCTCATCGTCACCCGGGCCGCAGCCGTCCCGGGCATGCAGCACGAGCACGAGGAGATACTCCGTCGCTGCCGCGATCCACTCTCGGTGGCCGAACTCGGCGCCCACCTCGGATTGCCCTTCAACATTCTCGCGGTGCTCCTGGCCGATCTGCTGGACGCAGGCCGCGTCGAAGCCCGCAATCCCATCCCGGCGTCAGGCGCCGGCCGCGGGCCCGACCTCGCGCTCCTTGAGGAGGTACTCAGTGGACTTCAAAGGCTTTGACCGTCCCGACCGGCCGGTCAGCGGCACCCGCTCGGTGAAGGTCATGATCGCCGGCGGTTTCGGCACCGGAAAAACCACCATGGTGCGCTCGGTCAGCGACATCAAGCCGCTCACCACCGAGGAGACGCTGACCCAAGCCAGTGCCGACGTCGACAACCTGATCGGCGTGGCGGACAAGACGGAGACCACCGTCAGCCTGGACTTCGGCAAGATCGGCATCAATAACGAACTGGTTCTCTACCTCTTCGGGACGCCGGGCCAGGAGCGGTTCTGGTTCCTGTGGAACGGCCTGTTCAAGGGCGCCCTCGGAGCGGTAGTCCTGGTGGACACCCGCCGCCTCGCCTCCAGCTTCCGGGCCATAGAAGAGATGGAGCGGCAGAACGTCCCCTTCGTCATCGCTCTGAACGTCTTCCCGGATTCCAAGGAACACCCCATCGAGGAAATCCGCGACGCCCTGGACATCTCCCCGCACACGCCGGTCGTGGCCTGCGACGCCCGAAACCGAGCATCCAGTCGCGACGTCCTCATCACGCTGATACATCACCTCA
Source organism: Streptomyces sp. NBC_01320 (assembly GCF_035974375.1). Taxonomy (NCBI): domain Bacteria; kingdom Bacillati; phylum Actinomycetota; class Actinomycetes; order Kitasatosporales; family Streptomycetaceae; genus Streptomyces; species Streptomyces sp. NBC_01320. The sequence goes on from NZ_CP108391.1 coordinate 133,358, forward strand.
AGGAACGCTCTGCCGCCGCTCTGGAGCCCCGATGAACGACCAACCCAGAAACGGCCCCGCCGCCCCCCGCGGCTGCCCCGTCGCGCACGGCGCCGACGACCTCACCCGACTGTACCGGCCGGGCGACGCGGCACTCGACCCACACAGCATCTACGAACGGCTGCGCAAGGAGCACGGAGCCGTGGCGCCGGTACTCCTTGAGGGCGACGTCCCGGCCTGGGTGGTCCTCGGCTACCGCGAAAACCGGCGGGTACTCGACAACCCCCGCCAGTTCAGCCGGGATTCGCGCATTTGGCGGGACTGGAAGGAAGGACGCGTCGAGGCCACCTCGCCGCTGATCCCGATGCTGGGCTGGCGCCCCGACTGCGTATCCCAGGACGGCGAGCCGCACCGCAGGCTGCGCGGAGCGGTCACCGACAATCTGCAGACTCTCGCCGCTCGCGGCATCCGCCGCCATGTCACGCACTTCGCGAACAAGCAGATCGACGCCTTTGCCGACGACGGCAGCGCCGACCTGGTGGGCGACTACGCCGAATACCTGCCGATGCTTGTACTGACCAGACTGTTCGGGCTCCCGGCCGCCGAGGGACACAACCTCGCCGTCTCCTGCGCCCAGGTCATCAAGGGCGGTGAGGGAGCCCTCGCCCACAACGACCGCATCATGCACATTCTCGGGGAACTCGCCGAGCGCAAGCGCGTCGAGCCCGGCCCCGACTTCACCACCGGGCTGCTCAGACACCACGCCGACCTCGACGACGACGAGATCCTCAGCCATCTACGCCTGGTGCTGATCACCGCGCACACCACCACCAGCAACCTGCTGGCCCGGGTGCTGCAACTGATCCTCACCGACACCTCCCGCCTCGCGGGGCTCGTGAGCGGACAGCTCAACATCACCACGGTCGTCGAAGAGGTGATGTGGAACACTCCGCCGCTCGCCGTCCTCCCCGGGCGCTTCGCCACCGCTGACCTCGAACTCGCTGGTCACCACATCAAGGAGGGCGACCTGCTAGTGCTCGGGCTCACCGCCGGCAACCTCGACCCGGAGATCCGTCCCGACACCGGGGTCTCCATCCAGGGCAACCAGTCGCACCTCGCGTTCAGCGGCGGCGCGCACGAGTGTCCGGGCCAGAACATCGGCCAGGCCATCATCGAGACGGCCGTCGACGTCCTGGTCCACCGGCTGCCAGGACTGCGCCTCGCCGTGCCGGCCGACGAACTCACCTCGACCGCCTCCACCTGGGAGGCGCGCCTCGACAGTCTCCCGATCGAGTTCGCGGCACAAACCGCCGCGCTCTGACCAGCACAGACCACTGGTCTCTGATCCGTCTCTGCCCGGCCGGGTGTTCCGGCCGGGCAGAGCCGTACGTCACACGGCGAGCAGATCGTCTAGCGAACCCTTGCCCGCCAACTCGGCGGTGGCAGCCGGGCCCTCCTTCGACGCGGCATACCGGCCCGAGGTCAACGCCCACTCGTAGTTGCCGTTGATCCAGTGCTGGATGGCCTCCACACCCATCCACACCGGGACCCGCTGGTCGGCGCCGAGACCAAGCTCATCGCACATCTCAGGCACACGCGCCTCAAGTTCGAGGTACTCCTCGAGGCAGTCCGTGGTCATCCGGTACGCCTCCGCCGCGGCGTCCTCCCAACTGCAGCCGCGCTCCCGGTGGAGCACGGCTATCAGATTGTGGCCGTCCCCTCGACGCTTCTCGCGCTCGAAGGAGTGGATGTCGTTCATGAACCCGATGGTGTCCGCGGCCAGATCCCGCATCCTGACCATCAGATGGTGCGCCTGCACCTGCGGCGGCACCTCGAAGCCACGGCTGCGCTCGCCCGCGTCGATGCTGTGGTGGATGCCCACCGTGCGGCGGCGGAACTCCGCGTACTCCGCCAGGCCGAGCGTTCCCGCCAGGCCCCGGGCCGCCAGGTCCACCTCCTCGGTGTGTGCCACGAGGAACCGCCCCCAGGAGGCAGCGAATCGCGTACGCCACGTCAGGGACATGCCATCCGAGAGATGGGCCCAAACCTCGGTCCAGGCCACGGTTATCGGGCAGACCACTCGAGGAGCGGTCCCTGCGGGACGCAGCGGAGTGGCGATCAGCTCCCGCGCGACCTCCGCAATGCGGTCCGCGCGGTCGGGACTCCCGGAGTCAAACTGGTCATCGAACAAGAACGCCAGGGAGAACCAGTTCATCAGGACGACCATGTCGTCGGCCGAGGCGTAGGGGTAGGTTCGCGCCGCTGCCTGGGGGAGGTCCCAGGACTGATATTCCTCGAACCCGGCCTGGCTGCGCACCAGGCCCATCTCCCACACCCAGAGCAGGTGGCGCTCTCGGGCGTACTGGAGATGCGCGCTGACGGGGGTTTTGAAGGGGAGGTCGAATGTGACGTCCTGCGGCATTGCCGTCCTCTCTTGAGACGATTCACAGGCCCCCGCCCCTGCGAAAGGGCTATCTGAACTGACACCCACTGACTCGAACTGCACCTTCTGAGGCGGAAGTTGAGACTCAAGCGCCGTTCGAGACTGCCCAGAGCCTAAACGATCTATGGTGTGAGATCCGCGACGCGTGATGCAGGTGTAACTTCGCCCAGGACGCGGCTCAGCTCACGCCGTTGGGCAGGCTGGGCGCGTCAGCAAGCTGACGTCCAGGGGGGTGGGGATCGATGCTCGCCGACGATCACGGAAGTGGCGGACGGCATTCAGTAACCCCGCTTCCGTGGAGACCTGCGGTCGAGGGAGCCGGACCGAGAGTTCGTCGATCTCCACCAACGGTTCCGCGGAATCCCACGGAACCCCGGACGGAAGCACCACAGTCACCGGTGAAGGCCATGACCAGTCCCACGGCTGGTCGGCCTCCGCTATCACAACCAACTCCACGGCGCCTCGCTAGTGTCTCGTGATCCTGATTGCGTCATTTCGCATTGTTATTGACGATTTTCTTCACGTTGGTCTGGACGAGCCGGACCTTGGCGAGAACCTCGTCGGCGGTCGCGGTCCAGGTGAAGGGTTTCGCCGTCTGGTTCCAGGAGCTGATGTAGTCGCGGATCTGCTTGACCAGGACGTTGACGCTCGAGAACGTCCCGCGACGGATCGACTGCCGGGTCAGGATGCCGAACCAGATCTCGTCGGGTAGGACCGCTGCATTGCTGCAGCGGTCCCCCCTCAGAACCGGCCGTGCCCGATTTCCAGGCAACCGGCTCAAGCAAGCTCTATGGCTCGCGGGTTGGTCAGAAGTGCTGGCGTCTTGCCGGTGTCGGTGGTCAGCCGACGGTGGCAGTGGGTGTGGATCAGGCGTGGGGCGGCGGGTTTGTCCGGCTTGCCGTTGCCCGCATCAGCGGTGATCGCGTGTTTGCGGATCGCGGTGCGGGTGACCTTGAGCCACTGTTCCCACTGGTCGGGGGTTTGCGGCTCGTGGTCGGCGTGCAGCAGCGGCCCTCCGCAGAGTGGGCATCGGCCTTCCTGCTTCTGCAGCAGGTGCAGGGTGCTTTTGCCCAGCGGGGGTTTGCCGCGGCGGCGCCGCTTGGCCCAGAGGTCTGCCAGGGCGGGATCGTCGGTCGACGCCGTTCCTGGCACCATTCGGTGCCGGACGATCGGCGTCCAGGCGAACTTGTAGAGGTAGAAACCGCTGGTGCGGTCCCCGAACACCCACCTGTCCTGCCTGAACGGGTTGAACATGCCGAAGTACCGGTCGGTCACCCAGCGCTTCGACTTGTTCGCGTGGGAAAACTTGGCCCACTTGTAGACCAGTCTCCACACGTAGGCGTCCAGCGAGTTGAACGCCCGCTTGGACACTCCGATCCGGTAGTAGGCAGCCCAGCCCTTGATGATCGGGTTGAGCTTGGCGATCACCGCGTCGGCGTTGGCCCCTCGCAGGGCCAGCACCTCGGCGGCGAGCCGTTCCCGGATCCGCCGCAGGGCCGCGTTGCTTGGCTTGGTCAGCAACTTGCCGCGATAGCGTCGGATGTTGAACCCCAGGAAGTCGCAGCCCTCATCGAGGTGGACAACGCGCGTCTTGTCCTCGTTGAAGGCCAGTCCCCGGGGCGCGAGCCACGCGGCGAGCTGTGCCTTGACCTCCTCGGCCTGTTCCTGTGAATGGCACAGGGCGAGGAGGTCGTCGGCGTAGACGACCAGGACCGGGGAGTCGCGCGCCAAAATCGCGGCATCGCTGCCGAGAGTCTGGTAGCGGACTCCAGCGGCCTTTCCCATTCCGTGCAAGGCGATATTCAACAACGCGGGACTGATCAGTCGGGTAGCCGGGACGCATTACTGCGTCCCGGCCCCCTAAGAACCGTACGGGCACGTTTCCGCGCATACGGCTCAAGCAAGTCCTGAAGGCATTCAGGCATACAGAGCTACTGGCCCTCAGTCGCCACCGAAGGGAATCCGGCGGCGACAAGAAGCGTGGATGAGACGGAGTTTGTCCTTAACGCCGTGCGTCATCGTGGCGATGTGCTGTTTGCGAATCGCCAATAGGGTGACGCGCACCCACTGTTCCCATTGTTGCGGGCTTTGCGGATGCTGATCGGCGTATAGCAGCAACTCGTTGCAGACCGCGCACCGGCCCTCTTGGATGCCCAGAAGGCGTCGGACCGGTTCGCTCAGCGGCGGAGGAGGCTGCTTGCGGCGGCGTTGCGCCCAGTAATCGGCGAGCACCGGGTCATCGGGGGAGGCAGTCCCGACGACCATTGCATGTCGGACGATCTTCGTCCAGGCGAACTTGGGAAGGTAGGCGCCGGAATCCCGGTCGCCGAAGACCCACCGGTTCTGCCTGGACTTGTTGAACTGGCCGTAGTAGCGGTCAACGACCCACCACCGTGACTTGTTCGGATGACTGTGTCTGGCCCACCGGTAGGTAAGCTTCCACATGTAGTCGTCAAGCGCGGAGAAGACCTCGCTTGACACCTCAGTCCGGTAGTAGGCGGCCCATCCCCGGATGATCGGGGTGAGCTTCTTGAGCACTGCGCCGGAGTTTGACCCGCGCAGTGCACGCATTTCCATGCGTAGCCTCTTCCGGATCCGTCCCACGGCCTCCTGGCTGGGTTTGATCAGCACGATCTTGTCGTGATACCGGCGAACGTTGAACCCGAGAAAATCGAAACCCTCATCGAGGCGGACTATGCGCGTCTTGCCCTCGTTGAAGGTCAGTCCTCTCGGCGCCAGCCATTCGGCAAGCCGTGACTTGATCTGTTCCGCGTGCTCCCGACTGTGGCACAGGGCCACAAGATCGTCAGCATAACGGACCAGCACAGGGGAATCAGGAGCAGTCTGAAGACCTCCCCGACTGCGGTTGTGATACCTGACCCCTGCGGCCTTCTCCATCCCGTGCAAGACGATGTTCAACAGCACGGGGCTGATCACGCCGCCTTGTGGAACTCCTTCATCGGTCGGCGCTAATTCTCCCTTGTCCATCACGCCAGCTTTCAGCCAGTCTCGGACGAGCCCGCGCGCGGGAAACGTTCCGAGAGCTGCGAGGAGATGGTCGTGATCGATGCGGTCGAAAGCCGCTGCCAGGTCGGCATCGAGAATCCACCGGCGTTTGGGGTCACGCCCCTTCACCACCTGATAGATCGTCTCGATGGCATCATGACAGCCACGGCCCGGCCGGAAGCCGTACGACTTCGGCTCAAACCGCGCCTCCCACTCCGGCTCCAGTGCATTCTTCGCTCGCGCTTGAAGCACGCGATCGAAAATGACCGGAATACCGAGAGGGCGCCGTTTTCCATTCGACTTGGGGATGAAAACCCGCTTGACCGGACGAGCATGCCAAGGCTTCACCTGGTGGTGTACCCAATCCGCCAGTGCCGCCTTGCCTGGGGAAGTCAGTACGACCTTCCCATCCACGCCCGCCGTCTTGCGGCCAGCGTTCTCCTCCGTCACCCGCCGCACGCTCACCAGCGTGTTGGCGTGTGAACGGAGCATCAACTTCTGCAAATTACGGACCCGTTTGAGGTCCCCTGCCTTGCTTGCCGTGAAGATCCGCTGCCTCAAACGCCGTACGTCCTCCTCAGCGGCACGCCAGTGCACGGCGTCCCATTCCACAGGAGCGTCCGCAGGTCCGTTCACGTCAGCGGTAATCGCCTCAGCGTCCAACTTGCCCTCCGGTTCCGGCATCCGAATATCAGAGTTCCTTCACAGACTCACCTGGTCCACGTCAGCTCCCTTGCGGGTCGGGCATCAACATCCCGTATCCGGCCAGTTATGCGGGAGGCCACTGGAAGTAGTGGCATTCCTCCCGGTTTCCTGCTGCCTTTCGGCCGCCGGCGTTCGCTTCTTGAACCATCCTGTCCCACTGGGGATATCCGCCTCCCTCACGGTCGGCCTACCAAAATCGGCTCACGCCGCCTTGGACCCCAGCCAGGGTTTCCGCGTTCCACACGTGTGAGATACGACCGGGGTGGGTGCCCTCTTTATCCCGGGGCGGTGGTGTCCGTCCGAGCGAACGGGAGTGGCCCGCCCGGCACCTGCCGCTTCTCAACGGCCAGCCCTACTGCCCAACTCAAACAACCCATCGACAGGCATCCTCAGTCACGAGACATCATCCAAGGGTTCAGTCACCTTCACCCGTCCGGTCTTCCCCTCGCCCGTAACTCCCGGATGGAACGGGAGCCCTCTGGCTTTCCCCCGAGCTCCGCACCCTGCCGTTACCAGCAACGCACGTCGGGGCGGGGACTGATCACATGGACACTGATCAGGATCTACACCATCGACATCGTCGAACCTCCAAAGGTGTACTCACTCACAAACGTGCGACCTCGCGTCGCACCCCCGCCCTGGGGAGTTCCCTCCACCGTGGGGGTGAACCAACCTTTCTCCACCACGCCCGCCTTCAGCCATCCGGCGATCATTCCCCTTCCGGGAAATGAACCCAGCGACGCGAGTAGGTGATCGTGGTCGATTCGGTCGAATGCCGCTTTCAAGTCGGCGTCGAGCACCCACAGGCGTTTGGCGTTCTTGCCGCACGCCGTCGTGTGGATGGCCACGATCGCGTCATGACAGCCACGGCCGGGACGGAAACCGTAGACCTTCGGCTCCAGCCGTGCCTCCCACTCGGGCTCCAATGCATTCAGTGCCAGAGCCTGAAGGCATCTGTCGGCGATCACGGGAATTCCGAGCGGACGCTGTTTTCCATTCGCCTTGGCGATATACACCCGCCTGACGGGCTTTGGTTTCCACGGGGCCGCGCCGTGCTGCATCCAGTCGGCCAGCTCGGCCTTGCCCTGGGGCAGTAGGACGACTTTCCCGTCGATCCCCGCCGTCTTGCGGCCAGCGTTGACCTCCGTGACGCGCCGCACACTTGCGAGTGTGTTGGCGCGGGAGCGGAGCATCAACTTCTGCAGATTCCTGACCTTGGCCAGGTCTCCTGCCTGCGATGCCGTGAAGATGCGCTGCCGCAGACGCCGTACGTCGTCCTCGACCTTCCGCCAGTCGATCGACGGCCAGTCGGTGATCTCGTCCTCCGGTCCGTTCGCCATGCCGAGGTCGGTCGCTACGGCTGGAGCCGCGTCGGCCGTCTGAATCGTCATGGCGTCCAACTTGCCCTTCGGTTCCGGTGTCTTCGGTCATCGTGCCTTCACAAGCTCACCAGACCCACGTCAGCACCCTTTCAGGTCGGGGCATCGGCCCCTATCCGGCCAGTTATGCGGGGACCGCCGACGGAGGCGTCGGCACGTGGTTCCCGGTTTCCTGCCGCCTTTCGGCCACCGGCGTTCGCTTGCTGGGTCTTCCTGCGCCCGCTGGAGAGTTGGGCCTTCCTTGCGGTCGGCTTACCAGGCCAGAATTGCATTGCCTGGACTCCATCGGGGTTGTCACGTTCCGCATGAGAGAGATACTGCCGGGGAGGGTGCCCTCTGCACCCCGGGGACGGCGGTGGACTCCCGACCGGTCAGATATCTCCGGTCGGCGCCTGCCGATTTACAACGGCCAGTCCCTATCTCCCGCTGGAACAACCCATCGGCGGGAGTGCTCATGACGAGGCATCATCAAGGGTTCATTTGCATTCACCCGTCCGGCATTTCCCAGCCTGTAACCCCCGGATGGAACGGGAATCCTTGGGCACTTCCTCAGGCTTCGCACCCCGCGATTACTCGCAACGCACGCTGAGGCGGGAACGAGCCCTGCGCACTGGCTCGGGTCCTACACCTTCGACATCGTCGAACCTCCTTGGTGATTCCCACTCTTCTCAAGCGACCTCGCGTCGCACGATCTGGTTCAACCAGGAGGAGCCGACGGGAGTCAAGTGGAAGTGGATATGCGGGTTCTTGGCCAGCCACGCCTTCACCTCCGGCGTGGTGTGCGTGGACAGGTTGTCCAAAACGACGTGAATCTCCTTGCCCGCGTGTGGCTTCACCGCCTTCTTCAGGAAAGCCAGGAAGGTCGCGCCGTTCCGGTTCGGCTTGCACTCACCGATGACTTCCCCGGTGCCGACGTCGAGGGCGGCGAACAGGTTCGTCGTGCCATGCCGCACATAGTCGTGGGTGCGCTTCTCGGTGGCCGCGAATGCCACGGCAGCACCGGCTGAGTCCGGTCCAGCGCCTGCACCTGCGTCTTCTCGTCGATCGACAGCACCACCGTGCCGCCCGGAGGGTCCAGATAGAGACCGATCACGTCGGCGACCTTCTGCGCGAACGCCGGGTCCTTCGAGATCTTGAAGGTGCCCGAACGGTGCGGCTTGAGATTCTCCTCCCGCCAGATCCGCGCGATGTAGTGCCAGGACACGATGACGTCCTCAGTCCGCTTCAGGTACTTCGCCAACTCGCGTGTGGACCAGTGCGAAAGACCAGTGCCGTCCGGCGGCGTCATACGCGACAGCGCAATCACCCGAGCCCGTACCCGTGCCGGCACTTGCTCCCGGGCCCCGCCGGGCCGGTCGCCTTCCAGCCCGGCCACGCCGTGCTCGGCATAACGGCGCTTCCAGCGGTCCACCGTCGGCAGCGACACTCCCAGCAGCTCGGCGATGTCCTTGCGTCGACGCCCCTCAGCCGACCACAGCACGATCCGGCCCCGCGTGGCTATATCCGCAGGCACGTCCCGACTGCTCACCAGCTCCCGTAGCTCGGCGGCCTGTTCCACAGAAAGCTCCATGCCAATAGAACGAGACACACAAGATCAAGTAATGCTAACAGGGTCACGAGACACTAGAGGAGAAGCTGCGTGATTTCCGTGCCGACCTCGTCGGCTGCCGTCCCAGTTGGAACGCAGATTAAAATTGGCCTCGGTGTGGGGCGATCAGCAAGAGTAGGAAATACTCAAACCGCGCCCTCTGCCACCGCATCCTCTTGGCATAACCTCCCGCACCGTCACCGCCGAAAGTGTGACACAGCCTTCACAAGGGTAGTGTAATGCCGAGTTCCGACATGGCTGTTGAAGGCGGGCCGCCCTCTGACCGTTCCGTCTTGTATCCCTTAATGCCAGCCGCCAACGTGCGTGGGTCGACTGCCTCGGCTGGCGCGCCCTTGGCGTATAGGCCGTCCGGTGCGCTGTCGCGGTCATGCGGTAGCAGCCAGAAGACGCGACGGCGAAAAGTGCCAGATGAACGGGACGGTTTGGCGGCAGAACTGAGAAGGGCATATCCGACCATACGGCCGTTGCGGTGATAGGCGGGCTTGGTCCCACGGTTCGGCAGTCGGTCCAAACTCTGGCGGACGTAGTCCAGATTTTTGACATCTTCCAACCATACGATGTCAATTTCGTAAGTAATTTCTTCTTCGGTGATCAGGGAGCTCATGCGGTGGCCTCTCTCTCCTGGTTGAGGACCAATCCGATACCCGTGTAGTGCTTGCGCTGATTCGACAGAACCATCTCCTTCGGCGAGGCCAAACCAATCAGTTCGCGGGTGCGGGCGGCGAACGCTCTTGAGGACATCGTTGGTGCGCCCTCATGCTGACACCAAGTTCTGTATGCAGCGTACAGCGCGGTCTGCTCAGCTCGGAGAGAGGGACCGAGAATGCAGCACTCCTCATAGAACCGGCCGGTGTGGTCTTCGGTTTCCGCGTACGCTGTCGTGGCGATGCGTACACGCTCGGGACCGGTGAGGTCCTTTTCGCCGGCGAGATAACGGCGAGCACCTTTGATCAGCCAGCCGAGAATTCCCGGGCCTTCCTCTGTAACCAGAATGTCGGCCAAATTATCGATCTTTCGGTCGTCCGAGACAACCCGTTCGAAGGGGATTAAACGCATCCGGCGCCAGAATGCAAACCCACCACTGCCCACTTCAGGGCGGTGGTTGCCTAGTAGCCAGAGTTTGTGGGTGGGTTGGAAGCTGAAAAAGTCCTGCCGCATCCGACGGGCCTTAATCCGATCACCGCCTGTGAGTAGTTTGACGCGGGCTTCGTCAAACTTGTCATCCGGCTTGACCTCAGAGCAAACAATGACGCGTCTGCCGTGCAGCTCGGCAAGGTCGGTGGGATGGCCTTCGTAGGGACGGGTCATCAGAAACCCAGACGGGGCCGCATCAGCGTAGTCACCAAGAAGTTTCATGAGCACATCCAGCAAAACGGATTTACCGTTCTTACCGGAACCGAATAGGAAAGGAAGAACCTGCCCGCCGACATCTCCTGTGACGGAGTATCCAAGCAGCAACTGCAAGAAGTCGATCATTTCCTGACCCTCGGCATCATTGCCGAAAGTATCTGTGAGGAAACGGTTCCACCGGGGCGTAAGCATACGTCGGGGGCCGACGCTGGTAGAACGAGAATGGAAGTCCTCGTTCGGATCTGGCTTCTTGACTAGGCCCGTACGCACGTCCACCACGCCGTCAGGCGTACAGAGAGCGTATGGGTCGGCGTCTAGGCAAGCGGCATTGAGAACCATACGCGGGGCGGACTTAGCTTGGGTAAGCATGGCGTTTATGCCAGTGGTCGACAGAGCACGTCGGCGGTGCTGCTGCAGGGCCTGGGTGGTGAAGTAGCCACGGGAGTCGTATGACGCGATGCTTTCTGCCAGGTCACCTGCTGCCCAAAGAACAGTGTCGTCCTCGTCGACCTGCCAACGAGTTCCATTCCACCGATACCATCCTATGCCCGGTACGTGCCTGTAGTCGTTGGCATAGAGCTTGACGAACAGCTTGGCATTGCCTCGGTCGGTGAGCGTGTCGGGCAACAAACCACCTGCAGTCGCCGCCCCGGCGGCAGCGGAAATCGCATTGCTTCGAGTCGTAGCCGGGATCGCAACCTGGTGCCGGACCCGGGTCGTGACGGCGTGAGGGGTAAAGTCAAAGAGAAGACTCTCATCACTCGATGAACTCATGGGTGGCTCCCCGAGTAAAGGGGCCCTTGCAGACCGGAAGCGAGGCCGCTGCGGATGAATTGTTCGATCCATCGGACTTGCCCTGGCCTCGCGCCAACAGCGGCCGACAGCAGATCACTCCATGCCTCGGCCTCCATCAGACTTCCTGCGACAACCAGTCCGCCCACGGCGTAGGCAGCACAGTTGAGGACCTGGGAAAACCCTGCTCCCTCCGAGATCCATCCGCAGGCCTCAACTGATGCGAGAACAGAGGCCAGCACCCGACAGCTGAGGTCGCGTCCAGCACCTGCAACCAGGACGGCTTGAAAAGCGGGACGCGCATCGATATCGACAACTACCAAGTTCGCCGGACCACATGCAACACCGCCTCCGAACTGACGACACTGACCCCACCATCGACTGATACGCCGCCGGCCGAGGGCGGCGGCGTGGAAGCTGTGGCCCCGGCGACCGACGCGGAGACAGGGGCAGTTCACATGGGTGTGTTTGGGTCCGCTACAGCCGATGCAGTTGCCCGGGGGCGTCCTGCGTCCAGGCGTAAGTGGATTCACCGACCACCCACGGCCGGCGTACCAATGAGCTGTGGCCAGCGATAGCTCAGCTACTGATGAATCCAATGCAGAGCACCTGGAATCTCCGCGAGAAAAGCGCAGCTCAACAGGCATCTGCATCCCCCTATGAGCGACCGAAGCGCCTCATCGACTAACTCTCTGCGAAGATAGCGAACTTGGTCTCGGACCATACCGGATGGATCGCTGTCGCGAACCCGGGCGTCACCCTCCTATACGTTCTGGAGAGTTTGCAGTTCAACCTAGTTGATACTCGAGATTAGCGACCGAAGCGACTGTACTTCTAGAACCTCGCACGCTTACACAGCTTCTCACTCAGAAACCCAGAGACACGCAGGGGAACTGGAATCCTGCCCTAATGGGAAAAAGTCCTGCACTAGGTTGCGTCCAGGGAAGTGGTGTATGGGTTTCCACCTAAATCGGGGTTTTGATCCCGTAGTTGGGTGAGAAGCCTGAACGTAAGACGGCCACCGGCTGATCCTTCGAGAACGACCAAGCTCTTGAAGGAGACCAGCACGATGACCGCACCGGACAGTCTGCCGTTTGCCGCCCTGTTGGAGGAGAACCTCGCCTCGGCGAGTCCCGATCTGCTGCGGCAGATGGTGAAGACCTTCGCCGACGCCATGATGTCCGCCGACGTCGACACCGTCTGCGGCGCGTCCTACGGCATGCCGAGTGAGGAACGCGTCAACTCCCGCAACGGCTACCGGCACCGCCAGTGGGACACACGGGCCGGCAGCATCGACCTGGCCATCCCGAAGATCCGCTCCGGCTCCTACTTCCCCGACTGGCTGCTCGAGCGCCGCCGCCGCTCCGAACAGGCCCTGATCTCCGTGGTCGCCACCTGCTACCTGCTCGGCGTCAGCACCCGCCGGGTCGAGAAACCCGCCGCCACCCTGGGCGTCACCCAGCTGAGCAAGTCCCAGGTCAGCGAGATGGCCAAGGTCCTCGATGCCCGGGTCGCCGAGTTCCGCAACCGACCGTTGGACGCCGGCCCCTACACCTTCGTGTGGGTCGACGCCCTGACCCAGAAAGTCCGTGAAGGAGGCCGCGTCGTCAATGTTCATTGTCTGGTTGCCGTCGGCGTCAACAACGAGGGCAAACGCGAGGTCCTCGGCATCGACGTCGCCTCCAGCGAGGACGGCGCCGGCTGGCTGGCGTTCCTGCGCTCCCTGACCGCCCGCGGTCTGACCGGCGTCGAGCTGGTGGTCTCCGACGCCCACGTCGGCCTGGTGGGCGCCATCGGCGCCGCCCTGCCCGGCGCCGCCTGGCAACGCTGCCGCACCCATTGAAGGCGTAAAGAAACTACCCGTTGCTTTCATAGGACAAGTTCGTTGCTCTGGTATGAGCTTCGCCGACGACGTTCTGGATCAGCTTGCGCTGCGGTTCCAGGTCGTGTTGCCGCATCTGAACGAGCGTCAGCGGCGTCTGATGCTGGCGCAGGAAGCACGGCTGCTCGGACACGGTGGGGTACGGGCCGTGGCGCGGGTGGCCGGGGTGAGCGAGAGCACGGTCCGCAACGGGGTGTTCGAGCTGGAGGCTGGTGGGGATCCGCTGCCGGACGGCTGCGTCCGGCGCCCCGGGGGTGGCCGCAAGCCCGCCGAAGAACAAGATCCTTCCGTGGTTCCGGCGTTGCTGAAGCTGGTGGAGCCGGACGAGCGGGGTGATCCGATGTCGCCGCTGCGCTGGACCACCAAGTCCCTGCGTAATCTCGCAGAGGAGCTGACCCGGCAAGGGCACCCGGTCTTCGCTCCGACCGTCGGCCGGCTTCTGAAAGGGCAGGGCTTCAGCCTGCAGGCCAGTGCCAAGACGCTGGAGGGCAAGCAGCACCCCGATCGGGACGCGTAGTTCCGTTACATCAACGAACAGGTCAAGGAGCACCAGTCCGGCGGTCAGCCGGTGATCAGCATTGATGCCAAGAAGAAGGAGTAGCTGGGTCAGCTGCCGAACCCCGGGCGGCAATGGCGCCCCGCCGGCGATCCGGTGCAGGTGGAGGACCACAGCTTCCACCTCATCGGCCCCGACGTCGACGTGGCGCCTTCGGCATTTACGACCTGGCCAACGACAGCGGCTGGGTGAACGTCGGCACCGATCACGACACCTCTGTGTTCGCCGTCGAGTCGCTCCGCCGCTGGTGGCGGGCCCGCGGGCGGGTGGACTACCCGGATGCCGACAGATTGTTGATCACCGCGGACTGCGGAGGGTCCAACAGCTACCGCTACCGGTTATGGAAGGTCGAACTCGCCGCGTTCGCCGCCCAGATGGGTCTCACAGTGACCGTCTGCCACTTTCCGGCCGGGCACTTCGAAATGGAACAAGGTCGAGCATCGGCTGTTTTCTCACATCACTATGAACTGGCGTGGCAGGCCCCTGACCAGCCACGAAGTCGTGGTCAACAGCATCGCCGCGACCCGCACCCGCACCGGCCTGCGCGTTCACGCCGAGCTGGACAACGGTACCTACCCGGTGGGAATCTCCGTCAGCCGCGAGCACCTGCGCTCACTGCCGATCACACCCCATGACCAGCACGGACCCTGGAACTACACGATCGCCCCGGCCTGCGCCGCCGGCAACTTCGCGATCAACACCAGCGATCGTGACCGGACCAGGTCGCAGGTTCTGGCGATGCTCGCCGACCCGCGTCTGAGCGGCATGACCTCATCGGACCTGGACGCACTGTGCGCCCAACTGGCTCCCGCGCAAGCCGCCCAGGCCGAATAACGCAAGTTCCAGCAGCGCGGCGGCCGCCGTCTGAAGGCCCCCGGAGCACACGGCAGACCCCTGCTCTCGAACGCCGACCGCATCCTCATCACCGTGATCTACCTACGCCGCGTCTGCTCCCAGAAGGTTCTGGTCGATCTGCTCGCCATCAACGCGGTCACGATCGGCAAGGTCATCAGTGAGAGCCGCACACTCATGGACGCCCAGAAGGTCACTGTCTCGCAGACCGCGCACTACTTCTCCTCCGCCCAGGAGCTGCGCGACTGGGCGGAGGACGGCGCGACCACCAGCCGGATGGAACTCTCCCAGACCCTGTCTCACCCCACCCTCACCGGCATGTCCCGCCCGGACTTCCAGGCGCTGATCGACCGGATCACCGTGCCCTACCAGGCCGCGCTCGAACAACGCCGGCATCGCCAGCGCGGTGGTGATCGACGCCCGGGAACCCGTGGCGGCGTTTTCCGTCAAAAGATCACCGACGCCGACAGGATCCTGGCGACGGTCCTTTCCCAGCGAGATCTATGCGACCAGCAAGCCCTGGCTGCGTTGTTCGGTGTCAGTCGCGGCACCATCCGCAACGCCATCGAGGACGTCCGTCCCCTCCTCGAACAGGACACCTACGTCCCGATGCTCGCCGAACGACGCTTCGCCACGGCCGCCGATGTACTCGCATCCTTCACAGAAGACAGCGAACCACCATGTTGAATCCTTACGGCTTCATTACGCCCGCAACCTGCTCTCCCAGGTTCCAAAATCCGCCCAGCCATGGGTGGCGACCCTGCTGCGGACCGTGTTCGATCAGCCCGACGCAGCCGCCGTCCGCACGCAGATGGCCGCCGCCATCGCCGGCCTGGACGAGAAGTACCCCAAGGCCGCCGAGCATCTCGAAGCCGCCCGCGAAGACCTCCTGGCCTTCGCCGCCCGGCACGGGCCGGCCGTTCGACACGGCGGCGGTGCGCTGGGTCCGCCACGTGCACAAGATCCCTTCGCCGTTCACGGTCCCGCTCCGCGACGGTGAGATCGCGGTCAAGGACGCCGCCCGGCGCCTGGGCATCACCGCCGACGCCGTCTACTACTGGATCAACCACGGCCAGCTGGCCGCTCGCAAGACCCCCAGCGGACGCTGGTGCGTTTCCTGGGACGAGGCGACCGAGGCCGCCTGCCGACCACCACGGCGGTGAGTTCGTCTTGTCTGTGTGATGAGAATCATAAGAAAGAGGTCGAACTTTACGGCATGGACTGCGTGGGGATGTTGACGGTACCTCGGAGAAGCGAGAACTCCATGCGCGATAACACCACATTCGCCCAGCAACAGGACGTGGAGGGGGGCCGGGAGAGCGCCCCCATCTCGGTCGCCCTAAGAGCAAGCGACGCCATCCTTGAGCATGGAATCAATGCCTACCTGACATCGTCTCCCCGCGTAAGTCTGCGAGGGAGCCTACTTGAGGCAGACGTCTCCGTGTTGGTGCTGAACAATATGGACGATGAATGGCTGAAGGTGCTGAAACACGACGCCGCTCGAACTTTCCATTACCCTATCCCTGTTGTCATCGTGGCCAACGCAATCAGCGAGAGCCAGCTCACTTTGGCGATCGAGTATGGAATGACTAGTTTTTTGCCTCGAAGTCAAACAAATCTTGATCAACTTGTTGATGCGATTGTTGAGGCGAGCGTCGGGCATAGTCAAATGCCGGAGATGCTGGTGTTTCAGCTGGTTGCCGAGCTGCGCCAGCGGAAGCGGAAGGCAACCCTAGCGGAGGTACTGCAAGATAGCGGAATGTCGGCACGCGAGGTAGAAGTGCTACGCATGCTATCGGAGGGAATGGACACGGGTGAGATCGCCGCAATAATGAGTTACTCAGAGCGGACGATTAAAGGAATAATTCATGATGTTGTGAAGCGATGGAAGCTCAGAAACAGAACTCACGCTGTTGCGTATGCAATGAGGGTTGGTATCCTCTGATGTGCTCTGTCTCCATCGGATTCGCCCAGAAAAATCGGCGGCAGGCGAAAGCGGTAAATCTGATTCTGCGTCCTGCTCTGCATGGTTGGTTTGAGCGTTTGTAGTAGCAGTTGCGGCCAGGCTGAAAAGGGTGAAGCAGCTGCCTGAGCGGTGCTCGTAGCGAAGTGACGGGCGGTGGCAGCTGAATCAAGAGGACTCACCGCCGTCGTCCCTGCCGTTTATTGGAGGCGATGCCTTAAGCCTCGCACTTTCACGAGCTGGGCTGTCCAAGGCTTGATCACAAACACGGGGAGCGCTCCTGTTCTGCAACGATAGAGCCTGTGGAGAGTCCCGTTGGCTGCGAGAAAAGGAGCACTCTCAAGTGACGATATCGGGTACTGCCCGTGTCCGCGACGAGGACGGTGGCCATGGAGTGGTCGGCCAGGCGGCTGGCCTGCTGCTGGTGGAGACTGCGCAGAACCGGGGATCAGGGAAAACCGTTCGGGGGCCTGCTGCGGCCTGGGGGCGCGGGCAGCTACACCACAGCCGGTCACATCACCACCATCCAGCGAGCCTAGGCGCAGTTGCCCAGAGGTCTCTGGAGTGGGCGGAGCACGCTGATTCGTACCGATTCCGGTGATGATACGCACGAGTTCCTGGCCTGGCTCGCTCTGCGGGGGCGGTGGCTCTCCTGCTCTGTCGGTATGACCATCGCCGACGTTATTCACCAGTCGGTTTTAGCGCGAGTATCTAACAAGACTAGGAGCGAATCGGAAGGCCCTCACATTCTGTCCCTTCGGGTATTTCAGGATCCTTATTGCGGATCGAATACGCCGATTTTCATGTACTCATGTCAGGCTGCACTCGCCCAAGCTTGGTAGATGTCATTAAGGTTGGGCATGGTCCGATCGAGAGCCCTTGGCCTGGCCGAGGGTTCGTCCACTGGGCCGCGCGGAACGCGAACTGGGGACGCCAGTATCAGTGTCAAGGCTAACTTCGTCGCCGGGGCACGAGTAAGGAATTCCCTTTCCGAGACACCGACTTGATGGGCTTGCTCCTGTGATGATAGTGCAACGCTTCTTTGCCCCGGTGGTTCTGCCGGCTGATCCGGACTGTTCCGTACTTCGGGACGCTGTGGTCGACGTAGGCCCAGATGGGCGCATAACCTACTGTGGTGCAGTATCAGCTACTCCTTCGATCACTGAAAATGTCGCCTGTAGCGTCTTGCCCGGCATCCTTACGCCTGGACTGGTCAATACCCACGCTCACTCTCCAATGACACTTCTGAGGGGTATAGGCGGCGACCTGCCGTCGATGGCGCGGCTCCAGAACGTAATCTGGCTGGCTGAGGCGCGGATGCGGGCACGCGATGCTCGCGCAGGAATGCTGCTTGGGTGCATTGAAATGTTGCGGTACGGCGTGACTACCAGCGCTGAGATGCACGCTCATGCCGAAGAACTGGTGGAGGCAGCGCTTCAAGCGGGGAGTCGTGTACTCGTCGTGCCTGCCTACATCCACAGGCAAGGAACCGACTGGTACAGAGAGATTAAAGCTATTGGAAAGTGGATTGACGCAGATGGCTTGTAAGCATTCAGAAGGTCGGCTGTGCGTCAGTCTCCTGACGATGTGACAGGTGTGGTGTGGGTGCGGCAGGATCCGTGCATGTCGTCCGCTCTGGAGTCCGCATCGCGTGAGGATCTCCTCATGCTGATCGGGCTGCTCCAGCGGCAGGTGGCAGCGGCGGAGGCGCGGGCCGATGCGGCGGAGGCCCGGGCGGCCGAACTCGCGGTGGCCAACGAGCGGTTGACGGCTCGGGTGGCGGAGCTGGAGCGGCGTCTTGGCCGCAACTCGGGCAACTCCTCGATGCCGCCCTCCTCGGACACCTTCGGCCGTCCGGAGAAGAAGCCGCAGCCCAAGAGCGGACGCAAGCGGGGCCGTCAGCCCGGCTCCGGCGGGTCCGGTCTGGCCATGACCGACAGGCCCGATGCCACCGAAGACCATGTCCCGGCGGCCTGTACCGGCTGCGGAAGCACGTTGGGCCAGGGCGACAGCGTCGGCTTCGAGCGGCGCCAGGTCCGGGACATTCCCCTGTCCACGGTGAAGATCACCGAGCACCGGGCTCACCGCTGCCGGTGCGCCTGCGGCACCATCACCGCCCAGCCGATGCCCGGACGGATCGCCGGGTCCCCGTCCTCCTACGGGCCGAACCTGCGCGCGCTCGCCGTCTATCTGCTGGTCTTCCAGCACATTCCTGTTGAGCGGACCGCGCAGCTGGTCAGGGATGTGACCGGGGCGGAGGTCTCCACCGGCTGGGTCGCCTCCCTGCTTCCCGAGGCCGCCGGCCTGGTCGCGGACTCCGTGAACCTGATCCGGGCCCTGCTGGTGATGGGGCACGTCCTGCACGCGGACGAGACCACCACCCGGATCGGCTCCGTGCGGCGCTGGCTGCACGTGGCCTGCACCGACCTCCTCACCCTGCTCCATCTCGCCCCGCGCTCGCGCGCCGGGGCGGACGCGGGCGGGGTGCTGCCCCACTACCGGGGCGTCCTGGTCCACGACTCACTGTCGCTGTATGCGGGCTATCCGCACTGCAGCCACCAGTTGTGCGGTGCCCATCTGATCCGTGAACTGACCGCCGCGGAGGAGGACTTCCCCCACCAGAAGTGGCACCAACAGATCCGCTGGGCCCTGGCCGGGCTGAACATCCAGGCCCTGCGGGTACGCGCCGGCGAGATCGGCGAGATCACCCCCGAGGCCCTGCTGCTGCACCAAGGCGCCTTCCACCACGGCATCACCGTCGGACTCTCCGAGCACCCCCGAGCACCGGGCCGCAAACAGTCCCCGGCCCGCAACCTGCTCGAACGCCTGCGGGACCAGGCCCACTCGATCCTGCGGTTCGCCGACGACCCCCGACGTACGCCCTTCACCAACAACTGCGGCGAGCGAGCGCTGCGGCCCGTCAAGACCCAGCTGAAGATCTCCGGCTGCCACCAGTCCGAACACGGTGCGACGGCCTGGCTCGCCGTGCGCTCCTACCTCGACTCCGCCCGCAAGCACGGCCTGAGCGCCTTCGAGGCCATCCACCACGCCTTTACCGGCAACCTCTGGATGCCCCCGATCGAACAAGCCGCTTGACCAGCACGTCTCACACACCGTCATCAGTCAGCCGCATTCCTTCTGAATGCCTACGATGGCTTGCGGTTCGGGCCAGGGGATCGCATCGAATTGTGTTATGGGCCTCACTCCGCCTACACCTTGCCAACCCAGGCGTTGCAGGTGACGGCGGAAGAGTCAGCGGGCCGCGGAGCTCCTGTCCACATCCACCTCGCTGAAACCCTTGATGAAGATCTCGCGCAGCGGTGGGAGCACGGATCGACCATCCAGCTGCTGCAGAAGACAGGACTCTTGAAGGGGCGGCTACTCGCAGCCCATGCCGTACACCTCTCCGACAATGACATACGTCTGCTGGCTGAGTCAGACGCTGGTGTAGCTCACTGCCCTGGGTCGAACGCCAAACTCGCTGCTGGAACGGCCCCGCTTCATGCGCTCCGTTCAGCCTCGATTCCTGTCGGTCTCGGTACCGATGGGCCTGTGAGTCGGCAGGTGCGACGCTGGCGCGGACAGTGGGACAAGGTCGCGACGCGGGCGCTGCCCGACCTCGACGCGCTGCACGGCAGGCTCGCCCGCGCCGTGCCCGCGAGCGGCGCACCGGCGATCGTGCACGGCGACTACCGCCTGGACAACACGATCCTGGCGCCCGGCGACTTCGGGCGGATCGCCGCGATCGTCGACTGGGAGATGGCCACGCTCGGCGATCCGCTCGCCGATCTCGGCATGCTGCTCATGTACTGGGACCCGACCTGCGAACCGGTGCTCGGGGCGTGCCACGTACCGACGGTCCATCCGGCCTTCCCCGTCGGCCACGAGCTGGCCGAGCGGTACGCCGCGCGCTCCGGCCGGGATATCACCGTGCTGCCCTTTTACCAGGCCCTGGCCTGTTTCAAGCTCGCCGTGATCGCGGAGGGCATCCACGCCCGCCGGTCCTCAACACGCTGGGCGGCGACGCGTCCTGGTACGAGCCGGCCCGCGGCGGGCTGTTCGGTCTGCAGACGCTGTACGAGGGCCAGGCCGCCGCTGGGAGTCGCAGGGCGACTTCTTCACCCCGCCGACCCGCGACTGACACTCGATCACGTCGCGCACGGCCCCCTTCGGCAACTTCCTGCCCGTCGCCTACATCAACGTCTTCTCCGGGGTCGGGTGGGCGGCGGTCACGGTCATCCTCGGCGGCAAGGCGTTCGCGGAGCTGACCCATCTCCTGTACTGGCTCTGCGCCGGCCTGCTCACCGCCGTTGAGCTGGTCGTGGCCGTGTTCGGCTACAACATGATCAACTTCCTTCAGCGGGTCCTCACTTACGTCCTCACCTCGCTGCCCGGGTTCAAGGAGTCGTCGCAACACTTCCGTTTTGTGTTGACAGTAGATGACTGTTGAGAGTCTCGGAGGGTGTCCTCCAGCCCAGGGTTTTGCGGGGGCGGCCGTTGAGGGCAGCTGCGACGGCAGCGAGATCCTCGCGGGTGTGTCTGCTGAGGTCGGTGCCCTTCGGGAAGTACTGCCGTAGCAGCCCGTTGGTGTTCTCGTTCGTGCCGCGCTGCCAGGGGCTGTGCGGGTCGGCGAAGTAGATCTCCAGGCCGGTGTCGATGCGGAGTTCGGCGTGCTGCGCCATTTCCGAACCCTGGTCCCAGGTAAGGGACTTGCGTAGGTGGGTGGGTAGGCGGGTGATCGCTTCCGTCAGGGCGTCGCGTACGGCTGCGGCTCCGTGGCCGGCCAGTGCGGGGCCGTTCTTGGCCCGTGTGCCGTCGTGGCCGGGCATGGGCGGTAGGTGCAGCAGCATCGTGAACCTGCTGGTGCGTTCGACCAGGGTGCCGATCGCGGAGCTCTACGACCGCTCCCGAGTGGTGGACTGGGGCCTGGTGGCCTGGGCCGGCGGTGTCGCGGCCTCCGTGCCGTTAGGGCAGTCGTCGCTCTGCACCGGCCCGTTCGCCGCGGTCCATCCCGGCGCCGGAGACCTGAGCATGTTCGTCGCAGCCGGGGGCGCACTCGTCCTGCACCTGCTCACGTACTGACTCAAGCCGCTCTGGAGGCGGACCGGCGCGACCTCTGTCCCGACTCCGGCCGGCGAGGGAGAGAGGTCCGTACACGCGGCGGACCTGGCAGGGCACAGTTGACCTCCCGCTGGAGAGCGTCACGAAGGGGCCCGGGCTTGCGCCCAGGCCCCTTCAATGCCTTCAACTGCCCTTCCGTGCCCGGGAGTTCAATCGGACGGCAACTGACAAGACATCGAGCCGACGAGCCTTGTTTCCTATCAAGCAACAGCGTTACTCTACAGGAGAAACGTCGTGGCCTCCGGCTCCTCAGCACGCACGACAGAGGCCCCTTTCCGCTCCGATGCCCCTCTGAAAGGCCCTGATCGCCATGCCCGAAACAGCTGATCTGGCCACCCTGGCCGCGAAGTTCGACACGACGTTCGTCCTCGCCCTCTTCGTCGACCTCACCGGAAAGCCGTGCGCCAAGCTCGTCCCCGTCGAGGCCATCGACGAACTGGCGAGGGACGGGGTCGGCTTCGCGGGGTACGCGGCCGGCGCCCTCGGCCAGGAGCCCAAGGACCCCGACGTCATGGCGCTCCCCGACGCGTCCTCCTTCACGCCCGTCCCGTTCCTCAAGGAGGGCCTGGCGATCGTCCACTGCGACCCCCACGTCGAGGGTGAGCCGTGGCCGTACGCACCCAGGATCATCCTGCGCACGATGCTGGAGCGGGCGGCCCAGCGAGAGATGTCGGTGCAGGTGGGCGCAGAGGTCGAATACTTCCTGGTACGCAAGAACCAGCAGGGCGCGCTCACCACCGCCGACCCCGGCGACGACGCGGCGCGCCCCTGCTACGACGCCCGCGGCGTGACCCGCATGTACGAGCACCTCGCCGCGGTCTCGCGCGGTATGAACGACCTCGGCTGGGGCAACTACGCCAACGACCACGAGGACGCCAACGGCCAGTTCGAGCAGAACTTCCTGCACGCCGACGCCCTGACGACCGCAGACCGGGTCATCACCGCGCGTTACCTGATCTCGATGATCGCCGAACAGCGCGGCATGACGGCCACGTTCATGCCGAAGCCATTCACCGACCGCACCGGATCAGGCCTCCATCTCCACCTGTCGCTCTGGAACGGCACCACTCCCCTGTTCCCCTCGGAGAACTCCGGAGACGACGGGCGCGGCCTGGGCCTTGCCAACTTAGCCTACGAATTCATCGGCGGCATCCTGGACCACGCTGGGGCCCTGCAGTCCGTCCTCGCCCCTTCGGTCAACTCCTACAAGCGCACGGGTGCGGTCAGCACGGCCTCCGGCGCTTCATGGGCGCCTCGCGTCCCCACGTACGGCGGCAACGACCGTACGCACTATGTGCGCGTCCCCGACCACCAGCGCATCGAACTGCGCGGCGGGGACGGCTCGGCCAACCCCTACCTCGCCATCGCCGCGGCGATCGGGGCGGGCCTCGACGGCGTCGAGCGGCACACCGATCCCGGTACTCCCGGCGGGAACAACGGCGCCGCACGCGCCGTCCTTCCGCCGACCCTCCTGCATGCCGTGGACGCCCTGGAAGCCGATCCCGTGGTCAGCGGGGCGCTCGACTGTGCGGGCTCCGGAGTGGCCCGGTATTTCGGCGGCCTGAAGCGGGAGGAGTTCTTCCAGTGGCACTCCCAGGTCACTCCGTGGGAGATCGACCGGTATCTCACCGCCTTCTGACACCACACCAAACACCAAACACGACACAGACACAGATACGAGGAGCGCCATGTGTGGAATCGTCGGACTCCATCTGCGCAATCCCGCGCTGTACCCGCAGTTGGGCGGCCTGCTGACCACTATGCTGTGCGAGATGCAGGAGCGCGGCGCCGACTCCGCCGGTGTCGCGGTCTACGGCGACCCGAGCTGGTCACCGCCCGGGCACGCGACGGTGTCGGTCGTCGACAGCCCCTTGCCTGCCCTCGAGTTGAGCACGGCCCTCGCCCGGTTGCTGCCGGACGGCTCCCGGGCCGATGTCGTCGACGCCTCTCCGACCCTGGTGGTGCACGCGCCGGTCGAGGTCGGCGTGCTGCGCGAGGCGGTCACGGCGGCCGCGCCCGAGGCTCTGCTGGTCGGCTTCGGTGAGGACGTCGCCGTCCTCAAAGGCGTCGGACGCCCCCGTGAGCTCGCCGACCGTTTCGGCCTCGCGTCGGCACAGGGCTGGCAGGGCGTCGGCCACACCCGGATGGCCACCGAGTCCGCCGTCACCCCGGGCGGCTGCCACCCGTACGCGGTGGGCCCCGACCAGTGCCTCGTACACAACGGGTCGTTCTCCAACCACGCCACCGTTCGCCGCCAACTGCTAGCCCGGGGGGTGCAGTTCGACAGCGAGAACGACACAGAGGTCGGCGCGCGCTTCGTCGCCGACCGGCTAGCCGCCGGGCTCGACATCGAGACCGCCCTCAAGGAGCTGTGCGCCACCTTCGACGGCTTCTATACCCTCCTGGTCTCCCACCGGGACTGCTTCGCCGTCGTCCGCGACGCCATCGCCTGCAAGCCCGCCGTCATCGCCGAGACGGCCGACTGGGTCGCCATGGCCAGCGAGTACCGCGCTCTGACCGGCCTGCCCGGCATCGAGGACGCCTTGGTGTACGAACCCGAGCCCGAGCGGATCTACGTATGGACACGCTGACGCCATCCCCGACTCCCTCACAGAGGGGCAGCAACACCATGCCGGAGGTACTCGAACTCGATCTTGCCGAAAGGGAATTGCGCGAGGTCAACAGCCTCCTCCACCAACCCGAGCTCGCCAATGACGAGGTACACATCCTCCACCCCGCGGGCGCGCACAGCGTCGCGGTGGCGCTGAACCGGGCAATGCGGGTGACGATCGACGGGCATGCCGGCTACTACGCGGCCGGCATGAACCAACTGGCCAACGTCGTCATCAACGGCAACACTGGCGTCGGCGTCGCG
This sequence comes from Streptomyces sp. NBC_01320, assembly GCF_035974375.1. Classification (NCBI taxonomy): domain Bacteria; kingdom Bacillati; phylum Actinomycetota; class Actinomycetes; order Kitasatosporales; family Streptomycetaceae; genus Streptomyces; species Streptomyces sp. NBC_01320. The sequence goes on from NZ_CP108391.1 coordinate 157,870, forward strand.
GAGAACATGATGAGCGGTTCCGTGATCGTCCACGGCAATGCCTCCCAGTCCGCCGGGGCCACCGCGCACGGCGGTCTCCTCGTCATCGAGGGCGATGCCGCCGCCCGTTGCGGCATCTCGATGAAGGGCGTCGACATCGTCGTCGGCGGCAACGTCGGCCATATGAGCGCCTTCATGGCGCAGGCCGGACGCCTGGTTGTCCGCGGTGACGCGGGCGAAGCGCTCGGCGACTCGATCTATGAGGCACGGATCTACGTACGTGGCACCGTCGCCTCGCTGGGTGCCGACTGCGTGGCCAAGGAGATGCGCCCCGAGCACCACGAGGAACTTGCGGCCCTGCTCAAGAGTGCCGGCTTCGAGGAAGACGACACTTCCGTCTACACCCGATACGGCTCTGCGCGTCAGCTCTACAACTTCAACGTCAGGAACACCGACGCGTACTGACACTGACAAAGCCGGCCGGCCGACACGGCCGATCCAGGGGACGGGGACACCACATGAACCAACCCTCCGTAGAGGAGCGCGGGCTGCGTGAGTCCGCCACCTTCGACCGCCGTACCATTCACGCGATCCAGCGCGCCGCCCGGACCGGCGTCTACGACATCCGAGGCTGGGGCGCCAAGCGTCAGCTGCCGCACTTCGACGACCTGTTGTTCCTCGGGGCAAGCATGTCTCGCTATCCGCTGGAGGGCTACCGTGAGCGCTGTGGCACGGATGTCGTGCTGGGCGACCTCAACGCCAAGTACCCCCTCCACCTCGACATCCCCGTCACCATCGCCGGTATGAGCTTCGGCGCGCTCTCCGGCCGAGCCAAGGAGGCGCTCGGCCGGGGAGCCGGCGAGGTCGGCACCTCCACCACCACCGGGGACGGCGGCATGACGCTGGAGGAGCGCGGGCAGAGCAAGCACCTCGTGTACCAGTACCTGCCGTCCCGCTACGGCATGAACCCCGACGACCTGCGCAAGGCCGACGCCATCGAGATCGTGCTCGGCCAGGGCGCCAAGCCGGGCGGCGGCGGGATGCTCCTGGGCCAGAAGATCACGGAGCGGGTCGCCGGTATGCGGACGTTGCCCCAAGGCGTGGACCAGCGCAGCGCCTGCCGCCACCCGGACTGGACCGGCCCGGACGATCTGGCCATCAAGATCGCCGAACTCCGGGAGATCACCGACTGGGAGAAGCCGGTCTATGTCAAGGTCGGTGCCACGCGCACGTATTACGACGTCAAGCTCGCCGTGCACGCCGGCGCGGATGTCGTGGTCGTCGACGGGATGCAGGGCGGGACAGCCGCCACGCAGGAGGTGTTCATCGAGCACGTCGGCATCCCGACGCTCGCCGCGATCCCGCAGGCGGTCCAGGCGCTGCAGGAACTCGGCATGCACCGCAAGGTCCAGCTCATCGTCTCCGGCGGCATCCGCACGGGGGCCGACGTCGCCAAGGCCATGGCCCTTGGCGCCGATGCGGTCGCCATCGGCACCGCCGCCCTGATCGCGCTCGGAGACAACGACCCCAAGTGGTCCGCCGAGTACGAGGCGTTGGGCTCGGCGGCCGGTTTCTACGACGATTTCCAGGACGGCAAGGATCCTGCGGGCATCACCACCCAGGATCCCGATCTGCAGCAGCGGTTCGACCCGGTCGAGGGCGGGCGGCGCCTCGCCAACTACCTGCGGGTGCTCACCATGGAGGCGCAGACCATCGCCCGGGCCTGCGGCAAGGCGCACCTGACACACCTGGAACCCGAGGATCTCGTGGCCGTCACCATCGAGGCGGCTGCGATGGCCAGAGTTCCGCTGGCCGGTACGTCCTGGATACCGGGAGCCCCCGGTGGACTGTGACGTCGTCGTCATAGGGGCCGGGCTCACCGGCTCCTCGGCAGCCTGGCAACTGGCCGTGCGGGGCCTGTCGGTCACTCTGGTCGAGGCCCGCGGCATCGGCCACGACCAGGGCAGTTCGCACGGCACCTCGCGGATCTTCCGGCGTGCGTACGCCGACCCGTACTACGTCGATCTCACCGGGCAGGCCGAAGCACTGTGGGAGGAACTGGAGGACCGCTGCGGGGAGTTGCTCCGCACGCGCACCGGTGGCCTCGACCACGGGGCCGAGCGCAATCCGCGGGAACTGGCCGCCCTGATGATGGAACGGGGCGTCGCTGCCGAACTACTGAGCCCCGAGGAGGCTCAGGAGCGTTTCCCGGGCATGGCGTTCGCCGGGCGGGTGGTGTTCCACTCCGACGCCGGACACCTCGACGCGAACCGCACGGTCCGCGCGGGCATCGAGGTCGCCGCGGGACTCGGTGCGACGGTCCTCGAACATACCCCGGTGACATCCGTCGAGCGGATCGCCCAGGGTGTACGCGTCCACTGTGAAGGCCGGGCGATCAGCGCCCGTCGGGCCGTCGTCGCGGCCGGGCCATGGCTGCCCGAGCTGCTGCCCTCGATCGGAGCCTCGCCTCGGCTGCCGCGCACCTGGGTGACGCAGCAGCAGGTGTTCCATTTCCGGCACCGCGATCCCCAGGCCGCGTGGCCCACCATGGTCTACAAGGAAGGCATCCAGCTGTTCGGCCTGCCATCCGGCGCGGACGGCGGACAGGCTCCGGCGATGAAGGTCGCCCAGCACGACAGCGGCACGCCGACAACGGCTACCACGCGGGACGGCCGCATCGACCCCACGTCCCGGGACACCGTCACGGCCTGGGTCCAGCGGTGGCTGCCGGGCCTCGCCCCCGATCCGACCGCCGAACAGAGCTGCCTCTACACCATGACGGCCGACGAGGACTTTGTTGTCGACCGCCTGGGCCCGGTGGTCATCGCCTCCCCGTGCTCCGGACACGGAGCGAAGTTCGCGCCGCTCATCGGGGCGCTCGTCGCCGACCTCGTCCAGGGGTCCCCGGCCCAGCCGCGCTTCGCGTTCCGCGACTGAACGTCGCACGCCCAACTCGCCGTTGTAGTAAGGAAGTACGAGCATGCAGCAGGTGAAGGCCGTGGTCGCCCGAGGGCAAGGGCAGCCGGTATCCATGGAGACGATCAACGTTCCCGATCCGGGGGCAGGCGAGGCACTGGTGAAGGTGCAGGCCTGCGGGGTCTGCCACACCGACCTGCACTACCGAGAAGGCGCCATCAACGACGAGTTTCCGTTCCTCCTCGGCCACGAGGCAGCAGGAATCGTCGAAGCCGTCGGAGACGACGTCACCAGCGTCACGCCGGGCGACTTCGTGATCCTCAACTGGCGTGCCGTGTGCGGGAACTGCCGGGCCTGCCGCCGTGGCGAACCCGCGTACTGCTTCGCCACCAAGAACGCCACGCAGAGGATGACGCTCGACGACGGGACCGAGCTGATCCCGGCACTCGGCATCGGGGCCTTCGCCGAGAAGACCCTGGTTGCGGCCGGCCAGTGCACCAAGGTCGACCCGAGCGCCCGGCCCGCCGCCGTCGGCCTGCTCGGCTGCGGGGTGATGGCCGGGCTCGGGGCGGCCATCAACACCGGCGGGGTGACCCGCGGCACATCCGTCGCGGTCATCGGATGCGGCGGGGTCGGGGCCGCCGCCATCGCGGGCTCCGCACTGGCCGGGGCCGGCCGGATCATCGCGGTCGACATCGACCCGAAGAAGCTGGAGACCGCGCGGAAGATGGGCGCGACGGACACCGTCGACTCCACCGCGACCGACCCGGTCACGGCGGTGCGGGAGCTCACCGGTGGCTTCGGCGCCGACGTCGTCATCGACGCCGTCGGCCGTCCGGAGACCTGGAAGCAGGCCTTCTACGCCCGGGACCTGGCGGGCACGGCCGTGCTCGTCGGCGTACCGACTCCGGACATGCAGGTGCCCGACATCCCGCTCATCGACGTCTTCGGTCGCGGCGGCTCGCTCAAGTCGAGCTGGTACGGCGACTGCCTGCCCGACCGTGACTTCCCGGTGCTCGTCGACCTCTATCAGCAGGGCCGCCTGGACCTCGACGCCTTTGTGACCGAGGAGATCGGGCTCGGGGACGTCGAGGAGGCGTTCGAGCGAATGCACGGTGGCGATGTGCTGCGATCAGTGGTGCTGTTCCCGTGACGTCGTCGCAACCGACCGGACGGACGCGGGTCAGCCACGGACGATCGAGTGGCGCCTTCAGCCTCGACAGGCAGACCTTCGAGGTCGACAACAACGTCTGGGTCGTCTGTGACGACAGCGAGTGCGTCGTCATTGACGCACCGCACAACGTCGACGACATCATGGCGGTCGAGGGCGATCGCAAAGTGAAGCGATCCTGTGCACCCACCCGCACGACGACCACGTCCGCGCGGCACCCGTGTTCCGGGAACGGACCGGCGCGCCGATCATGCTGCACCCGGACGACCGGCCGCTGTGGGAACTGACGCGCCCTCAACGGCTCTGGGACGCCCTTCTCGTCGACGGAGTCGACATCCTGATGGGAGGCGCCAGGCCGCGCGTGCTCCACACACCGGGACATGCGCCGGTGCGGTCTGCTTCCACGCCCCCGAACTCGGGCGGGTGTTCACCGGAGACACCCTCTTCAACGGAGGCCAGGGACGACGGGTCGGTCATACAGCGACCGGGCGCTCATCGAGGGGTCCCTCCGTTTGCGGCTCTTCGCCTTGCCAGGCGACACGGTCGTGCACACGGGGCACGGTGAGGACACGACGATCGGAGCGGAGCCGAGGCTGCTTAGTCAGCGGGCGGAGGTCTGCGAAGTCTCCTGATCTTCACGGCAGGTCAGGCCTGTGTCTGGGCCAAGGGAGCGTGCCAAAAGGCTCCCGCGGCCCAGACGCACGCCGTACGGTCCGCGCCCTCGGTGGCGCGGACCGTCGCCGCCTCAGACGGTCGCATCGCCGTACGCGACCACGGACAGGAAGCGAATGGGGAGCGTCACCAGCTCCTTCGGGCCATGTACGCCTTCGCCGTCCAGTTGCAGTGCGTCGCCGGGCACCATGCGGTAACTGGCGTCGCCGTGGCCGTAGACCATTTCACCTTCGAGCATGTACAGCAGCTCGGTGCCGGGATGCTGGAAGAGCGGAAAGACCTCGCTGCGCTCGGTGAGGGTCACCAGGTGCGCTTCCATGCGCTTGTGCGGGCCGCGCAACGCGCCCAGGAGGCTGTAATCGTGCCCCACGCGGGAACCGCGCTGCACGATCCGTGCCCCGGCGCCGGCCGGCGTGAAGACCGCCTCCCGGCCGGTGTCCGCGCCGCGGAACAGCGCGGTCACCGGCACGTCCAGGGCATCCGCGAGCCGGGCGAGCGTGGTGAGGCTGCAGGAGATCCGGGCGTTCTCGATCTTCGACAGCATGGCCTTGGAAATGCTCGCCCGGGCCGCCAGCTCTCCCACGGTCAGCCCGATCGCCTGCCGGTTCTGGCGTACCTGTACCGCGATCACGCGCTCCAGTTCGCCGTCGGCGGGCGCAGGGCGGTCGACCTCCCTGGCCGCCGGGCCGCCGGGCCGCTCATCCGGTTCCTGCGCCTGCACTTCGCTCATCGGTCCCCGTCCCTTCGCACGACCCCGTCACCGTACCTGGAAGCGCCCGTTCGACCGTGAGACGCTCGCGACCGCCGGAGCGCGCTCTCCCGCGGCCTTCCCCCGTAACGAGACGCCCCCGACCGCGTCCGACGGCGACGAGAGCTACTTGCCGAACCCGGCGGTGAGACCGGAGATTGCTGGCGGCGGCCGACGATGTAGAGGGCCAGGATCGGGAGTGTGGAGAGGATCACGGCGGCCAGGACCGCGGGCACGTTGATGGTGAACTCGCCCTGGAAGCTCCACAGCGCCAGCGGCAGGACGCGCTGGTCGGGGCTCTGGGTGAGGATCAGCGTGAACTTTCCCCAAGGCCGGGTAGTTAGGGCTTGCCGGGAAACAAGCCGTCGCTTCCGGGATCGTGCCTCGTTGTTGTGGTATGGGGATTCCGGAGGGGGCCGATTCGGTGCTGACGGCGAAGTTCCAGGCGTTGTTCCCGCACTTGGACGAGCGCCAGCGTCGGCTGGTCATAGGGGCGGAGGCGCGGTCGCTGGGACACGGCGGGATCAGGCTTGTCGCCCGTGCGGCCGGGGTGCGTGAGGGCACCGTCTCGCGCGGGGTAGCTGAACTGGAGTCCGGGGAGGCGCCGTTGGGGCGGGTCCGCCGGGTGGGCGGGGGTCGCAAGCGGGCGGTGGACCTGGATCCGGGGCTGCGGCCCGCGCTGCTGGCGCTGGTCGAGCCGGACGTGCGCGGGGATCCGATGTCGCCGCTGCGATGGACGGTGAAGTCGACCCGGCAGTTGGCCGAAGATCTGACCCGGCAGGGCCACCGGGTCTCGGCGGACACGGTCGCCGTCCTGCTGCGCGAGGAGGGCTTCAGCCTGCAGGGCAACGCCAAGACCGTTGAAGGTGCACAACATCCCGACAGGGATGCGCAGTTCCGCTATATCAACGAGCAGGCCAAGGAGTTCCAGGCCGTGGGAGACCCGGTGGTGAGCGTCGACACGAAAAAGAAGGAGCTGGTCGGGAACTACAAGAACGCCGGACGTGAGTGGCATCGCGAGGGCGTTCCGGTCCGGGTCCGCACTCACGACTTCCCCGACGCCGATCTCGGCAAGGCGATCCCGTACGGAATCTATGACCTGACGGCGGAGGCCGGCTGGGTCAGCGTCGGTACCGACCACGACACCGCCGCCTTCGCCGTCGCCTCGATCCGCCGCTGGTGGCATGCGGCCGGCCGCATTGCCTACCCCGCCTCCCGGCGCCTTCTGATCACCGCGGATGCGGGCGGGTCCAACGGATACCGCACCCGCGCCTGGAAGTTCGAGCTGGCTGCCCTGGCCGTCGAGACAGGCCTGGAGATCACCGTATGCCACTTTCCTCCAGGCACTTCAAAATGGAACAAGGTCGAACACCGGCTGTTCTCCCACATCACAATGAACTGGCGTGGCAGGCCCCTGACCAGCCACGAGGTCATCGTCAACAGCATCGCCGCGACCACCACCCGCACCGGGCTGACCGTCCGCGCCGAACTCGACACCACTGCCTATGAGACCGGCATCCGCATCAGTGACGGGCAGATGACCGCGCTGCCCCTGAGCCGCCATGACTGGCACGGCGACTGGAACTACACCCTGCGCCCCGAGGAACACCGTCGCGACGGGGTCCCACCCATCCCGCCACAGAACCAGCCCGGCCCCGGACGCGACTGGCTGACTCACCCGGCCCTGACCGGCATGCGGCTTGACCAGTGGGAACAGCTGGTCAACGAACTGGCAACGGCCCGACAGCTCCAGCGGGAAGAGGACCTTCACCAACGACGCGGCGGCGACCGGCAGAAGACCCCCGCCACCGGCCTCTACACCGGTCGGCGCCCCGGCCTCACCCTCGTCGACCGGCTCCTGGCCACCATCCTCTACGAGCGGTTCAAGCTCCCCCAGGTCGTCATCGCGCCGCTCTTCACCATCACCCCCGTGACCCTCAACCGGGCCATCAGCCAAACCCGTCGGCTCCTCCACGACATCGGGCACGCCATCGAACCCGCCGAAACACAGCTGGCCACCCTCGACGATCTCACCGACCTCGCCGCCCACCTCGGCATCACCCCGACATCAGAGATCAAGACGGCGAGTTAATGTCCGGCAAGCCCTTAGCGTTTTCGCAGGTCACGCAAGGGGCTGGTCGTCTGCGTGATTGCCGTGTAGCGGCCCGTGCGGACTCTCTTGATCATTCCTCTCTCGGTCCATCGAGCGAGTTGTCGATAGGTGGCGACGAGGGTGACATCGCCGAGGAGCTCGGCGATCTCCCTTGCGCGTCACAGCCGTTCGGGTTCTGTCTGCAGGATGGCCAGGACATGTGCCATGCGGCTGCCGGTCTTGCCGTTGCCGGTGTTCTCCCGGACGGTCGTCGCGGGCAGTGCGGGCTCTGGCGATGGGGGGCGGCAGGAGAGTGATCGTCGTCGGGGTCACGACCTTGCTGCTGTCGGGGCGGCCGTCCAGTTTCCTTTCCGCGTAACGGGAGATGGGTGACTTCACCTTGCGGGTGCTGACGCGGGTTCGCCGTGCGGGCGACAGTGCCGACAGGACTCGGCGGCCGATCTCTCCGATGCCCTGCTCGAAGACTCCTTCCGCGCATACCAGCAGGTCGCGGGCAGTTTGGAGGGCGATAGTGAAGCCGCAGCGGTCGGGATCGGTGCCCGGCCCGGACTCCGCAGCCTCGACCATGGTGCGGCGCAGGAGTTGGTAGAGGGTGAGCAGGGCCCACATCTCCTGCTCGACGCCGACTGGGTCGTGCGAGCGCAGGACACGTCCGTGCAGGATGGTGTGGCGCAGGGCGTAGTAGGCGCTCTCGTGCTCCCAGCGCTCGTGATAGAGGTGCACGAGGCGGTCGGCGGGGTGACGGCGGGCGTCCAGGAGCGTGGTTGCCAGACGGTAGGAGCCCTCGAAGTTGCTGCCGTCCGTGCAGGTGACGCTCACCCGGGCTTCGATGATGCGCACCGGGACGCCGCCGATGACCGAGAGGTAGGAGGAGTCAGCGAGCGGTTGGAGGACCGGTGGGTGGTCTTCTCCGCCTCGATGAACGCGTACACCTCGCTCATCGATCGCTCTCCTTCGCGAAGAAGACCGCCGCTTTTCGCAGCACCTCGATCGTCTCGGCCTGCTCACGGTTCTGCCGCCGCAGCCGACGCAGCTCTTCCCGCTCCGCGCTCGTCAGCTCGCCCGGCGCCCCCTGCCCGCGGTCGATCCGGTCCTGCTTGACCCAGTTCCGCAGTCCCTCGGCGCTGACCCCGATCTCCCGGGCCACCTCGGTGACCGTCTTGCCGGAGGACCGGACCAGCGCGACCGCGTCGCGCTTGAACTCCTTCGTATACCGCCTACTGCGGTAGCTCTTGCTTTCCACCTGGCACTACTTCCTCTGGAACCTCACGTCCCAGTCTCCAGGTGTCCAACATCAAGGGGAAGCTTCAGTCGTGTCGTTGCCCCAGGAAACGTTGCGGATGCCGTCGGTCGTCGGGTTACTGGAACAGCACGAGCTCGCTGCTCGCCGTCGCGTCGTCGGCTGCGGGCGGAGGGCAACCGTAGCCAGGCCGATCTCGTCGCCCTCGAGCTGGGGGAACGGCAGGAGTGGGCGATCGCCTGCAGGCGCGTCGATACGGTGCTGGACCTGGACAAACAGCAACTCGGCCATCTACGTATCAGGCCGCCGGTGGGCTTGCCGTCGGTTACTTCCTGGCACTGATCAGACCCGGATGACCTGGGGGCCGAGCAACGCATAGCGCTGGGCTTCCGCTCGGGAGAGTGAGGTGTCGGTGATGAGCGCCTCGAAGTCCTCCACCTTGGCGAACCGGCAGAAGCTCACTGCGCCGAACTTAGTGTGGATTCCCGAGAAGATCCGGCGTTTGGCCGAGTGCATGGCTTGCGACTTCACATGACTCACTGCCGGGTCAGGCGTGGTCAGCCCGAATTCGCGAGAGATGCCGTTCGCGCCCACGTACGCCAGGTCGATGACGCATTCTGCCAGCATCTCGGTCAGCCAATGATCCACCGTGGCAGCCGTGTTGCCCCGCACTCGGCCGCCCAGCAGCATCACCTGTGTGTTCCTCCGTCCGCAGATCATTCCCGCAGTGGTGAGCGAGGACGTGATCACGTTCAGCGGCCGCTCTTCGGGCAGCGCTGCTGCGACCAGCTGGGGGGTGAAGCCCTCGTCGATGAAGACCGTCTTCGCGTCCCCCAGCATTTTCGCGGCCGCCGCCGCGATCCGGATCTTCTGAGGGACAAAGCGGGTGGCGCGAGAGGTGAGGGTCGTCTCGTAACCCGCGCTCTCCGCAGGGTAGGCGCCTCCATGCGTACGCCGGACGAGACCTCTCTCCTCCAGCGCCCGCAGATCGCGCCGCACGGTCTCCACCGACACTCCAAGCTCAGCCGCGAGCGCAGAGACTGCCACCGCACCGTCGCGGCGCACGACCGTGAGCGCTGTGTGTCGACGCTTGTCGGAACTCACAAACTACTCCCCCTCACCCTTCGGGGCGGCGCCCCTCTCCCGCGGAAACCCCTGAGAGGGAGGGAGGATTCTCCACATGATCAACGGTGGCGGTCCAGGATGACTGCGTCAGGCAACAACATGACGTTCATATGTCCCATACGTATCGCCAGTTGTCCCAGTTCAGGCCAATTGGGCGGCGCGTGGGATCGCAAGCCTTGCGAAACGGCACGTGGCTGTTTCTTTTTCGATCTTGAGTAGTGCACGTCGAACCTGGGGATCCCCGGCCTGAACCTCGCACTGAACACGGTCAAACGCTAGGCACGCATCGACGAGTCCCAACGACTCATCCGCGCCCCCAAGTACCGGCCCATGCAGGTTGATCCCTACCGCGACCACCTGCGCCGACGTCGCGAGGAAGACCCGGCCGTTCCGGTCATGCATCTGTTCCGGTAGATCAAAGAGCTCGGCTATTTACGGCAGCCTCAACCTGCTCCACAAGTACATCAACCAGGGGCGTGTCGAGACCGACCGTCCGGCGCTCTCAGCGCGTCGGCTGGCCGGCTACTTCCTCACCCGACCTGATCGCCTCAATCACCACCAGCGCGAACGGATCGAGGCCGCTACCGCGGCCTGCCCGCGATGGCCGCGCTCGCCGCCATGATTCACACCTTCGCCATTCTGCTGAGGCCTGCGGAGGAGAACGACGCCCTGTTTAACACGTGGATCACCTCGGTGAAGGCCGAAAACCTGCCCCACCTGCATCCCTTCACCCGTGGCCTCGAGCGAGACCGCGACGCTGTGACTGCCGCACTCACCTGCCCGTTTCGCAACGGTGGCACCGAGGGAGTCAACAGCAAAACCAAACTGATCAACGCCAGATGCACGGCCAGGCAGGATTCACCCTTCTCCGCCATCGCATCCTCTTGGGATAACTTCGCCCTCCGCAACCACCGCAAGTGTGACAGATCCGTTAACTGGACATTCTCCCATCCGGGCGCACAACAGCAGATTTCGCGGCGCCGTCCGCGCCGGCGACAGCCAACGGACAACCTCCCCTCATCTTGAGGCGATTACCACACTCCGCACTGTGCATCGTCACGACAGGCCGCGGTCGGCGCGAGCGGGAGTCTCAAGTGTCCTGTCGTGCAGATATTTCCCTGGAGCCCGGCTTGGGTCGCACACCGTTCGTACAGTCGTCGACAGCGCTTCACCGACGCAGCGCTCCTGCCGGGCGCCGCCACCCTCCACGTTCCAGGGAGAACCGACGCGATGAGTGTTGCCAAGCAGTTCCCCGACACAGACCCGGACGCGCGCTCGGCATCCATTCTGCAGGAGCTCCGGGGCGACACCGAGGTCCGGGTACAACCAGTTCCCAGAGCCCTTGCCCGGATTGTACCGACGGGCGGACGCGGCATCGCCCGAGATCGGCTCCAGCTGTGGAGCCTGTACGGCAGGCGATTCCGCCAGACTGTGTCGGATATGGCACGGGCACTGCCGGAAGTCCGGAGCCCTCAGGGCCGTCGTCCTGACGACCGGCTCGCCGTTCTCGCCGACCTGGCAGCAGTCCACCTGCATCTGGCCGAGGAATGGGCATGGCTTGACGCGGCTCTACTCAATGGGACGCCGGGTGCACATTTGCCCCTTGCTCGTTGCGTCGCCTCGGGCCTTCGCAGGCTGCCTGCCTATCGCGGTCCCGCGATCGTGCGCACCAGCATGAGCGCCAGTTTGACAGACTGGTATCGCGAGAACCGAGTCGTCGTCGACCAGGGCTTCTGGAGTGCGACGGCGTCGGCAGTCGCAGTCAGCGAGGGTGGACCCGGGTTTCTGGTCTGGTCGCTAACCGGGCGTCGTACGGGAGCAGTCGACCCATATACCCCGGAGAGGTTGGTCTTCCTTCCTGGTACTCGTTTCAAAGTACTGCAAGTGTTCGAAGAACAGCGGCCTGTCGTGTTGATGCGCGAGATGTTCCCGCAGGAGCCCTATGAGCACCGTCGTGCGGATTCTGGCAGCGGCCATGGCGAGTGGCTGGACGAGAGCACGGTGGCAGAGATGCACCGGGCAGCGGTAGAGCTACACCGGGCAGCGGCGGGGCCTTCCGTCCGCCCTGTCGAGCTCATGGGACCGCGTGGCCGCCCCCCAGGGCTGATCGTGGCGAAGTAGGCGTTCGAGGCCGCAGTATGTAAAGAACGCGCTGGGTGTTGAAGACGATGGCTTGTCGAACTTCTTGTGGCTGGCCAGGCAGTGGTGGAGCTGGCCAAGCATGAGATTCCGCGCCGGTCCCCCGTGCCACTGGCAAGGAGCACTACGTCGGTTGCTGCTGGTCAAGGACGACCGTCTCAACCACGCTGGGTACCTGTGGGTCTTCACCTCCGCATGAGCCTCCGAGGGGGCCGACGCCCACTACCGCAGACGACGCGAGCACAGCGATTGGCACGCCCCAGGTCTAGTCGCACCTGTTCAACCGCAAGCACGGACAGCTCTACCACTGCCGCAAGCACGCGAGTTGTTCGATGAGCACTTGGCGTTTGCCTCCCTTTGGGGCTCTCCTGCCGTATGTGTGGGTCATCCTGGGGCGGGTTGGCGGCCTGGCAGTGTGGGGCGGTCGCCTGCGAGGGCGAGCATGACGAGGGCGATGATGGCGTCGGCGGTGTGGAAGCCGAAGCCGCGTCGGATGATCAGGCGGGTTTTGGTGTTCGTGCTCTCGATCAGTCCGTTGCTCATGCCGGTGGTCAGGGCGGCGCAAATCGCCTGGTAGTGGCGGCGGATGCGACGTTGGAGGTCGACGAAGCTGTTGATGCGGCAGCGGCGGGCCCAGTCGATCCAGCGGTCCAGGGCCTTCAGGGCGGCGGTGGGGCGGGTCCTGGCCAGGGTGAAGACCGCGCGGAGGGCTTCCTTCAGGCGCCAAGCACGGTGCAGGCGGGGGTCGGTGGCGGCGATCCAGGTGAGTTTCGCGGCCTGTCGGTCGGTGAGGTCGGCCTCGTTCTTCCACAGTGCAAAGCGGGAGTCCTTCAGCGCCCGGGCGGTGTCAGGATCGGCGGCCTTGTGGCGGGCGCGGTTCCAGGAGGCACGGCGTTCGCCGTCCAGGGCGTCGGTGGCCCACGCGACCACGTGGAAGGGATCCATCACGCGTACCGCCGAGGCGGCCCGGACGGCCAGGACCTCGGCGATCCAGGCGGCGCCGTCGGCGCTGATGTGGGTGAGCCGGTCGGTGCGCGGCTCGCCGAGGGCGTCGAAGAAGCGGTGCAGGACGTCCTTGCCGTGTCCGTCGGCCATCCACACCACCCTGGCGGTGTCGTGGTCCACGACGACCGTCATGTACTTCTGCCCCTTGCGGTGGCTGATCTCGTCGATACCGATCCGCCGCAGTCCCGACAGGCGGTCGACGGCCCGGTCGCGGTCGGCGACCGACGATCGCACCGATGGTCCGCCAGGAGGTGCGCATCAACTGCGCGGCCGCACTCTTGGAGCACTCGACGGCCATCCATGCCGTCTGGGCGTCGAAGGCGTGGGTGTGCCCGGCGCCGTGACGGGCCCAGGGCACCGCGGCGACGGTCGTCCCGTGCTCACGGCAGGCCACCCGCGGCGCGCAGGCCTCCAGGAACACCCGCATCACACCGTGATCGAGGTCCCGCCACCGGCGCCGCCCCCGCCCCATGTCGTACCAGGGCGCCGGACGCCGGCAGATTCCGCACCGCTGCCGACGACGCGCATCAGGCCGTATCGACACGATCACACACTGTTCGTTCTCATCGATCCGGACACCCTCGACGACCGTGTGTTCGGCCATCAGCGTCCGCTTCCATATCCTGAAGAGGGACACGCCGTTTTCCTGCTTGATCCAACTTGAGCCTAGACACCTCAAGGATCACAGGAAACGGCGTGTTTCCCGTATCAGAGCAGGTCAGAGCACCCACACATACGGCAGGAGAGCCCCTTTTGGAAGGCTGCGGCTTCACGGCTAGGCATCGTGTGATGTCTCGCGGGAAGACAGCATGGGCAGTCCGGTCAGTCTGGTCAGGGACATCACAGTCAAGGTCGGGCAGCAGGGACAGCTTCATCCCTTCACACAGCGCACCACCCAGTGGATCACCGAGTCGCCGTCGATAACACCACGCCACCGGACGTGACCCATCGGCCGTCAGTGACGAAGCCAGTTCGGTGAGGGCCCGGCGAACCATGGCGGCGAACCCGAGCTGACTGGGGTCCGTTATCCCGGCAGATGGTGTTTCGAGGCTGGTCGGATCGACACGGTGTATGTTCGACGACCGATCGAACCTAGCCGCAAGGTCGGCTTCGTGAACTGTAGCCCTAGAAGCGGACCGGCCGCGAAGGGGTTCCTTCGCGGCTTTTCTATCCATGACCATTGGGGGGCTTGTGATCGATCGAAGGTGCAGGCGTCCCGGCTGCCGGTTCCCCCGCGGGCGGACGATCGGGAAAACCGACCGTCTCCGGCCGTACTGCTCCCCTGAGTGCCTCCACTGGTCCCGCTGGGCCCGCTCCGTCACCTCGTGGGAGGACGGGCCCGCGGCGGAGGCGGAGGCGCGGGAGCTGCTGAAGGTCGCCGATGCCCTTGACAGGCGTCGACGGCCGAACGAGCCGATACCGGAGTTTCCGCTGGAGCCCAACCTGTGCTGGACGTATGCCGTGTCGGCCGTCTGACGGCCCGCGGAGGAGCCGTACGACACCACCCCTTGTCCACTTCCGTGACGAACAGGGAGGTTCACCTGAGGATCACAGGTGCCGGGCAAACCGGTACTTGCAGGCTTGCCCACAACAGGCGAAGGCTTGCCCAGGAACAGCCGGGTTGCGTCCCGAGAAGTGGCGTATGGGTTGGACCTGATCCGGGGGTTTGCTCCGGCTTTAGGATGACGCCCGCATAGATGAACGGCCACCGGCTGATCCTTCAAGACGACCAAGTCTTTGAAGGAGAGATCAGCACGATGACCGCACCTGACAGTGTGCCCCTGCACGCCCTCGCCGAGGACAACCTCGCCACGGCGAGTCCGGATCTGTTGCAGCACGGAGTTGGGGTGGTGCCCGTGCCCTCGCAGGCGACATTCAACCACGCCCTTGCCAGCGCGCAGGGGTTGCTGAGCAACGCACGACAGCGCCGGCGACACACCGCGCGGCCCGCTCCCCCCGACCATTCGCCATGGCACCTGGTGAACTGGTGATGATGAGCGCCCCGTTGGACCTGTTCGCGGTGCTGGATGACTGGGTCGTGGAGCGCTGTGAGCTGACCATCGCCCTTGATGTGTGGCCACCCGCAGTATCTGCGCGTCCGTCGTGCGTCCCAAGGGCACACGCAGCGTGGATGCGGCCGTGCTCCTGGCGCAGATGATGGTGCCGGCGTCGATGCGGCCCGGCTGGCGCGAAGAGCTCGCCATGGAATGGTCGGTGATTCCGTACGAGCGGCTGCCGAGCGTGGACGCGCGGTGCGAGGGAACAGCGGCTCGCCCGGTTATCACTCCCCAGACCATCGTGGTCGACCAGGACAACGTGTTCATCTCCGGCCTCAGTGTGACTGAGGGAAGGCCGCACTCAGGGGACGGCCGCCCTGCCTCTGACGGGATCATTTCAGGGGCAGGGCCGCCTAGGACCGCCGCACGAACGGCCCCGTGGCCTCGGCGGGGAGCGCGAGGCCAACTGCAGTTCGCCCTCGATGCGCAGAGAGAGCAAACTGGTTCAGGCGGGCGGCCGGGGGAGTTGGCCGCCTCTTTCCTGCCATCCTCCACGGAGACAGGAGCCTTCATCGCTTACAACGGCGAGGATCTGTAGCCGGTTCACGCCTGTGAGGATTGATTTCGAGGCCATGGCGTCGGCCTGCGAGCGTGGCGAGCGAGAGTCTCCGTGAACGACACGTGCAGGTAGTAGGCGCGGGTCGGGCCGCGGTGTTCGGCGCGGAGCTGAGTGAGCATGTCCGCACAGTGGTCGGTGTACAGGATGCCGTCGCGGACGACGTGGTACCCGGCATCGATCAGGCCGATGCTCGCCGCGCTGGGCAGGTCCCGCTCTCGCAAAACGATCCGGCGCAGATAGTCCTGACCCACAAGGGCCAGGCCACGGCCAAAACGGTCACGGACACCGCCCGTCCGGCGGCAGTCGGCCTGGCGCCGCGTCATGGTGTCACTGTGGACGAGACGAGCGGTCAATTTCCGGCTCACGATCAGCGCTTCTGTCCGTGACGGCTCTTTGAAATGTCTGCTCGCGCTGGTGACGGGCGTCATAGCGTTGCTATCGCAGCAACGGTCAGGGCAGGGGTGGAAGATGTGGCGGTGAACGGTACGGAGTACCGAATGTGGGCGCGGCTGGCACAGCGAGAGGACTTACCGGAAGCGGCGTTCTGCACGGTCGTCGACGGGCTGCTCCCCGATGACGGTCGCTTCAAGCAGGGTGGCAGGAGGACGTGTTCAAGGAGACTCTGCCGTCCCTGTTCCGCCGGGTCGGCGAGCAGGAGCTTCGCGAGCGTTTGATCGCGGCGTCAGGCAGTATCACTGTGACCACCATCGGGACCATCACCAGCAGCGAGAAATGTGTGCGCGGGCACACACCACCAGGTCTCAACACGTACCTGGGAGGGCCTACGGGGTCTTCATCAAGAACGTGCGCCTCGCGGACAACGACCCGTTCTGGCTGAGTATCACTTTCTGATGCTCCCCGCCATGTGACCCGCCACGCTGATCCGGCGGTCAGTCTTGTCGTCGCGCTATCGAAGCTGATCAACAGCCTCAAGGGCGGCAGCTCCCGATACCTGCGCGCCGAGTACACCGGACGGATCAATCGGATTGGCATGGGGTCGGTGTTCTGGTCGCGCTCGTACTTCGCTGAGTCCTGCGGGGGTGCACCGCTGACCGTGCCCTGTTCAGTACATTGAGGGCCAGAAGCGGCCTGTCTGACCGTCACGGCGGAGGTGCAGAGATCCACGGCGCTTCGCGCCTCCGCACCAAGGATGCGTTTCCCTCCGCGGCTGAAGTCGGGGATACCCACGCAAGATCGCGGATGGACGTGTCCTGCGGTCTGTTCGACCGCAGGACACGTGCTGCCTGGACGAAGTCAGCCGCGAGTGGCCGCGCGGCGCTTGCGGGTCGCGACCAGGATGCCACCACCCGCCAGAACCGCGGCGACCGCGGCACCGGCGATCAGCGGGGTGGCGCTGGATCCACCAGTCTCTGCAAGGGGCGGCGCAGGGGCGCTGGTCGATGGAGCGGGAGTCTCGGGCCTGGGCGGCTTAGTGCTCGGGGTGTCCGAGGGCGCCGGCTTCGTCGGAGGCGGTGACGTGACTTCGCAGACCGGCGAGGTCTTGATCTCGTCACGGGAGTACCTCTCGTCGTCGCCGGCCTTCACGACGAGGTGCACTGGAACCGCGGTCTTGTGCTCGGGCAGCTTCAGCGTCTCGTGGAACTCACGCCCGAACTGCTTAGTGGGCAGCAGGTCCTTGCCGTCAACGGTTACAGTCACCGTGTTGGTGACGTTGTCGTCGTATGCCGTGAGATCGACAGTGACCTCGGAACAGGTCACCTGCCACGTGGGCGTGTGGGCTGACACCGGAGTGGCACATAGGCCCACACCAACGAAACCCATGACCACGCCCGATATCAGGGCGCCTGAGCGCTTCCCCGCACGGGTGGGTGCCTTCATCTG
Organism: Streptomyces sp. NBC_01320; assembly: GCF_035974375.1. Taxonomy (NCBI): domain Bacteria; kingdom Bacillati; phylum Actinomycetota; class Actinomycetes; order Kitasatosporales; family Streptomycetaceae; genus Streptomyces; species Streptomyces sp. NBC_01320. Next base: position 175,436 of record NZ_CP108391.1, read on the forward strand.
TCCTCCACGCACATCTGTACATCAGGGGGTTGATTCGAGCGGACAGTACTCCCCCCTGCACAACGCCGTGTATCCGTCCGCACTCTAGGGCGAGATGACGGTTCACTTGGGCTATGACCGGCACGATCCGGCGCGGAAGAACGGGCGCGGACGGTGATGAACCCCTTTTATCTGCGCCGCGTTGAGTTGTTTGAAGGTACCTGCCACCACATCACATCTCGGCAGGTGGGGAAGGCCGTCTCGACTCCGCCATTTCCCGATGGTGGGGCGGCTCGTGCCTCCGAGCCAGCAAGCTGAGTTTCCCCGGCTCGGCAGCTAGCGCGGTCCTTCGGCGGTCCTGTCCCTGCGTCCTCCCGCGGGCGGGGGCAGGACCATCGGTCACGTCCGGTGGCGTGGTCTATCGACGGTGACCGGTCCACTGTGGATGCTAGGAGCGTGTCCCAGTAACCCGCACCCCGCCTGCGGTTCGTGATCATTCATGCGGGATGATCACGGTATGCGTGATCGGGATGGGCTGTTCGAGATCGAGCCGGGTGAGAAGAAGCAGCCGCAGGGTCGTCCCGCGGCGGTGGACAAGACGTTCCGGGCGTTCGACCCGCACCAGGTCCTGCTGCTGCCGCCGTCGCTGGAGGACTGGCTGCCCCAGGACCACCTGGCCCGGTTCGTCGCCGACCTGGTCGACGAGGTGCTCGACCTGTCGCCGATCCTGGCCGACTACACCGAAAAGCGCGGCTACCCGCCCTACGACCCGCGGCTGATGGTGCGGCTGCTGATCTACGGCTACACCACCGGGGTGCGCTCCTCGCGGGCGATCACGCGTAAGTGTGTCGATGACGTCGCGTTCCGGTTCCTGGCCGCCGACCAGACTCCGGACTTCCGCTCGATCGCCCGGTTCCGCCGCCGCCACCTGGACGCGCTCGCCGGCCTGTTCCTGCAGTCGCTGCACCTGGCGCGGAAGCTGGACATGGTCAAGATGGGCCGCGTCGCGCTGGACGGCACCAAGCTGGAGGCCAGCGCCTCCAAACACAAGGCGATGAGCTACGGCCGCCTGATCGGCAAGGAAGAGCAGATCGAAGCCGAGATCGCCGCCCTGGAGGCCGCGGCCCGGTCCCTGCTGGACGACGCCGAAGCAGTCGATACCACCGAAGATGCCCGGTTCGGCGTGGACGGCAAAGAGGCCGACCTGCCTGCCGAGCTGGACCGGCGTGAGAAGCGCCTGGCCAGGCTGCAGGCCGCCCGCGCGCAGATCGAGGCCGAGGCTGCCGACAAGGCCCGCCGCCACGCCGAGGACAAGGAACGCCGCCGTCAGGAGCGCGCCGGGACCAGCGACGAACGGGCCGTCACCGACGCCGGGCAGAAGGCCGCCGCGAAGGTCCGGCCCAAGCCCAAGGCCCAGGCCAACTTCACCGACCCCGACTCGCGGATCATGAAGAACAGCGACGGCGCCTACATCCAGGCCTACAACGCCCAAGCTGTCGTCGATGAAAAGCACCAGGTCATCACGGCCGCCGACATCACTACCAACGCCTCGGACGCGCTGAACTACACCCCGATGCTCGACCAGTCCGCGCAGAACACCGGCGTCCACCCCAAGCAGGCCCTCGTCGACGCCGGCTACTGCTCCGAGACCAACCTGGAAGCCGCCCAAGAGCGCCAACTCGCCTGCGGCACCGACACGTTCATGGCCACCGGCCGACTCGGCCACGACGAACAGGTCCCGCCCGCGCCCCGCGGACGCATCCCTGCCAGCGCCACCCTCAAGGAGCGCATGGCCCGCAAACTGCGGACCAAGCCCGGCAAGGCCGCCTACAGCCGCCGCAAAGCCATCGTCGAACCCGTCTTCGGCCAGATCATGACCTGCCAGAACGGCCGCCAACTCCTCCTGCGCGGTGAGGACGGAGCCCGCGGCGAGTGGCGACTGTTGGCCGCCTGCCACAACCTCCGCAAGATCTTCCGACACGCCGGAACCGCAGGACTCGCCGCGGCGATCAGCTGACCAGCCCGGTCAACGGCCCCCTTCAGGCCGATCCCCAAGCCGACATAACCAGGCCACCCGCCCCAGCAGGCACCCAGCGAGCAACCACCGATCTCACCGTCACGATCACCAGCCGATTGCCCGTTACCGGGACACGCTCCTAGGCGGTGAGGGCGGTCGGTTCGGTTGTCTCGGTGGGTTTAATTTGATCAGGTGAAGGCGGCAGCGGCCGAGGATCTCGGGGCCCATGTAGCGGCGCTGTTCGGCCCATTCGTCGCTCTGCTCGGCCAGGGTGGCGCCGATCAGGCGGACGATGGCGCCTCGGTCGGGGAAGGTTCCGACGACGTCGGTCCGGTGCCTGATTTCCTTGTTCAAGCGCTTCTGGGGGTTGTTGGACCAGATCTGTTTCCACGCATATGTTCTGCTTGAAGAGGATCCAGGTGGCCATGTCTCAGGTGCCCCGTGACGATGACACGCCAGACAGTGGCGGTACGGCCGCAGAACAGTCGGCCGTGCCAGTTGAGGAACTGGTGGCTCGGAGCGAGACGCTGAAGGGCGAGTTGGTGGACTTTGCCCAGCAGACCCGTTTCGCGAGGCAGCTGACAGCTCGTCTGCATGCGACCGGGACGGCCGGTGAGGCCTTGGGCATGAAGACGCAGACGCGGGGCGGGTCTCGGTGATGCGCCCTTCCGAGCGGGGTGGACAGCATCGGGGACGCCGGCTGCGGCACTGCGCCATGCGGACGCGTTCGAGGTGCTCTGTGCTCCCTCGGCGCCGGGCACGCTCTCGCGCCTGTTCACCCCACGGTCATTCGCGGCAACGGCATGCGGCGCAGCAGCGGTTGCCGCGGCATCCGGCCGTGCACACGCTGCTGCTGCCCGGTGCCGGGCAGATCAGGTTCATACGAACCCCGAGTCATCTTCAGTGACCCGGAGGGCAACCATTTCCTGAGCGACGGATATCTGACCCTCGCGCTACTGAAGCTCCAGATGCAGGTGAGGCATCTTGCTCGACACAAGCTGATCTATCAGGACGTCCCGTTTCGTCATTCACCAGGGCTTGACCTGCGACTCAAGGCTCAAACGCAACGGTACTGTTACTGAGATCACTTCATGATCAAAGCAACGGAACCAGGCAGACCCATCCGGCAGAGGAAGACGAACAGGTCAAGCAAACTCATCAGGTCGAGGTAGCCGAACCGGACCAAGAGGCAGAGCAGGCCGAACCGACCGAACAAATGGCGTCCCAGGGGATCGGCGCCGAACCAGACCCGGCGGCCTTCGTGACGGACCGCCGTCTTGGATAGCCCCGTTCACCGGGGTGAACCCGCGTGCTTCGGGGGCTTGTTGGCGACGCGCATCCCCGGACAACTGAACTTGAATGGGTGATGTCGGGGTCGTTTGCCTGCGCGGAGCTGAGCCGGTCCAGTAGCTCTGGGGCGTGAGGTATGCGCAGGGCGGCGGCCTGTCCGACGCTGAGAGGGCCGCAAGGGAGCGGGTGCGGCCGCAGGCCCCGACTGTTCCACGTCTCGTACACCGTGGAGGGAACGTGGCGGCTGCTGAAGCGGTACGGGTGGTCGTGGCAGCAGCCAGCCCGGCGTGCGATCGAGCGTGATGACGAGGCGGTCGAGGTCTGGAAGAAGGAGACCTGGCCGCGGGTAAGAGCATCGCGGCGGAGCGCGGGGCTTGGATGGTCTTCGAGGACGAAGCCGGGCAGTCACTGACTCCACCGCGCGCGAGAACGTGGGGCCGTCGCGGCTGCACACCGGTTGTCCGGGTGCGCGGCCGCCGCTCCGGTCGGGTGTCGATGGTCGGCATGACCTGCTACAAGCCCGGCCAGCGGTCAGGCTTGTTCTACGCGGTCCGGGAGTACACCGGGCGCAAAAACCAGCCGAAGGGCTTCGGCTGGCGCGACTTCCGGGACCTGATCGTCCGCGTCCGTATCCAGCTCGGTGGCCCGATCGTGCTGGTCTGGGACAACGTCCGCTGCACCTGACGAAGCCGCTTCGCGAGTTCATCGACGCGAACGCCGACTGGCTCACGGTCTACCAGCTGCCCACCTACGCGCCCGACCTCAACCCGACCGAAGGCGTCTGGTCGCTGGTCAAGCGGGACATTGGCAACCTCGCGGCAGCCAACCTCGCCGACGTCACCCGAGCCGTGAAGCGCAAGCTCAAGAGCCTCCAATGCCGTCCGGATGTCAGAGACGGCTGCCTGATCCCCTCCTCGTGCCTTCGTAGACGGGTGCAGATCCAATGAGGGTTCTGGCGATCAAGCCGCTGGTATGAGCGTGTCGCGGTATCGGGCCTGGTGGTTGCGCGTGAACTCCTGTGTCTCGTGCCAGGCCCAGTAGGTGTCGAAGTCGCCGTTGCTGCGCAGGGCCCGGAGTTTCAGGACGGCTTCGGCGCCGGAAAGGCCCCAGCGGGCTCCGGTGATGTCGAGGCGGTCTTTGACCAGGTGGCGGCACGCCCCCTCGACGATCCCGGTGGCGATCGGGAAGCCTTCGGTCAGCGCGGTGTCGTAGCGCAGGTAGGCGGCCTTGTTCTTCAGGTAGCCGACGGCGTCGTCGATGCCCTTGCGTGAGCCGGGCCTGAGCCCGACGGCGTCGGCGGCGGCGCTGATCGAGGCCGCGGCCTGCTCGGAGCCTCCGGCCAGGATGGTACGGGCCTGTCCGGCGACCCAGGCCTCGGCCGCGCGGTCGCCGGCCGGGTGCAGGCAGTGCGCGGCGCCCCACAGGTATTCGAGCACGTGGATGATGTCGATGACGATGTGCACGGTGACGTTCCGGCGTGCTGCCTCGGCCCGGATGACGTCGAGCTGGTGCCGGGCGCCGTCGACCAGCACGACCCAGGTCCGGCGGTGTCCGGGGTCGCGGGCTTCGGCCTGGTCGAACACGGCGGCGATGACCTGCTCGGCGGTGTCGTTCACCGAGCCGCACAGCCACTTGGACCTGGCTCTCGGGCCCGGGCGACGCTCCTTCACGGGGTCGGCGGGGTCGGCGATGATGTCGTCGACGCCGCGGACGGCGGGCTCGGCGTCGTAGACGGTGCCCAGGGTGGCCATCCGTTTGCGGCCGTGTTTCTCCCCGGGCGCGAGCCTGGTCGCCATCTTGTTGCCGCTCTTGGTCGCAGCGGCCTTCGCGGTGGCCTCGCGCAGCGCCTCGGGCCTTATCACCACGCCCTTACCGTCGGTGGACAGGACCAGCAGCGTGGCGTCGGTGCACGGTTCGGGCACCAGGGCCTGGTAGAAAGCGTCGATGTCGGCCGCGGCGGCCACGGCGAGTTCCTGGACCTGCCGGTGGCCGATCCCGGCGCCGGTCAGCGCGTTGACGCGGTCGACCGCCTCGGCGAAGGAACCGCGGGCGGACTCGGTCGCGGCGAGCCTGGCCAGCCCGTGGCTGTGCATCGCGGCCGGCATGTTCAGCGCGGCGTCGGCCAGGTGCAGATCCGCCGAGCCCGTGGCCCGGTAGGCGATCCGGGTCGCGGTGACCTTCCCGAACACCGTGGCCAGGATCCGGCGTCGGCCCCGCTCGATCCGGGTGCGCTCAACACCGGTCTCATCGACCACCGGATCGGCCCGCTGCTCGCGCACCGCGCGCAGATCCAGATGGTCCTGGAACAGCTGCCGGGTCACCTCGCGCATCCGCGCCGCGAGCAGGTCCTCCAGCCCTGAATGCGTCAACGCGGCGGCGTCCGGCGCGGCCAGTTCCGTGGCGACCTGCTCGAACAGGCCGCGGGAGGCGGCGAACGCGGTCTCGGTCACCGCCAGAGAGCCGGTCTCCAGGGCGGCGCTCACCAGCCCAGCTCCCGTCCGTCCACCCTGAACAGCCCCGGCGCGGTCTCAGCCAGGATCCCCCGCTCCACCAGGCGCTTCAGCTTCGAGCGCATGCCCTCCACGTGACGGGCCTCGGTCTGAAGCCCCAGCTCCACGCACACGTCCTTGCACCGCCACGCCGACCCCGACGTCGCGAACAGCGCGGTGATCCGCTGGTAGTCCGGTGACATCACCGTCACATCGCCCGCGGCCTCGGCGGCCAGCAGTGCCGCGGCAACATCGACCGGCCCGGACGCCGCCGACCCAGCCGCATCACGCATGGCCACCGGACCACCGGCCAGCACCTGCTTCACCGTCTCCCGCGTGATCTGCAGCCGGGACAGTTCGGCTTCCGCCTGGGACACCGCTTCGGAAAACTCTGCGATCTGCTTGCGCAACTCCGAGACCCTGGCCCGGCATTCACTCTCTCTGGCATCCAACGCGGCCATCAACGACGGCACCACACCACCCCGCCTCACCCGGTGCCCGCACCCACGGCCGGCTCACCTCGCCGACGGTAAAGACCGCCCCACACCCGCACATCCCGAACCCCTGCGAATCACCCCAACGAGGCACCCTCACAAGATCTGCACCCTTCGTAGACCGTGCTCCAATGGCAGCGCACGCCCGGAGCCCATCTGGCGCTGGGGAAGGCCGAGCCCTGAACGGAAGTGGCATGACCGAGCAAGTGGCCACAGGGGCCTTCTGCCTGCGGTACTGGCAGCCGACCGACCAAGTGGAGATCGGATGCCAGGTGACCGGCGTCCCTGAAGTCGTTGCGCACGCTGACCGGGCCGCGCGCGTCTACCGTGCACAAGGGGCTGACTGCCTGGCCGGCGTCTCTCTGTGGCGGGGCGCCGACAGCCCCGAAAACTCGCTCAGCCTCGCCATCGGCCCACCGTGCTGGGCCATCGTCCACACCGACGCCGAGTTCTTCCAGACCGTGACGCGAGGTCCGCGAAGCCCAGAGCGAACTCCGCAGAAAGTTCGCTTCGACGATCTGCTGGAGATCCCGAGCGACTGCTTCATCGACAGGGCGCTCGCGATTGACACCGTGTCGCTGTGGATGACCGAGGACGCGCTGCTGCAGGCTGCTGGCTTCTCCGACGACCTGTTTGGCTAGGTCCGCACCGGCGTAACAGCCAACACCAGCTGGCCGGGCAGTGTCCCGACATCACCCATTAAAGTTCAGAAGCTAGTTCTCAACTCCGAGAGAATTTAGCAGTATTGTTCCGTGAGCGTCCCGATTTCACTGCCAGCTTCCGTGCTGCATCTATCAGGTTCCGCTCGTCAGGGGTAAGAAGGTTCATGATCTTCGCATTTTTGAGCGAATCGTTCAGAAGAGCATGCGAGGCGCCTAAGCTCAGGGAGTAGGACCACATGCTTCTCCCCTCACCGCTTTCATTCCACTCTGCCGCCCATTTCAGCAGATGACCTATTCTCTGCTCGGTTGTAAATCTCAGAGCCGAAGCCTTTCTGTGGGTATGAGAAGATAAAATACTTGCGCCTCAAGGGCACAAGATCAACGACAATGCTCACCGGTCCCTACTGCACGACACGGGTCAGGCGCCAGTGAGTCGCGTGCAATCTTAAGGGCAACTCGTCAGTAACTATTCAGTGCTGGGAACGCGTTCAGGTAAGGCCAGCTACTCACAGCTCTTAGTGAGTTTCCATAGGGGCGACTTGGTAGCGCCGTCGCGCCCACACAGCTCTACTGGTCAGGCGGAACCGGAACGTTGCCGTGAGCCAGTCGCTCAGCGACCGAAACCGCCCCTCCGGTTACTCGGTCGGCCATTTACGAAGCAGCACGTCTCAACGAATTGCCTGAGCGTGCAATCATGTTGGCCGAACGAACACTATTCTTCCGACCGACACAGCAGCTGTAGTTCGTGACGTGTGGGGGTTCGTGATCACGTGGTGGCTGCTGCGGTGATCTCGTTCCAACGGCGGTGGCAGGCCGTCGAGCGGTGTTGGTAATGACGTCGCCAGTTCGACCAGTGCGGGGCGTGTGCGGGGTCAGTGTCCGGACGGTCCGGGCAGGGCGAAGACGCGGAGCAGGGCGAGGAGTTCGCGGGGGCTGACGGGCACCATGGCCATATCCTCGGCGGGGTTGGTGCGTTGGCGCTCGTGGAGGACGCCGACGGGCCAGGAGCGCGTAGGCCAGGACGCTCATCAGGCTCGAGTGGTGCCAGGACGTCCAGCAGGTGACCTGGCCGGTGTCGAGGTGCGCCAGGCCCTTGGCTCCCTGGAAGTCCTCCTCAACGCGCCACCGGCGGCAGACCGCGCTGACCAGCACCGATATCGGCTGGGGTGCAGGGTGCCAGGTGCGGTAGAAGGAGAGAGTGCCGGTGCGCCGGTGGCGTCGGATCAGAACGTGGCTGTGCGCCCGTGGGCCTGGCCGGGCGGGGTGTCGTCGGCGTTGACCTCGATGACCGCCCAGTCGTAGAGCCGCTCACCCTTGGTGCCGTTGCCGGTCCTCAGCCGCACCCAGGCTCGCTTCGCACCCGGCCCGGCCTGGACATGGACCGCCTCAGCTTCACCGTCCTGCAGACCGTCGCCGCCTACACCGTCACCACCGCGACCGGAATCCTGCCCCCCGGCGGGACCCGCCGAGCTCGTCGGCACCATCAGCCGGGCCGTCCTCGACGCCCTGCACCCCGCCCGCCACCGGCACCGCGCCAAGGCTCGCACCCGCAAGAACCCCACCAGCAAGTACGGACCGAACGCCGGACAACACCCCACGATCAGTCAGAACTGCACCGTCCACACCACCGTCACGTTCTTCGAACACAGACTCTCGAACCGCTCACGGACCTAAACGCAACGGTGTTGAGGACGAGACCAGTACAACGCGACCGCATCCGCCTTGAACTCGGCGGGGTAGTGCTTCATCCCCACAGGGACTCCGTTCTCCTGGACCATCAAGATCCAAGTCTCTCCCGTGTCCAAACTCCGAGGTCAGGGCCCCGGCGCTTCCGGTGGAGGCCGACCGGGCGCCCGGGGCGTGAGGGAACCCGCCCACGCACAACGGGCCGTGCCCACGAAGGACCGTCGCCGAGTGGGAAGCGAATGCGGGAACCCAGCACATCCAAAACCGTTCGGGATGCGACCCGCACGCAGCAGTGGGTCGAAGACTCACTCACGCACTCGTTGGGAACGGTTTCCCGTCCCACCAGCGGAGAGCCGGCACCTTGATCGGTAGGACAACGGCCCTTCAGGCGCCCTGACACGTCGCGCACAGCAGCTTCGAGGGTTAATTCCAAGGTCGTGAACCGCTCCGGGTGCCGATGCGTATGGGTAATACGCGACCGTCCTTCGGTTCCCGTCGTCGTCCTCTGGTTGCGTCCGTTCCACAGAACCCCCCACTCTGCTCCTGTCTTGCGACCGTGTCAGACGTCCGACTGCCGCCTTCCCACGATGAGGTGACCCAATGGCACACGGCCATATGAAAAGTTTTCCGAACAGCGACGTGCGTGGCCTCGCGTCTACAGTCGCCGTACCTGCAGAACCGGCCGAGCCCCTCTGCGCCGGATCGGATCCGTCCATGTTCTTCCCCGATGGCATCGGTCCTGCTGTCGACTCGCAAGTGATGGAAACCAAGCAAGTGTGCTTTGCCTGCCCCGTTCGGCTTAACTGCCTGACGGACGCGATCCGATTCGATGCAGAGGAGGGGATCTGGGCTGGATTCACCCCGCGAGAGCGAAGGCGCCTGAGCTCCCGAGCAATCGCCCTACAAAAGTTCGATCGCCAGTTGATCGAGAGAGTTGCGGCGGGTTATATCGTCGAAGTGGACGTGCCGGAACGGTCGACGGTAGTCATGGGCCTGTACCGCCGAGGGTGGGACGAACTTCGAATAGCCGACGCTATGAAGCTCGCCCCTTTCGCGGTTCGGATGGACCTGCAAGCCCAAGTCGAACTCGAGTTCTTCATCCATGCGCATGAACGAGCGAAGCAAATGCGCGCCGAATATGCAATATAGCTCAAACTGGGCAGTCCTGCATGACCCGTCGATGGCTACTCATCCACGGTCGCCCACATCCACGTCCTGAACTTCGCGGTCGCACGCAACCGCGCCAAACCCTGCACCGGGCAACGTGAGCCAGGCGCCCTGTGGTGACGGGCAGCACAACGTGCGGGGGCTTACTACTTCAACTTTGATCTCGCCGCAACTACCTGCCAGCGACTCACCGGTGCCAACCCTGGGGTCGGCGGGCTGTGCCCCCGGCGCACGGCGAAGCCGCGCTGGATTGCTGTCGGGGATCTTGGATGGTCGGGCTCAGCTACCGAGGGTTCGCCAGGACTTCGGCCGGGGGATCTCGTTCTGATCCAGGAGTGTCTGGAAGGCGGTCGGCGGTCTCGGTGAAGAGGCTTCGTGGGTCACTGACCGGCTGCTGAGGCGTTCGATGTTCACGGCGATGGCCGTGAGTACGTGTTGCAGGTGGGCTTTCGGCCGTCCTCGGTAACGGCAGCGGCGCATGCCGTGTCCGTGGGCGAACTCGTTGATGGTGCCCTCCACTCCGGAGCGGACCGCGTAGCGGGCCTTCCACTCGGGAGTCTGCTGCTCGTTGCGGACGCGGACTTGCAGGTCGCGGAGTTCTCGTGGGGGAAAGCCCACGTTCCGGGCGCTCTCGTGGGAATTGGTGCACCGAGGGCGGTCCGGACACGGCTGACACTGACTCTTGGTGAACCGCGCCACGATCAGGGGTGCCGCGGTGGGCGAGGAGGCCGAGTAGGGGCCGTGCCAGCCCTGGCTGACCTGGCCTCGGGGGCAGGTGACCTGTCGGCGGTCGAAGTCGATGTGGAAGTCGTCCCGACCGAAGCCTTCGTTCCTGCGGTGCTGGCGGGTGGGGTTGCCCGGCAGTGGCCCACTGACGGTGATCTGGTGTTGGCGGACGGCTCGTTCCAGGCGGACCAGAGAGGTGTAGCCGCCGTCGACCAGGTGCTCAGCCGGCAGCAGCCCGCGACGGGCCAGGCGGGTGTGGATGCCGGGCAGGGCCTGACCGTCGTTCGTTGCGGCCGAGGTGGTGGCCACGTCCGTGATTACGTTGGCGCTGTCGGAGGCACACGTCTCGGTGATATGCGCGGCAAACCCCTTCCAGCTGATGATGTGCCCGTGACGGACGTAACGCGCCGTGGTGTCGTAGGGGGAGACGATTGCCGATGAGGAGGGCGGCAGGCCGCCGTCGTCGGCGGTGCGCCAGCGCAGGGCGGCCTGCCGCGTCGCGGTAGTAGTTCTGCACGACGATCTGCGGTAGCGTCTCGGCCTGTGGGCCGAGCCGGTAACCCGGTCCGTGCCGGTGGGGGCGTTCCAACAGTCTGCAGGCGTCGTCGCCGGCGGCGAGGATCCTGGTCTTGGGCCGGGTGGGGTTCTTGCCCAGACGGACCTGACGGCCGTAGCGGCGCCCCCAGTCCTCGTCGACCAGGCCGGTCAGCAGGTGCGAAGCGCTGCCGGCCACTGCTTCCAGCACGGCACGGACGGCCTCGGTGACCAGTTCCAGCCGGGTCAGGTCGCGCACTGCAGCCAGGACATGGGTGGAGTCGGTGCGCTGCGTAGTGCGCTCGCGCACGAGTCCGGCCTCCTTCAGGCGCGCGAGCGCCAGATCGAGAAGACGGTCGGCGCGGTCGTCCTGGGCGAGGCGCTCGCGGAAGTCGGCCAGCACGCTGTGGTGGAAGCCGGGATCGTCCAGCTCCATGGCCAGGGCTTACTTGAAATCGATGCGGCATCGGACCGCCTCTGATGCCTGACGGTCCGACAGACCGAGCAGGAACTGCAGCAAACAGACGGTGGCCAATTGGGCGGGCGAGATGCCGGGGCGTCCGTCGCGCGGGTACCAGCCCGCGAAGTCCTCGTCGCACCACAGCCCGTCCAGCCGGTCTCTCACCCACATCGCCGTCGTACCGCCCGGGTTGCTCGCCCGCGCGATTTGCACGGTCAGAGAAGGAACTTGCTCACCGGAACGTGGACGGAGCGACAACGGACATCTCGACAACTGCATCGGTCTTCGGAACAGCCCCGAGCATGCCCGCTGATCACGCTGGCGCACCGGGAAACTCCAAGATCCCCGACCGAGTCAAGCTGAGAGTTTCGGTGCTCTTGCCGCGAAAGCGGCCTTGAGACGGATCTACCTCAAGTCGCGCGAACATGGGTGGTGGAGAGGGGCAGTCGTGTCGTGTCCAGTGGTCTGCCGCCTCGATGTGCGGATCTCCCGGCAGGGCCGTCTGAACCAGTTCCGTCTCGTCAACGTAGGTCCTCCCAAGCTACAGAACTGGAAAGAAGGCGGTCCCGATGATGTCGATCAGAGTTCCCCGCGTCGTTGTATCCGTGGCTGTCCTGATGGCCACCACAGCCACGACCACTGCCACTGCCGCGCCGCAGTCCGGTGATGCCCCGCCAAGACGTGATGGCCAAAGCGGTGATACCGACGTAAGCAAGCTCCGGGCGAATGCACGCACCGACCGTGCCTCAATCCGGCGGTCACTCGACGCGGCTGCAGAGGAGGCTGCACTGGAGGCCCGGCGAGACGCGGCCGCAGAGGCGGCTGAGATGGAGGCCCGGCGGGATGCGGCCGCAGAGGAGGCTGCACTGGAGGCCCGGCGGAGCATCGCGCGCAGGGATGCCGCTGCCGCTCTGCGCAAGAAGCAGGCCCGGGCCGCGGAAAGGAATCTCGCCCGTGAGCGAAGGGCCGCAGAGCGACAAGCCGCCGTGGAAGCGCAGAAGGTAAGAAGAGAACACACGGCGCACGTTCCGGCCGCGGGCCGAGTCAGGATTGCCCTGAACGAGGCTCTCGCTCAGCGTGGAAAGCCCTACGTCTGGGGGGCGGAGGGCCCCTCTTCCTTCGACTGCTCGGGACTCATGCAGTACGCCTATCGCCGTGCAGGGCTGGAGCTGCCCCGGACAACATGGGGCCAGATCAACGCCGGCCGACGCGTACCGGTGTCCGAGGCCCGGCCAGGCGACCTCGTCTTCTATCGAGGCGCTGCTCATGTCGGGATGTACATAGGTGACGGCCAGGTCGTCCATGCACCGCGGCCGGGCCGCAATGTCACGGTGCAGCCGTTGTACGCCATGCCCGTCTACGCAGTGGTGCGCCCCACCTGACCCGCATCACACTAGTGTCCTGCGACTCAGTGTGCACGGCCCGATCCGCCACGCGAGCCGGTCGTCGACGGCCTGCCGGACGGCCCGCGCGGACGCGGTCTTGCGCCAGTAGCAGAAGCTGGACCGGGCGATCCCGATGATGGTGCATAGCCGCTTGACGGCGTAGTGGCGCTGGTGGTCGGCGACGAACCGGCAGCGGGTCACAAGCACGTCTCCCCGGCGAGATACCGGGCAGCTTGCGGAAAATGTCGCGTTCCTCCTCCAGCTCGCGAATCCTCTTCCGCGCGGCGACGAGCTCTCCTTCCATCGAGCCCGGGACCTGGGCCGCAGCCGCGGCACACGGCGTTGAGTGCGCTGCAGGGCGCCGTCCGTCAGCGGCCCGGATCCAGTTGCGCAGCGTCTCGGTGTTCACCCCGACGCTCCCGGCCTCGAGCGGTACAACGCGACCGCGTCCGCTTTGAACTCGGCGGGGTAGTGCTTCATTGCCATCTGTGCGGGGCTCCATATCCACCCGGACCATCAAGATCCAAGTGTCTCCGGTGTCCAAAACCCGGGGTCAGGGCCCGGGTAACGCCCCACTCCCGCTCACCACAATTCACTTCAGCTCAGCAAACCGACAGCAGCTCATAACCTCTGCGGCAATTCACCCTGGCGACCTCCAACATCATTGGGAAGTCTCTTTGAGTGGCGGGCCTGTTGATCGGATGTGTTTGTCCGATCAGTGATCACTGATGCGATATGGGATCGGATCGAGCCGTGGATGCCGGTCGATCCCTGGCCCGGAGAATGGGCACCCGATGACCGATGCTGGCGCCCTCGGTCGAGGGCGAGCGATCAGCTTTGCCGAACGGGCTGGTTGTGTTCGTCGAGGCCAATCGGAAGACGGTGTCGTTCCGGCGCCTCGGCCAGGTCCTCGGGCCCGACAGTGGCCAAGGAGGTGCAGCTACGCATCCGTTCCAGAAGTCTGTCGCCCTCGTCGGCATAGCCCTCAGCAGGACGTGCCTCGGGTATCCGCTCGTCGAGCATCACAAGGCGGCTGGAGCCATCGGCCCAGGGCTCCACGGCGAGGACGGAGAACTCTGCGCCGGCAGGGAAGAGGACCTCGTCACGTGTTCCGTCGCGGTCGATCACTGACGTGCGCCTCGCAGTGCGGCTCCAGATGGCGTACAGGACATTCCCTCCGAAGATGGCCTTGCGGCTGTTAGCGGCCACGAATCCGGGCTCGACAACGGTTGCGCCGGAGGTGTACACGTCGAGCGCGGAAGCGGGGAGTTGTGCCGTCCGATAGGCGATCCCACTGTGCACCGGCAGCATCCGGAGCCCAGAGGCCACGCACACCGCAGCATCCCTGATCTGCGGGTTCTGTTCGCGTAGGGCGAACTCTATGCCGGGCAGGTCGCCCTCCAGATACGAGCGCAGGGCGGCAAGGTCCGAGGTGACACCGTTAAGCGACTCGTGGGGCAGCGCCCCGCGCAGGGCGGGGTGCTGTGCCAGTACATGGTTGACAGCGATGAGGTGGGTGTCGCGCCGGGGGCCGATCAGATCGCGCCAACCTCGCCGTTCCGCGTCCGTACTTCGGTCGGTGCGCCGGACCAGGAGGGCGATGGGCACCGAGGGTTCGGGCTCGGCCTGCTCCAGATCCCGGCTCGGTCGCATGCTCAATGCTGGGTCGGGTTCGCTGACGACCGGGGCCGACTGTGGCTCCGCCGGGGCACGTGGGCCAGCCGGGCGGGTCCCTTGTGTGTCCGGAGCTCTGTCCGGGGGAGGGTTTGCCACGGACCGAGTTTTGGTGCCGGATCCATTGCCGAGCGTTGCGGCGTCGTCGTTCGGCGCGCGCCGGGTCAGGAGGGCGGCATTGGGCGCCACTTCCATATCAACCCCGTCCCCTTCGACGCCCGGAACCGGCAAAGGCGTGGGGGGCGGTAGGTTGCGCTGCGCAGGGCCCGACCCGGGGCCGGCTGCATCGGCTACTGGGGTCGATTCGGCGGTCGCCCGCGGGCTCGGTTCGACCACCGGTTCAGCGTGAGGTTGCGGTTCCTCCGCTGGCGTCGCCACGGTTGTCGCGGCTGGAATCGACGTAGCGGCGGGTATCGGGTGCACACGAGTGATGGCACGGACCCGGGGCCCTCCGAATACCGCAGGTGCCAAGGCTGGTCCTTCGCGTGCCGATCGGGCGGTGGTGGGGAGGCTCTCGGCATTGTCCGTGACCGGCTGCGCCGCTGAAGCCTTGGCAATGGCTCGAGCCAATGAGGCGGGCGCTGGTTTCCATGAGGCGTTGATCGCACTCGGCCCGGTTGCACGGACGGGTTCAGGTGCTGTGGCCAGAGGGCGGAAAGGATTCCACTTCAGTTGTGCCTGCCCCTTCCGGGCAACGGCCTCTCTCAGGGACTCGGTCGTGGCGACGTTGATTCTCACCCGGTAGCGGTTGGCCAGCATCTGGGCGAAAGAGCCCGTGCCGCCATCAGCTGCCGAGCGCATGACCAGCCGCATCCCTGGCAGCAACGAGGGGTCGAGACCGTCAAGGAGCGTCTGAAGCGACCGCCGCTCCCGCGGGCGTGCCGCGTCGCCGTCCGCGAAGACAGTCATGGCCTCGCGGTCAGGCACCAACGCACCGACGAGCGTGTTGTACTCAGGGCTTTTCTGCCCTGCCGTGAGGTAGAGCCCGGATTCGACCCTCACGGGAATCATGTTTGTGGGCAAAGCGCTGAGACTGTTGCGCAATCTGGCGTTCCACGCGGGGGCCGGCAGCAACGCTCCTTCCCACATCTCCGGCTCACCGGGTGCGAAGCGCACCCAGGGGCTGAGCGTCCCATCGGAGCGCGCCCCGTGGACGTCGCCGCCGCCTTCACGCAAGCGTACTCCGGCCGTAGGGGCGGTGATCTCTACGCCGATGTGCTCGGCGAGCTCCCGGATCGACTGGCGTGCCGCCTCGGCAGATGCGGCGTAAGGCCAGATGAGCTGGGTCTGGCGAGCGGTCTCCCACGGTAGTTCGCGCAGCAGCGCGGTGCAGGCAGACATGAGAAGAGGATCGAGACCGTTCGCCTGCACGATCACTCTGAAATCGGCACTCGGACTGATTCTGGAGGCGAACTCGACAAAGCGGGGATCCGGTACACCGAGGGGCCCCAAGGTCAGCCCTGCCGCCACACGCCCGATTCTGGCGCTCGGCACAGCGGGGTGCCGGCCAGCGGCGGTCAGGGCACGCTCCCAGGCAGGCCGGGGATGCAGAGCACCATATGGTTCCTGGGGCCGGTCAGGGCGCACTCGGTACCATTGCCAGAAGCCCTCCCCCCAGGTGTCGTCCAGACCTGACGTGACCACACGTCCTGGTTCGAGGGACAGCGGCCCCTGGGTTGCGACCAGGTCGACCCGGTGATGGGCTGCGAACGCCTGGGCCACTCTCATGTCGAGAAGCGGCAGCAAAAGGCGCACAGCGCGTGGCGAGTCCGGCGGCAGCACACTCAGCAGGGCGGCAATTGTGTCGAGGATGGCCTGGCTCGGGGACTCGACGCCAACAGCGACTGCCATACGGTCCGATTCAACGGGAATGCTCGCCACTCGGGTCGCATCCTGTATCGATGGGGTACCCGAGTAGAGCCAGATGCCCGCCGGGATCAGCCGTGCCTTCCAGGGTGCAGGTGGGGCGGGCAGCCCAGCCGTCACGTACTCCTCCCACCACGGCTTGGTGTTGAACACTCCGTTGGACAATGCTCCCGACCACTCGTACGCCGTCACCGGCGGGGCGTGCATCGCCAGCCCCCCAACCTCACTGACGGTTCCCAGAAGCGGATCCGGCAAATGCTTGAACCGGGATGACATGGCGGCCCCCTTCGAGACGTGTCCACACTCGCGAGCCTGGCAACGGACCCGGAGCTGCTCCGGATTCCTTCTGCTCTTCTGTCTCCCCGGGATACGAGGGCGCCAATGGGCCGGTTCACCGGCGAGCGCGGGCGAACCGCTGACGCCCTCAAAAGTTCCGGAGCACGGCGAGCTGTTCAGCACCAATCGCTACCTGCGCGTACACCGATTCGCCCCTGTCGCTGGTCGAAGCCGAGAAAGATCATCAGCGTCATGCCGTAGTAGAACAGGTGATCGCAGACATGAAATCCGGCCCGCTGGCCCACCCGCCCTTGGGCAACTTCCAGGCCAACGCCGCTTAATGGGCAGTGAAGCGAGGGGGGCTGTCCGCGTCGGCGTAGAACGCGCAGGTGGGGCCCCATCTGGTCCGACCCGGGTTGGCGCGGGAATGTTCTGAACTCGGTAAGACCTGAGCACGTTTCCAGCTATGGGAAGACAGCTCAGATCTCGTCACCGTGGGAAGTTGGTTTTTCTGACCATGCCAGGAATGTTCCAGGCGAAGCGAGTCCCGTCGCGCGGCCTCCGGCTGTTCGCCGTGCTGTGTGTGGTCCTCGGTCTTTTGACGCCGCTCACCTACACCACTGTGCGTTTCGGGCAAGTGTCCAGCAGTGACCTCGAGTTCGTGCAGGTCGAGCGTCGCGGTGTGGCGTATATACGGCCCATGGCCACGCTGATCGCCGCCATTGCGGACGGTCAGTCCGCGGCGGTGGCAGGACGCCGTCCGGATCCGCGGGTTCTCACAAAGGCCGTCGCGGCGGTGGCGGAAGCGGACAGGACCGTGGGCGGAAGCTTGCGGGTCCAGGACAGCTGGGTGGATCTGCGGACCAGGCTAGCCGAGTTGGCCGCCACATCCCATACCGGCCAGAACGCTTACCGGGCCTACTCGGAGGCCATGGACGTCGCCCTCTTCTTGATGCTGCGGGTGGGGGACACCTCAAAGCTCATTCTCGACCCTGAGATCGACAGCTACTACCTGATGGACGCAGGGATGCTGCGGCTTCCATCGGTCATCGCCGACAGCGGCCGGATGGCCGATCTGGAGGTGCTGCGTGATCAGGGCACGGGCAAAGACCTCCCACTGGCCCGCGTGCTTGTGGCCCGGGACCGCGTGAGCGCGGCGGCATCCGCTGTCGAGGCTGGGCTGCCGAAGAGCTTCGGCAGCAGCGCCAGCCGCTCCATCGGTAAGGATCTCCTTGGCAAGATTGACGCATTTCATACGGCGCTCGAGCCGCTCGCACCGAGCTCCCCGCTCGTCGATCAGCCCCTCCCTCCGCGGGCTGAACTCCTGGAGAGCCGTCGGTCCGAGCTCGCTCGGACAGCGCTGGAGCTGAACATCGCCGCACTGGAGGAGCTGGATCACTTGCTCGCCACACGAGAGCGGGACATCGAGCAGAACCGGTTCGTCGTGCTGGTGGTCCTCATTGCGGGTCTTGCTCTCGCGGCAGTCGCGCTGGCTTGGCGAGCAAGGGCATCACGCTCCCGAGGGAAGGGGCCGCGGGCAGGAACCCCGAATTGGGTGGGCAGTTTCGCCGATGCGGGCCATGAGAAGCAACCCGAAGACGATGCGCTCTCGGGGCTTCAGCCGGACGATGTCCTGCCCTCTGGACCGAAGCATGGTCGTCCCACGCGAAAGAAGGCGGCCGGTGCGTCTCGCTGATCTTCAGGTACGGCAGCGGATCATCGCGCTCGCAGCCCTTCCGCTCACGGCCGCGGTGCTGCTCACCGCTCCTTTGGTCACCGAGCGCGTTCAGTCGGCTCGGGAGTCGACGCAGTCGGCCAAGGAGCTGGGACTGGCCCGGCAGGTGGGCGACCTCATCGCGGACCTCCAGCGGGAGCGCCTGTACTCCAGTGCATATCTCGCGACGCCGGACGGCGACGGCAACTCGGTCGTGCGGCAGGCTTCACAAACGGACGCTGACGTTAGCGACTTCCGAGAATACTGGCTCGGACCGGGCGCGCCTGCCGGGCTCACAGCCGCGTTCCGGGAGGCCTCCGATCTGGACCGGACCAGACATCTGGTGCTGAAGCGAGACCTGACACCGATTGATGTGGACACCCACTACGCTTCAGTGATCTCCGCGCTGCTCGACGCGCTGCCTTCCAGCGGTGCAGCACAGGGAAACGGCCGGGAGGCCTTCGGCCGGGAACAGGCCACGGTGGAAGAGCTGTTGCGTGTAAATGAGAGCAGCAGCAGTGTTGGTGCGCTGCTGCTGACTGTGGTGTCGGACCGTGGGCAGGCGCGGCAGTTGATGGCTGACGTCGAGAGCCGCACGGCCGTAGCGAACACCGAGAAGGGCCGGTTCCTCCGGGGCGCGAGCCCCTCGGAGGTGGACCTTTTCCAGAAGGTCGAGTCCGGTGGCGAAGCTGCGAAGATCAAGACCTATGCCGATGCGCTGAGTCTTTGGGCCTACGCCAACCCGCGCGGCACCGCGCAGCAGAGCGACCTGCCCGACGGAGTGACGGCCTCACGCATTTTCGCGGCTTGCGACTCTCTGGACCAGCTTCGCCTGCTGGTCCAGAACAAGATCGCTCGTGACTCTGCTGCGGTCGCCTCCGACAACGCGTCGGACGCTGGTAAGTGGGCGCTTGCCTTCACCCTGGCCGTCTTGGTTTTCACGGTCGCCATGGTCTGGCTCACGGTATGGATGGCCCGGTCCATCGCGAGACCGCTGCGTCTTCTCCACGGTGCTGCTGAGCAGGTCGCGCAGGCCGCCGAGGTCGAGTTGACGCGGGTGGTGGAGGAGACGGCGGGGTCGTCCTCCGGACAGACATCGGTCCGTATCAGGCGGGTGCCGGCTCTGACGAGGGACGAACTCGGGCAACTAGCGGTGGCGTTCAACCGGGTCCAGGACGCGGCGGTCGCTCTCATCGAACGTCAAGTACGCAGTCGCGACAACGCGGCGGCCATGCTGGGCAACGTGGGACGCCGCACCCAGAACCTTGCCGCGCTGCAGCTGTCGATGATCGACAGGATGGAGCGTTCGGAGACCGACCCTGAGGTCCTCGAACGTCTGTATCGCCTGGATCACGTTTCGTCCCGGCTGCGGCGGTATGCGAACAGTCTGGTCGTGCTTTCGGGGTGGACGGAGCCCGTTCTGGCGAGCTCTCCTGTTCCGCTGGGGGAGCTGACGCGTTCGGCCCTGGGAAAGATCGAGGGGTTCCGCCGTGTCCGTCTGGGGGACATCCCTCCGCTTCTGGTGTCTCCCCAGGTTGCCGCGGACCTCGCCCTTGTGATCGCTGAGTTGTTGGACAACGCCACCTCCTTCTCACCTCCGACCGCTCCTGTCGAGTTTTCCGCCGAGGTTCTGCCCGGCGGGCTGTGTCTGATCCAGATCGTCGACCAGGGCGTGGGCATGGCGGACTCGCGGCTTGCGGAGGAGAACGACCGGCTGGTCCGCAAAGAGCGGCTGGACCTCGTGTCGACCGACTTCCTCGGCCTGTTCGTGGTGGGTCGGCTGAGCCGGCGCCACCACTTCCAGGTCCGACTGGGGCACACGCCGAACAGGGGCGTCACCGCCCGGGTCCTGTTGCCCGCGGCGGTGTTCCACATCGCTGCCGACCCTGCCGGTAACCGGGAACTGACAGCGGGCGTGCCTCAGCCGTCGGCCCTCGCATCGTCATCCGAAATCCGGCCTTCCGTTCCGCGTCGGCCGACCGAGGCCGACACGGTGCGGCATCTCGGCGGGACACTCTCACTCTCTGTTGACGCGCCGGCCGAAGAGCAGCCGGTCACCGTCGAGAGCATCAGCCCTGGCGCCATGCGTAGAGCGTCCCTCGCCGGGTCCAGCCCCGGACCCTTCGACTGGTTCAAAGCGGAACAGGGGAGCGGGATCGAACCCGTGCTGAACGGGGGACTCACGACCGCGAAAACTGCAGGGGCGCGGGGTGTGCGAACCCTTTCGGCTGCCCCGGGGCTCACACCCGAGCGGCTGCCGGTGAGAAAGACGCGCCGAGCCATGGCGCTGCCCCCTCCTCCGACTGGTGAACCTGCTTCGGCCGTGGTGCTGCCGTTGGCCGAGCGCCCTGGGGACGGCGCGGGCAAGCCCGCTCGGTTGGTGCGCCGGGTGCCGGGAGCCCAGATGCCGGCCGGGTCCTTCATCCCGAACGCCGGACATCTCGGGAGCGATCCCATGGATCCCGAGGCGGCGCGCGCCATGATCGAGCAGTTCGAGGCCGGTATAGCCCGGGCCTCGCAGTCCCGCCCAAGCCCAGAAGGAGATTGAGATGAATAGCTCGGACATGCACCTGGGACCATCGAGCAGCCTGAGCCAGGATGCCGAGAACTTCAATTGGCTGCTGAGCCGTTTCGCTGGGAATACCGCGGGGGTGCGCGACGCCATCGCCGTATCCTCCGACGGGCTCATGATCGCTCAGTGCATCGAGGGAGAGCGGGCCGATGTGGACCGCCTCGCCGCCATCGTCGCGGGCATGACGAGTCTCGCGGGCGGGGTCGCGGGGTCCTACCAGCTCGGTTCACTCAACAAGGTCATCGTCGACATGAACGACGGCTACCTGCTCATCTCCGCCATCGGATGCGGATCGGTGATGGGGGTGATCGCCTCGAAGCAAGCGAACCTCGGGCAGGTCGCTTACGAGATGACTCTCTTCGCCAACCGGGCGGGCGCCGCCCTTACCCCGGAACTCATCCGTGAGCTCAAGAACCACATCCAGGCATGACCGCGTACGGACCCGAACCGCCATCGTCATGGGAGAGCGGTTATGGAAACCTCGGGCCTGTGGACGCACCATCCGCTGATCCTCCTCCGCTGGACCTGGTGCCCCGCCCCTTCCTTATCACTCAGGGACGCACCCAAGGCTCGAGCGAGGCCATCGCCATCGAGACCCAGGTGGTGGCGACCGAACGTGGCCTCACCGACTACAGACACACGACCTTCGAGCGCCGGGACATCGTTGAGCTGTGCCGTGAACCGCTGTCGGTTGCCGAAATCTCCGCCCGACTCGGCCTGCATCTGAATGTGGTCCGCGTACTGGTAGCCGACCTGTACGCGGAAGGCCGCGTCCTCGCCCATATAGCCGAGTTCGATGCTTCCCGGGACGTCGACACCCTCCGGAGGGTCATCCGTGGTCTCCGCGCAATCTCCTGAACAAAGCCGCCGCGCATCGGGAAAACGCCCGCCGATGCCCGTGAAGATCATTGTCGCGGGCGGATTCGGCGTGGGTAAGACGACCACGGTCGGCAGCATCTCCGACAGCGTGCCCCTCACCACAGAAGCCGTCATGACGTCGGTGGCATCCGGGATCGACGACAACAGTCTTACGCCTGACAAGCGGACCACCACCGTGGCCATGGACTTCGGCTCGCTGGCCATCGACGAGGGCATCAAGCTGTATTTGTTCGGTACACCTGGCCAAGACCGCTTCGGATTCATGTGGGGAGATCTGATCCGCGGAGCACTGGGCGCCCTGGTCATCGTCGACACACGCCGTATCGAGGACTGCTTCCCTGCGGTGGACTACTTCGAGAGGGCCGGAGTGCCCTTTGCTATCGGAGTGAACCGCTTTCCCACCCGGGAACATATTTCGCAGGAAGAGTTGCGCTGGGCTCTCGCGGTCGATCACGAAGTGCCAGTGGTGGAGTTCGACGCACGCGAGAAAGTGTCCGTACGGGACGCGCTGCTCGTCGTACTCGACCAGGCACTCGTTTTCGCTCAAGCCGCAGCACCCAGGTGAGTCACGACCTGAGTGCCGGTCAACGAAAGTCTCTAGGCACCGCTGTATTCACACGTTCGGGCTCCCCGCGGAAGTCGCCGCGGCAGATCCATCGACTGCCGGGAAGGAATGACGTGCTCCACCGAAAGAAGTACCGAAAAGCGCTGGCCGGTAGCGCCGCCCTGACCGTGGGGCTTGCCGTCCTCGGCGCTTGCGGCGCCGACGCTGGCACGAACGACGGCAGCGTCCGTCTCCGCACGGTCACGATCGGGGTCAGCGCGCCACTCACAGGCCCGCTCGCGGATCCAGGCAAAGGCATCGTGAACTCGGTGCAACTCGCGGCCCAGCAGGCCAATGAGAAACAAGTGGTGCCGGGCATCACCTTCAAGATAAAAGCCCTGGACGATCGCGCCATGGCGGACCGAGGAAAGGTCAATGCCAGGCTCTTTGTCCGCCAGCCGGATGTGATCGGCGTTGTCGGGCCACAAAGTTCCCGAGTTGCCCTGACCATGCAACAGACAATGGACCAGGCCGACCTCACCCTGGTGTCGCCAGCCAACACCAACCCGGCCCTGACGCTGGGCCCCGACTGGCTCTCCGGTCGCACGGCGCGGCCGTACCAGTCCTACTTCAGAACAGTCACCACGGACGCGAGCCAAGGCCCTTTCGCCGCTCAATTCGTCTACAGGGAACTCGGCAAGCAGCGAGTCTTCATGATTGATGACGACGAGCCGTACGGCGTGGGCCTGGCTGCAACCTTCAAGGCAGAGTTCACCCGGCTCGGCGGAACGGTGGCAGGAAAGAGCAGCATCAGCGTGGGGGACCAGGAATTCACCACCCTGGCCGCCCGGATCGCAAACTCGGGTGCCGAATTCGTCTTCTGCGGAGGCGCCTACCCCGAGTGCGGACGCATCAGCAGGCAAGTGAAGGCGGTCAGCGCGGCGATTCCCGTCGTGGGCGGCGATGCCGTCTACGAGCCCACCTACATGGACCTGGCCGGCGACCAGGCCGAGGGTGACGTCGCGATCTCCGTGGGAGCCCCCGCGGATATGGTCCACTCGGCCCGGGCCTTCGTCACCAACTACAAGATCGCCGGCTACTCGACGCCACCGGGCCCGTACGGCGGCTATGCCTACGACAGCGCCTGGGCCATCGTCGAAGCCGTCAAGAGCGTTGTGGCCGACAACGGAAGTACGCTGCCCGCCCATGCCCGCGCGGCGGTCTCGGCCGCCATGTCGGAGGTCACATTCGCCGGCATGACCGGACCGGTATCGTTCGACCAATATGGAGACGCCACCGACAAGCAGCTGACGGTTTACGTTGTGCGGAAAGGGAAATGGGCGACCCTGAGCACAGGCATCTACGTGAGCTGATGCAGTGGAATTGATTGGATGACGTCGGCTCCGTTCGGCTGACAGCCGGGTGCCGGTGGGGCTCACAGCTGCTGGGCATGCAAGCTGCTTAGGCGCAGGTGGCCACGATGGGGGTGAACGGTGTGACGGTCTGTGGGGGTGTCGGGCGGGGGCTTAACGTGTTCGGTACGATCCGGTACTTCGGGTGCGGCGTCAGCACTCGGGGCCTCCGTGTGACCAGTGGGATGGTTCGGGGCCTGTCTGTCGCCTCTGGCCATACCCATAGGGTCAGGTCGTGGGGGACTCCGCCTGCCCGGAACGGAGCGCATACGGGGATAGACGTCCTCGTCAGCACGCCTTCGCCTGACGCACTCGTCTTCCAGCGCCTCGACGGGCGGGAACGGCGGTTCCGGCAGCAGCGCCTCAGACAAGGGCACCAGCGGCAACAGCTTAAGCGAGCGGCTTCTTCTCCTTGCACGGATGAGGTTTTCGTAAGGGCATGGACAGTCATGAGTGACCAGGCCATCGGGCGGGTGTGGAAGCCAGTGAGCTGAGTGGGACGTTCACCAGGCCCTCGCCGCTGGCCTGGCGGGCCTGCCGGAGTAACTCCGCAAGCCCTGACAGTTGCGCCTGGGCGGCGGTCTGGGCGGCGGCATGCTCGGCTTGGTCGTTGACGGCCTGGTCGATGTACTGGACAAGGTCAGCAGCCCAGGCGACGCGATCGGCGGCTGCTTCCAAAGCGGCCTCCACCTCTTGTGCCCACGAGGACGCGTCCGCGGCGCCGGACCGTGAGGTGTCCGCGGGTTGGCGGTCGACGTCAGCGGCGGTGCGGATACTCTGCGCGGCGGCCCGCCGGGCGCGCAGGTCATTCTCCCGGAGGCGGGCGCCGGCCTGTGCTCGGTGGGCGACGGCGATGGCGGTGACCTGTGTCGAGACCCGGTTCCAGGCGTCTGTGGTCTGCTGATCGGCGCTCTCCAGAGCGCCAGTGCGATCGAACCGCCAGTGATGCAGGCCTGCGTCGCCGCGTAGCACCAGTTCGACCGGCCGGTTGGCAGTGGCAGCGGTTTGTGAAGCCGTGTAGAGAGTGCGGCCGAGCAGTGAGCCGTCAGGGTCGGCGCCGATGGCGAGCCACAGTTGAGCGGCGGGATCTTGGGGGTCGAAGCGGTCGGCTAGGACATGCGGCAGGTCGGCGAGCGGGTGGGTGGCCCAGTTCCGCAGGTCGGCGTCGGGCTGCTCGGCGAGCATCGACTGCAGGTCGTACACCTGCGGGTCGGTGCGCGCGTCGGTGACGCCGAAGCCCAGGACGTCGCGTTCGAGGAGCCGCGCTACGGCGCTGCCGGTGACATAACGCACGCCCTCCGCGCCCTGCACCGTGATCACTGTGTCGACCGCGGTCTCATAGCTGCGCACGCCGCGTCCGGTCTTGGGCACCGGGGTGCTGCCACCCACCCCTAGGCCGAGCTTGAACCACTCCCGGCGGGAGGCGGACGTGGCCGAGACGGGCCCTTGGGTGATCGGCTGCTGCGCCAGCAGCGGCACGCTCGCGCCTCCGGTGTGCCTGCCGGCGGCGCCGTCGGAGTTGTAGACGAGATTCAGGACTGTGGCGGAGGCGCTCCCCGCCACGGTCGAGGTGGTGGCAGTGGTGGTGTGCAGGCGCAGTCTGTCGAGGGTGATGCCGCCGGCGTCGGTGATCCGCCTCGGGTTGTGGAGCGCAATCTGCATGGTTGGAGGGGTGTCGGGGCTGGTCTCCTCGGGCCAGGCACCGGGCATGGTGTTGGTCAGGCCGCTGGTGGCACGGGGCAGGTCCAGGTTGATCTTCCCGGCCTGGATGAGTTCGCCGATGCGTACGGCGGTTGCCTCGGCGGAGGCGGAGGCGGGCAGTTGTTGCCAGTCGTCGGCCAGCCGGGGTGCGACGGTGTTCAGCGCCTGCATGAGTTGGGGGGAGCCGTCGAAGTGGAACACCGGGGTCGGCCCGGTGGGTATGAGCTGTGGCCCGTCGGTGATGCGGTTTCCTCCGGGGCCGGTGGCGGGCGCCTCGGCCGGGTGGACGACTGAGATGCCGGGCGGTGTCGGATCGAACGCCTTGACAGGGTCGGCTGCCTCGCTGTCGGTGAATCTCAGGGCGACGAGAGCCGGGACGGTGGTCGTCCGGGCGGGGCGGCCGTGCAGGGTCTGGTGCACCCACGCGGCGAGACTGGAATTCTCGTCGGACCAGGCCAGCAGGCCGCCTGTGATCAGGCCGCCGACCAGGTTGGGCGGCCAGTCGGCGACGAGTTGGGAGCGGACTGAGACCGTGTAGTCGTATTCCACCTCGAAGTCGGCCGCGGTTTCGGTCCGCAGCCAGTAGCGGTCTTCGGCGGACGTGGACACCTTGCTGGTGTTGGTGCGGACGCTGCTCAGTGTCAGTGCGGGCCCGGTGCGGTCGGTGCGGGTGTCGTCGGCGGGACGCACGTAGCGGGTGGTGGGGTTGACAGTCCCCGAGTGCAGGCGGGTGGTGGAGACGCTCTTGGAGGTGTTCGCGGGGGAGTGGAAGTGCATCTGCTCCAGGCCGCTGCCGGACGCCTCGCCCGCGTCGTGGCCGCGTACGGTGCGCAGTCCGGCGGTGTCCTGACGGGGCCTGGCATTCAAGCTGACCTCTACCAGTCGAGCGCCGCCCATGGCCAGGTGCCGGAAGTGGAAGCGCTGTACGCCTTCGGGTCCTCGGCCAGGCAGTGTCCGCAGGCCAGCCGGCGAGGTCCAGTCGGCGATTCTGGCCATCACACCGGGGAGGTAGGAGGAGTGGCCGGGGCGCGTGGAGCCAGGTGCCTCGCGTTCCACGAGGGCGGTCAGTTCCTTGCGCAGCCGGTCGCGTTGCTCGATGCGGCGACCACCGTGCTGCTCGGTGGGGCGACCGGTGTCCGAGGCGTGATCGTTGAGCTGTTTGACCGACATGATGCCGGCCATGCCCAGTTCTTTGGTGCGGGCGAACCGGTCCGGAAGGGGAAGGTTCGCCTCGGGCCGGTCGGGGATGTTCAAGCCCTCGACGTTCCGGAACCATGCGGCGTATCGGACCAGTTGTTCGTCGCTCATGGCGAACTGTGCACCGTGCGGCAGGTCGACGGCGACCGTGACCGGCGGCGCACTGCCCGCGCCGAAGGCATTACCGATCAGGTTGCGGCTGCCTTGGCGAACTGTCAGGAGGATCGTGGCATGGGTGCGGATGCGATGTTGGGTGCCGCTCTCGGTAGGGAGTCGCATCACGCCCGTGGCCGAGGACAGGGTGTCGGTCTTGTCCGTCCGGTGGGTGTAGGCGTAGCGAGCGGAGGGATTGGCTGTGGCAGGCGGCTTGGGCTTCTGCGGGCCGGACTGGGTAGTGACTTCGCCGGACTTGGGGTTCAACTGCTGTGCGGTGCTCGCGATAGCGGCTTGGTGCGCGGCCGTCTTGGTTTGCTGCTGAGAGGCGGTGTCGGTGGACGTCAGGTCCGTCTCAAGGTACTGACCCGCACTGCCCCTGTGCTCCGGGCCGTGCAGGTAGCCCTGGAGTTCGACTGAGAACTCCTGGTCGGTGCCCAGGCCCGGCAGGGTCAGGTTTTCGACGACGTATCCGCTGTTGAAGATCTGGTGGGCGCGCGCCATCAGGGCGGTCGGGCTGATCGCGGACCAGAGTGCCTCGGCGGCCGGGGTGGTCGGGTGGTTCGCGTCCGGGCCGAGCAGTGTGCGGGACACCCAGTCCGCCGTGGCGGCAGCAGCAGCGGATACCCGCTCCGGTACATGAACGGCAGCCGCCTCCCTTACGTTGTCGAGCAGTCCGCGCTTGTGCTCGGGGTGCCCGGGATAGGTGTTGGCGATGATCTGCGCGAAAGCGTCCTGCAGTGCGGCCGAGCCGCGCAACACCTCCGTGATCGCGTCGTCGGGAAGCCGGACGACTCCCGGGACCGGCGCTCCGTCCGGGCCAGTCATGGCCAGCTTTTCCAGATCGGCGGCGGTGCACTCGCGGATTCGGTGGCCTGGGAGTTCACCGCGCCTTCCCCGGCCCGGCTCGATCAGGCGGCGGCGTCCTACCGAGAGCGCGATGTGTCCGGGTGCAGTCGCCGGGCCCGTTCTGTTGCCGTCGGCAGGGTCGTTCCTGGTGAACCGCACAGCGGGGCCGTGGCCCGGCCCCTCATACAGGTCGAGGGCGAACAGCGACGGAATCTCGAAGACCTCGCTGGCCTGACCCGTGTCGGTGGGACCGAGCGTCGAGCTGTTCCTGAAGAACTGATCCTGACCGACACCGGCGCCGACCGTGGAGGTATGAGTGGTCTGACGGGAGTAGGTGTAGTCCCCGCTGCCGCCGAGCGACCACGGCCGCTTGTCCCCTCCGAACGGGTATTGCGGGCCACCGCCGAAACCGGCCTGCCAGCCGTAGCTGTATCCATGCTGCTGAGTGCCGCCGACGCTGAACATCGATATACCCAGGCTCTGCACATCGGGCAGTGTGCGCACATGTCGTGCGGGGGTGTCGGGAGCGGTGTCCCGTGCTGCGGTCAGCCGTAGTCGGACCCGGCGTGTACCCCCCGTACCGCTGGGTTGCTCCAACCACAGCGGCTGACCGCCGTCCACCATGGCGTCAACCGCCGAGCGCAGCCCCAGTGAGGATCGGGCCTGCTCGAACCGTCGCAGGTTCATCAGCTGGGCCTGCACCAGTCCCTCGTCGAAAGGCTGCCGGGAGGACTCCTGGGCCGGCGGGAGAAAGCCCTGCTCGCGCAGCCACTGCTCGGCCCGCTCGAACAGCGGCGCGGTGCCCTCCACTGCCAGGGGAACGGCGGACACCCCCAGGCTCTGCAAGTTCTCCAGTTCCTCAGGCAGCTCATATCCGTCTGTGTCTGGACCGGGAGGCCGCCCGAGCGCGGTTTCACGGCTGAGAACCCGCAGCCGCATGCCGCTGTCCCAGGGCCCGAAGTCATGTGTGGTCCGGCCGCCTCCGGCCTGGATGAAGGTGATCCGGTGGGACACCCTGGCCGGGACGAGCAGATGGCTGCGGTTGCTGCGCAGGGAGTGGATGACGCTGGCAGAGCCACCCGCGCCGAGCGCATCGCTGGTCTGCCACTTCACACCTGCCTTGCCGACGAGGCTGCCGGAGACCTTCGACGCCGCGGCCGCATGGCCTGCGGCGCGGTCTGCGGTGAAGGATGGGCCGACGCTGCCGTCGAGACCGATACCGTTGGTCACCTTGACCGAACTGTCCACCTTCTCGTACTGATGGACATGATGCTCCAGGTTGATCTTGCGATCGACCGTGCGGTGTGTGGGCTCTGCGAGCACCACCTCGGTGGTCAACTGGATTATGCCGATCGCTTGGCCGCTGTTGCCCAGCAGGATCGGCGAGAACAGGCCGCCGCTGCGCTGCATCGGGAGCGTGCCCCGCAGCGAGAGCTCTGAGAGGAACGACTCCACCTCTTGTGCCGAAGACTGCGACAGCCCCACTAGCTCGTTCTTGAACTCCCGGTGTACCTCCGCGAGCAGACGTCCCGGTTCTTGTACGCTGTCCACCCCCCAAAGCGGCAGGTCGTCGATGTCCGCAGGCTGCGGCAGGGGCCTGTCGCTGTCGAATGCGAGATGCTGCGGGAACCAGATGGTGATGGGGCCGTGGACCTGCGCGGGGCTCCAGTCCACTGGCGGCCCCAGCGGGGCAGCGTCCAGCCGTATCTCCCACTGCGACGAGAATGCGAAGGGCTGCGACAGTTCCCTGGCACGCTGCGCGGTGAAGGTCTGCACCCCATGCGTGACGGTGGTGGATGTCGAGAGCTGATTGTGTGTCAGCGTCAGCGACAGCGCGCCGTCGACGACCTTGACCGGACCTGCTTTACGGATCGGGAAGGTGCCGGACCAGGGCACGGCGACCGTGCGCACATTCCCGTTGCCAGCCGAGTTCGACGACTCCTGCGTTCCGACGCCCCGTCGCTCCACCCGGGCCTCGGGGTCCTCGACGCTGTGGGCGCCATAGCGCTCCGACCGGAGCGGGGCTCGCAGCGCCATCCGCACATGAACGGTGCGTGCCCGACCGCCTACCTCGACCGTGATTTCGTGGCCGCTGCTGCTGCGAAGATACGCCAGGTGTTGCGCCAACTGCTCGGCACTCAACCGGTCCCGCAGCTGGGCCAGCACCAGGTGGCCGTCGGCCGCGGGGCGAGGGATGCCCAGCGCCGTCATGACCTGACGATGCAAGCCGTCGACCACGGAAGCGGGCACCGGTTCGACATGGACCAGCCCGATGTTCCCGTCGTGCTGGGAGCCATAGGTCTGGACGAAGGATGAGGGTAGGGCGCTCCTGTCGCGTGGCGCCTGGCTGGGCTCCCAGCGGTCGTCGCCGGAGGCAGGCAGCGGTGCGACGACGGCCGGGTCCGCCGGTACCGGGAGCAGCTCGCGTTGGCTGTTCGGCTGCGGCCGGAGGCCGGGCAAGGGGTGGTCCCGCACGACCGGGCCGGAGTCGGAGACATCCTCGAGGGTCCTCAGGTAGTCGACCGTCATCACCCCCTCGGCCAGCCTGCTGGTATCAGCCATGAGGCCGTTGCCGTCGGCATTCCCGGCCAGGCGTCGAAACAGCGAGTCGTCGTCGCGGGCCTGGTCCCGCAGACCCGCGTAATGCATCAGCTCATGCAGCGAGACGGCGTCGTCCCGCTGCTGGTTCCGATCCTGTTTCTCCAGATCGGCCGACGGGCCGTCGGTGTGCAGGCGGATGTGCAGTTGGTCGGAGCGGCCGGGGTTTGCGGTCCTACTCAGTTCAACCGCCTCGGCGTGTTCGGGAGCCGTGGTCAGCACCAGGTCGACGTGGAGCTGGTCGCCTGAGCGCGGCAGTCGCAGGCCGTGGTTGACGTGGGTGCCTAGGAGGTTGCGCATCCGGTTCTGGAAGGCTGGCAGCTCCCCGGGTTCGAACCCATCCCCGAAACGTACCGGTAGGTGGAGGGTCAGGTTGCGGACCCAGCGGCCGTCGTCGGCCTGGATCCGCTGGATCCGCATCCGGATCCGGATGTTGCGTCCGTACAGCGTGCCTGGGACGCGGTCCTGCAGCAGAGGATCGCGTCCCGGTTCGAACCAGTCGACGCTCAGGGGCGACGTCGGGGCGTCCGGGCGCCGGGGTCGCCACTGATCGGGCCGGACCGGTTCGGCGACCGGCGCGGCCAGTTCCGGTGTGCGGGCGCCGAGTGCGGGCCCAGAAGCGTGCGACGGAGGTTGGGGGACAGCGTGGCGGGGAGTGCCGCCCGCGCTTGCCGGGATGTCTGACCTCCCAGCGGGATCCGATCCGGACTCCTGCCGGATCGCCATCTTCGGCGGTACCACATCGCCGACTTCGAACGACGGAGAGAGGTGAGGCAGGGCAACACCGTCCGCGTGGGCTGCGGGCCCAGCCGGAACAGACTCGCTCGGCAGGGCCTGCTGGGGGACAGGTACCGGGGCATACTCCACGGCACCGGCTGACATGCCAGTCAACACGGCGTGGACACTCTCCGCGATGTCCCCAGCCTTCGACGGCAGACTAGGCAAGCTGTCCGGCTGCGCCCGAACGTCCCCGCCGGTGATCGTCGCGGCGGTACCCAGGCTGTCCCGCGGCGCAGTATTCACGGCATTCGGCAGCACAACGTCGGGGTCACTGCTGTGTGCCGCGTCCAAGACTGATGACATCGCGCGCGCGGACGGATCGGGCCCCGTGCCCACAGTGGCTGCGTGGATACTCTGCATGGCAGGGACGGCTGCGGCGGAATCCGCTGCTTCGATCACAGCGTCCGCTTCGCGCGGCAGGTTGCGCGACCGCACCTCCCACAGAGGCCGCTCGATCTCGTCCGAAGTCGCCTGCCCCACGGAGTGGCCTATCACCGCCGCCACCACAGACGGCACGGACGCCGAACCAAGGGCGAACCGGTTGTGTACTACCTCCGCCGCCGGATCCTGCAAGTTGGGGATCGCCCCTGTCCTGGTCTCCGAGACAGCCGCGGTGGAGCGGACCCATGACGACGAGGGGTCGCTTCGCATGGCGTCCTGCTGGTCGAGAGCCCAGGGCAGAGCCCCCGGGGCCGGTGTTCCCCATTCCGCAGCAGGGTCACCCGTGGCGGTGGCGGAACCGTCCTGCGGGTCAGTCGCGGATGTGGCGCCACCGGTACGGGAGGGCTGGGTCCCGCCCGTGCTCAGCGAGGGGCTGACGGCACCAGACGGCGTCGGTGCAGTCACGCCGCCAGGGTCCGTGGGGACGCTCTGGCCGAGTAGCTGCGTGCCTTCCGGCATGACCTCGGTCTCATGACGCGGCTGCTGTACCTGCTCGATCGAGGTCTGGTCCGGGATCTGGTAGTGCCGGTGGTAGCTTCCGCCGAAGGCGTCCATCCCTGTGGGCAGACCGGAACCGGTGAACACGCCGGTTGCGCCGAACGGCAGGTCCACACCGCTCGTCGGCACCTCCTCACCGCCCTTCACCGGACCCGAGCCGGTCTGCGGGCGGGTATCCACGAGGGTCGTGGAGACGTCCTCGACATCGGTGAACGAGGACACCTCGCTGAAGATCGACGCCGCATCTCTGAAGTTGCTGAAGGCCTGCGGAATATCCGACAGGTGAGGGATGGGTGCGCCCGGCTCCGGCTCCTGTGGCAGGAAGAGTTGAGTGTCCGCCGGCCCGGGGGACACTGTGAGGGGCGGGCCATCCACACTGCCGGTCGCTAGAGGGTGGCTTTTGTTCTCCCGTGCCGCAACTGGCGCGCCAAGGACATCCGCCTTGTCGTGGAAGAATTTTTCCGTCACTGAAATTTTCTGGTGGAAGAACTGGCGGTACAGTCCCAGAATGGGCGCGTCCATCGCAATCTCCGCGGCTGTGGTTAACCCGCCGCTCACACCAGACATCAAGAATTCCTGCCCGTTGAGCGCGAACTTGTTCTCGGTCAGTCCCCACATAGCTGCACCAAACATGGCAGCCTGACCCTCGTTCACAAAGGCGAAAGGAACTTCCGAGCTCTCCTTCAGCCAGTGCCGGTCCTTGAAATGCTTCGCGACATATTTCCCGTAGACCTCGCCCAGTGCACCGCCGAACATCCCCGCGAAGAACCCGATATACGCCGACCTGCCCACGTCCTGCCAGTCGAAGGACGTCCGACGCCGATCCGGACTGTCCGGCACCGTCATCGACAGGAACTGCGCGAAGAACGACGTGAACGCCTCCTCGAGCGCCTCCAGCACTGCCGTGAACGGCATCGGCGCAGCACGCCCCAACCGCTGCATCGCCAAAATGATCGACAACGCCGTACGCGCCCGCACCATCGCCGCCTCGGCAAACGATGTCCCCCCCGTGAACACCGACAACGCCGCGATCATCGCCAACTCGAGATTCATCAAAGAGAACTCGATCAAAATCTCGTACTTGCCCTCGGCCAGCTTCCGCGAACGGTCGACCTGCCGCTCACCCGTCCTCTCCAGCTCATCCGCCAGCCGGAACAGATGGTTCACACCGTTGTCATCGACGAACAGCCTCATCGCCCCGACGAACTGGTCCCCCACCGCCGGGGGCATCGAATACCCCACCTGCGCGATCGCACCCTGCATCGCACCCGACAACGCCCGCAGATCACCCGCCAGCTTCTGATACGGCAACCGGCTCTCATACCCCAGGTCCTCATCCCCCGACGCCACACTCGCGCCAACCCAAACCTCAAGAAACTCCCTGAAGCCCGCAGAGAACTCAATCGCCACGTCTGGTCTTTCTCTGCCCGAAGCCGCTGTCGCTGCCGATGTCCGAATGATGCGCCGCCGGGTGCGCTGGCGACGTAACGAGCCGTGCCTAGTGGTTCCCGGTCCGCGACTCCTGGTCGTGAATGCCACCGAAAGCCAGATCCTGCGTCTTCCGACCTGAGACGGCTCGTCGCAGATGGCTTCGATCAGGCCCGAATTCCTCGCTCATCGAGTAGGCCGTGAAAGGTTTCTGTTCGTACTCCTTACGGCAGTCCAGTCCGACCTGTTTGGCGAAAATCCATACTCTTGATCGAACTCGGGACCCAGTTGGTCTAATCTGCCACGACTTCTCGCTATTCTGAGCAGCTCTGCAGGTAGCTGAGTAGCGGCACGCCAATTTCCTCGGATTCACTCCTCAGCCCGCGGTCCCGTGCTAAGTTTCATACCCCATGCGGCCAGCTGACTGGGCCAATTGTGAGCGACTTTGACGGAGTGCTGACGGATTCAGCGTTACGCCTTGATGAATCCTTCGCAGGCACGGGGTGATGATCCCTTTGGGAACTGGCCTCGTCTCCCCGCCGTGTTGAGGCACTCAGCCCTGATCCTCGCAGGGAATCCCGACCTTCAGGCCAGGCGGGAATGCGATCCAGGGCCCGGAGGCGCGGAGTACCGGAGTTCTCTGCGTTGTCGGTGGCACCAGCTGTGGTTGACGCCGCACCATGTGGTGCAGGATGCCCAGCAGTCGTGAACCCGCCCAAGGCGCAAAGGGCCCGCCCGGCCCACAGCCGGACAGACCTCAAATACGACCTCCCAGGACGATTTGCTTCCGGGTGCGCAGTCCAAGATCAGAGAGCACCATTGTCCAGACCATCCCACTGGAGACCGCCCGCGCCCGGGGCATGGTCGGTGTTGATACCAACGCGGGCCGATACGCCGGCTATCAGCTCGACAACCATGGCAACCCGGTCGGTGATCCGCATCGTTTCCCCAACGACGTGTCCGGAACCGCCGGCCACCGAGACGTGCAGATCAGGCATGCCCTGACCCGCCTGATCAACAGGGCCAGTCATACTGGGTACTGCTGCAATCGGCGTCGAAAAGCTCGACTTCACAACCGAGAACCACAGCAGCCAGAAGCGATTCCGGCAGCTCATTGCACCAGCACGTGAGGTGCCCAGTATTGGCAGACACCGCTGGTCAGCCCACTCCGCACCACGTCCCGTCACGACGCCGCAGCTATCGCGATCGGACGACGCGCCCTGTTACGCGATCCACGATGGAGTACCCGCTGCTCGAACGGAGTTGAGAGCCTAGAAGACTGCTGAAAATCTTGTTGAGGGGCTGTTCGGCCGTAGGCCGGGCGGCCCCTTCTTCGTCATGGGGTGGCCGGGGCAAGGTGCCAGGTGGTGTTGGTGCGGGTGAGTCCGAGGTTGATCAGTCGGCGGAGGTTGAGGGCGGCGGCGCGGTGGTGGAGTGCGATGTTGTTGGCGATGACGCCTCGGTAGCGGACTCTGCGGTTGCCGTGGGCAACGAGCCAGGCGATGGCGCGTTCGACCGGGGGCCGCCATCGGCGGTATTCGTCCTGCCAGGCGGTGTCGGTGGCGGCCTGGACGCGGGCTGCGGTCAGCAGTTCGTGCTGAGGGTGGACGTTGATAACCCGTCCGGTCTTGGAGGTTGTGCAGCGTTCCCGCAGTGGGCAGCCGGTGCACAGCCGTTTGAACTGGGCGGTGCGGCCCCCGTCGGCCTTGGTGCGGCCCAGGTTCGCGGTCTGTCCGGCCGGGCAGGTCACGGTGGCGGCGTCGGTGTCGACGTGGAAGTCGTCGATGGTGAAGCCTCCGGGGACGGCCTGCCGCAACGGCGGCGGCTTGACCACCAGGACGTGGCCCTGGGCGGTCAGTTGTTCACGCAGGTCGCCGGTGCCGTAGGCGGAATCGCCGAGCACGGTCAGCGTCTCGCCCTCGCTGTGGTCTTCGTCGGCCAGCAGGTCCAGCGCGACGGCGGCCTCGTGGTTGTCCGGCCCGTAGCCGCTGGTTAACGCGACGGCAGTGAACAGTCCGGCCTCTGGCTCGAAGGACACGTGTCCTTTGAAGCCCTCCTGGTGGCGGGTTCGGTTCTTGTGGATGTGCCGGGCATCGGGGTCGACGGTGGACACCGTCCGGTCGGGCACGGTGCGCCTGGCGATGCGCCAGCGTCCGTCGCGGCCGTCGGAGTCCTCGGCCGGCTCCACGTCCTGGCCTGCGACGAGGGCGAGAAGGCCCACCGCGTTCGCGGCCCGCTCGCCCAGCTCACGCTCGGGCAGACGGCCGAGCATGTTGAGCGCGTCGGTCACCAGGGCGTCGACCAGCGCCTCGCGGGCGGCTTCGTCATTCCAGGCGATCCTGGGTTTGCCGGGGTCGGTGTAGTCGTGAGCAGTACACCACCGGCCGGCGACCTCGCCGGCGCCGGGGACCTCACGGATCACGCGGCGGATCGCGGCCACGATCTGGGTGACGGTGTCCTGAGTGGCCACCGCATCGTCCAGGACGGTGGAGTCCAGCGCCCGGCGCTGCTTTCCTCTGAGGACACCGGTGGCAGTCACCACCTCTTTGACCTTGGTGAAAATCCGCGTCGGGTCGGCCGAGCGGGCGAGCCGGCGCCGGAAATAGGTCAGCAGCGAGGGATCGAAGGCGGTGTCGTACAGGCCCAGCCCGCAGGCGGCCTTCCAGCGCAGGTCACATCGCAGTTCCTGGACTGTCTCGAAGTCCGACAGCCCCTGCAGGCTCTGCAGTACCACCGTCGCGGCCAGCACCTGCGGCGGCAACGACGGCCGTCCGTTGGCCGACGGATACATGTCCGCGAAGAACTCCGGCGGGAACAGCACCTCACGATGCTCGGCCAGGAAAGCGAACACACTCCCTGCCGGGATCAACTCCCGGCAGGTCTCCCACACATCCGGCCCGACCATCTCCCCGGCCCATTCCCCCTGCATGCTCACAAGACTGGCCCCGGACCTGCCAGTCCGGGGCCAGAACGCAAAAGATTTTCAGTGCGTTGTGGCAAAGGGAGTCCCTGTTCGATGAGCAGGGGCTTCTTCGTGTGCACGGCATGTTCGTGGAGGGGTAGGGGCAGGCAGCGGACGGCTTGTTGTTGACCGAGGAGGTTGCTATGCCGTCGGTGCTGGGGTTGATGGAACGGCGTGAGGCGCGGGCAAGGCAGGAGCTCGAGTCATGGACGGAGGTCCTGGAGCAGGCTCAGGCGGAGGTGGATGCCGCACGGGAGCGAGTCGAGCGAGCCCGGGTGGGGCGTGAGGAGCTCGTGTCGGTGCTGGCCGAGGAGAGCGCGGTGAATACGCCGGTTTCCG
This sequence comes from Streptomyces sp. NBC_01320, assembly GCF_035974375.1. NCBI lineage: Bacteria > Bacillati > Actinomycetota > Actinomycetes > Kitasatosporales > Streptomycetaceae > Streptomyces > Streptomyces sp. NBC_01320. The sequence goes on from NZ_CP108391.1 coordinate 212,208, forward strand.
TGCCGTCTGGTGGTGAGGCGGCTGCCGCTGAGGGATCGGGAGGTTCCGGCGCGCGGTATGGCGAGCGGCTGCCGATGTGGCGGTCGGGCATGGGTGAGGAGGTGCTCAGCGACCTGTATCGGGAGGTGTTCGCCGCGGCGGTGGCTGCTTCGGGGCCGGTGAGCGGGGTGGAGCTGACGCGCATGGTGGGCCGGGATGCGGAGATCAAGAACGAGGTGGAGAAGATCCGTCACCGTGCCTACGCGCTCGAGAAGCGGGGCTGGCTGGTACGGGAGAAGAACGGACGGTTCATGCCCGCGCCCGGGGCCGTCGGCCGGGACGCTTCTCCGGCCAGCGCGGGGCGTCCCCGGCCATCTGGCGCGACAGCCTGATCACGGCGGACCACCAGACCATCTGCTGGTGGTGATCGGGGCGGCGTTCGTGGTCGCGGTTGAGGCGGCGTGAGCGGGAGAGCCAGCTCAGCGTTCGCTCCACCACCCACCTGCGGGCCAGTACGACAAATCCGCGTTGTCCGTCGGATCGGCGCACGACCTCGATCCGGACTCCGTGACGGGCGAACGCTTTCGCCAGCGCCGGACCCTGGTAGGCACTGTCGACCCACACCAGTTTCAGCAGCCGGCCCGGCTGGTCCATGAATGTCTCCAGCAGTGCGGGGGCGGCCTTGGAGTCGTGGACGTCTGCTGTGGTCACGGTGACCTCCAGGAGCAGGCCCTCGGTGTCGGTCAGGATGTGACGCTTGCGTCCGTCGCGTGACTTGCCGCCGTCGTATCCGCGGCTGTCCTCGCCGACGGTCTCGGAGGCGTCCACCGACTGACTGTCGATGATTCCCGCACTGGGCTCGGCGTTGCGGCCTGCGCGCTCCCTCGCCGAACGTCTCAGGCGTTCGTACAGTTCACGCACGTAGTCGTAGGACCGCCAGCGGCGGAAGAAGTCGTAGACCGCCCGCCAGTACGGGAAATCGACCGGAAGAGCCGTCCACTTCACGCCGTTGTCGACGAGGTAGCGCACCGCGTCAAGCATCTCGCGGTGGCAAAACGCCTCCGGACGCCCGCCCCGCCTGAGGAGCCACGCCGGCACCGGCATCGCGGCGCGGACCTCTGCCCACTCCGCATCCGTCATGTCACTGGGATAGCAGCCCGCCCGCCGTTCCGGAGCGATCGAACCGAACCGGTGCACGTAGCAGTCACACCCAGGGGTGACCGTGGTGGACGCAGACACAGCGGTACTGCTCAACTGATCAGGCAACGGGCTTCCTTGGTCGTGCTGGGTGTCGTAACCGCGTCACTACCAAGGGGCCCGTTCTTTCATGCCCGCAGCCGCACCCGAACCCCCGTCCAGATGATCACCCACTGCCGCACACCTCGAACGAGATCCGGTTTGCCACAACGCACTCAGCAGTCTTCTAGTAGGGCTTTGTTAGGTCCTGTGGTGGGGTTCGGGGGTTGGTGCGGGTTGGCCGCATATCGAGCAGGCGCCGGTCCAGGTGGCCAGGAGGGCCTGGAGTTCGCGGAGGACCGCGTAGAGGGTCAGGCCGGCGCAGGGGCTTTTGGGTCGAGTCTGAGCAGGGTGCAGAAGGCCTGGGCGAGGGAGGTGAGGGTGACGTGGCGGTGCCAGCCGAGGTAGTTGCGGCCCTCGAAGTGGTCCAGGCCGAGACCGTCCTTGAGCTCGCGGTAGTCGTGCTCAACTCTCCAGCGGATTTTGGCGATTCGTACCAGCTCGCGCAGTGGGGTGTCGGAGGGCAGCGTCGAAAGCCAGTAGCCGGTTGGTTCGGCGGAGTCGGGAGGCCACTCGACGAGCAGCCAGCATTCGGGCAGGGAGCCGTCCGCGTTTCGGCGGATGTGTCGGTTGGCCGGGCGGACCCGTAGGGCCAGGAATTGTGAGCGCATCTCGGCCCGTGGGTTGTGCTTGGTGGCCTTGCTGCCCTGGCGCCAGGTGACGGTGCGGGTGGCTGCTTGTCCGGCGGCCAGGGCCAGCGCGCGCAGGGTGGTGTGCGGCTGGGGGTAGGCGGGCACGGGAGGGCGGCCCTGCCCGGAGTACGGTGGTCGCTCGGGCGTGGCGTCGCCCGGGTGGGCGGTCGTGGTGGCCTTGACCGCGACCGCGTAGGTCAGACCGCGCTCGGTCAGGCCCTCACGGAAGCCCGTGGCGTCGCCGTATCCGGCGTCGGCGACGACCGGAAGGTCGGGCAACTCCCAGTCCCCGCGCACCTCGTCCAGCATGTCCAGGGCCAGGCGCCACTTCTCCCGGTGCCGTGCGGTGTCCGGGATTCCGGCCTTGGCCCGGCGGCGCTGGATCGCCTCGGCCAGTAGCGGGTCTTCGCCGTGCTTGGTGTCGTCCCAGTTCTCGGGCAGGAACAGGCGCCAGTCGACGGCCGAGGACGCGCGGTCGCTGACCAGGTTCACACTGACCCCGATCTGGCAGTTGCCCCGCTTGCCCAGCGCGCCGCAGTACATCCGCGCCACTCCCGGCGAGTCGTGGCCGTCCTTGGGAAAGCCGACGTCATCGATCGCGTACGCCTCGGGCGAGATGTGCGCCGCAGCCCAACGGGCCAGCCGCTCCCGGACCTTGGAGTAGTCCCAGGTGGAGGAGGACACGAACTGCTGAAGCTGCTGGTGGTCCACGCCCAGGCGCTCGGCCATCGGCTGCATCGACTTGCGCTTACCGTCCAGCATCAGCCCACGCAGGTACATCTCGCCCTTGGCCCGCTGGTCCCGACGCGCCAACGAGCCCAGCATCTGGGCCGCGAACGCCTCCAGGCGCGGACGGACCTCTTCCATCTCCTCAGGAGTCACACCTGAAAGAAGATCACGATCTATCCAACGAGGATCACTTGGGGTACCTAACAAAGTCCTACTAGGGAAAGACGTCACCGCCCCCACACGACAGGAGTGAGTGTGCAGGGCATCGGACCGTCCAAGGCCGGACCGGGTATCCGGCGCGTGAGATGATCGGACCACCCACAACGGGCCTTGCCCACGAAGGACCGTCGCCGAGTGGGAAACGTACGCGGAACCCAACACATCCAAAACCGTTCGAGACGCGCCCAGCACGCAGCAGTGGGTACAAGACTCACTCGTGCACACTCGTCAGGAACGGTTAATGCTCCGACTTCTCGACCGCACTACGCCCCTCGCCCCAGCTGAGCTGCCGCCTCAAGGACTCCGGTGTTCAACCACTCGTGCCGAAGAGCTGTGTCCAGTAGCCGCCCGCCAGGCCGCCGGCTGCGTAGCCGATACCGAGGTGGGTGAAGGTCGGGTTGAGGATGTTGGCGCGGTGGGCGGGGCTGTCCATCCAGCCGCGTACCACTTGCGCCGGGGTGAGCTGGCCGCAGGCGATGTTCTCGCCGACGACGGGGTGGGGCCAGCCCGCTGCACGGGCCCGGTGCCGTGGCTCTCGCCCCTCGGGGCTGGTGTGGGAGTAGAAGAACCGTAGGACCATGTCTGTGCTGTGGGTCTGGGCCGCCTCGGTCAGCCGCAGGTCCGCAAGCAGCGGCGCTGCTCCGGCCGCCGCGCGTTCGGCGTTGGTGAGTACGAGAACCTCGATCATCAGCTCGGCCAGCGCCTGCGTCGTGAACGGCCGGGCCCATACGACGGTCCAGTAGACGTCTCCGCGCAGGTCGTCCACCGCGCGCCCTGTGCCCATGTGAACGAGTTCCTCGTCCAGGTGCGCCGGCCGCCACCGTTGCGCGGCCTGTTGGCAGGAATAGGCGAACTCCGCGGCCGTGCGAGGCCCCCGGACCATGTGCTCGGTGACGGTGACGGCCCAGTAGTCGGCCGCCTTGACGCGTTGGCAGATCGAGATTCCTTCGGGGTTCTCCCGGCCGGGCCGTCCCTGCGCGGCCAGGGCGACCGTGTGCTCCTGTGCGGCGATCGCGAGCCGGTCGTCCAGGGCCAACGGCGGTGCGTAGTAACGGATCCGTTCGGCGTTGAGCAGCGCCAGGAGAGTCTCCTGAAGACCCTCGCCACTGGACGCTCGCCCGGGGAACGAACGCCAGGGTCGGGTCGCCGTCGAGCGGTTCGCCGCGATCGGTGCTCCGGTTCTCTCCCGACCGACCGCCGGCGCCGTGACGGTGGATGTGGGCGAGCGCCAAGAGGTCCGGGCCGGGATGTGGTGGACGGAACCGGGCCAGCAGCATTCCGTCTGTGCTGGTGACGTTCATCCGGGGCGACGGCAGCCGACTGAGGGGAGTCCGTGGGACGGCGGAGGTGACGATCACCATGGCTCCTGAGGTTCCCGGGCGCAGCCGTCTTGGGTCGACGGTGGAGGTGTCACCGTGGGGGCGGAGCCCGGGAGCGGGCGGTTGCCCGGGGACGAAGAGGCCGTCGGCCCCCGCGACCCGCCCGTCGCCGTCGGTCATCGCCAGGGCGAGGTCGAAGGGGCGGGGCACCCGGATGTACAGCGCTCCCTGCGGCAATGCCACGGTCGTGCCCGGGAGTAGCTCGTTCATCCGCCGTTGGCCCGCCGCCTCATCCAAGGCAGGCAGGCTCCGCGAGCCCGATGTGAGAGGTGTCCTGGACGACCTCCGCGGTGTCCGTACGCAACCGCGGACCGAGGTTGGGTTCCCCGTATGGCTCGCTGCAGGGGGAGCCACGCAGGCTGTGGAGCGCCGCCGAACTGTCCGTGACGAGGCTCGTCAGCAGGCCGGACCTGAGGACGGCGCCGATCGCCTCGGCCTTCTGAATCCCTCCCGCGACGCCGATCACCTCGGGGATGCGGCGGAACTGTTTGCTTCCGACGGAGATGACGCGGTCGTTCAATTCGGTGGAGATCACCCTGCCGTCCCTGTTGAACAGCAGAGCCCCCATCTCGGCGACGACGCCGAGCCCGCGGTATTGCTCGCGTTCGTTCACGGTCAGGCTGTCGTAGACGGTGGAGAGGGTGCTCCCCCAGGCGCCGATGGCCATGACCGCCTTGGTGACCCGGTCGAACTGGTTGAGGGATTCAGCGATGTCCGGCTGACAGCGGAGGATGTCGGCGGTGAGCTTGTTGGGCAGGACCAGTGGCGCGTAAATGGGGTAGCTCTTGCCGCCGGAGGCGGCCGCGGCCCTGCGGACTGCCGCGCCGGAGTCGGCGGTGATGGACTCCAGCGGGTGGACCCCGGTCAACTGGACGACGGTGCACAGCGACAACTTGGTGAATCTTTCGGTCACGGAATTCACAGTGTGGTCCCATGCCAGCCCGAGCACGTCGTCCGGCTCCACCATCGTCGCGATGAGGTGGGCCGCGGTCGGGGCCAGCCATTGGGTGACCGGTTCCGGGCCTCCGGGGCCGTCGGCTGTTGCCTTGACCACGATCGCGTGTTTGAGTCCGAATCGTCGGCGCATCGCCGTGGACAGCTCGGTGTCGATCTCGGCCGGGACCGTGATGCTTATTTCCACGATGCCCAGAGCCACGGCCGCCTCCAGCAGGCGGGCGACCTTGAACCGGCTGATGTCGAACTCCTTGGAGATCTCCACCTTGGACTGGTTGTCGAGATAGAACCGTCGGGCGACGGAGGCGGCAAGCAGTATCTCCTTCGGCGGCAGCGAGGGCTGTGAGCTGCTCGTGTCTGATCCAGCCATGTCTAACTTCCTCAGTGGCGCACGAGATGACTTTCCGGCGGCCTCATAGACTCAGACGCAGCAGCTGAGCCCGGGTTCAGTGAACTTCCTGCTGAGGGACGCGGAAGGGTGTCGCCACCCTGTGCCGAGTCGTGGAGGTCGGCCGTTCCGTCTACTACGGCTGGCTGGCGGCCCGCCTGCCGCGACGGCTCGGCAGGAAGGCCGAGGGCGAGCTCGGAGGGACCGAGTACTGCTTGCGGCGTTGTCGAGGCTGCTTCCCAGAGAACGCTGGAGCAGCTTCTTCGTCACCCCGGCGACATTGCTGCGCCGGCACCGGGGGCTGATCGCGAACACGTGAACCTTTCTGTAGCAAGAAGCCGGGTAGACTGCCGGTACCGGAGGATACGCGGGAGTTGATCCTGCGCCTGGCTCGTGAGAACCCGCTGTGGGGGCACCACCGCGTACAAGGGGCGCCGGCCCGGTTGGGCATCACCATCTCGGCGGGCAACAGTGCGGACAGGGCTGCGCCGTGCGAAAGTTCCGCCCGCACCCAATCGGGCGGCGGGACACTTGGTCGTCCTTCCTGCGCACTCGGTGACCGAACAGCTGGCTCCTGCCCTCCCGTTGGAGAAACGGAATCCATCGCACCCAACTGCTCAGCGGTCTGATCAATGGGTACCGGCACGCCGCTTGACCGAGGGCGAGACGACGTACGTGGTCAACGGCTCAGAACGAGATTTTCACGCGGGCGCGGGACACGTTGAGGACAGAACTCTGGGGCCCGGCGGTGATACCCGGCGCAACGGCCAAGAAGCCCGGCCGCCGCACCGTAACGCACCACCGACGTCTCATCGATGGCGGATTCCACCGACGGCGGCAAGCCGTGCCGCGGAGTGATACTGCAGACGGTGACGGCCGTCGAACGCGCTTCGCGCGGACGGTGCGCCCCGGCCGCGGATCGTCAGCACCTGCGCAGCGACGGGGCTTCCCACATGTATTTGCTCGGATTGTCCACCGTGCTGCGGTCCGCCAGGGTGACCGTTCCGTCGTACCACGCCGTCAGGTAGTCGCCGTAGCGGTGGCTCGCGATCACGAGGCTGCACCCTTCCCCCGCGTAAAGGCTCCAGCGCTGTCCGGTGGCCCCTGTGGCGCAGCCAGAGAAGTACATGTCCTTGCCGTTGGTGTCCAGGCACTGATTAGCCGCCACGTTCTTGATCAGATACGTGCCGTCGCCCACGAAGTTGAGCCGCCACTTGTCGTTGTTGCAGGAGCTCTGTGCGACGTATCTGGAGGAAGAGTTTTTGACCAGGCACTTGCCGAGGAGCCGGTTCGTCATGCTAAAGGTGTACGTCGCCCAGCGGCCTTGCGTGACAGGTTCGGCGGCCGGTGCGTTGGAGGCGCTCGGCTTCTTCTGCTCTGCCGTGCCGGATGTCTGGGGCCGTGGCGCACTCTGTCGTACTTTTCCGCTGTCGCTGCTGGGGGAAGCGGTGACCGTCTTCGGTTTGCCATCGGACGCGGTCTTCTTGAAATGGTGCTTCTTCGACTCCGGTGATCCGCCCGGTTGCGAGGCGGTGTCCGAGCTGGTGGACGGCGGTTGCGGAACGTAGTTCCCGAGTTCTCCGCCCGTCGTGCCGGAAACCGTCAGCCCCGTGTCCCGGGGCAAGTTCGCGGCTGTGTCTTGGCGTTTGTCGTGGTCCTTTCCCACAAGCAGGAGCGGGACGCCGAGCAATATTGCGCCGATCAGCGCCGCGGCGGCCAGCATCGGTTTCTTGGGGCGGCCTCCCCAGGACCGTCTGTTAGCACCGTCCTCCAACGGCCCGGTGCCGTCCGGAGTGTCAGGGCCGACATCCCCCTTCCCGGCGGCTCCGCCCCTCTCGGCACTCCGCGCGGTTTCTGCTTGCGGGGCGTCGGCGCCAGCCTCTGTCTCGCTGGACGCGGCTGCGCCCCTGCTGGATTCCTTCCCTGCCTTGCCAAGATGGGCGAGGCGGTGCAAGTCCCTCTCCCGGGACTCCGTCCCCGTCTGTTCCCGCGTCGTCTTCTCGTCGCTCTGCGCCGCTTCCGTGTTCCCCTCGGCAGCCTCGGGCTCGTGCGCGCCGGTCGCGGGCGCGGCGGGGGCCCCCTCTTCGGTATCCGCCTGTACGGCGACCGCTGCCAGGGCCTCACCGGAGTCGCCCGCCACTACGGACATTACAACCGGGCGACGCACGGACGCTCGGCGAGCGGCGATCACCGGGGCGAGTTCGCCTGAGCCGATCTCAGTCAGGCGTTCGCCACTGTCTGGCCGTCGTCCCTTGGGCATCGTATGTTCCTCCACTTTTCCGCATGGCGGGTGAGCTTGACGGGTAGTTATGCCGACCTTCAGTAATGCGCATGGTGCGCGGCCCGCGGCCGCGCGTGGATCGCCCTGTTGCCTTTCACTACGCTGCCCAGGCGGTTTCGTTCGCGCGAGTTCGCAACGGCATAGGCCGCAGCCTCTGCAGCACACGGCCTGTCGACCCGTGCCTGCGCGATCTTGGTGGCTAATTCCAACGGTTATGCCGCGAGGCGGAGTTGGAGTCTGGCGAGGTGGCTGTGGCTGCCGCGGCCGAGGGGGTGGCCGTTCCACCACGCTGCGAGTCGGATGAGGTTGAGGGCGGTGGCGCTGGTGGTGTGGTCGAGGTGGGTCTTCGCGAGGCCGCGGTAGCGGGCTCGGCGTAGGCCGGTGGTGTGGGTGGCCTGGCGGATGGCGCCCTCGACCCCGGCGCGGAGCGCATAGTCACGTTGCCAGGTTCCGTTCTGTTGCTGGGCGCGGGCGGTGTGGATGGCCTCGGTGAGCTCACGGGGGTAGAGGCTGAGCCGGCGGCCCTTTCGTCGGCGGCTGCTTCCAAAGCGGCCTCCACCTCTTGTGCCCACGAGGATGCGGCCGCGGCGCCGGATCGTGAGGTGTCCGCGGGTTGGCGGTCGACGTCAGCGGCGGTGCGGATACTCCGCGCGGCGGCCAGCCGGGCGCGCAGGTCATTCTCCCGGAGGCGGGCGCCGGCCTGGGCTCCGTCTCCAGCGCCACCAGCTCATTGCGTGATCGCGTCGTGCAGGGCGGCGGGGTTCAACTGCCAGCAGACGACGGATTTCTTCCGGGGTGAGGTCCACGAGGTCGGGTGTGTCGGCCGCGTCACCCCTTTTTCGCGTTTCTGAACGGTCATCGCCGCGAGGAAGTTGTGCGCGAGCATTACGAGTGTGATGTGCCGGTACCAGCCGACGTAGCGGCGGACTTCGTACTGGTCCAGGCCGCATTCGTTCTTCGCATTCTGGAAGCATTCCTCGCGAGGCGGCGGTCCACCTGGTCATAACCGACCTGATGGCTTGCCGCCTCACGGGCGCGGCCGCGGTCTCTTGGCGTGACCCGACAACACAGGACCAGCCTTGAATTCCGTAGAAACACCGGGAGAACACGACCTGCAACGGTGAGCCGCCGTCCTAGGCCTGGCTGGAGCGGAGGGTGACCGCGCGGCGGAGGGCGTCCCGGCAGGCGAGGATGGCGGGGTGCTGGCTGCGGCCACGGCGTACGACGGTGAAAATGCAGCGTGTGTGCTGGTCGCGGGGGAGCTGCCGCAGAGTGACGGTCGGGCGCTGTCCGCACCAGACGAGGTCGGGAAGGAAGGCGGCGGCGTGTTTCTGCTCGACGAGGCGGACATGGAGCAGGAGGTCGGTGGTCTCGAACCGTACGTCGGGTTCGAAGCCGGCGTTGCGGCACAGGGTCATGGCCCACTGGCGGGCGGGTGTGCCTTCCGGTTCCATCGCCCAGGGATGGTTCGCGAGTGAGCGCAGTGCCGCCATCGGGCTACCAGAGTGCGCGTCGTCCGACGGCTTCGGCAGTGCGAGGTGGAGGGGGTCGTCGAGCAACTCTTCCTCTTCGAGTTCGGCGGGCCGCGGGTTGGGATTGCCGGGGTATTCCTCGGTGAGGACCAGGTCGAAGTCGTGGGCCTGCAGGGCAAGCAGGGCCTTTTCCGGCTCCATGTGTGCGACGTGGACCCGCAGGCGCGGGTGCCGATCACGCAGGAGGTCGAGCGCGGTGGGAACCAGGGCCAGGGCGGCCGTCTGGAACGAGGCGATGCGCAGGGTGCCGGTCAGGTCCGTCAGGGAGGTGGCGATGTCCGCCTCCGCGCGCTCCAAGCGTTCGAGAACGGCTTCGGTGTGGGCGACGAGGATCTCGGCCTGCTCGGTCAGCCGCACCCGCCGCCCGACCGGTTCCAGCAGCCGAACGCCCACTTCGCCTTCCAACTGCGAGAGCTGCTGGGAGACGGAAGACGGGGCGTAGCACAGGGCTGCGGCCACGGCCGCCAGGGTGCCGCGGTGCTTGAGTTCGCGCAGCAGGCGCAGTCGGTGCAGGTCGAACATCGGCAGACCGCTCTCCTCACCGACGCGGAGCGATAGCTAAGTGTCAATCCCCTGATTTCGTAGAGACCTTGTTATGCAACTTGGCCCTGATGGTGGGTGTGGTTGCGTGCTTCTTGGATGGTGTTCTCGAACGTGACGGGCGGCTGCCCGCCGGCGGCGCTGTGGCGCCTCCTCGTGTTGTAGAAGTCGGTGATCCAGGTCGCGGTCTTGATCCTGGCCTCGGCCCGGGTGTCGAAGCGGTGCCGGTGCACGTACTCGACCTTCAGCACAGAGTGGAACGACTCCGCGGCGGCGTTGTCCAGCGCCGACCCCACGCGCCCCATCGACTGCACGACACCCCACCGGCCGCAGAGCTGCTGGAACGCCGCACTGGTGTATTCCGAGCCGCGGTCCGAATGAAAGATCACGCCGTCCACCTCGCCACCCCGGGTGGCGATCGCCATCTGCAGTGCGGCGCTGACCAGGGCGGTGTCGTGCCGGGAACCCATGGCGTAACCGAGTGCCCGGCGGGAGAACGCGTCGTGGACGGAGGCAAGGTAGAGCTTGCCCTCGCCGGTGTCAATCTCGGTCATGTCGCCCCACCACAGCACGTCCGGAGCGATGGCGTCGAACCCGCGTCGCACCAGGTCAGGAGAGGCTTTCCGTTTGCCCTGCCGCGTCAGCGACTTGCGCCGACGCGGCGGCCTGCGGCCCTGGAGGCCGAGCTCGGCCATGATGTCGGCGACGGTGTTCCGCGACACCTGCCAGCCCTCCTCCCACAGATCCAGCGTGATCCTCGGCGAGCCGTACGTCCTGCCCGACCGGTCGAAGAAATACCGGATCCTCTCCGCCAGCTCGGCCCGTCTCACCTCGCGTTTCGTCGGCCGGTCAGGGCGCCGGTGCCACTTGTAGAACCACGCCTCCGACACCCCCAGAGCACGGCACGAGACGCGATACGGAATGTTGCACTCGGTCTTCTGGTCGCTGATCACCCCGACGACAGCCGTCGGGTCCGCCGCAGCTACTTCACCCAGATGACCATGCAGCGTTTGAGGACATCACGCTCCATGACCAGCTCCTTGTTGTCCTTCCGCAGCTGGGCGTTCTCCCGCCGCAACCGGACCAGTTCCTCGCTCTCCACCGCCTGGCCGGCCCCGGCCCCGCCGACCCTGCGGGCCCGCGAGACCCAGCTCGCCAGCGTCGTCTCGTTGATCCCCAAATCCTTCGCGACCTGCCCGACCGGCTTCCCGGTCTCGGTCACGATCCGCACAGCCCCCTCACGGAACTCCGCGTCGAACTTCCGCCTCTTCTCCGCCATGACTCCCAACTTCCCCTGCAGTCACGGTCTCTACGCTACGAGGGAAGACTCAGTCGGGTGTTCATCCAGGACGAGTCGAGCCGTCTGGGGCTGCCCGCGTTCAAGGCGCTGGGTGCGTCCTGGGCGGTCCACCGCACCCTTGCCGAGCGCGCCGCGAGTGGCAAGGAAACGAGTCCGGTCACCCTGGTGACCGCCACCGACGGCAACCACGGCCGGGCGGTGGCCCGCACGGCACGCCTGCTCGGGCAGCACGCCCACGTTTTCGTCCCGCAGGGCGTGCATCCGCAGGCCGTGGCGGCCATTGTCGCAGAGCAGGCGAAGGTCACCGAGGTCGCGGAACCGTACGACGAGGCCGTACGCCTGGCGGCCCAGGCGGCTGCCGCGCCGGACGCGGTCCTGGTCCAGGACACCGCCTGGCTGGGCTATGAGCAGATCCCGGGGTGGATCGTCGAGGGCTACTCCACCCTCTGCGCCGAGATCGACGAGCAGCTGGCGGCTGAAGGGGTCGTCGCAGGACCTGACCTGGTCTCCATCCCGGTGGGTGTGGGGTCACTGGCCCAGGCTGTGGTCACCCATTACCGAAGCCGCCCGTCAGGACGGGCTCCGGCGTTGTTGTCGGTGGAACCGAAGACCGCGGCCTGCGTCCTCGAAAGCCTCACCGTCGGTGAGCCCGTCAGCGTCACCACGGGCGACACAAACATGGCCGGGTTGAACTGCGGCACCCCCTCGAGCATCGCCTGGCCCTACCTGCACAGCGGACTGGACGCCGCTGTCGCCGTCTCCGACGCCGACAGCACCGGCGCGGCCGCTGAACTCGCGGCCCTCGGTGTCTCCTCGGGTCCGTGCGGAGCCGCCACGCTCGCCGGTCTCCGCGCGGTGCTCACCGGCGTGGGCGCCGAAGAACGCCGTACGGCACTGGGACTCGATGCGACCTCGGTGGTCGTGCTGGTGAGCACCGAGGGCCAGGCCGCCAACCCGCACTCCACCGCCGATCACTGAACACGCAACACCCGAAAGACCCCTGCGTTGAACCACCGCACCTTCATCACCCCGCACCAGACCGGCTGGACCACGAGGAGGGCGGCAATGTGCTGCCCCACTTCGCCGCCGCACTCGGTGTCCTCGGCCTGCTGACCATCGTGCCCGGCCCGGACATGGCGCGCTGGTCGACTCCGGGGAGTACGGGGACCTGCGGGCCACCGTCGGCCATCTGATCGTCCACCCGGACCTGACCAACATCGTTCCGCCCCGCGCCGAGATGACCGTGGGCCTGCGCAACCCCGACCAGACGGCCCGGGCTGAGGAAGCCCTCGCCACCACCCTCCTGCGCCTGGCCAACCAGGACTGAGCGCGGTCCCCAGCGCCCCCAGCACACACCAAGACGCCCGAGACAGAGCCCACAGCTGATCCCGGGGAGAGCCAACAGGCGCTCCCCGGGATCAGCATGCCTGCATGCAGGGAGGACACGGGCTCCATCGTTCGGAATTTCCAATGTCTATCACTCAGAAACCTTCGCTGGACCGATCCGAGGCGGCTGGGGCACAGTGCTCGGCAAACACCGCCACCCCGGGTGCCCCGCCCCTGACCTCCCGGTCGCGGCGTCAGACTTCGGAAGGCCCTCATGCTCCCTGAGACTGCCTCGACTCCAGTGTTGCCTGATCCTTTGGACTTGGATCCCGGCCGCCTGCTGGCCCGGCTGATCGCCATCGACTCCGTCAATCCGGACCTCGTACCGGGCGGGGCCGGCGAAGCCGTCATCGCCGACTTCTGCAGCGAATGGCTGGCTGCCCGCGGCTTCGAGGTCCACGCCCTGGAAAAGCGCCCCGGTCGGCCCTCACTCGTCGCGATCGCCCGCGGCACTGGCGGAGGCCGCTCCCTCATGCTCAACGGCCACCTCGACACGGTCAGCCTCGCCGACTACGACGGGGACCCCCTCGACCCGCAGATCCGCGACGGCAGGATGTTCGGCCGCGGCACCTTCGACATGAAGGGTGGCATCGCGGCCATGATGGTCGCCGCGGCCCGCGCCACCGCCCGCGGTCCCCTGCGCGGCGATGTCATCCTCGCCTGCGTCGCAGATGAGGAGCACGGCAGCTCGGGCACCGAGGAGGTGCTGGAGTCGTTCACGGCCGACGCGGCGATCGTCACTGAGCCGAGCCACCTCGAAGTGACCCTCGCCCACAAGGGCTTCGCCTGGTTCGACGTGGAGATCGTGGGCCGCGCGGCCCACGGTTCACGACCGGACCTCGGCATCGACTCGATCGCCAAGGCCGGGCACTTCCTGGTCGCGCTCGAGGAACTGGGACGGCGCCTCGCGCAGGGCCCGGTACACCCCCTCCTGGGCACCGGCACCGTGCACGCCTCCGTCATTCAAGGCGGCGAGGAACCCTCCACCTACCCCGCGCACTGCCGCATCACCCTGGAGCGCCGCACCGTCCCCGGCGAGAGTGCCGACAGCGTCGAGCGCGAACTGACTGACGTCCTCGACTACCTCGCCGCCACGGTCCCCGACTTCCGCTACCGGCTGACCCGCGGCCTGCACCGCGAGCCCTTCGAGGCTGACCCCAAGGCACTCATCGTGCGCACCCTGACCCGCCACGCCGAGCGGGCCCTCGGCCACCCGCCCGTGGTGCGCGCCGAGCCCTTCTGGACCGACTGCGCCCTCCTGGACCGCGCGGGCATCCCCTGCCTGCTTTTCGGCGCCGACGGCGCGGGCGCCCACGCGGCCACCGAGTACGTCGACCTCGCCTCGCTGGACCGCCTCACCGACATCCTCACCGACACCATCGCCGACTTCTGTTTCTGAGCCCTCGGCCGGACCCGCCCCGGGCCCTGTACGGAACGAAAGGTGCATCACCATGACCACCCAGGTAGACCAGCGGCACGGCGACGGCCTGGCCGCCGACAGCACGCCCGACGAGGGCTACCAGCGCGGCCTCACCGCCCGCCAAGTCCAGATGATGGCCATCGGCGGCGCCATCGGCGTCGGCCTCTTCTACGGATCCGGCGCCGGCATCGCCCGGATCGGGCCGAGCCTGATCGCCTGCTACGCCGGGGCCGGAGTCATCGTCTTCTTGATCATGCGGGCCCTGGGCGAACTGCTCACCTACCGTCCCACCTCCGGCAGCTTCGCCGACTACGCCCGCGAGTTCCTCGGCCCCTTCGCGGGCTTCGTCACTGGCTGGTCGTACTGGGCTGTGTGGGTCTCCGCCTGCATGGCCGAAGTGACCGCAGCCGGCCACTACATCGCCTACTGGTGGCCCTCGGTACCGGTGTGGGCCACGGCCGCGACCGCCCTCGCCGTCCTCTTCATTGCCAACCTCGTCTCCGTCAAGGTCTTTGGCGAGCTGGAGTTCTGGTTCTCCACAATCAAGGTGGTCGCCATCATCGCGATGCTCGTCATCGGCGTCGGCGTCCTCACCTTCGGGTTCTCCTCCGTCGGGGACACCGCCTCCGTCACCCACCTGTGGGCCGACGGCGGCTTCGCACCCAACGGCGCCTGGCAGTCCCTGCTCGCCATGCAAGGCGTCGTCTTCGCCTACCTCGGCGTCGAACTCGTCGGCGTCACCGCCGGCGAGGCCGAAAACCCCAAGCAGACCCTCCGCAAGGCGATCAACACCCTCCCTGTCCGCATCGCGATCTTCTATGTCGGCGCACTCGTCGTCGTCCTGTCCGTCCAGTCCTGGACCGAATACGCCCCCGGCGTCAGCCCGTTCGTCCAGGTTTTCGCCAAGGTCGGCATACCCGGCGCCGCCGGAATCATGAACTTCGTCGTCCTGACCGCCGCCCTGTCTTCCTGCAACTCCGGCATCTACTCCACGGGCCGGATGCTCCGCGGCCTGGCTGTCAACGGCGAAGCCCCCGACGTCGTGAAGAGGCTCAACGGCCGCCGACTCCCGCTCGCCGCCCTGACACTGTCCACACTGGTCATGGGCATCGGCGTCGTCGTCAACATCGTCTCCCCGGACAAGGCGTTCGTGTACATCACGGCCGTCGGCACCTGTGCCGGCCTGTGGACCTGGACGGTGATCCTCGCCGCACACCTGCGCTACCACGGCAAGGTCCGCGCCGGCCTCCTGCCCGCCACCGACTTCCGGATGCCCGGCGCTCCCGTCACCAACTGGATCGCCATTGCCGCTCTCCTCTCCGTCCTGATCCTCATCGGGATGGACGCCGACACCCGCATGGCGCTGTACGTCTGGGCCAGCTGGTTCGCCCTGCTCGGCGCTGGCTACCTCACCCTCACCCGAAAGGCACGAGGATGAGCACCGTGGAGAAGAACCTCCAAGCCCTGGGCCTGTCCCTGCCCCAGGTCGCGGCCCCGCTCGCCGCATACGTCCCCGCCGTCCAGGCTGGCTCCTTCATACACACCTCCGGCCAGCTCCCCCTCGTCGACGGCTCACTGCCACTCACCGGCAAGGTCGGCGCCGACGTCACCCCAGAGCAGGCCAAGGAACTTGCCCGTACCTGCGTCCTGAACGCTCTGGCCGCCGTGAAGCAGATCGCTGGTGACCTCGATCGCATCGCCCGCGTCGTCAAGGTCGTCGGATACGTCGCCTCCGCGCCCGACTTCATCGGCCAACCCGGCGTCATCAACGGTGCCAGCGAACTGCTCGGCGAAGTCCTGGCGGACCGGGGCGTCCACGCCCGCAGCGCGGTCGGCGTCGCGGTCCTCCCGCTCAACGCTCCAGTTGAGGTCGAGATTCAGGTTGAGCTGTCCGGCTGAGAAGACGGGCCGCCCTAGAGGAAGCCTGATCGTCGACTCAGGGTGTGCGAGGGTGCGGGGGAGGGGGCAACCCGCGGCACCCTTAACCGCGGACGGTGCGGACAACGGAGAGCATCAAACCCTGTCGATAACTGGTGGTCCTGGCATCCACCTCCTTCGGCTGGTGGTGGCAACCGGTCAAGGGACAGACCGGCGTCATCGACTGGTCCTCGGCACCGCGTTCGACAAGGGCCCCGTGCCGTTTGCGCTCGCCGTGGTCGGCGGCATCGTCATCGGCATGCTCCTGAGCCCCACCTTGATGGCCATGGTGGTCACCTTCGGCTTCGCCAGCCAAGTCCTTCGCCGTGCACGCACTACGAATACCACTCGCATCGCGCCTGCCAGAAAGCACCGTCTCGTCGCTGCGGGCTAGGTGTGTTCCCTGCGCCACATCCCGGAAACGAGAAACCCTTGTTCGCTCCCACCGCAGCACAACGCCCTGGTATTCGCGCCGTCGCCCGGCCTGCACTGCCTGCCTCCGCTCCCGCTTCTGCGAAGTGCCTCCCCCGGTCGTTCATCCCCAAGCAGCGTGATTACGCCTCCTTGACGCCTCCGCGGCGGAAGCGGCGCCCGGCCTCGGCAGGACCGCCGGCGCAAGAGCCGCCCGGAGCACCGAATTCGGCCCCGACACCGGCAAGGCACACCGCCCTGCTCGAGCAGGTCTACAAAGACCACTCCCATTACCTCAGGTGTTTGGTGCGCTCACGGGCCGGCGGCGACTGGGAACTGGCGGAAGACATCGTCCAAGAGACGATGCTGCGCGCCTGGCGCTACGCCGAGAAGCTTGACGGCGCTCCTGAATTTACCCGGGCCTGGCTGACGACCGTCGCCAAAAACCTGCTCATCGACTCCCATCGACGCCGCCAGACCCGACCACAGGAGGTTGCCTACAAGCCATTTTTGGAACATGGCACGCGCCTCACTCACGACAAGTACGCCGACATCCTGGCCTCCATGACCGTGGAGAGAGTTCTGCCGAGGCTCAGACCCGAGCACCGCGAAGCGGTTCGCTTGATCTACTTGTCGGAGCGTTCCGTCGAGGAGGCAGCCAACCAACTCGGCATCCCTTCGGGCACGGTCAGGTCACGTCTGTTTTACGCGCTGCGGTTGATGCGGCAGATCCTGGAGCGGGCAGACGCCCGTGCCGACAGAGTGCGCTGACCATCCTGGACTCGCTGGCGGCGGCCGTGTCCGACGCAGGAGAGCGGGCCCAGGCGGAGCGCCTCGGTCGTCGAGCCGTGAATTCCTAGGCGTCGAATCGCCTGGAAGCCATCGAAGCCACGCCGTAACTGCGTTCACGAGCTCCTTCGACAGAGCCGAAACCATCAGTCACCAGGAATGATCAGGAGATTCCATGTCCATGCGACGTCAGCGCAGAGAACGGAGGGTGGGCGAGAGCCTGGGGGTAGGGGCGGCACCCGCGGCGCACCAGCATGACGGGCATCTGCCTGTGCTCCCTGCCCGACCGGGCATCTTCATCAGCGACCGCGTGTCTCTGGGGGAGAATCTGCAAGCGCTCGATCGGTTCCGGGCCGGTTGCGGCCGCACGATCGTGGTGCAGCCATGAGTCGCGGAGACATCCTCGTGGTCGGCGAGGCGCTTGTCGACCTCGTGCCGGTGCTGGGGCAGGCGGTCGGCGAGCCCGCCTTGTTGCACGTGCAGCCCGGCGGCGGGCCGGCCAACGTGGCCGTCGGATTGGGCCGCCTGGGGATGTCGCCGACGCTCGCCGGAGGGCTTGGTGAAGACGCCTTTGCCCGGATGCTCGAGGAACGACTCGACTCGGCTGGTGTCGACCTTTCGTTCTGCGTCCGTTCGGGCCTTCCCACGGCGCTGGCGGTCGTCGACTCGGATGGGGCCGGTGCCAGCTACAACTTCCACTTCAAGGAAACCGCTAGCTTCCAGCTGCCAGACCTGAGGCCGAAGCTAAGCCGTTTCGAAGCGGTATATGTGGGCGGTCTCGCCTCCGTCGTCGACCCAGCCGCGCGTGTCGTCGCGGCTACGGCTCGTGCAGCGGCCCGGACATCGCTGCTCGTGGTGGACCCGAACGTGCGTGAGTTCCGCATGCTGGAACCGGTGGTGTGCCGAGGACTCCTGCGGGGGCTGGTATCCCTGGCCCACGTCGTCAAGGCCAGTGACGAGGACTTGGTCCGCCTTTGGCCCGGAAGGGAGCCGGAGGCCATCGCCCGGACACTTGCCCGGGCCGGGCGCCTGATCGTCATGACTCGCGGGGCTCAGGGCAGTACGGCTTTCACAGCAGGCGCCGAGCCGTTCTCCGTCGGTGCGGCTCCGATGGATGCCGTCAACACCATCGGGGCTGGGAACGCCTTCACGGCAGGGATGCTGTCGTGGCTTGGCTCCACGGGCATCAGGCTAGGCCGGTCGGCGGCGGTACTCACTGCTCGCGAGGCTGAGGCCATGCTGAGCTTCGCCTCCGAGGCGGCCGCCTCCATGTGCGGACAGGTCGGCGCGGAACCTTCAGGGTCGGCCCGCACCTGACGCCGCTCTCACATGCAGAAGGAACGCTCTCGCCAGTTGTCAACGGCGGAAGAACGCCGCGAGACAGTGCTGCGTACCGGCTATTAGGGCATTCGGGTTGGAAGTGGCTCAGTGGGGCCAAGTCACTGGTTAGAGACGGTATCTCGGGTGGTCTGGGGCGACGGTTCGAAAACGTAAGGATGCCAGGTTTCAGACCCAGAAAGGTCCACTGCTGTACGCGCGGCCACCGTGCAGAGTGAATGCGGCAACGTGCGCGGGGCGGTGTGAGCGGACGCTATTCTGCGCAGGAATCATCAACGCAACCCCAAAGGACGGCATGGACTACCCGGAATTCCTGCGCACGGCGATGGTCGCGGGTCGCCGCGAGGCGGGAAAGGGGCATGTCGCCGATTACATCCCAGCATTGGCAGGGGCGGTCCCGGATGCCTTCGGGATGGCGCTGGCCACGGTCGACGGTGAGCTCCACGGCGTGGGGAACTGGAAGGAGCCCTTTTCCATCCAGAGCATCTCAAAGCTGTTCTCCCTGGCACTGGTCCTGGCCGAGGGCGGGGACGCGCTTTGGACCCGTGTCGGGCGAGAACCCTCCGGGACGCCTTTCAACTCACTTGTGCAGCTGGAGGCCGAGCGCGGCATCCCGCGCAATCCGTTCATCAACGCTGGCGCCGTCGTCGTCACCGACCGGCTGCAGACGCTGACCGGGGCCGCGTCCCGGAGCGTCGTCGGCTTCCTCCGAGCGGAGTCCGGAAATCCCGGGATCAGCATCGATCCGACGGTCGCCGCGTCCGAGGCTGCCCATGGCCACCGGAACGCAGCCCTGGCCCACTTCATCGCCAGCCACGGCAATCTGGACAACACTGTCGCCGTCGTGCTCGAGGAGTACTTCGCTCACTGTTCCATCAGCGCCAGCTGTCGCGACCTGGCCCTCGCGGGCCGCTTCCTCGCGAGTCACGGGGTGCGGGCCGACGGAACGCGGATGCTCAGCAGCACCGAGGCCAAGCGTGTCAACGCGGTCCTGCTGACCTGCGGGACCTACGACGCCGCTGGGGAGTTCGCCTACCGGGTCGGTCTGCCTGCCAAGAGCGGCGTCGGGGGTGGGGTGCTCGCGATACTGCCGGGCCGGGCGGCGCTGTGCGCCTGGAGTCCTGCCCTGGACCGGGCTGGTAACTCCGTAGGCGCAGTGGCGGCGATCGAGGCATTCACGACCGCCACCGGGCTCTCTGTATTCTGAGACGCTGGCGGAGCGGCATCCCAAGGCTACGTGCTAACCGCCGAACAGGACCAGCCGGAACCGCTCGCGGCGACCGGGTCGGTGGTCGGCATCGGCCTGGGCATCGCGCATTTCCTCGCCGACTCGGGCGGCGGGTTTGTGCCTGACCTCCAGTACGGGCGCAGGGCCGCCGCAAGGCTTCAGGCTGCGCAGCAGGCGCCTCCCGGTTTCCGCGCTGCAACGCGAAGAGCCGCACGGCCAACCCCACCAATGGGCGGTGGAGGTCGCGGCCTTGTACGGCAGGGTGCGGGGGCAGCGGCTCGATTGCGGCTGGTGCGTCGCAACGCCAACCAGGCGTAGCGAGAAGCCACCTCCATCAGGGCGGGGAGGAGTCACGCGCTGGGAGCGACGACTCGAACTTCACAACGCCTTCCCGGCTCGTTGGCCTGCAGCTTCATCTGCTGGAGGAGGTGCTCAAGAAGGCCCATTCGTGATTGTGTTGCGAGCTATTTTCTTGATGCAGTGGCTTCGTTCACCACTCGCAGCAGCAGTTGTCCACGGCTGCGGGAGGCACTCGCAGAGCGGCGAGGTCGATGTTCACCAGTCCGGGCAGCAGCCCGGAGAGAGGGCTGGGAAGTCGGCGACGGCGTGGCCACCACCGACCTCCCGTTGCCGTAGCCAGCGCATTTGTGCCTGAGTCACTGGGAGCTGCAGACGCTCAGCTGGCGGTCGCATTTTGCCGGGCGCCGGCGCTGCTGTCCGTCGTCGTGAACATCCGCAGCGTGTCGGCAGTGGTAGTGCCTCCCGAACTGCTGTCTAAACGCTGCTCCCTGTCGCGTACAAAGCCAATGCAGGTTGGCTGAACCGAAGTGAGTCCTTTCGCGTGGACATGGAGGAGAGCATTCGTGTCGGGTGGGCTGCGGCTACCCGACACGCGCTTTCCGCATGGGATAGAAGCCTGACGTTCCCTCCGGCGCCACCCCTGACGACGCCGATCCGAAGGCTGCCTCCCCCTCCACGGAGGAGGGGGCGTCCCCGGCCGGGGACGTGAACCAGACCGCCGGTCTGACGGCACAGCTGGACCAGGCACGCAGTGCGCTCACCGAGCGCACCGGCGACCTCCAGCGGCTCCAGGCCGAGTACCAGAACTACCGCCGCCGCGTGGAGCGGGACCGGGTCACGGTCAAGGAGATCGCTGTTGCGGGTCTCCTGAGCGAGCTCCTGCCCGTGCTCGACGACGTCGGCCGCGCCAGGGAACACGGCGAGCTCGTGGGCGGGTTCAAGTCGGTGGCCGAATCGCTGGAGACGGTCGTCGCCAAGCTGGGCCTGCAGCAGTTCGGCAAGGAGGGCGAGCCCTTCGACCCGACGATCCACGAAGCCCTGATGCACTCGTACGCGCCGGACGTCACCGAGACGACCTGCGTGGCGATCCTGCAGCCGGGGTATCGCATCGGCGAGCGCACCATCCGCCCCGCGCGGGTGGCAGTGGCCGAGCCGCAGCCGGGCGCGAGCCCCGCGGCGGCCAAAGAGGAGAAGACAGACGACGAGGAGAGCGGTGGCACCGAGGAGGTCTGACATTTCGTCCGACCACCGCGGGGCCCACCGCCCGGTTCGGCGACCGGCCTGCGGGCCGGTCGCCCGGCCGATCGTCCGGAAGGAGGGACGTCGATGAGCACGAAGGACTTCGTCGAGAAGGACTACTACAAGGTCCTCGGCGTCCCCAAGGACGCCACCGAAGCCGAGATCAAGAAGTCGTACCGGAAGCTCGCCCGCGAGTTCCACCCGGACGCGAACAAGGGCGACAACAAGGCGGAGGAGCGCTTCAAGGAGATCTCCGAGGCCAATGACATCCTCGGTGACGCCAAGAAGCGCAAGGAGTACGACGAGGCACGCGCCCTCTTCGGCAACGGCGGCTTCCGGGCCGGTCCCGGAGGCGCGGGAGGCAACTTCAACTTCGACCTGGGCGACCTCTTCGGAGGCACCCAGGGCGGGGGAGCCGGCTTCGATGACGTCCTGGGGGACCGGTTCAACCGCGGCGCTGCCGCGGGAACCCGTACCCACCCGTGGCGCGGCCAGGACATCGAGTCCGAGGTGACGCTCAGCTTCACCGAGGCGGTCGACGGGGCCACGGTCCCGCTGCGGATGTCCAGCCAGGCGCCCAGCAAGGCGTGTTCGGGCACCGGCGACAAGAACGGCACCCCGAGGGTCTGCCCGACCTGCGTCGGCACCGGTCAAGTGGCTCAGGGGTCGGGTGGCGACTTCTCACTCACCGACCTGTGCCCCGACTGCGAGGGCCGCGGCCTGCTCTCCGAGCATCCTTGCATGGAGTGCAAAGCCAGCAGCCGAGCCATATCGTCCCGCACGATGCGGGTCCGCATCCCAGCAGGTGTTACCGACGGGCAGCGCATCCGGCTACGCGGCAAGGGCGCCCCCGGCGGGCGGGGCGGCCCTACAGGCGACCTGTATGTCGTCGTGCACGTTGGCGAGCACCGGGTGTTCGGCCGCAAGGACGACAACCTCATGGTGACCGTCCCGGTGACGTTCACCGAGGCAGCCCTCGGCAGTGAGATCCGGGTCCCGGCCCTCGGCGGCCCCGCCGTCACCCTGAAGCTGCCGCCCGGCACACCAAACGGCTGCATCATGCGGGCGCGGGGCAAGGGCGCGGTCGGCAAGAACGGCATCCGTGGCGATCTCCTGATCACCGTTGAGGTGAGTGTCCCCAGGGACCTGTCGGGTAAGGCTCGTGACGCACTGGAGGCGTATCGGGAGGCGACCGCCAGCGAGGATCCGCGGGCGGAACTGTTCCAGAGTTTGAAGTGAGCATGAGTCACATGGACGGCCGACGACGCAACCCGTATGAACTGACCGAGGATACCCCGGTCTACGTCATCTCGATGGCGGCCCAGCTCTCGGGCCTTCATCCGCAGACACTGCGCCAGTACGACCGCCTCGGTCTGGTCTCCCCGGACCGCACGGCCGGCCGCGGCCGCCGCTACTCGGCACGCGACATCGAACTGCTCCGCCAGGTGCAGCAACTGTCGCAGGAAGAGGGTAACCTCGCCGGCATCAAGCGCATCATCGAGCTGGAGAACCAGGTCGCCGCTCGCCAGTCCCAGGGCGCCGAACTCCAGGCGGCCCTCGACTGCGCGGCGGCGACGATGCAGCAGCGCGAGGCGCAGGTGCATGCGTCGTACCGACGTGATCTGGTGCCGTATCAGGATGTGCAGCAGACCAGCGCGCTCGTGCTGTGGCGGCCGATGCGGAACGCCTGACCCGCCCGGTATCTAACAGAACCGCGTCAGCCCAAGACCGGCACCCACTGGCGCCGCCTCAACGACCATGACGTTCCCACAACCGTCGGCCGTGACAAAAGGGCGCCGTTAGTTCCCGTAAGCCACCCACCACATCTCTGACCTTACGGCCGGACACCTGCCACCAACGCCGCCCATTCGACCTCAGAACCCTCGTTCCCACCCCGCCAACCCACCGCCAGAACTTACTCCCACACACCACACCTTCAGCTCAGTAAGAAGCTGTGTCTCAACCGATCTTGGAACGTGCAGGTTTAACAAGTTTCCCGCGTGGGTGATTTACGGCCGGTCGGCGCATGAAGACAGGGCCTCTCGGTAGCTCGGGGGTGCGATCCCATCCGAGTGCCGGGAGGCCCTGCCGTTGTACGTGCCCACGCCTGCCCAGTTCAAGTCGCCCGTCGTGTCGTGCGATTGTCTCGCGCACGTGTACGGGAACGCGGCTGATTATCCGGATCGGGTACACCGCTATCCCTCGGATATGACAGACGCGGAGTGGGCGGTGGTGCGCCCCGATGTTGCCGGTGCGCGCCTGGCTGGAGGGGAAGGGCGGGCAGCCCGAGGCCTACTGCCACCGTCAGATGCTTGACGCGATCCGTTACCTGGTCGCGGGCGGGATCTTCTGGCGTGCGATGCGCTCGGACTTCCCCGCCTGGGACCGGGTTATGCCTTTTTCCGTCGGGGGCGTGAGACCGGGCTGGTTGCCGAATTCCACGACCGGTTGCGTGGACGGGTCAGGGAGCGCGAGGGCCGGGAGGCGGAACCTTCGGCGGGGATCACCGACGCGCTGTCGGTGCGGGCCTCCGCGTCCGTGCCGGCTGCCTCAAGCGGGTACGACGGCGAAAGACTGTTGCCGGGCCGCAAGCGGCACATCGTGACCGACATGCTCGGCCTGCTGCTGGTCGTCGCGGTGACGGCCGCGAACGTGGGAGTCCGGGATGCGGCCGGGCCCCTGCTTCAGCGGCTGCGCATGCTTCACCGGGAGATCGCCCTCGTCTGGGCCGGCGGCTTACACCGGCGACCCTGTCCACTGGTGCCTCAGAATCTCTCACCCACCCTGGAGGTCGTCAAACGCACCGACACCATGGAAGGGTTCGTGCTGCCCCGCCGTTGGGTGGTGGAGCGCACGTTGTGCGCCATGAGGAGCTGTTTTTATCCCCGGTTCAGCCGGGATGGCTTACCTGGATCCGAAAGGTGAAGGGGACATCAGCATGTCAGGAAACCAGCGATCGAGCTCAGTTGTCGGAGACGGCGCGCTGGGAGGCTCGCGCCATGGCGACGACTGGATTGTTTGAAGCCCCCAGCAGATGCAAGTTCTCATCCGCCGGAAGGACAGCTGAAACCGGCGCCGCACCCTGCACGGGGTTCGATGGTGCCCCTGTGCACCTCCGGGGTGCGGAGTGATGCCCAGCGAGGGCATTCAAGGAGATGAGTGGGACGCCTAACTCGCGCTAGAACGTACAGCAGAGACGAACGTGGGATCGCCTACGGGACGCGAGTCATTTTGCGACGGAGACCCCCGTAGTGGTCGCCGGAGTCACGACCGGCCAGGGAGGAAGGGAAAGCCGTCCATATCGGGCGAAAGGTGCCAGGTGACTCGGGCACTTCAGACCCGGGAGGGCCCTTGCCGGGCGTCTGATGGTCGTGACCCGGGGGGCTCAGGGCAGTACGGCGTCACGCCGCACGCTGAGGCGGTGTCCGCCCCGGCGGTCCCCGTGAGGTCGTCGACGCCATCGGAGCCGGGATGTCTTCATGGCGGGGCTGCTCGGTTGGCTGGACACCACAGGAACCCGGTTGGGCCGGACTGCGGCAGCGCTCGACCCCTGCGAGGCCGAGGCCGTGCTGAAGTTCGCTTCCGAAGCGGCCGCCTCCGTGTGCGCGCAGTCCGGCACGGCCTGCTCGGCGCCGCACCGAACCTGACTTTCGCGTTTGGCTCCCACCAGGTTGGCTGTCGGTCGTCATTCGGCATCGCCCTTCTTGCGCGCAATCAACGCTTCGGCCTGGGCTAGCGTGCGGACGCCGTCCAGGTCGGAGCCAAATCTGATGCAGTGCGCCTGCTCCAGCATCAGGGCGAACTCCACGCGGTCCAGCGAGTCCATGCCCAGGTCGTCCAGGGTCGCATCCGGCGTGAGCTGCTCCTCGGCGGCATGGAACCGCTGCCTTAAAATCTGTCGCATTCCATCAAAAATGTCGCTCATGGGAGGCTCCATGTAGTAGGTCGGGTCGCATTGATCGCATAGAGCTACACGCATGAGACGGTCACCGAAGTCATTCGAATTGCGACGCTCTGCTGACGCGTGCCGCCGGGCGAGCTGACCGCGCAGAGGCGCGGGCAGCCGCTGCCCCTTCTACGCCTCGGTACGCCCCGGACGCTCTGGAGCCGTGCCGGGGTCGGGGCGGTGATGCGCAGGGAATGCGCCGCCGTGAGGCAGTGAGCCGACGAACGTCCCGGCCGGTTCGGTGTACAGGGCCAAACCGCGTGTCAGCTGCTCGCCAGGGAACAGCGTCACCACGCGGCCGGGAGTCTCCGGCTCGTCCGGGCACAGCCCCTCCAGCCAGCAAGTGCTGTCCAAAACGTGAGCGCGGTCCTGGACCCGGGTGGTCCAGGCCGCCAGCTCACGTTCCGCCATCTGCACGGACCAGCGCAGCCATGGTGCGAGGTGCTCCGTCACGGCGGAGAACTGCTCGGTCCAACGCGACACGGCAGTCCGATCGTCGCGCAGCTGGGCGATGTGGCGCAGCGCCAGAGCCGTCACCGCCCGCCGCACGGGATGACCGTGCGGACCGAGCACCTCGAGGGCGGTCAGGAGAGTCCGCTCCGCGTCGTCCGGCCTCCCCAGCAACAGCTGAGCCATGGCGCGGAGGTTGAGCGCGGCGATCGGCAGGTCATGGCCTGGGAGATTCTGGAACACGGGGTCGTTCAGGGATTCCAAAGCTGCTGTGTACCGGGCGGCTGCGATGTCGGCGTAGGCCAGCCGGAAACGGCCCTGCATCTCCCAGATGTCCTCGCGGGCTTCGCAGGCGATACGGACAACGTCCCGCCAGTGCTGCCGCGCCACTTCTGGCTGCCCGCCGACGTTCCGGATGTCGCCCAGCCGCAGCAGTGCGCCCAGGAGGTGCGTCCTGTCGCCGGATCGGAGGGCGCCGTGGACGGCGGCCTCCGCCTTGCGCGCCGCGGCGTCGACATTCCCCTCGATCACGTGGCAGCTTGCCCACAGGGAGTCGAGCGGCGAGCGGGCCGCCGTCCCCCCGTCGGCATCGGCCGCCTTGTCAGCCTCGATCAGGGCAACGCGGGCCTCGTCGAGCGTCCCGTGGCTCACGGTGGTCCAGAAGGTCAGCCCAAGGGTCTTGATGAGGACATCGGTGTCCGTCAGGAGCCGGGCGACGTCCACCGCTTGCCATGCGTGCAGGATGGGGTCGGCCAGCAGTCCGCTCACGGCGCCGAGCCATGCGTACCAGCTCAGCGCACGGGCCAGTGACAGCTGGTACTGAGCCAGGGTGACCGGGCCGAGCGACCCGTCGGGCTGTGGACTGGGAGGATCTTTCCGGTCGAGCAGGCTCTGCAGCCAGTGGACCGCCTCGGCGCTCATGCCCATGGCGGCCCAGTAGTAGCCGAGTCGCCCCAGAAGGACTACGCGGCATACGTGCTCGTCGCGGCTCTGCAGCCAGTCCAGCGTGTACCGCACGTTGGCGAGTTCGGAGGTGAGTTCCCACATGTACGCCACCGGCAGTCGGTACTGCTCCGAGGCCAGTTGGTCGGTCGCCTCGAGCAGCCAGTGGGCCAGCCGTTGGTGCACATCCTCGCCCCGCCCGTCGGCCATGAGCCTGTCCCGGGCGTACTCGCGCACCGTGTCGAGCATGCGGTAGCGCACCTGGCCGTTGGCCTCCGCGTCCGTACGGAGGAGGAGCGACTTGTCTATCAGCCGACTGAGCACCTCGGTGAGCGGTGACGAGGCGGTCAGATCGGGGCCGCAGACTGTCTCGGCCGCGGCCAGAGTGCAGCCGCCGGCGAACACAGAGAGGGCCTGAAGCACGCGCCGTTCGGACGGGGTCAGCAGGTCGTAGCTCCACTGCAGGGCGGCCGCCATGGTCTGGTGCCGTGGCGGTGCGGACCGGGAGCGAACGGCCAGCAGAGGGAAGCGGTCCACTAGCCGTCGAGCGATCTCGGTCGGCGGCAGCAGGGTCACCCGGGACGCCGCGAGTTCGACCGCGAGCGGCAACCGGTCCAACGTCGCGCAGATCTCGTGAATGGCCGAGTCGCCCGCTTCGAACGGCAAGTCGGGACGTTTGAGTTCGGCCCTCAGCACAAAGAGCTCTACAGCCTCCTGCTGAGTGAGCGGCGGAAGCGGGAGCAGACTCTCCCCGTCGATGGCCAGCGTCTCGCGGCTGGTGGCTACCACCGCGACCCACGGGCATTCCACCAACAGCGACTGGATGAGCTCGGCCGCCTCATCGATCACGTGCTCGCAGTTGTCAAGGACCAGCAGCGCCCGGCGGCCGCGCAGCCCGTCCATCAGCTGGGCTTCGGGCGAGTGCGCCACCGCGTCGTCGGGGTCATTCGGCTGGACCACGCCGAGAACCCGCTCGGCGACGCTGTCGCCGCGGCCCAGCACAGACAGGTCGACGAACCAGATTCCGTCGGCGTAGCGATGGGCGACGGTACGGCACACTTCCAGGACGGTTCGCGTCTTTCCCACGCCTCCTGTGCCCACCACGGTGACCAGCCGGTGCTGGCCGATCTGGGCGCGCAGCGATTCCAGGGTCGAGGTGCGGCCGACGAACCGGTCCAGTGGCGCCCGCAGATTGCCGACGGTTGAGGCGGCCGGTGCGGCGGAGGGGACCGGTGCTTGTGGTACGTCCCTCCCGTCCTCGCGCAGAGCGATGCGGGAGCCGTCATCCTGGTCGGCCGATGCGGGAGCGCTGGGTTCCGTGAGGCTGAGTTCCGCAGCCGCGGGCCGGGCCGCGGAGACATCCCGGTCGTCCGAGGCGGCTGACAGCGAGCGGTCGTGCTGGAGGATCAGCCGGTGCAGCCGTGCCAGCGGAGGAGACGGCTCGGTGCCCAGAGTACTCGACAGCAGGCGGCGGAGTTCGGCGTAGGAGTCCAGAGCTTCGGCTTGCCGACCGGTTCGGTACAACGCGAGCATCAGCTGGGCGCGCCGCCGCTCCCGGTACGGGTGGCGGGCGACGTCGACCTCGAGCTCGGGTATCAGCTCCGCGTTGTCTCCCAAGGCGAGAGCGGCGTCGGTTCGGTCCTCCTCAGCCAACTGCCGGAGCCGGGTCAACTGGGTGCGAGCCGCCTCGACGCTGCTGCTGCCGGGAATGCCGACCAGCATCTCACCGCGCCAGAGCTGGAGGGCCTCGTCCATCAACCTGCGCGCGGCGGTGAAGGAGTGCCGGCGTAGGGCCTCCTTGCCTTCGGCCGCCAGCTGTGCGAACCGGCTGCTGTCCAGCGCTGCCGAGACCGCGAGACGGTAGTTGTCACCAGACCGCTGCACGGACTCAGAGCCCAGCCGAGCGCGCAACTTGGAGACATGGGCCTGCAATGCGTTCAGGGGGTCCCGACCTTCGTGCTCGCCCCACAGCTCGTCGATGAGCTGGTGGGTCGATGCCGGCCC
Organism: Streptomyces sp. NBC_01320; assembly: GCF_035974375.1. Taxonomy (NCBI): domain Bacteria; kingdom Bacillati; phylum Actinomycetota; class Actinomycetes; order Kitasatosporales; family Streptomycetaceae; genus Streptomyces; species Streptomyces sp. NBC_01320. The sequence continues at coordinate 240,807 of NZ_CP108391.1, forward strand.
GGGCAGCCTGAGCAGCAGCAGAGCCAGCAGATGCCGCAGCTTATCGCCCGGTAGCTGGATCAACTCGCCATCTTCGTCGGCCACTTCGAGGGGGCCGAGCAGCCGAAACTCCACACGAGGAGTATGGCGCAAAACGCCAGGTAGCTGAGGTCTTCGACCGAATCATAGTGATGTCTCGACTGATGTGGTTCCATGTATCCGCCCCGGATCAGCCGGCGCGCTCGGCACGGGCGTCCGCCCGGTCCAGGATCGCCCGCATCGATCGCAGGGCGTAGAAGAGCCGCGACTTGACGGTTCCCACCGGGATGCCGAGCCGATTGGCTATCTCCTCCATCGAGAGGTCCATCAGATAGGCGAGACGGAGGACTTCCTGCTGCTCGGACTTGAGTTTCGGCAGCGTCCGCTGCACGGTTGTAGCGGCGACGACTTGAGCGTACCCGTCGTGGCTGTGTGGCATGTTCCACGTCAGGGTGGCGTCGCAGGGCACCTCCTTGGGCCTGGCCTGGCGGCGCCGATGGGTGTCGACAAGCACGTTCTTGGCGACGGTGGTCAGCCACGCCTGCGTGGCTTCAGGGCAGGTGTCCAGCCGCTCGGCATTGCGCCAGGCGCGCACCATGGTCTCCTGCACGATGTCTTCCGCCAGGTGTTTGTCCCCATCGACCCGAGACAGCAGCAGACACATCAGATACCGGTAGTGGTCCCGGTATACCTGCTCGAGCACGGCCTCGCGCCGCGACGGTGTCAGAGCGGGGCGTGGCGTGCCCTGGGACACAAGCGACACCTGCCATCCGGCGTGGCGGCGAGGCGTGAGGTTCGGCGCCTTGTTGGGCGCCTTCCATGGAATAGCGGCGGACACAGGCGATTTTGGTCCCTGGGCGGATCCGTCCACCTTTACGTCGGTGGACGGTGCATACGTAGCGGGCGCGAACATGGCTCTCTCGCTTTCTGGGGCGGCGGCAAGCCGAATTCCGTTTGCCCGGACGGGCATGTGACGGATTCCACCCGGTGACGCTGAAGAGTTCCCGACGTGGCGCTGACGTGGCGGCCATTCGCTGACGTACCGCTGAAAGTCGCAGACCGGAGGGGCCCCGATTTCCTTGCGTGAGCATCTCCGGCGTCAGCGGGGAGCGAAACGCACGGCAGCAGTCCGCGTAGCTCAAGGGGATTCGGGCGCTCGACCCGGAGCGTCAGGGACGCTGGTCCTTCTCCGCTGCAAGCGATGCTTGGCCGTCTCGACAAGGCGTTCGCCGTGTTCTTCCGCCGTATCAGGGCCGGGGGCAAGCCGGGTTACCCACGTCTTCGCGGAGTCGTCCGCTTCGACACGGTGGACTTCCCCAAGGACGGCGACGGCTGCCGGTGGGACTTCACCCCGCACGGCCTTGTGACCCGCGTCCGCTTCCAGGGCATCGGGCACGTCCGGGTGTCAATCCCCTGATTTCGTAGAGACCTTGTTATGCAACTTGGCCCTGATGGTGGGTGTGGTTGCGTGCTTCTTGGATGGTGTTCTCGAACGTGACGGGCGGCTGCCCGCCGGCGGCGCTGTGGCGCCTCCTCGTGTTGTAGAAGTCGGTGATCCAGGTCGCGGTCTTGATCCTGGCCTCGGCCCGGGTGTCGAAGCGGTGCCGGTGCACGTACTCGACCTTCAGCACAGAGTGGAACGACTCCGCGGCGGCGTTGTCCAGCGCCGACCCCACGCGCCCCATCGACTGCACGACACCCCACCGGCCGCAGAGCTGCTGGAACGCCGCACTGGTGTATTCCGAGCCGCGGTCCGAATGAAAGATCACGCCGTCCACCTCGCCACCCCGGGTGGCGATCGCCATCTGCAGTGCGGCGCTGACCAGGGCGGTGTCGTGCCGGGAACCCATGGCGTAACCGAGTGCCCGGCGGGAGAACGCGTCGTGGACGGAGGCAAGGTAGAGCTTGCCCTCGCCGGTGTCAATCTCGGTCATGTCGCCCCACCACAGCACGTCCGGAGCGATGGCGTCGAACCCGCGTCGCACCAGGTCAGGAGAGGCTTTCCGTTTGCCCTGCCGCGTCAGCGACTTGCGCCGACGCGGCGGCCTGCGGCCCTGGAGGCCGAGCTCGGCCATGATGGCGGCGACGGTGTTCCGCGACACCTGCCAGCCCTCCTCCCACAGATCCAGCGTGATCCTCGGCGAGCCGTACGTCCTGCCCGACCGGTCGAAGAAATACCGGATCCTCTCCGCCAGCTCGGCCCGTCTCACCTCGCGTTTCGTCGGCCGGTCAGGGCGCCGGTGCCACTTGTAGAACCACGCCTCCGACACCCCCAGAGCACGGCACGAGACGCGATACGGAATGTTGCACTCGGTCTTCTGGTCGCTGATCACCCCGACGACAGCCGTCGGGTCCGCCGCAGCTACTTCACCCAGATGACCATGCAGCGTTTGAGGACATCACGCTCCATGACCAGCTCCTTGTTGTCCTTCCGCAGCTGGGCGTTCTCCCGCCGCAACCGGACCAGTTCCTCGCTCTCCACCGCCTGGCCGGCCCCGGCCCCGCCGACCCTGCGGGCCCGCGAGACCCAGCTCGCCAGCGTCGTCTCGTTGATCCCCAAATCCTTCGCGACCTGCCCGACCGGCTTCCCGGTCTCGGTCACGATCCGCACAGCCCCCTCACGGAACTCCGCGTCGAACTTCCGCCTCTTCTCCGCCATGACTCCCAACTTCCCCTGCAGTCACGGTCTCTACGCTACGAGGGAAGACTCACGGGTGCACCAGCATCGTGCCGTGGCCGGTCAAGAGTGAGAGCAAGCGCTGGTACGTGGTACTGACCGTCGAGCAGTCCGAGCCCGAGCCGCTGTCCGCGACTGGCAGCGTTGTCGGCATCGCGAGGGGCATAGCCTCGTTTCTTCTCACCCCGTTCAACGGTCAGCGCGTCGCCAACCCGCGCAACGGCGGCAAGGCCACAGCGAAACTCGAGCCGCACAGCAGTCGCTCAGCCGGTGCAATCAGGGATCGGAGCGTCGCCGCAAGGCCGCTGTCAAGGTGACCACTCTGCCCCGCAAGGTACGTCGCCAGCCCCTGTGCCACGCATGCACGACTGCGCTTGATCTCGTACGCGGATACGACTTCATCGCGCACGAAGGCCTCAAGGTCCGCAGGATGAGCGCCACCCTGGCGTCGAAGCCCGACCCCGGCCAGCCGGGCGCGTTCCAGCCCAACGGGGCCGCGGCCAAGGCCGGGCTGAACCGTTTGGATCGCTGATGCCGGTTGGGGGTGTTCCTCGCGATCCTGAGCGCCAAGGCGGAGAGTGCCGGGCGGGAAATGAGGGTCGTGGTCCCCGCAACACCTCCCGGCGGTGTCCTGAATGCCGGCACAGCGGAAGGGGAACCGGCCCACAACAGAGCAAGTTCCACTGCGGCTCGTGCGGCCACTCGGTGCACGTAGACACGATGGGAGCCCGGACGCCGTGCGGTTCGTGGGCACACGCCCGTCGCGGTTCCGGACGTGTGCCCGGCCCATCGCCCTCGAGGTGGCCAGCGTGTCGTGGCCGGTTCGATGGGCATGGGTGAGGATTGAACAAGTTCCCACTTTTTCAGTGGATCTCCGTTATTCTCAGTGAATAGCCTGATGTTGTGAAGCTTTCCGAGTGGGCAGCGCGCAACGGCGTGCACTACCAGACCGCGTGGACCTGGGCGAAAGAGGGCCGTATGCCGGTCCCGGTCCGTCCAGACGCCGTCGGGTACGTGGCTCGTGACCGAGCCCGCCCCGCAGGCTGCGGGACGGGTCGTGGCGTACTGCCGTGTCTCGTCCGGTGACCAGAAAGCGGACCTGGAGCGTCAGGTCGCCCGGACCGTGCAGGGCGCAACGGCTCAGGGGCTCACGGTCGCTGACGTGGTGACGGAGGTCGGCTCCGGCTTGAACGGGCGCCGCCGCAGGCTGCACGGACTGCTCGCCGCCCCGGGTGTCGGCACGATCGTGGTCGAGCACCGCGACCGCCTCGCCCGGTTCGGCGTCGAGCACCTCGAAGGAGCCCTCTCGGCCTCGGGGCGACGCCTGGTCGTCCTTGACCCGGCGGAGACCGCCGACGACCTCGTACGGGACATCACCGAGGTCCTGACCTCGATGTGCGCACGCCTGTACGGCCGCCGCTCCGCGAAGAATCGCGCCGCCCAGGCCATCGCCGTCGCCACCGGCCCGGAGGTGGCCGGATGAAGAAGTTCAAGCCGCAGCCCGGCTTCAACGTCCTCGCGCACAAGCTCGCGCTGGATCCGAACGCCACGGCCAACCGCCACCTGCACTCGCATGGAGGTGCCGCGCGGGCCGCGTACAACTGGGCGGTCGCGTACGTCACTGCCGTGTGGTGGCAGCGTAAGGCCGAGCAGTCGTACTGCATCCCCGAGGACGAGCTGACTGAGTGGCGGTCGTGGACGCTGCCCTCGCTGCGGAAGGCGTTCAACGAGGACAAGCGCACCAATCCGCGATTCGCCGGCTGGTGGGAGAAGAACTCCAAGGAGGCATACAACACCGGCCTGGCAGGCGCGTCGGCCGCGTTCGATAACTATGCGAAGTCGAAGAGCGGCAAGCGCAAGGGGCGCAAGATGGGCATCCCGCGCTTCAAGTCGAAACGGAAAGCGCGCCTGACCTGCCGGTTCACTACCGGCACGATCCGTATCGAGCCTGACGGCAGGCATATCACCCTGCCCAGGATCGGCACGGTCCGCCTCCACGAGGACGCCTCCCACCTGCGGGCCCTCGCCGACGCCGGGAACATGCGGATTCTGTCCGCGACCGCACGTCTTAGCCGGGGGCGCTGGTTCGTGTCGTTGCAGGTCGAGGAGAAGCACGAGCTGGTCAAGGTTGCCCGTCCGGACGCGGCGGTCGGCATCGACCTCGGCATCGAGACCCTAGCGGTCCTTGCGGACAGTGACGGTGTCCTTGGCGCAGTACCCAACCCACGCCACCTCGACCGCGCGCAGAAACAGCTGCGCCGCGCCAGCCGTGCCGTCTCCCGCCGCCGCGGCCCCGACCGGCGCACCGGGCAGCAGGCGTCGAGGCGCTGGGAGAAGGCCAGTCAGGTGCGGAATAAGATCCATCACCGGGTCGCGAACCTCCGCGAGGACACCCTCCACAAGATGACGACCCGCCTCGCCTGCGAGTACGGCACGATCGTCGTCGAAGACCTGGGCGTCGCCGGCATGGGCCGCAACCGGCGCCTGTCCCGCCGTGTCGCGGACGCCGCGTTCGGCGAGATCCGACGCCAGCTCACCTACAAGACCCGCCGGCGCGGCACGCGACTCATCGTCGCCGACCGCTGGTACCCCTCCTCGAAGACCTGCTCCCGCTGCGGTGCGGTGAAAACCAAACTGCCCCTCAGCATGCGCACCTTCGAGTGCGACAACTGCGGCCTCGTCCTCGACCGGGACGCCAACGCCGAACACAACCTGGTCGCCCTCGCGGCCCGCACCACAGGTACCGGAGTGGCCGGAGACCTGGACCTCGCCCAGGCGAAGTCGAAGCCCCGTGGAGCCGACCGGAAGACCCGCGCCACCCGCCCGCGCCACCCGCCCGCGCCGCAAGGCCGGGACGGGGCGGGCAGGTGGCGCGATCCCCAGCCCCCGGGCCGGGAAGGAAACGGGAGACCGTCAACAGGAGACCGGCGCGCAACTCGCGCTCCGATGACCCGTTACGGACCATTCCGATGGAAACACCGGGATTGCTGAGATCACTTGATGATCAAAACAACGGCGCTTGCCCAAGGCGAACTGGCGGGCCGCGACTCCCGGGTGGAAGGCGAGCCTACCCGACCCGGACAGCCTCCAGAGGAACTGCGGCGGATGTATCGCGCATGATCGCCCCAGTCGCCGCACGTGTCGGCGGTCGACGGGCGGTGTCGCGCACGGTCGGATCACAGGACGGGGGGACGCTCAGGATCTGGAGCGCCGCTGCCCTGTCCGTGACGATCCCCGTCAGCAGACCGGATGTGAGGACCGCGCCGATCGCCTCCGCCTTCTGAGCGCCTCCGGCGACGCCGATCACCTCAGGGATGCGGACGAGCTGCTCATTGGTGACAGAGATCGTACGCTCGTCGAGATCAGTCCTGATCACGCTGCCGTCCGAACCGAAGAGCAGGGCCGCCATCTCCGCGACGACCCCGAGCCTGCCGTACATTTCGCGTTCCTCTTCGCAGAGGGCGTCGTAGACGGTGGAGAGGGTGGGGCCCCAGCCGCCGATGCCGACGACCGCCTTGGTGACCTGGTTGAACTGGTCGAGGGACTCGGCGATGCCTGGCTGGCAGCGCAGGATGTCGGCCGTGAGTTTGTTGGGCAGGACCAACGGCGCGTAGATGGGATAGCTCTTGCCGCCAGAGATGGCCGCGGTCTTGCGGACGGCCTCGACGGAGTTCGCGTTGATGGCTTCAAGCGGGTGCACGCCGGTCAGCTGGACCACGGTGCACGGGGGCAGTTTGGTGAAGCCCTCGCTCACGGAGCTCACGGCGCGGCCCCATGCCAGCCCGAGGACGTCGTCCGGCTCCACGATCTCCGCGATGAGCTGGGCGGCGACCGGGCCGAGCCAGTCGGTGACCGGCTCGGGACCCGCTGGGTCCTGCGCCGGCGCCCGTACCACGATCGCGTGCTGGAGGCCGAACCGGCGGCGCATCGCCGCCGACAGCCTTGCGTCGATCTCCGCGGGGACCGTGATGCTGATTTCCACGATGCCCTGGGCCACAGCTGCTTCGAGGAGGCGGGCTACCTTGAAGCGGCTGATGTCGAACTCCTCGGCAATCTCCACCTTCGACAGGTTGTCGAGATAGAACCGCCTGGCGACGGAGGCGGCAAGCAACACCTCTGTCGGCGGCACGGGAGACGGCGCACTACCCGTGTCTGATCCAGCCATGTCTGCTCTCTTTCACGGCGCATGGGAGGCTTCAGTACGTGCCACCCCATCCTGGGGCAGGTGGGGCCTGTCCCGCCGGGGAGCACCCGGTCGTGGCATCGACATGCTGTCCGGCGGGATCTGCAAGGAAGCTCTATTAGTTCAACGCAGTGGGCGTGAGCTGGTTCAGTGGACTTCCAGCCGTTGACCGATCGAGCTGCTGGCTGGCAGGTCTGCTGGCAGGAGCAGCTTGAGGTCCTCCACGCTGGGGGCGTCCAGGCCGCCGAGTCGGCCCGCCTGGCGGGTGATCATGTTTTCCAGGAGCTTGCGGGCGAGCCGTGCGTTCCCGAACGAGCGGTCACGCGGCAGGGCGCCGATGTGGCTGTGCAGCGCGGTGAGCGTGTCGGGAGCGCACTCGTACCCGGAGGCGGCAGCATGCCTGGTGACGATGGTGACCAGCTCTTCGGTGGAATAGTCTTCGAACTCCACGAAGCGGGAGAACCGGGATGCGAGGCCCGGGTTGGAGTCGAGGAATCGTTGCATCTCCTCGGTGTAGCCCGCCACGATGACCACGGTGTCGTCGCGGTGGTCCTCCATCAGCTTGAGCAGGGTGTCCACGGCCTCGCGGCCGAAGTCGTTGGGCGATCCGCTGGGGGTGAGGGTGTACGCCTCGTCGATGAACAGCACACCGCCGATGGCGCTGTTGAAGACCTCCTTCGTCAACTGTGCGGTCTGGCCGATGTACTGCCCGACCAGGTCGGCGCGGGCGACCTCCACCAGCTGGGGGCGGCGCAGCACGCCCAGGGAGTACAGCAGTTCGGCGTAGAGCCGCGCCACGGTGGTTTTGCCGGTTCCGGGCGGTCCGGTGAACACCAGGTGGTTGCTGATCTTGGGGGCGGGCAGGCCGGCTGCGACCCGCTGGCGGGCGTTGGAGAGCAGATTGACCAGGTCTGTGACCTCGCGCTTGACCGAGCTGAGGCCAATCATGGCTTCCAGCCTGGCCAGGGGGCTGTCGGCGTCGTCCGTCTGTTCCTCGGCGCCGCGGACGCTCGCGGCTACGGTGTCGCCCACGTCCTCGGGCAGGAGCAGCGACAGGTCGCTCTCGCTGGGGTCTGGCATGGCGGCGAGCCGGAACGACTGCCGGTCGATCATTTCCTCGAACATACTTCGGGCTGCGCGGCCGTTGCCGAACGTCGCGTTCCGTGTCATCCCCTCGAAGTGCAGGGCCAGAGCCTCGCGGGTCAGCTGCTCCAGCTCGTACTCGTGGCTGGTGCACATGGACTCGGTGATCGTCACCAGCTCTTCTACCGAGTAGTTGGCGAATTCGATCGTGCGGGTGAAGCGTGAGGCAAGGCCGGGGTTGGCGGACAGGAAGGAGTCCATCTGCTCTGAGTAGCCGGCCGCGACCACGACCACGTCGTCGCGGTGGTCCTCCATCAGCTTGAGCAGGGTGTCCACCGACTCTCGGCCGAAGTCGTTGGACGAGGCGCCCTCGGGGGTCAGGGTGTAGGCCTCGTCGATGAACAGGACACCGCCGAGGGCGCTGTTGAACGCCTCCGTGGTCTTGATAGCCGTGCCGCCGATGACCTGGGCCACAAGGTCGGCGCGTGCTACCTCGACGAGGTGACCGGTGCGCAGCACGCCGAGTTCCGCCAGGATGCTGCCGTAGAGCCGGGCGACCGTGGTCTTGCCAGTGCCAGGAGGGCCCGCGAAGATCAAATGGCGGCTCATCGACGCGACGGGCATGCCGAGCCTGATCCTGCGCTGAGCGAGCTGGTTGAGGTTGACCAGAGTACGGACCTGATGTTTGACGTTCTCCAGGCCGACCAGTGCCTCCAGCTCGGCAAGCGGCCCGTCAGGCTCGGCCTCGGCGACGCGGACCCCGCCGCTGGAGCCGCCCACGGCGCCCGTGGCGTTCTCACCCCAGGCGTCTTCGGCGCCGTTGTCCACGCTGTTCAGGGACGAGACCGCCAGTTGGTCGCCGGAGCGGCTCTGCTTGAGCCCGGCACCCCTGTTGTCGCGTACGACGCAACCCGTGAGCGACACCTCGTGTTCGCTGTCGACTCGGATACCGTCGCCCGTGCTGCCGGTGATCTCGCAGCCGGTCAGGGCGGCACGGCCGCCACGCATCACATGGACGCCGTGGGCCTTGGCGCCCTGCACCCGCACCCGTTCGAGGGTGATCTCGCCATGTGCCTGGACGGCCACGCCGGAATCGGCGCTGGACTCGATCAGGCAGTCTCTCAACGTTCCCATGCCGTGCTCCGCGACCATGACGCCTGCTTTTGCGGCCGAGCGCAGCACCGTGTCGGAGACGAACGGGTCTGCCTCGTCCGCGATGTGCAGCGCGGCGCCGCCCGCCGACTCGATCTCGCAGTGCTCCAGACGTCCCCGGCCGTCGGCCGAGAAATCCACGCCGTTCCCGCCGGAGCCGCTGACGATCGCGCGGCGCAGCAGCGGGTTCGCGCTGGTTTGGATGGAGATGCCGACTCCCGCAGCGTCTACGACCCGCAGCCGGTCGAACTCCGCCGCGCTGTCGTCCGCGAGCAGCACGGCAGCGGAATCGCAGCGGCAGTCGCGTACCACCGTGTCGATCAGGATGGGGGAGCTGCCCTCGGCGACCCTGATCGCGGGCTCGGCGGAGCCGGTGAACTCGCAGCCCTCCAGTGTGCCGCGGGAGCGGTCCAGGACCAGCAGCCCGCTGTGCTTCGGCTTGCGCGTACGGCAGTTGACCAGCAGTGGATCGGCGCCGCCGGAGATCACGACGGCGCTGCCGGAGATCGAGATGAACTCGCAGTCCTCAATCTCCGGGCGGGCGATGCTGGTGATGAACAGGCCAACGGACGCGTCGCGGACGGTGGTGCGCAGCACCCGGGTGGAGCTGTGTCCCTCGAGGGCGATGGCAGGCTTGTCCGTGCCGGAGATGTCGCACTCCGCCACCGTGCCCCGGGCCTCGCCGTTGGCCAGGATGCCGTTGCCGCGGGCGCCGCGCACCCGGCAGCCGCGCACGGTGGGCCGGGCCTGCTCCCCGATCACCACGGCGGAGGTGCCGAGGTTCTCGAAGTGGCAGTCCTCGATGAAGCTCTCCGCCTGCGAGGTGTCCACGATGCCGGCACCACCGGGATTGCTGATCCGGCAGCCGCGGGCGGCCAGCGAGCCTGAGCCGCGCAGCAGCACGGCCGCCCACCCCGAGCCGGTGACGGTGCATCCGTCCAGCGCCACCTGTCCTCTCGCCACGTCCACAACCGGGATCTCTTTGTCGTGACCACGCAGGACGAGATCGGTGAGCATCACCGCGTCCGCCAGGAGGCTGATCGCGCCCTCACGGCGCGGGCAGATCTCGACGCTTCCCCGATCACCATCGGCGACGATGGTGACTCGTGTCTTGATGACCAGGCTCTCGGGGTAGCGTCCGGGCCTGACCCGGATCACCGCTCCGGTGCGCGCCTGGGCCAGTGCCTCACCAATCGTCTGGAAACCGTCCGACTGGTCTGGGCCGACCGTGAGCAACTGCCGTGACACGCGCCTCGAACCTCCTCGATGTTGTGCTGCGACCCGCCGCCCGGGTACGCGGTCGGTGACGCGGAGCGAGGGCATGACGCTCCGCCGCTTCTTCCCGGACCACGCCTCCACGCTGCGGGAGGTTCGGGAGCGCCTGTTCTTTTCCGGCTGCCAGATGGCGGTTGGCGGCCGGGCTGCGGCGCGCGACCAGGGATGACGCGTCGCTCGGCCGCTCGTAGCGGGATGGAATACGGCCCACGTGCATACAAGACCACCGGAGCGTGCTTATCATGCGCGTCATGCCAAGTCGTCTGATACACCGACTTATAGCCATCGTCGCGGCCGCCTCCGCTGTGCTTCCCGCCGCGTCCGGTCCGGCCGTCGCCGAACAGACCGCGGACACGGTTGACCGGACCTCCGTGGACCAGGGGACGCTCACCCTGCCCCCGCTGCCCGTACGCCTCGGGGACGGCCAGCCCTGTACCAAGGCGTCGCAGAAGACCGCTACGGCGGCTCCGTGGTCGAGGAGCGCATTGGGCCTGAGCCGGGCGCATCAGCTCTCCGAGGGCGAGGGGGTGACCGTCGCCCTGGTGGACAGCGGAGTCGGCACCAGCATCCCCGCGCTGTCCGGCCGGGTGACCGCCCTTGGCGGTGCGGGCACGGACTGCCCTGGCCACGGCAGCTTCGCCGCCGGGCTCATCGCCGCCGCACCCGAGAAGGGCATCGGAGTGCTCGGACTCGCCCCACGGGCCCGCATCCTGGCCGCGAGCGGCACAGACGACCGCGGTGCACCCAGTGTGCAGCGCGTTGCCCAAGGCATACGTGATACCGCGAAGCGCGGAGCCGGGGTGATCTACGTCAGTGCGACTCTGCGCACGGGCCGATCGGAACTGGCCTCGGCTGTCAAGTTCGCTGCCAGCAAGGACGCTCTGGTTATCGCGCCGGCGGCCCCGGACGCCGTGCCGCGAGAAGAGTTGGGCCCTGACGGCGAGGTGCCGCGCGGCCCGTACTGGCCCGCGGCCCTGCCGGGCGTGCTCTCCGTGGTGGACTTCGGGCCGAGCGGAGTACGGCAACAGAACGCCCCGCCTGCCTACCGGCCGGACCTCGCGGCGCCTGGCGACGGCATGGTCAGCGTCGGCCCGCGCGGCTCCGGGCACTTCATCGGCTCCGGTGCCTCGCTGGCCGCCGCGTGCGCGGCCGGCGCCGCCGCCCTCGTGCGCGCACACCACCCCGAGATGACCGCCGAGCAGGTCAGCCGCCAGCTGCTGGAAGCGTCCTACCCAGCCGCCATACCCAGGCTGGATCCATACGCGGCCATGTCCACCGTCCTGCCGGCAAGCAGTTCCCGAAGTGCCCTTAAGGCGGCCAAGCCGCCGGCGGCACGCATGCCGGCGCCCCCCGACACCGGGCCCCGCACTTGGGGACTGGCCATTGCCGGGGTGTGCCTGGCTGTGGTGCTGCTGGTCGGCGCCGCCGGCGTGGTGATCCCACGCGGCCGGGCCAGAGGCTGGCTCCCGCCGGGGCGCTAGCCGCGCGAACCGAGCCGAGAACGGATCCCCGAACGCCCGGACGGCCGACAGGGACGCCGCCGCGAGCGGTTCCCTCTCGGCCGCGGGCACGGGCTTGCCGTACGGTGTCATGTGGCCTCGTCCTCCGCTATCGCCGTCTGTACCTGCACGCTCTTGCGGCGGGCGATACGCATCGCCCGACCCGGGATAAGCGTGCGGCCCTTGACATTGCCGAAGAGGTAGCCCTCTGAGGGCGGGCAGGACATCAGCAGGGCGGGAGTGTTGACCTCCTGGAGCCGCCGCAACAGCGACTCGTTCAGACCTCGCCCGGCCCCTGCCGAGGAGCGCGCCACGACGATGTGGAGGCCGACCTCGTACCCGAGCGCCAGATGGTCCAGGAGCGGCATGAAGGGCTGCGCCAGCGGGCCGGTGCCGACCATGTCGTAGTCGTCAACCAGTATGAACAGCCGAGGCCCGGTCCACCAGTCGCACAGCTTCATCCGCGAGGGGCTGACGTCGGCGTCTGGCACACGCTGCTTGACCGCGCGCGCCACGCCGTTCACCAGATCCTGGAGCACGTCCAGCGACACGGCGTGCCCCAGCCGGTACTCCTCGGGCACTGACTCCACCAGCTGGCGGCGGTAGTCGACGGTCATGATGCGGGCCTCGGCCGGGGTATACCGGTCGGTGATGCCCTTGGCGAGCACCTTCAGCAGGTTGGTCTTGCCGCACTCGGTGTCACCCACCACGATCATGTGCGGGTTCTCGGAGAAGTCGTGCCACACCGGAGCCAACTCGTTCTCCTCGAGCCCGATCGCGATCCGCAGATCGCCCTCCGGGGCGGGTAGTTCACTAATCTCCACCCGGCTGGGCAGCATCCGCACAGGCGGTGCGCTGGTGCCGGTCCAGCTCTCGCTGACCGCCGAGACGAGGCCGGCGACGCCGTCGGCCATGTCGTCGGAGTCCTCCACTCCGTCGATCCTCGGCATCGCCGCGAGGTAGTGCAGCTTCTCACCGGTCAGCCCCCGGCCCGGGCTGCGCGGCACGGCGGCAGCCTTCCGCGAGTCGATGTGCGAGTCCATCGAATCGCCCATGCGCAGCTCGAGGCGGGTGCCCGCCTGGTCGCGGACGGACGCCGACAGCTCCACCCACCGCGCGGTGGTGACAATCAGGTGCACCCCGTAGTTGAGGCCCCGCGCGGCCAGCGCGTTGAACGTCGGGATGTGCGTGTCGAAGTCCTGGCGCACTGTCGACCAGCCGTCGATCACGAGGAACACGTCGCCGTGCAGCTCGTCCGGGAACTCCCCTTCCGCCCGGCGCTTGCGATAGGTGGCCATGGAGTCGATGCCATGCTCCAGGAAGAACCGCTCCCGGCCGCTGAGCACCGCGTTCACCTCGGCGACCGTGCGGCCCACCCGCTCGGAGTCCACACGCGCAGCCACCCCGCCCATGTGCGGCAGGCCACTCAGCCCGGCCAAGGCACCGCCGCCGAAGTCCAGGCAGTAGAACTGCACCTCGCGCGGGGTGTGGGTCAGAGCGAGCGCGGTGATCAGGGTCCGCAGCAGGGTGCTCTTGCCGCTCTGCGGACCGCCCGCGATGGCCACGTGGCCGCCGGAGCTGGAGAGGTCCACCGTCAGCAGGTCCCGAAGCTGGTCGAAGGGCCGGTCCACGATACCGACGGGGACGGTGAGCCTGCCCCGTGACGGCCAGTCGGCCGTGGTCAGCCCGAAGCGAGGGTGGGGTGCGAGCGGAGGCAGCAGCTGGTCGAGCGTGGGCGGCACATCCAGGGGCGGCAGCCAGACCTGGTGCGCGGGCGGGCCGGAGCCGCGCAGCCGTTCAACGGCCACCGACAGCAGCGTCTCGCCGCTCTCTGCTTCCTCGGCCTCCGGCTCCGGGGCATCCTGGCTCTCATCCAGCTCCTGGTCCGCGGCGGGCGCTCGCGGCACGACCCAGCCGGATGTCCACGGCACGATCTGGCTGGCCACCTGGGCCTGCACGACGGCGCTGCGCCGCTTCACGTACGGGCCCGAGACATAGGCGGCGCGGAAGCGGGTGAGTGCGTCCACTCCGCTTTTGAGGAAGCCGCTGCCGGGCTGGGCGGGCAGCTCGTATGCGTCAGTCACCCCGAGCACGCCGCGGCTCTCCATCGCCGAGAAGGTGCGCAGACCGATTCGGTACGAAAGGTGGCTCTCCAGCTGGTGGATCCGGCCTTCGTCCAGACGTTGCGAGGCCAGCAGCAGGTGCACGCCGAGGCTGCGTCCCAGGCGGCCGATCATCACGAACAGGTCCATGAAGTCGCGGTGCATGGAGAGCAGTTCGCTGAACTCGTCCACGACCACGAACAGGCTGGGCAGGGGCTGGAGCGGGGTGCCCGACTGCCGTGCCTTCTCGTACTCCACCGCCGAGACGTAGTTCCCGGCAGAGCGCAACAGCTCCTGGCGGCGCATCAGCTCCCCGTGCAGGGCGTCCTGCATCCGGGAGACCAGCGCCACTTCGTCGGCGAGGTTGGTGATGACCGCCGAGGTGTGCGGAAGCTCGTCCAACCCCAGGAAGGTCGCCCCGCCCTTGAAGTCGACGAGGACGAAGTTGAGCGTCTCCGAGGAGTGGGTGAGGGCCAGCGCCAGGACTAGGGTGCGCAGCAACTCGCTCTTGCCGGAACCGGTGGCTCCGATGAGCATGCCGTGCGGACCCGTGCCGCCCTGGGCCGATTCCTTGATGTCCAGCTCGATCGGGGCGCCATCGCCGCTGACAGCGATGGGGACCCGCAGCCGGCCGCCGCCGGTAAACCGCTTCCACAGCGAGGACGGCTCATGCCGGAACAGGTCAGGGATGCCCAGCAGCGTCGTGAGCTGCACATCGGCGGAGAACGGCTCGCCCACCTCGCCGCCCAGCCCCATCCGGTATGGGGCGATCAGGCGGGCGACGGCCTCAGAACCGACCGGGCCCAGCCGGTCGGGCGCGCCCAGCAGGGTCGTCTCCTCCTTGCGATCGCGGTCGGTGCGCACCAACGACAAGCGGTTGTCCTGGAGTTCGAGGCGCAGCGTGGTACGGCCGGGCTTCCACGACAGGGCCCCGGTCAGGTCGAGGACGACCGCGTTGCGGAAGCCCAGCCCGTCGAAGCGGTGACCGTCGGGGATATTGCAACCGTCCACCACGACGACCATGAAGGGCTCCTCGCGGCCGGGAACGGCCTCCGGGTCGCACGCGGGGCGCTCCTGGAACTCTGCCCCCAAGAGGTTCTCCAACTCACCGAAAGCCGAGGCGATCAGGCGGGCCGACCCGGCCCCATCCTGCTCGTGCCGGTGAAGGCTGTGCGGCAGCCACTTGGCCCACTCCCACTCCGCCCGCCGCTCGTCGGAGACACACAGCGCAATCCACACGTCGTCGGGGGAGTGGAAGACGGCGAGTTGGGCGAGCAGCGCGCGGACCACACCACGGATCCGCTCATCGTCACCCCGGAAGAGAACCTTCGACCACGCCCTGAGGTAGACCGCGATCGGCTGCTCCGGAACGCTGGAGTACGCCCGGATGAAGCTGCGCAATGCATGCGCGGACAGCGGCTCCAGATCCTCCACGGGCTTCGTCGACAGCGGGGTCAGAGTCATGGCGAGCCGCTGGTCGCCGACGCCGACCCGGACCTCGAGGAAGTCCTCATCTGACTGGCGCCGCTCCCACAACCGGGTACTGCGCACCAAGCTGCCCAGCGCCTCGGGTGCCGGATGCCGCCAGGACAGGGCCTTTTGCTGCTCGGCGACGGCGGCCCGCACCTTGCGCCGGGTCTGCGCCAGATATCGCAGGTAGTCACGGCGCTCACCCTTGAGTCGCTGCTTGCGCTCGCCGCCGCGGCGCATGACCTGACCCAGCATCATGCCCGCGGAGGCCAGCACCATCATGCCGATGGCGATGTACATGAACCCGCCGCTCGACTTGGACATCCCGGGTCGCATGAACATCATCATCATGGACACCGACATCAGCGCCATGGGCAGATAGGTCCACACCGCGGAGCTGTCGGGAACGACCTCCGGCAGGGTGGGCGGCTCCTGGAGGCTGACCTCCCCCGACGGCATCTGCGGGCCGTGCCGACGGGCGGGCCGCCGGAACAGGATCACACTCAACGAATTAGCCTCCTCGACGAGGTCCGAATAATTCCCTGTGGAAAACGGCCACATGGCGAGCGTGTGATGAGCTCCGCGGCCGCCGTCCGAAAAGAAGCACAAAAATCACGGCAGGCTGGAATTGCCGAGCCGCAGCACCGGAACCGGGTCCGCAATACCCTGCCTGCGGCTTCCAGGAAAGCATCCTCAAATCTTTTCCGCTCAGGTTGTCAACCGCCACGGAGAAGCGTAAAACTCTTTGCCGCGTACCCATTTGCGATCCAGGCTCGTAAATCGTGGAGCCGATCGGCATACACGCTCCGACATTCCAGCCACCGCGCATGCGGTCCTGTCAGGAAGCAGAACCAAGCTCATGACTGACAAACAGGCGACAAGCCTGTGCCGCCTCACCGTCCGCGCCCCCGCGAAGACGATCGACCTGGCTGTGCCCGCCGACGTGCCCGTCGCCGATCTGCTGCCCACTGTGATCAGCTACGGGGGAGACGACCTAGAAGAAGCCGGGCTGGAGCATGAAGGTTGGATCCTCCAGCGCCTCGGCGGACCGCCGCTCGACCCTGAGAGTACCCTGGACTCCCTCGGGATGCGCGACGGTGACGTGCTCTTTCTCAGGGCGCGCACCGATGCGTTGCCCGAAGTGCACCTGGACGATCTGGTCGACGGCATATCCACCAGCATGCGAGGGCGTCCGTACGGCTGGAGCGCCGAGGCCAGCCGCCGACTGCTGCGCGGTCTGTTCGTCTCCGTGCTCGCCCTCGGCCTCCTCGTCCTCGCCCTGCCCGGCCCATCGCCGTGGCTACGAGCCCTAGCCGCAGGCCTAGCCGGGCTGCTGCTCGTCGCAGGGGCGGGCTCGGCGAGCCGGGCCGTCGGGGACACGGCAGCGGGCGCGGCCATCGGCTTCATGGTCGCCCCCTATTTCGCGCTGGCTGGCTGGCTGCTGCCCGGAGGCGAGTTGAGCGGTCCGGCCGGCGATGCCGTGCTCGGCGCCAGACTTCTGGCCGCGGCGGCAGCCGTCGCGGGCGGAGCAGTGCTCGCACTGGCCGCCGTCGGCCTGTACCCAGCGCTGTTCCTAGGCGTCGCCACGATCGCCGCAGGTGGTGCGCTCGGCGCTGTGGTGATCATCGTCGGGGGACTGGGACCCGAACAGGCCGCGAGCGTGGTGGCGTTGGCGGCGGTGCTCCTAGGCGGTTTCGTGCCGTCGTTGTCGTTCCGGCTCTCCGGGATGCGGATGCCTCCGCTGCCCACCAACGCCCAGCAGCTGCAGGAGGGCATCGACCCCTACCCCACCAGCGAGGTCGAGCGCCGCTCCGTTCTCGCGGACGGCTGGATGACCGCCTTCTACGGAAGCGTCGGACTGATCTGCGTGCCCTGCTTCGCAGCCATGGCCTCCCGCCCTGGACTCGCAGAGACCTGCACCATGATCGCACTTTCCCTCCTGTTGCTCCTGCACAGTCGAGGCCTCGGCAATGCCTTGCAGCGCATCGCGCTCACCGCGGCGGGGGCATGGGGCGCCGCCCTGCTGCTGCTCGTCTCCGCGCTCGGCTTCGACGCCTCCGACCGGCTGATCCTCACCGCAGGTCTGCTCAGCATGACGGCGTCCATCGCCATCGCCTCGTGGACGGTGCCCGGTCGGCGACTCGTGCCGTACTGGGGACGCGCAGCCGAGGTGCTGCACTCCATCGCGGCGTTCAGCATGCTGCCGCTCACGCTCTGGTCGCTCGGCGTCTACGGCGCCCTGCGCGGCCTCAACGGCTGATCGGAGGCCGGAACATGCAAAACAAACGCGACCAGGTACAGGCGCACATGTTCGTCATGGGGCGACTGGCCTCGGCCATGCTGCGCGCCGAGCCCGACGCCCCGGAAAGCCCCTCGGGCCGGACCAACCGAGCCACCGCCCTCAGCGTGATCATCGCTTTGATCCTGTGCGCGGGCGCCTTCGTCTTCGGACTCCTCAAGCCCGGCGGCAACACCTCGTGGCGCACCTCCGACGCCCTGATCGTCAGCAAGGAGACCGGCACCCGCTTCGTGTACCTGAACGGCCGCCTGCGCCCGGTGCGCAATTACGCCTCCGCGCTGCTGCTGGCCAACGGCAACCTGAAGACCACGACGGTGGGCGACAACTCGCTCCGAGGAGAGCCCCATGGCTCACCCGTCGGCATCCCGGGCGCCCCCGACACCCTGCCAGGTGCGGGCGATGTGAACAGCGGTCCCTGGCTTGTGTGCTCCGGCCTCGAGCCCGGCAGCGGCGGAGCCGTCAGCGCCACCACCGTGCTGGCCGTGGGCAGCCCTGATCCAGGCAGCGCCGGCGGCGGACAGGAGCTTGGCGGCAAGGAGTCTGTGCTGGTCCTCGGCCCTGACAAAACCGCGTACCTGGTCTGGCAGGGCTCGCGGCTGCGCCTGGACGACAAGGCGGACGCCGCCAAGGCGTTGGGCTACGGGTCGGTGACACCGCGCCCGGTCTCCGCGTCATTCCTGAACGCGCTCCCCGCCGGGCCCGACTTGGCGTCTCCCGAGGTGTCCGGCAGGGGAGATGCGGGACCGGACCTGGGCGGGCGCAAGACGAGGATCGGGCAGGTCTTCCAGGTGGATGTGCCAGGAGCCGCTCCCCGCTACCACCTGCTCACCAAAGACGGGTTGGTCCCGCTGACGGCCACGGGCGCCGCGCTCGTACTCGGCGACCCGCGGACGCGCGCCACAGCGTACGCAGGCGGTGTGGTCACGGTGGCCCGCCTCGGTGCCGACGCGCTGACTGGTCACCTGGCCTCAGCCTCGACTGTGGAACGGGCGGGCGCGGGAGCGCTGCCGGAGGCCCCGCCGAAGGCGGTTGACGTGGCTGCTGGTTCCGTCGCCTGCACAGGCATCAGCGCAGCTGGTGACAGCCCGCGGACCAGCACCCTCGTGCTGCCGCAAGAGGCCGTCGGCCTGGCTGCCCAGCCGCCCTCCGACGAGGTGGAGCCCGCCTGCCTGGACGTCGACGCCATCACCGTGCGGGCTGGAAAGGGCGCTCTGGTACGGGCGTTGGGAGCCGCCGGGAACGTCCTCGGGGACACCACTTATCTGGTGACCGACTCCGGGGTGAAGTACTGGCTTCCGTCGCAGGAAGCCGTCAAGGCCCTGGGCTACGAGGGGACCCGGCCGCAGGCGCTCCCCGCGCCGTTGCTGGCGATGCTGCCCACTGGGCCAGACCTTGACCCCGAGTCCGCGTCAACGGGCGGACATGTCTTCAGCATGCGGTGCAAAACCGATAAATAGCCCATCTATCTACAAAAGCTTCCAAGCAGGCATCTTCCTGGGCTTTTGGGACCGAAGACTTGATGAAGATTTGAGCTTCACTGTCGGTGTCTTTTCCGTTGTCGACCGTGACATGCAGGGGCTCTATGTCCAAAATGCCCGCCTGCGGTCCACGTCGAAGCTCAGGTGAGCAGCCTCGCAATTGATTTCTGCTCAGCTGAGCATTTCAGCGTCATTTCATGGGTCATTCCCACGTGTCGATGCGTTGCCTGACGTCATGTTCCGTGTCTAGTATCCGGGGTTGCCCCCCCCTGAGGCGCCGCCCCGTGGACAAGCGGTCTGGCGTGCTGCGCGCACAGAATGCGAGCAACGATGGAGTCCTCGGGGGGTTGAATTCCGTAATCCTTCTCTGAGAGGAGAATGCGCGTGGCGACCATGCAGCAATCAGAAGTAGGCGCGACCCGAAATGGAATCTCGGCGCTCGAGCAGGCCCGCGGCGGTGTCCTGAGGTGCCAGCAGGACGTCCAGAACACGAGGACGGGCCTCAGCTCCGGCTACGGAGGCGCGGACGGTGGCGCCTTCGGCAACCTGCTGGACCAGTGGGACCAGAACGCCGACATCATCCTGTCGAACCTCGACCGCATGATCGACGAGCTCAACCAGACGCTGAGCGAGCACGGTATGACCCAGGGCTCTGCGAACGACTCGATCAGTGGCGAGCTCAACAAATCCGGCTCTGTGTTCGACACGCTCAGCCCCTGAGCGGCCTAGTCCGACAGATGTGATCGGCCACTGACCTCCCCTCGTTGGCTCGACGACACCCCCGCATCCACCGGCTGCTGCCCCGCCCACTGGCAGCTGCCCCCAACCGGCATCACATGGTGAATTGAGGAATCAAATCGATGGACCTTAGCGACGGCTACATATACGTCGACTACCGCCACACCGAGAACGCGGCGGACGACATGGTCAGCCAGACACAGGCGATCATGAGCATCTTGGCGAACCTCGAAATGGAGCTCAACGAACTGCGCAACACCTGGGTCGGTGACGACAGGCAGGTCTACAGCGAAGTCCAGGCCAAGTGGGACCAGGCCGTGGAGAACATGAAGACCCTGTTGGCCAGCCACTCGTCCCTGCTCACCGACATCTCCGGCAACTACCGCTTCACCGAGCAGAGCCTTGCGCAGAAGTGGGGCGACATCCGGATAGGCAGTCGCTGACCGCTGCCGAAGTTCGCGCACCGCAGTCGCACAAGAGCACGCTCGCAGACTCAGAGTGCTGTCGGCCTCAGCCGTGCCGGGCGAGGCCGGCAGCGCAGGTTCATCGCGGGCAGCATGCCACGCCCCCCGATTCGTGTAAGCGGCAGAGCCCTGATTCCGATAGCCCACGACCGGCGATCCGCATCTGCCTGAAGAGGAGAAAGGAACCGCCATGGCACCCACGACCACAGTCCTCGACAGCGAATGGCTGAAGGAGTTCATCAAAGAGCACGTCGAAGAGTTCCGGGCGGCCCTGGATAACATTTTCAAGGACGATTACAGCGGGTCGTCTATGGAGAGCATCTGCAGGGGTGACATCTCCAGCAAGACAATCATGTCCAAAAGCCCGCTGATTATCGGCCCCATGGGAGGCGACGGTGATCTGGTCGGTGGCTCCGCCCTGAACGAGAAGGTCAAAAAGGCGGCAACGGACATCAACAAGATCTTCACCGATCACAAAGTCCTCTTCTCGGATCTGGAGGAGGCGCTCTGGGAAACCATCAAAGAGCTGACGGAAAATCAGAAGAAGAGCCTCGACGAGATTTCCGCTGACGATTTCCTGGACATCTTCGACGACGTCGACGGCGACCTCTCGAGTACTGGCTCGAGTACTGGTCAAGACCAGCCCAAGAACTAGCAGGGCCCGGACGGGTCGTCTTCCCCTCTTGATGCAGCGGAGCCCAGTGATGCCAGACCCGAGCATGAACAACGACGATTACTGGAAAAAAGCAGTTGACATGCTCACCGGCTATATACTGCCGGAGCGGAAGACGCTGTTCGACAACATGAAGGGAAACGACGGCATTCCGCTGATGCACGTGCGAATGCCGCACGGGGGGGCCGATTTCGACGCCAATTTCGTGTCTGGCGGTGGTTGGCGGTACGACAATACTGACTACGTCATACCCTTCTTCGTGGCGCCCTACCAAGCCAACGAGCCCGGCGCGGGAAGCAGCCTGGACAAGTGGTGGGCGTACATCACCTTCATTGGCACTGACCCGGACAAAAGCAATGCGCCGGGCGGTCAGATGTCATTTGTCGGTAGCGAGCACACGAGCGGCGCCCTGAAAGACAAAGGCCGCGATAACAAAGACGGTGAGTCCGTCAAGTGGGACGACACGGCCCTGTACCAGTACATCGACGGTTCCGGGGAAGCCCTCTCCCAGATCGCTTACGAGCCCTACAGCACCCACGGCTACAGCAACCGTGGCGTCACCGTGGACGACAGCTCGTACGTCGACCTGCTCTCCTTCACCGAAGTGGGCAAAGCCTTCGATCGAGCTGTCAAGTTCTTCGAGGACGCGGCCAAGCGTATGGAGGAGTGGGACGGCCAGGAGGTCGGGGAGGGGAGCGACTCCTGGAGTGGCACCGGCGCCAGCCTCTTCAAGCACCTCGTCCACAAGCTCCGGAAGAACTACGAGGGCTACGTCGAGCAGCTCAACGGCGGCGACGGTGGTGCCAGCGAGGTGTCCATCGACGGGTACGCGCTTACCTCGAAGCCCGCCCGGGCCCTGATTACCGCCCAGTCCGTGATCCGTCAGGAGGCGGAGAATCTCTACAACACCTGGCTTGCGTGGTGGGATACCAGAAACCCGCATCGCTGGCTCTATGACCTCCTACAGCAGCTGCGCTTGGAGCTGTTCGACACCCAGTACGACCACACCGACATTGATAGTTATCTCGGGTTCGAAGGCCCGCTTGGCGAATATTTCATCTCGACCGCGGGTTTTCGGCAAGGGCTCACCATCGAGGGCAAAGAGTACGGTCTGCCTCACGAACTCAGCACATGGAAGGCGATCGGTGAGGAAGCCGTCCGCCGCTGGGACCACCACGCGCAGGAATGGCTGAGCGCGGCGGGCGCTGAGTCCATCGTGCGCATCGCCGAGGCACTGCGCGACGTCTCTACGGCGTTCGACGACAGCCTGACCGACCGTGACCACCAGTCCCTCAGCGAGATCGCCGACAAGGAGCAGGTGGAGAACGACCGCAAGCAGGCGGAGAAGGATCGCGAGGACGCGCGTAAGCAGGCGGACGAGGATCGCGCGCAGGCGGAGAAGGATCGCGCGGACGCGCGTCAGCAGGTGGACGAGGATCGCGAGCAGGCGAAGAAGGATCGCGAGGACGCGCGTAAGCAGGCGGACGAGGATCGCGAGCAGGCGAAGAAGGACCAGGACGCGGCCCGCGCACAGGCGGAGAAGGACCGCGCGGACGCGCGTCAGCAGGTGGGCCAGGATCGCGCGCAGCAGGAGAAGGATCGCGAGCAGGCGAAGAAGGACCAGGACGCGGCCCGCGCACAGGCGGAGAAGGACCGCGCGGACGCGCGTCAGCAGGTGGGCCAGGATCGCTCGCAGCAGGAGAAGGATCGCGAGCAGGCGAAGAAGGACCAGGACGCGGCCCGCGCACAGGCGGAGAAGGACCGCGCGGACGCGCGTCAGCAGGTGGGCCAGGATCGCTCGCAGCAGGAGAAGGATCGCGAGCAGGCGAAGAAGGACCAGGACGCGGCCCGCGCACAGGCGGAGAAGGACCGCGCGGACGCGCGTCAGCAGGTGGGCCAGGATCGCTCGCAGCAGGAGAAGGATCGCGAGCAGGCGAAGAAGGACCAGGACGCGGCCCGCGCACAGGCGGAGAAGGACCGCGCGGAGGCCAAGAAGCAGGCTACCGAACAGCAGTCGATGGCCCTGTCCCAGACGGGCCGGCAGCAGGCCAAGGACGACGCTGAACGCGAGCGGCTTCGCAAGCAGCAGGAGCAGGACCGTCAGGAGGCCCGGGCTCAGGCGGAGAAAGATCGAACGGATGCCCGCAATCACGAAGCCGAGGCCCGCGCCCAGAGCGACAAGGACCGTGAGGACGCGCGCAAGCAGCAGGAACAGGCTCGTCAGCAGGCCGTTCAGCAGCAGCAGGCAGCGCGCGACCAGGCTGACCACGATCGAGAAGCCGCTCGTCAGCAGGCCACCCAGGACCGGCAACAAGCGGGCATGCAGCAGGGACAGGACCGCGAGCGGCTCCGCACGGAGCAGGATCAGGCTCGTCAGCAGGCCGCCCAGCAGCAGCAGGCAGCGCGCGACCAGGCTAACCAAGATCGAGAAGCCGCTCGTCAGCAGGCGCTCAAACAGGAGTCGCAGGCCAAGCTCGACCTGCAGCGGGACAAGACCGACGCCCGCGCCCAATACCAGCGTGACCTGGCCAATGCCAGAGCCGAGAGTGGCACCGCCGAACAGGCCGCAAACCAGCACGCCGCACAGGCCAAGCAGGACTTCGAGCACGCCCAGGCCGACGCCAAGGATCAGCGGGACCAGGCCCATCAAGAGGCCGATCGTGAACGGGCCCAGGCCAAGAAGGAGTACGAGAAGGCGCTCTCCGACGGGAAGACCAGCGCCGCGGACGCCAAGGCCCAGTACGACCGCAAACTCGATGACATCAACCACCGCGAGCAGGACGCCATCCACAAAGCCGACCAGGCAGAGGCGAAGGCCAAGCAGGAGTACCAGCGGGAGAAAGACGCCGCACAGCACGAGCGGGACGACGCTCGCCAGAACGCGGAACAGGCCCGCAAGCAGGCCAAGGCCGACTATGACCGGCGCATGGCCGACATCCAGTCCGAGTCTGACCGGCTGCGGGCCCCCCAGAAGGACATGAACGACCTCATCCGTCAGCGGATCGACGGCCTTCCTCGGCCCGGCGGCCTTTCCTCGACGTACTCGCCCTACGGCTCGGAATTCGGTGGAAACCTCTACAACCAGGATGATCTGGCGTCCGCGCTGGGCCGCGACGACCAACTGGCGGCCAATGCCTCCGCCGGCCCCGGCGGATTTCCCGGAAGCCCGGGGATGTTCCTCCCACCCGGCAGAGGCGGCGGGATGGGTGGCGAGGGCGGCTCTGCCGCGGAGCGCACCCGCGCCGTGGTTGAGCCCGGCGTCGGCCGTGCCGGCCGACGTGGCACCACTCTTGAGGAGCAGGAGAACAGCGTCAAAACACGAGGCTCCGTGCCGACGGCCAGCGGTATGCCGTTCGCCCCGCCGATGGCCGGAGGCATGGGGCCGCAGCAGAACCAGTCCACCGAGAGTGGAGACCGTGAACGCACCACCTGGCTGGCCGAGGACGAGGACGTCTGGGGCACGGACGAGGGCGGCGCGCCGCAAGCGCTTGGGCGGTGACGGGAACGCTCCCGCGCCCGTGTGCGCGATGAGCCCGCACCAGACCGGCAAGGACAGTTGGAAGAAATCGGAGGAGGAGTGCTGTGAAGGAATCCATGGAACAGCGTCTGGCTGACGCCATGGCCCGGATCAAGGCCACAGAGGAAGCGGTGTCGAAGGCCGACTCGGAACTCAGGCAGGCGACGGTCACCACACGGTCCACGGACAGGTCCGTGCAGGTCACGGTGGGCTCGCAGGGTGCGCTGATCGGCCTGGAATTCCTTGACGGCAAATACAAGAACATGGCAGCCGCCCAACTGTCCTCCGCCGTCCTGCAAACCGTCGAGAAGGCTCGCGCGGAGATGGCCCGGCGTGTGGTGGACACCTTCGAACCGCTCACCAAGGCCATTGGCGACGGGTCCTTCTCCGACCACGTGGGCGTGGACTGGGAGAACGTCTTCGGCTCGCTCCTCGACGGAGCGGAGCAGGGGGAAAAGCCGTCCAGCGCGACGGACCGGCTGCGCGACGAGATCCACGAGGACGAAGCGGAAGCGTTGCCCGCGCCCGCTGGGAAGAGAAACGCCGCCAGGAAGGCGAAGGGAACGAGACAGCATGGGCAGTGAATACTCGGCGGACATCGACGGCATCCTGCAGGGCTGCTCGAAATTGCGAGAAGCCGTCGCATATTCGGACCGGCTAGAACCCGAGTTCGATCGAGGATATGGAAATTACGTCGGCTGGTGGGGCGAGGAGGGTTGCGACGATGACTTCGCCAACCAGGTTGGCCCGGGGTGCCGCAGGGAGTATGAACAGGCCCGTTCAGCGGTCGGCTCCATCAGCACGGGATTTGCGAACCTGATCCACGCGGTCCGCGAGCAGGCGGGTCAAGTTCAGAAACCGCAGGACCTGGCTCTCGACGACATCCACCGCGAGGGATCACAGACAGAGAGACGCTAGACGGGTTGTTGCGTCGCCCCGGAGACGGGGCGGTGCATCGTATGGACATCCGCTGCGGCAGCACTTTCAGCATAGAGAAAGACGGATATGGCGATTGAGTTCTCTCCGAGCCTCAGGCAGTTTCTCGAGGTTTGGGTTGGCGCGAGTGTGGCGTCGGGGAATGAGGACCTGGGCTATGACAGCCGGTTGCCGTATCAGAAGCTGGCGGAAGATCTGCGGGGGTTGTCGGGTGCGATGCAGGGTGCGATCGCGCAGGTGGGGTATTCGATGCCCCCAGCGGTGGGGGACCAGTTCGTCGGGGCGATGAGGCTGTTCGTCGACGACAACGGCGTGAACCATTTGTACCGGATGGCGGATGAGCTGGAGAAGACGGGCGATCGGCAGGTCGGCCGCTCGAGGCAGTTGGCCGAGGGCAAGTTCGAGATTCTGATCGAGTTCTCTCTCATGAATCTCGAGTTGGCGTTGATTGCGCTGATGTCGGTGTTCACGGGTGGGTTGTCGCTGTCCGAGGCGGTAGCGGTGCGGGCGCGCACCGCTTTGTCGATCATTTTGATCATGCAGCGGATGGGGCGTGCTGCTCCGACGCCGTTCACGGCGGTGCTGGAGGCGCTTGAGGAGGCGTTCACGTCGTTCTTCGCGCAGTTCCTGTCGATGACGGTGCCGGAGAATCCGGATCGGCGGCGGAAGGGCTTCGACTGGGGTGACGTCGGCAAGTCGGCGCTTGTCGGCTTCTTCGCCGGGTTGTTCGGCGGTGCGCTGGGCGAGGTTTACGGGAAGTACGTCGCGAAGCATTTCAAGGACAAGCACTGGCTGAAAGAGGGCTCGGAAGTTCCGTTCGCTTTTGTGAACGAGGGTCAGGCTGAGACGTTCGCCATGGGGCTACAAAAGCTAATATTTGAGGGGAAGTTCGGGCTCAGCTGGCAAGATTTTTGGATGTCGGGTGTCAGCGGTGGGTTGACAGCCGGTGCGGAGATCGCGGTGAGCACGGCCGGCCTGGCGCTGCACCACCAGTTTTTCCAGAAGACTTCGCTGAACGACAACTTTTTCGGCGACAAGCCGGGTGTGTTCGACTCGCCGGACGCGGTGCGGGACAACAGCGGCCACCCGTTGGCGGTTGGCGACTGGGAGGGCGCGCAGTTCACGGCGTCGCCCGATGGGTTCGGCGTCGAGGGAAGCGCCGGTCTGGGCGTCCCGGATTCAGGGCGGCCCGCCGTTACGCTCTCCTCTCAGCCCCCGCTTCTGCTTCCGCCTGGACCGAACGGCCCCGAAGTTCCGGGTCCGGTGGGGGCGGAGGTCGGGCTCGAGGCGGTTGCTACTCCGGGATCCCTGCCGGGTGCGGACGTCCCTGACTTGGGAGATGCTCCACAGTTCCCCAGCGACCTGAGCGGTGTCAGCGACCTCAGTGGTGTCAGCGACCTGAGCGGTGTCAGCGACCTGAGTGGTGTCAGCAGTTTCAGCGACCTGAGTGACGTCAGCAGTGTCAGCGACCTGAGTGGTGTCAGCAGTGTCAGCGACCTGAGTGACGTCAGCGATTTCAGTGACGGGTCGTCGGTTTTCAGCGATGTCAGCGATGCGTCGTCGTTCACCGATGTCGGGGACGACTCCGTGTCCGCCTCGGACGTCGGTATGGACACCGGTATGGACACCGGTGTGGGGCTTGTGAAGGGTGTGGGAGCGCCTGCGGCGGTGGCCGATGGGGCTGTCGGCGCGACGGGAATGTTCAGCAGGTCTGGCTTGCACGAGGCTGCGGACGTGAACGGTGAGCTGCAGGCGGCGCGTGGCGGGGCGGGCTTGGAGGGTTCTGTCGGGGTCGGCGGGGAGGTGCGCGGTCCGGCGTCGTCGAGCGGGGCTCGGGCCGAGGACGGCACGGTCGAGCGGGTGCAGCCGCAGGACGAGACCGGGCTCGTGTTGGAGGGAACGCACGGAGTTGGCCAGGACGACGGGCTGGGCGCCGGGGGTTCGCGCATGCCGACGCTGTCCGGGGCCCCCGAAACGCCTGGCACCTCGACAGGCGCTGGTTCTGCTCAGCTGTCTCGCACCGGCAGCCCGATCTCCGCGACGGGTCTTGAGACCGGCGAGCAGCCGGTCGGCCCGCAACGGACCGGCGAACCGCGGACGAGCCCGCAGGACAGCCAGGGCTTCGACGCGGTCGCGGACACGGAGGTGTCCCAGGGGCGGGAGGACGGTCGCACGGGCGAGCTCGAATCCATGCCGGCGCTCAGCGGTCCGGCCGTCCCGGTCGGCCCCGCCGTCTCCGCGGTTCCCGCTGCGGGCGTGCCGACCGTTCCGGGTCAAAGCCCTGCGGGTCAGAGCCCTGCGGGTCAGAGTCCTGCGGGTCAGAGTCCTGCGGGTCAGAGTCCTGCGGGTCAGAGCCCTGCGGGTGACAGCGAGGCTATCGCTTCGGCTCCGTCGCAGGCTGTGCCGACCGCTCCTGTGCAGGGTGCCCCCTTCGTCCCAGCTCCGGCCGCAGCCGCAGCCGGGACCGGGTCCGGGTCCGGGTCCGGGTCCGGAAGGGGGGACGGGTCAGGGGTCTGGTCGGCCGACACGTCCGGCGCCGAGACCACGAGCTCTGCCTCGACGCCGACGCCGACGCCGACGCCGACGCCGACGTCGTCCGCTACGCCGCCTCCTTCCTCGGGCTCGGTCTCCGGAGCCCAGGTGCCGGACAGCCGGCCTAGCGTCCGGACGCCCACGACCAGCGGGGACCCCAGGCCCGTCGGGGGCCAGGTCCGTTCCGCGGCCGTCACTGGCGCAGCTGGCGTCGGCGTGGTCGGCGGTCGACCGGCCCGGCAGACCGCGCCGGGTGCGGCCAGGCCGTCTGTGGAGAGCACGGCCCCGCGCATCGTGGTGGAACCGGTCGCAAGTGCCACGCAGGGCGGTGTGCTGCCCGCTCAAGCGCAGCGCGGCGCGGGGCGCGACGGCGTACCCGGTCGGCGTTCCGGGCAGTCCCAGGCCGCGGCTGCGGCTGCGGCTGTGTCGGCGGGCCAGCCCCTCTCCGGTGACTTCACCTCCGCTCGCGACCGCAAGCCGTCCGGTGGTGGGCGGGCGGAGTCCCGGTGGCAGGCTCCTGATGCGGTGGCACGGGAGATCACCGACTCCAGCGGCAGGCGCATCGGGGTGATGTCGTTCAACGCCAAGGATGTCAAGGCGCGTAAGGACGTCTACGGCAAGCTTGGCGGGCAGAGCCGTTATGTGCAGTGGCGGATGGACGCCGTCAAGGGGAAGGTCGGTGAGTGGCGGGACCTTCCCGAAGGGTTCGGGGAGTCCTTCTTCCTGGCGCTCCACCATGACGAGAAGGGATTCCACGTCGTCGGGCCGGACGGGCGCAGCGTGGTTTGGAGCGCTGAGGAGGTCGGCCAGGAACTGCGCGCGCGTAAGAAGGAGCTGTCCGGCTTCAAGCAGATCACTTTGCTGTCCTGCACGGCTGGGGCGGAGTCCACAGCCCCGGACCGCGCGCAGATCGACGCGCAGATCGTCGCGGACGTCTCCGGGTGGACGGTCAACGCACCCGTCGGCCAGGTGGCATTCACCGAGTCCGGCGGCCAGGATGCGCGCGTCAACCTGAAATACGACGCCGACGGCAACGCCACCACCTGGCGAACCTTCCACCCCAAGACCACCTCAGCAACCCCCGACACCACCCCCGGCACCCCCCACAACGACAACACCACACACACGACCACCCCCAACACAACCACCCAACTCCCCCCCCACGGCTGGAACACGCCAAGAAACCAAGCCAAGAAGCTCAAGCCGCTCTACCTCCTGGCCGACGGCAATGCAGTCACCTCCCTGAGCTCGTTGAGCGATGCTCGCGCGCGGGGCGTCCTGCCCTGGCATGTATGGCGGACCCTGGCCTCCTTCACGAAGGAAACGACGAAGGCGCTGATCGACACCAGCGTTCTGTCCCAGCGGGAGCTGCACGAGTTGGTGGACCAGTTCTCCGGGCTGGCCGAGTCGAGGTGGGCTCGCGAGGTTCGGGACTTCGCTTCCCGTCTGGACCGTGCGGCTCGTGCCGCCGGCGGCGGGGACGGCAGCCAGGTCCTGTGGACCGGTGAGGAGGTCCAAGCTCGTTTCCAGGAGCTCCAGGCGTCGCTGGGCGGCCTGGAACGGCTGCTGAGCGACGGGGACTTCTACGACGCTCTCACTGAGATTGACCGGTTGAGCGACCGTTGGAATCGGTTGCTCCGTCGAAAAGGCGGCGTTTCAAGGGCCGCTGTCCGCCGCAGCGTACTCAAGCGTGCGGCCGAGGTGCGGCGTTCCGCCGATGTGGTGGCGAAGGCGTTGAACGGCTTCATGGTGGACGCTGCCCGTTTCGGCGGTCAGTACCACTTGAGGGACAGTTATGTGCCGATGGTGGCGGCGGCCCGGAATCTGGCGGACGTGGTGGAGCGCGCGGCGGCGGCCAGGGATGCCAGCGAGCTGGTCCGGGATGGCCTGCGGCCTGTGGCCCCACGCACGTTGGGGGCGCTCGCCGAACATGTGCGGGCCTACCGCGGGCGCAGGGCGTATGCCAGCGTCCCGAGAGGGACCCTGTGGCACGACGTCGTGCCGGGTCTCGATGAGATGACGCGTGCGGATAGGGCTGAGTTCGTGCGGGAGTTGTCGCGCGGCAACGTCGCGTCGTTGCGGTCGGACGTGGGTGACCTGCTGGGCGACAGGCAGTGGCGGGACCTGTATGAGCGGCTGCGGAACCTTCCGCTGAGGCTCAAGCACGCCACGCCGGCCTTCCACGCCATCGCCAACAGCGGTGTGCTGGTCTCGCAGTGGGCGCTGGAACGTCAGGGCGATGCCTTCCTCGCCTCGGGCTGGACCACGGCAGACGCGTGGATGTTGGGCAACGAGGCCTTCGTCTTCTTCCGGGTGGAGTTGGGAGAAGCCCCAATGCAGACCCGGTACGGTCCTACCACGCTGGTCTTCGGCCTCGAGGAGCTGGAGCGGCTGGGCGGCTGGGTGAGCCTCCACGACCAGCTCGACCCGCTGATCCGGTCGAGCATGCGCGAGCTGCGGGTGCCGGGCCGCGAGAGGCCTCTGCGCTCCTCCAGGGTCCTGGATGGCATCGACCGTGACGGGCGTACCCAGTGGGTGAACACCTACCCGGATGCGCCGGCCGGCCAGCGGTCGGTTCTGGTCTCCTTCGAGGAGGAGGTCTTCCACGGTGCGGACGTGCGCGAGGGTCTCGCGTTGTCCGTGCTGCGCGAGGTGGCGCGGATCGGCGGGGACTTCCCCCGGCATGCGTTCGGCCTCGACGAGGAGGGGCTCGGCAAGCTGGTCTCACGCTTGTACCGGCCGGAGGCGAAGTTCGCCCCCGGGCTGCCGATCGACCTCGGACTCACGGAGCAGCCGACCGGATGGCCGCGGCCCATCGTCGTGCACAACCCGGACGGCGACGGCCGCTATCTGTCTGACGGTGCCATCGACCCGCTGGCCATGGCGGCGACCAAGGCCGCCCGCGAAGCGGACGAACTGGCGCTCGAACAGGAGAGGCATTGGACCGATTTCCAGACGGAAGTCGCGGAACTCCAGACATCGTCAAGAGCGGACAAGGACAAAGTACTGCTCGAGGAAGCGGAGAATTTTCGGCGTTTTCTAAACAACCTAGTTCGTGATTACGGGAGCGCCGAGCACAAAGTGTTCGACAGGCTCGAGGAATTCAAGTCTTACGCTGAGGGCAGTCGCCGGGAGCTTGCCGAGCGACTGCTCAAGGAGCGAGCGGACAAGCGGGCCGAGGTCACCGCACGCGCCAAGAAGATGCTTGAGGAAGTCGAGCGGATAATCGCTGACCCTTCGGGGTTCGCCACGGGAGAGAGGCTGTCGCCCTTCGACGCGGCGTACGCCGATCCCGCCTGGAACTCGCAGAGTCTGCTGTATGAAGGCATGGTCGGCCGGGCGCTCGCCGCCAGCCCCGCGGTGATCAACGAGGCCAGGCGGGCGGTCTCCGAGCTGCATGCGCTGTTGTCGAGCCATTACGGCGCGGAGGCGGCATCCCGGGTGTTCCTGGACGCCGAGCCGCGCAACGCCGCCGAGACGGTGCAGGCCTTCGACCATCTGCTCGGCGAGAGCGGCGAGGCGACCCTGACCGACCTGATGGACGCGTTCCGGCGCGCCGCCTACGCCAATACCGAAGAACAGCGGAACACCCTCGCCGACCTCTGGGAGAGCAAGCCCGAGCTGAGGCCGGAAGGCCTGCTTGCACGCCCGCAGTCCGACTCGCCATACTCCGCCGACGAGCGGCAGAGCCTGACCAAGCGGGGATTCCCGCTGTCGGCCGGTCCGCCCGACAGCGAGCAGTGGCTGCTGGACGCGTATGACCAGTTGGGCGTGGCCGACAACCCGTCTGTCTTCCTTCTGGCGGTGATGAGCCACTCGCTGGAATCCGGCACGGCCTCGATGGTCGAGGTGTTCCAAGCCATGCAGGCGGTGCACCCCACGGAGGATCTTGCCGAGATCCTCTCAGGCGACGCGGTTGGCATGTACCGGAAGTTCGAGGCCGTGGTCGCCGCCGCACTGCCCGAGTCCGTACCTGAATGGCTCCGTGAGGCGTTGACTCTGCCTCACCTGCGCTTCTACAGCTCGATAAGTCAGGCGGCCAGCCGGGAGGCCTGGTCGTTGGGGCCCGATGACCTACAGCAGGTGTTCGCGTCGCCCGACAACCAGTGGCCGGGCGCGCCGACGGACCAGACCCTCAGCGTGGCTGCCGCCGTCGAGCAGTGGAAAGCCGATCATCAGCAGCAGGGCTCCGTCCACCTGCAGCAGGCGCACATAGCCGCCCTGCAGCTGCACGCCATCACCGAACACCCCGCAGACTTCTTTGAGAAGTTCACCTCCCGTTTTAACGTCGACACCAACCGGCTGCTCACCAACTGGCTCGACCGCTGGGAGGATCTCGCGGCTGCGCGGGTGAAAGCGCGCACCCTGGGCCCGTACAGCGGTGACGACGACCTGCTTCTGCGGCTCCTCGTCCAGAGTCCGCAATTCAGGAAGACGGCGGCGGAGCTGGACCAGGTCGTAACCCGAAACACGCCTGATTGGCCCGTACATCTCATCCGTGCCGTCACGCGGCGTCTGGACCAGATAGCCGAAACCACCTTGCGCTTCCTGCCCGTCCACGCGTACACGGTGAAAGAGGCGTTGGCAGCGCTGCCGCTTGTGGGCAAGGAAGTCTTCCTTCCGGTTTGGATGCGGGGAACCGCCGTCGAGAGCCCTCTCGAGCCTGGCAGCGAGATTCGTCTCGAGTTGGGCCACAGAGCAACGACTCACCTAGAGGAGGCGATCCAGCTCCTGCCCACACCGAAGCGCGACGAGCCGCAGTATCTGGCCGTCTTGCGTGTGGGCGACTCCACGGGCCGCGATGTCACCCCCTTCTCCGACCGGCCGGACAGGAAACTGGTCCTCTTCCCGCCGGACATGAAATTCACCGTGGTCGGCAAGCGCAACGTCCAGGGCCCAGCGGGTTCGGCTTACGTAGAAGTGACCGTCTCCGAGGCGACCCCGCTCCCCTCCGCCACGCCGCGGCCCCAGACCGAGGCCGCGACCCAGGACACACCCGACCAGACGCCTCCGACGGAAGCACAATTCCCCAAGGGAGGCTGGAACTCGGCACCGGGCCAGGCCGAGGAACTCAACCCGCTCTATCTCGTGTTCGACGGCAAGGCGGTCACGTCGCTGCGCTCGTTGAGCGACGCTCCCGCGCAGGGCGTCCTGCCTTGGCGTGAATGGCGAGTCGGCGGTCCCTACACGCAGCTGAATATGAAGGCGCTGATTGACACCGGCGTTCTGTCTCAGCGGGAGCTGCACGAGCTGGTGGACCGGTTCGCCCGGCTGGATGGGTCCAGGTGGGCTCGCGAGGTTCGGGACTTCGCTTCCCGTCTGGACCGTGCGGCTCGTGTCGCCGGCGGCGGGGACGGCAGTCAGGTTCTGTGGACCGGTGAGGAGGTCCAAGCTCGCTTCCAGGAGCTCAAGGAGTCGCTCGGTGGCCTGGAACGGTTGCTGAGCGGCGGGGACTTCGACGAGGCGGTGGCGCTCGAGCGTGCGGTCGAGGTGCGGCGTTCCGCCGATGTGGTGGCGAAGGCGTTGAACGGCTTCATGGTGGACGCTGCCCGTTTCGGCGGTCAGTACCACTTGAGGGACAGTTATGTGCCGATGGTGGCGGCGGCCCGGAATCTGGCGGACGTGGTGGAGCGCGCGGCGGCGGCCAGGGATGCCAGCGAGCTGGTCCGGGATGGCCTGCGGCCTGTGGCCCCACGCACGTTGGGGGCGCTCGCCGAACATGTGCGGGCCTACCGCGGGCGCAGGGCGTATGCCAGCGTCCCGGAAGGCACCCTGTGGCACGACGTCGTGCCGGGTCTCGACGATTTGACGCGTGCGGATAGGGCTGAGTTCGTGCGGGAGTTGTCGCGCGGCAACGTCGCGTCGTTGCGGTCGGACGTGGGTGACCTGCTGGGCGACAGGCAGTGGCGGGACCTGTATGAGCGGCTGCGGAACCTTCCGCTGAGGCTCAAGCACGCCACGCCGGCCTTCCACGCCATCGCCAACAGCGGTGTGCTGGTCTCGCAGTGGGCGCTGGAACGTCAGGGCGATGCCTTCCTCGCCTCGGGCTGGAACAAAGCTGACGCGGGGTCGTTGGGCAACAGGGACTTCGTCTCCTTCCGGGTGGAGTCTGGGGACGCCCCCATGCAGACCCGGTACGGTCCTACCACGCTGGTCTTCGGCCTCGAGGAGCTGGAGCGGCTGGGCGGCTGGGTGAGCCTCCACGACCAGCTCGACCCGCTGGGCCGGTCGAGCATGCGCGAGCTGCGGGTGCCGGGCCGCGAGAGGCCTCTGCGCTCCTCCAGGGTCCTGGATGGCATCGACCGTCGCGGGCGGCGTACCCAGTGGGTGAACACCTACCCGGATGCGCCGGCCGGCCAGCGGTCGGTTCTGGTCTCCTTCGAGGAGGAGGTCTTCCACGGTGCGGACGTGCGCGAGGGTCTCGCGTTGTCCGTGCTGCGCGAGGTGGCGCGGATCGGCGGGGACTTCCCCCGGCATGCGTTCGGCCTCGACGAGGAGGGGCTCGGCAAGCTGGTCTCACGCTTGTACCGCCCGGAGGCGAAGTTCGCCCCCGGGCTGCCGATCGACCTCGGACTCACGGAGCAGCCGACCGGATGGCCGCATCCCATCGTCGTGCACAACCCGGACGGCGACGGCCGCTACCTGCCCGACGGCACCATCGACCCACTGGCCATAGCGGCGAGCAAGGCCGCCCGCGAAGCGGACGGCCGGGCGACCCAACCGGAGCATGGTTGGACCGGCTTCCAGACGATAGTCGCGGAACTCCAGGCGTCATCGAGGGCGGACAAGGACGACGTACTGCGGAAGAAAGCCGAGGGGTTCCAGAACCATCTACAGACAAGGTTTTGGGAGTACTGGAGAGCCGAGGGCAACGTGTTCCGCAGGCTCGTCGAATTCCGGTCTTACGCAGAAGACAGTCGCCGGGAGTTTGCCGAGCGACTGCTCAAGGAGCGAGCGGACAAGCGGGCCGAGGTCACCGCACGCGTCGAGGAGATGCTTGATGAACTTGAGCGGATAATCGCTGACCCTTCGGGGTTCGCCACGGGAGAGAGGCTGTCGCCCTTCGACGCGGCGTACGCCGATCCCGCCTGGAACTCGCAGAGTCTGCTGTATGAAGGCATGGTCGGCCGGGCGCTCGCCGCCAGCCCCGCGGTGATCAACGAGGCCAGGCGGGCGGTCTCCGAGCTGCATGCGCTGTTGTCGAGCCATTACGGCGCGGAGGCGGCATCCCGGGTGTTCCTGGACGCCGAGCCGCGCAACGCCGCCGAGACGGTGCAGGCCTTCGACCATCTGCTCGGCGAGAGCGGCGAGGCGACCCTGACCGACCTGATGGACGCGTTCCGGCGCGCCGCCTACGCCAATACCGAAGAACAGCGGAACACCCTCGCCGACCTCTGGGAGAGCAAGCCCGAGCTGAGGCCGGAAGGCCTGCTTGCACGCCCGCAGTCCGACTCGCCATACTCCGCCGACGAGCGGCAGAGCCTGACCAAGCGGGGATTCTCGCTGTCGGCCGGTCCGGCCGACAGCGAGCAGTGGCTGCTGGACGCGTATGACCAGTTGGGCGTGGCCGACAACCCGTCTGTCTTCCTTCTGGCGGTGATGAGCCACTCGCTGGAATCCGGCACGGCCTCGATGGTCGAGGTGTTCCAAGCCATGCAGGCGGTGCACCCCACGGAGGATCTTGCCGAGATCCTCTCAGGCGACGCGGTTGGCATGTACCGGAAGTTCGAGGCCGTGGTCGCCGCCGCGCTGCCCGAGTCCGTACTTGAAGGGCTGAGTGAGGCGTTGACTCTGCCTCACCTGCGTTTCTACAGCTCGATAAGTCAGGCGGCCAGCCGGGAGGCCTGGTCGTTGGGGCCCGATGACCTACAGCAGGTGTTCGCGTCGCCCGACAACCAGTGGCCGGGCGCGCCGACGAGCCAGACCCTCAGCGTGGCTGCCGCCGTCGAGCAGTGGAAAGCCGATCATCAGCAGCAGGGCTCCGTCCACCTGCAGCAGGCGCACATAGCCGCCCTGCAGCTGCACGCCACGACGGAACAACCCGCAGACGCCTTCGATGGGTTCACCTCTCGTTTCGACACCGAAACCGACCAACTGCTCACCAACTGGCTCGACCGGTGGAAGCGCCTCGCGGCTGCGCGGGTGAAAGCGCGCGCCCTGGGCCCGTACAGCGGTGACGACGACCTGCTTCTGCGGCTCCTCGTCCAGAGTCCGCAATTCAGGAAGACGGCGGCGGAGCTGGACCAGGTCGTAACCCGAAACACGGCTGATTGGCCCGTACATCTCATCCGTGCCGTCACGCGGCGTCTGGACCAGATAGCCGAAACCACCTTGCGCTTCCTGCCCGTCCACGCGTACACGGCGAAAGAGGCGTTGGCAGCGCTGCCGCTTGTGGGCAAGGAAGTCTTCCTTCCGGTTTGGATGCGGGGAACCGCCGTCGAGAGCCCTCTCGAGCCTGGCAGCGAGATTCGTTTCGAGCTGGGCCACAGAGCAACGACTCACCTAGAGGAGGCGATCCAGCTCCTGCCCACACCGAAGCGCGACGAGCCGCAGTATCTGGCCGTCTTGCGTGTGGGCGACTCCACGGGCCGCGATGTCACGCCCTTCTCCGACCGGCCGGACAGGAACCTGGTCCTCTTCCCGCCGGACGTGGCATTCACCGTGGTCGGAAAACGCATCGTCCGGGGCCCAGCGGGTTCGGCTTTCCTAGAAGTGACTGTCGACGAGGCGACCCCGCTCCCCTCCCCCACGCCGCGACCCCCGACCGAGGACGGCCAAGCCGAGGAACGCGATTCGCTCTATCTCGTGTTCGACGGCAAGGCGGTCACGTCGCTGCGCTCGTTGAGCGACGCTCCCGCGCAGGGCGTCCTACCCTGGCGTGAATGGCGGGCCCTGAGTCCCTACATGAAGGGAAAGACGAAGGCGCTCATCGACACCGGCGTTCTGTCTCAGCGGGAGCTGCACGAGCTGGTGGATCGGTTCGCCGGGTTGGACGAGTCCAGGTGGGCTCGCGAGGTTCGGGACATTGCTTCCCGTCTGGACCGTGCGGCTCGTGTCGCCGGCGGCGGGGACGGCAGTCAGGTTCTGTGGACCGGTGAGGAGGTCCAAGCTCGCTTCCAGGAGCTCAAGGAGTCGCTCGGTGGCCTGGAACGGTTGCTGAGCGGCGGGGACTTCGACGAGGCGGTGGCGCTCGAGCGTGCGGTCGAGGTGCGGCGTTCCGCCGATGTGGTGGCGCAGGCGTTGAACGGCTTCATGGTGGACGCTGCCCGTTTCGGCGGTCAGTACCACTTGAGGGACAGCTTTGTGCCGACGGTGGGGGCTGCCCGGAATCTGGTGGACGCGGTGGAGCGCGCGGTCAGGGCCGGTGACGCTCGCAACCTGAGCGTCGACGCTCTGCTACCGGTCTCCCCGGAGTCGATGCGAGAACTCACGCGGCATGTGCGGGACTTCCGTACCCGCAGGGGCTACGCCCAGATTCCCCAGGGCACACAGTGGCGAATGCGCTTCCCCGAACTGGCCGACATGGACCCGAGCGAGCGCCACACCTTCATCCAACGGCTTTCCGCCAAAAACATCGAGGCGCTGAGAAGTAGCGTCGCCCACGTGTTTGAACGTCAGGAATGGAAGGATTTTCACCAGCGGTTGATGAGTCTGCCGTTGCGGCTCAAGCATGCCACGCGGGCTTATCATGCCATCGCCAACAGCGGAGTGTTGATCTCCTCCGCGCAAATGCAGCGGGATGGAAATTCCCACCTCGCTTCCGGCTTTACTTTCGACGTGGACAAAACCGCCCTGGGGAATACGGACTTCTTGTTCTCCCGGGTCCAAGTCGGCGACGCTGCCATGCAGGCCGTTTACGGTCCCACGACCCTCGTTTTCGACCTGAACGAGCTGGAGCGGCTCGGCGGCTGGGTCTCCCTGCGCGACCAGCTCATACCGCAAGAGGGGGGGACCATGAGCGAGCTGCGGATGCCGGGACGGGAGACGCCGGCGCGCACCACCGCGCTGGCACCCTCCGTGCCCAACGAGGATGGGATGCGGACCGCTTGGGTTCACACATATCCCGACAGGCCCGGTACGCAGGCTACTGTCTCGTTCGATGAGGAGGTTTTCTACGGCTCGGATGTCCGTGAGGGCATCGTCCTGTCAGTGATGCGTGAAGTCGACCGCATCGGCGGCGAGTTCATGGAGCGGGCGCTCAACCTGGACAGTGACGAAGAGCTGGGCGGGTTGGTGACGAGCCTGTACTGGCCGGAAGCGAAGTTCGCTCCGGGGCTCCCTGTCGATCTCGTCGGGAGCGAGTTGGCGGAGGGCTGGCCGCGTCCCATCGCCGTACACAATCCGGACGGCGACGGACGCTACCTGCCGGACGGCACCATGGACCCGTACGGCAGGGCAGCGGTCGACAAGGCGTTGAAAGCCGACGACTTGCTGTACCGGATCGAGAAGGGGGCGAAGTCCCTCGGCAGACTGGTGGCCGACATCGACCGGGCCTCCACCGATAGTGTGAAATCCCGCGCGGAGCGCGAGGCGCACACCAAGTGGCAGCAAGTCTGGGAGGACCTAAGCCATATCTTCATCGCGATGGACAAGGCCATCGCGGCCTACGAGCAGTTCCGGAGGGCCTCGGTCGGGGAGCGCGTCGAGCTCGCGGACCGCCTGATCCGGGAGCGCCGGGATGCCCTGGCCCGGGCGAAGGAACGCGTGTCCGAGATCGAACGCGAACTTGCGAGTGCGATCATCGCCATGAGGCAGAGGACTCAGAATCCCAGCGTCGGGGCGGAGCAGTTCCCAACCCAGGGCTGGAATTCGCCCCCCGGGCAATCCGACGTCATGGATGACGAGCTGACGGGCTCGGATCCTGACATGCCGACGCTTTACCTCTACAGTCACCAGGGCG
Source organism: Streptomyces sp. NBC_01320 (assembly GCF_035974375.1). NCBI lineage: Bacteria > Bacillati > Actinomycetota > Actinomycetes > Kitasatosporales > Streptomycetaceae > Streptomyces > Streptomyces sp. NBC_01320. The sequence continues at coordinate 279,803 of NZ_CP108391.1, forward strand.
GGATCCAGGAGTATTCCTCAGCCGATGGAATTCCCGTCGAGGCTGTGGACTGGCGGGAATGGCGCAACCTGACCGAAGAGGAGCAGGACGAGTCGGATTACTGGGTGGATGGAGAGGCGTACTCTCAGCTGGACTTGGATGCGTTGGTCGATCACTTCGCCCGCACCGGCGCGGACGGGGCTGAGCGGGTTGCCCGCTTCGCGTCCGATGTGGACCGTGCGGCGCGTGCGGCCGGTGACTGGACCGGCGACCGTATCCAGTGGACCGGTGATGAGGTCCGGGAACGCGGTGCAAAGCTGGAAGTGGCGGTTACCGGGCTGGAGTTGCTGGTCGGGGGAGTCGCTCCGGTCGAGGACGCGGTTTTGCTGGAGCGAGCCGCCGAAGTGCGCGATATCGCCGATGTGGTGGAGACCGCGCTCCGTGGCCCCATTCGCGGTGCGGCTGCTCTGGGCGGTGTCTACCATCTGCGCAACGCCCTGGTGCCGTTGGTGGGGGTGGCCCGGAATCTGGTGGACGCGGTGGAGCGTGCGGTGAGGGCCGGTGACGCGCGCGATCTGAGCGTCGGCGGTCTGCTGCCGGTCTACCCGGAGTCGATGCGAGAACTCACGCGGCACGTGCGGAACTACCGCACGCGGAAGGGCTATGCACAGATTCCGCAGGGCACGCAGTGGAGCCAGATCGTGTCTCTGGACACATTGTCCCCGCAGGATCGGGTCGAATTCATTCGGAAGCTTTCGGAGCGAAACATTGATGGGCTCCGTACCCAGACGCAGCTCCTGTTGGGGCAGCAGGAGTGGAGGGATCTCTACCGGCGGTTGATGGACCTGCCGCTGCGGCTCAAGCATGCCACGCGGGCTTATCATGCCATCGCCAACAGCGGAGTGCTGATCTCCTCCGCGCGAATGCAGCGGGATGGAAATTCCCACCTCGCGTCCGGCCTTACCTTCGACGTGGACAAAACCGCCCTGGGGAGTACGGACTTCTTGTTCTCCCGGGTCCAAGTCGGCGACGCCCCCATGCAGACCGTTTACGGTCCCACGACCCTCGTTTTCGACCTGAACGAGCTGGAGCGGCTCGGCGGCTGGGTCTCCCTGCACGACCAGCTCATACCGCAAGAGGGGGGGACCATGAGCGAGCTGCGGATGCCGGGACGGGAGACGCCGGCGCGCACCACCGCGCTGGCACCCTCCGTGCCCAACGAGCCTGGGATGCGGACCACTTGGGTTCACACATATCCCGACAGGCCCGGTACGCAGGCTACTGTCTCGTTCGATGAGGAGGTTTTCTACGGCTCGGATGTCCGTGAGGGCATCGTCCTGTCAGTGATGCGTGAAGTCGACCGCATCGGCGGCGAGTTCATGGAGCGGGCGCTCAACCTGGACAGTGACGAAGAGCTGGGCGGGTTGGTGACGAGCCTGTACTGGCCGGAAGCGAAGTTCGCTCCGGGGCTCCCTGTCGATCTCGTCGGGAGCGAGTTGGCGGAGGGCTGGCCGCGTCCCATCGCCGTACACAATCCGGACGGCGACGGACGCTACCTGCCGGACGGCACCGCCGACCCGGCCGGTATGACGGCAAGCTATCTTGCGCGGCAGACCGCCGGATGGCTGGAACTCCTGGAAACCCTGGAGGGGGGCGCTCAGCAGACGGCGGCCCGCATCGACAATGCCGCCGCCAACCCATCCGAGTTGGAGACCGCCAGGGACTTGGTGGACAATGAGGAAGAGATCCTCGAGATTCTCCACAGTGAGTTCGGCCAGAAGATGCAGGCGGCCATCGTGGCCTACCAGCGATTCCGGAGCGTCTCGACCGGGGAGCGCGTCGAGCTCGCGGACCGCCTTATCCAAAACCTCCGGGATGTCGAGGCCCGGGCGCAGGAACGCGCGGACGAGATAAGGCGTGTGCTCCGCGAGGCGATCGCGACGCTCGACCAGCGAATCGGGGATGCCAGCGTCGGGGCGGATCAGTTCCCCACCCAGGGCTGGAACGCGCCGGAGCCGGGCGAGCGCCCCGGCCCGGACGTTCAGGAAGGCGTGGACTCGGCGAGCGGCGCGATCACCGCCGTCGATTCCTGGCCGGCCGCAGATGTCCGTGACGCCGCCGATTCCGATGAGGCGGACGACGCCGAGGGCCTCGGGCCCAACCGCTCCGCGGTCACGAGCGGCTCGGCCTACGCGGAGCGCGGGGATCTCGTCGAACGCCTCGTCCAGCAGACCCGCGATGACCTGGCGCGTGCCGAGTACCCCGTCGAGCACGGCCGCCGCTTCCCGGCGTTCTACCGCTCGGACGAGTGGCACCGACTCACCGAGCAGTACGAGACCGCCCTCGGCGCGGCCATCGCAGCGGAGCCGCACGTCATCGACACGGCGCGAAACTCAGCTCGCGGCCTCGTCCGGCTCCTGGCCAGGCCAGACCACTACGGTCCGGACAGCGGCGTGCTCGACCTTCTCGAGCGGATCGACTCCGGCTCCGACCTGGCGACGCTGATGGACGTGTTCGCCGACGCCGCCTACCGCGGCCCCTCCGGCGTGACCCTCAGCTCGCTGTGGAGCAGTCGGCCCGAGCTCAACACCCGCAGCCTGCCCCTTCTGCCGCGCACCAGCGCCGGCCGGCAGCCGGACGCCGACGGTACCCAGTCCGTCATCGACAGGCGCGGTCTCCGGCTGACCGGGAGGCCCGCCGACACGGCGGCGTGGCTGCTCCGGCTGTACCAGGCACTGAACATTCCCGGCAAGAGCGAACTGCTCTTCCGTCAAGCCCTCTTGGGCTGGCTGCTGCCGGGAGGCGACCACTCCCTCACGGAGATACTCGCGGCGGCCCAGCAGCGGGGCGTCCGCGACGACGCCGAACCCGATCTCGCCCGTAGCGACGCCCACGCCGCGCGGCTATACACCTGGGCCGACCAGGCCCTCGCGCCCGACATGCCCCGGCACCCCCTGCCCCACCACGGGATGTACGCGGCAGCCGCACAGTGGCTTACCCCGCAGATCACCGGCTCTGGCCAGACCCTCGACGAGATCGCCCAGCTGATCGCATTCGACGGGACGCCCGCGGGACCGCACCCGCTGCCGCACCGGGAGGCGGAGGAAGCGCGGGCACGCCGCGAGGCATTGGCCGACTGGTCGCTGCGCCATGACGGGACCGCCTCGCTCGCGGGCGGTCTGGAGCCGGGGTATCTCGCCGCGCTGTACCTGGTCAGCGGCCCGGACTCGGAACTCCTGTCGCGAGTGTCGAATCAAGAGCGTGCCCTCGACGCCACTTGGCTGCACAACACGGCGCTGTCGCTGGTCCGCCGGGAGGCGGATGTCGAACATCCCCGGTTCCCGCTGCTGTTCCTGCGGAATGACGCCTTCCGCGAGTTCGCCCTCGGGCCCGTGGGCCTGGAAACACAGGACGCCACGCCCGAAGAGCGCAGGGCGGCCGAGGACTGGCGAGACATCCGACGCGCCGAACTGACCGACCGCGTCTGGCGACTGCTGCACGAACTCCGCGATGAGCTGACGGGACACGCCTCGATGGCCCAGGAGGCGCTGGAGTCGCTCCCCGCCGTGGACGCCGCAGTGCACTGGGCGACCTGGGAGCCGGGTAGGGCTGGCGAGCGGGGTGCCGACTCCGCCCCGAGCGCCTACCGGCTGCCACGCTTCCACCGCGCCGCTGCGAGCCCCACCGCCGCGCTTGACGCGCTCGACGTCCTGCGCTCCGCGGGCGCCCGCGAAGCCGAGGTGGACGAGGGCCACCCAGTGGTGTGGACCGTGTGGCGCTCCTCCGCCCGTGATGTCTCACCTCTGTCCCAACACCCTGGCGAGCGCGCGTACCTCTACCCCCGCAGCACGGTGTTCCAGGTCGAGTCGTCGACCGTCCACCATGACGCGGCCACGGGCGCGTCGTACGAGCACATCGTCCTCACCGAGGTCGCTCCGCCGCCGAACCGCGAGTCGTGGGAGCGGGAGACCACCGTCCGGACGGTGGCCGCCGACCGCCGGGTGATCGGCTTCGCCGCCTTCTCCGAGGACCGCGCCACTCCCGCCAGGCTGTCCGGATGGGAGAGGCAGGACCTCCCGGCCCCGCGCCCGTCCGGGACACCGGCCGGGACGACCGACCCGGTTGCCGCCCGCCGTTCCCCGGCCCCCGACGCGGGTGGCTTCCGCTCCTACTACTCCCACCCGCGCTGGGCCGAGCTGAGCCGCCGGTACGAGTCCGAACTCGGCCAGAGCCTGGCGACCCGCCCCGCCGTAATCGACGCCGCCCGCGACATCTTCCGGGTGCTGCGCGGACGACCGGACGCGGTGGCCGCCCCGCTCCCGGAGGGTTTCCCGCAGGACGCGGATCTGGCACGGCTCATGCGCGCGAGCGCCGTCGAGGCCACCCGTGACGAGACCCTGCCTCCGCAGCTCGCGGACACCGGCAGCAACCGCTACCGCGACCTGCGCGATGACCGCGGCTTCCACCTGGCCGACAGCCGAACCGCCGTCGCCGGGCGGATCCTCGCCCGGTACGCGCAGCACGCTCCCACCGACCGGCTGGCGGCGGCCCGCACGGCCGTCTTCGCCTGGCGATTGGCGGCGGGGGACGACTCCCTCTACGAACTCCTGGAGGAGACACGGAACACGGCGGCCTCCTCCGCCGTCGAGCGTGCGGTACTTCTTGGGGACGCCGCCCACCTGTACGCCTGGGCCGACGCCGAGATGGCCGCCGGGCACGGCCCGCGCACCCCGTACCAGACGCTGTACGCCGAGCGGCACGGCTGGATCGCCCCGGACGACACCAATCCGGAATTTTCGCTCACCGCTCCGCTGACACCGGGGCACATCGCTGCGCTGCGTCTGATGAGCGGCCCGGCGGACCGGCCATTGCTGACCGCAGCGGTCGCCAGCGGACCAGGGGAGCGCGCTCGGGACGCGCTGCGGCGCGAGGCCCGTGCCATCGTCAGCGAGGCGGTGGACCGCGTACGGGCGGGCCGTCCGGCCGACTTCCCGCGCACGCTGCTGCGCGATGGCCGCTTCCACGCTCTCGTCCAGGAGGCCCGGGCCGTGCCGCCGCACACGCCGGACCACGATGCCCACCTCGGCCAGATCCGCCATGAGCTCCTGGCGCGGTTGGACGAGGGCCTGCTCGACGAGTTGTTCGCCGAGGCCCCGGAGCATGCGGCCATGGCGGCGGAGGCGTTGGCTCTCCTGCGGCCGGTGAGGGCTGCGCTGTGGTGGTCCGGTTGGGTCCCCGGGGATGCGGCCGCGTCCGGCGCGGTGGGCGTCCCGCGGTTCCATGCCGGGTCGCTGAACGAGGCGGCGGCGTTGAGCGAGATGCCGGTCTCGGACGAGCCCGATGGGCATCCGGCGGTGTTCGAAGTCATCGACACCTCGGCACGTGACGTCTCGTTCCTTTCGGCTCATCCGGGCGGTGCCGGGGCGCTGTACCCCGAGCTGGCGGACTTCCGCGTAGTGGAGCGAGCCTGGCGGCAGGACGCGACCGGACGGGCATACGAGCACGTTCAGCTTGCCGAAACCGACCCCGTTCCCCAGCTGGTCCGCGCAGTTGAAGCCCCCGCACCCGGCGCCGTATCCCCGTCGCAGTTCCCCTCCGAGGGGTGGAATGCCCCCGCCGAGGACTCGACAGCGCTCGCTCCCCGCTTCCCGGAGCTCTACCGCACAGGCGAGTGGCGCCGGCTCAACCAGGAGTACGAGAAGGCCGTGGGGACGGTGCTGGCCGCCGACCCCATGGTGATCGCGGAGGCCCGCAAGGCGGTCCGCGCGCTGTATGCCCACCTGACCGCGCCCGAGCATTACGGCTTGGGCGGCGCGGCCGATGCCTTCCTCCCGCCGGGGATGGCCAGCGGCTTCGGCTCCCCCGAGGCCGCGGTGGATTGGCTGCTCGACGCCTCGAACAGCGGTGTGCGGCTGGCCATGCTCATGACCATGTTCGCGGACGCCGCCTATGCGAGCCCGTCGGGAAGCACGCTCAGTGCCCTGTGGCGGGATCGCCCGGAGCTGAACACTCAAGCCCTGCCCCTGGCACCGGCCACTCCCGAACCGCACAGTGCGTCCTTCCTGCAGGAGGCACGTGACAAGCGTGGCCTGCGGATGAGACAAAAACCTGCGGCGTCCGTTGAGTGGCTGCTCAGAGTCCATGACATGCTCCGGGTCCCCGACGGCGACGCGCTGCTGTTTCGCGAGGCCATGCTCGGCTGGCTGCTGCCGCGCGATACGCACTCGTTGGCGGAGATCCTGGCAGCTGCCCAGCGGGCGGGTGTGCGCGACGAGGTCGAGCCTGACACCTCCCGCGTCGACGCGGCCCGGCTGCATGGCTGGGTCAACGGTGTCCTGGACCCCTTGGGTCGGCTCCGCGGGCCCTCCCTGTACCAGATCCTCGAAGCAGACCCCCAGTTGGCGGCCCGCCTCATGCCGCCGCACCTTCAGCTGTACGCCCGGCGGACGGCCTCGCTCACCGCGGAGATCACAGAAACCGACCGGTGGATCGAGGACATCCTCGCCCTGATCAAGCAGCGGACACCGGCCGCCGGGCAGGGCGAGCTGTCACCCGAGGCGGCCGAGGAATGGCGGCAGCGCCGCGCGGCGTTGGCCGACTGGCTGCGCCGCCACCAGGACATCACCCTCCTACAGGACAACGTCAACGACGCCTACGTCATGGCGGTCTACCTGATCAGCGGACCGGACGCGCGGCTGATCACGGCAGTGGACGGCGCGGGGGGCGGCAGCCGGGAGCGGCTGCGACAGGAAGCACGCGCACTGGTGACGGCCGCGTCGGCGAACGAACACCCGCAGTTCCCGCTGCTGTTCCTGCGGGATGACGCGTTCCGTTCCTTTGTCCGCGCGGGGGGGCTCCGGGACCAGAGCAGCCGGGCGCGGGGCCGCGTCGAACAGCTCGCGGAGCAGGCCGAGTGGCTGACCAACGGGCTGGGCAACGAACTCGTCGGCTATGGCGAGCTGGCCGCCGAAGCGCTGGAGATGCTGCCTTCCGTCCACACCCGGATCTACTGGACCAGCAGGCTGCCGGATCCGGCGCAGGGTCTCGGCGTGCCCAAGCCGGGGACGGAACTGGAACTGCCCCGGTTCCACCGTGCGACCACCAGCCAGGAAGCCGCGCTCGGCGAGTCCCGTGACCTCGTCGGAGGCCAGGGCCTGCCGGTGATGTGGTCGGTGGACCGCGCCACGGCCCCCGACGTCTCCCCTCTGTCCAGGACTCCGGAGCTGCGCACGGTCGTCTACCCGTCCAGGGCCAGGTTCCGCGTGGAGTCGGCACGCCTACAGCACGACGCGGCGACCGGTGGCAGCTTCCTGCGGGTCGAGTTGACCGAGCTGCCCCTCGTCCGACCGAGTGAGTCGTGGGACCGGCCGATCGTCACCCGGGACATCATGTCGGCCGGGCGGCGTATCGGTGTCGCCAGCCACAATGCCCGGGGCTGGTCACAGCGCAGGGACTACTTGTCGCGTGTGCGCGAGACAGCCAGCTGGACGCCCTCGAACGCCGACTCGTGGAACGCAGTCGGAGCTCCGCAGCCGCTGAACTGGGACGGGGACTGGTTCGTGGCCAACGCACACGGCGCGGCGCAGTCCGTGGACGTCGTGTCGCGCTACGGTCCGCGGAGCGTCAGCGGGCCGCAGTGGGGCCGGTACCTCAAGGCGTTCCTGGACGGCGACGGCCTGCCGGCGGAAACCCGGATCTTCCTGCACTCCTGTTCGGCGGGCGCCGAAGTGCCCGGCGGGGATCCGGTCGGACAGCAGACCGCCGACTGGAGCGGTCACCGGACCACCGCCCCCACCGCGTCCATCGCGGGGACACTCCGACCGGGAGCAGGGCCGATCATGGCGCTGGCGGTGAAGGCCGGGCAGGAGCTGCCCCGCCTGGCCGAGTTCACCCCGCGGGACCGGGCGCGGGCCGCCGCCGCACCCCCCGGGGACCCCGGCTTCCCCGAGTACGCCAGCGGCTTCCGCGCGTTCTACTCCGACCCCGAGTGGGAAGCGACCAGCCTCCAGTACGACAGGGAACTCGGCGAGGCCATGGCCGCGGACCCGGATGTGCTGCGGGCCGCCTGGCACCTCCTGGACGTCGTCGGCCGCACGTACGAGAGGATCATCGCGGAGTGGTTGACTGCGGACGCCAACGCCGAGGTCAGCGGCTCCGCCCGGCGCTTGCTCGAGGTGCTGCGGCAGGACCCGGTCACAGGCGAAGCCACCGACCGCTCGGCGGACCCCGAGGTGTGGGAGCTGCTGGAGACGGTCGCCATCGCCGTCCTGTACGGCGGGATGCCCGTACGCACATCATCGTACGACTCCGCCGACGGCTGGCGCCGGATGCTCAGCGACGTCCACGGTTTCCGGCTCGCACCGAGCCGCAAAACGGACGTGGCCGGGTGGCTGCTGGAGATCTACCGGGGCAAGGCACCGGTCCGGACGCTGCCCGCCGTCCGGACAGCGGTCATGGCCTGGCTGCTCCCCCAGGAGCGCGACAGCCTGTACGAACTCCTCGCCGACTCGCACGCGGTCGGGGGCTTCCCGGCGGTGGAACGTGCCGTGCTCCTGCGGGATGCCGCGCACCTCTACGCCTGGGCCGACACCGCGTTCGGGGCGCGCTACCAGCTGCCGACGCCCTATCAGACCCTGTACGAGGAGCGGCACCGGTGGCTCACCCCTGAGGTCACCGGGGACGGGCAGGTGCCCGAGGGCATCGAGCGCGCCCTGAACCCGGACACGGCCCCGCCCTCCGCAAACGATCCCCAGCTACCGGCGCGGAGTTGGGCCGTTCGCCGGGAAGCCGCGGATGCGTGGGCACAGCGTCACCCGGAGGCTTCGGCCGCCGACCGGCTGACCTCCGGACACATCACCGCGCTGTATCTGCTGAGCGGCCGGGCGGACCGACGCCTGCTGACCGTCGCGGCAACCGGCGAGCCAGGGGAGCGCGGCCGAAACGCCCTGCGGGACGAGGCCCGAGCTGTCGTCCGCGAGGCCGTGGAGAACATGCACGTCGACGGGGCATTGGGCTTCCCGCGCACGCTGCTGCGCGACGACGCCTTCCGCGACCTCGCACAGACCGTTCAACGGATGCCCGTCACCTCACCCGACCTCCACACCCGGCGAGCGGTCGCCCTCGACAGCATGCTGGAATGGCTGGACAAGGGCTTGGTCGACGAGTTGTCGGTCGAGGCCCCGGAGCATCTGGCCATGGCAGAGGAGGCGTTGGCTCTCCTGCCCCCGGTCGGCACCTCGGTCTGGTGGTCCGGCTGGGTATCGCGGGATACTGAGGACTTCGCTGTGGTGAGCGTGCCACGGTTCCACGCGGGGTCGCTGAACGAGCTCGTCGCCCTGGCGGAGATGCCGCTCTCGGGCGAGCCCGGTGGGCATCCCGTGCTCTACGAGGTGGTGGACGCCTCGGCCCGTGACGTCTCGTTCCTGTCGGCTGATCCGGCGCGCGGTGCGGCGTTGTTCCCGCAGCCGGCCGAATTGGAGCTGGTGAAACGAGTTTGGCGGCAGGACGCGGCAGGGCGGCTGTACGGGTACGTCCAGCTCAAGGAGACCGTCCCCGTCCCCCAGACGGAGAGTTCCGCGGCCCCCTTCGTTTTCCCGGCCGACGACCAGTGGAACGCGCCCTCTTCCCCCGAGGGCTCGTTCGTCGGCGGGGTACAGGCCGCCGACGCCTCTGGTGCCGTGATCTTTTCCGGGGTTACCCCGGAGTCCTCGGATGCCGAGGACGGCAGCGAGTTCTCCGGGACGGAGAGTGACTCTGGCGGCACTGACTTCTCCGAGGGCACTCCGGAGTTCTCGGATGCCGAGGACGACAGCGAATTCTCCGGGACGGAGAGTGACTCTGGCGGCACTGACTTCTCCGAGGGCACTCCGGAGTTCTCGGATGCCGAGGACGACAGCGAATTCTCCGACGAACTCGACAACACAGGCCGGCTCGACACGGAACCCGCTGTCTCCGACGGCACGGAGCAGGGCGTCCTCGGCGTGCTGGACCCCTCCGTCAAGATCGACCCCCTGTACTTGCTGTTCGACCGGAGTGCGGTTCTGCGGATCCACTCCCCCGACGATGCCCCCACGGACGCGCTTTCGTGGGACGAGTGGCGGCGCCTGCGGCGGTGGGAGCAGGTCCGCGTCTCCTACCTGGTCGACGGCCGCATGTCGGCGCAGCGCGATCTCCACCCGCTGGTCGACCGGCTGGCGAGCGCCGGAAATGTCGTCATGGCTGCCGAGGTCCGCGCGTACGCCTTCCGGCTCGACAGCGCGGTGCGCGCGGCCGGGGTCACCGACCCCGCTCGGATGATCTGGACTGGTGACGAGGTCCAGGCCCGGTACCGGGAGCTGGAAGGTGCCCTGAACAGCCTGGAGCAGCTGCTCGCGGACCCGGAGCGGTCCGCGCTGACTCGGCAGACGGCGCTCGAACTGGCCGCTGGGGTCCGTGAGTCTGCGGATCTGGTGGCCGGTGCGCTGGCTGGCTTCGTCCGAAACGCCGCCGGTATCGGCGGCCTCCACCGACTCCGCAACGCGTACACGCCTGTAGTGGCCGCAGCTCGCGGACTTGCGGCGGAGGTAGCCTCGGGCCGCGTATGGGACGCGCCCGACGGCGGCCCGCGCCCGGCGTCGGCGCGGACGCTGAGCGCGTTGGTCGGCCACGCCCGGGACCTCCGTGTCCGCAAGGCGTACGCGCTGCTGCCCACGGGATCCCAGTGGCACCGGGCGCGGCCGGACGTCGACGACCTCACCGACGAGGAGCGGTCGGCCTTCATCCGCGACCTGTCACAGGCGAACCTGGCCCGGCTGCGGAGCGAATTGGCGGTTCTGCTCAACCGTGCGCGGTGGCGGGAGCTGTACGAGCGACTGGCGGCACTGCCGCTGCGGCTCAAGCACGCGACACCCGCATACCACGCGATCGCCAACAGCGGGGTGCTCTCCTCGCTGGCCGCCCTCGACCGGGAAGACCACGGGCACTTCGCCTCCGGCTGGAGCGAGTGGGACACCGACCTTCTCGGCAACCAGGACTTCGTCTTCTTCCGCGTCGAGTCCGGTGATCAGCCGATGGCGACGCGCTACGGGCCGACCACCCTGGTCTTCGACATCGACGAGCTGGGACGGCTCGGCGGCTGGGTGTCTCTGCACGACCAGCTGGACCCGCTCAACCGGGCCAGCATGCGCGCGCTGCGGATGCCCGGCCGCGAACGACCCGTCCGCACCTCCACGCTTGCGGAGGGCGACGACGGAGACGGCGGACGCGTCCGGTGGATCAACACCTATCCGGACGCGCCCGAGCAGGGCCGCACCTTCACCGTGTCCTTCGAAGACGAGGTCTTCCACGGCGCGGACGTACGGGAGGGCATCGCCCTGTCCGTGCTGCGCGAGGTGGCGCGGATCGGCGGGGACTTCCGACGGTGGGTCCTGGGCCTCAAGGACGCCGACGAGCTGGGCAGGGTGGTGTCGAGCCTCTACCGCCCGGAGGCGAAGTTCGCCTCCGGGATCCCGATCGACCGCAGCGGCGACGTGCGGGACTCCCCGCGGCCCGTCCCCATCGACGTGCTCAACCCGGACGGCGACGGCCGCTACCTGTCCGACGGCACCGTGGACCCGGCCGGCATGGCCGCGAGTAAGAGCGCCCTCAAGGCCGACAAGCTGGCGGCCGAGCTGGACTACGACTGGTCGCGGTTCCGACTCGACCTGGAATCTCGCCAAGGTCCCATGCCCCTCAACGATTACGAGGAGATCAAGGGCCGGGCGGGCGAACTGCGCGACCGGTTCGCAACCGCTCTCGTTGACCACCAGGCCGCCGGGGATCAGGCCGTCGCACACTACGAGGAGTTCGGGCAGACGGCGCAGGGGGACCGCGCGTTGCTGGCCGAACGCCTGCTGCACCAGCACCGGGAGAACCTCGCCAAGGCCCAGCGCGACATGACGTCGGTGGTGCACGAGCTCGACCGCGTGATCACCCCCGCCGCCGGCTCCACGGGCCTCGGGGTCCTCATCGCCGAGCCAGAATGGGACAGGTCGAGCCAGGAGTACGAGAGTGCCCTCGGCGTGGCGCTGGCCGCCGACCCCGCCGTGACGCGACAGGCCAGGCGGGCGGTGACCCGGCTGCACCAGGTGCTCGCCGAGGCCTACGGGCCCATCGACGCGGCCCGTGCTTTCCTCTCCCCCGAGGTCGGCGGGACCGACGCAGAGGGAACACTCAGCACACTCCTCGACGAGTTCTCGGGCACCTCGCTCTACGAGCTGATGGACGCGTTCATCCGGGCCGCGCACGCGAATCCCGACGTGCCGCATACGCTCGGCCACCTGTGGGAACAAAGGCCCGAACTGCGCCCCCAGAGCCTGCCCACCCGACCGCAGACCGTTTTGCAGCACACCTACGCCACCCGCAACGAGATGGCCCTCCGGGGCTTCCTCCTGGGCGAACGCCCCGCGGCCGAAGCGCACTGGCTGCTTCAGGTCCACCGGACGCTGGGAGTGCCCGGAGAGACCACGGACTTCGCCAGGGCCGTGCTGGCGCACGCGCTCGAATCGCGGACGCACACACTCTTCGAGGTGCTGCACGCCGTGAACGCGGACGCGCCTTCGCCTGAACTCGCCGCCGCCTTCGACACTGACGCCCAGGCCTTGTACGCATGGGCCGACCGGAGCTTCGACCCCAGGAGGCACGTCCCGGAGGGCCACATCCTCAGCGGTATGCTGGTTCCTCCCTTCACGAAGGTGTATGACGCGCTGGTACAGCGCGTGTCCGTACCCGCCGCCACCGTCTCCCCGGACGAATTGCGGCGCATGCTTCTCGCCCCCGGCGACTACCCGACCTCCGGCCTGCCCGAGTACCTCCAGCAACGACTCGACGGGATCAAGCGCTGGCACCGGCACTACTCCCGGCGCGGCCAGCTGGACACCTCGGCGCTGAGCCGGCTGACGGCTGGTCACTTCGCTGCGCTCCGGCTGCACGGCGATGCCGCTGCGGCGGGCATGTCCGCCTTCAACGGACTGCTCGCGGAATCCGGTGTGGACCAGCGGACCGGGCAGTGGCTGACGCAGTGGGCCAACTGGTGGACTCACCAGGCGTGGACCCGAGCCGCGATGAGCACGGAGGGCATCTTCGGTGGAGACGCTCGGACCTTCCCGCAGCTGCTCGCGCAGGACCCCGACTTCCGGAGCCTGCTCGACGAGGTAGCGGCGCACTCGGAACTCGGCGGGCCCGACCCTGAGGACCAGCGGCTGCGGCAACGTCTCGACGAGCACGCCGACTCCATCGTGCGGACGCTCCCCGCCCACGCCTGGGCCGCGGTGCAGGCGCTGGAGGCGCTGCCGCCGTCCGGCCGTGAGGTGTGGTGGACCGAGCTGGTGCCGGGGGAGGCCCCGGACGGGAACCTGCCCGCCCCCGGCACGCGGATCGTCGTGGACGCGACGCGGTTCCTCACCACCAATCCGCAGGCGCAGCAGGCGTTTGCACGTCCGATCAACGCCGACAACCTGTCGGGCGAGGGCCCCCGCCACATGCGCGTCTACCGCGTGGCAGGCTCCACCGCCCGCGACACCACGCTGTTCGTCAGTCGCCCGACCCAGCCCCAGTTGAGCTATCCGCCGGGCATGGCGTTCCAGGTGAAGAGCGCCCGGGTGATCGCCAGCCGGGACGGTCGGTCCTTCGTGGAGGTCGCGCTTACCGAGGCCACCCCGCTGTCCAGCGGCGTGCCCACGGCCGATCTGGCTCAGGCTCTGCGCCCGGCTCAGGCTTCGGCGGACGTGGAGCCGGTCGTCGCGCAGCCGGGATCGGAGTCGCCGCGCCCTGAGACGGCTCAGGCTTCGGCGGACGTGGAGCCGGTCGCCGAGCAGTCGGGATCGGAGCCGCGGCGCCCTGAGATGGATCAGGTTCCGAGCCCGGCCCCGGCTTCGGCGGACGTGGAGCCGGTCGCCGAGCAGTCGGGATCGGAGCCGCGGCGCCCTGAGATGGATCAGGTTCCGAGCCCGGCCCCGGCTTCGGCGGACGTGGAGCCGGTCGCCGAGCAGTCGGGATCGGAGCCGCGGCGCCCTGAGATGGATCAGGTTCCGAGCCCGGCCCCGGCTGCGCCGGACGTGGAGCCGGTCGCCGAGCAGTTGGCATCGGAGCCGTCGCGCCCTGAGACGGCTCAGGCAGCCCACACGACCTGGCTCACTGCTGGTCCCGACCGGCACGCCGAAGTCGTCCGAGCCATCGCGGCCCTGACCGCTCTCGCCGCTCAAGGCGGACGCGCCGCGGACGCGGCCCTGGACGGGATGGAGCCGTGGCAGGAGGCCCTGGGGGAGTGGCTGACGCACCACCAGTCCCCGGTTGTGCCGATTCCGCCGACAGACGTCTCGCCGCCCGTCTTCGACCTCTCCGGTACGGATTGGGCATTCCACGGGAAGCCGTCAACAGGCCAAGAGCTCAGCCCTGTTCAAGCCACCTCCAACCTGAAGAACCTGGCACGTGACTGGATGAAGATTTCATCCCACAAGGTGACACGGCGTTCGACGGAGTTGCAACGAATCGACCAGGCCGTTGCGGAGTGGCTGAACGGGACAGGAATCGAGTTTGTCTCCGGGCAGTGGGAACAGCAGCGGGACGCTCTGCAAGAGATCAAAGCGCGGATTCAGGACTGGCGGAATTCCAAGCGTGGCGCCAGTCGGCGGATGTCCGCCGTCAATGAGCTCGAGGGCAGGGTCGACGCCGCGCTGGAGGGAATCAAACGCTTTTGGCAGAGTCCGGCCGAGACCACGCTCCTTGAGGATTATCGGCGCCAGACTCAGGATCCCACGCTCCGAGCGCTCCTGGACGAGTTGACGCCGCTGGCCGGCAAGGTGACTGAGTACAAGCCGACCCCTGAAACGACCGGCGGTTCCACCATCGCCCTCGGTGACGGTGCTTACGAAATCGAGTACGCAATGGGTCGTACTCCGCAGGAACACCTTGCCGCGCTCATTCGAGGACTGACGCAAGTCGCCGTCAACGAGGCTTACGGCTCAGATGCGCTGAAGTATTCGGTTCCCACTCAGGAAGAGCTCAGTCGGGAAGCGGAGACTGTCGATTCGCAGAGCATCGACGACTTCAGGGTCCATGTCCTGTACGGCGTCAAAGAACTGCTACAGCTCCTTTCTGGATCGGGGCTTTCCGCTTATCGGAAGGAGAGTATCCGCGAGAAGTTGTTCCGCCACACCGATCGAACTGGCCTGGGTCGGTATGATGCGGACCTTTCTCAGATCCTGGTGTGGAGCAGCACGGAGAACGCCACATCCTCGCCGTTCCATCGGCGGTTGACCGAGATGGTCGCCGAGGCTGCCGGGTGGCGGAAGGGTAAGAAGGTCATCGTACCCAGCCATCCGGAAGAGACGCTGGGGAAGTTGCTGTTCCCGATCCTCAGGCTGAACAGGGAGCTCGCCGCTGGTCAGCAGCTCTCCGAGGAACTCACCGTCAATGCCGATGGCGAGGTGTTCGGCTCGGCTGGGCCGGACGTATTCGAGTTGGTCGAGGCGAAGACCGGCAGCGACAACGCGCTGGCGCTGATCGGCAAACCTTCCCACGAACAAAAGTCGGTCGAAAAGCGGTTCAAGGGCTTCGACCTCAGTGAGAACGGTGTTCTCTATCACTATGATCGGCCTGCCGGCGGCCGGTTCATCGTCTACGGCGATAACACGTTCCCGCTGCCTGAAGGCTTGGCTGGGAAGCCCATTCTCGTCATCAACGGGCATGGGGAACCGGACCACATACAATTCGGTCTGAAGGGCCGCTCTTCTCAGAATAACGACTCGTCAGAGGCCAGAAATTGGGTCTCACTCACCCCTGCCCACTTGGTCGATACGGTCATGAAGTCCGATGCCTACGCCAAGGCGCTGAAGATGGCGGAGGGCAGGGGAGAAAAGCTGAACGTCCTGTTCTGGTCTTGCGAGGTCGGCAACGAAGACCTGACCGATGTCTCGTTTGCCGAAGGAGCCGCCGCGAAGCTTCCCGCGGATCAGGTGAACGTGTGGGCCAGCCCCTATAAGGTCGTAAACGCCTCGCATGGGAAGATGGGTGTGTGGGCGCCGCGGAGCGGCGTTTCCGATGTCCTCAAACAGTTCTTCCCGCCGGTGGTGAATTCGGATCTCCACGGTCGCGAGGCGGTGACGATCGGAGATCTTTCCCCCTTCGCCGGTGCCGTTTCGCTGCGGAAGGCCGGCGAAGATCTACGGCTGCGGCACGAGTACGCCCTGCCGATGTCGGAAGCTGATACCGACAAACTGGTTGCCCGACTCGGCGGTAAGCCTCATGTCGTCCTCGGGCGTCGTGTCGGAAACAAGGTGGAGCTCTACGAGAAGAAGGACGGAAAAGAGACCAGGACCCTGCTGAGTCCGAAGGGGCTGGCCGACTGGCTGAGCGAGGATCGGGTGCCGAGGAACGCTCCGCTGTTCCTCGCGGTCGACGGCTCCGGAGTCAAGGAACTGATCGGTTCGGGGCGTGACGGCGACTCCGAGGAGTGGGGGGACTCGTTCGCCGATGAGTTGGCCGACCTCT
The DNA here is from genome assembly GCF_035974375.1 of Streptomyces sp. NBC_01320. Classification (NCBI taxonomy): domain Bacteria; kingdom Bacillati; phylum Actinomycetota; class Actinomycetes; order Kitasatosporales; family Streptomycetaceae; genus Streptomyces; species Streptomyces sp. NBC_01320. The sequence goes on from NZ_CP108391.1 coordinate 296,288, forward strand.
GGGAAGCCCCGGTCATGGGCGTCGGCGGGCCCCTGCGGCAGGTGAAGAACCTGCAGACCGGAAAGTGGGGGTTCAGGGTCGACTACTTGCCGGGAGTCGGAGCGGACAGCCCGCTGACTCTTTCCTGGCCCCGTAAGGCAGTCGCCGCCGCGAGCGGACTGGAAGCCGCGGCGATGACGTTCCATCGGGAAATCGGCGAGGTCACGGACCGAGTGCGTGACTCCTTCCAGCTGGCCAAGGACATCATTGATGCGAAGGGCGTCGAGGCCTTCGACGCTCTGGCTGCCCAGGTCTCCGGCATCGTGCGGGAGGAGATCGTCTTCCCCGTGAGCGGTCTGCCGCAGGAATTCCAAGCGGTCGTGCACGCTGTCGGCATCCTGGCCACGCACCCGGTGCCGCAATCCGTCGAGGCCTTCGAATCCGTCAAGGCCTACTTCAGCGACCTGCGCGGTTGGTGGAACCTTCCCAAGCCGACCGGCACGGAAGCGAGCTCGGCAGCTGTGCGAGGTGAGTGGAGCGCCACGGGCTCGTCGCGCGACGGTGAGTCGGTGTTCCTGTCAGCGTTCAGCCACCTGACACCCGCGCTCGTCGTGCGGGATTCGGTCACGTGGCAGAGCCCCACGGCTTCCGCGTTCGAGCCCGTGCCGAGTCGTCCGTGGCCGTCTGTCATCGGTTTCGACGAGGGGAAGAAGGTCCTCACCTCCGAAGCCGAGGCTCAAATTCGGGAGGTCGCCGGGGAAATAGCCGAGGAGGCGGTGCGCAACTACCGAAGTGGTTCGCCCGTGCCCGAGGTCTATATCACCGGATTCGGAAATTCAGAGCTGACTGGCATGAACGCCGGTGAACAGCGGGCTCGCAGCGTCGAGAAGATCCTCAAAGAAGAGCTGCTGCGACGGCTGGACGACCTGAACGTCGGATTGGAACCGGGCAGCCTGCGTCCGACCATTCCGCTTCTGGAAAGCATCAAAATCGTATCCGCCTCGCTCGGTTACAGAGGGGCCGCACCGCAACACGGTGCCACACCGGGGGACAGACGTCGGACGGCGGTCATCGACGTCGTTCGCAGGCCGCATTTCTACGAGACGTTCCTCGAGGGCGCCGTCTCCCTTCGGCCGACTGCTGAGTTCCAGGGAACGTGGGGCCTTCCGGACCGGGCAGGGCTCGAGCGGGCGGTTCGCAGCGTTGGGAACGCCAATGCGTTCCTGGCGGACGTGCCGGAGAGGTTGCGGAGGGGCACCCCCGTCGAGATCAAGCTCCTGGCGCAGGCGCTGAGAAACGCGGGGCTGCCCGGGACAGGACCGGTGGTCCTGAACCTGCCGGGCACCGAAAGCGACGCCGGGCAGGAGGGCGTCCGGGCGGAGGTCCTGCTGGCCCAGGAGCTGGGACGCCCCGTCATCACGCACACGACGGCATCCGAAAGCGGCTCGGACGCCACCAGCGCGACCTGGCGGGTTCACCACCCGGCCGGCTCCCCCACCCAGCCGCAGAGCGCGTCGACGGCCGACTCCAACGGGACAAGCCCCTTCCCCGCACCGGCCCAACCGCCCGCCTCGGACAGCAATCCGCACGCCTCCACCGACGACCTGGCGGCGACCCCCGCACCCGTCACGCCACAGCCGGACCACAGCGAACTCTCTTCGCAGTCCGAAGAGATCAACGTCCCGCCCGCATCTTCCAGCCCGCACCAGGGGTCCCACACCGGAGGAAGGAGAGGTGTCGGGGCAGCAACGGACTTGGAGGCCATGCTGGCGAACCTGGACCTCGCCAGGCTGAACGCCCTGTACTTGGCGAGTGGACCCGACGCGCGCCTTCTGGAGGAGCGGGCCGCCGGGAGCGAAGAGGAGGGCATTGCACACCTGCGACGCCAGGCCCGGATCACCGTCGAGCGCGCGTTCGACAGCGGTGGCATCATCGACCACCTGCCCCTGCTGTTCCTGCGCGACCCGGCCTTCGCCGACCTGGCTGAGGAAGCCGCGCAGATCGCGGGCCTGCCCGGCCGAGGCCAACGCCTCCAGGAAGTCCGGCGGACGCTCGCGGACATGGCTTCCGAGCTCGTCTCGGGTATGCGCGAGGAACTGCGCGACCACCGCGAGCGAGCCGTCGCCACGCTGAGGGAGCTGCCACCGCTGGTGGATTCCGTGTGGTGGGCGACCCACGAGCCCGGGGCGCTGGAGGCCCGTGTCGGCGGATACACGCTGTCGGAGCGTCCCGCCGTTCTGCCGAGCCTGCACACGGCCACGGCCGACCGGTCAGTGGCGCTCGACACCGCACTGGCGCGCGGAGCCGCGCTGGGCGACGACCACCTGGTGCTGTGGGAGGTGCGCGGATCGAGCGGGCGCTCCCTCGCGCCGTTCTCCCGCGACCCGCGCACCCGACCCGTGCTGTACCCGGAGCGCGTCCCGCTGCGGATCACGGACAGCAGGATCGTGCACGACGCCCGGTCCGGGCTGACCTACGCCCATGTCACCGCTGAGGAGGTCCCGTTCCGGGCGGCACCGGTGTGGGACCGTCCGGTCACCACCCAGGACGTGCACTCCCGCGGCGACGAGGTACGGATCGGCACCATCAGCGGCGACGCACCCACCGCCCTCGCCCGGATCGAGGCGGAGCGGGCCCAGGGCCGGCGCAACGACCAAGTGTTCCAAGCCCTGCGCCTCACCCTCTCCGGCACCCAGGTCCCCGGTTCGCGCGGTGAGGGTCTGGCGGGACTCCCGGCGGCGAGCGGTACCGAATTCGCCGGTGCCGCTGTGCGGGAAACGGTCCCAGCGCCCGAGCCCCTGGAGACACACGGCCCGGACGAAACCCACATCGCCGCGCTGCGCCTGCTCACCGTCCAAGCCGATGGCGAGGTGTTCGGCTCGGCTGGGCCGGACGTATTCGAGTTGGTCGAGGTGAAGACCGGCAGCGACAACGCGCTGGCACTGATCGGCAAACCTTCCCACGAACAAAAGAAGTTCAAAAGGCACTTCAAGACCTTCGACCTCAGCGAGAATGGTGTTCTCTATCACTATGATCGGCCTGCCGACGGCCAGTTCATCGTCTACGGCGACAAGACGTACCCGCTGCCTGAAGGCTTGGCTGGTAAGCCCATTCTCGTCATCAGCGGGCATGGGGGTCCGGACAACGTACGATTCGGCCTGAAGGGCAATTCTTCTCGGAGTGACGACTCGTCAGAGGCCAGAAATGATGTCTCACTCGCCCCCGCCCACTTGGTCGATACGGTTATGAAGACCGGTGCCTACGCCAAGGCGCTGAAGATGGCCGAGGGCAGGGGAGAGAAGCTGAACGTCCTGTTCTGGTCTTGCGAGGTCGGCAATGAAGACCTGACCGATGTCTCGTTTGCCGAAGAAGCTGCCGCGAAGCTTCCCGCGGATCAGGTGAACGTGTGGGCCAGCCCCTATCAGGTCATAAGCGACTCGCGCGGAGATTTCGGTGTGTGGGCGCCGCGGAGCGGCGTTTCCGATGTCCTCAAACAGTTCTCCCCGCCTGTGGTGAATTCGGATCTCCACGGCCGTGAGGCGGTGACGATCGGAGATCGTTCCCCCTTCGCCGGTGCCGTTTCACTGCGGAAGGCCGGTGAAGATCTACGGCTGCGGCACGAGTACGCCCTGGCGCTTTCGAAAGCCGATACCGAGAGAGTGTTTTCCGCGCTCGGCGGTAAGCCTTATGTTGTCCTCGGGCGTCGTGTCGGAAGCAAGGTGGAGCTCTACGACAAGACGGGCGAGGTGGAGACACGGACCCTGCTCGGCCCGGAGGAGCTGGCCGCCTGGCTGAGGCAGAAAGGCCGGGTGCCGAGGAAGGCTCCGCTGTTCCTCGCGGTGGACGGCTCCGGAGTCAAAAGGCTGACCAAGGGCGGCAGCGACGGGGATTCCGAAAAATGGGTGGATTCGTTCGCCGATGAGTTGGCCGACCTCTGGGATGGTTCGGTGTTGGGGCTCGGCGGGCCCCTGCGGCAGGTGAAGAACCTGCAGACAAGCAAGTGGGGGTTCAGGGTCGACTACTTGCCGGGAGTCGGAGCAGACGCTGCGTGGACCGTTTCCTGGCCGCGTCAGGCAGTCGCCGCCGCGAGCGGACTGGAAGCTGCGGCGATGACGTTCCATCGGGAAATCGGCGAGGTCACGGACCGAGTGCGTGACTCCTTCCAGCTGACCAAGGACATCATTGATGCGAAGGGCGTCGAGGCCTTCGACGCTCTGGCTGCTCAGGTCTCCGGCATCGTGCGGGAGGAGATCCTCTTCCCCGTGAGCGGTCTGCCGCAGGAATTCCAAGCGGTCGTGGAAGGCGTCCGCATCCTGACAATGTTCCCGGTGTCGGATTCCGTCGAGGCAGTCGACGCGGTCAAGGCTTACTTCAGCGACCTGCGCGGTTGGTGGAACCTTCCCAAGCCGGCCGGCACGGAAGCGAGTTCGGCAGCTGTGCGAGGTGAGTGGAGCGCCACGGGCTCGTCGCGCGACGGTGAGTCGGTGTTCCTGTCAGCGTTCAGCCACCTGACACCCGCGCTCGTCGTGCGGGATTCGGTCACGTGGCAGAGCCCCACGGCTTCCGCGTCCGAGCCCGTATCGAGTCGTCCGTGGCCGTCTGTCATCGGTTTCGACGAGGGGAAGAAGGTCCTCACCTCCGAAGCCGAGGCTCAAATTCGGGAGGTCGCCGGGGAAATAGCCGAGGAGGCGGTGCGCAACTACCGAAGTGGTTCGCCCGTGCCCGAGGTCTATATCACCGGATTCGGAAATTCAGAGCTGACCGGCATGAACGCCGGTGAACAGCGGGCTCGCAGCGTCGAGAAGATCCTCAAAGAAGAGCTGCTGCGACGGCTGAACGACCTGAACGTCGGATTGGAACCGGGCAGCCTGCGTCCGACCATTCCGCTTCTGGAAAGCATCAAAATCGTATCCGCCTCGCTCGGTTACAGAGGGGCCGCACCGCAACACGGTGCCACACCGGGGGACAGACGTCGGACGGCGGTCATCGACGTCGTTCGCAGGCCGCATTTCTACGAGACGTTCCTCGAGGGCGCCGTCTCCCTTCGGCCGACTGCTGAGTTCCAGGGAACGTGGGGCCTTCCGGACCGGGCAGGGCTCGAGCGGGCGGTTCGCAGCGTTGGGAACGCCAATGCGTTCCTGGCGGACGTGCCGGAGAGGTTGCGGAGGGGCACCCCCGTCGAGATCAAGCTCCTGGCGCAGGCGCTGAGAAACGCGGGGCTGCCCGGGACAGGACCGGTGGTCCTGAACCTGCCGGGCACCGAAAGCGACGCCGGGCAGGAGGGCGTCCGGGCGGAGGTCCTGCTGGCCCAGGAGCTGGGACGCCCCGTCATCACGCACACGACGGCATCCGAAAGCGGCTCGGACGCCACCAGCGCGACCTGGCGGGTTCACCACCCGGACGGCTCCCCCACCCAGCCGCACGGCTCCACCGACGGTCCGGCGGCGCCCCCCGCACGCGTCACGCCACAGCGCTTCACTTCCTCCGGCACCCAGGTCCCCGGTCCGCGCGGTGAGGCTCTGGCGGGACTCCCGGCGGCGAGCGGTACCGAATTCGCCGGTGCCGCTGTGCGGGAAACGATCCCAGCGCCCGAGCCCCTGGAGACACACGGCCCGGACGAAACCCACATCGCCGCCCTGCGCCTGCTCACCGGTCTGGACCGCCCACTGCTCAGCGACCGGTTCACCGCCGGCACGCAAGGACTTGCGCAACTGCGCGACCAAGCTGAGAGGTTGGCCGTCGTCTCGTTCGACAGGCGGAACTCCGGCTACCCGCAGCTCTTCCTGCGCGATCCGGGACTCCGCGGGCTCCTGGACGAGGCCAACGGGGTTCCAGCGCACAATCCCCGCCACGACCAGTGGCTCGCGGAAATCCGCGCGGACGTGGCCGCTCGCGCCCGCGAACTCGCGGCCGACCTGAGTAAGGAAATCACCGGCCATCTGGATGCGGCGGCCGAAGCCGTGCGGGCGATGCCGCCGCTGGACGGCCCGGTGTGGTGGGGCATGCGAGTGGACGGGAGGCTGGCGGCGGCGCTGGACGCCATCACCGTGCCCCGCTTCCACGAGGTGACGACCGACCAGCGGAAGGCTTTGGAGGATCTCTTCGGGCTGGACGCACCGCACACAGGTCAGGTGGTGCTCGTCCGGCTGGACTCCTCCTCGGCTCGGGACATCACCGCCGCCCTGGCAGCGGGCCAGGTCGGGCCTCGCACCGGAATGTTCCCGCACGACACCGAGCTGCGGATCGTCGCCCGGGAACGGCACACCGGCGAATCCGGACGGTCGTACGTGTACCTGCGCGTCGCCCATGCTGAGGCGGGGACCGCGACATTGGACTCGGTCCGCCCGGTGCCGCACTCCGTGGCAGTCGGCGCCAATCCCCTCGAAGGCGCGGTCTCCAGTGTTCCGGGCGGCAGTCCGGTCACCGCCCCCGGTGCGGGTACCGGTGACCCGGGCCAGCAGTCCGAAGCCGGAACCGGGACCGGGACGGCGGCCTCCGGCCCGACCGGCGTCTCCGCCGCCGAGATGCCGGACCGGGGCTGGAACAGCCCGGGCCACCCTCAGCCGGCGCAACTCGACGCGGCCGGCGGCGGGTTCGGGGATGCTTCCGAGGATGTTCCAGAGCGGATCAAGGCTCGCATCCTGTTCGAGAAGGAAGCGGCTCGCTTTGAGGATTCCCTCGGCTGGCATTTGATGGAACACGCGGCGGCCAACGAGCACCTGGGTCGGATGGTCCAGGCCGCCTGGGAGCGTACGCCGGTGGAGTGGCGGGACGAGTACGGCACTGACGATGCTGGTATCCCCGGTGCTGTCGGCCGGGATTTGGATGCGTTGGAGCAGGCCGTCTACTCGGGCAATCTGCGAGAGCGCATAGCGATCTTGTTCAATGGATGGGAGCTCATCCACGAGCTCCTCGGGCTCAGCCATAGGGACCCGCGAGCGATCGCGATCGAGCGCAGCCAGCGTCGTACACATGAGATGACCCGTTGGCTCCGGACGGTGAACGCGCAGATTGAGGCGTCGGACCTGCCGGACGATGAGAAGAGGGCGCGGCTGGCCGAGGCCAAGGCGAAACTGCTGGTGAGCATCCCGGTGGACCGTGTCCGGCCGCCGTTGAGCGAGGCAGAGCGGCGGCTGGTCCAGGGGGACGCCGTCGCATGGAAGTCGGGATCGCGGCGATTCGAATTGCCGATGGGTGGAGCCTTCCACAAGGCCGCCCAGTCTTCCGGCGCACTGGCAGCCGCCGGCACGTCGGCCTCGACATACCGGCCTCTGCTCCAGGCAGCCGCCATGCGGGAGCGGTGGGGGGTCGACATGGACCTCGGTCTCGTCCGCCTGGCGCTGCTCGGCTCGATGCTGACCATGCGGCACCACACCTTCCACGAGGTCATGCGCGGCGCCCAGTTGGTCTTCGACGCACTAGCCCAGAACGGCACGCCGGAATCTCCGGAACTCAACTACTACGACAATTGGGGACGCTACTGGCGAGTGGCTCCGCTCTCTGAGGACGAGCTGCGTACGAACGTCGCCATCGATGGAAAGTTCCCAGACGAGCACGTGTGGGAACAGATCGGGCTCCCCGGTCAGGAGCCGGCCGCTCCCGCTCGCCCACAGCCAGCGCAACTCGACGCGGCTGTAGGCACATCAGAGACGGCCGTCCTCCCCAGCCAGCCCGACGTGGTCCAGGAGAGCGCTGCCGCCCATTCCCGCGACAGCATGGAAGCCCCGCTCTACCCGGCCCCTGAGGACTGGAACGCACCCCAGCGCACCGCGCCGAGGACTGCAGCCGAGTCGCTTGAGCGTCACCCGCCGAGGCTGACGAGCATGTACGGCGACCCGCGTTGGGAGGAGGCCAGCCGCCGACACGAGCACGCCCTGGGCCACGTGCTGGCCGCAGACCCGAACGCCATCGAGGCGGCCAGGAACGCGGTCAGGCATCTGTACCAGTACCTCAGCAGCCTGGTGGGCCTGAGCGCCCCGAGCGCGTTCTTTGGGAACATCCCCGACCCGAGTGAATCCCTGGTCCGGCTGGTCGATGACAAGGGCGGAGCGAGCCTGGGGCAGCTGATGAGCGCGTTCCACTATGCCGCCTACGCCAACCCGACCACGCCAAACACGCTCAGCCGGCTGTGGGCTGCCGACCCGCGCTTGAACACCAAGGGTCTGCCGCTGGAGCCGACGCTTGTACCGAGAAACGGCGACTGGCACCAAGCCATGACGCGCAATCGTGGCTTCCGGATCATCCACGGGTCCTCGCCGCTGGCCGAGTGGCTGCTGCAGATCCACCAGAGCGTCGCTCCTGACGACGACCCGATGCTGTTCCGCGAGGCGCTGCTCGGGTGGCTGCTGCCCGCCGATACCTACTCGCTCGTGGAGATCCTCCAGGCTTCCCACCGGGTAGGTGTGCGCGATGCGACGGAGCCCGATTTGGAGGTCATCGACGCCTCGCGTCTCTACGGCTGGGCCGCCGCGTTCTTTACCCCGCTCGACCGGGCGTCCCGTACCAATCTGAGTGGGGCTGAGAAGCACGGGGACCTTTGGCAGGACCTGTGGCTGCCGCACCGACGGCTCTACGCCGAGCGAACTATGTGGCTCACCCCACAGCTCACACATGACGGCTCAGCGTTTAGGACGATCAAGAGCCTGTACAGCCTGTATGGGGCCGTCGAAAACTACCCGCAGTTCGACGAGCGGCCTTCAGACGCACCGACCGAGGTGACAGGTGCCCAGCGCAGGCAGGCATGGCGTGCTTGGCTGCTGCGCCACCGAGAGCCGGAGCTGATGCACAACGTCAAGCTCGAGCTCGTGCCCGCCCTCTACCTGGCCAGTGGTTCCGATGCCCATCTGTTCAACACGTCCCTCACCGGTGACCAGGAGGGCTTGCGGACGCGGCGTCGGCTTGCCCGTTCTCTCGTCGACCAGGCATTCGACTTCGGCGACCTGCGTTTTTCCCTGCCGCTGCTCTTCCTGCGGGACGCCACTTTCCGGGCACTGGCTGACCGGGCCAGGGCCGTGTCCGATTCCGCGCCCGACCGCGAAGCCCGGCTGAGCGACGTGCGTGCCCGACTCGCCAACCGGGCGGCCGGACTGGTCGATGGACTCGCCTGGGAGCTGCCCGAGCACCGCGACATGGCGATGGAGGCGGTCGAGCAGCTGCCCCCGGTGCTTGCCCGCACCTGGTGGGCCAGTCTGGAGAACGGTCCGATGGAGGGTGCCACGGCGGTGGGTCAGCCTGGGCACACCATCGCTCGGAAACCGCTCCACCCGGTTACCTTGAACGCCAGTTCGGCGCTCGATGCCGCGCTCGCCCCGACGAAGATGCCTGGCTATCCGGTGCTGTGGGAGGTTTTGCAGTCGACCGCGCGGGACGTCTCCATCTTCGCCCGTGATCCCGGGGAGCGGCAGGCGCTCTACCCGGAGAAGAGTGAGTTCCGCGTCAAGGAACGGAAGATCCGAGTGGATGGCACGACCGGCCGCCGGTACGTGCATATCAGGCTCAAGGAGCGCAATCCGGCACTGTCGCGCAAAGCGTGGAAGCGCGAGATCATCACCCGGCCCATCCTCGACGAAGGCGGTCGGCAGATCGGCTTGACCAGCCTGGAGGGCCGGGACTGGGTAAACGCCAGGTGGCAATTTCCCCGGTTCTTCGAGGAGAGCGCCTACGAGGTCTATTACGGCGAGGATCTGACACCGGTGTCGGGCCCGCACCCCATTCCGTGGCACGGCGAGGACGCATTCCTGTGGGTTTCACACGGCAGCGAGAGCAGCATCAAGGTGATGTCGCGCTTTGGCACGAAGCGCGTCGCCCCGGAGCAGGTCGGCACCTATCTGAGGCGGGTGCTCAAGGGGCTTGGGATGCCCGCGACCACACGTCTGGTGGTGTTCTCCTGCTCCACGGGGGGGCAGCTTCCGCGAGTCGAACGGGTGGGCCAGGCCGTCGCCGACCGCAGCGGCTACTCCGCCTTCGCCCCCGAAACCGAGGCGGCATCCGCCCGTCGCCCCGACGGGCGGACGTGGATCAGACTGCAGTCGCAGCCGGGCGATCCCACGCCTGCCTGGGTGCGGTTCGATCCGCGTAAGTGGACGGCGCTCGACGCCGCCGCCCGCTCCGCCAGACGTGACTTCTACGGACAGGCAGCCAGGTTCAGCGCCTTTTACGGCACCGAGCGGTGGGAGGAGCTGACCCGTTCGTACGAGGACGCGCTCGGCCGGGCGCTGGCCGAGAAACCCTCGGTGATCGCCGCCGCTCGGCGGGCCGTGACCCGATTCTACGAGCACGAGGTGACCCAGCACGGCCGCCACGGCGGCGCCAGTCGGTTCTTCCCGCCCACCCACCCCGCAGCGTCCGACTACCAGGCGGCGATGGAGCGGCTGCTGGACACGAACTCCGCCGCCAACCTGGTGGAGTTGATGTCGGCGCTCGACTACGCGCTCATGCGGGACCCCGTTCCGCTGTCCCGGCCCGTAGACAAGTCGAGCCGGTACTTCCGTGAGCTGAGCTCGTCCGGCGTCCTCGTCGTCAGGGACAAGGCCCACCTCGCCAAGGAGATGTTGCTGCGGTACCGCGCCGTCCCGGGCGTTCAGGCCGCGGACATGCCCGCGTTCCGCCAGGCGGTCCTCGCCTGGCTGCTCCCCGACAACTACCACACCCTCTTCGAAGTCCTGACAGCCTCAATCGAGGCCGGGATGGGCGACGTCGTCGAGAGCACCGTGACGTTCGGCGACGCCACCCACCTGTACGAGTGGGCCGATGCCCTGTTGGCCCCGCGCGTGGACGCCCCCGCGTCCTTGCGGAGGCAACTGCGTCTGCCCCACCACTCGCACTACTTCAACCACAGCCGCTGGCTCACCCCGGAGGTCAGCCGGGACGGCTCGGTGCCCTACGGCATCTGGACCGCGCTCCACAGAGGCGATGAGCACCTGTCCGGGACCGGCGTGGTGCTCCCCACCCCCCGGACCGCCGATCCGCGCTCGCGGGACTTCGATCCGCGTTTGCCCCACGCCACGTGGGACGCGCGCCAGAAGGCCCTGGCCGCCTGGAAACGGCGCCACAAGGGCTCTCCGCTGGACCGACTGAGCCCCCCGCACGTCCTCGCGCTCTATCTGTTCGGCGACCAGGACGCCCGCCTGCTTGACCAGCGATTCACGGCCAACCGGTCGCCCGCGCAGGTCAGGGCTGAGCTCCGGCAGGAGGTCCGCGCCGTCGTCAATGCCGCTGTAGACGGCGAGGTCGAGTTCCCGCTGCTTCTGCTGGGGGATGACACCACTCGCGCGCTGGTGGGCAGACTGCAGACCCTCCCCGCGAGGGCCCGCGAGCGGGTGGCGCAGACGGCAGAAATCCGACGGGCGCTGCTGGCCCGCACTGACAAGCTGGTGAACCGGCTGTACCAGCAGACCCCGGAGCACCGCGGCATGGCCGCCGAGGCGCTGGGGCTGCTGCCGCCGGTGGGGACCCCCATGTGGTGGCACATGACGGCGTCGGGCCCGCTGGATGACCAGCCTTCCGTCGGACTCCACGAGATCACGGTGCCCGAGTTCCACTTGGCGAGGTTCACCGAGCCCCACGCCCTCGCGGCCATGCGCGTGGAGATGGCCCAAGCCCCGGCCGGGAGTCACTCGGTGCTGGTCGAGGTGGTCAGATCGTCGGCCCGCGACGTCTCGGTGTTCTCCCGCAACCCCGCTCGCCGGGAGGCTCGCTACCCCGAAGAGGCTGTCTTCCGCGTCCTGGACCGGAAGGTGCTGCACGATGCGGAGACCAGACAGTGGTACGAGCACATCACGGTCGAGGAAGTCGAACCCGTCCCGCAGGCTCCGGACACCGGGCCGCTGCCCGCACGGCGCAAGACCTCGCGTCGGTCCACCAGGCCCGCTTGGCACGCCGACGTCCAGCTCCACGACATCCTCTGGGGCAGCAGGGTCGTGGGCAAGGCGTCGTTCAACACCGGGGACTGGGGCCGACGCGAGGCCACCTACCGGAAGCTGCCCGACGTGACCCACTACCGGCAGTGGAGCAGGGACGCGATGAGCGGCAGGCAGTCCGCGATCGACCTGCCGCTGCCCACCGACATGGGGCGGACCTTCTTCTTCGCCTCGCACGGTGCCCCGCAGGGCTTTGAGCTGGCGTTGGGCAGCGGCGGCACAAAGGTGGACGACGGCACGTTCGTCAGCGAAGTCATCGGCAACGCCGCCAAGTTTGGTTTCACCAGCATCATGGTGCTCGCCTGCAACGAGGCGCCGGCGTCGGGCAGCGGTGTGCCCTTTGCCTCGGGTGTCCGGCTACACCGGATCGCCGGTGCTTCACGCCTGCCGGTGTACGAAACGACGGGCCGCGTCGCGGTCACCGCCGCCGCGCCGGAACCCGCCTTCGTGCACCTGCTGGAGGACAGCGACGGGCGGCCCACGTCGTGGCGGGTGGTCCGCCCCTCGGGCACGGCCTCGCAGCCGGTGTATCCGGGCGCGGAGGACTGGAACGCGGAGCTGTATGAGACCGGCATCGGAACCGGGGCCTGGAGCGGGGCCGAGCCATTTGGCCAGGCTGGCGTCCCCGCCGTCGAGTTCCCGGAACACGGCTGGAACTCCCCAGGTTCGGCAGCGGACCGCGAGGACGACGGCCCGCTGCTGGAGTCGGCGGACGAGGAACCGCTGTTCCCGGCGAGCCAGGCACCACACGCCATACGTACGTGGTGGCGGGCGATGCGGTCTGATCGTTCCCGCCTCGGGAGTGGAGACTCTGGCTCTGTTGGCGGTCGACCGCACGAGAGTCAGGGCCCGGCATACGTTCAGGCAGCGGAGCTTCTGGAGGATCTTCGGGCTTCCGCTGTCCCGTCCGGGGCCATGGGGCAGCCGTCGTCCGGTACGGAGTTGCTGGGGCCGGACCTGTTCGGCCTGCGCCGCCCGTCGCCGGCCCCGTCCTTCCTGGCAGGGCATGACCACACCGCTCTCACCGGCGGGCGGTCGGTTTCCTTCTTCAACCTCCTCGACATGGCGCGGTCAGGGCCCGCTCCCTCGCACCGCGAGATGGCGGCGGACGCCCTGCCACGGGTCAAACGCCTCGAAACAAAGGCGGAGTGGCCGAAGGACGTGCGGGCGTGGTGGGCCGACAGGCCGGATTTGCCGCAGCTCCCCGCTATGGTCCAGATGCCACGAGTGTTCCACTCGATCTGGCTGGGCGGCCCCCTGCGGAACACGGGCACCCAGGAAGACTTCCGCGCGAACCTGGCGGAACGGTCCGAGATCCACGGGACGGAGGCCCGGTCGGTTCTATGGACCGATGTGCCGCGCGTCAAGATCGAGCAGGTCAAGACGGCCTCGTCCAGCGCGGACACCGGCGACCTCGCCGAGATCCGGGACATGCTCGCATGGGCACAGGAAAACAAGATCGCCCTGGTGAACGTCGACGAGGTGTTCCACGCCGAATCACCCATGCTCTTGCACGAGTTCTACCGGAATGAAATCTTCAAGCAGGCAGGCCCCGGCTACGCCGCGGCAAGCGACATCCTCCGCATGGAAATCATCCACCGGTTCGGCGGAATCTACCTCGACGGCGACATCCAACTCCTGAATCTGAATTCGGTATTCCGGTCGGTCGGCAACGTGGCCGGATTCTCCATGCACAATGCACGCGGAGCAGTTAACAATGACATGTGGGGGGCGCCCAAGGGCCACCCTATTGCCCGCATCTATCTGAATGAGATTCAGCAACGCTACACCCAGCAGCAGACCAAATTGATGGGCCATTTCAAGGGGGCGCGGGAGGAATTCGTCCGGTCGCGCTTCGGTCGGGTGCACCGGAACTCCGTTATGTATCGAACGGGGCCGACAATCGTGGAATCTATCGCCGGTAAACTGGGACTCGATCAATTCGATTTGCCGGCGATGAAGGGCGCAATCGCCCAACACGCTGCGAGTTGGGCGCGGCCTTCGGCGCCTCGGGAACGAGAATCGATCGTTCCGCGTGCTGAAACGCTTCGGACCGCCCAGATGGCGACGCAGGCACTCGTGCGTGACTTGTTCAACCGTGAGGGCGACCTGCACGTCACTCAGGTGGAAGCAGCGCTGAAAGGACACCCGCACCGGGACCTCATCTGGGAGGCGGCGCTCACCTTCCTCGCCCAGCGGCCGGAACTGGCCCCACTGGTCTCCACAGTCACACTCAAGAGGATCGATACCGAGGGAGAGCACCAGTTCGAACTCCCGGCCGCGGCCCATCGCCTTCTCGACTTCGACACCCCCACGCGTGAAGGGGATCGAGAAACCTCCTGGCTGGGCGAATGGAAGACACCCGTCCGCTTGCGCCCGGTACCCGTCGAGACGGAAGGGCCGCGCCAGCTGCTATCGGGCGCGCCCGCACCCGGCCCCTCGCGCCTCGGAGGCCGTAAGACGGCGGTGTTGGCTGTTCCCTCACTCGACCCCATCCGCCCCGAGGCGTGGCGGCACCGGCGTGAGGGGGCCGTACCGGCCCTGTTGAACACCGAGATCTTCGACCCCGGTTCCACTCCCGACCCGTCGGTGGGCGAGGACGGACGGCCTGGTCTGCTGGCCGGCCGGTCCACGCTGGTACGCGCCGACATCCGGCGGATCCAGGCGCAGGATGGCCGGTGGGTACGGGAGGTGTCGGTCACCCTGCCCCTGAAACTGGGCACGGGCAGCGGCCCCGAAACCGCAGGATGGCTCGGTCGACGCATCAACGAGCTGCTGGACCAGCACATCAACACCGGCTTCCGGCTCCCGGTGTCAGGCGATCAGCTCCATATCGCCGCCGAGGTCGTACTGGCTCCGCAGCACAAGCAGGCCGTCGAAGTGACCCTGACCGAGCGGCCGGGAGCCTCCGACCAGTTGCACTTCCACCTCCACCCCGGCAACGCCACCGCCGAAGCCCGCGCCGAGGACCGCGCTAAGGACGACAACGTCCTGCTCCACGAGGTCCTGCACTACACCGGGGTCACCGACCGGTACTACGACCCCACAGCACTCTTCCGCAACCATCCCGACAAGGCGTACAACGCCGGCATCATGGCCGACGGACCCGCGGATGGCGGAAGCACCCTGCCCGAGGACTACCTCCACCAAATCGAAACCGCCACCACCTCGGGACCCGTCCTCCACGATCACCCCCTCGACCCCCACGACAGCACCGCGGACACCACGACCGGCAGCCACCCAGATGCGCCGGCGCCGGTGGAGACCGTCTCCCGGGGGCCGGAGACGGCCTCGCGCTCCTCCGGCCCCGGCAGCGGTGAGCCAGCGACCGCTGACGCACGCTCAGGGGAAACTGGGAGGCTGCTGGAGTCGGCGGACGAGGAACCGCTGTTCCCGGCGAGCCAGGCACCGCACGCCATACGTACGTGGTGGCGGCGGGCGATGCGGTCTGATCGTTCCCGCCTCGGGAGTGGAGACTCTGGCTCTGTTGGCGGTCTTCCGCAGGAGAGTCAGGGCCCGGCATATGTCCAGGCAGCGGAGCTTCTGGAGGATCTTCGGGCTTCCGCTGTCCCGTCCGGGGCCATGGGGCAGCCGTCGTCCGGTACGGAGTTGCTGGGGCCGGACCTGTTCGGTCTGCGCCGCCCGTCGCCGGCCCCGTCCTTCCTGGCAGGGCATGACCACACCGCTCTCACCGACGGCCGGTCGGTTTCCTTCCTCAACCTCCTCGACATGGCGCGGTCAGGGCCCGCACCCTCGCGCCGCGAGATGGCGGCGAATGCCCTGCCGCGGGCTGAACGCCTCGAAACAAAGAGGGAGTGGCCGCAAGCCATTCGGGCGTGGTGGGCCGACAGGCCGAATTTGCCGCGGCTCCCCGCAATGGTCCAGATGCCACGAGTGTTCCACTCGATCTGGCTGGGCGGCCCCCTGCGGAACACGGGCACCCAGGAAGACTTCCGCGCGAACCTGGCGGAACGGTCCAAGATCCACGGGACGGAGGCCCGGTCGGTTCTATGGACCGATGTGCCGCGCGCCAAGATCGAGCAGGTCAAGACGGCCTCGTCCAGCGCGGACACCGCCGACCTCGCCGAGATCCGGGACATGCTCGCATGGGCACAGGAAAACAAGATCGCCCTGGTGAACGTCGACGAGGTGTTCCACGCCGAATCACCCATGCTCCTGCACGAGTTCTACCGGAATGAAATCTTCAAGCAGGCAGGCCCCGGCTACGCCGCGGCAAGCGACATCCTCCGCATGGAAATCATCCACCGGTTCGGCGGAATCTACCTCGACGGCGACATCCAACTCCTGAATCTGAATTCGGTATTCCAGTCGGTCGGCAACGTGGCCGGATTCTCCGTACACACGACACGCGGAGAAGTTGGAAATGACATGTGGGGGGCGCCCAAGGGCCACCCTATTGCTCGCATCTATCTGAATGAGATTCAGCAACGCTACACCCAGCCGCAGACCAGCTTGATGGGCCGTCTCGCGAGGATGCCGGAGATCTTCTTCCAGTCGTCCTACGGTCGGGTGCACCGGAACTCCGTTATGTATCGAACGGGGCCGGACATCATGGAATCTGTCGCCGGTAAACTGGGACTCGGTCAATTCGATTTGCCGGCGATGAAGGGCGTAATCGCCGGTGGCGATGCGAGTTGGTTGCGGCCTTCGGCGCCTCGGGAACGAGAATCGATCGTTCCGCGTGCTGAAACGCTTCGGACCGCCCAGATGGCGACGCAGGCACTCGTGCGTGACTTGTTCAACCGTGAGGGCGACCTGCACGTCACTCAGGTGGAAGCAGCGCTGAAAGGACACCCGCACCGGGACCTCATCTGGGAGGCGGCGCTCACCTTCCTCGCCCAGCGGCCGGAACTGGCCCCACTGGTCTCCACGGTCACACTCAAGAGGATGGATCACGAGGGAGAGCACCAGGTCGAACTCCCGGCCGCGGCCCATCGCCTTCTCGACTTCGACACCCCCACGCGTGAAGAAGCTGATGACCACGCAGGCTTCTTGCTGGGCGAATGGAAGACACCCGTCCGCTTGCGCCCGGTACCCGTCGAGACGGAGACGGCCTTGCCCTTCTCCAGCGTCGGCGGCGGTGGGCCCGTGACCGCTGACGCATCCTCGGGGTCGACCGGTGTCCCCGCCGTCGAGTTCCCGGAACATGGCTGGAACTCCCCAGGTTCGGCAGTGGACCGCGAGGACGGTGGCCCGTCGCTGGAGGACAGTGAGGGGCGGCCCACGTCGTGGCGGGTGCTCCACCCCTCGGGCAGGGCCTTGCGGCCGGTCTATCCGGGAGCGGAGCACTGGAACGCGGGGTCGCACGAGACGGCGACCGTCTCCCGGGCGCCGGAGACGGCTTCGCCTTCCTCCAGCGCCGGCAGTGGTGAGCCTCTGGCCGCTGACGCACGCTCAGGGGAGGCTGGGAGGCTGCTGGAGTCGGTGGACGAGGGGCCGCTGTTCCCGGGGAGCCGGGTGTCGCACACCGGTTCGGCGTGGCCGGGTGGGGGAGCGGGGGCTTCGGGGCCGGTGGTGAGGAGTATCCGCGCGGGCACGCGGACGATCGGCGTGGCTTCGTTCTCGCCGCATGACTGGTCGCTGCGTGCCGGGGCGTATGCACGTCTTCAGGAGGTGGGGGAGTACTCGCAGTGGAGCCGGGGTCCGGGGGGTGAGGACGTTGCGGTGCAGGCGCCGATGCCTGTATCGGGAAGCGGGACGTTCTTCTTCGCCGCGCATGGCCACCCGAGTGGTGGGTTCTTCGCAGCCCTTGCCAATGGCGGAACGAGTTTGGTGGACGCTCAATGGGTCGTGAGCGTGTTGGGGGGTTTCGGCCGGCTGCTCGCGGCCGGCTTCCGTGATCTGGTGATCCTGTCCTGCCAGCCGCCAGCGCCCTTGTCCGAGGACGGCGCGCGGCTGCTGGAAAGCCGGCTGAGAGCCATCGCGGACGGCACGGGATTGAACGTCTTGCAGAACACCGGACCGGTGGCCGTCACTCCGCACGACGATGGTGAGGCCCCGCTGGTTGACCTGCTGCCGGACTCCACAGGGCGCCCGACGACCTGGGCCGTCGCCAGCCCTGATGGAACGTTCGTGTCGACTCCGTCGTCGCTGACGCCCCCGCTCCCCGCCGGAGCCGACCCGGGTGCTCGGCCGTGGTCGGTGACGGGATGGCGGCCGGCCGGTTCCCCGGAGAGTGTGCGGTTCTGGCCGCTCTACAGCGACCGCGCGTGGCAGGAGCAGAGTGTGCTGTTCGAGGCCAAGCTCGCCCGTGCGTTGATGCAAGACGGGGAAGCCGTCGCCGCTGCCAAGCAGGCGTTCGAGCGGCTCTTTAACTTCCTGGCGCGGCAGTACGATGTGCCCGGTGCTGATCTGGCGTTCTTCCCGCCCAACCACCCGGGTCAGGGGTCTGGACGGCTGGTTCGGGACTTCGCCGCCTCGCGGCCCGGGCTCATGGGACTGATGAATGCGTTCGACCGTGCGGTTCGTGGCGCATCCCCCACCTCGCTCAGTAGGACGCTGCCCGGGAGGATCGCTCCGGCCTGGCCGGAGCGCGGCCAGGGCTACCACGGCTGGCCGTATCAGCTCGCCCACGATTCGCGCGGGTTCCGCCATGTTGGCGGTGCCGACGGCCCTGCGTTGGGGATGCTCCAGGCACATCAACTGTTGGGTGCGGACCAGAGGGAGCTGACGGCCTTCCGGAAGGCCGTCATGGCCTGGGCTATAGCGTCAGGCACCCAGTCACTGCACGAGGTGCTTCGCGCCTCGCACTCTCTCGGCATAGGGGGCAGTGCGGAGCGAGACGCGCTGTCCCGCGACGGGGCGCGTCTGCATCTGTGGGCTGCCGCACACCTCACGTCAACCGGTGCTGATCTGGGTATTCCTCATCACCAGCTCTACGGCAGCAGGTACCGGTTCACTGTGGGTGACGGCGAGGTGATGGTGCCGGAGACCATAGCCAGTGAGCTGGAACTCGCGGCTTCTGGGCAGTCACTCCCCGACCTGCCATCGCGACGTCTGGAGGCGGCCATCAAGTGGCTGGACACCTACGGGGATGTGGGGCGGAATGCACTGCGTGCGTTGCAGCCCGCACATCTGACGGCGCTTTACCTCTATACCTCCGACGACTACACGCTGTTCCAGGTGCACATCAATGGCGGCCGGCTTGGAGAGGTGGCAGGACGGTGGATGCTTTGGCGTAAGATCCGGGAACTGGCCGTAAGGCATGTGGATGACGACGCGCAACCGATGCCGATCCTGCTTCAAAACGACCCGGGATTCACACAGCTGGCAGACGTCCTGGCCAGCGTGGAAAACGAGCCTTCGCCCGAACTCGACCGCATCTTGCATGAGATCACCGAACGCATAAGCAAGCAGTTGCCGGTACACGTGGCGATGGCCGCCGAGGCACTTGATCTGCTGCCGCCGGTCGATTCGGTGGTGTGGTTCGGAATTCAACCGCCTGGCCAGATCGACGAGCTTCCCACGGACAGTCCGTTGCTGACCTCTAACACCTGGATTTCCACAAGGTTCCGCAGTGCCTCGCTTGAACAGGGAATAGCACTCGGCTTCATCGACGAGGAGAACCCGCCTGGCGGCAACAGCCACCGTGCGCTGGTGCGTGTGATCGACTCCACCGCGAAGGAGATCGCGCCCTTCTCGCAGGCTCCGTACGAGAAGGAGGCCCTCTACCCTCCGGGGACGGCGTTCCAGATCGTCCAGCGCCAGACCCTAACCCACCCGAAAATCGGACCGCTCGTCGCTTACACCCTCACGGAGATGCCGTCGTGGCCTGATCCGGCGTACTGGAACGCGCCACCGCAGCGCGTCGCCGACCGCGGTTCGGCATGGCCGGGGGCCACGGACACCACGAGGAAAGCGGCACTGCACGAGACCGTCACCGGGACCGGCGGCGAGCCTGCATCCTCCGGCCCGACCATCGTCCCCGCCGCCGAGTTCCCGGACTACGACTGGAACTCCCCGCCGCTAGAGGGGAACCGCGAGGACGACCGCCCGCTGCTGACCCGTATCTACCAGGACCCGTCCTGGGAGGGGCTGAGCGCCGATTACGAGAAGGCGATCGGTCAGCTCCTTGCCGAGGACCCCAAGGTGATAAAGGCGGCCCGCAGCGCTGTCACCGCGCTCTACAACGTGTTGCTGCGCACTCGGGGCCACGAAGCTGCCCTCGCCGCGTTCACCACGGGTGTCCCCACCAACGACCCCCCAAGGTTCCTTGCCCGCCTGCTCGGCGAGGGCGACAACAAGGCGGCGCTGGCTGAGCTCATGTACGCCTTCACGGCAGCAGTCATGAAGGCCGCCGCATGGCGTGAGCTCCCCGCCCTAAACGTCGCAGCCGCCGGGCCGTGGAAGGCAGACGAGCACGATCGCGTCGGCGACTGGTACCGCGACATGCGCCACCAGCGCGGATATCGGCTGACCAGCCGCCCGGCCGCCATTGTCGAGCGGCTGCTCCTCTCCTGGCGTGCGTTGGCAGGAGGCTACAGAGGGACGATGCACGCGGAGTCGCTGCTGTTCAGGGAGGCTCTGCTCGGCTGGCTGCTGCTTGCCGGCCAGCACTCGATGGTCGAGGTCATCGAGGCATCCCATCGGGTCGGATTGCGGGACGAGACCGAGCCGGATCTGCAAGCCGTCGAGGCGCACCGCCTGTATGGGTGGGCCGACGGCGCGCTCGATCTGCGGGAACGGGCAGCCAGGCTCCGCCCGTCCGTCCAGCCGGATGTCGTCCTGCGTGAACTTCCACACCGCCGGGCCTACGCGGCCCGGAATCGGTGGCTCACCCCGCACCTCTCCCAGGACCCTTCGGTGTCGGCGTCCATCGCGCGGATGGCCGGAACGGACATCGAGCTGCTCACGACCGAGCTGACCGGGAACGCCCGTCCCGTTCCCGAGGAGACCACTTTTACCGAGCGCGCTCGGGCCCTTCAGGACTGGCTGCTGCGCCACCGCTGGCCTAATTTGCTGCGGGAGGTCCGCACAGGCCAGGCGCGCGCGCTGTACCTGGTGAGCGGAGCGGACGCCGTGCTGCTCGGTACCTCTGCCACCAATCCGCGGAACCTGCCGGAGGTGGCCGGTTCACTAGTACGGGATGCGTTCGCCTCCGGCGACCTTCGGTTCGGGCTGCCCCTGCTGCTGCTCAGGGACGCGACCTTCGCTCAACTCGCGGACATGTCCCGGGACATTCCTGCCGACGTCCCGGACCGGGCGGAGCGGCTCGCCGAGACACGGCAACGGCTCATGGACCGAGCCGCCGAGCTCGCCGACGGCCTCGCGGACGAGCTGCGAGAGCACCGCGGTGTCGCCACCGAGGCCCTCGACGTACTGCCTCCGGCCCTACGAAGCGTCTGGTTCGCCACGCGCGGCCGGGCCACGCTGGGAGACGGGGCGGCGACCGCGGAGCTTGGCCAGGTCATCGACCTGCCGCCCTACCACCCGATGACGCTGGACCGGGACAGGGCACTGGAGTCGCTGCCGCGCGAAGGCACCGGGGCCCCCGTGCTCTGGGAGATCACCAACTCCACCGCTCGCGACGTCTCCGTGTTCGCCAGGCGTCCCGACCACCGCCCCGCGCGCTATCCGAGCGAGGTCCAACTGCGGGTCATGGACAGCAGGACCCTGCTGGACGAAGCAACGGGGCAGCGCTTTACACACGTCACGGCCGAGGAGGTCGTACAGCTCTCCTCGAAGGTGTGGGACCGCGAGATCATCACCCGCCCGATCGCCCACCGGACCACAGGAAAGCAAATCGGCGCCACTGCCGACGGCGCCCGCAACGTCAAGAAGGCGACAGTGCTGTTCTCCCTCCTCGCTGACGAGGAGCGCTTCTACGCCATGGACGGCGCGACGAGGAGCTACGTCGGCGGTCCGTACTCCGTGCCGTGGCAAGGGCAAAGCGTCTTCTTCTTCGCTGCCCACAGTGACGGCCGCATGGTCTACGTGCCGTCCCGCTTTGGCCGCAAGACCGTCAGTGGCGAGCACCTCGGCCTGTACCTGCCGCGGCTGATCGGGGGCCAGCACATTCCGCACGGCACCCAGATCGTGCTGGAGTCCTGCTTCATGGGCGGGAGCTTCGGCGGAACCGCGCCGCTAGCCCAGCGGGTCGCGGACCGGTCCACGATGGTGGTGTACGCCCCTAAGAGCACGACGGGCATCGGGCCGTTGCTCGGGCCGTCCGAAGTCCAGGCCGTCGCGACGGTCGCCGGTGGAGACCCGGCCGCCACGTGGGTGCGGTTCGATCCCCACGGCGTCGACCACGATGCGCCGTCCCGCGAGGCCGTTCGGGACTTCTTCGCGTACACCGGCGGGTTCGGCGGGTTCTACGGCACCGAGCGGTGGGAGGAGCTCACCAGGAGCTACGAGGACGCCCTCGGCCGGGCGCTCGCCGCGAACCCCGAGGTGGTGGCCGCGGCCCGCCGAGGCGTCAGAAAACTGCGCGACGTGCTTTCCATCGAGTTCCCGGGCACCGCCGACCAGCGGTTCGTCCGGCCCGGTATGGACGCCGTCAGAGCCAAAGCGGCCATGGATCGGCTGCTCGACGACCGCTCCGGCGCGGGACTGCCGCACCTGATGACGGCCTTCGGCACAGCCGTTTTCCACGGCGGCCCGCCCGTCACATCGGGACCGGTGGACAAGGGCAGCGAGCGGTACCAGGAGCTGCGCGAGCGGGGCTTGCTGCTCGTCAATGACAGGGCGGCGCACGCCGCCGAGTTCCTGGCCTTCTACAAAGAGCTGCCGGGCGTGACAGACGATGAGGTACGCGAGATCGTTCCGCCGGTTCTCGCCTGGTTCCTGCCCCGCAACAGCACCACCTTGTTCGAAATGGTCGAGGTGCTGGTCGAGACCGGGATCGGCTCTGCCGTCGAAGAGGCCCTGCGGTGGGGTGACGCGGCCCAGCTGTACGAGTGGGCCGACCGGCGCTTCAGGCCGCTCGACCACGCTCCCGCCGAATTGCGCGACCGGCTGGTCGCCCCGCACCGGGCCAGGTACGCCGAGAGCACCCGCTGGCTGACGACGGAGCTGACCGGCGACGGCGCGATCCCGGCGAGCGTCGTGGAGGCACTCGCCACCGGAGTGGACTGGATCAATGCCGGAAACGGTTTGCCGCCCGCCCCCCAGCGCTCGGACGCCCCCCGGGGCCCGCTGTCCTGGACGGCCAGGCAGCACGCCCTGCACAGCTGGATGGTCCGGCACGGCGGCTCCCCGCTCGCTCTGGTCTCGGCCGAGCAGATCACCGCCCTCTACCTGTTCGGCGGCCCCGACGCCCCGCTGCTCGACAGCCGCGCCACGACCGCCGGCGCCTCCGCACAGCGATTGCGCCATGTGGTCAGCTCGCTGATCAGGGGCGCGTTCTGGTCCGGGGAGCTCAACAGCGCCTTCCCGCTGACCCTGCTGGCCGATCCGACCTTTGGTGGCCTGGTGCAGCACGCCAGGGCCGCGCTCGGGGGCGGATACGAGAACGACTCCGTCCTGGACGGCATCCGCCGACTGCTGATCAGCCGGGGTACGGAACTGGCCGACATGCTGCACGGCCACCTCGCCGCACACCGCGGTATGGCCGCCACCGCGCTGCGCTCCCTGCCGCCTGTGCGGACCACGGTGTCCTGGCACACGTGGGCGCCGGGCGGGTTGTCGTGGTCGGCCGCGAGCGCACCGGACGGCGGGTTCGGCGGGATCACCGTTCCCGGATTCCACCGAGCCACCCTGAACCCCGAGGCCGCGCGGGCGGCCATGTGGTCCGAGCTGATGCGGGGCCGTGACGACGGTCACCCGGTGCTGGTCGAGGTGGTGAACTCCTCGGCTCGGGACGTCTCCCTCTTCCAGCCGGACCCGGGAGCGGGAACGGTGATGTACCCGAAGGCCATGGAGTTTGAGGTCCTGGACCGCCAGGTGGGCTACGACCCTGAGACCCATCAGGAGTACGAGCACATCCGTGTTGCCGAGACCGGGCCGACGGACGGTCAGGACACCGTGCCCGCGGCCATGTTCCCGGAGCATGGCTGGAACTCCGCCCCGGGCCAGGTCGCGGAGGCGTCCTCGGACACGGCGGACGACTCCGGCGCCGCCCTGGGCCACGGCCCCTCAGCCGTGACGTCGCCGTTGGCCATGGCTCCCGACGCACCGCCCTGGATTCTCTCCCGGATCCGCTATCTGGAGGAGGCGGAGTTCTTCGAGGACAACCTGGCCGTTCATCTGATCCAGCTCGAGGAGGTCAACGAGGAGCTCGGGAAGATGACGCGTGCCGTGTGGCAGCACGCGGAGAGCGCCGGCGCGGACGTGACGCGGTTCGGCACTGACGAGCCAGGCCCCGGTGCGGTCGGCACCGACCCGGCCACGCTTGCGCAAGTGGCCGAGTCCGGCAGTCTGCGCGAGCGGGCTTCCTTCCTTTACATGGGCGTGAGACGCGACCTGATCACCAACCTGCTCGGGGAAGGTCGGCTAAGCGATCCGCAGAAGATCAAGGATCAGAATCAGATCCGGAAGGACCCCAGAACCAGAAAGCCTGACGTCTTGGTGCGCTTTTTGGAGGCCGAGGCGCGGTACAGGGCGGCACTGAGGGCGGTGGAAAGTGGTGGGTCGGATCTGATCCCGGATCTGTCGGAGCTGGAAGCGGCGTACTCGCAGGCCGCCGAGGGGATGGTCACCGGGATTCCGGTGGGCGACGTGCTGCCTCCGCTGAGCGAGGCGGAGCGGGAGCACATCGGTGACGAGGAGATCCTGCCGTGGGTCTTCGGGAGCAGCCAGATCAGCATGCCGCTCTGGGCTGATCTGCACCCGGAGTCCGAGGACACCGGCGGTTTGGTCAAGACGGGGATATCGGGCACCGCCTACCGGTTTATGCGCGTCGCGATGCTGATGAACGAGCGATGGGGGCTGGACCTGGATCTCGGGCTGGTCAGGCTTGGCGTGCTCAGCAGCCTGCTGCCCTTGCCCTTCATGCACTGGAGGGAAGCGGCCCGAGGGGGGCATCACACCTTCCATGAGGTGATGCTGGGCGCGCAGTTCGCCCTGGACGAACTGCCCGGCCACGATCCGGCCCTCGACTATGTCGACGACCTGTATCGGTACCGGAACATCCACCCGCTGACCGAGGACGAACTGCGCGAGGACGTCGCTGGCTACGACAGGTTCCCTGACGAATACGCCCTGGAAGTGCTGTCCGAGAACCACAAGGAGGCGTTGGACCAAGAGCGTGACACGGGCCAGGCGGCGGATTCCTCCTCCCGGGAAGTGCCCGCGGCTCTGTTCCCCGCCCAGGGGTGGAACTCCGCCCCGGGACGGGTCGCGGAGGCGTCCGCGGATCCGGACGCCATCGCCGACCAGGACGGTACTGACCTCACCGGTGTCACCCCCGACGCTCCGAGCCGGCTCGCCAGGTCGAACCCGAGTACCGTCGCGGACTCGGTCGCCGCCGTACTCCTCGGTGCAACGCCAGGCCCCGAGGAGACCGTGCCCAGGGGCGGTAACAGCCCCGACGCCCGTTATCTGGCGGATCTGCCGGGCGAGGACGGCGTGCGGCTTCACGCACCTCAAAACGGGCAGCCGGAGGTCCTGGGCGCGGAGATGGATCCGGACAGGTACCGGGTGGAGCCCGCGGCCGAGGGCCGTACGCGTCAGATCCGCGTGGCCAAGCTCGACCCGGCAGGGGACGCCCCCGTGCACACGTGGACGTTCTCCCTGGGCTTCTTTGCCGGGCGACCGTCCCTGACGGGGGAGACAGTTGTTCTCTCTGGCGGGCCGTTCGACGGTGAAACCCTCATCCGGCTAGACGACCAGGCCCAGCCGCTTCGTGACGCCGAAGCACACCACTGGCCTGTGAAGGTGGGCGAGGAGTACGTCGTCGCCTCCCCGGAGGGGCGTCAGGTCTACGACCGAGCAGGCGTGTTCCAGCCACGCGCTGAGGCGGCGGCGACAGCGCGCCTGACGGAACGTCCGACGCTGCCCGCCAGGTCGGGCGCAGAAGCGGTCGAGCGCTGGGCAGCCTCGGTCGAGCTGTCCAGAACGCATCTGCTCGCGGCGGCGAACGACAAGCGGGTGGCCGACCTCATGCGCGGCGTCGTCGGCGGGGCCTTTACGTCGAGGAAGGGATACGGAGGCTTCGTGAAGCCGTCCGCCCTGGCTGACGGCACGCTGGTGGAGAAAGTACGTCATTTCCACGAGGTGACGCGGGATTTGCTCTTCGAAGGGGGCAATAAGGACGTCACCGTCTACCGCGGCCTGTCCATGGATCCGGAGAGCCAGCAGGCTGACCGGTTCGTCGAGCGGCTGCCCATCTCCACGTCAAACAACTACGACTTCCAGGCTGTGTGGGCGGCCAACGGGAGCGCAGGCAACCGTGTGATCTTCGAGATCGACGTTCCCGCGGATCACGGCAAGCTCGCCATGGCCTACCCCGGGCAGTACGAGCCGGCCGAGACGGACGCGCCGGCGTTCAACCAGAGCCAGTGGGAGGTCGCGCTCTCCCCGACCGTGCTCGTCCGTGCCGGAGAACCGCGCATGGAGAACGGCATCAGGATCATCCCGGTCCGGGCCGAGGCCATCCACCCTGACCGTTTCGAAGAGTTGATCCGCGAGGAGTGGCCCGGTCTGCCGTCGCAGACAGCGTTCGAGGACTTCAGCACGGCGTTCCGACAGGACTCGCTGCGGCACTGGCCTGACCTGGAGAACGCCCATGTCCAAGAGACTGCAGACGAGTCCGGCCTGACCAGGCGTTTCGTGGTGACCGTGCCGGAGTCCACGATCCCGCTGATCATCGCCGTGGTCCACCAGCCCGAGTCCGACGCCGTCGCGCTGTCCTTCACCGACGGCGACGGGAACGTGCTGTGGGAAAGGACCTACAGCGGCACGGGCTTCCGCGCCATCGCCACCGATCTACGCGGCGGCGTGCTGTACGACAACGAAGAGTTCTACCCGTTCCCGACCCCCGACGCGTGGTACGACCTCCCACCGAGCCCCCAGCCCGTCACGGAGGACGCGGCGCTGGCGGAGTTCAACATCACGCCCAAGCCGCACGGCTTCGACCCTACGGGCCTCACGGCCGCCACTCCCAGCACTCCTGCGACTCCCAGCACTCCTGTCACTCCCGCCGTCGGCGACGACGCTTGGAACGCCGACCCTGACGTCCCGAACGTGACCGCCCCGTCTGAGCCGCGCAACCTCGCGGACGCGGTCAGTTCCATGCTCCTCGGGGCGGCGCCCGGCTCCGGGGGGTCCCCGGCCGGGGGCGGGAAGAGTCGCCAAGCACTGTTTGACGAGGTGGAGGGGCATGGTGGCGGGGTTGTGCGGTCGCCGGAGGAGGTGGAGCTGCTGCGGACGGTGCGTGACCGGCTTGTCTCGCTTCCTGGGGTGACGGTCGTCGTGGATGACGCCGCGAACTTCGGCCACCAGGCCGCGGCCACCATGCTGATGGACTCACTCCACGAGCTGGGCTACTCCGGGCGTATCACCGTCATCGCTCCGGGCAGCGTGCACGATCGGCTCCAGCTGCTCGTGCCGGCCGCCATGAGGGAGCGGATCGACTGGCGGACAGGCACGTTCGGCACGAGCGAGCCGGAGCTTGCCACCCAGACCGTGGGCGACGCCGCGAGCGATGGGAACTCTCTGGTGCTGGTGGCCGCGAGTGACCGCCTTGACTCCGACCCGGACACGGCAAAGGACTTCCTCGACTTCGTCGGGGCCGACCGGGCGGTCGTACTCAAGCCGTATGCCTGGGGTGAGTCCCACCGTCTGCTCTATACCCGTTCCGGACCGGAATCCCCGGTCACGGTTCAGGACCTGGAGAACGACGGCACGGACATCCAGCCGATCCCCGGCAGCGCCCTGTATCGCTTCCACGTGCAGACTTTGACCGGCCCCGAGTTGGACGCCCTGATCACCACGCAGGTCGGCGGTGCCCGCGGCGACGGCCTGAGGGCCCTGGCGGACGCGGTTCGCGGCGGTCGGGCCGATCTGATGCCGGTCTACGGGCTGCACAACGTGGCCGCCCCCGGCCGCGCCTCCGCCGTGGGCACGCTGGCCGGCGGGGTGCACGTGGCAGATCTGGGCAAGCCCTCGGTGGTGCTGACTCTCGGCAACGCCACCGTGTCCTTCGCTCCCCGCCACACCGCGGACTGGCTGGTCTACGCCGACCTCGGAGACCGGGATATGGCCGAGCGGATCGCTGGTCTCGGACCGGACCAGGTGTTGGTCGTGGACGGCGGACGACTGCCGCAGGATGTCTTCCGACAGGTGTACCAGCTCGGTACCCTGCCCGCCGTCCTGGAGGGCGCCAACACCAGCAACCTGGTGCAACTCCTGGGCCGGCCCTTCTTCTCCGTGCTCACCCACCACACGCCCTACGACCGCCTCGACCCGGACGCCGCCAACCGGCTTCAGGACGTCACCGACGCCATCGTCCGCGAGAGCGAGTGGGGTGCCCAGCTGGAGGATGCCCCGGGTTGGGAGGAACTCCAGGCGGCCGAGACCGCTCAGTCGGTGCTGCGCTCGCTCCCCACTCAGGATGGCGGCCGACTTCTGACGCAGGACGAGATGCAACGGCTCACCGACGTCCTGCCGAAGGAACAGATCACAGACATCCTTGGCGAGGACGACACCGTCCAGCGGATGGCGGACTACGACCCCAACGACGTGCGGCAAATGAAGCGTCAAATGCGGGACCCCGCAGAAGTCATCATCACCACCGAACAGGTGACGCTCCTGCAGCACGCGGTCCACGCCTACCGCGCCGAACAGGAGGCAGCCGTAAAGGACGCGACGGGTACGTACTCGGTGGCTCCGCAGCGGGAGCAGACGCAGACGATCGCATCCGCGATCAGGGACTCGCTGACCGAGGGGACGGCACTCCACACCTACTTCCAAGGACTCGCCGCGCAGGCCCAGGACCCGCGCAATGACCAGGTGCTCCAGGCCCTGCGCATCGTCTTCTCCAGCGCCCAGGCCATCCCCTCAGAGCAGGCCATGCTGCCCCAGCAAGCCGAAATCGGCTTCGAGGCGTGGGAAGGGGAAGAAACCTCGGAACGGTCGGACACACCCGAGGACACGTCTGCTGACAAGGGCTCGTTCGCCGAGCCGCTGCGCCCACAGGAGGAGCCGCCGTACCAGTCACCATCAGGCGAGGACGGCACCGCACCGGGGGCCCTGGTATCCCCGAGCCCCTCCGAGGCCGGACCGCAGCCCACGAGCCTCCCGGAGGAGACGTTCGCCCCGCGCTTCACGGCGTACTACGGCACGCCGCAATGGCAGCAGTACAGCGAGGAGCACGAGAAGGCGATCGGCCGAGTTCTGGCCGCCGACCCGGTGGTCATCCAGCATGCGCGTGCCGCCGTCGACCGCTTGTACACGTACCTGGCCTCCCACCACGGGAAGGTCAAGGCCCGCCGCGCGTTCTTCCCCGAGCGTCAGGAGGCCGACGCACGGACGGCGATGCTCAGGCTGCTGGATCAGAGCTCGGACGCGAGCTTGTCTGAGCTGATGGCGGCATTCGCCAGCGCCGCGTACGCCAACCCGTCCGGTGACTACACGCTGAGCAGTCTGCTGAGCGCACGCGAGCGTCGGCCGCGGTCGCGATGGCGGCGGGCGTTCAGGTTCGTCACCGCTCTGCCGTCCACCATGCACAACTGGTGGCCCTCGCGGCACCGAGGGAGCCGTATCCGCACCGGATCCGTCATTCCGTCCAGCCCCGAGCCGGCGAGGCAGCGTGACGCCGCTTGGCTGGCGGAGATGCGCGACCGGCGCGGCCTCCTCGTCGGGCCGCGCACGGCGACCGACGTCGAGTGGCTGATCGAGGCCCAGCAGTGGCTGAACGTGTCAGAGAGCGATCGGCTGCTGTTCCGCCAGACGTTGATGGGCTGGCTGCTGCCCTCGGGCGAACACTCTTTGTTCGACATCCTCGAGGCGTCGCACCAGGCCGGAATGTGGGACGCGACCGAACCGGACTTCTCCCGGATCGACGCTGCGGGCCTGCACGGTTGGGCGGACGGGAACCTCGACCCACGCGGGCTGCTGCACGATTCATCAGACGTCCGGCAGCGGATCGCCGCCGACGAAAGGGAAGCGCTCCAGAAGGAGTTGCTCACCCCGCCGCACCAGCGGATGTACTTGGGCAGGACGGGGTGGTTGACCCCGGAGGTCACCGGGGAAGGCGCGGGGACGGACGCGATTGTCCGGATGATCGGCCAGCCTGGTGTCGAAGGTTTCCGCGGGCCTGTGCCGTCGCGGTTCCACCCTGTCTGGCGCGAGAGGCGCGAGGCCCTGCACGACTGGTTGGTCCACCACAGCGACGCCCAGCTTCTCCAGAACGCCAAGACGGCTTATGTCCCCGCGTTGTACCTGGTCAGCGGCTCCGACGCACGGCTGCTCGACGAGCGGTTCGGTCATGGCGAGGAGGGTGCACGGCTGCTGAGGGAGCGGGCGCGCGAGGCGGTCGAGGCTGCCTTCGCGGCGGCTGATCGTCTGTCAGAGATGGACGTCCGGTCCTTGCTGCCGCTGCTGTTCCTGCGCGACGCGCAGTTCCGGGAGCTGGCCCGGCAGGTCGAGGAACTCGCCGACCGGGCGACGCCTGGGGGGTCGAGGACGCAGCTGTCAGAGCTCCGGCGGGAGCTGACGGAGCGCGCCGAGAGGCTGGCCGAAGGGCTCTTGGGAGAGCTGGGGGAGCATCGGGAGATGGCGGCCGAGGCGCTGGGCATGATGCCGCCCGTCGCGTCCACCGTCTACTGGACCAGCCAGGAGGCGGACATCCCGGCCGAGGGGGCACGTTTCACACCTTCGCGCTTCCACTGGGCGACGACCCGTTTCGAAACCGCACGCGCCCAGTCCCTTGGGCGGGGCGCGGGCAGCCACCCGGTGGTGTGGGAAGTGGAGCGTTCCACGGGCCGTGACATCTCCCCGTTCTCCCGCGTTCCCGGCGAGGGAACGGTCCGCTATGCCAAGCCGGTGACCTTCCAGGTCGTCGCCCGGGAAGAGCGTCTGGACGCGAGCGGGCGGCCGTATGGCTACGTAAGAGTCCGTGAGGTCGCCGACCCGCTGCCCCGGCAGCATTGGCAGCGGGAGATCATCACCCGGCCCATCGTCAGCGACGGCCGCCGGATCGGTGAGGCCAGCTTCACCGAGCGGGAATGGGCTCGTCTCGGGCCCGTGCTCCAGAGTCTCCCCAGCGTCCAGACGTACACCAGCTTCCAGTTCCGGCCCGGCGGCGGTTCTGACTACAGGAGCGACCACGCCGAGGCGGTTCCGTGGGGCGAGAACGCCCACCACTTCGCCGCCCACGGCCATAGCGGGAACCTCTTCACCGTCTCGCCCGCGGGTCTGCGACAGGCCAGCTCCGACGAGGTGGGTTCCTACCTGGGCAACGTGCTGCGCGATCAGCAGGTGCCGCCTGGGACGGAGTTGGTGCTTCAGTCGTGCTATGTGGGCAGCGGTCAGGGCATCCAGCGAATAGCCGACCACGCTGGCCACGTCGCCTATGGATCACCCGGCCGAACGAAATTGGCCGACCTGAATGGGCGCCTCCGCTTGGGGCTGCGGCACAGCCCATACGAGCCCAAGCTGACATGGCAGGTCGGCCGCCCTAGAGAGCGGGCCGTGTCCGCAGGCCAGCCGACCACAGGCCCGGCAGACCAGTCGGCGTGGGCCGGGGTGTACACCACCCCGGCCTGGCCGGGCCTGGCTCGGCGGTACGAGGACGCGCTCGGCCGCGTGCTCGCCGCCGACCCGCGCACGCTTGAAGACGCCAGGAACGTCATCCGCTGGGCCTTCGACGCCCACCAGAACACGTTGGGCCAGGACGAGGCCAGGAAGAAGTTCTTCACCCCCGGCCCCCCGGACACGTTCGACTATCCGGCCGCCTTCAACCGCCTGCTGGACGAGAACTCGCGCGTGACGCTGCACGAGCTGATGACGGCGGTGAGCCACGGACTTCTGGGGAAGAGTCCGGACTTGCGCAGCGCCACCGAACCGCTGAACCCCGACGTCGTCGAGGAACACCGGGACGAGCGCGGCTTCACGCTCATATTCGTAGAGAACGGGCTCTCCGAGTCCCTCTTCACCGCCTACGGGGAGCAGCTTCGGCACGCCCCCGTCGGCGGCAGTGCGGCGTTCGTGCGCGCGGTCACCGCATGGCTGCTGCCCGACAACACCGCATCGCTGTTCGCCGTGATGTTTGCCGCCGACCGGGCGTTCGGCGCAGATCAGCCAGCGGAGGCATCGGCAGCTGTCGCCGCCGACGCCGCGCACCTGTACGAGTGGGCGGACCGGGTCTACGCCCCCCGCTCGTTGAACCCGGGCAAGCTGCTTGACCGGTTGGCTCCGCCGCATCTGTCGGCATACGGCAATCTGTCGGCTCCAGCTGCCCTCCCGGCTGCCAATGGCCAGGCCCTGCCGAGCCACGAGGCGGCAGCCTTGCGTCTGTTGGCCGGCTCGGACTCCGAGCTGCTCGACACGAGGTTCACCGGCAGTGCGCGAGGCCGTGAGCGGCTGGTCGTGCAGATCCGCTCCGCCGTGCTGAGAGGGATGGCCAACGGCGCAACATTCCCCGCGCTGCTGATGAGAGACTCTTCCTTCCAGAGCCAGGCCGAGCAGATCAGGGCCGCACTGGCTGCTGGGGGCACGCTCACCGAGGCGGACCCCGCCGTCACGGCTCTGCTGTGGCGCGCCGGTGAGCTCGTCGACACCGTCCAGGCTGAGATCCCCGCGCACCTCGCGATGGCGGCGCGGGCGCTGCGCGCGCTTCCGCCCGTGGCCGCGCCCGTGTGGTGGGGCACTTGGGTACCCGGCTCGCTGAACGGTGACGCCGCCGCCCCGAACGCGATCGACGTTCCCCAGTTCCATCCCGTATCGCTCGACCAGCGAACGGCGCTCGGCACCATGGCCGCGGGCAGGCCCCGGACTGGTGACCACCACCTCGTGCTGGTGGAGGTGGCCGACTCCTCGGCCAGGGACATCTCCGGCTACTCGGACCTCACTGCTCCGGGTCAGGCGCGCTACGCGGACGACGCGGTGCTGGAATTCGTCCGCCGCGAGCTGTGGCAGGACGAGCTGACCGGACTGACTTACGAACACCTCTTGGTTCGCGAGAAGGGCCGCCCAGGCCCCGACGGTCCCGGAGACGAAGATCCCGGCGACGGCGGTCCCGGAGACAGCGGTTCACCAGGCGAGGGGCACGGTTCGAAAGGCCCCGAGGCATCCGGACCTGACAGCGCCCCCGGACCCGACAGCGCCGCCCCCGGACCCGACCGTTCGGGCCAGGGCACCGTGCCCGCGGCCATGTTCCTCACGCACGGCTGGAATTCCACTCCCAGCCAGGACGCGTCCGCTCAGGACGAGGTTGTCGCGCCACCCGCCGAGGAACTCCAGCTCGACCGGGCCGCTGAACCGGAGGCCACCGCCGGGATAAGTGCACTGGACAGCACCGACCGCACCGGCATCGAGGCCGGTAACGCCGACCTCGAGGTCCACAACCCGCCCGCCCCGCCCGCCCCGCGCACCCTCGCGGACGAGGCTGCAGGGGTGCTCCTCAGGACGACGCACGGCCCCAAGGCATCCGCGGGCTCTCCCGGAAGCTCCACCGTCTCGTCCTCGGACGCCAAATCCGCTCAGCCGCGGCGAACGACCCTCGCGGAAGAGGAGTTCACCCCGCGCTTCGTCGCGTATTACGGCACGCCGCAGTGGCAGCAGTACAGCAAGGAGCACGAGAAGGCGATCGGCCGGGTCCTGGCCGCCGACCCGGTGGTCATCCAGCATGCGCGTGCCGCCGTCGACCGCTTGTACACGTACCTGGCCTCCCACCACGGGAAGGCCAAGGCCCTCCACGCGTTCTTCCCCGAGCACCAGGAGGCCGACGCACGGAGGGCGATGCGCAGGCTGCTGGATCAGAGCTCGGACGCCAGCTTGTCTGAGCTGATGGCGGCATTCGCCAGCGCCGCGTACGCCAACCCGTCCGGTGACTACACGCTGCGCAGTCTGCTCAGCGAACGCGAGAAACGGCCGTGGGCGCAATGGCGGCGGGTGACTTGGTACGTCACCGCTCTACCCGCCACCATGCGCCGTTGGTGGTCCTCGCGGCACCGAGGGAGCCGCATCCGCACCGGATCCGCCATTCCGTCCGGCCCCGAGCCGGCGAGGCAGCGTGACGCCGCTTGGCTGGCGGAGATGCGTGACCGGCGTGGCTTCCTCGTCGGGGGGCGCACGGCGGCCGACGTCGAGTGGCTGGTCGCAGCCCATCAGTGGCTGAACGTGCCAGACAGCGATCAGCTGCTGTTCCGCCAAGCGTTGATGGGCTGGCTGCTGCCCTCGGGCGAACACTCTTTGTTCGACATCCTCGAGGCCTCGCACCAGGCCGGAATGCGGGACGCGACCGAACCCGACCTTTCCCAGATTGACGCCGCGGGCCTGCACGGCTGGGCGAACGGGAACCTCGACCCACGCGGGCTGCTGCAGAAGCCAGACGTCCAACAGCGGATCACCAACGACGAAAGAAAAGCGTTCCAGGAGCCGCTCACACCGCCGCACCAGCGGATGTACTTGGACAGGACGGCGTGGTTGACCTCGCACGTCACCGGCGAAGGCGCTGATGCGGGAGCTATCGCACAGATGCACCGCCTGACGGGTGTCGAAGGATTCCGCGGGCCGGTGCCGCCGCCGTTCTACCGTGTCTGGCGCGATAGGCGCCAGGCCCGCCACGACTGGTTGTTGGCCAATCAAGATATCCGGCTTCTCTACAATGCCAAAGCGGCTTATGCTCCCGCGCTGTATCTGGTGAGTGGTCCCGATGCCCAGCTTCTCGACGAACGGTTCGGCCGCGGTGAGGAGGGCATGCGGCTGCTGAGAGTGCGGGCACGCATGGTGGTCGAGGACGCTTTCGCGGCGGCTGAGCACGCACCGGACAGGGACATCCGGGCCTTGCTGCCACTGCTGTTTCTACACGACGAGCAGTTCCGGGAGCTGACCGGTCAAGTTGAGGAACTGCTCGCCTCGGGACAGTGGTCTGCCGCCATTTGGGGGGCCAGTCGGACGCTGGCACCGCAGTTGTCCGAACTTCGACGAGCGCTGACGGAACGCGCCGAGCAGCTGGTGGCGGGGCTCGGGGAAGAGCTGGGGGAGCATCGGGAGATGGCAGCCGAGGCGCTGGCCATGATGCCGCCCGTCGCTTCTGCCGTGTACTGGAGTAGCCAGGAGGCGGGTACCTCGCATGTGGGTGCGCGTGTCACCCTGCCGGGCTTCCATGGGGCGACGACCCGTTTCGAGACCGCGCGCGCCCAAGCCCTTGCGCCGGGGGCAGGTGGCCACCCGGTGGTGTGGGAGGTTGAGAGTGCCACGGGCCGTGACATCTCCCCGTTCTCCCGTGCTCCGGGTGAGGGCACGGTGCGCTATGCCGCGCCAGTGACCTTCGAGGTCGTCGCGCGGGAGGAGCGTCTGGATGCGAGCGGGCAGCCGTATGCCTACATAAGGGTCCGTGAGGTCGCCGCCCCGCTGCACCGGCAGCTGTGGAAGCGGGAGATCATTACGCGGCCCATCATCAGCGACGGCCGCCAGATCGGCGAGGCAAGTTTCAACGAGCGAGATTGGCTCGCTATCGGGCGGCCGTTCCGCAATGTCAACCTGCGGAGTTACGATATCTATCGGGGTCGGCCCGGCGGCGGTATTGATTACAGCACCGAGCCCAACGAGCTGTTTCCGTGGAGCCAGAACGCCTACCACTTCCCCGCGCACGGCGCTCCCGCTTCCCTCGACACCGTCTCTCCCGCAGGTCGGAGATCGACCAGCCCCCACGAGGCGGGCGTCTACCTTTGGAACGTACTGCGCGATCAGCAGGTACCGCCTGAGACGGAACTCGTGCTTGAGGCGTGCGACATGGGCGCTGGGACGGGCATCCAGCAGATAGCTGACCGCACCGGCCGCGTCGCGTATGGACCGCCCGGGCGGGTGGCCTTTGATGACAAGAAGGGGCAACTGCGCCTATCGCTGCGCCAGGATCCCTACGGGCCCAAGCCGATGTGGGAGGTCCACCGCCCCGGAGAGCAGACCGGGTCTGCTGGTCAGTCGCCCACGAGCCTGGCACGCCAGTCGGCGTGGGCCAGCGTGTACTCCGCCCCGGAATGGCCGGACTTGGCCAAGCGGTATGAGGACGCACTCGGCCGAGTGCTCGCCGCCGACCCGCGCACACTCAGGGACGTCAGGGAAGTCATCATCTGGATCTTCAACGCCCACCGGAACATCTTGGGCGGCTCGGAGGCGGCTAGCCGGAAGTTCCTCGCCCCCGACCGCCCGGACACGTTCGACTATCAGGCCGCGTTCAACCGCCTGCTGGACGAGAACTCGGGCGTGACGCTGGACGAGTTGATGACGGCGGTGTCGTTTGGCCTTCTGGGGGAGAGCCCGGAGCAGCGCAGTAGCATGACGCCGCTGAGCCCCGAGACGTTCGGGCTGTACCGTGGCGAGCGCGGCTTCGACACCATTGAGGATCAGCAGCGGCTGGCCTACGACCTCTTCAAAGCCTACGGTCGGCTCCTTGAGTTCACTCCCGCCAGGGGCAGAGCGGCGTTCGTGCGCGCGGTCACTGCATGGCTGCTGCCCGACAACACGGCATCGCTGTACTTCGTGTTGATGTACGCCGACATAGCGTTCCACGCTGAACTGCCAGCGGCGGCCTCGGCGGCCGTGTCTGGCGACGCCGCGCACCTGTACGAGTGGGCGGACCGGTTCTATGCCCCACGCTCGTTGAACCCAGGCGAGTTGCTCGACCTGCTGGTTCCGCCACATTTGGCGGCGTACGAGAGACTCATGGCTCCCGTCGCCCTCCCAACCGCCGACGGCCAGGGCCTGCCGAGCTACGAGGCGGTTGCCTTGCCTCTGTTGGCCGGCTCGGACTCCCAGTTGCTCGACACGAGGTTTACCGGCGGTGGGCGAGGCCGGGAAATGCTGGCCGAGGAGATCCGTTCCGCTGTGCTGGGCGGGATTGCCGCCGGCGGGAAATTCCCCGCGTTGCTGATGCGGGACTCTGCCTTCCAGAGCCAGGCTGAGCAGATCAGGGCGGCACTGGCTGTTGAGGGCATGCTTACCGAGACGGATCCTGCCGTCACGGCCCTGCTGTGGCGCGCCGACGAGCTCATCGACACGCTCCAGACTCAGATCCCCGCGCACCTTGCGATGGCGGCGCAGGCGCTGCGCGGGCTTCCGGCCGTGGCCGCACCCGTGTGGTGGGGGACCTGGGCGCCTGGCTCGCTGAACGGCGCCGCCGCTGCCCCGGACGCGGTCAGCGTTCCCCAGTTCCAGCCCGTGTCGCTCGGCCAGCGAGCAGTGCTCGACGCGATGGCTGCGGACGGGCCCCGGTCTGGAGGTCACCACCTGGTGCTGGTGGAGGTGGCCGACTCCTCGGCCAGGGATATCTCTGCTTACTCGGACCTCGCTGGTTCTGGTCAGGTGCGCTACGCGGATGACGTGGTGCTGGACGTCCTCCGCCGCGAGCAGCGGCAGGACCGACTGACCGGACTGACTTACGAACACCTCTGGGTTCGCGAGAAGGGCCGCCCTGGCCCCGACGGTTCCGGAGACGAGGGTCCCGGCGACGGCGGTTCACCAGACGAGGGCCCCGACGCCTCCGGTCCCGACAGCGACGGCTCCGGCACCGACGGTTCGGGCAAGGGCAGCCCCCGGCCGCAGGGGCCAGGAAACGGCGGAACCGGACCCGACACCGACGCCCCCGAGCCCCCGCCGGACAGCAGCGCCTCCGTCGACCCCGCCCCGACGGGCAGCTGGCAAACCGGCCCCGATCAGCCCACCGCACAGGATCAGCCCACAGCACAGGACCAGCCCGCCGAAGAGGACCGGCCTGCCGCACAGGAGCAGGACGGCGCCCCGGAGGCCCCCTGGTATCTGGACCGTGACGCACTCGGCCACGCAAGCGTGGACCGGGCGGACATGCCCGAACCCGTCCGCGCGGTCGAAGCAGCGCAGTCCGCCGCGAACGGGCCCCACCCGGGCGACAGCGAGACGGCCGCCACCTGGGCAAGGCAGATCATCGACGGGCTGCGCTCCGGACCAAACGACCCGGACGCCGCGCTGTTCCCCGACATCGAGGCCGCCCTGCGCGACCTGCTGCTCACCACCGACCCCGCGACCTGGGGCACGCTGCTCGCCAAGGGCCGCATGTTGGTCGCCGGGGGGCGGCTGGTGTGGCTGCGCCCCGTGCTGCGCGACACCCGACCCCGACCCGCCACGGACACGGCCCCCGACGCCGCACGCTCCTACAACGTGGCCTTCGCCGCGACCAGCAGCGGTGGCGAGACCTGGCACGAGGTCACCCGCGCCTTCCAGTCAGTCCTGTTCACCGCCATCGAGGTGGCGTCGCGGGCCGTGTCGTGGGTCCTGCTCGGGGCACCGCACTTCGGCGGCAGCGCCTCCGAGAAGTGGGCCAGGAAATGGAACCGCAACGTCATCTCCGGACGGAAGCTGTTCATCGCCGGCAGCACGGCTTTTGAGGCGGATGTCAAGGTCAGGGTGTTCATCGACGGCGTGGAGCGCGAACACGGCGTGATCACCCCGCGCGCGCTGGGCGTCGAACTGCCGTCCGAGTACACCACGCCCGGAGCGCCGCGCCCACGTGACCCGGAGCCGCGTCTTCCGGCCGCGCCGCAGAGCAGCTCGCCCAGGCGTACACCCAAGGCGAGGCTCACGCTCAATGCCGTGGACATCACCCCCGTCGTCGCCGGCGTTCAGCGAGGGCTGCGCTCCGGCGGCCTCCCCGCGCGTGCCGCTCTCGAGGTCGTCGAGGGTTTGCAGGCCACGGTCAACGAGAAGACCGTGATCAGCCGCAGCCGGTGGCTGCTGACGTCCGGCGACGTCACCAACCCGATCCGTTCGGGGTTCATCCGCACCAAGAGGTTCCAGGGCCACTTCTCGGTCCGTGCGGAGATCGAGGCCGCCCAGTACGTGGGCACCACCCCGGGGGTGGCAGTCCGCGACGACCTCGGTGGGGGGCTGTCCAACGAGGAGAAGAAGGCGGGCGGGACCAGCGCGTTCGTCGGCCTAGGGCTGAACCTGGCCGATGCGGACCCCGGTGCGGTCATGTTTATGTACCCGCTGTTGGGAGGGACCGTGGGCACCAGCCGCTCCTCCGGACACTCGCTGCACCGGCAGGGCCTGGTGCACACTGTGCTCAACGCGCGATCCGATCAAGCCAGATACTGGGCTCGGTTGAAGGTGACCGTGGCCACCGAGTCCACGACACACCGCATCCCCGCTGTGGAGAGCGTCGTGGATTCGGAGATCGGCGTGCCCGTGCGGGAGGCTGCGGGCTTCGAGGAGCGCGTCTTCGGCGCCGCCGCCCGCCACACCGCCGCGATCGAGACCGAAACCGCGGCCGGTCCCGGCGTCGCGCCTGTTCCGCCGCGCGGCCCGCAACTGCCCGGCCTTGTTGAGTCGGGCCGCTGGGTACGGGCGCTGCTGCGCGAATCCGGAGCCGCTCTGGTCCGGAACACTGTTCGGCCCGCACGTCTGGACGCCAATCTGCCCGTCCCGCACCCGAGAGAGCCGCTGGCCCTCGCGTCGCGCCGTGGCCAGGGCTTCGGCATGCTCACCGACCTCCCCGGCTCTGAGCTCGTCCACGACCAGTTGCGGGCCGCCCTCGCCGAGCAGGCCGGTAGGGCAGGGGCCAAGGCTGACTGGTCGTCGACCGACCGCGACCTGGCTCTGTTCTTCGGCCGACCCGCGCTGGAGTCCGACCTGTCCCACCTGCTTTCCGGGATCTCCCACAGCGTCAAGCTCGCCGGGCGCTCCTACCAGCTTTACGCGCGCGGTCACCTGCTGGAGCGGATCGCCGGAGAGAGCTATGCCCTGACCGTCAACGCGCGTGCCGCCGCTGGAGCCACCGTGGCTGGGAGCCGAAAGACGGGCTGGGACGCGCGCTTCGGCGGCGGCGGCGCCGCACGGGTCGGGATCGGCAAGTCGTTCAAGATCCAGGCCGGCGCCTTCCAGGTGTCCGCGGACTATGGCAGGACCCGTGAGGACGAACTGTCCAACGGAGCGAAGCTGTATCGGCGCACCGAAACAGCGACAAGCGTCGACGAGCATGTTTACAACATCGTGTACGAGCTGGCGATCCGCCCTGAGCCTGAGCGGGAGGGGCCGGCTTACACGTGGTGGATCGATAAGCCGGACGAGGTCGTCGCCGCCGTCGCCGTCCCGCACGAGCATGTCCCCGCCACCTCGGTCGCTCCGCCGGAAGCCAGGTCGGCGGGCCGCCGCTCGCGACTGGCCGGGAGCCTGCCCGCGCCCGAGCGCCGCGCTGTGGACTTCGCCGTCGGCGGATCGTCCGGCGTTTACCCGGTATTCCTCGTCATGCCCCAACTGAGCCGCCTCGCCGCCCTGCTGCACGCCCTGGTCAATCGGGTGCCCGTACGAGAAGCGCGGGCGTGGGCCGACAACCCGCTCAACTGGCCCGCTGAGATCCGCCACGCCGCCACCCCCGCCGAGCTGGCGAATCAGTTCGCTCACCTGGTGGGGCCGTATGGCCACGAGTTCGGGCTGCCGGTGCGCGACGGATTCAAGCAGGCTGTCCGAATAAGGCTGTTCGCGCATAATCCGGTCAAGCCGGTCACAATCGGCGGCGATGTGGAGATCGAGCACTACCTCCAGGCGACCAGCCACCACCGGCCCGGCAACGGCACCCGCAAGGGGCTCGGTGCGCTGGCCGCGGGCGGCCCACAGATTCGTTTCGGCGCGGAGGCTGCCTCCAGCGCAGGAGACGAGTACGGCGACGGCGCGCGACACGGCGCGCCGAACACGCACGGCGACAGCGACGAGGGCGGCATCGGGGGACGTGCGGCGGCACTGCTCCTCGCGAGTGGTGAACGCCGCTGGGAGTCCGGTAAGAGCGGCAAATACGGCGACATCCAGATCAGCAGGGCCACTTACCGGACGGCCGCCCACACCGTGCGCAGCGACGCCGTCTTCCAGGTCACCGCCCTGCGCTGGTGGGGCAAGAAGATGGTCGAGGAGACCCGCTACCTGACCGTCGAGAATGCCCTGGAGATGCTGATCCCGCAGCGCCG
Organism: Streptomyces sp. NBC_01320; assembly: GCF_035974375.1. Taxonomy (NCBI): domain Bacteria; kingdom Bacillati; phylum Actinomycetota; class Actinomycetes; order Kitasatosporales; family Streptomycetaceae; genus Streptomyces; species Streptomyces sp. NBC_01320. Next base: position 337,242 of record NZ_CP108391.1, read on the forward strand.
GATGGAAGATCTGGCCCCGTGGCTGCTTCTTGATGAGCAGCCAAGCCAGTCTGAGCCCTCCCGGGCCTTGGTCCACCCGGAGATGTTGGAAGGCGTTGCGCACACCGAAAGGCTCCGCGCCGACCAGGTGCTTCCCGAGATCGAGCGACGGCTGCTGGAGCGCGGCGTCCTTCGGGGTGGCCCGGAGGGCGAACGCAGGCCCAATCTGCTGCATCGCTCGCTCACCGCGACGTACGCGACAAGCGGTCTGGAGTCCCAACTCCGGGCCCTGCGCGGGTCCGGAGTGCGCCGCTGGCTGCCGATCCCGGGCCTGCTGGGGACCACCCGTTACCTGTGGGTGCGGGTCACCGCCGACATCCGGACTGCCCACGCGGACCGGCCGCGTCCAGATGTCTCGCTGACGCTGCGGGACGAGGGCGTGACCGAGGACTCGGCCTCGCGCTCCGTCTCCGACAGGCTACGCGGCGGCCTCGACGTCCGAGTCCGCGCCGGTTCCGGCCATCGCCATGGCGGGCTGGAGGCCGGCGGCGGATACGGGTACGGAAAGGGCCGTGAATCGGAAGACGTTCGTGAGGTCAAGGACATCTACCGGGTGTCCAGCAAGGAGGCGTCCCACGAGTTCACACACGGGCTCGACTTCCGGATCGAGATCGGGATGAGCACCGAACCGCCCGCCTTCCTCGACGCTCTTGCGAAGCTCGGCAAGCGGATGCTGCTCGCGATGAGCCTGCCTTTCGACGCCGCCGCCGTAGCCGATTTCTGGCAGAACCAGCGCCGCTGGACGTGGTACGAGGACAGCTCGGCAGACTCGGGCAGCCAGTTGGCCGGTGAAGTGCGCCTGCTCGTACCCCGGCATCTGACGACCGGGGTCGCGGTCGCCGCCCTGACACCGGGCCAGCCGGCCGCGATCGGAACCTATGCGCGGTGGGAGAGCGCCATCGAAGCCGGGAAGCGTCCCCAGAGCAGCCACCGCCCCAACGCCCCGAAGGAGCTGATCGACAACCTTCACCCATGGGCGATGCCCGCCGCGGCGGCCGTTCAGCACTGGTCCGCGCTCGCGTCTAAGCGGTTCCCGAACGGCGCCGCCCCAGACCTGGGTAATCGGACGGTCGTGCGCGTGCCGGGCTTGGATTCCAGCACCATGGCGGGGCTTCTCTACAGCCATTACACCAGCGAGGGCATGCTGCGGCCGAACCTCGGTGCGTTGCTGCGGCATGACTATGCAGTCCCTGTCGGTGACGGGGTGGTCACCTTGGGGTTGGAACTGACACATGCTCAGCAACTGTTGCCCGGCGAGGAAGTGAGGTATAAGGCCCGCCGCTACCAGCAGATCGATTACGCGCCCAAGTCCGAGCACCACAGCGGTTCCGGCTGGTATCTCGCGTTCGGGCCGGAGGGCGGCGGCGACGTGCAAGCGGGGCGTGCCTTTGACCGGGCGCCCTTCGAGTTCTACGGGCTCGAGGAGGGCGAGAAGCGCACCTTCAAGGTCGCCGAGACCGATGAGCACAACAGGGAAGGCGTCCGCTTCTTCCGTTACTACAGCTTCGACTCGGTCCTGGTCGCCAGGGGCGCGGGCGGAGTTGTGCGGGTCAAGGTGGAGCGTGCACTCTACGCAATGCTTCCGCTCGGCGCGGACGGGAAGCTCGCCGGCGACCTGGAGACGAGCATGCCGCAGCTGTTCGCCGGCGCCACCGCGGTGGACTCGGAGACCGCTCAGCGGGATGTCTGGCAGCCCGTACGGCACTTGGCGATCGAGGGACCTGCACACCGCTCTCAGCACACCGCAACCATCCCCCTGCTCCCACAGATCACGGTCACGGACACGGACACGGACCCGAACCGCATCGAAGAAGTCGTGCCGGCGGATCGAACCAGTGAAGACCACGCCACAGCCACGACGGGACACGTTTCGTTCCCCGTCAGCCTCGACCGGAACCCCTCGACGACGCAAGGGCGCTGGCGGCTGCCCGTCTACCTGGAGCGGATGCGGGCCGCAGGCTCGGCCCAGTTCCACAGCCCGGTGGGCCTGGACTGGGTCGACGCGACGATCCGCACGCTGACCGGCCGTGCCGCTCCCGACCTGATCACCGAGGAACTGCACCAGTGGCCCGGACGCTTCGTGGGCGCGGGCAAGTCTTTCCATATGCGAGGCGGCGACGGCTGGTACGACGTAACGGTCGCGATGGTCCGCCATCCCAAGGAGAGGCGGCCGCTCATCACCTCCGTCGCCAACGCCGAAGAGATCTCGGCGGGGGTGATGCCCGTTCAGAACACGTCCCTCGGAAGCTCGCGGTCCGCCGCGGTCTCGCAGGGCTTCGCCGTCAGGGGTGCGGGCTACGCCCTTGCCCCCACGCCCGTGCCCGGCCTGCTCGCTGGAGCCACCGCCGCCGTGAACGTCGCCTTCGGCCAGCGAACGGTCACGACGACGAGCAGCCAGGGCTTCGCCGACAGCCGCAGGTCGGTGTACTCCTCGGGCACCGTGGACGTACCCCGGCAGGTGCAGTGGGTGGTCACCGCCCAGAAGGCCGGCGTATCCCGGGGCCGAGTGTTCCACGGTGACGGCTCGGCCATGGCCCGAGTGCCCGTCGAGCATCTGGTCAAGGACGGGGAGCGGCCTGCCGAGCACCGGCCGGAACCCATCGACACCCAGAAGGCCCGCGGGATTGAGCTGGCAGATTCGCTGTCGCTGATCGCCGCGTACGATCACGCGCCCGCGAGCGAGCCGACCACCGGCCTCTACCGCACCGTCAGCTCAGTGCTGCACCCCGCGCTCACCGCACCCGGGTCATCCGGTCGCTCGACAGTCATGGCGCAGACCTCGCCCGACAGCGTCCTGAGAACCCTGGCGACCGCCTTCGAGGGCTGGACGGACTCGCCCGACCTCTCCGGCCGCGGCGACAGCGTCCGGGGCGGATACCGGATGAGCGCGCGGATCACCGCACTCGCCCCGGTGTCCATGGTCGGCTATACCAAGTTGAAGAACTACCAGATGTTCGGCCAGGAAAACGGGGCACAGGTCGACAAAGCCTACGGCGGTGAGGTCGCCGCCGGTCCCGCCTTCGGCGTGGGCCTCATGGCTGGCGGCCCCAGAGCCCGGTTCTTCCTCCAACCTGGCCTGAGGGCCGCGCGCATCCGGGCGGTTTCCCGGTCCACCGGGGTGCAGGTGGCTCAGGGCGCCGAGGTCAGCGGTGCGAAGGTGCTCTACGAGGCCCAGGTGAGGATCACCGTAGAAGGCACCACCCCGGCGCCTCTGAGCGCCCGCACCAAGGCTGGCGCGCGGCCCGGCGAGCACGAGTTGACCGTCTGGATGAGTCTGCGGCTCGACCAGGCCAAGACGCTCGGCCTGCCGCTACCGCCCGGCCTGAAGCCGGACCCGCTGTTCCGCAAGCCGGCCTTCGACCGGCACCTGCCTGCCGGTGCACGGGGGGCGGGCGCCGCCCTCGGCAGGGTGGACACCGATCCGCTGGTCCAGCGGATCGAGGAGCTCTTCTCGACTGACGAACGACTGGACGGGTTCCTTCCACGGTTTGGGGAAGTCTCCGTGTCCCCCGGCTTCTTCGAGACCGAGGAGGACCTGGCCAGGCAGCGGGACAACCACCGCGCGCTGACTCAGGCGCTGTCCCCAAGGGGCCTGCGCACTCGCAAGGCCATGCTGCTCACGACCGGCATCCCCATCAGGCTGCGACGAAAGCGTTGGAACGTCACCGAGTCAGTACTCATCCGTGTCGAGGGCACGCTCGTCGACGACGCCACCTCGTACCTGGGCGACGTCGACGACTGGGCGGTGGTGACAGCACAGGGGGTCAGCACGGGAGGCCAGAGCGGGGGAGCGGTCGGGCAGGGCGCGACGGTGCGCTTCGGGATCTCCGTCAAGCCGATCCCCGGGCACCTGTACCTCGCCGGCGCCCTGACGGTCGCCAAGAACACCGCGCGCGGCGCTCAGGCGGGTCCGAGCGCGTCGCGGGGCTTCTTCAGCGAGGGCTCGCAGAAAGCCAGCGCGTTCGAAGGCAGCCTTCGCTTCAAGGTGACCGTCACCTTCGTGGAAGTGCCGCGCACATGGCGGCGCTGGACCACGCCAGGGCTTCCTGGGCAGCAGGTGCCCAAGGTGACCACGTTGGCCAGCACCGACCCAGGCGGTGGCGACGGAGTCCGACAGCTGGTCATACCGCCCACACCAGTGCTCCTGACCACCCCCGCGTCGATGACGGCGCGCGCGCCGCGGGAGGACCTGCGGGCCTCCGCCGCGCCGCGTCCGCTGCCCGTGCCGCCGGCGTCCGGCATCAGCACGCTCTTCGACCCGCAGTGGGCACCCCCGGAAGGTGGGCAGCGCCGGCTGATCGAATGGCTGGTGATGGAGGCGGCTGGAGATCCGGGGCACATCCAGGATCTCGCCCGCAGGTTGCTGGCGCGGGCCGCCAGAGGCGACACGGCTCTGTCCACCCCCGGCCTCAACCCGGCGCTGACGCTCGAGGAGCAGATGAGCGGGGACTCGATCGCGGCTGGGCTGCCGCGCGCCCTCAAGGGGGCGTGGGTCGTGGACGGGTTGCGTTATGACCGGCGGTGGAACGGAGTCACAGCCGCGGTCGGCATCCGTGCCAATGTGGTCAACCCGACCGTGGTCCACGTGGGCGGAGCTCCTTCGGTCCAATCCGGCGTAGGCGGCGGGCACTCCGCCGCCAGCGGCAAGGAGCGTGCCGTCGCTGTGGGCGTCGGCGCGAGCGTCTTCGGGGCCGGAGACGTTCCGGCAAAGACTCCCGAGGCCTGGCTGCTTGGCGGGCCGGGTGCCTCGTACAGCGCGCGCTGGTCGGCCGCGCGGCAGATCAGCAATTCCGGCGCGATCGAGCGGGTCACGTTCAGTGCAGCCGGCGACCGGCTCGTGCTCGTGCAGGGCGACCTCGAGGTGTTGATGGTCGCCGAGGCATCCGTCCGCGGAGGTGACCCGCGGGTGGAATCGGAGGGGATGGCACTCGACAGGTCCGTCATGGCCTGGCTCACCGAACAGCAGGCGCTCGCCCTCGGGCTCGGCCCGCAGATCGACCAGCGCCTGGCAGACCAGGCCCGCATCAAGAACGGCGACCCGGCGAAGACAACCCCCGAAGCCACCGACGGGGCACGGGAGGCCGCGGCGGTCGCCGACCTGGTCGCCGTCCCGACAGTCGACGTGAGCGCCGCCCCCCCCGCCGATCCGGCAGCCGGCCTCAAACTGCCTGGCACCGGCCCGCTCGGCCCCGGAGGTATCGACAGGCTGCCTGACTTCGGTGTCCTCTTGCCACGGCTCCGCGCGGAACTGGAGCGTCTGCACGGGACGAAGCTGGCGGAGGCACTGCTGCCCGCCCAGGTCGTGCGGGACACCTGGCAGAACACGCAGCGCCTCGCGGCCGTACTCGATCCGGTCGGCGCCACGGGTCTCCTCGGCAGCGCCCTCGACGGAGGCGTCCCGGTCGAGCTGTTCCGCAAGGGCTCGCAGGACGCCTACGTCGCCAGGTTCGTCGTCAGGCGGGGCACAGGCACGTTCGAGGACCGACCGGCGGGCCGTCAGGAGATGGCGTTCGTCACCACCGCTTCGTTCGACGAGGCCATTTCGCGATCCACGACGAAGGGCTCGGGTGTCAGCGCATTCGTCCTTCCGATGGTCCCCCTCGGCGACACGGCTGGGGCCACGGCTCCGCAGGCCTCAGTCGGGCTCGCCCCGCTGGACACGGCGGCACATGGTGACAGCCACAGCCGGCAGGCATACGCGGTGAGTGTGACGCCCGCGGACGCCGATTACCTCCGGTTCCGTGTCCCGCTGACCGACGCCAGGCTCGACCTGTACGCGCCCGGTGCTGACGTGGACGCGGGTGCCGAACCCCTGCTGTCCGTGTCGCTTGACGCACCGACGACCGGCCACGACGACCGCTATATCCTCTACCGCGTCCTGGAGTCGGATGCTCGGGCCATGGCGGCTCTCGCTCGGGAGCGGCCGCTCGTCCCTCCGGGTTGGCGGCTTGCGGCGCGGCGGGAGCCGCTGGAGACCTGGCGGAGGCACGGCGTCCGCCTCTCACCGGAGGCCCAGGTCGCCGGCATGGAAGGCGCGCCGCTGATCCGGGCCGCACTTGCTGACATGGCCCGGAACATGGGTGCTTACCGGGATTTCACGACGACCGGCACCGCCCAGTCCTACGTCAGGGACGAGTCACTGACTGCTGAGTGGCTGACGGCGTCGCTGCCCATGCTGGCGAAGACAGGCGCTCGGCTGCCCGACGTGTACGTGCTCGGCGCGCGCGGCGGGCAGGAGCTCAGGGTCTCCCTGCACGCCAGGCTCACCGCGGGCGAGATCCTCGCCACCGGCGAACGCCTGTACTGGGAGTACTTCGACGAGCTCGCACCTGGAACGCCCCCCCTCGCCTCCGAGAGCTACGGCAGCGGTTCAGGCGACTCCGAGGGGGTTAGCTGGTCCGGCGGCGGCAGTTGGTCCAGATACCGCCACGACGACGTCCACGACCACGCGGTGACTGGCGGCATAAGCCGCGGCGGGGATACGGGCTCGTCCGCCTGGACGTCGGGCGGACGCGCACCACGGATGACCCTGCGGAGCCCGTCCGTCCTGGTGTCATTCGAGGTGGATCTGCGGCTCATCGCGACGCTGAAGCGCAGCGGCCAACCCCTCAGCGCTTCCCCGGGCTCGGAGGACACACAGCTCAGGCTGCCCACGCGGGTGGTCGTCCGGATGGCGCTGGAATCCGCGCTGAAGCTGGTGACGGCAGGGGCCCTGAGCGATCCCCGAGGCCACCTGGACGCGCTCGCCCTCGCGCCCGCCCCAGCGGTGCCGTGGCACTCGACCGTTCTGGTCCGTCCCATCCTCGACGACGAGGGCAAGCGGATCGGCACGGCGTCATTCCCCCTGGCAGCCTGGCAGCGGCGCGAGGCCATCTACCAGCGGCTGAACGAGGTGACCGAGTACGTCGAGCAGCGCCCCGGCGAGACGGGCGAGCCCGTGCGCGTCACCCGCCCCCTCCCGCTCGCCGACCGGACGCGGTACTGGCTGGCCATGCACGGTGCGGACCACCGGATCACGGTCGCCACGACCGACGGCGTGACGCGGGACGTGGACGAGCGCGAGACCGGCGCCCTGCTTCGCGCGTACGGCGACCTGGCGACCGTTCCGCTCGGCGCAGTGATCGTGCTGCTGAAGGATGGCCCAGGCCACGTGGAGGAAGCGGACTCGTCGACCAACGGCGAGAGGGGAGCTGGCCGTTCCATCCCAGTGGCCCGTCGGATCGCAGCTGCAACCGGGCTGACCGTCATCGAACCCGGCGGGGCACTTCGGGTGACCGCTACGGACGACGGAACCGCGCGGATCGAGATGTCCCCGGCCCCGGACGGCGGACCAGCACGCTGGCGGATCTTCCGCCCCGGAGATCCGGAGCCGCAGGAGCACCCGGCCGCACGGCACGACGAGCCGCGGCCAGCCGGGTCTAACGGTGCCACGGAACCCGCGGGCGCGCGTGAGCCGGAGGAGGCCGTGCCACAGGTCCCGCAGCCCCCCGAGGCTCCCCGCTTCCGGCACGAGGGCCCGGACACGGTATCGTTCGAGGGACGCACCTTCCGACTGCAGTCGCCCCCGAGCGATCAACCCGGATTCGTTTCGGCCCTCCTCCACGCACTCAGCCTGGACGCGCCGCAGGCTCTGCGAGCGGTGGCAGGACTAAAGGACCAGGCACCCGGCAACTCCCCGGCGCCGCCGCCCGCCACGGCGGCACGCACCCTGCGAACCTGGCTCGACCAGCGCCTCACGGACGGCGACATACCCGCAGGCCTGCCAACTCCGGCGGATGAAGAACGCTTCTCGCTGGACGAACTGGTAGCCGCCGGATACGAGGTGAGCCGTGTGCTGCGCACCGAAGACGTGCTCATGGGAGGGAGAAGCACGCTGACGCTCGGCGCGGCGAGGGCCGGCGCTGAAGTCCGGCCGATCCAGCGGTACCGGCTGCTCGTGGCGAGGGGCGCACTGTCCGATGCGGTCCTCGCGGAGATCACGGCCCTCGTGGCGGCCCGAGAGCTCGGGGTACGGCTGGTGCTCGCCGGACCTGGTGAAGGGACGGTGAGGGAATTCGGCGTCGCGACGGCAACGCCCGTGCTGCTCGTATTGGCAGGGGGCGGATACCTGCCTGCGCTGCAGACGGACTGGTACAGCCCTTCTGCCTATCGCCCATACGCGGCGCCAGACTCGAATCCAGTGTCACATCCCGCATTCCGTGAGCCGTCGGACGCGGGAGGTGTTTTGCCCACCGAATCGTGACAGCGCATTCCGTGCCGAGATCCGCCGCATCCGGCCTTGGGTGTTGCACCCCCCGCCCCGCGCCGACCTGGCCATCGCGACTCGAGAGCTGACAGTGACATGTTGATGCGACGGCCCGAGCTACCAGAACTGGCCCGCGAGCGCCCGCCACAACCGTGCACGACGCGCGTCGAGTTGGTTACCGGTGTCAGCCTGTGACCGTGAAGGTGGCAAAAAATCACGGCGAGCTGCCGATCCCGCTTACCCGTAGGTGGTCCGGGCCGCTAGGATGCGCAGCAGCGGGTATCGGTGTGGGCCCGATCCCTGTGTGGCAGACAGCGTCCGGCGGTTCACCGCCAACGAGGTCGTCAGGCCCAGTTCGACGGATCCGGCTACGGACGGCACTCCGGAGTCGATGCGCGGAGCCGGGCCTAGGGCCTTAGCCGTCTGCTGATGTGCTGCTTCCCTGCGCGGGAGTGAGTGTCGCTGGGGGCGCGTTCGTGGGCGGCGTGCCACGCAGTGAGACACGAGGTTGCGTCCGTGTCGGCGCATCGTGCCGCGCCAAACCGGTGAAAATTTCGCCCGGCTGCCTGTAAAGGACTGCTCGGATATCGGGAATTCAGCTGCTGTCCACGCTTCCGGCCAGCCTGTTTCCGGCCAGCCCATCCCTGCCTTCCGAGAAATCCGGTAATGCCATGAGGTCATACCCATGAATACATCGCGGCCGGCCTGATTCGGGAAGATGAAGTGCCGCTGCGCACCGCAACGTTGAAACCCTGGTGCGCAGCCTCTGCCACGTGTCGAATGAGGAAAAGATGAGCAAGAACAACCCTGCCAAGCCTGAGGCGTCCGGCGACGCCGAGCCCGGCGACGTCGCTCGCGCCGAGACCGAGCCCGCAAAGGACACCGTCTCGAGCCCCGACACAGGTGCCGATACGGGCCAGGAGCTTGGCGGTGCCGCGCCCTCCGCCCCCGACGCCGCCGCAGAACAGGAACTGGACGGCACGAGCCCCGACGTCGACGAGCCCATCATCGGGGCGGGCGAGAACATGCCACCGATCCCCGACGAAATCCGCGAGGCCGGAAGGCTCGCTCCCGACCACTGGCTGGGCATGGTTGACCCGACCTGGAACGGCGAAGGCGCCCCTCCCGAGTGGGCCATGGTCGGCCGGTGGCGCTCCGGCCTCGACGGCGAGATCGAGGAGTGGCAGGACAACGAGGACTACCGGCCCTCCCCAAGGGCTCTCGGCTGGCCTGAGCCGGCCGACGACGTGGACGCCGCCGTTCAGCTCGCCGCGACTGGGTACGGGCCAGGCGAGGACGTCGTCAAGACCCTGGCGCACCACGAGGTCGCCGTGTTCGTCAAGCCGGGCGGCGGCCCGCTGCCCGCAACCACCCCTGACGGCACCTCGGTCGTCCCGGTGTTCACCTCACCCATCTATGTGCACACCGCGGGCCGCTTGGCATTCGAGTTGCTCAAGGTGCCCGATCTTCTCGACCTGGTGCCCGAGGGACACCTCATCTACCTGAACCCCTCCGGCCCAGTGAGCATGACGGTGGAACTCGACGTCCTCCGCGAAGAGATCGAGGGCCGCCATCAGACACGCGACGCCGGCGCGGACTCCGGCGACGACCAGGCCCCGGCCGAAGCCCTGCCCGAGCAGACCATCCCCGCTCTGCCCCGGTCCCGCCCGGTGACCACCGTCAGCCTCGACGGTCCGGAGAGCGGCTCCTCCCCGGGAGCGGCCGACTCCGTGAGCGAGGTGTTGTCCGGCGCACAGGAAGCAGAGCAGAGCGATGGGAACAGCTCCGGCGAAGCACCGGGCGCCCAGGCCGGAGGGTGAGTGGGATGAGCCGTTGGACCGCTGTCTTCTCGCGGGAGGACGGCAGGTCCGGGGCATCGGGCGGCATACGGCGGTCAGCCAGGCGGTCTCGCCAGGAGAGCGGGGCAGGCCAGCAGGAATGGGCTGGTTTTCCCCTTGTCGAGGATGTCGGCGGCGTCCTGCTCCTGCGGTCGTCCGACGACGATGCCCCGGATCTGGCGACCCTGACCGAAGTAGCCCATGCGGTCATGGACGAAGAGGACGTCGTCACCCTGGTGATCGGCGCCCCTCCTGGGGCGGGAACGTACCCCTCAGCGTTCTGGACGCGACTTGGCGAGGTACTCGACTCGCTACGGCACAAGGGCACTTCCTGCGTCCGGCTGGTGATGGCGGGCGCCGGTGACGAACGGCGGGGCCGCCCTTGTGCGGCCCGCCGTATCGCCGATGCCTGGAAGATGGACGTGCTCGCTCCGGACGGTGCGGTGCTGATCGCACCAGGTGGAACACTCTTCGCCCAGCAGGACGGCACCGGTTCCGGAAGGGGCTGGTGGCGCTTTGCCCCTGGACGGGCGCCGAGCATGGCGGGGTGCCGGGCCCCTGCGCCGCTGTGGCAAGACGCCTTCGCCAGAATCCCCGCGAGCACCGACGGCGGCTGCGTGATCGAGCACATACCCGCCGGGGTACTCATGCGTCCGGCTGAATCCCCCGCACCCGTGACCGGCGACCTTTGCTTCGCCGTTCCCATGGACAGTGAACTCCCCACGGTGCTGGTCGGCGCGGCGGGGGCGGAGAATGTGGCGGTCGACGAGGTCGCCGCCCTGCTCGCGGCGCTGCCCGCCGCACAGCGAACCCGGACCCGGCTGGCTCCCGGAGGCAGCCGCGACCTACTGCCGCTCGGGAACTCCGTCGCCGACATGCTCGGCAGCGATGTGAAGGTGCTTACCGGCCTGCCCCTGTTGCCGGGCGACGCCCGGCCGGGAAGGGAAACGACCGAGGCCCGCCCGACACTGATGGGCTTCGACGGACGTCCCAGGTGGCGGCCGTTCGTCGCAGCCGTGGCCTGCCGACCCGCCGGGAGCGCGGCGACAGGCGAGGCAGGGGAGGCACGGAAGGGGACGACGGTGCTGGAGCGTCCCGCCCCTCGGCTGCTCCAGTGGTTCCCGCCCCTGCCCGGCGAAGGCATCGTCGACCAGGGCGTCGTATATCTCGATGAACGGTGGCAGGTCGCGGTCACCAGGGCTGGTCTCGCGATCGGGGAGCGGGGCACTCCACGTCCCCCGATCGCCGCGAGCCCCCCGGACCCGGACGCCTTTGCCATCGAACTGGGCAGCCACGGACAGGAACTCGACCCATCCGTATGGCCTGCGCTCTCCCGACTCCTGGAGGAGCTGGGCTCCGAGGTTAGTGCCAAGGCCTCATTCCTGGTAAGCGGCACACTCGCCCACGGAGAGCGGGAGCTACGAGAGGTCGCCGCGAAGCACCGGGTGGCGGGCATCCGATACGTGGCAACCGAGTCGGCCGATCACGGCAGGCCCCGTGCAGGTGAGCGGTCGGCCGAAGCCTCGGACGCGGTAACGGGCGGGCTGGGCAGCGCCGCTCTCACCAACCCCGGCCCGCATCCGGCGGCCGCCCGCGGCGAAGGCGATGCGCCGGAACCCGCTAAGTCGCCAGATCCGTCGCTGGCTTCTTCCTCGGCACCGGACACCGCGGCGGATACGACTGCCGGTATCCACTCGGTGCCGGCGCTCAAACCCGCGACCGAAACTGCGGCCACCACGAACCCGGCGGGGCCGTCTGCCGTGCCCACCGCGGCCGCGAGAGGTGAAACGGCTCGACCGGCAACCGGTACAAGTCTTAGCCCGGGAGCCGGGTTCCCGGAACCTGCTTCAGAGGGGGAGGCGGCAGGGCCCGACGGCGAGTCGGCGGCTGGTGTGGTGGCGACTGCGCTCGACGGACAGTTCGCCGGGAACGAGCTACCCCAGGGCAGAGGCGCAGAGGGTGTGGCTGTTGCCGACGCGGTCACGACCAGGGGGCAGCATGAAACCCCCCAGCCCCACGGCGGCCACGCCGCCGACGCCGACCCTCTGCGCCCTCGGGCGCCGCACGCGCCTGCCCCGTCTCCGAAGGCGGCAGCCGATGTATCCGTCTCGATCCGCCCAGGACATGTCAGCAGCCAGGCCGAGAGATCACAGTTCCGGGAACTCGCTGCGGGGGTTTGGGAACACCACAGCGCTGCCGTGTCCCGTGCGCTCACAAGGATGCCTGCCTTGCGGGGCGAGGAGCTGGAGGCGGCAAGGGCCGATCTGATTGCCGTTCAGGCCTACCTGACGAGCTACGAGGAGTTCGTCAGCGGACAAGCGCTGGCTGAGGACCTGCTCGCGGGCGGTACCAGGCTGCTGCCCTACCTCGCCTGCTTGGCGTCTGGTCTGCGGCGGCTGTCCTCGTACCGGGGGATCAGCTTGCGTGGTCTTCGATCGGTTGGGGGTATTCCTGGGAATGCCGGCGAGGCGCTGGAACCCGGGTCCCTGCTCCAGGCGCCAGGACCGGTCAGCTCGCTGGCGCACGCTGCCGAGTGGCCAGGCGGAGCCCCCCTGGGCTATGCGATTTGGTCGGTGACGGGCCGCAGAGTCCGCCAGCTCCTCCCGGGAGGGTCCGGCTCCGGGGCCGGCGAGGTGGTCTTCGCCCCCGGCACCGCGTTCCGGGTGCTCGGGACTCAGGAGGTGGCGGGATTGGCCGTTGTCCTGCTGCGTGAGCTGCCCGCAACGGAGTCCGCCATCGCGACCAACTCGCCTGCGGGACAGCAGCTGGACCGAACGGCGCTCACCCGTCTCGAGGAGGCTCTGACCGGAGGTCTCCCGATGAGAGGCAGCTGGCCGGAGCGCTGTGTCGGCCGTGTGACGTCTGGCGGGTAGCCGGTGCCGGATTCCCCTTCCGTCCTCTTTCAACCGGGGGCAGCCGGCTGTGCCACAGCCGGCTTAACTGATGTGCATGACCTGGAGGAACAGCTGATGAAAATTCGTGGTGAGAGCGTCGAAGACGCCGACGCGCAGGCGCATCCGGCGTCAGGCGAGCCGGCCTCACCCACCGGAGAGGTCCGGCGTGCGGTGGCACTGCCAGCCATGTCCGCAAACCCTGGACAGGCGCTGGCTCCGGCCGTCTTACCCTCGGCTGTCGCCGGCGCTTCCGGCAATGAAGGCGGCGGCGAGCGCCGGACCAGGCCGGACACTGGTACGGGGCGCTCCGCCTCAGGTGCGCTGACCGCGGGCGCTACCGGAGCCGACGCAGCGCTCGGCTCCGGTAGCGCCAGGGAAGTGACGGAAACCGGTGCGGTGGCCCGGAAGGAAGCCAAGCCGGAGAGGGCTTCGTCCGCGAGCGGCCAGGCGGCTCCTACCACCACCACCGCCGGTGCCCGGCTGGCCTCCGATGCCGAAGATCAGGAGTCAGGCGTCGTCGCAGCGGTCGGCTCGATGCCTCCAGGCGGGGGCGACGAGGACGACGGCGAGAACTCGGAAAAGCCGAAGAAGCCGTTTCTGGCCGCCGCCGCCATCGCAGGCGTCGTGCTGGCAGCAATCCCGCTGCTGATCTTTGTCACAGGCAGGTCAGATGATTCGGCGAAGAAGAATACGGCGTCGTCGGCCGCTGAGGTGAAAATGCCGTTCGAGGAGTCAGGCACCGATGCACCACTCGATGTGTATGTGGCCGCCAAGCCGGGCAACGAGAAAAGCACGCCGACGCCTACACCGAATAAGTCCGCTTCGAGCCAGCCGCGCAAGTCTCCTGACGCTGGGGCCGAGACAATGCCGACAGCAACGGCCACATCCCGCCCCACGAAGGCCAAGCCTCGTAGCGGCGTCCAGAAAATCGCCCAGGCACCGGTGGGAAGCTCTGGCAGCGTCGTGACCTACCACCTCGTCAGCGCCCAAACCGGAAAGTGCCTGAGCGCCGATCACGCCTCGGACGGCGCATGGCTGTTCATCTGGGACTGCGACGGCTCCCGTGAGCAGAACTGGACGTTCAAGAATGACGGAACGATCCAGCTGAAGGGCCTCTGCATGGAAGTCTCCCACGCTTCCCGGGATGAAGGCGCGGTCGTGCAGCTCTCGAGGTGCAGCGGCAATGCGGCCCAGCAGTTCCGGCTCAACTCCAACCACGAACTGTTTGCCGTGAACTCGGGCAACTGCGTCGATGTCCGGAAGTTTGGAGAGGACAACGGCACCCCGGTGCAGACCTGGGGGTGCAGCCGTCGGGCGAACCAGTCCTGGTCGCGTAGGTAGGACCGCACCTGGCACAAACCCCGCAGCTGCGCCCGGCAGCCGGCGCCACAGATCGCAGGTCAATCAGGTCGGATTTCCACGGATCATTGATCACCGGTCAGGTGGCGTTAGCCGGGGCGCACGCCGTCGCGCTGCCCGTGCATTACACCTGCCTCCGGGGCCGGCGAGGTGGTCTTCGCCCCCGGCACCGCGTTCCGGGTGCTCGGGACTCAGGAGGTGGCGGGATTGGCCGTTGTCCTGCTGCGTGAGCTGCCCGCAACGGAGTCCGCCATCGCGACCAACTCGCCTGGGGGGCAGCAGCTGGACCGAACGGCGCTCACCCGTCTTGAAGAGGCTCTGACTGGAGGTCTCCCGATGAGAGGCAGCTGGCCGGAGCGTTGTGTCGGCCGTGTGACGTCTGGCGGGTAGCCGGTGCCGGATTCCCCTTCCGTCCTCTTTCAACGTCCGGCGTGCGGCCCTGGACAGGCGCTGGCTCCGGCCGTCTTACCCTCGGCTGTCGCCGGCGCTTCCGGCAATGAATGTCAACGGCCTCGTAGTGCTCCCCGCGGGCGGCCAGTGATCTGCCCCGCTGATGGCCAGGTGGGTGCCCCCGGTGACGGCCAGTTATCTCCCCGCCATCGGTTGGTGGTGGATCAGCTGAAGGGCTTCACTCCCTTTCCGGTGGTGGCTTCGGTGAACCTGAACGAATCACCCTGAGTGACGGTGACGTGGGCATGGTGGAGGAGGCGGTCGACGGTCGCGGTGGCCAGGGTCTTGGGCATGATCTCGTCGAAGCCATCTGGGGCTGGCACTTGTTCCCTCACAAGAGTTGCCGCTGCCACCTGGCCGTATCCCCCTCCTGCGGTCCTCGTTGGTTCTCGCGGTAGCAATCTGGATTTCCAGGTGCTGCCTTGACCGTTCAGGTGCGAGGAAGGTGTGCCGATGACCGCGTCGAGACTCCAGGTCATCGCGGGTGGGGCTGTCCCGCAGGAACCGCTGGTCACTGACCCGTGGCAGTTCCAGACCGCATGCGTTGATGCGTTCGTCGCCTCGTGGCGGGCCCGCGGCTTCAGCCCGGTGACCATCGACAACGACGTCGGGCAACTGGAACGGACACTCACGGCGCTCGGCCGACCGGCCTGGGAGGTGACGCCCGAGGACATCGACCGCGTGGTCGGTGACCTCGCGGTGAAGGGCCGCAAGACCTCGACCCGCCGCGAGTACGTGCAGATCTTCAAAGGCTTCCACCGGTTCCTGCAGGCCCGCAAGGCGGCCGAGATCGAGGCCGCCTTCGGCGTCCGACTGGTCTGCCCGGTCGACGAGTTCAACGCCTCCCGGCATGTCGGCGACGACTCCCCTGCCCTCATGCCGCCCCCGACGCCGGACCGGGTGAGCGAGTTCTTCGACTTCATGAAACAGAGGATCGCGACCGCCCGGAAGTACGGGCCCGCCGCCCGGGACTATGCGATGTTCCGGACGCTGTATCACGCCGGGCTCCGCTCCGATGAAGCATCGCAGCTGGACAAGCCGGACCTGCACTTCACCCGCGGCCCGTTCGGAAAGCTCCACGTCCGCTTCGGCAAGGGAGCTCACACCTCCGGTCCGCGGCCACGGTGGGTGCCCATGCTTGATGGCCTCGACCTGGTGCTGCGGTGGTTCCTGGAGGACGTGCGGCCCAAGTTCCCTGATTCGCCAGTGCTGTTCGCCGATGAGTCCGGCGGCAGCCTGCATCGCGGGACGATCCGCAACCGGCTGCGGTATCTCATGGAACTCGAAGGCCGGCCTGCGGCCGAGCGGTTCAGCCCGCATGCTCTCAGGCGAGCGTGCGCGACCCACAATTACGAACGCGGCGTCGATCTCGTGGCCATCCAGCAGATGCTCGGTCACTGGACCGTCAGTTCCACCATGCGGTATGTCCGGCCCTCCGCGACGTTCATCGAGGACGCCTATCAGCGGGCGGTGGCCAGCACTCTGGCGGAGCTGACCGGGAAGGACTCCACGGCATGAAGATCCAATGGCGGCTGCGGATGGCGGCCGCCCAGCGTGAGGTATGGACCGGTACCGAGCTGCGGCGGCTGCTGGCCGAGAAAGCAGGTCTGGAGCTGTCCTCGGCATCGGTGTCCGCGCTGTTCACCAAGGAGCCTTCCCAGGTGAAGATGACCACCCTGGCCGCGTTGTGCACCGCGCTGGAGTGCACCCCGAACGATCTCATCGAGGTCGACACCACCCCCGTCGAGCGCCCAATCGTCCCGCCCCGGCCCGTTGCCGACCTCCCCAAGGCCGCGTCGGGCCGGGGCCGGTCGATGCCGCCCCTGTGACAGGCTGACCGCGATGGGCAAGAAGCAACGGGACTGCGTCATCTGCGGTGCCCCGGTCGGCTATCTCGACCGACAGCACTGCTGCCGGTGCTGGCGCCGGATCAAGGAACAGTCCGAGAAGGCGAGTTGTCCTTCGTGCGGCCGTGACCGCGTACTCCAGGAGGACACCGGCCGGTGCGTGCTCTGCTCGCGGGCCTGCGAACAGTGCGGCCACCCGGTCCGGTCCGCGCGCAGTCGTCTGTGCCGCGACTGCCGGAACAAGGCCCGCCGCCTGGCGGCCCAACAGCAGTGTCCCCGCTGCGGCAAGCCGGGCTATCTGCGCGAGCAGACCGGCTGTTGCGGTCCCTGCTCTCATCCAGGATCACCAAAGCAGCCCCCGCGGACCTGCCGCGGGTGCGGGCATCTGCGGCGCCATGAAGGACTGGGACTGTGCTCGGCCTGCTGGCAAAAGCACCCCGGGCGTCCCTTCCTGAGAGGCGAACACCTCCAGGACCGGCTGACCGATCCGCCCGGATGGCTGGCCGACTTCGTCGCTCACGTCGCGGCCCGCCACTGCGTCTCCCGAGCTTGTGGCTTCATTACTGACTTGGGCCGCCTCCTGAAGGACGAACACTCTAAATCGCCCCAGGCTCTGCTCGAACGGTCCCGCCGACCCGGACGGTCGATGGGCTCCTTCGCCCGCGCACTCGAAGACTTCTTCACCCTGCGTGGCCTGGCCCTGCCCACCGACCAGGCCGAACGGCTCGCCGCCGGACGGCGAAAGCGCCGACTTGACGCGGTCCCCGATCCGCTGCGGCAAGCCGTCACCGCCTTCGACGCCTCCCGGATGCGGAACCAGGACCGAGCCCGCAGGGCCGGCACCCGTCCCCGCAGCGATCACACCCTGGAAACGGCTCTGTCCACCATGCGTGACCTGGCCGTCTTCCTCGTGTCCCACCGCGGCAAGGACGACTGGGCCCTGGCGGACGTGCACGACATCGAAGCATTTCTGGCCACCTTGCCCAAGGCCCGCAAGCGTCGCCTGATCGTGCTGCGGCAGTTCTTCCGCTTCGCTCGCTCCCAGCACATCGTGCTGGTCGATCCGACCGTGACCCTGACCGCGAAGGAGTCGAACAACTTCCGCGGCAGAACCCTCACTCTCGACCAGCAGCGCGAGCTCTTCCGCCGCTGGACCACCGGCGAGCACGTGCACCCGCACGAAGCCCTGGTGGGCATGCTCGCCCCGCTGCACGGCGCCTCCAGCGGGGAAGCCCGGATGCTGCAGATCACCGCCGTGGACCAAATCACGCGAGCAGTCTGTCTTGGCAAGCGGCCCCGTCCCACCCCGCTGGACCCTGCCTCCTGGGCGGTGCTGGAACGGTGTCTGGCCCATCGTGAGGAATGGCGGACCGACAACCCGCACGTCGTGGTCACAAAAGGAACAAAGGCCGGGCGAAGCCCGGCCTCAACTGCCTATCTCTCCCACGTACTTGACGACTGCGGATACCCGCCCCGGATGATCCGCAGCACCCGCCTCCTCGACCTGGTGAACACCATGGAACCCAAGCTCGTCGCCGCCGCCTTCGGCATGGACCCGCAGGCCACGATGATCTATCTCGCCGACCGCGTCGACCCCGGACGACTGCCAGCCCTGCCGAAAACCGCTGGCGCAACACCACACAGAACATGAGGATAAACAACCGGTGTCCAGCACTCAGCAGAGGGGAACCGGAATGGTCGGTTGGGTGGAAGTGCAGCAAGTGGACGAGGAAAGCCTCGAAGAACTTCTCGCGGTGGCCGTCGAGGATGCAGCACCCGGAGAGGTCATGCCTCCCGTGGCCGGTCCACCAGGATGGACGACCGAACGACAGGAAGCCTTCCGGAACTGGCACCGGTCTCGACGCCCCGGACTTGCCGGCCCGCTCCGCGAGTCCACATTCGCGGTCATCCACAACGGGAGAATCGTGGGGTCAGCCCGTTTGGCTCTCCGTGACAGCCATGACGTCCTCGAAACCGGCATGTGGCTCGGCCGTTCGCATCGCGGACGCGGAATCGGTACCGCCACTCTCCGCATCCTCCTCGACGAAGCCGCGAGAGCCGGTGCACGTGCCGTAGTGGCGGACACCAAGACTCACAACACGGCGGCACTTGCCGCCTTGCGCCGCAATGGTGCAACGCTCATCGCAAGCCAGGACACCGTCGAGATCCACGCCGAGCTGATGCCGAAGGAGATGCTGCCGCCTTCACCCTTCACCGCGAACCCGTGAAGCTTCGGCAGCACCTGGCACGGGTTCGCCGGAACATATGCGCTTTGGAGGGGTGGAGGTTGCTGGTGAAGTTCCACCCTGGAGCTGGACAGCCTGATACTGGGACGACAGGTTCCGGAGGAAGCAGATCCAGGTAGTGAGCAAGAAGAGCAATACGAGCAAGCGGTACACGGCCGAGTTCAAGCGGGACGCGGTCGGGCTGGTCCGCTCCTCCGGGCGGACGGTGACGGAGGTGGCCCGTGAGCTCGGGGTGAGCTCCGAAGGGCTGCGGGGCTGGGTGAAGCAGGCCGCGATCGACCGGGGCGAGGGGCCGGCCGGGGTGTTGACCACCGCGGAGCGTGAGGAACTGGTCCGGCTGCGACGCAAGGTCCGCGAGCAGGAACAGACGATCGAGGTGCTGGGAAAAGCGACCGCCTTCGTGCGTCCTGAACGGAAAGGGGCTGCCGGTGTAGGTCGGTAGCAACTGGATGATGCTGCACAGATGATGAGGGTTTTGGCCCCTCGGAGTCGCCCCCGCGGAGGGAGGCTCCAAATCGCCTCCTGCCGCGTTGGCTGAAGACCGTCGTGGTGAGCGTCGGAGGAAAAGGCGTCCTTGAAAGGGCGTCAGGTGGGGATCGGGAAGGCGAGCGAGAGCGAACCACTGCTGATGCGTCGAAATGCTTGGACGACATCGAAACCGGGGCTTGAAGGCTCCCCGGGATGAGTCTGGCGGGTGTCCGCTTCCTGGCCAGGTGGTGTCCGGCGTGAAGGTGGCGCGAGCCCGATCTGCGGGGTCTGTGCGGAACAGGAGAAGGCGTACGTCCATGCCGGGCGTGCGCCGGCGGACCGGCTCGTAGTAGTGGTGAAGTCCCTGTAATGGGGGCGGAGCGAAGGGGCCGGGTCGTTCGTGACTTGTTCATTCGATCAACCGGAAGTGCTCCGGGAGGAATTGGCGTGGATGAGTTGAAAGCACCGGTCAAGCCGTTCGGTATACCGAAGCTGCTGGTGATGGAGGCTTGGGAGAAGGTCAGGGCGAACAAGGGCGCGCCGGGCGTGGACGCGGTGGCTATCGAGGAGTTCGAGGAGGATCTGCGGGGAAACCTGTACAAGATCTGGAACCGGATGTCCTCGGGCTGCTACTTCCCGCCGCCGGTGCGCATGGTGGAGATCCCGAAGCCGCAGGGCGGCATCAGGGTCCTCGGAGTGCCGACCGTGGGCGACCGTGTCGCGCAGACGGTGGTGGCGATGGTGCTGGAGAAGAGGGTCGAGCCGATCTTCCATCCGGACTCCTACGGCTACCGCCCGGGGCGCGGAGCGATCGACGCGGTGGGCACGTGCCGGGAGCGGTGCTGGAAGTACGACTGGGTGGTCGATCTCGACATCAAGGCGTTCTTCGACTCGGTGCCGTGGGACTTGATGCTCAAGGCGGTGGGCTCGGTCTGTGAGCTCCCCTGGGTCCTGCTTTATGTCAAGCGGTGGCTTGCTGCCCCGCTGCAACATGCGGACGGTGTGCTGATCGAGCGCGCCAAGGGCACCCCGCAGGGATCAGCGGTATCTCCCGTCCTGGCGAACCTGTTCATGCATTACGCGTTCGACATGTGGTTGCACTGGGCCTTCCCGGACGTCCGCTTCGAACGGTATGCCGACGACGCGGTCATCCACTGCCGCAGTCTCGCCGAGGCGAGAGCGGTGCTGGCCGCGCTGGATGCGCGCATGGACTCGGTCGGCCTTCAACTACACCCCGACAAGACGCAGATCGTCTACTGCCGGGACGCGAACCGCAAGAGTTCTTTCGAGCACACGAGGTTCACGTTCCTGGGCTACGACTTCCGCGAGCGCACCGTGGACGGGCGGAAAGGACTGTTCCGGAGTTTCTCTCCGGCGGTCTCGGACAAGGCCCTGAAGCGGATGGGCGAGGTGGTGCGTTCCTGGCGCCTGCACCGGTGGGTGCAGGGCGAGGCCCGAGACCTCGCGGACTGGATCAATCCGGTCGTGCGGGGATGGATGCAGTACTACGGGGCCTACAACAGGTCGGCCCTATATCCCCTCCTGAAACGGATCAACGCCTACGTGGTCCGGTGGCTGCGCGGGAAGTACCGGAGGCTGCGGCGAAGCTGGTCGGCGACCTTCCGTGCGTGGTGGTCCGGGGTTGATCGACATCCCCGGCTTCTCGCGCACTGGGTTTGGGTGACCGAGCCCGCCCGGGTCTGGTGACCAGGACGACAAGAGCCGTATGACCGGAGACGGTCACGTACGGATCTGTGGGAGCCCGGGGGCGAAATCCCCCCGGGCCACCCGACTTCGCGCGGCAGAAGACGAAGTAGCCGCGCGCTACCGGTTCATCGACGCGGAGAAGGCATCCGAGGACAATCCCGGCGGCTACGGCGTGAGTCTGCTGTGCCGGGCGTTGAAGGTGGCGCGATCGGCGTATTACGTCTGGCTTGCCGCGCGGCCCGCCGCCGAGGTGCGCCAGGCGGCCGAGGACGAGCTCGCCGGGGAGATCCGGCAGATCCACGCCGATTCCCGTGGGGCTTACGGGGCCCCGCGGGTGACCGCGAAACTGCGACGCGGGGGCAGGCGGATCAATCGGAAGAAGGTCGAGCGGATCATGCGCGAGCGCGACATCCGCGGGATCACCTGTCGGCGTACGGGCTCTGGTGCAGAGGTGCGTACGGGTTGATCTGCAGAGGTAAACCGGCGTGTCGGGGTGGGGTCTGGCGTGCTGAGAGGAGTCTGGCGCTGACCGTATGAAGCGTCGAGGAGGGCCTGCCGGATGTTGCTGGAACCGGAGCGGTGGCTGGAACTGCGGCGTTTCCGGGCTCTGCATGAGGCGGGTGCGAGCATCTCGGAGATTGCCCGGGAGACTGGCCTGAACTGGCGGACGGTCAAGAAGTACCTGGAGAGCGACGGGCCTCCTGAGCCTCCGGCTCCGGCGCCGCGGTCGGATCTGGGCAACCAGGTGATCAAGCCGTGGGCGCATGTGATCGATGCCTGGCTGCGGGCCGAGGTGCTGCTGAAGGCCGCGGTGATCCATGAGCGTCTCGTCGAGCAGTATGACTTCCCGCACCACTACCAGCGCGTCAAGATGTATGTGCAGCAGGCCCGCCCCAGGATTGCGGAGGAGCTCGGATACACCCCGCGCGAGCTGGCCCGGCTGCACCGCCGCTTCGAAGTGGTGCCCGGCGCCCAGGCCCAGGTCGACTGGGGCGATGAGGGCGGCATCCTGGCCCATGTCGGGATCCCGAAGGTCTACTCCTTCCACATGGTCCTGTCTTATTCTCGGGATCCGTTCTGCTGCTTCACCACCAGCCAGAACCTGGCGGCGTTCTGGGAGTGCCACCGCCGGGCGTTCGCGCACTACGGCGGGGTGCCCGGGGTGATCGTCTACGACCGGACCAAGACCGTGGTCCGCCGTCATGTCGCACCCGGCGAGGCGGTCCCCTTGCATCCGGAGGCCGTCGCGTTCGCCGGGCACTACGACTTCGACATCGACGTACTGGCCGCCTACCGGCCCACCGGCAAGGGCCGGGTCGAGCGTCAGGTGACCATCGTCCGTGATCATGTGCTGGCCGGCCGGGCCTTCTCGGGCCTGGACGATCTGGACGGGGCGTTCATGGCCTGGGTCCCCCAGCGCCGGGCCCGCACCCACCGCACCCACGGCGAAGTGATCGGCGTGCGGGCCGGGCGGGATCATGCCGCGCTGCGGCCGGTGCCCGCTCGCCCCTACGTTGTCGCCGACCGGTTTCTGCGGCACGTGGCCAAGGACTGCCTGGTCGCTTTCGACGCCAACTTGTACTCGGTGCCCGCCGTCAAGGTCCGCCACCGGCAGTTGGTCGAGGTCAGGGCGTCGGCGGCCACGGTCGCACTGCATTCCACGGTGCCCGACGCGCAGGGCATCACGCTGCTGGCTGTCCACCCACGCGCGGTCGGCCGCGGCGCCCGCATCGTGGACGAGGCCCACTGGCAGTGCCTGCCCGACGGACATACCCGCGCCACCACCACCGATCCCGGCACCCCCGCAGCCAGGCCGGCCCGCACGGACACCGAGCCCGGCGGGCTTGTCTCCCTGCTGACCCGGGCCCGGGCCGCACAAGTCCACGTCGGCACCCGGCCGCTGGCGCTCTACGACCAGATCACCGGCACTCGCCCCTTCACCCCCGCCCCCATCGACCCCAAGGACATGCGTTGAGCGAGCTGGTCACCGCCCGGATCCGCACCACCGCCACCAAGCTCGGCCTGCCTCACCTGACCCAGTCGCTGGCCGAGTACGTCGGCCGGGCCGATGCCGGTCAGATGGCCTACCTCGACTTCCTCGACCTCGTCCTGGAAGAAGAACTCGCCGTCCGTGAAGAGCGCCGCTTCCGTCATGCCCTGCGGCTTTCCCGGCTGCCGCACTACAAGACGATCGAGGAGTACGACTTCTCCTACCAGCCCGAACTCGACCCCAGGAAGGTCAAGGACCTGGCCACCCTCGCGTTCGTCGAGGCCAAGGCCAACGTTGCTCTGCTGGGCCCGCCGGGAGTAGGGAAAACACACCTCGCGGTCGCCCTGGCGGTCGCCGCCTGCCGGGCCGGCTACACGATCTACTTCACCACCCTCGACGACATGGTCCGCGACTCTGGTGCGCAATTCTCGGCGGCTGCTTGACCGGTAGGTGATGATCGTTCCTGCGGTCGTTACGTGTCGTCCGGCCGTGGAGGGTGGGTTGTGATGTCGTTGCGGCCGATGGGGCTGCCGCCGGTCCCGGAGCAGACGGTTCGGGTCGCGCGGGCGGCGTTCCCGCAGGAGAGTTTGGCGATCCGGGTGCGGGACCGGCTCGGGGAGGTCTTCACCGATGAGCCGTTCGCTGAGGCGTTCGGGGTGCGTGGGGCGCCGGGCCTGTCGCCGGGGATGCTGTCGCTGGTCACGGTGTTGCAGTTCGCGGAGAATTTGACCGATCGGCAGGCCGCGGCGATGGCGATACGGGCCATCGACTGGAAGTACGCCCTCGGCCTGGAGCTGACGGACACCGGCTTCGACCACAGTGTGCTGCCCCGGTTCCGGGCCCGCCTGGTCGGCAACGGCATGGAACGTGTCGTCTTCGACCGGCTCCTTGAGCACTGCGTTGATGCCGGGCTGGTGGCCGCGGGAGGAAAGCAGCGCACCGATTCCACCCATGTGGTCAGCGCGGTACGGGACTTGAACCGGTTGGAACTGGCCGGGGAGAGCGTGCGGGCTGCGCTGGAGGCGCTGTCGGCCGCGGCACCGGACTGGCTGGCCCGGGCCGTGGACGTGCCGGAGTTCGCCCACCGCTACGGACCTCGGGTCGACAGCTGGAAACTGCCCGGCTCCAAGGTCAAGCGCGACCAGCTGTCCCAGGTCTACGGCCAGGACGCGTTGCGGCTGTGCCGGGCCGTCTGGTCGCCCGACGCGCCGGCCTGGCTGCGGGAGATCGGGGCCGTGGACATCATGCGCCAAGTCCTCGTGCAGACCTACACCGTCCGCACCAGCAGCCGGGGCAAGGAGGTGGTCAGCAAGCGGGAAGCCGACGAGGACGGTGTCCCGCCCGGCCATCTCCGCCTCGCCTCGCCCTACGACCCCGACGCCCGCTGGTCCGCCAAGGGCGACGACCTGTTCTGGCTCGGCTACAAGGTCCACCTCACCGAGAGCTGCGACAACACTCCCCCCGAAGCCGAAGCCGAAGCCGAAGCCGAAGCCGAAGCCGAAGCCGAAGCCGAAGCCCGGGGACTGCCGAAACTGATCACGGATGTGACCACCACCCTGTCGACGGTGCCGGACGTGAAGGCCACCGCGCCGATCCAGCAACAACTCGCCGACCGCGGCCTCCCGCCCGCCGAGCACTACCTGGACTCCGGCTACCCCTCCGCCGAACTGATCGAGGCCGCACGCAGCCGCGGAACCGTCATGGTCACTCCCGTCCTCCTCGACCGATCCGCCCAGGCCAAGAGCCACACCGGCTACGACAAGAGTGCCTTCCGGATCGACTGGAAAGCCCGCCAGGTCCGCTGCCCCCAGGGCAACACCAGCACCGGATGGCACCCGGTGCGACAACGCGAACGAGACGCCATCGTCGTCGAGTTCGCCAAGACGGACTGCCAGGCATGCCCCGTCCGACCCGAGTGCACCTCGGCCCGGCGCGGCAACCGCATGCTCACCCTCTACCCCGAGCACCTGCACACCGCCCTCGCCGCCGCCCGCACCGAACAGAAGACCAAGACCTGGAAGGACAAGTACGCCCTGCGGGCCGGAGTGGAAGGAACCATCAACCAGGCCCTCGACATCACCGGCATCCGCCGGGCCCGCTACCGCGGGCTGCCGAAAGTCCGCCTCCAGCACGCCTTCTCCGCCACCGCGATCAACGTCGTCCGCCTCGACGCCCACTGGACCGAGCATCCACTGGACCGCAGCCGCACCAGCAACCTCACCCGCCTCAGCTACCGACTCACAGCCTGACCACCCACCCGGAATTGCGCACCAGAGTCGTCCGCCAGCTCAAAGCCGCCGACTCCATCGGCCGCCTGGCCAGCAAACTCCGCACCTACCTGCGGCCAGGCGTCCTCGTGGTCGACGAGGTTGGATACCTCCCGCTGGAGCGTGACGAGGCGAACCTCGTCTTCCAGATGCTCTCCAAGCGCTACGAAAAGGGCTCCACCTTGCTGACATCGAACAAAAGTTTCAGCGAGTGGGGGCAGGTCTTCGGCGACGACGTCCTGGCCACCGCCATCATTGACCGCCTCCTCCACCACTGCGAGATCCTCGCGATCAACGGCGCCAGCTACCGGCTGAAGAACCGCCTCACCGCCATCGAAGGCGGCGTCACCGCCGTCAGCTGACACGGTCTCAAGCTCTGCGCATCAGCCCGTACATACCTCTGCACTACAGCCCGTACGCCGACATCACCCGCCGTAAGCGCCGCAGCCTGACCAAGGCCGACACCAAGGCGGCCCCGTCGCCGGACCTGGTCGGGAGGGACTTCACCGCCGCCGAGCCCGGCACGAAACTGGTCTCGGACATCACATATCTGCCCACACTCGCCGGCTGGTGGTATCTGGCGACGGTCATCGATCTGGCGACCCGCGAGGTGATCGGGTACGCGATGGCCGACCACCATCGCGCCGAACTTGTTGTCGGCGCCCTGAAGATGGCCGCCGGCCGCGGCGCCCTGAGGGAGGACTGCATCGCACACTCGGATCGCGGATCGGAGTACACGTCGAGTGAATACCGCAAGCTGATACGGGAGTTGAAGCTGAGCCAGAGCATGGGACGAACCGGGTCATGTTACGATAACGCCGCGGCTGAAAGCTTTTTCGGTTTGCTGAAAGCGGAGATCGGGACCACCGTCTGGGAGTCCCACGAGGCTGCTCGCGCGGACGTCTTCCGCTTTATCGAGGTCGAATACAACCGAACCCGTCTGCGCAAGCATCCGGTCTACGGCTACGTCACCCCGATCGAGACCAGGGCCCTGGCGGCCCAAGATCTCACCCACGCAGCGTAAACATTCGCTGTCCATGATCGTGGGGGAACTTCACCCCAACCGAAACGGCGAGGCTAGGACTACCGGGCCAAGTCACACTGTCGCCGCCTTGCAGGTAGCTGAAGTCGACCAAGCGGGCGCGGGTCCGGCCTCGACGTTGAACTCGTGGCCAGACCGGCGCCCGGGTTGGGGTGCGACGGTTTTGTGAGTGGGATGACCCGAACGGTTTCGGGACGCGGTGGACTGATGGCCGCGGCCCACGCCCTTAGGCTTCCTCGCCCTGCGAAGGAGATGGTTATTCCACTGAGGAAGGGGTCATGGGCGGCCGCCACCGTGAATGGCGGCGTTCAGCGGAAAAACTTCATATTTCCGTCGCTGCCGCTGTGGTCAGAAGTCGAACTCCGTGAAACCGCCGTAGTCGTTGAAGTACCTGGTGGCTACCGCCAGCCAGTGTCCGTTGACATATCTGTAGCCCACGGCTTCGTCGTTGGTACGCCCGGACAGCGAGGCAGACCAGCACGTTCCGGGCGCGATAACGGTCGAGGACCACCCACTTCGGTAGGGGAACTGGACGAATTCCTGATAGCCCGTGTGGTTGCAGGACCGGAAGTTGATGGTGCTGGCGTGAGCTGCGGGTGCCGGTATCAGCACAGCTGCGAGTAGGCCTGCGGCTGTGACGCCGAGCGTGGATTTGATGTGCGTAAGCACGGTCTTCAGTTCCTTCCGTGTGGGAGAAGTTCCGACGTAAGACGGTCGGTCACTTGTATAGACGCATGACATTGACTGCAGTTCATGCCACTTTTAAGCGACGTGCAAACGGGGAACTTCAGGTCGGCAAGTACGTGATGTCGCCGACCAGCTTCCGGCCCGGCTCGTCGGCGGTGAAGTCGTGTCCGATCAGGTCCGGGGACGAAGCGGCCTTGGTGCCGGCCTTGGTCAGGTTGCGGCGCTTGCGGCGGGTGATCCCGGGGATGTCGTGCTCGCGAATCAGCCGCTCGACCCTCTTCCGGGTGATCCGGCGTCCCCGGTGGCCCAGGGCCGCGTTGATCCTCGGGGCGCCGTAGGCGCGGCGGGACTCCTCGTGGATCTGCCGGATCTCGGCCACCGGTTCGTCCTCCTCGCGCGCTGTGACGGCAGCGGCCGGACGGGCGGCGAGGTAGGCGTAGTAGCCGGAGCGGGAGAGCTTCAGGGCCCGGCACAGCAGCGAGATGCTGTAGCCGTCCGGACGGTCGAGGCCGGCCTTCTCCACGTCGACGAACGCGTAGCGCGCGGCTACGTCTACTTCGTCTTGTGGTTCGCGAAGAAGGCGGTCGCTTTCCCCAGCACCTCGATCGTCCGTTCCATCTCGCGGACCTTGCGGCGCAGGCGCACCAGTTCCTCGCGCTCGGCCGTGGTCAGCGCGCCCGCAGGCCCCTGGCCGCGGTCGGTCTTGTCCTGGTTGACCCAGTTCCACAGTCCCTCGGGGCTGACACCGATCTCCCGGGCGACCTCGGTGACCGTCTTGCCCGACGAGGACACCAGGGCCACCGCGTCGCGCTTGAACTCGGGCGCGTACCGCTTGCTCGTATTGCTCTTCTTGCTCACTACCTGGAACTGCTTTCTCCGGGACTGTCCGTCCCAGTATCAGGTTGTCCTGGCAGCGGGGGGAACTTCAGGTGCGGTTGTACTCGACTTCGATGAAGCGGAAGACGTCGGCTCGGGCTGCCTGACGGGTGTCCCAGACGCTGGTGCCGATCTCCGCTTTGAGCAGGCCGAAGAAACTCTCAGCTGCAGCGTTATCATAGCATATGCCGGTTCTGCCCATGCTCTGTCGCAGTTCCAACTTCCTTGCCTGTTCTCGGAATTCGCTGCTCGTGTATTCGCTTCCGCGGTCGGTGTGCATGATGCAGCCGGGCTGGAGATCGCCGCGGCCGGCGGCCATTTTCAGGGCGTCGGTGACCAGTTCGGCGCGGTGGTGGTCGGCCATCGCGTAGCCGATGACTTCGCGGGTGGCCAGGTCGATGACCGTGGCCAGATACCACCAGCCCTCGATCGTCGGCAGGTACGTGATGTCCCCGACGAGTTTCGTTCCGGTCCGAGCGGCGGTGAAGTCCCGGCCGACCAGGTCCGGAGCCGGAGCGGCCTTCCCGTCCTGAACCGTCAAGTGGCGCCGCTTGCGACGGATGATGCCGTGGATGTCGCGCTCGCGCATGATCCGCTCGACCTTCTTCCGGTTGATCGCACGGCCGCCTCGCTTCAGCGCGGCGTGCACCCGCGGGGCACCGTAGGCGCCCCGCGAGCCGGCATGGATCTCCCGGATCTCCCCGGCCAGCTCGTCCTCCGCCTCCTGCCGGATCCGAGCGGCAGGCCGGGCGGCCAGCCACGCGTAGTAGGTGGAACGGTTGATGCCCATGACACGGCACAGCAGCGCGACGCTGTAGCCGTCGGGGTTGTCCCCGGCGGCCTTCTCCGCGTCGATGAAACGGCAGGCTTCGCCTACTTCATCGACTCCGTGGCGAAGAAGGCCGCGGCTTTTTTCAAGATCTCGATGGTCTGCTGCTGTTCGCGGCTCTGCCGCCGCAACCGGGCGAGCTCGTCCTTCTCCAAGCTGGTCAGGGCACCCGCCGGCCCCTGGCCACGGTCGGTACTGTCCTGCTTGACCCAGCCTCGCAGCCCCTCGGGGCTCACGCCCAGCTCCCGGGCGATCTCGGTGACGTTCCGATGCGGCGAGGATCGCACGAGAGCGACCGCATCCCGCTTGAACTCCGCCGTGTACCGCTTGCTCATGTTGCTCTTGCCACTCACTACCTGGACTGCTTCCTCCGGGACCAACCGTCCCAGTATCAGGCTGTCCACTTCAGTGGGGGAACTTCACTGTCGGTGATGTTGCCAACGTGCGTCACTGGTATGACTCGGAGCGGAGGTTCAGGCTTGACCTACGTCCCTCTTCGGGCCATGTGTTCGAGCGGAGCGGGCAGCAAGTGGGCGCAAGCGGGTCTCGATCGGGCACTGTCTCTCGCTCTGTAACTCGGCAATCTGGTGTCTGACCAGCAGATATACGCGAGTTTGAACGGGCTTGATCGGGCGCGAAAGCCATCAAAACTTGTCTGTTCCTGCGACTCTCCACCTTGTACAAACAATCCACAGGCCCGAACGGGCAATGTTTCCGAGGCGATAAAGGGAGTGTGAAGTGGATACCGATGGGCGTCGACGACGGGTCCTCAAGCTCGCCCGGAGTGCGGGTGGCGTTGAAGTCGCCGCATTAGCCCAGGACTTGATGGTTGCTCAGGAGACGATCCGCCGAGATCTTCGCGCGCTGGAGGAACAAGGGCTGGTCCGCCGCACGCACGGTGGGGCCCACGCGGTGGAGAGCTCCGGCTTCGAGACGAATCTGTCCAGCCGCACCACCAACTACGTTCCACAGAAGAACCGTATCGCTGCGGCCGCCGCCGAGTTGCTGGGGGAAGCGGAGACGGTGTTCATCGACGAGGGGTATACCCCGCACCTGATTGCCTCGGCGCTGCCCCGGGACCGGGCCCTGACCGTGGTGACCGCTTCTTTGAGCGTGTCCCACACTCTGGCCGACGCGGAGAAGATCACTGTCCTGCTGCTTGGCGGCCGCGTGCGCAATGCCACCCTGGCCACCGTCGACCACTGGGCCTCGCGAATGCTGGCGGAGCTGGTCATCGACCTCGCCTATATCGGGGCCAACGGCATCTCCCGCGAGCACGGCCTCACTACCCCCGATCCGGCGGTGAGCGAGGTCAAGGCGCAGGCGGTACGGGGATCCAGGCGCCGGGTCTTCGCCGGAGTGCACACCAAATTCGGCGCCGTCACTTTCTGCCGCTTCGCCGACGTCCGGGACGTCGAGTCCATCGTGACCGACACCGGACTGTCGGCAGCCGAGGCCCAGCGGTACTCCCTGCTGGGCCCAAACGTCATCCGGGCGTGAATCCACGCTCCTTGACGCCATCAGATCCTTCAACTCGCAGTCTCACCCCCTAGGAGATGTCATGTCCGAGAGCTCGGCAACCGTGCCTGTACTCCGTTCCAGAACAGTGGCAATCCGTCTCAGCGCAACAGCCGTCGCGGCCGCGCTGCTCGCCGCGTGCAGCGGGGCAGGTGGCAGCACTACCTCGGGCGGGGACGACACCCTGCGCGTCCTGATGGTGAACAACCCGCAGATGGTCGAGCTCCAGAAGCTGACCGCGGCCAACTTCACCAAGGACACCGGGATCAAGGTCGACTTCACGGTCCTTCCGGAGAACGACGTGCGCGACAAGATCAGTCAGGACTTCTCCAACCAGGCCGGCCAGTACGACGTCGCCACCATCAGCAACTACGAGGTTCCGATCTTCGCGAAGAACCAGTGGCTGCACCCGCTTGACGAGTACATCGCCAAGGATTCTTCCTTCGACCAGAAGGACATTCTCGAACCGCTGAGGAAGTCGCTCACGGCCAAGGACGGCAAGATCTACGGCGAGCCCTTCTACGGTGAGTCCTCGTTCCTGATGTACCGCAAGGACGTCTTCGCTGAGAAGAAGCTGACGATGCCTGAGCGCCCGACCTGGCAGGAGGTCGCTGACCTGGCTGCCAAGGCGGACGGAGCGACGGCGGGCATGAGGGGCATCTGTCTGCGCGGGCTGCCCGGCTGGGGCGAGGTCATCGCCCCGCTCACCACCGTTGTCAACACGATGGGCGGCACCTGGTTCACCAAGGGCTGGCAGGCCAAGCTCACCTCGCCCGAGTTCACCAAGGCGACCAAGTTCTACGTCGACCTGGTACGCAAGCACGGGGAGGCGGGCGCCGCGCAGTCCGGGTACGCGGAGTGCCTCAACAACCTCACTCAGGGCAAGACGGCCATGTGGTATGACGCCACAGCCGCGGCCGGCTCCCTGGAGGCCAAGGACTCCCCAGTGAAGGGCAAGATCGGTTACGTGCAGGCGCCGGTCGACAAGACCAGCAATTCCGGCTGGCTCTACACCTGGGCCTGGGGTATGCAAAAGGCGTCCAAGCACTCCGACGCGGCCTGGAAGTTCATCTCCTGGGCGTCGGGCAAGAAGTACGAGCAGCTTGTCGGCGAGAGCATCGGCTGGGCCAACGTCCCTGCGGGCAAGCGGACGTCGACGTACAAGAACGCCGACTACGTTCGGGAGTCAAAGGCATTCTCCGACGTAACGCTGAACGCGATCGGCGGGGCTGACCCGGAGAACCCGGGCACCCAGCCCCGTCCCACGCTCGGTGTCCAGTTCGTCGGCATCCCCGAGTTCACCGACCTCGGCACCAAGGTCTCCCAGGAGATCAGCGCTGCCATCGCCGGGCGCCAGTCCGTCGAAGCGGCTCTGAAGAAGTCGCAGGTGTTGGCGGAGAAGGTCGCGAAGGAGTACCGGAAGTGACCGTCTCCCTGAGCGCACGCCCCCGCGGGGGCGGCGCTCCACCCCGTAGCACACCCGCCGGGAGGAAGAGCGGACCGCGTGCTTGGGCGACCCGTGCCCCGCTGCTGCCCGCCCTGGTCTTCCTGATCGCGGTCACCCAGCTGCCGTTCGTGGCCACGCTGGTGATCTCGCTCTTCGACTGGAACTCGCTGGCTCCCGACGCCCGCCACTTCACCGGGTTTGGCAACTACACATCCGTCGCCACCGATCCCGCGCTGCGCGAGTCGGTCCTGACGACGGTCGTGCTCACTGCCTCGGTGGTCATCACCAGCGTCGTGCTGGGGCTGATGCTGGCACTGCTTCTGGACCGGACGTTCATGGGCAGGGGGTTCGTACGCACCCTGCTGATCGCGCCGTTCCTGATCGTGCCGGTCTCGGCCGCGCTGTTGTGGAAGCACGTGCTCTACAACCCGGAGTATGGGCTGCTCAACGGGGCCTGGACGTGGATAGCGGGCCTGTTCGGAGACGACAGTCCCGCCCAGCCCGACTGGATTTCCGGTATGCCGCTGATCGCCGTGGAGGCCTCGCTGGTGTGGCAGTGGACGCCGTTCATGATGCTGATCCTGCTCGCCGGACTGCAGAGCCAGCCGGCCGACATGATGGAGGCGGCCCGGCTTGACGGTGCGAGCACCTGGCAGATGTTCCGCTACCTGACCGTGCCTCATCTCCGGCGCTATCTCGAACTCGGGGTTCTGCTCGGCTCGATCTACATCGTGCAGAACTTCGACGCCGTCTTCACGATCACCGCGGGGGGCCTGGGCACCGCCAATCTCCCGTACACGATCTACCAGACCTTCTATCAGGCCCATGAGTACGGACTGGCCTCCGCTGCGGGGGTGCTGGTCGTGATCGGCACCATGGTGATTGCGACCTTCGCGCTGCGGGTGGTCTCGTCTCTGTTCAATGAGGAGGCGAAGCGGTAATGACCACCCGCACCGACGAAACGAACCCCACGATGGTGTGCATCGACCATGTACCGGACACCAGGAGCATCGTCTTCTTTCCACGCGCGGCCCGCAAGGCCAGGCGGCGTGGCACGGCGCTCGGCGTGCTGGCCTGGCTGGTCGGGATCGCATTCTGTCTTCCGGCGATGTGGATGCTGCTGACCTCGCTGCACTCCGAGCCGGACGCCGCGACGAACCCGCCGTCACTGACCGCACCGCTCACACTGGACAGCTACCGGAAGTTCTTCGGCGCCGCGGGCGGCGCAAGCCCCTGGCCGTCGCTGATCAACTCGACGTCGGCGAGCCTGGTCTCGACGCTCCTCGTGCTAGTCCTGGCGCTCCCGGCGGCGTACGCACTGTCGGTGCGTCCGGTCCGCAAGTGGACGGACGTGATGTTCTTCTTCCTGTCCACCAAGATGCTGCCGGTCGTGGCCGGGCTGCTGCCGGTGTATCTGTTCGCGAAGAACGCCGGGATGCTGGACAACATCTGGCTGCTGATCATCCTCTACACCTCGATGAATCTGCCGATCGCGGTGTGGATGATGCAGTCCTTCCTCGCCGACGTACCCGTCTCGATCATCGAGGCGGCCCAGGTCGACGGTGCCCGGCTACCGACCATCCTGGCTCGCATCGTCGCCCCGGTGGCCGGCCCCGGCATCGCCGCCACTGCCCTGATCTGCTTCATCTTCAGCTGGAACGAGATGCTCTTCGCCCGGGTGCTCACCAGCGTCACCGCCCAGACGGCGCCCGTGTTCCTGACCGGATTCGTCACCAGCCAGGGCCTTTTCCTCGCCCAGCTGTGCGCGGCTTCGGTTGTCGTGTCCCTGCCGGTTCTCGCCGCCGGTTTCGCCGCCCAGGACAAGCTTGTCCAGGGCCTCTCCCTTGGAGCCGTCAAATGAGAGCTGCACAGATCGAAGCTCCTGGCAAGGTCTCCGTCATCACCGTCCCCGACCCGACACCCGGGCCGCGCGACGTCGTCGTCGATGTCCACGCGTGTGGACTGTGCGGAACCGACCTGCACATTCTCCAGGGGGAGTTCGCACCCACGCTGCCGATCGTGCCGGGACACGAGTTCGCGGGCGAAGTCGTCGGCATCGGCTCCCAGGTCACCGAACTGGCCGTTGGCGACCGGGTCGCGGTCGACCCTTCCCTGTACTGCCACGAGTGCCGCTACTGCCGGGCGGGCCGCGACAACCTCTGCGAGCGCTGGGCCGCAATCGGTGTCACGGTCGCGGGCGGCGCCGCCGAGTTCGCCGTCGCACCGGTGGCGAACTGCGTCAAGTTGCCCGACCATGTCGACGCGCGCGACGCCGCGCTGATCGAGCCACTGTCCTGCGCGGTGCGCGGCTACGACGTCCTGAACAGCAGCACGCTGGGCGCCGAGGTGCTGATCTACGGCTCGGGAACCATGGGTCTGATGATGCTGGAGCTGGCCAAGCACACGGGCGTGGCGAGCGTCGACATCCTGGACGTGAACCCCGAACGACTCGCCACAGCACAGAAGCTGGGCGTCTCACGGTCCGCGGCCGCCGCGGACGAACTGGACCAGCCGCAGGGCTGGGACTTCGTAATCGACGCTACGGGCAACGCGGCGGCCATCCAGGACGGTCTCGGCCGGGTCGCGAAGGGGGGCACATTCCTGCAGTTCGGGGTCTCCGACTACGCGACGCGGGTGGTCATCGAGCCGTATCGGATCTACAACCAGGAGATCACGATCACCGGTTCGATGGCCGTCCTGCACAGTTTTGAGCGTGCGGCCGCGCTCTTCGCGACAGGCATCCTCGACCCGGAGGTCTTCATCAGCGACCGGCTGCCGCTGGAGCAGTACCCACAGGCCATCGACCGGTTCAAGGCGGGCCAGGGCCGCAAGATCGTGGTACAGCCATGAGCGACGCGAGGGCATCGCGCCCAGTACTGGTCATGGGGGAGGCACTCACCGACCTCGTCCCCGATCGCGACGGCCGTCTGCTCCCGCACCCCGGGGGCGCACCCGCCAACGTCGCCACAGGACTCGCCCGCCTCGGGGTGCATACCGCGTTCGCAGGGGCGCTGGGCGGCGACGCGTTCTCCCTGGCCCACGAGGACCGACTGGCCGCCGCCGGCGTCAACCTGGACCTCGCCGGACGCTCCGCCCGCCCCACGGCACTGGCCGTGGCGAGCCCAACACCGACCGGGATGAGCTACGACTTCCACCTCCACGACACCGCAACGTTCCGGCTGACACCCCAGGTCGAGGGGCTGGAACGCTTCCAGGCCGTATACGTCGGCGGTCTGGCGGCCGTCGTGCCCCCGGCCGCAGACGCGGTGGCCGAGACGGCCTGCGCGGCGGCCGATTCCACGCTGCTGGTCGTAGACCCCAATGTGCGCCAGGACCGCACCGTGGACCCGGGGGCGGGACTGTCCCGGCTACGGGACCTGTGCGCGCTGGCCCACGTGGTGAAGGCCAGCGACGAGGACATACAGACGCTGTGGCCGGAGAGTATGCCGGATGCCAGATGCCGGAGGCTGGCAGACGAAGGCCGCCTTGTCGTCCTGACCCGAGGGATGCATGGCAGCACCGCCTTCCTGCCGTCGGGCGTCCAGATCTCTGTGCCCGCAGTGCCGGTGACGGTGGTCAACACGATCGGCGCGGGAGATGCGTTCATGGCAGGGCTGCTCGCCGGGCTTGCCGCACGCACAGTCGTGGCAAGCGGACAGTCAGTCGACATCACAGCCGCCCAGGCTCGTGACCTGCTGGAGGAAGGAGCGCGAGCGGCAGCGTTGGTGTGCGCGCAGACGGGGTCCGACGCTTCGTTCCGCGCCCTCGGCGCGAGACCCGGTTAGGACACTGATCCGGGCGAATCGTGGACCGCCTCCCGGACCGGTCACAAAATCGCCGCGCAATCGCGTAATGACGTGGACGACGTTCCTGGGTCGGAGCGTGCAGAACCACACGTCGTCCCACGTCGAGCTCACGGCCGTCCCCTGGAGGCGCTTCAAGGGCGAAGCAGGGCGGACGGACTCCGCGATCCGCGCCCAGACCGGACACCCACCCGGCCGCCTTCGCCCGCTCTACGGTCCGTCAATCAGTCAGGTGCTGCAGCGTGCCCGACACCGTGGGTAAGAAGCTCCGCTTCTGGACGGTCGCCCCGCAGGACTGGGTCCCGCCCGGCACGTGAGTGATCTTGCGCCGGGTACTCGAAAACGTGCACCCCGACTCCGTGATCCTCCTGCATGACAACGGCGGGACCAGAAACCGGGCAGTACCGCACTGTCGAAGATCCTCACCACTCTCCAGGCGCGTGGAGGCAGTTCCACCGCAAGGAGCCGCTGACCAGTCAGATTGCGAACTGGTCGTGCTGAACCCATTGACTCACATATTCGTAGAAAGCACTGATCCCAACAGAATGCGATTCATGGTCATGAGTGATGATCTGGTGCAGGAGCGTCTGTCTGAGGGCGCGGAACTGACAACCGACTCCGTTCACGAGCGTGCCGAGCGTCAACTGGAGGAAGGTCTCGAATGCCTTCGGCAGGCGGTGCGACGGGCACAGGACGCTTTAAGAAGGACAGAGGCAGGTCAGGCAGGGAGTGGTCGGCCCCAGGGCCCTTGAGTTCTCCGGGCTCGTCCGGTTTTGATCACGGGATGCCGTGGAGAGTGAGGATACTTGCGGCCCCGTATAAGCCCGTCGGGCGCTGGCCATGTTGGCCCGGCCTGAGGGTTGTGAACTGCACAGCGATGGTCCTCAACGACGACGTGCTCAGCTATCTCGAGCTGGACCGGCGCTCCGACACGATCGCCGAACATCTCGCCCAACTGGGTGCAGGACCAGAGACCGTCGTGGGCCTGTGCGACCAGCCCCACCCGGACTGGCTGGCCGCCCTGCTGTGGATCCTCAAGGCTGGTGCGGCCCTCCTGCCCCTGGACCCGACCTACCCCGCAGGTCGTGTACAGACCATGCTGGCGGACGCGTCCGTAGAGACAGTGTGTGTGACAGGGCCGCCGCCGCGGAACCTGGCTGACTTCGCGGGACATCTGCTCGACTGCACGCAGCCGCTGCCGCCCGAGCACAACCGTGCCTGCTGACCGGTCCGGTCAGAAAGCCGCCCGGATCTCGCCCACCTCCGCGCTGCCGCCCAGCAGCGGCGCCCGGCCGATCCGGTCCAGCACCGGTGCATCGACGCCGAGCAGCTCCAGCGCCCTGGCCAGCACCGGGCCGAGCGCCCGGCCCCCACCGTCGGTGATCTTGAAAGCCAGCGCCCGGACGTTCGGCAGCGCCGCCGCCGGGACCGCCTCCGCGCCCATCTTGAAGAGCGTGCCGGGCACCTCCCGCATCAGCCAGGTGTCGGGGCGCCGGGTGCCCGCGACGTACTCGGGGTGGGCACGCATCGCGTCCGCCACCCGGCGCTCCGCGGTGCCCTCCTTCGCTCGCACGAACGAGCGGAACGCCCGCGCCAGACCCACCAGGCTGATCGCCATCAGCGGCGCCCCGCAGCCGTCCGTACCGACCGCCGCGACGGGTTCGCCCGCCGCCTCTTCGACCACCTGGTGGACCACCTGCTGGAGCGGGTGCGCCGGGTCCAGATAGGTCGCTCGGTCCCAGCCGTTGAGTGCGCACACCGCGAGCATGGCGGCGTGCTTGCCGGAGCAGTTCATGGTGATCCGCTCACGGACCTGGCCTGCGGCTAGATACGTCTCCGCCTCCGCCGGGGCCAGCGGCAGATCGGGCGGGGTCTGCAGATCCTCGGGCGTCAGTCCGTAGTCGGCGAGCATCTTGCGTACGAGGTCGAGGTGGAACCCCTCGCCCGAGTGGCTCGCGGCGGCCAGCGCCAGCCGCTCCCCGGAGAGGTCGAGCCCGGCCCGCAGCACGGCGGCGGCCTGCATCGGCTTGTTCGAGGAGCGGGGGAAGACCGGCCGTCCGGGGTCTCCGAGGGTCCGCTCCACACTGCCGTCCGCTGCCAGCACGACCACGGAGCCCCGGTGGTGGCCCTCCACGAGGCCGGAACGTACGACCTCGGCCAGAATGGGAAGAGCGGGGCCGGCGGGCAGCGCGGGGTCGCCGGGGATATGAGAGGTGTGGAGGTCATGGGGGGCGGCCTGCCGGGCGGGGCGAGTGAC
Organism: Streptomyces sp. NBC_01320; assembly: GCF_035974375.1. Classification (NCBI taxonomy): domain Bacteria; kingdom Bacillati; phylum Actinomycetota; class Actinomycetes; order Kitasatosporales; family Streptomycetaceae; genus Streptomyces; species Streptomyces sp. NBC_01320. The sequence goes on from NZ_CP108391.1 coordinate 375,051, forward strand.
CCGCCCCGCCCGGCAGGATCGCTTCAGGCGAGCAGGTCGTCTACTTGTGCTTCCCCATCACGGTACCTGCGGGCGATCTCGGCACTGCAATCGTCAGCGGCCTGAACGGCCATCTCGGTGAACCGGTCGGCACGGGCGACCCTGCGGGTACGCAGCCAGATCTCCAGCCGTGCGGCACCGATCCGGCACAGGGCGGTTGGCATCAGGTAGCCCGTCAGCACGACGAGCGAGCCAGTGTTGTTGAGGCCGAACACGTTCCAAACTCGGGAAGATGCCAGTCAGTTGAGCGGAGAGACGGTTGATGGCGGAACTTCGCTCTTGGAGTGAACCTGCGTGTCCGCGCCGCCGTTGAGTAGATGCCGGAACAGTCATTCCCCGGACACCGGCACCCATTAGCCCGGCGGCTCGACACATTCGGCCGTCGGGCTGACCCACATCCGGCTTGCCGTGGCGGACTCCCCGGGAGCTCAAGCGTCCGCCGCTTGTGTACCGTTCCTGGGCAGTGAGCGGGAGTGAGTCCTGGCTTACGGGCACGCCCCGAACGGTCTTGTGCGCACTGGTCCCCCGCTTTCGCGTCCCGGTCGGCGACACATATCCCGTATGCGGCCCAATCCCAGGCGGGCCGAATCCCCCACGACCTGGCCCCTATGGGTGTTGCCAGAGGAGACGGGCAGGCCTCGAACCATCTCGCTGGTGACGCGGAGGCCCCGACTGCTGACACCACACCCGACCTCCCGGATCACTGCGGATCTTCGTTTTCTGGCAGGCATCGACGAACGCCTTCGAGGTTTACTCGCGCCGTGATCGCTGTGGGAAATGACACTGTCGACACGGCCGCCGGGTCCGGACGGCTGCGGCCAAGGCGTCGGTGACCAGCTCGTGCGCATGTGGCCGACGATGGGCCAACCCAGCAGACGCCGCGAGTTAATGTCGATCACCATCGCCGAGTACAAGAACTACTCGTCAGCCCGGAAGCCGACAGCGGCTGGACGACCAGCACCGATGGCATCCGCGAAACCGGCACGAACAGTAACAGCGCATGCCGTGAAGAATCTGGTCGAACGGCTGCTCTTGCTTGTACAAACTACGCACGGGTCCGGACGGACACGGGCCCGTAACAAGATCGCACCTCAAGCAGGGGAGTGTGCCGTGGATACCGATGAACGCCGACGGGGAATCCTCGAGATGGCCCGACGGAACGGGACCGTCGACGTCAACCATCTGGCTGACCTGTTCAAGGTGGCCAAGGAGACCATCAGGCGGGACCTGCGCGCGATCGAGGAACACGGTCTGGTCCGGCGGACGCACGGCGGGGCGTACCCCGTGGAGAGCGCCGGCTTCGAGACCACGCTCGCGACGCGGACCACCCGCTATGTGCCTCAGAAGTCGCGGATTGCTGCAGCGGCCGCAGATCTTCTCGGTGACGCGGAGACGGTCTTCGTCGACGAGGGGTTCACCCCACAGCTCATCGCCGAAGCTCTCCCGCGGGACCGGCCCCTGACCGTGGTCACCGCGTCCCTGGTGGTGGCGACCACCCTCGCGGATGCGGAGAAGATCGTCGTGCTTCTGCTCGGGGGGCGTGTCCGTGGCGGTACCCTGGCCACGGTCGACCACTGGGCCCCCCGCATGCTCGCGGACTTCGTCATCGATCTGGCGTATGTCGGTGCGAACGGTATCTCCCGCGAGTACGGGCTGACCACGCCCGACCCAGCAGTCGGCGATGTCAAGGCGCAGGCCATGCGCAGCGCACGCCGCCGGGTGTTCGCCGGTGTACATACGAAGTTCGGCGCGGTGAGCTTCTGTCGTTTCGCCGACGTCCGTGACTTCGAGGCCATCGTCACCGACGTCGGACTCCCTTCGACCGAGGCCCAGCGATACTCCCTCCTCGGCCCGCAGGTCATCCGCATCTGAGCAACTCCGTACGCCCTCTGTCCGCGCCAGGACGGCCAGGGGCACGGTCACCATCCCTGATCTTCGCAGGGATGGTGCGGACAGCGTCGACCGGTAGTTTCGGGTACCAACTCCCGCAGACGACCATGCCGTGATCCGCGAAAGAATGGTTGGCCCCGCGCCGGTGCGAAGTACCGCAGGGCCAACCCGAACGCTACGTCCTGTCAGGAAGCACCCGCACCGACCGTACGGGCACGGCGCCCTGACCGCTCGTCGGCGATGCCCAGCTGGCCTACTTTCCGGCATACAAGAGGACGTGCGGAACGCCGTATGCTCGGCCCTCGCCCACCGGGGCGGCCGGGGCGACGGCTGCCACCAGCTAAGCCACTCCCCCACCGTCACCCAGGAACACGTGTCGACCGAGTGCGGCCCCGCGCACGCTGGTCCGCGAAGAAGTTGCGGCTGGGCACTACTCAACACCGAACAGCAACGACGACTGGATGAACTCGGCGTGAAACCCGGTGCACGGCCCCAGAAGGCTTCGGCGCGAGCCAGTGCGAGGACAGGGACACGACAGGGCGCAGCACGCGGTACAGAAGCCCTCCACCGGGGCGTAGGAGCGTGGCCGCTGGTACCTCACCGCGTCCTGGCAACGCCCCGTCATCCGGACCATCCCCTGGAGACCGCCCACGCCCGGAGCATGACCGGCGTCGATACCAACGCCGACCACTTCACCGCCTACCGGCTCGACCGGCACGGCAACCCCATCGGTGACCCGCACCGCTTCCCCTACGACCTGCCCGATACGGCTGGTCACCGCGACGTGCAGATCCGCCACACCCTCACCCAGCTGATCAACTGGGCGGGGATGTTGGTGTGACTGCGATCGGGATTGAAAGCCTCAATTTCACCACCGATAAGACCCGCGAGAATCGCGGCCGCCAGAAGCGATTCCGGCACCTCACTCCGGTATGCCCGCCCGGCAAGCTCAAGGCCCGGCAGGTCTCCATGGCCGCCGAACACGGCCTGAGCATTGTCGAGGTCGACCCCGTCTACACCAGCATGTCGGGTGCCCAACCTGGCAGAAACCGCTGGCCACCCCACGGCGAAAGATGTCCCGTCACGATGCCGCGGGTATCGCGATCGGACGACACACCCTCGGACACCCGATCCGGGATGGGGTATCCCCTGCTCAAACGGAGTTGAGAGCTTGGGGAAGGACGGCACCGCCCCACACGACCAGAGCGATCGCGCGGGGCATCGGAGCGCCCGGGCCGGACCAGGCGCCCGCGGGTGTGAGGGAACCCGATCGCCCGCAACGGACCGGCCCCCTGGAAGGCCGTCGCCGAGCGGGATGCGAAAGGTGGAACCCAGTGCATCCATTCGGGATGCACCCAGTACGCAACAGCGGACCCAAGACTCACTTACGCACGCTGGTTGGGAACGGTTCCACCGATCTGACGTACGTTCCTAGCTTCGCTCCGAGGGCGGTCGTACGTCAGGTGGCCGATGTTTCCGAGGAAGTGTCTGAGCAGAGTGTTCCTTGCCAGCAGACAGGGCGGCGGACCGCCCCGTCAAAAAGGGGATCACTATGACAACCGCGCTCCTCACCCGCCGCAAGGCCAGCCGCCACGACGCCCCCCTCCATGTCACGACTCACCCGCCCACGGCAACCCCCACGACACACCGCGCAGAGACAGCTGCGACTCAACGGACGGCAACCACGGCCCAGATGGAAATCATCGTTGAGCTGCACGGATCCGCGCTGCACCGATTCTGCCTGTCGCTGACGCGTGGAGACCGTTGGCGTGCGGAGGAGATCACACAGGAGACCCTGGTCCGGGCGTGGAAGCACCCGACCGCGATCGACGCCAGCCGGGAGTTCGAATCGTTCCGGCCTTGGCTGTTCACCGTCGCCCGGCGTATTGCGATTGACGCGGCCCGAGCGCGCCGAGTGCGGCCCCCGGAGTGCAACGACGCTGTGCTCACGCTGATTGCTGAGCCTGAACGCGGCTATGACCGGCTGCTGGTCGCCGAGTTGGTCCGGGATGCTCTCGCATCACTGACGGCGGAGCAACAGGCCGTCATTTACTGCCTGTATTTCAGGTCGCTGACCGGGCTCGAGACCGCGAAAGAACTAGGTGTGCCGCTCGGAACCGTCAAATCCCGCTCTCACTACGCCGTCAAGGCACTGAAGCAGGCACTCGAGGGAGTCGGCTTCGGGAAGTGAGCCGCCCCAGCACTCGAGGAAGTCGGCCTCCGGAAGTGAGCCCCCTAAGGATAGTGGCACATGCACGGAGCATGTGGTGAGACGCGGCACACCCGAGACACCACGCCGTGGAGCGCACAATCCGTCACCCCTAACCCTCTTTTGTGCTCAGCGCCCTCCTCGCTGCAAACAGGCTCACTACCGCCCCCGAACAGCCAGCGCCCCCGCCTGCGGACCACACCATGGCTGACCATCCAGCCGCGCAACAACAGAAGTTTTCGGCGGCCGGCATTTTGATGACCTGGCGGGCTCCCCTCGGACCACTTTCAGCGTCACCTCGCCGCAAATTGCAGCGACATCAGCGATGTGCCATGAGCCGTTCAGCGTCAACGGACCAGATCCGGTCGCAGCGCCTCCCTGCCCGTATTGCATCGCCTCCCCGCCCGTGCAGCTGCAGCGGGATTCCGGCGCCCGCCACCCAGGAAAGCGAGAATCCCATGTCAGCACCCACCGCGTCAGCGCCTGCCGCGCCCCTTCTGACGACCACGTGCACCATCGACCGTCCTCGGCACGCACCCTCCTCATCGGCTCCCGGGCGCCGGACGCTGCTACGCCCTCAGCGCGGCTGCGACGATCCGGTCTCCCCGCCGCACCCTGCGACTGCGGCCACGACCCGAAGTACCCACCCCTCCGCGGCAAACCCAGGGACACCGGACGAGACCGAAGAACAGGATCCGCCGCTCACCCCGCAGCAGCGGACAGCCCTCATCGAGCAGCTGTACACAGAGAACGTCCGCTACCTCACGTCCCTGCTGCTGTCGCGCGTCGACGGCGACCGGCAGATGGCGGAGGACATCGTGCAGGAGACGATGCTACGGGCCTGGTCCCACGCCGAGAAACTGTCCGCCGAGCCCGAGGGCGCGCGGCCATGGCTGATCACCGTCGCCAAGCACCTGCTCACCGACCTCCACCGGCGCCGCCAGTGCCGACCGCAGGAGATCGCCTACAACCCCTCCTGGCCCAGTCACGTGCCCATCAGCACGGATATCTCCGGACGCATCGTGAGCGCCCTGACCGTCCAACAGGTCCTGCCCAAGCTCACACCGCAACAGAGCGACATCGTCCGACGGGTCTACCTGATGGACCACTCACTGGAAGAAGTCGCCACCGCACTCGGCATACCACAGGGCACCGTCAAGTCACGTCTGTTCTACGCCCTGCGGTCCATGGGACAGATCCTGGCCCGCGCAGAAGCACATGCCGACCTCAACCGATGAGGTCAGCGGCGCGTACGGTCCCACTGCCCACCGGGGCGGCGGCCACACGCACCAGAGCGCCACGGATATTCCAGTCGACCCAGGATGTGGAGGCAAACGGCCCCAGCGAACGCCGCGACTTGAGGACATCACCGGTAAGTTCGGCGCCCCAACCGCTGTCGCGGATCTCGTCGTCCGGCTCGAACGCTGCTGTACACGCGGCGGGCGAAGCCTTGAGGACGGCCTGGTGAATCTGCTCGGTGATGGTCATGCCGACCGAGTACGAAGGCCACCTGCCCCACTGGGCGAGCCAGGCTGTTAGCTCGTGGGTGCCGCCGCCAGAGTCGGTGCGAATCAGCGTGGGTTCGCCCGCTACCTCGGCGTCCCCCCACCACCACCCACATGACACAGGCCCGGATCACCGAAGCGGTCCGCCACACCTACAACCAGGCTGGCGTCCGCCTGGTCCTCATCAACGAGATCCACCGCCTCAATCCCCGCACCACCACCGGCGCCGAAACTGCCGACCGGTTGAAAGACCTCACCGAACGCATCGCGGCGATGTTCGTCTACGCCGGCATCGTCGTGACCACCATCGCGCTGTTCAGCGGTGTCCGCGGCGCACAACTCGCCGGATGCGCCAGCCTGATCGACTGCGACGCATTCCCCGCCCGCCTCGGGAAACGCGAACCCTTCCGCGACCTGATCACTCCTCGAAAACGCCATCTCCCTCGAGCACCACCGACCAGGCACCCGCCCCCGCCGCGCGCCCTACCTCCACCAGCAAGGATTATCGGCATCGCGTTGTTGCTGGCGGCCTCGGCGTTCGGGCTGATCAGGCCCATGCCGACCGCGATCCAGGTGAGATCCAAGGCGAAGAGCACGAGCCCGAACGCCGCCAGCCACTCCAGGACGCCGCCATCCGTGGACCGGAAGCCGATGGCCACGACGCCCGGACACCGCAGGTCTGCCGGTACCCGGGCAGGTCAGCCCCGCTCCGTCCCCGGTCAGTCCTCGGTCCAGCCGTGAAGCTTACCGAACTGCAGCAACCCGCTGCGGATCTGGAGGATCTGAGATCCGGTCAGTGACGGTGCCGACTCCAGCAGGACGTCGGTCACCTCCTTCGTGTACTCGGCCGTACCGAGCACATCGCACAGGGTGTCATCGTCCGCCGATCCGGAAACGACGCCGGCCGCGGGTCTCGGAGGAATCAGCAGCTTCCCGACGGAACCCTCGGCGAGCCGGACAGACGATGCCTTCAGCCCGCGGTCACCGTCCTCGACCTCGAACGCCACCGCCGTACCTCCGCGCACGCAGGACTCAGGGATCAGTAGATCGTTCGCATGAACGAAAACATCCTCACCTCCATGATCGGGTGAAATAAAACCGTATCCCCGTGCTTCGTCGAACCGCACCACACGACCGGTAACCACACCAACCCCCAGAAAAAGGCCGGGCCCCTTGCCCGTTGTCACACATAGCCCGCCCGAAGGCGCCGGAAAGTTCACTCGCCGGCCCCGAGTGAACGACCGGCCCGGCGCGGGCCCTCCGCACACGCGCGTCGCACCCATAGATCTCCCGCCTGCAAGGCCCACGCAGCAACCACTTCGGGGTGATGCCCAGCACAGCAGTGCGGATCATCCAGCCGCCCCACCGCGAGAAAATCCGCCGTCGCACACGGCCCGTGATCACACCAGCCCCCATGCGGACGCACCACACGCGCAGGCACCACCAGTACCCCGTTCACCGGCCGCTTGTCGAAATCCACCATTCCCTGTCCTGTCCCAGAGCCGACCCTGCCGGGCGGGCGGCAACACGCCCTGCCCCTATGCACGTAACTACGCACACTCAGGCCCCAGGGATCAGCACACTCGCAGCCGCCTGAAAACACTCCTGGGAACCTGAAGTTCCCATCCTGATCCGGACAGGTTGATACTGGGATGTATGGGTCCCGGAGGAAGCAGTCCAGGTAGTGAGTAAGAAGAGCAATACGAGCAAGCGGTATGCGGACGAGTACAAGAAGGACGCGGTCGAGCTGGCCCGTTCCTCCGGGCGGACGGTGGCCGATGTGGCCCGGGAGTTGGATGTCAGTACCGAGGGCCTGCGAGGCTGGCTGAAGCAGGCGACGATCGATCGGGGTGAGGGCCCGTCGGCGCGCTGACCACAGCCGAGCGGGAAGAACTCCAGCGACTGCGCAAGCAGGACCGGGAACAGCAGTAGACCATCGAGATCTTGAAAAGGGTCTCGCCTTCGTGCGTCCTGAACGGAAAGGGGCTGCCGGTGTAGGTCGGTAGCAACTGGATGATGCTGCACAGATGATGAGGGTTTTGGCCCCTCGGAGTCGCCCCCGCGGAGGGAGGCTCCAAATCGCCTCCTGCCGCGTTGGCTGAAGACCGTCGTGGTGAGCGTCGGAGGAAAAGGCGTCCTTGAAAGGGCGTCAGGTGGGGATCGGGAAGGCGAGCGAGAGCGAACCACTGCTGATGCGTCGAAATGCTTGGACGACATCGAAACCGGGGCTTGAAGGCTCCCCGGGATGAGTCTGGCGGGTGTCCGCTTCCTGGCCAGGTGGTGTCCGGCGTGAAGGTGGCGCGAGCCCGATCTGCGGGGTCTGTGCGGAACAGGAGAAGGCGTACGTCCATGCCGGGCGTGCGCCGGCGGACCGGCTCGTAGTAGTGGTGAAGTCCCTGTAATGGGGGCGGAGCGAAGGGGCCGGGTCGTTCGTGACTTGTTCATTCGATCAACCGGAAGTGCTCCGGGAGGAATTGGCGTGGATGAGTTGAAAGCACCGGTCAAGCCGTTCGGTATACCGAAGCTGCTGGTGATGGAGGCTTGGGAGAAGGTCAGGGCGAACAAGGGCGCGCCGGGCGTGGACGCGGTGGCTATCGAGGAGTTCGAGGAGGATCTGCGGGGAAACCTGTACAAGATCTGGAACCGGATGTCCTCGGGCTGCTACTTCCCGCCGCCGGTGCGCATGGTGGAGATCCCGAAGCCGCAGGGCGGCATCAGGGTCCTCGGAGTGCCGACCGTGGGCGACCGTGTCGCGCAGACGGTGGTGGCGATGGTGCTGGAGAAGAGGGTCGAGCCGATCTTCCATCCGGACTCCTACGGCTACCGCCCGGGGCGCGGAGCGATCGACGCGGTGGGCACGTGCCGGGAGCGGTGCTGGAAGTACGACTGGGTGGTCGATCTCGACATCAAGGCGTTCTTCGACTCGGTGCCGTGGGACTTGATGCTCAAGGCGGTGGGCTCGGTCTGTGAGCTCCCCTGGGTCCTGCTTTATGTCAAGCGGTGGCTTGCTGCCCCGCTGCAACATGCGGACGGTGTGCTGATCGAGCGCGCCAAGGGCACCCCGCAGGGATCAGCGGTATCTCCCGTCCTGGCGAACCTGTTCATGCATTACGCGTTCGACATGTGGTTGCACTGGGCCTTCCCGGACGTCCGCTTCGAACGGTATGCCGACGACGCGGTCATCCACTGCCGCAGTCTCGCCGAGGCGAGAGCGGTGCTGGCCGCGCTGGATGCGCGCATGGACTCGGTCGGCCTTCAACTACACCCCGACAAGACGCAGATCGTCTACTGCCGGGACGCGAACCGCAAGAGTTCTTTCGAGCACACGAGGTTCACGTTCCTGGGCTACGACTTCCGCGAGCGCACCGTGGACGGGCGGAAAGGACTGTTCCGGAGTTTCTCTCCGGCGGTCTCGGACAAGGCCCTGAAGCGGATGGGCGAGGTGGTGCGTTCCTGGCGCCTGCACCGGTGGGTGCAGGGCGAGGCCCGAGACCTCGCGGACTGGATCAATCCGGTCGTGCGGGGATGGATGCAGTACTACGGGGCCTACAACAGGTCGGCCCTATATCCCCTCCTGAAACGGATCAACGCCTACGTGGTCCGGTGGCTGCGCGGGAAGTACCGGAGGCTGCGGCGAAGCTGGTCGGCGACCTTCCGTGCGTGGTGGTCCGGGGTTGATCGACATCCCCGGCTTCTCGCGCACTGGGTTTGGGTGACCGAGCCCGCCCGGGTCTGGTGACCAGGACGACAAGAGCCGTATGACCGGAGACGGTCACGTACGGATCTGTGGGAGCCCGGGGGCGAAATCCCCCCGGGCCACCCGACTTCGCGAAGGAGATGAAGTAGGAGTGCACCAAGCGTAGCCAGACCGCCACTCCCGTTGCTTTGATCATCAAGTGATCTCAGCCATCTCGGCGTTTCCGCCGGGATGGTGACGACAGCGGCGACGTGCACGTCCGCCGCCTCGTGCTTCTCATAGCCGAGGTGATCGGTGATCTCGCCCTCCAGGGCGGACTCCAGAACCCGCTTGGTCAGCTGCTGCAACAGCCCGCCCTCGCCGGTCAGCTGCAGGCCCTCGCTCCGCGCCCGGTCGACCAGCATCGCGATCAACTGCTCGCCCGACGTGGCCGCACCGACCGGCTCAGCCACGGACTCATACTCGATCGTCATCGCAACAGATCCGCCGTTGATTAGACACTCCCATCCCGGTGCGGTGCGGACACGACTGAACCGGCAACGTTGCTTTCTCGTTTGTCTCGACAAAGCCGGGTGGTAGTCACGACCTTGAGGGGTGCACGGATGGGTTACGCGCAGAGAGCGATACTTCATGGCGTGCGTGCCGACAGAGCAGGTAATCATGCCCCCGCACTCGTCAGGCCGATCGCCCCGCTTCCAGAAGGCTGACCCATGTCCAGCGGAAACCGGATGCTTATCCCTTCGTTCCTGGCCGGGCTGAACTCACGGGTTCCCTGTGCCGAACAGCCTTACCTCTTTCATCCGCCCGACGACGGTTGCAGCGACCTGGGTCCTCGTGGTCGGCAACGGAGCGACGAGGCGATCGCCTTGTGCCGCAGATGCGAGGCGATGTCTGCCTGTCGCCAATGGGCCAGGGATCAAGGCGAGTTCGGTATATGGGGAGCCGAGACGGACGCGCAGCGGGCCGCCGCAGAGCATCCGTCGAAGGTCCAAGGCAGTCAAGTGGGGAACCGAGCGGCCGTGACCGCGAACAAATCTGCGCGGACGGACCCGCACGCGAAGCGGCAGCGGCCGGATTCCGCTCCGGCCACTGCCCCAGCCCCGCTGTGGCCGCCACGTCTCACCCCGACGGAGCGATCGGTGTTGCTCGCTTTGTGCAAGGGCATCGACGCCGACGATCTTCAGGCAGAGTTGGCGCGCAGCCGGATGGCCGTGATGCGTGCCGTCGTCGGATTGCAGCGGAAACTGGGAACCGACATGGCTGGCCTCACGGGCGTCGCGCGCGAGGCAGGGCTCCTTCAGGTTCCGCGCAGGCCGGCGGCCTGAGTCACCAGACCGGGCGGTCGGGCCGCCCGCTGCTGTGCAGCCCCCTGGGCATCGGCCTGAGTCCGGGGGAACGGGTGAGCGCCTCTCACTCGCTCACCCGGTTAAACGGGGGCCACGCGCTGCCTGGGCCTCTCCCTTCGTGGCAATGTCGGCGTACACGTGAACGTCGCAGGCAAGATTTTCGTAGCCGGAGATCATCCCGGTTCGGCGGTCGTCCGGTTTGCGGGGTGGGCAGCCTTTGGGTGCGTGCTGTTGAACTGTCCAAATTTTTAACGCACTTGGCCGGGATGCTGGTGTTCTCGGTCGACACTTCCGGTCCTGTCGTGGTGATCGAGGCGAGTACGCGCTCCCGTGTTCCAGCGGGATGCAGCGGCGTCCTGAGCGACTGGATTCATAGCCGCTATGTCCGGCACCTCGCCGGTGCAGCGATCGGCGGCCGGCCAGTCCGGATCGACCTGAGTGTGCGCCGTCTGTACTGCGAGAACGCGGCCTGCGCGAAGGTGACCTTCGCCGAGCAGGTGCCGGGGCTGACCGTGCGCTACCAACGGCGAACGCCACCGCTGCAGCTCCTGGTGGAGGCGGTCGGCGTGGTACTGGCAGGCCGGGGCGGGGCCCGGATGCTGCGCGTCATGAACGTCAGACTCTCCCGGCCAACCGTGCTCACTCAGCTGATGCGGATGCCGCTGCCGCCGCCGCTGGTCACGCCCAGAGTGCTGAGGGTGGACGACTTCGCGCTCAATGGCGACGCCTACGGCACCCTCCTGGTCGACGCAACGACCCGTCTTCCGCTGACGCTCTGGGAGGGCAGGGACGCCGAACAGCTCAGCCGATGGCTCCGCACGCATCCCGGAGTCGAGATCGCTTGCCGCGACGGCTCCCTCACCTACCGGCAGGGCATAGCCGATGGTGCCCCCGACGCCATTGATGGCGATCTTTGAAATCGGCCACCCCCTGCTCGGGGGCCTCATCTACCTGCGAAGACTGTGCACCCTGGACGTCCTTACTGACGCCCTGGGCGACGTTAGCCGATCCTCCATCGGCAACGTCGTCCGCGAGATCCGCCCCCTGCTCGAAGCAGACGGATACGTCCCAGCCCCGGCCACCACCCGCTACCGCACCGCAGCCGACCTCCTTGCCGCAGCACACCCTGACGACACACCGACATCGTGACTCTTTACGGCTTCACTACGCCCGCAACCTGCTCTCTCAGGTCCCCAAGTCCGCCCAGCCATGGGTGGCGACCCTGCTGCGGACCGTGTTCGATCAGCCCGACGCAGCCGCCGTCCGCACGCAGATGGCCGCCATCGCCGGGCTGGACGAGAAGTACCCCAAGGCCGCCGAGCACCTCGAAGCCGCCCGCGAAGACCTCCTGGCCCTCGCCGCCTTTCCCCGCGAAGTGTGGAAGCAGATCTGGTCCAACAACCCCCAAGAGCACTTGAACAAGGAGATCAGGCGCCGGACCGACGTCGTCGGCATCGTCGCCGACCGAGGCGCAATCGTCCGCCTGATCGACGCCGTTCTGGCCGAGCAGAGCGACGAATGGGCCGAACAGCGCCGCTACATGGGACCCGAGATCCTCGGCCGCTGCCGCCTTCACCTGATCAAAGGAAACCCACCGAGACAACCGAGCCGACAGCCCTCACCGCCTAGCATTCACAGTGGATCACCGAGTCGCCGTCGATACACCACGCCACCGGACGTGACCCAGTTGGCGCTCGAAGAGCGCCTGCAATGGCTTGGCGCCCAGGCGTTGGCGGGCCCTGGTCAGCGCCGAGCTGGTGGGAAGGCACTGGACAGCCCCACCCGGCAGGTGACGGAGTTTCTCGGTCAAGGTGCGCAGAACCGCCCGACATCCCGGCGGTCCGGCGCTGTCCGAGCTGCTGAACAGGCACAGGTGAAAGTCGGCCTGGGGCGCGGTTCCGGTCGTGAGACCGGCCCGTTTCCCCAGGCCGCTTCCCGAACCCGCCGTGCGGCTCTCACCGCAACGGGCTCTCCACAAGTCCCGCTGGGGGCTCACTGATTGGTCGTCATCCTGTGGTCGCCCAGGGAGTCGGGATCGCTGCGCCCCGGTACCGGTAGCGGGTCGTGCCTACCTTCTCGGGGTTGAACAGTGCCCTCTCCTGCCCGGTCGGCCATCCCCATGGGTCGCAGAAGCGACGATGGAGGTCCTTCCAGGTGATCCGGCGGTGTTTGCGGCGCAACCACCGGATGACCTGTTCACGCGCGTAATGCGCCAGGTATCCGAAGGTGGCACTGGACACGCCGGGTTGGAAGAAGGCGCACCAGCCCCGCAGCATCTGGTTGAGCCGGATGAGCAGGGTGTCGAGCGGCTGGCTCGTGTCCATCTCGCGGCACCAGGTCTTGACCTTGGCCATCAGGGCCTTGAGGGCCTTGCGGGCCGGGTAGGTGTAGACGTAATACCGGTCGGTGCCTCGTTTTCGGTGGCGCTGGATGTGCCACCCGAGGAAATTCAGCCCGTCGTCGATGTGGGTGATCAGGGTCTTCTCCTGTGAGAGCCGCAGTCCCATCCTGGTGGACAGGACGTCGGTGATCTCCTCCCGCAGGGTCACGGCATCGGCTCTGGTGCCGGAGATCATCAGGCACCAGTCGTCGGCGAAACGGACCAGCCGGTAGTTCGGCAGCCCGTGACGGCGACGTCTGCCGCGCTCCACTTGACTGGAAGCGGGACCTCCCGGTCCTTGGGCGATATACCCGTCCAGGACCGACAGGGCCACGTTGCTGAGCAACGGGGACAAGATCGAACCCTGTGGGGTACCGGCGTTGTTCTCCCGCAACACGCGGTCCTCACCGAGGATGCCCGCCTTGAGGAACGCCTTCACCAGTGCCAGGACACGTTTGTCTCCGACTCGCGCCCGCACCCTGTCCATCAGGTCCGGATGCGAAATTTCGTCGAAACAGGCTTGGATGTCTCCCTCAACGATCCACTCGTAGGAGCGGGAGGAGAGGTAGCGCACCTCGGCCACCGCGTCGTGGACCCGGCGCATCGGACGGAACCCGTAGGAGCACGGGAGGAAGTCCGCTTCGAACACCGGCTCCAGCACCAGCTTCAAGGCTGCCTGGACCACCCGGTCGCGGATGGTAGCGATCCCCAGGCGACGCAGCTTGCCGTTCGCCTTGGGGATCATCCGCTCCCGTACCGGCTGGGGTTGGAAACTGCGGTCCTTCAGCGAGGCCCGCAGCCCGTCGAGAAAGCTCTCCACGCCCGTCCCCACAGTGACCGACGCCGCTGTGCGGCCGTCCACCCCGGCGGTCTTGGCACCCTTGTTACCCCGCACCCGGTCCCACGCCACCAGAAGGAACGCGGGATCGGCGACAAGATTGAAAAGATCATCGAACCTGCGATGAGGATCACCGCGAGCCCAGCGGTGCAGCTTGGTCTGGATCTCCAGTACCCGCAGCTCCGCCCTGAACAGGGCGTGCTCCAGCTCGTCGGTGTTCACCGGCGACAACCTCCCAGCCTTCCAGTCCTTCAGCCACCAACTTGCTGTCCTCCTTCGCCATGTACGCACCTCTCGTGCGCGCGGACTACTACGAGGACTCCGCCCCATCCCACGGCCCTCAGTCGGCAACGGACCTGCCCGCCCCCCAGACCGGCTGCCTGGGCCGCGGACGGCCGCGGATGGTTCCAACGTTCCCTACGCCTCGATCGGCCAAGTAGGCGCCCAGCTCTGCCCCGGCAGCCTCGCCATACCTACGCCGCAGACCTTCGGCATGGCCTCCCCACCGACCTCGCTCCTCGGCTTCGGAGTTGACTGACACCTCACGACGTCCGTCACGCGCTGCTGACCGGCCCCGATCCACCAGATTCGAGCCGGCACTTCGATTACGGGACTTCAACCACTGATTCGCTTCCGCTGCACCTCTTGGCCTCGCTCGCCGACCCCGGACCGTCTGGCAGTACCGATCCGTCCCGGCTTTGTCAGGACTGCTTCCCGCCCTCCCCGGCGATCCCCGGATCAGGCTGTCCTCAGCTTCGATCAGGCCGCTGCGACGACCCAACGGCAGGGGCCTTCCACCCCTGCTCGAACACGTAGAACCTCGTTGCGCACTGCGAGGACGAAGTAGACCACCGCCCGGTCCGGCAGCAGTCTGCGGCGGCATTCGACGCGGCTGGTCAACTCCCGTACTTCATCGACTACTTCGGGGGTGATTTCTCCTCGGACAGCACACCGAGGCGGATTCGGTTCCCGAACCGCTTGCCTACTGGATTGCAGGCGTCTCGCGAAGGGGCTGGACCTGCTGCTGTCGTGGCGGACGCGGCAAGGAGGATGGCAGACCGAGCACCCAACGGAGCTCCCATGCGGACAGTCGGATCTTGGTCGATCTCCTGGCTTACCGCTCCGTTGCTATGTCCCGAGATCATCTGGCACATCATCAGTTCGTGGCGAACTACCCAACCACTTACCCACCCAAATCGGGCTCTCCTGCCGTATGAGTGGGTCACTCTGTGGCGGGTTGGCGGCCGGGGAGGGTGGGACGTTCCCCGGCGAGGGTGAGCATGACGAGGGCGATGATCGCGTCCGCGCTGTGGAAGCCGAAGCCGCGGCGGATGATCAGTCGGGTCTTGGTGTTCGTCGACTCGATCAGGCCGTTGCTCATGCCCGTCAGCAGAGCCGCGCGGATCGCCTCGCGGTGACGGCGGACGCGGCGTTGGAGGTCGACGAAGGCGGGGATGCGGCAGCGGCGGGCCCAGCCGATCCACCGGTCCAGGGCCTGTAGCGCCACGGTGGGACGGGTCTTGGCCAGGGTGAATACGGTCCGCAGAGCTTCCTTGAGGAGGTAGGCGCGGTGGAGGCGGGGGTCGGTCGCGGCGATCCAGGTGAGCTTGGCGGCCTGGCGGTCGGTGAGGTCGTCGGCGTTCTTCCACAGCGCGAACCGGGAGTCCTTCAACGCGCGGGCCGTCTCGCGGCCGCCGGTGTCCTGGGCCTGGTGGCGGGCCCGGTTCCACGAGGCTCTGCGTTCGGTGTCCAGGGCATCGGTGGCCCAGGCGACCACGTGGAAGGGGTCCATCACCCGTACCGCCCTCTCAGCACGCTCGGCGAGGACGTCGGCGATCCAGCCGGCGCCGTCGGCGCTGATGTGGGTGAGTGCGGCGGCCCGTTGGTCGCCGAGGCCGTCGAAGAAGCGGTGCAGGACGGTCCTGCCGTGCCCGTCGGCCATCCAGACGACCCGGCCGGTGTCGTGGTCCACGACCACGGTCATGTACTTCTGCCCCTTGCGGCAGCTGATCTCATCGATCCCGAGCCGGGTCAGCCCCGCGAGCCGGTCGACGGTCCGGTCGCGGTCGGCGACCACGCGCGCCACGATGCCGCCGACCGTGCGCCACGAGGTCCGCATCAACTGCGCGGTCGCGGACTTGGAGCACTCCGCGGCCATCCACGCGGTCTGCCGGTCGAAAGCCAGGGTGTGCCCGGCGTCGTGGCGGGCCCAGGGCACGGCGGCCGTGACGACGCCGTGCGACCGGCACCACACTCGCGGCATGTCGGCCTCCAGGAACACCCGCACCGCCCCGTGGTCCAGGCACCGCCACCGGCGCCTGCCCCGGCCGGCGTCGTACCCGGCGGCCGGACGGCGGCACTGTCCGCACCTGCCACGACGGCGGGCATCAGGCCGTACTGACACGATCACACACTGTTCGTTCTCATCGATCCGGACGCCCTCGACCACCATGTTTTGGGTCATCAGCGTCCGCTTCCATATCCTGAAGACAGACACGCCGTTTTCCTGCTTGATCCAACTTGAGCCTCAACACCTCAAGGATCACAGGAGACGGCGTGTTTCACGTATCAGGGCAGGTCAGAGCACCCACTCATACGGCAGGAGAGCCCCAAAATCGGCTATCGACGCGCTCTCTACCTGCAGCGATGCACTAAATCACCGGCATTGCTCTGACCAGCGAGAATGAGGATTTCTGAGTCCTTGTTCCCGCCCCAGCAGCCCGATCGATGTTGGGTCTGACGGCGCCACGAGGATGAGCCGACAAGCGGTGTTTCCGCCGCGAGGATGTTACGGCTGGACAGCGTGTAGGGATGGACAGAGCCCACAGCCCGGCCGTAGTCGGTTAAGTTTCGACGGTAGACGTCGACCGCCTTCTGATGCTCCCCGAACTTGTTGCTCGCTCCCCGGCCGGCGGTGCCGTGGCGGCCGGCTCGACGCCCGTTGATGGACGGCACGGTGATGTGCTGGACCGTGGCGAGGACCGCGCGGCCGGAATGCTTGCCCTCGTACAGAGAGGCGTCGGCCGCCCGCTGGAGCTGCGACAGGTCGGTGGTGCCGAGCACGTCGGGGGAGGCGGCGCCGACCGACGCGGCGACGTCGACGGCCTGGCCGTTGTCGAGAATGACTGGCTTGCCGAGCATCCGAACGAGCTGCGCCAGGCGGAGCTCTCGACAACCGGGACCGATCCGCAGCGTCACGGCGAACTCGTCTCCTCCGAGCCTGCCCACGGCAGCGCGGCTGCCCGCCCAGGCGGTGAGCCGCTGCGCGGTGGCGGCCAGTACGGCGTCCCCGGTGGCGTGGCCGCGACTGTCGTTGATCTCCTTGAAGTGGTCCAGGTCGCAGATGACCACTAGGGAGCTGTCGCTGTAGCGGGTGAGGATTTGCCGGGCCTTGGCGGTGTAGCCGTCGCGTCCGAGCAATCCCGTCAAGGGATCACGGCGAGCAGCGGCCAGACGGCGGTGCAGCGCAACGGCGTGCACGGTCCAGCCGGTCAAGGGGACCGCGAGTGTGGCAATGAGCAGAGCACGGTGTCTGGTTCGGGCCTGCAGGTGCAGGGCGGAGTCCATGCTGGGATCTCCTCTCGTCGCGTACGGGATGGGTGGCCCCGGGGACGGCCGACTGGTGCTCCGGCCTCTGACGACCGCTCGGGGGAATTCAGATCAGGCTGTTGGGGTTGCCCCACTCGTTCGCGGTGGCCTTTTGCCAGTCAAGGACCCAGTCGGGACGCAGGCCGCGCACGGCCCATCCGTCGCCCGGAGCATCCGGCACCGTTGAGCTGGCGGCCACGTGCTGCGCGGCTCGGTCGTAGGCGGCGCGCGCGGCGGTCAGAGCATCTCTGGCCCCAGTCGCCGGTCCGGTGAAGGCGTGCAGGCCGTGCCGGGACTGGTTGGTGCAGTGGTGCATCGGGACGTCGACCTCGTAGTAGGAGAGTTGAGTCATGACGTCCACCTTCTTTCGGTGTTAATGGTGGTGAGGGGCCATCACGACCGCCCCGGCCCCCAGGTGTGCGAGGCCGGGTCGGCACAGAACGTCCGTCATGCGCAACAGGGGACTGGCGTCGGCAACGGGCGCTGGCGGGCAATGTGGGTGTGACCCATGGCCTCCGCGACGTAGCGGGCATCAGGCACCCGGCGCGGTAGTGCTGGGTGGTCAGCGTGCGCGGTGCCCGGTCGGCCTGTCCGGTCCTTGGCAGCAGAGGCGGCCGAGGGCCAGACAGAGCGAAAGGTCAGGCGGCGCGGTCGGCTGGGCGCAGTCCCGGCCGATTATTTCTATGCGTTCGACGAGAGGCTTGGGGAGGTGGATGGAAGGGTGTACATGAACGGAGGGTGGCTTGACATCGTCGTTAACTTGAACGAAAGAAGGTGGGTGCGGGTTCAGTCCGCGTAGGGCGAGGGGGCAAGGCTACGGTCCAGGAAACCCCGATCATCCCTGGAGGGTGAGGAATCCACTCCCTTCAGGACTCCGTTGGGAAATCCGCAAACCGGTGATCAGGGACTGTCCGGGCTGTCATGATCGTGTCGTTCGTCGATCGAGGGTGGGGCTGGGGTGTCGCTGGAGTCGCGGGCCGATCGCGCGGTGCCGGAGCTGGCCGCGCTGGTGGTTCGGGCTTCGTTCCCGAAGGGGACGCTGGCGGTCTGTACTCGTGAGGCGCTCCGCCCGCTGGTCGAGGACGGGTCCTTCGCTGAGGCATTCTGCAGGCGGGGTCGGCCTGGGGTCTCGCCCGGGGCGTTTGGCCCTGGTGTCGGTGCTGCAATACGCCGAGGGGCTTACCGACCGGCAGGCTGCTGACCAGGTGCGGGCACGCATCGACTGGAAGTTCCTCCTCGGCTTGGAGCTGGCCCATCCGGGGTTCGACTTCTCCGTCCTGAGTGAGTTCCGTGCCCGGCTGATCGGGCACGGGCTGGAAGAGCATGTCCTGGACCTGGTTCTGGCCAGGTGCTCCGAACTCGGGCTGCTGCGTGCAGGCGGTCGGCAGCGCACCGACTCCACCCACGTCCTGGCAGCCGTGAGGACGCTGAACCGGATGGAGTTCGTCGGTGAGACCTTGCGCGCGGCGTTGGAGGCACTGGCCGCAGCCGCCCCGGCATGGCTGTCCCCGCTGGTCGACGCCGACTGGGCCAAACACTACGGCACCCGGATCGACTCCTATCGCTTCCCCAAGGGCGACAACGTCCGCCGGGAGTGGGCCGAGCAGGTCGGCCGGGATGGCTTCACCATCCTGGAGGCCGTCTACGCACCCGAGGCTCCTGCGTGGTTACGGGAAGTCCCCGCCGACCAGGTCCTGCGCCGGGCCCGGGTCGAGCAGTACCACCGCGACGGCGAGGAGGTGCGCTGGCGGGAGGGCAAGGACCTCCCGCCGGGCAGACGCCGGCTCGCCTCGCCCTACGACCCCGACGCCCGCTACGCGACCAAGCGCGGCTCGGGCTGGTGCGATTACAAGACCCATCTGAGCGAGACCTCCGAACCCGACGCCCCGCACTTGATCACCCACGTGGCCACCACTGACGCCCGAGATGACCGGGACCATCCACCAGGGCCTGGCCGCACGGGAGTTACTGTCCGTCGAACACGCTGTGGATGCCGGCTTAGATTCCGCCGCCCACATCGCCACCGCCCGCGACGACCACACCATCGAACTGTTGGGGCCGGTCGGGCTCGACACTGCCACGACAACCACCAGGGCGAGCACTTCACGCGGAGAGCCTTCACGATCGACTGGCAGGCAAAGAAGGTCACCTGTCCCCAGGGCAAGGTCAGCGCCAGCTGGTCCGACAGGCGGTGCGGCGCACCCGCATCCGCCGGTCCCGCTACACCGGACAGCCCAAGACCCACCTCGGCCACATCCTCGCCGCCACCGCGATCAACATCATCCGACTCGACGCCTGGCTCACCGGCACCCCGATCGGCGAGACCAGAACCTCACACCTGGCCCGCTCGAACTCGCCGCGTGAACCCGTGGGTCCAATCCTCGGAGCGGAATTCGTCGTCGCCGCCGCAGGGGACATGACGGCGTCCGCCGACGACGGCCATCTCGCCTCCGCCGCCAGACCACTACCCGAGCCCCGGGACTCCGGGCGCCCGACCGGCAACCTGGGCCGGCCCGCACGGTGTTCTACTGTCCGCGCAGACCAGCATCATCCGCGAAAGTCCGAACCGGACAGCGTGGCGAAGGCTGCAAGCCCGTCCAGGCCGTCGTCGCCCTGACCCGCCGACGCGCCGCAGCCTTGTAGGCACTCCTGCGCGACCATCGGCATTCACCCACACCCCACGTCGCGCAGGCGGTCTGACTTCGTCATTTAACCTCTGGCGGACACGGGTGATCTTGGTCGAGGGCCCGTTTATCAGGCGCTTCGTCGCTGCACAGGACAGTCCAACTCGCGGTAATTACCAGCAGATTGACAGAAACTCAGTGAACCACTGCAAGTCTGAGCACGTAGGTGCAGTTACCGGATCAGCAGGCGCACAGCTATCCCCTGCCGAACTCTCCGCACCAGGGCAGGCACACCAAGTCGCTGCCCCACCGCCTTGGTACCGCCCCTAGAGGAGGGCCCCGTGTCGCTGCTAGGTGCACCCTTCACTTCGTCGCAGTCTCCACCGAAAGCCCTGCATAAGCGCGTGCAATTGATCAATACAGCGATCGATACACGCCAGTACATGCTCGCGGCCAGACAGGCCGATCGGCTCGTCTGGCGCATCATGGCTGAGTATGATATCAATCCCGAGTGCGTACTGTGCCTACGACAACTAGGCGCCTACGCTCGCTTCCTGGACGGTCACTACGGGTGCGCGGCGCATGAAAGCCTCGAGCTTGCCCGCGCCTGGGCGCTCAAAGGCGACTACACGCAGGCCACCGACGATCTGGTCCGTGCTGCGTCGGCCTGGCTACACATGCCGGACTCCGACGACGCCAGGCACCTTGGCTATGTCCTACTGGCAGCGTGGGATCGGACGCCCTCGCCCGCCCGGACCCCTGGACTCATGCGCCGTCGCTACAGAGCACAGATCGAACACCGCATATCCGCCCTTACTCACCGGCTTCAGCGACTTCCGCGGAGGGGTTGTGAGCTGGCGTCGATTTACTGAGCTGGAGTGAGAAGCCGTATCTCAGCCGATCTTGGAACGTGAAGGTCGAACAGGGTTCCTGGTCGGGTATCTTCCGGCTGAAGTTCCCCACCCTCCGGATGACGCATACCAACGGCATACCGCAAGGATCATCAACCGTCACTACCCGACGACAACCGGAAAACCTCAGTAGGTGCGGCGTTACTTCGTTGAGGTCGATGAGGGGCGCGGCCGGCGTTGTCGTGGGCATGGTGGGTGAGTTTGCCGCGGCGGAGCGAGACGCGTGGGTGCCGGCCTGGGCGGCCCATGCGTCGACGAGGAGCCGGGTGGTCATGGCCTCAGTGTGGCTGAGGGGAGGCTGCCTCCTGCGCAGTAGGCGACTCTGCCTCTGAAGGGCAATTTCAGGGGCAGAGTCGTCTCGGGCCGCCGCTCGCTCACGGCCCGAGGCCTCGACGGGACGCGCGAGGCCACTTGCAGTTCGCCCCAAGAGCGGGGAGAGGGCGGACTGGTTCAGGCAGCGGCCAGGGAGAGTCGGCCGCCTGTTTCCTGTCACCCCCACGGTAGACGGGAGCCTTCACCGCCTACAACGGCTGCCGTCTGCGCGCAGTTCACCTTGCTTTCGAAGGTCACGTGCCCGCGAGCAGGAGCGGAACGGTCTCCAGGCGCTGGAGGAGAATGTGTAGTGCGGGCCCTGTTCCTAGGCGATGGAAGGGCAGGGCCCGCCTGGCGCGTGGTGTGTTCCGGGGCACGCGCTGCCCAATGCGCCTGGAGCGTGTGGGGGCATGCATCGCTTCGCTTGTCGGCTCATACTGCCGAGTCGTACGCCGAGATGGCAAGTGCGGCGGGTTGCTGCGTGCTCATTCCCTCGTGATGTGGTGGCTGATGGGCTGCTGCTGACATACTGTGGGGTTCTCTCCGTTCTGCGCTAACTGGGTGTTATACGCGTCTTGAAGTCGGCTGAACCTTTCAAGGAGACGCGTGGCGGACGCGCAGGTGGTGTCAGCCTGGCAGGCCGTGCACGTAGTGCTGTGGACAGTGTGCTCGTGGGCGGCGGTCATGTAGCGCTCATACAAGGCGTTCATCATGATCACGGTGCCCTGCACGCGGGTTACTGTCAAAGCCGGACGATTGCCTGTCCGGAGCGGCTGCGCGGCCAAGTCGTTTGGAGAGTGCAGCAAGTTGCTCCTCACTTAATACGTAAGCATTCAGAAGGTCGGCTGTGCGTCAGTCTCCTGACGATGTGACAGGTGTGGTGTGGGTGCGGCAGGATCCGTGCATGTCGTCCGCTCTGGAGTCCGCATCGCGTGAGGATCTCCTCATGCTGATCGGGCTGCTCCAGCGGCAGGTGGCAGCGGCGGAGGCGCGGGCCGATGCGGCGGAGGCCCGGGCGGCCGAACTCGCGGTGGCCAACGAGCGGTTGACGGCTCGGGTGGCGGAGCTGGAGCGGCGTCTTGGCCGCAACTCGGGCAACTCCTCGATGCCGCCCTCCTCGGACACCTTCGGCCGTCCGGAGAAGAAGCCGCAGCCCAAGAGCGGACGCAAGCGGGGCCGTCAGCCCGGCTCCGGCGGGTCCGGTCTGGCCATGACCGACAGGCCCGATGCCACCGAAGACCATGTCCCGGCGGCCTGTACCGGCTGCGGAAGCACGTTGGGCCAGGGCGACAGCGTCGGCTTCGAGCGGCGCCAGGTCCGGGACATTCCCCTGTCCACGGTGAAGATCACCGAGCACCGGGCTCACCGCTGCCGGTGCGCCTGCGGCACCATCACCGCCCAGCCGATGCCCGGACGGATCGCCGGGTCCCCGTCCTCCTACGGGCCGAACCTGCGCGCGCTCGCCGTCTATCTGCTGGTCTTCCAGCACATTCCTGTTGAGCGGACCGCGCAGCTGGTCAGGGATGTGACCGGGGCGGAGGTCTCCACCGGCTGGGTCGCCTCCCTGCTTCCCGAGGCCGCCGGCCTGGTCGCGGACTCCGTGAACCTGATCCGGGCCCTGCTGGTGATGGGGCACGTCCTGCACGCGGACGAGACCACCACCCGGATCGGCTCCGTGCGGCGCTGGCTGCACGTGGCCTGCACCGACCTCCTCACCCTGCTCCATCTCGCCCCGCGCTCGCGCGCCGGGGCGGACGCGGGCGGGGTGCTGCCCCACTACCGGGGCGTCCTGGTCCACGACTCACTGTCGCTGTATGCGGGCTATCCGCACTGCAGCCACCAGTTGTGCGGTGCCCATCTGATCCGTGAACTGACCGCCGCGGAGGAGGACTTCCCCCACCAGAAGTGGCACCAACAGATCCGCTGGGCCCTGGCCGGGCTGAACATCCAGGCCCTGCGGGTACGCGCCGGCGAGATCGGCGAGATCACCCCCGAGGCCCTGCTGCTGCACCAAGGCGCCTTCCACCACGGCATCACCGTCGGACTCTCCGAGCACCCCCGAGCACCGGGCCGCAAACAGTCCCCGGCCCGCAACCTGCTCGAACGCCTGCGGGACCAGGCCCACTCGATCCTGCGGTTCGCCGACGACCCCCGACGTACGCCCTTCACCAACAACTGCGGCGAGCGAGCGCTGCGGCCCGTCAAGACCCAGCTGAAGATCTCCGGCTGCCACCAGTCCGAACACGGTGCGACGGCCTGGCTCGCCGTGCGCTCCTACCTCGACTCCGCCCGCAAGCACGGCCTGAGCGCCTTCGAGGCCATCCACCACGCCTTTACCGGCAACCTCTGGATGCCCCCGATCGAACAAGCCGCTTGACCAGCACGTCTCACACACCGTCATCAGTCAGCCGCATTCCTTCTGAATGCCTACCTTAATACTGCAACCGCATTTGGGGGTTGTGGCCTCGACGTTTGTAGTGGGAGCGGCGGGCTCGGGCCTGGCTGCGTCGTCGAAAGCGTGACCAGTGCAGATGGTGCTCGTTGGTCTGGTGACGGGGCTTGACGAGGTGGCCCATCAACCGGCGGATCTCCGGGACGCTGAGGGGTATGAGGTCTTGCTCGTCGTCTGCGGTGCCCCTTTTGCGGCTTCTGCGGCGCGGACGGCAGTCAGGTAGGCGAGTGCGGCCATGGCCAGGGTGATGTGCCGGTACCACGCCCGGTAGAGCCTGACCTGGTAGTGGTCCAGGCCGCACTCGCCCTTCGCGGTCTGGAAGCACTCCTCCACTGCCCACCTCGCGGCGGCCACCCTGACCAGGTCTTTCAGCCGGGAGATGGCCGGTCCGTAGCAGACGTAGTGAGCGATCTCGGTGGGGTCGCTGACACTGCGGCGGGCCAGGACCCAGTGCCCGAATCCCTCTTCCCAGCAGGGGCGGATTGCGACGCGGGCCCAGTCGTAGATCCGTTCCCCGTGCGCGCCCTGCCCGCCCGACAGACGCTTCCAGCGTTGCCGTGGCAGCGCGGCGATGAGGTCGTCGACGCGCGACTCGGCCCAACTGGTGGTGATCACGGTGTCGTTGACCTTGGTGGCCAGGACATGCGCGATCTTGCGTTCCTCCAGCCAGGCCCGCGTGTGCTTGACCTGCCCGTACGCCTCGTCCGCGGTCACCCAGGCGAACGGAACGCCGGCGTCGATGGCACGTTGCAGCATCTGCCGGAAATGCTCGTTCTTGGTCGCGAAGGGCACCTCGTCGTCGATCCCGGCAGCGCGGCAGCGGTCCCGGTCATCGGTCCAGGAAGACGGCAGGTAGAGCTCCCGGTCGATCAGGGCTCGCCCCTTCGCCGAGGCGTAGGCCAGGAAGGTCCCGATCTGGCAGTTCTCGGTCCGGCCCGGGACTTGCAATTGAATAACTGTCAGATTTGATCTGAAGCATCGTCATCGTCAGGGTGCCGGTGGGAGGCTGTGGCATGGCTACGCATCCGCAACCCCGTACAGCGGCCGAAGCCCTGCAGACAAAGTTCGACCAGATCCTGCCGCACCTTGATGAGCGCCGTCGTCGGCTCTATCTGGCCAGCGAGGCCACCGCGATCGGCCACGGCGGCATCGCTCTGGTGGCGACGGCCTCCGGTACCAGCACCGCCACCATCGCACGCGGCATCGTCGAACTGGCCGGGCAGCCTGCACCGACCCGTCGGATCCGGGTTCCGGGAGGCGGCCGCAAGCCTTTGACGGCCACCGATTCCGGTCTACTGCCGGCACTCGAGGCGTTGATCGAGCCGCACACTCGCGGCGATCCCGTCTCCCCGCTGCGCTGGACCACGCTGTCGCTGCGCGCCTTGGCATCGTCCTTGACCGACCAGGGCCACCCGGTCAGCGCCACGACCGTCGGGCACCTGCTGCACAACCTGGGCTACAGCCTGCAGGGCACCGCGAAGACCCACGAGGGCGTCGGCCATCCGGACCGCGACGCCCAGTTCGCCCACCTGAACCGCACCGCCGCCGCCTTCCTCAACGACAACCAGCCGGTGATCAGTATCGACACCAAGGCCAAAGAGTGGCTCGGCGACCGCGACCGGCCCGGCCGCACCTGGCGACCGGGCGGAAACCCGATCAAAGTGGACTGCCACACCTTCATCACAAGCGACCAGCCGGTAGTCATCCCCTTCGGGATCTACGACATCGCCCACAACAGCGGCTGGGTCAACGTCGGAACCGACCATGACACCTCCGAGTTCGCGGTGGAGTCCATCCGCCGCTGGTGGCAGCACCGCGGACAAGCTGACCACCCGGACGCCACCCGGCTGCTGATCACCGCCGACTCCGGCGGCTCCAACGATCCCCGCCGCTGGACATGGAAGAAGCACCTGCACGCCTTCGCGCAGGAGAGTGGGCTCGAGATCACGGTCTGCCACTTCCCACCTGGCACATCAAAGTGGAACAAGATAGAACACCGAATGTTCTGCCACATCACCGCGAACTGGCGAGGACGGCCGCTGACCAGCTACGAGGTCGCCCTCGAGACCATCGCCGCAACGACCACCACGACCGGGCTTTCGATCGGGGCCGAACTCGACACCGGTAGCTACCACCTTGGCACGACCGTCACGCCAGCCGAGTTCCACGCTCTGCCGATCACACCGAGCACGTTCCACGGCGACTGGAACTACACCCTCGCACCTGCCCCGCCCAAGCCTCCCGAGGCGCCACGGACTCGTCGCCGGATCGACCCGGCCGGTGGATTTCAAGTCCAGTGAGACGTTTGTGTGGCTATGAGATCTGTGGTGTGGTTTCCCTGCGCTTGGCGGGGTCGTTGATCCACGCTTGCTGGGGTATCTCGGGCGGTGTGGGGCGGCGACCGAAGCGTTCGGGGTGGCGGGCGAACGCTTCGGCGAGCGTGACGGCTCTCTGGTCGCGGACCTCCTCGGCGGTGCCGAAGTGGACGCTGGCGGGCGTGTGCCATCCAATGCCCGAGTGCCGGTGCTCGTGGTTGTAGTACGCGATGAACGCGTCGAACCAATCACGGGCGTGGGCCAGGGAATCGAACCGCTCGGGGTAGTCGGACATGTACTTGGTGGTCTTGAAATGGGCCTCGCTGTAGGGGTTGTCATTGGAGACTTTCGGCCGGGAATGGCTGCGGGTGACGCCGAGGTCGATCAGCAGCTGGGAGACCTTCTTGCTGGTCATGGAGGTGCCCCGGTCGGCGTGGACGGTCTCGGGCACGATGCCGTTGCGCTCGATGGTGTCCCGGATCAACTCCTCGGCACGCTCTGCTGATTCGGCGCGTTCGACGGTGTGGCCGACGATGTAGCGGCTGAAGATGTCGATGACGACGTAGGCGTGGTACCAGGTGCCCTTGGCCGGTCCGGCGAGCTTGGTGATGTCCCTTGTGTCCTGAACACGGAAAGGAAGCGCGTATAGGCGGCTTTCTGTAAGTGATGCTGTACGGATGATGAAGGTTTCGTTGGCCCTTCGAAGTCGCCCTGCGGGGGGAGATTTCAAACCGCCTCATGCTGCGTTGGCTGAAGACCGTCGTGGTGAGCGATGAGGAAAAGGCATCGGAAGAGATGTCAGGTGGGGACCGGGAAGACGAACGCAAGTGAATCGCTGCTGACGTGTCGTAAAACAATCAGGTGGCGTCAAAACCGGGGTGTGGGATAGACCCCGGGATGAGCCTGACGGGAGCCCGTCTATTGGTCAGGTGGCGTCCGGCATGTAGGCGACGTGAGCCCGGTCTGCGGCGTCCGTACGGAACAGGAGAAGGCAGGTCCCGGTACTGTCCCGCCGCTCGGCGGTGGACGAGAGGGAGAACTTCGAGCAGCGGAATCTGCAAGGAGCTGAGTACCGACCCGGGTCCTGCTGGCGGACCGGCCCGTAGTAGTGGGGATGCCCCTGTAACGGGGGCGGAGCGAAGGGGCCGGGTCGTTCGTGACTGTGTTGATCGCGTCAACCGGAAGCACTCCGGGAGGAATTCGGTGGGCCAGTTGAAGTCGAGGACCAAGCCGTTTGAAATTTCCAAGTGGGAGATCAAGGAGGCATGGGAGGAAGTCAGGGCGAACAAAGGCGCCCCGGGAGTGGGCGGGCAGAGTATCGATGACTTCGAGAAGGATCTGAGAGGTAATCTCTACAAGATCTGGAACCGGATGTCATCGGGCTCATACTTCCCGCCTCCGGTGCGCGCGGTGGAAATTCCAAAGTCGCAAGGAAGCGGCACGAGAATGCTCGGCATTCCCGCTGTCGCGGACCGCGTGGCGCAGACCGTCGTGGCCCGGCACCTGATGCGGCGGGTGGATCCAGTGTTCCACTCGGACAGCTATGGGTATCGGCCGGGGCGGTCCGCCTTGGACGCCGTGGAGAAGTGTCGGGAACGCTGCTGGAAACGGGATTGGGTCGTCGAATTCGACATCGCCCGGTTCTTCGACAGCGTGCCCTGGGATCTCCTGGTCAAGGCGGTGGAGGCTCACACCGACGCCGTTTGGGTGAAGTTGTACGTGCGCAGGTGGCTCGCCGCCCTGCTCGTCATGCCCGACGGCTCCCTGCTGCAACGGGAGCGCGGAACCCCACAAGGGGCTCCGGTCTCACCGGTGATGGCGAATCTGTTCTTGCACTACGCGTTCGACCTCTGGATGGACCGGGAGTTCCCGTCCGTCCAGTTCGAGCGGTATGCCGATGACGCGGTCATGCACTGCGTCACGGAGCGTCAGGCCCGCGAGGTCCTGGACGCGCTGCGGAACAGGATGGTCGAGGTCGGGCTGGAACTGCACCCGGACAAGACCCGGATCGTGTACTGCAAGGACGCCAGGCGTCGCGGCTCGCACGAGCACGAGGCGTTCACGTTCCTGGGCTACACCTTCCGCGCCAGAATGAGCCGCGACCGGCAGGGAGTTCAGTTCCTGTCGTTCACGCCAGCCGTCAGCAAGGAAGCCCTGAAGAAGATGGGGCGGGAGGTGCGGTCCTGGAGGCTGCACACCCGCTCGGACCTGTCCTTCGTGCAGCTCGCCCGCAGGATCAACCCTGTGGTGGCGGGCTGGGTCAACTACTACAGCCGGTTCCGGCCGTGGGAGATGAACCCCGTCCTCAGGCGCATCAATGCCTATCTGGTGCGCTGGATCCGGCGGAAGTACGAGCGGTTGGCGCCGAAGCGCAAGGCCATCGCGAAGTTCCAGGAGATTGTGAAGCGATACCCGAGGATGTTCGCGCACTGGCGAGTGACGATGGCGATCTCGGTGGTCTGACGATCAGGGCGACAAGAGCCGTGTAACGGGAGACTGTTACGCACGGTTCTGTGAGGGCCGGGAGGTGAGATTCCTCCCGGCTACTCGGCAGGTGAAGACCTGGGATGGGGCGGTGGCGACCAGTTCGGGCACGGTCTTGGCCGGGTGGGTGGCCTGACGGCGACGCTCGCCGGACTGGCCCTTGTCACGCAGGATCCGGTACATCGTGGAGACCGAGCAGTGATAGCGGCCCGCGTCCAGCTCACGGGCCCAGATCTGCGCGGGCGGCAGCTCCACGTACTCGGCGCTGTTCATCAATTCCAGTACTGCCGCACGCTCTTGATCCGTCAGCGCCGAGGGCTGGGCCTGGACGTGGGAGCGGGGCGTGCGGTCGGTCGGGGGCTTGAGCCTGCGGTAGTGGGTGGCCCGGGAGCGGCCTGTCAGCCGGCACGCGGCCGTGATGCCCAGCTGGCCCTGAACGCCGGTGAACGCGGTGTCCATCACGGGGTCGGTGGCGTGTTTCAGTCCGCGCTCTCGGAGATCATTTCCAAGAGCGCGGAGGCTTTTCCCATCACCTCGAGTGCGGCCTTGTTCCGGGCCAGGTCCTTCTGCAGCCGCTCCACCTGCTGTCGCAGCTTCTCGTTCTCCACCTCCGCGGCGGACTTCTTCGTGCGGGCGGGGCTGGTCCGGCGGTCGACCAGGTTTTCCAGGGCCCCGGCATCCCGGGCGGCCCGCCACTCCTTGACATGCGAGTGGTAGAGGCGTTCCCGGCGCAGGACCGCGCCCTTCTCGTTCCTGGGCGCGGCGTCGTACTCGGCGACGATCCGCAGTTTGTACTCCGAGGTGAAGGTACGGCGCTTCGGCCTCGGTGCCGGGTCGGACCCGACGGGCTCAGTGCTGGGCATAAGGGGCGGTTCTCCTGTCGTGCCCTCTCAGGCTAACCCCGCAGAACGGGACGTCTCACCCGAGGCTGACAGAGAGGGGGCCCTGACCGAACTGCTCACCGACCCGGCCCTGACGGGCATGGCCCGCTCCGACTTCGACCACTTGGTGGCGGTCTCGGAGCCGTACTGGGACGCCTTGGCCGAGGCAGCATTCCAACGACGCTTTCACCGTCCGCGCAGCTATCTCCACCCGCAGACCAGCAGCCTGGACCACTACCACCGACTGCTGACAGCGTTGTTACGCCGCCGCAGAGCATCGACGAGTACGCTCCTGGCCCACTTGCTGGGCGTCACCCGCACCAACCTGTCCAATCAGTTCCAGGACGGGCACCGTCTCCTGGACCTGCACAAAATCACCGTCAAGCCATTGCCCGGAGCGCCCGCCCGCACCCTGGAGCAACTGAAGGCCCGTGGGACGCCTATCGAAAGACACCCCACAGATCAAATCTGACAGTTATTCAATTACAAGCCCCCGCGGTGCCCGAGTACTGCCGCTGGACACCGGCGGACTTGGTGCCCTTCTTCAAAAAGCCGGTGTCGTCGCAGATCAGGACGCCGTCCGCACTGCCGATGGTCTCCACGACGAAGTCGCGGATGTCGTCGCGGACGGCGTTCTCGTCCCAGTCGGAGTGGTTGAGCAGGCGCTGGACGCCGTCGGGGCGCAGCTGCCCGACCTGCTCCGACAGCGTCCACCCGTTCTTTTTCTCAAGCGGCGCGAGCAACCCGTTCAGGTAGTCCGACGCCCGCTCGCGGGGCTCCGACCTGCCGAAACGGTGGGCGAACCGGGCATGGAACCCGGCTATCCCCTCGGACCACGACTCGACCTGCTCAACCGTCAACGATTCATCGCACAGTCGGAACAACGAGCCACTCCGGTACCTGTCACGGCAGATGCGGTTGCAGTATTAACCGGTCGCACCAGCTCTTCTGGTTGCTCAGAAAAGACGTCCAACCTCACGGAACTACCGTCCGGGAACTCTGCAACATGCTGCCTTCCGACCACGCACTTCTCCGGTCACGTCCGGTGGCGTGGTGTAACGACGGCCACGGTGATCCACTGTGAAAGCTAGGCGGTGAGGACTGCCGGGTTCGTTGTCTCGGCGGTATTTCCTTCGATCAGGTGAAGGCGGCTGCGGCCGAGGATCCCGGGTCCCATGTAGCGGCGCTGTTCGGCCCATTCGTCGCTCTGCTCGGCCAGAAGGGCGCCGATCAGGCGGATGATGGCGCCTCGGTCGGGGAAGATGCCGACGACATCGGTCCGGCGCCTGATCTCCTAGTTCAAGCGCTCCTGGGGGTTGTTGGACCAGTTCGGACGGCCGACCGGCCCGACGACGAGCTGTGCTGCTGACGACCTACAGGCCGACCGACTTGGGCATGTCCAGCAGGGTCTGTGTTGTTGACCGCGGCCTGCAGCGACTCGCGGGCCGCCCGCAGCAGCCCGGCCTGCGCGTCCGGGGTCTCCACGCCGCCGGCCACGGTCGCCGCGTAACTGGCGCCGATCACGGCTCAGCCCTTGACTGCACCCCGCATGATCCCACCGACGATCTGCTTGCCGAACAGCGTGAAGGCGAGCAGCAGGGGTAGGGTGCCGAGGAGTGCGCCGGCCATGATGACCGACTGGTCCGGGATGTAGCCGCGACCCAGGCCGGTCAGAGCGACCTGTACGGTCGGGTTGTCCTGGGTCAGCGCGATGATCGGCCAGAAGAAGTCGTTCCACGCCTGGACGAAGGTGAGCATGGCCAGCACCGCCATTGCGGGCCGCGCGGCCGGGAAGACCACATGCCATAGCATGCGCAGGCTGCTCACGCCGTCCACCCGAGCTGCCTCGATCAGCTCGGTCGGCAGCGCCTCGGTGAGGTACTGCCGCATGAAGAACACGCCGAATGCACTGACCAAGGTCGGCAGGATCACCGCCTGCAGCTGGTTCGTCCACTCCAGTTCGGCGACCAGCATGAACAGCGGCACCACGCTGAGCTGCGGCGGCACCATCATGGTGGCAATAGTCAGCATCAACAGGACGTTCTTGAGGCGGAAGCGCAGCTTGGCGAAGGCGAAGCCGGCGATGGTGGAGAACAGCACGGTGCCGAACGAGATCGTGGCCGCCACCGTGGTCGTGTTGAGCAGGGCCAGGCCCATGTTGCCGTCGGACCAGGCCGTCTCCAAGTTGGCGAAGATCCTTCCGCCGAACCAGAAAGGCGGGGGTGTCTCTGCCAGCCGGGTGTTGGTACGGGAGGCGGCGATGGCTGTCCACACCAGGGGGAAGAGGGAACCAGCGGTGAAGAGGATCAGTACGGCGTAGGTGATCCTGCCACCGCTCAGTTGCCCGTCCACGTGGCGCGCGTCGCCCATGCGCCGCGGTGTCATGCGCTGCTGCGCAGTGATGGCCTTCGCCGTCATACTGCTTTCTCCTCACGACCCTTGCGCAGTGCCCGCGCCACAACGAGATAGAGCGGAAAAATCACCATCAGGATCAGAAACATCGTCCAGGCGATGGCCGCTGCCCGGCCGAGGTGGAAGTTGATCCAGCCCTGCTCGTACATGTAGAGGCCAAGGGTCTGGAACTGGTGTGAGGCGCCGCCCTTCTGGCCGCCAGCCCCGCCGAACAACAGCGGCTCGCCGAACAACTGGGTCGCGCCGATCGTCGAGACGACCACGGTGAATTGGATCGTCGGCCGCAGGGAGGGGATCGTCACGTGGATGAACTGCTGCCAGCGGGAGGCCCCGTCCAGGGCTGCCGACTCGTACAGGTCGTTCGGCACGGCCTGCATGGCGGCCAAATAGATCAACGCGTTGTATCCGGTCCACCGCCAGATCACGATCGACGAGACTGCGATCTGCGAACTCCATTTGCCGTTTTGCCAGTCGATGGTGTCGATCCCGACCTGGCCGAGTGCCCAGTTGACCATCCCGTAGTCGCGTCCGAAGAGCAGCACGAAGACGAGTGTCGCGGCCGCCACCGAGGTGGCGTATGGGGTGAGCATCGCGACCCGGAAGAACGTTGAACCGCGCAGGCGGTAGTTGAGCAGTTGCGCGATTCCGAGCGCCATCAGTAGCTGCGGGACTGTCGATATCACCCCGATGGTGAAGGTGTTACGCAGCGCGTTCCAGAAGAATTCGTCCTCCAGCAGGCGCGTGTAGTTGTGCAGCCCGTCCCACTCCATCGCTGTCGGGTCGTTCAGCGAGACCTGGTGCAGCGACGTCCATCCCGTATAGAGCAGCGGGAAGAGGCCAAAGGCGGTGAAGAAGAGGAAGAAGGGTGCGATGAAGGCGTACGGGCTCCAGCGTATATCTCGCCGGTAGCGGCGGTTGCGCCGTTCGGCTTTGCGCTCTGCTTTGAGCCGCTCGCGGTGGGCAGCGCCCCCCTGCTTGGCGGGGGGCGCAGCCGTTCCGGACTCGACAGCCATCGGTGTCGCCGTCACTGGTCCAGGGCGTTGTCGATGTCTTTCACCGCCGCGGCCCAGCCCTGCGCGGGCGTCTTGCCCTGCTGCTCGACCTGGAGGATGCCGACGTCGGTGATGGTGTTCTGGATGATCTGGTCCTTCTCGCCGACCACCAGCGTCGGGATGTCTTTGGCGGCGTCGGTGAAGATCTCACCGATGGGGGCGTTGTCGAAGAACGCGTGCTTAGCATCGGCGACTTCGGGTAGCTCGTAGGCCGCCTGCGAGCTGGGGAAGCTGCCCTGCTTCGCGAAGAGCTTGGCCTGCTGCTCGGGTGCGGTCAGCCAGGTGGCGAGCTTGATTGCCTCGTCCTTGTTCTTGGCCGCCTCGGGGACGCTGAGGAAGGAGCCGCCCCAGTTGGCGGGCTTGGGGGCCGAGGCGATGCCCCACTGGTCCTCGGCCTTCGTCCCGGCCTTCTCCTTAATGTAGCCAAGCATCCAGGGTGGGCAGGAGACGGTGGCGAAGCGGGCGTTGGCGTATGCCTGATCCCAAGTCTGGTCGAACTGCTTGAGCTTAGCTGTCATCTTCCCGTCGATGACGTCCATGGCCAGGTTCCAGGCCTCTTTGACGGCCGGGCTGTCCTTGTAGATGAGCTTGCCATCCTTGTCGTAGTAGCGCTCTTCGCTGCCCGAGATGACGGCGTTGTAGACCCCTCCTGCGGCGTCCATGAAGGTTGTGCCCTTGGGGGCGTTAGCCATGTAGTCCTTGCCGGCGTTGACATATTTCTGCCAGTCGCCCGTCCACAGCTTCCCGACCTTCTCCGGGTCGGTCGGCAGCCCGGCCTTTTTGAACAAGTCCTTGCGGTAGCAGATCGCTATCGGCCCGATGTCGGTGCCGAGGCCGACCGTCCTTCCGCTCGCTGTGGTGGCCTGCGCCCACTTCCACGGGACAAAGCTGTTCTTGTCGACGCCCTGAGCCTTGCCAAGGTCGACGAATTGGTCGGAGTGCCGGTTCACGATCTCGGCGATGTTGCCGACCTCGAGGGCCTGGATGTCCTGCATGCCGCTGCCGGCTCCGAGATGGGTGAGCAACTGCGGGTAGTACTGGTCGAGCCGCTCGATCGAGGTCTCCTTGACGGTGACGCCGGGGTTGAGTCTCTCGTACTCGTCGTACAGCCCGGCCTGCTTGTAGCCGAAGACGCCGAAGACCCCGATGGTGACTGTGATCTTCCCCTTGCCGTTCGTGCCGCCGCCCGAACTCCTGGTCCCCGGTGTGTCACTGTCGTCGGCGCAGCCCGCCAGCAGGACGGCGCCCAGAGCGACGACCGCCGTGAGGGCAGCCGCCCGGTGGGAGGTGTGGGACTTCAATCGCATTTCGTCCTCCTGTGCAACTAACGGTCAGATCCGGCACCCCGTGATCGGCCCGCGACTCCAGCGACATCCAACCCCGCCCTCGATCGACGAACGACACGATCGTGGCAGCTCGGACAGCCCCTCATCACCGGTTTGCGGATTTCCCAACGGAGTCCTTCAGGGCGGGGAGGGGTCACGGGCGCCTGACGATTCCTGCTTCCGTCGCTGGGGGGTGCCCCTATCTGTTTCGTCAAGCCTGGCGGGGCTGGTTCGTAGGGGTTGGTCCTGGTTTTCGGGAACGTCCCGCGAAGCGGGATGTTCCCGGCGGATCGGGTGCCTGGTGGGCAGCTCGGTGGCCGGCAGGACGGGGGTGGCGTGCCGGCGTGCGGACGTGAGGAGGGCTGAAGGGCAGACGGATGGGGTGTCAGGCTGCGAGGTCGACGTCACTCGGAGTGCGTGGTTCGTAGAGGGCGCCGGTGCGGATCATCGCGTGGATGACGTTCACGCGTTGCCGGGCCAGGCGGAGGACCGCCTGGGTGTGGGTCCTGCCGCGTGCGCGCTGGCGGTCGTAGTAGATCCGGGAGGACGGGTCGCTCTTGCAGCCGATCGCGGCGAACGCGGCCTGGAACAAGGCACGTTTGAGGAGCCGGTTGCCGCGGTGGGGTGCGTGCTCACCGCGGATGGAGGTGCCCGAGGACTTCGTGGCGGGGGCGAGTCCGGCATAGGAGGCGAGGTGTCCGGCGGTGGGGAAGCCGGTGCCGTCACCGATCGCGACGATCACCGCGGCCGTGGTCCTGACGCCCAGACCGGGCAGCGACGTCAGGAGATGGAAAAGAGGGAGGGCCTCCAGCAGGACGGCGATCTCCTGCTCGGTGGCCTGACGCTGGGTATGGGCGGCGGCGAGCTGGGCGGCCAGGCCCGGCACGATCAGCGCGGACGCCTCGGTGCCGGGAACAACCAGGGTCTGCTCGGCAAGCGCGTCGTAGATCTCGGTGGTGAGGTGGTGGGCCTTGCGCGAGCCGTGTGCCTTCAGCAGAGCCTCGCACCGCGTGCGGCCGAGCTTCTTCAGCCTGGCCGGCGAGCCGTGCCTGGCCAGGAGGGCCAGGACGTAGGGGTAGGCCAGGCGCGGGCCGAGCACTCGCTCGAGGGAAGGATGAATCTGGGAGAGCAGACCGCGCAGCCGGTTGGTGGTGCGGTTGACCTCGCCGGCCAGGTCGTTGTCGTAGCCGGTGAGCATCGTCAGCTCGGCCAGCACCTCGTCGTCGCGGTCCACCGCGCGCAGGGTGTGCGGCATGGACCGGGCGGTCTCCGCGATCACGAACGCGTCGCGGGCATCGGTCTTGGCCTCGCCCGGGTGAAGGTCGGCTGCCCGCCGCATCGACAACCCGGGCAGGTAGGCGACCCGGCAGCCCGCCGCGCGGGCTGCCGTCAACGGCAGCGCGCCGATGTTGGCCACCTGGTCCACGATCACCAGTACGGTGCCGAACTTCGCCACCAGTTTGGTGAACAGCTCCAGCAGCTTCGGCTCGGTGTTGGGCAGCCGTTTGTCGTGCACGGTTCTGCCGTCCGCGGTCCGGCCGTGGGCGTGGTGGAACTCCTTGCCCAGGTCCAGACCGAGGAAGAGATCTGTCGCGGTCGTGTCGACCATGTGCGCGTGCCCCTCGCCTCTCGTCGCCTCAACTCCCAGCCGTCCCTGCGGCACCACACGCCGGCAACCACGTTACGCAGACATCCCCACCCGCAAAGCGGTCCGGCATTGCGCCGGACCAGGCGGTCGTCAGGCCCCTCATCAGCGGTCAAGCGGTGTCAATCCCCTGATTTCGTAGAGACCTTGTTATGCAACTTGGCCCTGATGGTGGGTGTGGTTGCGTGCTTCTTGGATGGTGTTCTCGAACGTGACGGGCGGCTGCCCGCCGGCGGCGCTGTGGCGCCTCCTCGTGTTGTAGAAGTCGGTGATCCAGGTCGCGGTCTTGATCCTGGCCTCGGCCCGGGTGTCGAAGCGGTGCCGGTGCACGTACTCGACCTTCAGCACAGAGTGGAACGACTCCGCGGCGGCGTTGTCCAGCGCCGACCCCACGCGCCCCATCGACTGCACGACACCCCACCGGCCGCAGAGCTGCTGGAACGCCGCACTGGTGTATTCCGAGCCGCGGTCCGAATGAAAGATCACGCCGTCCACCTCGCCACCCCGGGTGGCGATCGCCATCTGCAGTGCGGCGCTGACCAGGGCGGTGTCGTGCCGGGAACCCATGGCGTAACCGAGTGCCCGGCGGGAGAACGCGTCGTGGACGGAGGCAAGGTAGAGCTTGCCCTCGCCGGTGTCAATCTCGGTCATGTCGCCCCACCACAGCACGTCCGGAGCGATGGCGTCGAACCCGCGTCGCACCAGGTCAGGAGAGGCTTTCCGTTTGCCCTGCCGCGTCAGCGACTTGCGCCGACGCGGCGGCCTGCGGCCCTGGAGGCCGAGCTCGGCCATGATGTCGGCGACGGTGTTCCGCGACACCTGCCAGCCCTCCTCCCACAGATCCAGCGTGATCCTCGGCGAGCCGTACGTCCTGCCCGACCGGTCGAAGAAATACCGGATCCTCTCCGCCAGCTCGGCCCGTCTCACCTCGCGTTTCGTCGGCCGGTCAGGGCGCCGGTGCCACTTGTAGAACCACGCCTCCGACACCCCCAGAGCACGGCACGAGACGCGATACGGAATGTTGCACTCGGTCTTCTGGTCGCTGATCACCCCGACGACAGCCGTCGGGTCCGCCGCAGCTACTTCACCCAGATGACCATGCAGCGTTTGAGGACATCACGCTCCATGACCAGCTCCTTGTTGTCCTTCCGCAGCTGGGCGTTCTCCCGCCGCAACCGGACCAGTTCCTCGCTCTCCACCGCCTGGCCGGCCCCGGCCCCGCCGACCCTGCGGGCCCGCGAGACCCAGCTCGCCAGCGTCGTCTCGTTGATCCCCAAATCCTTCGCGACCTGCCCGACCGGCTTCCCGGTCTCGGTCACGATCCGCACAGCCCCCTCACGGAACTCCGCGTCGAACTTCCGCCTCTTCTCCGCCATGACTCCCAACTTCCCCTGCAGTCACGGTCTCTACGCTACGAGGGAAGACTCAGCGGTGCCCCGAAGCCCGGCGGCAACACCCCCCAGGTCATCGACTTCGACAGGGGGCACACAGCCATACCGGACCCGGGGGCCAGGCACCCCATTGCGGGGCCACGAAAACGGTAACGGGGCATAGGTTCTGCCAGACGGACACCGCAACTGACCTTTCGCGCCGCGCACCGACCGAATCAAGTCATTCCCGGGGCGGCGTGAACCTTGTCGGGAGGACCTCGTAGTCACGGGTGCCCGATCCGGGGTCTTGGATATACGCGGGCTTTGCATAGTGCAGGAGAAGGCGGACAGACTGAGGTGTGCGGTCGAGATCACGGAGGCAGCGGTGGCAAAGCTAGCCGTCCTGTCGCGCCGCCAGGAGCCCGGGCTGGCACCGGCACCTATGCGAACCTCCCGGCCAAAACGCAGAAAGAGCATGATGAGGGCTCACGGACGAGGACGACACCGAGACGAGGTCCCAGCCCGCCGTTCTGGACGAGGATGAGGATGCCCGTGCCCTGGTACAGGCGGTTCGTCGTGTTGATCGATCCGAGGAGTGCCCCCTGGGGGGCGATCGCTTACCTGGACACACTGGAGAAGCCAGGATGCACGAGCGCCAACCCGAACGCGCAGGGCACCTGCATCTGCGGACGACTCCTTGTGGCACGCCTGCGCAGTGCCACGGCCGACGTGCCGTTGGCCTGGCCGCGAGCGCGTGATGTGCTAGATGGCTCCTCGCGCAGAGCGGTGGATGCCGGGCACATGCGTCGATCAAGGACCGTGCTGTGCGTGATGCCTGGCCCTGACATGGCTGTTCGCGTGCCGAGACGATCCCTCGCTCGAGGTGAGCCGAGCCGAGCCTGGCGTGCCAGGGGCATTGGTGGCCCACGATGTGGAGTGGCGAGCCGGTTGCTCGGCGGCTCTCTCGTCGAGGCAGTGGGTGCGCGCGGTCACGGTGACGTCTCCCGTGGCTGGTGTGAGCGTCGGTGCGGCACTAATCCAGGGAGTGCTCCACGCACGGGTGCCTTAATGCCACACCGACAGCGGCCAGAAACCTCGGGACAGGCCCGGCCACTGGGCCGGGATGCTGCAAGATGCGGTGGATGCTCACACGTGTGGGCCACACCCGATCACAGTGACATTTCAGGCTCAAACCAGCTTCCTGCGTTGGGAGTCCTCTCCATGTCCACCTTCCCGCCCGGTTTCCGGTGGGGCGTCGCCACATCCGCATACCAGATCGAAGGAGCGGCACGCGAGGACGGCCGCGGCCCCTCCATCTGGGACACCTTCAGTCACACGCCAGGGAAGATCGCCGGCGACGAGAACGGCGACGTCGCCGTCGACCACTACCATCGCTACCGCGACGACGTGGCGCTCATGGCCGAGCTCGGACTGAACGCGTACCGCTTCTCGGTGTCTTGGCCGAGGGTGCAGCCGACCGGGTGCGGCCCAGCCGTCCCGCGCGGTCTGGACTTCTACCGTCGGCTCGTCGACGAACTGCTCGGTTATGGCATCAAGCCTGCCCTCACCCTGTACCACTGGGACCTGCCGCAGGATCTGGAGGACGCGGGCGGCTGGCCCGAGCGCGACACGGCGTACCGGTTCGCCGAGTACGCTGCGCTGGTCGGTGAGGCCCTGGGCGACCGGGTCGAGCAGTGGATCACGATCAACGAGCCGTGGTGCGGGGCATTCCTCGGCTACGGCTCGGGCGTGCACGCGCCGGGCCGCGCCGACCCGGTGGCGGCCCTGCGCGCCGCCCACCATTTCAACCTCGCCCATGGCCTGGCCACATCGGCCCTACGCGGCGTCATGCCGTCCAGTAACAGCATCGCGGTGAGCCTCAACTCGGTGAGCGTTCGGTCGGTCACGGACTCGCCCGAGGACCAGGTGGCCCGGCGGCGCATCGACGACCTGGCGAACGGGATCTTCCACGGTCCGATGCTGCACGGCGCCTACCCCGAGCACTTGTTCGGGGACACTGCCCAGGTTACGGACTGGTCGTTCGTACGCGACCAAGACCTGGCGGTCAGCCACCAGCGGCTGGACTGGCTGGGCCTGAACTACTACACGCCCGCACTGGTGTCCGCGGCCGACGACCCCGCCTCCGCGTCCTGCATGGAGGGGCTTGGCACGAGCGCGCACTCTCCTTGGCCGGGCGTGGACGACATCTCTTTCCACCAGCCGCCGGGCGAGCGCACTGCGATGGGCTGGACCGTCGACCCGTCCGGTCTGTACGACCTGCTGCTGCGCTACAGCGGAGAGGTGCCGGGACTGCCCCTGTACGTCACCGAGAATGGGGCCGCGTATGACGACAAGCCCGAGCTGGACGGCCGGGTACACGACGCCGAGCGGATCGCCTATCTGAACGGGCACCTGTCCGCCGTTCGCCGTGCCATCCAGGATGGGGCGGACGTACGCGGCTACTACCTGTGGTCCCTGCTGGACAACTTCGAGTGGTCGTACGGCTACGAGAAGCGGTTCGGCTCCGTGTACGTCGACTACGCCACCTTGGCCCGTACGCCCAAGTCGAGTGCCATTTGGTACGGGCGAGCGGCGCGGAACGGATCTCTGCCTCCGGTCGACGACTGCATATAGGCGCGACTACGTGTCAGCACCGAACCGTTCCTGGGCAGTGAGCAGGGTGAGTCCTGGCCCACCGGCGCGCCCCGAACGGTTTTGGGCGCGCAGGTCCTCCGCTTCGCCTCCCGGTCGGCGACGCATATCCCGTATGCGGTCCCTCCCAGGTGGGCGGAAAACCTCACGACATGGCCATATGGGTGTGGCCAGAGGCTACGGGGAGGCCCCGAATCATCTCTCTGGTGACACGGGGCCCCGACTGCTGACGCCACACCCGGCGTCCCAGATCGCACCGAGTAACGTACACCTCGCCAGGTATACCCACAGACCGTCACACCGTTCACCCAACCGGCTATCTGCGCCGAAGCGGCATGGATGCTCAGCAGTTGTGAACTCTTGGGGTAAATGCCGGCGGGACCCACTCGGACATGCCGTTCATGACGCTGCCTGCACAGGTTCCGTTATCCGGCCCGGCAGGGCTGGGACGCCTGAGAGGACGCCGCAATCCACGAGGGCACAGCACCAGGTCGAGGTCACCGGCGATACGGCCTCGGCCTGGCCCGCTATCCGCACGAACACGACGTGACTTTGGCCGGGATCGACCGCCCGGACCTCAAGACCCGCCGCTGGCAGGGCAAGTCCGATCTCCTGGACGCGGAGGCCGCGGCCAGGGCCGCGCTAGCCGAACGTCGCACCAGGAGCCCGGCTCACCCAGGAGATCAACCCGGTCCTGACCGAGCGAGACGCTGTCGGACCAAGAGGCGAATCACGCGTACATCGCGATAGGCCCCAGAGAGCCAGGCTCTCACTGGTGCCGGCGCCTGCTGGGTGTCTCCAGGCAACGGTCCGGTGTTACTGATCGGTGGAAATAACTGTGGGATGGCGGTTGAAGGCTTCCCGGGCGATTTCCACGCGGCTGCTCATCCCAAGTTTGGCCAGGATGTGGGAGATGTGCGTCTGCACCGTGCGCCGGGTGAGGTACATGCTCTGTGCGATGTCGGACGTGGAGCAGCCGGTTGCGACCAGGAGGGCGACCTTGTTCTCGGCCGGGGTCAGGGCGTCCCAGCCGTGCGTGGGCCGCTTAGGCCGGGCGCCGCGCACGCCGCAACGGATCCCGTACTGGCGCAGCCGCCCCTCGGCACGGCGGATGTCCCAGGCCGCGCCGAACCGGCTGTAGAGGTCGAGTGCATCGCCGATCACATGCTTGGACTCGGCCGTGTTCCCTTGCTCAGCGAGAACGACGGCCAGGTCCTCCAGCGCACCCGCCTGCTCCACCCGTACGCCGACGGCTCGGTAGTGCTCTATCGCCGACCGCAACGGCGCCGTATCGCGCTCATACAGTCCTGTGCACCAGTTGGCAGCCGCCGCGGCGCGGGCGGGCACCTGTTCCGCGGCGGCCTCGGTTCGGCAGGCTTCCAGCGCGGCCACGGCGGCGGAGCGGTCATCCACGGCCAGTGCCAGGCGGAGAACCCCCGGCAGCCATTGGTGGATCAGCGTCATCTCGCTGGGCTGCCGGGCGAGGAGATCACCCAGGTGCGATAGAGCACGGGGCTGGTCACCGTCCTGCTCGGCGGCGAGCGCTTGCGCGAACAGCATGAAGTCGGTGTTCTCGCGATCGGCGATCGTGACCGGTGTTTGACGCAGCCCGGCCCTCAGGTGTGCGTCGGCTGTGGCGCGATCATCCCGGCGGACAGCGATGAGGGCGGCTACTCCGTGCCACAGCCACACGGGGCCGCTCTCGCGCAGGCCCCGGTAGGTCATCGCGGAGACGCTGTGGTCGACGGAGTCAAGCTCCGCCAGCGCGTCGTCCCATTGGCCCAGCCAGTACATGAGGACCGCGGCGGTTACGCTGGACATGGTGTCCTCGGCACGGTCGGAGTTGAACAGGAACTGCCGCGCCTCCCGCAGGGCTTTCTCGGCGTCCGACCACCGGCTCAAGTTCTGCAGGGTGAAGATCCTGGCGTGTAGCGCATAAGCCCGCAGGTCCGCGTGGTTGTCGTTGCTGTTCAGCGTCTGTAGCGCCTGGTCCACGCATTCCAGCGCCGACAGGTGCCGCCGCTGCACAGAATGGTTGGCCCACAGATCGGTGAGCGCGTATGCGACGGCGACGGTGTCCCCAGCTTTCTCGCCGATTTCCAGGGCTCGGCGCGCGGTGGTGTCGGCGGCGTCGAGCGCGCCCGTTCCCGCTCGTTGGAACATCGCCAGTGAGGCGAGCAACCGAGCTCGCCAGGCGTCTGGCACGTCGGTTTGCTTCAACGCCTGCTCCAGGGCTGCGACGGCTGCGTGGTTGTCACCGCCACTGAACAGTGCCCGGGCCAGCACCCAGTACATCCGTCCCCGGTCGGCCGGATCCTTCGACACCGCCAGGGCCTGCCGGGCGCGGATCGCGGCTTTCTCGTGATCGCCAGTGCCGATCAGGATCTGGGCAAGGGCCACGCTGAACACGGCACGGTCACTCTCGTCCGCGACCCCATGCTCCAGTTCCCGATGCAGCAGCTCAGTAGCGATGTGCGGTGCCCTGACCACCAGCACCGGTGCGGTGTCGGCGAGCCAGCGCCGGGCCCAGCGGTTGCCGACGCGGCCCGACTCCAGCAGTTGCTGTGCCACCCGTTGAGGCTCGACACTGCCGATGTCGTGGAGCGCCCGGGCCGCGTCCTGGTGCAGCGCGACGCGCAATGCCGTCGGCATGCCGTCGTAAAGTGCCTGGCGGATCAGTGGATGCCGGAATGCCATCTGCTGACCGGCGTCGACGAGGATCCCGGCTGCGGCAGCCTCTTGCAGATAATTAGCGATGCCGATGGTGGACCGGCCCAGGAGGGCTGCCACCTCCGTCACCGCGAACTCCCGGCCGAGCAGCGCGGCCACCCGCAGCATGTCGAGCGCGTCGGCGCCGACGAAGCTCAACCGGCTGTCCAGCGCCGCAGCCAACGACCGCCGGACTGTGCTCAACGAGGTCTCCCGCAGCTCGGCGTGCTCGCCGATCGTCACCCCGCCTTCACGTACCAGGGACTCGACAAGCTCCCGCGCGTACAGGGGATTGCCGCTGGTCTGAGCGGCAAGATCGATCAACGCAGGGCCCGGGGGAGCGCCGACGACATCGGCCAGCAGATCATGGATCGCGTCCGGACCAAGCGGCCCCAGCGAGATCGTTGCCGTGGTGTGGCCGCGTAGAGCGGCGCGCAGTTGTCGCATCCCCCATCCACGGGGAACCGGTCGGCAGGACAGGACCAACAACAGCGGCAGGTGCGCGGCGGTTGATGCCAGGCGCCGGCACACATCCAGTGACATGTCGTCGGCCCACTGCACATCGTCGAGCACGATCATGGTCGGCGCGCTGGTGCAGTCCTCCTCGATGAGGGTGACGAGCATGTCGGGCACTGCGGCGTGTACGGCGTTGCCCAGGAGGACGTCAGGCCACTCGGCGCGCGCGACGCGCAGGATCTCCGCGTTGCGTGGGTCGGTCGCGTGCTGCGTGATCCCGAGGCAGTCGTACAGCAAGCGCAGCGGCAACGGGTGAGTGGCCTGATCGGCGATCCCGAACAGCACTGTGCAGCCCGAGTCCTGGCCGGCCGCGGTCGCTGCGGCGACCAGCGACGACTTGCCGATACCAGGCTCACCTTCGACCAGAACCACGCCGCCGGTGCCCGCTTGCAGCTGTGCGATGGCATCTCGCAGTACCGTCAGCTCCGCCTCGCGTCCCACAAGACGAGCCGGGAGACCCAACGCCATCGTCGATTCCCCTCGCCTCGGAGGCGATATCCGGGGTTTATGGGTGGTATCTCCTGCACCCGCCGTCATGTGGCCTCCACCCCGCCGCACCACCCAATTTCCCGCTCGGCATAAAGCGTACTGCCGCTGTCGCAGCCTGCCACACTCTGCGTTAAGAATCGCCGATCCCAGCACGTCGACGGTGACGATGTGTGCCGCTTCGGCACCACTATGTTGGCGAAGTCCTGCCGTCATGCGGCGATGTGTGAGCACCCAAGCGCGTCCGAGTATGTGGGGTTGTCAGCACCATCACGGGCGACGGCATCCGCGCCACAGCTGCCATGGGCGAGCTGAGAGCCGCCATCGGCGCCCTGGCCGCTCTGAACCTGGAACCGGACGAACTTGTTCAGCGCCTGCACGAGCTCGTCACCTGGCTCGGCCAGGAACCCCCACCCCGGAAGCCGGACCGCGCACCGCGACCGCGGGCGCCACCTGCACCTACGTCATCTGCGACCACGTCAGGCGGCACGGCGCCCTGTCTGTGGCAGGTCACCGGCCGCCGGTCTTCGTCCTCCCGGATGGCACCATGCAGCTCGCCGGCACCCCGCAGGGACCAGCACTCGGGTAGGGACGACCCACCTATCAGACAACGGAACACGAACTGCCCGAGGGAACCGTCCTCATCCTCACCAGCGCCGCCGAACGCAAGGACCGC
Organism: Streptomyces sp. NBC_01320; assembly: GCF_035974375.1. Lineage (NCBI taxonomy): Bacteria > Bacillati > Actinomycetota > Actinomycetes > Kitasatosporales > Streptomycetaceae > Streptomyces > Streptomyces sp. NBC_01320. Next base: position 419,365 of record NZ_CP108391.1, read on the forward strand.
GCGCCGCAGAACACCACCCAGACACTGGCCCAGGTCCAGGCCGTCTTCACGTCCGGCACCGGCTCACTCCAGGGAGCCTGCCACGCCCTCATGGACATCCTGCCCCCCAGCCCCCTGAGCGCGGCACGAACCTGCTGCCGGCAAAAACCTGCGCCCTCGGCCCCGAGCAGCTGGCGTCCTGGACCCTGTAACCCTCGCCCGAGCACGTGGCCCAGGCACGCAAGCACGCCGCCGACCAGCTTGCCGCCTGGAACCTCAACGACCTCACCCCCACCACCGAACTCGTCGTCAGCGAACCGGTCACCAAGGCGGCCACGCATCTCGCCCCGGTCCTCGGCCTCGGCGAGCTGTGCGGACCGGACACGCACGGTTTCCTCCGCCTCCACCGCGGCCCGGCCTTCACGCGCGTGCGTAGGGCGGTCTCACGAGTTCGACGGATGTACCTCTTCGCAGGTCATGAGGGTGGGAGCCAGGTCTCACGGGCGATCGGTCAGTTGCGGAAGCGCCAGCGGGTGAACACGCACGTTGTCCCCTGCGTGTATAGCGAAAGGGCAATCCGATGGGGCTTCGCCTGACTTGGCAGAACGAAACCCTTGGCCATGTACGCCGTTCTGCGGCTAGTGATGCAGTTCTTACCGACACCCCAACCGGGGACAACCTGAACGAAGGAACACACTGTGCCCGTCAGCCTCGACAAGACCCCGGGACCCCGCCCCGAAGACATGGACCGTGCCCCCGCCTACCGCCCCCAGCTCTCTAAGCTCACCGCCCTGTTCCTCGTGATCGCTGACGACCAAGGCCAGTGGGCATCCGACAACACCACCCCCCGAACCCGGGAGGTCCTCGCCGTCGAACGCGCCGCCACCAACGACGTGGAGCGCGCCATGCGAAAGGCAGACATCACTGAGGAATGCCAGGCGTCCGGTCTCACGCTGGTGGAGGTCTACGCCGACAGCGCCGCGCAGGCCGCCGTACTCGCTTGCCGGGCCCACGCCGACGCCCTGGTGATCGAAGCGGTGGAGAACGCCGTACTCGGCCAGCTTGACGCCTGACTGACAGGCCCGCTACGCGGTCCCTTCCGGAGTGGAGGACCCCGCCACCGAGTTCGCCCATGGTTACGGCACTACTCGATGGCAGACCACCACCGCGCATCCCTGGTCGTGGACGCGCTGACGATGGCCGCCGGACGCGGCGGGCTGAAGCCCGGCTGCATCGCACACTCCGCTCGCGGATCGGAGTACACCTCTGACGAACTCGGTGGCAAACTAGGCCGGTTGGGGTTGCGGCAGTGTATGGGCAGGACCGGCTCGTGCTTCGACAATGCCGCCGCAGAGAGTTTCCTCGCGCTGCTCAAAGAAGAGATCGGCACCCGCAGATGGCCCGACCGGGCCACCGCCCGTGCGGAGATATTCGCCTTCGTCGAGGCCTTCTACAACCGCGAACGGCTACGGAAGCAGCCACCCTGGGGCTACCTCACCCCACGGGAGATCTGGCAGCGACACGAGCAAGGACATGCCCTCGCGGCGTAATGGTGTGCGGCCCTGCTCGCAGCCACGGCCCGCACATCTGCCCCGGAGCCGCTCTCTCGCGGGTGGAAGCCGGCATCGCGCTGCCGGCGCTGTTCGGCCGGTTCCCCGGTCTGCGGCTCGCCGTGCCGGACGAGGAGATACGCAAGCTGCCGGTGATGACGCAGAACGACCTGGAGTCCCTCCCCGTGCGGCTGAACGGCTGAACGGCTGAACGAGGGAGAGGGCGGACCGCCCGTCGTCGTCGCGCCTCTTGGTGGGACGGGGGCACGGTCCACACGGAACTCGGCAGTGGTGAGCGTTATCCGACCGTGTGTCGACAGCATCGTGCGGCATCGGCAATGGGGGTGAGGTCGATGCGTCTTGCTGTGCCTTGGCCGGCGATTTTCAGTAAGCGTGAACCCGACCTGCCCTGATTCCGTCATTTGTTTGGTGCCCGGGCAACATGCCGGGCCGCGGGTGCTCGCATCCCGCGAGCTGAACGGAAGGGGCGGCCTGGATGCCCATCTTGGCAAGTGTGTTAGGCGTGCTGCTCGGCGTGAGCTTTGCGGGAGGCGGTGGACGCTTTCGACGCGGTCATTCCCACCGATACCGGCATGGCCTATCACTACGGGTCGAGTCGGTTCACGGTCGATCCTCGGGATCCTCTCGTGCCCGGATTCGTCCTCCGGTGACATCCATGAGGGAACTTCCGATCCTCTCGGCTGATGACGTCGAGCGGGCTCTGACGCGGGGCAAGCAGCAGAAGCAGTAACCCGGGCGCTTCAGGCCGGACTGGAACCGTTCCCGACCAGCCGAAACCGCTTCGTACACCACACCGTAAGGATTCGATCCATGACGCAGACGACTCTGGCAGGGCCGGGCCACCAGCCCGGTGAGCCGGACCGGGCGGACAAGCCGGGCTCCTCCGACGGGCTCCAGGCCGGTCTCAAGAATCGTCACCTCTCGATGATCGCCATCGGCGGGGTGATCGGCGCCGGCCTCTTCGTGGGCTCCGGCGCCGGTATCGCCGCCGCGGGTCCCGCCATCCTGCTGTCGTACGCACTGGTCGGCCTCATGGTCGTCTTCGTGATGCGGATGCTCGGCGAGATGGCCGCGGCCCGACCGAGCTCGGGCTCCTTCTCCGCATACGCCGACCAGGCCCTCGGCCGCTGGGCCGGATTCTCGATCGGCTGGCTGTACTGGTTCTTCTGGGTCGTGGTGCTCGCCGTCGAAGCCACGGCGGGTGCCAAGATCCTGGAGGGCTGGGTGCCGGGCGTCCCGCAGTGGGCGTGGGCGCTGATCGTGATGGTGGTGCTCACCGCGACGAACCTGGTCTCGGTCGGTTCGTACGGAGAGTTCGAGTTCTGGTTCGCCGGGATCAAGGTCGTGGCGATCGGCGCGTTCGTCGTCGTCGGGCTGCTCGCCGTCTTCGGGCTGCTGCCCGGTTCGGACAACCCCGGCTCGGGGCTCGCGCATCTCACGGACACCGGCGGGTTCTTCCCCAAGGGGCCGGGCGCCATCCTCACCGGTGTGCTGATGGTCGTCTTCTCGTTCATGGGCAGCGAGATCGTGACGCTGGCGGCCGGCGAGTCGGAGAACCCGCAGCGCGCCGTCCAGAAGGCCACCAACAGCGTGATCTGGCGCATCGCCGTCTTCTACCTGGGCTCGATCTTCATCGTGCTGACGCTGCTGCCGTGGAACGACGCGTCGATCCTCAAGGACGGCAGCTATGTCGCCGCACTGAACTCGATCGGCATCCCGCACGCCGGCCAGGTGATGGACGTCATCGTGCTGACGGCCGTGCTGTCCTGCCTCAACTCCGGCCTCTACACGGCCTCGCGGATGGCGTTCTCGCTCGGCGGCCGCGGTGACGCGCCGAAGGCGTTCGCCCGGACGAACAAGCGGGGCGTGCCGCAGGCGGCCATCCTGTCCTCCGTCGTCTTCGGCTTCGTCGCCGTGTTCTTCAACTACCAGTGGCCGGACACCGTCTTCCAGTTCCTGCTGAACTCGTCCGGTGCGGTCGCCCTGTTCGTCTGGCTGGTCATCTGCTTCACCCAGCTGCGCATGCGGGGCATCATCCTGCGCGAGTCGCCGGAGAAGCTGGTCGTACGGATGTGGCTCTTCCCGTATCTGACCTGGGCGACCATCGCGATGATCTCGTTCGTGCTGGTCTACATGCTGACCGACGACAGCGGCCGTGAGCAGGTGCTGCTCTCGCTGCTCGTCGCGGCGGTCGTGGTGGCGATCTCGCTGGTACGTGAGGTCCGGCAACGCAAGAACGGAGCGGTCACGGTCACGGCGGACGCGTCCGCCGACGCCTGACCGGGCCGTCCGTGCACAGCACCGCGTCCGTGAGCTCGAAGAGCACGTCCGCTCGGGCGTAGAGGCATTCGTGGAACTCGACCCGAAAGCGGGACTGCAGGCCGAGCGGGAACACCGGCACCAACGCGATGTCTTGGTGGGCGGCGCGCCGTGCGGAGAAGATCGTGTCCGCATGCCGTACGAGGGCTTGTCCCGTCGGGGTGAGCCGCAGTCCGCGGCCGACGCGGATCCAACTCGCGCCCTGTTCACCCATGACGACGGGTTCGGCCAGGTCACGGCCCCGGCGCACGATCAGCCGGGCGGTGACCCGCTCGCTCTTTTTTGCGGCTCGCGAAGGCGGTGTATTGAGTTTCCGGGACCGCTTCACGGCGGCCTGTACCAGCCTCGGCTTCGAGCCCCGGATCAGCGCGACCGTCGACGACACACGCACCATCCAGGCGCTGGTCGCCGCAGGCCTCGACATCAACCTGATGAGTGAACTGGCCCTGCGCGACAACACACCTGGAACTGGTGCACCGGACCCTGCGGGACTGGCCGCTGCGCCGCACCTACGCACTGCTGTGGCCGGATATGGAGCATGTCACGGCCGTTGCCACGGTGCTGCGGAGGTGCGCCGTGCGGCCTACTTTCTGCGTACCGTGGATGGCCTGAGCGGCCCGCACGTTCCGGACGGACCGGGTGGTCCGGAGGGGGCGAGCGGGTCGTACAGTCCCGAGGAGTCGGGCGGTCCCGGCGGTTCTGACGGGTGACGGGTGGCAGCTGACGGCCGGATGCGGGTCGTCACCTGCCGGGAGAACCATCCTCCGCCGGGTGTGGCCTGGACCGTGTGTCATCCGGGTTCGTGTCCGTGCTCCCGGTCGCCGCCGTGCCGCACAGGACCTCGAACACTGTCTGAGTCAGGGAGGTCCCTGGCGTGGGTGACGCCGGCACCGGCTCGGCCGCGGACGCCGACGTGGCTTCGGGCATGGGCGTGGGCACGGGTGCGGGGGCGGTGGGCACGGCCGGCAGGAAGTGCAGTGGGCTGTCCGTGATGTGCATCAGCGTGACGGGTGTACCCTCCTCGGGTCCCATCACACTGACCCACCCGTCGGGTTCGACGAGGGTAAGGCGCAGCCCGAAGCGCTCGGCCGCGAGCCACGGCGTGACATCGCCGGCCAGATTGGCGAAGTTCTTGTGCTTGCGGATGTCAGCGGCGAGCCGCCTCACGGACGTGTCCGTTGCCTCACCGCCAATGTGGTCGGCGTACCTGTCCTGATGGGTGGTCAGCTCCTCCGCCGTCTGTGCGCGCATCGTCGCGATCAGCTCGTCCATGCCGGTCCGGTCGGTCGCGCCGGTGCGCTGTCGCAGCTTGTCCCCGGCGACCTCCAGCAGCGCCCGGAAGAAGCAGTCGCCGTCGCCGTAGACGTCGCGTGGGGCGAGCCGCAGCGAGTCGAGATGAGCCCACTGGTACGCCGTGAGCAGCCGGTGCCCGCCGTCGTACCGGGGCACGGGGCGGTCCGTCACGAACGTCGTCGGGTCCGGTTCGGGGTCGGTCTCCGGCGATGCCTGCTGCTCGGCTGGCTCGGCCTGCTCTGCCTTATGGTTTTGCTCCGCCGATTCGGGATGAGGGGTCTGCTCGGCCTGTTCCGTCCGACGACTCTGCCCGGTTCCCTCCGGCTGCTCGGTCCGCTCGGTTCGACCTGTCTGATCGGACAGGTCGGTTTCGGGGGGTGTCTCGGTCGTGCGGAACAGGACGTCTCCGGCGACCCAGCGCGCACCTTGGGGGCCGTGGACCTCCAGCAGTGCGACGGCGCGGACCCGGTGGCCGACCAGTCCTTCGCCCTTGGCGTTGGCCATCGGAGTGCCGATCCGCAGCAGTTCACGGCGTTGGCTGGAGGAGGTGGCGTTCTGGCCGAGCGTGGCGTGGTCGCCCGCGACCGGGACGGTCGGCCCCCCGCGGTCGGCGGAGCTGTAGCTGTACCGGGAGGAGTGGTTGTAGCCGAGGCTCGGCGTGATGGTGTTGTCCGCCTGCGTCTGGAAGCCGTCCGCGGACAGCTCGATCCGGTCGATGGCAGTGTCCTTGCTGGTCACCTCCGTACGCGGCGAGTACAGAGTGATCTTCGCCGAGATGCCGGTGCCGCCCGGGTGACCGAGGAAGGGCGCGACGGCTGCGGGCTCCAGCCGGGTGAGCCGGTTGCTCTGTGCCAGAGTCGTCAGGCGGATGAACATGCCCTCGGCCGACATGGTGGTTTTCGGTCCGGACGTCCCCTTCAGAGAGTGGTCGACGGCTCGCAGCGCCTCACCCAGCTCGTGTACGCCGCCGAAGTCGTAGATTTCGATCGGCCGTGGGGGCACCCAGGCCGGACCGGACAGCAGGGCGCGCAGGTCCGCCGGGACTTCCATCTCCACGGCCATGCTGCTGGCCGCGGGCGCCGGGCGCGGTATGGACGGATCGGTCTCGAAGACGGCCGGCCTGACGGACGCGGCGCGCCGCTCGCCCTCGTCCGGTGCCTCCGAGGCGTTGAACCGCAGCACAGTGGTGGCCGGTTCCACCTCCCGGCGCCCGGTCCGGGGTGCAGGCAGGACGTCGGCTCGCGTGCGGGGCAGGACGAACACGTCCTTCGCCAGGTCCAGACCGGTGCCGATCACGTTGATGAGACGTCCGAAGAGGGACTCGGTCAGCGGGCGCGAGGAGACGCGCACCTCGTACTCGTACGGTACGGAGAACTCGGTGGTGTTGCCGAACGTGCGCTGCCAGGAGCGCATTTCACGGCTGGAGTTCTGAGCGTCCAGCCGGTTGCTCTGCCGTGCCAGGCTCAGCGTGGGCCGGGCCTGCTCTCCGTCGCGCTCGCCGAGCGGCGAGAAGTCGGCCTGCATGCCGAAGGTCCGGGTGCTGCTGGTTCGGGTGGCGCCAGGGACCTCCAGTGCGGTGCCGTCGCCGTGGGAGTGGCCGAAGACGTTGTCCATGCCGGACGTCGCCGTCACCCGCTTGCCGCGCCGCGCCGACAGGTCTTGGCAGGGGGCCGGCCGCGCGACGAGCGCCACCTCGACCAGCCGGGGTCCGAGCCAGGAGCGGTGGACGAAGTGGAAGGCGGTGTGCCCCCTGGGCCCGGCGTTGACCAGGGCACGCAGGCCGAGGCTGGTGGCGTGCTCGTTGATCCGGGTCAGCACCCCGGGCACGTAGGCGGCGTGACCCGGCGTGGTGACACCGGGCGCGTCCTGCTGAACGAGGCGGTGGATGCGCCGCTGGAACGAGCCGCGGCCGCCGGCCGTGTGGACCTCCGTGACCGCGCCCGCGCCGATGGTGCCGCCGCTGTCGATGTACCACGACGGCAGGCGGTGGTTCGATGGGTTGGCGGGCAGGGACGTCTGACCGGCCTCGGCGACCAGCGCCGCCAGGTCCGGGTGGTTCTGCGGGTCGTTGTCGACCAGCAGGAACTCCACGCCCTCGGGCAGTTCGACGACGCGGGTTCGGTCCAGGCCGCCCTGTCCCGGGGCGACGGTGCCGCTCACCACGTTGCGCGCGCCGCTGCGGACGGTCACCACGTAATGGGCCTTCGCGGTGAAGCGGTACGCGGGAGTGGTGTCCTCGGTGGTGACGCGGAAGACACCGGTGTTGTCATTGACGGTGACGCCGTCCGTACGCGCGACGCGTGCCTGGAGGCCACCCTGGGGCTCGAAGGCACTGTTCCTCCCTCCGTAGCGGCCCGCCAGGGACAGGCCGCCCTGATGGCCGGACTGCCTGTTCTCGGTGGAGGCGGAGGCGTCGGTGGACTGCAGCCAGCGTTCCGCGTCCAGCTTCGGCGGTTGCGGCAGCACCCGCACGTCGGTGAGGTACCCCTTGACCTCGATGGTGAAGTCCGTGCCGGCCAGCGCGCCCGGAGTGGCGGCACTTTCGATGACGTAGGAGTCGCGGAAGATCCGCAGCGCGTTGGCGGACAGGTGGTGCGGAGAGAGCGCGGTGTCGGCGACCTCGTTCGCCAGAGACTCGCGGTCGGTGGCGGGCTCGCCCACCGCGGCGCGCCACACCCAGCGCCCCGCGTCGGCCGTCCGGCCGCCAACCCAGTGCGCGCTGCCGGCGATGAGGCCGCCCGTGGCCCGCAGCAGCGACGAGGGCCACCAACGGGCGGCCGCCTGCGGCACCGCAGGCGCCCCCACCGCGCCCGTTCCGTCGGCGTCCGTACCTGCAGTGGCCGGGGTGCGTGTGGCGAGGGCAGGCGGCGGTGGACCCGTCGTGGTGTCCTGGGCTTCGAGGTCGTCCCGGTTCTCCCCGTCCTCCTCGACCCACCCGCCCGGGGTGGGCGGCATGACGTACCGCTCGGCCTGCTCCGTCGCTTCGCGCTCGATGTCCTTGATCATGTCCAGGACCTCGCGGCGAAGGTCGGCGCTGCCATCGACACGGTCGAGCCAGGCCGTCTCCGGCAACCGCAGAACGCCCTCCTGGAGGGTGCGCCCGGGATTCGGCAGGTTGAGCATCCGGTCGTCCTGGTGGCGGTGGTCGCGGACCTCCGCCGGGCCGGGGCGGGGAGCGCAGGAGGGGCGGTCGAGCGTGCGGTAGGTGGGCACTGCCAGGCGTACGCTGCCGTCCGCGCTGCCCGGTTCGGGGTTCGGGCCGTGGCTGTCGGAGATCTCCATGCGGTAGGTGACCGGGACGGAGAACGCCTGGATGCCGTTCTCGGTGGGACTGAGCATGTAGTACTCGTGGCCGGTGCCCGCGCCGGCCCCCGTGATCCTCGTGGTCTGCGACGTGTACGAGTACTGCGGCCGGATCTGCCGCAGCCGCTGGTCGCCGTTGACATCGAAGGGGTTGCTGACTGCGGCGTCGCCACCGACGTTCCAGGCGAAGGGCGTGCTCTGGAACTGCTCGTCCCCCGTGATCGTGGACCCGGTGTAGTTCAGCGTCTGGATCTTCGGGAAGGTGCGCTGGTGGTCGACGCCCGTGTTGGCGTCCTGGCCGATGTAGCGGCGCTCGGCGACCAGGCGGACGGAGACGCGCCGGGTGCCGAGGGGGCCGGGCAGCTCGAACCATGTGGTGTCGCCGCCCTCGACCATCTCGTCCAAAGCAGAGCGCAGGCCCAGCCGGGAGCGCATCTGGTCCAGCTTGCGTAGGTTGTTCAGCCGCTGCGTGCGGGCGGCCTGTTCGGTCACCCTGTCCCACTGCCGTGGCCCGGGCCGGTCGGAGGGCAGCAAGCCGTTGTCGCGCAGCCACCGTTCGGCCTGGTCGAACAGGAGCTCGGTGCCGGAGACTTGGAGCGGGGTGGTGGACACGCCGAGCTGCTTGAGGTGCAGTACCTCCGGCGGCAGATAGCGCGTCTGGACCGGCATGTGGCCGAGGGCGTCGAGCGAGGGGACAAGCATGTCCACCGGGTACTGTCTGCAGTCGGCCAGGGGCGATCCGGTGGCGGGGGAGAGTGGTGCGCTGTCCGGGCGGACGAGGGTGACGTGCAGCTGCATCCGGGGCGTGACGTTGAGCAGCGGGGTCCCCGTCCGCAGCGAGTGGGCGATACGGGCGCTTCCCCCACTGTTCAGGGCGTGCGCGAACTGGTGCTGCGCGCCGAACTGGAACGTGAGCTGTCCGCCGATCGGCTCCACGCCGGTGAGCGTGTCGGGGGCGCCGGCCGCGAAGCCGAAGGTGACCGATAGGTTGAGGCCGGCGCCGTTGCTGATCTGGGCGTTGCCCTGCATGCGCATCGAGCGCAGGACGTACGTCTCCAGTACCGAGCTCGCCGTGGTGGGGCCGGTGATGGTGTTGCCGCTGGTCAGCTCCGCGCTGATCCGCAGATAACCGATGGTCTCGCCGGAGGCGGTGTAGAGGGTGGGGGAGGCGACCGAACCGCCCCACGCCTGCGGCAGGTTGCCGCGGTGGTTGCCCTCACCGAAGAACTCGAACAGCTCCCGGCGGGAACCGTCCGACAGCGAGGCGAACTGGTCGGCGAACGAGCGCAGCACGTCGGCGAAGAGCACGTCGTGGTCCGCCAGGGCCTTGGGGCCGAACAGCGGCATCTCGTCCAGCAGCCGGTCGAGCGGTGCGGGCACGGTCTCCGGCCGCGCGGGGTCGGCGTCGGGCAGTTTTTCTGAGGTGGACAGGTAGGTGGGGAACCACACCAGCAGGTTGTCCGGCGTGCCCGGGACGGACTCCCATCCGAGGTCGGGCAGCGTGCCGAGCGGCGACCCGATCGGCACGTCGTTGCGCCGCAGTTCCCAGTTCATCGCGTAGTCGAACGGCCAGTGCCGGCCCTTGCTGCGGATCAGCACCATCGGCTGGACCGTCGTCCCGACTGTTACCGAGGTCGTGAGCTGGTTGTACGTGAGCCTGATCTGCGGCGTGAGGGTGATGCGGCGCAGCGGCCCCTTGTCCACCGTCCACGTGTGGGAGAAGGGATGTCCGAAGCCGCGCAGATCGCCGCTGCCGCCGGTGTCACCGGCCTCGTTGATGCCGAAGGTCCAGCGCTGGATGCTCACCGGCGGGCCGTCGGGCATGGGATCGAGCTGCTGGGGTGAGGGGCCGAGGGCGGTGAGGCCGAGGCGGAGCGAGACGGGATGCCGCTGCCTGCGGTAGGTGACGTTGAGAGGCAGGCCAGCGGTGCTGAACAGCCGAGCCCACTCGGCGGACAGCAGGCGTGCGGTCAGGACCCGGCGCACCGCGGCGCGGAAGGTGGGGTCGGGACCGCGGCCGTCCTCCACCAGCTCGATGGACCGCTCCTGCAGCCACTCGACAGTCGCCTGCGGAACGGGCGTCACGTGGGCGAGCTCCTGCGCACCGTCACGACGCGTACCGAAGCGCAGTACGGGTGTGCTGAGCAGACGGGCGGGTGCGCTGACCACGGGGGCGGGGGCCGGTTCCGGATCGGACTCGGGCAAGGGAGCTGGATCCGGAACGGGGGTGGAGGGCTGCTCGGATTCGGGGATGAGGGCGGAGGCAGGTTCGGGTTCAGGCTGGGGGATGGCCTCAGGGCGCTGCCCCCGCTCGGAGACGTCGTTGATGGGTGGGGTGACGACGATGGTGGGCAGCTCCTCCAGCGGTGGTGTGACCGTGATCGTCGGTATGGGGGTGGGGGCAGGGAGAGACGCGAAGGCTGCCGGGGTGGTGGCCTCGGTGTCGGGCAGGGGGGTGGCTACTGCAGGCCCGCCCGAGGGAGCGGCCGGGGTGTGGGGTCGGAATGGCGGTCGGAGTCTGACGGGGGTCTGGTACTCGCCCAGCCACATGGTCGGGTGCTCGCCTACAGCGGCCGGGGTGTCGAAGTCCAGCCACGCGGCGGCTGCGGCGGGCAACCTGACTTGGTGCCAACTGTCGCCATCGGCACGATGGAGAGTGAGCGTGACTGCCTTCGAGGCGAGTTCGGGCCACTGCGCGATGAACGCGAGGGCCGCTTCCCACAGCAGATCCCGTTGCGGATGTCCGTGCAGTGCTTGGTCAGCCGCCGTCAGGTGAAGATCGCCATCGCGGTTGTACAAGTCGCGTACCAGGGACTGGATGAGTAGTTGTGCGGTGCGCAGCGTCTCGGGATGTCCCGGCGCAGGGGCGCCTTGCGGCGCGGGCTCCGGCTTGTCGAGCCAGGTCAGGGCGCTCGTGGCGATCACTCCGGGCAGGCTCGGGTAGTCCGCTGGGTCGATCCCGATCCGTAGCGCCACGCTGTTGAGGACTGCGGTGTTCCGGCGGATCCTGCCCTGGGGAGTGGCGAGGTATGTGCTGTCCGCGGAGTGTATGTCCGGTGGCATCAGGTCGCGCTGGCTCTTGCTATAGCGCTTTTTCATCTCGTCGAGGTAGACAGCGGCGAAGGGATGGTTCATGGACATCGCCAGCGAGGAGTTGCCTATGCTGCCGGTGTTTTTGTCGTGGTCGATGGCGTATCCCTCGCGGGAGTCCAGCACCTCGGTCAGAGACGACGGATCGTGGAACGCGTTGTCGCCGTCGAGGTATACGCCGCCGAAGCGGCGCGTGACCTCCAGACGGAGGATGTCGCTGGCCGCCGCGTGTCCGGGGCCGGTCTGTTTGGCGCTCTCGGCCTTGTAGAACTCGTGCAGGAGCATGGGGGATTGCGCGTTGAACACCTCGTCGACGTTGACGACGACGATATTCCGCGGAGCCGCCCAGCTCAGCATGTTGCCCACGTCGGCGAGACGGGGGCTGTCCCAGGCCTGCCCAAGCGCTTTGGCGCGGTCGAAGTCAGCGCGTGGGATGTCGGTCCACAGGACGAACTGCAGGTCCCTATAGTTGCTGGCCGTCCACTCCAAGCTCTCACGGAACAATTGCGCCTGGCCGCCCAGCCAGATGTAGTGCAGGAGGGCGGGGGTCTCCGTTGTGGCGGGCAGGGGCGGCAGGTCGGCCCTGCCCGCCCAGGCCCTCAGCTCGGGGTCAGACCTCTCGGTCACCCACACCCGTTCGTCCTCCGCCAGCTTCGCCGGGGCCATCTCGGTGTGCGACGGCGCCTCCAGCGCCACGTCCAGCCGCCGGAGGAACGTGATGGCCTGTCCCCCTGCCAGCGACGTGAAGTCGTGTCCGGCCAGGAAGCCGGGGGGCGGTGCCGGCCAGCGTGTACCGAACAGGTCCGGGCCAAGGAGATAGGTGTCCTCTTCCGGCCGCCTCACGTGGGGCGGGGCGATCACCGACGCGCGCAGGTCCGCCAGCAGCTCGTCCGCGCTCCTATACGGGGCCGCCGGAGGCCGGGCGCCCTGGCCGCCCGGAACCGGGCTTCCCCCTCCCGGCGTCCGCGGCGCCCCGCCCCGCAGACCAGCCGGCCGGCCGGAGAGGAGGATCTGCGCGATCGCCTCGCCGCGTTGCCGAAGCGTCCCTCGCAGCAGGTGGGAGGGCAACTCGTCGTGCAGCTGGTCCTGTGCCGTGGGCTGATCGAGGTCGGTTTGCTGGCTGCTGGTCGGGGCGGGGTCGACGGAGGCGCTGCTGTCCGCCTGGGGCTCGGGGGCGGCGGGGTCGGGTCCTGCACCGCCGTTTCCTGGCCCCTGTGGCCCGGGGCCGCCCCTGCCCGAACTGTCGGGGCCGGAGGCGTCAGGGCCCTTCGGACTGGGCCCGTCGCCCGCTGGTCCGTCGTTTGCTGAAATGTCGGGGTCCGGGCGGCCCTTCTCGCGAACCAGGAGGTGTTCGTAGCGCTCTCCGGTCAGTGAGTTCTGCCGCAGCTCGCGGTGGAGGACGTCCAGCACCGCGTCGTCCGCGTAGCGTGCCTGGCCCATACGGGCGAGGTCCGTGAAGCTGGAAATGTCCCTGGCCGAGGAGTCGGCCACCTCCACCAGCACGAGGTGGTGGCCAGTGGGCCGGGGCCCGCCCGCGGCCATCGTGTTGAGCGCTGTTGGCTGGTTGAGCGAGCCGGGCTGGAACCGGGCAACGGTGATCGTGTCCGGGGCGGGCGCATCGCCGTCCGGCGGGCCGGGCGCCCAGGTGCCCCACCACACGGGCGCGGCCACAGCCGGAAGGGCACGCAGCGCCCGTGCCGCCATCGCGAGGTGTGCGGGGATCTGAGCCTGGACGGTGCCGACGAGCTCGCCGGCGCGCCGCAGCAGGGCCATGACGGCGGGATCCGTCTCGCTCAGCGTGCCCTCAGCAGTCAGTGCAGCAGTGGTCTGCTCGGCCTGGCTCTGGAAGGCAGCGTCGCGCATCAGCAGTGTGGGCCATGTCCCGTCGGCGCCAATCCCGCCCAGTACCGCGGAGCGGATCTGCTCGGCTAGCCGCGTACGGCCTCGCGCACCGCCGGTAAACCTCGTGTCGAGCAGCTGGGCATCCGCACCAGCCAGCAGGCGCAAGGCTGCCGCCTCGTGGCTGGACAGGACCTGGCCGTCGGTGGCCGGGAGGGCAGCCGGACCCGCCAGATTTCCGTATGCCGCCAGGTGCGGCGGAATCAGCCGGTCAAGCAGCTCGCCCGGGTTCAACGAGCGGGGGGCGTACACGCGGTCCACCCACTCGTACAGGTGCGCGGCGTCGGCGGCCACTGCCGCCGAGGCCGCCACTGCCTGCTTACTGTCGAACACCACGTTGGCGGCTTCCATCACGGCATACAGCGATGCCGTGTTGTCGGGCAGCAGCCATGCGGTGACCGCGCTCACGATCGCCGCCCTGCCCCTGACGGGGGCGTGCTGAAGGAGCCGCTCGTAGGCATGGAAGAGGTCGAAGGACAGCCGCTGCTGGTCAAAGATAATGACCAAGCCGCGCTCGTCCTGGTCCATCTCGACCGTCTGGGGGCTCAGTGACGTGGTGTCGCTGAGCAGATCCGGGCTCTTCCCCAGAAGTCCGTGGCTGACCGCCGTCATCAGCTCGTGCAGCGTCACGCCCGAGTTCTCGTCTAGCAGGCGGTCGAACGCGGCCGGATAGTCGATCGTCTCCGGGGGGTTGGGGGCGAAGAACTTCCCCCTGGCCGCGTCCGGGCCGCCCAAGGTGTTCTGATAGGCGTCGAAGGCCCAGCGGATGACGTCCCTGACATCCCCGAGTGTGCGCGGGTCGGCGGCGAGCACGCGGCCGAGCGCGTCCTCGTACCGCCGAGCCAGTTCCGGCCAGTCCGAGGCCGCGTACACGCTGGCCCACACCGACTGGTCTGCCGGGCCCGGGGGCGACTGACCAGCAGACCCGGACCGCTCTCCGGGGCGGCGGACCTGCCACGTCGCCTTGGGCTCGTAGAGTCTCTGGCGCAGAAGTAGTCTCTGCCCATTGTCGTCACCAACGAACACGTCATCGGGCGTTCCGTAGGTGACGCGACCGACGCGGTCTGCCACCTGCTGAATGCCCGGCCCAGCGCCCAGATGGCACGACTGAAGCACTAGCTCCGTCTCAGGCGGTATCTGCTGATCGCGCAGCACGTTACGAAGGTAGACGCCCGCCTCGTAGAGGCTGACACTTCTCAGACCCGCGGGAGAGACGGTGACGACGTAGGCGGGTCTGCCGTGCGCGGCAAAGTGGTAGACATTTTCGCCCCACGGCACCGGCTCGTCCGGATCAGTGCTGCGATCGTCACCGCCGCCGGGCCGAGGCCAATAGGTGTGGTAACTCTGCGCGTCGGGCAGTTTGCGGAGCGGCCGCCCCATTTCGAACCAGTCCCGCTCGTGCAGGCTGGCCTGACCGACCAGGCGGCCGTCGCCGACGATGGGTCGGGTGATGATCTCCCGCTGCCACAGCTGCCGGTGCAGCGGGGCGGCGACTTCACGGACCCTTATGTAGGCATACGGCTGCCCGCTCGCGTCCAGACGCCTCTCTCGCGCGACGACCTCGAAGGTCACCGGGTCGGCATAGCGGACTGTGCCCTCGCCAGGAATGCGGGAGAACGGAGAGATGTCGCGACCGGTGGCATGCTCCGCCTCCCATATGACCGGGTGGCCGTCCGCGCCCCGCGCCAGCGCTTGGGCGCGCGCGGTCTCGAAACGCGTCGTCGCCCAGTGAAAGCGCGGCAGGGTCAGACGTGCACCCTCAGCCGGGGAATACGTCTCCTGGCTGCTCCAGTACACGGCGGACGCGACGGGCGGCAGCATGCCCAGCGCCTCGGCCGCCATCTCCCGATGCTCCCCCAGCGCTTCTGGCTCTTCCCCGAGTACCTCGGCCAGCTGCTCGGCACGTTCCGTCAGCGCCCGCCGCAGCTCGGTCAGCGCAGTCCCGGGCTCCCCGGGCGTCGCCTGGTCGGCAAGTTCCCCAATCTGGCGGGTCAGTTCCCGGAACCGCTCGTCGCGCAGGAACAGCAGCGGCAGCAAGGACCGCAAGTCCCCTTCTGGTGAGCGGTCAGCCGCTGCGAAAGCGTCCTTGACCACCACGCGTGCCCGCACCGTCAACAGCCGTCTGCCCTCCTCGCCGCGGCCGAAGCGTTCGCTGAGAAGCCAGGCGTCGGGGCCACTAATCAGATACAGCGCGTGAACATAAGCAGTTTTGGTGTTCTTCCGGAGAAGTTCGATGTCGTCGTGGTGGAGCAACCAGTCATGCAAGGCCTGGCGCCTCCCACGCCAGACGGAGTGGAACTCTGACGACACCGGCCCGCGAAGGTCTATCCGGGCGATCACGGCCGCATCAGCGCCTTCGCCGGTGACGTCCGAGGTCAACCATGTCGTCCGAGCCAAGTACATCCGTTGGTGTGGCGGTATGAGCGACTCCTCGAGCGCTGCCCTTTTGTCGACCTTGATCCGCTGCCGGACGTCTGAATTGTCCAGCAGCCCGTGTGGGTCGAGGTTGCCGTCCGCCCAGCCGTGCAGGCGCACGGCGTCGATCCGGGAGAGGTCCGGTTCGGTCACGTCCCGCATACCGGCCTGGTGCGACGCCTCGAGGATGTCAAACAGGGAGTGTTCGCCCAAGGGCAGCAGCCAGCCCATCAACGCCTGGCGGAACAGCAGTTGGTCGCTGCCTGGCACGTTCAGCCATTGGTGGGCTGCGACCAGCCACTTGACGACGGCCGCCGTGTTCGGCCCGACGCGGAGGCCACGCCGGTCGCGCATCTCAGCCAACCACTCGGTGTCACGCGCCCGGGCCAGCTCGGGGCGGGACGCCATGGCGGCTCCGGCGCGGATACCGGCCCCTCGGCGCGAGGACCACAAGCGGCGGATGGTGGAGGGCAGAGCGGTGATGTACTTGAACGCCCGCTTCCCTCGCGCCCGCGGCCTTTTCTCGTGGCCGCTCAGCACCCCGCTGAGCGTGTAGTGATGGGACGGGTTGGCGTACGCGGCGTTGGCGAACGCCGTCATCAGCTCGGACAAGCTCGCGTCCGAGTGCTGGTCGAGCAGCCTGCGCATCGCCTGCTGCGTGTCGGCACCATCCCGATGCTCAGGGAAGAACGCCTGACGGGCCTTGACCAGCCCGTGGCGGGAGGTCAGGTGGGCATACAAGCGGCCGACGGCGGCACGGGCGTGCTGGATGACCACCGGTTCTTTGGCCAGGACCCAGCCGATCGCCTTCTCGTGCTCCTCATTGTATTGCTGCCATTGCGGCATGCCGTAGTACGCACCGAAGCGCGGGGTGAACGTCTCCTCCGGGAGGTTCGTGCCGTGGGGTCGAAGGGAGTCGACGTTCGGGGGCGATATGGCGGAGCTTCTGCGAGACTTCACCGATCCGACGGGTTCGTCTGCGGACGCGGCCGGCTGCGGGAGCTCCGCTGGCACGGCCGGCACGGCAGGCACGGGGGTGTGGTCGGAGAGGGGCTTACGGTCCGCCGCCTGGGCCTCTGGGAGCGGCGGCTGCGGCGCCGTCTGCGGGAGGGTGGGCTCTACGCTCGTCGAAGCTGGCGCTGGGTGCGGAGCCTGTGTGGGTGCCACCCAGGCCGCGCTCTGCCCACCGTCGTCGCGGCCGACGGACCGCGCCCGGGCACCGTCCGCGGCGGAGGCGACAACTCGTTTGACCGTGCTGAGGAAGTTAGTGGCGGCAGTGTTGCTGTTGTTCCAGCCGCGGGGTGGGTACGGCGTTGTGTCGGGGGTGGTCCCGCCTGCCGTGTTGCGGAGGCCCGTGGTATCGCGTGTGGTGGCGGACTTGCTCCGGGGGTGGAAGGTGCGCCAGGCGGTGGGTTTGCCGTCGGCGTCGTATTGCAGGTGGACGCGTGGGTCGTGGTCTTCGGACCCGATGAAGGTCACCTCGCCGGCGGGTGCGTTGACTGTCCAGCCGGTGATGTCCGCGATGGTCTGGGCGTCGGGCTGTGTGCGGTTGGCGGTGGTGGGATCCGCTCCTGCCGTGCAGGACAGCAGAGTGATCTGCTTGAAATCCGACAGGTCGTTCTTGAATGTGTCCAGTTCCCGGCCGAGTTCCTCCGCGGTCCAGACCCTGCTGCGGCCGTCCGGCCCGACGACGTGGAATCCCTTGGTGTCATGGTGGAGCGCCAGGAAGAAGGACTCCCCGAACCCTTGCGGAAGGTCCCGCCACTCACCGACCTTCTGCTTCTGGTCGTCCAGCCGCCACTGCACATAACTCTTCTGCGCGGCGAGCTTGCCGTAGACGTCCTTGCGGTCCTTGAGGTCATTGGCGTTGAAGGACATCACGCCGATACGCCGGCCGCTGGAGTCGGTGATCTCCTGCGCCACCGCTTCGGGGGCGTCCCACCGGGACTTCGCCCGCCCGCCACCGGACGGGTTCGGCGACGGGGGCGCGGCCTGGGACTGCCGGGAACGAGAACGCGGAGCGGGTTCGCCGTCGCCTCCCGCGGCGCTCTGTCCCTGGGCCGGCAGCGCTCCACTGCGTGTGGCTATGGTGACCGGTTCCACCACGATCCGTGGGGGCGTGCTCCCCACGGACGGCCCCGTGACGCCTGGGGCGGCCTGCGGAGCCGGCCCACCGCCGGCCGTGCCTATCGCCGCTGCGCGTGTGGTGGCCGTGGCACTGGACGGTGCGACGGTGGTCCTCGTGCCGCCGCTGGCCGTGGGCGTCCCGGTACCGGACTGGCCGTCCGGCCTCTGCAGGCCGGAGGCCAGAGCCGCGGCGGATGGCGGTCCGACGGACGGCACTGGTGCCGAGGCGGTGCTCGCCGCCGCGGTGCTGCTCCCGGTCGCGGTGGTGTCCACGGTTGCCTGCGCAACCCCCGTCCCCGTCTCCGTTCTGGTTCCGGTCCTGGCCGGAGTTGGGGTGGGGGGTGCGCCCTGCGCAGGAGTGGCCAACGTGGCCTGCGATGGGGTCGCAGGGGTGGACGTGCTCTGGGCCGGAGCGACCGGCTGGCCGGGGGTGGCAGGGGTGGAGGTGAGGGGAGCGACCGGGGTGGCGGAGGCGCTCGGGGCTGGAGTGAACCCGGGCTCGGCCGTGTCGGCGTCTTCCTGCCCTTGGAGGGCAGCCGTGTCCACGTCCGTATCCACGCCCTGGGCGTCGGCGGTGTCCGTGGCTGTGTCCACGTCCTGGGTGTCCTGCGGGCCGGTCTCGCGTTCGCCGTCCTGTTGCGGGGCGGCCGGTTGCCGGCGCGTCTCAGGGTCTGTCGCAGAGACCGGGTTGCCGGTGCGAGACAGTTCCGCGGAACCGGCGCCGGGCGAGACACCAGGAGTGCCGGACAGCGTCGGCGTGTGCAACGTGCTGGTGCCCACCGGGGTGTCCTGGCCAACTCGATGCGAGCCGTCGAGCACGTTCTCGGGCCCGTCCTGCGGCTGCACACGCTCGACCGTGCTGTCCTGGGCCCCAGCCCGGCTCGGCACCGGACTACGAACCTCGCCGTCCACCCCGGTCGAGCCCCCAACCCCCGCCCTGCCGCCAGCCGGCCACGACTCCTGGCCTGCGTCCGTGACCCCGGGCAGGGAGGACCTGTCGAACATACCGGTCGCACCGACGGTCCCATCGACACCCGCCGCCGGCACCCCCGCACCCCTCACAAACCCCGAACCCGAATCCGTACCGCTGCCCGGCGCAGGCACGAAATCGCCCTCGACATCGCTGAACGAGGACCCATCGCTGACAACGCTGAAAACCGAGGCCCCGTCGCTCAAGCCGCCGGCGTCGCTGAAAACCGACGACTGGTCGCTCAAGTCGCCGACATCGCTGGAGACCGACGACTGGTCGCTGACATCTATCACATAGCTGAGGTCGCTGGGGAACGGTGGAGCATCCGTCAGGCCACCGGCACCACCCGGCAGGGATCCCGCAGTCGCAACCCCGCCGAACCCGCCCTCCGATCCCAACTGGCCCGGAATTTCGGGGTCTTCCGGCACCGGCGGAACCACAAGCGCATCCGGAGACGACAGCGTCACGACCGGCCGTCTTGAATCCGGAACACCCAGACTCACACCTCCGCCGGCACCCAACAACTCGGGCGACACCCGGAACTGTCCGCCCTCCCAGTCCCCTACCGCCAACGGATGACGGCTGTTGTCCCGCACCGCGTCCGCCACATCGACCACACCCGGCTTGCCACCGAAAGAGCTGTCGTTCAGCGAAGTCTTCTGGAAAAACTGGTGATACAGCCCCAAACCGGCCGCACCCACCGCGATCTCCGCGCCGGCTGTCAGCCCACCACTCACCCCCGACATCCAAAAATCCCGGCCACTGACTGCGAACCGCCCCTCGAAGATCAGCTTGTCCATCCCCATGGCGAACACCTCAGCCTGACCCTCGTTCACAAAAGCGAACGGAACCTCTGAGCCCTCCTTCAGCCAGTGCCGGTCCTTGAAATGCTTCGCGACATACTTCCCGTACACCTCGCCCAGCGCACCCCCGAACACGCTGGCGATGAACCCGACAAGCGCCGACCTGCCCACGTCCTGCCAGTCGAACTTCGTCCGACGCCGATCCGGACTGTCCGGCACCGTCATCGACAGGAACTGCGCGAAGAACGACGTGAACGCCTCCTCAAACGCCTCCAGCACTGCCGTGAACGGCATCGGCGCAGCACGCCCCAACCGCTGCATCGCCAAAATGATCGACAACGCCGTACGCGCCCGCACCATCGCCGCCTCGGCAAACGACGTCCCCCCCGTGAACACCGACAACGCCGCGATCAACGCCAACTCGAGATTCATCAAAGAGAACTCGATCAAAATCTCGTACTTGCCCTCGGCCAGCTTCCGCGAACGGTCGACCTGCCGCTCACCCGTCCTCTCCAGCTCATCCGCCAGCCGGAACAGATGGTTCACACCGTTGTCATCGACGAACAGCCTCATCGCCCCGACGAACTGGTCCCCCACCGCCGGGGGCATCGAATACCCCACCTGCGCGATCGCACCCTGCATCGCACCCGACAACGCCCGCAGATCACCCGCCAGCTTCTGATACGGCAACCGGCTCTCATACCCCAGGTCCTCATCCCCCGACGCCACACTCGCGCCAACCCAAACCTCAAGAAACTCCCTGAAGGCCCGAGAGAACTCAATCGCCATAACCGTCATTCCCTGCGCCGAAAGCGCTGCCGCAGCCGATCACCGTACGATGCGCCACCTCGTTTCCGGGCGGCGCAACAACCCGCCTAGCTGTTCTGACCACGGAGGTTGGTGACAGATTCCACAGCTTGGGGATCTTGAACGAGTGAGGGCCTTCCAGGTTCGGTGTGGATTGCGACATCGACACTGAACGATCAGAAGGCCCGCATGCCCCACCGTAATGCACCGCTGACCGAAACCGGCCGTCTGCGTCTGGCCCGCTGTGTCGTCGACGACGGGTGGCCGCTGCGCCGTGCTGCCGAACGGTCCTGACCGACAACGGCTCCTGATACAAGTCACATCTCTGGAGCAACACCCTTGTCCAGAAAGGGATTTCACACAAGCGCACGCGACCGTACCGGCCCCAGACCAACGGCAAGGTCGAGCGCTTCAACCGCACCCTCCTCGACGAATGGGCCTACGCGAGGCCCTATCGATCCGAGGCCGAACGGCGCGACGCCTACCCACAGTGGCTCCACACCTACAATCACCACCGCGGACACACCGCGCTGGTTCGGGCTATCCCGCGTCCTATGCGCGAGCAGGCCCACGCCGGATTCCTCCCCGGAGTCACCAAGTCGTCCTCGTGATTGTCCCGCCCGGGCGGCGGATCTCGCGGAACGTGGCCGCCGCAGGTCGCTTCCCCGTGTGGGCGAGCGTCAATGCACCCGACGGTCTTCCAGAGGAGCCGCGCTCATCCCTTTGTCGGCAGCGCGGCGGCTGCCAGTTGCGATGGCTTCGGCGGTAACACCATGGACACTGGCAGCAGATGCGGAGTGGAGCGCGACCGGGGCGCGCAGCGCGGGGACGGTCCGCGCGGTGGGGAGGGGCAGCGAAGTGAAGCTTCCCCTTGATGTTGGCCACCTGGAGACTGGGACGTGAGGTTCCAGAGGAAGTAGTGCCAGGTGGGAAGCAAGAGCTACCGCAGTAGGCGGTATACGGAGGAGTTCAAGCGCGACGCGGTCGCGCTGGTCCGGTCTTCCGGCAAGACCGTCACCGAGGTGGCCCGGGAGATCGGGGTCAGCGCCGAGGGACTGCGGAACTGGGTCAAGCAGGACACGATCGACCGCGGGCAGGGGGCGCCGGGCGAGCTGACGAGCGCGGAGCGGGAAGAGCTGCGTCGGCTGCGGCGGCAGAACCGTGAGCAGGCCGAGACGATCGAGATGCTGCGCAAAGCGGCGGTCTTCTTCGCGAAGGAGAGCGATCGATGAGCGAGGTGTACGCGTTCATCGAGGCGGAGAAGACCACCCACGGAGTCGCTCTGTTGTGCCGGCTGCTGAAGGTGGCCCGGTCCTCCTTCTACGCCTGGTTGGCCGGCGAGCAGGCCCGCGCCGCCCGCCGGGCCGCCGACGACGCCCTGGCCCACGAGATCACCGTGTTGCACATCGCCTCCCGGTGCACCTATGGGGTGCCGCGTATTCATGCCGAGCTGCGCAGGCTGGACCGGCGGGTCAACCGCAAGCGAGTGGAGCGGATCATGCGTGAGCGCGGCATCGCCGGGGTCACGCGGCGCAAGCGCCGGTCGCTGACCCGTCCGGCGAAGAGGGCGGTGCCCGCCGCGGACCTGATCGGCCGCGACTTCACGGCCGGCGCCCCGGGCCGGAAACTGGTCGGTGACATCACCTACATCCCCACCGACGAGGGCCGGCTGTATCTGGCGACCTGGCTGGACCTGGCCACCCGCGAGATCGTCGGCTACTCGATGGCCGATCACCACCGCGCCTCTCTGGTTGTCGACGCGCTGGCGATGGCCGCCGGACGTGGCCGGCTCCAGCCCAGTTGCATCGCACATTCCGATCGTGGATCGGAGTACACCTCTGACGAACTCCGCCGGGAAATACGCAGGTTGGGACTGCGGCAGAGCATGGGACGAACCGGCTCGTGCTATGACAATGCCGCCGCCTGACAATGCCGCCGCCGAGAGTTTCTTCGCACTGCTCAAAGAGGAGATCGGCACCCGCCACTGGCCCGACCGGACCACTGCCCGCGCGGAGATCTTCACCTTCATCGAGACCTCCTACAACCGCAGACGACTGCGGAAGCATCCGGCCTGGGGATACCTCACCCCGCTGGAGATCCGACAGCGACACGAGCAAGAACACGCCCTCGCAGCGTAAGCAACGAGTGTCCAGCATCACGGGGAAAGTTCAGAGACGTGTGGTGGCTGTGCTCGGGGACATCCGGCAAGCAGAAGACTTCGCGGCCCAACTGGCGGTGCACATGATCGAGGCTGAGATCGTCGTACCACCGCTGAAGGCCGTGAGCTATGAGCACAACCAGCCGGTGATCCGGTGCCAGCGCGCGAGGGATCCCATGCCCGCCGACCTCGACGCCGTCGTACTTCCCGGCTCCGCTTACACCACGTTGAATCTGGTTAACGTCTTCTCACCCCTGCTGGGACAGCACACAGACCGCGCCGCGCAGACGGCGATCGTCGTTCCTGAGGCCATCGCCCCCGACGCCGACACACGCTGTTGCACCCTCTGCCATCATGCGCTGTACCGCAGCGGCACTGTGGGCCCACGCCCCCCGACCTCCGTTGAATCACGCGCTGCTTCGCCCGCTTCCAGCGGCTTGTCTTGACGCGGTGCGGCAAGAGTGGGCAACCCCCGTGGAAATGCATCCCGGGGCGGACCGCAATAGACTCTTTTCAACTTGAAGGGGCACTCGCCACATTATGGCCATTGCCCCTCTCTTCTTGCCCGCATACAGCTGCAGCGGGCTTTCAGCCTCGGGCGTGCACGCGCGACGAGCGCAGGAGATGCGCGCTGCTGCGGATGGTCAGCTGGCCACTGCCTCCTGCTGAGGCTCGGCCGCAGCAGGCTCCGAAGCGGCCGTCGCGGTGTAGAAGACGGACGAGCCCTGCTTGGTGCGCTGAGCCTGGCTCTTGGCGACCAGCCCTTCGAGGGTGGTACGCACAACGGTGGTCTTGACGCCGCGGTCAGGGTGGGCCTGCGTGAGCGCGGCGGAGATCTCGGTCGCGGACCGCGGCTCGCTCTGCTGCTCCAGGTGGCCGCGGATCAGGTTGACGAGGGTCGGCTTGGTGTCTGTCTTGGGTGCCTTCGCGGACGAGGTCTTGGCGGCGCTCTTCTTGGATGCCGTCGCCTTTGCACTCGTGGCGGCCGCCTTCTTCGGCTTGCTCTGCCGGGGTTCGGCGGTAGCCTGGCGCGGTACGGTCGGCGCGGCCGTGGTGTCTGCCTCGCCGGCTGCGTTCGCGCCGCCGAGTGCCTCCCGCATGCTCACCAGCACGGAGTGGTCGTGATGCAGGGCACCCAACTGCTCCTGCAACGCCTCGATTTCCGCATTGATACGTTCCTGCTCCTTGACGTTGCGCTCAAGGTCGCCCGTCACCTGGGCGATGTACTGCGACGTCAGTCCTGTGGCGTGGGCCTGAATTTCAGACATGTCATGGGCCTTTCTGCAGCTCGCGGATATGACGGTTGAAAGCACAGACCCGGTCCGCGAGCGGGCGGAGACGGGTGCCCCGTCTGCGCTGGGGCACCCGCAGGACACAACTGCCGCAATGTGCAGCAGTATCTAGAGATACTACCCATGAGTAGGGCCGGATGTGCCAGTCGAGTGAAGTCTCACGCTTCCCTTCAAGGTGAGGAACCAGCAGATGCGGGGCACATAACGACGAGACTGACCGAGGCGTTGTCACCGCTGAACCACTGTGCGACCCACCTGGGCCTGCTCGGGAGGGTCACGTCCGGTGGCGTGGTGTAACGACGGCCACGGTGATCCACTGTGAAAGCTAGGCGGTGAGGGCTGCCGGGTCCGTTGTCTCGGTGGCGTTTCCTTCGATCAGGTGAAGGCGGCAGCGGCCAAGGATTTCGGGTCCCATGTAGCGGCGCTGTTCGGCCCATTCGTCGCTCTGCTCGGCCAGGACGGCGCCGATCAGGCGGATGATGGCGCCTCGGTCGGGGAAGATGCCGACGACGTCGGTCCGGCGCCTGATCTCCTTGTTCAGGCGTTCCTGGGGGTTGTTGGACCAGATCTGCTTCCACACTTCGTGAGGAAAAGCAGCGAAGGCCAGGAGGCCTTCGCGGGCGGCTTCGAGATGCTCGGCGGCCTTGGGGTACTTCTCGTCCAGGCCGGCGATGGCGGCGGCCATCTGCTTGCGGACGGCGGCTGCGTCGGGCTGTTCGAAGACGGTCCGCAGCAGGGTCGCCACCCATGGTTGGGCGGATTTGGGGACCTGGGAGAGCAGGTTGCGGGCGTAATGGGTGCGGCAGCGCTGCCAGGCGGTGCCGGGCAGGGCGGCTCCGATGGCGCTGACGAGGCCGACGTGGGCGTCGGAGACGACCAGCTCGACGCCGGTCAGGCCGCGGGTGGTCAGGGAGCGCAGGAACGCCAGCCAGCCGGCGCCGTCCTCGCTGGAGGCGACGTCGATGCCGAGGACCTCGCGTTTGCCCTCGTTGTTGACGCCGACCGCGACCAGGCAGTGGACGTTGACGACGCGGCCTCCTTCTCGGACTTTCTGGGTCAGGGCGTCGACCCACACGAAGGTGTAGGGGCCGGCGTCCAATGGCCGGTTGCGGAACTCGGCGACCCGGGCGTCGAGGACCTTGGCCATCTCGCTGACCTGGGACTTGCTCAGCTGGGTGATGCCGAGAGTGGCGGCGAGTTTCTCCACCCGGCGGGTACTGACGCCGAGCAGGTAGCAGGTGGCGACCACGGAGATCAGGGCCTGCTCGGAGCGGCGCCGGCGCTCGAGCAGCCAGTCGGGGAAGTAGGAGCCGGTACGGATCTTCGGGATGGCCAGGTCGACGGTTCCGACCCGAGTGTCCCAGGATCGATTGCGGTAGCCGTTGCGGGAGTTGACGCGTTCCTCGCTCGGCATTCCGTAGGCGGCTCCGCAGGCGTTGTCGACGTCGGCGGACATCATGGCCTCGGCGAAGGTCTTCACCATCTGCCGCAGTAGATCCGGACTCGCCGAGGCGAGGTTCTCCTCCAGCAGCGCGGTAAAGGGCAGACTGTCGGGTGCGGTCATCGTGCTGTTCTCCTACAAGAGCTTGGTCGTTCTCGAAGGATCAGCCGGTGGCCGTCTTACGTTCAGGCTTCTCACTCAACTACGGGATCAAACCCCCGATTTAGGTGGAAACCTGTACACCACTTCCCTGGACGCAACCCTCGGGAGACAGGGCCCGGGGAACCAGAACCGAGAACCTCCAGAGTGCGGCAGGTAATGCCGCCGCCTGCCGCTGAAAATTTGCCAAGTCGACCTTGGCGCAGGTAGCGCGGATGATATGGTCGAACCCTGCTCTGAGCAGCGGCGCGGGGCACTCTTGATAACCTCTGCTCGGACTTGAAGGGGCACTCGCCATATTGTGGCCACTGCCCCTCTCTTTCTTTTACCCGCACACCAATTCTGTGCGGGTTTGCGTATTCCATATCCATCCGGCGACGCGGTCAGCGATCACGCCAGACCTTCTGCTGCCCCGACGCGAGGCGTCAGTACGCCAGTGGGCGTCTGCCATCGGCACAGGGAGCTTCGTCAGCGTTCGCCCGCCACCCGCTGACCATCAGCCCGCCAAGACGCCGGGCGCGACGGACATCCCGGAGAGGTCCTGGACATCCGCTACGAGTGCTCGGTCGAATTTGTGACTCACCAGGCCAGGCCGCAATGCGCGGATCCGGCCGGTTGCCACGTTCACGCGGCGAGCGCGGGAATAGCGACGAAGCGGTCGAGGGCGCTGCGGACGGTGTTGACGCTGCCGGTGCTGTCGTTCGCGGCCGAGTCTGCTGTGGCAGCGCCGCGAATGGCAGAGTCCCCGAGCGAAGGCCGTGTCAGGGCTCCGTGAGACAGTCGGCCCCCTAATCGTGGTCTGGGGGAGGGGCACATGCGCGTGCTGCCTGAGAAGCCGTATCTCAACCGATCATGGAACGTGCGGGTCGAACAGGTTTCCCGCCGGGGTGATCTTCTCGTTGTACGCGCATGAAGACAGGGCCTCTCGGTAGCTCGGGGATGCGAATCTGACCGAGCAGTACCGGGAGGCCCTGGTGTCGTTGTTGTACGCGTCCGAACCCGTTCACTTCAACTCGGCTGCTCCATCGTGTGATTGCCTCGCGCACGTGTACGGCAACGCCGCCGACCATCCGGACCGGGAACGCCGGTATCCCTCCGACATGACAGACGCGGAATGGGCGGCCATCCGGCCTTTGCTGCCGGTGCCAGCCTGGCTCCAGGGCCGGGGCGGGCAGCCCGAGGGCTACTGCCACCGCCAGCTGCTGGACGCGATCCGCTACCTGGTCGCGGGCGGGATCTCCTGGCGGGCGATGCCCGCGGACTTCCCTGACTGGGGCCGGGTCTACGCCTTCTTCCGCCGCTGGCGCGAGCATGGGCTGATCGACGAGTTCCACGACCGGCTGCGCGGACGGGTCCGTGAGCGAGAGGGCCGTGAGGCGGAGCCGACGGCCGGGATCATCGATGCGCAGTCGGTGAAGGCCGCGGCCTCGGTGCCGTCCGTCTCACGCGGCTGGGACGGCGGGAAGAAGGTGGGCGGCCGCAAGCGGCACATCGTGACCGACTGCCTCGGCCTGCTCCTGGTCGTCGCGGTGACCGCCGCGAACGTCGGGGACCGGGATGCCGCGCTGGGCCTGCTGCAGCGGCTGCGGCGCCTGCACCGCGACATCACCCTCGTCTGGGCAGACGGCGGTTACACCGGCGGCCTCGTTGACCGGTGCCGGCAGAAACTCGCGCTCACCCTTCAGATCGTCAAACGCACCGACGACATGGAGGGGTTCGTGGTGCTGCCGAGACGCTGGGTGGTAGAGCGCACGTTCGCGTGGCTGATGCATTCACGCCGGCTGGCCCGGGACTACGAGACGTTGCCGGCCAGCAGCGAGGCGATGATCCGGTGGTCGATGGTCACGCGGATGGGGCGGTGTCTGGCGCGGCCACGGGCCGCCGGCCGGCGCTGAACATCCCCGACGTCTCCTGCACGAGCCACCCGCGCTCCGCCAGCCGCCTGGCCTTCGAGCGCACCCCTTCGACCTTCGCCGACGTCGTCTCAAGGCCCAGCTCCACCGTGATCTCCTTGGCCTTCATCGGTCCTTGGCCCGCCAGTTGCCGCTCGTCGAACACGTCCAGGATCCGCTGGTAGTCCGGCGCCAGCACCGTCAGCGGCAATCCTTCGCGCCAAGGCGGCACGATCGAGCCCGGCACCGGCGCGGGCGAGGGCACGGTTTTCTGCTCCGCCTCGGTTCCGGTCACGGCGGTGGTCTCGGCAGCCGAGGCTGCCAGGGCCTCGACCAGCTCTTCCCGCGCGATCACCCGCCGGTCCAGCTCGATCTCGGCGGCCTCCAACACCCCAGCCAACCGGGCGACTTCCTCCCGCAGCCCTTCCACCCGCACACGGGCCGCCGTCTCCCGCTCCTCCAGCATCCCCAGCACCGACGCCATCGCGCACCCCTCGCTCACTGAGCGGAAACAAGACGCAGGATGCCTCCCTCATTCCGAGCCGGACCATGCCTGACCAGCAGAAATCAAGCGATCATGTTCGGTTGAGATACGGCTTCTGAGATTGTCGGACGTGATGAATTTGCTGCCCTGATCATCAGGACCGACTACAACGCCGCATGGCAGGCGGTGGCGACGGCTCTGACGCAGTCATGGGGTGAGAACGGCGAGCACGAGGCCCACGTCCACCTCATCGACGATCCGGCCTGGGCCGACGCCACGCCCGATGAGGTCCCTTACCACCGTGAGACGGGACGAGAACCTGAGCGTGGTGTCGAGAAAGTCCCCGAAGATCAGCGAGGTGCTGCCGCTGCTTTACCTGCACGGCCTGTCGGCGGGTCGCTTCATGCCGCGCTGAAGCAGTCCCTCGGCTCTTCGGCCGGCGTCTCGCTACGATCTCTTGGTTTGGTGTCAGTGGTGGTGAGAGTCAGTGGTCGGGGTCGTGGTTGTCCACAGGCGCGCCATGGCTTCCTGGTCGGCATGAGCGATCACGAGTAGCAGCCGCCCCGCGCCGCGGCAAGGTCCTGGAGGCCCTCGCGCGGGCGGAGCGGGAGGTGTTCACCCGGCCCGTGCCGAAATCCGCAAAGGCTCAGGTGAAAATCCTTCTCACGCGTACGAAGGACTCGGCGCGGAACCTGGCGGACCGCCTGGGCGTCTCGATCCGGACGGTGGAGCGCTACCGCGCCGGGAAGCTGACGAAGCCGCAGAAGCGTCTCCAGGCCGCGCTGGTGGAGGCAACCGAATCGGAGTGGCAACCGCAGGTCAGGGAACAGGCGCGAGAGCAGGCAGCCATCTCCGCCAGCATGATGGTGCACGTCGTCGCCTACTTCGGATTTACCGCCCGCGGGTCCTCCGTCGACGGCTGCGAGCGCCACGTCACAACCGCAATCTCACGCACCTACGCCGCCCAGATACCCCAGCCCCAGGAGGCCGATGCGACGGAGCAGGAGCTGCATCCGATCGTCGCTCAGGCCATCACCGAGTCCCATTTCACGGACTGGGGCACCCGATGCCAGGGGCTGGCTGCGGATTTCACGCACGTCCAGTCAGCCGGGCCCCGCCAGCTACTGCACCGAGAATCCCGAGCTGGGAGTTCTCATCCGACCTGAAACCCGGGCGGTGCTTTGCCTCGCCTGGTCATGTGCCTCACCTGTCGGTGATCTCGGAGAACCAGGCAGTGTCCGCCGGGCCCGGCGCTTCGGAGCTGGGCGCGGGCAGCCAGCGGACCTCGCCCGTGTGCAGGGCGACCGTGGCCCGTGGCCGCATCGGCCCGTGGCCCCTGCGTGAGAGCAGGACGAGCTCCCAGACCGTCGCCGTCATGGCGTCGAGCCGGGTGGCGCAGGCGGTGGTGACTCGCCGCGGATCCCGGGTCCGGCCCAGGGACATGTGTGGGGTGAAGTTCTTGGCGGGCCCACAACAGCGCGGGAACCGCTGCTGCAGTGCGCGGTACAGGTGCGCCCGCGGCGCCTTGCCGGCCGCAGCAGCCAGACTCCCTTGCCCGCTTCTGCCGACGGATCTCCGGCGCAGGACATCAGCGGGTCGCAGCGAGTTCGGTGAGGACCCCGACGGCGCGGTCGATTTCGGCTTCGGTGTTGTAGTAGTGCGGCGAGAGCCGTACCAGCGGGTGGACGTCCCGGTCCTCGGTGTCGAACTGGGTCTCTGCCGGGTTGGTGGTGCTGACGTTGATGCCGTGCCCGGCGAGGGCGGCCGCGACATCGGCCGTGGCCATGTTGTCGATCTTGCAGGTGACGATCGCGCACCGTTGCCGGCCGAGGTCGTAGGTGGTGATGCCGGGCACGGCGTCCAGCCGGTCGCGCAGGTAGGCGCCGAGGGCGAGGGCGCGTCGGCCGATCTCGTCCATGCCGAGATCCAGGGCCTGCTGGACGGCGGCGCTCAGACCCAGGACGTTGGCGTAGCTGACCTCCCATGTCTCGAAACGCTGCGCGCCGTCGTGCCAGGTGAAGCTGCGCTTGCCGTCCCAGGTGGCCGCTGCTATCTCGGTCACGTGCGGCTCGAGGTGTGCCAGTGCCTCGGGCCGGACCCACAGGAAGCCCGTGCCGCGCGGGCCGCGCAGGAACTTGCGGCCGGTGGCGCTGAGCATGTCGCAGCCGAGCTCGGCGACGTCCACGGGGAACTGGCCGACGGACTGGGTGGCGTCGAGGAGGAAGGGAACGCCGGCGGCGCGGGTGATGCGTCCGATCTCGGCGGCCGGGTTGACCAGGCCTCCGCTGGTGGGGACGTGGGCGATGCCCACCAGCTTGGTGCGGTCGTCGATCAAGTTCGCCAGGGCGGCGGTGTCGAGCTGGCCGGACTCGTCGTTGGGGACGACGACAACCTCGGCTCCGGTGCGCTGGGCTATCTGCAGGTAGGCCAGGACGCTGCTGCCGTACTCTGCCCGGCCTGTGAGGATGCGGTCGCCCGGCTTGAACGTCATGGAGTAGAACGCGGCATTCCAGGCGTGGGTGGAGTTGTCGAACAGCGCGATCTCGTCCGCCTGCCCACCCACCAGTCGGGCGATGCGCCCGTAGGTGGCATCGATGCGGTCCCGTTCCTGGCCCGCGGCCTCGTAGCCGCCGATCGCGGCCTCCAACTCCAGATGGGAGGTCACGGCCTTGAGAGCCTGCCGCGACAGTAGGCCCGCGCCCGCATTGTTGAGGTGAATCCGGTTCGCGGTGCCCGGGGTGTCCTGGCGGAGCGCCTCGATGTCCATGCCCTGTATTCCCATCTGTGCGGTGCTTCTCTGCCTTTACAGTCCCAAAGCACCTCCCTTCAGTAAAGTGAATGTTTCAGGAGTAGACAGGTCACAGAATCCGATGAATGGAGTGAGGGACGTGTACAACCTGCGCCGCCTTGCGGTGCTGCGGGAGCTGAAGTACCGCGGCACGCTGGCTGCTGTCGCCTCGGCCATGTCCTACAGCCCCTCGTCTGTCTCCCAGCAACTGATGCTGCTGGAGTCTGAAGTCGGCGCTCCGCTGCTGGAGCGGGAAGGCCGGGGGGTCCGGCTGACACCGCAGGCGGAGATCCTCGTCGCCCGCACGGAGATGGCGCTGCGGGAACTGGAGCGCGCCGAGGTGGAGATCGTGGCCTCGTTGCGGGAGGTGTCCGGGACGATCAGGGTGGCGGCCTTCCAGACCGCGATGCTCGCACTGATGCCCGTCGCGCTGACCTGGCTGCGGGAGAACCATCCCCGGATAAGGGTGGAGGCCACCCAGGCCGAGCCCGACACCTCGCTGCCAGGTCTGCTCACCCGGGACTTCGACCTCGTGATCGACGAGACGTTCGCCGGGCACGCGCGGCCGGCCCGCGCCTCCGAGTTCGAGCACCACCTGCTGTGCGAGGACGCCATGCGGCTGACAACCCCCGCACCTGTGGCGTCGCTCGTTGATCTGGCCGAGCACCCCTGGGTGATGGAACCCGCCGGCACGCCCGCCCGGGCATGGGCGACGGCCATCTGTCACGCCGCCGGGTTCGAGCCGGACGTCGCTTACGTGTCCGCGGACATGCTGGTCCACGCACGGCTGGTCGAGCAGGGCCACGCGGTGGCCTTCCTGCCCGACATGCTGTGGTTCGACCGCGCCCCCGACCTCATCCTCGACGGCTCCGCGGGCCACACGCGCACCGTTCTCGCGACCGTACGCGCCGGAGCCGGGGAGCACCCCCTGATCCAGACCTTCCTCACCGCGATCCGCCACGCGCTCGGCGAACTGCCCGCCCGCACCGGGTAACCGCCGCATGACCCCGACGCTTTCACCCCAGTCCCTCCGGCGGATCTGTGCTCCCTCCCCCGCCCAGGGCACGGCGAACCGCCGGATCCGAACCAGCCTTTTGGTTCGGCCGTGGGACTTGTGGGCTCGCATGTTGAGGCGTCGCGTATTCCTGCCAGGATCACCCCTGCGGTCACCCTGAGCGATGGCCGATGGCTCTTGCTCTATGACCACACTCTGGCGTGCTCTCCTGGAGTCGCTTATCATCCGCCTTTCGGACCCGGACACCGGTCCGGTATCCGGCGAGTTGGCCGGGACTGCGGCGGAGGCCGCCGCTCGTGCTGTCCCGGTTTCCTCTGGCCTTTCGGCCTGCCGGCCTTCGCTTCTTGAGCCGTCCTGTCCCGCCGGAGACATCAGCCTTCCTCACGGTCGGCCCACCGCCAGCCCTGTCCGGGCGACGGCCTCCGTCGGGGTTTCCACGTTCCGCGTGTGCGAGATGCGACCGGATTGGGCGCCCTCTATATCCCGGGGCGGCGGTGTCCTCCCGGGCGGCATGCAGATCCGCCCGGCGCCTGCCGCGTTTCAGCGGCCCGCCCTGCACCCTGCTGTCGCGTCCCACCGGCAGGGCTTTTCCTCACGAGACGTCATCGAGGGTTCACGGGTGTTCGCCCGCCCGGTCTTTCCCTTGCCTGTTGCCACCGGGTGGAACGGCGGCGCTTGGGCTTCTCCCCGGAGCTTCGCACCCCGCCGTTACCAGCGACGCACGTCCAGGTGGGAACGGATCATCGGACACGGACCCGGGACTACCCTGACGTCGGCGACATCGCCGACCCCCTTTCCAAGAGCATCCACTCAACACAGTGAGGTCGGCTCGGAGCGCCCTTCCAGCGTCACCGCTGGTGGGTTTCTCCGAGCCGCCTCCCGAACCCGCCGTGCCTATTACTAGGCAACGGGCTCTCCACAAGCCCCGTGAGTTCGTGATGAGATCTCATCCCGCGCTCGGCCATGGTGTTGGGATGCGGTAACCCCGGTAGTAGTAGCGCTTGGTGCGCACTTTGGCGGGGTCGAACATCCCGGTATCACCGTCAGCCGGCCAGATGCCGTAGCGTCGGCGTAGCTGTTTCCACGGCGTCCGCCGATGCTTGCGCCTTTCCCACCTGATGACCTCCTTCCACAGATAAGACCGCAGGTAGTTGAAGGTCGCTTTCGAGCATCCGTGTTTGAAGTACGCGGTCCATCCCCGCAGCACCCGGTTGAGCTGATGCAGTAGGTCGGAGAGCGTCAGATTCGTGTTCCGCCGACAAATTGTCTTCACCTTGGCCATGACGGCAGCCAGTGCCTTCTTGGCCGGATAGACATAGACGTACTGTTTGCCGGTGCCTCGCTTCTGGTGACGCTGGATGCGCCAGCCGAGGAAGTCCAGCCCCTCGTCGATATGGGTAATCAGGGTCTTCTCTGGCGACAGGCGTAGGCCCATCGTGGACAAGACCCCTGCGATCTCTTCCCGCAGGGCTTCCGCGTGTGCCGCGGTGCCTGCCACGAGCAGGCACCAGTCGTCCGCGTACCGCACAAGGCGGTAGTTGGGCAGACCTTGACGACGTCGTTTGGCCCTTCCATACGGGCTGGCTGCGGGACCGCCCGGCCCTTGGGCGACGTACTCATCCAGGACCGAGAGAGCCACATTGCTCAACAACGGGGAGAGAATTGACCCTTGCGGAGTTCCAGCGTTGATACCCGCAAGCGTGCCGTCCTCATCGAGGATGCCCGCTTTCAGGAATGCCTTCACCAGGGCCAGGACGCGTTTGTCTCCAACTCGATTCCTCACCCGGTCCATAAGGGCGGAGTGCGAGATCTCATCGAAGCAGGCTTTGATGTCACCTTCCACGATCCACTCGTAAGAGCGGGACGCGAAATGGTGCACCTCGGCCACTGCGTCATGAGCGCGGCGGTTCGGGCGGAACCCATAGGAGCATGGGAGGAACTCTGCCTCGA
This sequence comes from Streptomyces sp. NBC_01320, assembly GCF_035974375.1. NCBI lineage: Bacteria > Bacillati > Actinomycetota > Actinomycetes > Kitasatosporales > Streptomycetaceae > Streptomyces > Streptomyces sp. NBC_01320. The sequence continues at coordinate 453,120 of NZ_CP108391.1, forward strand.
AAATCGGCTCCAACACCAGTTTCAGAGACGCTTGGACCACCCGGTCACGGATGGTCGCGATCCCCAGGTAACGGACCTTGCCGTTGGGTTTGGGAATAGCGCGCCGTCGCGCCGGGAGAGGCTGGAAGGTACGGGCCTTGAGGTCATCCCGAAGTTCCGAGAGGAACCCTTCCACCCCACGCACGGACTCGATGTAGTGGGCGGTCTGCCCGTCCACTCCGGCCGTGCGCGCGCCCCTGTTGTTCCGCACCCGATACCAGGCGACCAGCAGGAAGCCCGGATCGGCGGCGAGATTGTACAGATCATCGAACCTGCGATGAGGGTCATCACTGGCCCAACGGTGCAGCTTGGTCTGGATCTCCAGTACCCGGCGTTCCGCCTTGAGTAAGGCGTACTCCAGCTCGTCGGTATTCACCAACGTCCTCCTGGCATTCCGGTATCCGTACTGCAGACTTGCTGGCCCCCTTGGCCGTGTACGAGCCCTTCTCTCGCTCTGACTACTACGGGGCCTCCGCCCCATCCCGCCCCTTCGACGGACAACGCATCTATCCCCCGCTCCGGATGGATTCCGGGCTGTAGGAACGACGCGGGATGGTTCCCGTGTTCACTGAAAACCGATTGATCGGCTTGGCATCCAGCTCTGCTCCGGCAGCATCGCCACAGTTACGCCGCAGACCTTCACCGTGGCCTCCCCACTGACATCGCATACCAGCTACGGAGTCGGCCGCTCTATTCGAGCGGCTGTGCGCTGCATCCCGGCCCATATCCGCCAGATTTGAGCCGGTGACACGCTTACGGAGCTTTACCAACGGTTCCTCTCGTATACCGTCCGATCTCGCTTGCCGAACCCAGCCCATCTGGCAGTTCCAGACTGTCTCGGCTTTGTCAGCGCTGCTTTCCGCCCGCCCCAGCGTTTCCTGGTTTGGACTGCGCTCAGCTCCTGCTGGGCTGCTGCGACAGCCCAGCGAGGAGGTCTTGCACCTCCTACGGTTTTCAGCGCCTCACGGCGCACCGCGACCTCGTGTCGCACCTTCACGCAGAAAGTGCCTTCCGCCTGGACCGACAGAACCCCTCGACAAGGTTCATCATCCCAGCTCAGAAGGCACTTTCGCGTTGCCGCGCAGAACCCAGCCCCACGCCAAGTGAAACAGCGAGGTTAGTTGGCAAATGAAGGTGTCGAAATTCCCTGGTCAGAGAGTTGTGGCCGCTTCATAGTTGACTGACGCAAGTCAGCTGGCAAGCAGTCGTCACGGCTGGTGTGACTCCGGCAGTACGCGACCAGCTTGCCCCACGGAACGGCAAGCCGCGGGCTGGTGCTCAACGCGCGCACCGGTGGTCCCGGGATCCGGCGGATGAGGGCGGGGTCGGCTCTCAGGCGGGCAGTCCGGTGATCTCCAGGCATTCGGGGTTGAGGGTGACCATGGCGGGGCGCGTCGGATCCCAGTCGGTGCTGCGCTGGTAGTAGCGGCTGCAGTGGCCCTGGAAGGCGGCGCTGGCGCTGATGAGGTAGTCGAGTTCTGTGAGGTAGGTGGCTGCGTGTGGGATGCGCCCGAGGTCTGAGGCGAGGAGTTCGTCGCGGGCTTTGGTGAACGCACTTTCGTTGAGTTCGATGAGGCGGGCGGTTTCGTTCACGGCTTCCTGGAGGTCCAGTTGATGGGCCGCGCCGATGGCGGCGACGGTGTTCAGTGACCAGTCGCCGTCGCGGATCTCTTTGGCGAGGGAGAGGATGTCGTTGAGCATGAAGAAGCTGTCTGCCCACCGGTTGTGCACTTCGGTGACGCGGGGGTCGGTCAGGAATTCGGGTGGTAGTTCGATATTCAGGACGTACTCGAGGAGCAGCAGGCAGACGTCGGCGTAGATCGGTCCCCTGCGTAGCCGGAGTAGGGTTTGCAGGTCGGGTACGTTGTCCGACTTGCGGATGGCAGTCTCTTCGGTGATGCCTTCCAGCACGTCGTGCATCGCCTGGGTGAGGCGTTGGAGCAGGCCGGTGGGGGCGGTTGCGGTGAAGTCTTGCCAGACGTCGTGCAGGGCCTGGCCGAGGGGGAAGCTGTCCTGGGGCCGGTGACCGCGCAGGATGCGGTTGATCTTCTCGGTCTGGGCTGCCGGTTGTGGGCTGCCCCCGTCTGGTGGCGTGCTGGAGACGTCGTCGTAGATGGTGACCACGTCGATGAAGTTGCAGACGGTCACCAGCCGGGCCGCCTCGCCGTGCGGGTAACACAGGCACATGCCCCAGGGCAGGTTCCACGCGATGTAGGTGTCCATGTCATCGCGGCGGGCTATGGTGCGGCTGTGAGCCGTGTTCTGGGCGAAATGAGCTGCGAGGTGCCGACGGCCCCATTGACGGGACAGTTCCCCGATCGACTGGTGGTCCCGGTGGTGCGCGACGGGAAGCTGGTGCAGGAGCCTGGGCAGGCGGTAGGTCGTACCTTGCCAAAGGTCGGCAGACTGCCACGGACTGGTCTGGGCCTGTTGTGGTGGGTATGCGCTCATTCGCTCCTCGCCCTTCGGAATGGATGCTCTCGATGTCGCTTGGCTATTGGTTGTGAGGTGCCTGGGTGGGGCACGTTTGCGGTGGGAAGCTGTGTCAGGCGACGGCCAGGAGTCCTTCGTATGTGCCGTGGGGACCCTGGTTGGCTGCAAGTCGGCCAGCCGGACCCGCTTCGTGAATTTACTCGTCCTGGCGTTGGCGCGGAACGCTCTGGACAGAGCGAATCCGTGCACGTGTTGAACGCTTGTGCACCCGTTCGAAACCTCCTTTGTGTGCCGCAGCGAACAGCTCGACCGCGGGTACGACAGCACCAAATCACGTGTGCCTATCGGCGAGTTGGGCTTCTCGGCCGAGATCGCCCGCAAGGGCGTGCCCGCCCCGATCCAGGCCGACAAGCGCTGGCTGGTTGAGCGCACGCACTCGTGGATGAGCGACTACGGCAAGCTGCGGCGCTGCACGGAGAGGAGCGGCGATGTCGTGGACTTCCACCTCTACCTCTACCTCGCCACCGCCCTCGTCACGCTCCGCATGCTCATTCGACGCTTGACGAGCGGCTACCGCTGGGACGGCCGCCCCAACACCGATGCCTCAAGTGATCCATTTGCCGGTGGGTCGTAGTCAGGCCGTACGACACGCCGCGCGCGCCTCCACGGTCATCGGCAGGGTCTTCGGGCGGAGGAGGACGTCCGGGACCTCTCGCAGCTTGTAGCCGGGTACCGTGGTCAGCCGCCACTTCCTGACGATGGTGGTTAGCACTATCAGAATCAAGGTGCGGGCGAAGTGGTCCCCGATGCATTTGTGCTTGCCGGCGCCGAAGGTGATGAACGTACGCCGATCCGCCGGAGCGGACAGCCAGCGGTCCGGCTCGAAGCGCTCGGGGTCTGGGTAGTGCCGGGGGTTGTGGTGTACCGCGTCGGGGCTGTAGATGAGCTCCGTCTCTGCCGGGATGTGGACGCCGCCCAACTCCACGTCCACCTTGGTGCGCCGCATGGAGAGCCACGGTGCGTGGAGCCGCAGCGTCTCGTCGACGAAGCGTGCCGCGTACTCCAGCTTCGGGAGGTCGTCGAAAGTGACGGCTCGGTCCCCCAGCACGGTCTCGAGCTCCGCGAGCAGACGCTCCTCGACCTCCGGATGCCGGGTGATCTCATAGAAGAGCCAGGACAGGGTGGTGCTTGTGGTTTCGGTGCCTGCGATGAACAGCGTGATCAGTTCATCGTGGACCTGTGCGTGGGTCATGCCCTCGCCGGTCTCCTCGTCCCGGGCCCGGAGGAGCGTGGACAGCAGGTCACCGTGGTCAACGCCTTGCTCCTCGTACGCTGACATCACCTCGTTGAGGATCTTGCGCGTACGGGCGATGGCCGCGAAGAAGCGGCGGTTGCCGGGCGTCGGCAGACGGTTGATCACATCCGGGACCATGACCCGCCGCATGGCCTCCTTGGTCATGAGGGGAACCGTCTTCTGGACCTCGGCCACCGCGCGATCGCCGAGCTCGGAGGTGAAGAGCGTCTTGGCCGCCACCCGGGCGGTCAGACGGTTCATCTCCTTCTCGAGGGGGAGTACGGCGCCTGGTTGCCAGGTGCCGGTGATCGCCTCGGTTTGACCGCGCATCACCTCTCCGTAGGTGCGCAGCTGCGTCCGGTGGAAGGCCGGGGACATCAAGCGTCGCTGCCGGTGGTGGAATTCGCCCTCGGAGGTGGCAATGCCGTTGCCGATGATGTCGGTGCTCCTTGTGAAAAGGCGCCCTTTTCCGTAGTTGTCGGTTTCCGTCACCAGGACGCGGTGGATCAGGTCGGGCGAGTTCACCACGTAGACCGTTACCGGGCCGAGGTGGAGGGCGACGATGTCGCCGTGGGCCTGTAGCGATCGCAGCGTCGTCACAGGACTGTGCCTGAGAACGGAGGGGATGTGACCGAGGAGCGGGACCCGGCCGGGGGCCGTCGGCACGGCGTGGGTGCTGGAGGAGAGGCTGTTGGTCATGGTTGGGGCCTCGCTGTCGGCGTTGTCGGGAGCGGGTCGTGGAGTAGGCGCTTGGTCCTCACAGGCCGAGGTACGAAGTCAGGGCGTAGGACGTGGTCACTGCGTCACCCCGCCGCTGGGAACGAGGTACTCCGGGCGCCGCCCGGACGTGGCCTGGATGGCGTTTCGCACGGTCGCGAGGGACCAGTCGTAGGTCACACGAGTCTGGTACGTCATGGCTGCGACGTAACGCTCGGCGCTTTCACGCTCGGACGGGTCGCAGGACAGGCGGTCGCAGAAGGCGGGTATCCCCGGCAGCGGGGTGGCGTGCCGAGCGTCGGCCTCGGCGAGAAACGAGCGCAGGAAGCGTCCCCAGCCGTGGCCGGCCCAGGCACGCCACTGTGGGGACATGGGCTCGCGCATCCGGGCCCACAAGTCGGCTGTGGCGGTGGGCAGGGACTCGGTGCCCGCAGGAGCTGCGTGCTCCCTGTCGGTGTCGCTCACTGAAGTGAGCGCCGAGACTGCCGCGGTGGCGAAGGAGGGGTCGTCACCAGCCGGACTGTCGAAGAAGTCGTCGCAGACCGCGGTCCGGGTGATGACATCGGTCATGAGCTCGAGATCGGGACCGTCGATGTCTGGGCAGAAATCGGTTGGCACGTCTTCCAGTCGCATGCCCAGGAAGTAGTCGAAAGCGGCCCCCGCGACTCTACGTCGAGCCCGCTCGACCGAGCTCGGCGTGGGTCGTGGTGGGGCGAACGGGATGTGAAACTCCACGTCGGTAGGCATGCTGTCCACGGTGTCCTTTCCGTCTCGTATCCGACTTTTGCGAGAGAGCGCGGTTGCCGGCCTCGAGGTGGTCGCACGGGCGGGTTCGGGCAGGCGGCCCGCCTCGGCCGTGTGCGTTCGTCCACCTGCCGATCAGTGGTTCCGGTGGCTCATCAGCAGTGCGATTGCGTGGAGTTCGTCGCGCGGCCCTGCGGCCGGGTCGATCGCGGCCAGGGATTCGAGGGCCGTGGCGAGCCGGCGGTCCGCCTCGGCTTCGCACCACTTGCGGCCGCCGGCCTGCTCGATCAGCTCAGCGGCGGTTTCGAGGTCGGCGGAGGTGAGCGGCTCGGGGCTCAGATAGAGCTCGGCCAAGTGGTCGGCCTGTGGGGTTCCGGTGGTCAGGGCGGCCACGACGGGGAGCGATTTTTTGCGTGCTTGGAGGTCGGCGAGGGCTGGTTTGCCGGTGACGGCGGGGTCGCCCCAGATGCCCAGCAGGTCGTCGGTGAGCTGGAAGGCGAGGCCGAGTTGGTAGCCGAAGTCGTGGGCCCGCTGGACGTGTTCGGGCGGCGCTCCGCCAGTGAGCGCGCCGAGGGCGCAGGCGCAGGCGATGAGGGAGCCGGTCTTGCCGGCGGCCATGACCAGGGTCTCGTCGAGGGTGACGGCGGCGTCCGGGCGGTCCGCGAGGGTGATGTCCGCGCTCTGGCCGTCGACGAGCTTAAGGAGCGTGTCGGAGAAGTGCCGCATGGCGGTCAGGACGACGGCGGGCGAGGTCTGGGTGAGGAGGTCGAATGCCAGGACGAGCATGGCGTCGCCAGTGAGGAGCGCGCGGGGGACGCCGAAGGCGGCCCAGGCGCCGAGGCGGTGTCGGCGCAGGGTGTCGCCGTCCATGATGTCGTCGTGGACGAGTGAGAAGTTGTGGACCAACTCGACGGCCGCGGCGGCCGGCACTGCGAGCTCTGCGCTGCCGCCGACGGCCTCCGCCCAGAGCAGCGACAGCGCCGGGCGCACGGCCTTGCCGCCAGCGCGAGACTGCGGCGTGCCGTGCTCGTCCGTCCAGGCGAAGTGGTAGCTGGCTATGCGGCGGACCGGTTCGGGCAAGCGGTCGACCGCGGCACGGAGGGTCGGCTCGATCATGGCGCGGGCACGGCTCGTCATCGCCGGTCGCCGGTGGTCGGCCGCGGGTCTCGGGTGGTCGATTTTCCCCGTCGGACGGTCGGGGCTCGGGCTCCGATAGTCCGTTTCCGGGCTTTTCCGGCCACCGCTCACTGCTTCGCTGGTTCTGGTGCGCACCACTAGTATCGGCCTCCTTGCGTCGTGCGCAGCGGCAGACAGTTTCACCCGAAACAGAGGTACCGAATTGAACAGCCCGCCCCGACCTGGCGGTATGTGCGCGAGCGGCCCGGCGGGTTTTGCTTCTCGGGCATGCGGCGGCGGACCGATCAAGTCATACGTTGCGTGGCTCTCGCGGTGTTCCGTTTCCCGCGCGCTTGGCCGGGATCGTACTCCCGCGCCCCCCATCGGTGCCACCGCCGTATTCGCAAAAGTCGGAACAATGAACTCCGTTCGTTTCCACCTCCGTTGGCTCGTCGATCGCCAGGACCTCTGTCTCACTGTGCTGACCGGCCATGACAACCTCGACCGGCAGGTGGAGTGGGGCGCACAGCATCGCGCTCGCGGACCCCACCTCCTGGCCGAGCGGCGGCGAGCTGCTGGTGACCACCGGCCTGCGGCGGTCCGGGTCGGTCATCAACAGCGGCCCGTACGTCCGGCGGCTGGTCAGGGCCGGCGTCGCGGCCCTCGGTTTCGGGACCGGGCTTACCCACCCACGGGTGCCGCCCGCCCTCACCGAGGCCGCCGCGGAGCATGACCTGCCGCTTCTGGAGGTGCCGCTGCCGAAGCTGTTCGTCGCCGGCAGGGGGAGCTTGCCATGGCGGGTATGGGCAGCCCTACCAGGACCGTGGAACGACAGTGCTGGCGTTATGGACGTAGCCTTCGCGCAGCTGGACGATCACCAGCGAAGCTTGCTCATTCAGCGCTACTTCCATCTCAGCCGCGGTGTGGAGCACGTAGCCGCAGACATGAAGCGCGACCTCCTCCCCCAGGACCGCTTGGCTCTGGCGACCATCCTCCAGCAGGTGTCCGTGCTGATGCTGAAGGACGAGTAGCTGACAGTGGCGCAGTGCGGCCCTGCTCTACCTTTCGACAGGAAGCGGCGGGGCCGCTGTGTCGGTTGTTGAGTCAGCGGTGGAGGATCCAAGCGGCTGCTGCGGATACGCAGAGGGCGCCCGGCAGCCATCCGCTTAGGGTGCAGATCTTGTGAGGGTGCCTCGTTGGGGTGATTCGCAGGGGTTCGGGATGTGCGGGTGTGGGGCGGTCTTTACCGTCGGCGAGGTGAGCCGGCCGTGGGTGCGGGCACCGGGTGAGGCGGGGTGGTGTGGTGCCGTCGTTGATGGCCGCGTTGGATGCCAGAGAGAGTGAATGCCGGGCCAGGGTCTCGGAGTTGCGCAAGCAGATCGCAGAGTTTTCCGAAGCGGTGTCCCAGGCGGAAGCCGAACTGTCCCGGCTGCAGATCACGCGGGAGACGGTGAAGCAGGTGCTGGCCGGTGGTCCGGTGGCCATGCGTGATGCGGCTGGGTCGGCGGCGTCCGGGCCGGTCGATGTTGCCGCGGCACTGCTGGCCGCCGAGGCCGCGGGCGATGTGACGGTGATGTCACCGGACTACCAGCGGATCACCGCGCTGTTCGCGACGTCGGGGTCGGCGTGGCGGTGCAAGGACGTGTGCGTGGAGCTGGGGCTTCAGACCGAGGCCCGTCACGTGGAGGGCATGCGCTCGAAGCTGAAGCGCCTGGTGGAGCGGGGGATCCTGGCTGAGACCGCGCCGGGGCTGTTCAGGGTGGACGGACGGGAGCTGGGCTGGTGAGCGCCGCCCTGGAGACCGGCTCTCTGGCGGTGACCGAGACCGCGTTCGCCGCCTCCCGCGGCCTGTTCGAGCAGGTCGCCACGGAACTGGCCGCGCCGGACGCCGCCGCGTTGACGCATTCAGGGCTGGAGGACCTGCTCGCGGCGCGGATGCGCGAGGTGACCCGGCAGCTGTTCCAGGACCATCTGGATCTGCGCGCGGTGCGCGAGCAGCGGGCCGATCCGGTGGTCGATGAGACCGGTGTTGAGCGCACCCGGATCGAGCGGGGCCGACGCCGGATCCTGGCCACGGTGTTCGGGAAGGTCACCGCGACCCGGATCGCCTACCGGGCCACGGGCTCGGCGGATCTGCACCTGGCCGACGCCGCGCTGAATATGCCGGCCGCGATGCACAGCCACGGGCTGGCCAGGCTCGCCGCGACCGAGTCCGCCCGCGGTTCCTTCGCCGAGGCGGTCGACCGCGTCAACGCGCTGACCGGCGCCGGGATCGGCCACCGGCAGGTCCAGGAACTCGCCGTGGCCGCCGCGGCCGACATCGACGCTTTCTACCAGGCCCTGGTGCCCGAACCGTGCACCGACGCCACGCTGCTGGTCCTGTCCACCGACGGTAAGGGCGTGGTGATAAGGCCCGAGGCGCTGCGCGAGGCCACCGCGAAGGCCGCTGCGACCAAGAGCGGCAACAAGATGGCGACCAGGCTCGCGCCCGGGGAGAAACACGGCCGCAAACGGATGGCCACCCTGGGCACCGTCTACGACGCCGAGCCCGCCGTCCGCGGCGTCGACGACATCATCGCCGACCCCGCCGACCCCGTGAAGGAGCGTCGCCCGGGCCCGAGAGCCAGGTCCAAGTGGCTGTGCGGCTCGGTGAACGACACCGCCGAGCAGGTCATCGCCGCCGTGTTCGACCAGGCCGAAGCCCGCGACCCCGGACACCGCCGGACCTGGGTCGTGCTGGTCGACGGCGCCCGGCACCAGCTCGACGTCATCCGGGCCGAGGCAGCACGCCGGAACGTCACCGTGCACATCGTCATCGACATCATCCACGTGCTCGAATACCTGTGGGGCGCCGCGCACTGCCTGCACCCGGCCGGCGACCGCGCGGCCGAGGCCTGGGTCGCCGGACAGGCCCGTACCATCCTGGCCGGAGGCTCCGAGCAGGCCGCGGCCTCGATCAGCGCCGCCGCCGACGCCGTCGGGCTCAGGCCCGGCTCACGCAAGGGCATCGACGACGCCGTCGGCTACCTGAAGAACAAGGCCGCCTACCTGCGCTACGACACCGCGCTGACCGAAGGCTTCCCGATCGCCACCGGGATCGTCGAGGGGGCGTGCCGCCACCTGGTCAAAGACCGCCTCGACATCACCGGAGCCCGCTGGGGCCTTTCCGGCGCCGAAGCCGTCCTGAAACTCCGGGCCCTGCGCAGCAACGGCGACTTCGACACCTACTGGGCCTGGCACGAGACACAGGAGTTCACGCGCAACCACCAGGCCCGATACCGCGACACGCTCATACCAGCGGCTTGATCGCCAGAACCCTCATTGGATCTGCACCCATCCGCTTATGGCTCAGACCGTGATCCGCCGGGTAGTCCCTTTCTAGGGGGTACGGGCCTGGAGGTCCGGGGTACGGGCCTGGAGGTCCAAGAGCATCGTGTCGGAACCGCCATTGCGCCCGACCCGGGTAAAACCGAGGGATGTGTAGAGGCGTACGGCGGGGTTGCCCGTCCTCGACGCTGGAGGCTGAGGCGATCAACCGAAGCAGGCCGCTCGCCGGCTGCCCGGATCAGCGCCTCCATGAGCGCCTGGCCGTGCCCGCGGCCGCGCTGTCCGGGCAGCACGCCACGCGTCAGTTCGGGAACGTCCGGCGCGACGAAGCCGCAACCGGGCTCGTCCTCGGGTAGGCACCGCGCCCAGGCCGCGCCGACCGGCTCGCCGGCGTCAGTCTCGTTGACGACCCCGAAGTCGCCCCTGCGGGGCCAGCCGACGAGGTAGCGCGCGGCGTACGGGTCGACAGCGAGCTGCTCGACAGTGAACCGCTGCTCGCCGTTCCAGTTATACGCCTCCAGCAGGACGCGCCAGAGGAAGTCGGTGTCGCGGGCGATGGCGGGACGGACGGGCATTGGCGGCCTTCGGTCGGGAGCGAGACGGGGCGGCCGACGATAAGCGTCCATCAACGGGGCAGGCAACGGGATTCGACGCTGAGGAGATCCGCCGGACAGCTGGGGCGCGCATCCGGAAGACGACATTCTCAACGGTCGAAAAGTTAGGTACGTCCCTTGCGGTGTATGGCGAAGGGCGGCGGATTCAGCGGCCAGGGCTGGGTGCAGCCTCCTACGGCGGAGCGGGCGGTCTCGGCTGCGGAGGCCGCCGAGACCAACGGGATCCTGGCCCGCCTGCGCCGCACGTAACTGGGGCGCGGGTGTCAGATCCAGGTGTCTTCCAGTGCGCGGCGGTCGCCGGTGAGGGCGTAGCGGCGTGTGGCGAGGATGGTTTCCACGTCGCAACCGATGTCGTCGGCGTACCGGGCGAGGACCGTGTCTGCGGCTTCCTGGCAGGCTCCGGCAGTTGACCTCGGCGCGGGCTGCTCTCGGAGGCCAGTTGGACGCCGCCGGCATCACGGGAGATGCCCGTGAGGACGCATTGGGCGGCGGCCGACAACGTCATTGCCCTCGTGCGGGGGAACTTTGACTACCACTTCCTGGCCGAGCGTTACACCATTCCGCTGCAGAGGACCATCGGCACACCTGACTACGTCGGAGACCTCTTCTGCAATCCGAAATTCCGTACCCGGTAAACCCGCCAGGCCGGCTGAAATCAAGCCCTGGACGGCATCTGTCTGCAAGTACTTCTGTCGGGCTATGACACAAGTTCCGTGGCGCCGGGTAAGGGTCTGTCCAATGAGCCAGCCCATCCAGGACGGATCCGACGCCGTGATCGCACCAGTCATATAGGCATACAGGTCGCGCAGGAGTGATGTCCGCGCAGTCGGTGCAAGAGCGTTCATTCAGCCACGGCGAATGTTCCAGCCAATGCTTGTCGTTCGTCTGCAAGGGTTCCGGTGGGTCGGTATTTTGGCGGGGTCAGTCGGAAGGTGAGGGCGCGCAGAGACTTTGGTCTTGCGCGCCACAGAGAAGCCCGCCTCGCCCCGGAGAAGCCCGCCTCAGGGAAGGAAACCAGTATGACCACTGGAATCAAAGGCTGCGACAATCAGTCGAACTCTTACGTCTCTTTTGTTAATGAAGAGCATTCCGGGGACAGCGAGTCTGTGAGCCCGAGGTCGCACAGTGACGCGTATGCGTGGATCTCGCAGCACAAGGACAGGCCGCTGAGCGTTCAGACCGGACGGGGGCGGTGCATCATCTGGGATGACGACTGGAAGGTGAAGGGAGAGTGGGATGACGGCAAGGGAGAGTTCGTCTTCGCCGCTGTCCAGCGCAGCCCGCAGGACTACCAGATGACAGTCAGTAGCACGGGTGACATCACTCTGTCCGAGGTCTGATCCGAGGATCGGGTCGAAAGAGGAGGGGGCCGCCATGCCCATGCAGAACTGGCGTATCACGAATGCCATGGAGAATGTGACGGGAAACTGGGTGTACTACATCTGTACCGCCGTCACGGCATTTTCGAATCTCCATTTCAGTCGCCACGTCGACAATCCCAGCGACGACCATATGGCGACGAACGATGGCGCCTATTACTACTACGGTGCGACCGGCACGTTCAATCAGGCCGCCCAACACGCTGATCAAGCCGTCAGGCAAGCGCTCGTTGACGCTTGGAACGACTACTTCAGGGTATAAGGCGACCTGCCTGCCGCGGCAGGCGATCCGCGAGATCTCTCCAGTCGAGGGCCCCGCCAGGGATCGAAAACAGGACGCGGACACGGTTAAATAATGGACAGACGACGGCCCGCCGCCTTGACAGCGGCGGGCCGTCGTCGTTGGTCGCTGACCCACGGTAAAAGAAGCACGATCACTTCTCCCGGATCGGCGCATCATCGAGGAGGGAGTGAAAAGATCCCATGAAAGAGTGCTGAAAACCATCCCCTGCAAGCACGGAAAGAAATAATTGCATCGCATCGCGTACATATTCACCGGAAAGGACGCACACACGCATGAAGAAGACCTTATTCATTGCCGCCCCGCTCGCTCTCGCCGCGAGCCTTACTCTCGAACCGGCTGCCGGCGCTGCGCCTGCCTTCACGCCCGCCCTTGCCTGCCAGCAGGTCGTCGACCTCAAGACGCTGCCCGCCGGTACCAACCTCGACTTGGTCAACCAGGCTGCGAAAGCCCTCGGCCTGCTCGAAGTCCCCACCGTTCTCGGTGGAGCCTGCGACCGCCCCATCCGGACCGACGCCGACTCCGGCACGACCGCATATCCCGGACGCGGGCCCGTCATCCTGCGCACCAGCGAGTACGCCCGGTACCAGCAGTACTGCACCGACTCCGTCAGTGTGCTCGGCACCAGTGCCATCCCTGGAACCGACCTTCCCCCTGTCTCCGGACTGATCGTGTTCGGCTCCGGCTGCACCAGCGAACCGAATCCGCTCATCGTCTGAGCAGGCAAAAAAACATGAAGCGGTCCTTCCGTCCCGGAAAGACGACTGGATGCCCGTAGGGCCGTTCCCTGCCCCGGTCTTCGCGCTGGTTTCGCCGGTCGGGTTGTGCAGCCGGTGGCTTCTCCTGGGCGCGTGATGCTTCGTGGTTGCTGGTCAGCGCGGGTGGGCCGATGTGGACGCGCCGCGATATCTCTTCCTCCTCCGGGAGGAAGAGAGTCTTTCCCAGAATGCGGCGCCGTGGGGCGTCACCGGCTGAACGGTGGCCACCCGAGGATGGCGGCCGTTGCAGGTAAGGGCAGTAGACATACCAGGAAGGCCGCTGCCCGGTGGCGCCACAGCGACTCGAGCCATCGGCGCCAGAACTGGCTTGGCGTAGCGCTTCCGTGTTGCCCGTCGATCGCCATGTCACCCCTCAGCACGCACAGAAAAGACTCTTTGTAAACGGATGCGTACGGTGTGTGGGTTCAGCTCGATTGGTTTTTCGGTGCGATTGCGGTGAAGGCGCAGGAAGCGACGAGGGCGGGGATGTCGCGGCACTGTGTTCCCGGCCGGGCGGGTGGTGGACGGCCGGGACGTCGAGTTTCCCCATCGCCATCCGATGACTGGGCAAGCCCGTGGCGTCGGCCACCGACCGGTGGGAGACCCCCGAGGGGGAGAAACGCTCGCGCATGGTGATGGATGTCGACGATGTCGGCGCCTCGATGACCTTTGCCACGGTCGCGATCACGCGTACGACGCGCAGTATCCCTTTGCGTGAGACGGGACCGGATGACCCCTGGACCACCGCGAGCCGCACGCGGCCTACGACGGCCGTTTCTGCTGGGGACACCGATGTCTCTCCAGGCGAGCCGCCGTTCTGAGTATGGCTGCGGGGCACAGCCCTACGGCCCGGGGTCCCTGGGTTGAGTTGGTGTGGTAGATCATCTGCTGTGTCTGTTCGGGCGCTGGTCCGGTGTTGGCCGTACGGTCGGATGCGGGTGCCTGTGACAGGAGGGTGCTCTGTTGCCCCGCGGTTACTTCCCAGGGTTCCGCGGGGCCGCCTGGCCTCTGGTGCAGGGGCTGGTCCCAACCGACGTGGTGCTTGCCTGTTGTGTGGGCACGAGCGGCCGGATTCACCGTGCGGCCGGTTGCGGCAGCCTGACCGGCGATGCCCGAGGGCACGTGAACCTGCGACTCTGCGCGCAGCCGCACAGGGCATCGAGCTCGCCTGGGGTCCCCTCGGCTGCCCACCGGGCGAGAGTGCCTGGTTGTGGCGATCTTCGGCGGGGATTGGACGGACGAGACCGCCGCTCTTGTGGTTGCCTGGACAGACTGGTAACAGATGTTACCATGTGGAATATGACTAAGACGCAGCTGGGTGCACGCGTGGAACAGGACGTGGCGGAGCTTGCGAGGAAGCGCGCCGCCGACCTCGGACTGAGCATCGGGGACTACCTCGCCCGCCTTGTGCGGGACGACGCGAGCGGCCTGCGCGCCCGTTCGGTGGACGCTGCCGCGCGTTTCCTGTCCGAGCACCAGGCGGTCTTCGACGAGGCCGAGGATGCCCAGCAGGCGCCTGCGGGAGTGCGCGCCGCGTGATGGAACTGCACATCGACGTTCCCTGGATCCTGCAGGTCGCCGAGGTGGCCGGCGCGGATGATCCCGCCCCCGACGACTACGGCGTCCCCGTCGCCGCTGTCGCCCGTCACCGGGCCGAACTCTTCGAGCAGCCCGTCTACGACGGCCCCTACGCCAAAGCCGCAGCACTCGTGGACAACCTCGGCCGGTGCCGTTGGCTCGAGCGCTCCAACATGGCAGTGGCCGCCGCCACGGGCGTCATGTATCTCGAAGCCGCCGGTATCCCCGTGAAGCCCACCCGCGACGACGCCATCGCTCTCAAAGACCTCCTCCTCGATTCCGCCTGCACCGCCGCGAGGATCGCCACGCTGCTGCGGACCTGGCCCACCACCACCTGACGCTCGCAGGGCGCGACGCCGCTTCCAGGACGCCAGGAGCGGTACCGATCATGCAGGGGCCGTTGAACGCCCTCCTGCACTGACATGCCCGGTGGCATATCGAGGCGTGCTCCGGAGGGGCCGTGCAGTTCACCGTCCCGCCAACGGCCACGCCGCTCCGGGCCGGCAGCGCATGAACCTCCCGTTCGTGATGAACAACCGCGCCCGCGCCGTCATCGAGTGTCCGGACGCCGGCACCACCCGGACGTGGAAGCCGGCACTGCCGCGCACGCCGCGATGATGGCCGAGGACCGCGAACCGGCCATGCACCGCACGGAGTTCGCCTGACATCTTGCGGCGAATATTTATTGCGACGATCGCAATATGAATCTGATCGGTGACATCGCAGCGATCCGCTTCCCGCTCCCTGGGCCGGGCTCGGTTACCCCGCCCGATCTCTACTTCGACGCCTGTGAACAGGCCGAACGCCTCCGCGCCGAGGAAGCGGAGAACCTGGAAGCCGCGAGCGACGGCCTGGATACCGACCCGCTGCTCCTGGCCCTGCAGGATGCCCGGGCTCGCAAGGCCTCGGCGGATGCCGAGATCCGCCGACTCCTCGCCTACGGACGGGAGTTCCACGGCGCTCGCCCGTACCGCCTGGAATCCCTGGCTGAGGCCAGCGGCATGACGATCTCCGGCATCCGCACCGCCTACGGGAACGACGAGATCACCGAGGTGGCCCGGGAGGTCCACCGAGAACCCAACCGGCGCACCGCTAGATCACTGACCAAGGAGGCCCTTGACCAATAGCCAGGACACCTGCCTCTGCCCCACCCCTTGGCCGCGCCTCATCACCGTCATTGAACAACGCGAGTGCACCGTCACGCCTGCACCCGTGCACAGCCCCGCTTCCGCGCTCTACCTCGCCCACTGTGCCGTGTGCAGGACTCCCTACACACACCCCTGGAGGAGAGCTCCCTCTACCCTGACCACCCGAAGGTTGCAGAAAGCCGCGGCTGCCGAGGAGATGTCTTCCCAGGCTTCCACCATGAACTCGCCGACGACGAACTGCGGATGGTGCGGCGTGTACGTGGCCATGACCTTCGTCCAGCTTGCCGTGAGCGCCACTGGACACAGAGCACCGATCCCTGCCGCAAGCGCAGACGATAAGGCGCTGCCTCGCCTCGTGCCGTCGATGGCTGCGCGGCGGCACGGTGGTCGGTGTCGGTTTCCGCCGGGGAAGGGTGTGGGGTGGGGGAGCCGGGCGCGTGGGGTGAGGACACGGCTGGGCTGAGGGTGTCCAGGCCGGTGCTGGTCGCGATTCTCACGCCTGGCGGGGGACCGCCGCCGCGGACGACGTGTACCACGACGTGTCGGGATTCTGCCGCTCCGTGAGACTGCAGGACATCCGGGATCGACAATACGTATCCGGCGCCCGGTCGTTATGCCGGCGACAGCGACACCGTCTGCGGCGCACTCGGGCAAACCGCGGACCACATCGGGACACTCACCGCTGAACTGCTCGGTCTCCTCGACGAAGCACAGCGGGTGGAGGCCGAGATGCGTCGGCACCGGGGCCTGCCACCAGGACACTACCGACATGCCCCGTAGGGTTCTGTCATGGGATTCACCGACGTCCGCCTTGACGGACTGGTCACGTTGCCTCGCTATGCGGTGGCCGACTGTCCGATGGGGCTCCTGACGCCGGACCAGTGCCGGGCGCACGGTCTTGTCCGTCCTCCCGGCGATCACGCGAAGGTGGATGCCTGGCTGGTCGAGGAGAGAGGTGCAGGGTATGTGCATCGGCCGCTCCACGACCTGCACGGCCTGGTTGCAGTGGAGTCGGAGGACCGCGCGGCCCCTTCCTGGAGTGCTGTCGTCCGTGACATGGCGCGTAAGCACATCGCGCTCGAGGCCAAGGAACTCGTTGCCCGCGCCGAGTACCGGGCAGGTGTGGTCGCGGACCGAACCCTGAGCGGCAGAGTCGTCAGGCCGAAGGGAAGGCCCTACGCCTACGGCCACCCGCTGGTCGCCACGGTGCGCCAGACAGCCTGCTGCGGCCGCGTCTCCGAAGTCGCCGTGAGTTCCCTCTTCGATCTCATCGCCGTGCACCACCGGTTCCGCAGCGAGCCGGGTCCCACCTGCCTGCCCAGCGATCACCCGCGGACTGGCGTCGACTTCGCCGACGTACTGCCCGAGCTGGAGCGCCTGTTCGCCAAGCGGGCCCAGGGAGAAGGTGTCATGGTGTGGGGCGCACAGCCGGTCCTCGCCCTGTACGCCGAGATCAAGCTCGCCCGTCCCACCGCAAAGCACGGCGACCTGTACTGGCTGATGGGCTATACGTACGACCTTCAGGTGGACGAGGCGGCCTGGCGCACCGGAGTCGACGGTTTCCCGGACCTCGTCGCGGCTCCCGTCGGAGACGATGCGGCTCAGGACGCCGCGCAACTCGTTCGCTTGGTCCATGAGTTGGCGGCTTCCCACCGTAGACACATGGGAGGAGCCATACCGCAGCGAGCCGACACACCGGTCGGCCCTCCGATTACGCCGCAGTACCTCCTGCCCTGCGCTCTGGGAACTCCGGGCGATCCTCCAGCCGCCGTTATGACAGTTCCCGCTGACCTTTTCGACGGCGCGAGCGACGCGCAGCGTCACGGCACGGTGCGCCGCGAGCAGGCGCTGCTGCGCCGACGGCTCCTCGGCGGGCGCACAGCCGCCCCCTGCGCACTGTGCGGGACCACGTATCCGGCGCCCTATCTGCGCGCCGCTCACATCAAGCGGAGGGCCGACGCCAGCGAGGACGAACGCCGCACCGCTGCCGTCGGGATGCTCGCGTGCACTTTCGGCTGCGACCAGATGTTTGAACTCGGCGACATCTACGTCGACGCCGACGGCGTTGTCCGTGCCCGCGCCGGTCTAGTTCCCAACGCCACCGCTGTCCTCAGCGCCGCCCGTCGGTTGGACGGGCGACGCTGCGAGGCGGCGGGGCCTGCCCAGGAGCCCTTCTTCCGTTACCACCGTGAGAGCCATGGACACGGTACGCCCCTTGAACCATCCGAGCCCGGCCCCACGCACACCCTGGGCGGCGGCCACTGTGTCACCGATGCTGGCCGTTGAGCTGCGGCGCGGAAGGGCGTGCCGATCTACGTAGAAAGGCCTCACGAGAGGCGGACACCGACTGGTAGTTTCGTGCGTTCGCGCGGGGGCTATGAAGCAGTCTGCTTGTTGAATCTGCTCCGCTGTATGCACCTTTGACCTCGCCAATGTGACGTCAGATCCCAGAAACTTTCGGCGAAAATAGATGGGCCCGCACGGCAATGTGCGGGCCCAATGTGTATGTCGCAGGTCCTCTGTCCAGCGCATCCCGATCGCGGACAGCTGTTCCACTCGTTGGGGTGTGAGCCTGGCGGCGCGTGAGCGTTGGTTGCTCACCCAGGCACCGAGACGGGTGTCGCGCTGCTCCTGGCCCTCACCGTCGCTGTCGCTTGGGCTGCTGATGGTGACGGTTTCTACGTGTTTGCGGGGGACCTGGAGGTGTCCCTCGCGCTCGTAGAACTGCGTGGCGGCGGTGAGGTGGAGTGCCCATTTCTGTGCCTGGCTGGTGCGTGGTTTGGCTTTCTCGTCCTCGCTGGCGGGTTTGATGCCGAGGATGTGTACCAGCATCCATTGCTGCACCCCGGTGAGCTTGTCCCACCCGACCCTCTGTGCCTGGACCCAGCGCCCCAAATCTTCGCCTTGGCGCACGACGTCGCCCGCCGTGGTGGGCAGCGTCCCGCCCGCGTCCAGATGCAGCCGGACGAGGTGGAAGCACCGCTGCCACGTCACCGGCCAGCTCGGGCACCAGGACGCGTCGATGTCCTCCAGCTGCTCGCGCCGCTCGTCCGACAGCGCCCCGGCCGACGACTCCACGGGCAGGCCCTCGGTACGCCGCTGCTCGTTCTCCTGCGCCTTGCGGGCGGCGGCCCGCGCGTTCTTCAACCAGATGCCCACCGCCGCGCCCTGGAAGGTGGCATCCAGCGGCGCCAGCAGATGGCCCGCCGCGGGGGACGGATCATGCACGCGTCGCTCGGACAACGACACCGGGCTGTGTCACTGGCCGCCGATAGCGTGACCGTCGTGATGGTAGGTACCGAAGAAACCCGGCTGGTCGTGCTGCGCGGCAACAGCGCCTCGGGCAAGTCGTCCGTCGCGGCCGGCCTCCGCGAGAGGTTCGGCCGCGGCCTGGCCCTCGTCGGCCAGGACAACCTGCGCCGCATCGTGCTGCGCGAGCGGGACCGGCCTGGCGCGGCGAACATCGGCCTGATCGACCTGACCGCCCGCTACGCCCTGGACGCTGGGTATCACGTCGTTGTCGAGGGCATCCTCTACGCTGACCGCTACGGCGAGATGCTCGCCCAGCTGCGCGCAGACCACCGCGGCCCGACCCATGGCTACTACTTGGACGTCCCGTTCATCGAGACCCTCGCCCGGCACGCCACCAAGCCGATCGCGAACGACGTCGGGGAGGAGGCGCTACGCGACTGGTACCGGGAATGCGATCTGTTGCCTGGCGGCGTCGAAACCGTCATCGGCGCCGACAGCACCGTGACCGAGACCGTCGACCGCATCATGCTCGACACCGGCCTGGTCGGCCTTCCCGCACTGGAACGCTGACAGCACGAGACCCCGGGAATCTGCCATGACATCCCGAGGTCTCGTGCTGTGCACTTCGCTTGACCGTCCGTTTCAACGACCCGCCGGCGGGAGTGTCACGCTCAGTCGACGCCCAGCTTCCGCAGCGCGTCCAGCTGCTCTTGGGTGAGCTTGTCCCGCCTCGCGCGGGTGTTCGATGTCCATACGCCGAGCTTCACGATCACCGGCTCCGTCTCGCCGTTGACTGCGATCGTCTCGCTGTGCCCGCGCGATACCGGCCGGTCCGTGCCCTCCCGCGCCACCCACTGCGCGAGGGCATGCACACCCCTCTGGAACGCCTGCTGCGCCTTCGTCGGCCCCTTCGTCGCGCGCGTGGCCGCCGGGGCGGGAGATGACGCCTGGGTGGGCTGCACGCCCAACTTGGACAGGCGCTCCTGCTGCTCGGGGGAGGAGCTGCGCCCGACGAGGCTGAGAGGCAACTGAGAAGTCTCCGTGAAAAAGTGCCGAGGTTCTTCCGCGCTGGCTGGAAATCCAGTCCACGCACTTACGGTCCGGCCAAGCACCCATGGAGAAAGCCCTCATGAGTCTCACCGTTGTCAGCGGACTGCCCGCACACGTTCTGTTCGTGCACTTCGTCATCGTGCTCGTGCCTCTGAGTGCCCTGGCACTCGTGGTGTGTGCGGCCTGGCCCGGCGGAGCCCGGCGGCTCGGCCTACTGCTGCCCGTCCTCGCGCTCGTGACGTTGGCGAGCGTGCCGTTGGCCACACACGCGGGAGAGTGGCTGGAAGAGCACGTCGACGGCGACGCGCTGGTGCGCAAGCACGCCGAACTCGGCGATGGCCTGCTGCCGTGGGCTCTCGGCCTCTTTGCGATCTCGGCCGTCGTCTGGTGGACGGCCCGCCGCTCGGCGCCCGCCCCGGACGGCACGTCGGGTGCCTCATGGTCACCCCCGGTACTGCTTCGGGGCGCGGTCGTGATCCTCTCCCTCGCTGTCGCGGTCGGCGCTGTGGTGGACGTCTACCAGATCGGCGACTCGGGCGCCAAGGCCGCCTGGCACGACAACTACTCGAAGACGGCCACGCAGCATGGCGGCTGATGGACGAAGCCGACATTGAGCCCGGCGGTCAGCACCCCGGCCACCGATTCACGCGTGTGGCACGGCCTCGAACGAGACCAAGGGCCAGCTCGGGAGGAAACCCCTCCTGAGCTGGCCCTTCTGCCTGTGCCCCCGGCAGGATTCGAATCCAGGCGTGCGCTAGAAATCAAACATGTGATCTATTCGAGGTATGGAGCCCACTACCTTCCCTCAGGACCTGGTGCAGGCCAAGCAGGACTGGATCCGCATCTACGAAGCCCTTGCCCAGTCCCGTCCCACCGCAACACCGCGCTGCGCCGACGGCTATACGAGCTCTCCGTGTAGATCTGATGGCATCCCTCCTTCACCACATCCGCAGGCGGTACTCCGGCTGCTCAGGTGGAGCTGCGCCGCCAAGCCCGCGAGCGTGGGCAGCGAGTATGAGCGCCGACGGCCTGACCGCTCGGCGGGAGGCCGTCCTGCGGGCGATCCGGGACGTCATTGCGGACACCGGAGACGCCCCCACGATTCGGGAGATCGAGCAGCGCGTTGTCCAGCCCTGGCTCGGTCGCCTACCAGCTCGGCCAGCTGGAGAACCTTGGGCTGATCAGCCGGCCGCTGGCGTTCCTGTCGACTCGCCGGGTAGCCGCAAGACCAAGGCGGTGCCCGGGTTGGGGCGGGTCACCGCATCCACACCACTGTGAGCCTTCCGTGCCGGCCCGTTCCCGCCAGAATCTCCACCGTCAGGTCGGTCTGGATCCGGGTGTACGTCTCCCCTCCGGCTCGTCGCTCACCCACCACCTCCGCACCAGCCAGGGCGGCACCGACGCGTGCGGCGAGGGCCGGCTCGAGGCGGGCCGACAGCCATGGCGTGCTCTCCCCTTCGGGCACCAGGGCGAGGTTGCGGGGTCGCTTCCGGTGGCCGGTGTAGCCGACGACCGTGGTGTCGATGGTGTCGGCGTGGCACTGGTGGAGTGTCGGTATTCGAGAGTTGCAGTATTCGCCCACAGGGCGAGCAGCCCCGCACCCGACCTGGTCACGCCAGCGGTGACAAGGTGTAAGGCTCCTGCCGCAACGGGTGCTACCTGCGACGACGCCAGATCAAGCACACGATCCCAGAGCCGAAGAACCAGCCGGGTAGCGTCGGACTCAATCGCCTGATCGACTGCCAAGATCCGCGGACAGCGCCGCGTAGATGTACTCGCTGCCCCAGCGATCCCCGTCGAGGTCGTTCTCGACCAGGTGCGCCTCCCGGCGCATCCCGAGGCGCTCACAGACCCGCACAGACGGTGTTCTCCACATCCAGCCGTGCGTAGAGCCGGTGCACGCCCAGCGTGTCGAAGGCAAACCCGGCCAGCGCCGCGGCCGCCTCGGTCGCGTAGCCGTGTCCCTCGTGACTTGGGTCGAGAGTCCAGCCGATCTCGGCCTGGGCGGCGCGGACATCGGCCAGGGTGAGGCTCACCTCTCCAAGGACGCCGGGCTCATCGCGTCGGCAGACAGCGAGCGCCAGCTTGTCCCCGTCGGCGCGCCAGGCCGTCTGCGCCGCACGCTCGGCGGCAACTTGCTCGCTGCGCTCACGCGTGTGCGCCGGCCGGTACAAGTAGCGCGCCACGCTCGGCAGGCTCTGGTAGGCGTACAGGTCGTCGGCGTCGCCGGGAGTGAACAGACGCAGCGACAACCGGGACGTGGTCAACGGCAGCAGCGAAGCGATGTCCATGCGGACCTCCGGGACGCGGATGTGGATCAAGTTGCGGACGGATTGTCGCATCACGACTGCCCCGCAGCCACGCCTTTTCAAGAGCAGCGGTCGGCAGCCGCACTTCACCACGAGGCGTGGCTTTCCAGGAGTTGTTTACTGACCCACACTCCTAGCCCTGCGGGGCGTCCCGTCTCGCTGCCAAATATTCGGACCAGTTCCCGCCGGCGAGGGTGGCCCAGCGTTCGGCAGTCTTGGGGTGGATGCCGAGCAGGTCGGCGATGACCATGGGCGGCAGGTCTACCAGGGCGTCCATCATGGCGGTGTTCCGTGCTGCGCGGGCGGACAGACCGTGGTGTCTCAGTGTGTCGGCGAGGCCGAGGGGGTTACGCGGGCGTCCAGGGCTCTGGCCGGGTAAGAGGTACCTACGTCCGGCCGGAATGCTGTGACGGGGCGTGCTGTGTCGGAGCTGATCGTCGATGAGACCGGCGAGCTTCGGCGGGAGCACGAAGGGGTGCTGGTTGACGGCCAGGTAGGTGTGCTCCTGGTCGCGGCTGATGTGGTCCTCGGTGAGCTCGACGATGCGGGTCAGGGGAAGGGCATAGAGACGGACGAGAGCAGCCGCGACGCGGACGTCCAGGGGCAACGTGGTGTCGTTGAAGCAGCGCAGCAGCTCGTTTCGGGCCTCGTCCTCGGCCCCGCGATCCGCCAGAGCCGCCCGGCACGGTCCGCGTACACCGCCAGGACCACTGGACCCCCGCACCGCACCGCTCCCGCCATCGGCCGCGCACCGGCCCGCCCTCCGGGGAGGGTGCCAGGGTCGGGGGTGTGCCACGCACAGTCGGCGGCGCGGCAGCCGCACCACGCCCCGGGACGCGGCCCGCCGCCCGCGCGGACGTGGGACAGGTGCGTGTTGACGTGCCCGACCGCTGCCTTGCGTCCCGCAGCGGCGCTGGGAAAGCGCTGGTCGGCGCAGGCCGGGCGGGAGCAGGAGAGCCGGACCGAGCCGGCGGAGGGACGGCCGTAGGGGTCCAGGCGCACCGTCCATACCCGCCCTGCGACGTGCTCCTCCTGCGTACCGGCCTCCACTGCCATGTGCGTACTCCCAGCGTTACTTGTGCCGTTGCCCCGGGCGGTCCCCATCATCGGGGATACCGGCCGATCAGCCCCCCGAGGACCGGCAGTTTCGCCCACGACAGAGACCTCGGCAACCAGCGCGTTGAGGGGCATCGGCGCCAAGGCGGGATCGGCGCGTCGATCGCGTACCTGTGGAACTGCTACCAGGACCTGATTGAGGATGAGTAGATTCCGTGCAGGACGAAGTAGCCCGCGCTCGTCACTTCACGGAGGAGCCGCCAAAGACATTCCGTGATCAGCGCACGCGTCCGAGGCGGATCACGCTGCCTGCGCTCTCTCGGTTCCGTGTCAGTGAATGGTGTGACGGTGGCGGGTTCCTTGTGTGTTGCCTGGACGTGCTGGTCAGTGAGCCATACGTCGGGATCGCCGTACGTGCTGCCACTGTCATGAGATGAGAGATCGGGGGTGTCGGTACTGTCACCGGGCGTATGGGTGCCGGTCGCGTACTGACACGAAATCGAGAGATCGCAGCTGGGGAAGAGGTCTGCTTCGGGCTGGGGCCGGCTGTCGGGTCTGTGGTGCGGCTGCGGGGGAACGCCTGGTTGTCTGATGATCAGGAGTGGCAGGCTGTGCCTCCGTTCGAAAAGGGAGCTTCGTGATGTCTGACCATCCGGATATGGAGCGCGTCGACTGCACTGACTGCTTCGCTCTGCCGGGCCCGGACAATACCCGCGTCTTGTCCGCCAGGGCCGGCGGAATGCTCGGCGAGGTCTGGCACATGCCTGATTGCCCGCAGTTCACGATCATGCGGATCATGGGCGAGGAAGGGTGTAAGCGGGTTCTGGAGGAGGAAGTGTGGGCCACGGGCGTTTTTCATGCCGCGCGCGAGCGGTTGCAGCAGGCCTTTGCCGCGTTGCCTGCGGACACTGCGGTCCAGCCGTTCGTCGGCGCGCTGACCGAGCTGGTTCAGGCGCAGGCCGACACCACCGGTTTTGCCATGCTGCACCGGTGGGCGGAGATCCTGGACCGGCATTTCCCGCCATCGTTTCCCGATTCTGACCGCACCACCGGGTAGCGGCCCGGCGCAGTACTGATGCGAAGCTTTTGGGGGCGGTGTCATAGGGGTGTGTCAGGGTTGGCGTTATGCGTAATGACCTTCCTTTGACGGTGATCGGGAACCTTGTTGATGACCCAGAGTTGCGGTTTACCTCTGCCGGGGTACCAGTTGCCCGGTTTACGGTGGCTACCACTCCCCGGCCCGCCCCGAAAGCAGAGGGAGCCATCCCGACGACAGTCCGCTTCGACCCGGGCGAGTCCCTGGAGATCGATCAGTGGCTCATGGAACTGAGGACCCAGACCGGCATCCGCTGGGACAAGGCCGAAGTAATCCGTGAACTGCTGCGTATGGCACGCACTCCCGACAGCATCCTGCGCGACGCGCTGACCGCCCGCGCCCAGAGAGCCGGCACCTGAGACGCGGGCCGTACAGAGGGTCCATGCCAGAGCGGCACGGGCCCTCTGTACGGTCTCCAGCGCGGCGACGCCGCTCCAAGTCCGAGAACTGGCCACCGCCCGGAGCTCGTCAACACCCCGGGCGTGGTTCGAGGCCACACCGTTCAACGGCGGCTATTCGAAAGCGTGGATAACCGCGTCGAGGATGGCACGTACGCCCGTCCAATCCTGCGTGTTGACGATTGAGGAATCATGCTGCGCGCGAAAGAGCTTCAAGGTGTAAGCCTGGTGGATCGCTCTCTTGTCGGTGACCTCTCCGTGGTACTGCTGGCAAGCAGGGCTATAGCTGCTCCATTGGACGGGGCGCAGTTTTCCATTGGGCAGGGACAGCGCGTCTCGGCCGAGGTAGAGCTTGATCGATCCGGCCAGCCCATTGACGTCCGCTCGGGTGAAACTACCCGAGGGAGTATCGATACTCGGGCCCAGCGTCGGGTAGCTGGAGGCTAGCTAACCGAGCAGCGCAGTGTAAATACGACGTCGGTCGAGCTGCTGTCCGGCCTCGTCGGCAAGGACACCACTGAACAACCGCATCTGCACGAGGAGGATCGCTGCCGGTACGTAGGGGCCCTTCCTCCTTGTCGGCTCAATCGAGGGTGGCGAGATGATCGGCGTCGCCGCCCCGCCACTCGATGAGGAAGATGGTCGCGTCGTCGCTGGTGATGTTGCCTCGTTCCTGTTTCAGGGCGTGGGAGAGCGCGCGCACCACCGCCCGCACCGCGGTGTGGTCACGGAGGATCCGGTTGGTCCACTCGATGAGTTGCTCCTCACCGAACTGTTTCCCGCCGGCTTGGTGCTCCTCGATCAGGCCGTCGGTGAAGCACAGCAACCGGTCCCCGGGTTCCAGGATCCGCTCGCTCACTTCCGGCTGCTCACCGCCGAAGCCGACCGGCAATGTGGTGGGGCTCTCCAGCCGGTCCACCACGGCGCGGTCACGGATCAGCAGCGGTGCCGGGTGGCCGGCGTTGACCCATTGCAGCCGGCCCGTGGTGATGTTCAGACACATCATCTGTGCGGTGACGAAGTGGTCGGGGCCGAACTGCTCATTGATGGCCTTGTCCATGAACGCATACACCTGGGACAGACCGGTGCTGGCCCGTCGCGTGTGGCGATAGGCGCCGATGGCCACCGTCGCCATGGTCGCCGCGTCCAGCCCGTGGCCCATCGCGTCGATCATGGCCACATGAAGGATGTCGCCGTTGAGGGCGTAGTCGAAACTGTCGCCGGCCACGTCGTACGCGGGCTCGAGGATTCCTGCCACCTCAACCTGCGGAACAGTCATCGACAGCGGGGGCAGCAACGACCACTGGATCTCCGCGGCCACGCTCATCGGGGCGCTGCGTCGGGCCTGGAAGAACAGGTCGGTGTAGGCGTCCTTGGTGACGATCATGTCTGCGACCAAACCGGCGAGTCTGCGCAGCAACCGCCGGTCGTCGTCATCGACGCTGTCCAGGGTGACGGCCATCGCCCCGATCTGGTCACTGCCGTCCAGCAGCGGCAGATACATCCGCACACTTCCGTCCCGCGGCACCTCCACCGCTTTGCGGCTCAAGAACGCCTCGCCAGCGGGGGAGTCCTCGACCGGTTCGGCGTCACCGACCGTCAGCCGCCGGCCCGGCAGCGGCACCAGCAGCATTTGTTCGTAGTCCTGCAAGAGGATCGAGAGGTCCCGGCCACCGACCCTTGCCACCTCTTCCGCAACGAGCGGGGCGATCAACTGCGGCGGCATCTCGTGAGCCCGGTCCAGCAGCACACCCAGCAACCGCTCACCAAAACCCTCCGACCGGTCCACCCCAAACTTGCTCGGGTTCCGCCCGCCTTCGGCCATCGCTGCGTGCACATCCCTCTCGTCCCGCTGCCGCGGGGAACTCACTGGGCGGCTGTCTCCCCGAGTGCTCGCCAGGCGGCCCTGATGCTCGCCTTCGGTGGCCAGGCGCGAGGCGGTACCAGCCAGGATGGAGATCACCTTCTCCCGCCCCTCGGCGCGCACCTTCACCACTCCGGCCAAGCATTCCGGCTCACAATGCTGTCGCCGGGCATCCAGCACCGCCGTTGCACTTGGTTCGGTGCAACGGCGGCCGCGTCGGTAGGGGCGTTACTACAGCTCCCGCTCGATCTGGTTCTCGCTGACCTTGTCTTCGCGCATGGTCGCCTCGTTCTGGACGGCGTAGCGAGTCTGTGCCCCGCTGCCCTCGGCACTGCGGATCTCGCCCCGCTGAAGCTCGTCCTGCTGGTCCCGGTACTCCACGTGCTGTCCCTTGCGGTAGGGCATGGGGATCTCCAAGTCTCTTGTAGGTCGGCGGAGGGCCGGCCCTGCTCGTTCGGCAGGTGACGCCCCTGGCGCCCGCGTCCTGTCACTGGTCGCTCTGACAGCCCACCCCCAACTTCGCCCTACGGCAATCACTACGGGCCGAATGGAGGACGCTTTGCCCGCCACTGCGTCGACGTCGGCGGCCCCGTGGGCAAGCCTTCGCCAGCTGTGGGCAAGCCTGCAAGTAATGGTTTCCTGGCGCCTGTAGAGAGGGTGTGGTGGTATCGCTTTTGGCCCCGGACGTCGCTGCTTACGGGGGTAGCTTCCGATTATGGCGATTGCCCCGGAATTGGAATGGCCGGGCCGGCCTGAGGTGTCTCTGCCGCATCCCGAGATCACATATGTAGGGTGCGCTCGGTGCGGGACACTGATCGCGGGTCTCGATGGCCGGTACGCGTGTGCGGGTTGCGGCTGGGTCAACGACTGGTCCGCGGGCTACAGCCCGCTCCCCGAGAATGGGCGGCCGACGTGAACTTTCGTGCGGCAGCGGAGCTCTGCCGATGTGGAGCCGAGGTGGGAAACGTGGCTGCCAGCTGCCCGTGACGCGGGAGACCGGACCAACAACTCTGCGGTTTCGTCCCGCCTCACGGGCCCCCAGTTGTGGGCCGTTGACCAGTGCTTTTTCGGTGCTGTGCTGGGTTGCATGGTGACGTTCAAGCAAGTCAGCAAGGGCTCCGCGTACAAGTACTACGGGCGTCAGGTGGTGGTCGGTGACGGCCGTCGACCGCGGGGGAGGAGCCTGGAGCAGGCGCAGGAGGAGGTGGGTGTCCCGCCGGGTGTGTGGATGGGCCGGGCGCTGCCCGCGGTCGGCCTGGTATCCGGGGCGCGGGTCACCGAGAGGCAGATGCGGAACCTGTTCGGCGAAGGTCTCCACCCGGACGCGGACCGCATCGTTGCCGACCGTCTTGCCGCCGGCGACAGTCCCGCAGCAGCCGCCCGGGCGGCCCGGCTCGGCTACCGGGTGCAAAAGTGGTCCGGCAACGATCTCGTGTTCCGCCCGCCGGGCAGCGTCCAGGCCCTGTGGGCCCTGGGCACACCGCCGGTCCGCCAGCTGATCGAGGACCTGCAGACCCGCGTCACCGGCGAGGTCCTGGCCACCGCCGAGACCGAGCATCTGTGGGTACGCGTCGGTGGCGACAGCACCGTGCAACGCGCCCGTGCCGGTGTGATCGCCGCCCGCTTCCGCCACTACGAGAACCGCGACGGCATGCCGCTGCTCCACGATCACGTGGTGCTGTCGGTCAAGGTCCGCCGCCAGGGCGACCGGTGGGGCACCCTGCACACCCGCTCGTTCCTCGAGTACGCCGTTGCCCTCTCGGGGCTCTACAACCAACGCCTGATGGAGGAGATCTGTCGCGCGCTCGATCTGGCGACGGTGCCCCGCTACCCGACCGCCGGACAGCGGCCCGTGATGGAACTCGCGGGGATCCCCGAGCAGCTCATCGACTGGGCCGCCACCCGCACCACCGCGACCATGCAGCGCCTGGCAGAACTCGTCGGCCAGTACCAGGAACCCCCCGCCAGCCTCTGACCACCAAAATTCGGCAGCGGATGATGGCACGTGCCTCTCACGAGACCCGGCCGCCCAAGAAGAAGACAGCCGGCCTCTGCCCGCGTTGCGGGCACGCTGGCGGGACGGCGCCGTGGCCCTGTTCGGCGTGGACGTCGCAGCCGCCGCGCTGGAGATCACCGCGATCGTCGCGGTCCACCACGGCGGCCGCTTCCGCCACCGCCACCTGCTTGCCGAAGCCCGCCGCTACCTCACCCGCACCCTCCACGGACACCCCGCCCCGCCCCACGCCGACACGACCATCACCGCGGCCGCCATCCGCGACCACTGCATCCCCGGCGACCCGCCGAACCCGACAAGCCAATGCCGCTCGCGTACCGCACCTTCATCCCTATCTGGGCACCCGTCACGCGCCGAGGTTTGACCACACCCACTGCTCACCGGATCCACCACCGCGCCCGCGCCGAAGCCGCACACCGCACCGCCCTCGCTCGCGCCGAAGCGCAACAGAGGCCGCCTGTACGGCAGCAAGAACACACCCCGCAGGCGGCACCACAGCAACCGCAGCAACCGCTGCCTCCCGCCCCGGGCCTGGCACCCGGCGGGCGAAGTTAGTGAATTGCCCAGGGGGCCACAAGCTGCGACC
Source organism: Streptomyces sp. NBC_01320 (assembly GCF_035974375.1). Classification (NCBI taxonomy): domain Bacteria; kingdom Bacillati; phylum Actinomycetota; class Actinomycetes; order Kitasatosporales; family Streptomycetaceae; genus Streptomyces; species Streptomyces sp. NBC_01320. Next base: position 482,193 of record NZ_CP108391.1, read on the forward strand.
GACGCCACCCCCCGTCCGATCTGATGAACTATGAGGCGTTCGGCGGCACCAAGTCGGGTCTGTACAGCGAACGGTGGGACTCGGTTGATTGTTTCTACCGGCGTCCGGCGGTGAGCCGGCCGTCGAAGGTAATGTCGAAGGCTTGGAGTGCGGCCAGCGCATGGTCCAGCGCTTGCTTCCGGTGCCCTTGGGGTCCAGGCTCATCACCGCGAGGTAGACGCACTTGAGCGCGGCCTGTTCAGTGGGGAAGTGCCCGCGGGCCCTCACGGCCTTGCGGATACGGGCGTTGACGGACTCGATCGCGTTGGTGGTGCACACGATTTTCCGGATCTCAATATCGAACTGGAGGAAGGGGACGAACTCCGCCCAGGCGCTTTCCCACAGCCGCACGATCGCCGGGTATTTCCTTCCCCAGGCCTCACTGAACTCAATGAAGCGTTCCAGGGCGGCGTCCTCGGTCGGCGCGGTGTAGGCGGGCTTGAGCGCCTTCGCGATCTTCTCCCAGTCCTGCCTGGCCGCGTAACGGAAGCTGTTCCGTAGGAGGTGAACCACGCACGTTTGCACGATCGTCGCAGGCCAGACCGTGTTGACCGCGTCCGGAAGACCGGTCAGGCCGTCGCAGACCAGCATCAGCACATCACGGGCGCCCCGGTTCTTGATCTCGGTGAGGACCTGCAGCCAGCTGTTCTGGAGAGCTTGTCAAGTCCCTTGCGGGCATGGCGAATCGGCCCGCCGAGCAAGGCAGGTTGTCGATCTTCGGTATAGGTAGATCATGCGGTGCGGACGACGTTCCCGGGCGGCGCCTACTCATGTAGTCGCAGTCGTGCTGCAGGCTGTTGTGCGCGCTCGCGGTGGCGGGACCGGCCGGACGTCTTGCTGGCTGCGCGGTCCCAAGGACGGGCCGCTGATACTTGACGACGTCATTCCGGCCGGTGCCGCCCGCGCCTCGCGAGCAGGCTCGCGAGGAGTCCTGGTAGCCCCGGTGAGCTGCGGCTATCGTGGCCGCGCGGGGCCGGTCACGTCGTGCGGGTCACCTGTGCGGAGGCCGTGACGGGCCGGTTCCGTGCCCGGCCGGCGGTGACGGCCGCAGTCCAGCGCTCGGCGTCGTAGGGCTGTTGGGAGCGCATCAGCGCGAACGTGAGGCGGTGCACGCGGTGGGCGGTGGCAATGGACGCCACCATGGGTTTCTTCCCTGCCTCGCGCAGACGCTGCTTGTAGGCGGCGAAGTCTGGATGGTGCTGGGCGACGCACACGCCGAGGGTGATGACCGCCTGACGCAGCTCGACCGAGCCGATCTTGTTGATCCTGGCCGACCCGCGGTGTCCGGCGGATTCGTAGCTGGTGGGGGCGAGTCCGGCGTATCGCCATGCCGCGTCCGCGCTGCTGAACCGGTGCGGATCACCGAGCGCGGCACCGTAATAGGAGGCCGTCACGGGGCCGACCCCGGGGACAGACAGCAGGACACCGGCCGGGGTGTGTTGTAGCAGGCCGGCCAGTTCCCGGTCGGCCGCACCGAGGTCTGCAAGCAGGGTCTCGTACTCGGCCATCTCGCCGGTCAGCAGACGGGCGGCGATCGCACGGTCGGCCTCGGGCACGCACATCGCCTCGCGTGCAGCGGTGATGACCTGGGACGCTTTCGGTCGCAGCATTCGCCTGCCATGGTCCGCCGCGTGCCCGACCAGGGCCGTGACGTCGAGGGCGGCGATGCGTCCCGGATCGGGCAGGGTGGCCAGGAGCATGCGCAGGGTCGGAGACTCCAGTCCGGTGGTGAAGCAGCCGGTCAGGCCGGGGACAGCGGTGTCCGCGAGGGCGTGGATCTGAGCGCACAGCGCCTTCGCGGCGTGCAGTTTGCGCCGACGATGGGCCACCCAGGCCCGCTGTTCGGCCGTGGCCTCTTCACTTGCGCGCAGCGGCCAGCCCTGCCCGCGCACGAGCAGCTCGATCATGGCCATGCAGTCCCGTAAATCAGTCTTGACCCGAGCCTGGCCCATCTGCCCCCGAGCCAGCTTGACCTGGTACGGGTTCAGCTCGACGACGTCGAATCCCCGGTCGCGCAGGTGGGCGGCGAGTGCCCGGTGGTAATGGCCCGCGGCTTCGATCCCGATCCGGACGCTGGCCGCGTCACTGTGGTGGACCGCCGAACGGACGGCCTGTTCAAGGGCTGTGGCCCCCGGCAGGGTCAGTGCGAAGTCGACCGGGTCACCGAAGATCTGCCCGCAGTGATCAGCGATCAGGCCCATCGCGCTGTGTTTGCCGACATCCACGGCAACGACCAGGCACTTCCTCTGCGGAAGGTCCCGCACTCGGGCCATGTACTCGGCCTGCGACCGGCCACCGACAAATTCCGTCATCACACGCCTCCTCAGGTTCTCGGGGACGACATCCGCCACCCCCTCCGCAGGGGGGCGTCTCCCCAACCCGAGGCCTACTATGAGTACTTGGCGCCCTCGCCGCCGACGCCGACCCACAGGCCCAGGATGTCCCGATGCCCCTCCGCCGTCACGGCCAAGGCCATGTAGACGGGCCGGTTGGCGACCTGCCCATCCCTGACCTTGGTTCTGTCGACGATCTTGTGATCCGGACGATAGAACTGAGTGTCCCGAATGTTCGCAATCATGCATCGCGTGCTCTCGTGACGTGGTCTTGGAACTGTTTCCGTACCTGTCCGGCCTGCTGATCGAGGAGATCGAGCGAGGGCCGGACGAGGTGGTGTTGAGGACGCGGGTGCGGGCACCGAGCGCGGCCTGCTGGTGCGGCAAGAGCTCGGTGCGGGTGCACGGCCGGTATGTACGCAAGCTCCGTGACGTCGCCGTGGGTGGGCTCGGTGTCGTGATCGAGTTGTGCATACGCCGGTTCCGTTGCGAGAACGCCGCCTGCACTGCGGTGACCCTTCGCCGAGCAGGTCGCGGGCTTGACGACCCCGCACAGCCGCTACACCCCGCTGCTGCACGGGATGTTGACACAGATCGGGCTGGCACTGGCCGGCCGGGCAGGGGCCCGACTGGCAGCCGCGGTCGGCATCACCGCGGGCAAGGACACGCTGCAGGCCAGGCGCCGCACTCGCACCGACACCACGACCCGTCGGCCGTCCGCCGGCACGTCCGCCACCGTCCGGCGATGAAAGCCGTGCACCTTCGCGGTCGGCGTCCCGCACATCGGGCATGGCACCGGCTTCTCCTGGGTCCGAGCGGACAGGCGGACCACCTCACCCTCGTCCACCACATCCTTGACAACCAGCACCGACAGCCCCGAAAGCACGGTCGCTATAAGGGAGTTGGCATCGCACATGGGTGCAGATCCAATGAGGGTTCTGGCGATCAAGCCGCTGGTATGAGCGTGTCGCGGTATCGGGCCTGGTGGTTGCGCGTGAACTCCTGTGTCTCGTGCCAGGCCCAGTAGGTGTCGAAGTCGCCGTTGCTGCGCAGGGCCCGGAGTTTCAGGACGGCTTCGGCGCCGGAAAGGCCCCAGCGGGCTCCGGTGATGTCGAGGCGGTCTTTGACCAGGTGGCGGCACGCCCCCTCGACGATCCCGGTGGCGATCGGGAAGCCTTCGGTCAGCGCGGTGTCGTAGCGCAGGTAGGCGGCCTTGTTCTTCAGGTAGCCGACGGCGTCGTCGATGCCCTTGCGTGAGCCGGGCCTGAGCCCGACGGCGTCGGCGGCGGCGCTGATCGAGGCCGCGGCCTGCTCGGAGCCTCCGGCCAGGATGGTACGGGCCTGTCCGGCGACCCAGGCCTCGGCCGCGCGGTCGCCGGCCGGGTGCAGGCAGTGCGCGGCGCCCCACAGGTATTCGAGCACGTGGATGATGTCGATGACGATGTGCACGGTGACGTTCCGGCGTGCTGCCTCGGCCCGGATGACGTCGAGCTGGTGCCGGGCGCCGTCGACCAGCACGACCCAGGTCCGGCGGTGTCCGGGGTCGCGGGCTTCGGCCTGGTCGAACACGGCGGCGATGACCTGCTCGGCGGTGTCGTTCACCGAGCCGCACAGCCACTTGGACCTGGCTCTCGGGCCCGGGCGACGCTCCTTCACGGGGTCGGCGGGGTCGGCGATGATGTCGTCGACGCCGCGGACGGCGGGCTCGGCGTCGTAGACGGTGCCCAGGGTGGCCATCCGTTTGCGGCCGTGTTTCTCCCCGGGCGCGAGCCTGGTCGCCATCTTGTTGCCGCTCTTGGTCGCAGCGGCCTTCGCGGTGGCCTCGCGCAGCGCCTCGGGCCTTATCACCACGCCCTTACCGTCGGTGGACAGGACCAGCAGCGTGGCGTCGGTGCACGGTTCGGGCACCAGGGCCTGGTAGAAAGCGTCGATGTCGGCCGCGGCGGCCACGGCGAGTTCCTGGACCTGCCGGTGGCCGATCCCGGCGCCGGTCAGCGCGTTGACGCGGTCGACCGCCTCGGCGAAGGAACCGCGGGCGGACTCGGTCGCGGCGAGCCTGGCCAGCCCGTGGCTGTGCATCGCGGCCGGCATATTCAGCGCGGCGTCGGCCAGGTGCAGATCCGCCGAGCCCGTGGCCCGGTAGGCGATCCGGGTCGCGGTGACCTTCCCGAACACCGTGGCCAGGATCCGGCGTCGGCCCCGCTCGATCCGGGTGCGCTCAACACCGGTCTCATCGACCACCGGATCGGCCCGCTGCTCGCGCACCGCGCGCAGATCCAGATGGTCCTGGAACAGCTGCCGGGTCACCTCGCGCATCCGCGCCGCGAGCAGGTCCTCCAGCCCTGAATGCGTCAACGCGGCGGCGTCCGGCGCGGCCAGTTCCGTGGCGACCTGCTCGAACAGGCCGCGGGAGGCGGCGAACGCGGTCTCGGTCACCGCCAGAGAGCCGGTCTCCAGGGCGGCGCTCACCAGCCCAGCTCCCGTCCGTCCACCCTGAACAGCCCCGGCGCGGTCTCAGCCAGGATCCCCCGCTCCACCAGGCGCTTCAGCTTCGAGCGCATGCCCTCCACGTGACGGGCCTCGGTCTGAAGCCCCAGCTCCACGCACACGTCCTTGCACCGCCACGCCGACCCCGACGTCGCGAACAGCGCGGTGATCCGCTGGTAGTCCGGTGACATCACCGTCACATCGCCCGCGGCCTCGGCGGCCAGCAGTGCCGCGGCAACATCGACCGGCCCGGACGCCGCCGACCCAGCCGCATCACGCATGGCCACCGGACCACCGGCCAGCACCTGCTTCACCGTCTCCCGCGTGATCTGCAGCCGGGACAGTTCGGCTTCCGCCTGGGACACCGCTTCGGAAAACTCTGCGATCTGCTTGCGCAACTCCGAGACCCTGGCCCGGCATTCACTCTCTCTGGCATCCAACGCGGCCATCAACGACGGCACCACACCACCCCGCCTCACCCGGTGCCCGCACCCACGGCCGGCTCACCTCGCCGACGGTAAAGACCGCCCCACACCCGCACATCCCGAACCCCTGCGAATCACCCCAACGAGGCACCCTCACAAGATCTGCACCCATCGCACATGAGATGTCAACGACTCTGGTCACGCTTCGTTACCACCGATTACGGGACAGAGCCGATCGTTTTACAGACCTCCACCTCGCCGCATGGACCGCCCACATAGCCTGCCGATCACTGCGCCCGACCCACCGCGATCCCCGCGGCTCCCGCGGGCGCAAACCCTGCGGCGCGCTGCGCGTGTCCTGGACCGGCAGCCACAATGCGCCCGGTTCCTGCCTGCTCACTGTCGCCGTTGACTTGTGCCCCTCCGGCGAGCACCGTGTCCTGGCGCAAGTGCCCTACCGCGAAGCCGCCGAGCGGTTTGGCACCTGGCTGGCCGAGACCGCCCCTGCCGTGGCGGCTGAGGCTGGACCCGACCGCCTGGACGGCCTCCCCGCCCGGTTCTGGCCGGTCATCGTGGACATCAGCGGTGAGTGCCTGGCGCTTTCTGAGCGAACGGCGAGAGACCCGACACCAACGTCGACCGGGTGATGACGAGGGCCATGATGACGAAGCCGACCCGGGGGGCAAGGCCAATGCCGGCCAAGCCAAGCCGGTGCCAGTGGCGGAGGTCGGTGGTGACTGGCTGGGCGGCGGCGCAGGGCAGTCGCAGGCTCTTGGGCTCCCGCCTGCGTGTGTCGTCGGCCAGGGGGAGCATCGGCGTCAGGGCCGGCAGACCCAGGGCGAGTTGGACGCCCTTCAGCTAGATCTGCTTCTTGGCGGCGTCGTGCATGGGCAGGTTGCGCTGTCGGCGTCTCGGCCCCAGAGACCAAGCGCAAGGTCATCGGGCGTGAGTTCATCCGCGTCTTCGAGTAGGCCCAGCCGGAGATCCTCCAGGAGGACGGCCCTCCGCGGGCCCCAGCGGTGGTCGACGGCTGCGGGCGTGGCGACCGCTCCGATCTGTTTCCGCCAACTCGCTGGGCTCCGCTCCTGTCTCCTGGTGATCGGGCGGGCAGCCGCGAAGAGGGTGGAGCGGGTTCGTTATTGAATATGGAAGTCATTGTCGAGTACTCTACGGCTGCTGCCATTGGCGGCCGAGTGTGCGGCGATAGGGGGAGGGGTCCTCATGACCTTGGCAGCATGGGCGTCCGGTATCGGGGGGATCAGCGCGGAGCGGGATCGGTGCGTGGGGGCGGGGCAGTGTGTGCTCGCCGCGAAGGCCGTCTTCGACCAGGACGAGGATGGGCTTGTGCTCGTCCTTGATGAGAGACCGTCGGTGTCTCAATCGGACGCTGTGCACGAGGCCGTACGGGCGTGTCCGTCCGGCGCTCTTGTCCTGAGGTAGCCCAGCATCCGCCTCATCACGGTGGAGCCATTGCGGCTCCGCCTGTGCCCACCGTCGTCGATCACCGGCTGCCTGTCGTGGCGTCGGCCGCATCACACACGCCGCGGAGCTGTCCCGGCGCCCAGTTCAGCTCAGCAGAACGTCAAGGAGAAGCATGTCCAGACAGATCGATCGCCGTGCCTTCCTCCGCCGCGGCGCGGCGGGAGTCGCGGCTCTCGCAGCGGGCTCCGGTCTGCTGGCGGCGTGCTCCACCGACGAGCCCGGCTCCGACCGGAAGTCCGGATCAGGTTCCTCGCCCCGCTCGGGCGGCACGCTCCGGGCCGCCTTCGTCGGAGGCGGCGCCTCCGAGACGCTCGACTTCTTCAACGGCCCGTCCGCTCTGGACCTGGTGCGCGCCCGGGCCTGGCACGGCACCCTGGGGAACCTGGATCCCAGTGGGCCTGACGGGGTGAGCTACGGCGTGCTCAAGGGCATCGACATCTCCGAGGACCTGTCGACTTACACGCTGCATGTGCGGCCCGGCGTTCGTTTCACGGACGGCTCCGAGCTGACCTCCGCCGACATCCTGCACTCCCTCTGCGCCCTTGCGGCGCAGAGCAAACTGCCCGTGTACCGGCTCGCCGCCGCCAACTTCGACCTCACGCAAGCCAAGGCCGACGGCGCACTGAAGGTCGTACTGTCCACCCTGCGGCCCATAGCCGACGGCCGCATGATCCTCTGTCAGGGCAACTTCCTCGTCGTCAAGGACGGAACCAAGACCTTCCGGAAGGGCATGCCCAGTTGCGGCCCCTTCCGGCTTACCGAGTTCACGGCCGGCCAGGGATCGGCGTTCGAGCGCTACGACGACCACTACGGCCACGTGCCCCACCTGGACGGCCTGGAGCTGCGGTCGATCGCGGACTCGACCGCCAGGGCGGGCGCGCTCACCAGCGGTGAGATCGACTTCGCCCACGACCTCTCACCAGTCACCGCACGCACGCTCGCGGACAACGCGAAAGTCGAAGTCGTCCCGACCAAGAGCCCCTATCTGGTCGGCCTCTCCTTCCAGATGAACATGAGCGTCAAGCCCTTCGACGATCCTCGGGTGAGGGAGGCGTTCAAGCTCGCGGTCGACCGGGAGGCCATGGTGAAGACGGTGTTCTACGGCAACGCCGAGGTCGGCAACGACCTGCCCTCCATCGGCTTCCCCGACTACGCCGAGAGCCTGCCCCAGCGCGCCCACGAGCCGGAGCGAGCCCGTGAACTCCTCAAGGAGGCCGGGGCCAACGGGATGAAGGTGACGCTGACGACCGGCCCCGAGACGCCGGGCATGGTGGAGATGGCCACCCTCTTCGTCGAGGACCTCAAGCAGGTCGGCGTCCAGGCTTCGGTGCGCGAACTACCGCCGGGACAGCTCTACGCCGACTTCCCCATGTACGCGGCGCTGCCACTGGCCGGTTCGTACCAGATGCCCATCCCCGCGCTCTCGACCTACCAGATGAGCACGGCGGGCGGATCGACGTCGGCGTTCGGCTGGAAGAAGTCCGCGACCGACGGACTTGTGGCGAAGGCTCGCGCCGAGAGCGACGAAGCCGTGGCGAAGAAGCTGGGCACGCAGGCGCAGCGCACGCGCTGGGAGGACGGTAACCAGGTGCTGCCGGTCTTCAAACCGAATCTGAACGTCCAGGCCAAGGGGGTCCAGGGGGTACGGGACGACCTCTTCGAGCAGTTCCCCGGCTTCTCCCAGGCGTCGCTGGCGTGAGCCTGCTCGCGTTCATCGGGCGTCGCCTTGCGGGGGCGGCCGTCCTGCTGGTGCTGCTGTCGGCCGCGCTCTTCGCGGCGACGGCGGTCCTTCCGGGGGATGCCGTCAGCGCGGTCGCCGGTGTGGACGCCTCCGCGGCGCAACGCGCCGAAGTCCGAGCCGAACTCGGGCTGGACCGGCCGGCCGCCCAGAGGTACGCGGACTGGGCGGCCGGAGCGGTCTGGGGGGACCTGGGCCGCGGCTTCGTGGGAGAGCGGCCGGTCACCGAGGTCCTCGCCTCCCGCCTGCCCAACAGCCTGTTGCTCGCCGGACTGACGCTCGCGGTCACGGCGCCGTTCGCCGCGCTGCTGGGCCTGTGGACCGGGTTGCGCGGGGGCGGTGCCGACCGTCTGGTCTCGACATCGGCTCAGGTTCTGGCCGCCGTACCGGAGTTCGTCATTGCCGCGCTGCTCGTCGCGGTACTGGCGGTGTGGCTGGAGATCCTTCCGCGGGTCTCCGTGATCCCCCTGGGCGGTACGCCGCTCGACGTGCCGCGCGCGCTGATTCTGCCCGTGCTGACGCTCAGCGCGGTCGGTCTCGCGGTGGCCACCAGGCTGCTGCGGGTCTCCGTCGCGGAGACGGCGGCCAGCCCGTACTGCGAAGCCGCACGGCTCAACGGTGTACGCGGGGTGCGGCTCGCGGTCCGTCACATCTTGCCCAACGCCGCCGGACCCGCTGTTCAGGCGCTCACCCTCACCACAGGGGCGCTGGTCGGCTCGGCGGTGGTGGTGGAGAACGTCTTCGACTATCCGGGCATCGGCCGGGAGCTGCAACTGGCCGTCGCTGCGCGGGACGTACCGATGGTGCAGGGCATCGCCACCGCCCTGGTGGCGGTGATGCTCGCGGTGCTGCTGCTGGGTGACATCTGCGCGCGTCTGCTGGGCGCACGGGAGGGGAACGGCCGATGACGACGGTCCTGGCACCACCTCGGAGGCGGACACGCACGGCCCGTCCCGGCACGCCCGGGCGCCGCCGACCACTGTTTCTTACCGGGTCGGGCGCACTGCTCGTCCTTCTGCTCGCCGTGCTGGGCCCACTGATTGCGCCGCACAGTCCGACCGCGCAGCTTGCGGCGCCCTTCCAGCAGCCGGACGGTCAGTTCCTCCTCGGTACCGACGTGCTGGGCCGGGACGTGGCCAGCCGGGTACTCAGCGGCGGCCGCGCCATCGTGCTCACCGCGCTGGCGGGGACGGCGGCGGCCGGGGCCGTCGGGATGTCCGCCGGCGTCCTGGCGGCCATGGTGTCCCGCCGGCTGGGCGACCTGCTGATCCGCTGCCTGGACGCCCTCGCCGTCCTCCCCGCCCTCCTGGTCGTCCTGGTCTTGGCCGCCGGATTCCCCGGCAGTGACACGGCCCTCGTGGCAGCCGTAGCCCTGGCCACCGCCCCCTTTTCCACCCGAGTGCTGCGCGCCGCGGCGGACACGGTCCTGAACAGCGGATACGTCGAGGCCGCCATCGCCCGGGGCGACACCCGGCGGGCCGTCCTGCGCCACGACGTGCTGCCCAACATCGCCGGACCGGCCCTGATGGACACTGCGCTGCGCCTGGTCGCATCGCTGCACCTCACCGCCACCGCGGGCTTCCTCGGCCTCGGGGAAGGGGGAGCGGCGCCCGACTGGGGGCGCATGGTGAGCGAGAACGTCCCCGGGGCGACACTGGCCGCCACGCCGTTCCTCGCTCCGGCGCTGCTGATCGTACTGCTGTCCGTCTGCGTCGGCCTGCTGGCCGGACGGCTGGCGGACACGGTGGGACGGGGGGCCGCATGACCGGCCTTGCGACCGCCGGCCAGTCAGGCGCCGGTCCGCTCGCCGAGATCAGCGGGCTGACGCTCGGCCCGGCGGCCGGAGGACCGCCCGTCCTGCACGACGCCCGCGTGTCGGTGCCGCGCGGGCAGGTGCTGGGAGTCGTGGGCAGGTCGGGATCGGGCAAGAGCAGCCTGGCGTACAGCCTGCTCGGACATGTCCGTCCTGGCTTGGAGGTCCGTGGCGGAACCGTCCGGGTGGTCGGCCTCGATCCGTTCGACGGCGCGGACGCCCGTCGGCTGCGCGGCCGGGTGGTGTCCTTCCTGGGGCAGGACCCCCCTTCGTCGCTCAACCCCGCACTCCGGATCGGCACGCAGATTGCCGAGGCGGTGCGCCTGCGCTCGTCAGTGAAGGGGGGAGACGACGTCCGTGCGCGGGTCGGGGAACTGCTGCTGTCTGTGCGGCTGCCGGCCGACCGGGCGTTCCGGAGACGACTGCCCCGGCAGCTGTCGGGAGGACAGGCCCAACGCGTGGCCCTTGCCCTCGCGTTGGCGGGCAGACCCAGCCTGCTGGTCCTCGACGAGCCCACCAGCGGCCTGGACCCGGTCCTGGCGGATGTGATGCGCGGCCTGCTGGCCGACGTCCTGTCCGACGGGGACCGCGCTGCGTTGCTGGTCAGCCACGACCCGACGTGGATCGCGTCCGTGGCGGACGACGTGATCCGTCTGGACGGAGGCCGGATCGTCGCCGCCGGGGTGGCGGGGACGTCGTCGCTCGTCCATCCGTCCGGGAGTTGCCCGCCCGGCGGCCCCAGCTCCAAGGCCCCACGCGTCGCTGCGGCTGACCCCGCCGTCGTCGGAGGGCTGTCCGTGCGGAGCGTGCACGCCGCCCACGGGCGGGTCTCCGTGCTGCACGACGTTTCCCTCACCGTTCTGGCGGGCTCCTGCACCGCCGTCGTAGGTCCGTCGGGGTCGGGGAAGACCACCCTCGCCCGATGCCTCGCGGGGCTTCACCGGACGGCACGGGGGAGTGTCGAGTGGCGGGACGACGGCGAGCCGCGGGGCCGCGGGGCTCCGGTGCAACTCGTCGCGCAGGACGCCCGCGGAGCTCTCAACCCACGGGAATCCGTGGGCGACGCGCTCATGCGCCCCCTCAGGGGGGTGCGGAGCCGGTCCGCCCAGGAGGCGTCTTGCGAGGCCGTACGATTGCTCGGGCTGGTCGGGCTGGGCGCGGATGTACGGGAGCGTCGGCCCGGGGAGTTGTCGGGTGGCCAGCGTCAACGTGTCGCACTGGCACGGACGCTGGCCGCCGAGCCGCGCGTTCTGGTCTGTGACGAGATCACCTCGGCGCTGGACCCGGAGACGGCGAGCGGGGTCCTGGACCTGCTGGACTCGCTGCGGCGGGCGAGGGGCCTGACGGTCGTGATGGTGACGCACGACCTGGCAGCCGCCGCCCGCCGCGCGGAGCAGGTCGTCGTCCTGGACGCGGGGCGCGTGGTCGAAGCCGGCCGCGTCGACCACGTGCTGGTGAACCCGGAGCACCCCGTCACCCGGGAACTGCTTGCCTACGACGACGATCCCGCCCTCACCGTGCCAGAGTAGCGACGGCTGAGGGGCTCATGGCCGGCGGGAGGAGTGCCCCGCCCACCGGGCGCTCCTCCGCACCACGCCCTACGGCCGGAGCAACTCCTGGGCCAGCGCCGCCTTGTCGACCTTCCCGACGGTGGTGAGCGGAAGGCCGGGAACCCGGACGACCTCGTCCGGCGTCTTGTATCCGGCCAGCCCGCGCTCTTTCAGATGGGCGGCGACCTCCCGCACGCCGGGGGCCGCCCCCGCGCAGACGACGAAGGCGACGGTCCGCTCACCCCACCGCTCGTCCGGCACACCGACCAGCGCCGCCGCCGTGATCGCCGGATGCGTCAGCAACTGCTCCTCCACCTCGACCGCGGCGATCTTCTCACCGCCACGGTTGATCTGGTCCTTGATCCGACCCACCACCACGAGGTGCCCGGTCGGCAGACGCCGCACCACGTCGCCGGTCCGGTAGAAGCCGTCCGGGGTGAACGCCGTGCGGTTGTACTCCTCGGCGCGGTAGTAGCCCCGCAGCGTGTACGGGCCCCGCGTGAGCAGTTCACCCGCCGTACCGTCCGGCACGGGCCTGCCGTCGGTGTCCACCACGAGTACCTCGTCGTCCGGCGAGACGGGCCGGCCCTGCGTGGCGCAGACCAGGTGCTCGGGGTCGTCGAGGCGGGTGAGGTTGATCAGTCCCTCCGCCATGCCGAAGACCTGCTGCACGGTCACCCCGAGTGCCGGTCCGAGCTTTCGCGCGTGGTCCTCCGGCAGCCGCGCCCCGCCGACCTGCACACCGGCGAGGCTGCCGAGGTCCCAGGAACCGGAGGCTGCCTCGTCCACCCAGTGGATGACGAGCGGCGGAGTCAGAGAGGTCAGTGTCACGCCCTCCCGCTCGACGAGCGCGAACGCCGTCTGCGGGCTCGGGTCCGGAGCGACGACCACGGTTCCTCCGGCCATGAGGGTGCCCAGCACACCGGGGCAGGCGAAGGTGAAGTTGAACCCGATCGGCAGCACCGCCAGGTAGACGGCCCCCGCGTCGAGCGCGCAGACCTCGGCGCAGGCGTGAGCGTTGTAGGCGTAGTCGTCATGCGTCCGCGGGATGAGCTTGGGAAGGCCGGTGGTGCCGCCGGAGAGCAACAGGAGGGCGACATCCGCGGGGTCCGCGCCGCCGTCGTCGGCGCCCGGCGCCGACAGGGCGTCCGGCGCGGTGGGGCCGGACGCCGGCGGGGGCACCCGCAGCGCCTCGAACGGGACGAAGCCGTCCTCCGGGCCGGGATCGCCGACCACGACGACGTGCCGCAGCGGGCCGTCCGACCCCTGCTCCGCCCGTACCTCGCGCATCAGCTCCCGGTGGTCGAAACGAGCGTGCCGGTCCGGCACCACACACGCCACGGCACCCGACACGCGCACCAGGTGACCGATCTCCCGGCGCCGATGGCCGGGCATGGCGTGCACCGGAACCGCCCCGAGCCGCTGCAACCCGAACCAGACGAGCACGAACTCGGCGCAGTTGGGGAGCTGGACCACCACGCGGTCACCCCGCCCGATCCCGAGCCCGCGCAGTCCATGGGCGACGCGGTCGGCCTCGGTGTCCAGATCCGCGTAGGTCCACCGCCGGTCCCCGTCGACCAGAGCGACGCGCCCCCCATGGCCGGCCACTCCCTGGCGCAGGCGGGTGCCGAATGTCACCCCTTGCCAGTGCCCGGCGGCCCGGTACCGCGCCGATTCCGCCTCGGACCAGGTCTTTTGAGTTTCGGTCATGAGGTCCTGCCTCTCCTTGGCGGGCCTTGGCTTCTGGCGCCGGGGCCCGTCGTGTGACTACGATGCGAACTCTAGAAATGATAATCATTTCAATCTAGGCTGGATTCGGTCCTGTGTGAGGGGGATTCCAGCGCCCGCCCCCCGACCCGACTTCCACCTCATCCGATCGGAAGGCCCCATCAGTGAGCGATGAAGCAGTCGTCCAGGCACGGACAGCGGAAGGTGGCACCGGCAGTCGTGACCTTCACGCGCCGGCGGCGGTACGTGAAGCGGTGGCACGCGCGCTGGAGATGGCGCCACAAGAGCTGGACGACGACCGGGACCTCTTCGAACTCGGGCTCGACTCCCTGATGTTGATGTCCCTGGTTGGTGTCTGGCGGCGCGAGGGCAGCACGGTCACCTTCCAGGACCTCACGCGCAGCCCGACCCTGGAGGCGTGGACGGCTCTGCTCGGGCAGGAGCGCCACGGTGAGGCGCCCGCCACCGCGCGACCGGTCCCGCCCGTGGCGCTCGACGCTGCGGTGACCGAGGCGCAGACGGATACTTTCCCGCTGGCCACGATGCAGCACGCCTACTGGATCGGACGCCAGGACGGACAGCCCCTCGGCGGCGTCGCCGCGCACTTCTACGTCGAACTCGACGGCCACGAGGTCGATCCGGCCCGGTTCGACACCGCCCTGCGGGCTCTCGTGCGGCGGCACGGCATGCTGCGGGCCGTCTTCGACGAGGAGGGAAGCCAGCGCTTCGGTGCTCCGGGCGCCCCGCTCACCGTGCACGATCTGCGTGAGCGCACCGCCGACGAGGCCGAGTCCGCGCTGGAGGCGCTGCGCGAGCGCAACACCCACGCGCGCCCGGACATCGCCGCCGGTGACGTTTTCCGTGCGGCTCTGTGCCTGCTCCCCGATGGCAGGACCCGCGTGCAGGTCGACCTGGACATGATGGCCGGCGACGCGCTGAGCCTGCGAGTCCTCCTGTCGGACCTGCGCCGCTTCTACGACTGTCCCGACGACCCGCCGCGCGAACTCGACCTGGACTACCGCCGGTACCTCGCGGAGCACGACGTCCGGCGAAGGGCGGAACGTGAGCAGCACGCTGCCTGGTGGCGTGAGCGCCTGCCGGATCTGCCCCGCGCCCCACGGCTGCCGACGACCGTCGACCCGCTCACCCCGGTCCGCGCGGACGACAGCGCGCTGACCCACTCCCGACGCCTGCACCACTGGCTCGGCCCCGCCGACAAGGCGGCGCTGATCAGCGCCGCGCGCAGGCACGGCATCACCCCCGCCGCCGCCCTCGCCACCGCCTTCGCCGAGGTCATCGCCGCCTGGAGCGACAGCCGACGCTTCCTCCTCAACCTGCCGCTGTTCGACCGGGAGATGTTCACCCCGGAAGTCGCGCAGCTGGTTGGGGACTTCAGCAGCTCGGTCCTGCTCGACGCGGACATGAGCGCGTCCTTGCCGTTCTCCCGGCAGGCCCGCGGCCTCCAGGAGCGTCTGCAGGAAGGCATCTCCCACGGCGCGTACGGCGGCGTCGATGTGCTGCGCGACCTCGCCCGCGTCGAGGGGGCCCCGGTGCTGGCCCCGGTCGTCTATACCAGCGCCATCGGCCTGGGGGAGATCTTCGAGCAGGATGTCCAGAAGTCCTTCGGCCGCCCCTCCTGGATCATCTCCCAGGGCCCCCAGGTCTACCTGGACGCCCAGGTCACCGAACTCGACGGCGGCCTCCTCCTCAACTGGGACGTACGCGACGGCGTGTTCGAGGCCGGCGTGCCCGACGCCGCGTTCGACGCCTACCGCCGCCTCATCACCCACCTCGTGACGGGCCCCGACGCCTGGGCCCGGCCGGTGGACGGTCTGCTCGCACCCGACGTCCTGCCCCGGCGCGCGGTCGCTGCCCTGCCCCCCACGCCCGTACCGGACCGTGCCCTGCACACCCGCTTCTTCCGGCTCGCCGAGACCGAGCCGGGCCGTACCGCGGTCGTCCGCACCACCGGCGACACGCTCACCTACGGCGAACTCGCCCACGCGGCACGCCGGATCGCCGCGCTGCTGCGCGACCACGGCGTACGGGAGGGCGACACCGTTGCGGTCACACTGCCCAAGGGCGCCGACCAGATCACCGCGGTCATCGGCGTCCTGGCCGCGGGCGCGGCCTACGCCCCCGTCGGCGTGGAACAGCCCGCCGTGCGCCGGGAACGCATCCACTCCGTGGCCGGCGCGTCCGCCGTGCTCACCGACCGGCACCACGCCTCTCTCTGCGCGGACGTCTCCTCGGCCCCGGTACTGCTCCTGGAGGACGCGTCGGCGGCGCAGCCCGCACCGGTCGTCCAGCCGGACCCCGACCTGCCGGCCTACGTGCTGTTCACGTCGGGCTCGACGGGGCTGCCCAAGGGTGTTGAGGTGTCACACCGGGCGGTCGTCAACACCATCGAGGCGATGGAGGAGCAGCTCGGGCTCGGCCCCTCGGATCGCACTCTCGCGATCTCCGCGCTGGACTTCGACCTCGCGACCTGGGACATCTTCACGCCGCTGTCCCTCGGCGGCCAGGTGGTCGCCGAGGGACAGGAGCACCGCCGGGACGCCCACCACTGGGCACGGCTGGTACGGACGCACGGGGTGACGCTGCTGCAGTGCGTGCCCGCGCTGCTGGACCTGCTGATGGCCGCGGGGGAGGACGAGGGTCTCGGGACCTCCTTGCGTATGGTGCTGCTCGGTGGGGACTGGGTCGGGCTCGACCAGCCGCGCAGGCTGCGCGCCCTCGTGCCCGGCTGCCGTTTCGTGGCGCTCGGCGGCATGACGGAGGCCGCGGTCCACTCGACGGTGTTCGAGGTGGCGGAGACCGACCCGGCCTGGAAGTCCGTCCCCTATGGCCTTCCGCTGCGCAACATGCGGGCCCGCGTCGTGGACGGACGGGGACGCGACTGCCCCGATCTCGTCCCCGGAGAGCTGTGGATCGGCGGGCCCGGTGTGGCGAACGGCTACCGTGCGGACCCCGAGCGCACGGCGGAACGCTTCGTCGAGCACGACGGCGAACGCTGGTACCGCAGCGGTGACCTGGCCCGCTACCGGCCCGACGGGGTGCTGGAGTTCCTCGGCCGCGCCGACCACCAGGTGAAGATCGGCGGCCACCGGATCGAACTGGGCGAGGTCGAGTCCGCGCTGGAGGACGACCCCGCCGTCCTGCACGCGGTCGCCACCGTTCTCGACAGGCCCGTGCGTCACCTTGCCGCGGCGGTGTCCGCCCGCGGTGAGGCACCCGACCCGGAACGGGTCCGCCTCCGGGCGGCGGAACGACTGCCCTCCTACATGGTCCCCGAACGCGTGCTGGTCCTCACCAACCTTCCGCTGACTGCCAACGGCAAGCTCGACCGGGCGGCCGTCCGCCAGGCGCTGACCGAGGCGGCGGGCCAGGACGGGCCTCGCACGTCGGCACCGGTCGGACCGGTGGAGACCGCTGTGGCGGCCGAGTGGGCCGACCTGCTCGATGTTGCCGACGTGGGACGCGAGAGCAGCTTCTTCCTGCTGGGCGGCGACTCCCTCGTCGCGACGCGCATGATCGGCCGGCTGCGCGCCGCCGGTTTCCCCGGCGCCCGCGTGGCCGACCTCTTCGCCCGCCCCGTCCTCCAGTACTTCTGCGAGACCCTGCACCCCACGGCGGCCGACAACGGCGAGCCGACAGCGCCGCCCCTCCTCGTGCCCGACCCGGACCACGCCCACGAACCCTTCCCGCTGACGGACGTCCAGGCCGCGTACCACACCGGCCGTGACCCCCGCTTCACCCTCGGCGGCGTCGGCACCTGGCACTACACGGAGTTCGACGGCACCGACGTCGACCTGGACCGGCTCGAGCGCGCCTGGAACACCCTCGTCCGGCGGCACGGCATGCTCCGCGCGGTCGTCGAGGACGGACACCAGCGCGTCCTGACCGACGTACCGGCGGTGCGCATACCGGTGGAGGACGCCCGCGCCGGCGGCGCGCCCAAGGCGCTCGCCGGCCTGCGGGCCCGCCTGTCCCACCAGGTCCGCGACCCCGCCCGGTGGCCGCTCTTCGCCCTCGAGGCGGTGCGCTACCGCGAAGACGGGGAGGCCGGAGAGAACGACGACGAGGTACGGACCCGTATCGCCATCGGTCTGGACTACCTCCTACTCGACGCGCTCTCCATCACCACGCTCTACGCCGAACTGAACGCGCTCTACGCCGACCCCGACCACGAACTGCCGCCCGTGGACGTGTCGTTCCGCGACTACCTGACCCGCCTCCCGGCGGACCCGGAGTCGGACGCCCGGGCCCGCGCCCACTGGCAGGCCCGGCTGTCCGAACTGCCGCCCGCTCCCGCCCTGCCCTTCGGCCAGGACCCGGCGACTCTCGACACGCCTGTTTTCACAAGGCGTCGGCTGTGCCTGCCCGCAGTGGACTGGCAGGCCGTCAAGCGGGAAGCGGCTCGGCACGGCCTGACACCGTCCACCGTCCTGCTGGCCCTGTACGCGGAGGTCCTGGCGGCCTGGAGTGGAACCGACGCCCTGACCGTCACCCTCACGCTCTTCAACCGGCGCGACGTACACCCCCACATCCACGGGGTGCTGGGCGACTTCACCTCCCTGTCCCTCGCGGGTCACCGGCGCGAGGGGACGTCGTGGCTGGCGGCGGCCGGCGCGCTGCAACGCCGTCAGGCGGAGGACCTCGACAACGCCGGCGTACCGATCGACTGGCTGCTGCGGGAGTTCGGCCGTCGCACCGGCACGGTGGACGCCGCCGCGCCCGTCGTGTTCACCAGCGCCATCGGCGTCGGTGACGCGACGCTCGCCGGATCGGGCACCGGCTTCCCCGCGAAGGTCTGGGGCATCTCGCAGTCCCCGCAGGTCTGCCTGGACAACCAGGTCACCGAGGAGTCCGGGAACCTGGTCGTCACCTGGGACGCCGTCGAGGAACTGTTCGCCGAGGGCGTGCTGGACGCGATGTTCGCCGCCTATGAACGGCTGCTGCGGCACGTCGTCGCGGGTGACTGGGAGGCACCGCTTCCCGACCTGCTGCCCGCCATCCAGTACGAACGGCGGGCCGCCGCGGCACGGGAGGCCGCCCTGGAACCGGTGGCGCCGGGCCTGCTGCACGAGACGTTCTTCACCCACGCGACGGCCACCCCCGACCGCACTGCCCTCGTCACGACAGCAGGGGAGGAGGTGACGTACGGAACCCTCGCCGACCAGGCGCTACGCACGGCCGCCGCGCTCGGCGACGCGGGCGTGCATCCGGGCGACCTGGTCGCGGTCACCCTGCCCAAGGGCCCGGAGCAGATCGCGGCGGTCCTCGGCGTCCTCGCGGCCGGCGCCGCCTACGTTCCCCTGAGCCTCGAACAGCCCGCAGCACGGCTGGAGCGGGTGCACGCCACCGCCGGATTCGAGGTGATTCTGGGGAGTTGGCACGCCCCGGAAGGTACCGGCCCCCGCACCCTGTCCTTCGCGGACACGCAGGGCCGCGAGCCGCTGCCCGCGCCGTGTGAGACGTCCCCCCAGGCGCTCGCCTACGTGATCTTCACGTCGGGTTCCACGGGTGAGCCCAAGGGAGTCGAGATCACCCACGCCGCCGCCTGGAACACGATCGCGGACATCGACGCCCGGCACGGCATCGCCGGGGACGACCGTGCCTTCGCGCTGTCGGCGCTGGACTTTGACCTGTCCGTGTACGACGTCTTCGGCCTGCTTGCCGCTGGCGGCTCCCTCCTGCTGCCCACCGAGGACCAGCGCAGGGAACCGGCCCGCTGGCCGAGTCTGCTGGACCAGTACGGGGTGACCGTCTGGAACACCGTCCCCGCCCTGTTGGACCTGCTGCTCGACGCCGACGAACACGGCGGACCGGACGGTGGTCGGATAGGGAAGCTGCGGACCGCACTGGTCTCCGGTGACTGGATCGGCCTCGACCTGCCCGCCCGGCTGCGGGCCCGGACCACGGGGCCCTGCGCCTTCGTCGCCATGGGCGGAGCCACGGAAGCCGCCGTCTGGTCCAACACCCTCACCGTCGCCGAGCTGGACCCCCGGTGGGTGTCCATCCCCTACGGACGTCCCCTGACCGGGCAGTACTACCGCGTGGTCGACCGGGACGGGCGGGACTGTCCCGACTGGGTGCCCGGCGAACTGTGGATCGGCGGCGAGGGACTCGCCCGCGGCTATCTGGCCGACCCGGTCCACACCGCCGAGAAGTTCGTCGAACAAGGCGGCCAACGCTGGTACCGGACGGGTGACCTCGGCCGGTTCCGGGGCGACGGACTGCTGGAGTTCCTCGGCCGTCTCGACAGCCAGCTGAAGATCGCCGGCCACCGCATCGAGGCCGGCGAGATCGAGGCCGCGCTGGAGGCACACCCGGCCGTCGCACGGGCCGCCGTCGTGGCCGTGGGAGAACGCACCGCCAAGCGCCTGGTCGCCTTCGCCGTACCGCAGGACCTCACCGTGGACGGCGCCCCCGCCGACGAGCCGGTGCTCCCCGAATCCGTCACGCCCGTCGAGCACCCCGACCTCACTGAGAGCCTCTTCGGCCTGCTCGCGGAGCGGGTGCCCGTCTACGCCGTCCCGTCCCGCATCCTGCTACTGCCCGCCCTACCCCTCACCGCGAACGGCAAGGTCGACCGGGGAGCCCTGGCCGGCCTGGCGGGACCGGAGACGGTGTCCGTCGGCGCCGAACCGCCACGGGGCGAGACCGAGACGGTCCTGGCCGCACTCTGGCACGAGTACCTGCCGCACAGGGTGCCGGACCGCAACGCCAACTTCTTCACCGTCGGCGGAGACAGCCTCACCGCGCTGCGCCTGCTCACCGCGATCGAGCGCCGCCTCGGAGCCACCGTGCCGGTGCGCCGCTTCTTCGCCGCACCGACCATCGCCGCGCTCGCCGCGGACGTCACCCGAACGCTCGCGGCCCATGAGACCGCCTACGAGACCGGAGAGCTGTGAACATCGCTGAACTGCTGGCCCGCTACGCCGAAGAGGGCGTAGTGCTGTGGGCCCAGGACGGACAACTGCGCTTCCGGGCCCCCCAGGGCCGGCTCACCGACACGCACCGAGCCGAACTGCGCACCCACAAGGAAGCCATCCTCAGCCACTTGGCGGCCGGGGAGCCGACGCTGTGCGGTGACCCGGGCAGCCGCCACGAACCCTTCCCGCTGACGGACATCCAGGCCGCCTACCTCATCGGCCGCACCGACGCCTACGCCTACGGGGGCGTCGGCTGCCACGCCTACGTCGAACTGGAATACCCCGACCTGGACGTGGACCGCGTCACCGCAGTGTGGCGGGAGCTGGTCCAGCGGCACGACATGCTCCGCGCCGTCATCCACCACGACGGCTACCAGCAGGTCCTGCCCGACGTGCCCGCCTTCTCCGTCGGAGCCGATGGCCTGACCGCGCTTCCGGCGGCCACCGCCGAGGCGGAGGTGGAGCGCACCCGAGCGCGTCTGTCCGCACGCGAGGCGCCCACCGACCAGTGGCCACTCTTCGACGTGCACGTGACCCGGACCGCCGAGCGGACCGTGCTGCACCTTTCCTTCGACATGCTCGTCGTCGACCACGCCAGCCTTCGCATCCTGCTCGCCGAGTTCCAGCGCGGCTACGGCGGTGCCGCCCTCTCCGAGGCGCCGCGGATCACCTTCCGCGACTACGTCCTGGCCCGCCGCGCCCTCGCCGACACCGACGGCCACGCCCGCGACCGCGCCTACTGGACCGAACGGCTCGACACCCTCCCGCCCGCCCCCGAACTGCCCCTCGCGGAAGCCTGGGAGGCCGCCGTGAGCGATCCGGGCGAAGGGAGCCGGACTTCGGTTCCCGGCGACGCGGTGACGTTCCGCCGGCTGGAGGTCCTGCTGGCCGCGGCCGACCGGGACCGGCTCACCGAGCGGGCCGCGCGGCGCGGGCTGACCGTGTCCACGGCCCTGCTCACGGCGTACGCCGAGACGGTGGGCGCCTGGTCGCGGACCAGCCGGTTCACGCTCAACGTGCCCACGGTGGACCGGCCCGACCTGCACGAGGACATCGGCCGCCTGATCGGTGACTTCACCTCGCTCGAACTGCTCGCCGTCGACCTCGACGCCCCGGCCACCTTCGCCGAACGGACCAGGACTGTGGGGCAGCAGCTCCTCGAAGACCTGGCACACCCGCTGTTCACCGGCTCGGAGGTGCTCGCCGAGCTCTCCCGCAGGGCCGGCGCCCCGGTACTGATGCCGGTCGTCTTCACCAGCGCCCTGGGCAGCGGCGCCACCTCCGAGGGCGTACCCCCTGAGGTGACGTACGCCGTGACCCGGACGCCGCAGGTGTGGCTCGACTGCCAGGTCATGCACCGCGGTGACACGCTGAGCCTGTCCTGGGACATCCGGGAGGGCGCGCTCAGCCACGGGGTGGCCGACGCCATGTTCGAGGCGTACACGGCAGTCGTGCGGTCGCTGTCGGCCGAGGGCGAGGCCGGTGAGGCCGCCTGGGACGCACCGGCCCGCATCGCCCTGCCCGAGGCGCAGGCGGCGCGCCGGAGCGCGGTCAACGCGACCGAGGGGCCCCTGCCGGACGCCCTGCTCCACGAACCCGTACTCGCCCAGGCACGGGCCACACCGGACGCGATCGCGGTCCGCACACCCGAACTGGCCCTGTCCTACCGGCAGCTCGCCGCCCGTGCGAGTGCTCTCGCCGAGGCGCTGACGGCATCCGGACTGCGCCCCGGGGAACCCGTTGCCATCTGGGCGGACAAGGGCTGGGAGCAGGTCGTCGCCGTCCTCGGCACCCTCATGGCGGGTGGTGCCTATCTGCCCGTCGACACGGCCCAGCCGCCCGCCCGCCGGGACACGATCATCGCTGATGCGGGCGTTCGCACGGTCCTCACCCAGTCCTGGCTCGCCGAACTCGAGGACCTCCCGGCGAGCGTGTCGGCCGTTGCCGTGGACCTCGTCGAGGCAGCCGCCGCGGACCGTACGACCGTCGCCGTCCGCCGGGATCCGGACGACCTTGCCTACGTCATCTACACCTCGGGCTCCACCGGCACGCCCAAGGGCGTGATGATCAGCCACCGGGCCGCGCTCAACACGGTCGAGGACATCAACCGCCGTTTCGCCGTCACCGAGCGCGACCGTGTCCTCGGCATCGCGGGACTCGGTTTCGACCTGTCCGTCTACGACCTGTTCGGGCCGCTCGCCGCGGGCGCCACCCTGGTCCTGCCCCAGGCCGACCGGCGCGGCGACCCCTCCCACTGGGCCGAACTCGTCCGCGACTTCGGAGTGACCGTGTGGAACTCGGTCCCCGGCCAGCTCCACATGCTGTGCGACTGGCTCCGCTCCGAGCCGCCCGCCGACGACGCCTCGCTGCGGCTCGCGCTGATATCCGGCGACTGGATACCGGTCGCCCTGCCCGACCAGGCCCGTGAACTCCTGCCGGGGCTTCAGGTCATCTCCCTCGGCGGAGCCACGGAGGGCTCCATCTGGTCCATCGCCCACCCGGTCGGTGAGGTGGACACCGCCCGCCCGAGCATCCCGTACGGCAAGCCCCTGACCAACCAGACGTTCGCCGTCCTCGACCGGCACCTGCGGCCACGCCCCGAATGGGTTCCGGGCGAGTTGTACATCGGCGGCGCCGGCGTCGCCCTGGGCTACTTCGGCGACGCGGAACGCACGGCACAGCGGTTCCTCACCGATCCCGCCACCGGAGAGCGCCTCTACCGCACCGGTGACCTCGGGCGGTACCTCCCCGACGGGACCATCGAGTTCCTGGGCCGGGAAGACGCCCAGATCAAGATCCGCGGCTACCGGGTCGAACTCGCCGAGGTGGAGGCCGCCGTACAGGCCCACCCGGCGGTCGCGGCAGGCGCGGTCGTCGTCGACGACTCGGCGGCGGGCGGGCGACGCCTGGCCGCGTTCGTGGAGACGGCACGCAAAGACGGCGGGACGGCCGGGGGCGCCGACACGCGCGGTAAGAACGGCGGCGAGCCCGCTGCGGCGAGCCGGGCACAGGCTCGTGCGGCCGCCGCCGACGCCGTGAGCGAAGCCTCCGCCGCCGTCGACGCCGCACAGCTGGGGGACTTCCTGGCCGCCCTCGACGAGGTGGCGCTCGCCGAGATGACCCGCGTCCTCGTGGCCTCCGGGGTGTTCGACGAGGGCGCGGTACGCACGGCGGAGCAGGTGGGCACGGCGCTGCGCGCCACGCCCCGCCACCGGCACATCGTGCGGCGCTGGCTGCGTGCCCTGGCCGCCCGGGACCGGCTCACCCACCGGGACGCCGACACCTACGCCGGGCTCGTCCCCTTCTCCGAGATGGAGGCGGAGCGCGGCTGGCGCCGGGCGGCCGAGCTGGAGCACGAGATCGGGTGGAGCACCGAGCTGCTCACCGTCATGCGCACCTGTGCCGAGCGGCTGCCTGAACTGGTCTCAGGGGAGGTGGGCATCCAGGAGTTGCTCTTCCCCGGCGCGGCGACGGAAGCCGCGGACGCCGCCTACCGCGACAACCTCGCCATCCGTCACCTCAACCGCGCGGTGGTCGCCGCGCTGCGCGAGATCGCCGCGCACCACACCGGTGAGGAGCGGCTGCGGGTGCTGGAGGTCGGCGGCGGTGTCGGCGGCACCACCGGCGAACTGGTGCCCGTCCTTGCCGAGTACGGCGTCGACTACCTGTTCACCGACGCCTCGGCGTTCTTCCTCAACGAGGCCCGCGAACGCTTCGCCGACCACTCCTGGGTCCGCTACCAGCGCTTCGACGTCGATGAGGACCCGCGCGCCCAGCATCTGCTGCCCAACACCTTCGACGTCGTGATCTGCGCCAACACCCTGCACGCCGCCGCCGACGCCGACGCCGCCGTGGGCAGGCTCCGGGAACTGCTCGTCCCCGGCGGACAGCTCGTGTTCGTGGAGAACACCCGCGACGAGAACCTCCCGCTCCTGGTCTCCATGGAGTTCCTGGAGGTCGCCGGCCGGAAGTGGACCGACGTGCGCGAGCACACCGGCCAGTCCTTCCTCACCCACACCCAGTGGCGTGAACTCCTCGACGCACACGCCGCGTCCGAGGTCGCCTCGCTGCCCGACGCCCAGGACGCCCTGGCGCTCACCGGTCAGGAGGTTTTCATCGCCACGATGAAGGACGACCGGCACCACGTGCCGGTGGGGGAGCTGGCCCGCACGGCGTCCACCCGGCTCCCGGAGTACATGCTTCCCTCGGTGTGGCAGGTTGTCGACACCCTGCCTCGCACCGCGAACGGCAAGACAGACCGAGCGCGCCTGCAGTCCTGGCTGCCCCGGGAGAGCGCACCGGTCGTCGTGGACGAGCGGCCGAAGGACGACCTGGAGAACAGCCTCGCCGACCTGTGGTCGGAGCTCCTGGCGGTCGAACGCGTCACCCGCAACGACGACTTCTTCGACCTCGGCGGCGACTCACTCCTGGTGGCCCGGATGGTGGGCCGGCTTCGCGAACGCGTACCGCAGGCGGCGGACCTGGAGTGGGAGGTCGTCCTGCGCCACATGCTGCGCCGCCCCACGGTCGCCGGTCTCGCCGGGTTCCTGCGCGGCTTGTCCGGCCAGCAGGACGCGCCGGCCGCCGGTGCCGTGCGTACGGACCCGGTGATCCACCTGCACGGTGCCCGTTCGGACGACGAGCCGACGACCGTGCTGGTACACGCGGGAACCGCGACGATCATGCCGTACCGGGCGTTGATCACCGAGATCAGGCGCCGCTCGCCGGGCCTGGCCGAGGTCGTCGGCGTGGAGGTCCCGGACCTGGACCAGTTCCTCGCCGCCCCGCCGCAGGGACTCATCGAGCAGATGGCGGCCGACTACGCCCGGGCCCTGACGGCGAACGGGCGGAGCCGCTTCCACGTCGTGGGCTACTGCCTGGGCGGCCTGATCGCCACCGAGGTGGCCCGCAACCTGGCCGAATCCGGCGCGGAGGTGGAGAGCCTCACGGTCATCAGCAGCCACAGCCCCCGCTTCCGGCTGGACGACGAGCTGCTCGCCGAGTACTCCTTCGCCGTCATGATGGGCATCGACCCGGCCGACCTCGGCTTCCCGGACGACCAGTACCGGGTGGCCGCGGCGGCCGACGCCGTCCTGGCCGCCAGCCCCGGCGTCCTGCCGGACGGCGGGCTCGCGGCGCTGCCCGAGGAGTTCGGGGATGTCGCGAGCCGCTTCCGGGCGCTGGCCGACGTCCCCCGCGCCACCCGCATCGCGCGGATGTGCGAGGCGGTGCCCGCGTCGGCCGGCACCTACGAACCCGACCACATGACGCGGCTCTTCCTCGCCTTCCGGCAGAGCGTCTTCGCCATCACCCGGTACGACGCGGAACCCTACGCGGGCGACATCACCTTCCTGCGGCACGACGGCGCCTACCCCTTCCCGGGCAGCAAGGACGCCGTCACCACCTACTGGGAGGACCTCACCCTGGGCGACCTGGACATCGTCGACATCGGTGGCGACCACTACAGCTGCCTGTCCGTCGAGCACGCGCCCGGCATCCTCAAGACCCTCGGTGAGCTGACCCAGGGAGCGATCACCCGATGACACAGAACACGACGACCGGGAACAAGCCCCTCATCGGAGTCCTGGGTGCCTCCGGGGCAGTCGGCCGGGCCGCCGTACGGGAACTGCGCGCCCTCGGCCACACCGGGCTCCGCCTGGGCGGCCGGACCGCGTCCGCCCTGTGCGCGGTCGCCGATGAGGACCCCACCGGCCATGACGAGACCGTGTGGGCCGACGCCACCGCACAGGACGGCCTGCATGCCTTCACCGAAGGCTGCGACATCGTCCTCAACTGCGTTGGACCCACCTACCGACTCCGTGCCACCGTGGCCTCGGCGGCACTCGCCGCCGGAGCGCACTGCGTCGACGTGGCCGGGGACGACCCGGCCGCCGAGGACCTCCTGAGGGACGGCGATCCGGCCCGCGACGGCCGCACCGTCGTCCTGTCGGCGGGAGCCCTGCCCGGCCTGTCCAGCCTCCTGCCCCGCTGGCTGGCCGGACAGGGCCTGGACAGCGCCTCCGCGCTGACCGCGCACTGCGGCGGCCTGGAGACCTGCTCGCCGACGGTGGCGCACGACCTCATGCTCTCCCTCACCTCCGGAGGCGCGGACGGCGCGGCCTACGGAGAAGCGCTTGCGGCCGTCCGCGACGGCCGACGTGTCCCCCGCGCCCTGCGCATCGCCGAGGACGCCGAACACGGGGCCTTTCCGGGCCGGGTGGCCCTGCAGCCCTACCTCAGCGGGGAGAGCGAACGGCTCGCCACCACCCTCGGCCTCGACCGGCTCGACTGGTACAACGTCCACCCCGGTCCCGCCGTACGCGCGCTGCTCAACCTCCTGCCGGGCCGCCTCGCCGCCGGAGACGACCCCGCGGAGCTGGCGGAGAGGCTGATCCTCGCCGCCGACCTCGACCTGGCCGGACGCAGTCCCTACTACGTCATGGACTTCACACTGACGGGCACCGCGTCCGGGCAGCCGGCCACGGCGGGACTGACGCTGCGCGCGGCCAGCAGCTACCGGCTCACCGCGACAGTGGGCGCGCTGGCCGTGGACGCGGTGCTCCGAGCCGAGGTCCCGGCGGGCGTGCACTTCGCCTGCGACGTGCTGGACCCCGACACCGTGGTGCGGCACCTGCGCTCTCATGGGGCCGCGGACCTGCGGCTCACCGGAACGGCGGCCGGCGCCGAGCAGGTCGAAGAGGGGGTGCTGTGAGCACTCTGGCGTCTTTCCGGGTGCTGGTCTGCGGCACCAACTTCGGCCGCTTCTACGCCGAGGCGGCACGCCGACGCCCCGGTTACGCACTGGCCGGCGTCCTGAGCCGGGGCTCGGCCACCTCCCGTGCGTACGCGGAGAGTCTGGGCGTCCCCTTCTACACGGACGTCGACGACCTCCCGGCCGACATCGACGCCGCGTGCGTGGCGGTGAGTTCCTCCATTTCGGGCGGCCAGGGCACCGAGCTGGCCAGAGCACTCATGGACCGGGGCATTCACGTCCTCCAGGAACACCCCGTCCACCTGACCGAGCTGACGGACAACCTCAAACACGCCCGTCGCCAGGGCGTGCAGTACCGCCTCAACACCCACTACCCGCACGTCGCTCCGGTCCGTGCCTTCATCGACGCGGCCCGCAGGCTCATCGGACAACAACGACCTCTCTTCGTGGACGCGGCCACCCCGGTCCACCTGATGCACCCCTTGGTGGACATCCTCGGACAGGCACTGGGCACCCTGAGGCCCTGGCGATTCGCGGACCCGGCACCGCTGCCCGCCGGGATCGGGCCACAACCGTTCCGCTCCCTGCACGGCGTGTTCGCCGGCGTACCGTTCACCCTGAGAGTGCATCACCAGCTCGATCCGTCCGACCGGGACAACCACGCCCTGCACTGGCACCGGATCTCCCTCGGGACGGAAGGCGGAGTCCTTACTCTGGCCGACACCCATGGGCCGGTCCTATGGAGCCCCCGTCTGCACATCGGACGCGATGCCGACCGGCGCTTCGTCCTCGACGGGCGGCCCGGCACCGGCCGCCTGGGGCTCGGTACCACGGCCGTCATCGGAAACACGGGAACTTTCCGTACCGTCTTTTCCGACCTGTGGCCGGAAGCGATCGGCAGTGCCCTCGACGGGCTCCGCGAGGCCGTCGCGCAGGGCGGCGACGCCCTGCGCACGGGGCAGTACGAGCTGGCCGTGTGCCGCATCTGGACCGACCTCGCGGCACGGCTCGGACCGCCCGAGATCGTCCGACCGGCTGTGCCGCGGCCCTTGGCGGTCAGTGATGTCTTCCCTGCCCCGGAACAGCGCGCCGAAATGGACCGTGCCCGCAACGGGCGCGCTCCGGTGCGGGGTCAGCCGGCCACGACCTCTTGGCCGGCTGACTCTGGCTCCGTGGGCATCGCGGCCGATTCGGACCCGCCCCGTCGTGTGGGCACCGCGCCCGACGACGATCCGTCCGGCCCCGCGGAACCCTTGCCGTACACCCCGTCGGCGGAGTTCTTCGACCTCGTGGCCGCCGAGCACACCGCGACCTCAAGTGTTCCGGCCATCGTCGAGCTCTTGGCGGACGTCGACCTCAGTGCGGGGCCGGTGCTCGACATCGGGGCCGGTACCGGCCTGGTGACCGAAGCCGTCGCGCGGGCCCGCCCGGACGCCGAGATCATCGCCTGCGAACCGGCGGTCAGCATGCGCGCCGTGCTCACCAGCCGGGTCTTCAGCGAACCGGACCTGCGGACCCGGGTCACCGTCACCGCGGACGCCGCTCCCGACCTGGACCTTCCGGACCAGGTCAGCGTCGTCCTGCTCTGCGGGGTCCTCGGCCACCTCGACGCCGACGGCCGATCCCGGTTGTGGCGGCGGCTGACTTCACGACTGGCCCCCGGCGGGCTCGTGGTCGTCGAACTCATGCAGTTCGACGAACCACTGATCCTCCCCGAGACCAGGCTCGCCACCGCCACCGCCGGACGCCACCGCTACGAGTGGTCGTTCAGCGGAGCACCGGACGAGACGGAGGACGGCGTGATGCGCCTGCACTCCACCTGGCGGGTCTACCGGGACAGCGCCACAGAGGCGGAGCGCGAAGTGCACGACTCCTACCGTTGGGCGCCCTTCGGGCTGAATGACGTGGTGGCCGAATCCGGCATGACCGCACGTGCCCTGCTCACCCGCCCCGGAGCACCCCCGCTGGCCGTACTCACCCGGGCGCCGGACGCGCCGGAGACGACGAACGAGCCGGGCCTGCCGAACGCGCGGACCGCGCCGGTCGTCTCGGACTCCTCGCGCACCGCCACCCCCCTTGTCTCCTCCTCCACCGACAGCTGAGGACCATCCATGACAACCCCCCTGTCCCCGACGTCGTCCGACACTCACGACGGGCCAGCCGCCGCGCCGGACCCCGCCGTCCCGCCCCGGGAATTCCCGATTCGGCGCGGCTGCCCCTTCGCCGCGCCCGCGGAGTACGACGCGCTGCGCACCGACGCCCCGGTCGCCCGCGTCACCCTGCCGACCAAGCGCGAAGCCTGGGTGGTGACCCGCTACGACGACGTACGCGAACTGCTCTCCGACCCGCGCGTCAGCGCCGACATCCGCCGGCCCAACTTTCCCGCGCTCGGCGAGGGTGAGCAGGAGGCCGGGGCCAGGTTCCGGCCCTTCATCCGCACCGACGCCCCCGAGCACACCAAGTACCGGCGGATGCTCCTGCCGGTGTTCACGGTGCGCCGGGTCCGAGCCATGCGCCCTGCCGTACAGGCACGCGTGGACGAGATCCTGGACGGCATGCTGGCCGCCGGCGGTCCGGTGGACTTCGTCTCCGCGTATGCCAACGCCGTCTCCACCTCGGTGATCTGCGAACTGCTCGGCATCCCCCGGAAGAACCTGGAGTTCTTCCGCGACGTCACCCGGATCTCCGGCTCCCGCCACAGCACCGCCGAGCAGGTGTCCGAAGCTCTCGGCGGCCTCTTCGGCCTGCTCGCCGAACTGGTTGCCGAGCGGCGTGAAGAACCCCGTGACGACCTGATCTCCCGGCTCGTCACCGATCACCTGGCCACCGGCAACGTGACGATGGACCAGCTGCTGTCCACCCTGGGCATCACGATCAACGCCGGCCGTGAGACCACCACCAGCATGATCGCCCTGAGCACCCTGCTCCTCCTGGACCAGCCCGAGCTGACGGAGGAACTGCGCCGTGACACCTCCGTGATGCCGGCCGCAGTCGACGAACTCCTGCGCGTCCTGTCCGTCGCCGACTCCATCCCGCTGCGCGTCGCCGCCGAGGACATCGAGCTGTCCGGCCGTCCCGTGCCGGCCGACGACGGTGTCATCGCCCTCCTCGCCGGGGCCAACCACGACCCCGAGCAGTTCGACGACCCGGAGCGGGTCGACTTCCACCGCACGGACAACCACCACGTCGCGTTCGGCTACGGCGTACACCAGTGCATCGGACAGCACCTGGCGCGGCTGGAACTGGAGGTCGCCCTGGAGACGCTCATCCGCCGCGTCCCCACGCTCCGCCTCGCGGGGGACCGGGGCCAAGTCGCTTTCAAGCACGACTCGGCCACCTTCGGCCTCGAAGAACTGATGGTGGCCTGGTGACCGCGTCCTTCTCGCCGAACGCGTCCTTCCCACCCTCCGCCCGTGCCTCCCGCGCCGATAGCCCGTGGATCAGGCGATGGAGCGACGGGCCCGCGTCCCGGCTCACGCTGATCTGCCTGCCTCACGCCGGCGGCAGCGCGGGCTTCTACCGGCCCTGGGCGGTCCTGATGCCACCCGAGGTCGAACTCGTCGCCATCCAGTACCCGGGCCGCGAGGACCGCCTAGGCGATCCAGGAAGCACCGGCATGGGCGAGCTGGTGACCGCGGTGGCCGACGCCGTCCAGCCCCTGCTCGACCGGCCGTACGCCCTCTTCGGACACAGCATGGGCTCCGCCGTGGCCTGGGAACTGGCCCACGAGCTGGACCGCCGCGGAGCCCCTGGCCCGCGCCGGCTCTTCGCGTCGGGCCGGGCCGCGCCCGGAACTGCGGTGACCGGGCAACTGCACCGTCAGGACGACAACGTCTTGTGCGCGGAACTGGGCCGGCTCGGCGGCACCAGCCGAGAGATCCTCGACGACCCCGGGCTGCGCTCCCTGATCCTCACGGCCGTGCGCCACGACTACCGGATCATCGAGACCCACCGGCCGGAAGACCGGCCCCCGCTGTCCTGTCCGATCCACGTTCTGACCGGCAGCGCCGACCCGGAACTCGGCGAGGAAGGGAGCCGCGACCGGGCCGACGGGTGGGCCGACCTCACCACCGCCCGTACCGAGGTACGCGCCTTCCCCGGTGACCACTTCTACCTCACCCCGCGACGGCGCGAGGTCGTCGCCGCCGTCCTGCGCAGGATGGATCCCTCCCTGACTACGGGCGGGGCACGCACTTGGCCGAGCACCCCGTGAACCCCCACCGTCCGGCTGCCCGCACCCGGCACGCCACGCGCACCCCGTCGGCCGCCCCTGCCTGGAGACTGTCGTGATCGACTACTACTCGACCTCGGCCGAGTTCTACGAGCTGGTCGCCACCCGGCACACCGCCAGCAGCGGCCCCCCGCTGGCCCGCGTCCTCACGGGCCTGGACATGTCGCACGGCCCCGTCCTGGAGATCGGCGCGGGCACCGGACGCGTGACCGAGGTCATCGCCTCCGCGCTGCCCGAGGCGGAGATCCTCGCGGCCGAGCCATCGGCCACCATGCGCGCCATGCTCACCTCTCGGGTCGCCCGCGACCCGGACCTGCGGCGCCGGGTGACAGTGGTCGACGGCGCCGCCCAGGACCTCGTCCTTCCCGAGCGGCTCTCCGCCGTCGTCATCTTCGGCGTGGCCGGTCATCTCACCGTCCCCGAACGCGTCGCGCTGTGGAAGCGACTCGCGGCCCGCCTGCCGGACGGGGCGCCCATCGTCGTGGAACTGATGGGAGTCTCCTCACCCCGCCTTATCCCACCGGTGATGTCGCTCCGGGAGACCATCGGACGCCAGACGTACGAGTGGTGGATCGGCGGCGAACCCACCGAGGGCGACGCCATGCGGTTCACCACCACCTGGAAGGTCCTGCGCGAGGGACGCGTCGTGCGCGAGGTCGCCGACAGCTACGACTGGCACACCTTCGACGTCGCCCGGCTGGCCCGCGAGGCCGGCATGACCAGCCGCCGCATCACCGAGGCGGGCGGCAGGCCCATCCCCGAAATCGGAGTACTCGTCAAGTGAAGTCACAACCGTCCGAGCCCGGCCCGGACTCGGTGTCCCGAGCCCCCACAACCCCAGGCGCGGGCACCGGGACGCCCCCGCGCCCGCTCCGCGCGCTGACCGAGCCCGTCCGGGGCCGACTGGCCGTCGCCGTCGCCCTCCAGACCGTCGCGGCCCTCGCCGGAGTGCTGCCGTTCATCGCCGTCTCCCAGATCGCCGATCGTCTCACCGGGGAGTCCCCCGCCGACGGTGACGCCCTGTGGCCGCTGGTCACGCTGGCGTGCGCCGCCGGCCTGCTCGCCCTGGCGTGCGGCACTGCGGCCGGCGCTCTCGCCCACCTTGCGGACAACGACCTCCAGCTCTCCCTCCGTCGTCGCCTCACCCGGCACGTCGGGCGGCTGCCGCTCGGCCGGCTCACCGACCGGGGCACCGGCGAAGTCAAGCAGGCCGTGCAGGACGACGTGAGCGCGCTGCACACGCTGTTCGCCCACACCCTGCTCGACGTCGTCGCCGTCCTCACCGCCCCGGTGCTGGCGCTGGCCTACCTGTTCACGGTCGACTGGCGCCTCGCCCTGGTCAGCGTCGTGCCCCTGCTGCTCGGC
Organism: Streptomyces sp. NBC_01320; assembly: GCF_035974375.1. Classification (NCBI taxonomy): domain Bacteria; kingdom Bacillati; phylum Actinomycetota; class Actinomycetes; order Kitasatosporales; family Streptomycetaceae; genus Streptomyces; species Streptomyces sp. NBC_01320. The sequence continues at coordinate 515,034 of NZ_CP108391.1, forward strand.
GTGTTCCTGTTCAGCCGCGCCATGACCGGTGCGGCGGCACAGATGGCCGAGTTCGGCGCCGCGCTGGGACGGATCTCGGCCGCCGCCGTGGAGTTCGCGACCGGCATCGCCGTGTTCAAGAGCTTCGGACGGGGACGCAAGGCCCACGAGCGTTTCGTCGACGCGACCGAGGGCTTCGCCGACTTCTTCTCCCGCTGGGTCCGATCCACCCTGGTCAGCTCCACCGCCGCCGTGCTGGTGGTCGCCCCGGCCGTCGTCCTGCTGCTGCTGTCCGTGGTGGGCGCGGTGTTCGTCACCCAGGACTGGATGACCGGCGCGGAACTCGTCCCGTTCCTCCTGCTCGGCCCCGCCGTCGCCGCCCCGATGGGCGTCGTCGGCCCCCGCATCCAGCAGATCCGGGCCGGCCAGGCCGCCGCCGTACGCATCACGGAGCTGCTGCACACCCCCACGCTCCCCGAGCCCGCGAACCCCGCCCTGCCCGAAGGCCACCACGTATCCATGCGCGGGGTGTCCTTCTCCTACGACGGGCACACAGACGTCCTCAGCGGCGTCGACCTCGACCTCGCGCCCGGCACGGTCACCGCGCTGGTCGGCCCCTCCGGCTCGGGCAAGTCCACCCTGGCGTCACTGCTGCCCCGCTTCCACGACGTCACGGCCGGCACGGTGACCCTCGGCGGCGCCGACGTGCGTGACATCCCCGCCACCGAGCTGTACCGCCGGGTCGGCTTCGTCCTGCAGGACGTACGGCTGCTGCGGGCGAGCGTCGCCGACAACATCCGCCTGGGCCGCCCCGACGCCACCGACGAGGAGGTCGAGCGGTGTGCCCGCGCCGCCCGCATCCACGACCGCGTCATGGCCCTGCCCGACGGCTACGCGACCGAACTCGGCACGGCCGTCACCCTCTCCGGCGGAGAGGCGCAACGCCTTTCCATCGCACGGGCGCTGCTCGCCGACGCCCCCGTCCTCGTCCTCGACGAGGCGACCGCGTACGCCGACCCGCACTCCGAGGCACTGATCCAGGACGCCCTGTCCGCCCTCGCGGCCGGCCGCACCCTGCTCGTCATCGCCCACCGGCTGTCGACCATCCGCTCCGCCGACCGGATCGTCGTACTGGAGGACGGACGCGTCACCGAACAGGGCCGCCACGACGACCTGCTGGCCGCCGGCGGCCGCTACGCCGCGCTGTGGGAGGCCCAGCGGACCGCTCGGCCGACTGAGGCCGACAACGGCCTCAGCCCCCTGTCCGCCCCCGTGGGCGAGGACCGTGCGGCGGACGACATCCGAGAGGGAAGTACACGATGATTCGTCAGCTCTACCGCGTTCTGGGGCCCGCGGGCTCCCGTCCGCTGAACCGGCTGCTGGTCCTCCAGTCCGGCGCGGCCGTCCTCCAGGGCGTCGCCTTCGCCCTCCTCGTGCCCGTCCTCAAGGCCCTGCTCGGCCCGGACCCCGACGACGTCTGGCCCTGGCTGACGGCGTTCGTCGGCTGCGTACTCGCCTACGCGGTACTCCAGGGCGCGGCCATCAGCGGCGGATTCACGGTCGGTTCCCAGCTCTCCCAGGTGCTCCACCGCCGCATCGCCGACCAGGCCCTACGCCTGCCCCTCGGCTGGTTCACCGCAGGCCGCACGGCCGAGTTCAGCCGACTGGCCGGACAGAACGTCATCCAGGTGATGAGCACACCGGCCCACCTGCTGCGCCCTTTCATCAGCTCCCTCCTCACCCCGGCGACGCTGGTGATCGCCACCTTCTTCTTCGACGTCCGCACCGCCCTGGTCCTGCTGGTCTGCGCGCCCGTACTGTTCGCCGTCCAGCAGGCGAGCACGTCGCTGATGCGCCGGCTCGACCTCGGCCGCGACGCCGCGATCGGCGAGTCAGCCGACCGGGTCCTGGAGTACACGCGAAACCAGCAGGTGCTGCGCGCGTTCGGCCGGACCGCGGAGGGCTACAGGGCGCTGGACGACGCCCTGGTGGCCGAGGCGCGCGCCGACCGGCGGCTCATCGCGCGGGGCCTGCCCGGCCTGGTCTCCTTCAGCTTCGCCACCCGGCTCGTCTTCGCCCTGCTGCTCGCGCTCGGCGTGTCCTGGCAACTCGACGGATCGCTCACCGTGCCCACCCTGCTGGCCCTCCTGGTGCTGCTGGTCCGCCTCATCGACAGCGTGTCGTCAGCCGCCGAGGCCGGCGCGGGCATGCGCATCGCCCGCAACACCCTGGAACGCCTCGGCGCCGTCCTCGACGAACCGCCGTTCCCCCAGCCCGCCGAGCCGCAAACACCCCGCGACACGAGCGTGGAGTTCACCGGAGTCGGCTTCCGCTACGACGACGGGTCGGCCGACGGGGCAGCCGCACGCCCGGTTTTGAAGGATGTGGCCTTCCGCCTGCCCGAGCGCGGCATGACGGCTCTGGTCGGGCCCTCCGGCGCCGGCAAGACCACGATCGCCGGCCTGCTGGCCCGCTTCCGGGACAGCACCGAGGGCACCGTCCGCATCGGTGGCGTCGACGTCCGCGAGATCGCCGCCGACGACCTGGCGGCCCACGTATCCCTCGTGTTCCAGGACGTCTACCTCTTCGACGGCACGATCGAGGAGAACGTCCGGATCGCCGCCCCCGACGCGAGCCCCGGCGAACTGGACACGGCGGCGGCCCTTTCCGGACTCGACCGCGTGATCGAGGAGCTGCCCGACGGATGGGCTACGAAGGTGGGGGAGGGTGGCGCGCGACTGTCCGGCGGACAGCGCCAGCGCGTGTCCATCGCCCGCGCCCTGCTCAAGGACGCCCCGATCCTCGTCCTCGACGAGGCCACCGCCGCCCTCGACCAGGAGAACGAGGCGCTGTTCGCCGAGACCGTACGCACCATGGCTCACCGCAAGACCCTCCTGGTCATCGCGCACCGGCTGAGCACCGTCGTGAACGCCGACCAGATCCTCGTCCTGGAGGACGGCGAGATCACCGAACGGGGCACGCACGACGACCTGGTCACGGCGGGCGGCACCTACGCCGCCTTCTGGGAGCGGCGGGCCCAGGCCCACGGCTGGCGACTGGAGGCGGCACCGTCGTGACCTCACACCCGGCACCAGCGATCGACCGGACACAGCGGCAGAGGAAAGGCATGACACGATGACCACCGGAGTCCGGAGCACCTGGGAGGCATGGGCGAGTTCCGTATCCCCGCTCGCCTGCACGAGCATCCGAGAGCCCTGCCCCGACCCGGCGGCGACCGCAACCCGCCTCGCACAGGCGGGACTCGCCGACCAGTACATGGTGTACGAGGCGGAAGCCGGTGTCTGGCACTTCGTGGCCGGCTCCGCCGTGAGCGTCACCGCCGACGCCACCAACCTCACCGCGCGTTCCGCCGGACAGACCTGGACTTCGTGCACCGGCCAGAAACCACTGACGGCGTTCGCCACCGCCCTGTCCGTCCTGCACGACGCGGGCGACGAATCACGCCACTTCTACGGCTGGGCAGCCTTCGAACTCGCCCACCTCCTTCACGCGGACCCCACGACAGCCGGAGACCAGCCTCTGCTCCACGCGATGATCCCGTCCGTCGAAGTGACCCTCACCGGCGACCGAACAGTGGTCCGCACGGTGGACGAGGCATGGACACAAAAGGTCGCCGACCTGCTTGCGGAGCCCCCACGAGGACGGACGGCTCACGACGAACCGACGCCGGAGAGCACCGAGGGCGTCATCGCCGTCGGCACCGCCGCCTACGGCCAGGCGGTGTCCCGGACGGTCGCGGACATCCACGCGGGGCTCCTGGAGAAGGCAGTGGTCTCCCGGAAGGTCCCGCTGCCCGCCGAGCCCCGCCCGGACTTCCCCGCCACCTACCTCGCGGGCCGCCGGGCCAACACACCGGCACGCTCCTACCTCATGAATCTCGGCGGCTACCAGGCGGCCGGGTTCAGCCCCGAGACCGTTCTGGAGGTCGAGGCGGAGGGGCGCGTCAGCACCCAGCCGCTCGCGGGCACCCGCGCACTTGGCGCCGACCCGGCGGAGAACGAGCGTCGGCGGTCGGAACTGCTCAGCGACCCCAAGGAGATACACGAACACGCCGTGTCCGTCCGCCTCGCCTGGGACGAGATGGCGTCCGTGTGCCGCGCCGGCTCCGTAGCGGTCGAGGAGTTCATGGCTGTCAGGCCGCGCGGATCGGTGCAACACCTGGCATCGCGGGTGACGGGCCGGCTGCGGTCGGACGCCGGACCATGGGACGCCTTCGCCTCCCTCTTCCCGGCGATCACTGCTACCGGGGTCTCCAAACGCGCCGCGCTTCAGGCCCTGGCCCGTCACGAGCAGGGACCACGGGGGCTGTACGGCGGCGCCGTGTTCCGGGGGAGCACCGGTGGAGCCCTGGACGCCGCGCTCGTCCTGCGCACCCTCATCGGTGCTGGGAATGAGGCGTGGCTGCGGGCCGGTGCCGGGGTCACCGGACAGTCCAGCCCCGAGCGGGAGATCGAGGAGACCTGCGAGAAACTGCGCAGCGTGGCTCCCTACCTCAGGTTCGTCGAGGACTGAGCCGGCATCTCCCGAAGAGCTGCCCGAGGTCCTGATCGGTCCGGACCGTGGTGCGGTTCGGGCCGATCAGGACCTCGGGCGGGCCAGGCTTCCGGGCTGCCGTACGGTGATCGTCGAGTACGCCTTCGTCGGACGGCGGACTCCCGCCGACTCGGCCCGGTCAGCCGACCACCGGCCCCCGGCGGACGAGCAGCACGTGGTCGGCCACGGTGGCGGTCTGCCCGCCCGGGCCGGTCGCCTCCCGCCGTGGTGCTTCGGCTCGCTCGACGGTCCAGTCGGAGGCGGGCAGGGCGAGCGCTGCGTAAGTTTCCTGCGGGGTGTCGAAGTGCGTGTCGCTGTCCTGGTTCCAGGACCAGGGCGCGATCGACCCGTGGTCCACCACAAGGAGCCGGCCCCCAGGGCGCAGGGCCTCGGCCGCGGTGCGCAGGATCGCGTCGCGGGGCAGCTCGTAGGGCGTGTGGAAGTACTGGACCGAGACCAGGTCGAAGTCCCCGGCGGGGAAGGTCTGCCCCAGATCGTGGCACTCCGCCGTGACGCGGGCATCGAGGTTCTCCGCGCGGGCGAGCGCGGCCACACGTTCCACCGCGGTCGGCGAGATGTCCACTGCGGTGACCTTCCAGCCGTGGCGGGCAAGCCACAGGGCGTCGCCGCCGGTTCCGCATCCCAGGTCGAGCGCGGCCCCGGGAGTCAGCCCCGAGGCCACCTCGTCCAGCAGGGGATTGACCCGGCTTGCCTAGTACTGCAACGACACTTCGTGATGTCCTCTGCGTTTGTAGTGGCTGATGCGAGCTCGTGCTTGGCTCTTTCTTCGCCATACGGACCAGGCGAGTACGTACTGGAAGCCATGGCGGACGGGAAAGCAGATGCGATTGAAGAGACGCCGGGACTCGTTCATGGCCACGGGTATGAGGGATCGCTCGGTATCGGTTTCGGGACCCCCTTTTTTTGCCTCCACCCGCAGGATTGCGAGGAAGGCGAGGGCGGCCATGGAGAGAGTTATGTGCCGGTACCACGCGGTATAGCCGCGGGCTTGGTAGTGATCAAGTCCGGTCTCGTTCTTCGCAGCCTGGAAGCATTCCTCGACCATCCACCGGGGCCCCGCGATCCGCGCGAGTTCCTCAAGAGGCGTCCCGGTCGGGGAAAAGCAGATGTAATAGGCGATTTCCGTGGGGTCGGTAAGGCTGCGGCGTGCCAGCAGCCAGTGGTCCCAGCCCTCGCGGCGCCAGGGCCGGATCGCGGCTGCCGCCCAGTCGTAAACCCTCGGCCCATGAGCACCGTTGCCGCAGTTCAGAGACTTCCACTCATCGTCGGCCAGCTGGCTGATCAGCTCGTGAGCGCGGGCCTGACCGAAGAATTCCATGGTGATGACCATCTGCGATTTCGGAACCGCCAGCACGTGAGGTATTTCGTGTTCCTCCAGCCACAGCCGGATTCAGCTTGTCTGGCCGTAGACTTCATCAGCAGTCACCCAGCCAAACGGGATCCCGGCCTCCATCGCGCGTTGCAGCATGCGCAGTCCCAGGTCCGGTTTGGTGGCGAACTCGACATCGTCTTCGATACCGGCCGCCCGGCAGCATTCACGGTCCGACGTCCAGCCCTTCGGAAGATACAGCTCACGGTCTATCAGGGCACGCCCCTTCCCGGATCCGTAGGCCAGGAAGACTCCGATCTGAGAATTCTCAATCCGGCCGGCCGTCCCCGAGTACTGTCGGGCCACACCCGCCGACCGGACGCCCTTCTTCAGGAATCCCGTCTCATCGAGGATGAGAATTCCCTGTTCGGGATCCCCGAGGAGTTCCACAACCGCGTCGCGGACATCGTCGCGCAGAGCTTCGGTGTCCCACACGTAGTGGTTCAGCACATGCTGCATGCCCTGGGGGCCGCCATCGCCGACGGTCTCCGCCAGGGTCCAGCCGTTCTTGCGTTCCGTCTCACTGAGCAGTCCCCGCAGGTAGGACACCGCCCGTCTCCGCGACTCCACACGCCCGAACCGACCCGCAAACCGCGCCACGAAGTCATCGAATACATCTGACCAACCGTCAGTTATCTCTTTCTGCACGCAGCGATCAACGAGACAGCGTCCACAACGTCACGAAGTGTCGTTGCAGTACTAGTGCTCACCATCAGCGATGAGCTTCAAGGCGTCCTGGCGACGGTGGAGACCGCCGAATTGACTGTCCAGCACGGCATTGGGTCGAAGAGCGGGGGGCTGGTGATCCCGACGCGATCGGCGGCCTGCTGCACGAGTTGGCGGAACTCGCCCGCGGGGCACAGCGGCGCGGGGAACGGCTGTACTGCTGGATCTGCGTCTGATCGACCCGAGTTCCGCACTACCCCAGAGGACTGACGCGTCGGGCTGTGCTGGTGGGACCGTCTCTCCAAAGGAGCGACACCTAAATGGCTTCGCCGGCGGAACCTGGTCCCGGCATGATTCCCAGCCTCCACGGCTCGCCGAACTCCTTCGGTGCCTTGCCGAACAGCCGCAGCCGCGGCCGCAGCTCTCGCGAGTCCAAGTGGCTGGTGTCGGTGGAGCCGCAGCATCGCCTCGGCGACGGGGCGCGACCACAACCGCGCTCACCGCCGCCTGTGGACACCGCCCCCGCGCGCCGGTCGGCGCCCGGCGGACCGACTCGTCATGTCCGCAACCGGGTTGGCCAGTGCTGATGCGGCATCCAGCCACTGCGAGTGGTTCGCGGCCATGACAAACGGCGACGGACCCCTCTACCATCGCGGCACGCAATTGGCATTTTATGTGACTAGGGGGGCTGATGCGGAGCAGATACTTCCGAAATAGCTTAAGAACGACGGCAGTTGTCGTGTCGTTGGCGCTCCCGGTGGCACTGCTGAGCCTGCCGGCGCCCGAGGCAGCGGCGGCTGAACCGGTCAGGCTCGTCCCTGCCGCATGTGCGGGCATGACCCCGCCGCAGGAGGAGAACCACTCCGCCATCCGGGTCGACGCACCGGAACACGGTGCCGAGGTCGCGGTCGACGAGGAGGGGAAGATCGACCTCGGCGGCGTCCTACACAAGCACGCGACGATGGTCGACGTGTCGGTCGGCAAGCTGGTGACGACCGACTTCACCCTCGGCCCGCCACCGGACGGGGTCTCGGGCTGGGCCTCGTCATGGGAGACGCGCCTGCGGCCGCCGGAACTGGGCGAGAACCTGGTGTGCACCCGCGCTGAGCGCGAGCCCAAGCGGCACGCGAGGGTCCTGCGTTCCATTACCGTCGTCGACAACATCCCGCCGAGCAACGTCGCCGGTCTGACGGTCGGCGACATCACGGCGTACTCGGCCAAGGTGACCTGGGCCGCGGCCACCGACAACTACGGCCTCGCCGGATACGAGATCAGGGTCGACGGCGGCGCCCCGCACCGTACGAACAGCGGCACCCGCTCGTACACGATCACGGGGCTGGCGCCGGAGACCGAGCACACCGTGTCCGTGGTCGCCGTCGACCTGGCCGGCAACAAGTCGCCGACGCCCGCCACGGCGACCTTCCGCACCACGCAGAAGCCGCCGGAGCCCGTCGGGCTGGAGTTCGACCCGGGGGAGGGTGGCGCCCTGGCCACATGGCACCCCGATCCCGCCTATGACGTCACCTACCGCGCCTTCCTCGATGGTTCTCTGTACGAGGAGTTCTCGCTGAAGCAGTACTGCGAGGACACTGCTGGCAACCCGGCTGACCCGTGTACTGCGGACAGCGTCGTCAAGTACCCGATCGAGCCCCTCGAAGCGCTCACGTCGCACACGTTCCGGGTCGACGCGATCGGCGAGGACGGCACGAAGGTACGGGACTTCGGGGGCGAGTTCATCACCTCGGCCGTCGAACCCACGGTGCCCGAAGCGGTCACACAACAGGTGACCAGCGAGGGCTCGCAGTGCGCCGCGCAGGGCGGCGACTTCTACGTCGCGCCGAGCCTGCGCGGCGACGTCCCGGTGCCGGCAGGAGCCACGCAGGTGTTCGAGGGCTGCTACACCGCTGCGGACGCCACCTGCATCGAGGACAACCTTCCGCTGGACGAGGACAAGAAGCTCGACTGCGACGACGACGTCACCGACATGCTCAAGGAGGTCGCTCCGCCCGGCAAGGGACCGGCGATCGACTCGCTGAGCGGCACCACCGGCCAAGTGGGAACGCAGTTCGTGCCAGGAGCCGCGGTCCAAACGGTCGCCTGGTGCGCCCAGGGCGCCTGTGCACTACTGCTGGCGCCTCCCACGGTGGCGGTCGAGGCCGCGGCGGGTGCGGCCGCCACCTCCGCTGTCGCCACCTTCGTCGTCGTCACGATCGCGGGGATCGTCATCGGGATCGCACTCGGCGTGCTCTGGGCGATCCTCTTCCCCACCCCGATAGCCATCGGAGGGCTCCTCGAATACCCGATTCACCACGACGACGACCTCACCACGTTCGACAACTGGCACCTGGACGAAGGCGATTGGTACAACAGCCTCAAGGCGTACGCCCAGGTGATCACGACGACGAAGGAGATAACCGGTCGGGACAACCTGCCCTTCGCCTGGGACGACAGCGAGGACGCCAAACTCAAGAGCATCATCGACGCGGCGTGCACCGCCCAGCGGGGCACCCAGGGAATCGCGGCTTGCGACGACGACGTTGTCGTCTACGTTCCCGGTGGTACGAACTACCGGGGTGCGCCCATGCAGGAGACCGGGACCCATATCGTGGAGGCCATGGGCAACGGAAGCTACCCGCAGCCCCCGGCGCGGTCCAAGTGGTTCTACCCGGGGCGCAGCGAACGCGGCCAGGCCGCGACGGCTGCGGGTTACGACCGCAACTGGTACGACAACAATCCGCGCTTCCAGCCGAACGTCTGCAACGGGCGGGTCGCGAAGACCTGTGACGAGTTCCCGTTCTGGGGGACGGACCAGGCGGTCGACCTGTCGGGTCTGACCGCTTCTCTGAAGCCGGTGCCGAACGCGGAGTCGCTGCCGCAAGCCCATGACCTCTCCGCGTTCTACGGCAAGTGCAAGGTGAAGGACACGGACAAGTTCATCGTGCTGCCGATCAAGCCCTGGGTCGAGGCGAACGGGCCGAGCTTCGGATTCCGGATCAACCCGGGCGGGACCGACCTGTGCATGCAACCCAAGGCAATTCCGTAATGAAGGCAACTCCGTAATGCTCGATGACATGCTGGCGCTGCGTGACGCGGCGCAGGACTACCGGACAGCGGCGTCGACTGCGGGCCTCACCTGGCCCGCAGCCGACGCCCCGTCCGGCGGGCAGCCCCCGCCGGACCTGGTCCACCGGCTCTTCGACGTGGACCACGTCGCGGAGCAGGTGACCTGGCTCCAATTCCAGGGGTGGCATGCGCGGCGGCTCCTGCCCAACGGCGGAAAGCTGCTCCCGTGGCCGACCGACGGGGAGGCACTCGACATCCTGTCGCTCTCCGTCGGCGTGCCGTTCCCCTGGCGGCATCAGCTGCCGCTGTTCCACTTCGACGTCATCGTCTACACGTTCGTGCTCGCCGGTGATCACGAGGGCGAGATCTGGCGCTATGAGATCGCCCCGGACGCCTGGGACGCAGTTCGAGCCGCCACCAGCCTGGCCGCCCTGTTCTCCACCTGGACGAAGGGGATTGAGGCCGGTGTCATCGAATACAACGACTTCAACGGATGGCTCTCCGTCTCCGACGGTACCCGCAGCGGCCTCGACCTGCTCCAGGAGCGAGCGCCGAGCCTTGATCCCCTGGCCTTCCCGGTGTCCATGCCCCTTCATCCGCTGCTGCGGGCTCGACAGGCCGAGTGCGGGGTCGACATGAGCTGCGTCGACCGGGGCTTCGAGTGCATGGAGGAGCTGCTCGGCGAGATCGAGGCCATCCGCACCTCCCTCGGTGTCTGAGCAAGATCGGCAAAACCGTCGCTGTATGGCCGGGCTCCGACGTTTCCGCAGGGCGGCTATGTCGGCCTCGACTTTCGTCGTTCTGACCAACTGTCAGATAGGTAGCTCGCACGGGTGACCTGTGGCCATCGGCCCGGCCGGGAGGCAGACGCCAAGGAAGCATCGGCGGTGCTTATGTCGCCTGCTGTGAGGGACCCGCCGATGCTTCCGGATCCGACCGTACCCGCATCTCTGCTCGCTGTGCTGGGCGCTTTGCGCGGCAGTTTCACCTCGCCGACCTTCTCCACGTTCGCCGCGCTGGTCACTGGGCTGATCGCGAACACCGGTCGGGGCACGGTCACCGGGATGCTGCTGGGCGCGGGGTTGACCCGTTGCTGGTCCCATGACCGGGCCCACTCCTTCTTCGCCCGCGCCCGCTGGGAGCCGCAGACGCTGGGCGCGTCGCTGTCCCACCTTGTGGTGCGCTCTGTGGTGCCCGACGGCACCCCGCTGACGGTGGCGGTGGACGACACGCTGTTCAAACGGCGTGGGAAGAAGGTCTTCGGCGCCGCCTGGCAGCACGACGGCTCCGCCGCCGGCCGCGACGGGATCGGCTACGGCACCTGCTTCGTCGTCCTCGGCCTGATCGTGGACCTGCCGTTCCTGCCCCGTCCGGTGTGCCTGCCGGTGGCCGCCCGGCTGCACCGCCCGAAAGGCGAGCAGACCAAGGTCGAACTGGCCGCTTCCATGATCCGATTCCTGGCCGCCTGCCACTGGAGCCGACGTATCGATGTGGTCGCGGATGCCGCCTACCACGGCAAGGCGCTGCGTGACCTGCCCGTATCTGTCACCTTCACTACCCGGCTGCCGTCCCACGCGGTGCTCTACCGCCTTGCCCCACCGCCGACCGGACGGCGCGGTAGGCCCCGCCTGAAAGGCGACAGGCTCGGCACTCCGGCCGAGCTGGCCGCCACGCTGGCGTTCACCCCGCAGGCCGTGACCCGCTACGGCCGCACCGAGACCGTGTTCACCGCGCGAGACCACCTGCCTGTGGTACGGCTCCTTCCACACCCAAAGGGTGAAGGTGCTGCTGCTCCGCGAGGATGCCATCGACACCGGCTACGACCTGGCGTTGATCTCCACCGACCTGACCGCGTCGGGCGGGCAACTGGTGGCCCGGTATGCCGCGCGATGGTCGATCGAGGTGACCTTCGGCGAAGCCCGCGGCATCCTCGGCGTCGGCCAGGCCCACCACCGGACCCGGCGCGCGGTCCAGCGAGGGGTTCCGTTCGGCCTGTACTGCTACACGATCACCGTGGTCTGGTACGCGCTGTACGGCCACCACCCCCAGGACGCGGCCGAGCACCGGGCACGGGCCCCGTGGTACCTCACCAAGACGCACCCGGCGTTCTCCGACATGACCGCCAAGCTCCGCCGAACGATCATCGCGGCCCGATTTATGCCCATCGACGCCGGTCAGCCCACAGATACCGAAATCCGCGCCGTGCAAGAGGCATGGGCCGCAGCCAGCGCACACCTGGCATGACGATCAATCAGAACGTCGAAAGTCGAGTGTCGGCAACCCGTGTTCGGAATCAACGTCGGCAAACGATGGACATCGACGGACCTACTCGCCAGTTACTTGCTCCCTGGTGTCCAAGCTAGGACTGTTGGCCCCCTTGGGCGCGGGCCCCCTCCTGTTCGCGGTCCGAGCACGGGTGCCGTTGCCCGAAACCCGAAACCGGTGGCCGCCTCGCCCGTCTGCCCGGCATGCTCCAGAAATGAACACTCCCCCCTGACTCGCCCCCTGTTGTCTACGCAGATGAGTCCTCGAACTCAGGGCAGAACCTGCTCGACCCGGATCAGCCGGTGTTCACGGTGGCCGGTGTCCATCTGCCTGACGAGTTGGCCGCGTCCATCGTGGACGAGGTCCGAGCTCAGCTTCCCCCCACCCAGGGAGAGCCCAAGTACGGCTCACTCGCCCGGTCCTCGCGAGGACGGAAGGCGTTGATGCGGGCCTTCGAGCAACTGCCCGAGGGGAGCACCCGCAGCCATCTGATACACAAGCCGTTCATGGTGACGACGAAACTGGTAGACGTCCTGGTCGAGCCGCTGGCGGATGCGGACGGCTTAAACCTGTACGAGGACAAGCAAGGGCTGGCTCTGGCGGAACTGCTGCACGTGTGCGGGCCGGCCTTCGGGGACGCTGCGGCCTACCGGCAGCTACTTCAGACCTTCGTGAACTGGGTGCGTCAGCGGGTCTCAACCGACGACCTGTTCGCAGCCGTGGCCGCATACAAGGCGTCGGTGTCGGTGGATTAGGGCGACTTCGCCGAGTGGATTGATCTACTCGAGTACTGCCGGGGCGTGGCCGATGAGACCGCCGCCGACCTCGCGGCCGGCGAACAGCGGGACCTGCTCGACCCGGCGGTGCCCTCGCTGTACTGCCTGTGCACCAGCTTTGGCGAATCTGTTGGGCAATTCCGTCTCGTTCACGACGCGTCCAAGGTGATCGACCGCAACGCGATGCTGTTGCGCATGGCGCACCTGCTCCCGGACCTTGCCCGCCCGGGGCAATTCAACGACCCGTTTCCGGCCACTCAGATCGACTTCGCAGACAGCAAAGCCCACCCACAGCTCCAACTGGCGGACTTGGCGGCGGGCGCGGTACGGCAATGGGCGGCCCACTTGGCAGTGGGCGGCGGCGACCGATTCTCGGAGGAACTGGCGGACGTGGTGCGGCCCTGGGTGGTCGACGCTATCTGGCCGTCCAGCCCCGAGCATTGAGCTGTCCTCGTCCGGGCCGGGGTGACGGCGATGGACCTGCACCCCATGCAGGTCACTTGGTTCTTCCTCAAGGCCGCGTCACAAAGCTCTCACCGCTACTTTGCGGCTTGGGCCAGAGGTAGGAGTCCGCGGCCTCTCCGTGAGGGGCGCACCGAGGGCCGCGGCCTGCAGGGGGAAGTAGAGCGGACGAGCGCGTTCGCGCTCGGCACTCCCGAGTGCGGGCCTTTGCGGACCGTGCGTTCACCGTCGACGGCCGAATCGGCCGCGACCGGCCTCCCGGCCGTTGCCGGGCGCGGCCCGCCTCCTGCCGCACGTCACGCGCCCCGCCACAGCCCTGCCGCTCCGCTGAGCGCTGCGAGCCGTCCACGCAAGGTGGTGCCTGCCTTCCCTCCTCGAAGCGTGTTTGCGACGCCAGGTGGCTGCTCGACGCCACCCAAAAGCGGGGCGGCGTGCTCGATGGTCCGGTTCGTTGCCGTCTCAGGCGTGGAGGCGATCGCTTTCTGTGGATTGTGGCTGAGGTACCGGGGGAAGCAGTCGCGTCGATCTCGGCACGCGTCGACGCCAGTTCCACATCGTCGACCTTTTCGCCGGACCCCGACGCTTTTGGCCACCGTCCCGCTTGAAGAAGTTGGCTGACACGGCGGTCCGCCCACGAACAACCCACAGCCAGTTCCGTGCCCCTCGGCGCAACTCCCCGGCGATCAAATTCATCGTGTCGATGTCCTGATACGCCGGGTTCCCCATCGCCTTCGAGGTCGCACTGGACGGCAAGCCAAAGCCTCCGGTCACCGTGAGGGAACTGTCCGTAGAGAACCAACCTGCGGGGCTCGTAAAGTCATCGCCGCAGGTCGGGAAGGTAGAGCGTTCTCGGCTGGGACCATGTCGGCGTGATCATCTCGATGCTGTACAAGGTGGCTCGCAGGCTGCTGTCCGTCCCTGGGGTGCTCCTGCGCCGCGACACCGATAAGGAAGCCGAGTTGCTCGTCCTCCGGCATGAGAATGCGGTGCTGCGCCGTCAGCTCGCCCGCCCGGTCCGTTACGAGCCAGCGGACCGGTTCTGGTTGGCTGTACTCTCCAGCCTGATACCCCGTCGCCGCTGGCACGAGGTCTTCGCGGTTACTCCCGGGACCCTGTTGGCCTGGCATCGCAGGTTCATCGCGGCGAAGTGGGACTACAGCGCCCGGCGCGCCCGCACCGGACGGCCGCCGACCAAGGCAGCGCTCAAGAAGCTGATCCTGCAGCTCGCTCGAGAGAACGCGCAGTGGGGGCACCGGCGGCTGGCCCGACTCGGACACCCCATCGCCGCATCCACGGTATGGAAGATCCTCCACGCGGCGGGCATCGACCCGGCCCCACGCCGCGCCGGCCCGACCTGGCGGGAGTTCCTCACGAACCAGGCCCAGGGCATCATCGCCGTCGACTTCTTGCATATCGACACTGTCCTCGGCAGACGCCTGTACGCGCTGGCGTTCCTCGAACACGGCACCCGGCGCCTACACATCGCCGGCATCACCGCCCACCCCACCCGCGAGTGGGCAGTGCAACAGGCGCGGAACCTGACCACCGACCTCTGCACGCCCATGGAACCCCTGCGCTTCCTCCTACGTGACCGCGACGGCAAGTACGGCCAGTCCTTCGACGCCGTTTTCGAGGCCGAGGAGATGGAGATCCTCAAGAGTGCACCGCGAGCTCCTCGGATGAACGCCCACTGTGAGCGGGTGATCGGCAGCATCCGGCGTGAGGCCCTCGACCATGTCCTCATCATGAACGAGGCCCACGCCCGGCACGTCCTGGCCGCCTACGAGCGGCACTACAACGAGCACCGCCCCCACCGAGCACGTAACCAACTACCTCCGGGCGCCGACCAGCAGCCCATCACCGTGCACGACCTCGAAGTCCGCAGACTCCTGCGCACCCGCATCCTCGGCGGCGCCATTAACGAGTACCGCTATGCGGCTTGACCTGCAGCGACGACTTTCCGAGCCCCACAAGATCACGAACAGGAGCGAGCCAGCCGCACGCGGAAACCAGCCGGCCCTCGGATGTCAGAAAAACGGCCTCCACTGCCACTCCTTATCGAAGCGAGGGCACCTGTCCTTGCCCGGAGGAGGAACACAGCGTCGTGGACAGCACAGTCGTCAGCGCGGCAATGACCGTGGCCGCGTGCTCGGCCGGAGGTATCGCCCGGGTGCTCGTGGCCCGGATCACCGCCCGGGCCCTGCTGAGGAGGGCTCGCATCGAAGAGCAAGGCCGCACAGCCCGCATCAACGCGCTGGGGGAGGGGAGACAGCCGTGGACCGTATGGAGGATGACACCGCATCTGCCCCCGTACCAGGCGCGCGGCACCAGGCAGCGACGTCGGCATACGTCGGTACTTCCTACCAGGAGGACCGGCCCTACCTCATCCGGTTCCTCCTGCGCCATGGAGCGGAGTACCCGGAAGCCGAAGACGCCGTGCACAGCGCCTTCGTGGAACTGATGCGCTCAAGCCAGCCGGTGCGCAGCCCACGGGCGTGGCTGCGCACGGTCGCCCTGCGGGCCTTTTTGGGCTCTCCTGCCGCATGTGTGGGTGCTGTGACCTGGGCTGATACGTGAAACACGCCGCTTCCTGTGATCCTTGAGGTGTCTAGGCTCAAGTTTGATCAAGCAGAGAAACGGCGTGTCTTTCTTCAGGATATGGAAGCGGACGCTGACGGCCGAACACACGGTGGTCGAGGGCGTCCGGATCGACGAGAACGAACAGTGTGTGGTCGTGTCGGTACGGCCTGACACGAGACGTCGGCAGCGGTGCGGCCGGTGCCGGCGCCCGGCGCCCTGGTTCGACGCCGGGCGGGGCCGACGTCGGTGGCGGGACCTCGACCACGGCGTGATGCGGGTCTTCCTGGAGGCCGACGCGCCGCGGGTGGACTGCCGCCGACACGGAGTGACGGTGACGGCGGTGCCCTGGGCTCGTCACGCTGCCGGACACACCTACGCCTTCGATCAGCAGGCCGCCTGGATGGCCGCCGAGTGCTCCAAGAGCGCGACCGCACAGTTGATGCGGACTTCCTGGCGCACGGTCGGGGCGATCGTGGAGCGGGTGGTCGCCGACCGCGACCGGGCCGTCGACCGGCTGGCCCGCCTGTGGCGGATCGGCATCGACGAGATCAGCTACCGCAAGGGGCAGAAGTACATGACCGTGGTCGTCGACCACGACACCGCCCGCGTGGTGTGGATGAGCGACGGGCACGGCAAGGACGTCCTGCACCGCTTCTTCGACGCTCTCGGCGCTGAACGGGCCCGCACCCTCACGCACATCTCCGCCGACGGCGCCGGCTGGATCGCCGAGGTCCTCCTCGATCGGGCCCCCGGCGCGATACGGGTGATGGACCCCTTCCACGTCGTCGCCTGGGCCACCGAGGCGCTGGACGCCGAGCGCCGGGCCTCGTGGAACCGGGCCCGCCGCGAGCTCGGCGACCGCGACAGGGCCCGGGCGCTGAAGGACTCCCGCTTCGCGCTGTGGAAGAACGCCGACGATCTGACCGACCGACAGGCCGCCAAGCTCACCTGGATCGCCGCCACCGATCCGCGCCTGCACCGGGCCTGGCGCCTGAAGGAGGCCCTGCGGGCCGTGTTCGCCCTGGCCAAGTCCCGCCCCACCGCCGCCCTGCGGGCCCTGGACCGGTGGATCGGCTGGGCCCGCCGCTGCCGCATCGACGTCTTCGTCGACCTCCAGCGCAAGATCATGCGGCGCTACGAGGCCATCCGCTCCGCGCTGGCCACCGGCCTGTCCAACGGGCTGATCGAGTCCACCAACACCAAGACCCGGCTCATCATCCGACGCGGCTTCGGCTTCCACAGCGCCGACGCCATCATCGCCCTCGTCATGCTCACCCTCGCCGGCCCCCGCCCCACCCTCCCCGGACGCCAACCCGCCACAGAGTGACCCACTCATGCGGCAGGAGAGCCCCTTTTTGCGGCAATCGGTCCCCGAGCAGCCCGAAGGCGATCTCGCTGACCGGCTGGCGGAGACGAGCGCGGACTGGCGCACCCCCCTGCAGGCGACAGAACTGAACGAGCAGCAACGTCACGTCCTGCACACGCTTCTCCAACTGCCTTTCAAACAGCGCAGCGTGATGGCCTGGCACCTCGACGGATTCTCCACCGCCGAGATCGCCGAATCGATGGGCCTGGAACAAGCCGCGGTCCTGCAGAACCTCTCCCGGGCCCGCCGCACCCTCAAGCAGCAACTCGGCATCACTGACCGAAGGAGGCCACAGTGAGCAACGTCGAGCGCACTCCCGACGACGAACTGGACCTGCTGCTCGGACAGATGGACGCAGCTCTCCTGCAGGCAGTCCGTACCCGTATCACCCCGCAGGGCTCGGACGCCGGCGACGGCCATGGCACAGTGCCCGAAACGGGACCCGCGCACGCAGATACGGGCCAGAACACCGACGAAGCACTCGACCACGTACTGGGCGCGACCGACGACGCATTGTTGACGGCTGTCGAGAATCGAGGCCGCCGCCCCGCCAACCTGCCCACTGAGGCCGCCGACGTACGCGCATCCGATGGAAGCGCTGAAAGGATTGACGGGCAGAGATACCCGTACAGGACCGGCACAGTCAAATGGTTCAACGCTGAAAAGGGGTACGGCTTCATCTCGGTCGATGCCGCCGACGGTAGCCCGTCCGTCGACGTCTTCGTCCACTACAGCGCCATTCAAATGGACGGACACCGAACCCTTGAGGAAGGACAGCGTGTCCAGTTCACCATCTCGCACGGCCAGAAAGGACCCCAAGCAGACGGCGTGAGGTATGTGAACGGATAAACAGTCCCACGTCCACACACCGATTTCTGCCACGCAGAGACTTGCAGACTGTCACCGGACGCAGACGCAATGTTCGGCGGCGCGCCAAATTCTGGAAGGAAAACACACCACCGGCTCGTGCACGCGCCGGCCACGAGCACGCGGCCTCGGTCCCCCAGGGTCCAGCAGACATGCAGCGTCCTCCCGGAACCGGTACCCACGTACCGGTCTGCCGTCTTTGCCGTAATCCCGAGACGTCCGTCAGCTCCCGTAGGCGTCATCGATGGCTCCGGCGTTGATCAGGGCCACACGCAATGCCTCACGCTCGGGGGTGTTCTGGGCGGGTGCCGCGGCATAGAGGTCGGCAGCGCGGCGAACGGTCCTGGCCCGATAGCCGTTGACAGGCCCGTGGTCGAGGGCAGCGGCAGCGATGAATTGGGCACCAGGAGAAGCGGGAGTACGCCCGGCGCGTTTGACCATGTAGTGGGCGTATTCCAGGTCGGGCTGCTGGGCGAGAGTGGCGACGGTGAGCTCCAGCCACAGGTCCTGGTCAAGACCAGTGGCGAGCGCGAAATGCCCGACTCCGCGCAAGGCGGCAGCCGGGAGACCGGCATCCAGGGCCGCACGCCACAGGCCGGCGGCCCGCTCGGTCACCTCGCCGCTCTCCGACCGGTCGGTGTAGGTGGCGAGCTGGGACAGCATCGCGGATACGGCCACAGCCCCGCCGGGGCTGCCGGCGAGTCCGGCGAGGAACTCCCCGGCAGGGCCGAGGGGTTCGGTATCGTGCAAGGAAGACCCGGTAGAGGGAGCCTTCGGCGTCCGGCGCACGCAGGACACGCCACAGACCGGTGCGGTCCAGCCGAGCCAGCAACGCTGCGTCGGGCTTGCTGTGAGCCAGCCAGACACGCGCAGGGCGCCATGCCGGCTCCAAGGGCAGGAGCGTGTCGACGTGGCCGGCCGTCCAGGCCGGGGCGCAGCGGTGGAGCAGGGTGAGGCGGAACCCGATGACCGCGAGAGCCTGATCGTCCGGGTCGGCATCCAGCAGCGCCTCCAGCGTCGCCGTCAGCTCCTCAGGCAGACCGTCCGCAGTACGCACAGCAGACTGGATGCCCCAGGCGGTCAGGGAGAGCAGGGCGCTGCCGCCGGGCGCCGTCATGGCCACGGCCAGTGGGGAGGAGGTGCCCAGACGCGGGGTGCTCCAGCCGGTGACCAGATCACGCAGCCACGCCACGGCATCCGTTTCCACGGCCCCCAGGGATGCGCCACTGTCCCAGGCGCGGTGCAGGAGGTTGGAGATGACCAGCTGCAACTGCACCGCCTGCGGCCCGTCGGCCTCCTGCGGGCGGATGGCGAAGGCTGCCTCGGCGAGTGCGCCCAGCACCCCGGGATCCAGCAGGCCTTTATCCGCGGCGTGGTGGAGGGCGTTGAAGTGGGCGGTCTGCAGGACCGGGCGCGCGGCGGCCGCCGCGACCGCGGCAGGATCCGCAGCCCAGGTCTCCAGGTCCTGGGCCACGAGCTCGCCCAGCAGACCGGCACGATCCTCATCAGCATCGCCATCGTCGTCTGCGACGTGGGCGGCAGAGAGCGCGGCGACAGCCGCAGCCGCCCCGTCGGCCTGGGCCCGCGCGCTGAAGACCTCCACGGACAACCCCCCGTAGGCCTCCACCCACGAGGTGGTCTTCACAACGGGCTCAGGCCTGCCCGGGGGAGGCCCGTACTTCTCCTCCAGCAGCGCCAGGACCGGCTCCCACGGCCCGCGTACGGGCTCGGACAGCACCGGGGACAGCCGTCGCACGACGCGCCACCGTCGAGGCACCGGCCCGGGAAACGCATCGGCCCACGCACGCATCTGCGCCGCAGTAGGCGGTGCGCCCAAGCCTTCTCCCAGAGCGGCCTCCATCTGCGCCCGCAGCTCTTGCGGACAGTGGGCGTCCAGCAGGGCGAGGAAGTCGGCCAGGTCCGCGCTCGGCCATGTTCCGCCGCCCACCTCCCGCGCGGCGTCGACCGCCGTCTGCCACCATTCGGCCGCAGCCTCGGCACGCTGGCTGTCGTGGGGCCAAGACTCGGTCAGATGCACAGCCACCAGCCGTGCCCGGTGCTCGGTGGCAGGCAGCTTGCCGTGCACACCCCGCAGCCGCTGTGCGACCGGCATGCCGAGCTGCGCCTCGGCCAAGGCGAGATCGAGCACGGCCCGCATCAGCGTCACGACGATGACACGCGGCGGGTCAGCCAGCGTGATCGTGCCGAGTTCGTTGACGAGCTCGGTCTGCAAGCCCGCGTTCTCGTCATTGAGATGGTCGGCGAGAACACCGGCAAGCGCGGAACGGATGATCACGCCGAGTCGGTCCTTGCCGGTGCGCAGATGGCCTCCGGGCTGTGCGGTGTCGACGAGCTCGCGCAGCACCTGTCCGCTCTCCCACGACTCGTGCGCGGTGAACGTGCGGGACCGCAGGACGCCCTCGAGCACGACCACCCACAGCCCCGTCCGCTCGGCAACGGGAACATCCCTGGCCCAGTCCGCGACACGCATCAAGACAAACCGTTCCGGCTGTGCCCGCACCAGCCTGGCCAGCAAGGCACACGCCGCCATACCCGCCTCGCTGACCACCCCGACCGCCTGCGACAGTGCCCCGGGCCCCTGGGCACAGATCGAGTCCAGGTTCTCATCCACCCAGGCACACACCCGCTCCGGCTCATCAGCCAGCAGCCGCCGCAGATACAGCACAGCCGGCCAGCGCTGCTCCTCGGGCAGCAGCCGCGACAGCGGCAGCAGATCGAGCCATCGCCCACTCACGACAGCCTGGAAGAAATACACCCCTGCCCGCGGGTCGGTCATCCGCGCAACCTCGTCCGCGTTCTGCTGCACCGGTGCATCCAGCCTGGCCAGCTCCCGCAACCGGTCCGCCCGCTCAGGCAAGCCGAGAAAGAGCTGCTCCATGGCAGCAGTGACATCGTTGAACTGACGGCGCGCCTCGTCTGCCCCGCTGCCGGAGCCGTGCAGCACGCTGGAAGCGGCGCTGTAGAAGGCGCTCCAGCTGAGGGCCGCCTCCGTCTCGGCGAGCCCCATCTCCTGCCGGGTCTGCTCAAGCACCAGATGGCCGATCTGCCGCGTACGGAATCCCCCATGGTTCGCCTGCTCGGCACGCAACCGATCGACCGCGCCGACGAGGACATCCAGATCCCCGGCTTCCACTTCGCTGCGATGCCGCCAGGCATCCACCACAGCCCCGGCCGCCTTGGTGACAGCCTCGGTGGCGCTGCGCAACCCAGGGAAATCCTCGCCCGCGATCTTCAGAACACTGTCCAGTGCACCACGCAGGCCGGGGGAACCTCACTGCGCCACCTCGTAAGGAGCCTGGAAGATGACGGGAGCGTTCATGATCTGGGCCGCGTCCAGCAGCAGGCTCAGCGACCGCTGTCCGTGAGCACCCTGAGCCTGCAGGGCCGACACGAGCTCCGAGCGCACCACGCACACGGCTGGCGCCAACTCTGCCTGCTCGCTGCCAAGGGGAGGACTGGACATCGGCCCACCGTAGCCGCACGGATCGGGCAGGCATCGTCCTCCAGGGACAGCCGACACCAAGGGCGGGCAGAACCCGCCCCCGTATCGCCCAGGTACTGGCAGATCGCCGCGCTCGGCTCTCTCGTGCCGGGCGCTGAGACCGCCATTGGTACAGGCTCAGTGACCTGGTGGTTGGTGCTGACGGGTGGTGCTCACCTGTTGCTGACATGAGTGACGAAGGGCCATGTCATTCTCGCGCAGACCGCTATAGCGGAGGTTGCGTCCAGGGAAGTGGTGTACAGGTTTCCATCTAAATCGGGGGTTTGATCCCGTAGTTGAGTGAGAAGCCTGAACGTAAGACGGCCACCGGCTGATCCTTCGAGAACGACCAAGCTCTTGAAGGAGAACAGCACGATGACCGCACCCGACAGTCTGCCCTTTACCGCGCTGCTGGAGGAGAACCTCGCTTCGGCGAGTCCGGATCTACTGCGTCAGATGGTGAAGACCTTCGCCGAGGCCATGATGTCCGCCGACGTCGACAACGCCTGCGGAGCCGCCTACGGAATGCCGAGCGAGGAACGCGTCAACTCCCGCAATGGCTACCGCAATCGATCCTGGGACACCCGGTTCGGAACCGTCGACCTGGCCATCCCGAAGATCCGTACCGGCTCCTACTTCCCTGACTGGCTGCTCGAGCGCCGGCGCCGCTCCGAGCAGGCCCTGATCTCCGTGGTCGCCACCTGCTACCTGCTCGGCGTCAGTACCCGCCGGGTGGAGAAACTCGCCGCCACTCTCGGCATCACCCAGCTGAGCAAGTCCCAGGTCAGCGAGATGGCCAAGGTCCTCGACGCCCGGGTCGCCGAGTTCCGCAACCGGCCGTTGGACGCCGGCCCCTACACCTTCGTGTGGGTCGACGCCCTGACCCAGAAAGTCCGAGAAGGAGGCCGCGTCGTCAACGTCCACTGCCTGGTCGCGGTCGGCGTCAACAACGAGGGCAAACGCGAGGTCCTCGGCATCGACGTCGCCTCCAGCGAGGACGGCGCCGGCTGGCTGGCGTTCCTGCGCTCCCTGACCACCCGCGGCCTGACCGGCGTCGAGCTGGTCGTCTCCGACGCCCACGTCGGCCTCGTCAGCGCCATCGGAGCCGCCCTGCCCGGCACCGCCTGGCAGCGCTGCCGCACCCATTACGCCCGCAACCTGCTCTCCCAGGTCCCCAAATCCGCCCAACCATGGGTGGCGACCCTGCTGCGGACCGTCTTCGAACAGCCCGACGCAGCCGCCGTCCGCACGCAGATGGCCGCCGCCATCGCCGGCCTGGACGAAAAATTCCCCAAGGCCGCCGAGCACCTCGAAGCCGCCCGCGAAGACCTCCTGGCCTTCGCCGCCTTCCCCCGCGAAGTGTGGAAGCAGATCTGGTCCAACAACCCCCAGGAACGCCTGAACAAGGAGATCAGGCGCCGGACCGACGTCGTCGGCATCTTCCCCGACCGAGGCGCCATCATCCGCCTGATCGGCGCCGTCCTGGCCGAGCAGAGCGACGAATGGGCCGAACAGCGCCGCTACATGGGACCCGAAATCCTTGGCCGCTGCCGCCTTCACCTGATCGAAGGAAACGCCACCGAGACAACCGCCCCGGCAGCCCTCACCGCCTAGGAGCGTGTCCCGGTAACGGGCAATCGGCTGGTGATCGTGACGGTGAGATCGGTGGTTGCTCGCTGGGTGCCTGCTGGGGCGGGTGGCCTGGTTATGTCGGCTTGGGGATCGGCCTGAAGGGGGCCGTTGACCGGGCCGGTCAGCTGATCGCCGCGGCGAGTCCTGCGGTTCCGGCGTGTCGGAAGATCTTGCGGAGGTTGTGGCAGGCGGCCAACAGTCGCCACTCGCCGCGGGCTCCGTCCTCACCGCGCAGGAGGAGTTGGCGGCCGTTCTGGCAGGTCATGATCTGGCCGAAGACGGGTTCGACGATGGCTTTGCGGCGGCTGTAGGCGGCCTTGCCGGGCTTGGTCCGCAGTTTGCGGGCCATGCGCTCCTTGAGGGTGGCGCTGGCAGGGATGCGTCCGCGGGGCGCGGGCGGGACCTGTTCGTCGTGGCCGAGTCGGCCGGTGGCCATGAACGTGTCGGTGCCGC
This sequence comes from Streptomyces sp. NBC_01320, assembly GCF_035974375.1. Taxonomy (NCBI): domain Bacteria; kingdom Bacillati; phylum Actinomycetota; class Actinomycetes; order Kitasatosporales; family Streptomycetaceae; genus Streptomyces; species Streptomyces sp. NBC_01320. The sequence continues at coordinate 538,589 of NZ_CP108391.1, forward strand.
AGGCGAGTTGGCGCTCTTGGGCGGCTTCCAGGTTGGTCTCGGAGCAGTAGCCGGCGTCGACGAGGGCCTGCTTGGGGTGGACGCCGGTGTTCTGCGCGGACTGGTCGAGCATCGGGGTGTAGTTCAGCGCGTCCGAGGCGTTGGTAGTGATGTCGGCGGCCGTGATGACCTGGTGCTTTTCATCGACGACAGCTTGGGCGTTGTAGGCCTGGATGTAGGCGCCGTCGCTGTTCTTCATGATCCGCGAGTCGGGGTCGGTGAAGTTGGCCTGGGCCTTGGGCTTGGGCCGGACCTTCGCGGCGGCCTTCTGCCCGGCGTCGGTGACGGCCCGTTCGTCGCTGGTCCCGGCGCGCTCCTGACGGCGGCGTTCCTTGTCCTCGGCGTGGCGGCGGGCCTTGTCGGCAGCCTCGGCCTCGATCTGCGCGCGGGCGGCCTGCAGCCTGGCCAGGCGCTTCTCACGCCGGTCCAGCTCGGCAGGCAGGTCGGCCTCTTTGCCGTCCACGCCGAACCGGGCATCTTCGGTGGTATCGACTGCTTCGGCGTCGTCCAGCAGGGACCGGGCCGCGGCCTCCAGGGCGGCGATCTCGGCTTCGATCTGCTCTTCCTTGCCGATCAGGCGGCCGTAGCTCATCGCCTTGTGTTTGGAGGCGCTGGCCTCCAGCTTGGTGCCGTCCAGCGCGACGCGGCCCATCTTGACCATGTCCAGCTTCCGCGCCAGGTGCAGCGACTGCAGGAACAGGCCGGCGAGCGCGTCCAGGTGGCGGCGGCGGAACCGGGCGATCGAGCGGAAGTCCGGAGTCTGGTCGGCGGCCAGGAACCGGAACGCGACGTCATCGACACACTTACGCGTGATCGCCCGCGAGGAGCGCACCCCGGTGGTGTAGCCGTAGATCAGCAGCCGCACCATCAGCCGCGGGTCGTAGGGCGGGTAGCCGCGCTTTTCGGTGTAGTCGGCCAGGATCGGCGACAGGTCGAGCACCTCGTCGACCAGGTCGGCGACGAACCGGGCCAGGTGGTCCTGGGGCAGCCAGTCCTCCAGCGACGGCGGCAGCAGCAGGACCTGGTGCGGGTCGAACGCCCGGAACGTCTTGTCCACCGCCGCCGGACGACCCTGCGACTGCTTCTTCTCACCCGGCTCGATCTCGAACAGCCCATCCCGATCACGCATACCGTGATCATCCCGCATGAATGATCACGAACCGCAGGCGGGGTGCGGGTTACTGGGACACGCTCCTAGCTTTCACAGTGGATCACCGAGTGGCCGTCGTTACACCACGCCACCGGACGTGACCCCGCTTCGTCGTCGCCCACCGTCAGCTGATGCAGCCCATCCTCCGCTGGAACAACCTGTTCCCTACCCCTGTTCGCATCCTGGGAGTGAATCCCTTCGCCGACTCCATGACCCGGATTGCGCGACTTGTCGCTCCGATGCGGGACATGGCCTCGTGGGTCGCCCGGATCCCCTGGTTGATGATCGAGGCCGAAGCGGCGCTTGAGGCATACCTGGAAAACGACAAGAAGCCCCTTTTCGACTTCATGGTGCAGCGCCTCAAGCTGCGGCGGCCGTCTGAGGACCATGCACAGGCCCTGATGCTTGCCCTGCTGTGCAAGGACTGGAAGCACGAAACGGACCTCAGCGATCCGCGGGCGGTCCGGCTCGCATTGCGCAAGCTCACGGACGCCGGTGAGGGCTGGGAAGCCAACCACCAGGTCGCCGGAGGCAAGATCACCTCGCTGGAGGACCTCCAGGCACGCGAGGTGCCCCTCCCACCCTCGCGGACCTCCGGGCCGGAAGAGTTCGTCATCGCGAATCTCGTGCCGTGGGCCGAGAGCTTCGACAACCGGCACGTCCGCCACGCTGTCGCACGTCTCGACCAGGCTGAATCGGCGGTAACACGCAGATGGGCTGAGGAGACTTTTCCGAACTGGCGCGAAGCAGTTCTACCGCACGAGCAGCAGGCGCCCGAGTTCAGCGACCGAGTGCGTCGCAAGCTGCGGCGTCATGGCAAGGAGATCATCAGGCGCCAGAGCATCCTCGGCAGCCGGGAGGAAGCATGAGTCGGAACCAGACAGGTCAGCAGCCGCTCATCAACCTCCGCGCGGCCGTCGTCTTCCTGATCGGGGCACTTGTCGCGATGACGACCGGAGCCCTCACCTACGTATCCGGCAATCCCGTTCCGGCAGCCCTTCTGGCGGGAGGTGCGGCCTTCGGGGCTTCGGTGGCCTTCGCGCACTCGATCATCGGTTGACCCAGCCTCACCGGCGAAACCCGCGCGCACGGATTCTCTCAATCCGATCGACGCGCGGGTCCCGCGCATCATTCCGAGGCCGTCTTTCGGCCACCGGACGGATGGGGCAGATGGGATCGCAGAGCTGGGTCCCGCAGTGGCCAGCCACACCGACCCCTACGGGACGCCTGCCTGGCCGTCGAATGCCGTGGGTCAGTCGGACCCGGGGCGGGCGGAAGTAGTCCGGAACCGGTGCATGGGCCCTGGCCCCGAACGGTGGAGGTGTTCCGGACCACCGGCACGTTTCACCGTTGCGTTGTGCGGACCTCAGCGTCCCTCTCTACAGAAGGGGCATGAAGTGTACAGTTCTGCCCATGAGTGACACTCTGCCGATCACTGAAGCGCGGGCCCGGTTCGGGGCGCTGGTTCGCCGTGCGTCCCACGCCCGCGAGCGCATTACGATCACCGACCACGGCCAGCCGGCGGCCGTACTGATAAACCCCCAGGAGCTCGCCGACCTGGAAGACGCCCTGGCCCTGGCGCAGTACCGCGCCCGGCAGGCGTCCGGTGAGACCGCGGGCGTTCCGCATGACGAAGTGCGCGCACGGCTCGGGCTGGGGCGCGGTTGACGTACGAGATCACCTGGGACGAGGCCGCCATCGACGCGGCCGCCCGGTTCCTCAAGGACGACCCCGACGGGCTGCGCCAGCTGATGGACGCGGTCGACCTGCTTGCCGAGCAGCCACGGCCAGCGGGCAGCGCCGAGTACGGGTCACCGGATCTGCGCCGGATGCACGTCGGCCGCTACCGCGTCCTGTACGAGGTCACCGAGGCCACTGTCACCATCGTCGTCATCCACGTCGGCCGCCTCGGCTGACACCGCGGTACGGCCCTGCCCGTTCGGGGCTGCCCCATCTCCGTCGCGACCGACGCGATACTCCCGACGGCCGCGGCTAAGCGTGCACCCGAAATCGAACACATGCCCTAATCAGCCCTTCCTTAGCTTGACTCTGACGCGTAAATAACTGCAGGTAGGAGCTGTCTTGGGCAGGGCCGTGCGCCCGGTCGGGACCTCGTCCGCCGGGTTTCGTTCCCGCTCGTTCATCCACTTCGACCGGACCAGCCCCGTCGCCCCCGTAGTCCGCCAGATCGACCGGATCGTTGAGTTCCTCGACCTGGTTTCTGCCTGCCACTCCTTCGTCGCGGCCGCAGGCCGCACCGTCCCCGGCCTGCGGGACCGGCAGTTGGGCGAGGACGAGCGCGCCATCGTGCACGAGAACGTCGCCAGGGTGAGGGCCACGCTGGACTGGATCGAGACCGTGGTCGACACCGGCAAGGTCGACGTCGACGGCGAGTTGGCCCGTCTCCTGGCCGGCCCCAAGCCATGCCCCCAGGCGCCGGGGTCAGGCTGCTCGGCGGCGCGCCGACACACTCCGCTTCATCCTCTTCGAGGCCCGCCCCGCCGGGCTGCTGGGCCGCTGCCGGTGAACTCACACCCAGCCAGGTGCGGGCAGGGCTGGCCTGCCTGCGCGACATCATCGCGGGCCCGGCCCTCACCCCGGCTGAGCTGGCAGAAGCCGCCTGAGCCGGGAATTACGCAGGTCGTCGGGCCCTCTCAAACGCGGCCCGGACTTCTGCGAAGCGTTTTTCGCTCTGCACCTTGCCGGCGGCCATGTCGCTGAGCGCATACGCAGTGGTCTTGAACCCGTCAGTGTGATGGAACTCGGCACCCCAGTTGCCGAGCGTCACATGTGTGACCTGCTGTAAGGGCAACCGCTGAGTACCCCACGGGTTCACGGCGACAACCAGCTCCGGACCAATCTCCAGCCGGACTCGCAGTATCACCCACCAGAAGAAACAGCAGGCACCGACCGCCAGGCCCGTCCACAACCCTGCCCGTGTGAAGCCCACCCACGTCGGTGCAAGCACCCACCAGAACCAGCACCGAGCGGCTGCCACCACGACAACAGCCGACATGACATACGCCGCGGGGCGAGCACCCCCGCCGACGCGCCACACCGCGACCTCATCCCCACCCCGGTCTCCCATGGCGACATTGTGGCTCTCACCGCCCACGATGGCCCCGTTATTTCGTGGTGATCGTCGCCTTGGACACCTCCGCGCCGTAGACCTCGGCGAGGTGCGCGGAGATCTCCCCGTGAGTCAGGCCCTTCGCGGACAGCGACAGCACCATCTCGTCCACGCCGGTCAGACGCCGCTGGCGCTTTTTGACGATCTGCGGCTCAAAGGTGCCGGCCACGTCTCGCGGGACCTTCACATCGACCGGTCCGACGTCGGTCAGGACAGTCTTGGCGCGGGTGCCATTACGGCTGTTGCCGCTGTTCCGGCCCTCGGCATCGTGCTTGTCATAGCCAAGGTGATCGGTGATCTCGCCCTCCAGGGCGCCCTCCAGGACCCGCTTGGTCAGCTGCTGAAGCAACCCGCCCGCACCGGTCAGCTGCAGCCCCTCGGACCGGGCCCGGTCGACCAGCATCCCGATCAACTGGTCGTCCGACACCGTCTCCACAGCCGGTACGACGACCGGCTCCTCCACGGCCTCGGTCTCAACGATGGTCTCGCTCATCAGGCGTCTCCTTGATCATCGGATCCGCCGTTGATTGAACACTCCCGCGCTCTCCGAAGGGCCTCGCGTGAACCGCACGCCAGCGGGCCCGCGAGCCACCACAGCAGGTGGAGTGGAAGCTGCGGATGGCCGCAGCACAGCGCGGAGTCTGGACGGGTACCGAGCTGCGCCGCTTGCTGGCCGAGCGGGCCGGCCTTGAGCTGTCGGTGGCATCGGTGTCCGCGCTGTTCACCACGCAGCCCTCCCAGGTGAAGCTGTCCACGCTGGCCGCGCTGTGCACTGCCCTCAACTGCACCCCGGGCGACCTCCTGACCCTGCGCGAGACCATCCCACCCCCCGAACCCTCGCCGCGCACCACCCCCGCCTCGGTCCCGCAGCCACCTGCGCCCCGCAGACGATCCCTGCCGCCGCTGTGAAGCCCCTGCCGCAGCCCCCTTCCGGAAGCCGAACACCGTCGGATGACAGCCACCGCAACCGATTCCATCCAAAACCGCTGCCCCGCCTGCCATAAACTGCGGTGGCTGCGCGTCGAGACCGGCCGCTGCGCCTGGTGCTCGCGTGTCTGCGCCACCTGCAGTGCACCCCGACGATCAACGGAGCGGCAGTGCGCGGCGTGCCGACGCCGGACGGCTGGACAACCGGCACGGGGTCAGTGCCAGCTGATGCTGGTCTGCGACGGCCTGTCCGCCCTGCCCGACGCGGTCAACACCGTCTGGCCGCAGACCGTGGTGCAGACCTGTGTGGTCCACCTCATCCGCAACAGTCTGCGCTATGCATCGCGCCGCGACTGGGCCGATGTCGCCCGCGACCTCAAGCCCATCTACACCGCCGTGAACGAGGAACAAGCCCGCACCCGGCTGGAGGAGTTCGCCGAGAAGTGGGCCAAGCGGTATCCCTCGATCTCCCAGTCGTGGGAGCGGGCCTGGAGCGAGTTCGTGCCCTTCCTCGGCCTCCCCGACGCGATCCGTCAGGTCGTCTACACCACGAACGCGATCGAGTCGTTGAACGCCCGCTACCGGCGCGCGGCCCAGGCCTGCGGACACTTCCCCAACGAGACCGCCGCCCTCAAGCGCCTCTACCTGGCCACCCTCGCCCTGGACCCCACCGGCCGCGGCCGCCAGCGCTGGAACAACCGCTGGAAGACCGCCCTGAACGAGTTCGACGTCCTCTTCGACGGCCGCCTTACCGCCACACGAGCGTAGGCCGATCAGTCCACCGAAGAACCTGTAGGCCAAACAGACGAACTACACCTGATTCCTGATAGACCCGGATGCTCTGCGCGCTCGACTTTCGACGTTTCCGTTGATCGTCGTTGGGGTCGCTCGGGTGGGTGATGGGGGCCTGATCTGGCGGTGCGGGGCGGGACAGCAGAGAAGCATCGGCGGTGCTTGCGTCGCCTGCTGAGAGGGACCCGCCGATGCTTCCGGACACGACCGTACCCGCTTCGCTGCTGGCGGTGCTGACGTTCCTGCGGGGCTGTTTCACCACACCGACCTTCACCACCTTCGCCGCGCTGGTCACGGGCTTGATCGCGCAGACCGGCCGGGGCACGGTGACCGGCATGGTGACGGGCGCGGGATTGACGCGCGCCTGGTCCCACGACCGTGCCCACGCCTTCTTCTCCCGCGCGAGCTGGAACCCCGACCTGCTGGGCATCTCCCTCTCCCATCTGGTTGTGCGCCAACTCCTGCCAGCAGATGGGGTGTTGACAGTGGCGGTGGACGACACGCTGTTCAAGCGGCGCGGGAAGAAAGTCTTCGGCGCGGCCTGGCAGCACGACGGCGCGGCCCGGGGTCCGAAGCCGGTCGGGCGCGGGACCTGCTTCGTGGTGGTCGGCATCGTGGTCCAACTGCCGTTCCTGGCAAGGCCGGTGTGCCTGCCGGTGATGGCCCGGCTGTGGCGCCCGAAGCAGGAGCAGTCCAAGGTCGGCCTCGCCGCGTCCATGATCCGCCTGCTGGCCGCCTGCCACCACGGGCGGCGCATCCACGTCGTCGCGGACGCCGCCTACCACGGCAAGGCGCTCCGCGACCTGCCCGCGACCTGCACGTTCACCACCCGCCTGCCCGCGAGCGCGGTGCTGTACGACCTGGCCCCGCCGCCCACCGGGCGCCGCGGCCGACCCGCCCTCAAGGGCGAACGCCTTGGCACACCCAAGGACCTGGCCACCACCGCCGCCTTCACCAGGACCGAGGTCAAGCGGTATCAGCGGACCGACACCGTGCACCTGGCCGAGACCACCTGCCTGTGGTACGGCTCCTTCCACACCCGCACCGTCCGCGTGATCCTCCTGCGCGACGACACCACCGACACCGGCTACGACCTGGCGCTGGTCACCACCGACCTCACCACCCGCGCGGCCGGCCTGATCGCCCGCTACGCGTCACGCTGGTCGATCGAGGTCACCTTCGCCGAGGCCCGCGACCTGCTCGGCGTCGGTCAGGCCCAAAACCGCACCCGCTCGGCCGTCGAGCGCACCGTCCCGTTCGGTCTGTACTGCTACACGATCACCGTGGCCTGGTACGCGCTGCACGGCCACCACCCCCGCGACGTCGCCGAGCGCCGCGAGCGGGCCCCGTGGTACACCACCAAGGCCGAGCCGGCCCTGTCCGACATGGCCGCCAAGCTCCGCCGGGTGATCATCGCCGCCCGATTTACGCCCACCCGCCCAGGCCAGCCCACGGATGAGGAAATCCGCGCCGTCCAACAGGCGTGGGCCGCAGCCGGCGCAGCCTGATCACCCAAACCTGTCAGAACATCGAAAGTCGAGCTGCGCGCCCGCGCGTGTGTGGAGCGCGGTATCGATCCCGACGAGGAGACGGTCCCGTTGCACGTGGTGTGGGCGAGCTTCCTGGCGTTCACGGCCGGCGTGCGTCTGCTGGTGACGGTCGCGTCCGTCCTGGCCGGCCTGGTCATCACCGGCTGGAGGAGTGCCTGCCTGGGCGCGGCGAAACCGGGCCGTGGTACTCGAGGCGCGGCGCCCTGGCGATAGGGGTTACCTATGCGGTAGGGAAGCTGCTGGGTGCAGCGGGGGTGGGACGGTTACTCCTGGGGGTTGAGCCGCTCGGGTGGGAGGTGATCGCGGCCCGTGGCGTCGGTGCTGTCGTTGATGTGAACGGTGAGGTTGTCCAGGTCCGCGAGTGGTGCCAGGTCGATGGGCCCCTTGCAGTCCCACAGAGTCAGGTGGGTCAGGTGCGGGAGCTCTCTGAGTGGAGCGAGGCCTGAACTGATCGTGCAGTCACGGAGAGCCAGGAAGGTCAGTTCGCGGTGACGCTGCACGGTGGTGAGGTGGAGGGACGACTGCTTTTCGATGTTGAGGTTCCTGAGGCTGAGTGGGGGACGCAGGCGGCTCAGCTGTTCGCCCTGGGCGTCGCCCGCGATGACGAGCCAGCTGAGCGAAGGCCAGCGGTCCAGCCCCTCGAGGGTGATGTCCTGGCTGTTCTTGGTGAAGACCAAGGCTGTGAGGCCGGGGCCGGCGGGAATGTCTCCGGCGCGGGTGACGTCGGGGGGGGAAGCCCAGGGTCAGATGGTCCAGAGTGGGCATGTCGGTGAGGGGGGCGAGCGACATGCCGCGTGCGAGGTCGTGGAGATAAAGCTTCTTCAGGTGCAGGCCGCGCAAGGGCTCGAGGTCCTGCACCGCTGGGCAGCGTCCGATGACGAAGGTGGTGAGGCTGGGAAGGAGCGAGAGGGGCGACAGCTCGCGCAGTGAACGATCTCCGTCGAGGTACAGGTATTCGAGCCCGTCGCGCCGCACTATCTGGGGCGGAAACCCCTGGAACCCTCTCAGGGTGATGCGCTTGAGCTGCGGCAGGCGCGGCAGCTCGGCAAGCTGCGCGGCCGTGCTCACCTGGACATGGGCCTCGGGCGTGATCGCGGACAGCACCTGGTCCGCGTACTCCCTGGCGTCGAAGGAAGCCCAGGCGGCGGCCAGTTCCGCGGCCACCGCGAGTCGACTGTCCGTACGGAAGCGTGCGATCACCTCGAGGGCAGAGTCCCCGCGGATCAGGGCCGCGGTCTTCACCACCGCGCTCGCGGTGTGGCTGTCCAGCCCCTCGGGGCCGGGAAGCAGCTCCAGGACCAGTTCCCCCACCTTGGCAAGCTGCTCGGACTCTGCAACGGATCGTGGCGGGACCAGCTCGGCGGCCCGGTCCTGCACGTGCTGGCGCACCACGGGATCGAGTTCGGGCGCGTGTTCCAGGCTCGCCGCGGCGAGCAGCACCAGCCGCTGACGATAGCGCGGTGTTCTGTCCGCCCGGCGCAGCAGCTGCCGCAGCAGCCGCACCCGTTCCTCCACGCGCGCGTGTCCCACCGCCATGCGCACCACGTCGTCCCACTGGTCGTCGTGGGCGTTGCGGACCAGGACGCCGAAGTCGCGGGCCTCGATCGCCGCCTTCGAGCCCAGGTAGTCCTGGAAGGTGCGGTGTACGAAGTCGACGTAGCCGGGGACTGGTTCGCGCAGCAGGCCGCTGCGGATCAACAGGTGGGAGAAGACCTGGTCCGCGTTGCCCTGTTCCCGTACCTGCGGCATGGCGGCCAGCCACTCGTCCAGCATCGCGACGACCTCGTCCCGGGCCGTTTCCACCTGGCCGTTGCGGATGAGCCAGTACGCCAGCCGCTGGATCAGCGCCGTCTGTTCGTCCCGAGAGAGGGACACGCCCTCCACCGAGGTGATCTCCCGCTCCGTGTCCCGGCGGACCAGCAGCATGTCCAGGGCAGCGTCGTACAACTCCTTGCGCGCCCGCGGCAGTTGCATGCGCCGGTCGCGGTTCAGCGCGCACAGCAGGGCGCACATCAGCGGGTTGGTCGCCAGCTGGCCCAGGTCGCGGCGCGTCGTCACTGCCTGGTTCAGGCTCGTCTCGTAGCGGTCCAGCGACTCGCGCTCGGCGTCCGGGGGACACTCCTGGCGGACCGCGTCGTGCCAATGCCGGATGAATGCCCGGATGTCATCCCGCTCCATCGGCAGCAATGTGTGTGCGGTGAAACCCTGGGCCGCCAGCCAGTCCTCCGGTGCAGCGGACGGGCGCGTGGTCACCACGTACCGTGCCCGCGGAAACGCGGTGATCAGTGATTTCAGCCAGTGCTCCGTGCGGCTGCGCAGCCGCGGCGGCACCTCGTCGACACCGTCCATGAGAACCAGCGCCCGACTGGTGCCGAGGAGTTCCTCGATCCAGCCCTCAGGTGCCCGCAGCGGTACGCCCGACGCCGTCAGGAAGTCCTCCGGCATGGGTAGTCCCTCGGGGGTGTTGAAGGACCTCAGCCGCAACACGAACGGCACGCAGCGGTTGAAGTCGGCCAGCTCCGGGCCGAAGCTCTGCCGGGCCGCGTTCAGCGCCAGCCACTGCACTAGCGTCGACTTGCCCGACCCGGCCGGTCCCCGCAGCACCAGCCGGTCACAGCTACCGAACGCCTGTTCCGCCTTCACGGGAGTCCGCACGGTGCCCGAGACATCGAGTCCTTCGCGGTGCGGCTCGTAGGTATGCCCGTTGTTCACCGCGAGGCTGATGTACGCGGTGTCCAGCGGCCATTCGGCACGGCGCCGACCTCCCAGGGTCACCCCGAACAGCTCCAGGCGGGAGTGCGTCCCGGCGACGAAGTCCGCATACCGCTGTTCGAAGCCGAGCGCCATCTCCCCGGCCGGTCCCGAAACGGCCCGTTCCCGTAACAGCGCCCCGGTCCGCCGCGTGTGCTCCACCGCCGCTCGCGCTGCGAACGTCGGGTGGGCCGTGAGCTGTTCGACCAGGTGTGCACAGCACAGCCGAAGCAGTTCCCCGTACAGGTCGCGAGCTCGTTCCGCCAGGTCTGTCACGGGGCGCCGCAGCTCGTCGGCCAGGCGCCCCGGATCAAGGTCCGCGGCGAACAACCGTTCCGCGTCGAGGGCGCCTGCGGCGGCGAAGGTGTCCTGGACCGCCGCCACCGCCGCCAGCCTCTCGTGCTCCGGCACTGAGGTATACGTGGACGCGATGCGCTCCCCGAGGACCCGCGCCAGCTTCTCCGGCCCCGCCGGCTTCGGCAGCGGTCGCACCGGATTTGCCACCAGACCCGCCCCCGGCTTCGGCGCCAGCACCGACTTCGCGACCGTCGAGACCACCGTCGACGCCAGCCGGACGACCACTGCTTCGAGTCCGCTCATCCCCCGACCTTCCCGTTCCCGCAGACTGCATCGTAGGCAGACCATCAGCGTGGGCAAGCCGGGCTTGCCCGATCGTGGGCAAGCCCGGTCCGCCCAGGGGTTCGAAAGCCGTTCTGGCACTGCTGGGGGGTTGCACCGACAGTTGTCCGCACCGTTGTCTGCACAGGCGTACCCAAGGTTGCACCGGAGGTACTGCCGGAGGTGTGAACCCCCCTTTCCGGGACCGCGTGTTTCCACAGGTCAGACCCCGTGGGCAAGCCGGTTTCGCGCGGCGACACCTCTCTGCGGGAGAGAGGTCCCTCCTCATTCGGCCCCTCCCGGGCAGAGGCGTGATCGTGCCGCTGCGCCGCGTTACGGTGATCGCCGGTCCAGACCGGTGCCGCCTTCGGTGCCGGACGAAGGAGGGCTCGGGGGTCGGCCTTTGCCGACGCTGCGCGGCTGCTTCCAGTCGACCTCGGTGCGCGTGGTGGGTAGAGCGTCGACGTCGGCGACGCGGTAGAGCGCGACGTCGACGACCCCGGCCCGGGACGTTCCGAAACGGACCTCGATCGACTGGGCGGGTTGATCCACCTCAGCCGCACAGATACCCGACCGCCTGGAAGCAGCCAAGCTGACGAGGCTGACGGCCCAGCGGATCCGCCAGCTCGCCGAGATCGACCCGGACTGGCCCCCTCCCCTTGGACCAGGACCGAAGGCTGGACGTACCCATTCTCTTCGACTGGGCGCGTGCTGGAGCCGTACTTCCGTAATCGGAAGTCACGGCAGGGTCAGCGGACGGACAGAATGAGGCCGCCGCAGGAAGGCTGGGAGAAGACCCGACCCGTGCTCGTCGGCTGGCTGGGGGCGCGCTATCGATGGAGCATAAGGGGTATATGGGTGTGCGACGTTTGTGGGATCACTTCCTGGAGCATCCAGCCGGCGGTGGGCTGGTGGCGGTGCCGTTCGTGCTGATTGTGACGATCGCCGCGCTGGATATCCACACCGGACGCGATGTCCATTTGGGCCCACTGCTGGTCGTCGCGCCCGCTCTGACCGCTTCCCTCGCCGGGACACGGCTCACTGCTCTCGCCGGGGTCCTGGCAGTGGCGGCCCAGGTGTTCATCGCTGTCTTCCTCGGCGGAGTGACCACGCCCAACCACTTGGCGCAGATCATCGCACTGACCGTGCTCTCCGCCTTGGTGGTTTCTATGCGGTTTGTGCGGGAGCGGCGCGAGCGGGCGCTGAGCCTGGCGCGCTCTGTGGCGGAGGCGGCTCAGCGGGTTCTGCTGCGGCCTCCGCCACGCCGGATCGGGCCGTTGCAGGTGGCATGGCTGTATATGTCCGCGCAGGACGAGGCCGAGATCGGGGGTGATCTGTTTGCGTTCGCCCGCGCCGCGCATGCCGCGACCCGGGTGGTCATCGGCGATGTCCGGGGCCACGGGCTGGCCGCCATCGGCGAGGCCTCGCTGGTGCTGGGGGCCTTCCGTGAGTCCGTGAGGGCGCTCACCGGCGTGCCACCCTCCCCGGGCTGGTAGCTGCCCTCGGAGAGAGCGTCTCCCGGAACCTGGAGGACGTGGCGGACACCGAGCACGACGCCGGCGAGCACTTCATCACCTGCCTCGTCCTGGAGATCCCCGACGACGCCCCGTCGGCCGCCGAGATGATCAACTGCGGACATCCCCCGCCTCTGCTGGTGCACGATCAGCGGGTCACGGTCCTGTATGCCCGACAGCCCCTGCCTCCGCTGGGCGTGTGCGAACGACCGAACGAGGACGACCGCGTCGACCCGTTCACCTTCAAAGGCGGTGACATGCTCGTCCTCTACACCGACGGTGTCATCGAAGCCCGCTCGCCGTCCGGAGCGTTCTACCCGCTCGCCGAACGAGTCGCCTCCTTCCCCACCAGCAGCCCCGACACTCTGCTGCACCACATCCACCGCGATCTGCTCACCCACATCGGCGGCCACCCCGCCGACGACGCCGCCCTCCTGGTCATCGAACGCACCCCGTCCCACCGGCCGCACCTCACACCCCATCCCAGTGGTCACCACCAGCACCACCTCAGTGGCTCGCCCCCGCCCCCAGGCCGCTGAACCCAAGGAACCGGGCGACCCCCGGCGGGTGGTGTCAGGCCCATTCCACGCCGAGTCCAGCGAGCGCTGCCCGCTGTTCCTGGGTGAGCTTGTCCCGCCTCGACTTGGTGTTCGAGACCCACACGCCCAGCTTCACGACCACCGGCTCCGTCTCGCCGTCGACCGCGATCTGTTCACCGTGCCCGCGCGGTACTGCCCGGTTCGAGCCTTCCCGCTCCACCGACTGCGCGAGGGCGGCCAGGCCGCGCTGGAATGCCTGCTGCGTCTTGCTCGGGCCTCTTCGTCGACGGGGTGGCCGCCGGGGCGGGAGACGGGGTCTCAAGCGGCGTGACGCCCAGCCGGGACAGCCGGCCCTGCTGCTCGGCGGACAGCTGCGCCCAGGTGCCCGGCTGCTTCTGCCGCTGAAGCCACTTGCCGATGTCGTCGCCGTCCATTAGCACGCCGGGCTGGATCTCGGGCAGGCTGCCGTCGGCGTCGACCAGGTCCGCGAGGACGCGGTAGTGCCGCTGCCAGTCGAGCGGCCACGGGCAGTCCCATTCCGGGTCGACCGCTGTGAGCTGCGCCGCGCGCACGGCGGCCCGCTCCGGGTCCTTGCCCAGGCCGTTCTTCGCTCCCTTCCTGCGGAGGTTGGCCATGTGCTGCCCGATGGGCACCATCGCCTCGCCCTCGCCCCACACTGCGTCCTGGCGGGGTGCGAGGTGCCCGGTGGCCCGCCGGTAGGACCGGAGTGCGGCGAGCTTGTTCTCCCCGGCTTCCTCGCCGGGCTCCCACACCATCCCGGCCTCCGGCAAGTCGAGCAGGGTCTTGCGCCGTTCCTCCAGCTCCCCGGCCCGCAGCGCCTTCCTCTGCTGGTGCACCCACCTGCCCAGCGGAAATCCTTCGTGACGCCGACCTCCGCGCGCTGTACCCGCGCGACACCGAGGACCAGGCCGTGCTGCGCCCGCTGACCCGCAACCGGGCCGCGCCCCCGTACGAGCGAGCCCGCCTCGCCGCCGGCGCCCTGACCGCCCGGGTCCACGCCGTGCGCCGCGCGGACCGCCTGAGCTCCCGCGCCCGGCCGCACACCGTCGCCGTGCCCGCCGCCCCGACGTCGCGCCTGCGCCCGGACCGTGCGGACCGTGCGGACCGGAAGGCCGGCCGGGATCAGGAGCAGGCGACCGACGTCGCCACGGTGGAGCAGACCCGGCGGGTGTTCGAGGCCGTCGCCAAGATGGCCGCCAAGCTCCAGGACGGCGTAGGGGAACGCGCTGTCGCCCATGGCCCCCGGCCGCAGCCGGCCCCGGCAGCGTCGACGCCGACCCACACCCAGCAGCCCGCACTCCCGCCCGCACCGGGCCGGAACACACCCACTGGAGGAGTCGCATGACCACGCCGTCGGAGGACCCGAGGATCGAGGCCGCCGCAGCCCAGGTGCAGGCGAGCATCCAGGAGCGCGCCGACGCGTACGGGCCGCCGCCCTGGGAGCCGATCTGGAAGAGGCCCCGGACGCCGAAGGCGCAGGCGCAGAAGAAGCAGGAGCTGCGCAAGCAGCGACGGCGGCTCCAGGACGCCGGTCGCCGACGCTTCTTCGCCGGGCAGTCGCGCAGGCCCCGGTCCCGGCAGAACCGCATCGGCAGCGCGGCTGCGCGCCGCGATGCGCGCGCCCTGTCCCGGGTGCGGCACTCCACCGCGTGGCTGTGGTGACGATGCAGTGCACCGAGCCGGAGCCGGTGGAGGACCGAGACCACGAGCCGGGCAAGCCCCACCGCAGTCTGTTCCGCCGCCGGACCTGACTCGGGCAAGCCCAACGGGAGCCTGGGCAAGCCGCCCCGAACGACGGCTTGCCCAGGCCCGCGACCCCGACGCCATGAAGGGCCAGCTCCGCAACTTCCTGGCCGTGATGCCGCTCGCGTCCGTCTCACTGGGCATCATCCCCGTTCACCGCGCAGCGCACCGTGTGGTAACTGGAGGCGTTCGCCTCCACGAACGACTGGGTCGCACCGCGCCCGCGATCCTGGCTGTCTGAACTGCCGGAGGCTTGCCCGGCCCTGACGGAGCGGTGCCGTGCGGCCTGGAGGGGGTTGCACCCAAGGGCGGCTGGACAGTGGGCTGGACGGTTGCTTTCAGCGGGGGATCGGAGGTACTGCCGCAGGTGTGGACCCCCCAAATCGGACACCGCCCATTTCTGCAGGTCACCCCTTGTGGGCAAGCCGGTCCCGTGCGCCGACACCTCTTTCCCACGCGATAGCCGAGGGAAAGAGGTCTGCTTCGCCCTGCCGGGCCCGGACAACACCCGCGTCGCGTACGTGAAGACGGGCGGCGGGATCAGCGAGACCTGGCACACCCCCGACTGCCCGGCCCTGGCGATCACGCAGATCAACATGGAGGAGGGAAGCAAGCGGGTCCGAGAGCAGGACGCGTGGGCCCGGGGCGTCTTCCCCGCCGCGCACGAGCGGCTCAGGAAGGCCGCGGCCGCGGTGCCCGCGGGCACCGCCGCCCAGCCCTTCGTCGACGCCCTGAGCGAGCTGGTCCAGGCGCAGGCCGACACAGACGGCTTCGTCGTCCTGCATCGCTGGGCGGAGATCCTGGAGCGGCAGTTCCCGCCGGAGCTCCCTGACCCTGACCGCACCACCGAGTAGTCACACCCGGGAGCTGCACGGGTGGGGCGCTGGCGTTCCGTTGGGCCGGGGGATCTGGCTGCTGACCGGCAGGCTGATTCGGACACCCGGGTTGCATGGACCGGTCACGCCGCTGACGTGCGGTGTGACCGATGGCTGCGATCGGATCGGTCACACGGCCGGTCACCGGTCATGGCCGCGGACATAGGACTGGTCACGAGTGCTGGGCAAGCCCGAGAGGACCCTGGGCAAGCTCACCGTGCGGCGGCTTGCCCAGCCCGAAGGCCGGCGGCGTGTCTCGACATGACAAGGAAATCGAACACACGATCTAATACCGTCATGGACTCCACCGCTTTTCCTCACGATCTGGTGCAGGCCCAGCACGACTGGAACACCACCTACCGAGCGCTCACCACGTCAGGCAACCGTCACACCACCGCCCTGCGCCGTCGCCTGCTGGAGCTGTCCGGCAGGATCTGGTGGCACCCCTTCTGGACCACCGTCCCCGGCAGTGCGCCGGCTGCCCGGGTGGAGCTGCGTCGCCTCACCCGTACACAGAGCCGCGGCGGGGAAGCGGCATGAGCGGAGGCGGTGGGCTCTCACCGAGGCAGGAGTCGATCCTCCGGGTCATCCGGAACTCGATCATCGAGTGTGGCGAGGGGCCGACCGTGCGGCAGATCGGCGAGCGCGTCGGCCTGTCCAGCACCAGCTCCGTCGCTTACCAGCTCGGCCGCCTCGAAGCACTCGGCCTCATCAGTCGCAGCGCTCGCCGCTGGCGTTCTTGCCGGCTCGGCACCTGAGTCGGTGGTGAGCTGTGCTGGCAGATACCTGAGCCGGGGCTTTGCTGTTGGTCAGGGGGTTGCGTGAAGGAGGACGAGGGATCCGTTGTAGGTGGGACGGTTGCGGAGGTGGCCGAAGGCTTCGTCCCAGGTGCCTGAGCCGAGGGCGCGGCGCAGGGAGGTGTCGAAGGCTTGGCGGGCGTGGTCGTCGATGAAGCTCCAGGCTGAGCAGGCTTGTCGGGCTGCGGGGTTGAGGAGGAGTTCGGGGCGGCCGTAATAGGCCTCGTTGAAGCCGTCGGTGCAGTCCAGCGGGATGGGGATGGGCTGGATGGTGGTGGTGCCGCCGAGAGCGGCGGTGATTTGGTCGAGGGGCGGGTAGCGGCGGGCTTCGGTGTCGAGGACGTCGGGGGCGTACTCGTAAAGCCAGAAGTCGCGTACGCGGGCTGGGTCGCAGGTCAGTACGACGACGGGGCCGCGGGTGACGCGTCGCATCTCGCGTAGTCCGGTGGTGGCGTCGGACCACTGGTGGACGCTGAAGAGGGTCATCGATGCGTCGAAGTGTCCGTCGGGGAAGGGGAGGTCTTCGGCGACGGCTTCTACGGCGGTGGCGAGTTCGGCCGGCCGCTGGGCTCGCATGGCCAGTGAGGGTTCGACCGCGGTGATCGTGTGCGCGGCGGTCTCGTACGATCCGGTGCCCGCACCGACGTTGAGGACGGTGCGCGCATCGCCGAGGGCCTGGGCGATGACGTGGGCGATGCGTTCGTCGGGGCGGCGCCAAGCGGCGTAGCCGGCACCGATGGTGCCGTAGTCGACGTCGCCGACGCTGCCGTCGTGGGTGCGCATGACCATGAGGGACCTCGCCTTGTGGGTCTGGCCGGGGCGGCGGCATCCGCATCCCGGACAACGCTCCCCATTTTGCATCTGCCATGCGCGATCTCATAGATCGTGGGCACATGCTTGGCTGAACGACCAAGAAGAGTGGCAGATGAGGTGTCGCTCTTGGAGGTTTGGTCGGCGTGTGCCTGGGGTTTGCCCGTGACTAGGGGCCGTCGTCCTCCTGATAGGAGTGGCGTTGGCCGGCCCAGGGGTCGGCGATGTTGTGGTAGCCGCGTTCCTCCCAGAACCCGCGGCGGTCCTGCGTCATGTACTCGATGCCGCGCAGCCATTTGGGGCCCTTGTAGCCGAAAGGGTGCGGGACCACCAGACGCAGGGGGAAGCCGTGTTCGACGGTGAGCGGCTCGTCGTCGTGATGGGTGGCCATGACAGTGGTGTCAGCGATGAAGTCGCTCAGGCGCAGGTTCGCGCTGTACCCGTACTCGGCCCAGGCCATGACGTGGGACACACCTGCGGCGGGCGGGGCAAGGTCCAGCAGGGTGCGGGCCGGCACGCCGAAGAACGTGTGGCCGGTGGTGCTGGTGCCTGAGGCGCAGTGCAGGTCCGCGTGCACGGTGATCTTTGGCATGGTGGCGACTTCATCGAACGTCCAGGAGTGGGTCCGCCCGCTCACGGTCGCGCCGAACACCTGCAGGTTCCACCGGTCCGGGCGGAAGCGGGGCACCGGCCCGTAGTGCGAGACGGGCCACCCTTTGGCCAGGCGCTGCCCCGGCGGCAGCATGCCTTCCTTCATGACTCAGCCCCATCAATTGCCTCGTCCGCAGATGTAAGGGCAAATCCTATGTCAGGCCAACAGAGGCCAGCACTATGGGTGAAAAAGGGTCGTATCTGCCGCATGACGCGCCGCATCACGGACGCTCTCGGGTAAGCCGAAGGGGAACCTGGGCAAGCCGCCCTCCGCGACGGCTTGCCCACCTTCAGCTGCGTGCTGCTGCCCATCGCCAAGGGCCCGACACGTCCTTCGAGGCCCTGGAGCCGTCGGCCCTGTGCGTCGCTCGTCCGGGCCGGGTGTCGCCGAACGTTCCCGCCTGTCCTGTGGGCCTTGATGTACTGGACTGTCGGAGCTGGGCGAAGCAGGGGAGCGGGACGTGGCCGCGTACAGCAGGGGTCACACCGGGCGCGTGAAGGACTTCAAGGACTTCGAATGGGTCGTGTGGCGCCTCGAGGTCCAGGACCCATCGCAGCTCGCGGGCGAGGATCCGGACCTGGACGAGCGCA
Organism: Streptomyces sp. NBC_01320; assembly: GCF_035974375.1. Lineage (NCBI taxonomy): Bacteria > Bacillati > Actinomycetota > Actinomycetes > Kitasatosporales > Streptomycetaceae > Streptomyces > Streptomyces sp. NBC_01320. Next base: position 557,087 of record NZ_CP108391.1, read on the forward strand.
CCCAGGAGACGATGACGGAGCTGGCCGCCTCACTGGGCTGCGCGTACGACCACTGCGTCGACTACGACTCCTACGACGACGAAACGCCGTATTACGCCTGGTGGGTCCGCCTGCCCGCAGCCGAGCATGCCCGACTTGACAAGGACGGCCTGCCGCTGGCCATCGGCCCGCTGCGCCAGTACCTGACCACCCAGCTTCCCGACGGTTTGAAGTGGGAGATCACGCCGGACCGCGAGCTGACGTACGACCACGCCGGCAGCGTGGCCATGCGGGCCGCCTACGACGATCTGATCGCCCCGTTCGAGCGCGCCCTGATCCCCCTGCGCGTGGACGGGGCTGATGCTCTCGATCCGCGGGCGAAGGTCTGGAAGTGGGAGGAGAACCTCCTGGTCGGAACGTTCGACCTGTGGCTGTGCAACGACCCGGACCACCCGCACACCTGGATCGTCGTCACCGTCGGCCTGTGGGCCGAACCGCAGCTCTTCGGCGAAGCGCCCGCAGCCCGCCTCGGCCACTTCGACTTCACCCCGCACCACCCGCTGCTCTTCCTGCCCCGCCCGTCAGCCCCGGCGACCTTCACCGCCCGCATCACTTCCGGCTCTTTCCCCCGCACGGGCACCTCCAGGACGAAGGCCGCCGACGCCATCGGGACAGCTCACCAGTGGACGGCCAACGACCCCGACGTCCTGGCCGAGCGGGTCGCCCGCGACATCAAGCTGCTGTGGCCGCACCTCACGGGCCCGGAAAGGAGCTGACGATGGCCTCGTACGCGAAGGACCCGCGCTGCACCGCCATGGCCGAAGCCCTCGTGCCCCTGCTGCGCCGCAACTGCCCGGAAGGTGCCGGTGGATTCGGGGGCTCGTACCAGGTGAATCTGGATGACGAGGAGGCCGTCGGATTGGGTGGGGTGGAACTGATCCGGGCCGCGATGCGTAAAGCCGCCCGGCGCCTCGGCTGGAAGGTCACCACGATCGGGATGATCGGCACCCGCCACGGCACCATGGTCGTCGTCCAGGACGTGCGCGAGGTGCCCGAGGAGCACCAGGCCGTCCTCAACGACGCCATGAACGACCGGATGCGAACCGCGCTGCACAAGGTGTGGGGCGAGCAGGGCCCGGCCCCTGTCCAGCGCGGCTCGGTGGCATTGATGACTCAGGAGTTCCGCGCGGCCGTTGCCACGGGCAGCGCCTAATACTGCAACCGCATGTGGCGTGACGGGTCGTCGTCTTGGTCGTTGGGCTGACTGTGTGATGAATCGCTGACGGTCGCGCAGATCGAGGACTGGTCCGATGGGATAGCCGGGCTTCATGCCCGGTTTGCGGGACGTTTTGGCCGGTCGGAGCCACGTGAGCGGGCGTTGGACTACCTGTCCACGTTGCTCGCGCCGCTGGAAAGGAAGAATGGGTGGACGCTGGCTGAGCAGGCTGGCCAGCGTCGCCCGGACGGTTTCCAGCGGCTGCTGAACTTCGCCGACTGGGACGAGCACGCGGTCCGCGACGATGTGCGCGACTTCATCGTCGAGACGATCGGCAGCAAGGACGCGGTACTGATCGGGGACGACACCGGCTTCCTGAAGAAGGGCGTCAAGTCGGCCGGGGTCCAGAGGCAGTACTCCGGAACGGCCGGGCGCACGGAGAACTGCCAGATCGGCACGTTCCTGGCCTACGCCTCCGCCGCAGGCCGGGCCTTGATCGACCGCGAGCTGTATATCCCCGTCTCCTGGACGGATGACAGGGAACGGTGCCGGGCGGCCGGGATCGGTGACGAGGTGCCCTTCGCCACGAAGATCGAGCACTTCAAGTGGATGCTGCAACGCGCGATCGACGCACGCGTCCCTTTCGCCTGGGTCACCGCGGATGAGGCATACGGCCAGGTCAAACACATGCGGGCCTGGCTGGAGGAACGACACGTCGCCTACGTCCTGGCCACCAAGGTCAACGACACCGTGCCCACCACCGGCGGCACGGACGCCGAGGTCCGCGACCTGGTCACCGCCGTGCCCCGGCAGGCATGGAAACGGATCTCCGCTGGTGCGGGCGCGCACGGCCAGCGGTTCTACGACTGGGCCCGGATCGCAATCCGCCCGGCATGGGAGGACGGCTTCGGGCACTGGGTCCTGGCCCGCCGCAGCATCAGCGACCCCACCGAGATCGCCTACTACGTCTGCTACGGCCCCGTCGCCTCCCGGCTGAAAGACCTGGTCAGGACCGCTGGCGCACGTTGGCAGGTGGAGGAATGCTTCCAGATCGCGAAGGGAGAGTGCGGTCTGGACCACTACCAGGTCCGTCTCTACCGGGCCTGGTACCGGCACATCACCCTGGCAATGGCCGCCCTCGCCTACCTGACCGCCATCCGCGCCGCAGAAGCCGCAAAAGGGGCAGCGGAAACGACGAGCAAGACCTCATACCCCTCAGCGTCCCGGAGATCCGCCGACTGATCGGGCACGTCGTCATCACGCCCCACTGCCATTCCAACGAGCACCGTCTGCACTGGTCACACTTCCGACGCCGCAGCCAAGCCCGAGCCCGCCGCTGCCACTACCAACGCCGAGGCCATGACCCCCACATGCGGTTGCAGTACTAACGCTGTACCGGGGCCTGGGCGGCTTGGGCGAAGTGCAGCACGACGGCCCTTGGCTCCGGCTGCGACCTCGTCGGAGAGGACATTGCTGCGCGGAAGCGGCAACAGCGCCTCGGGCAAGTCGTCCGTCGTGCCTGCCCGGGCGCGGTCCGCTCCTGCTCGACCACCACGCCTGCCGGGTCCGCGTCCGGCCGGCCCCGGCGGAGACGGCCGTGCCCGTGCACCGGCAGGCGGCGGCTGTTGCCCGTACCGCGGGGCGAGGCCGGTAGGCCGCATTAATGTTGCTGCATCACCATAAGGCACACCCCGCAAAACCGCAGCGCAGACTTGGATGCACTTTCGGACCCCTCGTTGTCATACCAGCCGATTCGCTGCCAGAGCCAAGGACGCCAACAACACCCAGCAGCTTCGGGATTCGAACCCGAGACCTACGCATTACGAGACCATGAGCGATCATGTCGTCTGGTGCCGCGTCGTGCTGCTGGGTGACGTTCAGCCTGATCAGAGCATGTACGGTCGGTTGTCCTGTGCCGTCTCGTATGACGTCGTCCAAGGGCGTCCGGCCACCGGGCGGCCACCGGCAGCGCCACGGCCACTGGCACTGACCGCCTCCACGCACCCAGCACACCCGTTGTGGCAACCCCACAAGCGACCGAGGCCCCGCCCCAAGTGCCCTGCCTACGAATCCTGCAGGGGCCGGCATCGACAATGACAGCAGCAATCCCGCGTCGCTTCCTCACGCGTGGGAGTGCTCCCGTGGACCTGCGGCGGCGTCCTTGACAGTCGCTGGTTCGCCCAAACGAGTGAGTGCCCGTTAGTAATCCGTTACTGCCGTCGGCTGCGTCCATCAGTCACGTCCGTATGCGACGCAGCCCCAGAAAGACCGATGGCCCGGCTGTCGCGTCGAATGAGCCCCAGGTTCCACTGCACTGGTGGCGTGCCGCCCGGTGGGACGGGGCCGTTATAGCTGGTCAGACATGGTGCAGGAGAGCTTGGATCCGCTCGAACGCGGTCGTGATCGCGTTGGCCGAAGGCCAGTGGGCTGGCGAGGCGGAGCCAGCGGCGGTGGTGGTGACGATCTGGGCGGCGGAAGAGAACAGCCGCAGCGGGAGGCGTTTAGGTTCCCAGTAGACGCAAGGAGAGAAATGACATCGTTGCACACGTAAAGATGGTATCGTTTAGTTCTGGCTACGACCGTCTGGGAGGTGCCTTCGTGGCCCGTACCGTGATCGATCTCGACGAAGACATGGTTAGCGAGGCCATGCGCATCTTCGGCACCAAGACAAAGGCCAAAGCCGTCCGCCTGGCCATGGAGGACGCCGTCAAGCGGCACCTGCGGCAGGAGGGCTTCGATGCCATGGACGCCGGCGAGTTCGACTTCAGCGAGATCATCGAGAGCACCGGCCCCCGCAACGCCGACGGAACCCTCAAGCACCACGGCGGCCAGGCCGCCTGATGCAAGACCGCTACCTGATCGATAAGTCTGCTCTCGCCCGCTGGACGAAACCCAGCGTCCGAGAAGTACTGAAACCGCTCCACGAACGCTACCTGCTCGCCGTCTGTCAGCCCACCGAATACGAGATGATCCACTCAGCCCGGGACAACGCAGAGGCAACGCGCATCAGCACCTGGCTCCACGCCTTCGACTACCTGCACGCCGAGGACGACGCCTTCGCCCGCGCACTGGAGGTTCAGCGGCACGCACTCAACGCGGGCTTCCACCGCGCCCTGTCACTCCCCGACCTTCTCATCGCCGCCACCGCCGAACTGAACCGCGTGACGGTTCTCCACTACGACGGCGACTTCGACATGATCGCCTCCCTCACCGGCCAACCCACCGAATGGGTCACACCGCCCGGCAGCGCCGACCACTGAGCACGTTGGCGAAGCACTCACAAGACCTGTGCACAGCCGGCCTCACTGCCGGTCGCTGACCGACGCGCGAGAGCGGCGACGGCTGATCCGTTTCACTCGGCGCCGGACGACGACACGCACCTCGTCGAGCACAAGACCGTCCTGTCGACATCGCACAGGACCGCGATACCTCACCTCGAGAGCGCGTCACCCTCGTCCAATGTGACTCCGCCAGATCGGGGGTTCGCCTTGGCAGTGCTAGCGGGTGAGGTCGGACAGGAGAATGGGCAGAAGGCGTTCCTCCATGACCGTGCTGCCCGACTCCCGCATGACACGGGCCAGTTCGGGGTCCCAGGGGCTGGCCGTGGGCGGTCCCGCAAGCGGTGTGGACTCGCCCTTGCCGAGTGCCGCCGTGTAGTCGGCGGCGGTCATCCGCCAGGGGCGGGCACCGTGGCGGGCCACGGCGTCCGCGGTGATGCGCAGGCCGGCCCAGTCGAAGTCGGCGCGCCAGTGCAGCCGGGCTCCCGCGCGTACGGCGTCGCCGAGCAGTTTGTGGCAGGCGGCGGACGGGATGCCCTCGGTGCAGACGAGGGCGGCGCCGGTGTCCTGGGCTTCGCCGGCCGCGGCGCGCAGTACGGCCGGGTTCTCGCAGACGAAGATGGTGCGGGCGGCGGGGACGACGGGGTCGGTGGCGAGCTGGTAGAGGGTGAGCCGGAAGGGAATTCCGAAGTCGGCGGCATCGCGCAGCCAGTCGCAGACCACCGTGTCGCCCTCGGCCCCGATGTTGAGGACGAGTACCTGGCTGGCGAGATCGTCGGCGATGGCTCCGGCGCTCTCCCACAGTGCGCGCCGCCCGGTCCGGTCGCGCGGTACGACAGAACCGCCGCCGGTGCGCTGGGCGAGGGCGCGCAGGACGAGCTGTTCGAGCGGGGTGCCGGAAACGAGGGCCTTGGTGTCGCCGGTGGCCCACTCGGCGAGGACCGGAAGCGGCAGGACGCCGATCGGGTGCGGGGGAAGCCAGCTCTGGTCACCTGGGAGCCGGTCCGGGGAGCCGGGGAGTCGGTCCCCGTCACCGGGGAGCCTTTCCAGGACGCGTACCGCCGCGTCGAGGAGGGGTGCGTCCCCGCGGCGTACGAGACGGGTGAGGGTGCCGTCGGCCGCGATCTGCTCCAGCCAGGCCGCGAACCACCCCTGCCCGGCGAGCCGGCTGGAATGGGCGGACTTCAGGGCCTGTTCGCGGCGCGCTTCCTCGTCGGCCCGTTCGGCCGGCCGGTCACGCAGCGGGCCGTACAGCAGGCCGAGGGTCGCAAGCAGACCGGTGCCGTAGCGATCGTGCAGATACCCGTCCAGGTCACTCAGGGGTACGGCGAGCCGCTTGGCCGTCTCGGGCCGGTAGCGGCCGGTGATGCCGATGACGGTGCGGCGTTCGGCCTCACTGGCTCCCGCGAGCCCGATGTCGCCGTCGATCGCGCCGCCGGTGCGCTCCAGCCTGCGGCGGGCGGCGGCGAGCAGTCGGGCCCATCCCTCGTCCCGCAGTTCGTCGTATTCACGCCGCTCAGCCGGCAACCGCGGCCTCCTCGGGCATCGGGACGCGCCGGGTGCCGGGCGAGCCGAGGGCGGCGGTGAGATCGCCGGTGTCGTCGGCGAGGAGCCGGTCGCCGTCCCAGACGAGCAGCAGCGCGGAGACGGTGTGATCGACGGCGGTGTGCGCGAGGTCGTAGTGGGCCGCGGCGGACACGGAGGCGTGGGCGGCCCACAGGTCGTAGCCGGTCATGAACAGGTCGAGGTCGAACTGGGCGGCCAGCGACATGAGTTCGCCGCGTCCGGTGTCGTCCACGCCCGCGAAGGCCTCGTCGAGGGCGAGCAGGCGCGGGGCGTGCGGGTCGGCGGAGTTGAGCATGGCGTGCGCGGCGGCGAACAGCGGCAGGTGCAGCGACACTGACTGCTCACCGCCCGACAGTCGGCTGTGCCGGGCGCGGGTGAGCCTCTCCTCCGTCTTTCCGGACTCGCCGGGCCGTACCAGCTGGAACGCGAACTGCCGCCAGCGCCGGTAGTCGAGGACCTCGGCGAGGAGTTCGCGGTAGGGCTGGTCGCGGTGGCGGGCGCGGGCGGTCTTGATCTGCGCGGCGAAGTGGGTGCGCACCCGGGCGAGACCATCGGGGCCGAGGCGGGCCGCGTCAGCGTCGAGGAGGGTGCAGACGGCGCGCTGCTCGTCGTCGAGATGGTCGGCGAGCAGCCAGCTCACACCGACCGTGGTCCCTGATGACATCGTGCGCCTGCGCATGTCGGTGTTCATCCGCCTGATCAAGTCACGGGCGTCGACGGTACGGTCGTGGATCTGCTGGGCAAGCCGGGTGAGCAGGGCGTCCTCCAGGATCCGCTGCTCGGAATCGGAGAGCAGTTCGGCCTGGTCACGACGGTGCGCGGCGATCTTCTGGGCGAAGGCGGCGACGGGCAGCAGGCCCTCCTCGTCGGCCACGCGTACGACGATGACCCCGTCGGAGCCGTCCCATTCGGGCCGGTAGTCCTGTCCGGCTGCGGCAAGCTGCGCCTGCAGGTCGTCCAGGGCCTTGGTGAGACGGGTGACGGACTGCTTGAGGCTGGATTCGGTGGGGGTAAGGTCGCGGGTCGCGGACAGGATCGCCTCGTGTACGGCGATCACGGCCGGCGGTAGGGCCTCGCCGGCCCAGTCGGCCTCCTGGGCGGGCCAGGCGAGGCCGGGCGGGCAGCGCAGGATGTCAAGGAGTTCACGGGCGGCGTACGGGCACAGGCCGCGGGCGGTGTCCTTCTCCTCCACCGCGGCCACCGACCCGGCTTCGGCCCCGGCCGTACGGCGGGCCTCGGCCGCGGCGGTGCCCGCGATCGCGGCGTGCTGGGCCGCGCGAGCCGCCTCGGCCTCCCTGACCAGGGTGTCGATCCCGTCCTCGGCCTCCCGCACCTGGCGCATCACCTCCTGCGCCTCGGCCCCGACTGCCTCCTGGAGGGCCTGGAGTCCCGCGGCCTCCTCGGTATGCCTGCGGCGCGCCGCGCGCTCGGTGTCCAGCGCCGCCTCCTCGTCCTCGGCGGCGGCGGTGAGCCGATCGGCGCCTGCCTGGGCGGCCTCGGTCTGGCGGGCGTGTTCGCGGCGGCGGGCGGTGAGTTCGCGTACCGCCGTCTCGAAAGCGCGGGTGGCGGTCTCGACGGCGTCGAGGCGTTCGATCTCGATGGCGTGCTCAGCCGCGGTGCGGCGCAGGGCGCGCTCGGCGACCGAGCAGGCGGCCACCGACTCGTCGTAGGAAGCCTGGGAGGCGTCGGCGGCGTCGCGGGTGGCGCGCAGCCTCGCCGCGGCCTTGTCGAGTTCGCGCAGTGCCTGTGTGATGGCGGTGGTGCGGGGCAGGCCGGCGCGGGCGGCGGCGTACGCGTCGAGTGCGGCGTCCCTGCGGGCCTGCGCGTGTGCCAACTCGTCGAGTTGGGCGGAGAGTTCCGCCAGCAGCGTTTCGCAGGCTGCGATCCGGGCGGCGCGCCGGCGCGCGCGGGCGGTGGCGCCGACGTACTCGGCGTGCTCCTTGGTGTGGGCACCGACCAGGACACCGGCCGCGTACCGGCCGTCGGGGCTGATCTGTGGGATCCCGGTGTCGAGGTCGCCGGTGACGGCGACGGAGCGCAGTACGGCGGTGATCCGCGCGGCCGGGATCGCGGCGTTGTCCTCGGGGTTCTCGGGGTTCTCGGGGCGCAGGAGGTCGGCGAGGCTCGGTCCGCTCACCGGGGCACCGGCGCGGAGGTAGCCGTCGCTGTGCCCGGCCGTCACGGGAGTGTCCTCGGTGGTGAGGAGGGCGTCGAGGAGGCCCGATGCCTCCAAGGCCGCTTCCAGGCCCGCCCGCTGACGATCCGTCAGCTCGTCATCGAAGTCGACGAGTTGCCACAGCGGCACGCCGCCATCGGGCGCCCGGCCGGCGGTGCGGCCGCGGGCCGGGGGCGGGGCGTCGTCGTGTTCGGCGGCGATCCGGTCGCGTTCGGCCCCGGTCTCGGCAAGGCGGCGCTCGACGTCGGTGCGCCGGCCGCGCAGGGAGGCGAGGGTGTCGCGCAGTTCCTGCACGGCGGGAGCAGTGGCCTCGGTGAAGGCGTCGGCAAGCGTGGGCGCATCGGCCTCGCCGGTGCGTTCGAGGGCTTCGGCGATTTCGTCGGCACCCTCCCCAAGCCTTCGGCCGGGGGGATCCCCATCCCGCTCCGCTTCGGCCAGGAGCGCGCCGTGTGCCTCCGTCCACTGTCCGAGCGCCGTACGGGCCTGTTCGCGGGCGGATTCGAGGGCCGACCCGGCGGCCGCTTCGGCGGTCTCGGCTGCGGCGACGGCCTCCTGCGCGCGGTCGAGCGAGACCCGGGCGAGGTCACGGGTCTGCTCGGTCCCGCGTGCCGCCTGCTGGGCTCCACGCACGGCTCGAACGCCCTCATGGCGGGCGGCGGCGAGCGCGGCGGAGCGTTCGGCGAGGCGGGCGGGCCCGGCGTCGGCCGGGGTCCAGGGGAGGCCGGCGGTGTGGGCGTGCTCGGCGACGGTGGCGGCGTCCCGGGAGACGGCGGCGTCGAGTTCGGCGGCGAGCCGGGCGGCGTGTTCGGCCTCGGCGCGGGCGCGGCCGGTGGCGGCCGTGCGGCGTTCGCGTTCGGCGGCCGCTTGCAGCGCGGTCTGCTCGCAGGTGCGCACCAGGCGTTCCAGGTCGGCCAGTTGCTCGATGGCCTGGTAGGCGGCGGAGGTGCGCAGCTGGTCGAGACGAGCGCGCTGGGCGGCGAGCGAGGCGTCGGCCGACTCGGCGCGCGTCTCGGCGGCGGCCTGCTGTTCGCGGGCCGCCGCCAGGTCCGCGGCGGCGGTGCGCAGGGCTGCGGTGCGCTCGGCGGTTTCGGTGCGGCGGGCGGTGAGCCTGTCCGCGGCGGTGCGGGCGTGGACCCGCAGATAGGTGGAGTAGCTCGCGAGGAAGGCTCGGGTGGCGTCGTCGGCGGCGGCCAGCCCCTCCAGGGTGCGCTGCACGGACTCCATGTCGTCGAAGGAGCGGGCCGCCTCGGCGATCAGGTCGTCGTCGAGCGGGCGCAGGCCCGCGGTGAGGGTGTCGGAGAGCTTGGCCGGATCGAGGTTCTTGGCGAGCTGCGGGCGGCGCAACGTGAGGATCAGGGTGAGCAGCTGCTCGTACCGCTCCCGGCCGAGGCCGAACAGGCGCTGGTCGACGGCGGCGCGGTAGTCGGCCGTGGAGGCGATCAGCTCACGTCCGAGCTCGGCGGCGAGCTGCTTCTTCGTCATCGGCCGGTCGTCGTCCGTCAGAAGGGAGAAGTCCTCGCCGACGCGGCCCTCGGCGACGAAGTGCCAACGAGCCGGGGTGTCGCGGTGCCGCTGGGCGTGCAGCCCGATGCCACAGGTGACGGCCTCGCCCGTCTCCCGGTGGGTGAACTCGATCCAGACGTAGCCGAGCGCGCTGTCCTGCCCGCGGAAGAGCAGGTTGGACTTCATCGTGCGGTCCTCGGCGGCGAACGGGTTGAGCCGCTTGGGATCGATACGCCCGTCGAGGACGAACGGGAAGAGGACTTCCAGGGCCTTGGTCTTACCGGATCCGTTGGGGCCGCGCAGCACCAGCCAGCCGTCGGCGAAGGAGAACTCCTCGTCCCGGTAGTCCCACAGGTTGATGATCCCGGCACGGGTGGGGACATATCGGGCAGACGGGGCGGGGGTGTCGCCCGGGGTGGGAGCGAGAGTGCTCACGGAGTCGGGTCCTTGGCGGTGTCGTCGGCGAACAGGGTGGTCTGGGCGGGCAGCTGGACCGGAGACAGGGCCGGCGGGCGGGACACGGTACGGGTCTTCACCCGGGCGGTGACCCCGCGGTAGCGGGCGAGCAGGGGAAGGGCCAGGGCTCCTCCGTCGACCCGGACGATCAGCGACATGGCGGCCAGCAGGTCGAGAGCCTGGTCGAGCAGCCGGTCCGGGTCGCCACGCAGATCGGCCGCGAAGCCCGCACCGTACTCGCCGGTGATCTCCTTGAGCCTGCCCCGGAGCCAGGAGTCCGTGACGAAGGGATACCGGGCCTCCCCCCGCTCCTCCCCTGCCTCGTCGTGCGTCTCATACGCCTCATACTGCTCATACGTCTCGTACGCGGCCGCCGCGTCAGGCTCGTCGGGCGCGGCGAACTCGGCGATCACCGAGCGCGTCGGCAGAGCGCCGTCGATACGCCGGGCGCGGGCCGCGAGGCGTTCGGCGGCGGTGGGCGCGGGCAGCAGTTCGAGGGCGTGGCGTCCGGAACGCCGCACGGCGGCGCTGATCCGGGCGGCAAGCAGCAGCGCGGCTTGCGCAACGGTTCCGCCGCCGGGGAAGCGGATGTCGGACAGCCTGCCGGAGGTGTCGATGAGCGCCACTCCCTCGGCTCGCCGCTCCACCGTCAGCCCGGTCAGGCGCTCCAGGTCCTCGGCGAGGGCGGGGGCCCGCAGCTGGCCCAGGAGTTCGGTGTCGGCGTCGGCGTAGTACGCGACCGGGTTCTCCAGCACCAGGCGGCGGGCGCGGCGGGCCTGGTCGCGGCGCTGGGCGGCGCGGCCGGCGGACATGCCCAGCGCGCCTGCGGAGTCGAGGAGCGCGGTGACAGAGGTCAGGTGCTGCAGGACGCGGGTCGGGTGGTGGACGGCGGTGAGGATCTCGCGGTCGATGTCGTACAGGGCCTCGGCGCGCTCGGGATCGCCGGCCCAGGCGGTGGCGGAACCGTCGGCGAGGGTGAGCGCGCCGCGTTCGGTGAGCCAGGTGACGGCGTCGACGAAGGCGTCCCGGTCGGGTTTGCGTGCGGTGTCGAGCCCGAGTCCGTCGATGCGTACGGCGTCGGCGGCGACCGCGTCGGCCAGCTCGCCCAGCGCCACCTGCGCGCCGTGGCGGCCCAGGGCCGCGAGGGTGAGGACGAGGTAGGCGTAGCGGCGGCGGTCGAAGGGGCGGCCCGCACGGGTGAGGGCCGGGCGGGTGGCGTCCAGGCCGTCCTGGGCGCGCTGCAGCCGGGCGGTGTCGGCGGTGGTGACGAGCCGGTAGCCAAGCATCTCCATCAGATCGGTGCGCAGCTGCCCGGACCAGCGACGCACGGTCGCCAGCGCCGTCTTGTCCGGATACCCGGGCGTGACCAGCGAATGCCGAAGTACGAGCCGTACCGCCTTCTGGTAGTCGGCGAGTTCGAGAGGGGAGACGCCCTCGGCGACGCGGCTCACGCTGTCCTGCCTTGCTCGTGGGGCGTACTGTCCACCGGATCCCGTCGCACTTCCCTCGGGCTACCCTTCGTACGGCTGGTCGTGAGGTCCATGGGCCCCAGGACGCCGGGGAATGCCTTCATGTGGTGACCTCCAGGCGCAGCCCGTCGAGATGGAGGCGGCCACGCACGGTGTCGACGGTGGTGGAGCCCTCGGCGGGGGCGAGGGTGAGACGTACTCCGTGGGCGGATCCGGCGGCGGCGGTGACCAGGCGGCTGGCGGGGACACGGGCGGCGAGCGCCACGTCCAGCAGGGCGAGCAGGGCGCGCGTCTCAGGCTCGTCGAGCATCCGGCCGTACACGCCGTCGGATGCGAGGGCGTTCGCGGCACCGCGGCGCTCGGCCTGCTCCTTCAGTTGCTCGGCACGGAGCAGGGCCCGCCGGTCGTCGTTGCGTTCGATGCGGCCGGGGCCGTGCAGGGCGGGGGTGCGGCCGGACTGGACCAGGGTGCGGGCGAGTTCGACCGGTTCGGCATCCCACCAGGACGTACGCCCGGGGATCTGCTCGGGATCGGCGTACGGGACGGCGATGTGGCGGGGTGCGCCGAGCCCGAAGACGGCCTGGAACAGGGCGTGCGCGTCCTTGTCGCTCTCGCATGAGGTGAACCACTGGGCGAGGTGGCGTAGTTGGCTCTCCCGGCTCACCCCGCCCCGGCGTGCCTCGGTGACGCGGCGCAGCAGGGCGAGGACGGAGCGGATCGCGGTGACGGTGGCGTCCTGCAGCCGCTCGGTCTCGCTGTGCTCGCGCTCCGCGAACCAGTGGACGATGCCGTCCCACCGGTGCCGCCAGTCCGCCAGGCGCTCGGCGGGGCTGCGGAAGAGCCGCTCGTCGGCCTCGGCCGCGTACTCGATCATGCGGTCCACACCGGTGGCCGCGGCCTTCTCGACGGCCTCGGCGAGCAGCGGGGCGTAGCGGCCGAGCTCGGCGGTGAACTCCCGCATGTGGGCGAGGAGCGTGTCCTTGTGGGCGAGGAACACCTCGGGCCGGGTGTCGTTGGTGCGGGCCAGGTCGCCCAGCATGAGGTAGAAGCGGGCGGCGCGCTGCGCCATCTCGTTCAGCACGGAGTCGAGACGGCCCAGCTTGCGGTACACCTCCTCGGCGTCGCCCGCGACGTTGGCCTCGGCCAGCGCGTGCAGGTCGCCGAGAATGTCGGGGAAGACGAGGCGGGAGAGCTGGGCGTCCTCAAGGCGCGCGCCGAGTACGTCCTCCACGGCCCGGTAGGCCCGGTATCCGGCCTGGGTGAACTGGTACACGTAGTGGCGGTTGCGGTACTCGGCCAGGTTCGCGGCGCGCGTCCCGTCGTACGACCGGTCCAGGATCTGCCAGTCCGCGAGTGCGTCGAGCAGCGGCTGAACGCCGGCCGACCCGCCGACAGCGCCCGCGGCGGGATGATCGGCTGCGAGCCGCTCCACCAGTCCCACCGCGTCCGAAGCGTGCAGCAGCACCTGGTAATTGGCGCGCCCGCGGTCGAAGGCGCGCAGCAGCCACAGGTATTCGTGGCGCTTCTCGGCGGCGGCGAAGTGGAACAGCCGCAGCCGGTCGTCGAGGGAGAACGCATCGATGCCGAACGCGCCCTCGTCGGCGGGCTCCGGGGCGTCGGGCTCGTCACTCACGGATCCTGCGGCCTCTCTTGCTCCGGGTGGTACACGCTGTCTCGGCTGGTACGCGTCCGGCTGGACACCACCGGAATCCGTACCAGTGTGCCGCACCCCGACCGGCGCGGGTAAGTCGCGCCCCGCACCGCACCACCTGCGCTACCATGCGCCCTTCTCACACCCCCGACCGGGCGGCGGCCGCCGCAGGGACCCGCCCGGCGGCCGGCTCAGCGGCGGATCGCGGTGTACGCCCCCCGAGCCACCCCGTCGCCAGCCGGTCACCGTTGGTGAAGACGGCCGCCGCCGTTGCCGGACGGGCCGTCGGAAGCAGGAGCAGGGTGTTCTCCACGCCGTCGCCGATGTGCAGGGTGGTGGTCGCGCCGTTCCACAGCCGGATCACCAAGCCCGCCGGGGCCGCTACCCGGACCCTATCCTCCCGAAGGTCCAGGCGGACGCCAGTGGCGCGCTCCGCGAGCAGGGCTTGGTAACGGGCTGGGGTCAGGGCGCAGTCGCCCGAGCGTGACCCACGCCCGCCGACCTGTCCGGCCAGATGCTGGTCCATCTCGAGGTTGTCAATTCCTTTGTGTATGTCGTGATGCGTGTTCTTGCTGGTCGGGCCCGTGGGGTGGTTACTGAGGGTGATCTTGCTGGGGTCAGAGGGGGAGGCGGTCAGGGAAGGCGAGCATGAAGTGGTTCATGGCGCGCTTCCAGCCGAGGGTGCCGGTGCCCCGGACGCGGCCTTGGGGGATGGGGCCGTCGCCGTCGATGTGCCGGCCCTCGATGCGGCGGATGCCGAGGTAGAGGAGCTTGATGGCGGCGTCGTCGGAGGGGAAGTGGCCGCGGGTCTTGGTGATCTTGCGGAGCTGGTAGTTCAGGGATTCGATCGCGTTGGTGGTGTAGATCACGCGACGGATGTCGCGGTCGAAGGCGAGGAAGGGGATGAAATCCGGCTCTCCTGTCGCTTCCGTGGGTCGCTGACCAGGGCTGATACGCAGAACACGCCGTAGCCCGGCTACGTTTCGACTTGCGACAGTACGAAACGGAAGAACCTGGATACGGCGTGCGATCTGCAAGCATATGGACTCGGCTGCTCGGAGTCGAACACACGGTGGTCGCGTCGGTCGAGGCCGAGGAGGGCAACGGCGCGGAGGCGGGCCCCTGGGATGTGGTGATCGTGGCCCATGCCCGCCCGGCGAAGAGGCGGCGGCAGCGGTGCGGGGTCTGCGGTCGCCGGTGCGCCCGGTTCGACAACGGCGAGGGCCGCCGGCGCTGGCGTGCCCTGGACCTGGGGGTGGTCCGGGCGTTCATCGAGGCCGACGCGCCGCGGGTATCCTGTCCCCAGCACGGTGTGGTCGTCGCCCACGTGCCCTGGGCCCGCCACGGTGCCGGGCACACCCTGGCCTTCGACGACACGGTGGCCTGGCTGGCCACGCACTGCTCGAAGACCACGGTGGTCCAACTGCTGAGGATCGGCTGGCGCACGGTCGGCGGCATCTGCGCCCGCGTGTGGTCGGACGTCGAACAGCGCGTGGACCTGCTCGCGGGCCTTACCCGGGTCGGCATCGACGAGATCTCCTACAAGCGGCACCACAAGTACCTGACCGTGGTGGTCGACCACGACAGCGGCCGGCTCGTGTGGGCGGCGGCCGGCCGGGACAAGGAGACACTGCGGTCCTTCTTCGACCTGCTCGGACCTGAACGCTCCGCGAAGATCACCCACGTGTCCGCGGATGCCGCCGACTGGATAGCGAAGGTAGTCGCCGAGCGCTGCCCGCAGGCGGTGCGGGTGATGGACCCGTTCCACGTCGTGCAGTGGGCCACCGACGCCCTGGACACCGTGCGCCGCGAGGTCTGGAACGCCGAGCGCGGCGGCAAGGGCCGCGCCACCCCGGGCTCGAAGTCACTGAAGAAGGCCCGCTGGGCCCTGTGGAAACGCCCTGAGGACCTCACCGAACACCAGCGCGCGCAACTGGAGTTCATCGCGAAAGCCCACCCCGACCTGCACCGCGCATACCTGCTCAAGGAGGCCCTTCGCCTGGCGTTGAAGTCCGGCCCCGACACCCCCGAGGCCCTCCTCGACTGGGTGTCTTGGGCCCGCCGCTCCCGACTGGAGCCCTTCGTCAAGCTGCAACGGGCCATCGTCAAGCACTGGGACGCCATCACGGCGGCAGCCGAGCACTCCATGAGCAACGGGATCGTGGAGAGCATCAACACCAAGATCCGCCTGATCACCCGCATGGCCTTCGGCTTCAAGGACCCCGCAGCGCTCATCGCACTGGCCATGCTCAGCCTCGGCGGCCACCGACCCCACCTACCAGGGCGTCAAGCTGCATGAACCTACCCACGGAAGCGACAGGAGAGCCAGAAATCCTCCCAGGCCCGCTCCCAACTGGCAATCAAACCAGGGTAGTTCTTGCCGTAGTTCGCCCTCAGCTCGTCCAGGGCGGACAGCGCCTCGGACTCGGTCGCGGCCGTGTAGATGGGTTTGAGGGCGGCGGCGACCTTCTTGCGGTCGCTGTAGGAGACGTACTTCATCGACGCCCGGATCAGGTGGGTCACGCAGGTCTGGACCAGGGCTTTGTCCCAGACGGTGTTGATGGCCTCGGGCAGGCCGGTCAGGCCGTCGCAGCACACGATCAGCGCATCGCGCAGGCCGCGGTTCTTCAGCTGGCTGAGCACGTTCAGCCAGAACTTCGAGCCTTCGGTGTCCTGGATCCAGATGCCCAGGACGTTCTTGATGCCGTCGACGTCGACGCCGATGACCAGGTGGGCGGACTTGTTGGTGACCATGCCGCCGTCGCGGACCTTCACGCTGAGTGCGTCCACCGGGCCGACCTCGGTGGTCACGGTCTTGGACCGGTGGCCGTTGCGGTAATTCTCCCGGCCGCCCTCGACCCGTTCACCGCGCTCGTGTCCGAGGTGGTCGGTCAGCTCACCCTCCAGCGCGGACTCCAGCACCTTGCGCGTCAGCTCCGCCAGAAGGCCGCCCTCGCCGGTCAGCTTCACTCCGCCGGCCTGGGCCCGGGCCACCAGTTCGGCAACCAGACCGTCATCCACAGCATCCAGCGCACCCACGGCGGCCTCCCCGGCCTTGATGTCACTCATCACGTCAGTCATCAACTGTCGCTTCCAGCTCGGGAGTTACACCGGTTACCGTACAGACCCACTCGTAGGACCGGCCGTGCCACGGATGAAACGGATGCGTGACCCGCACAAGTCGCTCCGCACCATGCGGATCGGGAGCATTTGACGGTTCGGTCCAAGGGCACGGTGGAGGGGTTGAACCGGGCGGTGGAGTCGATGTTCCTTGCCGCTCTGCCCGGCTACGTCCGCCAGCCGCGCCCGGGCCGGCGCCGGGCACGGCCGAAGGACGAGGTGCTGTTGGGGTTCGAGGACTTCACCGCCCGCTTGTTGGACTGGGTGGCGTGGTGGAACACCTTCCACCACCCCGGGCCTTTGAAGGGCAGGTCCCCGCTTGAGGTGTGGGAGGCCGATCCGACGCCGCTGCGTGAGATCGGCGCGGATGAGTTGTGGACGTTCACCTTGGAGGACGACGGCCGTACCCGGGTGGTCTCCACCAAGGGCATCCGCTTCAGGAACCGGGACTACGTGGGGCTGTGGATGACGGGCGAGGCGGGTCTCCGGGTCCGGGTGCGTTTCATGCCGCACCACGATCACCGCATCGAGGTGTTCGACGCCGCCACCGGCCGCTACCTGGGCCCTGCGACCCTCGCTGACCAAGCCAGACGACGTCCCGGACGACGAGGACTACACCCGGCGCTGGGTTCTGGCATGGATCGACGACCGCGGCTGGTTTACCTTCCTGGAGCCCGGCCCGGGCGAGTCCCTCGGCTCGTGCGTCAGTGAACTGCCGTCCTCGCTGATGGAGCTGCCCGAGGACGTCGCGGTCGCCGTCGCCGCCGCCCGCACCGCCCGGTCCGTCACCGTTTGAGGATGCCCGCCCGCAGCAGCAGCGCCTCCACCAACAGGTCGAACACCTCGCGCGGGCGGGGGGAGGCGGGCTCCGAGATGTACTGGAGGACCGCGCCGTCCACCGCGGCGATGTAACCGCGCGCCAACACCCGGGGGTCGACGTCGGAGTGCTCGCCTGCCGCGACCAGCGTCCGAATACGCACTGGAGAAAGCCACCTGATCGGGCTGTGCGGAAGCGCTAAGCCCAGCGCATGCCGAGCGTGGACAGCGCCTCGTGCCGTTCGGGGTCAGCTTGTCGGCCCGTCGGCGGGCGTTGTCGACGAACATGCCGAGCTTCACCCCGGCTTCATCCCCAGCGCCCAGAGAGTCCCGCTGACGTAGTCGAGGATCTGGGCTGCTGTCTCCACCACCAGATGGCGCCATGGCCTCCAGTCCTGGAAATCTCGGACGGGGACGACCGACCCGAGGACAGGACCGAGCATGAGTCCGACTGTCTCGGAGTCGAAGATCCGCGCGTCGGGCAGCGCGGCAGCCAACTCCTTCGAGGTGGTGGTCTTGCCGACGTCGAAGGTCCCGTTCAACCAGATGATCACGCCGGTGAGCCTTGCGACGTCGCTGCGGCACTGAGGAAAGACCCGCGATCTGGCGCATCATGCCTGAAGGCCGTGCTCACGGAGATGTCGTTGCAGGAGGAGGATCTCTCCGTGCGCGGCGGCCAGCCGCTGTTCGAGCTCTTGGACGCGCTCGCGGGGGAGGTGCGTTCCCGACGGGGGCTTCCAGTCCGTCGGACGCAGGCGAACGGCGGGCAGTAGCCCGCCGCAGCCTTCTTTCTGTGGACTCTAGGTGATACCTCCAAGGCCGCCGGAGATCAGCTCATGGGCCTCTGCAGCGATCTTGATGCCGTAGTAGACCATGGCCGAGAAAGCCGCCCCGATGGGGGCATGAACGCGCATCCGGACGCGCCATGCGCTGCGATGCGGCTTGCTCGGTCTCGGGCAGCGACATGACCCATGCGGACACTCGCGCCCGGTGGTACGTTCAACCATTGGGGTTCCTCGTAACAGGATGAGACTCCATTACCGGGGCAGGTGGCTTAGCCGAGCGACCTGCCCCATTGCTTGCCCTCTCGGGCGACCGATGCGCTTGCCCCTCGCATGGGGGCTCGATATGGAACCTACCTGGATCGTCCGCAAGTGAGCCCGATCTCTGTGGAGAATTTAGAACCCTCCCCGACACCGGTCCTCGAGTGCGCAAGTACCGCTCCTCGACGTAGTACTCCAGCTGGACCTGCACCGCGATGGAGTCCGGCCGCTACGGAGCGTGTTCAGATCCCGGACCGGGCCGATTCCGACGCGGCGGGCACCGGTGACGAGGGTGCGGATGAAGACGATCCGCTCGCCCTTCTTGCCGGAGATCCTGGCCCAGTCGCCGGGAGTGGTTCGGCGAGCCGTACCACTCGTTCCTCGTCGGTGTGGCCGATGACCAGGGCGCGCTCGCCGTCCTCAAGGATCTCCTTGAGGGTGACGATGTCCCCGGCCCGCTCGAATTCCATGGCCTCGACCACGTTGAGCGCTCGCCCTTCTTGCCGGAGATCCTGGCCCAGTCGTCGGGGTTGGTGGTGTTGGGAAGGTCCTCGTTCTCCTTGAACTCGTCCACGCACGCCTGGAGGAGATGGGAGACGCGAAGGCCCTTCTGGCCCTGGTCGAGGAAGGCCTTGATGGCCATCTTCTTGGCCCGGTCGACGATGTTCTGGATCATCGCGCCGGAGTTGAAGTCCTTGAAGTACAGGACTTCCTTGTCGCCGTTGGCGTACGTGACTTCGAGGAAGCGGTTCTCCTCGGACTCGGTGTACATCCGCTCGACGACGGACTGGATCATGGCGTGAGCTGCGGCTTCCTTGGAACCCGTGTGCTCGGCGAGATCGTCGGCGTGCAGCGGCAGCGAAGGCGTGAGGTACTTCGCGAAGATGTCCTTCGCCGCCTCCGCGTCCGGACGCTCGATCTTGATCTTCACATCGAGACGGCCGGGACGCAGGATCGCGGGATCGATCATGTCCTCGCGGTTGGAGGCGCCGATCACGATGACGTTCTCCAGGCCCTCCACGCCGTCGATCTCGGCGAGCAGCTGGGGGACGATGGTGTTCTCCACGTCCGAGCTGACGCCGGATCCGCGGGTGCGGAAGAGGGATTCCATCTCGTCGAAGAAGACGATGACGGGGGTACCCTCGCCGGCCTTTTCGCGGGCCCGCTGGAAGACGAGACGGATGTGCCGCTCGGTCTCACCGACGTACTTGTTGAGGAGCTCCGGGCCCTTGATGTTGAGGAAGTAGCTCTTTCCGGCGGGCTGGCCGGTGACTTCCGCGACCTTTTTGGCGAGGGAGTTGGCGACGGCCTTGGCGATGAGTGTCTTGCCGCAGCCGGGCGGACCGTAGAGCAGGATGCCCTTCGGTGGCCGCAGTTCGTGCTCCTTGAAAAGGTCGGGGTGGAGGTAGGGCAGCTCGACCGCGTCCCGGATCAGCTCGATCTGGTCGCCCAGGCCGCCGATCTTGCAGGGGCATTACAAGATCGCGATCTGTCCTGGTTGGTCAGGTGAGTCCGAGGGCCTGTAGGGGCCGGTGGTGGTCGCGGCCGGTGCGTCGCAGGGCGGCGGCGATGTTGGGGTGGCTGTCCTGGCGGAGGACGCCGATGGCGAGGTTGCGCAGGGTGGCCGTGGCGCGGGGCAGTGCTGCGGACCTTGGAGTCGTCCGTTCGGTCGCGGACGTGGTGGAGCTGGTTCTCGATATGCCAGTGGCCTCTGATCCAATCTGCCAGTTCAGCGGGCGTGGCATCGAAGACGTTCAGGCTGGTGACGAGGTAAGACGAGCTCGATCGTCAGCTTCCCGGCGGACAGGTCGCGGCGCCAGCGCATGACCTGGATCGCCTGATGGACTCGGCCAGGAGGCCACCCAGGCAGCGCTCTTCGCCTCGGATCGGGCTTCCTGTGGTCAGCCAACTTGTCTCGCACCACGAGGACGTTGGATCGGAGCCCGGTCCAATCCCGTACGTGGCGGACCTTGGAGTCGTCCGTTCGGTCGCGGACGTGGTGGAGCTGGTTCTCGATATGCCAGTGGCCTCTGATCCAATCTGCCAGTTCAGCGGGCGTGGCATCGAAGACGTTCAGGCTGGTGACGAGGTAAGACGAGCTCGATCGTCAGCTTCCCGGCGGACAGGTCGCGGCGCCAGCGCATGACCTGGATCGCCTGATGGACTCGGCCAGGAGGCCACCCAGGCAGCGCTCTTCGCCTCGGATCGGGCTTCCTGTGGTCAGCCAACTTGTCTCGCACCACGAGGACGTTGGATCGGAGCCCGGTCCAATCCCGTACGTGTTCGCAGCAGCAGCCCGAGGACCTGTTCCTCGGAAGGCCAGCTTGGGCCGAGCAGGCGGTTGCAACTCAGATGGACAAAGCTCGCGCATAGCTGCGGCAGGGGAATCGTCAATTCTCCGTTCTCTTCGAGAGCGTTGAGGCGCATCCGCACGGCGGCCAGCTCTTGTCGTCGTGCGGTGAGGGCGCGTTCCGCGACAGCGCCGCCTACTCGGGACTCCAGCACTTCCGGCTCTGCCAGGAGCCGGCGAAGGTCAGCCTTGCGCTGCCTGTACTCCGGCCCGCTCTCAGGGGCGGACGTCACGCGTTCCCGGTACCATCCGAGTCGCTCGGCTTGTAGGCATTCAGAAGGAATGCGGCTGACTGATGACGGTGTGTGAGACGTGCTGGTCAAGCGGCTTGTTCGATCGGGGGCATCCAGAGGTTGCCGGTAAAGGCGTGGTGGATGGCCTCGAAGGCGCTCAGGCCGTGCTTGCGGGCGGAGTCGAGGTAGGAGCGCACGGCGAGCCAGGCCGTCGCACCGTGTTCGGACTGGTGGCAGCCGGAGATCTTCAGCTGGGTCTTGACGGGCCGCAGCGCTCGCTCGCCGCAGTTGTTGGTGAAGGGCGTACGTCGGGGGTCGTCGGCGAACCGCAGGATCGAGTGGGCCTGGTCCCGCAGGCGTTCGAGCAGGTTGCGGGCCGGGGACTGTTTGCGGCCCGGTGCTCGGGGGTGCTCGGAGAGTCCGACGGTGATGCCGTGGTGGAAGGCGCCTTGGTGCAGCAGCAGGGCCTCGGGGGTGATCTCGCCGATCTCGCCGGCGCGTACCCGCAGGGCCTGGATGTTCAGCCCGGCCAGGGCCCAGCGGATCTGTTGGTGCCACTTCTGGTGGGGGAAGTCCTCCTCCGCGGCGGTCAGTTCACGGATCAGATGGGCACCGCACAACTGGTGGCTGCAGTGCGGATAGCCCGCATACAGCGACAGTGAGTCGTGGACCAGGACGCCCCGGTAGTGGGGCAGCACCCCGCCCGCGTCCGCCCCGGCGCGCGAGCGCGGGGCGAGATGGAGCAGGGTGAGGAGGTCGGTGCAGGCCACGTGCAGCCAGCGCCGCACGGAGCCGATCCGGGTGGTGGTCTCGTCCGCGTGCAGGACGTGCCCCATCACCAGCAGGGCCCGGATCAGGTTCACGGAGTCCGCGACCAGGCCGGCGGCCTCGGGAAGCAGGGAGGCGACCCAGCCGGTGGAGACCTCCGCCCCGGTCACATCCCTGACCAGCTGCGCGGTCCGCTCAACAGGAATGTGCTGGAAGACCAGCAGATAGACGGCGAGCGCGCGCAGGTTCGGCCCGTAGGAGGACGGGGACCCGGCGATCCGTCCGGGCATCGGCTGGGCGGTGATGGTGCCGCAGGCGCACCGGCAGCGGTGAGCCCGGTGCTCGGTGATCTTCACCGTGGACAGGGGAATGTCCCGGACCTGGCGCCGCTCGAAGCCGACGCTGTCGCCCTGGCCCAACGTGCTTCCGCAGCCGGTACAGGCCGCCGGGACATGGTCTTCGGTGGCATCGGGCCTGTCGGTCATGGCCAGACCGGACCCGCCGGAGCCGGGCTGACGGCCCCGCTTGCGTCCGCTCTTGGGCTGCGGCTTCTTCTCCGGACGGCCGAAGGTGTCCGAGGAGGGCGGCATCGAGGAGTTGCCCGAGTTGCGGCCAAGACGCCGCTCCAGCTCCGCCACCCGAGCCGTCAACCGCTCGTTGGCCACCGCGAGTTCGGCCGCCCGGGCCTCCGCCGCATCGGCCCGCGCCTCCGCCGCTGCCACCTGCCGCTGGAGCAGCCCGATCAGCATGAGGAGATCCTCACGCGATGCGGACTCCAGAGCGGACGACATGCACGGATCCTGCCGCACCCACACCACACCTGTCACATCGTCAGGAGACTGACGCACAGCCGACCTTCTGAATGCTTACCTCGGCTTCGCTCAATCCGAGTCCAGTGAGGAGGTCATCAATGCTGAGGACGGCCAATGTTGTGCGGTCGACCTCCGATCCTGCCTCCTGGCTTAGCCGCAACAGCTCCACGGCAGCGCGGCTGTCCGCCGCGAAGAGCGTCTCCGCTGCTGCGGTCCCGCCAGGCCCGCCGTAGCGGCTCACTTCGCGTTCGTAGGTGTCGAAGCAAAATCGGGAGCAGAGCCCGGCCCTGATGAGTTCCTGTGCCCAAGAACACAATTGGGGGAACAGCTCGCCGACCAGCCGATCGGGGTTACCGCGGAAGCGGAGCCGCACGTGGAAATCAGGGTCGGAGTACCGTACGAAGAACCAGTCCTGAGCCGAACCATTGGATCGAACCCATTGGCAGAAGTCAGGCATCGGACCCGCGATGAGATCTTTCTCGAAGGCGCGTGGGCAATAGAGCTTCGTGAAAAGCCACTCGCTGCCCGGTGGGCGCAGGCGGCTGGTCACGGCCGCCAGCGGTCGAGGCGTTGGTGGCGTGACGGCCGTGACGTTCCCAGTGGTCGTGCGGCGTAGTGACAGCGGAACCATGAGTTCCAGTACGTAGCGGCCTCCCGGACCTTCGGTCCAAGCCTGATGGGGCGCGGGAAGGGCTTCTTGTAGCAAGAGGTAGCTCCCCGGCGGCAGTCGGCGAATCTCGACGCGGAGTTCTTCGATCTGCGCGGCATTCTCAAGGTCGAGCAGCAGGCGGTTATCCCCGACTGTGAGGTATACGTACCTGGGTACCTGCCAGGCCACACGCCACTTCTGTAGCGCCGGTTCGAAGTCATCGGGAGATTCGGATGGCAGATGGTCGCCGAGGCGCCATCGGGCCAAGCTTAGTACGAGGCGTCCACGCTCCATGCGAGGAAGGAACGGAAAGTCCGCGGCTGGCCCCCAGTCGAAGTCGCTGAGGTGGGTGACGCCGTCCTGTCGGAGGTCTTCGAGGAAACGGCACGCGGCGGGCGCCTGAGACGTGTTCAGCATGTGGCCTGCGCAGGGAATCACATCGGTGTTCCTGGCTGGCCAGCGGACATAGAAACGGCCGTCGCGGACTCCCACCGCCAATTCGTTCAGCGGGATCACGTTCCGGGAGGAATCGTCCCCCGTCGTGCCGACCGTGATCTCATGGTCGCGCGCCAAGGGGCGGATTGTCACGTTGGCTGAGCGGAACCGATGTGGCAGATAGGAAACTTCAGCCCATAGAGCGTTGGGGGCATGAGCCTGTTCGGCGCGGGCGGAGTGACGTAGCACCGCTTCGGCGTCGGGACCGAGCAGCCCGGCGAAGCGGCCCAGGTTCCGTCCCGCCGCTTGCGCTCCGACATTGGGCCCCAGGACGATGCTGAATTCGCCGGCATCGATCGCCGCCGCTGAGTCCGCAACGACGAATAGCGAGATGTCAAGGGACGGGGGAAGTGTGGCTGTGCCGGGGGAGCGGTTGTCCAGTCGTGCCAGAGTGTCATCGTCCAGTTGGACGACGAGGCGGCGCTCGCGGAGAGCGTCGAGAGCGAGGTCGCGTAGCGTGAGCTGCCGCGTCGCATACCTGCTGGGGTCCATTCCAGCTGGTAGACCGCCCTGACCCCAAACTGAGGGCGGACCGAGCCCAAAATCCGGGTTGAGCACTTCCAAGAGCCCGACCTCGCAGCCTGGACCGTAACGGTGCTCGAATGCTTGCCGGTAAGCATCGATGTGGGCAGGTCCCCTGGGCCAGGGTGTCAGTCGAAGGAGCAGCTCGGCGGCGGCAACAGCCTCCTGTGCGACAGTGTCGCCAATGCAGCAACCATCGAGCGTGAACGCCATGTCAACCTGCGCCGTGGATTCGGCCTGAACGGTAGTGGCCGACCTGGCCAGCGTCACCAGATCGCGAAACTTCGTCGGTTGTTGCTCAACAGGTAGAGCATCCCA
Organism: Streptomyces sp. NBC_01320; assembly: GCF_035974375.1. NCBI lineage: Bacteria > Bacillati > Actinomycetota > Actinomycetes > Kitasatosporales > Streptomycetaceae > Streptomyces > Streptomyces sp. NBC_01320. The sequence continues at coordinate 581,507 of NZ_CP108391.1, forward strand.
GATTGCCATGGCGCTCAGCACTCGTTCGAGTAGTGCTCGAGCCTCCACGGCCGCTGGGATGCCGTCGAGCCGCTGCGCCACGTACCGGGCCGGGCAGGCCACGGTGAGGGGCGGACGGAGGTCGGTCAGGAGGATTGTCTGCTCCCACAAACTCGTGATCATTCTTTCGACTTTGTCCGAGGTCGCCCCGGGGACCGAGAGCAGGTCAGCGACGAGCCGGTGATATGGGACAGGGGAACGGGCGATTGTGAGTGTGCGGCGCACCGCTTCCGTAGCGCGGAACGAGACAGAATCTTCTGGCGTAGTCGCCCGGCCGCCTGGTGCTGGCTCCGTCAGGAACACCCGGCCGGCGTGGATGAACGCGTTGGAGTTGGCGAAGAAGTGTAGATCCTTGCGGATCTCTGGCTGTGCTTCCAAGGCGAAGACAAGTTGCAGCAGCCACTCCATGTCCGGTCTGGTTTGGGTTTGCGGTGCGTGCGAAGCGAGGGCGATATTGGTGCGTGATCCCCATCGGGCAAGCGCGACTCCAGCGAACATCCCGTACGGTGTCGGCCGGGTCGACATCCGGATCATGTAGCGCAGGAGCTTGCCATGAAGGGCAGCGAACTCCCCCTCGTTAGCCTCTGCTCGCTCCATGGCATCGAACAGGTCGCGGCTGCCGACGGCGAGGGCACTGCGGATGCGAGGATCGCGTCGCAAGAGAGTGTCGCTCTCCAAAGTCTGCGGGCCCTGGCCAGCGTCCCCCTCACCGACCTTCGCCGACCCGCCCAGGGAGAGATATGCCTCGACCGGCAACAGTGGCGCGCGGACCAGCACCGCATCCAGGACCTCGTACAGGGTGCTTACCCCAGACTTCGACGTGCGGGTATCCCGGTTATGTCCGACGCTCCGAATCACCACGGTGAGGTCCTTCCATTAGGAGAGAAGAAACACCCGGTCCCACGTAGGCTCTACACCGGTACCTGCGGCCAGGAGCGCCAGCGCCACGCCCGGCGAGCCGGTCAATAGGCCCGGCCGGTCGACCCGCCCCCCACTCGGTTCCACGTCGCGGTATCCGAGCAGGGAATCGGGCTCGTACAGCGCGAGCAGCTGCTCGATCAGCCCGGCCGCCGACCGGGCGAACAGCGGAAGTCCGGTGTCGTGCGCGAAGCGCAGCGTGATCTGCAGCAAACCGGCCGCGCCGTGGCAGAACGTGGGCGAGCCAATGCCGCGCTCTTCCGTGGGCCGCCGGTAGACCGCCGCCATTGCGTCGATCGCGCTCTCACGCCACGTGGGCTCGTTCAAGGCCCGGCCAGCCAGCCAGAGGGAACGCGCCACGCCCGGGTTGCCGTAGCACCATGCGGTGCGGCTTGTGTCCGGTCGGCCGTACTCCCCGTCGGCGGTTAGGGGAACCATCGTTGGCCAGTCCGCATCCCCGGCACTGTCCAGCCGCTGTGCCACTAGCCAGCAGGCCAACCGCTCGACGGCGTCGCGTAGCCCCGGAACGTGAACGCCCCCTTCTATGGCCAGCGCCATCAGCGCCAGAGGGCCGGGGATTCCGTGCGCGAGCCCACAGTTGAGATTGCCGTAGGGATACCGGCTCGCGAGCGACTCGTCGCCCATCAGGCGGGCTGGGGTGTGCCAACGGGGGATGCCTTCCTCCTGCCCGGTCATCGAGACCAGGCCACGCAGGACAGCCAGCAGCGCCCCGGTAGGACCGTCCTGCTCTTTCCGGCTCAGTAGGTAGGTGCCTATCCCGGTGATACCGGCTATCAGGTCGAACTGGCCGTACGCCAGGCCAAACTGCTGGAGTGCTGGATCCTGGGCGAGCGCCACCGCCCGGGGCAGGAGAGCACCCTCGATGGTCGTCAACAGCTTCCGGTAGCGCGTTCCTTCTCGGGACAGCGACCGGGCGGCGAACGCGAGGCCGCTCATTCCCTCGAAGAGACCTGCGGACGGCCATGCCATCCGCTCGATTCCGCCCGCTGCTGCCTCGAGGTAACCGTGGCCGGTGACATCCCAGCCATCGTCCGGGAAGCAGGAGTCGAGGTATCCGCACATGAGTGCCAGACCCGTATCCCCCTGAGCCAGGCTGTGGGGCTCCCAGCTGGCGGACGGCGGAAAGTCTGTTTGCTGTACCGACGCATTCACCGCGGCCGCGACCCGCTTCCTGCTGCGCAGGCGATCGGCCACCTCCAGGCCTACGACCACCGCCGGAGCCAACTGGTCCGTCGCGAGCCCGGGGGCCCACACCTTGGTTGCTTCAGGCAAGACAACTCCTCAGCGCCGCTCTGGGGTAGCGGCCAACGGTGAGGCAGACCGCCAGCTGGGCGGACAGCCCGCATAGTGGTCCAGCGGGCACGGCAGGCGGCGTTGGTGCGTGGTCTGATCACACATGTCAACAACCCACAACGGTGCGCGGAATGCAATGCACAAGCGGTGACGTCTGGTGGCAGGCCATCTGGTCGCACATGGTCAAGACGGTGTCGTGGAAGGGTACGCAATACACCAGCGGTGATGTGTGGGGCTGACAGGCCCACTGGCCGCACAAGGTCAGGCAGGTCCGGCAGGTCGCCTGGTCGCATTGGGTCTGGCACGTGTCGCACGTATGGCAGGTGTCCTGCTGGCACTGGGTCTGGCACGTGTTGCAGGTCTGGCAGGTTCCTTGCTGGCACTGGGTGTTACACGTGCCCGTAGCGCATCCATGGCAGGTGTTCCAGCCATATTGCGTAGGACAGAGGCCGCCGCAGGAGGCACCGCACGTGTTGTATGTGTCGTCCGGCGGGATGGTCAGCGGGTGCACGGCGGAGGCCATGCCTGGAGAGCCCAGCCTGACATCGAGGTCGAACTCGTCGCCTGGCTGTCCCGTCGTAGCCCAGGTGTATTCGACGGATGCGTCCCGCGTGACGCTCACGCTGGTCGCATCCAGCCCGATGAAAGGTTGCCGGTCGGCGGGGATCGGCTCGGTGGCGACGACGTCCTCGGCCTTGAACTCCGCGTATTGGTCTAGTTTCCTGGAGAAATACAGCCGCTTGTACCCTTCGCGGTCGCTGTTGCCCAACAGCCCGAGAAGGGTGATGACGCGTTGAGGCGGCGTGGCCGGATCGGGCCTGAACCGTTCGACGTACGGGTCTTGGCGCATTTCGTCGCCGTCCGCTTCGTTACGGTGAGACTCTCGTTCCTCATCCACCTTGCCCTCACCCGATTCCCAGGCGCGCCGCTGTCGGCCGGTCACGCCGTTCGGTATTGGCAGGCGACTGTCCTCAGTGCTCAAGAAGAGCTGAGCGGGTTCGGCGCCCAAAAGGCTCGACCCATTCCTAGAGCCTCCGCACCGGTTCCCAAACGGGTGGATCAGCTCGTTGGGACATGCCAACACAGATAGCGATGACCACCGAACAAGGCGTGAGCTCGGTCCTCTAATTGGCAGGTTCTTCTATTCCACGACAACACAGCTCCTTCAACTGTGCAACCGGCAGACCAGTCTGCTCCCAGGTCGGGGCGGTTGCATGATCGGGGTTTGGGCGGTTCGCCGGAGGTGACGTCTCGTCAGGGCTGAGGGCCCCGCATAGCAGTGCAGGCACGGCGCCGGTGATCATGTGGTTGTCGAGACCCATGAGCGCCGAGCGAGACCGTGCCTGCCCCTTCATCATCGCCCATCCCTGCCCTGTTGCGTCAACTGCCTGCCCACCGCACACCTCTGTCCGAGCGGGAAGCCACTGACCTGCGCTGTTGCCTGCGCCTGGTGCCTGATCCGCGCGGGGTGCGAGGGCGGCGGTATCCGGCCCTCGCGCTGTTGACCGCCGCGGTCGCGGCCGTGCTGGCCGGCTCCCGTTCGCTGGCGGCGATCGGCGAGTGGATAGCCGATGCCCCCGGCTCGGTCCTGGCCGCACTCGGCTTTCGTCCCGATCCGCTCACCGGTGTCCTGCACCCGCCCCATGCGTCGACCGTGCGGCGGCTGCTAGAGCGTGTCGACGGTGACCAACTCGACGCCGTCATCAGCATCTTCCTGACCGCCCGGAGTCGGCCCGATGCGTCCGATCAGGCCGCGCGGCAGGCTATCGCGGTCGACGGCAAGACACTGCGCGGCTCCCGCACCCGCACCAGGCGCGCCATCCAGCTCCTGGCGGCGATGGACCACCGCGGCACGGTCCTGGCCCAGCGGCAGATCGCGACCAAGAGCAACGAAATCCCCGCCTTCCAGCCCCTGCTCGACCGGTGGATTTCAAGTCCAGTGAGACGTTTGTGTGGCTATGAGATCTGTGGTGTGGTTTCCCTGCGCTTGGCGGGGTCGTTGATCCACGCTTGCTGGGGTATCTCGGGCGGTGTGGGGCGGCGACCGAAGCGTTCGGGGTGGCGGGCGAACGCTTCGGCGAGCGTGACGGCTCTCTGGGCGCGGACCTCCTCGGCGGTGCCGAAGTGGACGCTGGCGGGCGTGTGCCATCCAATGCCCGAGTGCCGGTGCTCGTGGTTGTAGTACGCGATGAACGCGTCGAACCAATCACGGGCGTGGGCCAGGGAATCGAACCGCTCGGGGTGGTCGGACATGTACTTGGTGGTCTTGAAATGGGCCTCGCTGTAGGGGTTGTCATTGGAGACTTTCGGCCGGGAATGGCTGCGGGTGACGCCGAGGTCGATCAGCAGCTGGGATACCTTCTTGGAGGTCATTGAGGTGCCCCGGTCGGCGTGGACGGTCTCGGGCACGATGCCGTTGCGCTCGATGGTGTCCCGGATCAACTCCTCGGCACGCTCTGCTGATTCGGCGCGTTCGACGGTGTGGCCGACGATGTAGCGGCTGAAGATGTCGATGACGACGTAGGCGTGGTACCAGGTGCCCTTGGCCGGTCCGGCGAGCTTGGTGATGTCCCTTGTGTCCTGAACACGGAAAGGAAGCGCGTATAGGCGGCTTTCTGTAAGTGATGCTGTACGGATGATGAAGGTTTCGTTGGCCCTTCGAAGTCGCCCTGCGGGGGGAGATTTCAAACCGCCTCATGCTGCGTTGGCTGAAGACCGTCGTGGTGAGCGATGAGGAAAAGGCATCGGAAGAGATGTCAGGTGGGGACCGGGAAGACGAACGCAAGTGAATCGCTGCTGACGTGTCGTAAAACAATCAGGTGGCGTCAAAACCGGGGTGTGGGATAGACCCCGGGATGAGCCTGACGGGAGCCCGTCTATTGGTCAGGTGGCGTCCGGCATGTAGGCGACGTGAGCCCGGTCTGCGGCGTCCGTACGGAACAGGAGAAGGCAGGTCCCGGTACTGTCCGGCGCTCGGCGGTGGACGAGAGGGAGAACTTCGAGCAGCGGAATCTGCAAGGAGCTGAGTACCGACCCGGGTCCTGCTGGCGGACCGGCCCGTAGTAGTGGGGATGCCCCTGTAACGGGGGCGGAGCGAAGGGGCCGGGTCGTTCGTGACTGTGTTGATCGCGTCAACCGGAAGCACTCCGGGAGGAATTCGGTGGGCCAGTTGAAGTCGAGGACCAAGCCGTTTGAAATTTCCAAGTGGGAGATCAAGGAGGCATGGGAGGAAGTCAGGGCGAACAAAGGCGCCCCGGGAGTGGGCGGGCAGAGTATCGATGACTTCGAGAAGGATCTGAGAGGTAATCTCTACAAGATCTGGAACCGGATGTCATCGGGCTCATACTTCCCGCCTCCGGTGCGCGCGGTGGAAATTCCAAAGTCGCAAGGAAGCGGCACGAGAATGCTCGGCATTCCCGCTGTCGCGGACCGCGTGGCGCAGACCGTCGTGGCCCGGCACCTGATGCGGCGGGTGGATCCAGTGTTCCACTCGGACAGCTATGGGTATCGGCCGGGGCGGTCCGCCTTGGACGCCGTGGAGAAGTGTCGGGAACGCTGCTGGAAACGGGATTGGGTCGTCGAATTCGACATCGCCCGGTTCTTCGACAGCGTGCCCTGGGATCTCCTGGTCAAGGCGGTGGAGGCTCACACCGACGCCGTTTGGGTGAAGTTGTACGTGCGCAGGTGGCTCGCCGCCCTGCTCGTCATGCCCGACGGCTCCCTGCTGCAACGGGAGCGCGGAACCCCACAAGGGGCTCCGGTCTCACCGGTGATGGCGAATCTGTTCTTGCACTACGCGTTCGACCTCTGGATGGACCGGGAGTTCCCGTCCGTCCAGTTCGAGCGGTATGCCGATGACGCGGTCATGCACTGCGTCACGGAGCGTCAGGCCCGCGAGGTCCTGGACGCGCTGCGGAACAGGATGGTCGAGGTCGGGCTGGAACTGCACCCGGACAAGACCCGGATCGTGTACTGCAAGGACGCCAGGCGTCGCGGCTCGCACGAGCACGAGGCGTTCACGTTCCTGGGCTACACCTTCCGCGCCAGAATGAGCCGCGACCGGCAGGGAGTTCAGTTCCTGTCGTTCACGCCAGCCGTCAGCAAGGAAGCCCTGAAGAAGATGGGGCGGGAGGTGCGGTCCTGGAGGCTGCACACCCGCTCGGACCTGTCCTTCGTGCAGCTCGCCCGCAGGATCAACCCTGTGGTGGCGGGCTGGGTCAACTACTACAGCCGGTTCCGGCCGTGGGAGATGAACCCCGTCCTCAGGCGCATCAATGCCTATCTGGTGCGCTGGATCCGGCGGAAGTACGAGCGGTTGGCGCCGAAGCGCAAGGCCATCGCGAAGTTCCAGGAGATTGTGAAGCGATACCCGAGGATGTTCGCGCACTGGCGAGTGACGATGGCGATCTCGGTGGTCTGACGATCAGGGCGACAAGAGCCGTGTAACGGGAGACTGTTACGCACGGTTCTGTGAGGGCCGGGAGGTGAGATTCCTCCCGGCTACTCGGCAGGTGAAGACCTGGGATGGGGCGGTGGCGACCAGTTCGGGCACGGTCTTGGCCGGGTGGGTGGCCTGACGGCGACGCTCGCCGGACTGGCCCTTGTCACGCAGGATCCGGTACATCGTGGAGACCGAGCAGTGATAGCGGCCCGCGTCCAGCTCACGGGCCCAGATCTGCGCGGGCGGCAGCTCCACGTACTCGGCGCTGTTCATCAATTCCAGTACTGCCGCACGCTCTTGATCCGTCAGCGCCGAGGGCTGGGCCTGGACGTGGGAGCGGGGCGTGCGGTCGGTCGGGGGCTTGAGCCTGCGGTAGTGGGTGGCCCGGGAGCGGCCTGTCAGCCGGCACGCGGCCGTGATGCCCAGCTGGCCCTGAACGCCGGTGAACGCGGTGTCCATCACGGGGTCGGTGGCGTGTTTCAGTCCGCGCTCTCGGAGATCATTTCCAAGAGCGCGGAGGCTTTTCCCATCACCTCGAGTGCGGCCTTGTTCCGGGCCAGGTCCTTCTGCAGCCGCTCCACCTGCTGTCGCAGCTTCTCGTTCTCCACCTCCGCGGCGGACTTCTTCGTGCGGGCGGGGCTGGTCCGGCGGTCGACCAGGTTTTCCAGGGCCCCGGCATCCCGGGCGGCCCGCCACTCCTTGACATGCGAGTGGTAGAGGCGTTCCCGGCGCAGGACCGCGCCCTTCTCGTTCCTGGGCGCGGCGTCGTACTCGGCGACGATCCGCAGTTTGTACTCCGAGGTGAAGGTACGGCGCTTCGGCCTCGGTGCCGGGTCGGACCCGACGGGCTCAGTGCTGGGCATAAGGGGCGGTTCTCCTGTCGTGCCCTCTCAGGCTAACCCCGCAGAACGGGACGTCTCACCCGAGGCTGACAGAGAGGGACGGCCTCGACCTGCGGGGAGCGGGACGCCCTGCACACCCAGCACGACCACGGCTCCTACCTGCGCTCCCGGGGCGCCCACTACCTCGCGGTCGTGAAGAAGAACCATCCCGGCCTGTACACCCAGGTCAAGAAGCTGCCCTGGCGGGACATGCCCCCGGATCACTACACCCGCCGCCGGGCCCACGGACGGGATGAGATCCGCCGCTTGAAAGTCGCCGCCTTCCACAGCATCGACTACCCCGGCGCCCGCCAGGCGATCCAGGTCGTGCGCCGCCGCCACGACCTGGCCACGGGCAAGCTGACCATCGAACGCGTCTACCTCGTCACCAGCCTGGGCCTCTTCGACGCGACCCCGGCCGAACTCGCCTCCTGGATCAGAGGCCACTGGCACATCGAAAACCACCTGCACCACGTTCGTGACCGCACATTCCGCGAGGACGACTCCAAGGTCCGCACCGGCACCCTGCCCCGCGCGATGGCCAGCCTGCGAAACCTCGCCATCAGCGTCCTGAGACAAGACGGCCAGACCAACATCGCCGCTGCCCTCCGCCGCACCGGCCGCGACTACACCCGCCCGCTCCAGCTCCTCGGCCTCACCTGACAAAACCGGTCAGATCGCGATCATGCAATGCCCCTGCCCGGGAGAGGGCTCGGGTTCGCACCGCGCTGGAGGCCAGCTCAGTCTGAGACCGTCCATGAATTTTTCCGTGCCAGCGGCGCCAACAACCCCCGCAGGTCAGGGGCATTGCGTGATTGGGATTGGTCCGGTTCGCCGGTCTCGTGAGTGACGTGGCGTCATGTCCGTTGTGGGGCAAGGGGCCCGGGAGAGCAGAGCAGGCACGGTGCTGGTGATCATGTGGTTGTCGAGACCCATGAGAACCGAGCGAGACCGTGCCTGCCCGAACATCATCGCCCATCCCTTCCGCACTGGAGCAACTGGGCTCCCCGACTGATCCCCTCACCTCAAGCGATGTCGCTGACCTGCGGCGATTCCTGATCCTGGTTACCGATCCCCGCGATGCGCGAGGACTGCGGTATCCGGCCCTCGCGTTGCTGTGCGCAGCCGTCTCGGCGGTGCTGACCGGCGCTCGCTCGCTCATCGCGATCAGCGAGTGGATCACGGATGCCCCGCAACATGTGCTGGGCGTCCTCGGCTTCGCTGCCGATCCACTTACCGGTCTGCGGCCGGTGCCGCACGCCGCAACCGTGCGCCGCCTGCTGCAGCGTGTGGACGGTGACGCGCTGGACGCGGCGATCAGCGCGTATCTGCAGGCCAGAACGCCGCCCCGGTCGAGCCGGAGGCGGAGAAACGGCCGGTGCGACGGGTGATCGCGGTCGACGGCAAGGTGGTCCGCGGATCGCGAACCCGGGCGGCCGCGGCGATCCAGCTGCTGGCGGCGATGGACCACCACGGCGTGGTCCTGGCCCAGCGGCAGGTCGCTTCCAAGAGCAACGAGATCCCCTCCTTCGCGCCGTTGCTGGACGGTCTCGAGCTGGAGAACACGGTGGTGACCGCCGACGCCCTGCACACCCAGCACGACCACGGGGCCTATCTGACCAGTCGCGGCGCGCACTACGTGGCCGTCGTGAAGAAGAACCATCCGGGCCTGTACGCCCAGGTCAGGAAGCTGCCCTGGCGGGACATCCCGCTCGGGCACCGCGCTCGCGACCACGCCCACCACCGCGACGAGATCCGCCGGCTCAAGGTCGCCGCGTTCAGCCACCTCGACTACCCCGGCGCCCGCCAGGCGATCCAAGTCGTACGGTGGCGACGCGACTTGAGCACCAGGAAGCTGACCATCGAGCGCGCCTACCTGATCACCAGCCTGAGCGTCTTCGACGCCACCTGCACCGAGCTCGCCACCTGGATCAGAGGCCACTGGGGTATCGAGAACCTCCTGCACCACGTGCGGGACCGCACGTTCCGCGAGGACGACTCCAAGGTCCGCACCGGCACCCTGCCCCGCGCCATGGCCTCCCTGCGCAACCTCGCCATCAGCGTCTTCCGCCAGGACGGCCAGACCAACATCGCCGCCGCCCTCCGCCACACCGGCCGCGACTACCACCGGCCCCTACGAGCCCTCGGTCTCACGTGACGAACCCAGACAGATCTCGATCATGCAATGACCCTGCCCCGCAGGTACTGCCGGAAATGCTCACGCGACTCCGTTCGGTACCATCGCGCTTCGAATCGTGCGCATACCGCCTCAAATTCAGAATTCCACTCATCCAGATCCGTGGCCGTCACCGCGCCGACGATCTCACAAAGGTCAGACAAGCAGATACCGTTGCACCACCCGGTGTGATCGCGCAGAGCAATCCCTCGATCGTCCCACCAAGATCTAGGCATGTAGTACTAGTCGGTGTGCGCGCCGCTGTTGTATCGCACGGGCGTCAAGCCGCCCCCGAACGAACCGGTCGCGTGGACCGAACCGCTGCTGAGCGGTACCGAGCACGATCCGGTATGAACCGCCTTCCGATCGCTCGAAGAAGCCGTGCTGCGCGCCTGGTCTGCCAACGCGCCGTACGCTGCGGGAAGCGCCCCGGTTCGGGGTACGGACATGCCGGTCTGTGGAGCTCTTCCCGTTTGCAGAGTCACCCGGATGGTGGTGTGGTGGTAACAGTAGCGAACGAGAGCAACGGCGACCCAGGAGGTGAACCATGGGTGCAAGGTTGCATCTCCATAAGCTTCGCTGTGTGAGGTTCAGATGACTGACTCACTGGACTGGCATTTCCTCCTTGACCCCGTTGCTCTTGGGGGTTCAGCCGCCCAGGCCCAGGTCAGTCATGAAGCCCGGGCGAAGGGGATTGCTAAGTTTTTTGCCGCGACCCGTCCGCTCGACCAGGTGCACGGCCCTGCGAACGAGGACAACGTGGTGGCCCTGTTGGCGCACTTCGCCGCCGCTGACGCTGACCCCAACTTCACCGTCGACGGGGTAGTGAGCCGGCTCGAGGCGCCTCAGGCCTTACTGCGGCTGGAACTAGACGGCCATGTGGGAAGCGGCCCCCTCGGTAAGGGAAACTACGATTTCGCCCTTAGGGGATTGATGACGATCGCCCACCGATACGGGCAGCTGTTGGATGTCCCTGGCAGTCAACCGCGGAGCGGTGTCCGCTTTATTCTCGACAAGCTCCTTCCTTCTGATTTTTCGGGCGGCCATAACCCGTCCATCGATGAGGTTGTGGTCCTGGTCAACGACCAGTTCGGGACTATTGGATTTCCCGAGTCAGAGAATCATCTGCTGATGATCGAGACCAGCCGGTATCTCGCGAACCAGCTGCGGCATGAGTCGATTGACGGCCACGTCTCCGACAACCAGAAGAGCCTCACCGACTGGTTGCTCACGCACCTCCAGATAATCGCCCAGCACGACTTCCTCGAGTTCAGTGCTCGCCCCTACGCCAGGATGTCGCTTCACGCACTGCTGAACCTCTACGAGTTCGCCAGTGAACCGCTTCTTAGGACCGTCGCGCAGAACATCCTCGACTACACGTTCACCAAGTGCGCGCTCTCGGCCAGTCGCGGTCGGCGAGTGAATCCGTACCGCCGCCACCAGAATCGCATTAACCACGCGGCCAACTTCACCAACGACCTCTACGCCGACCGGTGTGACACGGTCACCAGTTTCTTCCTTGCCTACACCGGGATGACCGATGAGCAGGGTGTACCAGCACGGTTCCCCGACACCAAGGTGTACGAGGCGATGCTCGCTGCGACGTCAACTTACCGGCCCCCGGCGGTCGCGTACCAGTTGGCCCTCGAGGGGGACGTGCCGCCGCACCTGCACCGGTTCTACCACGGCATCCGGCCCGAGCTTCCGAAGGCGGGGAACACCGCCGACGCTGGCATTGAGATCTATTACCGGTCACCGTCGTTCATGCTCACGGCTGGCGGATGCTTCTTCAACAGCGGGTACGGCAGTGACGAAACCACCTTCGGCGAGCACAAAGCCTGGAGAGAGACGTCCCGCGCGCAGTCCACCACCCTCATCCCGACCCGAGTTCCGGCGCTACGCTTCAGCGACCTCATCCGCTTTGACCCCTACACCGACCCGGCCATCAATCCCGAGTTCAAGGACGATGACGAAAACGCCCTTCTTTTCCACACCACCGCAGTGAACATGGGCGTGAATCGCGGCATCGCCGCCGGCGGCAACCTTCGCCCCGCACCGCACAAGGTGGTCCTCGAGCATTTCATGTCGGAGTCTCTGGCGTTGGCCTCCCACCACGGCCGGCTTTGCGTCGCCTGGAAGGCAGACAACGACGAGACCCTGTTCGTCGCCAAGGTCATGACGACCACCGCAATGGGCATGGACGGCGTCGAGGGAGTCGAGGGGGTGGTCACACTCGATGGCACCTTCACCTCCGATGCCGCCCCGGCGCTGGCCTCCCACAACGGCCGTCTGTGGCTGGCATGGCGGGGATCCGGCAACGAGGAGCTAAACCTGGCGTTCTCCGACAACGACGGCGCCAGCTTCCAAGGCATCCACACCTTCACCGACACCAGCGACCATGCGCCCGCGCTGGTCTCTCACGCGGGCCGGCTCTACCTGGCCTGGACGGGGCAGGACAAGAGGCTGAACATCGCCAAGGTCGCTCTGTTCGCCAGCACTGCCGGCGCGTTCGGCATCGAGGGACTCGAGGACCCCGTCATCCTGGACGAGTCCAGCGAGCGTGGGCCCGCGCTCGCCGACCACGCCGACAAGTTGTGGTTGGCGTGGCGGGGGCGACAGGCGAAGTCCGGCGACGAGCAGTTGAACCTGGCGTTCTCCGCCGACGACGGCGCCCACTTCCAGGGAACGCGCACCTTCTCCGACACCAGTACCCACGCTCCGGCCCTGGCCTCCCACAAGGGCCGGCTGTACCTGGCCTGGAAAGGACTGAACATCGGCAAGGTGAACCTCGCCCGTGTAACCCTGATCGGCAGCACCGCGGGCACGTTCGGCATCGAGGGACTCGAGGGAAAGATCACCTTTCCCGAAGGAACCCGCGACGCCCCTGCCCTCGTGTCCCACGACGACGGGTCGCACGACAACATACTCTGTCTGGCCCGAAACGGGCCCGGCGACAATCCCACCGAGCTGACCTACGGCCGACCACATTTCCGCATCAGCCGCGACGGCTCGTTCATCACCGAAGGACCGTGGCGATTCCTCGACCTCGGCCAATTCGGGTTCTACGTCGCCGTGTACTGGACCCCGCCCGCCGGCCAGCTACCCTCCCAGACCCAACCGCTCAGCAACCTGGCCATCGTCTACGCGACCGAGTCCGCAGGCGCCAACTTCGACACCTTCAAGGCCACACTGCAGAACCTCAACCCGAGCCTGCCCGCCCGATTCGAGTACGGCAAGAGCTACGAGTTCCACGCCCCCGACGGAGGCCACTTCTCATGCTCGTTCAGCCTCGAGGCCAGCACCGACAAGTACACCGAACGCGTCGTGGACCTCAACGCCCCGATCAATAACCTCGCGACTCTTCCGCTGGTGCGCGGGGAGTACATGAAGGCAACCGACCACGTGGGGCACATCGAGATCTGGGCCCCAGGCCACACCGACGTCCCGGCTCTGGTACTGGACCACCAGGAGCCTGCGAAGCCCGAACGCATCGACAACGAAGCATCGTGGCCGCAGTTGCAGCGCGAGCGCGCTCAGGCCGCACTGGACTTCGCCGCGGCCATGTCCAACCGGTCTCGGAACCTGGCCAACGAACTCGACCTGGTCGGCGCGGCACTGGCAGCGCTGGACTCCGTCAGCGGTCTCGAACGCGTGACCGCGCCGGCCGAGCTGCTTCTGCCGCTCGCGCGCACTCGGGCGGCGAACGCCCACGACGCAACGTTTCGCTTCCTTGCGATCCACGACACCATCACCGCAGTCCGGCTGTTCCCGATTGCGGTCGACGGGTACAGCGACTGGGCAGCCCAGGACCGATCCAGTGTCCTGAATATCGCCGACCTGTTGATGAGCCTGTCGTCCAACCTTGCCGACAAGCTGCTGTTCGCCGAGGCAGTGACGCCTGCGAGGACCGCCCTCGACGTTCTCGAGCACTTCACGGCCCGGACTGAGGAGGCCGCCAGGGCCGAGGAGACCCGGGCACGGGCGACGTTCACGCTGGCATTCCGGCTGAATGCCGCTGGTCACCCGGAAGAGGCACTGCCTATCGCTGAGGAAGCTCTGAGACTTTATCGACGCCTCGCGGAGCACGACCCGTCCCAGGCCAAGTTCGTGGACACCGTGCAACAGCTGGTCGACTCGCTGCGACCCCCCAGCGGCTGACGTACGGCGGATGCCTCCATGAGGTTGAATCTCCTGTTGGGGTGACGGCTGCCTCGATGCCGCGCCGCCAGTGCTCGTGCTCGGGGTTGAGACCCGCACGTTGATGAACGCGGCCAGCTGCGCCGGGTCGCGCGGTGTGCTGAACTTCAGCAGCTTGCGCGCGGATGTCGACGGCCCGTCGGACCCGTTTCCCTCGCCCGGCTCTCTTGGCCCTGCGCGGGGTGCTGTCACGTTGACCGGCGGGTGAGATGATCTTCAGGTTGATCGTGGCTGGGAGGGGCCTGTCGTGGAAAGCGCGTCGCCGTCGTACAAAGGCCATCGCTACCCGGCAGAGATCATCGCGCACTGCGTGTGGCTGTACTTCCGCTTCCCGCTCAGCTACCGCGAGGTCGAGGAGCTGATGCTCCAGCGCGGTGTGATCGTCTCCTACGAGACCGTGCGCCGCTGGTGCCTGAAGTTCGGCCAGGCATATGCCGCAGGGCTGCGGCGCCGCCGGCCCCAGCCCTGCGATAAGTGGCATCTCGACGAGGTCTTCGTGAAGATCGACGGCGAGCGGCAGTACCTGTGGCGGGCCGTCGATCAGTATGGCGACGTCCTGGACATTCTCGTGCAGTCCAAGCGTGACGCGAAGGCCGCGAAGCGGTTCATGGCCAAGCTCATGAAGAAGCAGTGCCGCGTCCCGCGGGTGCTGGTCACCGACAAGCTGAAGAGCTACGGCGCTGCCCATCGGGAACTCATGGCCTCGGTCGAGCACCGCTCCCACAAGGGACTGAACAACCGGGCCGAGAACAGCCACCAACCCACCCGCCAACGCGAGCGGGCCATGAAGTACTTCCGCTCACCCGGCGCGGCCCAGCGGTTCCCGTCCGCGTTCAGCGGCATCTCGCCCCACTTCCGGCCCCGACGCCATCTTCTGACCGCCACTCAGTACCGCTTCGAGATGACCCTCCGCTTCACTCTCTGGGACCACATCACCGGCGCGGCCGTCCGGCCCACCGCGGCCTGACCCGGGGTCCCACCACACCTCGGCACACCGTCAGACGATCACGCGCCCGACAACGTGACAGCACCGTTGCCGATTCGCGGCTATCGGTTCGCCGGTATCGCTATGGTGGGGTCCAGAAGTTGCTTTGCCTTGCCGCGCAGCCGAAGCAGTCCTACTGCATCGACGCTTCCCTGGCAGCGGATGGAAGATGTGCCGGACACCCGAGGGCACGGGTGTCCGGACTGGCTCGAGTCTTAGCCTTCAAATTGCCATGACTCTTGCCGAGTTAGGGCCTCGGCAGCGGACGCCTTAGTCGCGGTACCAGATCACGAAGATCTGGATCAGCGCCCAGGCGAGTCCGCGGCCGAGGCCGTTCATCCTGACCGACTTGCCGCCAGAGCGCGCGTGACGCGGTTCTTTACGGGGACACATACGCCCACCCCTCACTCGTCAGGCACCAGTGGCTCGGCAGGTGTGCCCGATTTGATGTATGCCGAGCGAGCGAGTGGTGGGCGCGTCGGCTGTGCAGCACGCTATGTCACATTCCCTTACGGAGAGGTCCGCTTGGGGGAAATCGCCCCAAGCAGAGAATCCCTGAACTGGGCCGGCAGCACTGATCGGCGGCAGGTGGTGCGCACCGCGGGTTGCGCAAGGCGCGTTGGGCGGAGTTGCCCACACCCTGTTCGATGTCAGACGGTCCGCGCAGCCAGCGAGGCGTAAAGGGCAACGACGGTGTGTCCGAGCCCTGTCACGGCAGCGAAGACGGCGGTGACGACCAGGGCGTGGGTGGCTCTGCTCACGAGAACCGACAGCAGATGTTCAGCAGTTCCGACAGCACCCCGGCGCACTCCGTGTTCGATAGGGGGACCGGGGCCGAGCTCCGCCTTCTGGCCACCTCGCAGTGGCGGCCGGTTCATTGAGTCAGGAAGCCTGAGAGGTCCCGTTGCCGGACGAGGTGCGGGCGAACCAGGTTCGCGCCTCGTTGTCGGACAGGACGCGGGTCAGCTCGGCCGTACCCGGGAGATAGGGGAAGAACCGGTCGGCGTTCCAGCTGCGTTGGTACAGCGGTTCGTCCAGCACGAGCAGACGGTATCCCTCCACCACGGGGATGTCGTCGGGCAGCCCCTCGTTCCAGATCCGTTCGCCGTCCGGGGCGAGGAGTTCGAAGGCCCCGGTCGCGACGGCCTCGGCGCGTTCTCGGGCGGGCTCGGGGTCCGTGGCCAGGCGGACGCTCTCAGCCGAAGGGGCGGTACCGGGCACGTGGCCGCCGCCGACGAGTACGTGGGCGAGCAGCGTGTGCAACTGGAAGTTGTCCCCGATGCCGCCGATGCGTACCTCGAACCCGCTCCCGGTGGGCCGGTGCAGCACCACCAGGGGCTCGTCGTCCAGGACCGCCAGCGCGTAGGCCAGGCACTTGAGGTCATGCCGCTCCAGGGCTGCCAGGTCGCGGCAGGCGGGGAGGAGCGTGGATGCGTGCCGACGGCGCACCTCTGCGCTGCGGCACAGTACGGCCAGCGCGGGCGGCTGCCATTCCTCGACCGAGCACCAGGCCAGCGCCAACCGCGTGGTCTCGTACGCGTCGCCGCCCAGGCGGGCCAGGAGCGCATCATCGATGATTTTCTCGTCGGGCTCCGGCAGTTCGTCCGCGGCTGCGCCGGCGGCGGTCCAGCGGCGGGCGAACTCCAGGGCGTCGAGCAGGTCTCGGTGGACGCCGCCGAGGATCGGCTCCGCGCAGGCCGCCGGATCGGCGCCGCTCTCGACGCAAAAGCCGGCCGCCGATGCCAGGAGCGGGCGCGGGCCGGTGGGCGGGAAAGCAGGGAGCAGCGCGGCCAGCCGGGGCCCCGCCAGCACGCGTTCGGTGTTCGTCGCCTGCTGCAGAGCCTTCAGCGCGGCGGTGAAGGCATGTTCGGTGCGGGCACCGTCGCGAGCGTCAACGGCCTGCTCCAGCTCGGATATGACGGCGCCGAGGTCCGAGGCCTTCTGCTTCCTCTTGAAGATCACTGGCACACCTTAGGCCCAAGGGCTGACAGGCGTCACCGTTCGAATCTTCCGGACTGCTCTGTGCTGTCGAAATCGGTGAACATCCGCTGTCGGTTCTCGTGGACAGAGCCACCGCACGGCACTACCGACCGCCAGAGGCGTCGCGTACAGAGCGGAGAAGCAGCGCCTGGCTGGAACCAGGAGGAGCGCGAGCACGAGGACCGGCGCCCGGTCCGCGGCAGCAAGTGCGCCGGCCGATGGACGCAGGAAGTACGTCGCAGCGGTAGCCCGGTGGCAGGGCGCGAAGACGCACCTCAACTGTGCGAGGAATTTCAAGGCCAGGCCGTGACCGCCGCACGGCAGGACCAGGCCCTGCCCGAGCAGAAGGCCAGCGGCTGGCTCTCGCGCCTGCGGACCTGAACCGGGCAAGCCTCCCCGGCGGGACGGGCAAGCCCAAGGCGCCCCTGGGCAAGCCCGGCCGTGCTGTGATTCCCGCATAGACACATCCGCCGTCACCCGAAGAGATCGAGGCCGCCCGCTCGCCTGATGATCTGCGGGGTTTTGTCGGTGCTGGCTCGGCAGTGTGATGTCAGTGCGTCAGGTATGGGGTTTGTTCTGTTCAGCTTGTTGTGGTTGGTGATTCGAGTGGTGACACGAATGCCGGTCTGGGGCTGATGCTTTTGGCGATGATGCAGGTCAGTTGGTTGCTGGTCGGTGCGGGCCGGCCGATTTCGTCGGTCAGTCTCCGTCGCTCGGCTTCGTGGCGGTCTTGGAGTATGCGTCGTGCCAGGCGGCCTTCGCGCCCGAGTCGCCGATCCGGTACACGTTGACGATCGCACCCGCGGCCACCACCACGGACAGGACGGCCGCGGCGACGTGGAGGACCGACCACGACCGCGCTCCCGACCGAGCCCCGGAAAGCTCCCGCGACTGCGGCGCACCCGTACGGCGGGAGATCCACCACACGCCGGCCGCCAGCACGAACAGGCCCAGCGCCCAGGGCAGCATTCCGTCGCCCAGCTCGGCGTGCCGCCGCACCAGCGGGTCGCTGTCCACGTGTCGCTCCAGCCACTCCCCGGCCTGGGTGGCCAGCGGTACGGTCGCCAGCGTGACCAGGGCGAGCAGCGGCAGTGCCAGTCCGAGCCGCCGGGCGGCCTGCGGCCACAGCGCGCATATCACGAGCATCAGCGCGCTGAGCGGGACCAGGACAACGACGGCATGGACCAGCAACACGTGCGCGGGCAGGCCGTTGATTGATGATCTGCGGGTGTTTGGGAGTGGTGGATCGTCATCGTGTTGGGAGTGGAATGTCGGGGGTTTGAGCTGTGGGTCTTCCGTAGATGGGACTCTCATATGTTGACGATTCCGGACTCTTGTTTTTGACGGTGTGTCATGTCGGTTTGGTGGAGACTGCAACGGAGGGGCCGGTAACACGGCAGGTCGATAGAGGGGCCGGGGCGGGGCGAGGGCTGTCTGGTCTCCTGGTGGGTGGGCCCGGTGGCTACCGGTGGGGGCTCAGCGGCTTGGCTGCCGTGTGCGCGGGGTGTCGGCCCGGCGGGCCAGGTTCACTCCACAGGCGTCGGCGTGGGTGGTGAGTTCGTTACCGCCGCGCATAGTGATCATGGGGAACAGTGCTGCGCTGACGGGGCGGGCACTGAGTTGGTGGTGGGCTGCCACGGCCAGGAGCAGAGGCCGGGCCCAGCCGGGTACGGGGTGGATCCGGCAGGCGTGGTGGGAGGTGCGGCCGTGGGTTTTCAGTACGCAGGCGTGTTCGTCGAGATCGACACCGCGGATCTGCGCGAGGCGGTCGATGTCCAGTCCGGTGATCACAGCAGCGGCCAGCGCTCCCGCGTACACCGGGTGCGCGACCCGGTGGAGCCGCGTGAACAGTTCCTCGGCCAGCGGGTGGCCGGGCTCCGCATCGGCCTCTGGCACGGGCACGGCCCCAGCGGCGGGTGTGTGGCCGGCGGGCAGCGCCGCATCGGCTCCCGCGCAGGGGGCGCGCCGGGCCCGGGTTACGACAACGCCTCGGTCAGGGGCCAGAACAGCGATCCGCGCGTCGCTTTCCCGCACCGCCCAAGCGGCCCGCTGCGGCACCCGGCGTGCCTGTGCCGATCCGGTGTCTCCTGCGGGTTCGGTCAGGATGCAGCGGGCCTGTTCGAGGTCCTCGATCACCTGGTGGGGGAGTCCTGCCAGCAGTGCGGTCAGCGCGTTTGTGGGTGGTGCGTGCCACACCATCGTCAATCGGATTCCGGTGCGTGTCTGCAGGCTGGATAGCTGCGCCCAGCGCCGGTGGGTGAGGCGGTCGGTGCGGGTGACGATCACGTGCTCGATCCGGTGGGCGAGGATCCAGGCGGCGGCCGCGTCCCAGGCCGGCTGGAGGGAGTCGGCCCACGTCCCGTACCCGTCACCGGGCAGGAGTCGTTTGCCCAGCGCGTACAGCAGGTCCTGCGCGAGGGAAGCAACCGTGGTGGTGGCCGGTGTCGGCTGCACGGTGACGCGGCCGGCGGCGGGGCAATGGGCGTTTAATGCGGCGGCGTTGTAGGCACGGTGGTCGTCCCGGTCCACGATCACGGTGACTGGGGGCGGCGCCCCCGAGCGCACTACATGCCGCCGATCTTGCTGTAGACCCAGTGCACGAGGTCCTTGTCGACCGCGGTGAGGTTCATCTTGTCGATGCCGTTCAGAACGTGCTTGGTGATGTTCGCCCAGTTACGGAAGCTGCCGTGGGCGGCCTGCTTGTCGATCGCGTCGATCAGCGTGGTGTCGACGTCAGCCCAGACGGGGTGGAAGGCGGGGATCGTGGCCCGTACCTCGTCCTTGGACATGCGGGTGAACTCCTGCCAGATGAAGATCCTCGAAGCCAGCATGGGTTCACGTCGTAGGACCTTGTAGCAGCCGTCGCCTCCGGCGAAGATCACGGCGATGTTGGTGCGTTTGTCGTCCCACAGGTGGCGCCAGAACTCGAACCCGGTCTTCTTCATCCACTGCGCCTCGTCACAGACCAGGACCCGGAACTCCTCGGCGAGTGCCTCCTTGAGGAGGGTGTCGAACTCGATCGGGCGGGCCGGCGGTTCACCCGGCAGCCCCAGCGCCTGGAAGAGACCGTGACGGATGTCCCGGGGGGTCGGTCCGGCCCGCAGTTCCAGGCGGTGGGTGATGTCCGGGGCAAGGTGTCGCAGGGCGGAGTTGACCGACATCGTCTTGCCAGATCCCGCAGGCCCGTAGACGCACATCATGGCCTTGGCCTCGATGACCGCCTCGATGTTGTCCCGCGTGGTCAGCAGCGTGTCGGTGCCGACCAACTGTGCCTGCTCCAGGCCCAGGAAGTGGTCTTCGCTCTCGTCGGGCAGCAGCCCGTAGTCCAGATCAGCGATCATCAGCTTGGTCCTCATCAGCAGTAGGTGTGCGCGCCGTCCTGGGGCGGGCCCAGGTATCGGGCGCGGGGCCGTGCGGAACGAGATCGGGACGGGCCAGCGCACGGCGGTCCGTCTGCGCCGCCGCGCCCAGTTCCTCTTCGGCCTGCGCGGAGGTCGAAGAAGTGAGAGGCCTGGGCGGGGCGGCGGTGGTGAAGGCTTCGAAGCGCTGGCGGCGCAGTTTCTCCGCGGCCTTCAGATCGGCCTTGAGCCGCCGGGCGGCCGCGGTGCGTGCGGCCTGGACGGAGCGGATCTGCTCCCGGCTCGCCGCGGCGGCCAGGAACGTCGAACCGAGGTGGTGGCCGGTTGCGGCGTCGAAGACTTCGATGGTGTCGTCGTGATGGGGAAGGTGGCGTACCGAGACTTTGGTGCCGGTACGGCCGTTCATCCAGGGGGCGAGGTAGTCGCGGCGGCGCCACCGCACTCCGCTGGTGCTGATCGTGTACGTACGGCCGTCGTCCTCCAGAGCGAACGTCGCCAACTGCCCGGCGGACACATCCGTCAGCGGCGTCGCGTCGGCCTGCCACGCCTCGACGGGGGTCTTCCCGTTCAACGCGGACGGGTGATGGCGGGTGTTCCACCAGGTCACCCAGTCCAGCAGCAGCCCCACGAACGCTGTATACGTCAGGGGCGGGGCATCGGGGTCGGCGAGCCGACCGCCGGTGAGTTTCTGGCGGCCGGTGTACCGGGGGAGGGAGACGAGGAACAGCTCCTCGACCGCGTCGTTCAGCGCCTCGATGGTGCCCTTGAGGTGCGGGGTGTAGGCGGGCAGGTCGGTGACGGGGACGGCGAGCGCGCCCATCGCCGCGGTGACCGTCGCGCACAGGAACTCCTTGCCGCGGTCCACCCGGATCTGACCGGGCAGCCCGCCCACGGGGCCGAACGGCTCGCTGCGGGTGATCGCGATCCGTAAGGAGGCCAGCACCGCGTCGCGGCTCGGAGCGTGCGCGGTGACCGCGGCCCCGGTGATCGCTTTGGTGGCGCAGTCGATGAACCAGGTCACCCACGGTGTGGCCAGCTCACTCTCGACGTCGACCTCGACGGGCACGTGCTTGTGGTCGCCCTCCCACACCGCGTTGCGGTGCGTGCCCGGACGCTGCCCGAAGTGTGCCCGTACCCTGGCACCTTCCCGAGGAAAGGACACAACACGTGGAGCTGCGCAGCATCCTGGCCGACCTCGATCGCTGGTTGGCAGAGCATGCTCCGGGCGACTACCGGCAGCTGATGCCGCCAGCGGATCCGGCGCGGGTTGCCGCCCTGGCAGCGGGGGCCTTCCGGGTTCACGAGGACGTGCTGGTCTGGTTGTCCACGCATGACGGCTCGAAGCGCGATCCGGTGCCAGCCGCAGGTGCCTTCGTCCCCTCGGACTTTCCGCTTCTGGGGGTGTCCGGCATGACGCAAGGGCTGGCGGACATGGTGGATGACGTCGAG
The DNA here is from genome assembly GCF_035974375.1 of Streptomyces sp. NBC_01320. NCBI lineage: Bacteria > Bacillati > Actinomycetota > Actinomycetes > Kitasatosporales > Streptomycetaceae > Streptomyces > Streptomyces sp. NBC_01320. Next base: position 603,246 of record NZ_CP108391.1, read on the forward strand.
CGGGCCGTCGCCGACGGCGAGGAGGAGTTCATCGTCGGCCTTGAGGCGCACGAGCTATGGCTACCGGTCGCGAGGAACCACACCGGCGGCGAACTTATTGTTGATCACCGGCCTGGCGGTGACCACGGGGCGGTCCTGGAGGTGGACCCGTCCATCGGTGTGGACGGAGTGAAGCGGTGGGACAGCATGTCCCACATGTTCGGCTCGATTCTGGGAGCCCTGCAAAACGCATCCATGCTCGTGACCGGCAGCGGAGTGAAGACTGCGCCCCGCATCGAAGACCCTGGCGATGCCCTGCCCCACGTTGTCTGGGACCTCTACTTCGGCTAGAGGGGTAGTGCGCTTGGGTCCTGTCCGGCGGATCCTGGATGGTTGCTTGGCTTTGTTAGTGAGTCTCGAGAACATCTGTTGCTCAGTGGTGAGATCGCCTGATGCGATACGAAAACGGTGTCGCCGAGTTCCGAGAACGCGTGGATGCTTGCTTCGGGACCACTGGTGTGCTGCGCACAACGGCGACGGATCGAGCCACGGGGCCCGATGCGCGCGTTGTCAGAGGGTCCGCGTTCAGCGGCATCTCACCCCACTTCCGCCCTCACCGCCACCTGATGACAGCCTCCGACCACCGAGCCGAGATGACCGTCCGCTTCGCGATCTGGGACCAGATCACCGGTGCTGCCGGCCGGCCCACCACGGCCTGACCACAGGCCCGGACCGCGGGCCCCACCAGGCCACGACGTACCGTCAGGCACCTGCAACCCAACAACGTGACAGCACCCATGGAGGTGCTGCTCAGCGCGCCACGCGCGCCTCGGATGAACGCGCACTGCGAGCGGGTGATCGGCACCGTCCGCCGCGAGGCGCTCGACCACCTCTTGCTCATGAATGAGGCCCACGCCCGGCAAGTCCTTGCCGACTTCGAACGGCACTACAACACGCATCGACCTCACCGGGCCCGAGATCAACGGCCCCCTCACGCCTCCGGGCAGCCAGCCACCGTCCACGGCCTCGACGGCCGCAGACTCCTGCGCACCCGCATCCTCGGCGGTGCTATCAACGAGTACCGGTACGCCGCTTGACCTGCGCCGATGACTTTTCGAGCCCCACACGTTCACGGCTTCATCCTGACGCGGACTCGCCGACGTGACGGCTGCTTCGACCGCTCTCGCCGCGCCATCCGGGCTCTTTCGGGAGTGTCAACTTAACGGCTGATCCGGGTTGTTGAGGTTCTAGTTGTTGGCGGGGGTCAGGCGTCCTTCGAAGGCGATCTGGAAGGCGTTCAGTGGGGCCTTCCAGCGCATGGTCCACCTCTTGCGGCCCTTGCCGGTCGGGTCGAGGCTCATGAGCGCCATGTAGACGCACTTGAGGGCGGCCGCCTCGTTCGGGAAGTGTCCGCGGGCCCGGACCTTGAATTCCATCGGTGGTTGCGAACGTCCGAGGGGAGATGGTTCGCATGCCTCGTGGAGGAGCCAATCGCGTGCCGTCGTCGGCCAGACGGCGGTACTTCGAGCTGCGGCGCAAGGGCCTGAAGGGGGCAGCGGCCGCCCGCCAAGTGGGCGTATCGGTGAGCTGCGGGTCCAACTGGTTCATCGATGCTGGAAGCATGCTCATTCCTGACCCTCCCATCTCGCCACGCTTCCTGACCCAGGACGACCGGATCGCCATCGCCGACGGTCTGCGCGCCGGGCGGAGCCCGGCCGTCATCGCCGCCGAGATCGGCAAGAGCGTTTCGACGGTCTACCGGGAGATTGGACGCGGCCGGAAGGAGAACGGGGAGTACGAACCCTGGTGGGCACACAACCAGGCGCTCCTGCGTCGCCAACGCCCCAAAGAAGAGAAACTCCGCGACCACGGACCCCTGCGCGCGGCAGTGCGCGAGAAGCTCGACGAGAAGTGGTCCCCGCAGCAGATTGCTCGACACCTCGCACGCGAGCACCCGGACAACCCTCGCATGCGGGCCTGTCCGGAGACGATCTACCGTGGCCTGTTCGCTGGCCTTCTGGGCAAGGGTGAGGGCCGACTGCGCACCGGACGCACCCGCCGCAAGCGGCAACGCCGTGGCGTCGTCTCACCCAACAAGATCAAGAACATGACGCTCGTCCATGACCGACCCGCCACGGTCAACGATCGTGAAACGCCCGGCGATTGGGAGGGAGACCTCATCATCGGACGCGCTCAGCGGTCCGCTATAGGCACCCTCGTCGACCGCACGACCCGCTTCGTTCGCCTGATCCACCTGCCGCACGGCTGGAAGGCCCAGCCGATGCGCGACGCCCTGGTCTCGCAGACCGCCGATCTGCCGCCAGCGTTGCGGCGGACCCTGACCTGGGACCAGGGGCGCGAGCTCGTCCTCCATGAAGAGATAGAGGCCCTCTCCGGCTTCCGGATCTATTTCTGCGATCCTCATTCTCCCTGGCAGCGCGGCACCAACGAGAACATCAACGGGCTGCTGCGGCAGTACTTCCCCAAGGGCACCGACCTTACGGTCCACTCCCTGCGCAACCTGACGGCCGTGGCCCGTCAGCTCAACGACCGCCCCCGAATGGTCCTGGGAGACCGTACTCCGTCCGAGGTCATGCAAGACTGGGGCATAGCATCACAATTTCCGTGATTCGCAATCACCGCTAGAAACCGCCCCCGGTCGAGAGGCCGGTTCTGCCACTCGGCCATGCCTTCCATGACTTTGTCGGTGATGTTCGAGATCGTCTGCTTCGACACCTCCGCGCCGTAGATCTCGGCCAGGTGGGCCGAGATCTCGCCGTGCGTGAGGCCCTTCGCGGACAAGGACAGCACCATCTCGTCAACGCCGCCCAGGCGCCGCTGGCGCTTCTTGACGATCTGCGGCTCGAAGATGCCGGCCACGTCACGCGGGACCTTGACCTCGACCGGTCCGACGTCGGTCAGCACCGTCTTTGCGCGGGTGCCGTTGCGGCTGTTGCCGCTGTTCTTCCCGGCCGCCTCATGCTTGTCGTAGCCGAGGTGATCAGTGATCTCGCCCTCCAGGGCGGATTCCAGCACCCGCTTCGTCAGCTGCTGCAGCAGCCCGCCCTCCCCAGTCAGCTGCAGGCCCTCCGACCGGGCCCGGTCTATCAGCATCGAGATCAGCTGGTCATCCGGCACCCCTCCGGGAACTGCCGGACCAGTGGCCTCGATCGAATCCAACTCCACACCCTGCACAGTCACTTGGCGTCTCTTCCTTGATCAGCAGATCCGCCGTTAGTTTTACACTCCCGCTGCACGCGGCGACCGCACATCCCCGCCTGGCCGCGGCTATCGCCGCCGCGCTGTTCACCGGCGCCTCCCTCCAGCAACTCGCCACCGCACGCCCCCGCGACTACGACGACGCCGCGGCCACGCTCGCCCTGCACGACCGCACCCGCTACACCGACGGCTGCGCCGCCTACCCCGTACCGCCCTGGACGGGCATCTTCCTGCGGGCTGCGGCCTGCTTCACCCGGCTGGTGTCCGGCGAGGAGCAGGAACTGCTTGCCGCGCCGGGAGACCGTGGGCACCTGCTGCGCATGGCGGAGACGACCAGGCTGCGCCCGCCCCAGCCGCCCGCAGCCCGCCGCCAAGGCCCGGCCGGCCGGAGTGGGACTGGCGTGAGCGGAAGGAAGCCGAGAGGTACGAAGCGATGCCGACCAGTCGCGTCAGGCCCTCGCGACGCTGAACACCCTGACGTTGTTACGCGACGGGCCAGACTCAGCCGATCGAGAAGTCGGCGAACTCGATGTCGCTGAAAGCGATATGCAGACCGTGGGCCCGGCCCCATTCGCGAAAGTAGGCGTGCCCCAGCGCACGGGCGAGAATGACCGTCTGCTGCTGCTCGCCCGCGCCGGCATCCCGAGCGGCGAACAGTTCCCGGGCTACCTCTCCCGGCAGGTCCTGGGTGATCCATCGCACCCGCGGATCGTCCGAAGACCCTGCCGGCGCGGCAAACCCGAATCGCGCCCTGGTGTGGAAGACGAAGCCTTCCGCCTCGGCCTGGGCACGCCGACGGGCCCGTACCGGGGCTGCCACCGAGCCAGGACCGCTTCCTCGATCGCCTGGACATGCTGCGGACCCGGCGGACGACGTGCTCCGGACTTCTTTGTCACCCACCGCTGCACGGTGCGCTGTGAAACGCCCAGAAGGCGTGCCACCTTCCTCGTGGAGCCCTTCTCGGAAACGCAATGCCGAGGCGCCTGTAGGTACCGGGCGTGTCAGCAGCGCTCGCTCAATTCCGTCGCTGATCTCCCCCACGACTCTCCCCGGCGCTTGACCCCTATGGCTGTTTGCGCTGCCATACCTCTCACAGACGCGGCCTCCCACGATCGAGATCCGCCGTACAGGGCACACGATGGGCAAACCTGGGCTACAGACGCAGAACGGGAGACAGGGACGGTGACGGACCGAGGGCAGAGCGCCCCGGTTCGACCCGCCGATTGTCAGTGCTGCGTGGGCGTCTTTGGGTACGCAACAGGGCAACGAGCAAAGTGCTGAGGTGCATGCCATGGCTGTGCGTGCACCCACTGCGCGAGTGCCGTCGGCCCGCACTGGAACGCCTGCTGCGCCTTGCTCGGGCTCTTTGTCGCAAGGCCGCCCGCAGGGGCAGGAGACGGCGACTGGGCGGGCTTGATGCCCAGCACGGTCAGCCGCTCCTGCTGCTCGGACAGGAGCCGCGCCCAGGTGCCCGGCCGCTTCTGCTGCTCCAGTCACAGTCCGATGTCGTCGCCGTCCATGAGGACGCCGGGTGTGATGCCGGGCAGCTGGCCGTCGGCATCGGCCAGGTCGGCGAGGACGCGGTGGTGGCGTTGCCAGTCCAGTGGCCAGGGGCAGTTCCAGTCCGGGTCGATCGCGGTGAGCTGCGCCGCGCGCTCCGCCGCCCGTTCCGGGTCCTGTGCTGCCCACTTCAATCCGAGGTCGACGAGGGGCCTTGACCCCGGAATCCTGCTGATGCCTCTACGCCGCTGCGCCTCCGAGGATCCTCAGTGAGTACCTCTCGTATGCGCGGTGCAGAACCATCCTCACCGGGCCCGAGACCAACACTCCGCTGACAACGTACTCCTTTTCGATTCCCGTCTTGGTCACCTGCTTCTCGTACAGGGAGTCGGTCTCCTTCTTCGCCCGGTCGAGCCACGAGGACGCCTTGTCATGGTCGATTCCGGCGACGTCGAGACCTGTGCAGGAAGCCAGGAACTCGAAATCGCCTGGTTCCTTCGTACCCGCGCGGCACAGCAGGGAGGACATGTTCTTGTGATCGGCGTAGCCGGCCGACACGGTCATCCCGTTCTTGCCGCGCCCGTGAACGTACGTCCTCATTTTCCCGTCGGGCATCTCCTGCTCGACGGGCTTTTCGAGTCGGATCTTCCAGTCCTTCGCCAGTCCGGTGAGGAAATCGTTCCCGGTGTATCCCGTGGCCATCGTCCTTGCTGGGCTAAGCGTGGCCTGTTTGTCGCTGGTCACCGCATGCTTGGGCAGATCGGAGGCCTGCGGCAGGGGCTGTGTTGCGGACGGCTCGGGACGAGGTGCCACTGTCCTCGGCGCTTGTGGCGATGCCACGCCGGGGCTGTCCTGGCCACAGGAGGCGGTTCCCACCGCGCCGGCGACGAGAGTTATCAGTACGACGGGAACGCGGAGGGCGGCCCGTGTCCCGAGCCACTGTCCACCCGAACGCGCCCTCTGGATCTGGGGTATCACCGAGAGCCCACTCCTGCCGGGAACTTGAAGCCGTCCTGGACGACAGCCGCCAGCATTCCGGGTACGGCCATGATTCTCTTGCGTACTTCTCTCATGTGCACCTGCTCTCCGAGGGTGTTGTCTGCCGATGCGGAAGCGACTTGCTATGGAAACCAGCACCGCACGCTACACGGCCCACTCCACCCCGAGCTTCCGTAGTGCGTCGAGTTGTTCGGCGGTGAGCTTGTTCCGCCTGGACTTGGTGTTGCTGTACCAGATGCCGAGCTTGGTCTCGCTTCCGTCGGGCAAGGTCTCCATCGCCTTCCGGGGTACCGGTCGGCCCACGCCTTCCCGCTCCACCCACTGCGCAAGGGCCGTCAGGCCGCGTTGGAACGCCTGCTGCGCCTTGCTCGGACTCTTCGTCGTACGCGCCGCCGCCGGGGCGGGGGACGGCGCCTGGTCGGGCTGCATGCCCAGCTTCGAGAGCCGTTCCTGCTGCTCGCCCGTCAGCTGTGTCCAGGTGCCCGGATTCTTCTGCCTCTGGAGCCACTTGCTCAGGTCATCACCCTCGAACAGCACCCCAGGTGCGATGTCGGGCAGCTGGCCGTCGGCGTCGACCAGATCCGCGAGGACGCGGTAGTTGATGATCTGCGATTTTTTGGCGGTGGTGGTTCGGCATCGTGATGTCAGTGCGGTAGCTGCGGTGTCTGTGCTGTTCAGATGGTCGCGGTGATTAGTTCGGGTGGTGACACAGTTGCCGATTTGGTGCTGACGTTTTTGGTGATGATGCGGGTCGGTTTGTTGCCGGTCGGTTCAGCATGGGTGTGTTGTTGCTGGTCTTGTGTCCTGAACATGAAAGAGAGTTGGTCGTAGGCCCACTTCTGGAAATGATGCTGTGCGGAAGATGAAGGTATTTGGCCCTTCGAAGTCGCCCTGCGGGGGGAGGCTTCAAACCACCTCATGCCGCGTTAGCTGAAGACTGTCGTGGTGAGCGATGAGGAAAAGGCGTCGTAAGAGGCGTCAGGTGGGGACCGGGAAGACGAACGCAAGTGAATCGCTGCTGACGTGTCGAAAAACGAATAGACGACATCGAAACCGGGGTGTGACCAGAATCCCGGGATGAGCCTGGCGGGCGCCCGCCTATTGGTCAGGTGGTGTCCGGCATGTAGGCGACGTGAGTCCGGTCTGCGGCTTCCGCACGGAACAGGAGAAGGCAGGTCCCGACACTGCCCGCCGCGTAGCGGTGGGCGAGAGGGAGTTCCCCAAGCAGCAGACACTGCAAGGGGTCGAGTACCGATGCGGGTCCTGCTGGCGGACCGGCTCGTAGTAGTGATGAAGCCCCTGTAACGGGGGTGGAGCGAAGGGGTTGGGTCGTTCGTGACTGTGTTGATCGCATCAACCGGACGCTGTCCGGGAGGAGTTCGATGGGCCAGTTGAAGTCACAAGTCAAGCCGTTTGATATTTCGAAGTGGGAAGTCAAGGAGGCGTGGGAAGAAGTCAGGGCGAACAAAGGCGCACCCGGGGTGGACGGGCAGAGTGTCGCCGACTTCGAGAAGGACCTGAAAAACAATCTGTACAAGGTCTGGAATCGGATGTCGTCAGGCTCGTACTTTCCGCCTCCGGTGCGGGCGGTGGCCATTCCCAAGCCGCACGGCGGAGGTGAAAGAATGCTAGGCATTCCCGCTGTCGCCGACCGTGTGGCTCAGACTGTGGTGGCCCGGCATCTGATGCGCAGGGTGGAACCCATTTTCCATCCTGACAGTTTCGGATACCGACCCGGACGGTCCGCTTTGGACGCAGTTGAAAAATGCCGGAAACGTTGTTGGAAACGGGACTGGGTGGTGGAGTTCGACATCGCCAAGTTCTTCGACAGCGTGCCCTGGGACCTGCTGGTCAAGGCGGTGGAAGCGCACACCGACGCCGTCTGGGTGAACTTGTATGTGCGGCGGTGGCTTGCTGCCCCGCTCGTCATGCCCGACGGCTCCCTGCTGGAACGGGAGAAGGGGACCCCGCAGGGCGCCCCGGTATCTCCCGTTTTGGCGAACCTGTTCCTGCACTACGCGTTCGACACCTGGATGGCCCGGGAGTTCCCGACCGTCTGGTTCGAACGCTACGCGGACGACGCGGTGCTGCACTGCGTCACCGAGCGCCAGGCCCGCGAGGTTCTGGCCGCGCTCACGGACAGGATGGTCGAAGTCGGACTACAACTGCATCCGGATAAGACCCGGATCGTGTACTGCCAGGACGGGGACCGGCGGAGCTCCTTCGAGGACACGGCGTTCACCTTCCTCGGGTACACGTTCCGCGCCAGGCGCTGCCGGAGCCGACACGGGAACCAGTTCCTGGGGTTCGAGCCGGCGGTCAGCAAGGACGCCCTGACGAAGATGGGGCGGGAGGTGCGCTCCTGGCACCTGCACACCCGCTCGGATCAGTCCTTCCACGAACTCGCACGCAGGATCAACCCTGTCGTGGCGGGCTGGATCAACTACTACGGCCGCTTCCGGCCATGGGAGTTGCAGTCCTTCTTGATGCGCATCAACGCCTACCTGGTGCGCTGGATCCGCCAGAAGTACAAACGGCTCGCGGCCGAGCGGAAGGCCATCGCGAAGATGCAGGAGATCGCCCAGCGATACCCCCGTATGTTCGCGCACTGGCGCTGCACCGTGAAGGCCGTGACGACCTGATGATCAGAACGACAAGAGCCGTGTAAAGGGAGACTTTTACGCACGGTTCTGTGAGAGCCGAGGGGTGAGACTCCCCTCGGCTACTCGGCAGGGCTGTGCTGGCAGGGACTGGTGTCCCGCCTCAGACGATCTGGTCCCTGTCTCAGATGACCTGGTCCGTTGGTGCTGCTGTCCGGTCTCACTGGGCCTGGGGGCATCTCACTTCTGAGTCCGGGCAGGCTGACGAGCTAACCGTCGTCGGAGTCCCCGCGCAGCGAGCGTGCCAGCTCGGAGACGTGTCGCGCCTGGTCAGCGGACAGCCGTCGCGCCCCCCACAGCAGCGCTGCGGCGTCCACGGCCTCCGGGGACGGAGGGGGCGGCACCTCACGCAGGGAAACGCCCGTCAGCGCGGCCAGTTCGCAGGCGTCGATCCCCAGCAGGGCAGCGAAGTCCGTCACCAAGCGCGGGGTCAGCTCCTTGCGACCGGAGCCGATCACGCCGTAGGTGGCCGCCGACAGGTACGTGGGCGTCACGAACGCAAGCGTCCTCGCTATGCCCATCCAGTTCAGGTTGCGGTACTGGAGCATGCGGATGACGCAAGCGCCCGGGCCGTCGGCGAGGGGCATAAGCGGCTTCGGGGCGAAGCTGGAACGCCGTTCCTCCTGCGGCAGCGAGCGGATCATCTGTAGAAGCTCACGGCGTCGCGCTTCGGGGAGGCGCACCGCATCCGTCACCATGGTCGCCGCCCACTTCACGGCCGTGGCGTCCAACGGCGCCAGGTCGTCCGGGACCGCTCGCCCCGCGAGGATGAACAGATCGACAGCGTGGAATCCCAGCGCGGGCGCAAGCCGTCGGAGCAGCCCCTCGCCGGGGCTCTCCCCCGCGAGCACCGCCCGGACCTCGTCTGCGGTCGACTCAGCGCAGTCGGCCAACTCCTGGGCGCTGAGCTCTCTGTGGTCCAGCAACGACGCCAGCATCGCACCGAACCCGGGATGCTCCATCATGCCCGCAGACTAGCCAGAACAGCGAGTACAGCGTCGGCTTCCACCCGGATCGGTTGCCTTGACCTCCTGCGCTCGGACTTCGATCTCAAGGCTGTCCGTCCTCGACCCGACTCTCACCTGGACCTGACACCTCGCAGGCTCATCGCCCGAAGCACCCAGCGCCTCGCCCAGCTCAGGACAGCCCAAGCTGCCCAGGCCAGCAACCGGGCAGACCTCGGTGCACAACTGGACCGAGCAACGGCCACGTTGCTGCTCATCACGGTCCGCGGCATCACCGACGCGCAGGCTGCGCAGCGCGCAACCGTGCGTGAACTCACGCTGGGTGGGATCGTCAAGCACATGGCCTGCGGCGAGCAGGTGTGGACGCAGATCCTGGTCGAGGGGACGGAGAGCTGCCGGAGGGCATGCTCGACACTGGGCAGTACCGCATGGCCGAGGGTGAAACACTCCCTGGGTTGCTGAAGCTCTAAGCGGGCGCGGCACAGGCGACCGAAGAGGCTGTGAGTGCTCTGGAGGACTTGGACAGGAGCGTGCCCCTTCCCAGGACTCCTTGGTCCCCGCCGGAGACGGTCTACTGGCCAGTGCGCCGGGTCCTGTTGCACCTGATCAGACGGCTCAGCACGCCGGGCACGTGGACATCATCCGGGAAGCACTGGACGGGGCCAGCACCACCGCTCAACGGTGATCGTACGGGTGGCCTGTGTCCGGACTGCGAGCACACCCGCCGCGAAGCCGAACGTGAGCGCCAGGCTGCCGAGGAAGCCGCCCGCAACAACGGCATCCTCGCCCGGATCCGCGCCCGCGCCGTTGACCGGTAGGCGCTCAGCCGAGCTGCGTCGGATGGCCCGAGACGAGTATGGCGATGCCTGCGCCGGACATGTTCCGTGCGGGCATCGCCATTGTTCCGTCAGGCAGCCCACCCCAGCCCGAGGTTGGCGAGGGCGGTGAGCTGGTCCTCACTGAGCCGGTCCCGCCGGTTCTTCTGGTTGCTGAGGAACACACCGAGTCGTACCGATGTGCCGTCGGGAAGCTGTTCGACGTGCTGGCGGCTGACGGTGGTCTTCCCTTCCCGTGCGATGTACTGAGCGAGGGCTGCTACGCCTCGCTGGAAGGCTTCTGTACCGCGTGCTGCGCCCTTTCCTGCCCCGGTCTTCGTGCTGGTTCGCGCTGGGGCCTTCTGGGGTCGTTCAGCGGCTCCCACACCCAGCTCTCCCAGGCGCCGTTGCTGCTCCAGGTTGAGTTGCGTCCAGTCGCGGGCTTGCCTCGTGGTCCAGCGTCCGATGTCGTCGCCGTGGTGGGTGACGCCGGGCTGGATGTCGGCGAGGCCGGCACTGCCCGCGAGGAGCACGCGCAGTCCGGCCCAGTGGCGTTGCCAGTCGACGGTCCACCCCAACTGTCCCGGGTTCCAGTCCGGGTCGATCGCGGCGAGCTGCGCGGCTCGCCGCTGCGCCCGCCCGGGATCCTTACCGAGGCCCCCGGGCCGGCGCAGGTTGGTGAGCCATTGCCCGACCGGCTTGTCCAGCGCAGTCGCGTGCCGGGGCGCGGCCAGCGTCCCGGCTTCGGCGTAGTACGCGCGGGCCGCAGCAAGGTTCTCGGCGAACTGGGCATCGGCGGTGTCCCAGACGATCCCGAGTTCTTCGAGTTCCTCGGCCCGTTTGGAGGGCATGGTCCCGGCCCGGTACGCCCGCCGCTGGTCAGACAGCCATCTCCCCAGCGGATACGCACCTTCCTGGTGCTCGTAGGGCACGTCCAGCGAACCTTCCCGCTCCCAGTAGCGGCGGGCGGCGTCGTAGCCGCGCTGCCAGTCCTGCCGCTCGGTGCTGATGACGTTGAACCGCACCCACTTCGCGATCATGACGGGGTCTCTGGGGGCGGCGAAGCGGAGCAGCAGCCGTGACTCCTCCTGGCCGTCTTCCGGCTCCGGACCGATGTACTGCGACGGATCAACGACCTTCTTCTGGGTCTCCTGCGGCACAGCAAGCATTTCCACCGCACGCTCATCATGCGCCCGCAACCCCTCAAGAACCTTCACCAAGGGGCGATAAGAAGAGGAAGTGAGCATGTCTTCCGGCTGTTCATCCCGCGCCAAAAACACGGGCACAATCAGCGTCGCCACCTTACCCTGACCGGGTTTCTGACGCAGCGCCCGGCCAATAGCCTGCACGATATCCACCGCCGACCCCTTCGGGTCCAACAGCGCCACGGAATCCACCGCCCTGATATCAACGCCCTCGCCCAGGACCCGGCAGTTCGACAGCACCGCACGCCCCGCCCGGCGCCCGAAGTCCCCCAGCACCTTGCGCCGGTGGTCCGCCTCGTGCTCCCCGCACAACCAGTCGGCCCACACACGCTCCGGATACCGCTCCGGGTCGGACGCGTGCAGCCGCTGCGCCACCCGCGGCAGCCCCTTCGCGAACGCCGCCGCCTCTATCGTCCGATGATGGAACGTGATCGTGGTCTGCAGCTGATGCACCGCCATCGTCTCCAGCAACGCGGCCTGCAACGCCCCCATCCGCTCACCCCGCAGCTGCTCCTCACGTTTCTCCTGGCCGGCCAGGCGGGCGGGGGTGACCACCGGGTCGGCCAGTTCCACCACCACGATCTGATACCGCGCCAAAAGCCCACGAGACACGGCTGATGCCAGCGACAGCTCGTAGACGACAGGGCCGAAGACTTTGGGGTCGTCCATGGAGCAGGCCAGCTCCTGCGGCAGGGCATCCCGCGCGTTCTCGAAGCCCTCCTGGCGTTCCGCCCACCGGGCCCGGGGTGGGCGTTCCTTCCAGATCCGGGGTGTGGCGGTCATGTAGAGCCGGCGCATCGCAGGAATGACGTCCTGGTCGTGAATCGCGGCCCACGCCTTCCCTGCCGATCCGCTTGTACGGTGCGCCTCGTCCACGATCACGAGGTCGAAGACGTCCATGGGAAGCCCGTACGCGCCCTCGTGCGCCTCGGCCAGTACCGGCAGGGAGGCGTAGGTGGCGTAGACGGTCACGGGTCCGCGGCCGTGCCACAGTGCCAGCTGCGGTGGGCTGGTCGTGGACCGCACATCCAGGTCCCACAGGTGCGGGTCGTCGTCCAGCGAACACACCGCCACCGCGGGCCCGGTGTGCCCTGCGGATCGCCATTCGCGCACGGTCTGGGTCAGTAGATCCAGGGTTGGCAGCAGTACGAGAACCCGGCCGTTACGTGCGAGCCGCAGCGCGGAATGGGCGGCAATGAGGGTCTTTCCCGTACCGCACGCCGCCACTACCGTGGCGCGCAGACCATGACGCGGGATCCGCTTCATCGGAGGGATATCAAGACCGCGCACCACAGCGTCAACGGCTTCAACCTGATGAGGCCGAAGCGCAATCTTTTCTGTGCTCGTCATATCCGTACTCCAGAATTCACGAGAGGGGGTGGCAAGTCCTAGCGGAGGGGGTAGCGGTTCCTTCGGGATGCTACACACTGCATCCCGTGATGCATCATCGTGATGTGTGCGGGCATCACTCTAGCGCAACAGGGTCCGACGGGAGGGGCTTTCGGGCAGGCTCATACGTATGCTGAGCGTTGTTCAGAAGGTGAAAGGTCATCATCACACCGGATGGAGCGAAGCGGAGTCCGGTGCGTTCCATCCGACAGGGCCGGCCGCCGGTCCCCGGTGACGTCACGTCACCGGATGGGGGTGCTGTTTTCTTCGGGATACTACACAGGCCTGCACTGATGCACCCTCACCCGGTAGCCAGCCGTTCCGGCGAAGCCGGAACCAAGGGTGTGGGAGCGAAGCGGACACGCCCGCCTGTCAGGAATTTAAGCGAAGCGTAATTCCAATTCCCGTGCGAAGCACGGGAATTAAGGCGTGAAACGCCGTCAACGAATTGCTAAGCAATTCGTCACGCCGTGCGAAGCACGGCGTTTCGCTTGCACAGCGCGCAGCGCTGTG